>NZ_CP025263.1:2137500-4537500 GCF_002843605.1 Pseudomonas sp. S09G 359 | reverse complement strand
GACTTCGCGATTTGGAATAGTTTGGAGTGGCTATGAAGCAAGTCTTACAACCGACCGCCATCCTGGCGCTGGCAATCTTCGCCAATACCGCCCAGGCCCAGGACGACAGCACCCTGTCCACTGTGGTGGTCACCGGCAACCGTGGCGCCGAGCAGCGCACCGTTACCAGCAGCCCGGTGCCGATCGATGTGGTCAGCGCCAAGCAACTGCAAAGCACCGGCAAACCCGGTTTGATGGAAGCCCTGAGCGCAGTGATCCCGTCGCTGACCCTGCCGGAAAAAACCGGTTGGGACGCCAGTGGTATCGCCCGCGCCCCCAACCTGCGGGGCATGAGCGCCGCTGAAGTGCTGGTGCTGGTCAATGGCAAGCGTCGCCACACTGCCGCCACGTTGAACATCAACGGCATCAACACCGGCGCCGCGCCGGCCGACCTGGATCTGATCCCCATCAGCGCCATCGACCATGTCGAAGTCCTGCGTGATGGCGCCGCCGCCCAATATGGCTCCGATGCCATCGCCGGGGTGATCAACGTGATCCTCAAGGCCGACACCAGCGGCACCTCGGTGACCAACGCCGGCATCGGCTATGACGGCAAGAAACAGACCGTGCAGCAAAGCCTCAACAAAGGCTTCGAAATTGGCAACGGCGGCATCGTGCAACTGGCGCTGGATGCGCGCAGCCAGAACGATGACAACAAGGCCAGCGCCAACGGCTACACCTACGCCCAGGCCTATGAGCAGGCCGGTCGTTCCACCTATGGCGGCTACGGCACACCCAAGACCAACCTGCTGACCCTGGGCTACAACGCCGAGTTGCCGATTGACGACAGTTTCAGCCTGTATTCCTTCACCACCTATTCGCGACGCAAGGCCGAGCAGGGCCAGAATTTCCGCCTGCCGACCATCACCAATACCATCACCACCGGCCCCAATGGTTACCCCGGCGGCTACACGCCGACCTGGTTTATCGACGAGGACGATTTCCAGGCCGCGTTTGGCGGCAAAGGTACGCTTGGCGAGTGGGACTGGGACTTGTCCACCACCTACGGGCGCAACGAGGCGGAGCAGGGCACCACCCATAACCAGAACCCGTCCCTGGGCGAGGCCACGCCGAATCACTTCACCTCCGGCACGTGGATTTCCACCGAGCTGACCACTAACCTCGACTTCAAGCGCGGCTTCGACATCGGCCTGCAAAAGCCGCTGGACCTGAGCTACGGCTTCGAGCATCGGCGCGACACCTATGAGGTGCAGGCCGGTGACTATGAGTCCTACGCCAACGGCGGCTACTGCGTGGCGCCGGGCAACTGCGCGTCGTCCGGGGCCCAGGTCACCAACGGCATTTCGCCGGACGAAGAAAGCAGCGCGTCGCGCAACAGCCTGGCCAGCTACGTCGACGTCGGCTTCAACCCGGTGCCCGACTGGTACGTCGGCACCGCGTTTCGCTACGAGCATTACAACCAGGGCGTGGGTGCCACCCGCAGCGGCAAGCTGACCACCCGGTACGACTTCACTCCGCAGTTCGCCGTGCGCGCCACCGTGAGCAATGGTTTCCGTGCGCCATCCCTGGCCAACAGCCTGTTCAGTGCGCGCTCCACCACCTATGGCGTGGTGAATGGGGTGTACCAGTCGATCAACTACGGCGTGTTGCCGGTAGGCTCGGCCGCTGCCCAAGCCCTTGGCGCCCAGGAGCTCAAGCCCGAGCGTTCGACCAACTTCAGCCTGGGTTTCACCCTCACGCCCACCGATCGCCTGAACTTCACCGCCGACGCCTACGTGATCAACCTGCGTGACCGCATCACCCTGACCGGCACCTTGCTCGGCCCGGAAATCACCCAGGTGCTGCAAGGCAATGGCATTACCTCCACCTCCGGCGGGCAGTACTTCATCAATGGTGCCGACACCCGCACCAAAGGTCTCGATCTGGTCGGCAACTACAGCCAGGACCTGGGCCAATACGGCGCGTTGAAGTGGACGGCGGCGTTCAACTGGAACCAGACCAAAATCCTCAACTACAAGGAATCCACCACGATCCTCGGCACCTCCTACGACCTGATGGACCGCCAGGCACGCAACCTGATCACCGGCGTGCAGCCGAGCACCAAGCTGATCCTGGGCGGCGACTGGAGCATCGAGCGCTTCAACCTCAACCTGGCCCTGACCCGTTATGGCTCCTACAAAGAGGTCAACGTCTCCGACGACCGCAGCCTCGACCGGGTCTACAGCGCCAAATGGATCACCGACCTGGACCTTGGCTACAACCTCACCAAAGACCTCAACGTGGCCATCGGCGCCAAGAACCTGTTCGACGTCTACCCCAAGAAACAAGGCGTGCCCAGCAGCACCATGGTCAGCAGCTACGGCACCTATTCGCCCTACGGTTTTACCGGCGGGTACTACTACACCCGCTTGACCTACGCCTTCTAAGGCCGAGGAATACCACATGCCTATCGTCGCTAAATCCTATGATCTGATTGACTCGTCCAGCGCGGTTCGCCAGGCCCGCGTCTCCACACCGATCAAAGCCCTCCAGGTAGTGCCCGCCCGGCACCCCTGGCGCTGGGCCGGGTCGATCTTCGCCGCGCTGGTGCTGTTGACCATCGTGCATTCCCTGGCCACCAACCCGCGCTGGGAGTGGGGCGTGTTCGGCCAGTGGTTCTTCTCGCCGTCGGTGCTGCGTGGCCTTGGCCAGACCCTGCTGCTGACTCTGCTGAGTACGGTGTTCAGCGTTATTCTCGGCACCGCGCTGGCCCTGGCGCGGTTGTCGGGCTCGCCGTTGCTGGCGGCGTTGGCCTGGGGGTACATCTGGTTTTTCCGCTCGATGCCGGCGCTGCTGGTGCTGATCATCCTCTACAACTTTGCCTACCTGTATGACCACATCGTGGTCGGCGTGCCGTTCACCAGTGTGGTGTTCGCCGAGTGGTCGACGGTTGACGTGCTCAGCCAATTCACCGTGGCCGTGTTGGGCTTGAGCCTGATGCAGGCGGCCTACGCCGCAGAGATCATCCGGGGCGGCCTGATCGGCGTCGACGCCGGCCAGCATGAAGCGGCGGCAGCCTTGGGCCTGCCGGCTTCGCGACGGATCTTCCGGATCATCCTGCCCCAGGCGCTGCGCTCGATTTTGCCGTCGGGGTTCAATGAAATCATCGGCCTGGTCAAGGGTACGTCCATCGTCTACGTGCTGGCCTTGCCGGAGCTGTTCTACACCGTGCAGGTCATCTACAACCGCACCCAGGCGGTGATCCCGCTGCTGATCGTGGCCACCGTGTGGTACCTGATCATCACCACTGTGCTGACCAGCGCCCAGTACTACGTCGAGCGTCATTTTGCCCGGGGCACGGCACGGGTGCTGCCACCCACACCGTTGCAGCGCATACGCGGCTGGCTCAAGGAGAAAACCCATGGGTGAAGCACGCGCCGGGCGCATCCAGATCCAGGGCGTGGGCAAGCGCTTTGGCAACCAGCAGGTGCTCAAGGACATCGACCTGACTATCGCCCCGGGGGAGGTCACGGTGATTCTCGGGCCGTCCGGCTCGGGCAAATCAACCTTGCTGCGCACCATCAACCACCTGGAAAAAATCGACAGCGGGCACATCACCATCGACGGTGAATACGTGGGCTATCGGCGCAAGGGTGACCTGCTGTTTGAGCTCAAGGAACGCGAGATCCTCAAGCGGCGTATCGACGTCGGCTTCGTGTTCCAGAACTTCAACCTGTTCCCCCACCTTACCGCTTGGGAAAACGTCGCCGAAGCGCCCCTGGCCCACAAGCGCTGGAGCAAGGCCGAGGCCCAGGCCAAGGCGAGTGAGCTGCTGGCCAAGGTCGGGCTGGCGGACAAAGTGGACGCCTACCCGCGCCAGCTCTCCGGCGGGCAACAGCAACGCGTCGCCATCGCCCGCGCCCTGGCACTGGACCCGAAAGTGCTGCTGTTCGATGAGCCCACCTCGGCCCTCGACCCGGAACTGGTGGGCGAAGTGCTCGACGTGATCAAGGGCCTGACCCAACTGGGCGTGACCCTGGTGATCGTCACCCACGAAATCGGCTTTGCCCGCGAAGTGGCCGACCACGTGGTGTTCCTCTGCGACGGCCAACTGATCGAAGAGGGCCCGCCCGAACAGATTTTCCGCCAACCACGACATCCCCGCACCGCGGCCTTCCTCGGCAAGGTGCTTTAGTTAACGGAGTGACTGCCCATGTTTATTTCTACCGCTCGTATCGGCCTGTTGGCGCTTGCCATCAGCACTGCGCAACAGGCGTTTGCCGTGCAACAGGTCGACCTCAGCCCTGACCGCGTGCGCATCCATGTGCCGCGCAACGAGGCGGCTATCGCGCAGATCCCGCCGGGCTTCAAGTTCGCCCAACCGGGCAAGTTCACCGTGGCCGTGTCCGGCGTGGCCGGGCCGCCCCTGGCGCTGCTGGCCAACGACGACAAAACCACCATCGGCAGCGAAGCCGACACCGCGCAGCTTGTCGCCGATAGCCTCGGCCTGCAACTCAACGTGGTGCAGACCAGTTGGGAGGATTGGCCCCTGGGCGTCAGCTCGGGCAAGTACGACGCGGTGATCAGTAACGTCACCGTGACCGAGGCGCGCAAGAAGCGTTTTGACTTCGCCACCTATCGCCAGGATGTGCTCGGGTTCTACGTCAAGAGCACCAGCAAGATCAGCGAGATCAAACAGGCGCCAGACATCGCCGGGCTGAAAATCATCGTCGGCTCCGGCACCAACCAGGAAAAAGTCCTGCTGGCCTGGAACGAGGCCAATGAAAAGGCCGGCCTCAAGCCCGCCTTGTTGCAGTACTTCGATGACCAGGCCGCAGCGCAGTTAGCGGTGCAGTCGGGGCGCAGCGATGCGCTGTTCGGGCCCAACTCGGTGTACGCCTATTCCGCCGCGATCACCGGCGGCATCAAGCGCGTCGGCACCGTCAACGGTGGCTGGCCGTTGCAGGCGGATATCGCCGTGACCACGCGCAAGGACAATGGCCTGGTCAAGCCGATCCACACCGCCCTGGAAGGCGCGATTGCCGGCGGCCAATACGAGCAGGTGCTGCAACGCTGGGGCCTGGACGTGGAGCGCGTCGACAAGTCGCTGATCAACCCACCGGGCCTGCCGGATTAAGGAGCATTCGACATGGGACTGACACGACGTGAAGCGCTGTCCAGCATCGCTGCGGTGGGCGGCGAAAAAGCCGTCAAGGATGCGCTGGCAGTATTGGGGCTGGGGCCGTCGTCACACCGGCGCCCGCAACCGCTGAAACTCAAGGACGGCCTGGGGCAGGGCACCCGTGTGCTGGTGCTGGGCGCGGGGATCGCCGGGCTGGTCACCGCCCTCGAACTGACCCGCGCCGGCTTCAGCGTGCAAGTGCTGGAAGCCCGCGACCGCGTAGGCGGCCGCACCTGGACCCTGCGCCACGGCGACCGGGTGGACTACAAGGACGGCCGCTCGCAAACCGTGGCCTTCGACCCGGGCCTGTATTTCAATGCCGGCCCGGCCCGCATCCCCAGCCAGCACCGCACGATCCTCGACTATTGCAGTGAACTCGGTGTGCCCCTGGAAGTGCTGGTCAACAGCAGCCATGGCGCCCAGGTACGGCCAGATGTGAGCCAGCCGGCGTTCAGCGTCGGCCAGGCGATCAACGATGCGCGCGGGCATCTGTCCGGGTTGTTGGCCAAGGCCGTGCAACGCGATGCGCTCGACGACGTATTGAGCGGCGAAGAACGCACGCGCTTGCTGGCGTTTTTGCAGGTGTATGGCGACCTGTCCCAGGAGCTGGCCTTTGAGGGCACGATCCGTTCCGGGCACCTGGAATCACCTGCGCACCCTGGCGCCTTGCCCGCCGCGCGCAGCCCGCTGGGGTTGGACCAACTGCTGCACCCGGAACTGTGGGGCGCGTTGCTGCACACCGAATTCCCGGAATTCTCGGCCACCATGTTCCAGCCGGTAGGCGGCATGGACCGCATCACCGACGCCTTCTACCAGCGCGTGCGCGACCACGTGCAACTGGGGGCCCAGGTGCGCCAGATCCGCCAGCTGGAAGACGGCGTGGCGGTGACCTATCACGACCAACGCAGCGGCCGCGAGCAGGTGGTGCGCGCCGACTATCTGGTGTCGACCTTGCCGTTGCCGCTGTTGGCCAAGCTCGACACGGATTTCAGCGACCCGATCAAGGCCGCCTTGCTCAGCACCCGCAGCGACCAGGCGACCAAGGTGGCGTGGCAATCCCCGCGCTTCTGGGAAACCGATTACCGCACCTATGGCGGCCTGTCCTGGATTGAACACCCGGCACGCCTGCTCTGGTACCCCAGCAACGACCTCAACACCCGCGAAGGTCTGCTGGTGGCGGGCTACGTGACCGGGGAGGGCGCTGACGTGTTTGGCGCCAAACCGTTCGCCGAGCAATACGCCACCTCCCAGGAAGCCGTGGAGCTGCTGCACCCCGGTTACTCAAAACACCTGCGCAACCCGCTGGCGGTGTCCTGGGAACAGATCCCCTACAGCGAAGGCCCGTGGTTGCAACGCGAACATTTCCCGGCCGACGCCAGCAGCCTGCTCGAAGCCGGTCACGGCCGTGTGTACTTCGCCGGCGATGGTCTGGTGCAAAGCGGTGTGGGCATCTGGCAGGAATCGGCGGCCAACTCGGCGCGGCATGTGGTGGCGCAATTGGCTGAACGCGTTACCCAGCAAACCTATCTTGCGGCCGTGGCCGCGTCTTAAGGAGATTGATCATGAGTGACAGCATTCAACGCACCAGCGTCGGCGATTTTCCGATTTCGCAAACCGTGACAGTGCCGGCGTCGGCGAGCCTGATTTTCGTCAGCGGCACCTTGCCGGACCTGGCTGATCCAAACGTGCCAGGCGCCTACGGCAACACCGAAGTGCAGACGGTTTCGGTGTTCAACAAAATCCGCCGGATCCTGCGCCAACAGGACCTCGACCTGGGCGATATCGTGCAGTTGCGCGTGTTTCTGGTGGGGGCCGAGGAGACGGACGGAAAGCTCGATTTCGCCGGGTTGCAGCGCGGTTACACGCAGTTCTTCGGCACGCCTGAGCAGCCGAACAAACCGGCGCGCACGGCGTTGCAAGTGGTGGCGTTGCCTTTGCCAGGTGCCTTGGTGGAAGTCGAAGCCATCGCCGCCAGAACCGCCTGATTCACACGGTAAAAATGTGGGAGGGGGCTTGCCCCCGATGAGGGCGTGTCAGTTGATAAAGCTGTCACTGACCCACCGCCATCGGGGGCAAGCCCCCTCCCACAGTTTGATCTTCATGTTCTTGAAGGATAATCCTCATGCCTAACTCCCAGCGCCAACTCAAATTCGGCGCCATCCTCACCGGCGTCGGTACTGCGCAAAATGAATGGCTGCACCCGCAAATTCCGGGCGACGCCAGTGTGGACATCAACTGGTATCGCGCCCAAGCCCAGCAGGCCGAAGCGGCCAAGTTCGACCTGGTGTTCATCGTCGACAGCCCCTACATCACGCCGGATTCGGCACCGCACTTTCTCAATCGCCTGGAGCCTTTGACCTTGCTGTCGGCCATCGCCGGCGCCACGTCGAATATCGGCCTGGTGGCGACGCTGACCACGTCCTATACCGAACCCTTCAATGTGGCGCGCCAGTTTGCTTCCCTGGACCACATCAGCGGCGGCCGCGCCGGCTGGAACGTGGTGACCACCGGCCTGGAAGGCGCGGCGGGCAACTTCGGCCTTGAGCAACACATCGACCATACCGAGCGCTACCGCCGCGCCGCCGAGCACCTCGACGTGGTGCAAGGCTTGTGGGATTCCTACGAGGACGACGCCTTTGTGCGCGATAAGGCAAGCAAGGTGTTCCTCGACCCGCAACGCCAGCATCGCCTCGATCACCACGGCGAGTTTTTCTCGGTGACCGGGCCGTTGAATATCGCGCGTTCGGCCCAGGGCCAGCCGGTGATTTTCCAGGCCGGCATTTCCGAATCCGGGCGCAGCCTGGCGGCCAATTACGCCGAGGGGATTTTTGCCGGCGTGGGCAATTTCGAGGATGCCCAGGCCTATTACCGTGACATCAAGCAACGCACCGCCGCCGCCGGGCGTAACCCCGACCACGTGACTATCCTGCCGGGCATTTCGCCGATCATCGCCGACACCGACGAACAGGCCCAGGCCATCGACCGCGAGCGCAATGGCGAGTTGGACCTGGACAAGGCCCTGGTGCAACTGGGGCGCCCGTTCAATTACCACGACTTCAGCCAGTACCCGCTGGACGAGCCGTTCCCGGAGCTGGGCGACCTGGGCAGCAATGGTTATCGCGGGCATGCCGAAAACATCAAGCAAGTGGCGCGTGACCAAGGCCTGACCCTGCGCCAGGCGGCGTTGCGTTTTGCCAAGCCGTTTTCCAGTTTCGTCGGCTCGCCCAAAACGGTGGCGGATGAGATTGAGCGCTGGTTTGTCGAGGGGGCAGTGGATGGGTTCAATATCCATGTGGGTGCGCCGGAGGACTTTGCGCGGTTTACTGACCAGGTGTTGCCGCTGCTGCGTGAGCGGGGGTTGTTTCGTAGTGAATACAGCCATAGTACGTTGCGTGGGCATTTGGGCTTGCCGGTGCCGGTAAACCGCCACACCGCTGCACGCGCGGCCTGAACGCAGTAAAAAAATGTGGGAGGGAGCTTGCTCCCGATAGCGGAGTGTCAGTCAGCACATGCATGGCTGAACCACCGCTATCGGGGGCAAGCCCCTCCCACATTTGGATTGCGGTTAAACTTTGTTAATGCATTTGTTTGATTATTTTGAATGATGAATATTAAAAAAGCTGATTATTAGAATATAACTACAAAGCCTTTTACAGACGATTCTTAGACGAATATCTTCCAGTACAGAGATATTTCTCTAACGACACACTCGACCCGACCCCTCGCATGGTGGAGGAGAGCATTCGCTGTATTCACCTGCGAGGGGCCCCCTGATCATGACGACCTGACCGCACTTCCCGCCGCCACACCGTCCTTGCGTTTTCGTCGCCGGCCCTGCCGAGCCACGGTTTCGTTCGCCTATAAAAAACTGCCTGATCAGGGTTACCCGTATGAGCCACTCCACGCTGTTCCCGCAAACCATCTACACCTTGCCCTACGCCAACAACCGCCTGGCGCTGGGCGCGGTGCCCAAGCATGACGACCCCCTGCAAGAGCGCCTGCACCGCAAGCAACGCCTGGCCGCTGCGTACCGCCTGTTCGGGCGCCTCGGTTTTGAAGTGGGTGTGGCCGGGCATTTCACTGCCCGCGACCCGGTGCACCCCGAGCAGTACTGGATCAACCCGCTGGGCGTACCGTTTTCGCAGATCACCGTGTCCCATTTGCTGCGGGTGGATGGCCAGGGCCAAGTGGTGGAGGGCGAAGGCCTGCTGAACACCAGTGCGCTGGAGTTGCATCACGACCTGCAACAGGCGCGGCCGGAGGTGGTGGGTATCGCGCACTTCCATGGCTTCCATGGCCGCGTGTGGTCGTCGTTGGGGCAGTTGTTCGAACCGATTACCGCCGAGTCCGGCGCGTTTCTTGACGACCAGGTGATCTTCCCGCGCCACGCCCTGCGTACTGCCAGCGGCGCCCTGGAGCAGGACCGCGCTATCGTCAGCCAGGCCTTCGTCGAAACCTTCGCCCAGCACAACCTGCTGGTGTGGCAGAACCACGGCCTGTGGGTCACCGGCGAAAGCGTGGAAAGCGCCGCCTGGCGTTTCATCCTCGCCGAAGACACCGCCCGCGTGCACCTGGCGGCACGCTCGGCCGGGACGCCGCTGGTGCCTGCGCCGGATGCGTTGGAAGGCGGCATCGACAAGGCGCGCCACGAGTTTTTCGCCTGGCTCAATTTCCTGCCGTTGTGGGACCAGATCCGCACCGAAGAACCCGATCTGCTCACCTGAGGCTGCCAGCATGCACACCCTGACTCGTCGGCAATTACTGCTGGCTGGCGGCACCCTCGCGGCCGGTTCCCTGCTGGGCGCCCAGGCGGCCGAACCCTTGCGCGTGTGGCGCTACAAGGGCACTGCCGCGTCGTTCCTGGCCGATGCCGGCCAGGCCGACACCCCGTACCCGGTGGAATGGGTGGATATCAGCGGCGGCAACCTGGTGCTGGAAGCCCTGAGCAGCGGCCACCTGGACTATGCGTTCATGAGCGAGATCCCGCCGATTTTCGCCTCGATTGCCAAGGTGCCTATTGCCTTGGTCGCGGTGTACCAGGGCGACAGGAACGACACCAGCCTGGTGGTGAAAAAAGCCAGCGGCATCCGCACGGTCCAGGACCTCAAGGGCAAGACCATCAGTTATGTGCGGGCCACCAACACCCACTACTTCGTGTTGAACCTGCTGCAGCAGAACGGCTTGTCCCTGGCGGACGTAAAGGCGGTACCGCTGCCGATGCAGGACGCGCTTACCGCGTTTCGCAACGGCCACGTGGACGCCATCGCCACTGGCGGCATCGGCGCGCTGCAAGCCACCAGCCAGATGGACGGCGAACTGTTGGCGGACGTCAGCCGCTACTACTCCGGCAACTACGTGATTGCGACCACGCAGCAGGTATTGGCCGACCCTCGACGCCGCAGCCAGGTAGGTGATTTTTTGCGGCGCGAGCAAGCCACCTGGGCCTGGGTCAATGCCCACCCCGAGCGCTGGGCCGAGCGCAGTGAAGCGCTGACCGGTATCGACCGTGCCCTGTACCTGCGCCAGTTCCAGCAGCGCAGCCGACCGGGCCGCCTGTTGGGTATCGATGCCGCCGCCATGGCCTCCCAGCAACAGGTGGCCGACCTGTTCTATGCCAACCATTTGATCAGCCAGAGCGTCGATGCACGACCGCTGTGGCGTGACGACTTCAACCCTATTCTGAACAGTTGACCTGCCATGAAACCCATTGCCTACCGCTCCACCCTGCAACTCGCGCCGCTGCTGTTCGCCGGTTTTTCCATGCTGCCGGCCTATGGCGCCAGCGATGACACCCTCGACACGGTGATTGTCACCGGCTCGCGGGGCAGCGAGGCGCGCACCGTGACCAGCAGCCCAGCGCCGATCGATGTGATCAGCGCCCAGCAGCTGGAAAAAACCGGCTCCAGCAGCTTGCGCGCCGCGTTGCAGAAAACCCTGCCGTCGTTCTCCCAGCGGCCATCGGGTTCGTCCAACGACAGCATCGCGCGGCCCTATAGCCTGCGCGGCCTCAACGGTTCCAACGTGCTGGTGCTGGTCAACGGCAAGCGCCGCCACAACAGCGCAGTGATCAACCTCGACTCCACGGCGGCCTACGGCACCAACCCGGTGGACCTGGACATGATCCCGGTCAGCGCCATCGACCATATCGAGGTGCTGCGCGACGGTGCTTCTGCGCAGTACGGCTCGGACGCGATTGCCGGGGTGATCAACATCATCCTCAAGCAGAACGACAACGGCGGCTCGGTCAGCACCTCCTACGGCGAATACACCAAGGGCGACGGCGGCACTATTCGCCAGACCTTCAACAACGGTTTTGCGCTGCCCAACGACGGCTTCTTCAACCTGTCCCTGGACGCCAAGTCCCAGCAGACCTCCGTGCGGGCCCGCGATGCCACCGGCGCGTTCTACTACCGCCAGCCCGATGGCTCGGCCGACCCGCGCGAGGCCAACGACAAGGATGTGCAGAAAAACGGCTTGCCGAAAATCAAGGCTATCAACGTTGCCTACAACGCTGAATTGCCCCTGGACGACGTGACCCTGTATTCGTTCTCCACCCTCAGCCAACGCGATGCGCGAGGCGGGCAGAATTACCGGCGGCCGAACTCCACCAATATCATCCCGTCGATCTACCCGGACGGCACCGCGCCGTTCTACACCCTGCGCGAAACCGACTACCAGGTGGCGGCCGGCGGCAAGGGCAAGGTCGCCGAGTGGAACTGGGACTTGAGTTCGACCTTTGGCCGCGACAAGGGCGTGGCCGGCGCCGACGAGACCCTCAACGCGTCCCTCGGCCCGTCGAGCCCTACGCACTTCACCACCTACACCAACTATTTCGACCAGTGGACCAACAACCTCGACCTGACCCGCGCCTTTGAAGTGGGCTTGAGCAAACCGCTGCAGGTCTCGGCCGGCCTTGAGCACCGGCATGAGCGCTACAAGACCGAGTCCGGCAACCCGCTGTCGTATATCAACGGGGGGTACATCTACCCGAGCGGCCCCTTGGCCGGGCAACCGGGCGCAGTCGGCGCCCAGGGCGCGATCACCCTGACTCCGGAAGACGAAGGCCAGGCCAGCCGCAACAGCTACGCGAGTTATGTGGACCTGGGCCTCAACCCTACCGAAAAATTCTATCTGGGCGTGGCCGGGCGCTTCGAGCATTACGACGACAGCTCCGGCAACACCAGCAGCGGCAAGCTTTCGATGCGTTATGACTTCACCCCCGAATTTGCCTTGCGCGGCACCCTCAGCAACGGCTTTCGCGCGCCGTCGCTGTCGCAGTCGGTGTATGCGCAAACCGCCAACCAATACACCACCGTCAACGGCGTGGCGCAGTTCGTCGAGGCCAAGTCGGTGCGGGTCGACTCACCCTTGGCCCAGGCGCTTGGGGCGGAAGATCTGAAACCGGAGAAGTCGCGCAATATCAGCCTCGGCTTTGCGTACAAACCGGTGCCTGAAGCCAATATCACCGTCGACGCCTACCAGATTGAAATCAGCGACCGCATCGCCCAGACCGGTTTTCTGTTCGGCAATGGCGTGGACCAGATCCTGCAGGCCAACGGTTACCGCCCTGGCTACCGTGTGAAGTACTTCACCAACGCCGCCGACACCACCACCCGTGGCATCGACCTGGTCACCGACTACCGCGTCGACTACGGCGCCCTGGGCACTGTCAAATATGGCGTGGCGGCCAACTACAACAAAACCACGATCGATAGCATCAAGTCGACGCCTGCTGCGCTTACCGCCGTGGGCAGCAGCCTGGTGCTGTTCGACCGTGTGGCCCAGGGTTACCTGACCGTGGCCAACCCCAAGACCAAGCTGATCCTGAGTGCCAACTGGAAGGTCGACAAGTTCGACATCAACGCCGGCCTGACGCGCTACGACAAGGTCATCGCCCGCGACACCAACCCGGCCTATGACGTGACCTATGGCGCCAAGTGGCTCACCGACCTGGAGGTGGCCTACAACCTCACCAAGGACCTCAACCTGGCCGTGGGCGCCAACAACATTCTCAACGTCAAGGCTGACAACAACGCATTCCCCCAGGGCGATATCAACGGTTTTCCCAAGTTCGGCAGCATCTCGCCGTTCGATCCCTACGGCGCGTTCTGGTACACCCGCGCCACCTACACCTTCTGATGAGGACTGCGACATGAGCCAACAAGATCGACAACTGCTGCTCGGCGCCTTCATCCCCAGTGCCGGGATCATGGGCTCCGCCTGGCGCCACCCGAGTGCGACCACCGATTCGTTCCGTGATTTCGAACACTACCGCTGGATCGCCGAGAAGCTTGAGGCGGCGCGCTTTCACGCGCTGTTTTTCAATGACTCGGTGAACGTCGACCTCGACCCATTGGCCCTGGCGCGCGGCCCCAACAGCGTGCGCTGGGACCCGCTGGTGTTGCTGCCGGCGCTGGCGTTGGCCACGCGGCATATCGGCCTGATCGCCACGGCCAGCACCACCTACAACGAGCCGTACAACATCGCGCGCAAGTTTGCCAATATCGACCATTTGAGTGGCGGCCGGGTGGGCTGGAACCTGGTGACGTCCCTGGGCGGTGGCGAAAACTTCAACCGCGACGACCATACGCTGCACGCCGACCGCTATGAGCGTGCCGAAGAGTTCTACGACGTGGTCACCGGCCTCTGGGACAGCTGGGGCGACGCTGCGTTTATCCAGGACAAGGCCTCGGGGCAATGGCTCGACACCGACCAGTTGCACGTGCTCAACCACCACGGCAAATACTTCCAGGTGCAGGGCCCGCTCAACGCCGCACGGCCGGTGCAGGGCTACCCGGTGATTGCCCAGGCCGGTTCATCCGACGCCGGCCGGCGCCTGGCCGCGCGGGCCGGGGAGCTGATCTTCACTGCCCAGCATACGGTGGAGCAGGGCCAGGCGTTCTACCGCGAAATCAAGCAGACGGCGGCCGACCTGGGGCGCAACCCTGAGCACCTGAAAGTGCTGCCGGGCGTCTCCACCGTGATCGGCCGCACCCAGGCCGAAGCCCAGGCCAAATACGATCAGTTGCAGGAGCTGCAAGATCCCAAGGCCTTCCTCAGTTCGATCTCGCGCTTTACCAGTCTGGGGTTCGACCTGTCGGAGCTGCCGTTTGATTCCCTGGTGCCGCTGCCGCCCGAGCAGTTCGACACCAACACCCATAAGAGCCGGCAAAAGCTGGTGTTCGACCTGATCCGCCGCGAACGCCCCACCGTGCGCGAGCTGTTCAACAAACTGACTGCCGGCGGGCATCGCATCCTGATCGGCACGCCGGAAAGCGTGGCGGATGATTTCCAGGAATGGTTCGAAAGCGGCGCCGCCGATGGCTTCAACGTGATGTTCTCCGGCTTGCATCAAGGCATCAGCGACTTTGCCGAAGGCGTGGTGCCGCTGCTGCAGCGCCGAGGTCTGTTCCGCCATGAATACCAGGGCCAGACCCTGCGCGAAAACCTCGGCTTGCCGTATATCGCCAACCGGCATCAGGGGGCGCGTTCATGAGGCAGTTTTCAGTCGCGCTGCTGGCACTGTTGTTGGCGGCGTGCGGCGGCCCCCCGGGCGAAGTCAGCCAGGCCGACGCCTCCAAGCCCCACAGCGGCGGCACCCTGCGCGTGGCCCTGGACGGCGACCCGCAGTGCGTCGACCCACAGCAGGCCGGCAATAACACCGCACTGAATGTGGGCCGGCAACTGGTGGATTCGCTCACCGATCAAGACCCGCTCACCGGCGCCATCGTGCCGTGGCTGGCCGAGCGTTGGGCGGTGGAAGCCGATTCGCGGCGCTTTACCTTTGTGCTGCGCCAGGGCGTAACGTTCAGCGACGGCGCGGCGGTGGACGCCGCGGCGGTCAAGGCCAACCTGGAGGCCATCGTCGCCCTGGGCGCGCGTTCGATCCTCGGTTCGACCTACCTGGCCGGGCTCAAGCGCATCGACACGCCCGACAGCCACACGGTGGTGGTCGAGTTCGAACAACCCAACGCGCAGTTCCTGCAGGCCACTTCGACCATGACCCTGGGCCTGTTGTCGCCGGCCAACCTGGCACTGCCTTCGGGTGACCGCTGCCAGGGCCAGTTGGTGGGCTCGGGGCCGTTTGTGCTCAAGTCGTTCGTGCATAACCAGAAGGTTTCGCTGACGCGCCGTGACGATTACGCGTGGGGCTCGTCCCTGGCGGCGCACAAAGGCAAGGCCTGGCTCGATGGCATCGAGTTCCTGATCATTCCCGAATCCGGCGTACGCCTGGGCAGCCTGGCCTCCGGGCAGATCGAGGTGAACACCAGCGTGGCGCCCCAGGATGAGCCGAGCATCGAGGGCCAGGGCCTGGTGCTGCTGAACCGGGCCAACCCCGGTGTGGTGTTCAACCTGGCGCTGAATGAATCAACGCCGCTGTTCGCCGATATCAGGGTGCGCCAGGCGCTGAACAAGGCGATTGACCGCGCCGAGTTGCAGCGCATCATTTCGCGTTACCAGAAACCTGCCAGTGCCTTGCTTGCCAGCAGCACGCCGCTGTACCGCGACTTTTCCAGCCTGCTGGCCTACGACCCGGCCGCTGCGCGCAAACTGTTGGACGAGGCCGGTTGGCAGGTGGGGCCTGATGGCGTGCGGGTCAAGGACGGCAAGCGCCTGGGGTTCCGCCTGGATTACTGGCAGCAGACGCCCATCCTGGAGCTGGTGCAGCAGCAGTTGAAGGGCGTGGGCATCGACTTCCAGTTGAATAAATCCACCATCAGCCAGGTCACGGCGATCCAGGCCGGGGGCGATTTCAGCGTGCGCTTTCTCAACCTCACCCGCGCCGATCCGGACGTGCTGCGCACGGTGTATTACGCCCAGGGTTACAACATCAACAAGCGTGAGCCGGGGGAGGTGGACCGCCTGTTGCGCGAATCGTCCGAGACCCTCGACACTGCCCAGCGCCAGGTCCTGATCGACCAGGCCAGCGAGTTGTTGCTGCGTGACGGCCATGCGATAGCCCTGGTGGAACTGGCGACCGTGCTGGCGCATGGCAAGAATGTGCAGGGCCTGCATTACGAGGCGTCGTCACGCCTGCAATTCTTCGACACCTGGTTGCAGCCATGAGGGGCGCGCTGCTGTACCTGTTGGGCCGTGGCGGCCAGGCGCTGCTGGTGCTGTGGGCGGCGTTCAGCCTGTCATTCGTGATTCTGTATGCGCTGCCCAGCGACCCGGTGAGCATCATGCTCAACCAGAGCGGCGAGCAGAGCACGGTCAACCAGCAGCAAGTGGCGGCGTTGCGTGCGCAGTACCATCTCGACGAGCCGCTGGCGGTGCAGTACGGCATCGCCTTGTGGCACGCGGTGCAACTGGATTTCGGCAACTCGATCCAGAGTGGCCAGCCGGTGTCGGCGTCGCTGGCCGAGGCCTTGCCGAAGACGGCGGCGTTGGCGCTGGTATCACTGGCCGTGGCGTTGGTGCTGGGGGTGGGCCTGGCGCTGGTCGCCAGCCTGGCCCGCCAGCGCTGGCTGCGTGATCTGTTGCTCGGGCTGCCGGCGGTGGCGGTGTCGCTGCCGACCTTCTGGGTGGGGCTGCTGCTGTTGCAGTGGTTTTCCTTCGGCTGGCACCTGTTCCCCGCCATGGGCAACCAGGGCCTGGCCTCGCTGGTGTTGCCGACGCTGACCCTGGCCATCCCCACCAGTGCGGTGATCGCCCAGGTGTTGGCACGTTCCCTGGCGGCCACGTCGCGCCTGCCGTTTGTGGATGCGCTGCGTGCCAAGGGCCTGAGCCCGTTGCGCGTGCTGTTGACCCATGTGCTGCATAACGCGGTGATCCCGATTCTCAGTTTGAGCGGGGTGATTGTCGGCTCTTTGCTGGCCGGCTCGGTGGTCACCGAAACCGTGTTTTCCCGCGAAGGCGTCGGGCGTCTGGCCCAGGGCGCGGTCAGCACCCAGGACATCCCGGTGGTGCAGGGCGTGGTGGTGTTGGCGGCGCTGATTTTTATCGGCGTCAACCTGTTGGTGGACCTGTTGTACCCGTTGCTCGATCCCCGTATCCGTGGAGCCGCCCGATGAGCCTTGCGTTGACCGCCGTTTTGCCGCGCCCGCGCCACTTTCGCCTGTTGCGCCGCCGCCCGTTGCTGCCCCTGGGCGTGATCGTGTTGTTGCTGGTGCTGGGCTGGGCGCTGTGGCCGCAGCTGTTCACGCAGTTCGACCCATTGCTGGGGGTGCCGGCGGATGCCTTGCAGGGTCCGTCCGCGGCTCATTGGTTTGGCACCGACCACCTCGGCCGCGACCTCTACAGCCGCACGGTGTATGGCGCCGGGCTGTCCTTGCGCGCCACGTTGCTGGCGGTACTGATCGCGTTGTTCAGCGGCATTCTGCTTGGGGTGCTGGCGGGGTTCTTCGGCGGCTGGGTGGACGCGCTGCTGATGCGTCTGGTGGAGGTGCTGATGGCGATCCCGGCATTGCTGTTGGCCATGGCGGTGATCACGGTGTTGGGGTTCGGCACGCTGAACATTGCCTTGGCGGTGGGCTTGTCGTCGGTGGCGACCTTTGCCCGGCTGGTGCGCGGCGAGGTGTTGCGCTGGCGTGCCAGCACCTTTGTCGAAGCCGCCTCGGCCTGTGGCGTGGGGCCATGGACCATCATCACCCGGCATATCCTGCCCCACGCCAGCGCGCCGGTACTGGCCTTGGCGGCCCTGGAATTCGGCAGCGCGGTACTGTCGGTGTCGGCCTTGAGTTTCCTCGGCTTCGGCGCGCCCCCGCCGCAACCGGAATGGGGCCTGCTGGTGGCCGAAGGGCGCAACTACATGATTGCTGCGTGGTGGTACACCAGCCTGCCGGGCCTGGTGGTGGCGGCAGTGGTGGTGTCGGCCAACCAACTGGCGCGGGCGTTGCAACACGATCAAGGGGTGATTGGATGAGCGAGCAGATTTTGCTGGAGGTACGCGACTTGCGCATCGCCTACCACGGTGGTGACGGGCGCACCGTCGGGGTGGCCGGGATTGATTTTCAGCTCAAGGCCGGCGAGATCCTGGCGATTGTCGGCGAGTCCGGCTCAGGCAAATCGACCACGGCGGCGGCCTTGATGGGCCTGCTGGCCGCCAACGCGCAGATTGAATCCGGCAGCATTCGCCTGGCGGACCAAGAGTTGGCCACTGCCAGCGAGCGCCACTGGCAGAGTATTCGTGGCCGCAGCGTGGGCTTCGTGCCGCAGGACCCGGGCATGTCCCTCGACCCGGTCAAACGCATCGGCCATCAATTAGTCGAGGCGCTGACCCTGCACGGCGTGCCCAAGCCGCTGGCCCGCCCACGCAGTTTGGCGCTGCTGCGCGAAGTCGGGCTGGTGGACGCTGAGCGGGTGGCGCGGGGTTACCCTCATCAGCTCTCCGGCGGGATGCGCCAGCGCGTATTGATCGCCATCGCCCTGGCCAACGATCCCCCGTTGGTGATCGCCGACGAGCCCACCAGCGCCTTGGACGTGGGCGTGCAACGGCAGATTCTCGACCGCTTGCAAACCCTGGCCCGGGAGCGCGGCACGGCAGTCTTGCTGATCATCCACGACCTGGGCGTGGCGCTGGATCACGCGGATCGGCTGTTGGTGATGTACCAGGGGCGCATTGTTGAAAGCGGCGAGGCGCGCCGTGTGTTCGAGGCGCCGCAGCACGCCTATACCCGGCAACTGCTGCAAGCGGCGCCGAGCCTGCTGGTGCAACAACAGCGGCCAGTGAGTGCGGCCCGTGCCGACGTGACACCGCTGTTGACGGTGCAGGGCCTGCGCAAGGATTTCTCCACCTGGCGCCAACCGACGCCGTTGGCGGTGGATGAGGTGTCCTTCCACCTGCCGCGTCATGGCACGACCAGTTTGGTGGGGGAGTCGGGTTCGGGCAAGTCCACCACCGCGCGCCTGATCCTCGGCCTCGAACGGCTCGACAGCGGCAGCGTGGTCTTCGACGGCCAGGACATCAGCCACGTATCGCGTCGCGAGTGGCTGGCGTTGCGGCGTCGGATCCAGGTGGTCTATCAAAATCCCTACGCGTCCCTGAACCCAAGGCTGAGCCTGGAACAGATCATCAGCGAGCCGCTGCAGGCCTTTGATATCGGCGATGGTGCCTGGCGACGGCAGCGTGCGGCGAGCCTGCTGGAACAGGTTGAATTGCCGGCGCGTTGGTTAGCCAGCCGGCCGGTGGAGTTGTCCGGCGGGCAACGCCAGCGCGTGGCGATTGCACGGGCGCTGGCGTTGGAGCCGCAGTTGCTGGTGCTGGATGAAGCATTGTCGGCGCTGGATGCGTCGATCCAGAGGCAGATCCTGAAACTGCTGGCCGAGCTGCAGGAACGCTTGGGCTTGAGCTACCTGTTTATCTCCCATGATTTGGCGGTGGTTCGACAGATTTCCGATCATGTGGTGGTGATGCAAGCGGGCAGGGTGGTGGAGCAGGGGCCTTGCGAGCGGGTTTTTACCGCACCGCAGAGTGATTACACGCGCAGTTTGCTGGCGGATATACCGGGGCGGTTGTTGCAAGCATAGGTATCGACAAGTGGCAAGCGGGCTTGCCACATAGGTAGGCGCGGTTACCACCATTTCCAGCGGCCTTGTTGTTTCAGGGTCGCGATGATGGCTTCGCGTTTGTGGCGGATCTCCACCGACTTTCGCCGCAGTTCGCGGCAGCGGTTGCTGTTGAGGATCAGCAGGCCGAGCAGGGGGGCGAGGAGGGTTATTGCGTATAGGTAAAGATTGGGACGGTAGGCGATGGTGGGAAGTGATACCAGCAGGCACATGAGGTAGATCACGACGTTGACCCAGGTCCAGTGGGGGTGACCGTATAGCACCTGTATCTGGGCGATGGAAAACACCACGTTTATTGCCAACCCGCTAAAGAACCAATTGCGTAGCGTCGCATCCTCAGGGGCCCCGGACAAATAAGTGTTCAATATCAGCAACCCCGTCATGGCAACTGAGAAGCACCCGGCGAGCATCCATCCGCCCATCACTGGACCGTAACGTTTACGCAGCGGTCGTGGGTCTTCAATGTAGAACACCGAGTAGAACAGATCTTTTCCGCTCAGCGTATTTAAGTCGGGAAGACTACTGCTGTGTCCCATCTTCTCTAGGGCTTTTAGTGCTTTGTGTTTCTTCATTGGCTGAACTCTTCATAGAGTCCGATAGCAATAGCGTTGGTAAGTCCTAATGTTGCAGCCAATGCATCTCTTATGTGGTTGACCGTTGCGTGTTGCATATCTGTCGCGCTGATACGCTTGGAGGCGGTGCCAGCGGCCTGTTTCAGCTTGAGCAGTTTGGTTGTCAATCGCGGGTCTTGGATTCTGAGTAATTCATCATTGAGTTTTGCTCGCTCCTGTCGGGTGAGTCTTTTCAGCACCTGCCGTAGCGTCTGTCCCGTTGCTTTTGTGCTGACGTTGATCGCTTTTACCGTGGTCAACGCTGATGCCCCGACTCCCAAAAGTGTAACGCCATCCAGTACAGTGGTTACTGCCTGGAACCATGCTTCGCTGTCTAGGCGGTCAAGACTTTGCGGCGCGATCACTTCAGCGCCGGTTCTACCTACACCAATTAAACATTGGGCGATGCTGGCAGCCATGGCGGCCTGACCAATAAACGTAATCACCGCACTTGTTCCCGCCGTAAATGGCATCAGCACAAACCCGCCGGTAACGACCATCCAACTTAGTGCCGCTCCCGTACATGCGGCTGCCGTTTTCACCGCCTCCGCCACCAGCTTAGATTCCCGAGGCTCATGCTCCAACATCCGCTTGAACTCCACCGCCCCCACGTACCGGGGCGCCTCACGCAGCACCAGCTTGATCGGCTGCACCCTGCAAATCGCTTGAAACTCACGCAGCACCACCACGTTGAACATCGCATCGATATACACCACGCCCGCGCCAATCAGTGCCGGGTCGGCGTCGATGGCGAAGAACAACCGGTGCAGGTCGATGCTGCTTTCGATACGTTGGCGTGTGGTGCGGTGGGCCGAGGGGAAGCCATCCTTGAGCGGGGAAGCCAACATTCCATAACTCCTTTTTTGGGGAGTCGAGAGAGTAAAGATGCCGGGGCTGGGATGAATGTCGGAAGCTTCGCCTTTTAACGTCAGGCACTTCCTGAACCCACTTCTGATGATGGCCTGCGCCAGTGGCAAGCATTACCCCGAGGCGCGGTTGGTGGTACGCAAGGCCGGCGGGGCGGTGAAATTTGGCTGGAATATCCGCCAGAACGTAAAGGCCTGACACTCAATCCTGTGGCGAGCGGGCTTGCCCGCGTTGGGCTGCGCAGCAGCCCCAATAGGCTCAACCGCAGTGTCTCAGGATGAACCGGGGTGCAGGTTTCAGGGCTGCTCCGCAGCCCAACGCGGGCAAGCCCGCTCGCCACGTAGGTAGGCGGGTTACCACCATTTCCGGCGGCCTTGTTGTTTCAGGGTCGCGATGATGGCTTCGCGTTTGTGGCGGAGTTCTACCATTTTGTGGCGCATTTCCCGTTGGCGTTTACTGTTCAGGCATAACAGTCCTATCAACGGACTCAGTACGGCAAGGGTAAATAGGACGCGATCGGGGCTGTAAATGACTGTCGGAAGTACAAGCAGCACGTAAGTCATGAACACACCGACCTGAAGCCAAACCCACTGACTATAACCATGGAGGATAATGCTCTGTGCGACGCCAAATGCCACGCATGCCGTACCTCCTCCGACTAAAAATACTGCATTGCTGAACTCATCAGATGCGTCAGCGAAGTAGGTGAGGTTCATTAGCGTACCGGCAATGGCAACCGAAAAGCACAACGACAGAATCCCGCCAAACAACGCCAGCCTGTGGCGTGCCCAAAGTCGCCGAGGATCTTCGATGCTAAAGGGCGCTGGGTGGTTTTTCATTCCTTGAACTCTTCGTAGATACCGATCGCCAGCGTCTTCGTATTGCCTGAAGCCGCGCTGCTGGTTATACCCAGCGCTGCGGCAATAGCATCATTGCGATGGATGGCGCTGATTGGTTTTATCCTGGCCGCTGGAATGCTTTTAGGTGCATTGCCCGCGGCCTGCTTGAGTTTGAGGAGCTTGGGGGTCAACCGCGGGTCCTGCATTTTCAGCAGTTCGTCCGTCAATTTTCTTCGCTCCTGCCGGCTCAGGCCACGGAGTACCTCTCGAAGTGGTTTGCCTGTTGCCCGCTTGGACAGGTTGATAACTTTCACTGTCGTTGCGGCAGAAGTAGCGACCCCAAGCAAGGAAACAGCATCCAGAGCCGCCATCATTCCTTCGTACCATGCGTTACTGTCCAGGTTGTCATTCATCTGCGGGTCCCACACTTCGTTTGCTGTTCGATAAGCTCCGGCGCCACACTGGAACAGACCTGCTACTACTGCGGCTGTGCCGATGAACGAGATCACAACGCTTACACCTCCAGTAAAAGGCATCAAGGCGATCCCGCTGTGAATAACATGCCAACTCAAGAGTGCTCCCGCACACGTCGCCCCCGCACTCAGTGCCTCCCTGATTAATTCCGACTCCCGTGGCTCATGCTCCAACATCCGCTTGAACTCCACCGCCCCCACATAACGGGGCGCCTCACGCAATACCAGCTTGATCGGCTGCACCCTGCAAATCGCTTGAAACTCACGCAGCACCACCACGTTGAACATCGCATCGATATACACCACGCCCGCGCCAATCAGTGCCGGGTCGGCGTCGATGGCGAAGAACAACCGGTGCAGGTCGATGCTGCTTTCGATACGTTGGCGTGTGGTGCGGTGGGCCGAGGGGAAGCCATCCTTGAGCGGGGAAGCCAACATTCCATAACTCCTTTTTTGGGGAGTCGAGAGAGTAAAGATGCCGCAGCTGGGATGAATGTCGGAAGCTTCGCCTTTTAACGTCAGGCACTTCCTGAACCCACTTTGACGTCTTGTGGACCTGGGCGCGGTTGGGGAAAAGTGCGCCCCACGTCACTACCGACGCATAACAGGACAGGGAGCCAACATGGCAGTCGATATGTTTTTGAAGCTGGGCGATATCAAGGGTGAATCACGGGACCAGGCCCATCGCGACGAGATCGATATCACCGAATGGGCGTGGGGTTTGTCGCAGACCGGGTCGATGCATACAGGCAGTGGGGGCGGCGCGGGCAAGGTCAATATTGCCAACCTGAACCTGAAGAAGCCGCTGGATAAATCCAGCCCCAACCTGATGATGGCCTGCGCCAGCGGCAAGCATTACCCCGAGGCGCGATTGGTGGTACGCAAGGCCGGCGGGGCCAGCCCGGTGGAGTACCTGGTGATCACCCTGAAAGAAGTGATGGTGGTGTCCTACGGCACCGGCGCTGAAAGTAGCGATGACGTGTTGTACGACAGCATCGCCTTGAACTTCGCCACCGTCGACGTCAGCTACCAGCCGCAAAAAGCCGATGGCGCCAAGGACGGCGGGGCGGTGAAATTTGGCTGGAATATCCGCCAGAACGTAAAGGCCTGACACTCAATCCTGTGGCGAGCGGGCTTGCCCGCGTTGGGCTGCGCAGCAGCCCCCATGAGCTCAACCGCAGCGTGTCAGGGTTGATCAAGGTGCAGGTTTCAGGGCTGCTTCGCAACCCAACGCGGGCAAGCCCGCTCGCCACACAAGCCCGTCCTCTATACAAGCCCGCTCCTTACGTCAGCTATCAGCCGCAAAAGGCCGATGGCGCCAAGGACGGCGGGGCGGTGAAGTTTGGCTGGAATATCCGCCAGAACGTAAAGGCCTGACACTCACTCCTGTGGCGAGCGGGCTTGCCCGCGTTGGGCTGAGCAGCAGCCCCCATGAGCTCAACCGCAGCGTGTCAGGGTTGATCGAGGTGCAGGTTTCAGGGTTGCTTCGCAACCCAACGCGGGCAAGCCCGCTCGCCACACAAGCCCGTCCTCTACACAAGCCGGCCCCTTACGTCAGCTACCAGCCGCAAAAGGCCGATGGCGCCAAGGACGGCGGGGCGGTGAAGTTTGGCTGGAATGTCCGCCAGAACGTAAAGGCCTGACACTCACTCCTGTGGCGAGCGGGCTTGCCCGCGTTGGGCTGCGCAGCAGCCCCAATGAGCTCAACCGCAGCGTGTCAGGATTGATCGAGGTGCAGGTTTTAGGGTTGCTTCGCAACCCAACGCGGGCAAGCCCGCTCGCCACACAAGCCCGTCTTCTACACAAGCCCGCCCTTTACACAAGCCTGCCCCTGCACAAGCCCGCTCGCCACATAGGTGGGTGTCAGCCCCTTGTATCACTCACCGAAGCCGACAATGGCCTTGGTTTCCAGGTACTCCTCGAAGCCCTGTACACCGTATTCGCGGCCATTCCCCGAGCGTTTGTAGCCGCCAAAGGGGGCCATTGGGTTCCAGGCGGGGTAGTTCAAGTGCACTTGCCCGGCGCGAATGCGCGATGCCACGGCGCGTGCCAGTGTCAGGTCCTGTGCCTGAACATGGGCGCCCAGCCCGTAGACCGTGTCGTTGGCAATGGCAACGGCTTCATCAATGGTGTCATAGGCAATGATGCACAGCACCGGGCCGAATATTTCTTCTTGGGCAATGCGCATGCTGCTGTTCACATCGGAGAAAACCGTGGGGCGGGTATAGAAGCCCTGGTCAAACCCCGCCACCCGTCCCGGCCCGCCGCATACCAGCCTGGCGCCCTCGTCGAGGCCTGCCTGGATCAGGGTTTGCACGCGGTTGAACTGCGCTTCGTTGGCAATCGGGCCCAGTTGCGTCGCTTCCGATCGTGGGTCGGCGACGATGAGTGCATTGGCGGTTTCTGCCGCCAGCGCTTCGACTTCAGCCAGGCGGTTTCTCGGCACGATCATGCGTGTCGGTGCGCTGCACGATTGGCCGACGTTGCGAAACGCCGACATCACCCCCAACGGCACGGCTTTGGCGAAGTCAGCGTCGGGCAGCAGCACATTCGGCGACTTGCCCCCCAGCTCCTGGGTGACCCGCTTGACCGTCGGGGCCGCCGCCTGCGCCACCAGGGCGCCAGCGCGGTTGGAGCCGGTGATTGAAATCATGTCGATATCCACATGCGCCGCCATGGCTGCGCCGACCTCGGCACCGCTGCCGTTCACCAGGTTGAATACCCCGGGTGGCAGGCCTGCGTCATGCACCACCTGCGCAAACAGCAGGGCGCTCAGCGGCGACAGTTCGCTGGGCTTCAGCACCACGGTGCAGCCGGCGGCGATGGCCGGGGCGACTTTGGCGGTGATTTGATACAGCGGCCAGTTCCACGGCGTGATCAGACCGCACACGCCGATGGGTTCGCGTTCAATCGCGGTGCCGCCCTCTACCGTCTGGAAGCGATAGCTGGACAGCAGGTCACGCGCGACCCGCACGTGCTCCGCCGCCAGCGGCACCTGCATGGCCCGCGCAAAACTGATGGCCGCGCCCATTTCCAGGGAGATCGCCTGCGCCAGCTGCTCCTTGCGCTCAAGGATCAGCGTGTAGATGTTCCCAAGCACCCGTGCGCGCGACTCGGGCGGCGTAGAGGACCAGCCCGCAAACGCCGCACGTGCCGCCGCGACGGCGCGATCAACGTCTGCAGCAGAGCCGCGTGCGACCTCGGCAACCACCTGTTCAGTGGCCGGATTGACCACCGGCAAGCGGTCCGGAACCGTCGGCGATACCCAGCGGCCGTCGAGGTAAAACTGCTGAGCCGTGTGCGGATCGATGCTGTAGCTGTTCGCGGTGTGTGTGGTCATCCAACTGGCTCCCTGGAGCGGTAGTAAGTGCTGCGAAGAGCACGGCCCTGTGTCTGGCTAAGCTAGCAAAAGGCTTGCGCCCAAAGATGCCGTTATTCAACGCTGCAAGGGATAATCTGCTGAATCCGCCAGGCCGGCGTGCGGATCGTCATGACAGCGACGCCGTGATTCACTTCACCGCATACACCTTGCGTACATACACGGTGCTGGTCCAGGCGCAGGGTGCGCCCTTGGCCACAAATACGCTGTCGCCGGGGTTGACGGTAACGGCGTGACCCGCGTCGTCTTGCAGCGTGACGCTGCCTTCCAGCAGGTGCATCAGTTCATGCAGTTTGTGCGCACGGCCGTGGCGAGCGTAGGGCGTCGAGTCCCAGATGCCGATGCGCAGTTCGGTGCTGGGGTCATCGAACAGGTTCAGCGCGCGGCACTGTGGCGTGGGCCCGATCAGGATCGCAGGCTCCGGCGCCGCCGAGGGGTTGAGCAGGGTGTATGGGTCGAGGAAGGTCAGGCCAGGGCGGGCGGGGGCGTCGGGCAGGTCAAGGGCGCAGAATGCCCACTCACTGTCGGTACTGGCCTGCACGGTGAGGCGGGTGCCACGGCCGATCACGGCGCTGGCACCGACGCCGAGTTCCAGGCTGTGTTCTGCGCTGCTGAGCACCACGTGGCCGGCGTGCACCACCAGGGTTTCACTGTGGGGGAAATCTTCGATCACGGCCATGCCGTTGAACCGCACCACACCTGCAGATACGCCGTCGTCGCCCAGCCAGGCAAGGTGGCGGCTGTCGCCGAACGGGTCCAAAGGGCTCAAGGCGGCGTTGTTGAAAGACGTGGCCACGCGGCTGCCGTCGGCACGTGCCAACAGCAGTGTTTTGGGAGATGACATGGGGAGAGCTCCGGGACGAAAGTCAGCTGATCGCTTGGGTGATCAATGCAAACGGGTGGACACCTTGGCTGGCTTCGGGTGGGGTGCCCAAGGCCATCTGCGCGACGGTGTCGATGTTCTTCAACCCGGCCTGTTCGAGCCAGTCGCTGAGACCGCAGGCCACGGGGATATCGATACGGACAAAGGCATCCGGCACCTGTGCGAGTAACACCGCGATCAGGTGCTTGGCCTGGTTGATATTCTCGGCCACCACCGGGCCGATGCAGCGGCCACGGCCAAAGGGGCGCAGCAGGGCGAAACCACGCAGGCGGCCATCGCGCTCGATGCCCACGGCATGTTCTACCTGCAGGTCACGCATCACCTCGCGGCGGTCCAGGCCGCTGGCGGCCTTGGCAAGGGCGAGCAGGGTGCTGTGGTCATCGGCAGTGAGTGCACGGCAGGTTTCACCGCTGGCAAGTTCCGGCAGCGCAGGCACCTGCGCCTGGCCCTGATGTTGTTGCACCCGCCCGAATTCTACGAACCCTTGGCTGGCATACAGCGGTGCGCCGGCGAGGGTGGCATTCAGCAACGGCGTGCGCGAATCGCACGCGGCGAGGGCCTTTTCCATCAAGCGGCGGCCGATGCCCTGGCCCTGGTACTCATCGCTGACGATCACCAGGCCGATGGTGGCGTAGTCGCCCTGGGGGCAGGTGAAAGCGCTGCCGATCAGCCGCTCGCCATCCATTACCACGAAACCGTCGCTGACCCGTTGCAGCATGGCCCAGTCATCCAGGCGGTGAGGCCATTTGAGTTGCACGGACAAGGCGTGGGCAGCCGGGAGGTCGGCCACGGTCATGGGGCGGTAGATATAAGCAGGGTGTGGCAGGGCGGACATGGCGAGCCTCCATAGAACATTGTTTTTTGCGCGGTGAGGATGCCTGTATCCCACCTGCATAAAAGGCTGGCAAGGGGGCTGTGGATATTCGGTAGATTCCTTGGGCTGTGGGTTGCGGGGCCACAGGTCGTACTTAATTTCTGTGGGGCGGCGGCAGTAAATGCCGACCGGTATTTCATGCTTGAATCCAATTAAAGTGTGGGAGGGCGGTGCGACCCGAATCGTCGCACCGCCTCTCCCACACTTTCTGCCGCCCCCACCCCCGTCCTTAAGCCTCCCCGCCGCCAAAAGCCCCCTAAAAGCGCACAAACACAGGCCCTGCCCAAGCCTGGCGCGCACCGCAAACTCTGCTGCGTCCAGCCACCAAAACGGTGGTTTGTATTGAGCACAGGTCGTTTTAGACGGCATATGCTGATTTCACAGTGGTGTAATGAACCTGTGCTGCAACGAGGCCGACGCGCCGCCAGGGCAGTGAACGCTTGTCACACTCAACGAACTTCAGGACCGCACTCCATGAGCTTTCTTCGTCCCAAATTCATTACGTTCGACTGCTACGGTACGCTGACCAACTTCCATATGGGCACCATGACCCGCGAGATCTTCGCCGATCGCATCAAGCCCGAAGAGATGGACCAGTTCGTCAAGGACTTCTCGGCCTACCGCCTCGACCAGGTCATGGGCGATTGGCGCCCGTATGACGAAATCCTCAAGACCGCCCTGGCCCGTACCTGCAAGCGCTGGGGTATCGACTATCGCGAGGAAGGCCAGCTGTATTACGACGCTGTGCCGACCTGGGGCCCGCATGCGGACGTGCCGGCCGGCCTGTCGAAGATTGCCGACAAGATTCCCCTGGTGATCTTCTCCAATGCCAGCGACAGTCAGATCATGTCCAACGTCGACAAGCTCGGCGCACCGTTCCATAAGGTCTTCACCGCTGAACAGGCGCAGGCCTACAAGCCGCGCCTGGCCGCCTTTGAGTTCATGCTCGACAACCTCGGTTGCGGCCCGGAAGACATCTTGCATGTGTCGTCCAGCTTCCGTTATGACCTGATGCCGGCGCATGACATGAAGATCAAGAACAAGGCGTTTGTTGCCCGTGGCCATGAAGTGCCAGGCAACGCGTTCTACGGCTACCAGCAGATCACCGATATCGGTGGGTTGCCGGCACTGGTCGGTCTGTAACGCACACAAGGGGCAAGATATGGGCAGCGAATCCTATTGGCTCGACACCGCACCGGCGTTTACCGGCGCCCAACTGGGCGGCCTGCCCAGCCAGGTCGATGTGGCCGTGGTCGGTGGTGGTTTCACCGGCCTGGCGGCGGCGCGGGCGTTGGCGCTCAAGGGCGCCAGCGTGGTGGTGCTGGACGCCGGGCGGGTGATCGGCGAGGCCTCGGGGCGCAACGGTGGGCAGTGCAACACCGGGGTGGCCCAGGACTATGCCGGGCTGCACGCCAGCCTGGGCGCGGCCAAGGCGCGTGCCTATTACCAGGCCTATGAAAGCGCGGTGCAGACGGTGGTGTCGCTGGTTGAGCAGGAAGGCATCGCCTGCGATCTGGTGCGCAATGGCAAGCTCAAGTTGGCGGCCAAGCCGCTGCACTACGAAGGCCTGGCCCGCACCTTTGAGCTGATCCGCAAGGAGGTGGATGCCGATGTCGAACTGCTCAGCGCCGTGCAGGCCCGAGCGGAAGTGAAGTCGGCGCAGTTCCATGGCGGCTTGCTGCAACGCAACGGCGTGCAGATGCACGTGGGTCGCTTCGGTGTGGGTTTGGCCGAAGCGGCGGCGCGGCGCGGCGCGATGATTTATGAGCATACCCCGGTCAAGGACTGGAAGGCCCAAGCCGGGGGTTACCAGGTCAACACCGCCAAGGGTTCGCTGCACGCCGGGCAAGTGTTGCTGGCCACCGGCGCTTGCCAGCATGGCGACCTGGGCTGGTACCGCCGGCGGATCGTGCCGGTGGGCAGCTTTGTGATCGCCACCGAAGTCTTGCCCCAAACGCTGATCGATCAGTTGCTGCCCAAGCATCGGGCTTATGTGACCAGCCGCATGATCGGCAACTATTTTCGCCTGACCCCGGACAACCGCCTGCTGTTTGGCGGGCGTGCGCGGTTCGCCATGTCTGACAGCGTTTCCGACGCCAAGAGCGGCAAGGTGTTGCAGGCCGCCATGCTCAATATGTTCCCGCAGTTGGCGCACGTGAAGATCGACTACTGCTGGGGCGGCCTGGTGGACATGACGTCCGACCGCCTGCCCCGCGCCGGCCAGCATGGCGGGGTGTTCCACTCCATGGGCTACAGCGGCCATGGTGTGCAGATGTCGGTGCACATGGGCCAGGTGATGGCCGAGGTGATGGCCGGCAACACGGCGGCCAACCCGTGGCGCGAACTCGAGTGGCCGGCGATCCCCGGGCATTTCGGCAAACCCTGGTTCCTGCCGTTCGTGGGCGCCTGGTACCGCTTCCAAGACTATTTGCACTGAGTTGCCGTTGTTGCGTCACCGTCGTTTGTGTTTCCAGGACGCTCCGGACATCCGTGAGCACTCGATTCTTCCGATTATCGACAGGTAGCCTTGCTATGACTGACAACAAAAACACCCCGGACTTCATCTCCGGCCAAGACAGCCTGCGCATCTTCGAAGGCCTCAACCGTGGCATGTCGCGCCGCAACGCCCTGCAGATGCTCGGCGTGGCCGGTGTCGCGGCTGCCGGGGCGGGCAGCCTGTTCGGCGCCGCCGGCAAGTTGTTCGCCGATGAGGCTGCGACTGACGGCAAAGGCAAACCGGGCGGCAAGATCCGCGTGGCTGGCATGTCCAGTTCCACCGCCGACACCCTCGACCCGGCCAAGGGCGCGCTATCCACCGACTACGTGCGCCACTTCATGTTCTACAACGGCTTGACCCGCTTCGATAAGCACCTGGTGCCGCAACTGGAACTGGCCGAGCGTATCGACAACACGGACGCCACCCTGTGGACCATCACCCTGCGCAAGGACGTGACCTTCCACAACGGCAAGAGCCTCACCGCCGCCGACGTGGTGTTCTCCCTGAGCCGCCACAAAGACCCGCTCACCGGTTCCAAGGTCATGCCGCTGATGGAGCAGTTCAGCGAGATCAAGGCCAGCGGGCCGAACGAAGTACAAATCCGCCTCAGCGCGCCCAACGCCGAATTGCCGTCGATCCTCGCCGTGTCGCACCTGTTGATCGTTCCCGAGGGCACCACCGACTTCAATCAAGGCGTCGGCACCGGGCCGTTCACCGTTGGCGAGTTCAAGCCTGGCGTGCGCTCGATTGCCGTGCGCAACAAGAACTACTGGAAGCCGGGCCTGCCGTACCTCGACGAGATCGAGTTCATTGCCATCGGCGACGAGCCATCGCGGGTCAACGCGTTGCTGTCCGGCGACGTGCACATGATCAACGAGGTCAACCCGCGTTCCACCACGCGTATCAAGGCCAGTGCCAAGCACCGCGTCGTCGATGCGCCGTCGGGCAACTACACTGACTTGATCATCCGCCAGGACCAGATGCCCGGTAAAAGCCCGGAATTTACCCAGGCCATGAAGCTGCTGCTGGACCGTGAGCAGGTCAAGTCCGCAGTGTTCCGTGGGTTTGCGGTGGTCGGTAACGACCATCCGATTGCGCCTGGCTCGCGTTACTTCAACACCGACCTGCCGCAGACGGTCTACGACCCGGAAAAGGCCAAGTTCCTGCTCAAGAAAGCCGGCATGGAAAGCATCACCATGCCCGTGATGGCCTCGCCTGCCGCGACCGGTTCGGTGGACATTGCCGTGCTGTTGCAGCAATCGGCGAAACAGGCCGGGCTCAAGCTGGACGTGAACCGCCTGCCCAGCGACGGCTACTGGTCCAACCACTGGATGAAGCACCCGTTGAGCTTCGGCAACATCAATCCGCGGCCGAATGCGGACGTGATGTTCTCGCAGTTCTTCCAGTCTAAGGCACCGTGGAACGAGTCCGGCTGGCAGAACGATCAGTTCGACCAGTTGCTGATGCTGGCACGCGGCGAAACCGACGACGCCAAGCGCGGCAAGATGTACGCCGACATGCAGACCTTGGTGCATGACCACGCCGGCATCGGCATCCCGGTGTTCATCAGCAACATCGACGGCGTGGACCAGCGTATCAAGGGCTATGACAGCAACCCGCTGGGCGGTTTCATGGGCTACATGTTTGCCGAGCAAGTCTGGCTGGACGCGTGAACACAGCGAGGGCAGGGCGATGAATAGCAATACACTGTGGTTGATCGGCCGGCGCCTTGGCGCGGGGGTCGTGACCTTGTTGATCGTGTCCATGGTCGTGTTTGCGATCACGGCGGTACTGCCGGGGGACGCGGCGCAACAATCCCTTGGCCAGTTCGCCACCCCGGAACAGGTGGCGGCGCTGCGCCTGAAACTGGGGTTGGACCAGCCCGGTGTGTTGCGTTACCTGCACTGGTTGATGAGCCTGCTCAGCGGCGACATGGGCGTGTCGGTGTCCAACGCCATGCCGGTGGGTGAGCTGATGGCCGGGCGCGTGCCCAACACCTTGATGCTGGCGGCCACCACGGCGCTGGTCTCGGTGCCGGTGGCGCTGGTGCTGGGCATCGGCTCGGCAATGGGCCGGGGCGGGCGCATCGACAGTTTCCTGAGCTTTTGCACCCTGGCGATGGTCGCGGTGCCGGAATTTCTGGTGGCGACCCTGGCAGTGCTGATTTTTGCCGTCAACCTCGGTTGGTTGTCGGCGCTGTCTTACGCCAGTGATATCAGCTCACCGTGGCAATTCATGCGCACCTACGCGTTGCCGGTGATGACCCTGTGCTGTGTGATCGTCGCGCAAATGGCGCGCATGACCCGCGCCGCCGTGATCGACCAACTCGACAGCGCCTACGTGGAAATGGCCCGGCTCAAGGGCGTGGGCCCGGTGCGGATCGTGCTGCAACACGCGTTGCCCAATGCCATCGGGCCGATTGCCAATGCTATCGCCCTGAGCCTGTCGTACTTGCTCGGCGGGGTGGTGATCGTCGAGACGATCTTCAACTACCCCGGCATTGCCAGCTTGATGGTCGATGCGGTGACCAACCGTGACATGGCGCTGGTGCAGGCCTGCACCATGCTGTTCTGCGCGGCTTACCTGGGCCTGGTGCTGCTCGCCGACCTGTGCGCGATCCTGTCTAACCCGAGGCTGAGAAACCAATGAACAATCTCATGCTCAAGTCCAAGCCCGTAGCCCCCGACCTGTCGGCGGGCAAAGTCTCCAGCGCGCCGTCCTGGCTCGGGCTGCTGGGCGCCGTGGTGTGTGTGGCCTGGTTGCTGGTGGCGCTGTTCGGCCCGTGGCTGGCGCCGCACCCGGTGGGCGAAGTGGTGTCCGACAACATCTTCGACAACATCAGCGCCACGTACCCGTTCGGCACCGATTACCTGGGCCGTGACATGCTCAGCCGGGTCCTGGTGGGCGCGCGCTTTACGGTCGGCCTGGCGCTGGTGGCGGCGATCCTGGCCAGCGGCCTGGGCACCGGGTGCGCGTTGCTCTCGGTGGTCTCGCCCAAGTGGCTGGACGAAATCATCAGCCGCCTGATGGACGCATTTATTTCGATCCCGAGCAAAATGCTCGCGCTGATCATGGTTTCGGCGTTTGGCTCCTCGGTGACGCTGCTGATTTGCACCGCCGTGCTCAGCTTCAGCCCCGGCGCGTTTCGCATCGCGCGCAGCATGGCGGTGAATATCGAAGCCCTCGAATACGTGCAGGTGGCCCGCACCCGTGGCGAGCGTCGGCTGTATATCGCCTGTGTGGAGATCCTGCCGAACATGCTCAACCCGGTGCTGACCGACCTGGGCTTGCGCTTTGGTTTTATCGTGTTGCTGCTCAGCGGCATGAGCTTCCTCGGCCTCGGCGTACAGCCGCCGGATGCCGACCTCGGCTCGCTGGTGCGGGAAAATATCGGCGGCCTTGGCCAGGGCGCACCGGCCATCGTGCTGCCGGCGCTGGCCATCGGCACCCTGACCATTGGCGTGAATCTGTTTATTGACCGGCTGTCATCCCGACGCAGTCGACGCACCGGGGGCCATTGAAATGACCGAATTGATTCGTGTCGAAGACTTGCGCGTGGTCGCCTGTGGCGAGCGCGGCGAGGTGGAAATCGTCAAAGGTGTGAGCTTTGCCCTGGAGAAAGGCCAGGTGTTGGCGCTGATTGGTGAGTCCGGTTCGGGCAAGACCACCATCGCCCTGGCGTTGCTCGGCTATGCGCGGCGTGGCTGCCGGTTATCCGGCGGGGTGGTGCAGGTGGGCGAGCATGACATGCTGGCCTTGAGCGAACGCCAGCTGCAAGGCCTGCGCGGCAATCGCGTGTCCTATATCGCGCAGAGCGCGGCAGCCGCGTTTAACCCGGCCAAGAAGCTCATCGACCAAGTGGTGGAAGGCGCGTTGATCCACGGCCTGGGCACCCGCGCCGACCTGCAGGCCAAGGCCATCGGCCTGTTCCGCGACCTGGCCTTGCCCGACCCCGAGCGCATTGGCCAACGCTACCCGCACCAGGTGTCCGGTGGGCAGTTGCAACGGGTGATGGCGGCGATGGCGCTGATCAGCGACCCGTTGCTGGTGGTACTCGACGAACCGACCACGGCACTGGACGTGACCACCCAGATTGACGTGCTGCGAGCCTTCAAGCGCGTGGTGCGTGAGCGTGGCGCCACGGCGGTGTATGTGTCCCACGACCTGGCGGTGGTGGCGCAGATGGCCGACCAGATTGTGGTGCTCAATGGCGGGCAGATCCTCGAGCAGAGCGCCACGGCGCCGTTGCTGAAGGCCCCGGCCCATGAATACACGCGCAGCCTGTTGGCAGCCGCGCGCCCCGACACCACCATTCGCCCACCCTGCGGTATCGCCGAAGACGTACCGTTGCTGACCATCAGCGGCCTTACCGCCGGCTACGGCAACAAGAACCTGCAAGGCATGCCGGCGATCCGCGTGCTCGAAGACATCGACCTCACCGTGCGCCGTGGCCAGGCCATCGGTGTGATCGGCGAGTCCGGTTCAGGCAAATCCACCCTGGCGCGGGTGGTCGCGGGGCTGCTCACGCCGGCCCTCGGGGGCTTGACCTTTGATGGGCAACCCCTTGGCGGCAGCCTGTCCGAGCGCACGCCGGAGCAATTTCGGCGGATCCAGATGGTGTTCCAGAACGCCGACACCGCGCTCAACCCGATGCACAGTGTGGCAACTATCATCAGCCGCCCGCTGAAGATGTATTTCGGCCTCAAGGGCCAGGCGTTGCAGGCGCGTATCGGCGAATTGCTCGACCTCGTGCGCCTGCCACGCAACCTCGCCGAACGGCGCCCGAATGAGCTGTCTGGCGGGCAGAAACAGCGGGTCAACCTGGCCCGGGCGTTGGCGGCCAAGCCCGATCTGATTCTGTGCGATGAAGTCACCTCGGCCCTCGACACCGTGGTCGGTGCGGCGATCCTCGAGCTGCTGCGCGACCTGCGCCAGCAACTGGGCGTGTCCTACCTGTTTATCAGCCACGACATCTCCACCGTGCGTGCGTTGTGCGATGACATCGTGGTGATGTACAGCGGTCATAAGGTGCAGGCCGGCAGCCGGCAGTCGTTTGCCGAAGCGCCGTTCCACCCCTACACCGACTTGTTGATCCACTCGGTGCCCGAACTGCGCCAGGGCTGGCTGGAAAACTGCGGCGCCACCTGCGGCGAGCTGCCGCCCATTGGCGCGCGGGCCAACGTGCCGGAACTGTGTACGTTCCTCAACCGCTGCCCGGTGCGGGTCGACGGCCTGTGCAACCGCACCGCGCCGAACCGCCGCACCCTCGACAACGGCAGTGAAGTTCTCTGCCACCACGATACGGCCCAGTTGCTGAACATGCAGCAGGGCATTACCAGCATAACCTTGGGAGCGTATGCATGAAGGGGCGTTTTGTGCGGCTGGCCGAACAGGGCCGGCCGACGGTCAGCCTGACCGTGGATGGCACACCCATCCAAGCGCTGCAGGGCGATACCTTGATGGTCGCGCTGCTGACCCAGGGCAACGCCTTGCGCCAATCCGAATTCGACAGCGGGCGCCGCGCCGGTTTTTGCCTGATGGGCGCGTGCCAGGACTGTTGGGTATGGACACGCACGGGAGAGCGCCTGCGTGCCTGTTCCAATGAAGTCCGTGACGGGCTGGAAATTGTCACCACACAACCGGAGGCAACATGGCCATTGCACGGGTAGTCATTGTCGGTGCCGGGCCGGCCGGGGTGCGTTGCGCCGAAACCCTGCTGGCCGCCGGTATCAAGCCGATCCTGATCGATGAAAACCGCCGCGACGGCGGGCAGATCTACCGTCGCCAGCCTCAAGGCTTTACCCGCGACTACACCACGCTATACGGCACGGAAGCCGCCAAGGCCCAAGCCCTGCACGACAGCTTCGACCGCCTGCGCAGCGCCATCGACTACCGCCCCGACACCCTGGTGTGGAACCTCACGCCAGGGCAGTTGTGCTGCGTGAGCCAAGGCCGTCACAGCACGGTGGACTACGACGCGCTGATCCTCTGCACCGGCGCCACTGACCGTTTGATGCCCATCGAGGGCTGGCAGCTGGCGGGCACCTACAGCCTGGGCGGGGCGCAGATCGCACTGAAAAACCAGGCCGTGTCGATCGGGCATCGCGTGGTGTTCATGGGCAGCGGGCCGTTGCTGTACCTGGTCGCCAGCCAGTACATCAAGGCCGGTGCCGAGGTGGCGGCGGTGCTGGATACGTCGCCAATGAGCCTGCGGATCAAGGCCTTGCCCAAGCTGCTGGCGCGTCCGGGGGTGTTGTTCACCGGGCTCAAATTATTGGCCCAGCTGTATCGCGCCAAAGTGGCGGTGCACCTGGGGATCAAGCCGCTGCAAGTGCTGGGCGATGCGCTCAATGGCGTCGGCGGCGTGCGCTTCACCGCAGGTAACGGGCAGGAGCTGACGGTGCAGGCCGATGCCGTCGCGCTGGGTTACCACCTGCGCCCGGAAACCCAGCTGGGCGACCTGGCCGGCTGCGCCATGGCCTTTGATCATGCTTCCAGCCAATGGTGGCTGGCGACTGACGCCGCCGGGCGCACCTCGGTAAAGGGGGTGTACGCAGCCGGTGACGGCTCGAAGATTCGCGGCGCGGATGCCGCCGAGCACGCCGGGCGCCTGGTAGCGTTGGCGTTGCTCGAAGATCAACAGCTGCCGGTGGACAACGCCGTGCGTGACCAACAGCAGCAGGCGCTGGCGGTGATGGATCAATTCCGCCTTGGCCTGGCCCAGGCGTTCCCTTGGCCCAGCGCGCAAGCCGGGGCGTTACCAGACAGTGCCATCGTGTGCCGCTGCGAGATGATCAGTGCGGGTGAATTGCGCCGTACCGTGAACGAAAAGGGCGCCTGTGAAGTCAACCGTGCCAAGGCCTTCAGCCGGGTCGGCATGGGCCGCTGCCAGGGGCGTTACTGCTCCCAGGCGGGGGCTGAAGTGATTGCCGCCGCCGCCGGCGTGCAGGTCCAGGAAGTCGGCCGCCAGCGCGGCCAGGCGCCGGTCAAACCGTTGTCGATGCTCACCGAGGAGGTCACGCCATGAGCGTGCAAAAAGCAGATGTGGTGATTGTCGGCGGTGGCCTGATGGGCGCGGCGACGGCGTTTTTCCTGCGCCGGCGCGGGCAGTCGGTGATCCTGCTGGAGCGCGACCAGATTGGCCAATATGCCAGTGGTGTGAACTTCGGCAATGTGCGCCGGCAAGGGCGCTTCCTCGGCCAATTGGCCCTGGCCAACCGCTCCTGGGCGCTGTGGAAACGCCTGCCGGAACTGATCGACGATGACCTCGAATTTATCCCCAGCGGCCACATGCGCGTGTGTTATCGCGAGGATGAAATCGCCGAGCTGGAGGCTTACGCCGCCGCACCGGAAGCCGAGCAACTGGACCTCAAAATCTATCGCGGCGCCGAGTTGCACCGGCGCTTTGGTTTCCTCGGCCCGGACGTGAAAGGCGGCTCCTACGCCCCCCACGACGGTCACGCCAACCCACGCCTGGCGGCACCGGCTTTTGCCCGCGCGGCCATTCGCCTGGGCGCACGGATTGAAGAGCGCACCGAAGTCGCCGAGGTGCAAAAAATAGGCGCCGATTTCCACGTCACTACCACCGACGGCCGCCAGTTCCAGGCCGCGCAATTGCTGATTACCGCCGGCGCCTGGGGCCAGAAACTCTCGGCGCAATTCGGCGAACCGGTGCCGCTGGACACCCATGGCCCGCAAATGGCGGTGACCGAGCCCGTGCCCTACGCGCTGCCGACCGTGATCGGCGTGTACACCAAGATCCCCGAGGAAGTGATCTACTTTCGCCAGATCCCCCGCGGCAATATCGTCATTGGCGGCGGTTATCGCAGCAAACCCGACATGCTCAACCGCCGCGCCTACGTGGAGCCGCGGAGCATCCTCAACCAGCTCAGCCAAATGCGCCGCCTGCTGCCGGGCGTGGGTAACCTGAATATCATCCGCGTGTGGAGCGGCATCGAGGGCTACCTGCCGGACTCGCTGCCGGTCATGGGCCCCAGCGGCAGCGTCGATGGCCTGTTCTACGCCTTCGGTTTCTGCGGCCATGGATTCCAGCTGGGCCCGGGTGTCGGTGATGTGATGGCCGAACTGCTTAGCACTGGCGCCACCAGCACGCCGATCGCGGCGTTTTCTATCAGCCGTTTTGCCCTTCCTGCCGAGCAACGGAGCCAGGCCTCATGAAACCCCGTGTACTGGAAATTCTGAAAAAACTGATGGCGTTCGACACGGTATCGTCCGAGTCAAACATGGCCTTGATCGAGTACGTGCGCGACCTGCTGCTGACCAAGGGCATCGAGTCGCTGATCGTCAAGGATGCAAGCGGCAAGAAGGCCAACCTGTTCGCCAGCACCGGGCCCAAGGACCAGCCCGGCGTGTTGCTGTCCGGGCACACCGACGTAGTGCCGGCGGCGGGGCAGGCGTGGACCTTTCCGGCGTTTGCCGCCACGGTGCAGGACGGGCGCATCTACGGGCGCGGCAGCTGTGACATGAAAGGTTTTATCGCCCTGGCTATCGACGCGCTGCTGGACGCCGCCGAGCACAGGTTGAGCCGCCCGCTGCAATTGGCCTTGTCCCATGACGAGGAGATCGGCTGCGTGGGCGTGCGGCGCTTGCTCGACGTGCTGCACCTGGCGCCGGTGCGACCGTTTTTGTGCGTGATCGGCGAACCGACCAACATGCAATTCGTGCTCGGCCACAAGGGCAAGGGCTCCTATCGCACCTATTGTCGTGGCCAGGAGGCGCATTCGTCGCTGGCGCCGCGTTCGGTCAACGCCATCCACGTGGCCTGCGACTTTATCGCCGCGCTGCGTGAAAGCCAGCAGCAGTTGCAGCAACACGGCGCCCAGGACCACGACTACGACGTGCCGTACAGCACCGTGCATGTCGGGCAGATCGGCGGCGGCAAGGCACTGAATATCGTGCCCAACCTGTGCACCCTGGATTTCGAGGTGCGCAACCTGCCGGCCGACGACCTGGACCAGTTCCTCGAGCAGATGCGCGAACGCGCCGAAGTGATCGTGCGCGAGGCACAAAAACTCTCCAGTGTGGCGGCCATCGAGATTGAAACCGTGAATGTCTACCCCGGCCTCGACACCCACCCCAGCGTCGAGGCGGTGCGCTTTCTCAAGAGATTCGCCGCGCCGGATACCGGTACCGCCAAGGTTTCGTTCGGCACCGAGGGCGGCCTGTTCAAGCAGCGCCTGGACGTACCGGTGGTGGTCTGCGGGCCGGGTTCCATCGAGCAGGCGCACAAGCCCGACGAGTTTATCGAGATCAGCCAGATGGACGCGGGCGAGCGCTTTCTACAGGGTTTGCGCGGTTCGCTGACGGCCTAGCAGAGCCTGCCGTCCTGGGCTGAATTTCAGCACGGCACGCTGCTGTAACCGTGCTTTCGGCATCCTCGTCCGTGGTGCCTGCCTAGACTGGAGCATGTCTCGGATCAGGACTCGACCATGCTCACTACTCGCTTGCAAAACCCCAGCCTCCTGGCTGAACTCGCCTACGTCGATGGCCAGTGGACCGCTGCCGACAGCGGCGCCACCCTGGCCATCCACGACCCCGCCACCGGCCAACTGCTGGCACGTGTGCCGGCCATGGACGCGCTGGACACCCACCGCGCCATCGCCGCCGCCGAACGTGCCTGGCCGGCCTGGCGCGCGCGCCCGGCAGCGGAACGTGCGGCGCTGCTGGAGCGCTGGTTCCAGGCGATGCTCGACAACCTCGACGACCTGGCGCTGATCATGACCTGGGAACAGGGCAAGCCGCTCAATGAAGCCAAGGGCGAGATCCGCTACGGCGCCGGTTTCGTCAAATGGTTCGCCGAGGAAGCGCGCCGGGTCTACGGCGAAACCATGCCGGCGCCCAGCGGCGACCGACGCCTGTTGACCCTCAAGCAGCCCGTGGGCGTGTGCGCCGCGATTACCCCGTGGAATTTCCCCAACGCCATGATCACGCGCAAATGCGCGCCGGCCCTGGCCGCCGGCTGCCCGATCATCGTCAAGCCGTCGGACCTCACGCCACTGTCGGCCCTGGCCCTGGCGGTGCTGGCCGAGCGCGTCGGCATTCCAGCCGGGGTGTTCAACGTGATCACCGGCTTACCCGCCGGGATTGGCGAAGCACTCACCCGCAGCCCGGTGGTGCGCAAGATTTCCTTCACCGGCTCCACCGCCGTCGGTCGCTTGTTGATGCGCCAGAGCGCCGAACACATCAAGCGCTTGAGCCTGGAACTGGGCGGCAATGCGCCGTTTATCGTGTTTGACGATGCCGACCTGGAACAGGCAGTGGCCGGGGTGATGCTGAGCAAGTTTCGCAATGCCGGGCAGACCTGCGTATGTGCCAACCGCATCTTGGTGCAGGCCGGTATCTACGAACGTTTCGCCGCGCGCCTGGTGGAGGAGGTGGGCAAGCTCAGGGTCGGCAATGGCCTGGAGGAGGGCGTGAGCATCGGCCCGCTGATCAACCTGGCGGCGGTCAACAAGGTGGCGCGGCACATCGACGATGCCCTGAACCAGGGTGCCAGGCTGTTGTGCGGCGCGATCCCCACGGGCGACAGCCAGTTTGTGCAACCCACGGTACTCGGCGACTGCCACGCCGACATGCTGCTGGCCAACGAAGAAACCTTCGGCCCGGTGGCACCGCTGATGCGCTTTACCGACGAGGCCGAGGCACTGGCCTTGGCGAATGCCACGCCTTATGGCCTGGGCGCCTACTATTTCACCCAGGACCTACAGCGTTCGTGGCGCTTTGGCGAGGCCCTGGAGTTCGGCATGGTGGGCCTCAACACCGGGATCATCTCGATGGAAGTCGCGCCGTTTGGCGGTATCAAGCAGTCGGGCCTGGGCCGCGAAGGCAGCAAGTACGGGCTGGATGAGTACCTTGAAGTCAAAGCTTTCCACATTGGCGGGTTGAACTAGCGAGGCAGCATCGATGAGCAAGGCATTTAGAATCGCCGCGATTGCCGGCGATGGCATTGGCAAGGAAGTGCTGCCCGAAGGGCTGCGGGTACTGGAACAGGCCGCCAGGATCTGGGACTTGAACCTGAGCATCGAGGTGCTCGACTGGGCCCACTGCGATTACTACCTGGAACACGGGCAGATGATGCCCGACGACTGGTTCGAGCAGCTCAAGGGCTTCGACGCGATTTACTTCGGCGCGGTGGGCTGGCCGGACAAGGTGCCGGACCATATCTCCCTGTGGGGCTCGTTGCTCAAGTTCCGGCGCGACTTCGACCAGTACGTGAATATCCGCCCGGTGCGTCTGTTCCCCGGCGTGCCGTGCCCGCTGGCCGGGCGTGAACCGGGGGATATCGACTTTGTGGTGATCCGCGAAAACACCGAGGGCGAATATTCATCGGTGGGCGGCAAGATGTTCGAGGGCACCGAGCATGAGTTCGTGCTGCAGGAGTCGGTGTTCACCCGACGCGGGGTTGATCGCATCCTCAAGTTCGCCTTCGACCTGGCCCAGACCCGCCCGCGCAAAAAGCTCACGGCGGCGACCAAGTCCAACGGGATCTCCATCAGCATGCCGTACTGGGATGAGCGCACCGCCTTGATGGCGGCCAACTATCCCGAGGTGAGCTGGGACAAGCAGCATATCGACATCCTGTGTGCGCGGTTTGTGTTGCAACCGGATCGGTTCGACGTGGTGGTGGCGTCGAACCTGTTCGGCGATATCCTCTCCGACCTGGGGCCGGCGTGTGCCGGGACGATTGGCATTGCGCCGTCGGCCAACCTCGATCCCGAGCGGCGCTTTCCCTCGTTGTTCGAACCGGTGCATGGCTCGGCGCCGGATATTTATGGGCAGAATATCGCCAACCCGATTGCGATGATCTGGTCGGGGGCGTTGATGCTGGAGTTTCTTGGCAATGGGGATTCGCGGTATCGGGCGGCCCATGATGGGATTTTGCAGGCGATTGAGGCGGTGATTGCAGAAGGGCCGATTACCCCGGATCTGGGCGGGCAAGGTTCAACCCAGGATGTCGGCTGGGCAATTACCGAAAGGCTCCATCTCTAACGCGAACACGGTTAAAAATGTAGGAGGGGGCTTGCCCCCGATAGCTCTGGGTCAGCAACAGATTTTGTAGCTGATGCACCGCTATCGGGGGCAAGCCCCCTCCCACATTTTGATTTGCATGCATCAGTAGCCTTTGTGGCGGTCCACTTCACCTACCATTGGTTCTGCCCGTTCAAATCGCCGAATATTCTCCAACAACACCCCAAACGCACTCGCCGGCTGGGTCATGGCGGCAATATGCGGTGTCAGCACAACCTGCGGGTGGTCCCAGAATGGATGGTCCGCCGGTGCCGGTTCCTCCTGCAGCACATCCAGCACTGCAGCGCTCAGTTGGCCGCTGTCGAGTGCTTCCAGCAAGTCCTCTTCCACCAGGTGCGCGCCACGGCCCATGTTGATCAGCGCTGCGCCCCGTGGCAGTTGCGCAAACAGCTGGCGGTCGAGAATGCCCTGGGTCTGCTCGGTCAACGGCAGCACACACAGCAGAATGTCGCACTGATTCAGAAACGCCGGCAACTGCGCCTCGCTCGCATAACAGTCCACACCGGCAATCGCATGAACACTACGGGCCCAGCCCGATAAGGCAAACCCAAGCGGTGCCAAGGTTGCCAAAATCTGCTGGGCCTGGGCGCCCAGGCCCATCACGCCGACGCGGCGGTTCGCCGCCGGCTGCAACAGGTGCGCCTGCCAGCAGCGTGCGGCCTGCTGCTGACGGTAGCGCAGCATATCCCGGTGCAGGCTGAGCACCGCCCAACTGGCGTATTCGCACATGCCACGGGTGATGCCCGGGTCGAGCAGGCGTACCACCGGCAGTTCGGGCGGCAAGCGGGACAGGTCCAACTGATCTACACCTGCCGACAAGGCAAACAACACTTTCAGGTTGGGCAGCACTTGCTGCAGATCATCCGGCGCCTGCCAGGCGGCCAGGTACTCGACTTCCTCGGGGTTGCCGATATCCGGCCAGGCGCGCCACTCGATATCCGGCGCGTGTTCGGCAAACAGCGCCTGCCAGTGTTGGCCGCGCACCGGGTCAGCTTTATAGAGCAAGGCCATGGGCATTTCCTGCAGGGTTTAGGTAGCGATCATCATCCCCCAAGGCCGGCGCAGGATCTGTTGAAAGGCAGGGGCAAAACAGTTGATCCGAATTTCTCACGGGCCAAGTTCGGCGTAGTTCGTTGCGGGCACGCCGTAATCTGAACAGCATCGCAACCGCCTTCCGGTTGCCGGACTCACGATGGGAAATGCCATGAACAGCAAAGTCGACGAAACCCCTCATTTGCTCCGTCAGCGCGATCAATTCGTGCCCCGTGGCCTGGTGACCGCGCACCCGCTGGTGATCGACCGGGCCCAGGGCGCCGAGTTGTGGGACGTGGATGGCAAGCGTTACCTGGACTTCGTCGGCGGCATCGGCGTGCTCAACATCGGCCACAACCACCCCAAGGTGGTGGCTGCGGTGCAGGCCCAGTTGCAGAAGGTGTCCCATGCCTGTTTCCAGGTGGTGGCCTACCAGCCTTACCTCGATCTGGCGCAGCGCCTGTGTGAAATGGTCGGCGGGCAGGAGGCTTACAAAGCGGCGTTTTTCACCTCCGGCGCCGAGGCAGTGGAAAATGCGGTGAAAATCGCCCGCGCCCATACCAATCGCTCGGCAGTGATCGCGTTTCGGGGCGGCTTCCATGGCCGTACCTTGCTCGGCACCACGCTCACCGGCATGAGCCAGCCCTACAAACAGAACTTCGGGCCGTTCGCCCCGGAGGTGTTCCACACCCCTTACCCGAATGCCTATCGCGGCGTGACCAGCGACGTAGCGCTGAACGCCCTCGATGAACTGCTGGCGACCCAGGTGGCGCCGGAGCGGGTGGCGGCGATCATCATCGAACCGGTGCAGGGCGACGGCGGTTTCCTCACCGCGCCGCCGGAGTTTCTCCAGGCCCTGCGCGCGTTGGCCGACAAGCACGGCATTGTGTTGATCCTCGACGAGATCCAGACCGGCTTCGGCCGCACCGGCACTTGGTTCGGTTTCCAGCACGCCGGTATCCAGCCCGACCTGGTCACCGTGGCCAAGAGCCTGGCCGGTGGCCTGCCGCTGTCCGGGGTGGTCGGCAAGGCGCACATCATGGACGCACCGCTGCCCGGCGGCCTCGGCGGCACCTATGGCGGCAACGCCTTGGCGTGTGCGGCAGCGCTGGCGGTGATCGACGCCTTCGAACAAGAGCAATTGCTCGCGCGCAGCCAAGTGCTGGGCGAACGCCTGCGCCAGGGCCTGCTCGGTTTGCAGGCACGCTACCCACGCATTGGCGATGTGCGCGGCACCGGCTTTATGCTGGCGATGGAGTTGATCAAGGCTGACCCGGCCCGCAGCCCGGATGCCGACCTCAACCAGCGCGTGATCGACGCCGCCCGTGCCGGGGGGCTGCTGGTGATCAAGTGTGGCGTGCACCGTAACGTGCTGCGCTTTCTCGCACCGTTGGTGGCCACCGAGGCCCAGGTCGACGAAGCCGTACAGATTCTCGACGCCGCCTTGGCACGGGTCTTGAACTGAGCCTGAGCCTGTTCAGGCTGAACCGCATCATTGGAGGCTTGACCCCACATGGGACTGACAGATTATCGAGCGTTGCTGATCGACTGCGATGAAGTGCTGGTGGACCGTGACTCGGGGGTCTGGGCGGCGTTGCAACCGCTGCTCGAGAGCCGTGGCGGGCAGCCGCACAGGGAGCAGGTACTGGCTGAGTACAACCAGGTGGTCGCGGCGCTGTACCCGCGTTTCGCGGAGCTGGGCTTCAGTGGCGTGTTGTGCTTCGCCCATCGCCAACTGGCCGAAAGCTGGGGGCTGCACGCCAGTTGGGAGGAGGGCATGAGCTTCGCCCGTTCTGCGGGCAACTGGTCACTGTTCGAGGACGCACCGGGAGCTATGCTCTACTTGCGCAAGTTTTACCGCTTGCTGGTGCGTGGCGACCGCGACGCCGAGGATCGCAGCGTGTTGTGCGAACGCCTGGGCATTGCACCGGAAGATTTCATTTCCCTGGCCGATGACCCGCAATGGCTCAGCGCGCAAGCCGAAGAGGTGCAACCGGTGCTGCATGTGACAGGTCCATCCGTCGACGCAGAGGGCGCGCTGGACCGCTGTTTGATCGGCCGCCACCGGGCCCGGCAGCCTTCGCCGTGCGCCGCGGATTATTGCATCAACAGCATGGCGGACCTGGTGGCGCAGCATCAGCTGTCTTTACGGCGCTGATTTTGCTAGAAGATTGTCTTACAAACGGCAGTCAAGAGGTAGGCAATGGAAGGGCAAGTGAAGCTGGACCGGATCGACATCAGTATTCTGGTTGAACTGCAAAAGGACGGCCGGATGACCAATGTCAGCCTCGCCGACGCCGTGGGCTTGTCTGCCAGCCCGTGTTTGCAGCGGGTCAAGCGGCTGGAGTCGGCCGGGTATATTTCCAGCTACAAGGCGCACTTGAACCTGGCCAAGATCACCGACTCGGTCACGGTGTTTACCGAGATCACCCTCAGCGACCACAAGCGCGAAGACTTCGCCAAGTTCGAATCGAACATCCGCCTGGTCGACGAAGTGCTCGAATGCCATCTGATCAGTGGTGGCTACGACTACCTGGTGCGCTTCATGACCCGCAGCATCCAGCACTACCAGGAAGTGGTCGAGAGCCTGCTGGACAAGAACATCGGCATCTCCAAGTACTTCAGCTACATCGTCATCAAGTCGCCGGTGCTCAAGGACGGCGTGCCGCTGCGCAAGTTGCTGCGGCACTGAGTCGGAGGCTCAAGGCGTGCCGGGGTAGCGTGTCTCCATCACGATCGACAGGGCATCCGGGCGCCAGAATTCCTGGTCGAATTCTACCGGTTGGTTGTCCTCGCCGAAGTTCAGGCGTTCCAGGTAGACGCTGGTGGCCCCGGGTGACAATTGCAACAGCTCGGCCTGTTCTTCATTGACCGTGCCGATGTGCATCTGCAGTTCACACCGCGATTGCACCCGCGCAAAACGCTCGCGCAGCAGTTGCGTCAGGGATGTATTCAGGTCGGCGTCCAACAGGCCGGGGCACCAGCTGGCAAGCAATGCGTTGAATTCCAGCAGCACCGGGCGGCGGTCGATCCAGCGGCGGCGTTGCAGGAAAAACACCGGCTCGTCCGCCGAGGCCAGGCCCATGCGCCTGGCCAGCCAGGCGCCGGCCGGGCGCAGTTCGGCGTGCAGGCATTCGGTGCGGGGCGTGCGGCCCTGGGCACTGACGTAATCCATAAAGCCGCTGATGCGCGTCGGGTCGTAGCGGATACGCTGGGGGCTGACGAACCAGCCCCGGCGGTTTTCGCGGTACACCAGGCCCTCGGCCTCCAGTTGCTGCAAGGCCTGGCGCAGGGTTACGCGGGTGCAGCCGAAGCGTTCGATCATGTCCCGTTCGGAGGGGAACTTCTCGTCGGCCTGGGGGCTGCCTGCGCTGATGTCATTGGCAATCTGTTCGCGGATGCGCTGGTAATGGGGCGAAATGGGGTCGAAAGGCATCCTGGGGTTCCGTGTGCAGGCATGACGTGGGCAGACTCTACCTTTCCTGTTGGCGGAGGTCACGCTGCCAGGCCCGCAGACCATAGGCCGCCAGCAGCACAAAACCGGCGTAGAGCGCGGCGGTCAGATGCAGGTCCTTGTACAGGAACAGGCCCACATAGGCCGCGTCCAGCACGATCCACAGCCACCAACTGACCACGTATTTGCGCGCCGCCCACAGGCTGGCCACCAGGCTGAAGGCGGTGAGCAGCGAGTCGAGCCAGGGCAGGGCGGCGTCGGTGAAGTGATGCATCACGGCGCCCAGGGCCACGGCGCCGACCAGCCCCGCCAACAGGTGTCGCCACGCCTCCTGAGGCGGCAGGCGCTCTACACGCACCTTGCCCGCGTCAATGCGCCCGGTGCTCCAGCGCCACCAGCCATAACCTTGCAGTACGGCAAATACCAGTTGCAGCAGCATGTCCGAATACAGCTTCACATCGAAGAAGATCCAGGCATACAACAACACCGCGACGACGCTGACCGGCCAGCACCAGCGCACCCGCTGTGCGGTGAGCCAGACCCCGGCGATGTTGAAGAACACGGCGACGATTTCGAGTGGCGACATAGGGTTCTCTCGGAACTAGTTTTCCAGATGCAGCGCCTGTTGCTTGAGCTGGCGCTTGCGTTCGAAGGGCAGTTTTTCCTGGTCGCCATAGGGCGCGCTGTACCAGTTGCCGTAGGTGGGGTTGGGCAACAGGAACCAGCGTTGGCCAAGCCAGGCCAGGTACGGCGCGGCGGCCTTGCGTTGGTCCGCCAGGGTGTTGTGTTCGGCTTGCATGAAGTCACCGAAGGAATCGCCCGCCAGCATCAGCACCCGGGCATGGCTGGCCACCCATTGACGCCGGCAGTTCTTGCCGTAGCCGGCCTGCTCGCAATGGCCGGTGGGCGTGCTGGCAGCCAGCACCTGTTCGTTACGCGCCACCGGAAAGCCGCGCAGGCGCAGGTTGTTGACCGTGGCCTGGACCTGGCTGTGTTCGCGGTTGGTGATGTAGTAGACGCTGACGCCTTTTTTATCCGCCGCCTGCAGGAACTCGACGGCGCCTGGCAGGGCCTGCGCCTTGGCCTGGTCGACCCAGGTGTTCCAGCGGTCGTAGGAGTAGACCTGGTTGCTGAGAATGTCCCGGGCGTTGAGCGGCACGTTATCGAGTACGGTTTCGTCGATATCGACCACCACCGCCGGCGGCAGCCCGCTGAGGTTGCGGGGTGGCAAGGGCAGGGCGTCCCAGGTCGGGTCGGCCAGGGCGACGTCCAGCTGACGGGTGGCGCTGGCGAAGATTTGGCGGTAAATCAGCTCGTGCTCGATGGAGGTCTGGGTCCACAGCACTGCGTCCAGTTGGTCGTTGGCGGGCGGTTGCTGCTGGCAGCCGACGAGGGCGGTGGAGAGCAGGCACACACTGGCAAACATCAGATTACGCATAAACACTCAGCCTCAGAAATTGACGGTGGCGGACAGCCGCGCAGTACGTGGCGCGCCCAGGAACAGGTAGCCGTCGCCTGCGGATTCACCCACATCCCGCCAGTAGCGTTTGTCGAACAGGTTGTCGACGGTCAGGCGCAGCACAGTAGCGTAATCGCCGACCTTGGTGGTGTAGCGGCCGCCCACATCGAACACCGCATAGTCGTCGACCTTCACCGTGGCCTCGCGGTTGGCGTATTTACTCGCGCTGTATTGCACCCCGCCGAGCAGGGCCAGGCCGGGTACGCCGGGGATGCTGTAGTCGCCGTGCAGGCTGGCGCGCAGTTTGGGCACGTTGATCGCCTGGTGGCCGTCATAGTCATCGGTGCCGCTGCCGCTGACCTGGGCGCGAATCGCCGCGACGCTGGCCGACACTTGCAGGTCGGAGGTCACGCGGCCGTTGGCGGACAGTTCGATGCCGACGTTCTTCTGCTTGCCTTGCTGCACAAAGGTGATCGTGCCGTCTTCGTTGGGGCGGTTGTATTGCAGGTCCTGGCTGATCTGGAATAACGCGGCCGTCAGGCTCAGGCGCTGGAAGTCACGCTTGATCCCGACTTCCAGCTGGCGCGAGGTGGTGGGTGGCAACACCTCATCGGCGTTGTTGCTGAACCACGCCGCCTCGCCACCCAGGGACAGGCCCTTGCTGTAGCTGGCGTACAACGACGTGTCCGGGCGCGGCTTGTAGATCAACGCCGCCTGGGGCAGGAACACGCTGCGCTGGGTATGGCGGGTGGTGGCGCCGGCCTGGTTGTAGGTCTCTTCGTCGAGACGCACCTGGCGCCCGCCGAGGATGGTTTGCCATTGCTCGTTGAAGCTGATGCGGTCGCTGGCGAACAGGCCGTACTGGCGGCTGTCGAGGCGCCGGTAGGTGTGGCCCAGCGGGCCGTCGTAGGGTTCCAGCACCGGTGACGGCTGATAGATATTGCCTTCGCCGATGTACTCGTTGACCGATTGGCGCCGGTCCACCAGGCGGCGGAATGCGCTGGTGCCAACGGTCAGGTCATGCTTGAGAAAGCCGGTGTCAAACTGGCCGTTGAGCGCGGCCTGGGCTTCCTCATTGCTACGCGTGTCATCGGGACTGCGGTAGTCGGAGATGTCGTAGTCGCCCTCGGCGCTGAAGTGGTTGGGCACCGCGGTGCCTGCGCAACTGGCGGCGCCGTAGCAGCCCCAGGCGAAGGTGCTGTAGTCGTCGATCACCACGCGGCTGCGGGATGCGCTGAAGCTGGCTTTCCACGCGTCGTTGAAGCGGTACTCGAACAGCCCGTCGAGGTTCAGCGACTGGATACCCACCGGGTTCGACCAGCTCTGGTACGCCAGCAGATCCTTGGGCGAGACATGGTGCGGCACCTCGGTCCCCCCGAGCAATTGATAGCCCGGCACCGAGCGCTGCTCGCGGTTCTGGTACTCGGCGTTGAGTTGCAGCAAGGCGTTGGGGCTGATGTTCCAGTCCAGCGCCAGGGAGGCGAAATCGCGCTTGCCGTCGGCGTGGTCGACGTAGGAGCGAATATCCTCATGGGCCAGGTTGATGCGCACGCCCACCTGCTGTTCGGTGCCAAGCCAACCGCCGATATCGGTGACCAGGTAGCGCTCGCCCTGTTCGTTGGTGGACACGGTGACCGAGCGCACATTCTCCGGGCGTTTGCTCACGTAGTTGACCAGGCCGCCGGGCTCCGAGACGCCACTCTGCAAGCCGGCCAGGCCCTTGAGCACTTCCACCTGCTGCTTGTTCTCCAGCGCCACGTTTTGCTCGCCGGTGATGGTGCGACCGTTGATCTTGTAGCTGCTGGCCGGGTTCAGGGCAAAGCCGCGTATCACGAAATTCTCGTAGTAGCCGACGGGGGCATAGCTGTCGCCGACCGAGGCGTCATTCTTCAAGACCTCGCTGAGCAGGCGCGCCTGCTGGTCTTTCAAGCGGCCTTCGGTGATCACCGAGACGGACGCCGGGGTGTCCAGCAACGGCGCGTTGTCGAAGCCGGCCACGGCGGCTTTTTTGGCCTGGTAGTCGGTGGCCTCCTGGCCGACCACGGTGACGGTGTCCAGGGTCGTGTCCTGGGCGTGAGCCGCCGCAGCGGCGAGGGTGATGCTCAAGGCGAGCAGGGTGTGACGGTAAGGTGTAGCCATGAAAAGAGCGCTCCAAAGGCCTGCCGCCGCTGCCGTACGCTTTTATCGGGCAACAGGGTGCCCAGCGCTGCGCAACGACGGGTTGCCAGTACGAAATGAAAAAGCCGAGTTCGCCGCAGAGGGCGTCAGGCCGGAGCTGCTCCGGTAGTCATTGGTAAGCGTGCGTCGGCGGCCCATTCCTGCAGGGAGCCGTCGTAGAGTGTGATGTCCTGGCGCCCCAGCAGGGTCAGGGCCAGGGCGTTGGCGGCGGCCGAGATACCGCCGCCGCAATACAACACCAGGGGGCCTTCGCTGTGCAGCAGCGTGGGGCCGATAGCCAGGGCCAGGGCATCCTTGGGCAGGTAGCGGCCATGGGCGTCGAACAGGTTGCGCGCCGGCAGGTTACGGCTGCCGGGGATATGCCCGCGCCGGGCGTAGCGGGTGGCGGCGCTGCCGTCGAAGAGTGCCGCACCCAGGGCGCAGATCAAGACCCCAGGCGCTTGCCCGGCGACAATGGCTTCGACGCCGACGCGGTCGATCCACGCCTGCGGGCGCCGGTTGATCGGCCAAGGTTGCACCGCAGCAATCGATGCCGCAGGTCCGCCGTGTTCGGGCAAACCCGCTTGGCGCCAGGCGTTGAATCCGCCATCGAGTACCGACGCTTCGATGCCCACGCCGCGCAGCATCCACCACAGGCGGGCGGCCCAGAAACCGTCGGCGCGATCGTAGATTACCAAGGTTTTATCCACCCCCGCGCCGAGCGCTGCCAAGCCTTGCACCAGCGCGTCGGGCGCTGGCAAGGCAAAGCTGAAACTGGCCTGGGTATCCGCCAGTGCCGTCAACAAATCAGCGTGTCGCGAGCCGGGAATATGCGCTTGCAACCAGCCGTCATAACCGCTGGCAACCCGATAGTCACCGTCGAATTGCGGCGACGGCAGCAGCACCGTGGCGTCCAGCACCACCAGCGCCGGGTCGGCCAGCTGTGCGTGCAACCATTGGGCATCGACCAGCAGGCTCATACGCTTCGGCGCCGGATATGCCCAAGCAGGCGTTGCCCCTCGGCACCCGCAAACCAGCGCAGATGACCGAGCAGGTAGGCGTAGTAGGCCACGTCGGCGCTGGCGCTGGAGCCGACCACGTCCTGGTAATACGCGACCTCGGACAGGGCAAAATCCACATGCACCAGCGGCAGCAAGGCGCTGAGTGTGTGTAAGTCGTGTGCACTCAACGGGCGCATCTGGTGATAACCATTGAGCAGGGCATCAACGCTGTCGAGGTCGGCGCTGGCCGTGCCGCCGCTGTCCAGGTCCAGCCAGGGCACGGCGTTGCGTTCGATGGCGGTGGCCAGGTCGAAGAGCGCGAACGTGCGGTCGGCCAGGCCGAAATCCAGCACGCTGGAGACGCTGCCGTCTGCACTCCACAGCAGGTTGGAGGCGTGCCAGTCGTTGTGGGTCCACAGCGGTGGCTGGTTGCGTAATAAGGGCTGTAGCGCTTGGTGCCATGGCAACAGCAGCTCGCTGAGCTGGGCGTGCCAATCTTTGTCGGCGAGGTAGGCGCTGTGGCGGTTGGCGATGGCGTGCAGCGGTGCCTCGTGCTCGATCAGCCGCGCATTGGCCAGCAGCACGGCGGTGCGGCGTGGCGGCGCGGCGTAGTGTTCGGCGGCTTGATGCAAACGGGCCAGGGCCTGGCCAGCGGCGAGGGCATGCTGGTGGTGCTGGAACGGCGACCACGACAGCGCGTCGCGGTACAGGTCGAGACCCTCGGCCAGGTGGTGCACTTCATAGGTCCACTCGCCTAGCACGGTGGCCGTCGCCCCGTGGCGGTTCGGCACCACGGCTGCTACCGGCGCGCCCTGGCGATGCAGGTGGGCGATCAGTTGGTGTTCTTCTTCCAGCCACGCGGCCTGGCGCACCTGCTGGTGATGGCGTTTGACGAACAGCGTCGCATCGGCGGTGGTGATCAAGCCGGCAGCGGAAAATGGCCGCGGGCTGTGCCAATGCAGGCTGTGCAGCGGGCCGAGTTGCGGGTAATCACGCAGCAGGTGTTCGATGTCGGTTTCGTGCAGGGCCGGCCAATCCGCGGTGACAGGCTCCAGCCCCAGGCCATGGGCGGTACGTTGCGGGTTCATGGGCGCGCCTCGGGCAGGTAGGCGTTGCTGGTCGCGCCTCGCCACACTTGCGGGTTGTCGAGCACCGCATGGTGGTGCAACCACTCGGCGTAAGGCGCGATCAGCGCCTGGCGTTGCTCGCCCCAGCGGCCTTGGTGCAGCCAGGTGGGGGCGATTTTATGCAGCGAGGCGCTCAGCAGTTCTGCCGGGAAATACGGCGTGGTGTGTTCATACGCGCTGAGGGCAATCGACGGCTCCTCGGCCACGGCCAGGTAACCGCGGGCGGTGGCGGCGAGAAAGTCGCGCACCACCTCGGGCTTGTCCGCCAACGTGCGTTCGTGGGCGCCGAGCAGGTAGCTGTGATAGGCCGGTGCGCCGATCTCGTCCACCGGCAACACCACCCGGCGCGCCGCCTCGATGGGGCTGTGCATCAGTGCTTCCCAGGCCCAGTAACCACCGAAACTGGCGTCGGCGACGCCTTCTGCCAGTTGCTCGGGGCGCAACTCGCGCACGCCGCTGTCCACCAGGATCACGCCATCGGGGTCGCCGCCGTCGCGGCTGACCAAGTGACGCACCATGGCCAGGCCACGCGGCGTGGGGTTGAGCGCCAGGCGCTTGCCCACCAGGTCGCGGGGGCGCCGGATGCCGGAATCGGTGAGGGTCTGGATGGACTCCAGCCCGGCATGGTTGATCGCCGCGATGCCTTGCAACGCCTGGCCCAGGCTACGGCGTACCAGCAGGCGGTTGCTGGGGAATACGCCGAAATCGGCGGCGCCGTTCAGCAGGTGCTCCAGGGTGTCGCCACGGTAGGGGTCGTGCACCACCAGTTCCACATCCAGGCCCAACTCCGCATACCAGCCGCGCTCCCGTGCCAGGTACAAACCCGCCGAATTCGGCCATGGGTGAAAGTACTCCAGCATTACCTTTACCGACACCATCGCGTGTTACTCCAGCCCAACGTCCTTTGATGGGAGCGATTTATAAGCGAGCAATCTGGTATATACCAATATCCTTTATTGCTATGGATATAACCGCGTGGTTCGGCTCTGCCCTGAGCGAGTGCTGCTGTGTACACTCCACCGCCATCAGTTACTTCAAAGGAGATTCCGGTGGATCTACGCCAGCTGGAAGCATTTGCCGCAGTCATGTCGGCAGGCAGTGTCACCGGTGCCGGGCAGATGCTGGGCCGTTCGCAGCCGACGGTCACGCGCCTGATCCAGGAGTTGGAACAGGAGCTGGGCTTTGCGTTGTTCGAGCGCAGCGGCCCCAAAGTCACGCCCACCCAGAAAGCCTTCAAGCTGTCGGCCGAGGTGGACAGTGCGCTGCAAGGGGTTCGGCATGTGCAGCAGCGGGCCTTGAACATCGCCCGTGACGAGAACCTCAGCCTGCGCGTGGTCGCAACCCCGGCCCTGGCGGCCGGCCTGGTACCCCCGGCCCTGGCGCGCTTGCCGAACCACCTGCGCCCTCAGCAATTGCAGATCCAGAGCCTCACGCCCGAAGGTGTGGTGCAGGCGGTATTGGCCAAAACCGTTGACCTCGGCGTGGTCAGCCTGCCCCTGGAGCACCGTGGCCTGGAAGTGCACTGGATCGGTGAGGCCGCTTGCGTGGCCGTACTGGCAGAGGACTCACCGCTGGCGGCGGAGTCGGTACTGAGCATGCAGACCCTGGCGCAGCACACGCTGATCAGTATTTCCAACCCGTTTCGCTTTCGCCGCCGGATCAACAAGGCATTTGAAAACGTCGGCGCCGAGCCCCAGCACATCCTCGAAACCAACACCTCGTTGACCGCCATGCAAATGGCCCGCGCCGGTCTCGGCGTGGCCTTGGTCGATCCGTTCACTGCGTTTGGCGTGCCGCTCAGCGGCGTGGTGGTGCGGCCGATCGAAAGCACCATTCCGTTTTTCTTCGGCTTGATTTCCGCCTACGCCAGCCCGCTGTCCGAGGTGGCCCAGGCATTGATCGAGGCGCTGCAAGCCTGCTCCCAGGAGTTACTCCCGGGCATGATCATCCACCCGGCCAACGCGCATGACGCCTTGATGCAGCGCATTTACGCCAGCTGACCCTTTATATTCAATTTGGAGATATGCATAGCTCTATTAATTAGTAGATGGAATAAGTGATGCGCCTTAGTATTCATTTACCGCATTCAATGCGCCAATGAATCACGAAAACGAATTGATGACTGTTCACCCAGCTCATCTTGCTTCGCGGACATCCAGCCGACCTCGGCAAATCGCCGCACGACCAGTTACACCCTTTTTGGCGATTTTTCGGGGAGTTTGCCCATGCAACCCAGCTTTTCATCGAACGCATTTTTTTCACCGGCAGCCTTCGCGCTGACCGGGTTGTGCCTGGCGTCTACACCGCTGTTGGCCGATGACGACCCAGACACAGAACGCAAGAAAGCCGAGCCGGTCATGCAGACCGTGGTGTCGGTGGGCAACCGCGGCAACCAGCGCACCGTGGCGCAGAGCGCCGTGCCGATCGACGTGATCGGTGGCGAAGACCTGCAGAAGCAGGGCGGCAGCACGGCGCTGCGCGATGCGCTTGAGCACCTGTTGCCTTCGTTCAACGTGGCCAAGGTCACGGGCGGTGCCTACAGCAACGTGGCACGGGCGGCCGGCCTGCGCGGTTTGGGCGGCGGTTATGTGCTGGTACTGGTCAACGGCAAGCGCCGGCATGGCGGCTCGGTCGCGTCGGAGAACTCGGTATTGGTCGAGGGCTGGAACCCGGCGGACCTCGATCTGATTCCCATCAGCGCCATCGACCGTGTCGAGGTGCTGCGCGACGGTGCGGCCGCCCAATATGGTTCGGACGCCATTGCCGGGGTGATCAATATCATCCTCAAGTCCGACAGCAGCGGCGGCAGTTCCAGCACCATGGCCGGGCGCCGCTCCCATTACGCCAGCGGCGTCGGCTCCAACGGTGAGACCTACCAACAAACCTTCAACTACGGTTTGCCATTGCCCAACGAAGGGTTCTTCAATTTCGCCCTCGACGCCAAGAAGCAGGACAGCACCAAGCGCTCCGGCGTGGCCACCGGTGCGTTCTACTACCCGGTCAACGGCCAACCCGACCCCCGCGAAAACACCGTGGAGAAGCGCAGCTTTGGTGGCGGCCTGCCTGAAATCGAGCAGATCAACCTGTCGTACAACGCCGAATTGCCGCTCAACGATTCAACCTCGTTGTATTCCTTCAGCACCTTGGGCAAGCAGGATGCTCTGGTGTCCATTGGCTTTCGGCGGCCCAATTCCAACACCATCATCAACGAGCTGTACCCGGATGGCATTGCGCCGGATTTCACCTTTGAAAGCCTCGACTACCAAAGCACCTTCGGTGCCCGTGGTGATGACCTGGCAGGGTGGGGCTGGGACCTGAGCACCTCGTATGGCGCCAACCGCCAGAAGCAGATGACCGAAAACAACCTCAACCCGTCCCTGGGCACTGCCAGCCCCACCGACTTCACCTTGCAGACCAACCAGTTCACGCAGTGGACCACCAACCTGGACCTCAACCGCAAGCTCGATATCGGCACGCGCAACCCGCTGAACTTTGCCACCGGCCTGGAATACCGCTTCGAGCAGTACCGCACGGAGTCCGGCGATGTCGACTCCTACCGCAATGGCAACTATCGCTACCCGGTCGGCCACCCGCGTGCAGGCCAGTTGGCGGCTATCGGCGCCCTCGGCAATTACCTGTTGCTGCCCGAGGATGAGGTCAACCTGCGTCGCAGTGACACGGCGGCCTATATCGATCTTGGCCTGGACGTGACTGATAAATGGTTCGTGGGCGCCGCCGGGCGTTTCGAGCATTACACCGACAGCTCGGGCAATACCTGGACCGGCAAGCTCTCCACCCGCTATGCCTTCACCCCGGAGATTGCTGCACGCGGCGCGCTCAGCAGTGGTTTCGTTGCACCCTCGATGGTGCAGCAGGGGTACGCCAAGACGGGGCTGGGCCGTCGCACCGTGGGCAACACCACCCAAGACATCATGATCAAGCGCGTGCAGACCTATTCGGCTATCGGCCGTGCACTGGGCGCCGAAGACCTCGAGCCGGTGAAGTCGCAAAGCATCTCTGCCGGCCTGACCTGGACCCCGGTCAAAGACCTCAACGTGGCCTTGGATGCCTACGTGATCGACCTGCAGGATCGCATCGCGCTGATCAGCCCGTTGTCGGGCGCGGCCGTCGACCAGATCCTCGCGGCCAACGGGTTTTCCCATGTGCAGCAGGTGCAGTACTACGCCAATGCCTTCGATACCCGCACCAAGGGCCTCGACCTGGTAGCCGACTACACCCAGTACCTGGAGCGTTTCGGCCGCCTGCGCTGGAACGTTGGCGCCAACTGGAACAAGGCCACCATCACCGACCTCAAGGCCAACCCGGCGCAATTGCAGAGCCTCGGCCTGCAGCGTTTCGAGCGCACCGAGCTGGGTGGGATTACCGACCTGACCCCCAAGAGCAAGTACATCGTCGGCCTCAACTGGCAGGTCAATGACTGGGACGTCGGCGTACGCACCACCCGCTACGGCAAGGTCAAGCGCCTGGGCAGCGGCACCACCGGGGTGGATGAAACCTTCGGCGCCAAATGGATCACCGATGTCGACGTGACGTATGCCCTGACCGACAACGTGCGGGTCTCCCTGGGCGCTGACAACCTGTTCAACGTCTACCCGGACAAGCACACCGTGACCGATGTTTCCGGCGGTTCCTACTACTCGTCGATCTCGCCATTCGGTTCCTACGGGGCGTTCTACTACAGCCGCCTGAACATCGACTTTTAACCTATGCGGGCCGTGTGCCCGCTCACTTGATCGAGTACCCCAACGATGCCGCACACCACCGCACCCATCGGTCTACCCGCCCTCGAAGCGCGCCTGCGCGAGGACCTGGAGTGGCTCGACCTTCCCGCCCAGCCCTGGGTGAAACCGCGCCAGCTGGAGGGGCGGCCCTTGCTGGAAGTGGCCGTGATCGGCGGCGGGATGGCGGGCATGGCGGTGGCGGCTGAGCTTGGCCACCTGGGCGTGCGGGCGGTGGTGTTCGACCAGGCGGCGCAAGGTTTCGAAGGGCCGTGGGCAACCACCGCGCGCATGCAAACGCTGCGCTCGCCCAAGCAGTTGAGCGGACCGGCCCTGGGCTTGCCGGCGCTGACGTTCCGCGCCTGGTTCCAGGCGCAGTTCGGCCTGCAGGCGTGGGAGGCGCTGGATAAAATTCCGCGCCTGCAATGGGCCGATTACTTGCGCTGGTATCGCCAGGTGCTGCGCCTGGATGTGCGCAACCAGCACCGTGTCACCCGGGTGCAACCGTTGGCGGATGGGCGCGTGGAGTTGCACGTTGAGGTGCAAGGCCAGGCACAGGTGTTCTCGGCACGGCACGTGGTGTTGGCCACCGGGCGCGATGGGTTGGGCGGCCCTTGGGTGCCTGAGCTGGCGCGCCAGTTGCCCCGCGAGTATTGGGCGCATTCCGCCGATGGCCTGGAGGATGCCTGGTTTGTCGGCAAGCGCGTGGCGGTAATCGGCGGCGGCGCCTCGGCGATGGACGCTGCCGGTACCGCGCTGGAAGCCGGCGCGCTTAACGTCGACCTGCTGGTACGGCGCAAGGATCTGCCACGTATCAACAAGGGCAAAGGCGCCGGCAGCCCGGGCATGACCCATGGCTACTGGCGCTTGCCGGACGATTGGAAGTGGAGCATCCGCCATTACCTGAACTTGCAGCAGGTGCCGCCGCCCCATGGCAGCACCTTGCGGGTGTCGCGCCACGCCAATGCACGCTTTCTGCTGAGCAGCCCCGTCGAGTCGGTGGCGGTCCAAGGCGACGGCAGCCTGGTGCTGCACACCCCCACGGCGCGGTTGAGCTACGACTTTCTGGTGTTCGCCACCGGGTTTCGCAGCAACCTCGACTTGCGTCCGGAATTCGCGCCGTTCGCGCCGCATATCAAACTCTGGCGCGACCGCTACACCGCGCCCGCCGGCCAGGAAGACCTGGAGCTGTCGCAACTGCCGGACCTCGGCGCGCTGTTCGAATTCCAGCCGCGCACGCCCGGCGCCTGCCCTGGCCTGGACCGCGTGCATTGCTTCAGTTACCCGGCAGCGCTGACTTACGGCGGCGTATCCGGCGACATCCCGGCCATCAGCGAAGGCGCCAAGCGTATGGCCCAGGGCCTGGCCGGGCAGTTGTTCAACGATGACGTCGAGCTGCACTTCGCCGCCATGCAAACCTATGCCGAACCAGAGCTGCAAGGCGATGAATGGCAGGTGGGCAGTCTGCGGGCCGAGGAGCGGCGTACATGACCGCGTGGTTACTCCGGCGTGTGGGCCAGGCCGTGCTGGTGATGCTGCTGATGACCCTGATCGTGTTCGTCGGCCTGAATGCCATCGGCAACCCGGTGGATATCCTCATCGGCGAAGACCTCAACCAGGCCGAACGCTTGCAGGCCATTGCACGCCTGGGCCTGGACCAGCCGCTGTGGCAGCAATACCTCACGTTCCTCAACGGCGCGCTGCACGGTCACCTGGGCAAGAGTTTCGTGCATCACGAAGACGCATTGCAGCTGATCCTGCAGCGGTTGCCGGCGACCTTCGAGCTGGCTTTCAGCGCCTTGCTCATGGCGATTGTGATCGGCGTACCGCTGGGGCTGTTTGCCGGCCTGTATCCGGAACACTTCGCCTCACGGTTGATGATGACGGGCAGCATCGTCGGTTTCTCGCTGCCGTCGTTCTGGGTAGCGCTGATGCTGATCATGCTGTTTTCGGTGCACCTGGGCTGGCTGCCCGCCAGTGGGCGTGGCGCGACACGTGAATGGCTGGGTATCCAATGGTCATGGTTGACCCTCGATGGCTGGCAGCACTTGTTGCTGCCGGCGTTGAACCTGGCGTTGTTCAAAATTTCCCTGGTGCTGCGCCTGACCCGCGCCGGCGTGCGCGAAATCCTGCCCCAGGATTTCGTCAAGTTCGCCCGGGCCAAGGGGCTGTCGCCGCTGCGAGTGACGCTTATGCATGTGTTGCGCAATACCTTGATTCCGCTGGTGACGGTGCTCGGCCTGGAGCTGGGCTCGACCATCGCCTACGCGGTGGTCACCGAAAGCATCTTCGCCTGGCCCGGCGCCGGCAAACTGATCCTCGACAGCATCAACAGCCTCGATCGGCCGGTGGTGGTGGCGTACCTGATGGTGGTCGTGGTGATTTTCGTCAGCCTCAACCTGCTGGTGGATGTGCTGTATCGCCTGCTGGATCCGCGCGTGCGCCTGGAAGGTGCGCAATGACCCGCGTGCAGTCACTGTGGCAACGCGGCGCCATGGATTTCATGCGTTCGCCCCTGGCGATTGTCGGCCTGCTGATCCTGGCGGTGATCGTATTGGCCGCGCTGCTGGCGCCGTGGATCACTCCGCAAAATCCCTATGACCTGATGCAGCTGGATGTACTGGATGCACGCCTGGCGCCCGGCGCCACCAGCGGCGAAGGGCATTACACCTATTGGCTGGGCACCGACGGCCAGGGGCGTGACCTGTATTCGGCGATTGTCTACGGGCTGCGTATCAGCCTGCTGGTGGGGGTTGGCTCGGCGTTGATCGCCGCCGTGATCGGTACGTTGCTCGGGCTGGTGTCGGCGTATGCCGGCGGCTGGGTGGATGCGCTGCTGATGCGCCTGGTGGACCTGCTGTTGTCGTTTCCCGGCATCCTGATGGCGCTGATGATCCTGGCCTGGCTGGGCAAGGGCGTGGGCAACGTGGTGCTGACCCTGGTGGTGCTGGAGTGGGCGTACTACGCACGTACCGCGCGTGGCCAGGCGCTGGTGGAAAGCCGCCGTGAGTACGTCGAGGCCGCCCGTGGTCAGGGCATCAGCCGCTGGCGCATCCTGGTCGGGCATATCCTGCCCAACTGCCTGCCGCCACTGATTGTGATCGGTGCGCTGCAGATCGCCCGCGCCATCACCCTGGAGGCGACCCTGTCGTTCCTTGGCCTTGGCGTACCGATTACCGAACCGTCCCTGGGCCTGCTGATCGCCAACGGCTTCCAGTTCATGCTCGGTGATGAATATTGGATCAGTGTGTTCCCCGGCTTGGCGCTACTGCTGACCATCGTCGCGATCAACCTGGTAGGCGACCGCCTGCGGGACGTGCTCAATCCGAGGTTGCAGCGATGAAACCATTGGATAACGCGGTACTGCCGGCGACCCTGGAAGTGCGCAACCTGTCGACCTCCTTCCACACGCGCGACGGCATTCTACCGGCAGTGCGCGAGGTGTCCCTGCGCCTGCAACCGGGGCGCATTCTGGGGCTGGTGGGCGAGTCGGGTTCGGGTAAATCCGTCACCGGTTTCTCTATCCTCGGGCTGGTAGATGCGCCGGGGCGTATCAGCGGCGGTCAGATCCTGTTCCAGGGCCGCGACCTGGTTCAGCTCCGCCCGGCGCAGTTGCGCCAGTTGCAGGGCAACCGCATCGCGATGATCTTTCAAGACCCGATGATGACGCTCAACCCGGTGCTGCGCATCGACACGCAAATGATCGAAGCCGTGCGTGCCCACAACCCGATGAGCAAGCGCCAGGCGCGCGAGCATGCCTGCGCCACCCTGGCGTCGATGGGCATTGCCAGCCCCGAAGAGCGCCTGCGCGCCTACCCGCATCAACTGTCCGGCGGCATGCGCCAGCGGGTAGCGATTGCCATCGCGTTGTTGCACCGCCCCGATCTGATCATCGCCGATGAACCGACCACCGCGCTCGACGTGACCATCCAGGCGCAGATTCTCGGCGAGGTGCAGAAACTGGTGCGCGAGCAAGGCACTGCACTGATCTGGATTACCCATGATCTGTCGGTGGTCGCCGGCCTGGCCGATGACGTGGCGGTGATGTACGCCGGGCGCATCGTGGAGCAGGGCAGCGTCGACGCAGTGCTCGACCGGCCGCTGCACCCCTACACCCAAGGCTTGATCGACAGCCTGCCGAGTCGCAACCGGCGTGGCCAGCGCCTGCGGCAGATCCCCGGGATGGCCCCGGACCTGCTGTCCATGCCCGCCGGTTGTGCATTCGCCGAGCGTTGCAGCCGTGCCAGCAATGCCTGCATCGAGCAGCCGCAGCCCCTTGAAATCGAACCCGGTCGCAGCGTGCGTTGCTTCCATCCTGGAGGTGTGCATGGCCAATGAACCCGTGCCGTTGATTGAGTTGCGACAGGTCAGCAAACAGTTTGGCCAGGCGCCCGGCGGCCTGTTGCAACGCCTCGGCCTGAGCCGCCCACGTCCGCTGACGCGCGCGGTAGACAACGTCGACCTGCGTATTGCCCGCGGCGAAGTGGTAGGGCTGGTGGGGGAGTCCGGTTGCGGCAAATCCACCCTGGGGCGCATGGTCGCCGGCCTGCTGCCGGCTTCCAGTGGCAGCGTGGCGCTGGACGGCCAGCCGATGCACGCGCTGGGCGCGGCGCAAAGGCTCAAGGTGCAAATGATCTTCCAGGACCCGTACGCCAGCCTCAACCCACGGCTGCGGGTCGACCGTATTGTCGGCGAAGGGGCATTGCGCCAGGGGTTGATCGACCGTGGCGGGTATGACGACTACGTCAGCGCCCAGTTGCGCCGTGCGGGCCTGAGCCCCGAGTTGCGCCAGCGTTACCCGCACCAATTCAGCGGCGGTCAGCGCCAACGCATCGGTATCGCGCGCGCCCTGGCCGTGCAGCCGCAGTTGCTGGTGTGTGACGAGTCGGTGGCGGCGCTGGATGTGTCGATCCAGGCGCAGATCCTCAACCTGTTCATGGACCTGCGCGAGCAACTGGGGCTGACCTACCTGTTTATCAGCCATGACCTCGGCGTGGTCGAGCACCTGTGCGACCGCGTGGTGGTGATGTACCTGGGGCGGGTGGTGGAGTCGGCGACCGTGGATGAACTGTTCGCCCGCGCTAACCACCCTTACACCCAGGCGTTGCTGGCGCAGATCCCCAAGTTCGAATTGCGTCGCAGCCAGTACCAGGCGATTCGCGGCGAAATCCCGAGCCCCTTGAACCCGCCCACGGGCTGCCACTTTCACCCGCGTTGCCCGCATGCCACGGCGCGTTGCCGTGAAGAAATACCGCCGCTTCGAGAAGTGTCACCCGACCACTTGAGCGCCTGCCACCTCAACCTTGCCTCTTAGGAATTTGCCATGAAGCCCTTGCTGCTGACGCTACTGACTGCCGCGCTGTTGACCGGCGCCAACGGGGCCACCGCCCAGCCCCTGCGCATTGCCTACGCCGACCCGGTATCGTCGTTGGACCCGCAGTTGAACAACCACGCCGGTGACCGTTCCATCGCGCTGCATGTGTGGGAGTCCCTGCTCGACCGCCGCGATGACAAAAACCTGCCGGGCCTGGCCGAAAGCTGGAAGGCGATCGACGCCAACACCTGGGAATTCAAGATCCGCCAGGGGGTGAAATGGCAGGACGGCCAGCCGTTCACTGCCGATGACCTGGTGTTTTCCCTGGAGCGCGCACGCAATGTGCCTGGCAGCGTCGCGCCGTATTCCAGCAGTTTGCGCACCGTGGAATCGGTCAGTGCGCCCGACCCCTACACCCTGCGCGTGAAGACCTCGGTACCCAACCCGTTGCTGGTGCAGAACATCGACTCGGTCTACATCGTCAGCCGGCATATCGGCGCCAAATCCAGTACCGAGGACTACAACAGCGGCAAGGCGGTGATTGGCACCGGGCCTTATCGATTGGTGTCGTACGCTCAGGGCGACCGCACGCTGTTCGAGCGCAATAAGGACTACTGGGGCAAGCCGCCGTTGTGGGACACCGTGGACTACCGTTTTATCGCCAACCCGGCGAGCCGCACCGCCGCGTTGCTGGCCGGTGACGTCGATGTGATCGACAAGGTCTCGCCCCAGGACGTGAAAAAACTCCAGGCCACCTCCAGCGTCAAGGTGTTCGCCTACCCCGGGTTGCGTGCGCTGCTGATCCAGCCAAGCTTCCGCGTCGGGCCGAATGAATTTATCCGCGATAACCAGGGCAAGCCGCTGGCCGAGAACCCGCTGCGCGATGTGCGGGTGCGCCAGGCACTGTCCTTGGCGATCAACCGCAAGGCCATTGCCGAGCGCATTTTGCAGAACACCGTCACCGTGGCCAATCAGTGGATGCCCGCCGATACCTTCGGCTACAACCCAGACGTCAAAGACATCGCCAACGACCCGGCCCAGGCGAAAAAGCTGCTCGCCGAAGCCGGTTACCCCGACGGGTTCCAACTGACCGTGCATGTGCCCGGCGACCGCTACCCACTGGCGCCGGAAACCTTGCAGGCGGTGGCGCAGTTCTGGGCGCGGGTCGGCATCAAGGTCGACCTGCAAGTGGTGCCCTGGTCGGTATACGCCAGCCGCGCGAATAAAAACGAATACGCCGTCACTGTGATCGCCTGGGGCAATGGCACCGGTGAGGCCGGCTATGGCCTGCTCAATGTGCTGGCCAGCGCCGATCCGAGCAAAGGGCAGGGCTCGTCGAACTGGGGGCGCTACAGCAACCCGCAGGTGGACAAGGACCTGGAACTGTCGTCGGCCGAGTTCGATGAAGGCAAGCGCGAAGCGATCCTGCGTGATTCGGTGCAGCGCGTGAGCGACGACGTGGGCATCCTGCCGTTGTTCCACTACCAGAATATCTGGGCTGCCCGCAAAGGCCTGCGTGTCAACCCGCTGGTGAGCGACCGCACCACCGCCTCGATGGTGACGGAGGAAAAGTAATGGCGCGCCTGGCAATCACCCCTCTTGATGGTTTGCTCGATGAACCACGGCGCATCGTGGTTGAAGGGCTGGCGCCCGGCGCGCAAGTGACGTTGAACAGCCGCACCCTGCGCGGCGGCGACCGGCCCTGGCGCAGCACCGCGACGTTTGTCGCCGACGCCCATGGGCGCGTGGATCTCGAGCGGGATGCGCCGGTGGCGGGTGACTACCTCGGCGTATCGGCCATGGGCTTGTTGTGGAGCCAGCGTATCGAGCAGGGCCACAGTGCCGCGGTGTTTCCCGAGACGGTGCTGCAACCGTTGCAGACCCGCATCGACGTGCAAGGCAGCGATCAAGCGCTGGTGCTGGTGCAACGCCTGGCCGCAGCCGGTGTGACCCGGCGTGAGGTGCGTGAGGATGGCCTGGTGGGTACCCTGTTCCAGCCCGCCGGCGCCGGGCCACACCCGGCGGTGATGGTGCTCAATGGCTCCGGTGGCGGCATCAACGAGGCCCGCGCCGCGCTCTATGCGTCGCGCGGCTACAACGCGCTGGCACTGGGGTATTTCAAGGCACCGGGGCTGTCGGAGTATATCTCCAACACCCCGCTGGAATACTTTGAACAAGGCCTGGCCTGGATGCATCGCGAACTGGCGCCCGCCGATGGTTTTATCGCCCTGAGCGGGCAGTCGCGTGGCGGCGAATTGGTGTTGTTGCTGGCCAGCCTGTTTCCCGCGTCGGTATCGGCGGTGATTGGTTACGTGCCCAGCGCCCTGGTGCACGGCGGGCAGGCCGCCGCCGACCCGGCGGTGGGGCGCGATGGCCCGGCCTGGGTGTATCGCGGCAAGCCGCTGGTACACCTGTGGAACAACAACCGCCATGCGTCCTGGGCCGCGCGGGACGCCGGCTTGCGGAATGCGTTGGCGATGAATACCGCGCTTGAGGACCGCGACGCAGTGGAGCGCGCGCGTATAGCCGTCGAACGGATTCGCGGGCCGGTGCTGTTGCTCACCGCTGGCGATGATGCGGCGTGGCCGTCCAGCCGTTTCGGGCGGATGGTCACTGAGCGCCTGGCGCAATTCGAACACCCCTGGCCGGTGCAGCAACGCGACTTTCCGTTGGCCGGCCACAGCATTTTGCTGCCTTACATTCCCAGCACCTACAGCGACGACGGCCAGCCTGAGGCGAATGCCCAGGCCAACCAGCAGTCGTGGCAGGCCGTGGTGGATTTTCTGCATGACGCCGTCGCCACGCGCCGCGCGCATTTGAAGGAGTTGCAATGAACAGTCCTGTATTACCCGACCTGCTGACCCGGCTGTTGCTCAGCGAGCACAGCCCCGTGCAGGGCCTGCGCCAGGCGCGGGCCAAAGTGACCGATGCCACCGAAGGCAGTTACCAGGCGCTGTTCGCCGAAAACTTGCCCGGCAGCCTGAGCCTGCAGGAACGTTTGCTGGTAGCCGAATATGCCTGCCAGCTCACGCCACAACCCGAGCTGGCCGCGCACTACCTCGAGCGCCTGCAAGCACTGCCCGCGACCCAGGACTCGCCGCGCCTGAAAGCCATCCTGGATTTTACCCGCACCCTGGTGCTGGCCCCCGTGGAAGGTGATCGCCAGGCATTGGCACCGTTGCTGGACGCAGGCCTTGAGACCATTGACGTGGTCACCCTCGGCCAGTTGATCGCCTTTATTTCCTACCAAGTGCGCCTGGCGAGCGGGCTGAAAGCATTGGAGCAGTTGCGATGAGCGAACCCCTGGATATTCAAGGCTTCACCAACCGCAGCCTGGGCTGGAAAGCCTGGCTGCCGACCCTCGAGCTGGCCCAGGCCAACCCGACGCAACTGGCGGTACTCGAAGAGAGCCATCCCCAGGCCAAGGTCTCCGAGTATTACTTGACCCTGATCCACCAGCCCGAGGTACTGCGCCAGCGCTCCCTGGCGTTCAACGCGATCATGTATGCGCCGGGCGGCCTGTCGCGCGCCGAGCGTGAGCTGGCAAGTGCGGTGGTGTCGCGCATCAACAGCTGTGTGTTCTGCGCCTCGGTGCATGCCCAGCGTTTCGAACAGTTGGCCAAGCGCAATGATGTGATTGCCCAGGTGTTCGCTGACCCGCATAGCGCCGGCACCACCGCTCGGGAACAGGCCATCGTGCGCTTTGCCATCGACCTCACGCTCAGCCCGGGTGAGATCAGTGCCGCTTCGTTGTCGGCACTGCGCGAGCAGGGCCTGGAGGATGGCGAGATCCTTGACCTGATCCACGCCATCGCGATCTTCGCCTGGGCCAACCGGTTGATGCTGAACCTGGGGGAACCGGTGTGGCCGTGAGTTAGGCTCGGCGCACATTGCGAAATGTTTCGCCGAATGCGAAACTGACGTAATTGTGAATACTTATCATCTGGAATCTATCCCGGCACCCACTCCACGCATCCTGATCATCGAGGATGACGTCGAGCTGTGCACGCACCTGAGCAACCATCTCAGTCGGCGTGGCTTTGCATTGAACTGCGCGCATAGCGGCGATCAAGGCCTGGACCTGGCGCTGCGCATGCCGGTGGAACTGATTCTGCTGGACATCATGCTGCCGAATGAAAGTGGCCTGACTATCCTCGCGCGGCTGCGCCATGAGCGCGGCACGCCGGTGATTTTGATGTCGGCCCTCGGCGCCGAGCAAGACCGTATCACCGGCTTCAGCCAGGGCGCGGATGACTACTTGCCCAAGCCCTTCAGCCTCGCCGAGCTGGATGTGCGCATTGACGCCTTGCTGCGCCGGGTGGCGATTGATTGCGGCAGCCAAGCCGCGCAATTGCCCCGCCGAAGCTCGGCCCTGGAGTTCGACGCGTATGCACACGATGTGAGGCTTAACGGCCACGCCGCCGGGCTGACCTCCTCGGAGTTCCGCTTGCTGTGCACACTGCACGAGCACACCGGCGAGGCGTTGACCAAAGCCTTCCTTTACCAACACGTGCTGCACCGACCCTATACCCGGCTGGATCGCGGCCTGGATGTGCATGTGTGCAACCTGCGGCGCAAGCTGGCGGCCATCCATGTGCAAGGTTTGCGCATTGACGCCGTGCGTTACCAGGGTTATGTGCTGATGTGCGACGGCGCCTGATGCAGCTACGGCATCCACTGCTGTGGAAAATGGCGGTGCTGCAAGTGTGCGCCTGCCTGCTGCTGGTGTGGCTGGTGTGGAACTGGGGCTTGAAGGTCGAACGCAACACCTACTTCCTCGAACAACCCGACCGCGGCGCGCTGGCCGCCTATGCCGCCGAGGCCGAGCAGGTGGCGGCCAGCGGCGATCGCGAAGCGCTGGAGCGTTGGCGCCTGGCTTTGCAGAGGCGTGAACACACCTGGGTCGCGGTGCTGGATGAGCACCTGCAGAGCCTGGGCACCACGCCGTTGACCGCCGAGCAGATCAGCCACCTGACCTTCATGCGCAAGCTCAGTTGGCCGATGAGCAAGCGCCTGGAGGATGAGCTGCCCTACGTCAGCATCGCCTTCGCGCAACACCCCGAGCGCGGCCGCCTGGTGATGCAATTGCCGGAACGCCTGCTGCCACCGGGGCTGACGCCCTGGACCCATGTGTTTACCCATGGCGTGGTCCCGGGGTTGCTGGCGCTGGCGTTGGGGTTAGTGCTGTATCGCCACGTGGTGCAGCCGTTGAATGAACTGCGTGAGCGCGCCAATGCGCTCAGCGCAGGTGATTTGGCGCCGCTGGCGAGCAGCAGCGTTACGCGCCGCCCGGACGAGTTGGGCGAGCTGGCTCGCGCCTATGAACACATGGCCGAGCGCCTGCGCCAGAGCCTGCAGCAGCAGCGGCAATTGCTGCGCACCTTGTCCCATGAAATCCGTACACCGCTGGCGCGCTTGAAGATCGCCAGCGAAAGCGGCCTGCCCCCCGAGCAGTTGGAGCAGCGCCTGGCCCGCGAGGTGGAGGACATGCGCCGGCTGGTGGACGACTCCCTCAACCTGGCCTGGCTCGACACCGAAAAACCGCGCCTGGACGCCGAAGACGTGGTGGTGGCCTCGGTGTGGGAAGCCCTGGTGCAGGATGCGCATTTCGAAACCGGCTGGCCGCTGGCGGCGCTGGTGTGTGAGCTGGACAGCACCTGCCAGGTGCGCGTGCACCTCAACAGCTTTGCCCAGGCCCTGGAAAATATCCTGCGCAACGCCATCCGCCACTCGCCCGCACACGGGGTGGTGCGCCTGAGTGGGCAGCGCGAAGGCGACACCTGGTGGCTGGTGATCGAAGACCAGGGGCCGGGGGTGGCGGCAGGCGATCTGGAACGTATCTTCGACGCCTACCTGCGGCTGGACGGCACCCAGGGTACGGGGTTCGGCCTGGGCTTGAGCATTGCGCGACGCGCCATTGCCCTGCAGGGCGGCGAGCTATGGGCAACCCAGGGGGCCGCGGGTTTGCGCATGAACCTGCGCCTGCCGGCGGCAAATGTTTAGAAAGTTAAGTTGCTTTACTCGCAATTGCATCTGATTATCATCTGCGATCTTTGATGGCCCACCGCTATCGGTTGGGTTGACGTTTGGAGATCCCCGCATGTTCCGCTTGTCCCTGCTTGCCGTGAGTATTTGCAGCCTGTTGCCTGTCAGCAGTTTCGCCGCGCAGGCCCCATTGCCTGCGCAAACGGAGCCGTCCGCGCCGATGGAATTGCCGACCCAGACCGTATTGGGCACCGCACAGGAAGAGATCAAGCAGATGCCCGGCGTGTCGATCATCACCGCCGAAGACATCAAGAAGCGCCCGCCGGCCAACGACCTGTCGGAGATCATCCGCACCATGCCGGGCGTAAACCTTACCGGTAACTCCAGCAGCGGCCAGCGCGGCAACAACCGCCAGATCGACATCCGCGGCATGGGCCCGGAAAACACCTTGATCCTGGTGGATGGCAAGCCCGTGAGCAGCCGCAATTCGGTGCGCTACGGCTGGCGCGGCGAGCGTGACAGCCGGGGCGACACCAACTGGGTGCCGGCCGATCAGGTCGAACGCATCGAAGTCATCCGCGGCCCGGCGGCCGCGCGCTATGGCAACGGCGCAGCGGGCGGCGTGGTCAATATCATCACCAAGCAACCGGGCACCGAAACCCATGGCTCGGCGACGATCTACCACAACTTCGCCCAGCACAAAGCCGAGGGCGAGACCGAGCGCATGAACTTCGGCCTCAACGGCCCGCTCACCGATGCCCTCAGCTACCGCGTGTACGGCAACATTGCCAAGACAGACGCCGATGACGCCGACATCAACAGCGGCCACGAATCCACGCGCTACGGCACCCAGATCGGCACGCTGCCGGCGGGTCGCGAAGGGGTGCGCAACAAAGACGTCAACGGCTTGCTCAGCTGGAAAATGACCCCCGAGCAGACCCTCGACCTGGAAGCCGGTTTCAGCCGCCAGGGCAACATCTATACCGGCGACACCCAGAACACCAACTCCAACGCCAGCGTGAAAAGCATGCTCGGCCATGAGACCAATATTCTCTATCGTGAGCACTATGCGCTGACCCACCGTGGCGAATGGGATTTCGGCAGCAGCCTCGCCTACCTGCAATATGAAAAGACCCGCAATAGCCGCATCAATGAGGGCCTGGCGGGCGGCACCGAAGGCATCTTCGCCAACACCAGTTTCTACACCAGCGTGCTGCGTGACCTGACCGCCCATGGCGAGGTCAACCTGCCGCTGCACGCCGGGGTCGACCAGGTGCTGACCCTGGGCACTGAGTGGGTCGAATCCAAGCTCGACGACCCCAGCGCCAATACCCAGACCACCACCGCCGGCGGCGCTGTTTCGGGGCTCACCAGCACCAATCGCAGCAGCACCTCGTCGGCGCGGATTTTCTCGGTGTTTGCCGAAGACAACCTCGAACTGCGCCCCGGCACACGCCTGACCCCCGGCCTGCGCCTGGATCACCACGATATCGTCGGCGACAACTGGAGCCCGTCGCTCAACCTGTCCCAGGTGCTCACCGACACCCTGACGCTGAAGGCGGGTATCGCCCGTTCGTACAAGGCGCCGAACCTTTACCAGCTCAACCCTAACTACCTGCTGTACAGCAACGGCCAGGGTTGCTATGGCTCGACCAAGAGCTGCTACCTGCAAGGCAATGCGGACCTGGACGCCGAAACCAGCGTCAACAAGGAGCTGGGTATCGAGTACCGCAACAATGACGGCGTGGTTGCCGGCCTGACCTATTTCCGCAATGACTACAAGAACAAGATCGAGTCCGGCCTCACGCCGGTCGGCACTGCCACAGGCGGCACCGGCAGCACCGCCAACGCCAATGTGTTCCAGTGGGAAAACGTGCCCAAGGCCCTGGTCGAAGGCCTGGAAGGCAACCTCAGCCTGCCGCTGGCCGAGTCGCTGACCTGGACCAACAACTTCACCTACATGCTGCAATCGAAAAACAAACAGACTGGCGACGTGCTCTCGGTCACGCCCAAATACACCCTCAACTCGATGCTCGACTGGCAGGCCACCCAGGACCTGTCCCTGCAAGCCAGCGTGGCCTACTACGGCAAGCAAACCCCGAAAAAATATGACTACCACGGCAACCGCGTGACCGGTTCGGCCAACAACCAACTGTCGCCGTACGCGATTGCCGGCGTGAGCGGCACCTACGCCATCACCAAGAACCTGAGCCTCACTGCCGGTGTCGATAACGTCTTCGACAAACGCCTGTGGCGTGAAGGCAACGCCCAGGGCGTGAACAACATCGACGGTGCCGGCGCTGCCACTTACAACCAGTCCGGCCGCACCCTGTACACCAGCCTCACGGCGTCGTTCTGATGGGGCGCGTGATCCTGCTGGCCATGCTGTTCGCCCAGTGCGCCTATGCCAAGCCGGCCCCCGAGCAACTGATGGATGCGCCGGTGCTGCGCGAGGCCAGCGATTACAGTTTCAGCACCTTGGAATTGGACTCCGCCGATGGCGCTCGGCACTATCGCATCTGGCTCGGCCGACCGCTTAAGGTCAGCACCGCCAACCCCGTCGCCTACCTGCTGGACGGCAACGCGGCGATGGCGGCGCTGGATACGCCGCTGCTCCACCGCCTGGCCCACAGCGCCGCACCGCCGGTGCTGGTCGCGGTGGGCTACGCCACGCCACTGCGCATCGAGCGCAACGCCCGCACTTTCGATTACACCCCCCAAGTGGGCGAGGGCGCGCAACGCGATCCGCTGACGGCTGTGCCCAGCGGCGGCGCGGAGCCGTTCCTGGACCTGCTGACCGAGCAGATCCGCCCACTGATCAACCAGCGTCTGCAAGAGACGCCCAGGCGCCAGGTGTTGTGGGGGCATTCCTATGGTGGGTTGCTGGTGTTGTACACGCTGATGACCCGGCCACAGGCATTCGATGAGTACGCGGCTGCGAGCCCGTCGCTGTGGTGGAATGGCGGGGTGATCAATACCGAAGGCCTGGCGCAACGCCTGCACGGCAAGCCGCGCACATTGCTGATGATGCGTGGGGATGAAGAGCCCGCGAGCCCGGCGATGCGCACCGGGCCCAAGGGCGAACAGGGGGGAGCAGCGAAGCAACTGTTGGCCTCGTTGCAGCAGGTGAAGGGGTTGAAAGTGCAGTACCAGGCATTCCCTGGCTTGAGTCATGGGCCCATGCTGCCCGCGTCACTGCACTACACCCTGGAACACATCAGCCAGCAGCCATAACGCGCATGAAAAAATGTGGGAGAGGGCTTGCCCCCGATAGCGGTGGGTCAGTTATAAATTTATTAACTGACACTCAGTCATCGGGGGCAAGCCCCCTCCCACATTTGATCTTCACAACTCGGGTTTACAGGATGTTCATCGGGTAGCTGACAATCACCCGATGCTCATCACTGTCACGCTGGGTGGTCACTTCGGTGCGCAACGAAGCATGGCGCAACGCGATGCTCAGGTTCTTCAGCGGGCCTTGCTGGATCACATAGCTCACCGTCAGGTTGCGTTCCCACTCGCTTTTATCGCCGGTTGGCGTGCGGATATTCGAGCCGCTTTCGTACATGCCCATGAAGCTCAGGCCCGGCACGCCGACGCTGGCAAAGTCGTAACCGTAACGCACCTGCCAGGTGGTTTCCCCGGCGCGCTGGAATTTGCCGATCATCGACTCGGTCATGAAATACGCCGTGGAACCATCACCTTGGTTCAACCACACCGCATCGCTGTCGCCGCTGACCTGTTGCAGGCCGGCGGCAATGGTGTGGCCGTTGACCAGGTAAGTGAACAGGGCGCTGTTCAAGCGGCTGTCGACCTTGCCCTTGGTAACGCCGTCGCCGTAATAGCCGAAGGTGTAGTAGGCCGGGTCATTGCCGTTGGCGCCGTCGGAGTGGTTATCAAAGTGGCGCAGGTCGGTGCGCAGGGTGCCGGGGCCGACCTGCCAGTCGTACTTGAGGCCCAGGAAGTTCTGTTTGTAGAAGTCCTGCAGGTTGCCGTAGTAGTACTGCAGGGTCAGGTCTTTGCTGGGTTTGTAGTCCACGCCGCCGTAATAGAACTTGTTGACGAAGGTGCCGGTACGCGCGTTGTTGGCGCCGGGGATCGACATGCCCATCTGGTCGCTCGAGCCACGGCCCTTCACGTGCTCCAACTGGCCGAGGGTGAAGGTGAAGTTCTCCAGGTCCTTGGACTGCACCTGGCCGCCATTGAAGGTTTGTTGCAGCATGCGGTCGGTGGACATCACCACTGGCAGCATCGGCACCAGGGTGCCGTATTTCAGCTCGGTCTTGGCAAAGCGCGCCTTGGCGGTCAGGCCCAGGCTGCCGAACTCGTCTACCGCGCGGCCGTCATGATCAGTGGGGAACACGTTGCCGTTGAACGCGGTGCTTTGCGGGTTGTAGTGGCGACCCTTGCCGGAGTCCAGGCGCACGCCGAACATGCCGATGGCGTCTACGCCGAAGCCCACGGTGCCCTGGGTGAAACCCGACTCGAAGTTGGCGATGAAACCCTGGCCCCATTCCTGGGTGTAGTTGGGGTCGGCCGCGCCGCTGCGGTTGTCGGCGTTACTGAAGAAGTTGCGGGCCAGTACATTGAGTTTGCTGTCTTCGACCAGGCCTGCGGCGTAGCCCTGCTGGGCGATCATCAGGCCGCAGAGGCCGGCGAGTACGGTTGGTGCGCGATTGAAAAGCTCCATCGGTGTCATCCCCATGTGTGGTTGGTTTTTTTCAGGGCAGTCAAAGGCGGCAGTAAAATTTTTATTTTTCAGGAGCAACGGTGGCCGACACGACATGCAGTCGCACCGGCGGCAAGCGGTACAGAATCATCAGGGCAAGCACGCCGATGCCGGCGCACAGCAACAGGCCGACGCCTACCGACTGGGCCAATGCGTCACGGGCCAGGTCCAGCCAGGGCGAGGCTTCAAGCGGGGTGTGCAACAGCGCCTGCGGGTCGGCGTACAGGGCAATCCCCTCAGCGTGGTTGGCGGCTAAAAACACCCGCTGCAACTGGGCGCCGTAGAGCAGGTTGACCAGCACACCCATACCCGCCGTACCCAATAACCCGCCGACCAGACGCAACGATTGCGTGAGCGCCGTGGCGACACCGAGGAACTGCCGTTCGGCCAGGGTCTGGGTAAACACCGTGAGGTTCAGCAGGATGAAGCCCAGGCCCAGTCCCGCCAGCAGAATCAAGCCCAGCAGCTCATTGAACGAGGCCCCACGCCCGACCACCGCGAGGCCCACGCACGCCAGCAGCAGCGCGACAAACCCCGCCAACGGCAACAGATTGGGATTGCGCAGGCGGGTAACGATGCGGCTATTGACGATGGCCCCCAAGGTGATGCTCAGCGCCAACGGCGTGATCAATAAACCGGCGTCCTGGGGCGAGTAGCCGTAGGCGCCTTGGAGCAGCAACGGCAAGTAGAACAGCAGCGAAAACATGATCGCGCCGGCGGCCACCGACAGGATGAACAACACCCGCAGGCTCGGCAGGCTGAACAACGCCGCAGGCAACAGGGCGTGGGGGCAGCGGCGCTCCCAGTGCCACAACGCGATGATCGCGCTGATGCAACCCAGCCCCAGCGCCGCACTCAGGGCCAGGCTCGAATGCCCCAGCCACTCCACAAACAGCTGCAGGCTGCCCAGCGCCAGGGCGATCAATAGCGCGCCAGGCCAATCCAGGCGGATGCCGACGCGTTGCTGCGGGCGATACCACGGCAAGCAACGCCAGGCGATCAACAGCGCCAGGCCACCCAATGGCAGGTTGATGTAGAACACCGAGCGCCAGCCGAATGCGCCAGTGAGATACCCGCCCAAGCCCGGGCCGATGGCATTGACCACGCTGAACAGCGCGCTCAACAGCATCTGCCAGCGCAGGCGTTGGCGGGTATCGGGGAACAGTTCGGGAATGCAGGCGAACGCCGTGCCGATCAACATGCCACCGCCGATGCCCTGTAACGCGCGGCCAATCACCAGCACCAGCATGTCATTGGCCAAGGCACAGACCAGCGACGCCAGGGTGAAAATCAACGTGGCCGCCAGCACGAATGGCTTGCGCCCGTAGTAATCCCCCAGCCGCCCGAAAATCGGAATGGTAACGATGGACGCCAGCAGGTAACCGGTGGCGACCCACGCATAGAGTTCAAAGCCATCCAGCTCGGCGACGATGCTCGGCAAGGCATTGCCGATCACCGTCTGGTCCAGTGCCGAAAGCATCAGCACCAGAGAGATACCGAGCATGGCCAGCAAGGCTTGCTTGAAACTCAGGGGAGGGTGGGCCGCCACGGTCATCATCGGTCCTCAGCGCAATGTGGCGACGGCGGCGGCAATGCGCGCGCAGCCTTGGTCGAGGGTGCTGATAGCGGTGGCAATCGACATGCGGAAAAACGGCGCCAGGCCATACGCCGTGCCCGCAACCACGGCCACGCCCTGGCTTTCCAGCAGGTACATCACCACCTCGCTGTCGGTGTGCAGCACGCTGCCGTCGGGGGTGGTTTTACCCAGCAGGCCGGCACAATTCACATACAGGTAGAACGCCCCATCGGGTTTGCGGCAGCTCAGGCCGGGGATCGCGTTGAGCAGTTCCAGGCAGCGGTCGCGGCGTTGCTGGTAAACCACCACGCTGTGTTTGACGAAGCTTTGGTCGCCGTTCAGCGCTTCCAGCGCGGCGGCCTGGCTGACCGAGCAGGCGTTGCTGGTGGATTGTGATTGCAGGGTCGCCATGGCGCCGATCAGGTCGGCGGGGCCGGCGGCGTAGCCGATGCGCCAGCCGGTCATGGCGTAGGTCTTGGATACGCCGTTGACCACCAGGGTGCGATCAGTCAAGGCCGGTTCGATGGCCAGGATATGCGGGTTGTCCAGGCCGTCGAAGCGGATGTGCTCGTAGATGTCATCGGTCATCAGCAGCACGTGGGGATAGTCCAGCAGCACATCGGCCAGGGCGCGCAACTGCGCGTGGCTGTAGCTGGCGCCGGTGGGGTTGCTCGGTGAATTGAGCAGCAGCCAGCGGGTGCGTGGGGTGATCGCGGCGCGCAGTTGTTCCGGGGTGAGCTTGAAGCCGTTGTGCTCGGGGCACGCCAGGGTCACCGGCTCGCCTTCGCAGGCCAGCACCATGTCCGGGTAAGACACCCAGTACGGCGCCGGGATCAACACTTCATCGCCAGCACCGAGGGTGGCGGCGAAGGCGTTGAAGATCGCGCTCTTGGCGCCGCTGGTCACCAGTATCTGCTGGGCGGTGTAGGTCAGGTGGTTTTCCCGGGCCAGCTTGTCGACGATGGCCTGGCGCAGCTCGGGGGTGCCGGCGTTCTGGGTGTAGCGGGTCTCACCGCGTTCGATGGCGGCGCTGGCCGCTTGGCGGATGTTAGGCGGCGTATCGAAATCCGGTTCGCCCACCACCAGGTTGATGATGGACTGACCTTGGCGACGCAGCTCGTTGGCGCGGTCGGACGCGGCGCTGCTGGGCGATGGTTTGATGCGTTGCACACGGGCGGCGATGCGGGAGGCAGTCACGGGCGTTCCTCGTTGATGACGTTGGCAGGGTCACAGTACGAGGCACGGGGCAGGGCGCCATAAGACGAGATCGTTCTGGTTTGATAGGCAGTGCTTATGGCTGGGGCTGCACTGTTGCGGTGCGTCCAGCCCTGGTTGCTCCGGGCGGGTGCTTTGGGTGGGGGATTGAGGGCAGCCATAGCAAAGCCTTATGGCTGATCACCAGGCTGGCCTACCTTTTGCAGACCACCCTTGACCCCTGTGGGAGGGGGCTTGCCCCCGATGGCTGTGTACCAGTGCCGGATGTGCTGACTGACACACCGCTATCGGGGGCAAGCCCCCTCCCACATTTAAAGTGTTAGCCCGCAATCCCCCTCACACGAGCACCGCCCACTTGAACCTGCGCCGATTGAAGTATTTCGTGAAACTGGTCGACATCGGCAGCATGACCCAGGCCGCCGACGTCCTGCATGTGGCGCAGCCCGCGCTGAGCCAACAACTGGCCACCCTGGAAGCGGAGTTGCAGCAGCAGTTGCTGATCCGCACCAAGCGTGGCGTCACGCCGACCGAGGCGGGCAAGGTGCTGTACGGCCATGCGCAGATCATCCTGCGCCAGTGCGAGCAGGCGCAGAGTGATATCAATGCCACCGGGCATGCCTTGTCCGGGCAGGTGTCGGTGGGCCTGGCGCCGGGGACGGCGGCGTCGACCTTGTCGCTGCCGCTGCTGCGCACGGTGCGCGAGCGCCATCCCGGCATCCTGCTGTACCTCAATGAAAACTTCGGCACCACCCTCAGCGAGCTGATCATGAACGGCCGCATGGACATGGCGGTGCTCTATGGTGGGCGCGAGGTGCACGGCTTGAGTTTTGTCTCGCTGCTGCGCGAGCCGCTGTACCTGGTGAGTGCCGACCCGGCCATCGCCAGCCGAGAAGACATTCCCCTGGCCGAGCTGGCCGACATGGACATGCTGCTGCCGCGTCCCTACAACGTGATGCGCCGCTTGGTGGACGAAGCGTTCCTGCGTATCGGCCTCGGCGTGCGGGTGGTGGCCGAGATTGAATCCTCCACAACCCTCACCGCCGCCGTGGCCGATCACTTTGGTTCGACCATCTTGCCGGAGTCGTCCGCGCGGGTGATGGCGGCGGACCCTGCGGTGCATCTGTGCCGCATCGTCGAGCCCGAAGTCGAGGCGCCCTTGGCCTTGTGCCTGTCCGGGCATCTGCCGTTGTCGGTACCGGCCCAGGCGGTCAAGGCGATCCTGCTGGAGCTGGTGGCGCAGATGCGTGGCAGCGCGTCATAAGGGCGGCTTATCACCCCAAAGCCAAAGCGTCTTGGCCGCTTTTCGAGGGGCTCGGTAGATTGGGCCCATCCACTCAAGACACGCTCGACAGGCAGGGGCCATACATGGATTCAGCACGTATCAAGGGGTTGATGGATTTGCTCGCCGAATCCGATCTGCTGGAGCTGAGCCTCACCGAAGGCGACAGCACGTTGCGGCTGTTCAAGCAGCCGGGGCAGGCGGTAATCAGCGTCACACCGAGCGTGGTTGCCGCGCCCAAAGCCACGCCGGCGGCCACCGCCATTGAGATCAAGGCCAGCCTCTACGGCGTGCTGCACCTGACGCCCGCCGTCGGTGAAGCGCCGTTCGTGACCGTGGGCCAGGCCATCGAAGCCGGCCAGACCGTGGCGGTGATCGAGGCGATGAAAATGTTCCACCCGGTCAAGGCCAAGGCTGCAGGCCAGGTCCTTGAGATCCTGGCCCAGAGCGGGGTTGAAGTCGAAGCCGGCCAGGCTTTGTTCCGACTCGGTTGACCCCCACGCATATTTGTTATTCAGGTGAATTCAATGTTCGACAAAGTGCTGATCGCCAACCGTGGCGAAATCGCCCTGCGCATTCAGCGTGCCTGCCATGGCCTGGGCATCAAGACCGTGGCGGTGCACTCCGAAGCGGACCGCCACGCGCAATACGTACACAATGCCGACGAGTCGCTGTGCATCGGCCCGGCCGCGCCTGGGCTGAGCTACCTCAACCAGAGCGCGTTGCTGTTTGCCGCCAAGGTCACGGGGGCCCAGGCGATTCACCCCGGCTATGGCTTCCTCTCGGAAAACGCCGGCTTTGCCGAACGCATCGAGGCCACCGGCCTGACCTTTATCGGCCCCAGCGCGGCGTGCATCCGAACCATGGGTGACAAGGTGGCGGCCAAGCGCGCCATGCGCGAAGCCGGCGTGCCCTGTGTGCCCGGGCCGGATTCGACGATGCCCACCGACGACGCGAGCATCCTCGCCATCGCTGCCGACATCGGCTACCCGGTGATCGTCAAGGCCGCTGGTGGCGGCGGTGGCCGTGGCATGCGCGTGGTGCAGGCCGAGGCCGAGTTGCTCGCCGCTATTGGTCTTACCCGTGAAGAGGCGCGGCTGGCGTTCGGCAACCCGGAACTGTACATCGAGAAATTCCTCGGTCACCCCCGGCACGTGGAAATCCAGGTGTTGTGTGATGCCCATGGCCATGCCATCTGGCTCGGTTGCCGTGATTGCTCGCTGCAACGCCGCCACCAGAAAGTGCTCGAGGAAGCCCCCGCACCCGGTATCGATCCTGCGCTGATCGCCCAGGTCGGTGAACGCTGCGCCGAGGCCTGCCGGCAGATCGGTTATCGCGGCGTCGGTACGTTCGAGTTTCTGTATGAGGACGGCGAGTTCTTTTTCATCGAGATGAACACCCGTTTGCAGGTGGAGCACCCGGTCACCGAGATGACCACCGGCATCGATATCGTCCAGCAGCAGCTGCGCATGGCGCGCGGTGAAGTGCTGAGCCTGCGTCAAGAGGACGTGCAGCTCAACGGCCACTCCCTGGAATGCCGCATCAACGCCGAAGACCCGCTCACCTTCATGCCCACGCCTGGGTTGATCCAGCGCTGGGAAGTGCCCGGCGGCTTTGGCGTGCGGGTTGATTCCCATGTGACCACCGGCTATCGCGTGCCGCCGTATTACGACTCGATGGTGGCCAAGGTCATCACCCATGGCGCCACCCGCGAAGAGGCCATGGCGCGCATGCGCCTGGCCCTCAGCGAAATGATCGTGGACGGCATCAGCACCAATATCCCCTTGCACCGCGACATTCTTGACGACCCGGCTTTCTGCGCCGGCGGTGTCGATATTCATCACCTGGAGCGCTGGTTGCAGCAAAGGAGCCCCGCATGAGCACCGCACCTTCCATCAGCCTGCTGGGTTCCAGCGCCTTGCTCTTCGAAGCGCCGGGCGAGCTGGACCTGGCCCCGCAGCAGCGCATCTGGAGCCTGGCCCTGCAAGCCGGTGAGTGGCCGGAAATCCACGAAGCCGTGCCCGGCATGAACAACCTGATGCTCACGTTTCTCCAACCGCCGCGCGAATTGAATGCACTGTGCGAGCGCCTGCTGCACGCCTGGGAGAGCAGCGAACCGTTGCCCCTGGAAGGGCGCATCGTCGAGTTGCCGGTGGTCTACGGCGGTGAATTCGGCCCGCACATGGCCGATGTGATCGCCCACACCGGGCTGGACATCGAAACCATCGCCAACCTGCATTGCGAACCGTTGTACCCGGTGTACGCCCTGGGCAGCCACCCGGGTTACTGCTACCTCGGCGGCATGGACCCACGCCTGGCCACGCCACGGCGCCAGGTGCCGGTGCTGGATATCGGCGCGGGCTCGGTGTCCATCGGCGGCGTGCAAACCGGCGTCTCCGCGTCTGCCGGCCCCAGCGGCTGGAACACTATCGGCCGTACCGAAATGGCGTTTTTCGACCCTGCCCAAACCCCGCCGGCGATCTTGCGGCCGGGTGATTTCCTGCGCTTGCGCATCGAGAGGATCATTCGATGATCGAGATTCTATCGGCCACCGCCCTGGCCACCGTGCAGGACTTCGGCCGCTTCGGCAGCCTCGGTTACGGCGTGGGTACCTCGGGTGCCATGGACCACCTGGCCCTGGCCCTGGGCAACCTGCTGCTGGGCAACCCCGAAGACGCCGCCGCGATTGAGATACCGCTGTTTCCGTTCGAGGTGCGCCTGGTCCAGGACTGTGCCTTTGCCGTGACCGGCGCCGCCTGCGATGCCACGTTGGATGGCCAGCCACTGCCGCCGAACTGGGTGTGCCAGGGCCGTGAAGGCCAGGTGTTGAACCTGGGTTACCCAACGTCCGGCAGCCGCGCCTACCTGTGTTTGGCCGGTGGTGTGGATGTGCCGGCTGTGCTGGGCTCGCGCAGCACCCAATTGCGCGGCGAGTTCGGTGGCCTGCACGGCCGCGCGCTGCAACAGGGTGATCGGCTGGGGGCGCTGCGCCCGGGCATCAGCCCGTTACCGCTGGACTTTGGGGTGTTGGCCCCGAGCTTGGCGCTGCCGCTGCACGTCGACGGGGTGCCCGCCATGCGCGTGCTGCCCGCCGCCGAATACGCGCGTTTTCAACAGACCTCCCGCGCCGCGTTCTGGGCCGGTGAATGGAAGATCACCACCCAGAGCAACCGCTACGGCTATCGCATGGAAGGCCAGCCGTTGCTGCCTATCGCGCCAATGGAAATCCGCTCCCACGGCATCGTGCCGGGCGTGATCCAGGTGCCCCATGGCGGGCAGCCGATCATCCAGATGCGCGACGCCCAGCCCAGTGGCGGCTACCCCAAGTTCGGTAGCGTAATCGAGGCGGATTTGTGGCGGCTCGGCCAGGCGCCGATTGGCGGCAAGGTGCGCTTTATCGAGTGCAGTTACGCCGAGGCCGTCGAGGCCCTGGAAACCAATCGACGTTACCTGCGCGAGGTCGGCCGCTTGGTGGACCTGCACCGTGAAGGAGTAAAAGTATGACCCTTTCGGAAATTCGCCAACTGGCGCTGTGGCTCAAGGAGCACCACTTGGCCGGTGCCGAGATGAGTCGGCCGGGCCTGCACCTGACCCTCAAGCGCGGTGGCGAGCCCGTCAGCGTTGCTGCGCCTGCCGCCGTTGCGGTTGACGACAAGGTGCTGCGCACCACCGGACTGGGCCGCTTGCTGCTGACCCATCCCGAACTGCGCGAGCCATTCGTGGCCGTCGGCGATCAGCTCAGCGCCGGGCAACTGGTCGCCGTGCTGCAAGTGGGTGAACTGCTGTTGCCCCAGCGCAGCCCGACTGCCGCGCGTGTCATCGATATACGCGTGCCGTGCGGTACTACCGTCGGTTATGGCGAAGCCTTCCTTGGTGTGGAGTATCAGGCATGAAGATCGACTTGAACGCCGACCTCGGCGAAGGCTTCGGCCCGTGGCGCATGGGCGAGGATGAAGCGCTGATGAGCCTGATCTCATCGGCCAACGTCGCCTGCGGTTATCACGCCGGCGACCCGCTGATCATGGACACCACGGTGCGCCTGGCCAAGGCTGGCGGCATCGACCTGGGGGCCCATGTGGGTTTCCCGGACCTGATGGGCTTTGGCCGGCGCCAGATGAATATCGAGATCAAGGAGCTGGCCACCTATGTGATCTACCAGCTCGGCGCCCTGGCCGGTATCGCAGCGGTCAATGGCCATCGCCTGACCCACATGAGCTTCCACGGCGCCCTGGGCAACATGGCCGCCGCCGATGCCGCGCTGGCCGAGCCGTTGGTGCGGGCGGTGGCGGCGTTCGACCCGACGCTGATCATCAGTTCGTCCAGCAGCCGTGCCATCGAAGGCGCGGCGGAAAAATGCGGCCTGCGCGTGGCCACCACCTTCCTCGCCGACCGCGCCTATGACGATGACTGCCTGCTGGTGCCGCGCAAGGTCGAAGGCTCGGTGATCAAGCAGCCGGCAGCCGTGCTGCACAGGGTGCGGCAGTTGCTGCAGGAGGGCACAGTGACGGCGCTGAGCGGCAAGGTGCTGCGGGTGCCGGCCCATTCGATCCTGCTGCACGGCGACACGCCGGGTGCGGTGGAACTGGCGCGCACGATCCGCGCGGAAATCCAGCGCATGGGCGGGTGTATAACCCCGATTTCACAGCTGCTGGCCGCGTCATAAGCAGGCCTTATCGCCACACAACCATTGCGTCTTGGTCCAGCGCCTGAAGGCTGGATAGAGTCGAACCATAACCCGTAGCACAAGGACCACCCCATGCCATTTTCCGACTACAAAACCGCGCTGGTCACCGGGGCTTCCTCCGGCATCGGCGCCGCCGTTGTCGAGCGCCTGTGCCAGGAAGGCGTGCAGGTGCATGCCCTGGCTCGCAGTGCCGACAAGTTGCAGGAACTGGCAGCCAGGACCGGCTGTATCGCCCACGCCATCGACGTCACCGACCTCGCCGGGCTGACCCGGTTGTTCGCCGAAAATACCTTCGACATCCTGGTGAATAACGCCGGCGTCGACAAACCCGGCTCGCTGCTCAAGGCCGACGCCGACGGCATCGACCTGCTGATCGACGTCAACCTGCGCGCCGTGCTGCACCTGGCACGCCTGGCGCTGCCGGGCATGGTCGAGCGCGACTGCGGGCACATCATCAATATCAGCTCGATTGCTGCGGCCTACAACTTCGGTGGCAACTCGACGTACCACGCGACAAAGGCCGCGGTGAGCATGCTTTCGCGCCAGTTGCGCATCGATGCGTTCGGCAAGCGCGTGCGCGTCACCGAGATCTGCCCGGGGCGGGTCGCCACGGATATCTTCGCCCACGTGCACGGTGATTCCGAAGAGACCTACAAGCGCTTCGTCGAAGGCTTTGAGTTGCCCCAGGCCGAAGACATCGCCAACGCCATCGCTTTTGCGATTGCCGCGCCGATTGCGGTGAACATCGGGCATATGGAAATCACCCCGACCTTGCAAGTGCCGGGTGGGCTCTCCACCGCACGGCCTCAGGACTACCAAGGCTGAACAACAGCCGCTTAAAACAGAACGGATCGATCCGTCATCGCTGTATCCCGCCTCGGCCACGCCGGGTGATTTTGATTTCTGCCCTAGCCCAATGCCGATAGGGATTGACCATGAAGCAAGACTTCGATTTGGCCGCGATTCTGCAAGGCGAGTACGCCGAGCTGATCGTCAAGGGCATCGAAATGACCTTGCAGCTGGCGTTGTTCGCCTGGCTGCTGGCGATGGTGCTGGCGCTGACGCTGGTCACGGTGCGCCTGACCGGCAATACACTCGCCGACCGCCTGGTGGCGGGGTACGTGTCCTACCACCGCAATGTGCCGACCCTGGTGCAACTGATGTTGTGGTACTTCGGCGTGCCGACGCTGCTCAGCGAAAATACGCAACTGTGGCTGGCCAGCCACAACACCGAATACCTGTTCTCGGTGATCGCCCTGGGGTTGTGCCAGGCCGCGTACTTCTGTGAAGACATGCGCAGCGGCCTGCGCGCGATTCCCGCCGGGCAGACCGAAGCGTCGAGGGCGCTGGGCCTGGGGTATGTGCGTTCAATGCGTTACGTGATCCTGCCCCAAGGCGTGCGCAACTGCCTGCCGTCGCTGATCAACCACACCGTGCTGCTGTTCAAGAACACCAGCCTGGCGATGGCGATTGGCGTGATGGAACTGACGTACGCCAGCCGTGAAGTGGAGAACTACACCTTTCGCACCTTTGAGTCGTACCTGGTGGCCACGGTGTTCTACCTGGTGTTTTCCCTGCTGCTGATGGGCGCCGGCGCGTTGCTCGCCCGGCACTACAGCAAAGCCTTGGCGAGGTAGATGGCGATGTTCGATATCGTTGAAATCCTGCAGAACAACTGGACGCTGTTCCTCATCGGCCAATACCCCCATGGTCCCCTGGGCGGCCTCGCAAGCACCCTGATCCTGGCCGCGCTGGCGTTGCTGCTGGCATTCCCGTTCGGCTTGCTGCTGGCACTGGCGCGGGTGTCGCCGTGGAAGGGCCTGTACTGGGTCGCCACGGTGTGGGTCTACGTGCTGCGCGGCATCCCGTTGCTGATGGTGATCTTCTGGACCTACTTCCTGGTGCCCTTGCTGATCGGCCATAACATCACCGGCTTCATGACCATGCTCTGCACCCTGGTGATCTACCAGAGTGCCTACCTGTGCGAAATCATTCGCGGGGGTATCCAGGCGTTGCCCAGCGGTCAGTACGAAGCGTCCCGTGCCCTGGGCCTGGGTTATGTGCGCACCACGCTCTGGGTGATCTTGCCTCAGGCGCTGTACAACGCGCTGCCGAGCCTGATCAGCCAGTTTATTTCGATCATCAAGGAAACCTCCCTGGGCTACGTGATCAACGTGCAGGAAGTGACCTTTGCAGCCAACCAGGTCAACAACCAGTTGCTGACCAAGCCGTTCCAGGTGTTTTTCATCCTGGCGATCATCTACTACCTGCTGTGTTTCGGCCTGACTCGCCTGGCTGGCTGGGTAGAGCAACGCATTGCGCGCAAGCGCCTGGGCGACGGCGGGCAAACCCAGCCTGGCGCACCGTTGCTGGTCACCGATAATTGAAGAGGGCTGCGCTCATGCATCCAATGATCATGTTTTCGAAAATCAATAAATGGTACGGCGAATACCAGGCCCTCACCGACATCACCGCCGAGGTACAACCCGGCGAAGTGGTGGTGCTGTGTGGCCCATCGGGCTCGGGCAAGTCGACGCTTATTCGCACGGTCAACCGCCTGGAAGACATCCAGAACGGCCAGATCCTGTTCGATGGCCAGGACGTGCACGGCACCGATGCGCAGATCAACCGCCTGCGCAGTCGCGTGGGGTTTGTGTTCCAGAGCTTCAACCTGTTCCCGCATCTGTCGGTGCTGGAAAACATCACCCTGGCCCCGAACAAACTGCGCAACCTTAAAGGCGCAGCCGCCAAAACCAAGGCGATGGAGCTGCTCGACCGCGTCGGCCTGGCCCACAAGGCCGGCGCCTACCCGGCACAGCTCTCCGGTGGCCAGCAACAACGCGTGGCGATTGCCCGGGCCTTGGCGATGGAACCGCCGGTGATGCTGTTCGACGAGCCCACCAGCGCCCTCGACCCGGAAATGGTCGGTGAAGTGCTGAGCGTGATGAAGGGGCTGGCCAAGGATGGCATGACCATGATGTGTGTGACCCACGAGATGAATTTCGCCCGTGAAGTGGCCGACACCATCTGGTTTATGGACGCGGGGCAGATTCTGGAAAAGAGCAGCCCCGACGCCTTCTTCACCCAGCCTTCGCACCCGCGAGCGCAACGCTTTATCGCCGACCTGCGGGCCCACTGAGCTGCGGCGGCTTTGCTCCCTCTGCCATTTTGCTGGTCCAACTTTCTGGAGATTTACCATGGGTATGAAGCATCTGTTCACTGCGCTGGCATTGGGTCCATTGGCGATGGCCGGCGCACAGGCCGACCAATTGAGCGACATCCTCGCCAAACAATCCCTGAGCTGCGGCGTATACGCCGACGTGCCGCCGTTCTCCGCGCCAGACCCGAAAACCCGCGAGCTGGTGGGCATGGACGTCGACCTGTGCAAGGCCCTGGCCAAGACCATGGGCGTGGCCCTGGAACTCAAGCCACTGTCGGTTGAAGCACGCATTCCGGAAGTGAAGATGGGCCGCGTCGACGTGATCTTCGCCAACCTGGCCTACACCAAGACCCGCGCCGAGCAGATCCAGTTCAGCGACCCGTACTACATAGCCAAGGAAACCCTGGTGGTGCGCGCAGTGAATGCCGACCAGCCGAAAAGCTTCTTCAAGGACAAGCGCATCAGCTCTACCAAGGGCTCCACCTCCGAGCAATCGATCCGCCTGGCCGGTGCCACCCCGGTGACCTTCCAGGACACCGGCTCGGCGTATATGGCCCTGCAGCAGAACAAGGTGGTGGGCCTGGTGACCAACACCATGACCGCCCTCAAGCTGGTCAACCAGGCCAAGGCTGGCGGTGTCGAACTGGCGCTGGCGAAAGAACCGATGGCCCTGGAACCGATCGGCGCAGGCATGCGCCGCGATGAGCCGGCGTTTCTGGCCAAGGTCAACGAGTCGCTGATGGCGATGGAAAAGGCCGGCGAAATCGACGCGATCTGGGATCGCTGGATCGGCCCGAACACCGAGTACAAGATGGTGCGTGAAGACAAGGTACAGAGCTTGAGCGCGTTGAAGTTCGAGCCGCTGCCGTAACGGCACACAGCCCGCCGGTTTACCTGATGTACTGGGTCAAAATGTGGGAGGGGGCTTGCCCCCGATGAGGGAGTATCAGTCTATACATCAGTGACTGACACACCCACATTTTGACCCAGTGCACTCCGTACGGCACCATTGCGCCCAACCGTACGAACAGGAAGGCCGCGTTCATGAGCGCACTGATCGAAACCCGCGCCCTCACGCGCATGGATGAGCGCCGCCAGGTGCTGTTGCTGCAGCCCACCGATTTCAGTTTGAACGCCGCCGACCGGGTGTCCATCACCGGCTCCTCCGGCTCCGGTAAAAGCGTGTTCCTGCGCGCCCTGGCCCTGCTGGATGCGCCCACTTCGGGGCAGGTGGTGTGGAATAACCAGCCCATCGCCAACGCGCAGATCCCGCACTACCGCAGCCATATCAGCTACCTGTCCCAGCGTCCGGCGCTGCTTGAGGGCACGGTGGAGGACAACCTGCGTTTGCCCTATAGCCTCAAGACCCTGCGCCAGCGCCGTTTTGATCTGGCGGCGGTCACCACGCTGCTGGGGCATGCGGGCAAGGCGCCGGACTTCCTAAAGAAAAACGCCGGTGACCTGTCGGGCGGTGAGTCCCAGGTGGTCTCGCTGATCCGCACCCTGCAGCTCAACCCCGAAGTGCTGTTGCTGGACGAACCCACCGCCGCCCTTGATCCCACCTCATCCCGGGATGTGGAAGCGCTGATCGAGGCGTGGTATGCCGGCGATCCCTCACGCGCCTATATCTGGGTATCCCATGACCTCGACCAGGCTCAACGCATGAGCGCCATCCACCTGCACATGAGTGCCGGTGTCTTGAGCGAGGCGACCCAGGCATGAACTATCAGAATCTCACAGCGCTGGACATGGGCATCGCCGCCTCGCTGATCCTGATCAACGGCGCGCTGTCACTGCTGTTGCGCCTGGGGTTGGGCCGCCAGTTGCTGTGGGCCGCGGTGCGCACCGTGGTGCAACTGTTGGCCATCGGGTATCTGTTGGGTTGGGTATTCGAGTTCGCCTACTGGTATGTGGTGTTGCCCTTGATGTGTGCGATGACCTTGATCGCCGGCCTGTCGGCGGCGGGGCGTGGGCGGCGCACGTACCGCGGGCAACGGGTCGACAGCATTCTGTCGGTGTGGGGCAGTTCGTGGCTGGTGACGGCGGTGGGGTTGTTTGCGGTGATTCGCATCCACCCGTGGTACGAGCCGCAGTATGCAATTCCGATCCTGGGGATGATCCTCGGCAATACCTTGACCGGAGTGTCGCTGGGGATTGAACGCATGACCCAGGAATTGACCTCGGGCCGCAACACCATCGAGATGATCCTGGCCCTCGGCGGCTCGCGCTGGGAGGCGGCGCAGGAGGCGATCCGCCAGGCGGTACGCGCCGGGATGATCCCGACGCTGAACCAGATGACCGTGGTCGGCATCGTCAGCCTGCCCGGCATGATGACCGGGCAGGTGCTGGCGGGGGAGAGCCCGGTGGACGCGGTGCGCTATCAGATCGTGATCATGTTCCTGATCGCCGCGTCATCGGCCCTGGGCACCGTAGGCGCGGTGTTGCTCACCTACCGGCGGTTGTTTTCCGCGAGCCATCGGTTCTTGCGTTTCAGGCTCGAAGAGCGCGCCTGAGGTTCATTTGTGGCGAGCGGGCTTGCCACGTGCTATCGGGCCCGTCACCTGTGGCGAGCGGGCTTGCCCGCGTTGGGGCGCGAAGCGGCCCCTGCATTGACGCATGCGGTGTATCAGGCATGTCTTGGCGCCTGGTTTTAGGGCTGCTGCGCACCCCAACGCGGGCAAGCCCGCTCGCCACAGGAGGTTGACTCGGCGTTGTGGGCATAACAAGGCTTTTTGTGCCCAGGCCGGGCTGGTGATCAGGGCAGGTCCGCGACACCAAAATCCAGCACCACTTTCATCGCCTGGGTTTTATCCGCCGCCAGTTCAAATCTACCGGCGGTTGTTTTCCGCGAGCCATCGGTTCTTGCGTTTCAGGCTCGAAGAGCGCGCCTGAGGTTCATTTGTGGCGAGCGGGCTTGCCACTTGTTATCGGGCCCGTCACCTGTGGCGAGCGGGCTTGCCCGCGTTGGGGCGCGAAGCGGCCCCTGCATTGACGCATGCGGTGTATCAGGCCTGTCTTGGCGCCTGGTTTTAGGGCTGCTGCGCACCCCAACGCGGGCAAGCCCGCTCGCCACAGGAGGTTGACTCGGCGTTGTGGGCATAACAAGGCTTTTTGTGCCCAGGCCGGGCTGGTGATCAGGGCAGGTCCGCGACACCAAAATCCAGCACCACTTTCATCGCCTTGGTTTTATCCGCCGCCAGTTCAAATCTACCGGCGGTTGTTTTCCGCGAGCCATCGGTTCTTGCGTTTCAGGCTCGAAGAGCGCGCCTGAGGTTCATTTGTGGCGAGCGGGCTTGCCACTTGTTATCGGGCCCGTCACCTGTGGCGAGCGGGCTTGCCCGCGTTGGGGCGCGAAGCGGCCCCTGCATTGACGCATGCGGTGTATCAGGCCTGTCTTGGCGCCTGGTTTTAGGGCTGCTGCGCACCCCAACGCGGGCAAGCCCGCTCGCCACAGGAGGTTGACTCGGCATTGTGGGCATAACAAGGCTTTTTGTGCCCAGGCCGGGCTGGTGATCAGGGCAGGTCCGCGACACCAAAATCCAGCACCACTTTCATCGCCTGGGTTTTATCCGCCGCCAGTTCAAATGCCTGTACCGCCTGTTCAAATGGCACGGTATGCGAGATCACCGGGCGCACGTCGATGATCCGGCGATTGAGCAGATCCACCGCCTGGGCAAATTCGCTGTGGAAGCGGAAGGTGCCGCGCAAGTCAATCTCGCGGCTGACCAGCAGGTTCAGCGGCAACGACACATCCCCGCCCAACCCAACCGTGACCAGCACGCCTCGCGGGGCGATGCATTCCAGGCCGTTACGCAAGGCCTGGGCGCTGCCGGAGACCTCGAACATCACATCGAAATAGCCCTTTTCAGCGCTGTAGCGTTTGAGTGCATCGGCGCCGTCGGCGATGTTGTGGGTGCGCGTGGCGCCCATTTTTTCGGCGCAGGCGAGGGCGCTGGCGGACAGGTCCACAGCGACGATTTCAGCCGCGCCGGCCGCGCGCAAACCGCCGATCAGCAGGTTGCCGATGGGGCCGCAGCCGGTCACCAGCACGCGTTTGCCGAATACCGCCCCGGCGCGTTGGATCGCATGCAAACCCACCGACAACGGCTCGGCCAGTGCGCCTTCAGCAAGGCTGACGTGATCGGCCAACACATGGGCCTGGTGCGTCTCAATCACCAGGCTCTGGCGAAACGCACCCTGGATATGCGGAAAGGGCATCGCGCTGCCGTAGAAACGCATGTTCAGGCAATGGTTCGGCAGGCCTTGATGGCAATACCGGCAGCCGCCACACGGGCGTGACGGTGACACCGCAATGCGCTGGCCGACCTTGAACAGCCCGGCGTCTGCACCCACCGCGTCGATTACCGCCGACACCTCATGGCCCAGCACCATCGGTTCGCGCAGGCGCACGGTGCCGAAGCCGCCGTGCTGGTAGTAATGCAAGTCCGAGCCGCAGATACCGCCCCGGGCGATGCGCACGCGCAACTGCTCGGGGGCGAGGGTTGGGGCTTCGTCCTGGGGGCTCACCCGCAGGTCTTTCGAGGCATGGCAGACAATCGCGTGCATAAGGTTCTCCGGGATTACAGTGACGCGGTGATGCCACCGTCGACGTAGAGGATATGGCCGTTGACGAAGCTCGCGGCGTCGCTGGCGAGGAATACGGCGGCGCCGGCCAGTTCGGCCACATCGCCCCAACGCCGGCTCGGCGTGCGTTGTACCAGCCAGTCGCTGAACTCGGGGTTGGCCACCAGGTTGGCGTTCAGTTCGGTCTTGAAGTAGCCCGGGCCGATACCGTTGACGGTCAGCCCATGGGGGCCCCAATCAATCGCCATGCCCTTGGTGAGCATTTTCAACGCGCCCTTGCTCGCCGCGTACGGCGCGATGCCCGGGCGCCCCAGTTCACTCTGCACCGAGCAGATATTGATGATACGCCCACGCTTGCGCGGGATCATCGCCCGCGCCACGGCCTGGCCCACCAGGAACGCGCTGTCGAGGTTGGTGCTGATCAGTTCGCGCCAGTGCTGCTCGCTGTAGTCTTCCAGCGGCCCGCGCCGCTGCATGCCGGCGTTGTTGACCAGAATCTCCAGCGGGCCGAGGCGTTCTTCGATAGCCGCCACGGCGGCCTGGATCGCCGTGCTGTCGGTGACATCGAACGCCTGGGTGTGCACCTCCAGGCCTTCCAATGTCAGCAGCGCGGCGGCATCGCGCAAGGTGCTGCGGTTACGCCCGTTGAGTACCACCCGCGCCCCGGCCTGGGCCAGGCCGCGCGCAATGGCCAGGCCGATACCGGCGCTGGAACCGGTGACCAGCGCGAGCCGGCCATCGAGGCGGAAGTTGTCTAAAACGCTTTGCATGGGGCCTGAATCTCCTGGCGCACGGTGATAAACAAAACACTTTCATGTTCGAGTGGCTGGACTTCACTTCAGCGCAGAGTAGGGTGTGGGTCCAATGTTCATTTATGATCGGTTGATCAATATCCGTGATAACCAGGAGGGCTTGATGGAGCTCAAGCACTTACGCGCCTTTGTGATATTGGCCCAAGAGCTGCATTTCGGCCGGGCCGCGGCGCAGCTGTCGATTGTGCAGCCGGCGTTGAGCATGCAGATCAAATTGCTGGAAGGCGGCTTGGGCGTGCGCTTGCTCGACCGCAATCGCCACTCGGTCACGCTGACCGAAGCCGGGCGGGTATTCCTGCCCGAAGCCCAGGCCACCTTGCACCAGGCCGCCCGCGCGGCGGATGCGGCGCGGGCCTCCAGCCGTGGGGAAATCGGCCGGGTGCGCCTGGGGTTTGTCTCCTCGGTGTTGCCGAACCTGTTGCCGCAGTTGATCCGCGCTGTGCACCAGCGTTACCCGCGTATCGAGCTGGAACTAAAGGACATGCCCGGCCCCGACCAAGCCGCCGCGTTGAAGAACGGCCAGCTGGATTTCGGCCTGATGCGCCTGCCCGCCGCCTACCCCGGCGTGCACACCCGCGCGGTGCTGCATGAGAGTTTCTGCGTGGCGTTACCGATCGATCATCCGCTGGCGGCCCAGCAGACTCTTCAGCCTGCCGACCTGATGGACGTGCCGGTGTACATCCTGGCGCGGCGTTACGCACCGGGCTTCTACGATGAATTTATCCAGGCCCTGGGCATTACCCTGGAGATCGCGTCGGAGCTGGGCGAATTCACCACCATGCTCGCGCTGGTGTCTGCCGGGCTGGGTGTGGGCGTGTTGCCGTTGCAGGCGGCGCGGGCGTTGCCGGCCAATTGTGTGTCGCGGCACCTGGAGCTGGGTGGGTTCGAGGCCAGTACCGGCTTGGCCTGGACCGAGCTGGACAGCGCGGTGAAGACCACGCTGTTCAACCTGATCATGGAATTGTTTGGCGAATGATTGTTTCAGTGGCTGAAATGCTGGATTGTAAATCCTGGTGATTCCTTCGATCAGCGCAGCGGCGGAACATGCGAAGCCTCGAAACCCCACCCCTTGGAGCCGCTCATGTCTCAGCCTGCGATCAAACATTATGGTTTTCCACTGTCCGGCCACTCCCATCGCGTCGAGCTGATGCTCTCGCTGTTGGGCTTGCCGCGGGAATTTATCCTGGTGGACCTCAAGCAAGGCGCGCAGAAAGCGCCCGACTTTATCGCCACGCTCAACAGCTTCGGCCAAGCGCCGGCGATTGACGACAACGGCACCGTGCTGGCGGACTCCAATGCGATCCTGGTCTACCTGGCCAGCAAATACGGCAAAGGCCAGTGGCTGCCCAGCGACCCTGAGGGCCTGGCCCGCGTACAGCGTTGGCTGTCGGCCGCCGCCGGGCAACTGCACGCAGGCCCCGCCGCTGCACGCCTGGCCCTGGTGTTTGGTGCCCAGGTCGACACCCACGCCGCTATCAGCCGTTCCCATGCTTTGTTGCAGTTGGTGGAGCAGCAGTTGCGCAACAGCCGCTTCCTGGCCAGCGAACAGCCGAGCATCGCCGATATCGCCTTTTACACCTACGTGGCCCACGCGCCGGAAGGCAATGTGTCGCTGGCCGACTACCCTCACGTGCGCGCCTGGCTGGCCAGCATCGAAGCATTGCCTGGGTTTGTGGGCATGCCGCGCACGGCGGTGGGGTTGCAAACACACTAACCTTCGAGAGGGCTGCCGATGGACCGATTCCATGAAATGCAGGTGTTCCTGGCCGTGGCCGAGGAAGAGGGCTTTGCCGCCGCCGCGCGCCGCCTGAAAACCTCGCCGCCCAGCGTGACCCGGGCCATCGCCGCCATGGAAGCACGCATCGGCACCCAATTGCTGGCGCGTACCACCCGCAGCCTGCATCTGACCGAAGCCGGCCAGCGTTATCTGGAAGACTGCCGGCGCATCCTCGCCGACCTCGATGAGGCGGAGGAGGCGGCGGCGGGCAGTTATTCGATTCCCTGCGGCCATCTGGCGGTGACCGCGCCGGTGCTGTTTGGCGAGCTGTATGTGGCGCCGGCGCTGGGGGATTACCTCGACCGTTTCCCCTTGGTGAATATCAACGCGTTACTGGTCGACCGCGTGGTCAACATGACCGATGAGGGGGTTGATGTGGCCGTGCGCATCGGCCATCTGCATGAGCCGGGGCAGCAGGCGATCAAGGTCGGCGAAGTGCGTCGGGTGGTGTGCGCGGCGCCGGCGTATCTCGACCAGCACGGTCGGCCCCGGCATCCGTCGCAGTTGCGCGAAGCCAAGATCGCCACCTCATCCTCCAGCCAACTGGTGAGTGAGTGGCAGTTTGTCGAAGATGGCCAGCCGTTGAGCGTGGCGATTGAGCCGCGCCTGGTGGTCACCGCAAACAATGCGGCGATCAACCTGGCGCGTTTGGGCTGGGGCATGACGCGAGTGCTGTCGTATCAAGTGGCGGCGGCGGTGGCGGCCGGTGAACTGGAGATTGTGCTCGAGGATTTCGAGCCGGCGCCGCTGCCGATCCAGGTGGTGTTCCAGAAAAGCTCGCGGGTGCCGGCCAAGATCAACACCTTTGTGGATTTTCTCAGCCATCGCCTCGGCCAGGACGCCAGCCTGAACCCGGCGATGAAGCGGCGCGGTTGATGGAGCGTTATCGCGATATGCACCTGTTCGCCGCGCTGGCCGGGCAACCCAGCCTGGCCTCGGCGGCGCGCCGTGCCCAGGTGTCGGGCCCGACCCTGATGCGCGCGGTGGCCCGCCTGGAAGCACGCCTGCATGTGACATTGCTGGCACGCAGCACGCGCGGCGCCAGCCTGACCGACGCCGGCCACGCCTACCTGGCCGACTGCCTGCGCCTGCTCGCCGCCGTGGCCGCCGCCGAAGCTTCGGCCAAGGGCCTGCACGATGAGGCGCAGGGCAACCTGCGGGTATTCTTGCCGCTGCTGTTCAGCCGCTATGTGATGGCGCCGGTTTTGGCCGGCTACCTGGAGCGCTATCCCGATGTGCGCCTGGAGGCGCGCTACCATGACTACTACCCCAACCTGCACGAAGAGGGGCTGGACGTGGCGATCCTGGTCGGCGAGTTGCCCAGCTCAACCCTGATTGCGCGGCGGGTAGGGCAGGTGCGGCCGATTCTGTGTGCCAGCCCGGAGTACCTCGCGGCCCATGGCGAACCTCGACATCCCGGCGACCTCGAGAGACATCACCTGATCGCCAGTGCCGGGCAGGTGCAATGGGCTTTTCAAGGTTGTCAGTTCAAGGGCCACGCGCGCTTGAGTTGCGCCACGGTGCAAGGCGCGATCAATGCGGCCGTGCAGGGCGCCGGGTTGATTCGCTGCCTCAGCTACCCGCTGCATGAATACCTGCTCAGCGGCCAGTTGTGTCGTGTGCTGCCGGACTTCGAGTCACCGCCCTTGCCCCTGCACGTGGTGTACCGCGAGGGGCGCAACGCGCCGATGCGCGTGCGCAGTTTTGTCGACCATTGCGTGGCAGCCTTGCGTGAGCATCCGGCATTTCAGTTGGCGTAACAGTGGATTGCCTGGCGTGGCTATTCCGTCGTCGGCTGGCGGGGCGCAGCATACGTTCATCCAAACGGAGGTGAGCACCATGAACCCCATCGAACAGTCCCCGTGGCACCAAGGCGAACGCCAGTTGCAGGAAAGCGCCGGCGCCGCCGAGCGCATGGCGGTGATCGGCCCCAAGGTGATTCGTGATCACCTGCCCGAGCAGCACCGCGACTTCTATCCCTTGTTGCCCTACCTGCTGCTGGGTGTGGTAGATGAGCAGGGGGTTCCCTGGGCGACGATACTGGAAGGCGCGCCGGGCTTTGCCCATTCGCCCGATCCCCTGGTTTTGCAAGTCGACAGCTTGCCGTCCCGCAGCGACCCGGCACGCTCCGGCTTGCGTCGCGGCGCCAGCGTCGGCCTGCTGGGTATCGACCTCAATACCCGCCGCCGCAACCGCATGAACGGGCGCATCGGCCGCCTGGGTCACGACGGCTTTGCCGTCGACGTGGTGCACACCTTCGGCAATTGCCCCAAATACATCCAACTGCGGCCCGTGGATGGTATCGCGCGCAAACCCGGCACCCTGGCCGAACGCAGCAGCGGCCTGGACGCCACCGCGCAAGCCATGATCCGCAACGCCGACACCTTCTTCGTCGCCAGCTACGTCGATGTGGACGGCGAACGCTCGGTGGACGTTTCTCATCGTGGCGGTAATAGCGGTTTTGTGCGCGTGGAGGGCAACGTGCTGACCATCCCCGACTTTGCCGGCAATCTGTTCTTCAACACCTTGGGCAACCTGCACGCAAACCCGGTGGCGGGCCTGCTGTTTATCGACTTTGCCTCGGGGGAGGTGCTGCAGGTTGCCGGGCGTACCTCGCTGATTCTCGACGGGCCAGAAGTGGCCAGGTTCGAGGGTGCACAGCGGTTATGGACGCTCACCGTCGAACAGGTGGTACGCCGCCCGGCAGCCCTGGCGTTGAGATGGCAGTTCGCGGAATTTTCGCCGCACAGCCTGGCGATGGGAAGTTGGTGATACCGGCCCTTGAAGCGCTTTTTCGTGGCGAGGGAGCTTGCTCCCGTTGGGCCGCGAAGCGGCCCCAAAACCGGTAAACACGTCGTTCCTGAGAAAACGCGGTGGTCTTTATAGGGGCTGCTGCGCAGCCCAACGGGAGCAAGCTCCCTCGCCACAGAGGAATGCTCTGTTGCCAGCCCTGGGCGGCCGGGCACGATTTCCAGGGTGCAGGCGAGCAAATGTGGGAGCTGGCTTGCCTGCGATGGCATCACCTCGGTTTATCTGCTGGACCGAGTTGCCTGCATCGCAGGCAAGCCAGCTCCCACAAAAAGCGCCGGGCTCATACGCAGGTGGCCCCTGAACCGGTAAACGCGTCGTGCCTGAAAAAACGAGCTGGTCTTTACAGGGGCTGCTGCGCAGCCCAACGGGAGCAAGCTCCCTCGCCACAGAGGAATGCTCTGTTGCCAGCCCTGGGCGGCCGGGCACGATTTCCAGGGTGCAGGCGAGCAAATGTGGGAGCTGGCTTGCCTGCGATGGCATCGCCTCGGTTTATCTGCTGGACCGAGTTGCCTGCATCGCAGGCAAGCCAGCTCCCACAAAAAGCGCCGGGCTCATGCGCAGGCGGCCCCTGAACCGGTAAACGCGTCGTGCCTGAAAAAACGAGCTGGTCTTTACAGGGGCTGCTGCGCAGCCCAACGGGAGCAAGCTCCCTCGCCACAGAGGAATGCTCTGTTGCCAGCCCTGGGCGGCCGGGCACGATTTCCAGGGTGCAGATGATCAAATGTGGGAGCTGGCTTGCCTGCGATGGCATCACCTCGGTTTATCTGCTGAGCCGAGCTGCCTGCATCGCAGGCAAGCCAGCGTAAGCCTGCGCACCAGCGGTCTGACGAAAACCCACTATCCTTAGCATTCGTGCCCCCCGGTTAACACTCTATTGCGTCAGCTCCGGTGTTTAACCAGCCCCCATCGCGCAATACTCCCCCGGGATTTTTTTCGAGGTTTCAACCATGACTTTCCCGAGCCGCCTTGCGCTCTTGATCACCGCTTCTGCTGCTCTCACCGCCTGCGGTGAATCCGCCAATCTGCCATTCCAGGCCGGTGTCGGGCCCATGCCCCAACTGCCGGAACCCAGCACCTCGCTGATCCCCACGCTCAAAGTTTCCAAGGCGGTCGGCTGGCCCGAGCATGTGCAACCTACCGCGCCGGAAGGCTTCACGGTCACCGCCCTGGCCGACAACCTCGACCACCCGCGCTGGGTCTACACCCTGCCCAATGGCGATGTGCTGGTCGCCGAAAGCAACCACCCGCCGATGCCCGAAGGCGCGACCGACGGCGGCAGCGGCGTGGTCGCCTGGGCGCGTAGCACGGCAATGGGCATTGTAATGAGCCGCGTCGGTGCCGACACCCCGAGTGCCAACCGCATCACCTTGCTGCGCGATGCCGACCACGATGGGCACGCCGAAGTGCGCAGCGAATTCCTCAGCGGCCTCACGTCGCCTTTCGGCATGGCGCTGGTGGACAATGAGCTGTACATCGGCAACGCCGACGCGGTGGTCAAGGTGCCCTATACCCCAGGCCAGACGCATATCGACGCGACGCCGGTGAAAGTCACCGACTTGCCCGCCGGCATCAACCACCACTGGACCAAAAACCTGTTGGCCAACCCTGAAGGTACGCGGCTGTACATCACCGTGGGCTCCAACAGCAATGTCGGCGAAAACGGCCTCGACGCCGAAGAAGGCCGCGCCGCCATCTGGGAACTGAACGTCGCCAGCGGCGAAAAACGCCTGTTCGCCAGCGGCCTGCGCAACCCCAATGGCCTGGCGTGGAAACCCGGTACCACGCAGCTGTGGACGGTGGTCAACGAACGCGACGAAATCGGCAGCGACCTGGTGCCCGACTACCTCACCTCAGTGCAGGACGGCGCCTTCTATGGCTGGCCGTGGAGCTACTACGGCGGCCATGTCGACGTGCGCGTGCAACCGCCGCGCCCGGATAAAGTCGCCCAGGCCATCGCGCCTGACTACGCCTTGGGCACCCACGTTGCGCCCCTGGGCCTGGCCTTCTCCGATGCGCGAGGCATGCCGGCGGCCTTTGCCAATGGCGTGTTTGTCGGCGAGCACGGCTCGTGGAACCGCAACCCGCAGGCGGGCTACAAGGTGGTGTTCATCGCATTCAAGGACGGCAAGCCAGCGGGTACCCCGGTGGACTTCCTTACCGGCTTCCTCAATGCCAGCGGCGAAGCCCAGGGCCGGCCGGTGGGCGTGACCCTGGACGGGCAGGGTGCGTTGCTGGTGGCGGATGATGTGGGCAACACCGTTTGGCGGGTGGCACAGCGCAAACCTTAGGCCGCCTGGCCAAAACCCCTCACCCTGCCGTACCATGCGCGCGCCTCACAATGACGTGAGGCGCAGCGCCAGGATGGCATCGCATGTGTGTCCTGTTGCGCTTGCAGCTTCCTTTTTGCCCGCGTTCAGGATTCGACATGCTTCGTTTTTCCAGGCCATTGGCCGTATTTTTGCTGGCGACCGCGCTGGCCGGGTGCGGCACGCAACCCGCCTCGCTGGTCAGCCAGCCGCTGCAACCCGGCCCTACCGAGCCGGTGGCTTACCTGGTGGGCTCCATCGGCCCGCAGAGCCTCACTGCCTCACCCGCACCCAACCAACGCCTGTTGTTTCGCAAGCGCGGTTCCGCGTATGGCGCGGCCGGTGTGTGGGTAGGCGCCGGGCGCGAAACGCCGCAGGATGTGCAGGACAAGGACGGCGCCGCCAGCGTGTTCGTGCTGGCGCTCAAGCCTGGGGATTACGAGTTCTACGATTTCCAGTTCTTCTCCAGCAACTACTCGCCGACCTTGGGCACCACTTACATCTCGCGCCAGGCGCGGGAGAAATTCAACCTGCCGCTGCGCCTGCAGGCCGGCAAGGCCTATTACCTCGGCGAATTCCGCTCGCTGTGCCTCGGTGCATCCCTGTGCGCCTTCCGTTGGCGTGACCAGCTAGGTCGCGACGAACCGCTCGCGCGCCAGTCGGTGCCGGGCTTGCCGAGCCTGCAGTTGCTGCCGCTGGATTATCGCAGCGCCGCCCCGTACATCATCGCGCCGCTGCCTGGCGGTGCGGGTCAGAACACCCTTCAAGAGAGTCGCCCATGAACCGCTGTATGACCCTTGGCGCCGTGGCGCTGCTGGCTGGTTGCGCGAGCACCAACACCTTGCCCGAGCGCACGTTGCCCGATGGCAAGGACTACCTCAAGCCGATCCATGTGATGGTCGATGACCCGGAGAATGCCGCGCAGGTGCGTAACCAGCTGCGCGAAACCGGGATATTTCGCAGCGTCGAAGCCGGCATGGGCAAGCCCGGGGATTATTCAGTGCTGATTCGCTCCGACGTGCAGCGCGACATGCCGCCGTTCCCCGTGGTGCTGCTGAGCGCGGCGACCCTGTTTCTGCTGCCGTTGTCGGTGAGCATCGACACCACCACAGAGTTTTCCCTGCAGCAGGATGGCAAGTCGTTGAAGCAGTACCGTTACCGCAACGTCACCCATAAATACAGCTGGCTGCTCGATGGTATCGGCGGCATGCAGCAAGAAAACAGCACGCGCATCGCCCGCGCGTTTGCCCAGGATGTACAACGCGATGGCCTGCTGCCGGTGGAGAGCGCGCAATGATCAGAATCAGCCTGTTGGCCGGTGTGCTGTTGCTCAGTGGTTGCAGCACCGCCCTCAAACCGCTGGACTACAAGGCCGAGCGCGCCTATGTGCCGATGAGCGTGAGCCTGCCGCCGGCCGCGTCGCGCTTCGATGAGCAAAAGCAGCGTGAAGTCATCCAGGTACTGCGTGGCACCGGCGCCTTCAGTTTCCTCGACGGTGGTTTCAGCAAGACCGGCTACAGCCTGCGCCTGGACCAGAGCGGCGGCAAAGGCGCCGGGGTGCTGCCGGCCGTACTCGGCGCGCTGACGCTGCTGACCGTGCCGATTCCCTACACCTATGAGCGTCAGTTGCACGGCACGTTGTACAAGGACGGTGAACTGCTGAAATCCTATGCCTACAAGCGCGGCGGCTGGACCGCCACCACCTGGTACATCCCCATGGCCGAGCCGCGCAGCGAAAGTGAAATGCTTGGCGAGCTGATGCGCGACCTCGACCACGATCGCTTGATTCCCTATCAGTAAGCCTTGGCCGTCAGCGCCGGCGCTTGCCCCCAGGCGCCGCCCAACGCGGTATACAAATTCACCTCCGCCACCAGCTGCGCCAGTCGATCCACAATCAGCCCCTGCTGGGCACTGAACAGTGAACGCTGGGCGTCGAGGAACGTGAGGTTGCTGTCCACGCCGCTGCGGTAGCGGTGTTGGGCCAGGTCGTAATAGGCCTGGTTGGCGGCGACAAAATCCCGTTGTGCGTCGAGCTGGTCGGTGAATGTCTGGCGGGCGGCGAGGCCGTCGGCGACTTCCTGGAAGGCGGTCTGGATGGATTGTTCGTACTGCGCCACGCCGATGTCTTTTTGCAGTTTGGCGTAGTCGAGGCTGGCGCGCAGGCTGCCGGCGTTGAAGATCGGCAGGTTGATCTGCGGCTGGAAGGTCCAGGTGCCCGAGCCGCCCTTGAACAGCCCTGACAGTTCGGTGCTGGCACTGCCGGCGTTGGCGGTGAGGGTGACTGACGGGAAAAACGCCGCACGGGCCGCGCCGATATTGGCGTTGGCGGCTTGCAGTTGGTACTCGGCCTGGAGGATATCCGGGCGGCGCTGCAGCAGGTCAGATGGCAGCCCGGCGGGCACGCGCGCGACCAAATCAGTGGCCAAGGGCCGCGCCGGCAGATGTTCATCCACCGCGCCGCCCACCAACAAGGTGAGGTTGTTGAGGTCCTGCGCCACCTGGCGTGCATAACGGGCCACGCTGGCGCGGGTGCTTTCGACGCTGGTGCGCGCCTGCACCACGTCCAGCGCCGAGGCCTTGCCGGCGGTTTTGCTGCGCGAGGTCAGTTGCCAACTGTGCTCGTCGGCGGCCAGAGTTTGTTGGGCGAGTGCCAGCAGCTCCTGGTCGGCACGCCAGGTCAGGTAGGCGTTGGCGACGTTGGCCACCAGGCTCAGTTGTGCACTGCGCCGGGCCTGTTCGGTGCCCAGGTAGGTGAGCATCGCCTGTTCGCTGAGGCTGCGCACGCGGCCGAACAAGTCCAGTTCATAGGCGCTGATGCCCAACGTGGCGGAATAGCTGGAGGTGATCGCGGGCTTGCCGGTGCCGGTCACATCCCCCGGCAACCTCTGGCGCTTGCCGGCGCCCGTGGCGGACACCGCCGGGAACAGGTCGGCGCGCTGGATACGGTACTGCGCCTGGAACGCCTCGACGTTCAGCGTCGCCACCCGCAGGTCGCGGTTATTGATCAGGGCCGTGTCAATCAACTGCTGCAGTGCCGGGTCGTGGAACACGCCTTGCCAGTCCGAGGTGGGCGCAGTGCGATACACCCCGCCTTGGGGGTACTGCGCCGGCACAGGGGCCACGGGCCGCTGGTATTCGGGGATCAGCGAGCAACCGCCGAGCATCCAGGCCAGGCCGACAGTGGTCAACGTGTGACTCTTCATCAAGCGCCCACCATCCATTTGGCCAGGCCATGCCGACCACTCACGCCCAGCTTGGCGGCGGCGCGCTTGAGGTAAGTCTCGATGGAGCTGTTTTTCACGCTGAGTTTTTCCGCCATTTGCGGCACGGTGCCGCCGGTCAACAGGCCCAGGCACACCTCCTGCTCCCGCGCCGACAGGGTGATGTCACCCAGTGACAGGCGCTTGTAGAACTCACGTTGCAACTGCGATTGCTCCAGCAACGTGTGAGCCGGCGCGGCCTCGGTCTGCGGTACCTGGCGCAGGCTCTGGGCGTGGCACTCGATCAGCGGCAGCAGGGTGTCCGATAAACACTTGAGAAACGACAATTCGGCCAAGGAAAACCCGCGCTGGGCGGGCGGGCGGTAGAACGAAATTACATAGCGCCGGTTGCCCTGGCGCGATACCAGGTTGCACTGGTGCGAGGTGCCTCGCGGGTGCGCACTGTCGGCCTTGGCCTTGAGCTGGATCAGCAGCGGGTCTTGCATACCGAGCATGTCGCGCAGCAGGGGGTGATCATTGATCGAAGGCAAGCTCAGGGGCGCAGGCAGGTCCTGCTTCTGGCCGGCGCTGCCGAGCAAGGTGATGTCGAGCACGCGGTCGCGCAGCTCGTCGAGGGTCCACTCACTGAGATCCACCAGGTGGATCGGCACCCATTTATCCACCAGGTTCAACATGTGGGCGGCAAAATTCGCCTGGCCGCTGCTGGAAATCAACTCACCCATTTCGGCATAAAAATGCGGGCTGTGCGTGTTGTTCATACTGCTCGTCAAACTCATAGCCATCTCATCCTTGATGTCGAAAACCGTCACAAACTCCCTGGGCCTCTGCGGGGCGATCCGTTCCTCATGAAGCAGAGTCGGCACTCGAGAGTGTATTTAGCCTGGGGATTCGTCCTACGTATGTAGCAGAAACGAGGGACACAACGTGCCATAAAAACATCGTCATTAATTCGAGGTTTCTGACATGCAATTCCGGCGAAGAAAATTTTAAAATAGCCTTTATATTTATTTAACTAGTTGATATTTAACGTAAATTTATATTTTAAAAAACGTTCTAAAAAATCCGACATCGGCCAGTTATAGCCAATCTCCTACAGCCCTTTAATCGTTTCAGCAGTGAACCTTCAGCCAAGCCCGTTTCCATCGCTTTGGATGTCCGGGTTTCGGGTGTCAGACCGCCCCCGGAGCCCATGCTCAAATCCGGCCATTTCGCCGTCCCTGCGCGGCCAATGCCTGACCATGAGAAGGATCTTATGAAGCACTCCTCCAGCTTCCCTCTTACCGCCGCCCAGCAGGACGTCTGGCTCGACCAACTGCGCGCGGGCGACTCGCCGCTGTACAACATCGGCGGCTATGTGGACTTCGCCGGGGCCGTGGTGCCCGAGCTGATCCAGCGCGCCGTCGAGCAATTGGTGGCCAGGCACGATGCGTTGCGCACGCAGTTGCACAGCGATGCCGACGGTTTGCCGCGCCAGGTCTTTGCCCCCGCCATGGTGGTGGAGGTGCCTGTGCATGACGTCTCGGCACTGCCCGACCCGCAGGCCGCGAGCCAGGCCTTGATGCATGCGCAAATGGCCCGGCCCTATGTGCTGGAAGGCGCGCCGCTGTTCCGGTTTTTCCTGGTCAAACTCGACGACACCCACTACCGCCTCGGCACCCAGGCCCACCACCTGATCCTCGACGGCTGGGGGTTCGGCCAGATGCTGCAATCGCTGGCGCAGCTGTACAGCGCCCTGGAGCAGGGCCGGCCGGTGGACGCGGTGGCAGCCTCCTATACCGACTTTATTCACGCCGACCAGCACTACCACCACTCCGCGCGTTACCCCCGCGACCGGGCCTATTGGCTCGGCAAATACCAGGCGCTGCCCGAGCCGTTGCTGGTCCCCCGGCACACCGCGCAGGCACCCAGCAACACGTTGGTAGAGCCGTTTGCGGTCGAGCTGCTCAGGCGCATGGAGCACGTGGCCCAGCGTTATCAGGCGTCGGCGTTTCATGTGTTGCTGGCGGCAATGTATGTGTACTTCACCCGTGCTCACCAACGCGATGAGTGGGTGGTTGGCCTGCCGATTCTCAACCGCTCCAACGCGGCGTTTCGTGGCACCGTCGGGTTGTTTGCCCAAGTCAGTGCGGTGCGTTTTCAGTTCAGCGAGCAGTTGCCCTTTAGCGCGCTGGTGCGCGGTGTGCGTGACCAGCTCAAGCAGGACTTTCGCCACCAGCGTTTCCCGTTGAGCGAGATGAACCGTGAGCTCGGCCTGCGGCGCAGCGATCGCGGCCAGCTGTTTGACCTGTCGGTGTCGTTCGAGCAGGACGACCATGACCTGCGCTTCGGCCAGGTGCAGGCGCGGGCGGTCAAGGTCTCCAACCACTATGAGCCGCTGCCCATCGCCATCCACCTGCGCAGCAACCGCTACCAGGCCACGGCGTGCCTGCATTGCGTGTACAACGAGGCGTACTTTCAGCACGACGAGGTGCAGGCGCTCACGCGGCGCTTGATCGGGTTGTTGGAGCAAGGCCTGGACGATACGGCGCTGCAGGTGGGCGAGTTTGCCCTGGTCACGCCCGCCGAACAGGCCCAGCTGCAACGCTGGAATGCCACCGCGCAGCCCACCGTTGCGCCGCATACCCTGCACGCGCGCATCGAAGCCCAGGTGATGCGTACGCCGGATGCTGTGGCCGTCGTGCAGCAGGGCCGGCAACTGACTTACGCTCAACTCAACCAACAGGCGAATGCCCTGGCCCAGCAACTGCTCGAGCGCGGCGTGCAGCCGGATGATCGCGTGGCGGTGTTGGCGCGGCGCGGGCCTGACACGCTGGTGGGGTTGTTGGCGGTGCTCAAGGCCGGCGCCTGCTATGTGCCGGTGGACCCGGCCCATCCCGCTGAGCGCCTGCATTACTTGCTGCAGGAAAGCGCGCCGGTGGTGGTGCTGACCCAACAGGCGCTGCTGCCGCGCCTGCCCGCGCTGGATGTGCCGGTGATCGTGCTGGACCGCCCGACCTTCGACCTCGGCCCCAACCCACGCGTGGCCGTCACGCCCACGAACCTCGCCTACGTGATCTACACCTCCGGTTCCACCGGCCTGCCCAAAGGCGTGATGGTGGAGCACCACACGGTGGTCAACCTGGTGGACTGGCACTGCCAGGCCTTCGACCTGCACGCCGGCAGCCACACCGCCAGCGTGGCCGGGTTTGGCTTTGATGCGATGGCTTGGGAGGTCTGGCCGGCACTGTGCGTGGGCGCGACCCTGCACCTGCCGCCGGCCCACGATGGCGCGGAAGATCTCGACGCGCTGCTGGGCTGGTGGCGCAGCCAGCCGTTGCAGGTGAGTTTCCTGCCGACGCCGGTGGCCGAGTACGCCTTCAGCCAAGGCCTGGACCACCCGACCCTGCGGACCTTGCTGATCGGCGGCGACCGCCTGCGAGGGTTCAAGCAGGCGCAGACCTTCGACGTGATCAATAACTACGGTCCCACCGAAGCCACGGTGGTCGCCACCTCCGGCCGTGTCGAGGTGGGCCGGCCGCTGCATATCGGCGGGCCCATCGCGAATGCCACGGTGTACCTGCTGGACGCGCAGCAGCGCCCGGTGCCGATTGGCATGCCGGGGGAGGTCTACATCGGCGGAAAAGGCGTGGCGCGCGGTTACCTGAACCGCCCCGAATTGACCGCCGAACGCTTCCTCGATGACCCGTTCAACCGCGGTCGAATGTACCGCAGTGGCGACCTCGCGCGCTGGCTGCCGGACGGCAACCTGGAATACCTCGGGCGCAATGACGACCAGGTGAAAATCCGTGGCGTGCGCATCGAACTGGGCGAAATCGAATCGGCACTGGCCAGCCACCCGGCAATCAAGGAAGCCGTGGTGCAGTACCGCGAAGGGCAGTTGCAGGCCTGGTACATCCCGCATCATGCGGTGACGATCGAAGCCCTGCGCAGCCATCTGCAAGCCGCGTTGCCGGACTACATGCTGCCCGTGGCCTATGTGAAACTCGACGCGTTGCCCCTGACCGCCAACGGCAAACTCGACCGCAAGGCCTTGCCGGCACCGACTCAGGCAGCCTTTGTAACGCGCCTGTTCGAAGCGCCGCGCGAGGGCGTGGAAACGCTCCTGGCGCAGATCTGGGCCGAGCTGTTGCAGGTGCAGTCGGTGGGGCGGCATGACCACTTTTTCGAGTTGGGCGGGCATTCGTTGCTGGCCGTGCAGCTGGTGCAACGCATGCGCCAGGCGGGCCTGCACGCGGATGTGCAGGTGCTGTTCGGTCAACCGACGTTGGCGGCGCTGGCGGCAGTCAGTGAGGGCACCGAGGTGGCGGTACCGGCCAATCGGGTGCCGGTGGATTGCACCCGCATCACGCCTGACATGCTGGCCCTGGCCGACCTCGACCAGCCGAGCCTGGATCGCATCGTCGCCGGCGTACCCGGTGGTGCCGCGAATGTGCAGGAGATCTATCCACTCGCGCCTTTGCAGGAAGGCTTGCTTTACCACCACCTCACTGACGCGCGGGATCCGTATCAGCAACACGCGCTGTTCAGCTTTGCGCGCCGTGAGCAGCTGGACGCCTTCGCCCAAGCCCTGCAACAGGTGATCGACCGCCACGACATCCTGCGCACCAGCCTGGCGTGGGACGCCCTCGAGCAGCCGATGCAAGTCGTGTGGCGCCACGCCCGGCTACGCGTCGAACCGCTGCGCGACGACGGTGCCGCGCTGGACCTGCGCCAGGCGCCGCTGATGGCCCTGGATTACGCCGAAGAGCCGCAGCGCTGGGTTGCGCGGCTGCGTTTCCATCACCTGGTCAACGACGCCACCTCGACCGGTGTGCTGGTGGATGAAATCCGCGCCCATCTGCTTGGTGAACAAGCGCAGCTGCCGGCGCCGGTGCCGTATCGCAACGTGGTCGCGCAAGCCCGCCTGCCGGCGCGGTTGGCCGCCCATGAGGGGTTCTTTCGCGAGCGTCTGGCGGATATCGATGAGCCGACCCTGGCCTTTGGTCTTCAGGAACGCCAGGCCGATCGCGCCAACATCGAGGCCTTCGAGCAGCCCGTGAGCGCTGCTCTCAACCATCGCCTGCGGACCCAGGCGCGTGCCCTTGGCGTCAGCGCCGCCAGCCTGTTCCACCTGGCCTGGGCGCAGGTCCTCAGCCGTGTGGCCGGTCGCGATGACGTGGTGTTCGGCACCGTATTGCTCGGCCGCCTGCAAGCGGGCGAGGGCGCTGACCGGGCCCTGGGCATGTTCATCAATACCTTGCCGTTGCGCCTGTGCCTGGCTGGGCAGACCGTGGTGGATGCGCTGCACGACACCCATCGCCAGCTCAGTGCCTTGCTCGCCCACGAGCAAGCCTCGCTCGCCCTGGCCCAGCGATGCAGCAGCACGGCGCCGCTGTTCAACAGCCTGCTCAATTACCGTCACACCGCCGCCGACCCTGCGCTGAAGCTGGTGCCCGGCATCGCCTTGCTCAGCAGTGAAGATATCCTCAGTTACCCGCTGATGCTCACCGTGGACGACATCGGCAGCGGCTTTCAGCTCAAGGCCAAGGCCCCGCGTGAGGTGGGTGCCGAACGCCTGCTTGGCTACCTCGACACGGTGCTCAATGGCTTGGCGGATGCCTTGGAAAACACCCCGCAACGGCCGTTGCACGAGGTGCAGGTATTGCCCGCCAGCGAGCTGCACTCCCAGCTGGTGGACTTTAACGCCACCGCCACCGACTACCCCGATGCCCTCACCGTGCACGCGTTGTTCGAAGCCCATGTGCGGCTGAATCCCCACGCCATCGCGGTGCAGGCTGGCGAGCGGCAACTGACTTACCGCGAGCTCAACGAACGGGCCAACCAGCTCGCCTATTACCTGCGCGAGCGCGGCGTGCAGCCGGATGCGCGGGTGGCGCTGTGTGTCGAACGCGGGCTGGACCTGGTGGTGGGCTTGCTGGCGATCCTCAAGGCCGGCGGCGCCTACGTGCCGCTGGACCCGGGTTACCCGCGCGAACGCCTGGCCTACATGCTGCACGACAGCCAGCCGGTGGCGCTGCTGGTACACGCCGCCACCCGCGAGTTGCCGGGTGAGGTGACGATCCCGCTGATCGATTTCGACCACTGCGCCTGGGGCCATGCACCGACGGGTAACCCGTTGGTGCCGGGGCTGAGCGTGGCCAACCTGGCCTATGTGATGTACACCTCGGGCTCCACCGGCACGCCCAAAGGCGTGATGATTGCGCATCGCGGCCTGGGCAACCTGATGCACTGGGGCTCCCGGCTCTGCCCGAATGCCGAAGGCGGCGCGTTGCTGCAGCGTGCGCCGTTCAGTTTCGACGGCTCGGTGTGGGAGCTGTTCTGGCCGCTCACCAATGGCATGCGCCTGGTGCTGGCGCGGCCCGATGGGCACCGCGAGCCGACGTACCTGGCGCAGGTGATTCGCGAGCAGCAAATCACCGTGATCAAGTTCGTGCCGGCGATGTTGCAGCAGTTTCTGGAGCTGGAAGAGTCCGCCCTGTGCACCAGCCTCACTGACCTGTTGTGCGGCGGCGGCGAACTCACCGAAGCCTTGGCCCTTGGCGTGCAGGCGCGCCTGCCGACGGTGCGCTTGCATAACGTGTACGGCCCCACCGAAGCCACGGTGGACAGCAGCGCCTGGACCCTGGAGCCCGGCGCCCGCGTGCCCGCGCGGCAATTGCCGATTGGCCGCGCGATCAGCAACACGCGGTTGTATGTGCTGGATGCACACGGCGCGCCCGTGCCGCTGGGTGTCAGCGGCGAGTTGCATATCGGTGGGGTTGGCGTGGCGCGCGGCTATCTGGGCCTGGAGCAGATGACCGCCGAGCGTTTTATCGACAGCCCGTTCGTGGCTGGTGATCGGCTGTATCGCACTGGCGACCTGGTGCGTTACCTGCCTGACGGCAACCTGGAATTCCTCGGGCGCAATGACTTCCAGGTCAAGCTGCGCGGTGTGCGCCTGGAGCTGGGGGAAATCGAGTCGCGCCTGCTGGCGCATCCGGCGCTGCGTGAGGTGGCGGTGTTGATTCGTGATGAGCGGCTGGTGGCGTATTTCACCACGCGGGCTGCGGCACCGAGCCTGGACGCGTTGCGCGCGCATGTGTTGGAGCAGTTGCCGGAGTACATGGTGCCCGCGGCGTTTGTGCAACTTGAGGTGTTGCCGCTGAACCCGGCCGGCAAGCTTGATCGCAAGGCCTTGCCGGAGCCGGGGTTGGAGGCGGTGGTGAGCCGGGTGTATGAAGCACCGATAGGCGAGGTGGAAGGGGTGATGGCCGGGGTATGGGCTGAGGTGTTGAAGTTGGAGCGGGTGGGGCGGCATGACCACTTTTTTGAGTTGGGTGGGCATTCGTTGTTGGCGGTGAATCTGGTGGCGCGGTTGCGTAAGGCGGGGTTGGAGGTGGATGCGCGGATGGTGTTTAGCCAGCCGACGGTGGCGCAGTTGGCGGGGTGTTGTGCGGCTCAGGTGCAACGGGTTGAAGTGGCTCAGACCGCTATTCCTCAGCTCAACCGCCGGCGTCGGATCTAGGGTTGGGTCAGGGTGTTTAACGGGGCGCCTAAGATCAAAATCAAACAGCACAGCGCGGCGGCCTTAGAGCCGACCGGTTTTTTGCCTCGTACTGGGTCAAAAATGTGGGAGCGGGCTTGCTCGCGAATGCGGTGGATCAGTAACAGAAATATTGACTGACCCACTGCCATCGGACGCGAGTAAACGCAGGGTGGCAGCTGTACGCAGGTTAGTCGAACGGTCAGGAGCATCCGGCGCGCCCCAAGGCGCCGCATCATCGCAGCTGCGGGTAGATAATCAGCTGCAGATACCCCTTGGAATAGCGTTTCCCCCCTGGCGGCAATTGCCCGGCCTCGCGCATTTCACTGGTGCTGTTGATCCGCATTAGCACGCCAACCGAGCCGTGTTGGCGTGCGTCGTTCAGCCAGGCTTGAACCTGGTCCAACTCGACTTTGCGCTTCATTGCGCCGGCGTATTGCAGGCCGTAGCGCAACTCGCCTTCGGTGTCATACAGCGCCACGTCGGTTCGGTGCAGGCGCCAGGCCATGGCGCTGGCATTTTCCAGGGCATTCGCCAGCAGCGCGTGGGTCTGTTGCAACTCGTCCAGATGCTCGAGCACGAACTGATCGGGCATTTCGTTATCCGCGATCTGCGCTGGCATGCTCGCCGGCAGCAGGATCACCAGCACGCCGATACCCAGCGTCGGCAACGCCCACAACGTCAGCGGGCGAAAGGCTTGCAGCAGGTTGGCAAGCACCCACACCAGCAGCACGATAAAGGCCAGCGACAGGCTGAACATCTCGGCGAGGCCATGGCCGTACAGCGGCTTGGTGAGTTGCAGGTAGATCAGGCCAATCATGGCCGCCATGCCGATCGCGACATTGAGCAGGCCATTGAGCCACAGCGCGCGGGCTTTGACCTGGCTGAGTTGATCGATCAGGTTATGCCCCATCAGCAGCGCCAGCGGCAGCAGGCACGGCATGATGTAGGTCGGCAGTTTACCCTTGCTGAGGCTGAACAACCCCAGCGGCAACAGCAGCCACAGGGCGAGGAAAGTGATTGCCGGCTGGCGTTTTTCTGCCCAGGCCTTGTGCAGGGTGTTGGGCAATAGCCCGGCCCACGGCAGGCACGCCACCGCCATGATCGGCAGGAAGAACCACCAGGGCCGCACGTGTTGCGCGTCGTCGGCGCTGAAGCGGCGAATGTGTTCATTCCAGAAAAAGAAGCGCCAGAAGTCCGGTTCCTGCAGGTGGATCGCCAGTGCCCACGGCACGCACGCCAAGGCTGCCACCACTACAGCCAGCGGGCCGTAGCGCAGCAACTCACCCAGGCGCCGTTGCCAGAGCATGTAGGGCACGGCAATCAACACCGGCAACGCCCAGGCCAGGAAACCCTTGGTCATGAAGCCCATGGCGCACGCCAGGCCCACCACTGCCCATGACCACAGACGACCGCGGGTCGTGTGGCTATCCAGGGCAAACCACAGCGCGACCAGGCTCAGGTTGACCCACAAGGTGAATTGCGGATCGAGGTTGGAATACCCGGCTTGCCCGGCCACCAGGCCGAAGCTCAGGTAGAGCAGGGCGCAGGCGCAGCTCTTGCGCGGGTCGTTCCACAGGCGCCGGGCGAGCAGATAGGCCAGCAGCACGCTCAGGCCGCTGGTCAGCGCCGAGGCAATGCGAACACCGAACAGGTTCTGGCCGAACACGGCCTGGCCCAGGGCGATCAGCCAGTAACCGCCGGCCGGTTTTTCGAAATAGCGGATGCCCATGAAGTGCGGCGCCACCCAGTTGCCGCTCAGCAGCATTTCCTGGCTGATCTGGGCATAGCGGGTTTCGTCGGGTATCCACAAACCATGCAGGCCGAGGGGCAACAGGTAAAACGCGGCGAAGGCCAGTAGCAATAGTGGCAAGGGTTTTAATCGGGTTATCACAACGTCGCTCCTTGACGTTTAAAAACAACTGTTTGAAGTAATAAAGTAATAGTGCAATACATCACAACGTTCATTGAGTGACAGGAAATATTCATGACGTCCTTAATTAAAAGGCGCAACTAAACATGCCAGAACATGGCTGTCTTTTTGCTGAACATAGGCCGTGGCGGCGGGTTAGGAGGTGTTTAGAGTTGCTTTAGCGCGGCGGGCCATTGCGCGTTGTTGACGATGCCCAGGGCCTTGAATTTGCCATGCGGCAACACCTGCACGAACAGCGCGCTGCCGTACTCGGGGAAGGCCGCTCGGGGAAAGCCCAGGGTGGCTTCGAAGTCGGCGATGCAGCCGCTGTGAGTGACGAAAACCAGGTTACGCCCGGGGGCCTTGTGGCTGAGCAACTCCTCGCCCATGGCGGCGCCGCACACGGCTTTCTCGCCGGAAGTGACCTCGTTTTTGCCGAACATGAAGCGCAGGGTCTGGGCGGTGCGAATGGCCGGGCTGGCGAGTACGTCGCTGGCGTCCATGCCCAATGTTTTAAAGGCTTTGCCGAGGTTGTCGGCGTGTTCGCTGCCGTTGATCGTCAGGCCTTCCACCGGCCCCAGGCAAGGGTTGGTCGAACGGTCGCAGCGTTCTTCATGGCGCACCAGTACGATCAGGTCGCCGTCGCGCCACAGGGGCAACACCTGGGAGGTCAGCAGGCGATTGCCGATGCCCAGGTCGCGTGGCGAAGAGGGCCAGAACAGGCTGCCGGTGAGCAGCAGGGCGACCACCGCAATCCCCAGGCCGAGGGCTGGCCAGCGCTTGAAAAAGCGTCGACGCGGGCGCGGTTTGGTCAGGGTAAGGTCAACCACTTCATTCACCATGGGCGCTGTTGGCAATCTTGTATTAATTAGGCGCAACGTATTGGCGAATAGCCGCAGTGAAACAAGAGGCTGTCACAGGGCGGCTGTCTTTTCGCTGAACATGTTGCGGTTAAAAGTTGTCACCTGTGGCAACTGCAAAGTTGCCCGGCAGTGACGCGTGATGGGTAATTTAAAGAGGCATGGGTGGGCAGCCGGTGAAATCCATGTGAAAAATTTGCGTGGCCTTGGTCGGCAGCCGTTATTCTCGATTGCCCGCCCTTAAACGAGTGTTCTCATGCTGCAAGTGCAAGGTGTTTTCAAAAGCTATGCCACGCCCCAGGGCCCCCTGGCGGTACTGGCGGGTGTCGACTTGCACCTGGCTGCGCGCAGCAGCCTCGCGTTGATGGGCGAATCCGGCAGTGGCAAGAGCACCCTGTTGCACCTGGTGGCCGGGCTTGACCGCGTGGATGGCGGCTGCATCCAGGTGGGCGAGCAACGCCTTGACCAACTGGGCGAAGCGCAACTGGCCCACTGGCGGCGTACCGAAATCGGCCTGGTGTTCCAGCAGTTCAACCTGATCAGCAGTTTGCGTGTCGACGACAACCTGGCCTTCCAGGCCCGCCTGGCGGGGCGCTTCGATGCCCAATGGCAGGCGCAACTGGTGGAACGCCTGGGCCTGGGCGACCTGCTCAAGCGTTACCCGGAACAACTCTCGGGCGGCCAGCAGCAACGCGTGGCGGTGGGGCGCGCGCTGGCCTCGCGCCCGCGGTTGCTGTTGGCCGACGAGCCCACCGGCAACCTCGACGAAGCTACCAGCGATGAGGTGCTGCAACTGCTGCTTGACCTGCTGCGCGACAGCCCCACCAGCCTGTTGATGGTCACCCACAGCCCGCGCATCGCCGCGCGGCTGGACCGGCAGGTGGTGTTGCATCATGGGCGGGTCGTGCCTACCGAGGCAGCGTCCGGGTGAGCGTGTTTTATTGGACCATGCGCGCTTTGCTCAGCCACTGGCGGCGCCATCCGGTGCAGTTTTTCAGCGTATTGACCGGCTTGTGGCTGGCCACCGCTTTGTTGACCGGCGTGCAGGCCCTCAACAGCCAGGCACGCGATAGCTATGCGCGCGCCAGCCAACTGATCGGCGGCGAACCCCAGGCCAGCCTCAGTGCGCCGGATGGGGCGAGTTTCCCGCAGGCGCTGTTCTCCCAGTTGCGCCGCGCCGGGTGGCCGGTGTCGCCGGTGGTGCAGGGGCGCGTGCAACTCAAGGGCATGGAGGACGTGCGCCTGCAATTGATGGGGATCGACCCGCTGTCGTTGCCCGGCGGCGGTGCGGTGGCCGGGCAGCGTTTTAGCCAGGCGCAGATGCTCGGGTTTTTTACCCCGCCGGGGCGAACCTGGATCGCCCCGCAAACCTTGCAGGCGCTGGGGCTGCGTGAGGGCGCGCAGCCCGTCACGTTGAGCGGGCAGGCGTTGCCGCCCTTGCAGGCCCAGCCCGATATGGCGCCCGGCCTGTTGCTCACCGACATCGGTTTTGCCCAGCCGCTGCTGCAGATGCCCGAGCGTCTGTCGCGGTTGCTGCTGGACAAGGCCTTCGCCGCCAGCCATCCCACGCCTCCGGCGGCGCTGCAACTCAAGCAGGGCGAGGACAATAACCTCGCACGCCTGACTGAGAGCTTTCACCTGAACCTCGACGCATTGGGCATGCTCGCGTTCGTGGTGGGGCTGTTTATCGTGCACGCCGCCATCGGCCTGGCGCTGGAGCAGCGGCGCGGGCTGTTGCGGACCTTGCGCGCCTGTGGGGTGAGTGCGCGTCTGTTGGTGCTCGGGCTGGGCGTCGAACTGGGAGCTTTATCGTTGTTGGGCGGGGTGCTCGGCGTTGCCAGCGGTTACCTGTTGGCCAGCCTGCTGCTACCGGATGTGGCCGCCAGCCTGCGCGGGTTGTATGGCGCCGAAGTGCCCGGGCAGTTGAGTCTGAGCCCGGGATGGTGGCTGGCGGGGCTCGGCCTGAGCCTGCTGGGCGCCGTGCTCGCCGGTGCCGGCAGCCTGTGGCGGGCGGCGCGTTTGCCGTTGCTGGCGCTGGCCAATGCCCAGGCCTGGCATGAGGCTCATGGGCGCTGGTTGCGGCGCCAGGGTTGGGTGGCCGGCATCGCGTTGTCGATTGCGTTGCTGGCGTTGTGGTTGGGTGACAGCCTGGCCGCCGGGTTTGTGCTGATGGCCGCGTTGCTGCTCGGCGCCGCCCTTGGTTTGCCGGTACTGCTCAACGCCTTGTTGAAGGCGGTGTTGGGGCGCAGCCGCGGGGTACTCGGGCAATGGTTTCTCGCCGACTGCCGCCAGCAATTGCCGGCGCTGAGCCTGGCGCTGATGGCGCTGCTGTTGGCGCTGGCCGCGAACATCGGTGCGGGGTCGATGACGTCGGGCTTTCGTCACACCTTCAATAACTGGCTGGAGCAACGCCTCACCGCCGAGCTGTACCTCAACCCGCAAAACCCGGCCCAGGCGGAGCAACTCAGCACGTGGCTGGCGCAGCAACCCCTGGTGCAGACTGTATTGCCCACCTGGCAGGTGGCCGTGCAAGTGCAGGGCTGGCCGGCGGATCTGTTTGGCGTGGTTGACGACCCCACCTATCGCCAGCACTGGCCTTTGCTGGACGCGGTGCGCGCACCCTGGGACCAGTTGCAGCAAGGCGACACCCTGATGCTCAGCGAGCAACTGGCGCGGCGGCTGGCGGTGAGCCTTGGCGACACGGTCAAAATTTCCACGCCGCAAGGTGTGTGGGCACCCAAGGTAGTGGGGATCTACGCCGACTATGGCAACCCCAAGGGCCATATGCTGGTCACTTCCGCGCAACTGCTGGCCCACTGGCCGGGGCTGTCACCGGCACGGTTCAACCTGCGGGTCGCGCCGACCGATGTGGCGCCGCTGATCCATGCGGTGCAGCGCGCCTTCGCCCTGGAAGACAGCCGGATCGTCGACCAGCAGCAGCTCAAGGGTTGGTCGAGCCAAGTGTTCGAACGCACCTTTGCCGCCACGGCGGCGCTCAACAGCCTGACGCTCGGCGTGGCCGGCGTGGCGCTGTTTATCAGCCTGTTGACCCAGAGCCAAAGCCGCCTCGGCCAGCTCGCGCCGCTGTGGGCCCTGGGCGTGACACGGCGGCAATTGATGCTGCTGAACCTGGGGCAGACCTGGCTGCTGGCGCTGCTCACGCTGGTCCTCGCGCTGCCGTTGGGCGTGTTGTTGGCCTGGTGCCTGGACGCGGTGATCAATGTGCAGGCGTTTGGCTGGCGGTTGCCGTTGCAGGTGTTCCCGTGGCAATTGGCGCAGTTGCTGGGGCTGGCGATGTTGGCCACGCTGTTGGCATCGGCCTGGCCGCTGTGGCAGTTGTACCGCAGCCGCCCGGCTGACTTGTTGAGGACGTTTGCCCATGAAGATTAAGTCGCTGCTATGGGCTGCACTGTTGCTGGTGAGTGCCTGCGACAAAGCCCCCGCACCCGAGGAAAGCTTCGCCGGGTTGGGCAGTGACGCGGCGGATTTTGCCCAGGTGGTGCCCGGCAAGGTCTTCAGCTTCCCCGAGGACCATGGCCCCCACGCGGGCTTTCGCATTGAATGGTGGTATGTCACCGCCAACCTCAAGGATGCCCAGGGCAATCTGTACGGCGTGCAATGGACGTTGTTTCGCAATGCCCTCAAGGCCGGGCCGACGCAAGCGGGCTGGCAGGATTCGACCGTCTGGCTGGGCCACGCCGCCGTCACCTCTGCCACCCGTCACTATGCCGCCGAGCGTTATGCACGTGGCGGCGTCGGCCAGGCCGGGGCGCAGGCGATGCCGTTCAATGCCTGGATCGACGACTGGAATTTCGCCAGCCGCCCGGGTGCAGCCAGCCCCCTGGCGGACATGCAGCTCAAGGCCAGCGGCGCGCACTTCGCCTATGACCTGCAGCTGACCTCCAGCCGCCCGCTGGTGTTGCAGGGCGACGGCGGCTACAGTCGCAAATCCGACCAGGGCCAGGCTTCGTACTACTACAGTCAGCCGTTTTTCAGCGCCAGTGGCAGCGTGAGCATCGATGGCAAGGTCTACCAAGTCACCGGCCCCGCGTGGCTCGATCGCGAATGGAGCAGCCAACCGCTGGCCGCCAGCCAGACCGGTTGGGACTGGTTCTCCCTGCACCTCGACCGTGGCGAGCAGTTGATGCTGTTTCGGGTACGGCAAACCGACGGTGCGGCCTACCTGACCGGCACCTGGATCGACCGCGAAGGCCGTACCCAAACCCTGCATAACGCCGATATCCAATTGGTGCCCCTGGCAACCACGACCATCGACGGGCGCAAGATGCCTACACGTTGGTCGCTGAAAATTCCCGGCAAACAGCTGGATATCGTCACTGACGCCGTCAACCCGAACGCCTGGATGAACCTGAGTATTCCGTACTGGGAAGGCCCGGTGCAGTTCGAGGGTGGGGTGGGTTACCTGGAAATGACCGGTTATTAGGCTGGTTTCTGTAGGCACTGTTTCTTAGCTAAGTAGGCAACTTCCCAAATGTAATTCGCCCCCCTTGGGCTTGTGTCCGGGGCGGGTTCGCTTGCTTATATTTCGGCGCCATCTTCATTGCATCCGGGATGTAAGGCATGGCGCAGGGATATATCAATGACCACACAACGGACTACGAAAGTTTGAAATACCGCCTGATGGGCCGCGCGCTCAGCCAGCAGCGCTCTGCTCATTTTGATGTGCTGAACCGGCACCTGCGTCCAGGCTTGGTGGCGCCGGGGCAGGTGGTGATCGTTCCCGATACCTACAGCGTGAGTTGTTCCGGCGAGGAAGCCTGGTTGATGCGGCATGCCGAAGACGTTCGCCGAAACCTGGAGATGGATACGTCGGTCGGCAACGCGGTGCTCGGCAACTACGACTTGCTGCAGAGTTTCCTGACGTATGGCTCGATTGGTATCGGCAGTGCGACGTCGGCATGGGCGCGACACCTGGATGAGGTGGCGCACACCCTGGAAGACGTAGACCGCTTGCATCAACGCTTCAAGGGCGGCGCATTGGACCGGCAGGCGTTTCTCCAACAGCGCCAGGCGTTGTTCCGGCAGTTGGACCTGCAACTGCAGGGCGCCGCGCGATTTGGTACGGGGTTGCAGGGCAATCAGTCGTTGAAAAAGGTGTTGGGGATTTCGACCAAGAGCTATTTGCACAAGGGGGAGATAGAGGGGTATGCCAAGCGGATGCGCGAGATTGCGCAGATGTCGAAGTGGTTGGGTAAGGGGACTTATGTGGGGTTGGCGTTGGATGTGGGGAATGCGGGGTTGGAAATCAAGGAGTCGTGTGTGACGGGGCGGGAGGCGGAGTGTCGGCGGGCGAAGTATGTCGAGGGTGGTCGGTTGGTAGCTTCGGTGGCAGGGGCTACGGTGGGAGGGAAGGGAGGCGCTGCGCTAACTCGTTATGCATGCAAGGTATTGTTGGGCATCGCATCTAGAAGTAAAGGGGGGCTGGCCTGTGGAGTTATTGGAGGCGCTGCGGGAGGGTATTCATTAGGAGATGCGTTTGGGGATGGCGGGGCGTTTCTGGGTGGAAAGATCCTGGAGGTCGATGGTGATTTGATCTTTCAACCAGAGGGCGCCTGATCATGGATTTTTTTCTCGCCTACACAATGGTGTGGTTTGTTGGGATATTTGTGGTTCTAGGGCTGATGCTTTTTGCCGAATATACAAAGCTCGACGAGGTGGAAAGTTATTTCAGTCAAAACGAAATGGTCCGTAGCAATAAGCGTTTTTGGAAGAGAAACCAGTGGATCGATAAGCAGTATCGCATGCTGTTGATCTTCGAGTTCCTGTCCGACTCGAAGCGCCATGTGAACGCCGGTGATGTCACCGAGGCCGAGCTGGCGGCTGTTCCTTCAGCACTTAAACGTTGGGTGGTGTGGCCCTACTATCTTTTATTCATTTGGATAATCGCGACGGTTGTCTGGACCGTCTGGCGCAGATGGTGCGATATCCCCATTCCCTAATGGAATTATTGGCGGCGCGGCGGGAGGGTATGCAGGAGGAAAAACCGGTGGCAAAGGCGGTGCGTTTTTGGGTGGGGTAATCATTGAGGTCGATGGTGATCTGATCTTCCAGCCAGAGGAGGCTTAACCATGTCATTTTTTTTCGCCTACACCATCGTGATGATTGTCGGCACGTTCGTGGTGTTGGGGCTGTTGCTATTTGCAGGCTGTACAAAACTCGACGAGCTGGAAAGTTACTTCAGTGAAAACCCAGAGGTTCGTAACAGCAGGCAACGCTGGGAGCGAACCCAGCGTGTCAGCCGGTCCAGACGTATGGGGCTGTTGATTGACATCCTCCGCACGCCAAAGCGTTCGGTGAAAGAGGGGTACCTGACGGAGGCTGAATTGGCGTCCATCCCGTCATCACTCAGGCGTTGGGCAGTGTGGCCCTATCGCCTCGCGATGATTTGGGCCATCAGTTGGGGCTATTGGTGCACTTGGCTCGAGTGGTAAGTTTTTTCGAAAAAATACTGTACATCCATCCAGTCATATCCTACATTCCATCCCAGGTGACCGGATGTCACCTGAGCTTCACTTTTTAACTATGGATGGATAAAAAATGAAATCGAAAAAAGCCTTTATGCTGGGCGCGGCCATGGCGGCCACCTGCTTCGTGTCGGCCTTTGCCCTGGCCGAACAATACCCTCAACTGGCTGCGCAAGCGGTCAAGCAAACCCTGAAAGCGGCTGGCGATGTACCGGCTGCCAAGGCTTCTGCGGCGCTGAAACAGCAACTGAAGAAGCCTGTGGTTGCCGCCAAGGCCAAGGCCGCTTTGGGGGTAGAAAACCGCACGGCAGCGGCCCCGGTGACTAAAGTTACGAAAGCCGACGCTCAACAGGCGAGTGCCGTGCAGGCGGCGCTGGTCCAGGGCTGTGAGACCACTCTGGATGTGAACCAGTTGTACACGGTCAACGGTGTGCAAACCGGCGACTTGCTGTGCTACCACTTCAACCTGCCGCAGAAGGCGCGGATCAATGCGCTGTTGGTCGGCCAGACGGCGGGCACCAACATGTCGTTGACCCTGTTCCAGGACGACGGCCAAGGCAACCCGATTCCCCTGGGTACTTCCGACAACCCTGGCACCGGTGATGAAAGCCTCGGTGGTGTGCTGCCGGCCGGTGATTACTACTGGTTCATGGAAGCCAATGCGGCGGTGGCGGGGTCGAGCTTCCAGTTCGGCGTGGCGGTGGATGCCAATCTCGATGCATTCGAGCCCAATGACACGCCGGACACGGCTTTCCAGCTGCCGGACACGCTCAACTACCTCAGCGGCAACGCCGACAGCGTCAACGATGTCGACTACTTCGATTTCAAGGCCGTACGTGGCCAGAGCGTGGGCTTTGCGTTGACTGCCGATGCCCGCAACAAGTGGATCCTGGAACGCCTGAACGGTAATCAGTGGGTCGTGGTGGACCCCAACCTCAAGTCGGACTCGGTGTCCAACCCGGGCGTTGGCGGCGTGGTCAAGTTGCGTGTGCGGCCGAACCCGAATGCCGCCTGGAGTGCGACGGGTAAATACAACCTGTCGTTTGGTTCCAACCCACGCATCAATACCTCGGATGTGAAAGGCGAGCCGAGCGTGATCCGCATCCCGTATTCGGCTTCCGATGTGGGCTACGGCTACATGACCACCCAGGCCTATCGGAACCTGACCTGGAACATGAGCCTGTCGGACAGCACCGGCATGCCACTGGTGGGGCTGCACCCGATTGTGTTCCTCGACCAACGTATCGACCCGGACAATGGCGACATCGTCTACCAGGCGTATTCGGCAGCCACCGACAGTGCCGGCGAGGCCGCTGGGACGATCAACGTGGGCACCTGCTCCGGTGATTTCCAGACCACCTTTGTCGATTACGCCCAGGGCTACAACAACACCTGGCGGACCTACTTCAACTACGGCGTATGGCGTATGGAAGTGCTGGAGTATCCAGGGATCGGCGTTGGTGGGGACAATGTTCCGTATGTGAGCTTTGGCCACTTGTGCACACAGACCTTGCTGAGCAGCAGCAAGGCCTAAGGCACTGACGCGTTAGACCCCAGGGCATACAGGCCTCGCGCCTGTATGCCCTTTTGGCGTTATGGCTCCAATGCCAGCGCCAACGGCAGGCGCGCCATGCTCGTACTCTTCAACGAGCCCAGGTACAGCCAGTTGCCATACTCGCGGGCGGTGGTGATCGGTGAGTAATTGCCGGCGCTGCCATCCTGCAGATTGGCGATGACCTTGCCCTCGGTATCCAGCCCCAGCACAAACGCTTTGCGCTCGATGGGCTTGGGCAGCACGAGCAGGGCGCGCACCATCACTTTGCGTAGCAGCGGGTAGCCGGCAAAGCTGTCCAGCAGTGGGTTGCGGGGTGAATACAAGGCCACCCAGAAGCGGTCCTGGCCGTTGAAACTGAGGTTGTCCGGCAGGCCGGGCAGGTTGTCGATAAACAGGTCGTGCTTGCCTGCGCGCTCGCCCTTGAGCCAATAGCGGCTGATGCGATAAGCGCCGGTTTCATTGACCAGCACGTAGTTTTCGTTCGGGCCGAGGGCCACGCCATTGGCGAATTGCAGCTGTTCCAACAGCACTTCGGTGGTGCCATTGCTGAAGTCATAGCGCAGCAGCCGGCCATCGCCGCCATGTTCGATCACCGCTTCGCCATCCTGGCCATACCCCCAGCGGCTCGACGCATCGCTGAAGTACGCATAACGCCCGGCGGCGTCCACGACCACATCATCGGTAAAGCCAAACGGCACGCTAGCGGCGGCGGTGCTCAGGGTGGTGATTTGGCGGCGGGTATCCAGCGCGAGCAGGCCTTTGATCCCGTCGGCAATGATCAGGCGCCCATCCGGGTGCAGAGCCATGCCCAGCGGGCGCCCACCGGTATTGGCCAGCACTTCCAGGCTGCGGCTGTCGGGCGAGGTGCGGATGATGCGTCCGTCATGCAGGCCGCTGATCAGGAACCCCTGGGCATCCAGCAGCAACGCCTCGGGCCCGGGGATGTCCTGGGCGCCGATTTTCTGCACGCCCTTGAGGCGTTGGTTTTCGGTGTAGGGCCCGTGCTTCATCGACGGCGCCTTGGGCGGCGTCCAGTTCACCGGTTGCACCTTGGTGGGCATCAACAACAGAAACGCGATCACGCCAAGCAGCAACACAAACATCAGGTGACGCAGTTTTTTTGGACGGGTACTCATGACGATTCCTGGTTGTCGTGGGGGCCCGGCTCCCAGTGCAGGGTGCCGAACAGGTAATCCATCAGCGGGAGGACGATATTGAAATTGCGCCCCTGCATCAGCTCGCGGCGATGATGCAGGGCATGCAGGTGGTGCATCTGGCGAATCCACGGCAGGCGCGCCACCGGGTGCGTGGCGGGCAGGTGTTCGCAGGCGTGGAAGACTTCGTAAAGCAGGTAGCCGAGGATCATGCAGCCGGCGAACAGGCCGGCTACGTTGGGGTTCAGGTGCTGGAGCAGCCACCAGGCGGGCAGGGTGATTACCAGGCTGTGGATCACGATGAGCCAGGCTGGGAAGAGGATCACGCGCCAGTCCTTGGGGCTGTCGAACGTCATGTGGCCGGGGGTAAAAAAGCTGTGGTGATCGCCGGTGTGGCGCGCATAAAACAACCGCGCCACGCGGTGTTTGTGATGGCCGAGATGGCGGTGCACGAGGTAAATGCACAGGTTGAAGAACACCAGGGTCACGGGCACGGTCAGCCATTGCAGGGCAGTGATCTGCGCCGTGGTGGACCAGGCCAGTGCGATGCATACGATGCCATAACCGAGCACGAAACCGGCGTGCAGCCAGGGGTTGTAACGGCGGCTGACGGCGGCGCGGTAGCGGTCGCGAAAGGTCTCGGTGGGGTGGGCCATGGCGGGTTGCTCGGTATTTTTTTGTTGGAGGGTGAGCTTAGTTGGTGGTGGGGAATGTGCGAGTTTTTACGCTGCGCATGAAACCCCTGTGGGAGCTGGCTTGCCTGCGATGCAGACACCGCGTTGTGTCAGGCACAGCGAGTGGATGCCATCGCAGGCAAGCCAGCTCCCACAGGGACCGCGTAACTTGAAGTGACCAGTGGGGGCTTGCACACCCCTCATTTCCTTGCTAGCTTCTCGCAAAATGTTAACGATAACATTTGCTCTAAAAATAAAAACAAAACAGAGACCCACGCCATGAAAATGCTCCCGAAAACCCTGTGTTTATTGGCTGTAAGCATCACCCTCGGCTCAACAACCGCTGTCTTTGCCGACGCCGCCAAACCGATCCGCATCGGCGCCTCGTTCCAGGAAATCAACAACCCCTATTTCGTCACCATGAAAAACGCCCTCGAAGAAGCCGGCGCGACCATCGGTGCGAAACTGATCATCACCGATGCCCGTCACGACGTGTCCAAGCAGGTCAGTGACGTCGAAGACATGCTGCAAAAAGGTATCGATATCCTGCTGATCAACCCGACGGATTCGGTCGGCGTGCAATCGGCCGTCAAATCCGCCCACGCTGCCGGCGTTGTGGTGGTCGCCGTGGACGCGCAGGCCGAGGGCCCGCTGGATTCCTTCGTCGGTTCGAAGAACTTCGACGCCGGTTTCCAGGCCTGTGAATACCTGGCCAAGAACATCGGCGACAAAGGCAATATCGCCATCCTCGACGGCATTGCCGTGGTGCCGATCCTGGAGCGTGTGCGCGGCTGCAAAGAGGCCGTGGCCAAGCATCCGGAGATCAAGATTGTCAGCATCCAGAACGGCAAGCAGGAACGTGACCAGGCGCTGACCGTCACCGAAAACATGCTGCAGGCACAGCCCACCCTCAAGGGCATTTTCAGCGTGAATGACAACGGCTCCCTCGGCGCCTTGTCGGCCATCGAAGCCAGTGGCCTGGACGTGAAACTGGTGAGCGTCGACGGCGCGCCGGAAGCGATCAAGGCGATCCAGAAACCCGGCAGCAAGTTCATCGCCACTTCCGCCCAATACCCCCGCGACCAGATCCGCCTTGCCCTGGGTATTGCCCTGGCCAAGAAGTGGGGCTCGCAAGTGCCCGCCACGATCCCGGTCGACATCACCTTGATCGACCAGGCCAAGGCCAAGGATTTCAGCTGGTAAATCGCCCAGGCCCCGCGTTACGCGCGGGGCTCAAGGATTCCTACTGAATACGAGGTCGGCGGTATGAGCAGTCTTTTGCAGCTGGAAAATATCTGTAAGCGTTACCCCGGGGTACAGGCCCTCAAGTCCATCAACCTGCAAGTGGAGCGCGGCGAGATCCATGCCTTGCTCGGGGAAAATGGCGCGGGCAAGTCCACCCTGATGAAGATCCTCGGCGGCGTCGAGCATCAGGACGAAGGGCAGATTCTGATCGATGGCCGGGCGCAGCACTTCGCAACTTACCGTGATGCGATTGCCGCCGGTATCGGCATTGTGTTCCAGGAGTTCAGCCTGATTCCCTACCTCACGGCGGTGGAAAATATCTTCCTCGGCCATGAGCTGAGCAACCGCTTCGGTCTATTGCGCAAGCGCGAGATGGTCGACGCCAGCGAGGCGTTGTTCAAGCGCCTGGGCGTGAGCATCGACCTGCAGTGCGCGGTCAAGCACCTGAGTGTGGCCGAGCAGCAATTTGTTGAAATCGCCAAGGCCCTGGCCCTGGATGCGCGCTTGCTGGTACTCGATGAGCCCACCGCAACCCTCACGCCGAGCGAAGCCGAGCTGCTGTTCGAGATCATGCGCGAACTCAAGCGCCAAGGCGTGGCGGTGATTTTTATCTCCCATCACCTGGAGGAAATTTTCCAGGTATGCGACCGCATCAGCGTGCTGCGCGACGGCGGCAATGTGGGGGTTACCGACGTGGCCGACAGCGATATCGATCGCCTGGTAGAAATGATGGTCGGCCGGCGCCTGGAATGCAGTTTTCCGCCCAAACCCAGCGCCGAAAAAGGCCAGTTGCTGCTGGAGGTAAAGGACATCCAGCTGGTGCGTAATGGCCCCCACAACAGCTTTAAATTGCACCAGGGCGAAATTCTCGGCTTTGCCGGGCTGGTCGGTTCCGGCCGCACCGAACTGGCCTTGGGCATGATGGGCGCGCTGCCGTCGGTGAGCAAAGACGTGTGGCTGCGCGGCGAGAAAATCACCCTCGACGACCCGGCCCAGGCGCTCGCCCATGGCATCGGCCTGCTGCCGGAAAGCCGCAAGAGCGAAGGGCTGATCACCGATTTCAGCATTCGCGAAAATATCTCCCTGAACAACCTGCCCAAGTACCAGAACGCCAGCGGCCTGATCGACAAGGCCAAGGAGTGCGCCAGCGTCGAAGACCTGATGCGTCAGCTGTCGATCAAGGCCCCGAGCGGCGAGAGTCGGGTGTTCAACTTAAGCGGCGGCAACCAACAAAAGGTGGTGATCGCCCGCTGGATCAACCACCACTGCGACGTGCTGGTGTTCGACGAGCCCACCCGTGGCATCGACGTGGGTGCCAAGGCGCAGATCTACGCCCTGATGCGCAGCCTTACCGAACAGGGCTACGCGATCATCATGATTTCTTCCGAACTGCCCGAAGTCATTGGCATGTGCGACCGCGTCGCGGTGTTCCACAAGGGCGCGATCGTCAAGGTTCTGGAAGCGTCCGCCGTCAATCCTCAAGAGGTCATGCGCCATGCAACAGGGGGCTCAAGTGAATACGTCCATTAACCGTGTCGACGCCAGCCGGCTGCGCCTGAACCTGGCGCGGCTGGTGCGCTCGCCGGCGTTTTACCCCTTTGTGGGGCTGGTGGTGGTGACCCTGGTGATGATCCTCGCCAGCGACACCTTCCTCACCGCCAGCAACCTGTCGAACATCGCCCGCCAGGTGTCGATCAACGCGATTATCGCGGTGGGCATGACCTGCGTGATCCTTACCGGTGGCATCGATTTGTCGGTGGGGCCGGTGATGGCGCTATCCGGCACCTTGACCGCCGGCTTGATGGTTGCCGGCGTGCCGCCCGGCCTGGCGATTGGTGCCGGGATGCTGGTGGGCGTGGCCTTCGGTATCGGCAATGGCTTGTTCGTCGCCTACCTGCACATGCCGCCGATCATCGTGACCCTGGCGACCATGGGCATCGCCCGTGGCTTTGGCCTGATGTACACCGACGGCTACCCGATTTCCGGGCTGCCGGACTGGTTCGCCTTCTTCGGCCGCGAGAGCGTGTTCGGCATCCAGGTGCCGATCCTGATCATGCTGCTTACCTACCTGGCGGCCTATGTGCTGCTGCAACACACGCGCATCGGCCGCTACATCTACGCCATCGGTGGCAATGAAGAAGCGGTGCGGCTGTCCGGGGTGCGCGCGGCGCGGTTCAAGTTGCTGGTGTATGGCATCAGCGGCTTGACCGCTGCGATTGCCGGGCTGGTGCTGACCTCACGGCTGATGAGCGGCCAGCCGAATGCCGGCGTGTCGTTCGAGCTGGATGCCATTGCCGCCGTGGTGCTGGGCGGTGCCTCGATTGCCGGTGGGCGCGGGGTGATCGTCGGCACCTTGCTCGGCGCCATGCTGCTCGGCGTACTCAACAACGGCCTGAACATGCTCGGCGTTTCGCCCTACGTCCAGAGCGTGATCAAGGGCGGGATCATTTTGCTGGCGATTTTTATCAGCCGTCAGCGCCATCGATAATTTCCTCTCAAGACAGGACCCAACACCATGGACAAGCACACCGAAATGCAAGCCGTCGTCTGCCACGGCCCGAAAGACTACCGCCTGGAACGCATCGGCAAACCCCAGGCGCGCCCGAATGAATTGGTGATCCGCATCGCCGCCTGTGGCATCTGCGCCAGTGACTGCAAGTGCCACTCCGGCGCGGCGATGTTCTGGGGCGGCGACAACCCCTGGGTCAAGGCGCCAGTCGTACCGGGCCATGAGTTTTTCGGCTACGTGGAGCAAGTCGGCGAGGGTGCCGAGGAGCACTTTGAGGTCGCGGTAGGCGACAAGGTGATCGCCGAACAGATCGTGCCGTGCGCCAAGTGCCGTTTCTGCAAGTCCGGCAAGTATTGGATGTGCGAAGTGCACAACATCTTCGGCTTCCAGCGTGAAGTGGCCGAAGGCGGTATGGCCCAGTACATGCGCATCCCCAAGACTGCCATCGTGCACAAGATTCCCGAGTCGGTGTCCCTGGAAGACTCGGCGCTGGTGGAGCCGATGGCCTGTTCGATCCACACCGTCAACCGTGGCGACATCCAGCTCGATGACGTGGTGGTGATCGCCGGTGCGGGCACGCTGGGGCTGTGCATGGTCCAGGTCGCGGCGCTGAAAACCCCGAAAAAACTGGTGGTGATCGACATGGTTGACGAGCGCCTGGAGCTGGCGAAAAAGTTTGGCGCCGACGTGGTGATCAACCCGTCCCGCGATAACGCTCGCGAGATCATCAACAGCCTCACTGACAGTTACGGCTGCGACGTGTACATCGAGACCACCGGTGTGCCGGCAGGTGTGACCCAAGGCTTGGACCTGATCCGCAAATTGGGGCGCTTCGTGGAATTCAGCGTGTTCGGCGCCGAGACCAGCGTGGACTGGTCGATCATCGGCGACCGCAAGGAACTCGATGTACGCGGCGCGCACCTCGGCCCGTATTGCTACCCGATTGCCATCGACCTGTTCGAGCGTGGGCTGGTCACCTCCAAGGGTATCGTCACCCATGACTTCCCACTGGATAACTTTGCCGAAGCGTTTGAGTTGGCCAACTCGACCAAATCGATCAAGGTGCTATTGAAGCCGGTGCTGTGATCATGGAATACGTGATGGGTGTCGATATCGGAACCCAGAGCACCAAGGCGCTGCTGGCGGATGGTCAAGGCCGGATCATCGCCCAGCACAGCCAGGGGTATCGCGTGGATACCCCCAAAGTGCGCTGGGCCGAGCAATGGCCACAGGTGTGGCTGGAGGCCGTGGAGGCGTGCGTGGCGCACTGCATGGCAAAGGCCGGGGTCGATAAAAACCAGGTCAAGGCGCTGTGCATCAGCAGCCTCTACGGCGGTTCGGGGATTGCCGTGGATGCGCAGATCACGCCGCTGCACCCATGCCTGATCTGGATGGACCGCCGTGCCGGCGAGCAGGTCGCGTGGGTGCGCGAGCATGTCGACCTGGAGCGGCTGTTCGCGGTCACCGGTAACTCGGTGGACAGCTACTACGGCTTCACCAAGATGCTCTGGCTTAAGCAGCATCAGCCGCAGGTATGGGCCGACGCGCGCTACCTGCTGCCGCCCAACAGCTACATCAACTGGTGCCTCACCGGTGAGTTGGCGGTCGACCATAGCAGCGCCGGCAATATCGGCGGCGTGTATGACGTGGCGGCACGCAGTTGGTCGGGGGAGATGCTCGAGGCCTTGGGCATACCGCAGGCGATGATGCCTGAGCGGCTGGTGCATTCCGGCGAAGTGGTCGGTGGGCTGCTTGAAAGCTGGGCCACGCGCCTGGGCTTGCAGGCGGGTATGCCGATCCTGGCGGGCGGGGTGGACGCGGCCATGGCGACCCTGGCGGCGGGCGTTACGCGGCCGGGCAACCATGTGGCGATGATTGGCACCAGCATGTGCTGGGGCTACCTGAACCAGCACGTGGATGCACACCATGGCCTGGTGAGTTTCCCCCACGTCTATAACGGCCATCAGGACCTGTATATCTTCGGCGGCGCGATCACCGCCGGGGCGTCGGTCAGCTGGTTTCGCGAGCAGTTCTGCCAGGCCGAAGAACAACAGGCCAAGGCCAGCGGCCAGGACAGCCTGGTGTTGCTGGAACAGAGCGCGATGCAGATCCCGGCGGGCAGCGAGGGCTTGCTGTTCCTGCCGTACCTGATGGGCGAACGCAGCCCGGTGTGGGACGACCGCGCCAGCGGCAGTTTCGTCGGGCTCAACCTCTACCACAGCCGCATCCACCTGTACCGCGCGGTGCTCGAAGGGGTGAGTTTTGCCTTGCGCCATAACATCGAGGCGGGTACGCGTGGCGCACATTCCCTCGACCCGCGGCTGATCGTGGTGGGCGGCGCGAGCCATTCGGATCTGTGGATGCAGATCATCGCGGATGTGACCCGGTACCCGGTGTACACCATCGTCCAGGAGGTCGAAGCGGCCTTGGGCGCGGCGCTGCTGGCAGCGCATACGGTGGGGTTGGTGAGTGACGGGGAGATGGACAAGGGTTGGGTGCAGCTGGCCTTGCGGGCTGAGCCGAATGCGGAAAATGTCGAGGCGTATGAGCGGGCGTTTGCCGAGTACCTGAAGCTGTACCCGGCGCTGAAACCGATCATGCATAACTTGCAAACCCACTGATTCAGCACCGTCCAAAAAAGTGGGAGCGGGCTTGCTCGCGAATGCGCAGTGTCAGTCACTGGATGCATGGCTGAACCACCGCATTCGCGAGCAAGCCCGCTCCCACAAGGGATCTTCATTGTTTTTGAGAGTGTCAGCCATGAACCCAGCCTTCACCTTCACCCACCAGCGCATTCTCGTCACCGGCGCCAGCAGCGGCATTGGCCGGGAAATCGCGCTGCAATTGATCGCCAGCGGCGCCGAAGTCTTCGCCTTGGGCCGCGACGCGCAGGCCCTGGCCCAACTCGGCTGCCACAGTCTGTGCGTGGACGTCGCCGACAGCGCCGCCCTCGATACCGCCCTGCAAGCACTGCCGCCGTTGCACGGCCTGGTCAACTGCGCCGGCATCTCTCGCCTGGAACCGGCGGCGGCGATCAGCGCCGAGGCGTTCGACCAGGTGATGCGCGTCAACGCCCGCGCTGCCGCGCAAGTCGCCAGCCGGGTGGCGGCCAAAATGATCGAAGCGAAGATCGCCGGCAGCATCGTCAACGTCTCCAGCCAGGCCTCGCTGGTCGCTTTGGACGATCACCTCAGCTACTGCGCCTCCAAGGCCGCGCTGGATGCGATCACCCGCGTGCAATGTGCCGAGTGGGGCCGCTTCGGGATTCGCGTCAACAGCGTCAACCCCACGGTCACGCTGACGCCGATGGCGACCATGGCCTGGTCCGACCCGGCCAAGCGCGACCCGGCGTTGGCGGCGATTCCGCTGGGGCGCTTCGCTGAAACCGTGGAAGTCGCACTGCCGGTGCTGTTTCTACTGAGCAGCGCCGCCAGCATGATCAGCGGCGTGAGCCTGCCTATCGACGGCGGCTACACCAGCCGCTAGCCGTTTTCCAGCTGACCGGCGATCACCACTTTGTCCCGTGGCTTGTACGGGTCTGCCAGGCGATCAAGCAGCAGGCGCACCGCGCTGCTGCCGGCCAGTGACGCATCGTGGGCCACGCAGGCGATGGGCACGCCGAAGATATCGGCAAAAGGCAGGCGGTCGATGCCGCAGATGGTCAGGCTGTCATGGGCAATGTTGTGCATGCGCAAGGCGCGCAGGGCACCCAGGGTGATCAACTGGTTGAAGCCCATGATCGCGTCCGGCGCCGAGTGTTCGGCCAGGTAGTCGAGGGTGTGCAGGTAGGACGGCATCAGCGTGTAGTCGCCGGCCTGGACTTCGAGGTGCACTTGAGGGTGTTCGGCGAACACCTCGCGCAAGCCCTTGAGGCGTTCCACCGTGATGCGTGAATGCTCGGGGCCGGTCAGCACCAGCAGGCGCTTGAGGTCGGGCGTCTGGCGTAGCAGGTAGTGCGCGGCCTGGATGCCACTGTGGTAGTTGTCGAGCACGACACGGCTGAACGGGCTGTCGTGGATTGTGCGGTCGAGCAGCACCACCGGGGTCTTGCCGTTGCCCAGGCGCTCCAGGTAGTCGGGCTGGTAGCTCGGCTCATCGGAGACCGGCGACAGGATGATCCCCGCCACGCGGTAACCCAGCAGGGTGTCCACCGCCTTGCTTTCCAGCTCCTCCAGCTCATCGGTGTCCACCAGCATGATGGTGTAGCCGTGCTGTTTGGCCTCGCGGGAAATCGCCTTGATCATCTCGCTGTAGAACGGGTTGTCGACTGACGCAGTGATCACGCCGATGATCAGGCTTTCACTGCGCTTGAGCCCGCGCGCGAACGCGTTGGGCACGTAATCCAGCTCCCGCGCCACTTCAAGGATGCGTTCCAGCGTGGCAGGCTTCACCAGGTCAGGTTTGCTCAGCGCACGGGACACGGTGATGGTGGTCATGCCGACGCGTTTGGCGATGTCGCTGATGGTGACGGATTTTTTCTTGTTCATCGGCAGGGGAAACCAGAAGAAAACAGTAGCAGGCTAACATGTGCCCGGCCTCAAATCACCGGATCCCAGCGCTGCGACCAATCCTTTTCCGCTTCGACGACCGTGCGCAGCAACCCCAGGGCCTGCTGCAAGACCGCCGAGTCCCGCGCCCGCGAATACACCAGGTACGTCGGGAAACTGAACTCCGGCGCCTTGGGCACGCGTTGCATCACGCCGCTGTCGAGGTAGCTTTGCACCACCCGCGTGCGGAAATACCCCGCCCCGCCATGCTCCAGGATGTACTGCAATGCCAGCGGCCCCAGGTTGAAACTCAACGCCGCACGAGCCCGGTCGGGCAGGGCGGCGTCATGCTGCTGGCGAAAGCCCTGGCCCCAGTCGATATACACGTAGGGTTCCGGCTTGCTCACCAACTGCACCAGGATCAGCTTTTCTTCGAGCACCTGCTCCACCTGCAACCCCGGCCAGTATTGCGGCTGGAACACCAGCGCGGCGTCGAGCACGCCCAGTTCCAGTTGGCGCAACAGGTACTCGCCCTCGCGGATTTCGGTGCGCAAGGCATGCCCGGGAATGTGTTCACGCAGGGCCTGGGCCCAGCCGAGCATCAGTGGGTTGCACAGGCTGACTTCGCCACCGATATGCAGCACATTGCGGTAGCCATCGGGCAGCGGCAGGTCGCGGCGCGCGGCTTCCCAGGTTTGCAGCAATTGGTTGGCGTACACCACGAAGGCCTCGCCGTCGGCGGTCAGGCGCGCACCGGCGCGGTTGCGGATGAACAGCGTGCTGCCGAGTTGGGTTTCGAGGTTTTTTACGCGGGCGGTGATGGCGGTTTGGGTGACGTGCAGTTTCTCGGCGGCGGCGGCGAGGCTGCCGCAACGGGTGATTTCGAGGAAGGTGCGTGCCAGTTCGATGTCCATGAAGCCCCCGGGGATGAATGCGGCATTCTAATCCCAACTGCCTGAATCAAGACAGCGCGTAGACGGCGGTGGCTGTTTACCGTAAACCAGAAAATCCCCGACCCATTGGTTGACGCACCCGGCACCGACAGTTGCAGGCCGAGTCGAGTCTTTGAGGCGTAATTGTTCAATGCCGAGACTGGCTGGCGCACCGCGCCCGGCGTTGACCAACACCATGCGTGCGACGTTCTCTGAGAACAGCGTGGCATAGCGGCTGCCCAACCGCGCGGCGGTGTCGTTGCCGAGGTAATAGAGCCGTGCCTCGCCCAGCTGCGCACGCACGAATTCCATATCGCGCGCCGCCTGCTCGATACCGTTTTCCTGGCTCAGGTCGCGAGGGCTCAGCTCGATGACGTCATACCGGTTGGTGAGTGTGCGGTAGGCCGGGGTGGCGTAGGACTTCCAACGGCTGACTAGGTGGATGACGAACGTTGCAGCCTGGCCTTTTTGAGGCTCGCCGCCCTGAATGAACACCACGCCTTCGCGGCTGAGCGGTTCACGCGCACCGACACGGGTCATGGCCAGGCGCACGCTGCCGCGCTTAGGCGCGGCATAGTCGCGGGGCACGCTCACACTGGCGCACTGGGTGCGTTCCAGCACCTCGGGGTCCGGTCGTGCGAAGCCGGAGAAGGGGCAGTCCAGCAACCAGTCAATCGCGGTGGGTGCAATCAGTGGGTTGGCAGGGGCGGGACTTGCTGTCAGCCACAGGCAGACAAACGTCAGGCTTTTTACCAGAACGCTGGGTTTCATCACGAGGTACCGGGCAGCCGTTTAGGGACGGCTTTTTACCAAGGACCTCGGGTCAAAGAATGTAGGATTTTAAGGCACGATTCGTGGGAAATCCGATTTTTTGTTAGGGCGTATCGGCACTCCAGCCCCCACCCAGTGCCTTGTACAGGGCAATGCTGGCCTGGAGTCGAGACAAGCGCAGCTGCACGTTCATATCCTGGGCCGTATACAGCGTGCGCTGGGTTTCCAGCACGCTGAGCAGATCTTCTGCCCCCGCCTGGTAGCGGCTTTCGGCGATTTCGAAGGCGTCCTGGGCGTGCTGCAGTTCTTCGGCCTGCCATTGGCGCTGCTGGTCCAGGCGCGTGATGCTGCTCAGCGCCTTTTCGACGTCGGCGAAGCCGTTGATGATCGCGCCGCGATAGGTTTCCAGCAGCTCGTCCTGGCGGGCGCGGGCCTTGTCGCGCTCGGCGCTTAGACGGCCATTGTTGAAGATCGGCCCGACCAGCCCGGCGGTCAGCGTGTAGTAAGGGCTGCGCAGGATTTCCACGGCCTTGTAGGCGTCGGAGCCCAAGGTGGCGCCCAAGGTGACGGCTGGCAGCATGGCGGCCCGCGCCACGCTGACGTCAGCCTGCGCCGCCGCCAGTTGCGCTTCGGCCTTGGCGATGTCGGGGCGGCGGCTGAGCAACTGGCTGGGCAGGCCGGCACCGATGCCCGGCCAGGTCAACGCCTGGAACGGCTCGGTGCCCAGGTCCAGCGCTTGCACCGGCTGGCCGAGGAGGGCGGCGAGGGTGATCGTGGACTCTTCGGCCAGTTGCTGGATCAACGGCAATTGACGCTGCTGGCTGGCCACCAGGCTTTTCTGTTGGGCCAGTTCCAGGGCGGTGGCCGACCCGGCGTCATAGCGCGTTTGCACCAGCCCGAGTACGTTGCGCGCGTTGGCCAGGTTCAGTTCGGCAATCTGCTGGCGCTGGCGCGCGGCAAGGGTTTGCGCGTAACGGTCGGCCACATTGCCGAGCAAGGTCAGTTCCACGGTCGCCTGGTCAAACTCGCTGGCGCGTAAACTGTGCAGGGCGCTATCACGCGCGGCGGCGCGGCCGCCCCAGAAGTCCACTTCATAACTGGCGGTAAGGTTGGCGCCGAAGCTGTCGGCCACGTCGTCGCTTTGTGTCGCATCCAGGTCCGGCCCGCCTTTGCCGCGCAGCAGTTTCTGGCGGCTGGCGTTGAGATTGAAATTGACCTCCGGCAACAACGGTGCGCCGGCGATCACCGCACTCGCCTGGGCCTGGCGCACCCGGGCTATGGCTGCGGCTACGTCGAAACTATCCCGCCGGGCCTGGTCGACCAGACGGTTGAGCTGCGGGCTGCCAAACTGCGTCCACCAGCGTTGGTTGGTGGCTTGGGCGGCGTCACGCTCGGCAAACTGCCAGGCGGTGGGCGGCGCGATACCACTGTCGACGCTGGCCGGGGGTGCGGCACAGGCACTGAGTAACAGGCACACGCTGAGCAGGGTCAGGTGCGTGGGCATGGATCGTTTATTCACTGGTCAACGCCTTAACCGGATCGAGCCGGGCAGCTTTACGGGCCGGCATAAAGCCGAATACGACACCGGTGACCAGCGCACAAGCAAATGCGCCCAGCACCGCCACCAGGGAAAACTGCACCGCCACCTTAGCCAACACGAGCACGCCGCCCACCAGCAGGGCCAGGGCGATACCGCACAGGCCGCCGACCACCGAGAGCATCACCGCTTCGGTGAGGAACTGACGCAGGATGTCGCGCTGCCGGGCGCCGGTGGCCATGCGGATGCCGATTTCGCGGGTGCGCTCGCGCACGGTCATCAGCATGATGTTCATCACACCGATGCCACCCACCAGCAGGGAAATCGCGGCAATCGAGCCGAGCATCAGCGACAGGGTGTTCTGGGTGTGGGCTTCGGCCTGGATCATCGCGGCGTTGTTGGTCAGTTCGTAGTCGCGCTTGCCGTTGTGCAGCCTTTGCATCAACTGGTCGATCGCCACTTCGGCTTCGTGGACCCTGCGCGCATCCGCTGCAGCAATCACCACGTACTCCGGGTCGTAGCTGCCGAACAGGCGTACGCTGGCGGCGGTGTAGGGGATGGCGATGCGGTCGTCGCTGTCCTTGTCGCCGGAGGCCGCGCCTTTTTCAGCGAGCACACCGATGACCTGGAACGGCACGTTCTCAATCAGGATGTATTGGCCGATCGGGTTGACCTGGCCCTTGAACAGTTTCTCGCGGATACGGTGGCCGATCACCGCCACGGTGGCGCCGCTGCGCTCGTCGGCGGCGGTGAAATAGCTGCCTTCCACCACCGGCCAATTGAAGATGTCCGGGAAGTTGGTGTCGTTACCGCCCACATACGCCAGGTAGTCGAGGTTGCCATAGCGCACGCCGGCCTTGCTGCCGTTGACCGGCATGATGCGCTTGACCTGAGGCAACGTCGCCAGTGCCGCGACATCGTTGAGGGTGACGATGCCCAAGGGGGTGCGCGGGTTGGGCGAGGCGCCGCTGAGGTAGAGGATATTGGAGCCAAAGGCGCCCATCTGCGCCATGACCTGGCGCTTGCTGCCTTCACCCACCGCCAGCATCACCACCACCGACGCCACGCCGATGATGATCCCCAGCAGGGTCAGCGCCGTGCGAAAACGGTTGATCCACATTACCCGCCAGGCCGCTTGCACCGCGTCTACCAGTTCGGCTTTCCACGCGCCGTTGTGTTCGGCGCCGTCGACCAGGCGCTGGCGCAGGTCCACGGCTTGCAGCGCCTGGCTATTGGCAGGGGCGGCAACGTAGGTTGCATGTTCGGCCGAGTCGCTGATGATCAAGCCATCGCGGATTTCGATGATGCGGTTGGCCCGTGCCGCCACTTCGCGGTCGTGGGTAATCAGGATGACCACGTGGCCCTGGCTGGCCAATTCGTCGAGCAGGGTCATGACCTCGGCACCGCTGTGGCTGTCGAGGGCGCCGGTGGGTTCATCGGCGAGGATGATATGGCCGCCGTTCATCAGCGCGCGGGCAATCGATACGCGCTGTTGCTGGCCGCCGGACAACTGGTGCGGACGGTTGGCGGTACGCTCGGCCAGGCCCAGGCGGGTGAGCAGGGCGCTGGCGCGGGCATGCCGTTCGGTGGCGCTGATACCGGCATAGATCGCCGGCATCTCGACGTTTTCCTGGGCCGAGCCCGACGGGATCAGGTGGTAGCCCTGGAACACGAAACCGAACGCTTCGCGGCGTAGCCAGGCCAGTTCGTCGCTGCCCAGGTGCGCAACGTTTTCCCCGGCGAACAGGTAGTCGCCGGTGCTCGGGCGATCGAGGCAGCCGAGGATATTCATCAGCGTGGATTTACCGGAGCCGGAGGCGCCGACAATGGCTACGAATTCCCCGGCATGGATCGACAGGTCGATGCCACGCAATACGTCGACCTGCGGGCTGTCGCCGCCGCCGTAGGATTTGCGGATGTGCTTGAGTTCGATCAGGGGCGTGCTCAACTCAGCCCCCATTGCCGTCGGCCGGGCCGATCAACAGGTGATCGCCTTCGTGCAGGCCGTCGAGCACTTGCACGCGCAGGCGGTCGCTGATGCCCAGGCGTACTTCGCGGGTTTCGATACGGCCGTTTTGCGCCACCACACGGGCGATCTGCCGGTCGGCATTCGCCGTCCCCTGCAACGCGGCGACCGGCACCGTAAGCGTGTCCCTGGCCTGGTCTGCGACAAAAAACACCTGGGTGGTCATTTCCGCCATCAAGGCGTTGTCGCTGTTGTCCACATCCAGCAGCACGGTGTACAGCACCACCCGGCCAGTGCCGCTTTTGCTGGAGCTGGTCGGGCTGCCGCTGCCCTGGGTCTCATTGAGCGGCTTGGGCGGGATCGGCAGGATCTGCCGGACGGTACTGGTCCAGCGCCGGTTGCCGCCGCTGAGGGTGGTGAAGTAGGCGGTCATGCCGGGTTTGACATGGCCGATATCGGCTTCGGAAACCTCCGCCCACACGGTCATCGGCGACAGTTTGGCGATACGCAGGATCAATGGCGTCTGCTGCTGGGCATTGAGGGTCTGGCCGACCCGCGCATCCACCGCCACCACGGTGCCGGTCATCGGCGCATAGATGCGCGTATAGCCCAACTCCGCCTCGTCACTGCGCAGGCTGGCTTGGGCCTGGAGGATCTGTGCACGGAACATCTCGACCCGGGCCTGGGTGGCGCTCAACTCGGCCTTGGCGGTTTGCACGTCTTCTTCGCGGGTCGCATTGCCGGCGGCCAGGCGCTGCTGGCGCTGGTATTTCTGGCGCGCCAGTTCGTGCTGGGCTTGCTGCTCCTGCAATTGAGCCTTGAGGTTTTCGATCGAATAGCGGCTGGCGTCAAGCTTGGCCTTTTGCGTAGAGGGGTCGATCTCGACCAGCAGTTGGCCTTCCTGGATCTGGTCGCCGGCCTCAACGTGGATCTTGCGGATCTGCCCGGACGCCTGGGCGCCCACATCGACATAACGGCGCGGTTGCAGGGTGCCCAGCGCGGTGACGCTGTTTTCGATATTGCCGCGGGTGACGGTGACGGTGGTCAGGCTGTCACGCCCGGGCGGCAGTACCTGCCAGGCAGCGACGGCGATGATGGGGACAAGGCACGCGACAACAAGCAGGGCGCGTCGGGCAGGTCGAGGGCGTTTCATGCTTAGGTTCCAGCCAGGAAAGTTCGGGCCGCAGGTGCGGGGAGCTGACTGTTAAACGAGAGAATAGTCCGGGGATTTAGGCTGTTACACACTGTGTAACAGGTGCAATACGTAAAAAAAAAACCACCGTTGACGCAAGACTTCTTTAAAAGTAGATGAGAATTACTATAAATTGCACTTACCCAAACTGCCACTATGCAATGGGCTGTCATTTTCAGACATTTAAGGAACGGATACCGCCCCTCTCCGGCGGTCGGGAGTCATGTTGGAAAACTACTATCGCGAGCTGGTGTGTTTCCTGAACGCCAAGCTGGGCAACCGCCAGGTCGCCGAAGATGTGGTGCATGACGCTTATGTCCGAGTGCTTGAGCGTTCCAGCGATATTCCCATCGAACAACCCCGCGCATTCCTGTATCGCACGGCATTGAACCTGGTGATCGACGGACACCGGCGCAACGCGCTGCGCCTGGTCGAACCGCTGGAGGTGCTGGACAGCGAAGAGCGCTTTGCTGCCTGTTCACCCCACACTACCCACGATCACGGCCAGCGCCTGGAAATGCTCGAGCGCGCCCTGGCCGAGTTGCCAGCGGTGTGTCGCGACAGCTTCCTGCTGCGCAAACTCGACGGTTTGACTCATCTGCAAATCGCCGAGCGCCTGAGTATTTCCCGCGCCCTGGTGGAAAAACACATCGTCAATGCCATGAAGCATTGCCGGGTACGGATGCGCGAGTGGGACGCGCACTGATCAGCGATTGGCTAAATTTTATTTCATTGTCCTCGTTTCCTATCAACACACGACCTGTTGTGCAGGTCTTGAAGGTATTCCCGCCCCACCGCCAAGGGGCTTATCCAGAGGACACTGGAATGACACAGGCAATTGCTTCGCCCGCGGTTCACGACCTTATCGGTATCGGTTTCGGCCCATCGAACCTGGCGCTGGCCATCGCCCTGCAGGAACGAGAGAAAACCCACGGCAAGCTGGACGCGCTGTTTCTCGACAAGCAGGCCGACTACCGTTGGCACGGCAATACCCTGGTGACCCAGAGCGAGCTGCAGATTTCGTTTCTCAAGGACCTGGTCACACTGCGCAACCCCACCAGCCCTTACTCGTTCGTCAACTACCTCAAGGCCCACGACCGCCTGGTGGACTTCATCAACCTGGGCACCTTCTACCCGTGCCGCATGGAGTACAACGATTACCTGCGCTGGGTCGCGGCGCAGTTCCAGGGCCAGGGTCGTTATGGCGAGGAAGTGCTGGCGATCGAGCCGATCCTGCATCAGCAGCACGTTGAGGCGTTGCGCGTGATTTCCCGCGATGCCGAGGGGGAGCAACATGTGCGCACCACCCGCTCGGTGGTGGTCAGCGCCGGCGGCACGCCGCGCGTACCCGAGGCGTTCAAGGCGCTCAAGGACGATAGCCGTGTGTTCCACCACTCCCAATACCTGGCGCGCATGGCACAGCAGCCGTGTGTCGAAGGCAAGGCGATGCGCATTGCGATCATCGGCGGTGGCCAGAGCGCGGCCGAAGCCTTTATCGACCTGAACGACAGCTACCCATCGGTGCAGGTCGACATGATTTTGCGCGGTTCGGCGCTCAAGCCCGCCGATGACAGCCCATTCGTCAACGAAGTGTTCTCGCCGGCCTTTACCGACCTGGTGTTCCAACAGGTCGGTGCCGAGCGTCAGCGCCTGGTCGCCGAATACCAGAACACCAACTATTCGGTAGTGGACCTCGACCTGATCGAGCGCATCTACGGCATTTTCTATCGCCAGAAGGTTTCCGGCATCGCCCGCCATGCGTTCCGCACCATGACCGTGGTGGAAAAGGCCGTGGCAGGCCCGCTGGGTATCGAACTGACCCTGCGCAACAATGCCACCGGCGAAATCAGCGTCAATCATTACGACGCGGTGGTACTGGCCACCGGCTACGAGCGCCAGATGCACCGTGAACTGTTGGCGCCGTTGGAAACCTATATGGGTGACTTCGAGGTGGCGCGTGACTACCGCATCGTGACCGATGAACGTTGCAAGGCGGGTATCTATATCCAGGGTTTCAGCCAGGCCAGCCACGGTTTGAGCGATACCTTGCTGTCCATCCTGCCGATTCGCGCCGATGAAATTGCCGCGTCGCTGTACGAAAACGACCGCCGCCACGGCAAGGGCCGTTCGGTGCAGGACCTGCTGTTGGCCACCGCCAGCTGACAGGCTGCACTTGTGACGCGGGGGGCTGCCTGATACTGTACAAAAAACCAGTATCGGTAGCCCCCCATGCAGTTGATTGAAAAACTCAGCATTCTCGCCGACGCCGCCAAGTACGACGCCTCCTGCGCCAGCAGCGGCGCGCCCAAGCGCAGCTCGGAGGGCAAGGCGGGGCTTGGCTCCAGCGATGGCATGGGTATTTGCCACAGCTATACCCCCGACGGGCGCTGTGTGTCGCTGCTCAAGGTGTTGCTGACCAACTTCTGCCTCTACGACTGCCAATACTGCGTCAATCGCCGCTCCAGTGACGTGCCCCGCGCACGCTTCAGCCCGGAAGAGGTGGTCAGCCTGACCCTGGATTTCTACCGGCGCAATTGCGTCAGCGGGCTGTTCCTCAGCTCCGGCATCATCCGTTCACCCGACTACACCATGGAGCAGCTGGTGCGAGTCGCCAAACTGCTGCGTGAAGAACATGACTTTCGCGGTTACATCCACCTCAAGACCATCCCCGAAGCCGACCCGGCGCTGATTGCCGAGGCGGGGCGCTATGCTGACCGCCTGAGCGTGAATATCGAACTGCCCACCGATGCCAGCCTGCAAACCCTGGCGCCGGAGAAGCAGATAGGCTCGATCAAGCAAGCGATGCACACCATCTATACCGGCGAACAGACCGTACTGAATGAACCGCGTGGCCCGCGTTTCGCGCCGGCCGGGCAGAGCACGCAAATGATCGTCGGCGCCGACGACACCGACGACAGCACCATCCTCCACGGTGCCCAGGCGTTGTATGGCAATTTCAAATTGCGCCGGGTGTATTACTCGGCGTTCAGCCCCATCCCCAATAGCCCGAAAAGCGTGCCCCTGGCCGCGCCGCCATTGATGCGCGAGCACCGCTTGTACCAGGCGGACTTCCTGCTGCGCAGTTATGGCTTCAGCGCCGGCGAACTGTTTGACGGCCCCGGTCACCTGGCCCTGGACATCGACCCCAAGCTGGCCTGGGCCCTGGAACACCGCGACGTCTTCCCCCTCGATTTGAACCGTGCCGAGCCGAACCTGATCGCGCGTATCCCGGGCATTGGCCTGCGCACCACCGAGCGCCTGGTGGACCTGCGCCGCGAACGCAAGATCCGTTTCGAAGACCTGGCCCGCATGCGTTGCGTGCTGGCCAAGGCCAAGCCGTTTTTCATTACCAGCGACTACCACCCGCAGCAGGCCGAAAGCACCAGTGTGCTGCTGCGCGAACAACTGCGTGACCGCCCGCAGCCGCAGCAGATGGGGCTGTGGGGATGATCAGCCTGGAATGCGACAACCTGTTCAACACCTGGCGCGAACAGGCGCGCTGGCTGCTCAGCCATCAGGTTGACCCCAGCCAGGTGAGCTGGGGCGAAGCTGAGGTGGCCGATCTGTTTGCCACCGACGAGCCGATACCTGCCGGGCTTGGCCCGTTCCAGACGCGAGTTCCCAAGGCATTGCTGGCGTTGCTGGAAGCGGCCGCCGGTTACCACGGCGACCAGCGCTGGAGCCTGTTGTATGAAGTGTTATGGCGCGTGAGCCATGGCGACCGCACTGCGATGCTGGCGGGCGACAAGCTAGGCAGCGAGTTGCAGCGGCGGATCAAGCAGGTGCGCCGCGAAGCCCATCACTTGCATGCGTTTGTGCGGTTCATTGCGTTGCCGGCCGAGGCGGGGCCGGAGCTGCCGGAGTACGTGGCCTGGCATGAGCCGGCCCACGATATTTTGCACTCCGCCAGCCAACACTTTATCGGGCGCATGGGCCGCCATCGCTGGATGATCGCCACGCCGCTGGATGGGGTTTATTACGATGGCGAACAGTTGATTCACCAGCGCGAATGCCCCGAGGCCTGGCAGCAATTGGCGCAAAATGTCGAAGACCCCCACAGCGCCATGTGGCTGACCTACTACAGCCACATCTTCAACCCGGCGCGGCTGAACCCCAAGGTGATGGAAGGGCATTTGCCGAGTCGGTTCTGGAAGAATTTGCCGGAGGGCAAGTTGATTCCGGGCTTGATCAGCGAAGCGCGGACGGGGAAGCAGAAGGATGGGCAGGCGAGGCTGATTGGGGCCAAGGCCGGTAAAAGAATCTCAAGCGGGCACGGTTAAAAATGTGGGAGCGGGCTTGCTCGCGAATGCGGTGTGTCAGTGAAACATTAAGTGACTGACACACCGCATTCGCGAGCAAGCCCGCTCCCACAGGGGTTATGCGGTGTTTGGTTAGTCGAGTTTCAGGCCAGCTCTGTGGCAGTGTTCTTGACGACCGCCAGTTCCGGATGCGCCACCAGCTTATCAATGTGCAATTCATCGTTGTTCAGCCAGGTTTCCGTCAGCACCCGGTAGTGCTCCATATCCCGGCAGCGCATGCGCAGGCTGTAGTCGAACGGCCCGCTGATCAGTTGGCATTCAAACACCTGGGGGCAGGCTTTTACGCACGCTTCGAAGGCCTTTTGCGCCGAACGCCCGCTTTGGTTGGACAAGGCCACCAGCACCAGCAGCGACAGGCCCGGTGAGACCATCTGCACATCGATGATCGCGCCGTAGCCACGGATTACCCCGCGCCGTTCCAACTTGCGCACGCGCTCCAGGCAGGGCCTGGGGGTCAGGTGCACCAGCGACGAGAGCTTTTCGTAGGTGATCCGCCCCTGGTGGCGCAACACATCGATGATCGCCTCATCGATGCGATCCAGTGCGGGGGAGCTATGGGGTCCGTTGGCCTTGGTATCCATGGGTTTCACTTCAAACGGTTGGAAAGAAATTGCTGCAAGCGCTCGCTGTTGGGGTGGTCAAGAATCTCGGCGCCGCCTTGTTCCTCGACCCGGCCCTGATGCAAGAACAGCACTTGGCTGGACACCTGGCGGGCAAAGCCCATTTCGTGGGTGACCATCAACATGGTACGACCTTCTTCGGCCAACGTCTGTATGACTTTAAGCACTTCTCCTACAAGCTCCGGGTCCAGCGCCGACGTCGGTTCATCGAACAAAATGATTTCCGGCTCCATCGCCAACGCTCGCGCAATGGCCACGCGCTGCTGTTGGCCGCCGGACAGGAACGCCGGGTATTGATCGGCCACTCGGCCTGGCAGGCCGACTTTATCCAGGTACAGGCGTGCACGCTTTTCTGCCTCGGCGGCGCTCACCCCCAGCACCCGGCGCGGGGCCATGGTGATGTTTTCCAGCACGGTCATGTGGCTCCACAGGTTGAAGTGTTGGAACACCATGGCCAGGCGTGTGCGCAGGTTTTGCAGTTGCGCCTGGTGCGGCGCGCGCGTGCCGGCGCGGCCTTGCTGCATCTCGATGCTGATACCGTCCAGGGTGATCACCCCGGCGTCCGGCTGTTCGAGGAAGTTGATGCAACGCAGCATGGTGCTTTTGCCCGAGCCGCTGGCGCCGATCAGGCTGATCACATCACCGTTGCGGGCATTGAGGGACACGCCCTTGAGTACTTCGTGTTCGCCGTAGCGTTTATGGATGCCTTCAACTTGCAGCTTGATGGCGGCCGTTGCGGTGTTGGCAGCGGGGATATCCACCGGATAAGGGGCCAGGGCCTGCGCGGACTGGTTCATGGGTTAGCCTCGGGTAGGAACAAGAAAACGCATCCAGCGACGTTCGGCCAGTCGGAACAGGCCCACCAGTGCAAAGGACAGCAGCATGTACAGCAGGGCGGCGATGCCAAAGGCCTGGAACGTCAGGAACGTCTCGGCATTGGCGTCGCGGGCCACCTTGAGGATGTCGGCGACGGTGGCGGTAAACGCCAGCGAGGTGGCGTGCAGCATCAGGATCATTTCATTGCTGTAGGCCGGCAGCGCACGGCGCAGCGCGGCGGGTACCACCACAAACAGGTTGAGCCGCCAGCCATGCAGGCCATAGGCGCGCGCTGCTTCGATTTCGCCGTGGGGGATATTGCGGATCGCCCCGGCAAAGATTTCCACGGTGTACGCGCAGGTGTTGAGCACAAACGCCAGCAGGGTGCAGTTGAGCGCATTGCGGAAAAACTGGTTGAGCAACACGTTGTCCTGCACCAGCTCCAGGCTGTAGAGCCCGGTGTAGCAAATCAGCAGTTGGATATACAGCGGCGTGCCGCGGAACAGGTAGGTGTAGACCTCCACCGGCCAGCGCAGCCAGAAGTGTTCGGATACACGGGCCAGCGCGAGTGGGATCGACAGAAAAAAGCCGAACACTACCGAGACAATGAACAGCCACAGGGTCATTGCCACGCCGGACAGCCCCACGCCATCGCTGAACAGGTAGGCCAGGCCGTATTGCTGGAACAGTTCGATCATCGCGCCATCCCCTTGATGCCGAGGTTATAGCGCCGTTCGAGGCGCTTGAAGATGCGGTTGGAGAGGGTGGTGATCACCAGGTAGACCAGGCCCGCGAGGATCAGGAAGTACAGGGGCTCGTTGGTGGTCTTGCCGGCGTTCTGCGCGGCTTTGACCAGGTCGGACAAACCGATGATCGACACCAGCGCCGTGGACTTGAGCAGCACCAGCCAGTTATTGCCCAGGCCCGGCAGGGCGAAGCGCATCAGTTGCGGGAACAGCACCAGGTGAAATCGCTGCCAGCGGCTCAGGCCATAGGCCGTCGCGGCTTCCAGCTGGCCGACCGGCACGCTGAGGATGGCGCCACGGAAGTTTTCGGTGAAATACGCCCCGTAGATAAACCCCAGGGTGATCACCCCGGCGGTAAACGGGTCGATTTCAAAGTAGTCCCAGCCGAACACTTCGCTCAGGTCGTTGAGCCACAGTTGCAGGCTGTAGAAAATCAGCAGGATCAGCACCAGGTCCGGCACGCTGCGGATCAGCGTGGTGTACAGCGTGCCCGGCACCCGTAGCCATTTGGCGCTGGAAAGCTTGGCGCCGGCGGCGATCAGGCCCAGGGACAGGCTCAGGGCCAGCGCGAGGAACGCCAGCTTGAGTGTCATCCAGGCACCCTGGGCCAGCATCGGGCCGTAGCCTTGCAGGTTGAGGAGTTCGTTCATGGGTGGAGATCTCTAAGGAGCGCAGATCTTCCCCTGTGGGAGGTGCTTTTGTGGGAGGGGGCTTGCCCCCCGATTGCGGTGGGTCAGTCAATAAATGTGTCGACTGGCTCGGCCTCATCGGGGGCAAGCCCCCTCCCACAAAAGCACCTCCCACAGGGGCTGGCGTTGGCTTACTCGTTGTAGATATCTTGGTCGCCGAAGTATTTCTGCTGGATCCTGGCATAGGTGCCATCGGCCTGGACGGCGGCGATGCCCTTGTTGATCAGCGCGCGCAGTTCCTGGTCGTTCTTGCGCAGGCCCATGGCGATGTCGAGCGGCAGGGTCGGGTCCTTGAAGGCCGGGCCGGTCTTGAAGTCGGCGCCTTCCGGCTTGGACAGGAAGTTGAGCTGGGCTTCGAGCTTGTCGGTCAGGGTGGCGTCGAGGCGACCGTTTTGCAGGTCGGCGTAGTTCTGCTCCTGGGACTGGTACGCCTTGATCTGGGCGCCGAGCTTGGCCAGGTGCGCGCGGGCATAGGCTTCCTGCAACGAGCCTTGCAGCACACCGACCTGCTTGCCTTTGAGCGATTCGGGGGTGTCGCCGAATTCGGCGCTCTTGCGGGTGATCACCGAGGTAGGGCTGAGGAACAGGCGGTCGGTGAAGTCGATGACTTTTTCGCGGGCCGGGGTCACGGCCATGGACGACATGATGGCGTCGAACTTGCGCGCACGCAGGGCCGGGATCATGCCGTCGAATTCGTTATGCACCCAGGTGCATTTGACGTCGAGCTTGGCGCAGATCGCGTTGCCCAGTTCGATATCGAAGCCTTGCAGGCTGCCGTCGGCGGCCACGGATTCAAAGGGCGGGTACTCGGGAAATACGCCGAAGCGGATCTCTTTCCAATCCTGGGCGTGAGCGGCGCTGGCGCACAGTGGCAACAGCAATGCAGCGAAGAGTGATCGCAATGGAGTCATCTGTAGGTCCCTATATTTTGTAATTGATGTCAGGGCAGTAAAAGGGTGCAGCTTGCATTCATATGCTGACTCTTTGGTCGGGCTCAGAATGCTTCATGGTGGTGCGTTTTTTGTGTCGTTTAGCGGGTAGCCAAAGCGCAAATTGCGCTGTTAAAAACGCCAATGCAGCGGAATCGGCTGTGACACCCGCTGAATCGGCTTTTCATTCACAAAAAACTGGCCTGCCCTCGACGCAAAGCGGCAGGCCAGAGCGGTTTCAAGCGCGCTTTTTCTGCTGTACGGCCGGCGCCTGGGCCAGGCGTGCAAACAGGTCTTTGGGGTCGGCGAGGTCCGGTACCAGCTCAAGGGTGCTGCCGATATCCAGAGCCTTGGCCACGTCCAGCACATAGCGCAGGGCCGAGTAGTCTTCGATGGCGAAACCCACCGAGTCGAACAGGGTGACCTGGCGCGCGTTCTCGCGGCCGGGTTGCTGGCCGTTGATCACCTGCCACAGCTCGGTCACTGGCGAGTCTTTGGGCATGTGCTGGATTTCACCTTCGATGCGGCTTTGCGGTTCGTACTCGACGACCACTCGCGCCCGCTCGACGATTCGTCGGTCCAGCTCGGTCTTGCCCGGGCAGTCGCCGCCGACGGCATTGAGGTGCATGCCGGGTTCGATCATGTCGTCGGTGAGGATGGTGGCGTAGGCCTTGTCGGCGGTCACGGTGGTGACGATATCCGCGCCTTTGACCGCTTCGGCCACGCTGCCGGCCAGGACCACCTTGATCGCCGGGAAGGCCTTGAGGTTGGCGGCGAGCTTGGCGGTGGCCTTGGCGTCGATATCGAACAGGCGGATTTCGTCGATGCCGAGCATGGCGTGGAAGGCCAGGGCCTGGAATTCACTCTGCGAGCCGTTGCCGATCAGCGCCATGCTGCGGCTGTTTTCGCGGGCCAGGTAGCGGGCAACCAGGGCCGAGGTGGCCGCGGTGCGGATCGCGGTGGTCAGGGTCATTTCCGCCAGCAGCACCGGCTTGCCGGTGTCCACATCGCCCAAGGCGCCGAAGGCCATCACGGTGAGCATGCCGGCCTGGGTGTTTTTCGGGTGGCCGTTGACGTATTTGAACGCGTACAGCGCGGCGTCGGACACGGGCATCAGCTCAATCACGCCGTCCGGCGAGTGGTTGGCCAGGCGTGCGCATTTTTCGAAGTCCTGCCAGCGCAGGTAGTCGGCACGAATGTATTCGGCCATTTCGCTGATGCAGGTTTGCAGGCCTTTTTGCGAGACCAGGTAGCTGAGGTCGTTGACGTCGATGTAACGGGTCATGGCAAGACTCCTTATTGAAATGAGGGGCGGGCAGGCAGGTGCACTTCCGCCAACATGCAGCGGGCACTGCCGCCGCCGATGCGTTCGATGTTGTCGATGTTCACCACCACCGGCCGGGTGTGGCGCTCTACGTGCTGGCGCTGGGCCGGTTGCAGGGCGGCCCAGGCGCTGGCGGACATCACCAGCAGCGGCTGGCCATCGCGGTCGTGGACTTCAAGCATGTTGCCGGCGAAGGCTTCGAGCTGGTCGAAGTCGAGGGCCAGGATGTCCTTGCCGGTGTCACGCAGGGAGCGTTCCAGGGCCTGGCGTTCATCGGTATCCGGCAGGGCTTGCAGGCACACCACCGAGAGGTCGCGGCCGACGCTCATCATCACGTTGCTGTGGTAGATCGGCGCGTGGTGGCGGTCGACGGCGTGGAACACGCAGAGCTGGTAGTCGAGGCGTTCGGCGAACTGGCGCAGGGCGTCGTGGTGGGTGCGCCCGGAATGGCAGGCGTAGCTGATGCGGTGCTGGCGGTCGAGCACCATGCTGCCGGTGCCTTCGAGGAAGATGTTTTGTTGTTCCAGGTGGCTGAGGTCGATGGTGCTGTTGATCGCAAAGCGTTGCTCGAGTACTTGCAGCACGCCCTTGTCTCGTTCCAGTCGGCGGTTCTGGCCTTCCATCGGGTACAGCACCAGGCTGCCGTCGGCGTGGCTGCTCCACCAATTGTTGGGGAAGATCGAGTCGGGGGTGTGGGGCGCCGGGGTGTCTTGCACCACCAACACTTCGACGCCGTGCTTGCGTAGGGTGTCGACATAGCCATCGAACTCTTCCAGCGCTTTCTGCTGCGCCGCGAGCGGGTCGAGCGGTTGGCGCTGGAAGCGGTTGTTGATCGCGGTGTCCGGGTTGAAGGCAAAGCGCGCCGGGCGAATCATCAAGACGGTGTTGGTGGTTTGCATGGGGGCACGGGTCCATGGGTAGGTCGGTAAAGAACGATGCAGTGGGGCTATTTTGTGCGTTGTGGCGGGGGAATCCCGGCTGAAACAGCGAGGTGGCTCAGCCGGGAAAGCTGAAAAGGGGGGCAGGGCAGCCGAATCGGCTGCTGGCGTGAAATGCATTCAAAATGTAGGAGGGGGCTTGCCCCCGATAGCGGTGGATCAGCCAGAAAATCTATATCTGAAAGATTGCTATCGGGGGCAAGCCCCCTCCTACATTGGTATTGTGGTGGTTGGGGAATGTGTTTCTGCCAGGAGGAATTATGTCTACCGTCGTTCGTCTCGCCCAAACCGCCGATGCCGAGGGCATCAGCCAGGTCATCCTGGCGGCCTTGCACAGCAGCAATGCACGGGATTATCCGGCGGAGGTGATTGCGCGGGTGGCGGGCAACTTTACCCCCGAGGCGGTGCTGGAGTTGCTCACGCGTCGCGTGGTGCTGGTGGCTATTCAAGGCGAGGAGATCGTTGCCACCGCTGCCCTCGACGCTAATGTGGTGCGCTCGGTGTTCGTCAATCCGACGCTGCAAGGGCTGGGGATTGGTCGGCTATTGATGATTGAAATCGAGTTGCGCGCCCGTGAAGCCGGGGTAACGGTGCTGAGTGTGCCGTCTTCGCTGACTGCCGAGCCGTTCTATACCAAATTAGGTTTTCATACGGTGCGCGACGTTTACCACGGCAGCGAGCGCACATTGGTGATGGAGAAGATCTTGTCTTCTCGCCATCCCATCGGGCCGTATCGCGACCGCCAACATCGCGCGCAAGTGGTCGCGTTGTGGCAGCAGGCGTTTGGTTATGACACGGCGCATAACCTGCCGAGCCTGGCGATCGATAAGAAGTTGGCGGTGAATGACGGGTTGTTCTTTGTCGCGACGGATAAAAAAACCGTGATCGGGACAATTCTTGCCGGCTACGACGGCCATCGCGGCTGGCTGTATTCGGTGGCCGTACACACTGACTATCGGCGCCATGGCCTGGGTTCTTCGCTGGTGCGGTATGCGGAACAGGCACTGACGGCGTTGGGCTGCATGAAAATCAATCTGCAGATCACCAGCGGCAATGATGCGGTGGCGGGGTTTTACGAGGCATTGGGGTATGGGGCGGAGCCGAGGATCAGCATGGGCAAGAAGATTGTCGTGAATATCCCCAAAGATGCTTGAACACATCGCAAAGCAAATGTGGGAGGGGGCTTGCTCCCGATGGCGGTGGCTCAGTCAACAGATTTATTGACTGATCCACTGCCATCGGGGGCAAGCCCCCTCCCACAGGGTATTGCAGTGTTGCTGGATTAGACTTTTACGATCCAACCGGCTGGCGCTTCGACGTCGCCGGTCTGCACGCCGGTCAGCTCTTTGTAGAGCTTCTGGGTGATCGGGCCCACTTCGGTTTCGCTGTGGAACACGTGCAGCTTGCCGTTGTACTGGATGCCGCCGATGGGCGAGATCACGGCGGCTGTACCGCAGGCACCGGCTTCCTTGAAGTCGGCCAGTTTGTCGATGAACACTTCGCCCTCGACCACTTCCAGGCCCAGGCGGGTCTGGGCCAGTTCGATCAGCGACAGGCGGGTGATGCCTGGCAGCACCGAAGGCGACTTCGGCGTGATGAACTTTTTGTCGTGGGTGATCCCGAAGAAGTTGGCCGAGCCGACTTCTTCGATTTTCGAGTGAGTCATCGGGTCCAGGTAGATCGCGTCGGCGAAACCAGCTTTTTTCGCTTCCGACCCCGGCATCAGGCTGGCGGCGTAGTTGCCACCAACCTTGGCCGCACCGGTGCCTTGTGGCGCGGCGCGGTCGAAGGTGGAGATCTGGAAGTTGTGCGGCACCAGGCCGCCCTTGAAGTAGGCACCGACCGGGATTGCGAACACCGAGAAGATGAACTCCGGCGCGGTACGCACGCCGATATTGTCACCGGTGCCGATCACGAACGGACGCAGGTACAGCGCGCCGCCACTGCCGTACGGCGGGATGAACCGCTCATTGGCCTTGACCACTTGTTTGCAGGCATCGATGAACACGTCGGTCGGCACATGCGGCATCAGCAGGCGCGCGCAGCTGCGTTGCATGCGGGCGGCGTTCTGGTCCGGGCGGAACAGGTTGATCGAGCCGTCCTTGCAGCGGTAGGCCTTGAGGCCTTCGAAGCACTGCTGGCCATAGTGCAGGGCAGTGGAGCCCTCGCTGATGTGCAGCACGTTGTCGTCGGTCAGGGTGCCTGCTTGCCACTCGCCGTCTTTAAAGGTCTGGATAAACCGTTTGTCGGTCTTGATGTAGTCAAAACCCAGCTTGTCCCAATTGATGCTTTCGTTACCCATGACACCCTCTATCGTTGGTCAAGTCGGTTTTTTTCTGGATGGGCGCAACAATACTTCATTCTTGGCTTGTGTGGGAGCCACTGGGTGGACGCCTTCAGCCTCTATATTGACCGATCCACCGCTATCGGGGGGCAAGCCGCCTGCCACATTTGCAATGCATTGCCCTGTGGGAGGGGCGGTGCGACGATTCGACTTGCCCCCGATGGCCTCACCGCGGTTTTACAGGTGCAACGCGTGGCCCAATGCGCGCAACGCAGCTTCCTGCACCGCCTCGCCGAGGGTCGGGTGGGCGTGGATAGTGCCGGCCACGTCTTCCAGGCGCGCACCCATTTCCAGGCTCAGGCCGAACGCGGTGGACAGTTCGGACACGCCAACCCCCACGGCCTGCCACCCGACGATCAGGTGATTATCGCGCCGCGCCACCACGCGCACGAAGCCGGTTTTCGACTCCAGGGTCATGGCCCGGCCATTGGCCGCGAACGGGAAACTCGAGACGATGCAGTCCAGGCCCGCCGCCTTGGCGTCGTCCGGGGTCTTGCCGACCACCACCAGTTCCGGGTCGGTAAAGCACACCGCCGGGATCGCTGCCGGGTTGAATTCGCGGGATTTACCGCTGATCAGTTCGGCGACCATTTCGCCTTGGGCCATGGCGCGGTGCGCCAGCATCGGCTCGCCGCTCAGGTCGCCAATGGCATACACGTTGCGCATGCTGGTTTGGCAACGGCTGTCGATCCTGATCGCCGCGCCGTTCATGTCCAGGTTCAGCGCTTCCAGGTTCCAGCCTTGGGTATTGGGTTTGCGACCAACGGCCACCAACACCTGATCGGTGGCCAGCGACACGCTGTCGCCATTCGGGTCGCGTACTTGCAGGCTGCCATCGGCAAACCCGGTGACGCTGTGCTTGAGGTACAGCTTGACCCCCAGTTGCTTGAGGGATTCATGCACCGGCGCCGTCAGCTCGGCGTCGTAGGCGGGCAGGATGCGATCCTGCGCCTCGACCACGCTGACCTCTGCGCCGAGCTTACGGTAGGCAATCCCCAGCTCCAGACCGATATAACCGCCGCCCACCACGATCAAGCGCTTGGGCACACGTGTGGGCGCCAGCGCTTCGGTGGACGAGATAATCGGCCCGCCAATCGGCAGCATCGGCAGGTTGACGCTTTTCGAGCCGGTGGCCAGCAGCAGGTGTTCGCATTGGATGCGCTGGTCGCCGACGTCGACGGTCTTGCCGTCCACTACCTTGGCCCAACCGTGGATCACCTGCACTTTATGCTTCTTCAGCAGTGCAGCGACGCCGGTGGTCAGCCGGTCGACGATGCCGTCTTTCCATTCCACGCTTTTGCGAATGTCCAGGGTCGGCACATCCACTTCGATGCCCAGTTGCGAGCCCTGGCTGTGGTGGATGGTTTGCTGGAATTGCTCGGCCACATGGATCAAGGCCTTGGATGGGATACAGCCGATATTCAGGCAGGTGCCGCCCAGCGCCTGGCCTTCGACCAGGATAGTGGGGATGCCCAGTTGCCCGGCGCGAATCGCCGCGACATAGCCGCCAGGCCCGCCGCCGATAATCAGCAGAGTGGTATTCAACGTCATGACTTACTCCAGGAACAGGCTGGCGGGTTGTTCGAGCAGACCGCGTATGGCCTGGATGAATTGCGCCGCGTCCATGCCATCGACCACGCGGTGATCGAAGGAGCTGGAGAGGTTCATCATCTTGCGCACCACGATCTGCCCCTTGATCACCATCGGCCGCTCAACGATGCGGTTGACGCCGACAATCGCCACTTCCGGCAGGTTCAGCACCGGCGTACTGACGATGCCGCCCAATGCACCCAGGCTGGTCAGGGTGATGGTCGAACCGGACAACTCATCACGGCTGGCCTTGCCATTGCGTGCGGCTGTGGCCAAGCGTGCGATTTCCTCGGCATTACCCCATAGGCTGCGGGCTTCGGCGTGGCGCACTACCGGCACCATCAGGCCCACGTCGCTCTGGGTGGCGACGCCCACATGCACCGCGCCGAGGCGGGTGATGACCTGGGCTTCGTCGTCGTAGCGCGCGTTGATCTGCGGGAAGTCACGCAGCGCCACCACCATGGCGCGCACGATAAACGGCAGCAGCGTCAGCTTGCCGCGCGTGGCTCCATGCTTGTCGTTGAGGTGCACGCGCAGCTCGTCCAGTGCGGTGACGTCGATTTCTTCCACATAGCTGAAGTGCGCGGCGCGGCGGGTGGCGTCCTGCATGCGCTGGGCGATCTTGCGGCGCATGCCGATCACTGGGATCTGTTCTTCGCTGTTGCGTTCGGCGTAGGGGTTGGCGGCGGTTGGGTTTTGCGTCGGACTCTGGAGCAAGAAAGCCTCCAGATCTTCGTGCAGAATCCGGCCCGCCGGGCCAGAACCCTGCACCAGGCGCAGTTGAATCCCGGCATCCAGCGCATGCTTGCGCACGGCCGGGGAGGCCAGCGGGCGTTCATCGGCCTCGCGGGCAACCGGCGCAGCCGCCGGTTTAGCCGCCGGTTTCGCCTGCGGTTTTGCTTCGGCAACCGGCGCCGGCTTGGCTTCCACCACCGGGGCAGGCGCGACCTCTACAGGTTCAGCCAGCGCCGGCGCGTCCTTGGCGTTACCGGCGCCTTCCACTTCAATGCTGATTAAAATACTGCCCACGGCCATGACTTCACCCGGCTCGCCGCCGAGGGAAATGACTTTGCCGTGCACCGGCGAGGGAATATCCACCATCGCCTTGTCGGTCATCACATCCGCCAGCACCTGGTCCTCTACCACCAGGTCGCCGACCTTGACGTGCCATACCGACAATTCAACTTCTGCGATGCCTTCGCCAATGTCCGGCATCTTGATAACGTGCGTGCCCATTCAGACCTCCATAACCCGTTTCAACGCCGCGCCCACTCGGGTCGGCCCTGGGAAATACGCCCATTCCTGCGCGTGCGGGTAGGGGGTGTCCCAGCCGGTGACGCGTTCGATCGGCGCTTCCAGGTGGTGGAAGCAATGCTCCTGCACCAGCGACACCAGCTCGGCCCCAAAGCCGCAGGTGCGCGTGGCTTCATGCACGACCACGCACCGGCCGGTTTTTTTCACCGACTTGACGATGGTTTCCAGGTCCAGCGGCCACAGGCTGCGCAGGTCGATGACTTCGGCGTCGATGCCGGTTTCTTCGGCGGCGACTTGGGAGACGTACACGGTGGTGCCGTAGGTCAGCACGGTCACGGCCGAGCCCGGGCGCACGATGGCCGCCACGTCGAGGGGCACGGTGTAGTAACCGTCCGGCACTTGTGCTTGCGGGTGTTTCGACCATGGGGTGACAGGGCGGTCGTGGTGGCCATCAAACGGGCCGTTGTACAGGCGCTTGGGCTCGAGGAAGATCACCGGGTCGTCGTTTTCGATGGAGGCAATCAGCAGACCCTTGGCGTCATAGGGGTTGGACGGCATCACCGTGCGCAGGCCGCAGACTTGGGTGAACACCGCTTCGATACTCTGGCTGTGGGTCTGGCCGCCGTAGATGCCGCCGCCGCACGGCATGCGCATGGTCAACGGCGCGGTGAACTGGCCGGCCGAGCGATAACGCAGGCGTGCCGCTTCGGAGATGATCTGGTCGGTGGCGGGGTACACGTAGTCGGCAAACTGGATTTCGGCGACCGGGCGCAGGCCATAGGCGCCCATGCCCACGGCCACGCCGACAATGCCGCTTTCCGAGATCGGTGCGTCAAACACCCGCGAGCTGCCGTACTTGGTCTGCAAGCCTTCGGTGCAACGGAACACGCCGCCGAAGTAACCGACGTCCTGGCCAAACACCACCACGTTGTCGTCACGCTCAAGCATCACATCCATGGCCGAGCGCAGGGCCTGGATCATGGTCATGGTGGTGGTGGTCATGGCGGTTTCCACTTCAATGCTGTTGTTGTGATCGTTCATGTCAGATCCCCAACTCTTGACGCTGGCGCTTCAAGTGCTCCGGCATCTCTTTATAGACGTCTTCGAACATGGTCGCGGCGCTTGGAATCTGGCCGCCGGCAAGGGTGCCGTACTGTTCGGCTTGTTTTTGCGCGGCAATCACTTCGGCTTCCAGCTCGGCACTGACCGCCGCGTGTTCCTCTTCGGACCACTGGCCAATCTTGATCAGGTGCTGCTTGAGGCGGGCAATCGGGTCGCCCAACGGGAAGTGGCTCCAGTCGTCGGCGGGGCGGTATTTGGACGGATCGTCCGAGGTGGAGTGTGGGCCGGCGCGGTAGGTGACCCATTCGATCAGTGTGGGCCCGAGGTTGCGGCGTGCACGCTCGGCGGCCCAGGCGGAGGCGGCGTACACCGCAATAAAGTCGTTGCCATCCACACGCAGGGAGGCGATGCCGCAGCCGACGCCGCGTCCGGCGAAGGTGGTGGCTTCACCACCAGCGATGGCCTGGAAGGTGGAGATCGCCCATTGGTTGTTGACCACGTTAAGGATGACCGGCGCGCGGTACACGTGGGCGAAGGTGAGGGCGGTGTGGAAGTCGGACTCGGCGGTGGCGCCGTCGCCGATCCAGGCCGAAGCGATCTTGGTATCGCCCTTGATCGCCGAGGCCATGCCCCAGCCCACGCCTTGTACGAATTGGGTGGCGAGGTTGCCGGAAATGGTGAAGAAGCCGGCCTCTTTTACCGAATACATGATCGGCAGCTGGCGGCCCTTGAGCGGGTCGCGCTCGTTGGACAGCAGTTGGCAGATCAGGTCCACCAGCGGCACGTCGCGGGCCATCAGGATGCTTTGCTGGCGGTAGGTGGGGAAGCACATGTCGTCGATGTTCAAGGCCAGGGCCTGGGCGCTGCCGATGGCTTCTTCGCCAAGGCTTTGCATGTAGAACGACATTTTCTTCTGACGCTGGGCGACCACCATGCGGTTGTCGAAGATGCGCGTCTTGAGCATGGCGCGCATGCCTTTGCGCATGATCTCCACGGACACGTCTTCAGCCCAGGGGCCGAGGGCCTGGCCCTGGTCGTCGAGCACGCGGATCAGGCCTTTGGCCAGGTCGGCGGTGTCGGCGGGTTCTACGTCGATGGCGGGTTTGCGCACCAGGCCGGCGTCGGTCAGGCGCAGGTAGGTGAAATCGGTCTTGCAGCCTGGTCGGCCCGAGGGTTCAGGGACGTGCAGGCGCAGTGGTTCGTACTGCTGGGTCATGGCTTCTACGCTCGATCTTGTGAATTTCTTGTAGTGGGCGCGCTAGCTGACAGTCAGTCTTCGGGTAGAAGAAATCTTGTCCTACAACAATCATAGGCGTGGCGTAGAAGAATATTTATCTGTGTTTCATTGCACTGGGGACCATTTGCGGATAAAAAAACTGCATAAACATAATAAACAGGTGATTTTGTCTCATGCGCAAACTGGACCGTACCGATATCGGCATTCTCAACGCCCTGCAGGAGAATGCCCGGATCACCAACGCCGACCTGGCCCGCTCGGTCAATTTGTCGCCCACGCCGTGTTTCAACCGGGTGAAGGCGATGGAAGAGCTGGGGCTGATCCGCGAGCAGGTCACCCTGCTCGACGCGGATTTGCTCGGGCTGCACGTGAATGTGTTCATCCATGTGAGCCTGGAAAAGCAGAACGAGCTGGCGTTGCAGCAGTTCGAAGGGGCGATCTCGGACCGGCCCGAGGTGATGGAGTGCTACCTGATGGCCGGCGACCCGGACTATTTGATCCGGGTGCTGGTGCCGACGATCCAGTCGCTGGAGCGCTTCATGATGGACTTTTTGACCAAGGTGCCGGGTGTGGCCAATATCCGCTCCAGCTTTGCGCTCAAGCAGGTGCGCTACAAGACGGCGCTGCCCCTGCCGGCCAATGGCATCAGCCTCGGCTCCTGAATACCACCGAACCCATGTGGGAGGGGGCAAGCCCCTCCCACATTTATTAACTGTATTTCACAGTTGGTTGAGCGGGATCTTGAGGTAAACCACCCCATTCTCTTCCGCCGGCGGCATATTCCCCGCCCGCACATTCACTTGGATCGCCGGCAACAACAACGTCGGCATCCCCAACCCCGCATCACGCTGCGTACGCATCGCCACAAACGCGGCCTCATCCACCCCATCATGCACATGGATATTCCCCGCCCGCTGCTCGGCCACGGTAGTCCGGCACTTGGCCTCGCGACCCTCAGGCGGATAGTCATGGCACACATACAGCTCGGTCTCAGGCGCAAACGCCAACAGCTTGCGCATCGACGCATACAACTGCCGCGCATCACCGCCGGGGAAATCACAACGCGCCGTGCCCACGTCGGGCATGAACAGCGTGTCGCCCACCAGGATCAAGCGGTCGTCGATCAGGTAGGCCATGTCCGCCGGAGTATGGCCGGGCACATGCAGTGCCTGGGCCTTTAGGGTGCCGATATGGAAGATTTCGTCCGGCGCAAACAGGTGATCGAACTGCGAACCATCGGCGCGGAACTCCGGCTCCAGGTTGAACAGGTTCTTGAACACCCCTTGCACCTTGCTGATGGACTCACCGATGGCAATCTTGCCGCCCAAGGTGCGGCGCAAATACGGCGCGGCGGACAGGTGGTCGGCATGGGCATGGGTCTCCAGCAGCCACTGCACCTGCAGGCGGTGTTCGCGCACGTAGGCGATCACTTTGTCAGCCTGGCGTGTGTCGGTGCGCCCGGACGCCGGGTCGTAGTTGAGTACCGAGTCGACGATGGCACACGGGCCATCATCGGACTCATGTAGGACGTAGGTGTAGGTCGACGACGCCTCGTCCAGAAAGGCTTGAATCAACGCAGGCATGGCGGCGGTCCTTGGTGGTGGATTGCGGCTTACATTCGAGATGTTTTCCACATAGGCTTGCGAGCTTAAGGGAAAAAAACGGTCCGCGGCAAAGGATCGACCTGTAACGGGGCGTGACGCCATACGGCAACGACCCTTGTGTGCATTGACCATAAAAGGCAAAAGACCATGACCGACCAACACTGGGGCCCTACCATCAGTGGCGATATCGTAGTCATCGGCGGCGGTTCGGCAGGCATTGGCCTGCTGGCAAGCCTGCTCAAGCGCGACCCGCAGCTGCATATCATCCTGATCGAGCCCAGCGACTATCACTGCTACCAGCCGGCCTGGACCCTGGTGGGCGGCGGCGCCTACGACGTGACAAAGACCCGGCGGCGCCTGGCCGACGTGCTGCCCAACGGTGTCACTTGGGTGCAGACGGCGGTTGCTGAACTGCTGCCCGACGAGCACACCCTGGTCCTCGACAATGGCCAGCGCGTGAGCTGGAACAACCTGGTCGTTTGCCCCGGCCTGCGCCTGGCCTGGGAAAAAATCCAAGGCCTGCAAGACACCCTCGGCCAGCACGGTGTCACGTCCAACTACAGCTATGAACATGCCGCCTATACCTGGCAGCTGGTGCAGCAGTTGCAGGGCGGCAAGGCGCTCTTCACCCAGCCAGCCATGCCGATCAAATGTGCTGGCGCGCCGCAGAAGGCCCTGTACCTGTCCTGCCACCACTGGCTCAAACAGGGTGTTCTGAAAAACATCGACGTCGAATTCAACCTCGCCGGCGCAGCATTATTTGGCGTGGCGCACTTTGTGCCGCCGCTGATGAAATACGTGCAGAAATACAACGCGCGCCTGGCCTTCAACGCCAACCTGGTGAAAGTCGACGGGCCGGCGCACAAGGCCTGGTTTGAGGTGAAGGACGCCGATGGCAACGTCACCGTCGAGGAAAAATCCTTCGACTTGCTGCACGTGGTCCCACCGCAAGTGTCCCCGGAGTTCATCCGCCAAAGCCCGCTGGCCGACGCTGCCGGCTGGTGCGAAGTGAACCCCCACAGCCTGCAACACCTGCGCTACCCGCACATCTTCGGCTTGGGCGATGTGTGCGGTACCAGCAACGCCAAGACTGCCGCCGCTGTGCGCAAGCAAATTGTGGTGGTTGCCGAAAACCTGCTGGCCCTGCGTAAACAGGCGCCACTGCCGCTGAAATACGACGGCTACGGCTCCTGCCCGCTGACGGTGGAGAAGGGCAAGGTGGTGCTGGCCGAGTTCGGTTACGGCGGCAAGCTGCTGCCGACTTTTCCCCTGGACCCGACCCAGGCACGCCGTTCGATGTGGTTCCTCAAGGCCACGCTGCTGCCGTGGTTCTACTGGAACGGCATGCTCAAGGGCCGTGAGTGGCTAACCCGTCTGAGCAAGGTGGACTGAATGCTGCTGGCAAGTGTTTTAGGCCTGTTGATGGGCCTGGTCATGGGCCTGACCGGCGCCGGTGGCGGCATCCTTGGGGTGCCGGCGCTGGTGCTGGGGTTGGGGTTGACGATGACCCAGGCGGCGCCGGTGTCGCTGCTGGCGGTGGGCGCGGCGGCGGCCGTCGGTGCGCTCGATGGGTTGCGCCACGGCCTGGTGCGCTATCGCGCCGCGTTGCTGATCGCCTTGCTTGGGGCGCTGTTTTCGCCGCTGGGGGTGTTCCTCGCCCACCAGATGTCCGAGGCGGTGTTGATGGGGCTGTTCAGCGCGCTGATGGTGCTGGTGGCCTGGCGCATGTTGCAGCGCGAAAAACGTGAGGCCGGGCCAAGTGACCACGGCGCCGCGTCCTGGGGCCAGAAAAACTGCATGCTCGACCAGCAGACCGGGCGCCTGGCCTGGACCGCCAAGTGCAGCGCCACCCTGGCCGCGCTGGGCGCCGTGACCGGTGCGGTGTCCGGGCTGCTCGGCGTGGGTGGCGGCTTCCTGATCGTGCCCGCGTTCAAGCAACTTACCGACGTGCAGATGCGCGGCATCGTCGCCACCTCGCTGATGGTGATCAGCCTGATCTCGCTGATCGGCGTGGTCGGCGCGTTCCATGCCGGCGTGCGCATCGAGCCGCTGGGCTGGGTATTTATCGGCGCGAGCATCGTCGGCATGCTGGTCGGTCGGCGCCTGTGCTCGGTGATCCCCGCGCGCGCCTTGCAACTGGGGTTTGCCAGCCTGTGTGTAATCGTGGCGGCGGGCATGCTGTTCAACGCATTACTCTGAACCTTGTGGGGTGGGCCTGCAGCGCCGCGTGTTGATACCCGTCAATACCTGCTGCGCTGTATTGCCCCATGCTGTCAGCCTGATTTGAAGGCCGACGGAGCCCCCCATGAGCGCCCCCGCAACAACCGCAGCATCCTTCAAATTACCCCTGGGCCTGGTGGTCGCCGTACTGGTGATGGCCGGGGTGCTGCTGTTACCGCTGCCCGCTGATTTGCCGGTGGCCGGGCATCGCATGCTGGCGATCCTGGCGTTTGCCGTGGTGGTGTGGATCACCGAGGCGGTGTCCTATGAAGCCAGCGCGATCATGATCACCTCCTTGATCGCCTTTCTGCTGGGCACCGCGCCGTCGCTGCAAGACCCCACACACCTGATCGGCTCCAGCCCGGCGATCGGCATGGCCCTCACCGGGTTTTCCAACCCGGCGCTGGCGCTGGTGGCGGGCGCATTGTTTATTGCGGCGGCCATGACCCACACCGGGCTGGACCGGCGCATCGCCCTGGTGACCCTCAGCCGTATCGGCACCAGCACCCGGCGCATCCTGTTGGGCGCCATCGCCGTGACCATCCTGCTCAGCCTGGTCGTGCCCAGCGCCACGGCGCGCAGTGCTTGTGTGGTGCCGATCATGATGGGGGTGATCGCGGCATTCGGCGTGGATAAGCGCTCCAATATTGCCGCCGGGATCATGATCGTGGTGGCCCAGGGCACCAGCATCTGGAACGTCGGCATTCAGACCGCTGCTGCGCAGAACCTGCTGACCGTGGGGTTTATGGACAAGATGCTCGGCCAGCGGGTGTCGTGGATCGACTGGCTGATTGCGGGCGCGCCGTGGGCGTTGATCATGTCGGTGGTGTTGCTGTTTCTGGTGCTTAAACTGCTGCCGCCGGAAAGCGATAGCATCCCCGGTGGCAAAGAGGCGGTGGCCCAATCCCTGGTGGACATCGGCCCCATGACCGGGCCACAGAAACGCTTGCTGTGCGTGTCGGTGCTGCTGTTGTTGGCCTGGGCTACGGAAGGGCGCCTGCACAGTTTCGACACCACCTCGACCACCTATGCCGGGCTGGTATTCCTGCTGTTGCCGGGGCTTGGTGTGATGACCTGGAAGGATGTGCAGTCGCGCATTCCGTGGGGCACGGTGATTGTGTTCGGCGTCGGCATCAGCCTCGGCACGGCACTGCTGACCACCCAGGCGGGGCAGTGGCTGGGCGCGCAAGTGGTGGCGCACACCGGGTTGGACCAGGTCGGGCCGCTGGGCGTGTTTGCGATCCTGGGCGCGTTTTTGATCGTGATCCACCTGGGTTTTGCCAGCGCCACGGCGTTGACCTCGGCCTTGCTGCCGATTTTGATTGCGGTGTTGCAGACCTTGCCCGGGGACTTCAGCCGGTTGGGGATGACCATGCTGCTGGGGTTTGTGATGAGCTACGGGTTTATCCTGCCGATCAATGCGCCGCAGAACATGGTGTGCCTGGGGACCGGCACGTTTACGGCGCGCCAGTTTGCCAAGGTGGGGCTTCTGGTGACGTTGATCGGCTACCTGCTGATGCTGGTGTTCGCCGCCACTTATTGGAGTTGGCTCGGCTGGCTCTGAGCTAGGATTTGGTTTTCAGGGCGAGCGCGGTTCAATGTGGGAGGGGGCTTGCCCCCGATGACGGTCTTCCGGTGTGCATCTCCATTGTTCAGGTATTGGCGGCTTATGCTTCCGCTCTTACAACGGGTCACTTTTGGCAAACGCCCGGAATGCCGGCCCAGCGACTGATTTTGATTGGCCCATGCAGGCTTGGTCATATGACCTTGACGACGACCTTACCCTTGGCCCGGCCCCGTTCGACGTAGCTCAATGCCTCAGCCGTTGATTCGAAAGGGAAGACCCGGTCGATGACGGGGGTGATCACTCCTGACTCGACCAGCGCGGTGATTTCCTGCAATTGAACGCCGCTCGCCCGCATGAACACGAACGCATAGCTGATGCCCCGCTTGCGGGCTTTTCTACGTATGCCGCTGCTTAACAAACGCATTACCCAGCCCAGGCCCCAGAACAGTTTTTGCTCTTGTGCAAACTCTGCGGTGGGGGGCCCTGAGATGGAGATGAGTTGGCCACCTGGCTTGAGAATGTTGAGGGATTTTTCCAGCTCGACCGGGCCCAGGCTGTTCAATACCACGTCGTAGTCGCGCAACACGGTGTCGAAGTCTTGCTGTTTGTAATCGATGACCACGTCTGCACCCAACGCCTTGACCCACTCCACGTTACTGGTGCTGGTGGTCGTGGCAACAAAAGCGCCCAGGTGTTTTGCCAACTGGATGGCAACGCTGCCGACACCACCGGAGCCCGCGTGGATAAAGACTTTTTGCCCCGGCTTCACCCGGGCGGTTTCCACCAGCACCTGCCAGGCTGTCAGTGCAACCAAGGGCAGGGACGCGGCGTGTTCCAGGTCGATGTTTTTGGGTTTAAGTGCGAGGGCACTTTCCTCAATCGCAATCAATTCGGCAAAGCCCCCGATACGCGCCTGGGGCGGCCGGGCATACACCTCGTCACCGGGCTTGAAGTTGCGCACGCCTGAGCCCACGCGAACGACCACGCCGGCAAAGTCATTACCCATGATCAGCGGCAATGTGTAAGGCAGGATCAGTTTGAATTCACCTTTGCTGATCTTCGAATCCAGCAGGTTGACGCTGCTGGCATGCACCTTGACCAGGACGTCGTTGATGCCCGGTTCGGGTTCCGGTACCTCGTCAATACGTCCAGGATTTTTGCCGTAACGGTCGATCACGAAGGCTTTCATGGTTCAATTCTCATGGTTTTGCGCGACTGTCACGCCTGGGCTTGATAGCGCTCGGCAACCACCGACTGGCGAATCTCGGCCAGTAAACCCTGGCGGGCAGCCTGCAACGCATCCCAACGGGCGGCGTCTTGTAACGGTGGAATGGTCACCGGCTCGCGACGATCAAAACCAACCAGTGCAGCATCGACCAGATCGTCCACGCCCATGACTTCGCTCAAGGTGTTGATGTCGATGCCTGCGCGTTCCCAGATTTCCGTGCGGGTGGCCGCAGGCAGAACAGCCTGCACGTAGACACCTTTGGGCGAGAGTTCGAGGCTCAGCCCTTGGGATAGAAACAGCACAAACGCCTTGGTTGCACCGTAGACGCTCATGCCGAATTCCGGTGCCAGCCCCACCACCGAGCCAATGTTGATGATCGCGCCATTGCCAGCGTGGGCCAGGCGGGGAGCGATTGCGCTGGCGAGGCGCACCAGCGCGGTGGTGTTGAGCGCGACCAGGTTGGCAACACTGTCGGTGGATTGCTCGATGAAGCTACCGGATTGGGCGGCGCCGGCATTATTCACCAGGATGCCGATACGGGCGTCATCCCGCAGGCGAGCTTCGACGGTGGCCAAATCAGCGGGTTGCGTCAGGTCTGCCTGGATCACGTCGATGGAAACCGCGTGTTTCTCACGCAGTTGGGCGGCGAGTGCGTCCAGCCGGCTTTTGTCGCGGGCAACCAGCACCAAGTTGTGCCCGCGCTGGGCAAAACGCTCGGCGTAGGTCGCGCCAATGCCTGTTGAGGCGCCGGTAATCAGTACGGTTTCTGGGGTGCTCATGAGTAGATGCTCTTGATGGCTGGGGATAAGCAAGGCTGTTCAGTGGTTTTTATGATGTCGATCATAATCAAAACTGTCAACTGTTTTGATTATGATCGACATCAGAGTATAGTCAGGCCATTGTTTATGCGGTTCAGGAGCGCGCAATGAAGATCACCAAAACGCAATCACTCTCCAACCGCGCTCATATTGTGGATACGGCGTCGGAGCTGTTTCGTGAGCGTGGCTATGAGGGTGTGGGGGTAGCAGAACTCATGGCCAAGGCTGGATTTACCCAGGGCGGCTTCTATAAACACTTCGGCTCCAAGGCCGACTTGATGGCGGAAGCGGCCGAAAACAGCCTGGCAAAATCGCTGTCGAGTACCTGCGATGTAGACGTGCCGGGATTTGTAAACCTGTACGTGTCCAGGGACCACCGGGACGGCCGAGGAACCGGCTGCACCCTGGCCGCCCTGTGTGGTGACGCCGCCCGCCAGTCCGGTGATCTGAAGGCGACCTTTGCCAGCGGGGTTGAAAACACGCTGGCAGCGCTTGAGCACAAGTACACGCAGGGTTTGGATGTAACAGAGCAAGAGGCACGCGCGAAAATGATCGATCTGCTCGCCCACGCAATCGGTGCGGTGATGCTGTCGCGGGCGTGTCCGGATGACTCGCCTCTCGCGGATGAAATTCTGGAAACGTGCCGCGCTGAGCTATTGGCATCACTGCAGTCGAGTCAAGCAAGCCGCGTATAAATGGCTGGAAGGGGGCTAACCGATACGCCCAAGATGGCAAGATGAACTCCGCTCAGGTTTACTGTCTCTGAGTAATGGTTTACCGACGTCCCCCGTCGGGTCATCAAGGTCATCGAATGGACAAGTACACCCCCCACGCCTGGGAGCCCCACGAGCGTCCGAGCCTGCCGGGCTCGCCGTCGACGCCGCTGCACCCCACGCACAAGCGCTGGCTGTTCGCGTTGGTAGGCGTGTTGGTGGCAATCACCGGCGGGCTCGGTAATGGCCTGGTCATCGCCAACCTGCAATACCTGCAAGGCGCCCTCGGGGCGACCACCGCCGAAATGGCCTGGCTGCCCGCCGCCTATGTAATGACCAACGTGTGCATGAACCTGCTGTTGGTGAAGTTCCGTCAGCAATTCGGCCTGCGTGCGTTTACCGAGGTGTTCCTGGTGTTGTATGCGCTGGTGACCTTTGCCCACTTGTTCGTCAACGACCTCAATTCGGCCATCGCTGTGCGGGCCGCCCACGGCATGGTGGGGGCCGCGCTGAGTTCGTTGGGTTTGTACTACATGATCCAGGCGTTCCCGGCCAAATGGCGGCTCAAAGCTTTGGTGCTGGGCTTGGGCACGGCGCAGTTGGCCTTGCCGCTGGCGCGGCTGTTTTCCGAAGACCTGCTGCAAATTGCCGAATGGCGCGGCCTGTACCTGTTCGAATTGGGCATGGCGCTGATCTGCCTGGGCTGCGTGTTCCTGCTCAAGCTGCCGCCGGGCGACCGCTTCAAGACCTTTGAAAAACTCGACTTCCTCACCTTCGCGATCCTCGCCAGCGGCGTGGCCTTGCTCTGTGCGGTGCTGTCCCTGGGGCGCATCGACTGGTGGCTGGAAGCACCGTGGATCGGCGTGGCCTCGGCCTGTTCCCTGGTGTTGATCATGGCCGGCCTGGCCATCGAGCATAACCGCGCCAACCCAATGCTGATGACCCGTTGGCTGGGCAGCGGCACCATGATCCGCCTGGCGCTGGCGGTGATCCTGATTCGCATGGTGCTGTCCGAGCAATCCACCGGCGCGGTGGGGTTCATGCAGATGCTGAACATGAGCTACCAGCAGATGCACACGCTGTACGTGGTGATGCTGGCCGGGGCGATCAGCGGGCTGGTGGTCAGTGCGCTGACCATCAACCCGGCGCACCTGTTGATGCCGCTGATCATCTCCCTGGCGCTGATGGCCGTGGGCTCGGTGATGGACAGTTTTTCCAGTAACCTGACCCGCCCGCAGAACCTGTATATCAGCCAGTTCCTGCTAGGCTTCGGTGGCACCTTCTTTCTGGGGCCGACCATGGTGCTGGGGACGAAAAACGTGCTGACCAACCCGCGCAACCTGGTGAGTTTTTCGGTGATGTTCGGGATCTGCCAGAACCTCGGCGGCCTGATCGGTGCGGCGTTGCTCGGCACCTTCCAGATCGTGCGCGAGAAGTACCACTCCAGCATGATCGTCGAACACCTGACCCTGCTCGACCCGAGCGTGGCCGCACGCGTGCAGAGCGGCGGCTCGGCCTATGGCGGTATCATCGCCGACCCCGAGCTGCGCAACCTCGTGGGTATCCGTAGCCTGGCCACGGCGGCGACCCGTGAGGCGAACGTGATGGCCTACAACGATGTCTTCATGCTGATCGCGATCATCGCGATCCTGACCATGATCTGGATCTTTATCCGCAGTCTGTGGCTGATGAGCACCACCAAAGCAGCAGCCACTCCCGTTCAACCCAGCGGCGCAACTTCATGACCGAACCTTCGACAACCACCACTACCGCCATCGCTTCCACCCCTGAAGGCAGCACGCCCCCCGGCGCCGTGCCCACCGAGCTGCGGCCGCTGCGGGTGCGCATTCTTTCGTCCCTGGGCTTTGCCGCGATTGCCATCGTCGGCGTGTTGATCGTGCTGTACGCCTGGCAATTGCCGCCGTTCAGCAGCGCGGTGGAGACCACCGAAAACGCGCTGGTGCGCGGCCAGGTCACGATCATCGGCCCGCAGCTCAGCGGCTATGTGTTCGAGGTGCCGGTGCAGGACTTCCAATACGTCAAGGCCGGCGACCTGCTGGTGCGTCTCGATGACCGCATCTACAAGCAGCGCCTTGACCAGGCCCTGGCACAACTGGCGGTGCAGAAGGCCGCACTGGCGAATGTGGTGCAGCAGCGCAACAGCGCCGAAGCGACGATCAAACTGCGTCAGGCCGCGCTGGTGGACAGCCAGGCCCAGGCGCGCAAAAGCACCGCAGATTTGCGCCGTAATGAAGAGTTGATCAGCGACGGCTCGGTGTCCAGGCGCGAGCTGGACGTGACCCGCGCCGCCAATGCGCAGACCATTGCGGCGGTGGCCCAGGCCCAGGCCAACCTGGATATCGCGCGGCAGGATCTGCAAACGGTGATCGTCAATCGAGGTTCATTGGAAGCGGCGGTAGCCAGTGCCGAGGCGGCGGTGGAGTTGGCGCGTATCGACCTGTCCAATACGCGCATCACCGCGCCGCGTGACGGCCAGTTGGGGCAGATTGGCGTGCGCCTGGGCGCCTACGTCAACTCCGGCGCGCAGTTGATGGCGCTGGTGCCGCCGCAGCTGTGGGTGATCGCTAATATGAAAGAAACCCAGATGGATAACGTGCAGGTCGGCCAGCCGGTGACCTTTACCGTGGATGCGCTCAACCATCGCAAGTTTCACGGCACGGTGCAGCGTATTTCCCCGGGGACCGGGGCGGAGTTCGCCCTGTTGCAGGCGGATAACGCGACGGGCAACTTTGTGAAGATTGCCCAGCGCGTGCCGGTACGGATCACGGTAGATCCGGACCAGGTTGAGAGCGAGCGGTTGCGGCCGGGGTTGTCTGTAGTCGTCAGCATCGACACTGCCGGGCGCCCGAAAAACAGCCCGCCTTGAAACCACTGACACAATGCAGATCAAAATGTGGGAGGGGGCAAGCCAGCTCCCACAGGTATTTGTGGTGTTACAGAGCTTGGTATTTCAGGGTGAAATCGAGTTGGGTTGACTGGCCTTGTTCCAGCAACTTCAACCCGGGCCTACCCAACAAGTGATGCGCATTCACCGGATGACTCACCGGCTCAATGCAAAAGAACCCCAACCCCGGCGGGCAGAACAACAGGAAGTAATCGGCCCCAGTCGCCTGGCATTCCAGCGTATACCCAAGCTCCGGTTGTTCGATCACACAATGCCCGTCCCATTGGCAAAACCCATTGTCCACCAGGCCCTCCGGGAGTGCCTTGGGCTGGCTGAAATCCCAATCCGCCGGGATTGACGTCAGCCCCGTGGGCAGCTTCGATGCATCACTCAACCACACCTGTGCAGCCTTGGCCTGCAAGCGTGTACCCGGCCGACGCGGCAGGTAGGGATGCAGCCCCAGCCCGTGCCAAGCGGGCTTTTCAGCCAGATGCGTGACGCGCAACTGGATACTCAGTTCACCGTCGTGCAGGCGAAACCGCTGCTCAGCGCGATAGGCGAACGGCGTGTCGCACACGACCTCCAGCACCACTTCATCCGCCGCCTGGCTGACCACCTGCCACGCCTGTTGCCAGGCCGAGCCATGAATCGGCAGCGGGTCGAGCGGGTTGTTGGGCGTCAGCGCCAGCCAACCGTCGGGGTTGTCGAAACCGCCTTCGGCAATCCGGTTGGACCACGGTGCCAAGGGGTAGCAGCCCAGCTTGCCCGGCAACCCGGTATGGATCGCGTGCTCATCGCTGTGGCGCAACAGCGGCTGGCCGGTGGCACGCACCGTCCAGTTGACGATGCTGCCGCCCACAGCGGGCGCCAGGGTGAGGTGGGTGAATTGATCTTGGAGTTCGACGAAGTTCGAAGACATGCTGTTCCGCCGTATGAAATAGAACAAAGCTTGGTGTTCAAAAGTGGGAGCGGGCTTGCTCGCGAAAGCGCTGTGTCAGACGGTAAATCCTTTACCGGTGTATCGCTTTCGCGAGCAAGCCCGCTCCCACATTTGATCTTTGTTGTCTTGAAGAAAGGTTTACAGCACCAGTCCTGGCAGCCACAGTGACAAGGCCGGAATGTAGGTCACGGCCATCAACACCAGGAACAATACCCCATAGAACGGCAGCAATGCCTTCACGGTTTTCTCGATGCTGACCTTGCCCACCGCCGCGCCCACAAACAGCACCGCGCCCACCGGTGGCGTAATCAAACCGATGCCGAGGTTGACCAGCATGATCATGCCGAAGTGCACCGGGTCGACGCCGATGCCGAGGACCACCGGCAGCAGGATCGGCGTCAGGATCAAGATCAGCGGCGCCATGTCCATCACCGTGCCGAGCAACAGCAGCATGGCGTTGATGCACATCAGGATCACGTAGCGGTTGTCCGACAGGGTCAGGAACAGCGTGGTGATCTTCGCCGGGATCTGCATCAACGTCATGATGTAGCCGAAGCTGGCGGCGAAGGCGATCAGGATCATCACGATGGAAATGGTGCGCACCGTGCGGTGCATCAGCTTGGGCAGCTCGCGCCATTTGTAGTCGCGGTAAATGAACATGGTGACGAAGAACGCCCAGAGCACGGCGATCGCGGCGGACTCGGTGGCGGTGAAGATGCCCGAGAGGATACCGCCGAGGATGATCACCATGGCCATCAGGCCCCAGAGCGCATCGGCGGCGATTTTCAGCGCCTGCTTGAGGGGGATGACTTCGCCTTTGGGGTAATTGCGCTTTTTCGCGAAAATCAGGCACAGCACCATCAGGCACGCACTCATCAGCAGCCCTGGCACAACCCCTGCCATGAACAGCGAGGCGATGGACACCGTGCCGCCGGCCGCCAGGGAGTAGAGCACCGAGTTATGGCTGGGCGGGGTCAGCAACGCCTGCACCGAGCCGCTGACGGTGACCGCCGTGGCGAATTCGCGGGGGTAACCGCGACGCTCCATCTCCGGGATCAGTACCGAGCCGACCGAGGCGGTGTCGGCCACCGACGAGCCGGAGATCGCGCCAAAGAACGTCGAGGCCATGATGTTGACCAGCGACAGACCGCCGCGCACAAACCCCACCAGCACGCCGGCAAATGCCACCAGCCGCCGCGACATGCCGCCCTCGGCCATGATCGCACCGGCCAGCACAAAGAACGGAATCGCCATCAGCGAGAACTTGTTCACCCCGCCGGCCACCTGAATCATCAAGGCCTGGAACGGGATGTCGATCCACCATGCGCCGATCAGCGCCGACAGCCCGAGGGCGTAGGCCACCGGCATGCCGATCAGGATCAAGGCGATAAAGCTGCCCAACAGAATCAATGCGTCCATATCAGGCAGCCCCTTCGTTTTCTTCCACCAGGTCAAAGCGCACCACGCGCCGGTTGCTCTGGTCACCGAGCAGGAGTTTTTCCAGCACAAACACCAGGGTCAGCACGCCACCAATCGGGATGGGCATATAGGTAATGCCCACCCGCAGGGTCGGGATGGCGCTCATGAACTGGTTCCAGGTGGACAGGCACAGCTTGGTGCCCCAAATGGCCATGAACAGGCAGATGGTCGCCATCAGCAGTTGGGAAACAATGCCGACGATCCGGCGTTGGGGGGGAGACAAGCGGTCAGTGACAACGGCCACCGACATATGCGCCCCGGCGCGGTAGCTGGCGGCGGCGCCGACAAAGGTGAATACCAGCATCAGCAGGATCGCGGTGGGCTCCGGCCAACTGGAGCCGGCGCCGAGGATGTAGCGGGCGAAGATGCCCCAGGGAATGATCAGCGCCACCCCGAGCACCGAGAGGCCGGCGACCCAGATGCAGGTCATGTAAATGCGGTCGTTGATGCGCAGCAGCAAATTCTTCATGGCGTTCACCGTAACCGGGCGCGTCGATGCGGACCGCGCCGGGCCTTGCTAAAGGGGAGGGTGATTACTCGACGGCGTCGATGCGCTTGATGATGTCGGCGTAGGCCGCACCGTATTTGGCGCGAACCGGAGCGGTGGCGTCATAGAAGGGTTTTTTGTCGACGGTGATGAACTCGACGCCGGCGGCCTTGAGCTTTGCCTCGCTGCTGGCGGACTTGGCGTCCCACAGCACGCGCTCGTCAGCCTGGGCGGCCTTGGCGGCGGTTTTCACCATGTCCTGCTGGGCGGGGGTGAGTTTGTTCCAAGTGATTTTCGACATCACGATGGGCTCGGGCAGGATCAAGTGTTCGGTGAGGGTGTAGTACTTGGCGTTCTGGAAATGGTTGTGTTCGAGCAGGGTCGGCGGGTTGTTTTCGGCACCGTCGATAACCCCGGTCTGCAAGGCGCTGAAGATCTCGCCGGTGTCCATGGCGATACCGTTGGCGCCCATTTCATTGAAGGCTTCGATGAACAGCGGGTTGCCCTGTACGCGAATCTTCATGCCCTTGAGGTCTTCAATTTTGCGTACCGGCTTCTTGGTGTAGAGGTTGCGCGTGCCACCGTCCATCCAGGCCAGGGCCACCAGGCCGAATTCGGAGTTGGTGATTTTGCCGAGGATCTCGTCGCCGATCTCGCCATCGATGACCTTGCGCATGTGCGCCTGGTCGCGGAACACGAACGGCAGGTTGAACACGTTCACGTCCGGTACCACCGGGCCGACGATGCCGAGGCTGACGCGGGTCATCTGCACCGCGCCGACCTGGGCCTGTTCGACCACTTCTTTTTCGGAGCCCAGCACGCCGCCGGGGAAGTATTTGAAGGTCAGCTCGCCGTTACTTGCCTTGGTCAGGGCCTTGCCCATGTTTTCTTCGGCGACGACGGTGGGGTAGCCGGCGGGGTGGATGTCGGCGAATTTGATTTCCAGCGCGTGGGCCGCGCTGCTGAGGGTGAACATTGCGGCGACGAGCAAGGTGCGTTTGAAGTCCATGAGGTGTCACTCCTGTGTTTTATTTTTGTTGTATTCAAGGCACGGCGGTGTAACTAGACGGTGAACGTGGGCTCCGGCAATCCGCTGACGCCGGGGTTGAGGGCAAACACGCCACCGGCCAGCGACTGTTCACTGTGGTCATCACGGATCGAAGTGACGAACAGGGTGTCCAGGCGGCTGCCGCCAAAGGCGCACATGGTGGGTTTTTTTACCGGCACAACCAGAGAGCGGTCCAGGCGGCCATCGGGGGTGAAACGGTGGATCAGGCCGGCGTCGTTGGCGCAGATCCAGTAGCAACCGTCGGCGTCCACGGCCGCACCGTCGGGGCGCCCGAGGTGCCGGTGCATGTCAACGAACACGCGGCGGTTGGACGGCGTGCCGGTCTCGGTGTCGTAGTCGAACGCCCAGATCTGTTGGACCAGCGGGTGTGAGTCCGAGGCATACATGGTGCGGCCATCGGGGCTGAAGGCCAGGCCGTTGAGGGTGATAAAGCCGTCGAGCAGCGCCTGGGGCGGCGAACCTGCCGCATAGCGGTACAGAATGCCGTCGGCGGCGTTCAGGCCCATGTTCAGCACCATGCTGCCAGCCCAGAAGCGGCCCTGGCGATCACAGCGGCCGTCGTTCAGGCGCATGTCTGCGCGTGGGTGCGCCAGAGCGGCCAACGCCGTGGTGTCGAGGCTGCCGTCGTTGTGCGGGGTGAGTTGGAAAAAGCCGCTTTCCATCCCCGCGACCCAGTTGCCCGCGCTGGTGCGGGCAATACAGGCGAGCATCTGCGGGGCTTTCCACGCCGCCACATGCCCGTTGGCGGCACTCCAGCGTTGCAGGCCGCCGTTGGGGATATCCACCCAGTACAGCGCGTTTTCCTCGGGCACCCACACCGGGCATTCGCCCACGGCATTGCGGGCGTCGACAATCAATTCAGCAGTCATGGCCACTCATTCCTTTGGGCTGGTCGGTATCAATCACCGAACGGGCCGGCCGCGCAGAACGCACCGCCCTGATAGACCTTGGCCGGGTCGTTGTCAGCCACCGGCGGTTGGGCTTCGACCTGGGCGCGGAACACTTCGGAGCTGTCTTTGGGGGCATAGCCCAGGTGGGCGGCGTAGCGGTTGTCCCACCAGATGCCCAGGTTATCCGACATGCCGTAGACCACGGTGTGGCCGACATTCGGCGTGTACAGCGCGCGCTCAAGCAGTTGGGTCAGGTCGTCGAAACTCAGCCAGGTGTGCATCATCCGGCGGTTCTGCGGTTCCGGGAACGAGGAGCCGATACGGATGCTCACGGTTTCGATGCCGTAGCGATCGAAGTAGAAACTGGCCATGTCTTCGCCATAGGACTTGGACAGGCCGTAGTAGCTGTCCGGGCGGCGTGGCGAGTGGGCGTCGATGGTTTCGGTTTGCTTGTAGAAGCCGATCACGTGGTTGGAACTGGCGAAGATCACGCGTTTTACCCCATGGCGACGGGCGGCTTCGTAGATATGAAAGGTACCGCTGATATTGGCACCGAGCACTTCTTCAAACGGGCGCTCCACCGACACACCGCCAAAATGCAGGATGGCATCGACACCTTCCACCAGGTGGTGCACCGCCTGTTTATCGGCGAGGTCGCAGGGTTGCACTTCTTCGTGGGCACCGGCCGGGGCCATGTCGGCGATATCCGACAGACGCAGCACATTGGCGTACGGCCGCAGGCGCTCGCGCAGGACTTTGCCCAGGCCGCCGGCGGCACCGGTGAGCAGCAGGCGGTTGAAGGGAGCAGGCGTGGTTGTGGTGGTCATGGGAATTCCAAATTTTTGTTGTAGGTTGTCGTATGACTATAGCGAAGTATTGTTAGGGATTCCCCAGGTTGTCAACGTTCTCCAGATGACCGCGTTCAAATGTGGGAGGGGGCTTGCCCCCGATGAGAGACTGTCAGTAGATGAATGTGTGACTGACCCACCGCCATCGGGGGCAAGCCCCCTCCCACAGGGGATTTTTTGTGGCTGGAAGATTGAGTCCTACAACAGTGAGATCGGGTAGCTGATAAAGATCCGGTTCTCATCAAACTCGTTGTTGCTGAAATCCCGACGCATGGTCGAGTTACGCCACTTCAGGTTCAAGTCCTTCAGCGCACCGCTCTGCACCGTGTAGGCGAGTTCCGATTCGCGGCCCCATTCCTTGCCGTCGGTGATCGCCCCGGTATGCACGTTACTGCCGCTGATATAGCGGTTCATCATCGTCAACCCGGGAATGCCCAGCACCACGAAGTTGAAGTCGTGGCGCACCTGCCAGGATTTTTCCTTGGCGTTGTCGTAGCTGGCGTTGTAGCTGTCGTTGGCCAGGGTGCCGCCGCTGGTGCCGTTGACGCGCATCCACACGCTGTCGCCGGTGAGTTTCTGCAGGCCCACATAGAAGGTGTTGCCTAGGTATTTGGCCGAGAGCAGGGCGAATGCGGTTTTGTTGTCGAGGTCGCCGGCCAGGGCGCTGCCGTCTTCCTTGCCGGTGAAGTAGCCCAGGTTGGCGCCCAGGGTCCAGTCGCCCACGGGTTGGCTGTGGGTCAGGTTGAAGTAGCGTTGCTGGTAGATGTCGCTCAATTCGGCGTACCACACGCCGACCTGGGTGCGTTTGTCATTGAAGCTGTATTCGCCGCCGCCGAAGTTGAACCGGTCTGAGGTGAACGCGGCTTTACCGTTCATGAACATGTCTTCCATGCTCGCGTCGTTGCGCGGGCTGTTGCCGCGAAACTGCCCGCCATAGAGGGTCAGGCCCGCGATTTCACTGGACGTCACCTGGCCGCCACGAAAGGTCTGGGGCAGGGAGCGGCCATCGTCGGAACGCAGGATCGGCAGCACCGGCATCCATTCGCCGACTTTCAATTCGGTCTTCGACAGCTTGGTTTTCAGCGCCACGCCCAGGCGCCCGAAGTTGTCGGCCGGGCGGCCATCGTCGTGGATCGGCAGCAGTTGCGTGCCGCCGGTGCCTTTGCCGCCATCGAGCTTCTGCGAGTACAGGCCCAGCACATCAATCCCGAAGCCGACGGTGCCCTGGGTAAAGCCGGACTTGGCGTCGAGAATGAAGTTCTGCGTCCACTCTTCCGCCTTGCCCTGAGGATTGCTCGGGTTGGTGAAGTTGCGGTTGAAGTAGGCGTTGCGCAGGTTCAGCGTGGCCTTGGCATCGTCGACAAACCCATCGGCCTGGGCGGCGAGGGGAAGGGTGAAGGCGAGGCTGCTGAGGCTGATGAGACCGAGACGAGAGGAGGAATTGCGGGCGAATTGACTCACAGTGAAGCTCCCTTTTCTTTTGTTGTTTTTATTATTTGTTATACGTCGTCGTACAACATTGGGGCTGATATTTGCGAGGTTTTCGTGGGGTGTCAAGCGGAAGTTATACGATGACCAGGTCGCGGCGATGTGAAGTGAGCACAATCAATGTGGGAGGGGGCTTGCCCCCGGTAGCAGTGTGTCAGTCAACATGAGTACTGCTGACACTCCGCTATCGGGGGCAAGCCTCCTCCCACACTGAGCGCATTTCAAGAGAAGGTTATCAGTGGGGGATGACCATGGGCGGAAGTGTGCCAAGCAGCGACACGGCCGCCACCGCTGAAACACCTAGTAGCCATTCCACCATCACACTGGTCTTCAAGGCACCCACCCTGTCTTCGCAGCGCTCCACGCGCAATCGATTCAGCAAGGCCAACGCCAACATGCCCAGCACCAACATCGCCTTGATCAGCAAAATCAGGGCAAAACCATTGAACAACGGGGTGGGCCACAACTGCCCGGTGAGCACGCGCACGTTGATCAAGCCGGTCACCAGCAACCCGGCGACCAAGCCATAACCCACGCCGCTGAAGCGTCGCAGAATCGGCTCCAGTGCAAAACCCTGCGGCTGCCGGAGGATCAACACCAGCAGCAACAGCCCGCCGAGCCAGGCGCCCACGCATACCAGATGCACCACCTGGTTGAGGATCAGCAATTGCCCGCTCAGCCCATCGAGCATAGCGCCGTGGCCGACCGGGGCCAGCGTCGCCAGCAGCAGGGCGGTCAACGGCAGGCGCAGGGCCGGCCAGGGTTTGGCCAGCACCATCACCAGTAGCAGGTTGAGCAACAGGTGCCAGACCCACACCTGGCCAAAAAAGGTTTTGCCCAGCAACAATTGCACGGTGGCGGGTTGCAACGCGGCGTCCCAACTGCCGGCCATGCTTGCCGTGATCAACAACAGCCAGGCGACGCCGGAAAGCAGCCCCACCCAGGCCAGGCCACGGTTGATGCGCAGCAACTGCCGGTCCAGCGCTGGCTGGGCGCCCGTGCCGAGCAACCAGGGCCTGAACACACAGGCCCCGAACATCAGCAACACGACTACAAAATGCACGAACCGGCACAGCACCAGCAGGGTCGCCATGGGTTATTGGCCGACCTTGAAGCTGTATTCACCGTTGCTCTTGTGGGTGTCGACCGACACCGCGTTCCACACCACCTTGTAGGTGCCGGCGGCCAGCGGCGCGGCAGGCGTGACCACCAGCACTTTTTTGTCGGCGTCCGGGGTTTCCAGGCCCTTGATGGCGAGTTCGGTGCCGTCCTTGCTCAGGGACACCTTGGTGAACGTGGCCTCGACGCCTTCGCTGAAGGTCAGGCGCAGATCCGCAGGCGCGGCGACGCTGCTGTCGGCCGCCGGCGTGGCGCCGGTGAGGTGGGCGTGGGCAAAGGCCGTCGAAGCCCCCAGCAGGGAGGCAAGCAGGGCAAGGGTGGTGAGGGTTTTCTTGATCAACATTGTGCAATACCAATCAATGGTTAGGAGCGGGCAGTGTACGAAGTTTCGGCTCAGCCTGTCGCCCCGATCTAGAGCGGATGGTAGTCTTTGAGCCACGTAGTTGTCAGGGAGCCCTTATGGGCAATCACAAGATCGGAATTCGTCGGAACAACGTCGAAAAAATCCTGTTGGCGGCGGAGAAAATCTTCGCCGAGAAAGGCTATGGCAGCACCGCCATGGCGGATATTGCCGAAGAAGTGCAACTGCCGCGTTCCAACCTGCATTATTACTTCACCACCAAGAGTGAGCTGTACAGCGCGGTGTTGTTCGACTTGCTGGAAGTGTGGAAGCAGGACGCCCTGAGCTTTGAAACCTTCGATGACCCACGGGTGGTGCTCAGCAGCTATATCCGCGCCAAGATGCAGCGCTCGCGCACGCGGCCCTATGGTTCGAAAGTCTGGGCCAATGAAATCATCCACGGCGCGCCCACCCTCGGTGAGGCATTGGATGAAAGCCTGTACGACTGGGCCAAGATGAAGGAAGCGAAAATTCGCCAATGGGTTGAGGACAAACGCATCCTGCCGGTGGAACCGTCGAGCCTGCTGTATATGATCTGGGCTTCGACCCAGCACTACGCAGACTTTGATCATCAGGTGAAGATCTTGAATGATCACCAGCCGTTGTCGGATATGCAGTTCGAGAAGGCGATTCAGACGGTGACAGGGGTGATTTTGCGGGGGATTGGGTTGGAGCCTTGAGTTTTTTGCTGGGGCTTATGGCCTCATCGGGGGCGGTGCGACGATTCGACTTGCCCCCGATGAGGGCCTAGAGACCTACACAGCCTCTCGGTAAGGATTCCTCGGATCCTGCGTCCAATTCAGAAACGGCTTGCCCGTGTCCATCGGCACCATCTCGATGCAATCCGCCACCGGGCAGGTGATCTGGCACAGGTTACAACCCACGCACTCGTCATCAATCACCTCGTACTTATGCGTGCCATCTGCCTGTTTCAAACTGGCGATTGCCTGGTGCGACGTATCCTCACAAGCTATGTGGCAACGCCCACAGCCGATGCAGGCCTGCTGGTCAATCTTGGCGATTACCTGGTAGTTGATGTCCAGGTACTTCCAATCCGTAGTATTGCCCACCGCCCGCCCGGAAAATTCCTGCAAGCTCGCGTACCCTTGACTGTCCATCCAGCGCGACAGGCCGTCTTTCATTTCCTCGACAATCCGAAACCCGTGCAGCATCGCGGCCGTGCACACCTGCACCGCGCCGCAGCCCAGGGCGACGAATTCCGCCGCGTCGCGCCAGTTGCCGATACCGCCGATGCCGCAGATCGGCAGGCCTTGGGTCTGCGGGTCGCGGGCGATTTCTGCGACCATATTCAATGCAATCGGCTTCACCGCCGATCCGCAATAGCCGCCGTGGGTGCTCTGGGTGCCGACCATCGGCAGCGCGACCATGCGTTCCAGGTCGACGCTGGTGATGGAGTTGATGGTGTTGATCAGCGACACCGCATCCGCGCCACCGCGATAGGCCGCGCGCGCCGCCACACGGATATCGGTGATGTTTGGCGTGAGCTTGACGATCACCGGCAGCGAGCAATACGTCTTGCACCAGCGCGTCACCTGTTCCACATATTCCGGCACCTGGCCCACCGCCGCGCCCATGCCCCGTTCGGGCATGCCGTGGGGGCAGCCGAAGTTCAGCTCGATGCCGTCGCAACCGGTGGCTTCCACCAGCGGCAGGATGTTTTTCCAGGATTCTTCCACGCACGGCACCATCAGCGACACGATCAGCGCGCGGTCGGGCCAGTCTTTTTTGACCTGGGTGATTTCCTTGAGGTTGATCTCCAGGGAGCGGTCGGTGATCAGCTCAATGTTGTTGATGCCCAGCACTTCACGGTTGGCACCGTAGTGCGCCGAGTAGCGTGACGACACATTCACCGCGGCCGGGTCTTCGCCGAGGGTTTTCCACACCACGCCGCCCCAGCCGGCTTCAAAGGCGCGGACCACGTTGTAGGCTTTGTCGGTGGGCGGTGCGGAGGCCAGCCAGAAGGGGTTGGGGGCTTTGATACCGGCAAATACAATCGAGAGATCGGCCATTACGCAGCCTCCACAGTCAGCATGAGTTGGGCGTGCATGGCTTCGGCGGCCAGCTTGCCGTGTTGCACCGCCTGCACGGTGAGGTCCTGGCCGAGGCTGACGCAGTCGCCGCCGGCGTACACCCCGGGAATACTGGTTTGCAGGTGTTCGTCGACGAAAATCCGCTCGCCCACGCGGTGCAGTTGCTGGGCCAGCGGGTCGTGCAGCGCCTCGCTGTCAAACCCTTGGCCGATGGCTTTGAAGACTGCATCGGCGGCCAGCTCGAAGGTTTCGCCGGTCGGGAGCAGGCGGCCGTTTTCCATACGCGTACGCAGGAAACGCATGCCGCGCACATGGCCCTGATCATCCAGCAAGACTTCCTCGGGTTGGGCCCAGGTCAGCAGGCGCACCTGGTTGGCCTTGGCGATGTCCTGCTCATGCTGGGTCGCGCCCATGTCGGACAGGCCACGGCGGTACACCAGGTTGACATCGCGGGCACCGAGGCGGGCCATTTGCACGGCCATGTCGATGGCCGTGTTGCCGGCGCCGAGCACGATGCAGCGGTCAGCCAGGGGCAGTTGGGTGAGATCATCGGCCTGGCGCAGTTCGCGGATATAGTCGGTAGCGGCGAGCAGCCCGGGCGCGTCCTCATGGGGCAAACCGAGCTGTTTGCTCGCCGCGAGGCCCAAGCCGAGAAACACCGAATCGAATTGCTGGTGCAGTTCGTTCAAGGTCAGGTTGCCACCCAGGCGTTGGCCGTGGCGGATCTCGATGCCACCGATTTGCAGGAGGAAGTCCAGCTCCTGCTGGGCAAAATCATCCACCAGCTTGTACTTGGCGATCCCGTATTCATTCAGGCCGCCGGCTTTTTCCCGGGCTTCGAAAATCACCACGTCATGCCCGTGCAAGGCTGCGCGGTGGGCGCAGGCGAGGCCGGCCGGCCCGGCGCCGACTACGGCGATACGCTTGCCGGTCGGCGCGGCGCGCTGGAATGGGTGCTCGCTGAAGTGTGCGTTGTCGATGGCGTAGCGTTGCAGCAGGCCAATCAGCACCGGGGCGCATTCTTCGGCGTTGTTACGCACACAGGCTTGCTGGCAAAGAATCTCCGTGGGGCAAACCCGCGCGCAACTGCCGCCGAGGATATTGGCCGAGAGGATTTTTTGCGCGGCGCCTTGCACGTTTTCAGTGTGGATATTGCGGATGAACGACGGGATGTCGATTTCGCTGGGGCACGCGTTCACGCACGGCGCGTCGTAGCAATACAGGCAGCGCGAGGCCTCCAGTTGCGCCTGGCGCGCATTCAGCGGCGGCGCCAGGTCGGTGAAATGGCTGGCGAGGGTTGCACCATCCTCAACGGGATGGGGGAGGTGGGTCAGGGTCTGGATCACGGTTTTGGCCTCACGGTTTTTTTTGGATTGCCTCTAGCGGGCATTTTTGTTGCCTGTTCGGGCCTCATCGGGGGCAAGCCCCCTCCCACATTTGACCGCGTTTATCCTGTTGGAATGAGGTCATTGTGGGAGGGGCGGTGCGACGATTCGACTTGCCCCCGATAGCGGTCTCAGCGGTTCACAGCCACTGGCTTGGAGTGCTCAGCCCGCTTGCTCAACTGCTCAAACACCGCCGGATACGCCGGCCGCTCCACATACCGCCCGGCACCGCGCTCGGCGCGCAAATCACCATCGGCCCAGACCAGCTTGCCCTGGCTGATGGTGTGGCTCGGCACGCCGCGCACGGTCTTGCCTTCGAAGATGTTGAAGTCGACTTGCTGGTGGTGAGTCTTGGCCGAAATCGTGCGGGTGCCTTCGGGGTCCCACAGCACCAGATCAGCATCCGCACCCACGCGGATCGCGCCTTTGCGCGGGTAGAGGTTGAAGATTTTCGCGGTGTTGGTGGAGGTGAGTGCGACGAACTCCTGCATCGACAGGCGCCCGCTGTTGACGCCTTCGTGCCACAGCAGCGCCATGCGATCTTCGATACCGGCGGTGCCATTCGGGATCTTGCTGAAATCATCGCGGCCGGCGGCTTTTTGCTCGGCGCAGAAGCAGCAGTGGTCGGTGGCGGTGGTGTGCAGGTTGCCCGATTGCAGGCCGTGCCACAGCGCGTCCTGATGCCCGCGTGGGCGGAACGGCGGGCTCATCACATACCCGGCGGCGGTCTGCCAGTCGGGGTGTTGGTAGACGCTGTCGTCCAGCAGCAAATGCCCGGCCAGTACTTCGCCGTAGACCGGCTGGCCCTTGCCACGGGCGTAGGTGATTTCGTCGAGGGCTTCCTTGGTCGAGACGTGCACCAGGTACAACGGCGTGCCGATGGTTTCGGCGATGCGGATCGCGCGGCTGGCCGCTTCGCCCTCCACCTGGGACGGCCGCGACAGGGGGTGCGCTTCCGGCCCGGTGATGCCCTGGGCCATCAACTTGCGTTGCAGGTGATACACCAGTTCGCCATTTTCCGCGTGCACGGTCGGTACCGCGCCCAGCTCCAGGCAGCGTTCGAAGCTGGCCACGAGGGTGTCATCCGCCGCCATGATCGCGTTTTTGTAGGCCATGAAATGCTTGAAGCTGTTGATGCCATGGTGGCTGACCAGCTCGGCCATTTCCTCGCGCACCTGCTCGCTCCACCAGGTAATCGCCACATGAAAACCGTAGTCGGATGCCGACTTTTCAGCCCAGCCACGCCACTGGTGAAACGCTTCCATCAGCGACTGCTGCGGGTTGGGAATCACAAAGTCGATGATCGACGTAGTGCCCCCGGCCAAACCGGCCGCGGTGCCACTGAAAAAGTCTTCACTGGCGACCGTGCCCATGAAGGGCAGTTGCATATGGGTGTGTGGATCGATGCCGCCGGGCATCAAGTATTGGCCGCTGCCATCGAGTACTTCGGTGCCGGCGGGAATCTCCAGATTCGAGCCAATAGCGCGAATTAGACCGCCTGCGCACAACACATCGGCGCGGTAACTTTCATCATGGGTAATAACGGTGGCGCCACGGATCAACAGCGACATGTCGAGTTCCTCACAGGCTTGACCGGCTTGTGCCAGTTCTAAGTGTTGTAATGCTGCTAACCGATGGCTGGTTAATTCCTGTCATCGGTGACAGGAATAGAAACTAGCCCGAGTTTTTCGATTGAGCAAGAAGATTTTTTATAAGCTTATATCGTGTTTACGTTGTTGATTCTTAAGGATAAAAACTTAAATTCACCAAAATGTAGCGGCCGCTCACCATTTTGACGCACTTGACAGGTTCTTAAAATGAGCAACATTTCTTATTGCAAATCAGACGCTTGAGACATGCCTCTTGACGGGGCCGGGAAATAAAAATAATTGTGTTGCACCAGATTGAGTCCTGACAGTTCGGGCAACTTCCACTCGGTTTAGCCTGAGCCGCGTGAGAACTAACCGAGGTTCAATCGGAAAGCTGATTAACATCAGCAAGTTATATAAGCGGTGCGGGTTCATGGCGGGTTGTCGGCACGGTTATTGAGTGCAGTGACGGCTGGCCGGGCCCGTGATGTCATGTTGTTTACGAGGTACTCCGGCCACCTGCACTTACCACGCAGGTGAGCAAAAATAATTCGAAAAAACCGTGGAGCGGCCATGCAACAGAACAGATCGCAAGTCATTGAACGCAACGGCCTGTACGAACTCGACGCCGGCCCCGACGTCCTCGACAGCCCTCGCTACAACCACGACATGGCACCGACGAAGGTGCACGAACGCACCTGGAACAAGTGGCACATCACCGCGCTGTGGGTCGGCATGTCGATCTGCGTGCCCACGTACACCTTGGGCGGGGTGCTGACCGCGTATTTCGGATTGTCGGTGGGCGAGGCGCTGATGGCCATCTTGCTGGCCAATATCGTGGTGCTGATCCCGCTGACGCTTAACGCGTTTCCTGGCACCAAGTACGGTATTCCGTTCCCGGTGCTGTTGCGCTCGTCGTTCGGCATCCTCGGCTCCAATGTGCCGTGCCTGATTCGCGCGCTGGTGGCCTGTGGCTGGTTTGGCATCCAGACGATGTTCGGCGGGCTGGCGATCCACCTGTTTCTCGGTTCGATTTTCGAGGGCTGGAAGTCCCTTGGCGGCACCGGTGAAGTGATCGGCTTCATGATTTTCTGGTGCCTGAACTTGTGGGTGGTGCTGCGTGGTGCCGAGTCGATCAAGCGCCTGGAAACCTTGTCGGCGCCGCTGCTGGTGGCGGTGGGCGTCGGTCTGCTGGTGTGGGCGATGCCCAATGTGTCGTTGAGCGAACTGATGGCGATCCCGCCGAAACGTCCTGAAGGTGCGAGCCTCACGGGTTACTTCATGGCCGGCCTCACCGCGATGGTGGGTTTCTGGGCCACCTTGTCGCTGAATATCCCGGATTTCAGCCGCTATGCCAAAAGCCAGAAGGACCAGATACTCGGGCAGATTTTCGGCCTGCCGCTGACCATGTTCCTGTTCGCCGCCCTTGGCGTGATCATGACCGCCGCCTCGGTGAAACTGGTCGGCGTGAGCGTGTCCGACCCGGTGACCCTGATCGGGCATATCCAAAGCCCGGTGTGGGTGGCCATCGCCATGGCGCTGATCATCATCGCCACCTTGTCCACCAATACGGCGGCGAACATCGTCTCGCCCACCAACGACTTCCAGAACATTGCCCCCAAGCTGATCAACCGCACCACCGCGGTGATCCTCACCGGCCTGGTCGGGCTGGCGCTGATGGGGCATGAACTGTTGAAAAAGCTCGGGCTGATCGTCTCGGATGTGAGCCTGGAAACCGTGTATTCCAACTGGTTGCTGGGCTACTCAAGCCTGCTGGGGCCGATTGCCGGGATCATGGTGGTGGACTACTTCATCACCCGCAAACAACAGCTCGACCTGGCCGGTTTGTATCGCGATGACGTCTACCCGGCATGGAACTGGAGCGGCTTTATCGCCTTTGGCGTGCCGGTGGTGCTGACCTTGCTGTCGTTGGGCAGCGATGCGTTCAGCTGGTTCTACAGCTACGGCTGGTTCACCGGTTCGGCGCTGGGTGGCTTGCTGTATTACGGCCTCAATGCCAAGCGCGGCATCCGTCCGGTTGCCGCTAAATCACCCTTGTAAACACGGTTACTGTGGGAGCCGGCTTGCCTGCGATTGCATCACCTCGGTTCGGCAGAAACATCGAGTTGCCTGTATCGCAGGCAAGCCAGCTCCCACATTTGACCGGGTCAATCCATAAGAAATACATCCTGAGGAGATCCATATGAACGCTGCCCTCGACGTTCTGCAATCGACCCATCAGCACGTTAACCGCGACCGCTTGTGGCAGTCGCTGATGGACCTGGCCAAGCTCGGCGCCACCCCCAAGGGCGGTGTGTGCCGCCTGGCCCTCACCGATCTGGACCGCAAGGCCCGCGACCTGTTTGTGCAGTGGTGCGAGGCGGCGGGTTGTACCGTGACGGTCGACGGCATCGGCAATATCTTCGCCCGTCGCCCTGGGCGCAATCCCAACCTGCCACCGGTGATGACCGGCAGCCATATCGATACCCAGCCCACCGGCGGCAAGTTCGATGGCTGCTTTGGCGTGCTGGCCGGTGTGGAGGTGTTGCGCACACTGAATGACCTCAATATCGAAACCGAAGCGCCGCTGGAGGTGGTGGTGTGGACCAACGAGGAAGGCTCGCGCTTTCCACCGTGCATGATGGGTTCCGGCGTGTTTGCCGAGAAATTTACCCTGGCCGATACCTTGGCCAAGACCGATGCCGATGGCGTGACGGTGGGTGACGCACTTGATGCGATTGGCTATGCCGGTTCGCGTGCTGTGAGTGGGCACAAGGTCGGCGCGTATTTCGAAGCGCATATCGAACAAGGGCCGATTCTTGAAGATGAGAAAAAAACCATCGGCGTGGTGCTCGGCGCGTTGGGGCAGAAGTGGTTCGACCTGAAGCTGCGCGGCGTTGAAGCCCATGCGGGGCCGACGCCGATGCACCTGCGCAAGGATGCGCTGGTGGGGGCTGCCGCCGTGGTTGCCGCAGTGAATGCGGCGGCGTTGGGGCATCAGCCGCACGCGTGTGGCACCGTGGGTTGCCTGCAGGCTTATCCCGGCTCGCGCAACGTGATCCCTGGCGAAGTGCGCATGACCCTGGATTTTCGTCACCTGGAGCCGGCGCGGCTGGACTCGATGATTGCCCAGGTGCGCAAGGTGATCGATGAGACCTGCGCCAAGCATGGGCTGACGTATGAGATGGAGCCTACCGCCGATTTCCCGCCGCTGTATTTCGACAAGGGCTGCGTGGACGCCGTGCGCGATGCCGCGAATGGTTTGGGCCTGTCGAACATGGACATCGTCAGCGGGGCAGGGCACGACGCGATCTTCGTCGCCGAACTCGGCCCGGCGGGGATGATTTTCGTGCCGTGCGAGGGCGGCATCAGCCACAACGAGATCGAGAATGCGGCGCCGGATGATTTGGCAGCGGGGTGTGCGGTGTTGCTGCGGGCGATGGTGGCAGCCTCTGCAGCCATCGCCAGCGGCAAGTTAGCCGCCTGAAATACGGTTGAAAAATGTGGGAGGGGGCTTGCCCCCGATAGCGGTGGGTCAGTCACCCTGTTATCGGGGGCAAGCCCCCTCCCACATTTGAACAGTGTGTGATGTTAGATCCAGATGGCATCCCACAACGGGTAGTCGCCGATTTTTTTCACCAAGCCTGCTCGCAATGGATTAGCCACTACATACCTCGCCATCTTCACTAGATCATCCTCCTTGCGCAGTGCGCGGTCATGAAAGCTTTCCTGCCATAGTCTTCCCTTGCGACCACTTACGCCATTAACGGACCGCGTGCTCTTGGATTTTACCTGTCGCATCAGATCTGCAAGGGAGCCTTTTTTCAACTCAATAATCCAATGAAAATGGTCCGGCATGATCACCCACGCAAGGGAGTTCGCGAGCCCTTGGTGTTGTGCCAGCCGAAATTGCCAGACCAGCAGCCGACCCAAGTGGAAGTTGCTGAAAATGGGAATGCGTTCGTGAGTGTTGGTGGTGATGAGGTAGATGCGGTTGGGTTCGCTGAAGCGCCCGATGCGCAGGCGGTGTGAAGCGGGTAAGTCTGCCATTCCTTGGCCTCTCTTCCAGATGGTTCTGAGAGGCTAGATCGGCTGTTACAAGAGTGATCGACAGGCTTTTGGCGGGATGTGTCTGATAGGCCGCCATCGGGGGCAAGCCCCCTCCCACATTGGTCCCGCAGTGTTCATACATTGTGTGTCTAGTACAGGGTCACTGTGGGAGGGGCGGTTCGACGATTCGACTTGCCCCCGATGAGGCCGGAACTGCCACTGCCCCTATGGGTGCGGGCCTTGGGACTACAAGCAAATCTCCAAAGAATATGAAGCGTTTGGAAACTTCCATTACGGTGCAGTAGGCATTGCTGCCGGATTCAGTGAAGAAGTGCTTTTGCGCGCAGCCGGGCTTGCTCAAACCAGAGCCGGCACAGATAGACCCGAGTTTGGTCGTTGGTGGGGGGATGCGCCCTTCGGTGATGATCCGGTCGACCAATATTGGTTCAAGGAAGGAATCAGGTATGCCAGGTTCAGGTTCTACTAGAACGTCGCTCTATTCGATGGTCACCACGGCCCTGCTGGCGCTGTGTCTGTTATATATCGCTGCTGACTGGCTGTTTTCGCCGGGTCGCCCGCAATTGACCGAAGTCGTACTCCAAGTGCCTTTGAACGGCGAGGCATCCCTCTACGGCGTCAAGGATGACCGTGGTGGTGCAACCGTGCCATTCAGCTACCGATACTATGTTTATCGAACCCTGGGGGCCGACCGAGAAGTATTGTCTGCGCTGGAAAGCGCCACTCCGTTTTTGATTACGCGAGATGCCGCCGCAAAGGTTGATGTTCAAGGCAGTGCGGTAGCCGTTTCGGTGGTGGGCGAAGTGTCTGACTATCACAGTAGCACTCTGTATCGACATGCCAATGGCAGTGACTACACAGTGGTGAACATTTTTCTGAGTAGCCGGCCAGAGGGCTGAAATTGATCGTTCCCGCACTCAGTGTGGGAACGATCGGGTCTCAGGCGCCAGGCTCCCAGCCCCCGCCCAGCGCAGTGACCAACCCGACACTCGCCTGCAGCTGCCGCGTCTGCACCGCCTGCAACGTCCTTTGCGCCTGCAGCGCCGCCGTCTGCGCCGTCACCACATCCAGATAACTCACGGCCCCCGCCTGATAGCTGTTCATCGCCAAGGCTTGTGTGTGCTCTGCGGCGTCCGCCGCTGCCTGTTCATCCTGCGCCTCCTGCTGCAAATCCCGCAGTTGGCCCAGGTTATCTTCCACTTCGCGCACTGCCCTCAACACCTGGCTGCGGTACTGCGCGCAGGCTTGTTCGAACTCGGCTTTGGCCTGGCGTTCGTTGGCACTCAAGCGCCCACCGTCAAAGATCGGCAGATTCACCAGCGGCCCCAGCGCCCAATAACGGTTGCCCGCCGACAGCAGGTTGCCAACCCCTTGCGTCTGACCGCCAATCAACCCGGTCAAACCGAAATCCGGGTACCACGCGGCCTTGGCCACGCCGATGTTGGCGTTGGCCGCAAACACCCGGCGCTCCGCCGCGGCAATGTCCGGGCGACGTTGCAGCAGATGGCTCGGCAGTTGCGCAGGAATGCCTGGCAAGGCGATCAATCGTTGGCTCGGCGGCAAGGTGAAATCGCTGGCCGCCACACCCACCAACTCACCCATGGCATGCTCGGTCAGATTGCGTTGCCCGCGCACCTCATCCAGTTGCGCCTTGGCTTCGGCCAATTGATTTTGCGCGCGGGTCAGGTCCAGTTCCGAGGCGATCTGGCCTTCATAGCGGCTGCGCGTCAACTGCAACGCCTGGCTGAAATCATCCAGCGAGCTATTGAGTATCCGCGCCTGTGCGTCCAGCCCATTGAGCTGCACATACAAGCTCGCCAGTTGGTGTTGCAGGCTCAAGCGCGCCACCGCCAGGTCATCGCCAGACGCTTGCGCCTGGGCATCACCGGCCGCCACCTGGTTGCGGATCTTGCCCCACAGGTCCAGGTCGTAGCTCAACGAGAAACCTGCGCTATTGCTGTTGTACACCGATGGCTGGGTGTCGCCGCGCAACGGTCGCGAATCGGATTGCCGCTGGCGCAGCGGCTGCGCACTGGCGGTGATCTGCGGGAACAGCCCGGCGTGCAACTGGCTGGCATACGCCTGGGACGCATCGAAGTGCGCCAGCGCCGCCGCCAGGTCCGGGTTGGCCTTGAGCAGTTGCTGTTGCAGGTCGTTCAGGCGCGAATCGTTATAGAGCTTCCACCATTCGGGCGCCAGTTGGTCGGACGGTTGCGCGCTGTGCCATGGGCCATCGCTGGTCTGTTCGCGGTAGCCCGCCGGCAGGTCAACCGCAGGCACGGTGTAAGTGGGTGCCATCGAGCAACCCTGCAAGGCCAGCAGCACCAGCGCCGCGAGGGGCTTAAGCCTTGGGCGCATGCGCACCTCCCGAGGCATCGGCGAGTTGTACCGGGTCGCCTTCGCGCAGGGCGTCGGGCGGGTTGTCGACCACGCGGTCGGCGGGTTTCAAACCTTGGTCGATCACCAGGCGTTCGCCCAGATCCAGGCCGATATGGATGGTTTGCAAGTGCACATGGTTCTGCGCATCCAGCACCGCCACCTGCGTGCCTTGGGCGCGGAAGATCAAGGCGCTGGCCGGGATGCTCACGCCATGGGTGTCGGCCGGAATCGGCAGGGTGGCTTCGGCGTAGTCGCCGGGCAGTAGTTCATCGTTGGGGTTGTCGGCCACGAACTGCGCGAGCAAGGTGCCGGAGCGCCGGTCGATGGCGGTGGAGTCGCCGATCAGGCGCGCCTTGAAGTGCTCGCCGGGGTGCTCGGGCACGGTCAATTCGGCTTCAAGGCCGGGGCGGATCACTGACGCGTAGTTCTGCGGCACCGGCACATACAGGCGCAGTTGGTGGGTGTCAGCGATGTTGAACAACTCCGGGTCGCTGTCGGTGTCGGCCTTGATCAATTGGCCGATATCGGTGTTGCGCGCGGTGATGGTGCCGGCGAACGGCGCGCGCAGGGTCTTGTAGCTTTCCAGCGCGGACAGCCGCGCGTAGTCGGCAGCCGCGGCTTCGGCGTTGGCCTTGGCGGCGGCGGCGTTGGAGGTTTTTTCATCGGCCTCCTGGCGCGACACCGAATGGCTGGCCAGCAGGTTCTGCCAGCGCGTGGCGGTGGTTTCGGCCAGGCGTGCATTGGCCTGTTCCTGGATCAGGCGCGCATGGGTTTGCGCCAGTTGCTGGTCGAGGTCAGGGCTGTCGATTTCGGCCAGGATTTGCCCGGCCTTGACCTGGCTGCCGATGTCGACTTTCCAGTCCTTCAAGTAGCCGCTGACGCGTGCGTGGATCGGCGCCTTGCTCCAGGCTTCCAGGTGGGCCGGCAAACGCAGGGTATCGCCGCTGGCATTCTGCTGGGGTTGGAACACCAGCACTTGGGGGGTAGCGGCGGTTTCGGTCCAGGCGGTAACCGATTGTTCGTGCAGTGTGCGGGCGTGCAGGCCGTTGGCGACCAACAGGGCGGCCAGGGTCAGGCCGCCGACACCCATGAGCATCAGACGCTTGCGCGAGGGTTTGTGATCAGACGACATGTGGGGTAACTCCTGCTGCTGCGCGAGTAGGGTGACGACCGTGGACCAAGCTGAAGACCACGGGAACAAACAACAAAGTGGCGATGGTGGCGAAGATCAGACCGCCGATGACCGCCCGGCCGAGGGGCGCGTTCTGCTCCTCGGAAATCGCCAGCGGCAACATGCCGATGATCATCGCCAGGGCGGTCATGCACACCGGGCGGAAGCGCGTGTAGCCGGCCTCCATCGCGGCCTTCAACGCGTCGCCATGTTCGGCCAGGCGTTCGCGGCAGAAGCTCACCACCAGGATCGAGTTGGCGGTGGCCACGCCCATGCACAGGATCGCGCCGGTGAGTGCCGGCACCGACAGCGAGGTGCCGCTGAGGAACAGCATCCACACAATCCCCGCCAGCGCCGCCGGGAGTGCGGTGATAATCACGAACGGGTCGGCCCAGGATTGGAAGTTGACCACGATCAGCAGGTAGATCAGCACCACCGCGCCGAGCAAGCCAAAGCTCAAGCCGCTGAAGGCTTCATGCAGCGCATCGATCTGCCCGTGCAGGCTGATCACCGCGCCTTTGGGACGCATGGACGCGGTGTCATCCAGCACTTTCTGCACGTCACGGGCCACGCCGCCGAGATCGCGGCCTTGCACGTTGGCGTACAGGTCCAGGGTCGGTTCGATGTTGTAGTGGGTCACCACCGCCGGGCTTTGCACGCGGGAGATGTTGGCGACGCCGCCGAGGATCTGCGACTGGCCATCGGCACCGGTCACCGGCAAGGCTTCCAGCGACGGCAGGCTGTCGAGGCGGTATTGCGGGGTGGCGGCGACGATGGAATAGGACACGCCGTTGGCCGGGTTGAGCCAGAAGGTCGGCGCCACCTGGGAGCTGCCGGCGAGGGAGGCGACCATGCTGTTGGTCACGTCACGCTCGGTAATGCCCAGGCCGTTGGCGCGCATGCGGTCGACATTCACCTGCAGCGACGGGTAGCCGGTGGACTGCTGGATACGCAGGTCGGCGATGCCCGGTACGTGCTGCAGGCGACGCTCCAGCTCCACGGCGTAGGTGCGGTTTTGCGCATCGCTGCGCCCGGAAATTTTCACGTCCAGCGGGGCCGGGGCGCCGAAGTTGAGGATCTGGCTGCTGATATCCGCCGGCAGGAAGGCGAAGTGGCTACCGGGGAAACTTTGCGGTAGGGCCTCACGCAGTTTTTTCACGTAGTCGGCGGTGGGGGCGTGGTGCTGTTTCAGCGTGACCTGGATATCGCCATCCTGCGGGCCGATGGTGCCGCTGCTGCTGTAGGCCATGTCGATGCCGCTGAGCGGGATGCCGATGTTATCGACGATGGTATCCAGCTCCTGCGCCGGGATCACTTCACGAATCCGCGCTTCGATCCGGTCGAAGGCGGCGGCGCTTTCTTCGATACGTGTGCCCAACGGCAGGCGCACATGGAGCGCCAGGGCGCCGGCGTCGGTGGCTGGGAAAAAGTCCTGGCCCAGGCTCGGCAACAACAGGAACGAGGCCAGCACGCAGGCCAGGAAGCCGACGATAAAGCGCTTGCGATGGCCCAGCGCGAGCAGCAGCAGGCCATGGTAGGTGTCGCGGATATTCGAGAAATGCCGCTCGAAACCCTGCTGGAAATTCAGTACGGCTTGCAGGGCGGCATGGCGCGGTTTCTTGTGCTGCTCGCCTTCATGGTGGTTGATGAATGCATCTTCCGGATGATGGCCTGGGCCTTGCTCGGGCACGTGCGGCTTGAGCAGGAACATCGCCAGCGTGGGTACCAGGGTGCGTGAGAGGATAAACGAACTGGCCATGGCGAAAATCACCGCCAGGGCCATCGGCCGGAACAGGTAGCCGGCGATGCCTTGCAACAAAAACATCGGCACGAACACGATGCAGATACACAGCAGCGAGACGAACGCCGGGCCGACAATTTGCGCGGCGCCGTCGAGGATCGCGGCCTTCACCGCCTTGCCTTGTTCCAGGTGCCAGTTGATGTTTTCGATGGTCACCGTGGCGTCATCCACCAGAATCCCCACCGCCAATGCGAGCCCGCCGAGGGTCATCACGTTGAGGGTTTGCCCACTGACCGCCAGCAGTGCAATCGCTGACAGCACCGCCAGGGGAATCGACGCGGCAATAATGAGCGTGGAGCGCCAGCTGCCGAGGAACAGCAGTATCATCGCGCTGGTCAGCAGCGCGGCGATGATGCCTTCCTGGGCCACGCTGCCCACCGATTGCTTGACGAACACCGAGGCGTCGCCCAGCAGCGAGGTCTTCAGCGACGGCGGCAGGGTTTCGTTGATGCGCGGCAGCATCTGGCGGATACCGTCGATGATCGACAGGGTGGAGATGCTGCCGTTTTTCAACGCCGGCATCAGCACGGCGCGGTGGCCGTCAACCCGCACGATGTTGGTTTGCGGTGGCGAGCCGTCACGCACGTGGGCCACTTGGCCGATGGTGATGATCGCGCCGTCGACGGTTTTGATCGGCAGGTCGTTGAGCTCATCAATCGCCTTGGGGCTGTTGTTGAGCAGGATCGTGTATTCATTGGGGCCGAGTTTGGCGGTGCCCACCGGGATAATCTGGTTCTGTAGCGCCAGCGCATTGCCCACGTCCTGGGCCGACAAGCCTTTGGCGGCCAGTGCCTGGGGGTCGAGGTCGAGAGTGATCTGCCGCTGCTTGCCGCCCATCGGCGTGGGCATGGCCAGGCCGGGCAGGGCGCTCAAGGGCAGGCGGATATTGTTCTGTACCAGGTCGCGGATCCGGGCTTCGGACAGGCTGGGGCTGGAAAACGCCATTTGCAGGATCGGCACCGTGGAGGCGCTGTAGTTGAGGATCAGCGGCGGCGTGATGCCGGGCGGCATCTGCTTGAGCACGGTTTGTGACACCGCCGTCACTTGGGCGTTGGCGGTGCGGATATCCACGCCCGGTTGGAAGAAGATCTTGACGATGCCCATGCCGGGCAAAGATTGCGATTCGATGTGTTCGATGTCGTTGACGGTGGTGCTCAAGGAGCGTTCGTAGGTGTAGATCACCCGACCGGCCATGGCATCTGGCGACAGGCCGTTGTATTGCCATACCACGGCGACCACGGGGATGCCGATATCGGGGAAAACATCCGTAGGAGTTCGCAGGGCCGCCATCGGCCCGATGATGCAGATGAATATGGCCAACACGATAAACGTGTATGGCTTTTGCAGTGCGGTCTTTACCAGCCCGAGCATGCGTGAACCTCCTTCAGTGCAGGATTGCAAACCCCGGCAGTCTCACGCGACCCACCTAACACGCGCCTTTCAGCCAGGTGAAGGAACATTTAGGTAAGGGCTGAAGATCGTTTCATATGTATTCATTTGTTCTACAAAGGTCAGCTCTCCAAGCTTGTTCCCCATCAAATGCGACTTTTTCTGATGTTCTTTGGAGCCCTGCCAGCTATGTCACTTAAAACACTTAAGCCTCTGTTGTTGATTCCCGCCCTCGGTGCGGTGTTGCTGTTGTCGGCGTGCGCCGGCCCGATCCCCAAGGCCGACCCGAGCGAAGCCTGGATAGGTTTAAAGGAAGAAGCGCCGAATGACCTGATGGCCGAGCGCGTGGATGGCAAACGGGTGGATGACGGGCGCTTTTTTGAAGTGACTCCGGGCGACCATCGCCTGGATGTGACACTGTTTGAAGAGGAGCCAGGCGACGACAACCAGCAGGACTGTCAGGGCCGGGTCGAGTACAAGAATTTCAAGGCGGGTGAGCACTACACGCTGGTGGAGTCCAGCCTGGGCACTACCGTGCGCGCATCCCTGATGGATGGCCACGGCAAGGAAGTCGCGGCGACTCAGGACTTCAATTGCATGCCTGGCTAGGCGTGGTGTACCGCCACCTTATGGGGCTTGGCGGGTGCAGCGGGTGTGACGTGGGGGTGATGGTGGCGGCGAGTAATGCGCAACACCCCCCACAACATGGCGCCGGCAACTGCCAGCCAACCGCAGACCAACATGAAAATCGTTGTTGCAAGGCTCATTCGGGCCTCCTTTCGCCCCGCAGGGGGCACACACAGTCTTCTCAATGGACAGTCTAGCTAGCTGGCGGTTGCCTGCTATTGACCAATGGTCGTGTTCGTCCAACTTGTTTGTTCTATCCGCCCTCTTTACTAAGCCTGCGGGCTATACCCGCGTGGCAGAGCGTCCTATGATCAGGGCCCTTACCGGCAGTTGATCAAGAGAGTAAAAAATTGCGGTTACGGTCGAACCTTAAAACATCCGTGTTGCTGGCCTGTGCCTTGGGGCTCGCGGCCTGTTCCGGGCAGCCCCCGAAGCTGGCGGGCTTGCCGGAGCGTGTCGAACTCAATGGCGTGCCGACCTTTCGCAGCGAGGCGTATCAAAGCGGCCCTACGGCTTTGGCTAGCATGCTGTCGCAACAAGGCATTGTCATGACACCCGGCTTGCTGGATAAACCGCTGCACTTGCCGGGCGGTGAAGCCGACCTGGAGCGCAATATGCAAGTGCTGGCGCGTGAGTACGGGCTGATGGTGTATCCGCTGGATGCCAAGCTGACGGCCGTGCTGGCGCAGGTCGCGGCGGGTTACCCGGTGATGGCGCGGGTGGGTGGCGGGCTATGGTCTGACGCGCGCTACGTGGTCGTAGTGGGCTTCAATCAGCAGAAAAGTACGGTGCTGTTGCGCTCAGGCATGGACCGGCGCTTGCTGATGAGTTTCAGCGACTTTGAGTCGAAGTGGAGCAGCGCCGGGCACTGGGCAATCCTCACCCAACGCCCGAGCCAGTTACCGGCCAATGTGGACGCGCAGCGCTGGCGCGATGCAGCCAATGCCACCGGCCAGGCGGGGCAGGAGCGCGCAGCAGCGCAGGCGCTCAAGGTGTTGGCAGAGCGCAAGTAAACGACGAAGATCAAAATGTGGGAGGGGGCTTGCCCCCTCCCATATTGGATCAGCAGGTTATTCAGCGCTGCACTTGCGCCGCATTCGGGCGATTCTTCAGATTCTTGTCAGCCTTATAGCGCAACGCTACGTCCGGCACCGAACCGCTCTTGCCGGTTTCGACCCAGTTGCGAATGCGGCTGGCATCGGCAAAGTGGGTGAACTTGCCGAATGCATCCAGGATCACCAACGACACCGGGCGGTTGCCCATGCTGGTCACCAGCACCAGGCAATGGCCGGCCTGGTTGGTGAAGCCGGTCTTGGTCAGCTTGATATCCCAGTTGGCGCGGTTGATCAGGTGATCGGTGTTGGAGAAACCCAGGGTGTAGTTGGGCTTGCGGAACGCAACGGTCTTTTCCTTGGTGGTACTCAGCTGGCTCAGCAAGGGGTAGTGGCGTGCGGCGGCCAGCAGTTTGCTCAGGTCGCGGGCAGTGGATACGTTGTGGATCGACAGGCCGGTAGGCTCGACGTAATGCGTGCTGGTCATCCCCAGTGCCTTGGCCTTCGCGTTCATCGCTGCAATAAAGGCCGGGTAGCCGCCCGGGTAGTGATGAGCCAGGCTGGCGGCGGCGCGGTTTTCCGAGGACATCAGGGCGATCAGCAGCATTTCCTTACGCGGCATTTCACTGCCGATTTTCACGCGGGAGAACACGCCTTTCATTTCCGGCGTGTCCTTGATGTTGATATCGATGTACTCGTCCATGTTCTGCTTGGCTTCCAGCACAATCAGGCCGGTCATCAATTTGCTCACCGACGCGATGGGTACCACCACGTCCGGGTTGCTGGAGTAGATGACTTTATTGGTCTGCAGGTCCACCAGCATGGCGCTGCCGGAAGCGATTTGCAGTTTGGAAGTATCACGCGGGGCCTGGGTGGTTTCGGCGGCGTGCGCGAAGGTGCCTGTAAATGCAAAAAATAGGCTGACAATAGAGAGACGAATTTTCACGCGGATGAACTCGCTAAAAAGTAAGGAAATACCGTTCAGGAACGGTTTTTTGATAAATGCCGTTACATTTTAGGAGTATGGACGAAGAACTGTCGAATGTTCTTCGAGAACCAGACGAAAGTGCTTAAAAACTAAGAAAAAATCGGGTTTATTGCGGGCAATAAAAAGCCCTGCGATAAGGCAGGGCTTTTTCAGTACGCCTGGTTATTACGCGTGCAGGGTTTCTGCGGCGTACAGGGTATTTTCCAGCAGACAAGCGCGGGTCATCGGGCCTACACCGCCTGGCACCGGGGTAATCCAGCCGGCACGGGGCAGGGCGGTTTCGTACACCACGTCGCCGACCAGCTTGCCGTCTTCCTGGCGGTTGATGCCCACGTCGATGACGATGGCGCCTTCCTTGATCCACTCACCTTTGACCAGCCCCGGCTTGCCGGCGGCAACCACCACCAGGTCAGCGCGGCCGACGTGGCCGGCGAGGTCCTTGGTGAAACGGTGGGTGACGGTCACGGTGCAGCCGGCCAGCAGCAGTTCCATGGCCATCGGGCGGCCGACGATGTTGGAAGCGCCGACGATCACGGCGTCGAGGCCGTACAGGTCGACACCGGTGCTTTCCAGCAGGGTCATGATGCCTTTGGGCGTGCACGGGCGCAGCAATGGGATGCGCTGGGCCAGGCGGCCGACGTTATAAGGGTGGAAGCCGTCGACGTCTTTGTCCGGGCGGATGCGCTCCAGCAGCTTGGAGGCATCGAGGTGCTCGGGCAGCGGCAGTTGCAGCAGGATGCCGTCGATGCCCGGGTCATCGTTGAGGCCGTCGATCAGGTCGGTCAGGGCCTGCTGGGTGGTCTCGGAAGGTAAGTCGTAGGCCTTGGAAATAAAGCCGACCTCTTCACAGTCTTTACGCTTGTGCGAGACATAAACCTGAGAGGCAGGATCGCTGCCGACCAGGATCACCGCGAGGCCCGGTGTGCGCAGGCCTTGCTGGCTACGCTCGGCGACTCGTTTGGCGATCTGCTGGCGCAGGCTGGCGGCGATTGATTTGCCGTCGATAAGTTGTGCAGTCATTACGCGTGATTAACCATCGAGAGGGGGAAGAAAAGTGCGCGCATTCTCGCACGCCAAGGCGTGAGGGCAAAGGCGCTTGGTCTGCAAATTGGCCTAACCCCTTAAATAAAATGAATTTTTTTCAAAAAAGATTTGACGGGTTTCAGGACCCTCTATAATATTCGTCGCACTTGTCGGGCACAGCCTAGCACTGGTTAAGAAGGTCGAGCAGAATAGATGGTTGTTCTGCAAGGCTGGAAGCACTTAGTTTGTAATCCTCCAAGAGTACAGATTAATAAGGCGCCCGTAGCTCAGCTGGATAGAGCATCCGCCTTCTAAGCGGATGGTCGCAGGTTCGAGTCCTGCCGGGTGCGCCATTAGGCAGCTTTGGCACAAGTAGCGCTATATGGTGGGCGTAGCTCAGTTGGTAGAGCACGGGATTGTGACTCCCGTTGTCGAGGGTTCGATCCCCTTCGTCCACCCCATATTTTAAAAGGCGCCAGATTAATCATCTGGCGCCTTTGCTTTAAGAGCTTCAAGCGCGGATGTGGTGGAATTGGTAGACACACTGGATTTAGGTTCCAGCGCCGCGAGGCGTAAGAGTTCGAGTCTCTTCATCCGCACCAATTAAAGCTTTGCCCGGTCGTCAGGCCAGGTGAGGTTCAGTAAGGAAGATGTTTGAGTTCCTTGCGAATGCAATATGGTGGGCGTAGCTCAGTTGGTAGAGCACGGGATTGTGACTCCCGTTGTCGAGGGTTCGATCCCCTTCGTCCACCCCATATTTTAAAAAGCGCCAGATTAATCATCTGGCGCTTTTTTTTGCCCCGGGAAAATGCCTGGCATGCGACGGCCATTGACGCCAAGAAAAAACAAGCATTCTCAATGCCTTGGCGTTAGAATCGTTGCCGGTTTTGAGCGTGTGGAACTGATCCTTGGCTATATGCGGGTCGGTCCAGCTATTTAATAGCGAATAACGGCGCAGTACCTGAAAAAGGACTGCGCCGTTTTTGTTTCAGTGTTTCGAGTGTTCAGGGTGGGGCGCTTCATCGTATTTGTGTTTCTCGATGCTGCCGCCGTACTCGCCGGCCTTGTCCGCAAGGTGGGCGGCCAGGGCTGTGCTTGCGAGCTCTTCTATATATAGAAGGGCTGGCGCAGAGCCTTGGCGTGATGAACTGTATTTGCTAACGGGATAGGGTGCATGCGTGCACTTGAACCTATAAATGGCCTGCTGTTTTTTTACCCGTTTCCAGTAGGGTGACTTCTTGAGTTTGACCCTCTAGAATGCATGCCCTTGATTCTGGGGTCGGAAACGGCCGGCTAACGTCTGTGCAACGAGGAATATTCATGCAAGTTTCTGTTGAAAATACTACTGCTCTCGAGCGCCGCCTGAGCATCACCGTGCCGGCAGAGCGTATCGAGACTGCGGTCAACAAGCGTCTGCAGCAGACCGCCCAAAAAGCCAAGATCGCTGGTTTCCGTCCAGGCAAAGTGCCAATGAGCGAAATCAAGCGCCGTTTTGGTGCTGATGCGCGTCAGGAAGCTGTAGGCGACGTGATCCAGGCTTCTTTCTATGAAGCTGTTGTCGAGCAAAAGCTGAACCCGGCTGGCTCGCCTTCGATCGAGCCTAAGTCCCTGGAAGCTGGCAAGGACCTGGAATACGTAGCCGTATTCGAAGTGTTCCCGGAGTTCACGGTTGCTGGTTTTGAAGGTATCGAAATCGAGCGTCTGAGCGCTGAAGTTGCTGATGCCGACCTGGACAACATGCTGGAAATCCTGCGCAAGCAAAACACCCGTTTCGAAGTGGCCGACCGTGCCGCCCAGAACGAAGACCAGCTGAACATCGATTTCGTCGGCAAGGTTGACGGCGAAGTGTTCGCTGGCGGCTCCGCCAAGGGCACTCAGCTGGTGCTGGGTTCCAACCGCATGATCCCGGGCTTCGAAGACGGCCTGGTTGGCGCCAAAGCCGGTGAAGAACGCGTTCTGAGCCTGACTTTCCCTGCTGACTATCAGAACCTGGACCTGGCTGGCAAAGCCGCCGAGTTCACCGTGACAGTCAACAGCGTCTCCGAGCCTAAGCTGCCAGAGCTGAACGAAGAGTTCTTCGCTCAATTCGGCATCAAGGAAACCGGCATCGAAGGCTTCCGCACCGAAGTTCGCAAGAACATGGAGCGCGAGCTGCGTCAGGCCATCAAGTCCAAGGTCAAGAACCAGGTTATGGACGGTCTGCTGGCCTCCAACCCGATCGAAGTGCCTAAGGCTCTGCTGTCCAACGAAGTGGATCGCCTGCGCGTTCAAGCTGTTCAGCAGTTTGGTGGCAACATCAAGCCTGACCAACTGCCGGCCGAGCTGTTCGAAGAGCAAGCCAAGCGCCGCGTCGTGCTGGGCCTGATCGTGGCTGAAGTGGTCAAGCAGTTCGACCTCAAGCCTGACGAAGACCGCGTTCGCGAAATGATCCAGGAAATGGCTTCGGCCTACCAGGAGCCTGAGCAGGTCGTGGCTTGGTACTACAAGAACGACCAACAGCTGAACGAAGTACGTTCGGTTGTGCTGGAAGAACAAGTTGTGGATACTGTTCTGCAGAAGGCTAAGGTGACCGATAAAGCGGTCTCTTACGAAGAAGCAGTCAAGCCGGCGGAAGCAGCACAAGCCGACTGATTGTCCAACTCGTTGGAAATTCAACCATAAGCCAGCCTCGCGCTGGCTTATGCGTTTTCAAGACATGACTATTTGGGAGTAACTGCAGAGCATGTTCCGTAATTCCTATATTCAGCAGAACTCTGATATCCAGGCCGCAGGCGGCCTGGTCCCGATGGTTGTCGAGCAGTCCGCTCGTGGCGAACGCGCCTACGACATCTACTCGCGCCTGCTAAAGGAGCGAGTGATCTTTCTGGTGGGCCCGGTAGAGGACTACATGGCCAACCTGATCTGTGCGCAGCTGCTGTTCCTTGAAGCGGAAAACCCGGACAAGGACATCCATCTCTACATCAACTCCCCGGGCGGCTCGGTAACGGCAGGTATGTCGATCTACGACACCATGCAGTTCATCAAGCCGAACGTGTCGACCACCTGCATTGGCCAGGCTTGCAGCATGGGTGCGTTCCTGCTGACCGCCGGTGCCGAAGGCAAGCGTTATTGCCTGCCTAACTCGCGCGTGATGATTCACCAGCCGCTGGGCGGTTTCCAGGGCCAGGCCTCGGACATCGAAATCCACGCCAAGGAAATCCTGTTTATTCGCGAACGCCTCAATACATTGATGGCCAAGCACAGCGGGCACACCCTGGAAGAAATCGAGCGCGATACCAACCGCGACAACTTCATGAGTGCGGAAGCTGCGAAGGCCTACGGCCTGATCGACGCAGTGATCGACAAGCGCCCCGCTTAATCTAAGCCGCTCAAAATAGGGCTGGTCGGCATGTCCGACCACTGGCGGGCTTGAAAAAGCCCGCATAAGCCTTCATCTTGTGTTGCAAGCCTATCGGATTTGGATCGAACGAATGACTGACACCCGCAACGGCGAGGACAACGGCAAGCTGCTCTATTGCTCCTTCTGTGGCAAAAGCCAGCATGAAGTACGCAAATTGATTGCCGGCCCCTCGGTCTTTATCTGCGACGAGTGCGTCGACCTGTGCAATGACATCATCCGTGAGGAGGTGCAGGAAGCCCAGGCCGAAAGCAGCGCGCATAAATTGCCTTCGCCTAAAGAAATCAGCGGCATCCTTGATCAATACGTCATCGGTCAAGAGCGTGCAAAGAAGGTTTTGGCCGTAGCGGTGTACAACCACTACAAGCGCCTGAACCAGCGTGACAAGAAAGGCGACGAAGTTGAGCTTGGCAAGAGCAACATCTTGCTGATCGGTCCTACAGGCTCGGGTAAAACCCTGCTTGCAGAAACCCTCGCTCGCCTGCTGAACGTTCCCTTCACCATCGCCGACGCCACCACCCTCACCGAGGCTGGCTACGTAGGTGAAGACGTCGAGAACATCATTCAGAAACTGCTGCAAAAGTGCGATTACGACGTAGAGAAGGCCCAGATGGGTATTGTCTACATCGATGAAATCGACAAGATCTCGCGCAAGTCCGACAACCCGTCTATCACCCGGGACGTTTCCGGTGAAGGCGTGCAGCAGGCCCTGTTGAAACTGATCGAAGGCACGGTTGCTTCCGTACCGCCACAAGGCGGCCGCAAGCACCCGCAGCAGGAATTCCTTCAGGTTGATACGCGTAACATCCTGTTTATCTGTGGTGGTGCGTTCTCCGGTCTGGAAAAGGTTATCCAGCAGCGTTCGACCCGTGGCGGCATTGGTTTCGGTGCGGAAGTGCGCAGCAAGGAAGAAGGCAAGAAGGTGGGCGAGTCCCTGCGTGAAGTCGAGCCTGACGATTTGGTCAAGTTCGGTCTGATCCCGGAATTCGTTGGCCGTCTGCCGGTCCTGGCCACGCTGGACGAGCTGGATGAGGCTGCGCTGATTCAGATCCTCACCGAGCCGAAAAACGCCCTGACCAAGCAATATGCCAAGCTGTTCGAAATGGAAGGTGTAGACCTCGAGTTCCGTACCGACGCACTCAAATCGGTGGCCAAACGGGCACTGGAGCGCAAGACCGGTGCACGTGGCCTGCGTTCGATTCTCGAAGGTGTATTGCTCGACACCATGTACGAAATTCCCTCGCAGTCCGAGGTGAGTAAAGTGGTGATCGACGAAAGCGTTATAGAAGGTAAGTCCAAGCCACTGTATATCTACGAAAACAGTGAGCCGGCTGCCAAGGCTGCGCCAGACGCGTAAGCGTTTCGCAGTTTCGGTACAAACAAGGGGCCTTTCGGGGCCCCTTTGTTTTTCATGAAGATTTTTACTACGTGTAACTGCTGGCATTGAGCTTGTTTTTTTTACACGTAGCCCCCATCTTGGTTTCAAGCTTACTTTTCAACTGTCATAGAGGCGAAATCATGAAGACAACCATCGAATTGCCTCTCCTGCCGTTGCGTGATGTCGTCGTCTATCCGCACATGGTTATCCCGCTGTTCGTGGGGCGCGAGAAGTCTATCGAAGCCCTCGAGGCCGCGATGACGGGCGACAAGCAGATCCTGCTGTTGGCCCAGAAGAATCCTGCTGATGATGATCCAGGCGAAGACGCCCTGTATCGCGTTGGTACCATTGCCACCGTCCTGCAATTGCTCAAGCTGCCCGATGGCACCGTCAAGGTGCTGGTGGAAGGCGAACAGCGCGGCGCGGTCGAGCGCTTCATGGAGGTGGACGGCCACCTGCGCGCCGAAGTGGCGCTGATCGACGAAGTCGAAGCCCCTGAGCGCGAATCCGAAGTTTTTGTACGCAGCCTGCTCTCGCAATTCGAGCAGTATGTGCAGTTGGGCAAGAAAGTCCCGGCTGAAGTCCTGTCTTCGCTTAACAGCATCGATGAGCCAAGCCGCCTGGTCGACACCATGGCCGCGCACATGGCGCTGAAAATCGAACAGAAGCAAGACATCCTCGAAATCATCGACCTGTCGACCCGTGTTGAACACGTGCTGGCGTTGCTGGATGCCGAAATAGACCTGCTGCAGGTTGAAAAGCGCATCCGCGGTCGCGTGAAAAAACAAATGGAGCGCAGCCAGCGCGAGTACTACCTGAATGAGCAGATGAAGGCCATTCAGAAGGAGCTCGGCGACAGCGAGGAAGGCCACAACGAAATCGAAGAGCTGAAAAAGCGCATCGATGCCGCCGGCCTGCCGAAAGACGCTCTGACCAAGGCCAATGCCGAGCTGAACAAGCTCAAGCAAATGTCGCCGATGTCGGCCGAAGCCACTGTGGTGCGTTCATACATCGACTGGCTGGTGCAGGTGCCGTGGAAGGCCCAGACCAAGGTGCGCCTGGACCTGGCGCGTGCCGAGGATATCCTGGACGCCGACCACTACGGCCTCGAAGAAGTCAAAGAACGCATCCTCGAATACCTCGCCGTGCAAAAGCGCGTGAAGAAGATTCGTGGCCCGGTGTTGTGCCTGGTCGGTCCGCCTGGTGTGGGTAAAACCTCCCTGGCCGAGTCCATCGCCAATGCCACCAACCGTAAATTCGTGCGCATGGCCCTCGGCGGTGTGCGTGATGAAGCGGAAATCCGTGGCCATCGCCGGACTTACATCGGTTCGATGCCAGGAAGATTGATTCAAAAGATGACAAAGGTGGGCGTACGCAACCCGCTGTTCCTGCTTGATGAAATCGACAAAATGGGCAGCGACATGCGTGGCGATCCGGCCTCGGCGTTGCTCGAAGTGCTCGACCCTGAGCAGAACCACAATTTCAACGACCATTACCTGGAAGTCGACTACGACCTGTCCGACGTAATGTTCCTGTGCACCTCCAACTCCATGAACATTCCGCCAGCCTTGCTGGACCGGATGGAGGTGATTCGTCTGCCGGGTTACACCGAAGACGAGAAAATCAACATCGCCGTCAAATACCTCGCGCCCAAGCAGATTTCGGCCAACGGCCTGAAAAAAGGCGAGATCGAGTTCGAGGTCGAGGCGATCCGCGACATCGTCCGTTACTACACCCGCGAGGCCGGTGTACGGGGCCTTGAGCGCCAGATTGCGAAGATCTGCCGCAAGGCGGTGAAGGAGCATGCGCTGGAAAAACGCTTCTCGGTGAAGGTGGTTGCCGACTCCCTGGAGCACTTCCTGGGCGTGAAGAAATTCCGCTACGGCCTGGCTGAGCAGCAGGATCAGGTAGGGCAGGTGACTGGCCTGGCCTGGACCCAAGTGGGTGGCGAATTGCTGACCATCGAAGCCGCCGTGATTCCAGGTAAAGGCCAACTGATCAAGACCGGTTCCCTGGGTGATGTGATGGTCGAATCCATCACCGCCGCGCAGACCGTGGTGCGCAGTCGCGCCAAGAGCCTGGGGATCCCCCTGGACTTCCACGAGAAGCACGACACCCACATCCACATGCCGGAAGGGGCGACCCCGAAAGACGGCCCTAGCGCAGGCGTAGGCATGTGCACGGCCCTGGTCTCGGCACTGACCGGCATTCCGGTGCGCGCCGATGTGGCCATGACCGGTGAAATCACCCTGCGTGGCCAGGTATTGGCCATCGGTGGGTTGAAAGAGAAATTGTTGGCCGCACACCGTGGTGGCATCAAGACCGTGATCATTCCCGAAGAGAATGTTCGCGACTTGAAGGAAATTCCTGACAATATCAAGCAAGATCTTCAGATTAAACCGGTTAAATGGATTGACGAGGTCCTGCAAATTGCGCTGCAATACGCGCCGGAGCCCTTGCCGGATGTGGCTCCGGAGATAGTCGCCAAGGACGAAAAACGCGAGTCTGATTCCAAGGAAAGAATTAGCACGCATTAATGTGTTAAAGCCTGGGGGCTTCCTTGACAGCTTTTTAGAGCCCTTGTTATAAAGCGGCTCTTAAGTGTCTGTAGGCCATTCAGCACTGGTTTTTGCTTTTACCAAAAAACTTAGAATCATACTCAATAGATATATAAGGGGACTTAGAGTGAACAAGTCGGAACTGATTGATGCTATCGCCGCATCCGCTGATATCCCGAAAGCTGCTGCTGGCCGTGCGCTGGATGCAGTAATCGAATCCGTCACTGGCGCTCTGAAGGCCGGCGACTCCGTGGTACTGGTAGGCTTCGGTACTTTCTCTGTGACTGACCGCCCAGCTCGCACTGGCCGTAACCCACAGACTGGCAAAGCACTGCAAATCGCTGCTGCCAAGAAACCAGGTTTCAAAGCCGGTAAAGCCCTGAAAGAAGCCGTTAACTAAGCTTCGATCCAAGCCTTTACCTACCCGGGTCGGACCTAGGTCTGGCCTGGCAGCGGAGCGGCAGTTGGCCCACGTATCCATGGGCCGCCACGCCGGGGGTGTGGGTTCTAACCCCCGTCCGCTCCGCCAGTTACGAGAAGGCGCATCCTCGGATGCGCCTTTCTTCTATCCGGACTCTACCCACGCTCCACGGTTGCCAATTTTTGAAGTTCAACCGTTTCTGGGGGACGCATGCTGCAAAATATCAGGGACAATTCACAAGGCTGGATTGCCAAGACCATTATCGGGATCATCGTCGCATTGATGGCGTTCACCGGTATCGAAGCCATTTTCCAGGCTTCGGGTAACAGTAAGCAGGACGTGGCCAAGGTCAACGGTGAAGAAATCACCCAGACCGAACTGAGCCAGGCTGTCGATATGCAACGCCGCCAGCTGATGCAACAGCTGGGCAAGGATTTCGATGCTTCGCTGCTGGACGAGAAACTGCTGCGCGACGCGGCCCTCAAGGGCCTGATCGATCGCAAGCTGCTGCTGCAAGGTGCGGCCGATTCCAAGTTTGGCTTCTCTGAAGCTGCACTGGACCAGGTAATCCTGCAGACGCCGGAATTCCAGGTGGACGGCAAGTTCAACGCCGAACGCTTTGACCAGGTGATCCGTCAACTGGGCTATAGCCGCATGCAGTTCCGTCAGATGCTGACCCAGGAAATGCTCATCGGCCAGGTGCGCGCAGGTATCGCCGGCAGCGGTTTCGTCACCGACGCCGAGGTGCTGGCATTCGCCCGTCTGGAAAAACAGACCCGCGATTTCGCCACCGTCAACATCAAGGCCAATCCCGCGGCGGTGAAACTCACCGACGACGAGGTCAAGGCTTACTACGACCAGCACGCCAAAGAGTTCATGACCCCGGACCAAGTGGTCATCGACTACCTGGAGCTGAAGAAGTCGTCGTTCTTCGACCAGGTCAACGTCAAGGATGAAGACCTGCAGGCGGCCTATCAGAAAGAAACCGCCAACCTCGCTGAACAGCGTCGTGCCGCGCATATCCTGATTGAAGTCAACGATAAGGTCACCGACGCGCAAGCCAAGGCCAAGGTCGAAGAAATCCAGGCGCGCCTGGCCAAGGGTGAGAAGTTTGAAGCCCTGGCCAAGGAGTTCTCCCAGGATCCAGGTTCGGCCAACAATGGCGGTGACCTCGGTTTTGCGGGCCCTGGTGTCTACGATCCAGACTTCGAGACGGCTCTGTACGGGTTGAAGCAGGATCAAGTATCGGCGCCGGTGCGTAGCACTTTCGGCTGGCACCTGATCAAGCTGTTGGGCGTTGAAGCACCGCAAGTGCCGACGTTTGCCAGCCTGAAAGACAAGCTGACCCGCGAGCTGAAGACCCAACAGGTCGAGCAGCGCTTTGTCGAAGCGACCAAGCAATTGGAAGATGCGGCATTCGAAGCGTCTGACCTGGCCCAGCCTGCCTCCGACCTGAAGCTGACCGTGCACACCTCCGCGCCGTTTGGCCGTGAAGGTGGTGAAGGTGTTGCGGCCAACCGTGCCGTGGTCACCGCAGCATTCAGCCCGGAAGTGCTGGATGAAGGTGCCAACAGCAGCGCCATCGAGCTGGACCCGGAAACCATCATCGTGCTGCGTGCGAAAGAGCACCGCAAACCTGCGCAACTGCCGCTGGAAAGCGTCAATACCGCGATTCGCGCACAGATGGCCAAGGAGCGCGCCAGCGCGGCTGCCAAGACTCACGCTGACGAGCTGATCGCCAGCCTGCGTGATGGCAAGACCCCGCTGAACCAGCCGGTTGACGGCCAGGCCTGGAAAGTCACTGAAGCGGCTACCCGTAGCGCCGAAGCGATCGAGCCGGCCGTGCTGCAAGCCCTGTTCCGCATGCCCAAGCCTGCGGCCAAGGACAAGCCGACCTTCACCACCGTGACCCTGGCGGATGGTAGCCTGGTGATCGTGCGCTTGAACGGCGTCAATGAAGCTGCAGCCCCTACGGACGAAGAAAAGGCGCAATACCGCCGCTTCCTCGCTTCCCGTGTCGGCCAGCAGGACTTCGCGGCGTACCGCAAGCAGTTGGAAACCAAGGCTGACATCAAGAAGTTCTGATGTCGGTTTGAGTAAAAAGCCCCCGGCCTGAAAAGTCCGGGGGCTTTTTTATGTGCGTTAGACTGGACGCTGAGTGTCCCCGATCAAGGAGTTTCAAACGTGTTGATTCAAGGAATGGAGGGCTTGGCGATTCGTCGTGCCAGCGTGGCAGACGCGCCGGCGGTGCTAGAGGTTTTTGATCAGGTGATTGCCTGGTTCGTCGCCATCGGCAATCACGCTCAATGGGGCACTGCGCCGTGGTCGGCCGTGCCCCGGCGAGTTGCACAAGCAGAACAAGCGTGTGCGATGCCGGAGGCGTGGGTCGTCGAAGATTCTGAAGGGCGTATACACGCCGCGCTCGTATTAGGTGAGGCGATGCCTTATGTGCCAGCCGCGACCGAGCCCGAGGTCTATGTGCGCTGGTTGATCGTTGGCCGTGACGTGCGTGTACGCGGCCTTGGCCGGCGTCTGCTGGCCTTTGCCGAAGACCGCGCCCGTGCGGCCGGTGTCAGCCGCCTGCGCGTGGACTGCTACGCTGGCGGCACGGGCGACCTGGTGCGTTTTTACGAATCCTGTGGCTATGCGCGACTCTCAACCTTCGACCTGGAGGGCTGGCCCGGCCAGTTGCTGGGGCGAAGCCTTGGCAGCGCCGGCGATGGCCAATAGCATCAACACAATCACCGCCCAGGGGAACACCGCGACGCCCCAGCCCTGGAGCAGCACTCCTCCAGCCAGTCCGCCGCCCGCTATCCCGAGGTTCCATACGGTGACCAGCATCGATTGGGCGGCATCGGCCGAGTCTCCCGCCGATTTTGCCAGCGCCGTCTGCAGCAAGGCCGGTAATCCGCCGAATGCCAGGCCCCATAAGGCCACGGCGGTGTAGATAACCAGCTGCGACTCGATCCATAACGCCAGTGCCAAGGCCAACAGGCCAAACAGCGAGCAACTGATCAACACGAGCAGGCGCAACCAGCGGTCAATCAACAGGCCTGCAAGCCAGATGCTCACCAGTGCGGCCAGGCCAAATACCAGCAACACCTGGTCAACGTCCGCAGCGATCCCGGCGGGCACCAGCAGCGGCGCAATGTAGGTGTACAGAATGTTGTGGGCCAACACGTAGGTTAACGTCACCCACAGCACCGGACGAATCCCCGGCAGCCGCAGTACTTGGCCCAGGCCCAGGCGTTTTTGCGCGGGTTGGCCGGCAAAGTCCGGGAGCTGCCAGCGAGCCCAGACCAGCAGCACCAGGGTCAGCCCGGTCATGATCGCAAAACTCAAGCGCCAGCCAACCAGCGTGCCGAGTAATGTGCCAGCCGGCACCCCCAGGGATAGCGCCAGCGGCGCGCCGAGCATGGCGATGGCAATCGCGCGGCCTTGCAGGTGCGGGGCCACCATCCGGCTGGCATACCCCGCCAGCAGCGCCCAGAGCAACCCGGCGAAGACCCCGGCAAAAAAACGCGCCACCAGCGTGAGGCCGTAGTGGCTGGAAAGTGCGGTCACGCTGTTGACCAGGGCAAAGCCGCCAATGGCCACCAGCAATAGCGGCCGTCGGCGCCAGCCACGGGTCAGCAGCGTGAGGGGGATGGCTGCAAGCAACGACCCCAAGGCGTAGAGGGTGACCAATTGGCCGACCAGTGCGGGCGACACGCCCAGGCCTTCGCCCATTTGCGGCAGCAGCCCGGCAGGCATGGCTTCGGTAAGGATGGTGATAAAACCGGCGCAGGCCAGTGCCAATAGGCCACCCAGCGGCAGAGTATCCGGGGGCAGGTTAGGGTTGTTGCTCATGATGTCGATCCATGCAAAAGGGCAAGGATGTAGGGTATGGGGCTGTCGTTCGCGGAAAAACAGGCTAAGGTTCCGAACTTATCGGACGCAGGTGTCCGTAATCGCCAAGGAGAGAGTCATGGACAGCTTGGGCAGCCTCTCGGTCTTTGTGCAGGTGGCGGAGACGCGCAGTTTCACTGGCGCCGGCCGCGTACTGGGGGTGTCCTCTTCGGCAGTCGGCAAAAGCATTGCACGCATGGAAGAGCGCCTGGGTGTGCGGCTGTTTCATCGCAGTACCCGCAGCATCACCCTGACCAGCGAAGGCGCGCTGTTCCTTGAGCGCTCGCGGCGTATTTTGGCCGAGGTGGAGGCGGCGGAGCGCGAGTTGACGGAGGCCGGCGCCACGCCCCGGGGCAAATTGCGCATCAGTGTGCCGCAAGTGCGGGGCTTGTTGATGCCGGTGCTCAGCGACTTTATGCGGGCTTACCCGCAAATCGAGCTGGATGTGGATTTCTCCGACCGCATGGTGGACGTGATCGAGGAAGGTTTTGACGCGGTGATTCGCACCGGCAAGCCGGAAGATTCGCGTTTGATGGCGCGCCACCTGGGGCATTACCACCTGGTGCTGGTGGGTACGCCGGCCTACTTTGAACAGCACGGTACGCCGCAACAGCCCCAGCACTTGAGCGACCACGCGTGCCTGCGCCACAAGTTCTGCGCCACCGGCAAACTCGAGCCCTGGCCATTGCGCCTCGTACCGGGCGGCGCCGAACCGACCTTGCGCACACCGTTGGTCAGCACCACGATCGAGTCCCTCAACCATGTGGTACACGAAGGGTTGGGCATCGCCTGCCTGCCGGACTATATGGTCAACCACGCGGTGGCAGAGGGCCGCCTGCAACGAGTGCTGGATGATTACCTGGAACACCGTGGCAGTTTCTGGATGTTGTGGCCATCAAGTCGCCATGCTTCGGCCAAATTGCGCGTGTTTATTGATCATATGTGTGCCGGGCTATTTCCTGCAGGCGCCGTCCCATAAGCCTGTGATGTTTTACCTACAGGAATGCACGCGCCAAGGGTCCGTTCTGTTGCACAATACCGCCCGGACTGTTTTCCTCAGGATTTTCAATGTCGACATCATTTCACTTGCGTAGCCTCGGGCTGGCGCTGGTGTTGGCGGGCGCCGCGGGCTGCTCGTCACCCAAGACCGCTATTTATGAACATGAGAATTTCGACGACTCCGGCACGTTTTCCCGGGATTACCCGGTCACTGATGTCGCCGCGTGCGAAGCCGCGCGACGTGCGTTGCTGAGTCAGGGCTACATCATCACCAGTAACGATCCAAAACTGGTGGTGGGTAACAAGAGCTTCCAGCAGACCGGCGAAACGCACCTGCAGATCAGCTTCAACGTGGTGTGCGCGGATGACGGCAAGGGCGTCAACCACTCGACGATGTTCGCCAACGCCTTGCAGGATCGCTATGCGCTGAAGAAGGTCAACAACTCCGCGAGCCTGGGGGTGGGTGTACTGGGTTCGGTGTCGATGCCGATTGGCTCCACCGATGACTCGATGGTCAAGGTCGCCAGCGAGACGGTGTCCGCGCCGAAGTTCTACGACCGTTACTTTGCCCTGGTGGACGTGTTCCTGCCCCAGGAAGTGAAGAAGGCTGCGCATATTCCCGAGACGCCCAAGGCAGACCTGGGTGTGCCGGAGCCCAAGGCGGCGCCGGTTGCCGAGAAGGTCGAGGCGCCGAAGACAGAACCGACCGTTTCTGAGCCTGTGACGCCACCAGCCGAGCCTGCGCCGATTGCGCCACAGGAAGAGCCGGCACCTGCACCGGCGCCGGCTACTTCAGACCTGCCACCGCCGACAGAGGCGATTCCACCGCTGCCGACGCCTGCGCAGTGACTCAGACCGCTACGGGGTCGACCTTGTCGACGTTGATCCCGTAGCGTTTGATTGCCTCACTGACCTTCTCGCGACCGACCACACCGTCATCTGCCAGTGCCTTCAAGGCCGCCAGTGCGATGAAGTGGCGATCCACTTCGAAGAATTCGCGCAAGGTTTCCCGCGTATCCGACTGCCCGAAACCGTCGGTGCCCAGCGCGACAAAACGTCGGCCCGGTACGAACGGGCGGATCTGATCGGCAAACAGCTTCATGTAGTCCGTCGCCACCACCACCGGTCCCGTTTGCCCGTCCAGGCACTGCTCCACATAACTCACCCGCGGCGCGCTGTCCGGGTGCAGCAGGTTCCAGCGCTCCACGGCGTGCCCGTCACGGCGCAGCTCGGTCAGGCTGGTCACACTCCACACATTCGCTTGCACGGCGAAATCCTTGGCGAGCAGTGCCGCAGCGGCGATCACTTCGCGCAGGATCGAACCGCTGCCCATCAGTTGCACCTGGGCCTGTGGGTTTTCGCTGAGGCGATACATGCCCTTGAGAATGCCGTCCTCCACGCCCTCAGGCATTGCCGGGTGTGGGTAGTTTTCGTTGAGCAGGGTGATGTAGTAGTAAATGTCCTGCTGCTCGACATACATGCGCCGCATGCCCTCGCGAATAATCACCGCCAGTTCGTAGGCAAACGTCGGGTCGTAGGCCACGCAGCAGGGAATCACCGACGCCAGGATATGGCTGTGGCCATCGTCATGCTGCAAGCCTTCGCCCATCAGGGTGGTGCGCCCGGCCGTGGCGCCCAGCAGGAAACCACGTGCACGCGCATCGCCCGCAGCCCAGGCCAGGTCGCCGACGCGCTGGAAGCCGAACATCGAATAGAAGATATAGAACGGCACGGTCATCAGGCCGTGGTTGCTGTAGGACGTGCTCGCCGCGATCCATGAGGAAATTGCGCCGGATTCATTCAGGCCTTCCTGCATGATCTGCCCGTCCTTGCTCTCCTTGTAGTAGCTGAGTTGCCCTGCGTCCTGTGGGGTGTAGAGCTGGCCGACGGCCGAGTGGATGCCGATCTGACGGAACAGGCTTTCCATGCCGAAGGTGCGCGATTCGTCCGGCACGATGGGCACGATCAGTTTGCCCAAGTGCGGGTCTTTGAGCAGGGTGCCGAGGATGCGCACAAACGCCATGGTGGTGGAAATGGCGCGCTCGCCGGTGTCCTTGAGCTGGGTAGCGAAGGCCGCCAGTTCGGGGATCTGCAAGGCTTCGACGGCGGTGTGCCGCGCCGGCACATAACCGCCCAGGGCCTGGCGTCTGGCGGCGAAGTAGCGCGCTTCCTCGCTGTCGGCGGCCGGCTTGAGGTAAGGAATGTCGGCCAGCTGCTCGTCGGCCACTTCCAGGCTGAAACGGTCGCGGAAGGCTTTGACGGCGTCGGCCCCCATCTTCTTCAGCTGGTGGTTGATGTTCTGGCCTTCGCCGGCTTCGCCCATGCCGAAGCCCTTGACGGTTTTCGCCAGGATCACCGTGGGTTGTCCGGTATGGCGCACGGCGGCGGCGTAGGCGTTGTAGACCTTGTCCGGGTCATGCCCGCCCCGTGAGAGTTTCCAGATATCGTCGTCGGACATGTCTGCAACCAGTGCCAGCAGCTCCGGATATTTGCCGAAGAAATGCTCCCGCACATAGGCGCCGTTCTGGGATTTGTAGTTCTGATAGTCGCCGTCCACGCATTCCATCATGCGTTGGCGCAGCAAGCCGCTGGTGTCCTTGTCGAGCAGCGCGTCCCAGCCACCGCCCCAAATCACCTTGATCACATTCCAACCGGCGGCGCGGTAGAGGCTTTCGAACTCCTGGATCACTTTGGCATTGCCACGTACCGGGCCGTCCAGGCGTTGCAGGTTGCAGTTGACTACGAAGATTAGGTTGTCGAGTTTCTCGCGCCCGGCCAGGGAGATGGCGGCCAGGGATTCCGGCTGGTCCATTTCGCCATCACCGAGAAAGGCCCACACCTTGCGACCTTGGTGTGGCTTGAGAGCACGCAATTCCAGGTAGCGCATAAAGCGCGCCTGGTAGGCGGCAGTGATCGGCCCAAGGCCCATGGATACCGTAGGAAATTGCCAGAAGTCCGGCATCAGGCGCGGGTGAGGGTAGGACGAGATGCCCTCGCCACCGGCCTCACGCCGGAAGTTGTCCAACTGCGCTTCGCTGATACGGCCTTCGAGGTACGCGCGGCCGTAGATGCCCGGCGAGGAGTGGCCCTGGATATACACCAGGTCGCCGTCGAAGGTATCCGTACGGCCACGGAAAAAGTGGTCGAAGCCTACGTCGTACAGCACGGCGGCTGACGCGTAGGTCGCGATATGCCCACCCACACCGGAATGCTTGCCGGCGCGCAGCACCATGGCCATGGCGTTCCAGCGGATAAACGCGTTGGTCCGGCGTTCGATGGCCAGGTTGCCGGGGTAGGGCAACTGGCGGTCCACCGGGATGGTATTGACGTAAGGGGTGGTCACCCGCCCGTAGAAGTCGCCATGCCGCGCCACGTCGAAATCCAGCAACTGATCGATCAGGTAGTGGGCGCGCGGGCGGCCTTCGGTGGACAGCACCGATTCGATAGATTCCAGCCACTCGCGGGTTTCCTGTGGATCGTCATCGCGTCTGACTGCGTTATTCGGGGTCATGTGAGGCTCCAGGGTAGGCGGATTTCAAGTGGCGGATTCCTTGTGGGAGTGCCGTCAAAGTAATTGCAATTGCAACTACAAAACCGAATCTAGCGCGGGATGAGCTACTATTGCAACCTTCTTGAAATCCCCCGGATGGTGTTGCATGTCGTCGAAAGAGCCTGATGTATGGTTCCGTTTTGTCAGGGCCCACAGGACCGTCATCCGTGAAATCGAACGCCGCCTGGCCGCTGCCGACCTGCCGCCCTACGCCTGGTACGACGCCCTGTGGGGCCTGGAAAGCGGCCCCGATGGCACCCGCCGCATGCACGAATTGGCCGATGTGCTGGCCATCGAGCGCTACAACCTCACGCGCCTGGTCGACCGCCTGGAAAAAGACGGCCTGGTGCTGCGTTCGCGCTCCGACGGCGACAGCGACGGCCGCGCGGCGTTTGCCTCGATCACCGATGCGGGCCGGGTGTTGCGCAAAAAAATGTGGAAAATCTACGAAAGTACGGTAGATGAATTGTTTTTGTCACAGATCGAGCCGGAGCAGCGCCAGGCCTTTGCCGATGCGTTGGAGCGTACTGCCGGGCTGGCTGTGGAGGCCGGTGTACAGGTTCGAGGACGACGCAGCTCCAAGAAACAATAGAGATCCAATGTGGGAGGGGGCTTGCTCGCGAAAGCGGTGTGTCAGCCACAGGTGTTTCAAATGAACCACCGCCTTCGCGAGCAAGCCCGCTCCCACATTTTTGAGTGCATTCCAGCTCATTTCAGTGGGTCGTGGTGCATTGCGGTTTGCACTTGCGGCGCATCGATCTGCCCTGCATCCGCCAATGCCCTTAACGCAGACGACGCAGCTCCAAGAAACAATAGAGATCCACTGTGGGAGGGGGCTTGCCCCCGATGGCAGTGGGTCAGCCATGGAGATATCGACTGATTTACCGCTATCGGGGGCAAGCCCCCTCCCACATTGACTGCATTCCAAGTCATTTCAGTGGGTCGTGGTGCATTGCGGTTTGCACTTGCGGCGCATCGATGTGCCCTGTATCCGCCAATGCCCTTAACGCAGACGACGCAGCTCCAAGAAACAATAGAGATCCAATGTGGGAGGGGGCTTGCCCCCGATGGCAGTGGGTCAGCCATGGAGATATCGACTGATTTACCGCTATCGGGGGCCAGCCCCCTCCCACATTGACTGCATTCCAAGTCATTTCAGTGGGTAGCGGTGCATTGCGGTTTGCACTTGCGGCGCCTCGATCTGCCCTGCATCCGCCAATGCCCTTAACGCAGACACCACAATCCAGTACCGACTCGGCGCCGCTGCCTGCACTGAACCCGCCCCCAGCGCCACATATCGCGCATCCACATAGGCCGCCAACGGGTCGACAATCGGTTGCGGGTAGCCCGTGACGGCAATCACCGGCGCGCCGCTTCCCGCCAGGCAGTCACGCAGATGGCAACTGCGCTTGGGGGCTGTGGGATGCAGGCGGTTCCAGCGCTCAGCCGCCGCTGCCTCGCGGGCCAGCCGTGTGTAGCTGGGGCAGCTCCACAGCTGCGCGGTGATATTCCAGTCCTGCTCCAGTAGGCGCGCGGCCTGTACGACTTCTTCCAGTGCACGCCCTGCGCCAAGTAATCGCACATCTGCCGATTGGTCACCCTGGACCCGATACATGCCTTTGAGTGCATCCCCATAGGCCTGCTCGCTCAGCGGTACGGTGCTCTGATGGTCATGCAGCGCCAGGTAATAAAACCCCGGTTGGCCGTCGATATACAGCGCGTGTAACCCCGCCAGCACAATCGCGCGTGCCTCGTCCCCGGAGGCGGGGTCATACGGGGTGCAGCGCGGATGGGTCGCCAGCCACAACGGCAGGGAAGGTTGCGTACCCTTGGGCCAGGGCGAGGGCTGGGTTTCGATGTCGTTGCACAGGATGCCGCGCTGCGCGGTTTCGTCCACCAGCGCACACAACTGCGCCGACGACGTGGCGCTGTGCAGGTAGAGCATTGGCTTTTCGCCGGTATTGCGCGCGAACCAGGTGGGCCAGCCACCCACGCGGCGCGAGCGTGACTGCCCACGGATAACCCAGGCCTGGCGGCTGAATTCGAGGGTGTTGGCCATGCTTATCACGGTGTACAGCGGCGAGTTGGCGCAGGGGCGGACGTTACTCAGGGCGTCGATACAGTGTTGTGCGCAATGCGTGGTCATGGGCAGTTACCTGGCAAGGGATGCCTGCACCCTAATGGAAATATGGTTGCAATTGCAATGAGTTGGCGTAAGCCTTGAAGCCTCAGTGCTAAATCCGCCTGGTGCTGCTACGTTTAATCTTGAAGTGCAGGAACGTCATGGCGCGGACATTTTTTCGTCACAACGGCACTTTAGGCTGGTGATGCAGGTCAGTTACCTGCAGCCGCTTTTACATTAAAAAGGAGTCCAGCATGGACGATTACCAGGAAGAACTGCTCGAGTACCACGCGATTGAGTTGGACCCGCTGGAACCCGCAGACGATGCAACAGAGCTGTAAGACCGACTTCAGGCGGAATGCCGCTGACTGCGGCGAAATTCCCCTGGGGTCTGGTTGTTCCAACGCCTGAACGCCCGTTGAAACGCCTGGGCTGAGGCAAAACCGAGCAAATAGGCGATTTCGCCGAACGCCAGTTCCGTATCGCGAATGTAGGTCATGGCCAGGTCGCGGCGGGTGTCGTTGAGAATCGCGCGAAACTGAGTGCCTTCTTCCGCCAGTTTGCGGCGCAGCGTCCAGGTCGGCAGCTTCAAGCGTGCCGCCACTTCTTCCAGGTCGGGTTCCCGGCCGCCATTGAGCATCGGCCCCAGCAACCGGGTGATGCGCTCGCGCAGGCTGCGGGTGCGGGTCAATTGCTCCAATTCCCGTTCACACAATTGCAGCAGTAAATGCCAGGTGCTCGGGCAATGCTGTGGGTTGCGCAGGGCCAGGGTTTGCTGGTTGAGGCGCAGTTGATTGGCGTCGGCACCGAAGTGAATGTCCCCAAGCGCGTTGTAGTCTTCGCTGTATTGCGGCGCTTCGAACTCGATGTCGATGCGCTGCGCCTTCAGCGGTTGCTGGGCCAAACTCGACAACTGGTGCAACCAGCCGGCGATGATCGAATCCACCACAAAGCGGTTATAGGCGTTGTAGGGGCTGATGGAATAGAACCGCAGCCAGGCGCCTTCGGCGTCCTCATCAAAGCTGGATTGCCCGCGATAGTTGGAGCCGTACAGCGCTTCGAAACGTGTGAGCGCGCGGGCCGCCTCGCGCACGTTGGGCGCCTGGGCGGCGGTGACCCCGGCCAGCCCGGCCTGGCTCAGGCGGCTGAGTTGGCCCATGCGCAGGCCCAGGCCGGGGTCGCCGGTGAGCTGGATGGCCGCATGGCCCAGGCGCATGTAGCGCGGGATCGACAAGCGCGCACCCGCTTCGGCCAGCCGCGCCGGGTCGAGACCGTATTGCAGCAGCAGCGGTTGCGGGTCCAGGCCGTGGCTGTGGATGGCATCCGCCAGGGTGTGCACGAAGCCCACCGACAGATCCCCGAGGCGCACCGGCTTCACGGCGTTACAGCCAGATATTCAGCAAGCGCGCACCACGTGCATCGCCGTCGGCACTGACTTGCCCGTTACTGCTCAAGAAACTCTGCCCGGAAGTGCCCAGGTCCCAGAACTGCCCGCGCAGGAACACACTCATGCCCGCGCCGGCCTGGCTGATGGGCTGCTGGCTGATCAGGGTCAGCCGGCGCCAGGCTTCGCCCTCGCTGAGTTCTTCGGGCTTGAGGCTGATTTCCGGCGGTGTGGACACACTCTTGAACCCGCGCCACGGGCGGTTCCAGGTGTCGCGACCGAGTACAAAAGCCGGCACAGCGACCAGTTGCGCGCCTTGCTCGTTGAGCTTGCGGTAGTTGTCCGGGTACCAGCTGTCACTGCCCACCAGCACGCCCAAACGGCCGGCCGGCGTGTCGACCACGCTGACCACGTTTTCATCGCCAGGCTGGATAAAGCCACGTTCATCGTAGATCGGATAGAGCTGGCGTTGCGGCTGGCCCACCGGCAAACCGTCGGCATTGAACACCAGGCTGGCGTTGTACAGCGCACCATGGCCGATCTGCAGCTGGCCCTGGCTGACACTCGGGTTGGGCAGGGCGATGGAGCCGGCCACCAAGGTCACGCCAAACTCCTTGGCCAGACCGCCGAACAGCACCTGGTAGTCGCGTGCCATGCCGGCCGCCTTCATGCGCAGGTAGGCGTCGTCGCTGCGGTTGTCGCCGGTCGCGCTGATCCAGGCACGTGCAAACAGCAGCGGGTTACTCAGCGAAAACCAGTTCATCGCATCCTTGGCATGCAGCGCCTGGTACACCTCATTCTTTTCGCCGGTGAGCATCAGCCAGGTGCCGATATGCTCCGGCAGCACCACGATGGTCTTGTCGTTGATCAGCCCCTGGTCGCGAGCCTTTTGCAGGTAGGCCGCGAGTTTCAAGTGCAGGCGTTCCAGGCTCTGGTAGTCGGCGGGAAACAGCTCCGGCTGGATGCCCAGCAGGTTGCCGCGATCGGCAGGCAGCCCTTCATTCACCGCGAGGGTGATGCGCAGGTCGGACAGGTAATGCGCCACGGGGCGCTCCTGGGTCCAGACCAGATACGCGGCGACGGCGGCAACCAGGGCCATGGTGACGGTGAACGCTAGAAGTTTACGCATGGGAAAGCAATGAGGGTTTCTTTCTGAAATATCCCGCTAGGGTATGGCTCATAAGACAAATTGCCAAGGGGCGCTGACTATTTGCGGGAAAAGATGTCATGTGGCCATGAAGCGCTAATGATATGAACAATGATTTGGCTTGAATGTTTCTTATAGTTGGCGTGAGTAGCCGTTGAAGTAGTAGGTCAAGAAAGTTTTGAAGTTTATTTCCCTTGGCTATGGTTGTTATCTCTTAATGTTATGGATAACTGTCAAGTTTCACAGTAGTAAATACTCTGTGCTCTGGAATACTGACTGCGTCTTTACTGTGCTCGATCAGGTTGGGTGCGGACGCTTGATGTTTATTCGAATCATGGTTTAGCGCATGCGGTATCTTCAACGAGAAACGGGGTGCGGGGTATGAGTCTGTATTCGGAATTTTTCAAAGGTCATACGACGCTGATTGAAGCGATGGAACATCATGAGTCAAACAAACCCGATTTCATTGTCTATCACGAGATTTCACCGTCTGGTGACGTCAAGGAAAGTTTTACATATGCGCAGATCATGTCGCGAGCAAGAGCGCTCGCGAAAATGATGTATGGGTGTACGAACTGCGGCGACCGCGTGTTGATTCTGGTGCCGGGCGGCGCAGATTTTGTGGTGGCATTTTTATCTTGTCTGTTAGCCGGATTAGTGGCCGTGCCCTGTTATCCTATTCGAGGCTCAGGCAAGGCACGCGGGGTGAATCGTAATACGCAACGCGTGGTAACCCTTACGGAAGATGCAAAACCGAGTGTTGTTTTGTGCGACAGTTATATGAAAGATAGAGTTCAAGAACTGGGAGGGGTCTCCAGTTATTTTAATAGTGCACAATGGATATTAGTAAGCGCAGACACTCTCGCCGAAGAAGAATATCTAGGTAGAACGCGCAATCACGATATAGCCCTCCTGCAATATACCTCAGGGTCGACGGCTACGCCAAAAGGCGTAATGGTTTCACAAGCGAACTTGGTCTCAGGTATTCAAGATATGGAGGGTGGTAACCGACATGATGAAACGTCTGTGATGATCACTTGGATACCCGTTTATCATGATATGGGGTTAGTCTATGGAATGCTGACCCCGTTATATTTGGGGTTTGCAATTTATTCATTGTTGCCAGCGGTAGTGTTGCAACAGCCTGTGCGTTGGCTTCAAGCGGTTTCAAAGTACCGAGGTACCCACAGCGCGGCACCTAATTTTGCCTATGAACTGTGTATTAATAAAATAACCCAAGAGATGAAGGAAGGGCTTGACCTGCGTTCGTGGGTCGTTGCATCCAATGGAGCAGAACCGGTGCGCCCAAAAACCCTATTCGGATTCCACAGCGCTTTTGCAGGGTGCGGGCTAGGCGCGAATGTTGTACGGCCGGGTTATGGTCTTGCGGAGGCAACGTTGAAAGTATCGAGCGTTAGTGTCGACAAAGTTGCAAAAACTGTATGGGTCGATAACGAAGCGTATGCACGAAGAAAAGTTGTCGCTCGTCAAGACTTGGCTGACAGTCCAGAAGGGCGGCGTTTGCAAAGTTGCGGAGGTTCGAATATAAGCGCGGACTTGCGTATCGTAGATCCGGTATTGCTCAGTCAGTCTCAAAGCAATGAAGTGGGTGAGATTTGGGTTAAAAGTACCAGTGTCGCAATGGGATACTGGAATCAGCCTGAATTGACGAAACAGACATTCGGCGCTCGCTTGGATGGTGTCGATGGGGTCTTCCTGCGGACGGGTGATTTAGGTTTTGTTCATGAAGGCGAACTATATGTCTCAGGTCGTATTAACGATGTAATAATAGTTAATGGCCAGAATATTTACCCGCAAGATCTGGAACTTACGGTGGAGAATGCTCATCCCGCCTTGCGGGCAGGACGTTGTTGTGCGTTTGGTATGGAAATGCCATCGGGTGAAAAAGTAGTCGTTGTAGTCGAAATAGAACGATCCGAACGCCATCACTTGGAGCCGCTTGTCGTTGTGCTGGCCATTCAAGATGCTGTTGGGCGCGATCATGAAGTTGTGTTGGAAGATATTATTCTGGTGCGCTCAGGGACATTTCCATTAACGTCCAGTGGGAAAGTCCAGAGAGCAAAGGCGCGAGCCGAATATTTGGCTCAGGCACTGGAATGTGTGTATAGCCTTAAGAGCTCCGCACAGAATACGGTTGAGCGCATTGCCAGCAAGTCGAACATTGCGACATTGCGCGGGTACATGCTGGAATATTTATCGGACGTAAAAAATATTCCCGCCACTTCTCTCGATTGCAGCAGGACGTTCAACAGCCTTGGATTGGATTCGATTGAAATATTGGAACTGACGGATTGGTTAGGTGAGAAATTACGATGCCAACTGCCTTCTGACTTGCTTGTCGACTATCCGAGTATCGACCAACTGAGTTATTACCTGGCGGAGAACCGTCCATGAAAATCGCCGGGCTCAGTGCAGTGTTACCGTCGCGGACAGTCGGTAACCTCGATATACAGCGCCTCGTGACTGAACTGAGTCCGACCTTGGTGGGCGAGGAATTAAATCTGGTGTTACGGCGTATCAATTTCTTTTTAACATTCTCCGGGGCACGAGAGCGTCGCTGGTTGGCAGAAGGCGAGCGTCCATTTGAACTCTTGTCCAGAGCGGTGAGTGAGTCATTGGCAGAAGCGCAACTGAAACCCTCTGCAATAGAGCTGATTATTTACACCGGGGTAGATCGCGGGTTTCTTGAGCCTGCAATGGCTTATATGGTCGGCTCCGCATTGGGTATGCCAAATGCCCATTGCTTTGACATTGTTGATGCCTGTATGAGTTGGACGCGTGCTGCATTTGTAGTTTCAAATCTGATGGCTACCAACTGTTATCGGAACGCGCTGATTGTCAATTGTGAGTGTTCAATGCGTGCTGGTGGTAGAGTGTTTCCAGGATGCTTTAATCTTACAAAAATAGAGCAGGTCGAACACAATCTTGCCGCGTACACCATCGGCGAAGCCGCGAGCGCAACGGTACTGGTCAAGGACGATGGAAACCCCTGGGAGTTTCATTTCAGTAGTGAGAACGGTGCCAGCGACCTGTGTGCCGTACCGCTGGATGCTTATGACTTGTACTGTCAGCCGACGGATAAGCTGGGATGCAATGGCGTGAACAGTTTTTATTCGTTTGCCAGTGAAATGTTTGATCTTGGCAAGCCTCACGCTTTAGCCATCTTTGAAAAGTTGAGTGTTTCTTTTGACTCAATAAAAGCGATTTTCCCACACGCTGCATCCTTACAGGCTTGGTGGGAAATGGGTTGCAAACTCAACGTACAGGATAAAATCCAATTCATATATCCGGAGTATGGGAATCTTGTATCGGCCTCCATTCCTGTGGCATTGGCAAAAGCTAGGAATACCAAAGTGGTTGAGGAGGGAGACTATTGTGCCGGTTGGGTCGGGAGTGCGGGCATGTCATTTGCTTCGTTTGGCTTCCGCCTTTAGTTGCTGGTGCCTTGTCTATCGGTATAGAAAAAGCTATTGAGGTATTGTCTATGAATCTTTCTGATTTTTCATCGAGCGCTTTTTATGAGAATCCTTATCCGCTTTATCGAGAACTTAGAGAGGCGGGAGCTTTGGTCAGTTTGTTGCCCACTCTTTGGATAACAGGCCGTTATCCCGTTACGCAGGCATTGTTGCGTGACAAACACGTAGGTAGGGATTTTGTTCATTATCTAAATACTCGATATGATGAGGTCACGGCCGCGGGTCCGGCATTTAAAGTATTTACTCAATCCGTGTTAATGATGAATCCGCCTGAGCATACGGTACTCAGAGCTAAGATGGCGAAAGCATTTGGTTCCCGTTACACGGATAAGTTTACATCGCTAGCGGAAAATACTACTCACGGTCTGATTGATGGGATTTACTCCAAGGGCGAGACGGATCTGGTCGCCCAGTATGCTAGTCAGATACCTGTGGTTGTCATCTGCAATCTATTGGGCCTTGATCCCGAAGAAACGCGGCTTTTCAAACAGGAACTCTGGCACCTCACTGCGGCGATAACAAAAACATTGGAAATTGCCAATATCAATTATCACGATCTGGCTATCGCGAACGAAGGTGCGCTTAAGTTGCACGATTTCTTTCGAAATAAACTTGCTCAGCGAAGAAAGGTGCCTGGTGATGATTTGATTTCCCTTTTCTTGTCGTTAGATGAGGCGTTGGGGATGAGTGATGAGGAAATTATCTCAAATGTTATTTTTCTGTTTGCTGCTGGTCATGAGACATCTGGCAATATGATAGGTAATGCAATAATTTGTCTTTATAGACACCCAGAGACGCTTGCACGTATACGTGACAATCCCGAACTTCTCTCTCAGTGTGTGCTTGAGTGCCTTCGCCATGAGAACTCTTTACAGATTGCCGCCCGTGAAGTGCTCGAGGACTTTCATTTCGAAGGGCATTATCTGCGTCGAGGAGACACTGTGATTGTATGTTTAGGGGCTGCCAACCGTGATCCGGTTAAATTCGAAAATCCGGATGACTTTCTGATTGATCGACCTGGACTTGACGCGCGAGAGCTTACCAGTTTTGGCGGCGGCCAACATTATTGTTTAGGGGCTCGTCTCGCTTTTATAGAAATAAAGGTCGCTCTGCAGACATTGCTGGGACGTATGCCCGACTTGCAGATAACCAATATTAATGAGTTGAATTGGCATAAGGCACATACGCTACGCGGTGTGCAGTCTCTTCATGGCAGATGGTCCGTATAAGCTTATGAAGCAACTGTCGGTTCGGCAGGAGGTGGGTGATGATAAAGCATGGGAATATATTCGGTGTTGTAATGTGGTCGGATATTTATAAAGTTTCGAAAGTGATTAAGCAGCCTTTGGTGGCTTGGGCTATTATAGGGTTATTTTTTGCGGGGTTGCAGACTTATGTATTTACATCTTGGTTGCTTTTTTCCGACCTCATGCCTTTTTCCACGGGCGCTGATGGAGTTCCATTCGAAACCAAGGTGTCGGCTTGGGTTACTCAGTTTAATGTGGTTTTTTTGTTGGTTTTGTGTGTTCTGTATAACGTTATAAAATCGGTTAGAGAAGGCAAGGTTGCTTGGGATTTTTTGCTGGTTGGTGGGGGGCTGTCAGCAGGCTGGTTAGATACGGTGATTAATTTTTTCAATCCATTAGTGATCTACAATGCTTATCTGATCAATTGGGGTAGTTGGAATTCATTTATTCCAGGCTGGTTTTCTAATGGAGGTAATCTTACGCCTGAGCCAATAGTGTTTGTGCTGGGATTATATGGCTGGTGGTTTGTCCTGTTTGGTATGGTTTTATGTGCGACCCTACGCGTTATAAAACGGTTTTGGCCAAAATGTAATGCGCTCGGTATGGTGTTTTCAGGTTTTTTATTGCTCGCGGTTCTAGACTTTGTATTGGAGTTGTTTTTCGTATTTCCGGGGTTGTACGCCTTCAATATTGTTATCCCGAATTTGACTCTGTGGTCTGGTAAGGCCTATCAAATACCTATCTACGCGCCACTGATAATCGCTGCAATCTGCACCCCCATTGGATTGTTGCGTTTTCAGGCTCAGTAGCAGGGCTATTCCGTTATTGAAAGAATCAATCCCCAATATAAATTTTCCGTCGGAGTGCATCTTTTTTTGCGTCTTTTGGCGATGGTTGGATTTGTGAATGTTGTCCTTGTCACTGCGATAGTTATGCATTGGGCGATCGGAAGTTTCGGTGTGACAACAATTGAGTTCCCCAGTTACATGGGGATTCGCCGCTGACCCATAACGGTCTCTTTCGGAGGCGCAGGATGTCTACTTTTAGGAACTCCTCTCGCTACACCCACTATTTGAGGCCCGATGGCGTTGTAAAGGGAATATTGCCTGATTGTTTAGGCGACAAAGGGCTCGTCATGGCGCTGTACCGGCAAATGGTTCTGACTCGGCTCTTCGATCAGAAGGCGGTGGCCCTACAACGAACCGGCCGCATCGGCACCTACGCCTCTGCATTGGGTCAAGAGGCAATTGGCGTTGCCATCGGCAGCTTGATGGCCGAGAACGATGTGTTGACCCCTTATTACCGCGACTCCGCCGTGCAACTAATGCGTGGTATGCGGATGGAAGACATCCTTCTTTACTGGGCTGGGGATGAACGCGGTAGCTTTTTCTCCAAACCTGCATTCGCCCAGGACTTTCCGGTTTGCGTTCCGATCGCTACGCAAGCCCTGCATGCGTGCGGTGCTGCCAGCGCTTTCAAACTGCGTGGTGAGCCGAGGGTGTGTGTGGCTACGTGCGGTGACGGCGCTACCAGCAAAGGCGACTTCCTCGAAGCCCTAAATGTCGCGGGGGTATGGCAATTGCCCGTGGTGTTTGTCGTCAACAATAACCAATGGGCGATTTCCGTGCCTCGGCGGCTTCAAAGTGCGGCGCGCACCTTGGCTGACAAAGCCGTGGGGGCAGGGATTCGCGGTGAGATAGTCGATGGCAACGATGTTTTTTCGGTTTACGAATGCCTGAAGTCGGCATTGAACCAGGCGCGCAGAGGTGAGGGCGCGACGCTGATTGAATGCGTCACCTATCGGCTCAGTGACCATACGACGGCGGATGATGCCACCCGCTATCGAGATGCCGAGGAAACCCGGCAAGCCTGGTCGCAGGAGCCGGTAAGTCGCTTGCGCACTTATATGGCGGGCAACGGATTCTGGGATGACGAACGTGAGCAGGCACTGATTGCAGAGTGCAGGCACTTCGTCGATCAGGCGGTGCAACGGTTTGAGGCTGTGAACGCTCAGGCTCCCGCGTCGGTGATGGACTATGTCTATGCTGACTGGCCGAATTGCTTGGCTGCACAGCGCCTGGAGCTTATGAAGCGGGTGGCGCGCCGCTCGCCGGGAGGCAGCCATGACTGCTGAAACAATCAGCCTATTGGAAGCCGTGAATCTCGCCCTGCATCGTGCCATGACCGAGGATCCGAACGTCGTGGTGATGGGCGAGGACGTGGGGATAAATGGCGGCGTGTTTCGCGCCACCCAAGGTCTCAGCGAGCGTTTCGGTACGGGTCGCGTAATTGATACGCCGCTGGCGGAAACAATGCTGGGTGGCCTGGCGGTCGGCATGGCAGCCCAGGGGTTGAAGCCGGTGGTGGAGTTTCAGTTCATGGGGTTTATCTATGCAGCCATGGAACACCTGATCTCCCATGCCAGCAGGATGCGCAACCGTACGAGAGGTCGGATCACCTGCCCAATGGTTGTTCGCACACCGATGGGCGGCGGCATCCATGCACCTGAGCATCACAGTGAAAGTACTGAGGCGTTATTTGCTCAAATACCCGGGCTGAGGGTAGTGGTGCCGTCTTCACCTGCCCGGGCATATGGTCTTTTGCTTGCGGCGATTGACGATCCCGACCCGGTGATCTTCCTTGAACCGACTCGCCTGTATCGCACGCACACCTCGAGGTTTTCTGATGACGGAAAACGTCTGCCGCTGGACAGTTGTTTTACTTTGCGCGAGGGCAATGACATCACGCTCATCAGTTGGGGCGCCAGCTTGCTGGAAACGCTTAAGTGCGCAGATGCGTTGTATACACAGGGAATTTGCGCCGAAGTAATCGATGTCGGGTGCCTCAAACCTTTGGATATTCATACATTGGCGGCGTCGGTGAGTAAGACGGGCCGGTGTGTAATCATCCATGAGGCGCCTCGCTCCTGCGCAGTGGGCGCCGAAATCGCAGCGAGCCTATATGAGCATGTGTTCGACCGCCTCGTGGCGCCCATTGTACGAGTGACCGCCCTTGATATCCCACCGCCGCTTTTTCGGCTGGAGCACCTTTATATTCCGGCTGTCGAAGACATCCTAGCGGCGTGCAGCCCTATGTTTGAACCCCGGTTTTCGACCAGGGAGGCGTAATGAAACATTTTAATCTTCCGGATTTGGGTGAGGGGCTGCATGAAGCGCAGATTCTCAAGTGGCATGTCCAAGTCGGGGACAGTCTCGAAATCGATCAGCTCCTGGTATCGGTGGAAACTGCAAAGGCCGTTGTCGATATTCCGGCCCCTTACGCCGGACTGGTTGCAAAAACCTATGGAGAACCGGGCGATATTCTGGCGGTAGGTACCCCGTTGCTCAGCTACGCCATGGCCGCGGATGCCGGCACTGTGGTAGGGCGCCTGGACACCCACGAATGCAGTGACAGTGATGATTTTTTCATCGGCGCGTCGCCTTCAACTCGGGCGTTCGGGATTACCGCTGGCGCGACGGTACTGCAGGGCGTGAGCCGGAGCATGGTGTTGAGCATGGAGCGATCAGCTGCGTCTGTTGTACCCGTCAGTATTTTTGCCGATGCTGACTTGTACTGTTGGCGTGAATCGCGTGATCCATTGATGCGCTTGATCAAGGCTGTAGCCACCGCATGCCGTTTACACCCGGCGCTCAACTGCTGGTTCGAGCGGCAATCGCTGTCGGTCAAGTCCCATGGTCAGGTCGACCTGGGCATTGCCGTCAACACCGATCAAGGATTATTCGTGCCGGTGCTGCGTGGCGTTGGCTCGCGACCTACCGCAGAACTCAAACGCCAGCTGGCACAGCTACGTCGCGAGGCCAGGGCTCGAACCCTAAAACCTGCGGACTTGCAGGGCGCAACCATAACGCTTTCGAATTTCGGTGCGTTATCTTGCCGCTACGCCACGCCTATCGTCATGCCCCCGCAAGTCGCGATTATCGGCGCCGGTGGCATTCGTGAAGAGCCCGTAGCGATGAACGGCGAAGTGCATGTGCACCCGGTTCTGCCACTGTCGCTGACGTTCGACCATCGGGCTGTAACGGGAAAACAGGCGGCAGACTTTCTACAGGCACTGGTACTGGCACTGGAAAACCCCGACGAATAAGGGAATGGGGAACCGGGCACTGTGCATTTGGATCAATAACTTGTCAGTTTCGGTCATTGAGCCGTCGTCCACCGCCTCTTAGTCTGTGGGACATAAACCGATGGCAGGCCATTCGAGCCTGCCACGTCCCGTGATGATCCGTTGTGGAGTTGTACCATGACCGCTGCTGCCTACCCGCACCTGCTGGCCCCGTTGGACCTGGGTTTTACCACCTTGCGCAACCGCACCCTGATGGGCTCGATGCACACTGGTCTTGAAGAAAAACCCGGCGGTTTCGAGCGCATGGCGGCGTACTTTGCCGAGCGCGCGCGTGGCGGCGTGGGCCTGATGGTCACTGGTGGCATTGGCCCGAATGACGAAGGCGGGGTGTACGCCGGCGCGGCCAAGCTGACCACTGAGGCAGAAGCGCAGAAGCACAAGATCGTGACCCAGGCGGTGCACGAAGCGGGCGGCAAGATCTGCATGCAGATCCTCCACGCCGGCCGTTACGCCTATAGCCCCAAGCAGGTGGCACCGAGCGCGATCCAGGCGCCGATCAACCCGTTCAAGCCCAAGGAGCTGGACGAGGAGGGCATCGAGAAGCAGATCGAGGATTTTGTCAGCTGTTCGCTGCTGGCCCAGGTTGCCGAGTACGACGGCGTGGAAATCATGGGCTCCGAAGGCTACTTCATCAACCAGTTCCTGGCGGCCCACACCAACCATCGCACCGACCGTTGGGGTGGCAGCTACGAGAACCGCATGCGCCTGGCGGTGGAGATCGTGCGCCGGGTGCGCGAAGCGGTAGGCCCGAATTTCATCATTATTTTCCGCCTGTCGATGCTCGACCTGGTGGAAGGCGGCAGCACCTGGGAAGAAATCGTGCAGTTGGCCAAGGCTATCGAACAGGCCGGTGCGACGATCATCAACACCGGTATCGGCTGGCACGAAGCGCGTATCCCGACGATCGCCACCAAGGTGCCGCGCGGCGCCTTCAGCAAAGTCACCGCCAAGCTGCGTGGCGCGGTGCAGATCCCGCTGATCACCACCAACCGCATCAACACCCCGGAGATTGCCGAGCAGATCCTCGCCGAAGGCGATGCCGACATGGTGTCGATGGCGCGGCCGTTCCTGGCCGACCCGGAGTTCGTCAACAAGGCTGCCGCCGGCCGCGCCGATGAAATCAACACCTGCATCGGCTGCAACCAGGCCTGCCTGGACCACACCTTCGGCGGCAAGCTGACCACCTGCCTGGTCAACCCTCGGGCGTGCTACGAAACCGAGCTGAATTACCTGCCGGTCAAGCAGATCAAGAAAATCGCCGTGGTCGGCGCAGGGCCAGCAGGCCTGGCTGCCGCGACCGTGGCGGCGGAGCGCGGGCACCAAGTGACATTGTTCGATTCGGCCAGCGAAATCGGCGGCCAGTTCAACATCGCCAAGCGCGTGCCGGGCAAGGAAGAGTTCTTCGAAACCCTGCGCTACTTCAAGCGCAAGTTGCAGACCACCCATGTGGAGCTGTGCCTCAACACCCGTGTCGATGTTGCACAACTGGCAGCCGGCGGTTACGACGAGATCATCCTGGCCACTGGCATTGCGCCACGCACACCAGCGATTCCAGGCGTAGAGAACCCCAAGGTGCTGAGCTACCTGGACGTGATCCTCGAACGCAAACCGGTGGGCAAGCGCGTGGCGGTAATCGGCGCGGGCGGCATTGGTTTTGACGTGTCGGAATTCCTTGTGCACCAGGGCGTGTCCACCAGCCTGGACCGCGAGGCGTTCTGGAAGGAATGGGGCATCGACACCCAACTGCAAGCCCGTGGCGGCGTGGCCGGTATCAAGCCGCAACCGCATGCGCCGGCTCGCGAAGTGTTCCTGCTGCAACGCAAGGCCTCCAAGGTCGGCGACGGCCTGGGCAAGACCACCGGCTGGATCCATCGCACCGGGTTGAAGAACAAGCGGGTGCAGATGCTCAACAGCGTCGAGTACTTGAAGATCGACGATGCAGGCCTGCATATCCGCATCGGCGCCGAGGGCGAGCCTCAGGTGCTGGCGGTGGACAACATCGTCATCTGCGCCGGCCAGGACCCGCTGCGCGAACTGCAGGACGGCCTGGTCGCGGCGGGCCAGACGGTGCACCTGATCGGCGGCGCTGACGTGGCGGCCGAGCTGGATGCCAAGCGCGCCATCAACCAGGGCTCGCGCCTGGCGGCCGAGCTGTAAGACCCCGCGCGGGGCGGTGTTGGACAGGTGTTAGACTACTGCCCCGTTTTTCATGCAGACTTTTTCCGATGGGCCCCTTCGATTGGCTTCCCCGCGCTCCCCTTGAACCCGTGCAGCTGGATTGGCTCAACGGCGTGGAGTTGGCGGTGCTGCGCCTGGACCGCATCGACCCGCTGATCAGCGGTAATAAATGGTTCAAGCTCACCGAGCATCTGACCCTGGCGCAACAGGCCGGTGCCCGCGGGATCATCAGCCTGGGCGGCGCCCATTCCAACCATCTGCACGCGCTGGCGGCGGCGGGCAAGCGTTTTGGCTTCGCCACCGTCGGTTTGCTGCGGGGTCATCCGCAAGACACACCCACCGTCCTCGATCTCAAAGCCTTCGGCATGCACCTGCATTGGCTGGGTTATGGCGGCTATCGTGCGCGGCATGAAGCGGGTTTCTGGTTGCCCTGGCGTGAGCAATATCCTGAGTTTCACCCCGTGCCCGAGGGCGGTGGCGGGCTGGCAGGCGCATTGGGCTGTGGCGTATTGGTCGAACACGCCCGCACGCAGTTGAGCGTGCTGGGTTGGTCCGATTACCACGCATGGTGGCTGGCGGCGGGCACCGGCACCACGCTGGCGGGTTTGGCGCTGGCCGAGGCGGGCGCACATCCGGTCTACGGCGCGATGGCGGTGCCGGACGACCATGGCGTGGCGCAGAACATCGCCGCTATTGCACAAGGCGGATATGAATTGCTCGACGCCAGTCGTGGCGGCTTCGCCAAGGTCGATCCGCTGTTACTGGAGTTTATCGAAACCACCGAAAAGACCTGCGGCCTGCCGCTGGAACCGCTCTACACCGGTAAAGCGCTACTGGCGTTAAAGCAGCAGATCGACGCCGGGCGCTTTCTCCCCGGCACTCGCCTGATTTTCCTCCACACCGGCGGTTTACAAGGCCGCCGCGGGTTTGACGCCTGACACAAAATCCCTGTGGGAGGGGGCTTGCCCCCGATAACGGTGCATCAGTCGACAGATTTGTTGGCGGATCCCATGCCACCGGAAGCAATCCCCCTGCCACCCGGCATCATGCGCATCGCGGTGTTATCGCGCATCACATAGTGATGAAAAATCCCCGCCAACGCATGCAGCCCGATCAGCCAGTAACCAATCTTGCCGAACAGCACGTGCCAGCCTTCAATCGTCTTGGCCAGCGCCTTGTCCTCGCCGATCAACGGCGGCAACTCCATGCCGTAGAACATCACCGAATGCCCTTCGGCACTGACGATCAGCCAACCCGCAATCGGCATACCAATCATCAGCGCATACAGCGCAAAGTGCATCAGCGTGGCCAGCAGGGCTTGCCACTGCGGCGGCGCCGGCACAATCTTCGGCGCCACCCCCAGGCTGCGCGCGAACAGGCGCAGCCACACCAGCACAAACACGGTGAGGCCGAACATAAAGTGCATTTCAACGATCAACGTTCGCGCACCGCTGCCTTTGGGAAATTGGCCGCGTAACTCAATGCAGGCGTAGACCACCGCCAGCAACACCACCATCAACCAGTGCAACGCAATCGACATGGTGCTGTAGCGCGTATCGGAGTTTTTCCACGGCATCGCTGGGTTCCTCACTCATCAGGGCACACCTCCGTTCTAGGTGACGGAGTGCTTTAACTGTATGCCGGTTTTGCGCGGTTTGCGTGGTGGAAGTAGGACAATATTCCTCGAAAGATCCCACGTAACTGACGGATAGGCACTACAGACCCCTCCTGAAAACCTCTGCAAAGTCCTTCGCCTGATCACACAGTGCGAGGGATTGCAGATGGTTTTTCTGGTGGGTGTTTGGGTTGATGGGGCTGGCTCTTGATCGGCGCGACGGGCCAAACCATTGGCTTGCTGGTGCTCGCGGCCATGGATTCGAAGACGCGAGACGTTGAATCAGTTATTGGCGAATTCAAGCGCTGCTTAAACAGCTACGACATGTGGGCGGAAAGCTATTTCAGCTTTTCGGCACTGGATATCGAACAGGTATTCAAGGTCGGGGATGAGGTGGCGTTGGTCGCGCCGATCAACCGCTCGCTGTTTCCCAGCAGCACCACCGCGCAGTGCAAAGCTGACGGTACGTTGACCCTGGTGCATATGTTCCAGAGTTCGCGGTTCGTGCCTATTGGCAATACGCCTGTCGTGCTGCAACGCATTGATCCAAACGGCGGTCCGCTGGGCGAGCCGATCCATAAGACCATCGGGCCCAGCGGCATTCTGGAAATCACCGAGTGTGATCGCAACCAGAAATACCGGGTCAACTTTTACCCCAACGTTTCGAAGGAACACTTCAAGGCGCTGTATGCCTCGTATCAGTCGGTTATTACACCGCTTGAGGGCTGGCTGCGCAGTGAGTGGAGGGGCACGTTTGAGCCGTTGTGGAAGGATTACTCCGAAGTCAACTTCCTCCAGCGCTATCTGACGTTGCACAAGGCCTATGCCAGTGGGTTCGGCGACGCACTGTACTCGGTGTGGGACAACATCCAGCAACTGCTCCAGTGGCTGAGCCACCCGCTGGAAAACGCGGAAAAACTCCTGCATTACTTGTCGCAGGCCGAGTTTGAAAAGCTGCTGGCCGTCAGCGCCGAAACCCTCGCCAAAGGTTTGCTGGTGCTCAGCGATGAGCCGCTGTTGTTTATTTATGTGGCGGCGATGGTCAGTTGGATGCGTTTGCTGCCCCCGCCATATATGAATGAGGTGTTGGGGGAAATCAGCGCCGAGGTGCTGATCAACCTGCTGCTCGCGCTTGCCACTGCCGGGATGGGGATGGCGGTGCGTATCAGTGCGAAGGTGTTGGGAGGTATCAAGTCGCATCGGGCGCGACAGTGGCTGGAGCACATGGCCGCGCGGTTCGGCAAATCGCGCCTGGATGACCATGGTGAGGTGGCGAAGCCGATTTTGCTGGGTGGCCCGGCGATGGCGATCAAGTCGGTACCGGCTGCGCAGTTGAAGGCTGGGGAGCAGTTGGTTGCCAACCCGGTGCCAGCGGTGCGCAGCAAATCCCAGCAGACGGTGTTGGTCAGGCAGGAACACGTAGATGACGTTCCCCTGTCGGCGAAAAACCCGAAGGGGGATGCGGTAGCTTCTGCGGATAAGACCGCGACCCATGGCTGCCCGGTGTCGATGGTCACTGGCGAGGAATTGCTGACGCTGACCGATGGGGCGCTGGATGGGGTGCTGCCGTTTGAGTGGACGCGGGTGTATCGCACCAGCGCGGTGGAGGTGGATTGCGGGTTGGGGTTTGGGTGGAGTCATGCCCTGGCGCAGCGGCTTTCTGTTGCTGGTGATTTGGTGGTGTGGACGGATCACTAAAACCGACGTACTCAGTTTCCTTTGCCTACGGTTTCTCGGCCGGCGATTACCAATAGCCTGGCTGAAGCGGCCATTTATTTGGGCGCTTCGCCTGATGAACTGGTGCTGGCCCAAGCCTCACGTTTCTATCATTTTCGCGATGGCGTGCTGGTCTCGATCAGCGATGCGTATGACAACCGGTTGCGGATTTTTCGGGACTACTCCGGGCGTATTGAGCGTTTGGATAACGGTGTCGGGCGCTCGCTGGTTTTGCGCTATGCGTCGGGTCGCATCGTCGCGGTGGACTATCAGGTTCAGCGTGCCAAGGGCCATGAACCCTTTGAATGGGTTACCGAGTCTTGCATTGTTTCCTACGCCTATGACGACGCTGGCCGGCTGACCTCGGCGACCAATGCTGTAGGTGAATGTGAGGTTTATCGGTACGACGATCAGCACGTCATATTGGAACGTGGGCTGGCCGGTGGGGCGAGCTTCTTTTGGGAGTGGGAACGCGCGGGTAAGGCGGCACGCTGTGTCCGGCACTGGGCCAGCTTTTCACAGATGGACACGCGTTATGCCTGGGACGACAACGGCCGCGTCACGGTGCACAACGCCGATGGTAGCCAGGAAGTGTACGTCCACGATGACCGCGCACGGCTGGTGCAGCGCATTGATCCGGATGGCGCCAAGCATTTCAAATCCTATGACGACAAAGGTCGGCTGACGGTTGAGCAAGACCCGCTGGGTGCGGTGACGGCGTATCAATACGACGAAACCGGCCGCTTGGTGGCGTTGTTTCCGGGGGACGATGAGCCAACTTCGTACGAGCATGACAATGGCTTCGTACGGGTCGTGCGGCGTGGCAAAGCAGTCTGGAAATATGAGCGCAACGATCAGGGCGATGTCGTGCGCAAGACCGATCCTGATGGCCACGTTACGGATTACAGCTACGACAAATATGGGCAACTGATTGGGGTTTGGTATCCCGACGGCAGTTGCCATCGGCTGGTGTGGAATGAGCGTGGGCAGCGGGTTGAAGAACAGCTGCCCGATGGTGGGATCAAGCGTTATCGCTACGACGATCTTGGGCGGCAGATTGCGCGCGAGGATGAGTTTGGGTCCCTGACCCAGTATCAGTGGGATAGCGTGAGCCGCTTGATTCGCTTGGTGTTGCCAGGCGGCGCGGCGCGGGAATACAGCTACAACCCCTATGGAAAAATCACCGCTGAACGCGATGAACTGGGGAACGTCACCCGCTACGAATACGCCGATGGGCTGCACCTGATTAGCCGCCGGATCAATGCCGATGGCAGCCAGGTCAAGTATCGCTATGACAATGTTCGGTTACTACTCACCGAGATAGAAAACGAAGTCGGCGAGACTTACACACTCGACTACCACCCCAATGGCCTGATCCAGCAGGAAACCGCGTTCGACGGCCAGCGCACCGCCTACGACTATGACCTCAACGGCAACCTGCAGGAAAAGACCGAACACGGTGACGACGGCAGTCAGCTGGTTACCCGCTACGAGCGCGATCATGCCGGCCGTCTCGTACGAAAAACCCTGCCTGACAAAAGCATTGTTGAATATACCTACGACCGCCAAGGCAATCTCCTAAGCGTCGACGATAGCCACTGGTTTCTCGCCTACGAGTACGACGCCCAAAACCGCCTCACCGCCGAACACCAGGGTTGGGGCACCTTGCGCTATGGCTACGACGCCTGCGGCCAACTGCAACACCTGCGCCTACCGGACAACAACCGCCTGGTGTTCAACCATGGTAAAGGCGGCCACCTTTCCACCGTCGAACTGAACGGCACAACCCTGACCTCACATCTGTTCAAAGCGGGTCAAGAACAACAACGCCAACAAGGCCAACTTCTCAGCCACTACCACTACGACGACCAACAGCGCCTGCACGCCCACGCCGTCACCCAACAGCAACACACCCTCTACCAGCGCCAATACGACTACGACAAATCCGGCAACCTCACCCGCCTGCTCGACATCCGCAAAGGCGAACACCACTACCACTACGACCCCCTCTCGCGCCTCACCCGCGCCGATCACTCCCAAGACATCCAGGAACGCTTCGCCCACGACCCCGCTGGCAACCTGCTGATGCAAGACCGCCCCGGCCCCGACATCGTCGCCGGCAACCGCCTGACCATCCAGGGTGACCGCCATTACGACTACGACACCTTCGGCAACCTCATCCGCGAACGCCGTGGCAAAGGCCACGCGCTAATCACCGAATACCGCTACGACAACCAACACCGCCTGATCGGCCTCACCCAACCCAACGGGCAGAAGGCCAACTATCGCTATGACCCGTTCGGTCGGCGCATCAGCAAAACCGTGGACGGCATCACCACCGAATTTTTCTGGCAAGGCGACAAGCTGATTGCCGAACACCACGCAGATCGCCACCGCAGTTATATCTACGAGCCGGATAGCTTCCGCCCGCTAGCACTCCTCGAAGGCTATGGCCCAAAACAAACCAAACCCTACCACTACCAACTCGACCATCTCGGCACCCCACAGGAACTCACCACTCCCGACGGCGAAATCGTCTGGTCCGCGCACTACCGCGCCTACGGCGAAATCGCCCGCCTGGACGTAGGAAAAGTCGACAACCCGCTGCGCTTCCAGGGCCAGTACTTCGACCCGGAAAGCGGGCTGCACTACAACCGCCATCGCTACTACAATCCGGATATTGGTCGCTACCTGACCCCGGACCCGGTGAAGTTGGCGGGAGGGATTAACGCTTACCAGTACGTGCCTAACCCGACGGGGTGGACAGACCCTTTGGGATTGAGCTGTAAAGGCACAAATTGTCCTGAGGGGCCGTATAGCGCAATAGTGCCAGGGGGAGGTTTAGCGGTACACGAAGCGGCAGGAGGACACCTTATGAAAAAACATGTCGGCAGAACTGACCAACAGTTAGCGGATCGTTTAAGGCACGAACCAAATGTTCCCACAGCGTCAACATTTCCAGATCGAGCCACCGCAGAGTCAGCAATATCAAAAGTACTCGATGGTAACCAATCTAAAATCAATAATTTCCTTGAAGGAAAGGACAACCAACTTGTGATTATTGAAAGAACCTCAGAGCCTATGGGCACAAGCTGGAGGCGAGGAGCGCCTTCAACAGTTCCAGGTAGAAACATTTACCTTATTATTCGCAGAGACAAAAATATGTCCAATGGTTACAGAATTCATACTGGATTCCCGAGCCCATGAATCAAGACTACCCCGAGTTACAGCAGTTTTTAGCTGGATATTTTAACCCAGACTGGGTTGATGACCACGCCATCGCAGATGACGTGATTGATTTCTTTATTTCCGAAACCTCGGCAGAAACGCTTGCAAAGGTACAGAAAGAGCTTGAAAAATTGATATTAACTGACAAGGCAGAGCAAGAACTTCAGGAGTATTTATTCACTGAAATAGGCTGCGGCTACTATTACCCCAATGAATGGCAAGACGGGAAAACATGGCTGAGACACATAGCCTCGACTTTAATGAAAGCGCAACAGCAATCAGAGTTATGACAACAGTAGACAAACGGGCGCTTCCACTTATCTCACTCATACGCCTCAACCCTGTGGCGAGCGAGCTTGCTCGCGTTGGGCGGCGAAGCGGCCCCAATTGGGACAGCGCGGTGTTTCAGTCAGATTCGCGGCGCCAAGTTTGGGGCTGCTCCGCAGCCCAACGCGAGCAAGCTCGCTCGCCACAATAAGCATGGTCACTACAACAAGCATGCTCACTACAACAAGCATGCTCACTACAACAAGCATGCTCACTGCAACAAGCATGCTCACTACAACAAGCATGGTCACCACAACAAGCATGCTCACCCACGGCAAATGGGTGAGCAGCCGATCAAACTACCGCTTTTAGTAAGTCTGCGGCATTTCCCCGCGCGCCAATCGCCCGTTGATATCCGCAATCACCGCCGGCAAGTCGTTGATGGTGTCGATCAGGTAATGTGGGCGCGAGCCTTTGAACAGCGCTTCTATGCGTTTGCGTTCGCTGGCCAATGTCGCTGCATCCAAGGCGCGAAATTGCTCGTAGGTCAGCCCCAGCGCATTGCCGGAGCAGGTCAGGGCCACGGTCCACATGCCGGCGCGGCGGCCTTCGAGGATGCCGGGGACGGTGTCGTCGACCTTGACGCAGGCCGCCACGTCGTCGATGCCGAGTGCGATCACGTTGGCCAGGGCCTGGGCCGGCCATGGGCGGCCGTTGGGGACCTCGTCGGTGGCCACCACGTGGTCGGCGATGTAGCCGTTGGTGGCGGCCAGGGCGACGACCTTGTCCATGACTTGCTTGGGGTAGCCGGAGCAGGAGCCGATCTTGATGCCCTGTACGCGCAGGCGGGCAATGGTGTCGAGGGCGCCAGGGATCAGCGCCGAGTGCTCGGCGATTTTCTCGATTTGCAGCGGCATGAAGCGCTGGTAGATGGCGGTTACGTCGTCGTCGGTGGGCGTGCGGCCAAATGCCTTGCGGTAGCGTTCGGCGACCTGCGGTTGGTCGCAGAGGGTGCGGATATGGTCCCATTTGCCCATGCCCATCGGGCCACGGGCTTCTTCGATGGAGACTTGCACATCGAACTCGGCGAAGGCCTCGACAAAAATCTGCGTGGGCGCGAAAGAGCCGAAGTCGACCACGGTGCCGGCCCAATCGAGGATGACGGCCTGGAGGGTGTTGGGGTTTTGATAGTTCATGGTGCAGATCCTGTGGGTAATGGGGGAATCAGATGTCCAACACTTCCATTTCTTGCAGCACCTCGGCGATTGCCTTGACCGCTGCTTGCATGCCGGCTGCGTCGACGTGGCCGATGCAGCCCACGCGAAAGGTTTCCACCTGGGTCAATTTGCCTGGATACAGAATGAAACCCTTGGCCTTGACCCGTTCGTAGAAGTCCTTGAACTGGTAGCGCGGGCCTCTCGGGGCGTGGAAGGTCACGATGATGGGGGCCTGGATCGCCGCCGGCAGGAAGCTGCGCAGACCCAGTGCTGCCATGCCGTCGAGCAGCGCCTGGCAGTTGTCGGCGTAACGTTGATGGCGCGCGGGCAGGCCGCCTTCTTCGCTGTATTGCAGCAGCGCTTCGTGCAGGGCCGCGACCACGTGGGTCGGCGGGGTAAAGCGCCATTGGCCGGTCTTGGCCATGTAGCTGTGCTGGTCGAACAGGTCCATCGCCAGGGAGTGGCAGTTGCCTTGGGCAGCGGCCAGCGCTTGTTTGTCGGCGAACACGAAGCCCATGCCCGGCACGCCTTCCAGGCACTTGCCCGAGGCGGCGATCAACGCGTCGAAGGGCACCTCGCGCGCATCGATGGGCAGCGCGCCGAAGGAACTCATGGCGTCGATGATCAGCCGTTTGCCGTGGTTTTTAACCACCTGGGCGATCTCCGGCAGCGGGTTGAGAATGCCAGTGCTGGTTTCGCAGTGGATCAGCGCTACATGGCTGATGGCGGTGTCAGCCTGCAGCAGGCGGTCGACGTCGGCGGCGGTGGTGGGCTCGTCCTCGGCGGTTTCAAAGGTGCTGGAATCGCGGCCGAGCACTGCGCAGATCTTCGCCAGGCGCTTGCCATAGGCGCCGTTGATCAGCACCAATACCTTGCCGTTGCGCGGCACCAGGGTACCGATGGCGGCTTCGACGGCGAAGGTGCCGCTGCCTTGCAGGGGGACGCAGTGGTGGCTGTCGGCGCCGTTGAGGATGGCCAGCAGTTGCTCGCAGACGCTGGCGGTGAGTTGATTGAAACGGTCATCCCATGAACCCCAATCCACCATCATTGCCTGACGGGTGCGGGCAGAGGTGGTCAGGGGGCCAGGGGTCAGCAGGATCGGCGCGGCAGTGCTCATCTCAAGTCCTCGCAAGGTATCGGGGGTTGAAGCTACGGCGCCTAAATTGCAGTTTGGCTTGTTATCAATCAAATTGTTTGTTGTTATGCGAGCTATCAGTGAGGCCGATAGCTATGAACTTGTTCCAATTGCGTGCATTCGACGCCGTGGCCCGTGAGGGCAGCTTTACCCGTGCCGCGGCGCGGTTATTCATCAGCCAGCCGGCGGTCACCGGGCATATCAAGGCCCTGGAGGAGTACTACCAGATTCCCTTGCTACGCCGTACGGCGCGCCGGGTTGAGTTGACGGAGGAGGGCGCTCGCCTGGCGGCCATCACCCGCGCGATCTTCGGCCTGGTGGACGAGGCGCAGACCATGTTGGAGGCCAACCGGCAACTGCTGACCGGGCGTCTGGAAGTCGCGGCCGACGGCCCGCACCTGGTGATGCCGATGATCGCCAGCCTGCGTGAGCGCTATCCCGGAATTACGGTAAACCTGCGTTTGGGTAATGCTCAGGAAACCCTGGCCGCGCTGCTGTCCGAGCATGCGGATGTGGCGGTGCTGACCGAAGTCGAGCCACGCAGCGGCCTGCACCTGCAGCCGCTGGGCGAATCGCGGATCTGCGCGCTGGTGCCGGCCGCGCATGCCTGGGCGACGCAGCCCGAGGGCATCCAGCTCAAGCAGTTGAACGACGTGATTATGGTGTTGCGCGAACCCAGTTCGATCACCCGGCGCACCTTTGATGACGCCTGCCAGGCGGCTCACGTGCTGCCCAAGGTGTTGCTGGAGTTGGACAGCCGTGAGGCGGTGGCCGAGGCCGTGGCTGCGCAACTGGGTGTTGGGGTGGTGTCGTCGATGGAGGTCAGCCCGGACCCGCGCGTGCGCGCTGTGCCGATCCAGGGCGATGGTTTGTTGAACCGGCATATGCTCGGTTGCATGGAACGGCGCCGTTCACTGCGCTTGATTCAAGCCTTCTTCGAGTTGGCGTGAAGGCTGTCGCGCACGATCTGCAAAAACGTCGCCACCACACGGCGCGAGCTTTGCTCCTTGAGGCACACCAGAGTTTCCTTCATGCGCTGGGTGCAATCGCGGATCGGCATCGCGTACACCCGTGAGTCGGCGCCGAATTCCGCTGCCGATACCACCCCCACGCCAATCCCCACCACCACCGCTTCACGTGCGGCTTCGCGACCTTCCACCTGGATCGCCGGGCGAATGCGCAGGCCGGCCTGGCTCATTTCCTGTTCCAGGGTCTGACGGGTGACCGAGCCGGTTTCTCGCAACACCAGCGGCGTGTCGTCCAGGTCGGCGAGGCAGATGGAGTCGCGCCCCGCCCAGGGGTGGTTGCGCGCGACAAACGCCAGTAACTGGTCGTCCGGCAGGGGCAGCGACAGCAGCCGTTCATCGTCTACGTCGCGGCCCAGCAAGGCCAGGTCGGCCTGATAGTTGTACAGGCGAAACAACGACTCGTCGGTATTACCGGTTTCGATCTTCACGCTGATGCCCGGGTACAGCTGGCAAAAGCGCGCGATTTGCGGCAGTACGTGCACCGGGGCGTCCACGGCGAGGGTGAGGGTGCCGGTCAGGAGTGCGCGGGAGTCTTGCAGCAATTCCTCGGCTTCGGCCTCGATCACAAACAGGCGTTGGGTGATGGCCAGCAGCCGCTCACCCAGATCGGTGAGGCGCACCGCGCGTTTGTTGCGATGAAACAACAACACGCCGAAGCGCTCTTCGAGTTTGCGCACTTGGTCGGAAATGGCCGGCTGCGTGAGAAACAGGCGCTCTGCGGCGTGGGTGAAGCTGCCATGGACGGCCACGGCGTGGAAGGCTTTGAGTTGGGCGTGGGACACGGACATCGCAAATCCTCTTACAAGCTGAGCTTATAGGTGAAATACGATAAATCGATTTTACCTATTAGTCAGCCATTGCTTTGATACCGCTCAACCGCCGAAGGTTGAGTCCTACAACCTCGGTGGCCATGGGCTCGGGAAACCCGACTCATCTGACCAATGCCGCGCGCACCACGGCTCGGCATTGCAGTGCTCAACCATAAAAAGAACAGGCATTTGCTTCTCGATTCTGCCGGCACACTCACCTGAGGTCAGAACCACCATGAATATCCCTATGGGTAGCATCAAGCGTTGGCGCGTGCAGATTTTCGCCATCACCTGGCTGGCGTACGCCGCGTTCTATTTCACCCGCAAAGCGTTTTCGGTGGCCAAGCTCGGCATCGTCGATGACCCGAGTTTCCCCCTCGACAAAATGATGATGGCCAACCTCGATGGTATCTACCTGGCCGCGTATGCGCTGGGGCAGTTCACCTGGGGCATGCTGGCCGACCGCTTCGGGCCGCGGGTGGTGGTGTTGGGCGGGTTGCTGATTTCCGCCGCCGCCGCCCTGGTGATGGGTACTTTTGCGACTTTGCCGATCTTTATCAGTTGCATGCTGATTCAGGGGTTGGCGCAATCTACCGGCTGGTCGGGGCTGTGCAAGAACCTCGGCAGTTTCTTCCCGGCGCAGCAGCGCGGGCGCGTGCTGGGGCTGTGGAGTTCGTGCTATGCGTTCGGCGGCCTGGTGGCATCGCCCTTTGCCGGGTGGTGGGCCTATACGTTGATCGGCACGTGGCACGCGGCGTTTATTTCGAGTGCGGCGGTGGTCGCATTGGTGGCGCTGTTGTTCTTTATCTTCCAGCGCAACACCCCGCAGGATGTGGGCTTGCCGGCGGTTGAGCCCGAGCCGCTGCTGACCGCCGAGGAAGCCGCTTCCGAACAGCGCATCAGCGTACTGGAACCGCTGCGCGCGATCCTGCGCAACCGCACGGTGCTGACCCTGGGGCTGGCGTACTTTCTGCTGAAACCGGCGCGCTACGCGATCCTGTTGTGGGGGCCGGTGATCGTGTACGAGCAGATGCCCTCGGTGGGCAAGGTGGGCGCGGCCATCGTGCCCACGGCCTTCGAACTGGCCGGTTTGCTGGGGCCGGTGCTGATCGGCCTGGCATCCGACAAGCTGTTCGGCGCCCGGCGCATGCCCGCCTGTGTACTCAGCCTGTTGGCGCTGACGATTTCCCTGGCGTTCTTCATGGGCGCGCTGCACACCGGCAGTGTGGTGCTGGTGATGGCTTTGCTGTTTGTGATGGGCCTGACCCTGTACGGGCCGGACTCGATGATCAGCAGCACCGCCGCCATCGACTTCGGCACCGCCAAGGCCGGCGCTACCGCCGCAGGCTTTGTGAACGGCTGCGGTTCAGTGGGTGCTATCCTCGGCGGCTTGCTGCCGGGTTACTTCGATACCGTCACGGTGTTTGTCGTGTTTGCCGGCGCCGCGCTGTTTTCCTCACTGGTGCTGATGCCCTACTGGAACGCCAGGCCCGCCGTGCTGGCCCAGGTCGGCGACTTTGTGCCGGACCGCAGCGTTGCAATCAAACCCTTGCGCAGCTGAGACGCCTGGCCGGTTTTTTGGTGGATTAGAGTGTTTTTGCGCTATAAACTCTGCCCCCAAAGCGCCGGCCAGTAGACGTTTGGGCGCGATGGAAAGAAGAGAGTGAGTCATGGGCGCACAGTGGAAAGTCAAACATAAAGAAGCGGCATCCAATGCCAAGGGCAAGATCTTCGGCAAGCTGGTGAAAGAAATCACCATCGCCGCCCGCAACGGCGCCGACACCGCCACCAACGCCCACCTGCGTCTGGTGGTGGAGCAGGCCAAAAAGGCCTCGATGCCCAAGGAAACCCTGGAGCGCGCGATCAAGAAGGGCGCCGGTCTGCTCGGTGAAACCGTGCAATACCACCGCGTGACCTACGAGGGCTTCGCCCCGCACCAGGTGCCGCTGATCGTCGAGTGCGTGACCGACAATATCAACCGTACCGTGGCAGAAATCCGCGTGGCATTCCGCAAGGGCCAACTGGGCGCTTCCGGCTCCGTGGCCTGGGACTTCAACCACGTGGGCCTGATCGAAGCGTCGCCGGATACCCCGGATGCTGACGCGGAAATGGCCGCCATTGAAGCCGGCGCGCAGGATTTTGAAGACGGTGAAGAAGAAGGCACTACCCTGTTCATCACCGAAACCACCGACCTCGATGCCGTGCAGAAAGCGCTGCCGGAGCAGGGCTTTACCGTGCTGTCGGCCAAGCTCGGTTACATCTCGAAGAACCCGGTGAGTGGTTTGACCGACGAGCAGATGGCGGAAGTCGAAGCCTTCCTTGAAGGCCTGGACAACCATGATGACGTGCAGGATATGTTTGTCGGCCTGGCTGGCTGATCTACAACTGAAGAAATGCAGTTAAAAATGTGGGAGGGGGCTTGCTCCCGATAGCGGTGGGCCAGTTACTTAAAGTATTGACTGATCCACTGTCATCGGGGGCAAGCCCCCTCCCACATTTGTTTAGTGGCGTTGAAAGGATTGCAGCAGGGCTTCGATATCGTCGAAGCTCGGTCGCGCCAATACATCGGGCTGACAGCACTGTTGCTGCAGTGCCACTAGCGTTTCGTCACTCACTTCAACCCGCTCCAGCAACTCTCCCAGCAACACCCCGAACGCACGCACTTCAATGCGCTGCAGCGCCCTGGTTTCCAAGGTGTCTGCCGTGGCATGAAACGACGCCGCGCCAAAATCTCCGAGCAAACAATCGCCCGCCGTGTTCCACAGAATGTTGTGGCCGTAGAGGTCGCCATGGGTGATGCCATGCCGGTGCAGGTGTGCCGCTACGGAGGCGATGCCCCGTGCCATGCGCAGTGCCACGGCCAGGCTGAACCGGGTGTCCGGCGCATAGATATCCCGCGTGCACGACGCCAGGCTCGGTAGGGCGGCGAGGTTACGGTAGCTTGGATCAATCAAGTCCATTACCAGCGCGGCCTGGTCCTCGGGATGGCCAACCACGCGACCCTGTACCGCTATCAGGTTGGGGTGCAGCCCGGCGGCGATGCAGGCCTGCATTTCGTGCAGCGGGGAACCGTCACTGGTGATGGTGCCTTTATACAGTTTGACCGCCACCGGCAACGCCTGCGGTTTCCAAAGCGCCTTGCGGATAACGCCCGAGGCGCCTTCCCCGAGCACTTCGGCCAGCGCCAACTCGGCCCAGGGGATATCCGGCGTGGCGTCTTGGGCCGTCAGCGCCACCGCCATTTCCACCGGGTTGCCGGCGTAGGCCAGCCAGGTCAGGCTCGGCAGCGCCAGCAGCCACTCTGGCAAGTGGGTGAGGCAGTTGGAGGCGATGCGCAGCAGTTCCAGGTTTTGACAGTTGGCCAGGCTTTGCGGCAACTGCGTCAACTGATTGCCGGCCAGCATCAGCTTTTGCAGCAGCGGTCGCTCGCCCAGCGCGTCGGGCAATTGGCTGATGCGGTTATCGGTGAGGATCAGCCAGCGCAGCAGCGGCGGCAGCGCGGCGGCGGGCACGTGGCTGATCTGGTTGGCCTTGAAGCCGATCATGCTCAACTTTGCGCACTGGCCCAGGCAGGCCGGCAGTTGCGTAAAGGCGTTGTCCGAGCAGAACAGTACGCGCAGGTGCGGCAGGCGGTACAGGTCATCGGGCAGGCTGCTCAGGGCATTACCGCTGAGGTTGAGGATCTCCAGGGAGTCGGCCAGTTCGAAGATTTCCCGGGGGAACTCGGTGAGCCCGCAGGCCAGGTCCAGGCGCGTGATACCGACCAATTGGCCGGCCTTGAGTTGGGCGAGGGTATGCATGAAAGGGCGCGATCACTCGAAAAAGGGGCGTGGGCAAAGGAGCGTTAATGGCGCTCATGATACCGGTTCAAGTACCTGCTGCTGCAATTGGTTCAGGCGGCTGGCGGTGCGCGCCAGGTCTATGGCCTGGCCGGCGAGGGATTCAGCCAGCGGGCGTTCACCGATCAGGGTCAGGTGCTTGTCCTGGTCGTAAAGCACGTCCACCAGGTTGATAAATCGCTGCTGCACGGCGATCGGGCACTCCCCCAGGTGAGGCAGGCCGTCGATGATCCAGTGGTCGAAATCCTCGCACAGCAGCAGATAGTCCATCACTGCCGTGGGTTGTTCGCACAGATCATTGAAGGTAAAAGCGATGGCGCGGCCCTGGTGCCAGCGGGCCTGCAGCTGGCGAGTGCCGACCGGCAACGTGATAGCCGTGCAATCGGCCGCCGGTAAATCGAATGCCGCGCGCTGGGCCGCGCTGCCGGGCCAGATGAACTGCCCTTGGGTAAAGCGCTGCTGGCCATGGTTCTGCGGCAGGCCGCGGTAATCCTGCGGCGCGTTGACTTCCATGACATCCATGCGCGCGCCGATCAGCTCGATCACTGGCTTGAAACGCTGGTGATACAGCGGGTTCGGCAGCAGGCCCTCGGGCGGGTAATTGGACGTCACCAGCACCAGTATGCCGCGTGCGAACAACGCCTTGAACAGGCGGGTGATCAGCATCGCGTCGCCAATATCGTGCACGTGGAATTCGTCGAAACACAGCACGCGGCAGCCTTCGAGCAGCTCATCCAGGGTGACGGCAAGGGCGTCATGCTGCTGGCGATGGCGAAACATGCCCTGGTGCAGGCGGGCAAAAAAGTCGTGGAAATGCACGCGCTGCTTCTGCGCCAGGGGCAGGGCCTGGAAAAACCCGTCCAGCAGCCAGCTTTTACCGCGCCCCACCGCGCCGTGCAGGTACAAGCTGCGTGGCGATTGCCCTGGGGCCGCTTGCTCCAGAGCACCGGCCATCTGTGCCATGCGTTCGATCACCTGCTGCTGGCTGGGGCTCAGGGTGTAACCCTGGCGTTGTGCCTTGTGCTGGAAATAGGTGTGCACGTGGTTGGAGGCAAGCGAGACAGGCTTACCGAACAAACGGCGCAGGGCAGGGGGGATGACAGCCAATGGCGAAGATTCCGTTACGTGAAGGGCGCTATTTTGCAGGGGGGCGCGCCAATTTAACTAATACAAAATGTGCCGGCCAGCAATCTCAAAAGCAGATGGATCGCAGGCACAGGCGCCGTGTGTCGGCTGGCGCTGAAAATCGATGCAGGCATATAGCCATCTCCTATATCCTCGGCGGCGTTTCTTCCCTCGTGATTTCTTCCAGGTCTTTTATGTTCGTCATTCGTCGCCTCCTGTTGGCATTGGGCGCCTCGTGCCTGTGGATCAACGCTGCCCAGGCCGTGGCAGGCAGCGGGCAGATCGAGGCGCGACTGGTGATCACCGCCGGCTGTGAAGTGACCCAAGACGCTGTCGATGGCCGTCCGGCCGTGCATTGCAGCACCGCCCCTGAAGCCCCGACGCAGTTTACCGTCAGCACCGACCAGGGCACCCTGGAAGACGGCAGCCCTCGCACCCTCGTTACCCTGAACTGGTAAGAAAAGTACTGCAATCTGACAGTCGTATTTCTGACAAGACTGGCAGCTTTGTCCTGCGCTGCTAACCTGACCTGGGTAAGCCATTCCTCAAAAGGATTGAGGTTGTGAATGGATCTTTGGTTTTAGCCCTGTTGAGCACGCTCTGCAGCGCGCAGGTATTGGCCGCACAACTCCAGGTGGAGGTGCGGGTCAATGTGATGCGCGGCTGCCAGTTGGTCGGTCTGACCCGCGAAGCGGGGATCGAGCAATTGGGTGTGCTCGATTTTGGTGGCACTGCCCGTCTCGACGACCGCGCCGGCCCGCTGAGCGCGGCGTTGACCAGCACTCGCCAGCCGCGCCTGGAATGCAACCCCGACACCCCCTACCAAGTGCGCATCGACGGCGGCCTGCATGGCGGCATCGGTGAGGTGCGCTACCTGGCAGGCGACGCGCACAGTTCCCCAATCCCCTATCGACTGTACCGTGATCCCGCGCGGCGGGTGGCGCTGCCTGTCAATGAAGCGGTGAGCGGTACCGTGCCCGACACCGGCTCGGTAGAGCTGCCGCTGTATGCGCGCATTGAGCCGCTGGCCCAGATTCCCTCAGTGAGCCGCTACACCGATGTGGTGAAGGTGACGGTCAGTTGGTAACGATTTTTGCGCAGTGACTGCCGGGTGGACCTGGCAGGTAAAGGAATGTCGCCTGTGGCTGGGCGGCCAATCGGTTTTATCCTGATGGAAGTAGGATCGGTATGAAGCATTTCACCTGCACAGCACTATTGCTCAGCCCCCTGCTATTTGTCGCCGGGGACGCCGAAGCGCTGATCACCGGCAGCATCCAGGCGCGGCTGGTGATTTTGCCGGCCTGCCAAGTGAGTTCCGGGGGCGCTGAGATGCCCGCCAACCTCGGCCAGCTGGATTTCGGCAACCAGGCCCCGACCTGGACCCGCCCGCTCAACGCCAACGTCGAAGGCAGCGGCGGGGCGTTGCAAGTCAACTGCAACAGTTCGGTGCGCGGGTTCACGGTGACCATCGACGGTGGCGTCAACGGTGACGGCACCACCCGGCGCCTGAGCAACGGCCGCCAGACCATTCCCTACCGACTCACGGCCGATGCCGCCGGCACCGACAGCTACCGCATCGGCCAACAACGCAACTTCGCCGTCAGCCCCGGAACCCAAGGCCCGATCCCGGTCTACGGCGCCGTGGTGGCGAATACCAGCGCACTTCCGGCAGGCATTTACCGCGACATCCTGACGGTGACGTTGGATTGGTAACTCAATAGAGGAAAGCATCATGCAATCACGTGTTTTGCGTCTCGCTATACCCTTGCTGGGGATGACCCTGGCCGCCGGTGCGCACGCCGCCACCACGGTTACCGGGCAGATCAGCTCCACGCTGACCCTGACCAGCAGTTGCCTGGTTAACGGGGGTGCCGGCACCACCAACCTTAACTTCGGTAGCCTGAACTTCGGCACCACCGACAGCCTGTTCACCCAGGCGGGTACCCAATTGGTGGCGGCCGGCGGCGGGGCGGTGTCGATCCAGTGTTCGGCCGGCACGACCCCTACCGTGACGGTCCAGGGCGGCCTGCATGATGGTCAGTCCACGGGCGGCACCCGCGCGTTGTACGACGGCGTGGCCAACTTCGTGCCCTACGACCTCTACACCGACTCGGGCTACAACAACATCCTCGCGAGCAACGGCGTGATCAACCTGGCGGCCAGCACGGGGGCGGCACAGACCATCAACCTGTGGGGCAAGGCGGTGGGTAAACCGGCCCTGCCGGCGGGGACCTACACGGACACCATCTCTGTGCAATTGACCTTCTAAGTGCAATGGCCCGGCATGCATGCGCTGTCGTACTGCTGGCCTGTGCGAGCAGCTTGCCGCTGCCGCTGGCGGCCGTCACCAGCGCGACGTTCCAGGTCAGCGCCAGCATTATTGCCGGCTGCCTGGTTGTCGGCGGTGGCAGCAACTACGGCAACCTCAACTACGGCAGCTATGCGGCGTTGTCCACCAGCACGGTGTCGACGGCCTTGACCAGTGGCGTGGTGGTGCAATGCACGCCGGGGGTGACCCTGAGCATGAGCATCAACGGTGGGCAGAACAACGTCAGCGGCCGCCACCTCAAGCTCAACAGCGGCACGGCCACGGTGGCCTACCAGTTATTCAGCGACGCAGGCCTGAGCCAGGCCATCGGGATCAGCCAGAGCGTGAATGTGGCCTACAGCAATGCGAACAACATCACGCTGCCGATCTACGGCCGGGTGGTGTTGCCGGGGAACCAGCCGGCGGGCAGCTACAGCGATGTGCTGCAGGTGCAGCTGACCTTTTAGGGGCGTTTGAATTGAAGTCTTTTTCAATCTAAGGAGCAGAGTTTGCCTAGATGTTTAACCCAGTCCATACGTCAAGGAGTGCTGGCCGTGGCCCTGTTCGGGGCGAGCCAGGTACAGGCGGCCAGCTCGGTGTTGATCTGGCCGATCGACCCGGTGCTGGAGGCCGATCAACAAGCCAGCGCACTGTGGTTGGAAAACCGTGGCAATGAAACCGCCAACCTGCAGATCCGCGTGTTCGCCTGGCGCCAGAACGGCTTCGACGACCAATACCAGAACCAGCGCGACGTGATCGGCAGCCCGCCCGTGGCACGTATTGAGCCCGGCCAGAAACAGCTGGTGCGCCTGACCCGCACCAAGGAGGTGCCGCCGGGCCAGGAAATGGCCTACCGCATCATCATCGATGAGATCCCCGTACCCAAGCCGGCGGGGGCCGAAGACGGCAAGACGGCGGCGTCGATCCAGTTCCAGATGCGCTATTCGGTGCCGCTGTTTGCCTACGGCGCCGGGCTGTGGAGCAAGGCCGACCTGAGCCGCCCGCGCGACCCCAAGGGCGCCGGCGTGCCGGACTTGAGCTGGCGCAAGGTGGTCGAGGGCGGGCGCGCCTTTATCGAGATCCGCAACCAGGGCGCGGTGCATGCGCGCCTGACTGACGTCGCCGTGAAGCAAGGTGGCCAAAGCCGGCCGGTGACCGAGGGCCTGATGGGTTACGTGCTACCGGGCGCAACCATGCGCTGGCCAGTGGCGGAGCCCCTGGCCAGCGGCCAGGAGCTGCTGCTTAAAGTCAACGGTGCGCCGACGGTACAAAGCGTTAAGCCGGGTCAGTAAAAAACGGCTTGGTAAAGACAAGGAGTGAGCTGAGTGTTGGCTCGTCGTATCCGTACATTGCGATGGATCGCCATGGGGTGTTGTTGTCTGGTGCTGATTCCGCAGGTCGGTGCCGGTGAGTTGCCGCCACCGCCCACTAGCCTTGAGGCAATGCCTGATGCGCAGTTGTACCTGCAATTGCTGGTCAACCAGATGGACACCGGCAAGGTCGTCGTGGTGGAGCAACGGGCGGGCCAGCTGTACATGCCTGCGTCCGATCTGCAGGCCATCGGCATGAAGCTGCCGGCGTCGGTTACCGCTGAAGTGGCCCTGGACCAATTGCCCGGGCTGCACAGCGAATACGACAGCCAGGGCCAGCGCCTGCTGCTGAACGTGCCGCCCGATTGGCTGCCCGCGCAGTTCCTCGGTAACCGCCAGGCGTACCCGCGTACCGAGGCGCTGACCAGCTTCGGCGCGATGCTCAACTACGACCTGTACCTGAACGACACCGACGATTCCGGCACCTACCTGGCGGCCTGGAACGAGGTGCGGCTGTTCGATACCTGGGGCACCTTGTCCAACACCGGGCAATACCGTCGCAGCTTCGGCGCAAATGCCGGCGCTGGGCTGAGCGACGGTTACCTGCGCTACGACACCGCCTGGCGCTACTCCGACGATGAAAGCCTGCTGACCTACGAGGCCGGTGATCTGGTCAGCGGCGCCTTGCCTTGGAGCAATTCGGTGCGCCTGGGGGGCGTGCAACTGTCGCGGGATTTTGGCGTGCGCCCGGACCTGGTGACCTACCCCTTGCCGCAGTTTGCCGGCGAAGCAGCGGTGCCGTCCTCGGTGGACCTGTTTATCAACGGCTTCAAGTCGTCCAGCGACAACGTGCAGCCGGGGCCCTACACCCTCACCAATATCCCGTTTATCAACGGCGCGGGGGAGGCGGTGGTGGTGACCACCGATGCCCTTGGCCGGCAGGTGTCCACCACCGTGCCGTTCTATGTCACCAGCAGTTTGTTGCAAAAGGGCTTGTCGGATTTTTCGGTGGCCGCCGGTACCCTGCGTCGCGAATATGGTCAGCAGGATTTCCGCTATGGCCAGGGCGTTACTTCGGGCAGTCTGCGTTACGGCGTGAGCGATACGTTCACCCTGGAAAGCCACGCCGAAGCCTCCAGTGAACTGACCCTGGGCGGCGTGGGCGGCAACGTGCGGCTGGGTTCGTTCGGTGTGCTCAACAGTGCGTTCAGCCAGAGCCGTTTCGATGGGCGCCAAGGCCAGCAGGTCAGCCTCGGCTATCAGTACAGCAGCCAGCGTTACAGCCTGTCTTACCAGCGGCTGGAACGGCACGAGCAATACGCCGACCTCACGCTGATCGACTCGCCCTACATCAGCCTGAGCAAGCGCAGCGAGCAAGTCACCGCCAGCCTCAACCTCGACAGTTGGGGTAGCCTGGGCGCCGGTTATTTCGATATCCGCGCCGCCGATGATTCGCGCACGCGCTTGTTGAACCTGACCTGGAACCGCCCGCTGTGGGGCAACAGCAGTTTTTACCTGTCGGCCAACCGTGAGATCGGAGACAGCAATTGGGCGGTGCAGGCCCAGGTGGTGATCCCCTTCGACCTCGACGGCAGCCTGAGCATGAGTGTCGAACGCAGCACCACCGGTGAAAGCCGCCAGCGCGTCAATTTCAGCCGGGCAGTGCCAGGCCCGGGGGGCGTGGGCTACAACCTTGGCTACGCCCACGGCCAGGGCGCGGATTATCGCCAGGCCGACCTGACTTGGCGCTTGCAGTCGGTGCAATTGCAGGCTGGCGTCTATGGCAGCAGCGACGCCGAAACCCGTTGGGCGGATGCCAGCGGTTCGTTGGTGTGGATGGACAAGCATGTGTTTGCGGCCAACCGCATTAACGATGCGTTTGTGGTCGTCAGCACCGACGGCTACCCCAAGGTTCCGGTGCGCTATGAAAACCAGTGGGTCGGCGACACCGACGAGAGCGGCCGCCTATTGGTGCCGTGGGCCAGCGGCTATTACCGCGGCAAGTATGAAATCGATCCACTGAATCTGCCGGCCAACGTGCTCAGCCCGACGGTGGAGCAGCGCGTGGCGGTGCGGCGGGGCAGTGGCTATCTGCTGGAGTTTGCGCTGGCCAGAATCAACGCTGCCAGCATTGAATTGGTGGATGAACACAATGCGCCACTGCCACTGGGGGCCAACGTGCTGCATGAGCAGAGCGGCGCGGTGGCAGTGGTGGGCTGGGATGGCCTGGTGTACCTGGACACTCTGGCGCCGCAGAACACCCTGCGCGTGACGTTGGGCGGCGGCGCCAGTTGCCAGGTGCAGTTTGCGCTGCCGGCGTCCAGTGAGCAGGTGCCGTTGATTGGCCCGTTGGTATGTCGATAGGCACAGGAGGTGTCGGGTGAAAATGCGGGGAGTGTTGGCGGGTGTCGTGTTGAGCGGGTTGGCGTCCCAGGCCCAGGCGTTATGTTCGGTGGTGGCGACCACGGCCGCCGGGTTCGGGCCGGTCAGTTCGATCCTCACCAATACGACGGTGCAATCCACCTCGACCACCAACGCCGGGTTGCGGTGCACCGGCTCGCTGCTTTCCTTGTTGACGACCAATGATCATTTCTACGCAACGGTCACGTCGTCTACCGCCGGTATGGTGGGCCCCACTGGTGATGTCATCAGCTATAACCTCTACGCGACCAACAATACGGGCGCGGCCTACCTGATAAACCGGGGCGCGCCCTACGATTTTGCCCGCAACGGCATTATTGACCTGCTGGGCCTGCTGGGTGGCTCCACGCCCAAGACGGTGCCGATCTACCTGGGGACCATCACCGGCGGCAACGTCGCGGCTGGGATCTACACGGAAACCCTGAGCATCTACTGGGACTGGAACTACTGTTCCGGCATCGGGGCGCTGGGCATTTGCCTTGGGCGTGACGCCAATACCGGCACGGCGACGCTGACGGTGAACATGACGGTCACCAACGACTGCACGGTGACGGCGCCGAACATCAGCTTTGGCGGCGCCCCCGTGGTGAGCGCCTTTGGCACGGTCAACCAGACCATCAATATCTCTTGTACCAAGGGCAGCACCTACACGGTGGGCCTGGATCCGGGCAAGCACGCCAGCGGCGGGCGGCGGCAGATGATGTCGGGGACCAACTTCCTCGCCTACGACATCTTCAAGAGTGCCGGTACCACCGTGTGGGGCAGTGTGGGCGCCGCCCGCCGCGACAGCACCACCGCCGAGGTCAACCCCGGTAAAGGCCTGGGCAGCGGCGCCCAGGGATTCAACTACAACGCCAAGGTCTACACCGACCAGCCCACGCCGCCGGCCGGTGTCTACATCGACAATGTGATCCTGGACGTCGGCTTCTAGAACTTCAGCAACCGCGGGGCCGGCTGGTCTGCCGGGCTGACCACCGCATAGTTGTAGCCGGCGCCGGACCAGTATTGCGCCTGCAACCCGTCGGCGCTGCGGCTGCCAGGGGGCAGGAAGCCGTTTTCCGGACCCGGCGGGCGGATATAGAAGCTGATGCGCCGCCCTTGGGCGTCTTCATACAGCACCATGGCGGCGGCGCCTTGCTCGGTGGTAAGCAGGCGCCCACTCACCGGGGTGAAACCCGAGGCGCTCAAGTCCGGCAGGCGGTGGGCCCTGTTGAAGTAGCGATCAAGCCAGGCCTGCATCGTGCCGCCGCCCTGGGTTTTGTAGTCGGCGGGCATGATGCCGTCCTGGGCAAATAGGCGGAACGCTTGCATTGCATCGGCCATCGGCTGGATTTGCGCCTGGGTGGCCTCGCGCGCGTGCCAGCCGCCGAGGCCGCCGAGGCTGACGGCCACTAGCAGCACTGCCGCCGTTGCCAAGTGGCGGCGCGCCCGATGTTTGACGCGCTGGCGAATCAGCGCCGGGTCCAGGTCCGGGTTGGCCGGCTGTTGCAGGGCACCGCCCAGCGCGGCGCGCAGCAGTTGCGCGTCCTGCTGCCAGGCGTGGACCTGGGCCGCGACGTCGGGGTGCGCCGCCAAGTAGGTTTCAAGCACACGGCGATCGCTCTCCAGGAGCTGGTGATCGACGTAGGCATGCAAATCGCGTTCGCTGGGGGGCAGGCTGATCATTTGAGTATCCGCAGGGAAGGGCTGGCGATTTCGCCATCGCTGAGTTGACGCAGGGCCTGGCGCGCCCGGGACAGGCGCGACATCACGGTGCCGAGGGGCACCTGCAGAATCTCGGCCACCTCCTTGTAGCTCAGGCCTTCCACCGACACCCACAGCAGCAGGGCGCGCTGCTCGGTGTTCAGCTTGTCGAAGGCGTGCAGGGTCGACTGGGCGATCACCGTGCGTTCGACCGACGGTTGCGCATCGTCGCGGCCGGTAAAGAATTCCAGCATGCGCGCATACCGCCGGCTGCGGCGGTGGGCATCGAGAAACTGGCGGTAGAGGATCGAGAACAGCCAGGCGCGTACATCGCCTTCGATGCGTTTGTCGGCCCAGCGGGTGATCGCTCGCTCCAGGGTCGACTGCACCAGGTCGTCGGCGCTGCTGGCGTTACGGGTCAGGGACACGGCAAAGCGCCGCAGCCTGGGGATGAGTTCACGTAACTGTTCGTCGAGTTCATGCATGGGAGTCTGGCTGGTCACTACGCTGGGACTAGAGAGACGTCCGGCGTTGAAGGTTATTCCCCGTCCTGGAAAATAAATACAGGCGCAGGGAATAGAGGGTATCGGCGTTCGTCTTAATGCTCCGACCTTATGTTTCACCCCCGGCCTCTGGCCTTGGAGTCTGTTCATGGTAGATCACTCATCACCGCCCCGTCCTCCGTTGAGCACTGCGAGCCTGATCGCGCGACTCGCGGGGATTGGTGCCGTGGTTGCCGTTGTTGCCGGGGCGTTTGCCTACGTCAACGGCACCCTCGACCCACAACGCTTGCGTCCGAAAACCCTGGTCAATGCCCTGGAAACCAATAACGGCGTGCACCCGGGTTTCCGCCGTAACCACGCCAAGGGCGTGTGCGTGGCCGGGTACTTCGAGAGCACTGCCGAGGCGCGCGCCTACTCCAGCGCCCAGGTATTCAGCGAGGCCAGGACTCCCGTGATCGGCCGCTTGGCCTTGCCCAGCGGCAATCCTTACGCGCCGGACAGCAGTGTGCCGATCCGCAGTTTTGCCGTGCAATTCAGCCAGGCCAATGGCCAGCAATGGCGCACCGGGATGAACAGCATGCCAGTGTTCCCGGTGGGCACGCCCGAGGCGTTCTACCAGATGCTCAAGGCCGGTGCGCCAGACCCGGCCACCGGCAAGCCGAACCCCGCCAATATGCCCGCGTTTTTCGCCGCCCATCCGGAGACGGCGGCGTTTCTGGCGTGGGTCAAGACCGCCAAGCCTTCGGCCAGCTATGCGACCGAAACCTATAACGGCATCAACGCGTTTTACCTGGTGGGCGCCGATGGCAAGCGCCAGGCCGTGCGCTGGGGCGTGGTGCCGCAGAGCCAGGATGGCCCCGGTGAGAGCGCCCCGGCGGGCAACGATTTTCTCGAGAAAGACCTGGTGCAACGCCTGGCCGCAGGGCCTGTGCGCTGGCAGTTGAACATGACCCTGGCCAACCCCGGCGACCCGCTGGACGACGCCAGTAAGACCTGGACCGGCGAGCACAAGGTGCTTAACGCCGGCACCCTGGTTCTGCAAAGCAGCCAGCCACAGGCAGACGGTGATTGCCGCGATATCAACTTCGACCCGCTGGTGTTGCCAAGCGGCATCGAAGCCTCCAATGACCCCTTGCTGGCCGCGCGGTCGGCCGCCTACGCCAGCTCGTACCTGCGCCGGGCCGGTGAAGTCAGCCCGTTGCACAGTGCCCCTCAGGAGTCGAAGCCATGAAAGCTAAACCGCGGTTTTTCGCGCCCCTGGCGCGCCTGCTGCACTGGCTGATGGCGCTGATGGTCATCGCCATGCTGTTTATTGGCGCGGGCCTGGCGGCATCGGTTTCCGAACGGCACGAGTGGTTGATTCACCTGCACAAGCCACTGGGTATCGCGATTCTGGCGCTGGTGATCGTGCGGTTGGTGGTGCGTTTCTCTACGCGCCAGCCGCCGCTGCCCGCCGACTTGCCACTGTGGCAAGTGCTGGCGGCCAAGGCGTCTCATCTGGTGCTGTATGCCTTGATGCTGGTGTTGCCGCTGCTGGGCTGGGCGATGATTTCAGCGGCGGGCGACCCGGTGATGCTCAGCAGCTCGCTGCAGTTACCGGCCCTGGTCGGGGCGAACGCCCCACTGTTTGCAGTGTTGCGCAAGGCCCATGGGTTTCTGGCTTACCTGCTGTTTCTGACCGTGTTGTTGCACCTGGCAGCGGCGTTGTTCCATGGGCTGATTCGGCGGGATGGTGTGCTGCAGAGCATGACGGGTAGCAAAGACTGATCCATTTGGTTGGTGAGGGCTTATGTGGATAGCGGGGTTATTGTGGCGAGCGGGCTTGCCCGCGTTGGGCTGCGAAGCAGCCCTAAAACCTGACGACGCGGTGTGTCAGGTATGAGGGTGGCGCCTGTCATGGGGCCGCTTCGCGGCCCAACGCGGGCAAGCCCGCTCGCCACAACAAGCCCCCTAACAGCCGGCGTTAGCGCAGCACCGTGACGATATCGGCCACGGTGCTCAACACATCCTTGCCCAGTTGCATCGAACGTGTGCCCGACCAGCCGGTGTGCGGGTTGGGCGCGTCGTCGTTGTCCTTGAACGGCATCTCCAGGGTCAGGGACAGGCAGTCGTACTTCTCGCCCACCGCGTTGCAGGCCAGGGTCATGTTGGCTTCGCCCGGTAGATCGCGGGTGTAGCCGTGGACGGTCTGGAAGTCGCGGGTCAGGGCACTCAAGTGCTGGCGGAAGTGTTTTTCCAGCGCTTCGATACGTGGCGTGTAGCCTGGGTTGCCCTCACAAGCGGCGGCAAACACGTAGGGGATCTCTTCGTCCCCGTGGATATCCAGGAACAGGTCGACGCCGTATTTTTCCATCTGCTGCTGCACGAACAGCACTTCAGGGCTGTTCTCCTGGCTGGCGCTCTGCCAGGCGCGGTTGAGGTCCTGGCCCATGGCATTGGTGCGCAAGTGGCCGTGGAAGGCGCCGTCCGGGTTCATATTGGGCACCAGGTACAGATCGGCGACCGCCAGCAGTTTTTTCAGCTCGGCATCGCCGTCCTGCTGCAGGCGCTCGATGATGCCTTCCATAAACCATTCGGCCATGTGCTCACCGGGGTGCTGCTGGGCGATGATCCACACGTTACGTCGGCCTGCGCCGCCTTTGCCACGGCGCAGTAGCTGGATATCACGGCCTTCGACACTTTTACCAGTGGCCAGCAGCTGTGTGCCGGCGCGGTTCAGGGCCTGGTCGATCAGCCAGTCGTGGCGCTCACGGCTGTAGGGTTCGAAGTAGGCAAACCAGGCGTGTTTCTCGCGGGTTTCGAGGCTGATGTGCAGCGTCTCGCCGTCAAACCGCGTGGGCACGCGAAACCAGTTGATATGGTCGTAGGACGCCACCGCGTTGTAGCCGCTCCAGGCGTGTTTGTAGGACGACTCGCCGGCGTTGCTCAGACGGAAGGTGTGGGTGTGCCCCACGTGCATACCTTCGGCCTTGAAGTGGAACCATTGGAAATGTTGGCTGCGGGTATCTGGGTTGATCGCCAGCAGCAACTGAAAGGCATCGCTGGCGTCGAGCACCTGGATATTGCCACTGTCGAAGTCGGTGCTGATCCTGATGGAGGTCAAGGCCACGGTCATAGTCTGGTTGCCTGAATATGAGTGTTGTGGCGGCTATCTTACACAGGAGTCTGGTAAAGGCTGGATGCAAAATTGTTGCAGGGAAGGGAGGGGGCGTCGTCCGTGACGCCGCCGCAGCTTAGAATCTATGAGATTGATTCTCAAGCGCTATTTCGTAGAGATCTGGGCTAGAGCGTTCGACTGGCTTTCTTTTGGCGATAGTCTTTTGCTACCATGCGCGGCATCGAGCAACACACAGTCTTCATTAGCCTGAAGCCATGCCAGGGAAACTGGCAAAAAAAAGACCCGGCCAAAGAGCCGGGTCAAAAACCGTGATTAGCCTGATGAGGAGATATTCCAAGAGTCCGACCTAAGGTCCCTTGGTCTATCGACTGATCTCGCGATCAGCTAGGTCCAATAATAATCATTATCATTTGCAAGTCAAACGTTTTTATCCCTGAGATAGAAATATTTTTCGTTCGCGCCTGTCACACGTTTGCCTGAGCCTCTGGCACTTGCAACGATCGCTCTACCATGGCCTTCGCCATATCAATCAAATACACCACTGAAAACGCCAGGTCGCGGTGATTGCCTTGATGGCTGCTCGCCGATTCATAGGCCGTGGCTGCCGCACTGCGCAGCAGGTCCGAGGCATGCACCAGGGCTTCCTCCTGGCTGATGCCTGGTTTGATGGCAAACAGCACGCCGTTCGGGTCTGGCGCCGACAGGTGTTCCTTCAGGTAAAAATCCAATGCGCGCTGGGCAGCACCGCTGCTGCGCAGGCCTTGCAAGTCATCGTTTTCGGGGTGGTCCGGCAGGAGGTGCGGGCTCGTTGTCATAAGGGCGGTACTCTGGTGGGAAGGGCAAAACCTTATGTTCGATAATAGTACGTATTGTATTTATGTCTCTTTATTGATTACTACAAACTGTTTATTGTCGTGAAAAATCCACCCCGTATTGTCAGGCCCCATGGATAACTGGATAGCGTTGGTCAAGGCCAACATGAAAGACCGCAAGGTCACGCAGGATGAGTTGGCTGAACGCTTGGGCATGTCCCAGGGCGGCGTTGGCCATTGGCTCAACAAACGGCGGGTGCCGAGCCTTGCCGACATGAACCGGGTGCTCGCAGAACTGGGCCTGGGCTACCTGGAAGTGGCGCTGGAGATACGCGAGCGGGAGGAGGAGGTGCCTGGCGTGGAAACACACTACAACCCGTATTTCCGCTACCCGGTCAGCGACTGGAAAGGTGCCTGCGAACTGCGCGAGGAGCGTGCCACCTATCGCGCCGCGCGCTTTGAGCTGACGGATTACCACGCCGAGGGCGAAGCCTTCTGGCTGCCGGTGACCGGCGACGCGATGACCGCCCCCAGCGGCCTGAGTATCAGCGCCGGCATGCTGATCCTGGTGGACCCGGCCAAGGCTGCCGAACCCGGCAAGCTGGTGGTCGCGCAGTGGGCCGACCACCCCCACGCGACCTTCCGCCAGTTGCTGGAGGAGAGCGGCCAACTGTACCTGGTGCCGCTCAACCCCACTTACCCCAAGCAGCTGTTCACCGACGCCTGCCGCATCCTGGGCGTGGTCGTGCAGGCCACGGCAAAGTTCTAGCTTGCCGTTTCGAGTTCGACCAGCGCGCACCCTTCGGCAACCATTTCGCCTTCCTGGCAGAACAGCGCCTTGACCACCCCGGCGTGGGGCGCTCGGATGCTGTGTTCCATCTTCATTGCCTCCAGCACCACCAATTGCGTGCCGGCCTCCACGGTTTGGCCCACGTCCACCAGCACCCGCACGATGCTGCCATTCATCGGCGCCGTCAGGCCGCCCTGATGCGACTGGTTGGCCCCCACGGCCGCAATCGGATCGAACAGGCTGACCCCCTGCACCTCGCCGTCCCAGCGCAGAAACAGCGTGCCGCCATTGCGCACAGCCAGATGGGCGCGGCGCACACCCGCGCATTCAATCAGCAACTGCTCACCTTGCAGCTTCGGCGCATCGGGTGCCAGCGTGACCAGCCGATCCTGCCCCGCGCAGCTCAAATGCAGCGAGACTTCGGCAGGCAGCCCGGCACGAAACCCGCGCACGTCAGCCCAAGGCCCTTCACCCACCGGCAAGCTCTGCATGAGCGCGGCCCCCGCCGCCTGCCAGAACGCCTCGCTCAGCGCGCCAGGCACCGGCAGCAACTCATCCTGATAACGTGGAATAAATCCGGTATCCAGCTCCGCCGCCGCAAACGCCGGATGCCCGATAATGCGCCGCAAAAAGCCCAGGTTGGTCTTGAGCCCGCCTACGGCAAACTCATCCAGCATGCTCAACAAGCGCAGGCGCGCCTGCTCACGGTCCTCGCCCCAGGCGATCAGCTTGCCGAGCATCGGGTCGTAAAACGGTGAAACACTGTCGCCTTGTTCCACACCGCTGTCCACGCGCCGCCCCGGGCCGGGTGCGGATTCGCGGTACAGCGCCAGGTGCCCGGTAGCCGGCAGGAAATCATTGGCCGGGTCTTCCGCGTACAGGCGCACTTCAATCGCATGGCCGATCAGCGGCACCTGGTCCTGGGTGATCGGCAGCGCTTCGCCTTGGGCCACGCGGATCTGCCAGGCCACCAGGTCCAGGCCGGTAATTGCTTCGGTGACCGGGTGTTCAACCTGCAGGCGTGTATTCATCTCCATAAAGAAGAATTCGCCGCGCGCATCGAGCAAAAACTCCACGGTGCCTGCGCCGACATAACCGATGGCCTGGGCCGCTCGCACGGCGGCCTCGCCCATGGCTTTGCGCTGCTCGGCGCTCAGGCCGGGGGCGGGGGCTTCTTCCACGACTTTCTGATGGCGACGCTGGATCGAGCAGTCGCGCTCATTAAGGTACAAGCAGTGCCCGTGCTGGTCGGCAAACACCTGGATCTCAACATGGCGTGGCTTGAGCAGGTATTTCTCCACCAGCATCTGGCTGTTGCCGAATGAGGACAGCGCCTCACGCTGCGCCGAGGCCAGGGCTTCGGCGAGTTGGTCGACGTGCTCGACCACCTTCATGCCCTTGCCGCCACCCCCGGCCGTGGCCTTGAGCAGCACCGGGTAGCCGATACGCTCGCAGGCGTCGCGGAAAGTGTCCAGGTCCTGGGCTTCGCCGTGGTAACCCGGCACCAGCGGCACGCCGGCCTTCTCCATCAGCGCCTTGGCGGCCGATTTGCTGCCCATGGCGTCGATGGCCGAGGCGGGCGGGCCGAGGAAGATCAAGCCGGCGGCTTCAATGGCGCGGGCAAAGTTGGCGTTTTCCGACAGGAAGCCATAACCCGGATGGATGGCCTGGGCGCCGCTGGCCTGGGCGGCGGAGATCAGTTTGTCGATTTGCAGGTAGCTTTCGCTGGCCTTGCTGCCGCCCAGGTCGACACGGATGTCGGCTTCACGGCTGTGTCGCGCATCGCGGTCGATGGCGCTGTGCACGGCCACGGTGGTCATCCCCATGGCCTTGGCGGTACGCATGACCCGGCAGGCAATTTCGCCACGGTTAGCCACCAGGATAGTGGTCAGTGTGCTCATGGGCGTGGCTCCTGTGGCTGCCAGCCTGGCGCGCGTTTTTGCAGGAACGCGCGCAAGCCTTCCTGGCCCTCGGGGCTGACGCGGATGCGCGCAATGGCATTTTCGCAATAGCGGCGCAGGGCGGGGGTGAGGGCGCCGTTGCCCACTTCACGCAGCAGGTCCTTGCTGGCGCGCATGGCGGCCGGGCTGTTTTGCAGCAGGTTGGCGACCCACTGTTCGACCTGTTGATCCAGCTCGCTGGACGGGTAGCTTTCTGCCAAGAGGCCGATATCCCGCGCGCGCTGGCCGCCAAATCGTTCGGCGGTCAGGGCATAGCGCCGCGCCGCACGTTCGCCGATGGCTTGCACCACGAACGGGCTGATCACCGCCGGGGCCAGGCCGATGCGTACTTCCGACAGGCAGAACTGCGCATCATCGGCGCCGATGGCCATGTCACAGCAACTGATCAAGCCCAGTGCACCGCCGTAGGCCGCGCCTTGCACCACGGCCAGGGTCGGGATCTTCAGTTTGGCCAGGTTGTACATCAGCTCGGCCAGTTCGCGGGCGTCGTCCAGGTTGGTGTGGTAATCCAGCTCGGCCGATTGCTGCATCCAGGCCAGGTCGGCGCCGGCGCTGAAGTGTTTGCCGCGCCCGCGCAGGACTAGAAAGCGCAGGCTGGGATCACCTTGCACGTGGTCGAGGGCGATGATCAGTTCGCGGATCATCTCGGCGTTGAACGCGTTGTTCTTGGCTTCACGACTGAGCCACAGCGTGGCGAAACCACGGCTGTCGGTGATCAGTTCGAGGGTGTTGAAATCGCTCATGGGATACAGCTCCATTTACATGCGGAACACGCCGAAGCGGCTCGGCTCGATGGGCGCGTTCAGCGCAGCCGACAAGGCCAGGGCCAGCACGTCGCGGGTTTGCAGCGGGTCGATCACGCCGTCATCCCACAGGCGCGCGCTGGAATAGTAGGGGTGGCCCTGGGTTTCATACTGGTCGAGGATGGGCTGCTTGATCGCGGCTTCCTCCTCGGCGCTGAAGCCATTGCCGGCACGTTCGGCCTGCTCGCGCTTGACCTGCACCAGCACGCCCGCGGCCTGTTCGGCACCCATCACGCCGATGCGGGCGTTGGGCCACATCCACAGGAAACGTGGGTCGTAGGCGCGGCCGCACATGCCGTAGTTACCGGCGCCAAAGCTGCCGCCGATGATCACGGTGAATTTCGGCACCTTGGCGCAGGCCACTGCCGTGACCAGCTTCGCGCCATGCTTGGCGATGCCGCCAGCCTCGTACTTTTGCCCGACCATAAACCCGGTGATGTTCTGCAGGAACAGCAGGGGAATCCCGCGCTGGCAGGCCAGTTCGATAAAGTGCGCGCCTTTTTGTGCGGCTTCGGCGAACAGAATCCCGTTGTTGGCCAGAATCGCAATCGGGTAGCCGTGCAGGTGCGCAAACCCACACACCAAAGTGGTGCCGAACAGCGCCTTGAACTCATCGAACACCGAGCCGTCCACCAGCCGCGCGATCACTTCGCGCACATCGAACGGCTGCTTGGCATCGGCGGGGATTACCCCGTAAAGCTCTTCGCTGCTGTACAGCGGCGCTACGGGCGTGCGTTGCAGCAAGTCGCCCTGTTTGCGCCAGTTGAGGTTGGCCACACTGCGCCGGGCCAGGGCCAGGGCGTGTTCGTCGTTGTCGGCATAGTGGTCGGCCACGCCGGAAACCTTGCAGTGCACGTCGGCGCCGCCGAGGTCTTCGGCGCTCACCACCTCGCCGGTAGCGGCCTTCACCAGCGGCGGCCCGGCGAGGAAAATAGTCGCTTGCTGGCGCACCATGATCGCTTCGTCAGCCATGGCCGGCACATAGGCGCCACCGGCGGTGCACGAGCCCATCACCACCGCGATCTGCGGGATGCCCTGGGCACTCATGTTGGCCTGGTTGAAGAAGATCCGCCCGAAGTGCTCGCGGTCGGGGAACACTTCGTCCTGACGCGGCAGGTTGGCGCCGCCGGAGTCCACCAGGTAGATGCACGGCAGGCGGTTCTGCTCGGCGATGGTCTGGGCGCGCAGGTGTTTTTTAACGGTGAGCGGATAGTAGGAGCCACCTTTCACCGTGGCATCGTTGGCGACGATCATGCATTCCACGCCTTCCACCCGGCCAATCCCGGCAATCACCCCGGCGGCGGGTACGTCTTCGCCATACACCTGATGGGCGGCCAGTTGGCTGAGTTCCAGGAAGGGTGAGCCCGGATCGAGCAGGCGATTGATGCGCTCGCGCGGCAGCAGTTTGCCACGTGAGGTGTGGCGCTCCTGGGCCTTGGCGCCGCCGCCTTGTTGCACGTGCGCGAGCAGGCTGTGCAGGGCGTCGACCTGTTGGCGCATCGCCGCGCTGTTGGCGGCAAATTCCGCCGAGCGTGGGTTGAGCAGGGTGTGCAGGGTGGCCATGGGCTCGCTCCTTCAGCGGGTTTCGTTGAAGAGTTCGCGACCGATCAGCATCCGGCGAATCTCACTGGTGCCGGCGCCGATTTCGTACAGCTTGGCGTCACGCAGCAGGCGCCCGGCGGGGAATTCATTGATATAGCCGTTGCCGCCGAGAATCTGGATCGCGTCCAGGGCCATTTGGGTGGCGCGTTCGGCGCTGTAGAGGATCACCCCGGCGGCGTCCTTGCGCGTGGTCTCGCCACGCTCGCAGGCCTGGGCCACCGCATAGAGGTAGGCGCGGCTGGCGTTGAGCTGTGTGTACATGTCGGCGACCTTGCCCTGGATCAGCTGGAATTCGCCGATGCTCTGGCCGAACTGCTTGCGGTCGTGGATGTAGGGCACGATCAGGTCCATGCAGGCTTGCATGATCCCGGTAGGGCCGCCGGAAAGCACCACGCGTTCGTAGTCGAGGCCGCTCATCAGCACTTTGACGCCGCCGTTGAGCACGCCGAGGATATTTTCCTCGGGCACTTCCACGTCATCGAAAAACAGCTCGCAGGTGTTGGAGCCGCGCATGCCCAGCTTGTCGAACTTGCTGCTGCGGCTGAAGCCTTTCCAGTCGCGCTCGACGATGAACGCGGTGATGCCGTGGGCGCCTTTTTCCACGTCGGTCTTGGCGTAGATCACGTAGGTGTTGGCGTCGGGGCCGTTGGTGATCCAGGTTTTGCTGCCGTTGAGCACGTAGCAGTCGCCGCGTTTGTCGGCGCGCAGCTTCATTGAGACCACGTCGGAGCCGGCGTTCGGCTCGCTCATGGCGAGAGCGCCGACGTGTTCGCCGCTGATGAGTTTGGGCAGGTACTTGAGCTTCTGCTCGTGGTTGCCGTTGCGGTTGATCTGGTTCACGCACAGGTTGGAATGGGCGCCGTAGGACAGCGCCACCGAGGCCGAGCCGCGGCTGATTTCTTCCATGGCCACCACGTGCGCCAGGTAGCCCAGGCCGGCGCCGCCATATTCTTCCGCCACGGTGATGCCCAACAGGCCCATGTCACCGAACTTGCGCCACAGGTCGGCGGGGAACAGGTTGTCGCTGTCGATCTGGGCCGCGCGGGGCGCGATCTCCTTGGCCACGAAGGACTGCACCTGGTCGCGCAGCATGTCGATGGTTTCACCGAGGGCGAAGTTCAGGGACGGGTAACTCATGGACAGGCACCTTAATGTGAGCTTTGTTGTTGTGTGGTTGGCACGCCAGGGAAGGGCACTCACCTTTACGTTAACGTAAACTTGCGTTGCGGCGCTGTCAATCGTAGTTTACGTTTACGTCAACCTACAAAAAAGACAACAGGGGTCGTTATGGATCAACCGAATCAGAGCTACAGCCGTGGCGCTCAGGACAAGCCTTTGCTGGCCACGACCATTGGCCACGCTTTCGACAACACGGTTGCGCTATACCCGGACGGCGAAGCCCTGGTGGTGCGCCACCAGCAGCGGCGCTATACCTGGCGGCAACTGGCCGAGGCGGTTGATCTGCACGCCCGGGCGTTCCTGGCCCTGGGCATGCAAACCGGCGACCGCTTGGGGATCTGGGCACCCAACTGCGCCGAGTGGTGCATCAGCCAGGTCGCCAGCGCCAAGATTGGCGTGATCCTGGTCAATATCAACCCGGCGTATCGCAGCAGTGAGCTGGAGTATGTGCTCAAGCAATCCGGCTGCCAGTGGCTGGTGTGCGCCGGGTCGTTCAAGACCTCGGATTACCACGCCATGTTGCAGGAGCTGCAACCCGACCTGCGCGGCATGATCAGCCTCGACCCCAGCCCGCCCACGGGATTCCTGCCCTGGGCGCAGCTGGCGGCGCTCGGCGCAGGCGTCCCGGCCGAGCAATTGCACAGCCGTCAGGCCAGCCTGCATTTCGATCAAGCCGTGAACATCCAGTACACCTCCGGCACCACCGGCTTCCCCAAGGGTGCCACCCTCAGCCACCACAACATTCTCAATAACGGTTACATGGTCGGCGAAAGCCTGGGCCTGACCGCGCAGGACCGCCTGGTGATCCCGGTGCCGCTCTATCACTGCTTCGGCATGGTGATGGGCAACCTGGGCTGCATCACCCATGGCACCACCATGATCTACCCGAATGACGGTTTCGACGCGCTGCTGACCCTCGCCACCGTCGCCGAAGAGCGCGCCACCGGCCTGTATGGCGTGCCCACCATGTTTATCGCCATGCTCGATCACCCACGCCGAGGCGAGTTCGAACTGGCCACCTTGCGCACCGGTATCATGGCCGGCGCCACGTGCCCTATCGAGGTGATGCGCCGGGTCATCAGCGAGATGCACATGGGCGAGGTGCAGATCGCCTACGGCATGACCGAAACCAGCCCGGTGTCCTTGCAAACCGGCGCCGATGACGACCTGGAACGCCGGGTAACTACCGTCGGCCGCACCCAGCCGCAGCTGGAAAACAAAATCATCGACGTCGATGGCAATACGCTTGCGCGCGGTGAAATTGGCGAGTTGTGCACCCGAGGCTACAGCGTGATGCTCGGCTACTGGAACAACCCCGAAGGCACCCGCGAGGCCATCGACGACGCAGGCTGGATGCACACCGGCGACCTGGCGAGCATGGATGAACACGGCTACGTGAGCATCGCCGGGCGCAACAAGGACATGATCATTCGCGGTGGCGAAAACGTGTACCCGCGCGAGCTGGAGGAATTTTTCTTCACCCACCCGGCGGTGGCCGATGTGCAGATCATCGGCATCCCGGATGCGCGTTACGGTGAAGAGATCGTCGCCTGGGTCAAGTTCCACCCCGGCCATGTGGCCAACGCGCTGGAACTGCAAACCTGGTGCAAGGGCCGCATTGCACATTTCAAGACACCCAAGCACTTCAAATTCGTCGACGAGTTTCCAATGACGGTGACGGGCAAGATCCAAAAATTCCGCATGCGCGAGATATCTATCGAGGAGCTGCGAACGCATTCCAACTAACCATACAAAACCAATGTGGGAGCGGGCTTGCTCGCGAAGGCGGTGGTTCATTCAGCATTTCAGTGGCTGATACACCGCATTCGCGAGCAAGCCCGCTCCCACCTTTTTGCTCGCGTTGAGTCAATAGAAAGCACAAAGGGGACCCGAGGGTCCCCTTTAATTTGTCGTTGCGTGCTCTTTTTTATTATTGAGGGGCGGCCTGTTGTTGTTTTTGGCAGCCGTGACCCTTTACCGCTGTTTTGGCGACCCCCATTCGGGGTCAAGAGCAAACGTATTTTTTTGAGCGCTGATCTGCTTCTTCGTATCGATCCAACCAGTGGGTAGCTACCTGAGGTAGTTTTATTTTTCTCTAACCGGTTGCGGGTTGCGGCACGCCGTACCCTGCGAAGCACATCTTCTCCAAAAAAATCTGTTAGCTGCGTCTCTGCCGTGTTGTTTTTGTTATGTCAGAGTCGTTTCGTCTTATTTTTATTAGGTTTGGTGCTTTTTATTCTTGTTATGCCATAGAGATAGCAGAAGCCGTGCCAACTTTTAAAAATCGTTAAAAATCAATAAGTTGGTTTTTTAGTAGGCAAAGGCCTACGGCAAATACGACAAAATATGTTCCCGTGTTACTCGATGTGTAGGCCTGCGGTAACACATTGTCACGGCTACGCTACTCAACCGGCGTTACGCGCCTTGGCCACGCGTGAGCCTGTGGGGCGGCCCAGGACGTGGCTGATGTGTTGGCCGGCGCGTATCAAGGCGTCCAAGTCGATACCGGTGTTGATCCCCAGGCCATTGAGCAGGTACACCACATCCTCGGTGGCGACGTTACCGCTGGCGCCCTTGGCATAAGGGCAGCCGCCGAGGCCCGCGATAGAGCTGTCGAACACACTGATACCCTCGAGCAGGCTGGCATAGATATTCGCAATCGCCTGGCCGTAGGTGTCGTGGAAGTGCCCCGCCAGCTTATCCCGTGGCACTTGCGCGCCAACCACCTCAAACAGTCGCCGCGTAGCGCCCGCCGTGCCGGTGCCGATGGTGTCGCCCAGGGACACTTCATAGCAGCCCATGGCATACAACTCGCGGGCAACGGCTGCGACCTGTGCCGGGGCGATCTCACCTTCGTAAGGGCAACCCAGCACACACGACACATAACCGCGCACGCTGATGCCGTGCTGTCGGGCCGCGGCCATGAGCGGCGCGAAGCGTTCCAGGCTTTCGCTGATGGAGCAGTTGATATTGCGCTGCGAAAACGCCTCGGACGCCGCCGCAAACACCGCGACTTCCTTCACTCCCGCCGCCAGCGCGTCTTCAAACCCGCGCAGGTTCGGTGCCAGGGCGCCGTAAGTCACGCCGGATTTGCGCCTGATCTGCGCAAACACCTCGGCCGAACCGGCCATCTGCGGTACCCACTTGGGCGAGACAAAACTGCCGACTTCGATATAGCTCAAGCCCGCTGCGCTGAGGGCGTCCACCAGTTGCACCTTGTCGGCCACGCTGATGGGGTGGGCTTCGTTCTGCAAACCGTCGCGCGGGCCGACTTCCACCAAGCGTACGTGTGTGGGGAGTGGCTTGGAGGCAAGAGACATGGCAGCTACCTTCTGATTAGTGGCCAACCTGGCCCATGGTTTCGGCCAGGGCCTGGGTGCAGCGCTCTTCGGCGGTGTCCAGTTCCAGCTTCATCTGTTCGATATCCAGCAATTGCTGCTCCAACTGCTCGCGGCGCTCGGCGATCTTGGCGAGCATGCTGTTGAGCTGGATGTGGTTGCCGCTGCTGGGGTCGTAGAGTTCGATGAGTTCACGGCATTCGGCCAGGGAGAAGCCGATGCGCTTGCCGCGCAGGATCAGCTTGAGGCTGACCTTGTCGCGGGCCGAGTAAATGCGCTCCTGGCCCCGGCGTTCGGGGGCCAGCAGGCCTTGTTCTTCATAGAAGCGAATGGCGCGGGTGGTGATGTCCAGCTCGCGGGCGAGGTCGGAAATGCTGTAGGTGGTGCTCATGGGGGCGCTCAAGAAGGTCTTGGCGCTAGGCTAGTGTCAGGTTGACGTAAACGTCAAGCTAATCGCAATGGTAGAGGCGTGCCCATGGTGAGCGGGCTTGCTGTGGCTGGGGAGATTGCTGTGGTGAGTGGGCTTGCTTTGGCTGGGGAGATTGCTGTGGTGAGTGGGCTTGCTGTGGCTGGGGAGATTGCTGTGGTGAGTGGGCTTGCTGTGGCTGGGGAGATTGCTGTGGTGAGTGGGCTTTTTGTGGCGAGGGAGCTTGCTCCCGTTGGGCTGCGAAGCGGCCCCAAAAGATGGGCCTGCTGCGCGGGCCAACGCGGGCAAGCCCGCTCGCCACAAAGAGCCTGCTGGCCACAAAAAACTGTGGCTACAAAAGCCTGCTGGCCACAAAAAGCTGTGGCTACAAAAGCCTGTTGACCACAAAAGCCTGTGGGCTACAAAAAATCCCTTTTGCTACAAAAGGCCTGCTTGTCGGAGGGCAAGTTGCCAGCCTCAGGCTTGTTTGCCGTCCAGCTTCTTCTCATGGGCCGTGACCTGCTGGCACAGTTCGATCATCTGCTCACGCATCCAGCGGTTGGCCGGGTCCTGGTCGGTGCTTTCATGCCAGTACAGGTGGGTTTCCACCGGTGGCACATCGTTCACCGGCAGCACGAACCAGTGCAGTTCGTGGCGGCGGGCGAAGCGTTCGGGCACGGTCATGACCATGTCGGTTTGCTGCAGCACTTGCGAAGCCATCAGGTAATGCTGGGAACGCAGGGCGATCTTGCGCTGGATGCCCATCTTGCCCAGGGCCAGGTCGACGTGGCCCAGGCCGTTGCGGCGGCTGGAGATGTGGATATGGGTCAGCGACAGATAATCATCCAGGCTCAGCTTGTCCTTGGCCGCCATCGGGTGGCCCTTGCGCATGGCGCACACGTAGCGGTCTTCCATCAGCTTGACGTGACGCACCTGCGGGTCGGTGTTGAGCGGCGCGTCCACGGCAAAATCCAGGCGCCCGGCCGCCAGTTCCTTGGTGGTCTCACGGCGTTTGGACAGAAAGCTTTCAATCACCACGGTGGGCGCCAGGCGGCGCAGGCGCTGGAACAGCAGCGGCAGGATCACCGCCTCGGTGAGGTCGGTCATGCTGATGCGGTAAGTCTTGGCCGCTTGCTGCGGGTTGAAGATACGACTTTCCTGCACCGACACACGCAGCAACGACAGCGCATTGCGCACCGGGCCGATGATGTTCTGTGCCATCGGCGTGGGCACCATGCCTTGGGCGGTACGTACGAACAGCGGGTCGTTGAAGGTCTCGCGCAAGCGTGCCAGGGCGTTGGATACCGCCGGCTGAGTGATGCCGACAATCTGCCCGGCGCGGGTCAGGTTGGCTTCGGTGTAGATCGCGTCAAAGACGATAAAGAGGTTGAGGTCGACCTTGCTCAGATTCATTTCGTTGCGCTCTTATTGTTAGGTGCTCATACGCCGATCATATATCGGTGATGAATGTTAATACACGCCGAGAATAGGCTAGGTAAATTATCAACGCTGTTCTAGCATCGATTGCATGACCTAAACAACCTCTCAAAGAAGGGAGCTGCTCATGGATTTCGCCTATTCGCCCAAGGTTCAGGAACTGCGTGAACGCGTCACTGCGTTCATGGATGCTTACGTTTACCCGGCCGAGCCGGTGTTCGAACGCCAGGTCAGCGAAGGCGACCGCTGGCAGCCCACCGCCATCATGGAAGAGTTGAAGGCCAAGGCTAAGGCCGAAGGCCTGTGGAACCTGTTCCTGCCGGAATCCGAGCTGGGTGCCGGCCTGACCAACCTTGAGTACGCGCCGCTGGCCGAAATCATGGGCCGCTCGCTGTTGGGCCCGGAGCCGTTCAACTGCTCCGCCCCCGACACTGGCAACATGGAAGTGCTGGTGCGCTACGCCAACGAAGAGCAGAAACAGCGCTGGCTGGAACCGCTGCTGCGCGGCGAGATCCGTTCGGCGTTCGCCATGACCGAACCCGACGTGGCGTCCTCCGACGCCACCAACATGGCCGCCCGCGCCGAACGCCAGGGCGACGAGTGGGTGATCAACGGCAAGAAATGGTGGACCTCCGGCGCCTGCGACCCGCGCTGCAAGATCCTGATCTTCATGGGCCTGAGCAACCCGGATGCGCCGCGCCACCAGCAGCACTCGATGATCCTGGTGCCGGTGGACACGCCCGGGGTAAAAATCGTGCGCCCGCTGCCGGTGTTCGGCTACGACGACGCGCCCCACGGCCACGCCGAAGTGCTGTTCGACAACGTACGTGTGCCGTATGAAAACGTACTGCTTGGTGAGGGTCGCGGTTTCGAGATTGCCCAGGGTCGCCTTGGCCCAGGCCGTATCCACCACTGCATGCGCTCCATCGGCATGGCCGAGCGTGCGCTGGAACTGATGTGCAAACGCTCCGTCAGCCGTACCGCGTTCGGTAAACCCTTGGCACGTTTGGGCGGCAATATCGACAAGATCGCCGATTCACGCATGGAAATCGACATGGCTCGCCTGCTGACCTTGAAGGCGGCGTACATGATGGACACCGTGGGTAACAAAGTGGCGAAAAGCGAAATCGCCCAGATCAAGGTAGTGGCGCCGAACGTGGCACTGAAGGTGATCGACCGCGCGATCCAGATTCACGGCGGCGCGGGGGTTTCCAACGACTTCCCGCTGGCCTACATGTACGCCATGCAACGCACCCTGCGCCTGGCCGATGGCCCGGACGAAGTGCACCGCGCGGCGATCGGCAAGTTTGAGATTGGCAAGTATGTGCCTAAAGAGTTGATGCGCGGCGGGCAGTGAGACCGAGGCGCCTGCATTCGCGAGCAAGCCCGCTCCCACACTTGACCGCATTTCTCAAGTAGGAATGCAGTCTAATGTGGGAGGGGCGGTGCGACGATTCGACTTGCCCCCGATGAGGCCAGTAAAAACACCCCAAACCTCAGGGCTCAATACACCCAAACCTCCACCCGCCGATTCTTGATCCTGCCCTCATCCGCGGCATTCGTCGCCACCGGCATCTGCGCGCCGAACCCACGAATATCCCTCAGCACCACGCTGTTCTTGACCAACTCCCGGCGCACCGCCATCGCCCTCAGCTTCGACAGCAGCGCCGCCCGTTGCGGGTCGTCCTTGGCGTCGCCAAACCCCACCAGCGTCACCTGCTTATCCAGCTTGTCGTGGTTTTTCAGGTACGCCACCACCCGCTGCAGATCCTGGCGGGCCTTGTTGTCGAGGCTGGCGCTGCCTTCTTCGAAACGAAAATTTACCGTCAGGCGCTGGGCGTCACGGGCGATGGCTTGGTAGTCATCAGGCATCGACGGGCGTGGCTGTACCGCGATTGCCTGCACCTGCTGGGCGATAAAGCCGTTGGCGGCGACAATCGCCTGGCCCTTGCTGCTCTGGGTAAAGTCCACCAGCGCCTTGGCCCATGGATTGTGTGCCGACGGCGGCAGGTAAAAAAACAGTCGGCGCGACAGCGGGTAATCCTCGGTGGCAATCAGGCTGTTGAGCGGTAGCATCGGTTGCGAGTCGCCATCGACAATCGCCACCGCCTTGGCCTGGCGGACATACGGCAGGCCGATAAAGCCGATGCCCTGGGGGTCCTGGCTCACGGCGTCGGACAGCTCCTCGCTGGATTCGAAACGCTTGGCGGACGCAGCAAGCGGCTTGCCGCGCAGGCGCAGCACCAGTTCCTTGAAGGTGTCGTAGGTGCCGGATTGATCATCCCGGGCATACAAATGGATGGCCCCGCCGATGCCACCGAGTGCCTCCCAGGTGCTGACGTCGCCATTGAAGATCTGCGCCAGTTGTTCGGTGTTCAACGTATTCAACGGGTTTTGTGGGTTGAGGATGATTGCCAGGCCGTCGATGGCGATCACCTGCTCGGCCTCGGGGCTTTTCAGGTCGCCGAGGGGCTCGAGGTCGACCAGTTCAGTGTCCTTGATCGGGCGGGAAGACGCGGCGAGATCGGCGCTGGCTTTTTTCAGCGCGGTAAAACCGGTGCTGGAACCATGGGCGGCCACCTCGATAGTCACCGTTTTGCCTTGTCGTGTTTTGCCGACCACGTGTTGTTCGTTGGCCCCTGCGGCCGGCTCACTGTGCACGGCCTGTAGCCCCTGTTGCTCCATCAGTCCCTTGACCAACGCTGGCCCGAGTGCCGCGCCGATGGTATTGGAGCCCTGGATGCGCAATGCAGGACCTTGATCGGGAACGGGCAGGGGGGCGGCCACAGCGGGGAGGGCGATCACGCAACACAGGAATAGAACGCGCAGCATCATGCCGGCACCTTCTCAAGACAAAGGGAGTGCCGCGAGACTAAGACAGGCAGGTTGCATAAATATGACTGGCACGCCGCAAGGCTTAATGTGGGAGGGGGCTTGCTCCCGATAGCAGTGTGTCAGTGACTGATACGCTAACTGACCCACCGCTATCGGGGGCAAGCCCCCTCCCACATTTGATCCGGTTAAATCCGAGGATCAGCTCAGTTCAAGCCAGATCGGCGCATGGTCCGAGGGCTTCTCCAAACCGCGCAAATCGTAATCCACGCCGGCATCCTTGACCCGCGACAACAGGCCATTGGAGGCCATGATCACGTCAATCCGCAGGCCGCGCTTGGGCTCATCTTCAAAGCCACGGCTGCGGTAGTCGAACCAGCTGAAACGGTCGGCCACATCCGGGTTCAGGTGCCGGAAGCTGTCCACCAGGCCCCAGTTCTTGAGGCGTTCCATCCACTCACGCTCTTCGGGCAGGAAGCTGCACTTGCCGGTTTTCAGCCAGCGTTTGGCGTTGTCGGCGCCGATGCCGATATCGCAGTCCTGCGGGGAAATATTCACGTCGCCCATCACCACCAGGGCCTGGTCATTGCTGAACTGGCTTTCCAGCAGTTGCTGCAGGTCTTCGTAGAAACGTTTCTTGGCCGGGAACTTGGTCGGGTGGTCACGGCTTTCGCCCTGGGGGAAGTAGCCATTCATGATGGTGACCGGGTTGCCGTGTTCATCGGCGAAGGTGCCCCAGATAAAACGGCGCTGGGCATCTTCTTCATCGCTGGCAAAGCCCTTGTGCACACTCAAGGCTTCCTTGCGCGAGAGCAGGGCCACGCCGTAATGGCCTTTTTGCCCGTGGTAATAAACGTGATAGCCCAAGGCCTGTACTTCGGCCAGGGGGAACTGGTCATCGTGAACCTTGGTTTCCTGCAGGCCGATCACGTCGGGTTGATGCTTTTCGATCAGCGCCGCCAACTGATGAGGGCGGGCGCGCAGCCCGTTGATATTGAAAGACACGATTTTCATGGTCGGCAGTCCAGTCTTGGCAAAAGGGCGATGCTAGCCGACAAGTAGGGCGGGGGCCAGCGTGGCGGTAGGACAGATGCGCTGCTAATGTCTGGGAACGACTGCTGCTGCGTAGGTTCGTACCCATAAGAACGCCATCTTTTGAGTGGCGCCCAGGGAGATTGACTGTATGCCTGAAACTTCGACTGCCGTGGCCGAAATCCGCCTGCTTAACAGCGGCTATTCCCGCGAAGCCCGTTCCTTGTTGTACCAGGCCTATCGGCATGAGCCGACGTTCGCCTACATCTTCGAAGCGGAGCGTGCGGGGTATGAGCAACGGGTGCGGGCCACCGTGCGCGAATTGGTCAAACAGCACTTTTTCCAGAAGCTGCCTGCCATCGGTTTGTTCGTGAATGACCGGCTGATCGGCATCGCGCTGATCGCGCCACCGCAACGGCGCCTGGGGATTACCGAAAGTTGGGCCTGGCAACTGCGCATGTGGCTGAGCACCGGTGTGCGCGGTACGCGGCGTTATCTGGATTACCACCACGCGGTGCTGGCCTGCCTGCCGAGCGAGTCGGTGCACGTGTTGCCACTGCTGGGTATTCACCCGCAGTTCCAGGGCAAGCACTACGGGGAACAGTTGCTGGAGGCGGTGCATAACTGGTGCGCCGAAGACCCGCATTCGTCCGGTGTGGTGCTGGATACGGGTAACTCACGTTACCTGGAATTTTATAAGCGCCAGGGTTATGAGGAGATCGGTGAGGTTGCGGTAGGACCTATTTTGGAACATGTTTTTTTCCATCCCAATCCACAGGTCTTACATGCAGTAACGACTTAACTCAGAATTTTTCAGAATCTTCTGAGTTCTAAGTTTCTCCCCAGCTCGTGTAGCATCCGCGCTTATGAAGTTTCCAGGAAGATTTACCAGCGGCTTGATTCTGCTGTTCACAAGCTGCGGCGCATTCGCGCAAAGCGAATTGGACGTGCGGATCAAGCCCTCAAACGACGCGTTGAAAGCCAACATCGAAGGCTATATCGGCGGGGTGGGCGATCGTGATGAAGAAGCCTTGCTGCGCTTCAGCCGTGGCGCTGAAGAACAGGCGCGCAAGGCGGCCCAGGCGCTGGGCTACTATCAGCCACAGATCGAGAGTGATGTGAAGGGCGGCAAGAACCCGCGCCTGATCCTCACCATCGACCCCGGCGAACCGGTGCATTTGCGCAACGTGACCATCCGGGTCGACGGCGAGGCCGCGAACCTCAAGGCATTTCGTGTGCCCGCCAGCGACGACCTCAAATCCGGCGCCGTGCTCAACCACGGCCATTACGAAGACGCCAAGCGTCTGATCCAGAACCAGGCTTCGCGCTACGGCTTTTTCAGCGGGCGTTTTATCAATCAAAAACTGGCGGTAGACCCGCAGGCCGGCGTGGCCGATATCGAACTTATCTACGACAGCGGCCCGCGGTACAGCTTGGGCAAGGTCAGTTTCGCCGGCGATACGCCGTTTGATGAAGAGCTGCTGCAACGCATGGTGCCGTTTAAAAGTGGCGCCCCATACGATTCCGAGCTGATCGCCGAGCTCAACCAGAACCTGCAAGCCAGCGGCTTTTTCGAAGGCGTGCGCGTAGACGCCGCGCCGGCCGCTTCCACGAATGACGTGATCCCGGTAGCGGTCAATCTGGAAACCCGCAAGCCTCGCACCATGGGCCTGGGCCTGGGTTTTTCCACTGACGTCGGCCCACGGGGCAAGGCCAATTGGGCGCGCCACTGGGTCAACCCCCAAGGCCATAGCTATGGCTGGGAAGCCGAACTGTCGGCGCCCCGCCAAAACGTCGGCCTGTGGTACGACATTCCGCTGGACCCGCCGCTCACTGACAAGCTGCGTTTTGCCGGCGGCTACCAGAATGAAGAGCTGGCCGGCACCGACACCCTGAGTAAATTGCTCACCGTCGGCCCGGAATGGCACAGCAAGTTGCCCAGTGGCTGGACCCGCGTGACCTCATTGAAATACCAGCGCGAAGAATATCGCCTGGGCAACGACTCGGGCCTCAGCAACCTGGTGATGCCGGGTGTCAGTTACTCCTACCTGCGCAGCGATAACCGTATCGACCCGCACAACGGTTATCGCCTGCAATTCGACACCAAGGTGGCCAAAGAGGGGTTGGGCTCCGACACTAACCTGCTGTACGGCACGGCCATGGTCAAAGGCCTGACTACCCTGTGGGACAACCACCGTTTCCTGGCCCGGGCCCAGGTCGGCGGCAGTGCCACCAATGGCTACAAATCGGTGCCGCCGTCGCTGCGCTTCTTTGCCGGTGGTGACCAGAGTGTGCGCGGCTACGAGTACCAGACGCTGTCACCGGAGAACGACCGTGGCGACCGCATCGGTGGCCGCTACATGGTGGCCCTGAGCGCCGAGTATCAATATTCCATCGCCGAAAAATGGCGGATCGCGACCTTTATCGACCAGGGCAACTCCTTCAACACCCTGGAATTGCCCAGCCTGAAAACCGGCGTCGGCGTCGGCATCCGTTGGGTCTCGCCAGTCGGGCCGATCCGCTTGGACCTGGCCCATGCCCTGGAAGACCCGGGCGGCATTCGATTGCACTTTTCCATGGGGCCTGAGCTGTGATGCGTGGTGTAAAAATTGCGGGGCTGGCCGTATCTGGCATTCTCGCCGTGCTGTTGCTGGCCCTGTGGGCGCTGCTCGGTAGCCAGGCGGGCAGCCGCTGGGCGTTGGGGCGTGTACCGGGGCTGAGCGTAGAAAATTTCCAGGGCCATTTGGGTGGCCGGTGGAGCGCCGATCATCTGCTGTGGCAGCAGGACAGCAGCCGCGTCGAACTCAAGGCGCCGATGTTCGATTGGTCGCCGGCGTGCCTGCTGCGCATGACCTTGTGTATCAATCAGCTGGACGTGGAGCAGGTCAGCCTGCAATTCCCGCCCGGCACCGAAGACAGCAGCGGCCCCATCGCACTGCCGGACTTGAAATTGCCGGTTGCCATCCAGTTGGGCGACGTTCGCGTCGGCAGCCTGCTGTTTAACGGCAGCGAGGAACTCAAGGGCCTGCAACTGGCGGCGCACTGGACGGCCGCCGGGATGCAGATCGACTCGGTGCACCTGCAACGCGATGACCTGGTGCTGGACCTCGCCGGCCTGCTGCAGCCCAACGGCGACTGGCCATTAAGCGCCAGCGGCAATCTGAGCCTGCCTTACGCGCCGGGTGGCGCGCCTTGGACGGTGGCATTGAAGATTGATGGCGACTTGCTTAAGACCCTCACGCTCGATGCCGACAGCAGTGGCTATCTGCCGGCGAAGCTCAAGGGTGAGTTACAACCGCTGGCGGAAAACCTGCCGGCCCAGTTGCACATCACCGCAGACGGCTTCAAACCCAGCGCCGATCTGCCTGACACCCTACAACTCAATCAACTCGACCTGACCGCCAAGGGCGACCTGAAAAGCGGTTACCAACTGCTGGGCAAGGCCGTGCTGCCGGCGGAAAAAGGCCCGGTGGATTTGCTGCTGCAAGGCAAGGTCGACGCCAAGGGCGCGCAGATCGCCGGCCTGGATCTGACGGCGGGTGACAAGCAGAGCCTCAAGCTCAGTGCCCAGCTGGATTGGCAGCAGGGCTTCAGCGCCGATGCGAAGATCGATTGGCTGGACTTTCCCTGGCATCGCCTCTACCCGCTGATTGACGAGCCACAGGTGGTATTGCATACATTCAATGGTGAGGTTTCTTACAAGGACGGCAACTACCTCGGCAACCTCAAGGCCGACCTCGACGGCCCCGCCGGCAAGTTCAATCTGGTCACGCCGTTCAGCGGTAATCTCCAGCAAGTGTTTCTGCCCGAGCTGAAACTGACCGCCGGTCAAGGCAAGGCCGAAGGCCACCTGAACCTGCAGTTCGCCGACGGCATCGCCTGGGATACGGCGTTGGACCTGTCGGCGCTGAATCCGGCTTACTGGGTCGCCGAGTTGCCGGGCACGCTGGCCGGGCCGCTGCGCAGCAAGGGCGAGTTCAAGAACGAGCAACTCAAGCTGAATGCCGACCTTGACCTTAAAGGCCGCCTGCGCGGCCAGACCGCCGTGCTGGCGGCCAAGGCCGAAGGCGCGGGCGAGCAATGGACCCTGGCCAACCTGGATATCCGCTTGGGTGATAACCGCATTAACGGCAGCGGTAGCCTGCAACAACGGCTGGCAGGGCAGATTGATATCAAGCTGGCACGCCTGGCCCAGCTGTGGCCGCAGCTGCGTGGGCAGGTCAATGGTCGCCTCGACGTGGCCGGCAGCCTCCAGGCGCCCCAAGGCAAGCTCGACCTCAAGGGCCAGCAACTGGCGTTTGCCGACAACCGCCTGCAAAGCCTGACCCTCGGCGCCACCCTCGACAGCGCCCAGCGCGCGAAAATCGACCTCAAGGGCAGCGGCATCCAGGCCGGCGAGACCCAGGTCGGCACGCTGACCGCCAGTGCCCAGGGCGATATCAAAAGCCAGAAGGTCCAACTGGACCTGGCCGGGCCCTTGGTCAAGCTGGCCCTGGCCCTGGACGGCAACCTCGATAAGGGTAACTGGCGCGGGCGCCTCGCCAGCGGTGACGTACAGGCCGGTGGCCAGGACTGGAAGCTGCAAGCTCCGGCGAAAATCGAACGCCTGGCCGACGGCAAGCTGACCTTCGCCGCGCACTGCTGGGTGTCCGGCCCGGCCAGCCTGTGCGGTGAAGACCAGCGCCTGATGCCCGAGCCAAAATTGCGTTACCACCTCAAGCAGTTCCCCATCGACAGCCTGGCGGCGTTTTTGCCCAAGGACTTCGCCTGGCAGGGCAAGCTCAACGCCGACGTGCAACTCGATCTGCCCGACAGCGGCCCCAAGGGCGTGGTGTCGGTGGATGCCAGCGGCGGCACCTTGCGCGTCAAGGACAAGGACCAGTGGCTGGATTTCCCCTATGACACCCTCAAGCTGGAAACCACCCTCAACCCCAAGCGTATCGACACCCAGCTGAATTTCCGGGGTGGCAAGCTCGGCGAGTTGGTATTGCAGGCGCAGATCAACCCGTTGCCGAAAAACAAGCCGATCACCGGCAATTTCAGCCTTACCGGCCTCGATCTCGCCGTGGCGCGGCCGTTTGTGCCGATGGTGGAAAAGCTCAACGGCAAGCTCAACGGCAGCGGGCGGATTTCCGGCGGGCTGCTGGCACCGCAGGTCAACGGCAACGTCAACCTGATCGGCGGCGAAATGTCGGGGCCGGAACTGCCCATCAGCCTCGAAGGCCTGAACGTGCAGGCGTTGATCGCCGGCGAAAGCGTGCAGTTGAACGGCGCCTGGCGCAGCGGCAAGGCCGGGCAGGGCAGCCTCAAGGGCCAGATCGACTGGGCCCAGGCGCTGGCGGTGGACCTCAGCCTGCAAGGCGCGCAGTTGCCGGTCACGGTAGAGCCCTACGCCGAGCTGGAAGTGGCGCCGGACCTGAAGATCAGCTTGAAAGACGACAAACTGGCGATTGCCGGCAAAGTGCAGATCCCGCGCGGTGACATCACCGTGCGTGAGCTGCCGCCGTCGACGGTCAAGGTCTCGGATGACACGGTGATCATTGGCAGCCAGACCGAGGAAGGCAAGCCGCCGATGGCGATGGCCATGGATATCGACGTGGTGGTGGGCGAAGACAGGCTCAACTTTTCTGGCTTCGGCCTGACCGCCAAGGTGCAGGGGCATGTGCACATTGGTGACAACCTGGACACCCGTGGCGAGCTGTGGCTCAACGATGGGCGCTACCGAGCCTACGGCCAGCGGCTGGATGTGCGCCGCGCGCGGCTGTTGTTCGCCGGGCCGCTCGACCAGCCCTATCTGGATATCGAAGCGATCCGCAAGACCGACGACGTGATCGCCGGTATCCGCCTGAGCGGCAGCGCCGAGCAGCCCACCACGCAAATCTTCTCCGAGCCGGCCATGAGCCAGGAGCAGGCGCTGTCCTACCTGGTACTGGGGCGCCCGCTGAGCACCACTGGCGAAGACAACAACATGCTCGCCCAAGCCGCCCTCGGGCTGGGCTTGATGGGCAGCGCCGGGGTCACTTCGGACCTGGCCAACAAGCTTGGTATTCAGGACTTCGACCTCGACACCCAGGGCAGCGGCACCACCACGGCGGTGGTGGCCAGCGGCAAGATCACCGAGAAACTCAGCCTGCGTTACGGGGTAGGGGTGTTCGAGCCGGCCAGCACGATTGCCTTGCGCTATTTGCTGAGCAAGAAGGTGTATCTGGAAGTGGCGAGTGGCGTGGCCAGCTCGTTGGATATCTTCTACAAACGCGATTTCTAATGTGGGAGGGGGCTTGCCCCCGATAGCGGTGTGACAGTCACTAATGGGTTGACTGAAGCACTGCTATCGGGGGCAAGCCCCCTCCCACATTTGTCTGCATTCCACCCCGCCTGTCGCGAAACTACCAAGCAAGCTAATTATTCCATTTGACATTCGCTGCCTAAGCAGTAACATCTCGTCATACATTCACTGCCTAGGCAGTAATAAGGTGACTTCCGATGAAACACTTCACCCCCGATAACTTCCACAACTGCCACCTGGGCCTGTTGCTGGGCCGCGCCGCGATTCTCAAAGACAAGATCATCGACACCCATATGGAACCCCACGGCGTTACCGCCGCGCAGTTCAAGGTGTTGATCATCATGGCGCAGTTTGGCGTCGACACCCCGGCGGAGCTGTGCCGCAACCTGTCCCTGGACAGCGGCTCAATGACCCGCATGCTCGACCGGCTTGAGCAAAAAGGCCTGTTGGACCGCAAGCGCTCAGAACTGGACCGCCGCCAAGTGCAGTTGGTGTTGACCGCCGACGGCCAGCGCCTGGCGGACATGCTGCCGCATATCGGCGCCCAGGCGCTGAACCAGTTGGCCGGTGCGTTGGAACCGGGTGAGCTGCAAACCCTGGAAAAGATTCTCAAGAAAATTCTGATAGCTGCCGGTGACCCCATCACCCTGCAGCGGGTAGGTAAAGAATGAACACTCGTGCCCTTAGCCTGGTGCTGGTGGCGATGACGCTGGCCGGTTGCGCCAATTTCAGCGGCCTCGACACGCAAGGCCAGCGCCTCGACGCCAATACCCTGCAAACCGGCAAGTCCTTGAGCGGCGTGACCCTGTCCAACGCCGCCTGGCCTGCCGCCGATTGGTGGAAAAGCCTCGGCGACCCGCAGCTCGACGGGCTGATCCATGAAGCCCTGCAAAACAGCCCCGACATGCAAGTGGCCAGCGCCCGTGCCCACCAGGCCGAGGCTGCTGCCTATGCGGCGAATGCCGCGCGTATGCCAACCGTGGATGCCAGCGCCGGCGTGAGTCGTTCGCGGCTGGCCAAGGACCAGGACCCGCTGGGGCAGGGCGATGCGTACTCCACCGTGCGCAATATCGGCGCCAGCTTCAACTACAACTTCGACCTGTGGGGTGGCCAGCGCGCTGCCTGGGAAGCCGCGTTGGGCCAGGCGCGGGCGGCCGAAGTCGACCAGCAGGCCGCGCGCCTGACCCTCGCCGCCGACGTGGCCAAGGCCTACAGCGACCTGGGCCAGGCCCATATCGTGCGCGACCTGGCCACCGACGACCTCAAGCGTACCCGCCAGATGCTCGACCTGAGCAAGCGCCGGCTGGACTCGGGCATTGACAGCCAATACCAGTACCAACAGACCGAAAGTCTGGAAGCCAGCTCCCAGTCGCAGTTGATCGATGCGCAGAAACAACTGCAGAGCGCCAAGATCGCCCTGGCGGTATTGCTCGGCAAAGGCCCGGACCGTGGCAATGAACTGGCGCGCCCCAACGTGTTGAAACCGGCTGCCGTCGCCGTGCCTTCGGTGTTGCCCGCCGAGTTGCTGGGCCGCCGCCCGGACCTGATCGCCGCGCGCTGGCGCGTCGAGGCCGCGAGTAAAGACATCGCCGCCAGCAAGACGCGCTTCTACCCCAACCTCAACCTGAGCGCGAGCGCCGGGGCCGAGTCGTTGCTGGGGGATGCGATGTTCGGGTCGGCCAGCCGTTTCTTCAATATTGCGCCGACGATTTCGCTGCCGATCTTCGACGGTGGCCGCCTGCGCGCCGACCTCGATGCCCGCGACGCCGACTACGACCTGGCCGTGGCCCAGTACAACAAGACCCTGGTGCAAGCCTTGGGGGATATCGGCAACACCCTTTCACAACTGCGCGAAACCGGGCGGCAGATCCAGGCCCAGCAACATGCCACGGATATTGCCCAGCAGTCTTACGACACCGTGGTTCAGCGTTACGGCTCAGGTATCGGTAATTACCTGGACGTGCTCAGCATCGAGCAGCAATTGCTGCAGGCCCAGCGTCAGCTGGCGACCTTGAATGCGGGGCAAATCGATCTGTCGATTCAATTGATGCAGGCCCTGGGTGGCGGATACCGCGCCGATAGCGTCGCCGCGACCACCCCAGCCACACGCACGGAATAATTTGAGGTATTTGTCATGGCCACTGCCGAAAACACCAACGCAACCGAACAACCCAAAGACAACAACCCGCGCAAACGCAAAGTCATGCTGGTCGGCCTGGCGCTGATCGTCATTCTCGGCGTGGCGGGCGTGTGGGCCTGGCACGAGCTCTACGGGCGCTTTAATGAAAGCACCGACGACGCCTATGTGAACGGCAACGTGGTGGAAATCACGCCGCTGGTCACCGGCACGGTGGTCAGCATCGGCGCCGACGATGGTGATCTGGTCCACGAAGGCCAGGTGTTGGTCAATTTCGACCCGAACGACGCCGCCGTCGGCCTGCAAAGTGCCAAGGCCAACCTGGCCCGCACCGTGCGCCAGGTTCGCGGGCTGTACAGCAATGTCGATGGCATGAAAGCCCAGGTCAATGCACAGAAAGCCGACGTGCAAACTGCCCAGGACAACTTCAACCGTCGCAAGACACTGGCTGCTGGCGGGGCGATTTCCCAGGAAGAACTGTCCCATGCCCGTGACAGCCTGACCGCCGCCAAGAACGCCCTGACCAACCTTGAGCAACAACTCAAGACCACCAACGCGCTGGTGGATGACACCGTGATCAGCTCGCACCCCGACGTGCAAGCCGCTGCCGCGCAACTGCGCCAGGCCTACCTGACCAATGCGCGCAGCACCTTGATTGCGCCGGTCACCGGCTATGTGGCCAAGCGCACCGTGCAACTGGGCCAGCGCGTGCAGCCGGGCACCGCGCTGATGGCGGTGATCCCGTTGAACCAACTGTGGATCGACGCCAACTTCAAGGAAACCCAACTGCGTGACATGCGCATTGGCCAGCCGGTGGACATCGAGTCGGACATCTACGGCAGCGACGTGAAGTACAGCGGCACCGTCGACAGCCTCGGCGCCGGTACCGGCAGCGCGTTTGCCCTGCTGCCGGCGCAGAACGCCACCGGTAACTGGATCAAGATTGTGCAGCGCGTGCCGGTGCGTATCCATATCAATGCCGATGAACTGGCCAAGAACCCGTTGCGCGTGGGCTTGAGCACTGTGGTCAATGTCGACCTGCACGACCAGAGCGGTCCGGTGCTGGCGCAACAGGCACCGCAAAAGGCCTCGTTCACCACCAACGTGTATGAACGCCAATTGGCCGAGGCTGACGCCATGATCACCCAGTTGATCCATGACAACAGCGTCGCCGCTCCCAAGGCTGTGCAACGCTGATGAGCAATAACGCCTCCTTCACGCCACCCAGCCTGTTGATGGCCACTATTGGCCTGTCGCTGGCGACCTTTATGCAGGTGCTCGACACCACCATCGCCAACGTGGCGTTGCCGACCATTTCCGGCAACCTGGGCGTGAGTTCGGAGCAGGGCACCTGGGTGATCACCTCGTTTGCGGTGAGCAACGCCATTGCGTTGCCGCTCACCGGCTGGTTGAGCCGCCGGTTTGGCGAGGTGAAGCTGTTTTTGTGGGCGACCCTGCTGTTTGTGCTGGCGTCGTTCTTGTGCGGCATTTCCACGTCGATGCCCGAACTGATCGGCTTTAGGGTGTTGCAAGGCCTGGTCGCCGGGCCGTTGTACCCAATGACCCAGACCTTGCTGATCGCGGTCTACCCGCCGGCGAGGCGCGGTATGGCGCTGGCGTTGCTGGCGATGGTCACGGTGGTGGCACCGATTGCCGGGCCGATCCTTGGCGGCTGGATCACCGACAGCTACAGCTGGCCGTGGATCTTCTTTATCAACGTGCCCATCGGTATTTTCGCGGTAATGGTGGTGCGTTCGCAGCTGAAGAAACGCCCGGTGGTCACCAGTTACCAGCCGATGGACTACGTGGGGCTGCTTAGTCTGATCGTGGGTGTGGGCGCCTTGCAGATCATCCTCGACAAGGGCAATGACCTGGACTGGTTCGAATCCAACTTCATCATCGTTGGCGCGGCGATTTCGGTGATTGCCTTGGCGGTGTTCATTATCTGGGAAATGACCGACAAACACCCGGTGGTCAACCTGCGGCTGTTCGCCTATCGCAATTTCCGTATCGGCACCATTGTGTTGATCCTGGGTTACGCAGGCTTCTTCGGCATCAACCTGATCCTGCCGCAATGGCTGCAAACCCAGATGGGCTACACCGCTACCTGGGCCGGTTTGGCGGTGGCGCCGATCGGCATTCTGCCGGTATTGATGTCGCCGTTTGTCGGCAAGTACGCGCACAAGTTCGACCTGCGGCTGCTGGCGGGCCTGGCATTCCTGGCGATCGGCCTGAGTTGCTTCATGCGTGCCGGCTTCACCAATGAGGTGGACTTCCAGCACATTGCCCTGGTGCAACTGTTCATGGGTATCGGCGTGGCGCTGTTCTTTATGCCGACCTTGAGCATCCTGATGTCCGACCTGCCGCCGCACCAGATCGCCGATGGCGCTGGCCTGGCGACCTTTCTGCGGACCTTGGGCGGCAGCTTCGCGGCCTCGCTGACCACCTGGATCTGGATTCGCCGCGCGGACCAGCACCATGCGTACATGAGCGAGAACATGACCACCTACGACTCGGCCACCCGCGACGCGCTGCAGGCGCTGGGCGGGGCAGGGCACAAGGCGTATGCGCAGTTGGACCAGATCCTCACCAGCCAGGCCTACATGATGTCCACCGTGGATTACTTCACGCTGCTGGGGTGGATGTTCATGGGGTTGATGTTGCTGGTGTGGCTGGCCAAGCCACCGTTCGGCGCGAAGGCGGGGCCGGAGGCCTCCGGCCACTGACGGGCAAAGGTTGGAATGCAATTCAATGTGGGAGGGGGCTTGCCCCCGATAGCGGTGGGTCAGCCAAAAATATGCTGACTGATCCACAGCCATCGGGGGCAAGCCCCCTCCCACAGTTGATATGTGTTGTCAGGTCTTAAGCGCCAGGCAACGCCAACTGCGGGTTCACAAAATCGAACGCCGCCAACTGAAACCCTTGCTCATCCACCTGCAAGGCCCAACCCTGCTTGTCCCAATCCCCCAGCACAATGCGCTTGGCCGCCTGGTCGCCGATCTGCAGCTTGTGGATCGCCGGGCGGTGCGTATGGCCATGCACCAGGGTGCGCACGCCGAATTGCTGCATCACCCGCGGCACTTCCTCGGGGTTACATCAACAATGTCGTTGGCTTTCATGCGTACCTGGGCGCCACCGTTCGGCGCGAAGGCGGGGCCGGAGGCCTCCGGCCACTGACGGGCAAAGGTTGGAATGCAATTCAATGTGGGAGGGGGCTTGCCCCCGATAGCGGTGGGTCAGCCAGAAATATGCTGACTGATCCACAGCCATCGGGGGCAAGCCCCCTCCCACAGTTGATATGTGTTGTCAGGTCTTAAGCGCCAGGCAACGCCAACTGCGGGTTCACAAAATCGAACGCCGCCAACTGAAACCCTTGCTCATCCACCTGCAAAGCCCAACCCTGCTTGTCCCAATCCCCCAGCACAATGCGCTTGGCCGCCTGGTCGCCGATCTGCAGCTTGTGGATCGCCGGGCGGTGCGTATGGCCATGCACCAGGGTGCGCACGCCGAATTGCTGCATCACCCGCGGCACTTCCTCGGGTGTTACATCAACAATGTCGTTGGCTTTCATACGTACCTGGGCGCTGCTTTCGCTGCGCAGCTTGCGCGCCAGTTTGTGGCGGGTGCGCAACGGCAGGTGACGCAGGATAAACAGCACAATCGGGTTGCGCAGGATGCGCCGCAGCTTCATATAGCCAAGGTCGCGGGTGCACAGGCTGTCGCCGTGCATCAATAGCACGGGCTCGCCATGCAGTTGCACGACACTCGGGTCCTTGAGCAAGGTGGCGCCTGCAGCTTTGCAGAAGGCCTTGCCGATCAGGAAATCGCGGTTGCCATGCATGATGAAAATCGGGGTGCCGCTGTCGCTCAGCTCGCGCAGCGCCTCGCCAATGGAGCGCTGGAACGGCGTCATCCCATCGTCGCCAATCCAGGCTTCAAAGAAGTCCCCCAGAATGTACAACGCCTGGGCGCCTTGGGCGCGGCCGTGGAGCAGATCCAGAAACGCCCGGGTAATGTCCGGGCGCTCCTCTTCCAGATGCAAATCTGAAATCAGCAATATCACCCAACGATCTCGGCTTTCTCGACGATCACGTCTTCTGCTGGTACGTCCTGGTGACCGGCCTTGGAGGTAGTCGCCACGCCTTTGATCTTGTCAACGACGTCCTGGCCTTCGGTGACTTTACCGAATACCGCGTAGCCCCAGCCCTGCACGTTCTTGCCGCTGTGGTTGAGGAAGGCGTTGTCGGCCACGTTGATGAAGAACTGCGCGGAGGCCGAATGCGGCTCCATGGTACGGGCCATGGCGACGGTGTACTTGTCGTTGGAAAGGCCGTTGTCCGCTTCGTTCTGGATGCTTGGGCGCTTGTCTTTCTTTTCTTTCATGCCAGGCTCGAAACCGCCGCCCTGGACCATGAAGTTGCCGATAACACGGTGGAAAACGGTGTTTTCGTAGTGGCCAGCGTTCACGTACTCGATGAAGTTGGCGACGGTGATCGGCGCTTTTTCGGCGTTCAGCTCGATGACGATGTCACCGTGGTTGGTGGTCAGTTTGACTTGAGTCATGTTCACTACTCTTTTCAGGGAATTCGTGGGTTTGGACGCCTGGGCGCCTTACCGGTTTGGCCAAATCGCGGCCAAGGCGCGCAGTTTAGCGTGCCCGGCAGGAATTTCGAGGTGGTTTTTCACTGCCGGAGTCTTAAAGCAGCAATTAAAGCAGCAGTTTTTGGTCCTGGCCTGTCAGTGTCTTGACTGCTTCGGCTATTATGAGCCCTTTGTTTTATCTGGCCCCACCCGGCCACGAACCTGTCTGTTCAAGGATCCTATGAGCAAGCCCACTGTCGACCCTACCTCGAATTCCAAGGCCGGACCTGCCGTCCCGGTCAATTTCCTGCGCCCGATCATCCAGGCGGACCTGGATTCGGGCAAGCACACGCAGATCGTCACCCGCTTCCCGCCAGAGCCCAACGGCTACCTGCACATCGGTCACGCCAAGTCGATCTGTGTGAACTTCGGCCTGGCCCAGGAGTTCGGTGGCGTCACGCACCTGCGTTTCGACGACACCAATCCGGCCAAGGAAGACCAGGAATACATCGACGCCATCGAAAGCGACATCAAGTGGCTGGGCTTCGAATGGTCCGGTGAAGTGCGCTATGCGTCCAAGTATTTCGACCAGTTGTTCGACTGGGCCGTCGAGCTGATCAAGGCCGGCAAGGCCTATGTGGACGACCTGAGCCCGGAACAGGCCAAGGAATACCGTGGCACCCTGACCGAGCCGGGCAAGAACAGCCCGTTCCGCGACCGTTCGGTGGAAGAGAACCTCGACTGGTTCGCCCGCATGCGCGCCGGTGAGTTCCCGGACGGCGCCCGCGTGCTGCGCGCCAAGATCGACATGGCCTCGCCGAACATGAACCTGCGCGACCCGATCATGTACCGCATCCGCCACGCCCATCACCACCAGACCGGCGACAAGTGGTGCATCTACCCCAACTACGACTTCACCCACGGTCAGTCGGACGCCATCGAAGGCATCACCCACTCCATCTGCACCCTGGAGTTCGAAAGCCATCGCCCGCTGTACGAATGGTTCCTCGACAGCCTGCCGGTACCGGCGCACCCGCGTCAGTACGAATTCAGCCGTCTGAACCTGAACTACACCATCACCAGCAAGCGCAAGCTCAAGCAACTGGTGGACGAAAAGCACGTGCATGGCTGGGATGACCCGCGCATGTCCACGCTGTCGGGCTTCCGCCGTCGCGGCTACACCCCGGCGTCGATCCGCAACTTCTGCGACATGGTCGGCACCAACCGTTCCGACGGCGTGGTCGACTTCGGCATGCTCGAATTCAGCATCCGCCAGGACCTCGACGCCAACGCCCCGCGCGCCATGTGCGTGCTGCGTCCGTTGAAAGTGGTGATCACCAACTACCCGGAAGACAAGGTCGACAACCTCGAGTTGCCGCGCCATCCGCAAAACGAAGCACTTGGCGTGCGCAAGCTGCCGTTCGCGCGTGAAATCTACATCGACCGCGATGACTTCATGGAAGAGCCGCCAAAAGGCTACAAGCGCCTGGAACCTAATGGCGAAGTGCGCCTGCGCGGCAGCTACGTGATCCGCGCCGACGAAGCGATCAAGGACGCCGATGGCAACATCGTTGAACTGCGTTGCTCCTACGACCCGGAAACTCTTGGCAAGAACCCTGAAGGCCGTAAGGTCAAAGGCGTGATCCACTGGGTGCCAGCCGCTGCCAGCATCGAGTGCGAAGTGCGTTTGTACGATCGCCTGTTCCGCTCGCCGAATCCTGAGAAGGCCGAAGACAGCGCGAGCTTCCTCGACAACATCAACCCTGACTCCCTGCAAGTGCTCACTGGTTGTCGTGCCGAGCCATCGCTTGGCGACGCACAGCCGGAAGACCGTTTCCAGTTCGAGCGCGAAGGTTACTTCTGCGCGGATATCAAGGACTCGAAACCAGGTCGGCCGGTATTCAACCGCACCGTGACCTTGCGTGATTCGTGGGGCCAGTGATTCAGTCTTAAGGGAAACATCGTGCTAACGATTTACAACACGCTCAGCAAGACCAAAGAAGTCTTCAAGCCGCTGGATGGCAACAAGGTGCGCATGTACGTGTGCGGCATGACCGTGTACGACTACTGCCACATCGGCCACGGCCGCAGCATGGTTGCCTTCGACCTGGTGACCCGCTGGTTGCGTTTCAGTGGCTATGACTTGACCTATGTGCGCAACATCACCGACATCGACGACAAGATCATCAACCGCGCCAACGAAAACGGCGAGTCGTTTGACGCGCTGACCGAGCGCATGATTGCCGCGATGCACGAGGATGAGGCACGCCTCAACATCCTCAAGCCGGACATGGAGCCGCGCGCCACGGACCACATCCCTGGCATGCACGCGATGATCCAGACCCTGATCGACAAGGGTTACGCCTACGCTCCGGGCAATGGCGACGTGTACTACCGCGTCGCCAAGTTCATGGGCTACGGCAAGCTGTCACGAAAAAAGATCGAAGACCTGCGCATCGGCGCGCGTATCGAAGTCGACGAAGCCAAGCAGGACCCGCTGGATTTCGTGCTGTGGAAGGCGACCAAGCCCGGCGAGCCGAGCTGGGAGTCGCCATGGGGCGCGGGCCGTCCGGGCTGGCACATCGAATGCTCGGTGATGTCCACCTGCTGCCTGGGTGAGACTTTCGACATTCATGGCGGCGGCAGCGACCTTGAATTCCCGCACCACGAGAACGAGATCGCCCAAAGCGAAGCGGCCACCGGCAAGACCTACGCCAACGCCTGGATGCACTGCGGCATGATCCGCATCAATGGCGAGAAGATGTCCAAGTCCTTGAACAACTTCTTCACCATCCGCGACGTGCTGGAAAAGTATCACCCGGAGGTTGTGCGTTACCTGTTGGTGTCGAGCCACTACCGCAGTGCCATCAACTACTCGGAAGACAACCTCAAGGACGCCAAGGGCGCCCTGGAGCGTTTCTACCACGCATTGAAAGGCTTGCCTGCAGTAGCGCCGGCTGGCGGCGAAGCGTTCGTGGCACGGTTTACCGAAGTGATGAACGACGACTTTGGCACACCGGAAGCGTGCGCGGTGCTGTTCGAGATGGTGCGCGAGATCAACCGCCTGCGCGAGAGCGATCTCGACGCGGCGGCTGGGCTTGCTGCGCGCCTGAAAGAACTGGCCAGCGTGCTGGGCGTGTTGCAGATGGAAGCCGATGACTTCCTGCAAGCCGGTGCCGAAGGGCGTGTGGATGCGGAGCAAGTGGATGCGCTGATCCAGGCGCGTCTGGCGGCGCGTGCCAATAAAGACTGGGCGGAGTCCGACCGTATCCGTGACCAACTGACCGCGATGGGTGTGGTGTTGGAAGACGGGAAGGGTGGGACAACGTGGCGGTTGGCTGATCAGGCTTGATCGGTAGACGCTGAATCAAAAACGCCCCGACTGGTTCGGGGCGTTTTTTTTTGCGTCGGGTACGCAAGGGATTTATCGGGGTCCCCAATCCAAATGTGGGAGCGGGCTTGCTCGCGAATGCGGTGTGCCAGTCACCGAAAATGCTGACGGATACACCGCAATCGCAGGCAAGCCAGCTCCCACATTTTTCACCGTGCCCGCTTTACGAATTCTTAGGTTTCAGATTTGTCTGTGAACTGGATAGGCACACGGCATGCCCGAAGGCATCCTGCACACAGCCGCCATAACATCTGCAGCCCCCAATCCAAATGTGGGAGCGGGCTTGCTCGCGAATGCGGAGTGTCAGTCACCGAAAATGCTCACGGATACACCCAAGCTCCCACATTTTTATCGTGCCCGCTTTACGAATTCTTCGGTTTCAGATTTGTCTGTGAACTGGCTAGGCACCCGGCATGCCCGAAGGCATCCTGCACACAACCGCCATAACATCTGCAGCCCCCAATCCAAATGTGGGAGCGGGCTTGCTCGCGAATGCGGAGTGCCAGTCACCGAAAATACTGACTGATACACCGTCTTCGCAGGCAAGCCAGCTCCCACATTTTTCACCGTGCCCGCTTTACGAATTCTTCGGTTTCAGATTTGTCTGTGAACTGTCTAGGCACCCGGCATGCCCGAAGGCATCCTGCACACAACCGCCATAACATCTGCAGCCCCCAATCCAAATGTGGGAGCTGGCTTGCCTGCGAAGGCGGAGTGTCAGTCACCAAAAGTACTGACTGATACACCGCCTTCGCAGGCAAGCTAGCTCCCACATTTTTCACCGTGCCCGCTTTACGAATTCTTAGGTTTCAGATTTATCTGTGAACTGGATAGGCACCCGGCATGCCCTAAGGCATCCCCCGCACAGCCGCCATAACATCTGCAGTCCCCAATCCAAATGTGGGAGCTGGCTTGCCTGCGATTGCGGAGTGCCAGTCACCAAAAATGCTGACGGATACACCGCAATCGCAGGCAAGCCAGCTCCCACATTTTTCACCGTGCCCACTTTGCGAATTCTTCGGTTTCAGATTTGTCTGTGAACTGGCTAGGCACCCAGCATGCGCGAAGGCATCCCCCGCACAGCCGCCATAACATCTGCAGTCCCCAATCCAAATGTGGGAGCGGGCTTGCTCGCGAATGCGGTGTGCCAGTCACCGAAAATACTGACTGATACAGCGCCTTCGCAGGCAAGCCCGCTCCCACATTTTTCACCGTGCCCGCTTTACGAATTCTTCGGTTTCCACCCGGCATGCCCTAAGGCATCCCCCGCACAGCCGCCATAACATCTGCAGTCCCCAATCCAAATGTGGGAGCTGGCTTGCCTGCGATGGCGGAGTGCCAGTCACCGAAAATACTGACTGATACACCGCCTTCGCAGGCAAGCCAGCTCCCACATTTTTCACCGTGCCCGCTTTACGAATTCTTCGGTTTCCACCCGGCATGCCCTAAGGCATCCCCCGCACAGCCGCCATAACATCTGCAGCCCCCAATCCAAATGTGGGAGCGGGCTTGCTCGCGAATGCGGTGTGCCAGTCACCGAAAATACTGACTGATACACCGCCTTCGCAGGCAAGCCAGCTCCCACATTTTTTACCGTGCCCGGTTCATTCCGTCGCGGGTCTACGCCTCATGTAATCCACCCATTCGTACTCAAGTCCTTCGTGCTGTCGGACGCCATGGCGGCATACCTCGACGAACTCATCCTCAAAACTCGGAAACCTGGCTTCACCCTCATGTTCATCGTTGAACAGGGTCAGGTACAGCCTGTCCACCCGGTGAATCACTTGGTCATACAGCTCTGGGCCGCCACCGATGTGGATTTCGTCGGGGTTGTAGAGGGCGGCGCGTTCAAGTGCTGCTGCTAAAGACCGGCAGACGATAGCTTGCTGGTGCTCATAGTCGGGGTTTCTGGACAGCACGATATTGGGTCGATCCGACAGCGGCCGTCCGCTGAGCGCAATGACCGACTCGAAGGTTTTTCGGCCCATGATGACGGGCTTCCCGATGGTCTTGGCCGCGAATCTACGCAGATCATCCGGCACCATTCGCAACAGCCCGCCGGCTTTGCCGATGGAGCGGTTATGGCGTCCTATACCTGCGACCAATGCGAGGGGTGGGTTCATGATCTGTTCCTTCAGAGAAATGAATCAGGCCAATAGGGCGGGGTTACTCGCCTGAAGGCCGTGAAAGGCGCGAGCGCCTGCCATCACTTGATATCGACTCTGCACAAAACCATTGTCTGACACGTACGTACCCACATGACGCAACTCATGCTCACTGCCAACCGGGTTGAACAGTGGGATACCTTGCCCCAGCAACACCGGGATACGCGTAATGATCAGCTCATTGACCAGGCCCGCTGCAAGAAACGCCTGGATCGTCTGGCCGCCGTCGAGGTAAAGATGCTGCATGCCGCGCTTGGCTAACGTTGCCACCAGCTTGGTTACGTCTCCTGCCATGACCTCGACCTTGCCCTCCAGATGTGCAGGGATCTGCAGATGCTGATGGGAAAGCGCAATGACCGGCGTACCCTCGTAGGGCCACTCGGGGAAGGACAGGACTTTCTTCAGGGTTTTGCTGCCCATCACCAGCGCATCGACCGTGGCGATGAAGCTTTCATAGGTCACGCCGTTCAACTCCGCCGTTTCGTACTCTGGACGGTGCAACCACTCGATATCACCGTCCGGGCGGGCAATAAAGCCGTCGATGCTGGCTGCGATAAACACGGAACATCTGATATCCATGGCGAAAACTCCTTTTAGTGCGCGTGGACTTAGCGGCCTGCGGCTGACGACAGGCTGAAGGCTAATGTTAATTTAATCCGCGAGTGCAACAACCGAGCGTATACCTGATGCCCGTCAGTTAAGACGTCAAAGGGTAAACAGTACTGATGTCAGTGTTTACACCCACTTTTTGTATGGCGAGGATGTATGCGAAGTTGGTTGATCCGTTACCGTTACGCAATCATTTTCTGGTTGTGCTTCGGCGTTTTTCGTACCTCCCTGGCCGACTGGAACCCCATTCCCTCTGGCTCCATGCGCCCGACCTTGCTCGAGGGCGATGTGGTGCTAGTGAACCGGGTGGCCTACGACCTCAAGCTGCCGCTCACTGACATCTCCCTGGCCAAGCTCGATAACCCCCAACGCGGTGATGTGGTGACGTTTTCGTCGCCCAAGGACGGCATGCGCCTGATCAAGCGCATCGTCGGCATTCCCGGTGACACCCTGGAGATGAGAGACGAGGTGTTGTGGGTCAACGGTGTGCCTGCAACCTACAGCGACGCGCAGGATATCAGCGAGCCGATCGTGCCTGGCCATGCGGTCCCAGGCATCAAGCTGACCGAACAGGCGGCCAACAGCCAGCGCACGGTGCAGTTCATGCCGACAGTGCGGGCGTTGCGCAATTTCGGCCCGGTTACCGTACCGGCCGACAACTACTTTATGTTGGGCGACAACCGTGACAACAGCGATGACTCCAGATACATCGGTTTTGTGCCGCGCCGGTTATTGATCGGGCATGCCCATCATGTGCTGGCGTCGGCGGAAATCCTCGATCACTGGATGCCGCGTTTGCGCAGGTTCGGCGCGCCGATCTTGTAATAGGTTCCAGAGCTGTCAGCGGCGGCTGCTGACCTCAGCCGGCACGTCATCACCGGCCATGCGCTTGCGGAACAACGCCGTGCGCGCCAGCAGCAAGGTGGTCACCGGCACGGTGATCGACAGCAAAATCGGAATCAGCCAGCCGTGCAGCACCGGCCCGGATTTGAGCACCGAAAAATAGATGATCGACGCCAGTGCCACGCACCACGCGCCCAGGGTCGAGGCGAGTGCCGGTGGGTGCATGCGCTGGAAGAAGTCCTTCATGCGCAGTAAGCCGATCGCGCCAATCAAGGCAAACACGCTGCTCAATACCAGCAGCACCGCGACGACGATTTCCATCCATAACGGCATCATTCAATCACCTCCCCACGCAGCAGGAATTTGGCCAGGGCAAACGAGCCGACGAAGCCGAACAGCGCGATCAGCAGCGCCGCTTCGAAGTAGGTGTCACTGGCATAGCGAATGCCCAGCACCAGCATCATCAGCATTGCCAGGATGTACAGGTAGTCCAGCGCCAGTACCCGGTCCTGGGCCGACGGGCCCTTGAACAGGCGCACCAGGGTCAGCACCATCGCCAGCGAGAACAGGAACAGGCTGAACAGGATCGCATTGGAGAGCAGGGCGCTCATTCGAAGATCTCCATCAGGGGCCGCTCGTAGGCGTGTTTGAACGCTTGGATAAACAGCGCTTCGTCATCCAGGTCGAAGACGTGCAACAGCAGGATGCTGCGGTCCAGGGCCAGTTCTGACCAGACGGTGCCGGGCGTCACGCTGGTGATCATCGCCAGCACGGCCAGGCCATTGGCGTCGCGCAGGTCCAGCGGGATCTTGATAAAGCGCGAGCGCGGTGGGCGTGAGCCACAGGTGAGTACACCCCAGGCCACCTGCAGGTTGGAAACAATCACGTCGCGGCCGACCCGGAAAAACAGGCGGATGATCACGCCGGGGCGGCGGATACGGATCGGCAGCGGGCGCAGCGGCGCCATCAGCAGCGGCGCGAGAAAGCCCAGCAGCGCGCCCAGCAACAGGTTGCCGGGGCTGACCGACAGGTTCAACACCAGCCACAACACCCACAACGCCAGGGATAACCACGGGGCGGGGAACAGGCGCTTCATGGTTGCACCTCCAGCGCGGCTGCCTGGGCTTCGGGGCTCAGCACCGGGCGCGTGGCCATCACGGCCATCACATAGCGCTCCGGGTTGTTCAGGCTCTCGGCGGCGGCCTGGGTGTAGCGCATCAGTGGTTCGGCCTTGAACGTCAGGGCGATGCTCAGGCCGAGCAGGAAGAAGATCGGTATGCACTCATAGCGACGCAGCAGCGGCGAAGGGCGTTCCTCCGGGGTCCAGAAACGCTGGATGCCCAAGCGCGCAAAGGCGATCAACGAGGCCAGGCCGGACAGGATCAACAGCGCCACCAGGCCCCAGGCAGCGGGGCGGATCGGTTCGTCGACACTTACACCCAGCCCCAGTGGATTGACCAGCGCGCTCAACAGGCTGAGCTTGCCGATAAACCCGGACAGCGGCGGCATGCCGATAATCAGCAGCGCACAGGCGATAAAGCTCAAGCCCAGGAAGGCCATGGTCCAGGGGATCACCTGGCCAACCACGGCCTGCTGCTCATCATCCAGGTTCACGCCGGGGCGCGGGTGCAAAGACTCCATCGCTTTAGGCAACGCATCGATTTCCTCATCCAGCGGCAGGTCATTGGCCGAACGCGAGCGCTCGATCAGCTCGGCCAGCAGGAACAGCGCGCTCAACGCCAGGGTGGAACTGACCAGGTAGAACAGCGCCCCGGCCGTCAGGCTCGGTTGGGCAAAACCTACCGCCGACAGCAGGATCCCGGCCGAGACCAGGATGCTCAAGCTCGCCATGCGCTCCAGCCGCTGCGCTGCCACCATCGCCAGCCCGGCACAGATGATGGTCGCCATGCCGCCATACACCAGCCAGTCGCCGCCAAACAGCGCCGAGGCGCCGGCCTGGCCGGAAAACAGCAGCGTCCACAAGCGCAGCACGGTGTACACGCCAACCTTGGTCATGATCGCAAACATGGCCGCCACCGGCGCGCTCGCCGAGGAGTAGGCGGGCGCCAGCCAGAAGTTCAGCGGCCACATGCCGGCCTTGGCCAGGAACGCCACCGCCAGGATTGCTGCACCGGCGTGCAACAACCCGCGATCGGCCTCTGGCACCAGCGGGATTTTCAGCGCCAGGTCGGCGAAATTCAGTGTACCGGTGACCCCGTAGATCATCGCCGCGCCAATTAGGAACAACGACGACGCCAGCAGGTTTATCGCGATGTAATGCAGCCCCGAGGACACCCGTGCTCGGCCGGAGCCGTGCAGCATCAAACCGTAGGACGCCGCCAGCAGCACCTCGAAGAATACGAACAGGTTGAACAGGTCGGCGGTCAGGAACGCGCCGTACAGGCCCATCATCTGGATCTGGAACAAGGCGTGGAAGCTGGTGCCGGCGCGGTCCCAGCGGGCCATGGCGAACAGCAGAGCACTGACGCCGATGATCCCGGTGAGCACCAGCATTAACGCCGACAGTTGGTCCACCACCAGCACAATGCCGAACGGCACCTGCCAGTTGCCGGGAAGGTATACGCCAATCGAGCCGGGGCCGCCTTTTTGCGTCCAGTACAACAGCAGGATCGCGATGCCCAGGCCGACGACGCTGGAGAACAGATTGATTTTGGCTTTCAGCGGGCGGCGTTTTTCGCCAAGCATCAGCATCAGCGCGGCGGTCAGCAGCGGCAACAGGATCGGCGCGACGATCAGTTGATTCATCCACGTCATTCCTTGGGCTCCCGGCCGTCCACATGGTCGGTGCCGGTCAGGCCCCGCGAGGCCAGCAACACCACCAGGAACAACGCGGTCATGGCGAAGCTGATGACGATGGCCGTGAGCACCAGCGCCTGGGGCAGCGGGTCGGTGTAGTTGAGCAGGTCTTGCGGCACGCCGTCCTTGATGATCGGCTCCTTGCCGATGAACAGGCTGCCCATGCTGAAAATGAACAGGTTGACCCCATACGACAGCAGGCACAGGCCCATCACCACCTGGAATGTCCGTGGCCGCAGGATCAACCAGACGCCGGAGGCCGCGAGGACCCCAATGGCAATTGCGATGACTTCTTCCATCAGGCGGCTCCTTCCGTTGCGGCAACTACTTTGGCCTGGTTGCTCGGTTTATGCGCGCGCACGGACTGGTGGCCGAGGGCGGTGAGCATCAGCAGGGTCGAGCCGACGACCATGGCGTACACGCCGACGTCGAAGAACAACGCACTGGCGATATGGATATCGCCCAGCACGGGCAGGCTCAAATGCCAGGTGTGGGTGGTCAGGAACGGGTACCCGGCAAACAGCGCGCCGAGCCCGGTGAGGGTGGCCGAGAACAGCCCGAAGCCCATCCAGCGCATCGGCCGCAAACTCATTTGCGCCTCGACCCACTGGGTGCCGGCGACCATGTATTGCAGGATGAACGCCACCGACATCACCAGCCCTGCGACAAAACCGCCGCCGGGTTGGTTGTGGCCGCGCATGAACAGGTAGAACGACACCACCAGCGCAATCGGCAGCAGCAGGCGTACCAGCACCGCCGGCACCATCATGAAGCCCAGGGCGGTGTCGCTGGCCTGGCGCGGGTTGACCAGGTCGGTGGCCACGTCCGGCGCCAATTGGCGCTGTTGCGCCGGTAGCTGCATGCTTTCCTTGGACGGGCGGAAGCGTCGCAGCAGCGCGTACACGGTCAGCGCCACGGCGCCGAGCACGGTGATTTCGCCGAGGGTGTCGAAGCCACGGAAGTCCACCAGCATCACGTTCACCACATTGCTGCCGCCACCTTCGGGCAGGGCGCGGCTCAGGTAGAACGAGGAAATATCGTTGGGGGTCTGGCGCGTCAGCATCGCGTAGGACAACAGCGCCATGCCGCCGCCCACCACGGTAGAGAGCAGGAAGTCACGCAGGCGTCGAATGCGGGCCTTGCGCAGCGAACTCGGCAGTGGCGAGACTTCTTCGATCCGCCGTGGCAGCCAGCGCAGGCCCAGCAGGATCAGCACGGTGGTCACCACTTCCACCACCAGTTGCGTGAGCGCAAGGTCAGGCGCCGAGAACCATACGAAGGTGATGCAGGTCATCAGGCCGCACACGCTGACCATGGTCAGGGCCGCCAGCCGGTGGTACTTGGCCTGCCAGGCGGCGCCGAGGGCACAGCCTATCGCCAGCAGCCACAGGGTGACGAACACGATGGAACCCGGGATCTTCGGCCGGTCGCCCCAACTGAGGCCGCTGTTGAGCATCGGGATCAAACCGGCGATCACCGCCGCCAGCACCAGCAGGAACAGCTGGGTCTGCAGGCGTTTGGTGCTGATGCGTTTTTCGATCTTGCGCACCCCGCGCATCATCACCACCAGGCAGCGCTCGAAGCCGCGCTTGCCGTTGAAGTAGCTGATCAGCGGCGGGTACTTGAAGCGGCCGATCTTGAGTTGCTTGCGCAGCACCAGGTACAGCACCACGCCACCGGACATGGCCACCAGGCTCATGATCATCGGCGCGTTCCAGCCGTGCCAGATCGCCAGGCTGTACTCCGGCAGCACGCCACCCACCACCGGCAGGGCGGCGGCGGCGAGGATCGAACCGACCACCTGGGCGGGGAAGATGCCTACCAGCAGGCAGGTGAATACCAGCAATTCCACCGGCGCGCGCATCCAGCGTGGTGGTTCGTGAGGGGTATGGGGCAGGTCTTTTGCCGGCGGGCCGAAAAACACATCGACGGTAAAGCGCAGGGCATAAGCCACGCTGAAGGTACCGGCGACGGTGGCGATCACCGGCAAGGCGATTTCCACCCACTTTGTCGCCGAGATAAATACGGTTTCGGCGAAGAACATTTCCTTGGACAGGAAACCATTGAGCAGCGGCACCCCGGCCATCGACGCACTGGCCACCATCGCCAGGGTCGCGGTAAACGGGATCAGGCGCACCAGGCCACTGAGCTTGCGGATATCCCGCGTGCCGCTTTCGTGGTCGATGATGCCCGCCGCCATGAACAGCGAGGCCTTGAAGGTGGCGTGGTTGAGAATGTGGAACACCGCCGCGACGGCGGCCAGCGGGCTGTTGAGGCCGAGCAGCAGGGTGATCAGCCCGAGGTGGCTGATGGTGGAATAGGCCAGCAGGCCCTTGAGGTCATTCTGGAACATGGCGCAGTAGGCGCCGAGGAGGAGGGTGAGGGCGCCGGCGCCGCCGACGATCCAGAACCATTCTTCGCTGCCGGACAGCGACGGCCACAGGCGGGCCAGCAGGAACACGCCGGCCTTCACCATCGTTGCCGAGTGCAGGTAGGCCGAAACCGGCGTGGGCGCGGCCATCGCGTGGGGCAGCCAGAAGTGGAACGGGAACTGTGCGCTTTTGCTCAAGGCGCCGATCAGCACCAACGCCAGCATCACCGGGTATAACGCATGGGCGCGGATCTGCTCACCCGCCGCCAGCACCAGGTCGAGGTCATAACTGCCGACGATATGCCCCAGCAGCATCACGCCTGCGAGCAGGCACAAGCCGCCCGCGCCGGTAACCATCAGCGCCATATAGGCGCCGCGCCGTGCATCGGCGCGGTGGTGCCAGTAGCCGATCAACAGGAACGAGAACAGGCTGGTCAGTTCCCAGAAGAACACGATCTGGATCAGGTTGCCGGAGATCACCAGCCCGAGCATGGCGCCCATGAACGCCAGGAAAAACGCGAAGAAGCGCGGCACCGGATCGTCCGGCGACATGTAATAGCGCGCGTACAACGCCACCAGCGTGCCGATGCCCAGCACCAGCATCGAGAACAGCCAGGCAAACCCGTCCATGCGCAACACGAAGTTCAGCCCGAGGCTGGGCAACCACATGAATTCTTGGTGGATCACGCCACCGTGGGCGATCTGGGGGTAGAGCAGGGCGACTTGAATGCTGCCGACCAGGGCCACAAGGCCGGCCAGCAGGGATTCGGTGTTACGTGCATTGTGCGGCAGCAAGGCCGCCAGACAGCTGCCAATGAACGGCAGAAGCAGTAGAACTATCAGGGACATAGGCTTCTAATCTGCGGGAGTTTGGGATGCATCATACGTGCCGCTTTCACGATCACCAAACGGCAAGATGTGGCAGGATCCTACAAGGTAGGACGAAACCGCTGATTTAGCCTTGTTTCCAGACGCCAACTTACAAGCGTGGGAGCGGGCTTGCTCGCGAAAGCGGTGGGTCAGCCGACACCAATGTTGAATGCCAGCACGCATTCGCGAGCAAGCCCGCTCCCACAGTTGACCGAGTCGAGGCTTAGCCCTGTCGCTCTTGCTCCAGCTCCGCTTCCAACGCCAGCGCCTTCTGCCCCTTGGTCTTCATCTCACTCACAATCACTGCCGCCACAATCAACGCTGCCCCCAGCATCGCAATCGGCGGGAAACGCTCCCCGGCAATCCGCCCCACCACGCCTGCCCACACCGGCTCACCGGCATAAATCAAGGTGGCGCGGGTTGGTGAAACACTCTGTTGCGCCCAGTTCATTGCCACCTGGATCACTGCGCTGGTCAAACCCAGGCCCACCGCGCTAAACAGCAGCAACCACGAGAACCCCGGCAGCGCCTCGCCCATCGGCACCACCATCAGGAATGACAGCAACGACGCCGTGGCCAGTTGCACCACGGTCACCCGGCGCACATCTACCTGGCCGGCGAACGCACTGATCAGGATGATTTCCGCGGCAATCGCCACGGCGCCGATCAGGGTGGCGATTTCGCCGGCGCTGAAGTTCAACGACGCGCCGGCAGGGCCCGTCAACAGCATCAACCCGGCAAACGCCAGCATGATGCCAATGCTCGGCATCAAGCCTGGGCGGCGGCCGAGCACCAGCCACTGCAATAAGGGCACGAACGGCACATACAATGCGGTGATGAACGCCGACTGGCTGCTGAGGATCGTTTGCAGGCCGATGGTCTGCAAGCCGTAGCCGAACATGATCGCCACGCCGATAAACACCCCGGCCTTCAACTCGAACAGGGTCAGGTCGCGCAGGGTGCGCAAGGAAAAGAAACCCACCACGATGGCCGCAGCCGCAAATCGCAGGCCCACGAAAAACATCGGCCCGCTGACCGTCATCGCGTGTTGCACGAGCAAAAAGGTACCGCCCCAGATCATGGTAATGAACACCAGGATGCATTCGGCTTTACTGAAACGGTTGAAACGGCGGGAGGTGTTCGCGGTGGTCATGGCGGCTCGGTCTTGCAAGGGAAAGGTACGGACCGCACAATGCGCCGCACGCTGGGCAGTATACTGCGCACACCCACCCATTGAGCAATATAGTGCACAAAGAAAATCCACAACGGGCCTCGGTCCTGCAGCACGTCAGCCAAAACGTCCGTCGCCTGCGCCATGCCGCCGACTTGAGCCAGACCGCGCTCTCGGAAAAATCCGGCGTCAGCCGGCGCATGCTGGTGGCCATCGAGGCGGGTGAGAAGAACGTCAGCCTGTCCACCCTGGACCGCGTTGCCGAAGCGTTGGACGTGGCCTTCAGCGACCTGATCCAGGCCCCGGATGCGCCCGACCACAGCCGCATCAACGAGCTGGCCTGGGCCGGCGATATCCCTGGCAGCAAGGCGGTGCTGCTGGCCAAGGCCACCGCGCGGCGCGAGGTCGAGTTGTGGGAGATGCAGCTGGAGCCGGGTGATCGCTACAGCCCCGACCCCGACCCGGACGGCTGGAGCGTGCAGCTGTTTGTATTCGAAGGTTGCCTCACGCTGCTGGTAGGCGATGAAGAAAAGCGCGTCGCCGCCGGCGAGTTCTATATGTTCGCCAGCCGTCATGTGCACGGCTACCGCAACGACGGCGAGGTGGCTGTACGCTTCGTGCGCAACGTGGTGATCTAACTGTCTGCCAGGCAACAGTGGATGCACACTTTGCTGGTTTGAGCTGCGGCTCGGCGCCATGAATCACCAGCAAACGCCTGATTTTATTCACGATTAAATTCAGGCACGACTCCTGCAAACACTCCAGTATCCCCTCGGAGCCTGGAGTCGGCCCATGTCAGCCCACCCTCAACACCCTGCCCATATCATCCGCTCGGACGCCGAAGCCATCGAGGTGGCCACCCGCCTGGCCGCGCGCTTTGCCGTCGACGCCAGCGTGCGCGACCGCGAGCGCCGCCTGCCGGTGGCCGAACTTGACGAGTTTTCGGCCAGCGGGTTGTGGGGCATCACCATTCCCAAGGCCTACGGCGGCGCCGAAGTGTCCTATGTGACGGTGGCCGAGGTGATCAAGTTGATCTCCGCCGCCGACCCGTCGTTGGGGCAGATTCCGCAGAACCACCTTGGCGTGGTCGACATCCTGCTGCAAACCGCCAGCGAGGAACAAAAGCGCCACTACTTCGGCAAGGTCCTGGCGGGTTACCGCTTCGGTAATGCTTTCTCCGAGGCCAAAAGCAAAAACGCCGGCACCTTTGATACGCAGATCCGCTTCCACGCTGACAGCGCGCAAATCAACGGCGAGAAGTTCTACTGCACCGGCGCGCTGTTCGCCCACATCGTGCCCACCGTCGGCAACAACGAACACGGCCAGGCCTTTATTGCCTTTGTTGAACGCGACGCCCCGGGCCTCAGTGTGGTCGACAGTTGGGACGGTTTCGGCCAGCGCACCACTGCCAGCGGCGGCGTGACCCTCGACGGTGTGAGCGTGCCGCGCAGTGCTGTGATTCCCGCTCACCAGGCCTTCGACCAACCCACCGCCAACGGCCCGATCTCGCAGATCATCCAGGCGGCCGTCGACACCGGCATTGCCCTCGGCGCCTTGGAGCAAGCCAAGATTCATGCGCGCCAGGCGCGGCCGTGGATCGACAGCCAACAGGATCATGGCTGGCAGGACCCGTTCACCATCGCCGCCATCGGCGACCTGCAGTGGCGCGTGCACGGCACCGAAGCGATTCTCGCCAAGGCTGGCCGTGCGGTCGACCTGGCGCTGGCTGAGCCAAGCGAAGACACCGTCGCCAATGCCTCGCTGGTGGTCGCCCAGGCCAAAGTGTTGTCCGCCGAAACCGCGTTGCTCGCCAGCAGCAAACTGTTTGAATTGGCCGGCACCCGCTCGGTTACCGGCAAACACAACCTCGACCGCTTCTGGCGCAACGCGCGCACCCACACCCTGCACGACCCGGCCCGCTGGAAATACCACTTGATCGGCAACTTCGTGCTCAACGGCGTGAAGCCGGCACGCCACGCCTGGAACTGAGGAGACTTGACCATGACCGCCCTGAATCAGGCCCGCCAACTGCTGGAAAGCACCCGGCGGCATGTCGCGAAAAGCGACGACCCCTACGTGATCAGCCGCTTCGGCGATTGGCAGATCCGCGTCGATGTGGCCGCCGCCCTGCTGGAACGCGCCGACACCCATCCCAGCCCGGTCGCGATCACCGAAGCGCAGATTGCCGCCGCCGAAGCCTTGCTCTTTGCCAGCAACACCGAATTTGAACTCACCGGACAACGCACTGCATTGCCGCCGACGCTCGATGACCCCCTGCGCTGGAAATACCAGGTCGTCGGCAACTACCACCTCAACGGAGTGCTTTGATGTCCCGTGAAATCCGCTTGAATGCCTTCGACATGAACTGTGTCGGCCACCAATCCCCCGGCCTGTGGGCGCACCCGCGTGACCGTTCGTGGCAGTACAAGGACCTGGAATACTGGACCGACCTCGCCAAGATCCTGGAGCGCGGCAAGTTCGACGGCCTGTTTATCGCTGACGTGCTGGGCATCTATGACGTGTACAACGGCAACGGCGACGCAGCGATCCGCCAGGCCACCCAAGTGCCGGTCAACGATCCGCTGTCGCTGATCGCGCCGATGGCGCTGGTCACCGAGCACTTGGGTTTCGGCCTGACCGCTTCGTTGTCGTTCGAACACCCGTACCCGTTTGCGCGCAGGCTTTCCACCCTTGATCACCTGACCAAGGGCCGCATCGGCTGGAACATCGTCACCTCCTATCTGGAAAGCGGCGCCAAGAACCTCGGCCAGAAAGCCCAGACCGAACACGACGCACGCTACGACTATGCCGAGGAATACTTGGAGGTTTGCTACAAACTCTGGGAAGGCAGCTGGGAGGAGGGCGCCGTGCTGCGGGACCGCGAGCGCCGAATTTTCAGCGACCCGAGCAAGATTCACGAGATTCGCCACGTCGGCAAACATTTCCAGGTGCCGGGCATTCACCTGTGCGAGCCGTCACCGCAGCGCACGCCAGTGCTCTACCAGGCCGGTGCGTCCAGCCGTGGCAAGCAGTTTGCCGCCGAGCAGGCCGAATGCGTGTTTGTGGCGGCGCCGTCCAAGGTGCTGCTGAAAAAGACCGTCGCCGACATCCGCCGCCGCGCGGCCGAAGCCGGGCGCGATCCGAAGAAAATCCTGATCTTCAACTTGCAGACGGTGATCGTCGGTGAAACCGATGCCAAGGCCAAAGCCAAGTTTGACGAATACAAAGCCTACGTCAGCTACGAGGGCGCGATGGCGCTGATCTCCGGCTGGACGGGCATCGATTTCAGCCAGTTCAAACCGGATGAACCGCTCAAGCATGTGCACACCAATGCCATTCAATCGGCGGTGGAAGCCTTCTCCACGGCAGACCCGAACAAGGTCTGGACCCCGAATGAGCTGGCCGACTGGGTGGGGATCGGCGGGTTCGGCCCACTGTTTGTCGGCGGCCCGGAAACCGTTGCCGACCTGTTGCAGGAATGGGTCGAGGAGACCGACGTGGACGGCTTCAACCTGGCCTACGCGTTGACCCACGAAACCTTCATCGACGCCGTGGACCTGCTGGTGCCGGAGTTGCAGAAGCGTGGCGTGTACAAGACCGAATACGCCCAGGGCACGTTGCGCGAGAAGCTGTTTGGCGACGGCGCACGGTTGGGCGCGAACCACCCCGGCGCCAGCTACCGCGACCTATCTACCCTGCACAAAACCAATGTGGGAGGGGGCTTGCCCCCGATAGCGGTGGGTCAATCAAAGGTGTTCTAACTGAGCCACCGCCATCGGGGGCAAGCCCCCTCCCACATTTGCCCCGTGTTGTCATGAATATCCCAGCCAGCGGACCACCGCACGCTTAACACCCAATAGGAGCATTACCCTATGAGCGTGCACGCACTCAAACGCGACCTGTCTGCCCTACACCAAACCAATGTGGGAGGGGGCTTGCCCCCGATAGCGGTGGGTCAATCAAAGGTGTTCTAACTGAACCACCACCATCGGGGGCAAGCCCCCTCCCACATTTGCCCCGTGTTGTCATGAATATTCCGGCCAGCGGACCACCGCACGCTTAACCCCCCAATAGGAGCATTACCCTATGAGCGTGCACGACCTATCTGCCCTGCACAAAACCAATGTGGGAGGGGGCTTGCCCCCGATAGCGGTGGGTCAATCAAAGGTGTTCTAACTGAACCACCACCATCGGGGGCAAGCCCCCTCCCACATTTGCCCCGTGTTGTCATGAATATCCCGGCCAGCGGACCACCGCACGCTTAATACCCCAATAGGAGCATTACCCCTATGAGCGTGCACGAACTCAAACGCCCGCTGGCCCTGGAATGGCCCGCCGAGGCACTCGACAACCTGCCCAAGGCCCAGGAGCAACTGCACCACTGGGCGCAGATCACCCCGCTGCACATCGCGCTGCGCCACAAGCGCCAGGGCCAGTGGCATGCCTGGCGTTGGATCGACGTGTTGCGCGATGTCGAGCGGCTGGCCGATGGCTTGCGCCAGCAGGGCTTCGGCGAGCAATCGCGGCTGGCGCTCAGCGGCGTGTTCGAGCCAAGCCTGTTATTGCTGGCATTGGCTGCCCAGGCGCTGGGCGGGCAGGTGCTCACGCTGGCCGACAGCCTCGAACCTGCGGCGTTGCAACAACAGCTGTGGCGTATTCGCCCGAGCCACGTGTACGTGCAAGGCCGTCAGCCGCAGTGGGATTTCACCCAGCGGTTGGACTTTGCCCACTTACTCGGCCCGGTAGACCCGGCGCAGCACCTGCATCGCTGGTGGCAACCGAGCGGCGAAACGCTGTTGTGGAGCGAGGAGGGCACCCAGTGGCAAGGCGGTCTGGCGGTGGTGCTGGAGCAGTGGCTGACCAGCGGCCATGGCCTGGCCTTCCCGGAAAACCTGGCGTCGGCGCGGCGTGATCGCAGTGAAGTTGCGCCCACCGGCCTGTTGCTGTCGCCCGAGCGTTTGCAGCACTTGGCCGACGATATCGAAAGTCGCCTGGCGCCCCACGGTACCTGGCGCCGGCGCTTGTGTGAGTGGGCAATTGCCCGCCCGCACAACGGCCTGGGCCGCTTGCTGAAAAATCGCGTGCGCAAACTGCTGGGCTTCCAGCGCCTGGCCTATATCTGGCAGCCGCTCAAATCCACTGCCGAGCCGAATTGGCTGGCCGAATTCAAACGGGATATTGCATGAGCCAAGCAATTCTCCAAGTGCGCGACATCTCGCTGTCGTTCAAAGGGGTCAAGGCCATCAATGCCTTGTCCTTCGACGTGCAGCGCGGCGAAATCTGCGCGCTGATCGGCCCCAATGGTGCCGGTAAAAGTTCGCTGCTCAATGTGCTCAACGGTGTGTATCGCTTCGACGCAGGCGAGATTGTGTTCGAGCAACAGCATTTCCAGCGTATCGACCCCTTGGGGGCTGCGCGTAGAGGCATTGGCCGCACCTTCCAGAACAACGCGCTGTTCAAGAAGATGAGCGTGCTCGACAACCTGCTCACCGGCCTGTCGCGGCATTCGCGCAGCAGTTTTATCGAACAGGCCCTGGGCCTGCCCCGGGCGCGGCGGGAAGCCGAGGCGTTCCGCTTGCGCGGCCAGGCCATTCTCGAATTCCTCGAGCTGCAGGCCCATCGTGATGTGTTGGTGGGCAACCTGTCCTACGGCCTGCAAAAGCGCGTGGAACTTGGCCGCGCGCTGATCGCCGGGCCCAGCCTGTTGCTGCTCGACGAACCCATGGCCGGCATGAACGCCGAGGAAAAACACGACATGGCGCGCTTCGTCGCCGATGTAAACCGCGACCTGGGCACCACCGTGGTGTTGATCGAACACGATATGGGCGTGGTCATGGGCCTGTCCGACCATGTGGTGGTGCTCGACTACGGGCGCAAGGTCGGCGATGGCACGCCCGCCGAGGTGCAAGCCAACCCCGAGGTGATCGCCGCCTACCTGGGAGTCGCACACTGATGACCTTTTTCTTCGAAACCCTGCTCGGCGGCCTGCTCGCCGGCACCATGTACTCGCTGGTCGCCATTGGCTTCGTGCTGATCTACAAGGCCAGCGGCGTGTTCAACTTTGCCCAGGGGTCGATGCTGCTGTTTGCCGCGCTGACCTTCGTCAGCCTGCATGACCAGGGCGTGCCCTTTGCCCTGGCGTTGCTGCTGACGGTGCTGGTGCTGATCGTCGGCGCGCTGCTGATCGAGCGCCTGGTGCTGCGGCCCTTGGTCAACCGTTCGCAGATCACCCTGTTCATGGCCACCCTCGGGCTGTCGTTCATTATTGAAGGCCTGGCCCAAGGCTTGATGGGCTCGCAGGTGCGCGCCCTGGACCTGGGCATCGACGACGTGCCGCTGTTTGTCGGGCCGCTGATGCTCAGCCAGTTCGACCTGATCGCGGCTGCCGTGGCGGTGGTGCTGGTGACGGTGCTGGCGCTGCTGTTCAACAAGACCCGCATCGGCGTGTCGTTGCGGGCGGTGGCGGATGACACCACGGCGGCGCTGTCCATCGGTATCAACCTCAACCGCATCTGGCAGATCGTCTGGGCGGTGGCCGGCGTGGTCGGGCTGGTGGCGGGCCTGTTGTGGGGCGCGCGCCAAGGGGTGCAGTTTTCACTCTCGCTGGTGGTGCTCAAGGCCTTGCCGGTGTTGATCATCGGCGGCTTCACCTCGATTGGCGGGGCGATTGTCGGCGGGCTGATTGTGGGCGCGGCGGAGAACCTCGCCGAGGTGTATATCGGCCCGTTGATCGGCGGTGGCATCACGCCGTGGTTTGCCTACGTACTGGCCCTGGCCTTCCTGTATATCCGTCCCGCCGGCCTGTTCGGCGAGCGCGCCATCGAGCGAGTCTGAAACCATGTCGATCCCTGTTGCTGAACAAACCGCGCCGTTGCTGCTGACCCAACGGCGTCTGCCCTGGGGCCTGCTCGGCCTGCTGGCGTTGGCCTTTATCGTGGTGCCGCTGTGGGGCAATGACTATTGGCTGAATGCGATCCTGATCCCGTTCCTGGTGCTGTCCCTGGCCGGGTTGGGCCTGAACCTGTTGACCGGCTACACCGGGCAAACCTCAGTCGGCGCGGCGGGGTTCATGGCCGTGGGCGCGTTTGCCAGCTATGGTTTTCTGTTGCGCCTGCCGGAGCTGGGCTTGCCGCTGGCATTGCTTGGCGGCGGTGTGATCAGCGCGGGGGTGGGCTTGCTGTTCGGCCTGCCCAGCTCGCGGATCAAGGGCTTCTACCTGATGGTCACCACCCTGGCGGCGCAGTTTTTCCTCGAGTGGGTGTTCGTCAAATTCCCCTGGTTCTACAACTACGGTTCGTCCGGCACCATTTCCGCGCCAAAGCTGGCGCTGTTCGGCCATGACCTCAACACGCCGTTGGGTCGCTACCTGCTGACGCTGGTGACGGTGCTGCTGTTGACCTGGGCCGCCGTCAACCTGGTGCGCAGCCAGGTCGGGCGCAACTGGATGGCGATCCGCGACATGGACACCGCCGCTGCCGTAGTCGGCATCCCGGTGGTGCGCTACAAGCGCCTGGCGTTTGCGGTCAGTTCGTTCTACCTAGGGATTGCCGGCGCGCTGTGGGCCTTCGCCTACCTGGGCACGGCCAGTGCCAGCAGCTTCGATATCAACCGCTCATTCCAGATCCTGTTCATCATCATTATCGGCGGCATGGGCAGCATCGCCGGCAACTTCGTCGGCGCGGCCTTTATCAGCTTACTGCCGATTCTGCTCAGCCATGCCGGACAAGCGCTGTTTGGTGGCGCGGTGGATGCGGGGCAGTTGCAGAACCTGCAGAAAATTATCTTCGGCGTGTTGATCATCGTGTTCCTGATCAAGGAACCCGAGGGGTTGATTCGCCTGTTGCACACCCTGCGCGACCGTCTGCGGCAGTGGCCGCTGCGTTTCTAACCTTCCTTCAAGAGAATACCCATGCGTGCATTCATCAAACGTTCCCTGGTCGGCACCGCCTTTGCGCTGGCGACCCTGGCCGGTGCTGTGCCCCAGGCCGTCGCCTCGGCGGACCAGCAATTCTTTCCCCTGGCCACTTACCGCGTCGGCGCCTACGCCTCCAGCGGCGTGCAGGTGTGGGCCGGGATGATCGACTACCTGCGTTATATCAACGAGGTCGAAGGCGGCATCAACGGCGTGAAGCTGGTATGGCAGGAATGCGAAACCGAGTGGACGGCGGAGAAGGGCATCGAGTGCTACGAGCGCTTCAAGAATGGCCTGGATGGCGCGCCGGTCGCGGTGTACCAGCCCAACGGCGCACCGGCGGCGTATGCCCTTAGCGAGCGCGCCGAGGTCGACAAGATCCCGCTGATCACCCTCGGCTATGGGCGCACCGAAGCCACCGACGGCACGGTGTTCCCTTACAATTTTCCGGTCATGCTGACCTTCTACAGCGAAGCCTCGACCCTGGTGAACTACATCGCCCAGCGCGAAGGCGGCTTCGACAAACTCAAGGGCAAGAAGATCGCCACGGTCTACCACGACTCGGCCTACGGGCGTGAAACCCTCGGCCCGCTGAAGCTGCTGGCGGAGAAATACGGCTTTGAAAATATTCAGATTCCGGTCGCCGACCCAGGCAACGAGCAATCGGCGCAGTGGCGTCAGGTGCGCCAGGCCAACCCGGACTGGGTGTTCCTGCGCACCTGGGGCGTGTCGACCCCGGTCGCGGTGAAAACCGCCGCGCGTTTCGGCTTCCCGGTGGACCACATCATCGGCGATATCTGGGCCAGTTCCAGCGAGGACGTGTTGCCCGCCGGCGCCGCTGCCAAGGGTTACCTGGCATTGACACCGTACCCGGCGGGCAGCGATTTCGAGATCCACAAACGCCTCAAGCAATACATCCTCGACAAGGGCCACAGCGACCTCAAGGACCTGAAAAACTTTGGCAGCGTCTACTACAACTCCGGCCTGGTAAACGCCGCCGTCGCGGTGGAAGCGATCCGCACCGCCCAGGCCAAGTTCGGCAAACGCCCGCTCAATGGCGAGGAAGGCCGCTGGGGCCTGGAACACCTGAATATCGATGACACGCGCTTGAAGGCCATGGGGTATCTGGGGCTGATGCAGAACCTCAAGCTGTCGTGCCGCGATCACGAAGGCGGCGGCTCGGCGCGGGTACAGCAATGGGATGGCGCCAACTGGGCACTGGTCAGCGACTGGATCGCCGCCGACCGCGCGCTGCTGCGCCCGCTGATCGATGAAAAATCTGCCGCTTTCGCCAAGGAAAAAGGCCTCACACCGCGCACCTGCACCGGGGATGAATAAGCCATGAGCCACGCTGCCAGTGAACCTGCGAGCCCGTCGCTGCTGACGGTCAACGATATTGAAGTGATCTACGACGGCGCGATCCTCGCCGTGGCCGGGGTGTCGCTGCAGGTGCCCAAGGGCGCCATCGTCGCCTTGCTCGGGGCGAATGGCGCCGGCAAGAGCACCACGCTCAAGGCCATTTCCGGGCTGGTGCGCGCCGAGCGGGCCGAGGTCAGTCGTGGCGTAATCGAGTACGCAGGCGCCAACCTGGCCGGCATCGACCCCAGCCAGCGCGTGCGCCAGGGCATGGTGCATGTGCTGGAAGGCCGCCATGTGTTCGGCCAGCTCACGGTGGAAGACAACCTGCGCAGCGGCGGCTTCGTGCGGCGCCTGAGCCGCAAGGCCATGGCCGAAGACCTGGAACGCATCTACACCTGGTTCCCGCGGCTCAAGACCAAGCGCCACACCCGTGCCGGGCTTACCTCCGGTGGCGAGCAGCAAATGGTCGCCATTGGCCGGGCGTTGATGACCCGTCCTACGTTGGTACTGCTCGACGAGCCATCCATGGGTTTGGCGCCTATGATCGTGCAGGAGATTTTCGCGATCATCGCCCAGCTCAACCGCGAACAGCAGGTGAGCTTCCTGATCGCCGAGCAGAACATCAACGTCGCGCTCACCTATGCGTCGCACGGCTACGTGCTGGATACTGGGCGCGTGGCCTTGAGCGGCAGCGCCGCTGAACTGCTGGCGCGGGGCGATTTGCATGATATTTATCTGGGTAAACAGTAAAGGCGAATGTGCATGACTGAAACCATCCGCAACGCTGATGTCTTGATCATCGGCGGCGGCCTGAGCGGCACCATGCTGGCCGTGCAACTGCTGCGCCTGCCTGGCCAGCGGCACATCCTGGTGATCGAGCCGCGCGCTGAACTCGGCCGGGGCGAGGCTTACAGCGCTGTCGAGCTGGGTCACACCCTGAACGGCAATGCGGCGCGCATGAGTGTCGACCCGGACAATGCCGATGACCTGACCCAATGGCTCACCGACTACATCGGCGCCGGTGGCTGGCCGCAGGCGCACGAGCAGCCGGTGCCGATCAGCGAACTGTTCCCGCCGCGCGGGATTTTCGGTTTGTACGCGCAGCAGCGCCTGGCTGAAGCCAAGGCGGTGTCGGCGTCCACCGTCGAGCATATTCGTGCCGAAGTGGTCGACCTGCAGGTCGATGCCGACACGACCCTGCTGACCCTCGATAACGGCCAGCAACTGCGCGGCGCCCATGCGGTGCTGGCGACCGGCATGTTCCCGGCGGCGCGCACGCCACAGACCGAATCCAGCGGCTTGAATGCCGCCGCCGTCGACCCGTGGGACGTGCGCGCGATGACCCGGATCGACGCGCAATCGACGGTGCTGATCATTGGCTCCGGGCTGACCATGGTCGACGCCGTGGTGTCGCTGGAACAGGCCGGGCATCGCGGGCCGATCGAGATCTTTTCCCGCCATGGGCTGTTGCCCCACGTGCGCCGCCAACCGCCGAGCTGGGAGGATTTTCTCGGCGCCGACCCCGCCCTGCGCAGCCCTCGGCAGTTGTTGCGTGAAGTACGTCGCCAATGCCGCATCGCACTGGAGCAAGGCATTGATTGGCAGGCGCCGCTGGACACGGTGCGAGCGCATATCGGCCGGTTGTGGAGCCAGGCCAGCGAGGGCGAAAAACGCCAGTTCGTGCGCCATATAAGGCCGTGGTGGGAAAGCCATCACCACCGTTCGCCGCCGCTGAGTGCGCAATTGGTGGCGCGCTTGCAGGCAGCGGGGCGGTTGCGGATTCACGCCGCGTCGTTCAAGGGCTTGGCGCCGGCGGAGGAGGGCGTGGCGATTCGCTTGCGCTATCGCGGTGAGCCGGCGATTACGCAGGTGTCGGGCGCGGCGCTGATCAACTCCAGTGGCATCGAATACGACTGGCGCCGTGTGGCCCGGCCGTTGCCGCGGCAGTTGCTTAAGCGTGGGCTGATCCAGCCCGGGCCGTTGGCGTTGGGGATTGCGGCGGATGCGTCGGGTGCAGTGCTGGATGCTGTGGGTGAGGTCAGCGGGCGGCTGTTCGCCATGGGCCCGCCGTTGCGCGGGGTGTGGTGGGAGAGCACGGCGGTGACCGATGTGGCGTTGCAAGCCAAGGCGCTGGCGTTAAAACTAACAAACATCTAAATGTGGGAGGGGGCTTGCCCCCGATAGCGAAGTGTCAGTTTGCACATCTGTGTCTGATACACCGCTATCGGGGGCAAGCCCGCTCCCACACTTGATCCTCATTTACTTTGAGATTTTCACAAACCCGGGTTTTAGCCCAAACACCTCCACCCCCTGCGGCGTCGATTGCCCGGTTTTCACCTTCACGCGCTCGACCGGCTGATCCATCGCTGGCCGATACTCGACCGTCAGGTCCGGGCCGATCGCCTCGCTCGGCACCACCATCGCCTGCGCATTGTTGTAGGTGACGACGGTCAACCGCGCGCTCATCCCCAGCCGCACCCGCTGCAACTGTTGCGGCGTCAGTTTGGGAATCGACAGGGTCACCGCAAATTGCGCGCTGCCCTGGCTGTCGCTGGCAATCGCCAAGCCGCTGACCACACTCACCGAGCCACTGAGCCGTTCCCCCTCAAAACCATCGCCCATCACTTCCACCGCTTGGCCCTGGTGCAGGCGGTTGATGTCCAGCTCCGAGACTTTGGCGACGATTTTCAGCCGTTCGATATTGGCCAGGCCGAACAGTACCTGGCCTTGGCTGACCTTGCTGCCGGCCTGTATCGGGCCATTGTTGTTGCCGCCCTGGGATAAGGTGTTACCGGGTGCAGGCACCACAATGCCGGAGAACGGCGCCTTGACTTCCTGGCCCTCCAGCAGGCTGTGCAGGGCGTCGTATTTCACCGTGGCGTTGGTCAGTTCCATATCGGCAATCTGGCGGTATTCGCCTTTGCCTTGATCCAGTGCCTGTTGCAGCTCACTACGCGCAGAGGCGAGGTCGAGTTGTTGCTGCTGGACCTGCTGCTTGAGGTCGTCCAGCTCATTGCGCGGGATGATGCCGCGCTGGAACAGGTTTTCGCTTTCGGTCAGCTTGCGCTGGGTATTGCCGGCGGTCATTTCGGCGGTGCGCAGGCTACGGCGGGCGCGGCTGACAGTGGCGCCGCTGTCCCAGTCCTGCATCTCCTGCACGGTGCGCCGGGCCTTGAGCTGGGCGGCGAGGGAATCGCGCAATTGCACTTCGAGGGTGGCCGGGTCCATGCGCAACAGCACCTGGCCGGCCTCGACCCGTTGACCCTGTTCCACCAGGTTGGCCTGGACATTGCCATCAAACGGCGCGGTGAGGATAAGGGTGCTGTCGGGTTCGATCTTGCCCACCAGGCCGATCTGATGCACCAGCGGGTCGGTTTTCACCGCCAGCCACTGTTCGGAGGCGCTGGCGGGGCCTTCGGCAGGGCTGCGCAAGGCCAGCCCCGCGCCGGCCACCAGCACCATCAACACAGCGCCCAGCAGGCGTTTCTGATTAGTAGTCATTGAGGGCGATTTCCCAACTTTCCAGCGTCATGCCCAGGGTCAAGTCAAGCTGGGTCTGGGCGTTCAAATAAGCGATCAGTGCATTCAGTTGCGCGTTCTCGGCATTGCGCAGGTCGGTCTCGAAGCTCAGCACCTGGAAGTTGCTGGAGCGCCCGGCGCTGAGTTTTTCCCGCTCGATCTCGATCTTGCGCCGCGACAATTCCACCGCGCGCTGGGAGATTTCATATTGGCGCCAGCGGGTACCGAGGTCGCGCACCACATCGTTGACGCTGCGCTCCAGGGCCTGGCGGGCGTCGGTGATGCGGATCTGCTGATCTTCCACATCCACCCGTGCACGCACTTCGGCCTGGCGCGTGCTGATGTCACCGATGGGGATTTGCACCTGTACCCCGGCGTAGCTGTCCCAGCTGCGGTTGTTACTGCTGCCGGCGTCATTGTTGTAGTTGTCGCGGACCTGGTTGGCACCGGCGACCAAGTCCACCTGCCAGCGCCCGGAGTCTTTGGCGATCACCAGGTTGAGGTCGGCCTGCTGGCTGCCGAGCAGGGCCGCCAGGTATTCCGGTTGCTGGTTCTGCGCCAGGTTGAAGGCCTGGCGCTTGTCGATCTGCATAGGCTTGGCCTCCAGGGCTTCGGTGGCACGAATCGGGGTGGACAGGTCCAGGGCCAGCAGGCGCAACAGGGCCAGGCGGCTGGTGTCCAGTTGGTTTTGCGCTTCTTCCACACCCAGTTGCTGGGTGGCGATATCGGCTTCGGTCTGGACGATTTCGAACTCGGCCATGCGCCCGGCGCTGATCAAGGCCTTGTTGACCTCCAGCAGCGTGCCGGAGCGTTTGAGCGCGTCCTGCACGATGCTCAGTTGTTCCTGGGCGCGCAGCAATTCGCGGTAGGTGGCGATGATCTGGCTGATGGTCTGCGCCACGGTGGCCTTGAGGTTCAGGCGGTTGGCCTGCTCCGACAGGCGTGACAGGCGCAGCGGCGCGGTGGTGGCGTCCCAGCCGGCGCCGCGCAGCAATGGTTGGATGATCGCCAGGTCGAGGCCGTCACTGCGGTAGCGGCCGGCGCGGTCGGCGTTGTTCAGTTGCTGGGTCCAGGCCATGCTCAGGCGGGTGCCGTACTCGCCGAGCAAGCTGGTGGCCGGCGCCACGTTGGCATTGCGCGCACTATCGGCGGAGCCCCGGGTGCTGCGGTAGTAGCTGTTGAGGGTGAGCTTGGGGTTGAACACATCCTCGGCAACGCGCAGGTCGAACTTCTGCGCCACCCGTTGCAGGTACGCGCTGCGGATGGCCGGGTTGTTGCGCAGGCCCAGGTACACGGCGTCGCCGAGGGTCATGGTGGTGGCCTGGGCATTCAGCGACACGCCCCGGTCATAGCCGCTGCGGGTGGTACTGGGGGCCGACGGCTTGATGACCACGTCGGCGGCCATGCCCGGCAAGCTGATCAACGCGAGCAGCCATAGCCATTTACTCATCGCGCAAGGCCTCTACCGGCTGCAGCCGCGACGCCGAGATCGCCGGGTAAATGCCGAAGAACAAGCCCACCAGCAATGTACTGCCCACCCCAAGGGGCAGGGCGGCGACCGCCAATGCAAACGCCCAGCCCGACAGCCACGCATACAGCCAGGCGGCAGTCATGCCCAGCACTGCGCCGCAGGCCGCACCCACCGCCGTGAGGGTCACGGCTTCCAGCAGGAACAGGTTGCGGATATCGCGTTGGCGCGCGCCCAGGGCCATGCGAATGCCGATCTCGCGACGGCGCTCCGACACATTCATCAGCATCACGTTCATCACCCCCACGCCGCCACCCACCAGCGAAATCGCGCCCAGCGCCAACAGCAGGTAGGCGAAGGTACGGCTCTGACGGGTCATGCCATCGATCATTTGCTGGGGCACGGTGATGTCCACGGTGTGATCGGTCAGTTGGCGTTGCAGTGCGAGCGCGGCATCCCGTGCGATGAGCTCCATGTCCTGCCCCGGGGCGGCGCGGATGATCACGTTGCCGATCTGCGGGCTGGCGAAGACCCGGCGCATGCCTTCGGCGGGGATAAACAGCGATTCATTGGCCTGCACCGGCATCAGCATCGCCCGTGGCTGGCGTTGCAGGATGCCCACCACCAGGAACAGGTAATCGTTGATACGCACGCGCTCGCCGAGTTTCAGCGGGTCGCCCGGTGCGCCCAGGGCCTGGGCCAACTGGGCGCCGATCACGGCATAGGTTTCATTGGCGTCGAAGCTCGACAGGAAGCGGCCTTCCTGCACGACCAGGCGCATCGCGGCCTGCAGGCCCGGGGTGCTGCCGGCGTAATTGGCATTGGCCGTGCGGCCATGGAACACAATGGGCCCGCTGAACAGCGTGAGCGCGCCGATATGCGCAATACCCGGCACCGCCTGGCGCACGGCGTCGAGGTCGAGGCGGGTGGGCATCGGCACGTTATTGTTGCCTTTGGAGGGGAACTGGGCGACCAGGGTGTCGGTGCCCATGTCCTTGAAAATCATCGCCGCATCCACTGCTGCGTTGTGGCCGATATTGATCAGCGCAACCACCGACGAGCTGCCGATCACGATACCCAACAGGGCCAGGATCGAGCGCTTGCCCAGGGTGCGCAGGCTCACGAACGCTTCATGCAGCAGCTGGCTGAGGCTTTGTTCTACCCGCACGGTCATAGGTGCCCGACCTCTTGCACCACGCCATTGCGCACCAGGATCTTGCGTTCCAGGCGCGCGGCGATGTGCGGGTCGTGGGTGACGATGATCAGCGTCACCTGTTGCTCGCGGTTCAAGGCCAGGAGCAGGTCCATGATGTCCTGGGCGGTGCTGCTGTCGAGGTTGCCGGTGGGCTCGTCGGCCAGGATCACCGAAGGGTTGCCGACCAATGCTCGGGCAATCGCTACACGTTGGCGCTGGCCGCCGGAGAGGTCGGCGGGGCGGTGGTGGGCGCGTTCGGCCAGGCCCACCTGTTCGAGCATGCGTAACGCCTGCTCTACCGATTCGTGGCGCGACACGCCGCGATAACTCAGGGGCAGGGCCACGTTGTCGAGGGCACTGAGACGCGGCAGCAAGTTGAAGCTCTGGAATACAAAACCGATCTGTCTGTTGCGGATCGCAGCCAGTTCGTCGGGGCTGGCCTTGAAAATATTGTGGCCGGCAAAGTGGTATTCGCCGCAGTTGGGCAAATCCAGCAGGCCAAGGATATTCAGCAGGGTACTTTTGCCGGAGCCGGAGGCGCCGAGAATGCCGCAGCTGTCGCCGGGGGCGATCGACAGGCACACGTCATTGAGAATGGTCAGCGCTTGCCCGGCCAACTGATAGCGTTTGCCGATGCCTTGCAGGGAGATCAAGCCAGGGTGCGCGGGGGTGTCTGTCATCATGACTACGCCTTCAGTCTCGACGCTGCCGTGCTGCCCCGGTAAAGCCTTGTAACAAGTTCGGGAGCTGCCTGGAACGCGTCACGGACTGGTTTTATTTCTTGTTTTTAAAATATTGTTTGAATACTAACTGTGTTCTGCGCGCTTCGCCAGCCACGGACATAGAGCGGTTTTACCCTTTGAAATGGGTTTTTCGGCAGCTGGGCAGGCTGCCAAAAGACCCTTTGGCACACCTCGGCGAGCCCGCAGGCAAAGGCTTTCGATCATATGGCGGTGTGTCACTACTTGCTTTCGACCGACGGCCCCGGTATAAAAAATCAAATTATTTTTTAAAACAATATTTCCCCCGTGGAACTTCTATGGTCGCGAAGAAACTCAGCGCTCCAAACATCACCAAGACTCGATTGCTGGATGCGACAGAGGCTCTCTTCATCAAGTACGGCTATGACGCCGTTCTGCTGCGGCAGATTACCGAGCGTGCCCAGGTCAACCTGGCTGCGGTGAACTACCACTTCGGGGACAAGGATTCCCTGATGAAAACCCTGCTGATGCAGCGCCTGGAGCCGCTCAACGAGCAGCGCCTGGAATTGCTCGCGCGGTGCGAAGCCGAGGCCGATGGCCCACTCGACTGCGACACCCTGCTCGGCGTGCTGTTTGCGCCGGCCATGGGCCTGGAGCGCAGCGATCCGGCGAGCAGCAGCGGGGAAGGGCGCTCGTTCATCCGTTTCCTGGGGCGGGTCTACAGCGATACGTCGCCGTTTATCCAGGAATACCTCAAGGTGCATTACCAGCCGGTGTTCCAGCGTTTCTTCGAAGCGTTTGCCCTGGCGCTGCCGGAACTGCCGCGCAATGAGCTGGGCGTGCGCCTGCAATTTGCCCTCAAGGCGATTTCCGGGGTCATGGCGGGCACCGAGTTGCGCCTGCTGATGAACTCCATGAGCCTGGGCCGCCCGGCCACGGACGCCGAAGTCATGGCCAAGCTGATCACCCTGGTATCGGCGGCGATCCGCGTGCCGCAGCAAAGCCCGGAAGCCGAGCACGCGTTGGCCAAAGTGTTGGATACCCAGCGGGCTATTCGCGAGCAGGCCGCAGCACCCGCGGCCAAGGCTTCGCGATAAACAAAATACCCGGCAAAAAAAAGCCCGCTGGGGCGGCGGGCTTGATGTGCAACATTTGTAACGGATGAGGCTTCACCCTACGTCTCGGGATGTGAATAAAACGTGAAAAATTTGTAAGAAAAAGTGCGAGTTGCTCACAGCGTTGTTTAGATTTTCCAGTGCCCGGCACTTTTGGCCAGGCGTTGGCGCATTCCATCCACGTTTGCCGCCAGTTGCACCGTCAACAACCGATACCCGTCCAACGCGCTGTACACCGGCGCATCCAGCGCCGGCTCGCCGTCCGCGATGTGGCTGGATCGCTGCAACCGCTCCGTCACCCCCGACTTCAACGCCCGCGCCATCCCCACCAGCTGCACCCGGATCTGCCGATGTTCGGCTTTCAACATCACCTGCATTCGCGCCATCGCTTGCTGATCTCTAGGGTCCGGCCGAGTGTTGCCGAGAATCTCCAGGGTGCTGATGCACATCCGCAGATGGCGCTGGATAGCGTCCAGTTCAGTCATGGAAATCCGCACCTCCTTGGACACCGACGGCATCAGCGAGCGCAGTTGCAGCATCGCCGCATTCAAGCGGTTGAGCAGCTTCACGTGCTCATCGTCAGTCACCGACTGGCCGTTGATGATGCGGCTGTAGATCTGCGCGCAATCACGCAACGCGCTGGCCAGGTTGTAGCGCCACGAATACACGGCATACAGCGGCAGGGCGAAGGAGAACGCCAATGCCAGCACAATGCCGATGAGGATATCAACGGTGCGCCACAAACCATCCGAGATCGGGTTGTCACCGTGGCCCGCCACGATAAACACCGTGATCGCCGACAGCAGCGCGATGTAACCACCCTTGCCGATGGCGTGGTAGGAAAAGAACCCACACACCACCGACATCAGCAGGTAGGTCAACAGCGGCTGGCCGAAGTAGGCCTGTTGCACCACCAGCAACAGACCGACGCTGGCGCCGATCAAGGTGCCATAGGCGCGCTCCACGGCTTTTTTGCCGATGTTGCCATGGTGCTGCAAACCGCCGATCACGATCAGCATGGTCACCGATGCCCACTCACCGTGGGGCAGGTTGATGCCGGTGGTGAGCAGGATCGTCGCCAGCAAGCCGATGGACACGCGCACGGCGTGGATCAGCTTGGCATGACGATAGCGGCGGTACGGGTCGAGCAAGGGGCGCAACAGGCGCCGGGCGAAGAGGGGCAGGTTCATCGGTATTAAAGGGATCTCGTTAGTCAGGGTGGACTCAGTCTGAATGGTGGGAGCGGGCTTGCTCGCGAATGCGGCGTGTCAGTCGATACACTTTTGACTGATCCACCGCATTCGCGAGCAAGCCCGCTCCCACATTTTTCAGCGGCGCGGCTTTAGAAAATGTAGTCAGTGGTCAAGAAGCTCGAGTCGCGGTTGCGCAGGATGTCGCTGACCAGCGCCTTGTTGCTGTCCTGGAACTTGGTGGCCACCAGCGTACGGATCGAAAACACGCGCAGCGCGTCATGCACCGACAGCGTGCCCTCGGCGGAGTTCTTGCGCCCGTTGAAGGGGAAGGTGTCCGGCCCGCGCTGGCATTGGGCGTTGATATTGATGCGGCCGACCTGGTTGGCGAAGGTGTCCACCAGGCGCCCGACTTCCACCGCATTGGTGCCGAAGATACTCAGTTGCTGGCCGAAGTCCGAGTCCAGCACATAGTCGATCACGGTGTTGAGGTCGCGATACGGCACGATCGGCACCACCGGGCCGAACTGTTCCTCGTGGTACACGCGCATCTGCGGGTTCACCGGGTACAGCACCGCCGGGTAAAAGAACGAACCACGATGGGTTCCGCCATTGGTATTCACCACCTGGGCACCGTGTTCGGCGGCGTCTGCCACCAGTGCGTTGAGGTAGTCGACCTTGCCGACTTCCGGCAGCGGCGTCAGCGCCACCCCGTCTTCCCACGGCATGCCCGGTTTCAGCGTGGCCAGCTTGGCGTTGAATTTCTCGATGAAACTGGCCACCACGTCTTCATGCACAAACAGGATTTTCAGCGCGGTGCAGCGTTGGCCGTTGAACGACAGGGCGCCGGTGACCGCCTCGCTGACGGCGTTGTCCAGGTCCACTTCGGGCAGCACGATGCCGGGGTTTTTCGCGTCCAGGCCCAAGGCGGCACGCAAGCGGTGCGGCTTGGGGTGCAGCTTTTTCAGGTCGCTGGCGGCCTTGTTGGTGCCGATAAACGCGAAGATATCGATCTTGCCGCTGGCCATCAGCGCGCTGACGGTTTCGCGGCCGCTGCCGTAGATCACGTTGATCACCCCGGCCGGGAAGCTGTCGCGGAAGGCCTCCAGCAACGGGCGGATGAGCAGCACGCCAAGCTTGGCCGGCTTGAATACCACGGTGTTGCCCATGATCAATGCCGGGATCAGCGTGGTGAAGGTTTCGTTCAGCGGGTAGTTGTAAGGCCCCATGCACAGGGCCACGCCCAGGGGTACGCGGCGGATCTGGCCGAGGGTGTCCTGTTCCAGCTCGAAGCGGCTGCTGCGACGGTCGAGTTCCTTGAGGGCATTAATGGTGTCGGTGATGTAGTCGCAGGTGCGGTCGAACTCTTTTTGCGAATCCTTGAGGTTCTTGCCGATCTCCCACATCAGCAGCTTGACCACCGCATCGCGTTGTTCGCGCATGCGGCGCAAAAACGCTTCGACGTGCTGGATCCGGTCTGCCACGCGCATCGTCGGCCATTCGCCCTGGCCACGGTCGTAGGCACGCACGGCGGCGTCCAGGGCGGTGAGGGCGGTGTCGGCGTCCAGCAGCGGCGTGCTGCCGATATGCACGCGTTCGTCACCCAATTGCACCGGGCTGAGCACCTGGGCCAGGGGGCCATTCCATAGGTGCAACTGGCCATCGACCAGGTAATCGCGCTGTTCAATGGGCGCCCCCAGGCGGAATTGCTCGGGAATCTCGGCAACGGAAGCGGGAAACAGCTGGGCGAGCAGGTTACTGGTGGTCATGTTGCTACCCCTGGAATAGTTGCAAAACATGACTAGAGAGTCACCCAACAACGGGCTCTATGGCAAGGCTTGCGCGCTTTCTTGTACGCACCGCGGTGTGCGCCGGGTAAACTGCGCGCCTTTCTTGAAGGAGTTCACATGAGTCAGTACCAGCCAGGCATTCTTGCCGCACCGGTGCCTTTGCAGGCACGCCATCTGTTTTTTGCCCTCGATGCCCTGGACGCCGTGCCCGCTGCGCTGGACGCACTGGTGCAGTTGACAGACTCGGCGGCCGTGGTCGGTTTTGGTGAGCCGCTGGTAAAGGCACTGGGCTCAGCGATTGAAGGCTTGCGCGCGTTTCCGGCCGTCAGCGGCCCCGGTGCGCACAACCCGTCCACCCAGCAAGCCCTGTGGGTGTGGCTGCATGGTGAGGATCGCGGCGAACTGCTGTTGCGCAGCCGCACGTTTGAAAAAGCCCTGGCGCCGGCGTTTCGCCTGGTGCAGATGACCGAAGGCTTCCGCTTCAAGACCGGTTTTGACCTTACCGACTACGAAGACGGCACCGAGAACCCCCACGACGACGCTGCCGTTGAAGCCGCCCTGACCGACAGCGGCGCCAGCTTCGCGGCGATCCAGCAATGGCAGCATGACCTGGATGGCTTTGCTGCATTGCCCGCCGTCGAGCGCGACCACATCATCGGCCGCCGCCATGGCGACAACGAAGAGCTGGACGACGCCCCTGCATCCGCCCACACCAAACGCACCGCCCAGGAGAGCTTCACCCCGGAAGCTTTCGTGGTACGCCGCTCCATGCCGTGGGCTGAGAATGGCCAGGCGGGGTTGATGTTCCTCGCGTTCGGCCATTCCTTCGATGCGTTTGAAGCGCAACTGCGGCGCATGAGCGGGTTGGAAGATGGGATTGTCGATGGCCTGTACCGCATCAGCACGCCGTTGACCGGTGGCTACTACTGGTGCCCGCCGATCAAGGACGGACGCCTGGACCTCAACGCGCTGCGCTAGATCACCCCACCGAGCACGCAGCGTGTGCTCGGTATCGCCGCGCTCGCGTGCGTCTTCACTGACCTGGCGCCAGGCTTCCCGCCTGGCGCTGAGTGGTTGACTGTGTATCCCACTGTATCCCCGCACCCTCCTGATACACCGGCATGACGTTCTGGCGTGTTGGCGACACAGAGCGGATACACGCCTGGCTTTAACTCTGCGTACCAGCTGGCGCCAACGCGCCCTGGCCACTCAGTCAAGCCAGGAGATACCCCATGAAGCGTCCTTACGCAGCCCTCGCGGCCACCCTTGCCCTGTCCCTCAGCGCCTTTGCCGCAGTGGCCCATGCCGATGAGCCCAAGCCCCAGGAAAAATGCTTCGGCGTGGCCCTGGCCGGCGCCAACGACTGCGCCGCCGGCAAAGGCACCTCGTGCGCCGCCACATCCACCAGTGACTACCAGGGCAACGCCTGGGTGCTGGTGGACAAAGGCACCTGCACCCAGATCAAGACCCCCAAAGGCTACGGCAGCCTGACGGAGCAGCCGTGATCCCGCGCCTGCTCCCCCAGGCGCTGCTGTTGCTGGTCGCTCGCGTGGGGATCGCGGCGGTGTTCTTTCTCTCGGGCCGCACCAAGGTCAGCGGTTTTCTCGAACTCAAGCCGTCGACCTACACGCTGTTCCGCTCGGAGTACGCCTTGCCGCTGATCCCGCCGGATTGGGCCGCGCACCTGGCGACGTACGCCGAGCACCTGTTCCCGTTGCTGCTGGTGCTCGGCCTGCTGACCCGCCCGGCCGCCGCCGCACTGCTGGGCATGACCCTGGTGATCGAGGTGTTTGTGTACCCCGACGCCTGGCCAGTGCACCTGACCTGGGTGGGCCTGTTGCTGCCGCTGCTGGCGTATGGCGGCGGGGCCTGGTCACTGGACCGCGTGTTGTTGCGTAAACCTCTACAACCTTGATGGAGTTTTCCTATGCGTATGCTTTCTTCCCTGGCCATTGCCATGGCCTTGACCGTTCCTGCAGTTGCCCAAGCGGCTGACACAGCACCTCAATTCAGCGGCCCGGGCACCGGCAAAAGTGTGGTGATCGTGCCCGGTTCGTTTGTCGACGGCTCCGGCTGGCGTGTGGTGCACGACATCCTGATTCACAAGGGCTACAAGGTCACCGTGGTGCACCAGGGCCACGAAAGCCTGGCCGCCGATGTGGCCGAGGCCCGCGAAGTGCTCGAGCAGCAAGTCGGCCCGGTGGTGCTGGTGGGGCACAGTTCCGGCGGCGGGGTGATCTCGATTGCCGGCGACCGCGACAAGGTCAAGGCGCTGGTATACGTGTCGGCGCTGCAGCCGGAAGTGGGCGAAAACATGGCCCAGTTGATCGGCTCCATGCCGTCGCCCAGCGATGACATCAAGCCGAGCCGCGACGGCCATCTGTTCTTCGATCGCACCAAGTTCAATGCCGATTTTGCCGCCGATCTGACCACCAACCGCACCGACTTCATGGCCGCCTCCCAGGTACCGGCCACCGCCGCGCTGTTCGGCGGCACCGTGTGGGCCGCGGCCTGGCACAAAAAACCCACCTACGCCGTGGTGTCCACCGAAGACCGGGCCCTGAGCCCCGACCTGCAACGCTGGATGTACCGCCGCGCCGGTTCCAAGGTCAGCGAAATCAAGGCCAGCCACTCGGTGTACATCTCCCAGCCTGAAGCTGTGGCGAAGGTCATCGAAGACGCGGCTTCCGTCATCAAATAACGCACCCCCCAACCCGGAGAAATACCCATGAATACAGCACTCAAATCCCGCTTGAGCCTCGCCGCTGCTGCCGCACTGGTTGCCCTCGCATCGGCGTCGTTCACCACCGCTGCCAGCGCCGCCGACCAGCAGGAAAAACTCGGCCGTTGCTACGGCGTCAACACCTGCAAGGGCACCAGCCTGTGCGCCACCGCCAAGAACGACTGCAAGGGCCTCAACAGCTGCAAGGGCGAAGGCGTGATCGTCAAGACCCCTGCCGAATGCCTCAAGGCCGGCGGCACCCTGACTGAACCGAAGTAAGCCACCCGGCGGGCCCGGCCTGGGCTCGCCACTGTTTCGTTGCGGAGAGCCACCATGTCGACATCCACCACGCACTTTTCCGGCTACGGCCTGGGGCTGCGCAAGGAGCATTACGGCGACTTCCTGGAAACCTCGGTGCCCGTGGATTTTGTCGAAGTGATCTCCGAAAACTTTATGGTCGCAGGCGGCCAGCCACGGCATATCCTGCGCCAGGTGCGCGAGCGGCATCCGGTGGCGCTGCATGGGGTGTCGATGTCCATCGGCACCGCCGAAGGCCTCGATGTGGATTACCTGCGGCGCCTCAAGGCGCTGGTGGATGAGATAGAGCCGCTGTTCGTTTCCGACCACCTGAGCTGGTCACGCAGCGCCGGTTTCAACGCCCACGATTTACTCCCCGTGCCCTACACCGACGAAGCCCTCGACGTGGTGTGCGCCAATATCCATCAGGCGCAGGAGGCACTCGGTCGCACGCTGCTGTTGGAAAACCCGTCGAGCTACCTGGCCTTTGCGGGCGCGAGCATGAGCGAGTGGGAGTTTATCGCCGCCATGGCCAGGCGCACTGGCTGTGAACTGCTGCTGGACGTCAACAATGTGTTCGTCAGTGCAAGCAATCACGGTTTTGATGCGCAGGCGTTTCTCGACGCAATTCCCGCTGAGCGCGTGCGCCAGGTGCACCTGGCCGGCCATAGCCAGGGCCGTGGAGTGTTGATCGACAGCCATGACAGCCCGGTGTGCAGCGGGGTTTGGGCGCTGTATGCGCAGGTCATCGCCAAGCTGGGGCCGGTGGCGACCATGATCGAGCGCGACGATGACATCCCACCGCTGGGCGAGCTGCTCCAGGAGTTGTCGATGGCGCGGGCCTTGGGGGCGCAACGATGAAACTGGGCGAACTGCAGCAGACCTTTCGCAGCTGGTTGGTCAGTGCATCGGATCAGTCCGCACGCTTGCTGGGCGATAACCGCGCGGGCCTGGCGGTGTACCAGAACAACTACCGCGCGCAGCTGGTAGGGTGCCTGGAGCAGGCGTTTCCACATTTGCGTCGCTGGCTTGGGGAAGACGCCTTCCTGGCAGCCAGCATCCGCCACATCGACCGCTACCCGCCCCAGGCCTGGACCCTGGATGTTTACCCCGAGGACTTTTACCGGACGTTGACGGCGCAATTTCCACATAACCCGGACGTGCATGAGTTGGCCTGGATCGAGTGGGCGTTGACTGAAGCCTTCGTCGCGGCCGACGCCTCGCCGGTGTCGCTGGCCGCCCTGGCCAACGTCGATTGGGACGCAGCGGTGTTGCGCCTGACCCCATCGTTGCGTGCACGCGCCTTGACCACCAATGCCGAGGCCCTGTGGTCGGCACTCTGGCAGGAGGGGCCACTCCCCGAAGCACAGATGCTCGATGCAGCGGGCGGCGTGTTGGTCTGGCGGCGCCACTTCACCTCGCGTTTGCGCCCGGTGGATAGCCTGGAGTTGCAGGCGTTGCTGCAGGTGCAGGCCAACGGTGGTTTTACCGACCTGTGCGAATTCCTGGTGGAGCGCCTCGGCGAAGACGCCGGTGTGACCCAGGCTGGTGAATACCTGGCCGGTTGGCTGGGCAGTGAATTGATTGTGGAGGTGAGCCATGGTTGATCGTCGAGGTTTTTTGCTGCTGGCAACGGTGGTGTTGGCCGCGCCGGCGTTTGCCGTGCAGCAGGTGAGCACTGATGAACGGGATATCCGTTTTGAGGCCACGGGGCCGGAGGAGGGCCACGCAATCATCCTGCTGGCGGCGGACGTCAACGTATTTGCAGAAGTGACAGCCCCGCTGGCCACCCAGGGTTTTCGCGTGATTGTGCCGTACCTGCGCACGGCGGATGACGCGGTACTCGGCCAGGATGTGCTGGAGCTGATGAACGCCCTGCACATCCCCGAGGCGGTGTTGGCCGGCGTGGAGGTGGGCGCGCGGGTGGCAGCGCGGGCGGCCGGCTTGAAGCCGAGCCGGTGTGTGGGGCTGGTCACGCTGAACGCTGCGCCCCAGGCCGGGTTCGCCGAGGCGGTGGGGGTGATGGCGCGGACGGGGCAGTGGCGAACATGAAAATTCTGACAGCGACGTAATCGACAACTGAAAAATTCTCCAGCTCCCCGTAATCTAGACGCCTCTACCCCCTGCGCTGGATCGTTCATGTCTTCTGTTGCCGATGGGCTGCCCCTCAATAAACGCCTGCCGGCTGTGATCGCGATCTCCTTGGGGATCGGCATGGCGACGCTGGATACGGCCATCGTCAACACTGCACTGCCGACCCTGGCCGAGGGGATCGGGACCGATTCGGCCTCGGTGATCTGGGTGGTCAACGCTTATCAGCTGGCGATTATCGCCACGGTGCTGCCGTTTGCGTCGCTCAGTGATGTGCTGGGGCATCGCCGGGTGTACCTCGGCGGGTTGCTGGTGTTTATTCTGTCGTCGCTGTTTTGCGGATTAGCCGGTTCGTTGCTGACACTGACTGTCGCGCGGGTAGTGCAGGGGCTGGGGGCGGCGGCGATCATGAGCGTGAATACCGCGCTGTTGCGGCATATCTACCCATCGAAGATGCTCGGGCGAGGTCTGGGTTACAACTCGCTGGTGGTGGGGCTGGCGTTTACCCTGGGGCCCACTGCGGCATCGGCGATTCTGTCGGTGGCGACCTGGCATTGGCTGTACCTGATCAATGTGCCGTTGGGCTTGCTGGCCCTGGCATTGGGCGTGCGCTCGTTGCCAACCCTGCCGATGACCGGGCATGCCTTTGACCGCCTGGCCGCGGTGCTGTGTGCCGGGCTGTTCGCCTTGCTGGTGCTGGGCCTGGGCACGGCGGTGCACGGTGCCCAGGGCGCGCTGACTATGGGCCTGGTCGCCGTGGCGCTGGTGTGCGGCGCCTTGCTGCTGCGGCGTCAGGCCGGGCACCCGGCGCCGATGCTGGCCCTGGACCTGTTCAAACGGCCGGTGTTTGCCTTGTCGTCCCTCACCGCGATCTGCGCGTTCAGTGCACAGGGCCTGGCGTTTGTGTCGCTGCCGTTTCTGTTGCAGGCAGTGTTGGGGCATAGCCAGGTGGAAACCGGTTTTCTGATGACGCCGTGGCCGGCGGTGGTGGCGGTGATGGCGTTGGTCGCGGGGCGCCTGGCCGACCGCGTGTCCCTTGGCCTGTTATGCGGCATCGGCCTGTTGATGCTCGGCCTGGGGATGGGCGCGCTGGCAACCTTGGGCAGTGGCGCATCAGCCTTTGATATCGGCTGGCGCATGGCGTTGTGCGGTGCGGGTTTCGGCTTTTTCCAATCGCCCAACCTCAAGGCGATCATGACCAGTGCACCGTTGGCCCGCAGCGGCGGCGCCAGTGGCATCGTGGCGATTTCACGCTTGCTGGGGCAAACGCTGGGGGCGTCGTTGGTGGCGTTCTGTTTCCATCTGTCGTTGGGCAACGGCCCGCACTATGCGCTGTGGCTGGGCTGCGTGTTTGCGTTGGTGGGCAGCGTGGCCAGCGGGCTGCGTCTATTGCCCTATAAACACAGGGTTTAGCGCTTGTAAAACACCGGGCCGGAACGCTACCGTGGCGACCTGAGTATTTCGGGATGTTTCAGATTTATGTCCAGCCTGGCCCTCCGTACTGCTGATACCCACTCCCGCCGCGCCGCGCTGACCCTTGCTTTGTGCCTGCCCAGTGACGTGTTGCTCTACCTGTTGCTGCCGATGGAGTCCGAGGCCTTCGGCATCACCCTGGCCCAGGCCGGGGTGTTGCTGGCTGCAAACCGCCTGGTGCGGATTTTCGGTTACCGCCATGTGTTGAATTTCTACGCGCGCAACGGTGATCGGCTGACCTGCATGATCGCCGCCGGTGCCGCCACGGTCTGTGCGCTGGGCAATTCGATGCTGTCGGGCTTCGCCGCACTGCTGGGGCTGCGGCTGATCTGGGGCCTGTGTTTTGCCGCGTTGAACCTGTCGACCCAAGTACTGGCCACCTCGGAACCCACCGGTGCGGCGCGCCGGGCCGGGCGTTCGCGGGCCTTGATTGCCTGGGGGCCGATGCTGGCGTTGCCGTTGGGTGGCTGGCTGACGTTATGGGCGGGGCCGCGTCCGATTTTTCTGATTCTAGCCGGGTGTTGCCTGGTGGGCCTGTGGGTGGCGCGCGGTTTGCCAGGCGTCGGCCATGATTTGCACAGCACTCCGGGGCGTCGCTTCAAGTGGCCCAACAGCGTGGCGTTGTGGTCGTTTATCGAAGGCGTGGCGCTGGACGGGCTGTTTATTTTCGGCCTGTCGATCCAGGCGCAAAAGTTGCTGGGCGGCAATGCGGTGCTGATCGCCGGCGGCTTGATGGCGCTGCGGTATGTGTCGGAAATGCTCCTGAGCCCCTTGGGCGGCCGCGCGGCCCAGCGCTTTGGCGCTACGTCGATGCTGCTGCTGTTTTCGTTCCTGAGTGCCCTGGCCTTGACTGCATTCGGCAGCTATTGGGTGGTGGTCGGCGCGGCGGCAGTACTGGTGCTGCGCGCGCTGCAACTGCCGCTGGTGACCACCCTGGTCGCCGAGCGAAACCCCGGCTCCATGCGCGTATCAGCATTGGCCTCGAATGCCGTGTGGCGCGATATCGGCGCCGGCCTCGGCCCTCTGCTGGCGGGCCTGTTGCTGCCGATTGCCTCGGCGCCGTGGGTGTTTGGCGTGGCCGGTGCGGCCATTGCCGTGAGCGCGGTATTCTGCTGGCGCGCAAACACGGTAACGGACTGACTCACGGGTTTTTCAAGGTCTGCAGCCAGGCGGGGTCGAAGCGGGTTTGCTCGGTGTCGATCCCCATGGCCTGCATCTTCGCCAGGTGTGCCTGGATTTCCGCCTCCAACTGCGCCTGGCTGCTGGAGTTGGCATCCAGCGCGTGCATCTGCGTCAGCCCCAGGTGGTAGAAACGCAGGGCCTTGATTGCAGTTGGGTCATTGGCCTGCACCTGTGCGGTGACGGTGTGCATCACATTGGTCACGCTCATCAGGCTGCGCTTGAGCTGCCAGCCGTACACCGCCGCCGCCAGCCAGGGCTGGCTCCAGAACGGGCCGCGGACCAGCGCCAGGGTGATCAGCACCCCGGCAAATACACCGCCGACATTGAAGCGCAGATTATCACCGCCGGGCTCGCCGAACAGCATCACCGCCAGGCTCGACAGCAGCATCGCCAGGGCCAGGAACACCACGGCCACGATCAGCGTGCTGCGGCGGGTCTGCTGGCGGTAGGTGGCGGGGTCGCAAGGTTTGAGCTCGAACATCCGGGGCATTTCTCCAGAAGGGGTCGGCATCATCTCACGCTTGGGCAAACAAGTTGAACGATGGCGCACGGCGGTTTCTCTAAACCTGTGTAGACCCATTGAGGTGACCCATCATGCCCGAATACAAACAGCCACCCCCCGGTACACCCGACCCCGATCGCACCCCCGGCGAAGAAGAGCGCGACAACGATGCGTTGCGCCCCAACGACCCGAAAGAGCGTGACGAAAACGACGATGTAGAGCGCGTCGAGGAAGATCTCGAAAACCTCCACGACAAGGCTCGCCCGCTGTAACAGGAGACTGTGATGAACAAGCGCCCAGACGGCCCGCCCTCCAACGAGCAGGCCCGCGACAAGGATGAGTTGGGTTTCGACCCGGACTCGCCGGATGTGTCCGACCCGCAGGTCGACCCCATCGGCGCGGCCATCGCTCCGCTGGACGAGAAGAAAGACCCGGCGAAAAAAAAGCCGCCCTACGATCCGTTGGGCGACTTGAAAACGTAAAACCAGCCCCGCCATTGAGCGGGGCTTTTTATCACTTGGGTGGTGTCCAGCTGACTTCGGTAATCCCGTATTTCTCGGCCCACGGGCGCGTGGTTTTCTTCACTTGCTCATGGCCCACACGGCCGATACGACTGACGTGGGCAATGTCGGCATCCACGGCCGCCCAGTGCCAGGCTTCGGCGTTATTCATGATTTCTGCGCGCACCACAAATGACTTTGGCTGGCCGTGCAGTTGATAGTGGATGGTGTAGATTTTTGCGGTACTCATGTTGCCTCCCTGTCTTGTTATAGATGGATAGGAATGCGTTCAAAAAGGTTCATTCAAAATGACAATCTGCACGTCGGCGCGGCATAGTGACGCCTTCGCCCCGCGCCCAAGGATTGCGCCATGTCCGCTCTGACCCACAGCCGCCTGTACCTGCAACGCCTGGGCTACGACACCCCGCCGGCGCCGACCTTGCAGACGCTGCACGACCTGCAGCTGCGCCATGTGTGCACCTTTGCCTTTGAAAGCCTGTCGACCTTGCTGCGCCTGCCGGTGCCGATCGACTTGCCCAGTGTCGAGCAAAAAGTACTGTTCGATGGGCGCGGTGGTTATTGCTATGAGTTGAACCAGCTGTTCCTCGCGCTGTTGCAGGAACTGGGTTTCGACGCGCGTGGCATCACTGGCCGGGTGGTGATGGGCGGGCCGGCGGATGCACACACCGCGCGTACCCACCGCTTGAGCCTGGTGACCCTGGATGGGGTGCGCTACATCAGCGACGTCGGCTTCGGCGGCATGGTGCCCAGCAGCCCGTTGCAACTGGACACCGAGGCGGTGCAGGCCACCGCGCACGAACCGTATCGCCTGAGCTTTGACGGGCAGGGCAGCTACACGCTGTGGGCCAAGGTCGGCGAAGAGTGGCGGGGCTTGTATGTGTTCGACCTGCACGTGCAGGCCGATATCGACTACGAAATCGGCAACTGGTATGTCTCCACACACCCGCAATCGCCGTTCCTGGGCCAGTTGAAAGTCGCCCGCCTGGCCGCAGGAAAGCGCCATACCCTGAACAACGCCAGCTATGCGGTGCACTACCTGGACAGGCCCAGCGAGAAACGCACGCTCAACAGCGCCGATGAGTTGCTGGGGCTGCTCAGCGAAACCTTCGGGATTCATCTACCGCAGGATGCGCGACTGCGTGCGAGCCTTGATGGCCTGGTACTGGCTACGCCGTGAAAGTATTGATATAGAGCGGTCGCTGAACCGTTTTACCTCCCGGTCCGAGCAAATTAATTCGAACCTTTTTCGCCCAGATGGGTTCGAAGCGGTTCCTGAATAATTTGCTCACCAGACAAGGAGATGTAAAACGATGTCCAAGCTATTCGGAAAATTCCTCAAGAACTCCTCGGTATTGGCGCTGGTCGCTGCGCCTGCCGTGGGGTTCGCTGCACCGTCCACTGATCCGATTTCCACCTTCGGGATTCAGGGCAGCTACAACGACTTCAAATTCGAAGGCGGTAGCGAAAGCGACAAGAGCCACATGCCCGAAGCGGGCCTTTTCTACAACTTCGGAAACAAGCTCACCGCCGAATCCGGCTTTATCTACCAGGCCGGTATCGAAGCCAAGTACGGCGAAAAGAGTGACGACAAACTCAAGGAAGGCCAGGCCGACCTGGATCTGGGCTGGCGAGCCGCGCTGGATGCGCGCAATTTTGTCGACGTGATCGTGGGCGGTGGCTACAGCTGGACGCGCTACGAGCCGGACATCAACGACCTCGGCGTGAAGCTCACCACCAAATCGCCGTTCGCCAAGGCGGCCCTGGGCTACAACCACCAGTTCGACGATATGACCCTGCGCCTCGAAGCTGGCGCCCGTCGCACCATCGACGGCCGCACCAAGCTCAAGGTGGATGACTTTGGCAGCGACACCGTGGACCTCAAGGACCGCACCAACCCCTACGCTGAAGTCAGCCTGCTGATGAACCAGAAGGGTGACCTGCCGGTGGTCGCGGGCCTGTACTACACCCGCACCGAATATAAGCTCGACGGCGACTCCGACGTGGCCGACAACACCCGGCTCAAACGCAACGAGTACGGGTTCAAGGTCGGTATCGCGTTCTAAACCCAAACCCCGGAACGTGGGTGGCCAACGCCCACGTTCAAGTGCCCGCATCAACCGCCTTTTATTAAGTAAGCAACAACTCAGATAAGCACGCTTTTGTGGCGAGCGGGCTTGCCCGCGTTGGGCTGCGCAGCGGCCCCCGTAAAGCCAGCGCGTTACTCCAGGAAGACCTCAGTATCAGGTTTTAGGGCCGCTTCGCGACCCAACGCGGGCAAGCCCGCTCGCCACAAGCGGTAGGTTGCTGGTCAGAGGTGTATCAACCCCCTAAACGAAATGCCCAGTACCGCGTGCTGCACCAGGTATTTTATTAAGTAGGCAAAAACTCAGATAAGCCCGCTTTTGTGGCGAGCGGGCTTGCCCGCGTTGGGCTGCGCAGCGGCCCCAGTAAAGCCAGCGCGTTACTCCAGGAAGATCTCACTATCAGGTTTTAGGGCCGCTTCGCGACCCAACGCGGGCAAGCCCGCTCGCCACAACAAGCCCGCTCGCCAGAAGAGGTAGGTTGCTGGTCAGAGGTGTATCAACCCCCTAAACGAAATGCCCAGTACTGCGTGCTGCACCAGGTATTTTATTAAGTAAGCAACAACTCAGATAAGCGCGCTTTTGTGGCGAGCGGGCTTGCCCGCGTTGGGCTGCGCAGCGGCCCCAGTAAAGCCAGCGCGTTACTCCAAGAAGATCTCTGTATCAGGTTTTAGGGCCGCTTCGCGACCCAACGCGGGCAAGCCCGCTCGCCACAACAAGCCCGCTCGCCAGAAGAGGTAGGTTGCTGGTCAGAGGTGTATCAACCCCCTAAACGAAATGCCCAGTACCGCGTGCTGCACCAGGTATTTTATTAAGTAAGCAACAACTCAGATAAGCGCGCTTTTGTGGCGAGCGGGCTTGCCCGCGTTGGGCTGCGCAGCGGCCCCCGTAAAGCCAGCGCGTTACTCCAAGAAGATCTCTGTATCAGGTTTTAGGGCCGCTTCGCGACCCAACGCGGGCAAGCCCGCTCGCCACAACAAGCCCGCTCGCCACAAGCGGTAGGTTGCTGGTCAGAGGTGTACCAACTCCCCTAAACGAGATGCCCAGTACTGCGTGCTGCACCAGGTATTTTATTAAGTAAGCAAAAACTCAGATAAGCCCGCTTTTGTGGCGAGCGGGCTTGCCCGCGTTGGGCTGCGCAGCGGCCCCCGTGAAGCAACCGCGTTACTCCAGGAAGATCTCTGTATCAGGTTTTAGGGCCGCTTCGCGACCCAACGCGGGCAAGCCCGCTCGCCACAACAAGCCCGCTCGCCAGAAGAGGTAGGTTGCTGCTCAGAGGTGTATCAACCCCCTAAACGAAACGCCCAGTGCTGCGTGCTGCACCAGGTATTTTAGTAAGTAAGCAAAAACTCAGATAAGCACGCTTTTGTGGCGAGCGGGCTTGCCCGCGTTGGGCTGCGCAGCGGCCCCAGTAAAGCCAGCGCGTTACTCCAGGAAGATCTCTCTATCAGGTTTTAGGGCCGCTTCGCGACCCAACGCGGGCAAGCCCGCTCGCCACAACAAGCCCGCTCGCCACAAGCGGTAGGTTGCTGGTCAGAGGTGTAGCAACCCCATAAACGCAAAACGGCGCCCGAGGGCGCCGTTTTGTTTGCTGCATCGTGCTAAGCGATCAAACGCCCAGTACCGCGTGCTGCACCAGGGTGAGCAACGGTTGTGGGTATACGCCCAGGAAGAAGGCGAGCAGGGCGATGGCCAGCAGCATGACGCCACCGGCTTTCTGTTCCCAGTGCAGTTCGGCGTCTACGCGGCGCAGGTTTGGTTCGATCAGGTACAGGGTGACCATCACGCGCAGGTAGTAGAACACGCCGATGGCGCTGCCCAGTACCAGGGACGCAACCAACCACCACTCGTGGGCTTCAACACCGGTAGCGACAATGTAGAACTTGCCGATAAAGCCAGCGGTCAGCGGGATACCAGCCAGGGACAGCATCATCACGGTGAGTACGGCGGTCAGGTACGGACGGCGCCAGAACAGGCCGCGGTATTCGTACAGGGCGTCGGCGTCACGGCCTTTGAACGGCGAGGACATCAGCGTGATCACGCCGAACGCGCCGAGGCTGGTGATGACGTAGGTGACCAGGTACACGCCCATGGCTTCCACGGCCAGGCCCTTGCTCGCCACCAGGGCGATCAGCAGGTAGCCGAAGTGGGCGATGGAGGAGTAACCCAGCAGACGCTTGAGGTTGTTCTGGGTCAGGGCCAGCAGGTTACCGAACAGGATCGACGCGATGGCGATCACGGTCAGTACGTTGCTCAGCACGCCGGTGTTGGCAGCAGGCGAGATCTGGAACAGACGCACCATCACCGCAAACACGGCAACCTTGGACGCCGTGGCCAGGAACGCGGCCACCGGCGCCGGGGCGCCTTCGTACACGTCCGGGGTCCACAGGTGGAACGGCACCAGGGACAGCTTGAACGCCAGGCCGATCAGCATCATGGCCAGGCCCAGTTGGGCAATTGGCGCAGGCATGCTGGTGGCGGCCAGGGCGTGGCCGATACCGGTGAAGCTCAGGCTGCCGGCTTCTGCGTAGAGCAGGGCCATACCGAACAACAGGAACGCGGAACCGGCGGCCGACAGCACCATGTACTTGATGCCGGCTTCCAGGGAGCGCTTGTTGAAGAAGGCGTAGGCCACCAGGCCGTAGGTCGGGATCGACAGCAGTTCCAGGCCGATGAACAGGCCCGCAAGGTGCTGCGCGCTGACCAGCACGATGCCACCGGCCGCAGCCAGCAGGATCAGCAGGTACAGCTCTTCGCGGTTGCCTGGGTAGCCGGTGCCGCCTTCGCCGAGGTAGGCGTGGGCGAGGGTGACGCAGGCCAGGGTCGCCACCAGGATCAGGGCGATGTACAGCAGCGCGAAGTCATCGACCATCATCAGCGGCGTGACCGCCAGTGGCGCGACCTTGAGGGCCGGGATGATCGACAGCAGGGCCAGGTTAAGACCGGCACACGACAGCAGGAACGTTTGCGAGTGATTGCGGCGCCAGGCGATCGCCAGCATCACCACCACGATGGTGAGGCTGGTGATCAGCAGCGGCGCAAGCGCGATAAAGTGTTGGATCGTGAATTCCATAGCGCTCTTACCGGGCCGAAGCGAGTTGAGAGAAGGCGGTGCCGAACCACTGCTGCACGCCATGCATCGTTGCGGCAGAAGTGTCCAGGAACGGTTGCGGGTACACGCCGATGTAGATCAGCAATACCGCAAGGCCGAGCACCATGATCAGTTCGCGAGCATCCATCCCTTGCAGGACGGTGTCGGACTTGGCCGGGCCGAAGTAGGCGCGGTGGATCATGATCAGCGAGTAGACCGAACCGAACACCAGGCCGGAAGTAGCAATGGCGCTGATCCACGGGGTTTGCACGAAGGCACCCATCAGGATCAGGAACTCGCCGATAAAGTTACCGGTACCCGGCAAGCCCAGGGACGCGGCGGCGAAGAACAGGCTGATCGCCGGCAGGTACGCAATGCGCGACCACACGCCACCCATTTCACGCATATCACGGGTGTGCAGGCGCTCGTACAGCTGACCACTGAGGATAAACAGCGCAGCGGCCGACACACCGTGAGCCAACATCTGGATGACCGCGCCTTGCAACGCCAGCTGGCTGCCGGAGTAGATGCCGATCAGTACGAAACCCATGTGGGAAACGGACGAGAAGGCAATCAGACGCTTGATGTCGGTTTGTGCGAATGCCAGGAATGCACCGTAGAAAATCCCGATCAGACCCAGGGTCATGGCAATCGGCGCAAACTCGGCCGAGGCATTCGGGAACAGCGGCAGGGCGAAACGCAGCAGGCCATACGCCGCAGTCTTCAAGAGGATACCGGCCAGGTCCACGGAACCGGCAGTCGGCGCCTGGGCGTGAGCGTCAGGCAACCAGGAGTGGAACGGCACCACCGGCAGCTTCACCGCGAAGGCGATGAAGAAGCCGAGCATCAGGATGTACTCGGTGGTCAGCGACATCTTGGTTTTCAACAGGTCGGCGTAGTTGAAGGTAATCACGCCTGTGCTGTTGAAGTTGACCAGTACCAGACCCAGGATCGCCACCAACATGATCAGGCCGGAAGCCTGGGTGAAGATGAAGAACTTGGTCGCCGCGTAGATCCGGGTTTTCTTGCCGTCCGAAGAACTGTGACCCCAGAGCGCGATGAGGAAGTACATCGGCACCAGCATCATTTCCCAGAAGAAGAAGAACATGAACAGGTCGAGGGCGAGGAACACGCCGACTACGCCGCCCAGGATCCACATCAGGTTCAGGTGGAAGAAGCCCACGTGACGCTGGATCTCTTTCCAGGAGCAGAGTACCGAGAGGATACCCAGCAGGCCGGTCAACAGGATCATCAACAGCGACAGGCCGTCGAGGGCCAGGTGCACGTTGATGCCGAAGCGCTGGATCCACACGTGCTTGAACTCAAGCGCGAAGGTTGGATCGACACCCGGTGCCGGAGCGAATGAATAGTCACCGTGGGCCCACAGCCAGAGGCCGAGCGCGAGTTCCAGGGACATGGTCAGCAACGCAATCCAGCGGGGGAGGGTGGCGCCGAAGCGTTCACCCATCCAGCAGAGCAGGCCGCCGATAAAGGGGATCAGGATTAGCCAGGGCAGAATCATGACGGGCTCGTTTCCTTTCGCAAGTTCGCAAAGTTCATAGTCATACCGCCACCACCACGATGGCGCCGATCACCAGCACGGCACCGAGGGCCATGGAAGCTGCATACCAACGCAGTTGGCCAGTCTCGCTGCGGCTCAGGGCGGTGTGACCGGCCTTGGCGGCACGCGGGATCAAACCGATGGTCTGGTCGAGCGGGTCTTTACGTAGTACATGGCTGATGGCGAGGTACGGCTTGACGAACAGTTTGTCGTAGATCCAGTCGAAGCCCCAGGCGGCGAACCACCAGGCCGACAGGAAGCGGCCGATGCCACTGTTGGCAACTGCCGTGACGAAGCGACGCTTGCCGAGGAACAGCAGCGCGGCCAGCAGGATACCGGCCAGGGCGATGGCACCCGAGGCGATTTCCAGGCTGTGCTTGGCGGCGCCACCGGCATGGCCGGCGCTTTCCGGCAGTACACCGGCCAGTGGCGGGGTGATCATGGCGCCGATGAAGGTCGACAGGATGATCAGCACCGACAATGGCAGCCAGTGGGAGATGCCATGGCCTGCGTGTGCTTCGGTCTTGGCTTCACCGTGGAAGGTGATGAAGATCAGGCGGAAGGTGTACAGCGAGGTCATGAACGCACCGACCAGGCCGGCGTAGAGCAGGCCCTGGTTACCGCTGGCAAAGGCTTCCCAGAGGATTTCGTCCTTCGAGTAGAAACCGGCGGTCACCAGCGGCAGGGCGGCCAGGGCGGCACCACCGACGATGAAGCTGGCGTAGGCCAGCGGCAGTTTCTTCCACAGGCCGCCCATCTTGAAGATGTTCTGCTCGTGGTGGCAGGCAACGATCACCGCACCGGAGGCAAGGAACAGCAGGGCCTTGAAGAAGGCGTGGGTCATCAGGTGGAAGATCGCCGCGTCCCAGGCACCCACGCCCAGGGCCAGGAACATGTAGCCGATCTGGCTCATGGTCGAGTAGGCGAGGATACGCTTGATGTCGGTCTGCACCAGCGCGGCGAAGCCGGCCAGTACCAGGGTCACGCCGCCGACCAGGCCCACCAGGTGCAGGATTTCCGGCGCCAGGGTGAACAGGCCGTGGGTACGGGCGATCAGGTAGACACCGGCGGTTACCATGGTTGCCGCGTGAATCAGTGCGGAAACCGGGGTAGGGCCGGCCATTGCGTCCGCCAGCCAGGTTTGCAGCGGCAGTTGCGCGGATTTACCCACGGCGCCGCCCAGCAGCATCAGGGTCGCCAGGGTGATCCAGAAGTCGCCGACCTGGAATTTCTGCGGTGCCAGCACCAGCAGTTCCTGGATATTCAGCGTGCCCACCTGTTGGAACAGGATGAACAGGCCGATGGCCATGAACACGTCGCCGATCCGGGTAACGATAAAGGCCTTGAGTGCCGCGTTACCGTTATTGCGGTTGCTATAGTAGAAACCGATCAGCAGGTACGAGCACAGGCCCACGCCTTCCCAGCCGAAGTACAGGAACAACAGGTTATCGCCCAGCACCAGGAACAGCATGCTGGCGATAAACAGGTTGGTGTACGAGAAGAAGCGCGAGTAGCCCGCTTCACCGCGCATGTACCAGGACGCGAACAGGTGGATCAGGAAGCCTACACCCACCACCACGCCCAGCATGGTGATCGACAGGCCGTCGACGTAGAGGGCGAAGTTGGGCTTGAAGCCCTCCACCGACATCCACTGCCACAGCACCAGGGTGTAGTGGCCGCCTTCCGGAGGCGCCACGTTGAATTGCCAGATGACGTAGGCGGCAACGATGGCCGACAGGCCAATGGAGCCCACACCGATCAGCGCCGAGAGGTTTTCCGACCAGCGCCCGCGAGAGAACGACAGCAGCAGGAAACCGATCAGGGGAAATACGAAAGTCAGAAAGATCATGTTCATCCGCGCATCTCACTGGCAGCGTCGATATCAAGCGTGTGGAAGCGACGGTACAGCTGCAGCAGGATCGCCAGGCCAATACTGGCCTCGGCGGCTGCCAGGCTGATCACCAGGATGAACATGACTTGTCCATCCGGCTGGCCCCAACGTGCGCCCGCTACGATGAACGCCAGTGCGGCAGCGTTCATCATGATTTCCAGGCTCATCAACACGAACAGAATGTTACGGCGAACCATCAGGCCGACCAGGCCAAGGCAGAACAGGATGCCGGCGACCGCCAGACCATGCTCCAAAGGGATAGCAGGCATCGTCATTGCTCCTTGGCTTCGTTGCGGCCCAAGTGGAAGGCAGTGATGGCTGCAGCGAGCAGCAGCATCGAAGCCAGTTCGACCACCAGCAGGTACGGGCCGAACAGGCTGATGCCCACGGCTTTGGCGTCTACGGTGGTGTGGCCGATGGCCTGGCCGCTCTGGTGAGCGAACAGCACATACAGCAGTTCACCCAGCAGCAGGGCTGCGAGGACAACCGGGCCGAGCCAGATGCCGGGCTTGAGCCAGACGCGTTCCTGGGCGACCGAAGCCGGCCCGAGGTTGAGCATCATCACCACAAACACGAACAGCACCATGATGGCGCCGGCGTAGGCGATCACTTCCAGTACACCGGCGAACGGTGCGCCGAGTGCGAAGAAGGTCATGGCCACGGCGATCAGCGAAATGATCAGGTAGAGCAGGGCGTGCACGGGGTTGGTGTTGGTGATCACGCGAAGCGTGGACACCACTGCAATACCCGACGCGAAATAGAAAGCGAATTCCATCTTTCTTCCTTAAGGCAGCAAGCTCTTCACGTTGATCGGCTCGGCTTCGTTTTGTGCGGCGCCTTTCGGCTTACCGGCAACGGCCATACCTGCAACACGATAGAAGTTGTAATCAGGGTTTTTACCGGGACCAGAGATCAGCAGATCTTCTTTCTCGTACACCAGGTCCTGACGTTTGAACTCGGCCATCTCGAAATCCGGTGTGAGCTGGATTGCGGTGGTCGGGCAAGCTTCCTCGCAGAGGCCACAGAAAATGCAGCGCGAGAAGTTGATGCGGAAGAAGTCCGGGTACCAGCGACCGTCTTCGGTTTCAGCTTTCTGCAGGGAGATGCAACCCACCGGGCACGCCACAGCGCACAGGTTGCAGGCTACGCAACGCTCTTCGCCATCGGGGTCGCGGGTCAGCACGATGCGGCCGCGATAGCGCGGCGGCAGGTACACCGCTTCTTCCGGGTATTGCAAGGTGTCGCGTTTGCGGAAGCCGTGACCGAACACCATCACCAGGCTTCGCAACTGGGTACCGGTACCCTTAACGATGTCGCCAATATATTTGAACATGGGTCAAATCCTCACTGAACCGCGCCCGCTGGCGTGTTCAACAACACAACGGCAGCAGTCACCAGCAAATTGATCAGGGTCAGCGGCAGGCAGAAACGCCAGCTGAAATCCATCACCTGGTCGTATCGTGGACGCGGAATGGAAGCGCGCAGCAGGATAAACAACATGATGAAGAACGCGGTCTTCAGGAAGAACCAGAAGAACGCCAACTGCGGCAGGATGCCGAATGGACCGTGCCAGCCGCCGAAGAACAGCGTGACCAGCAGGGCCGAGATCAAGATGATGCCGATGTACTCACCGACGAAGAACATGCCCCATTTCATGCCGGCGTATTCGATGTGGTAACCGTCGGCCAGTTCCTGTTCCGCTTCCGGCTGGTCGAAGGGGTGACGGTGAGTCACGGCCACGCCAGCGATGAAGAAGGTACAGAAGCCAAAGAACTGCGGAATGATGAACCACAGGTTCTGCGCCTGGTACTCAACGATGTCGCGCATGTTGAACGAGCCGACCTGCACCACGATGCCCATCAGCGCGAGGCCCATGAACACTTCGTAGGACACGGTCTGGGCCGAAGCCCGCAAGCTGCCGAGCAGGGCGAACTTGTTGTTACTCGACCAACCGGCGAACAGCACCGCATACACCGACAGGCCGGCCATGGCGAAGAAGAACAGCAAGCCGATGTTCAGGTCCGCCACGCCCCAGGTCGGGGTGATCGGGATGATCGCGAAGGCGATCAGCAAGGCGCTCATGGCCACGACCGGTGCCAGGGTGAAGATCACCTTGTCGGCAAACGGCGGGGTCCAGTCTTCCTTGAAGAACATTTTCAGCATGTCGGCAGCGATCTGGAACATACCAAACGGGCCAACGCGGTTCGGACCGTAACGGTCTTGCCACCAGCCCAGCAGGCGACGTTCGACGAAGCTGAGCAGGGCGCCCGCGACGACCACGGCCAACAGGATCACGATGGCCTTGACCACCGAGATGATCACGTCGATCACTTCAGGAGTGAACCAAGTCATTGCGCTGCCTCCTGCAGACCGTCAACGGTTTTGCCAAAGATCGCAGGCGGAATGCCGGCAAGGCCTTTGGGCAGTGCAACCAGGCCAGCACCCAACTCATCGTTGATGCGCAGCGGCAGGCGCAGGGTCTGGCCGGCCACGTTGAGGCTGAGCAGGGCACCGTCGTTGACGCCCAGGCGGTCGGCTTCTGACTTGGCCACGGACACGTAGGCTTCGGGAATGCGGCTTTGCACCGGCGCGGCCTTGGAAGAGTTTTCTTCGCTGCCGAACAGGTGGAAGAACGGCACAACCTGCCAGGTACCCTGGGCCGGGTTGAACGGACGCGGTACGGCAGCGAACCAGTTCAGCGAATCACCGGTGCTTTCGATCAGGCGCGTGCCCGGGTCGCCAGCACGGATGTGACCACCGACTTCGTCCTGGAACTTGTTCCAGGCCTGTGGCGAGTTCCAGCCCGGTGACCAGGCGAACGGCACCTGCTGACGCGGTTCAACCGAACCCGAGTAACCTTCCATGGAGAAGGCAAACGCGGTGTCGTTGTCTTGCGGAGTACGCGGTTCGTGCACGCTGATGTCGGCGCGCATGGCGGTACGACCGGAGTAGCGCAGCGGTTCACGGGCCAGTTTCATGCCCTTGATACGGAACGCGGCGGACGGTGCAGCGTCGACGATGCGTGCCAGCTGCGGCGCGCTTGCGGCGGTGGCGGCGGTCACGTGGTCGAGCTGGGTCCAGTCGATCGGCTGGTTCAGCAGGGTAGCGCGCAGGGCATGCAGCCAGCGCCAGCCTTCGTGAACCAGGATGCTGGCGTCCATGTACTTCGGATCGAACACCTGGAAGAAGCGCTGGGCGCGGCCTTCCTGGCTGACCAGGGTACCGTCGCCTTCGGCGAAGCTCGCGGCCGGCAGCACCAACTGGGCACGGTCGCTGGTGGCGGTCTTCTGGTGGTCGGCGACGATCAGCACTTTGGCGGCGTTCAGCGCAGCGTCAACCTTGGCGGCATCGGTGCGGGTGTACAGGTCGTTTTCCAGCACCACGATGGCGTCGGCGTTGCCGTCGATCACCGCTTGCAGGCCAGCGTCCAGGGACTCGCCACCGAGCATGGCCAGGCCGAGGCTGTTGGCTTCCGGCACAACCAGGCTGATGGAGCCATTCTTGTCGCGCAGCTTCAAGGCCTTGGCGATGTTGGCAGCCGCTTCGATCAGCGCCTTGGAACCCAGCGAGGTACCGGCAATGATCAACGGGCGCTTGGCAGCCAGCAGGGCGTCGGCGATGCGCTGGGCCAGTTCCACGGCTTCAGCGTCCAGGCCTTCAACGGCAGGCGCGCTGGCGTCGAGGGCGTGGGCCACGGCGAAACCGATGCGGGCCAGGTCGTCGGGCGCAGCGTGCACGCATTCTTCGGCGATGTCGTCGAGCTTGGTTTCAGCGATGCTTGCGATAAACAGCGGGTTCAGCGCGTGCTGGCCGATGTTTTTCACCGCGGCGTCGAGCCACGGCTGTACGCGCATGGCGTCGGCCATTTCTTCGGCCTTGCCCTTGACCGACTGGCGCAGGGACAGGGCCACGCGGGCAGCGGTTTGGGTCAGGTCTTCACCGAGCACGAAGATCGCATCGTGGTCTTCGATGTCGCGCATGTTTGGTACCGGCAGCGGGCTGTCGTTCAGCACTTGCAGGACCAGGCGGATGCGCTCCAGCTCACCGGCTTCGATACCGCAGTAGAAGTGCTCGGCGCCGACCAGCTCGCGCAATGCGAAGTTGCTTTCGAGGCTGGCGCGCGGCGAACCGATACCGACGATATTGCGCCCGCGCAGCAGGTCGGCGGCTTTATCCAGCGCCTCATCCAGGCTCAGCTTGGCGCCATCGGCCAGCAACGGCTGGCGTGGGCGGTCCTTGCGGTTGACGTAGCCATAGCCGAAACGGCCACGGTCGCACAGGAAGTACTGGTTTACCGAACCGTTGAAGCGGTTTTCGATACGACGCAGTTCACCGTAGCGCTCGCCCGGGGAGATGTTGCAACCGCTCGAGCAGCCATGGCAGATGCTCGGGGCGAATTGCATGTCCCACTTACGGTTGTAGCGCTCGGAGTGAGTCTTGTCGGTGAACACACCGGTCGGGCAGACCTCGGTGAGGTTGCCGGAGAACTCGCTTTCGAGCACGCCATCTTCAACGCGACCGAAGTACACGTTGTCGTGGGCGCCGAACACGCCGAGGTCGGTGCCGCCGGCGTAGTCCTTATAGAAGCGTACGCAGCGATAACAGGCGATGCAGCGGTTCATTTCGTGGGAAATGAACGGGCCGAGGTCCTGGTTCTGGTGGGTACGCTTGGTGAAGCGATAACGGCGCTCGTTGTGGCCGGTCATCACCGTCATGTCTTGCAAGTGGCAGTGACCGCCTTCCTCACAGACCGGGCAGTCGTGGGGGTGGTTGGTCATCAGCCATTCGACGACACTGGCGCGGAACGCCTTGGATTCTTCATCTTCGATGGAGATCCAGGTGTTGTCGGTGGCTGGGGTCATGCACGACATGACGATACGACCACGGGTGTCGTTCTCGTCGGTGTATTGCTTGACCGCACACTGGCGACAGGCACCGACGCTACCAAGCGCGGGGTGCCAGCAGAAATACGGGATGTCGAGGCCTAGTGACAGACATGCCTGTAACAGGTTGTCCGCCCCATCGACTTCGAGCGCTTTGCCGTCTACGTGGATAGTGGCCATGGTTCAAAGTTCTTCGTTGGCCCGTTGTCAGCGGGCGTGGCTAATGGAATCTTGTTATTCATGGGCATCAACACAGCCTTTACGGCGTCAGCCCATGAGCAGTTGAAGGGCACGGACCCTTCACCTGTTTAAGCGTTACGCGCCGACTACGATCGGCCTTGCCAGAGGCGGGACGGCGGCGCTGGTAGGCGCGATGCCGGCTTCGAACTCCGAGCGGAAGTATTTGATGGCACTGCCCAATGGCTCCACGGCGCCCGGTGCGTGAGCACAGAAGGTCTTGCCTGGGCCGAGGAAGCCGACCAGGCCCAGCAGGGTTTCGATATCACCCTCGCGGCCTTCGCCGTTTTCCAACGCCATCAGCAGCTTCACGCTCCACGGCAAACCGTCGCGGCACGGGGTGCAGAAACCGCACGATTCACGGGCAAAGAACTGCTCCATGTTGCGCAGCAACGAGACCATGTTCACGGTGTTGTCCACCGCCATCGCCAGGCCGGTACCCATCCGGGTGCCCACCTTGCCGATGCCGCCGGCATACATCTGTGCGTCGAGGTGCTCGGGCAGCAGGAAGCCGGTACCGGCGCCGCCTGGCTGCCAGGCTTTCAAGGTGTAGCCGTCGCGCATGCCGCCGGCGTAGTCCTCGAACAGCTCGCGCGCGGTCACGCCGAATGGCAGCTCCCACAGGCCAGGGTTCTTGACCTTGCCGGAGAAGCCCATGAGCTTGGTGCCCATGTCTTCGCTGCCTTCACGGGCCAACGATTTGTACCAGTCCACGCCGTCGGCGATGATCGCCGGCACGTTGCACAGGGTTTCGACGTTGTTCACGCAGGTCGGCTTGCCCCACACGCCCACGGCGGCAGGGAAGGGCGGCTTGGAGCGCGGGTTGGCGCGGCGGCCTTCGAGGGAGTTGATCAGCGCGGTTTCTTCACCGCAGATGTAACGCCCGGCGCCGGTGTGCACGAACAGTTCGAAATCAAAACCGGAACCGAGGATGTTCTTGCCCAGCAGGCCAGCAGCCTTGGCTTCTGCCACGGCACGGTTGAGGTGCTTGGCGGCGGTGGTGTATTCGCCACGCAGGAAGATGTAGCCACGGTAGGTTTTCAGCGCGCGGGCGCTGATCAGCATGCCTTCGATCAGCAGATGGGGCAGTTGCTCCATCAGCATGCGGTCTTTCCAGGTGTTCGGCTCCATTTCATCCGCGTTGCACAGCAGGTAGCGGATGTTGATGGATTCGTCCTTGGGCATCAGGCCCCACTTCACACCCGTGGGGAAGCCTGCACCGCCGCGGCCTTTGAGGCCGGCGTCTTTGACGGTCTGGACGATATCGTCCTGGGCCATCTCGGCGAAGGCTTTGCGTGCCGCCGCGTAACCGTTCTTGGCCTGGTACTCGTCGAGCCATACCGGCTCGGCATCGTCACGCAGGCGCCAGGTCAACGGGTGGGTCTCGGGCGAACGCTTGATCAGGTTGGCCGGGCCGAAAGATGTAAGGGTCATGGGTAGCCCTCGAGCAATTGGGTGACGCCAGCGGGCTGCACGTCACCGAATGTGTCGTCGTCGATCATCAACGCCGGCGCCTTGTCGCAGTTGCCCAGGCAGCACACCGGCAGCAGCGTGAAGCGGCCGTCCGGGGTGGTCTGGCCGAGGCCGATGCCCAGCTTGTTCTGGATCTCGCTGACCACGGATTCGTGGCCACCGATGTAGCAGACCATGCTGTCGCACACGCGAATGATGTGGCGGCCCACCGGCTGGCGGAAGATCTGGCTGTAGAACGTGGCCACGCCTTCAACGTCGCTGGCAGGGATGCCGAGGATCTCGCCGATGGCGTAGAGGGCGCCGTCCGGCACCCAGCCACGTTCCTTCTGAACGATCTTCAAGGCTTCGATCGACGCCGCGCGCGGGTCTTCGTAGTGATGCAGCTCGTGCTCGATGGCCGAGCGCTCGGTTTCACTGAGGGTGAAACGGTCTGTCTGGATAAGCGTGCTGTTCATGCTTAGCGGTCCACGTCGGCCATAACGAAATCGATACTACCCAGGTACGCAATCAAGTCCGCGACCATCTCGCCTTTGATCACCGAAGGGATCTGCTGCAAGTGCGGGAAGCTTGGGGTGCGAATCCGGGTGCGGTAGCTCATGGTGCCGCCATCGCTCGTCAGGTAATAACTGTTGATACCCTTGGTCGCTTCGATCATCTGGAAGGATTCGTTGGCCGGCATGACCGGGCCCCACGAAACCTGCAGGAAGTGCGTGATCAGGGTTTCGATGTGCTGCAGCGTGCGTTCTTTCGGCGGCGGCGTGGTCAGCGGGTGGTCCGCCTTGTACGGGCCGGCCGGCATGTTGCGCATGCACTGCTCGATGATCTTCAGGCTCTGGCGCATTTCTTCGACGCGCACGATGCAACGGTCGTAGGCATCGCCATTGGCCGCCAGCGGCACTTCGAACTCGAAGTTCTCGTAGCCGGAGTACGGGCGGGCTTTACGCAGGTCGAAGTCGCAACCGGTGGAACGCAGGCCGGCACCGGTGACGCCCCATTCCAGGGCCTCTTTGGTGTTGTACTGGGCAACGCCGATGGTCCGACCCTTGAGGATGCTGTTGTCCAGCGCGGCTTTCTGGTACTCGTCCAGACGCTTGGGCATCCAGTCGATGAATTCCTTGACCAGGCGCTCCCAGCCGTTCGGCAGGTCGTGCGCCACGCCGCCGATGCGATACCAGGCCGGGTGCAAGCGGAAACCGGTGATGGCTTCGATGACCTTGTAGGCGCGCTGACGGTCGGTGAAGGTAAAGAACACCGGGGTCATGGCGCCCACGTCCTGGATATAGGTACCCAGGAACAGCAGGTGGCTGGTGATCCGGAAGAATTCGGCCATCATGATGCGGATGGTGTCGACGCGGTCCGGTACCTTGATGCCGGCCAGCTTCTCGACCGAGAGCACGTACGGCAGGTTGTTCATCACGCCGCCGAGGTAGTCGATACGGTCGGTGTACGGGATGAAGCTGTGCCAGGACTGACGCTCGGCCATTTTTTCGGCACCACGGTGGTGGTAGCCGATGTCCGGTACGCAGTCGACGATTTCTTCGCCGTCCAGCTGCAGGATGATGCGGAAAGCACCGTGGGCCGAAGGGTGGTTCGGGCCCAGGTTGAGGAACATGTAGTCCTCGTTGGTGCCGGAACGCTTCATGCCCCAGTCTTCCGGACGGAAGCGTGCGGCCTCTTCTTCAAGCTGCTGCTTGGCGAGGTTGAGGCTGAACGGGTCGAATTCGGTGGCGCGGGCAGGGAAGTCCTTGCGCAGCGGGTGACCTTCCCAGGTCGGCGGCATCATGATGCGCGTCAGGTGCGGGTGGCCCGGGAAGTCGATCCCGAACATGTCCCAGACTTCACGCTCGTACCAGCTGGCGTTCGGCCAGATACCGGTTACGGTCGGGACGCTCAAGTCGCTCTCCGAGAGGGCGACCTTGATCATCACGTCGCTGTTACGTTCCAGCGACATCAGGTGGTAGAACACGGTGAAATCGGCACCGCTCGGCAGCCCCTGACGCTTGGTGCGCAGACGCTCGTCCACGCCATGCAGGTCATAGAGCATGACGTACGGCTTGGGCAGGTTACGCAGGAAAGTCAGGACTTCGACGAGCTTGGCGCGCGCCACCCACAGCACCGGCATGCCGGTGCGTGTGGCCTGGGCGGTGAAGGCGTCAGGGCCAAAACGGTTATTGAGTTCGACGACCACATCCTGGTCGTCTGCCTTATAAGGCGGGATGTACAGAGCGCTGCCTGTAGTCATGGTTTTTTATCGCTTTCGGTCAACGTAAAGAATGAAGCCAGGTTTTCGTTCTATAAAAGAAGCGGGGCTGGATCAGACTTCGTCGGGGCTGCGCAGGTTGGTGACTGCGATTCGCTGTTCGCGGCGCTGTTCCTTTTGCGACGGCATCTCGGCGCGGTACACGCCTTGATCGCCGACGACCCAGGACAGCGGGCGACGCTCCTTGCCAATCGATTCCTGCAACAGCATCAAGCCTTGCAGGAATGCTTCTGGGCGGGGCGGGCAGCCAGGCACGTAGACATCCACGGGCAGGAACTTGTCCACCCCCTGGACTACGGAGTAGATGTCGTACATGCCACCGGAGTTGGCGCACGAACCCATGGAGATAACCCACTTCGGTTCGAGCATTTGCTCGTAGAGACGCTGAATGATCGGCGCCATCTTGATAAAGCAGGTTCCGGCGATAACCATGAAATCCGCCTGGCGCGGTGATGCCCGGATAACTTCGGCGCCAAAGCGCGCGATGTCATGGGGCGCCGTGAAGGCGGTGGTCATTTCCACGTAGCAGCACGAAAGACCGAAGTTGTACGGCCACAGGGAGTTTTTACGCCCCCAGTTGACCGCGCCACTCAGCACGTCTTCGAGCTTGCCCATGTAGATGTTTTTGTGGACTTGGTCTTCTAACGGGTCGGAAACGGTTTCCCGTTCGCCGATGGGGTACTGCTCGTTAGGAGCATCCGGGTCGATCCTGGTGAGATTGTATTGCATCGCCAAAGCCTCATTGTTTCAGCTTCGCTTGCCGCTTACGACGAGCTTCCGGAGCCCAATCAAGGGCGCCCACTCGGAATAGGTAGACAAGACCTGCCAACAGAATTGCTATGAAAACGAGAGCTTCGACGAATCCGGTCCAGCCGCTTTCGCGGACGGACACAGACCAGGCAAAGAGAAAGAGGGCTTCGATATCGAAGATCACGAACAGCATCGCGACCAGATAGAATTTGGCTGAGAGCCGCAAGCGGGCGCCACCTGTAGGTAGCATGCCGGACTCGAACGGTTCGTTTTTGCTGCGGCCCCAGGCTTTTGACCCGAGGAGGCTGGAGACGCCGAGCATGAAGGCGCAGAGGCCGACAACACCGAGGAGGAAAATGGCAAAGCCCCAGTTGTGGGCCATGAGTCCTGTCGCTTCGGTCATGCTGGAAATCCTTAACAGAGAGCAAAGGTCTCTGAGCTCGAAAAAGTAACGATGCAGTGACGATATGTCGCACTGCAATCAATCGCGGTGATTTTATGGCTAAACACCGGGCAAGTAAAATTCCTATAGCGAAATTATTTGGCGGAATAAGGACATAGTGCACCTTCTTGGGGCTGCAACCCTTGTGTGGCGGGCATTAGCGGGCTTTTGAACAATTAAGTTTTGTTTGACCTGTAACGAAGTTTTCATGCTCTAAATGATAATGAATATTGTTTGCATGAGGTTTAAGCGAATGTTTCTCGTATGGCGGGGGAAGTTGCCGTTACTTGCATGATTAGCGCTTAGTTGCTGGAACGGATCTTTTAACCGATTTGAATCGGGTGAATACCGCTCTGGATCAATGTTTTGCCCGAAATTTTCAGGCTGGGCATATTTCCAATGTGGAAGGGGGCTTGCCCCCGATGGGGTTGGATCAGTCACAGAGGTACTGACTGACACGCCGCCATCGGGGGCAAGCCCCCTCCCACATTTAGCCCGCAATGAGTCAGTAGGCTTTGTGCAGGCAACATTGGGTGGATACCGTTCTGGATGAATGTTTTGCGCAATATTTTCGGGCTGGGCATATTTCCAATGTGGGAGGGGGCTTGCCCCCGATGGGGGTGGATCAGTCACAGAGGTACTGACTAACACGCCGCCATCGGGGGCAAGCCCCCTCCCACATTTAGCCCACAGTGAGTCAGTAGGCTTTGTGCTGGCAACATTGGGTGGATACCGCTCTGGATCAATATTTTGCGCGAAATTTTCAGGCTGGGCATATTTCCAATGTGGGAGGGGGCTTGCCCCCGATGGGGGTGGATCAGTCACAGAAGTACTAACTGACACGCCGCCATCGGGAGCAAGCCCCCTCCCACATTTAACCCGCAGTGGATCAATAGGATTTTCTCCAGGCAAAAAAACGCCCCGAACCAGTCGGGGCGTGATTGTTGTGCGGCACTGCGGTTAGGTCTTCCTTGGGGCCGCAGTGGCCGTGTACGCGGTGCTTAGTGGAACTGCTCTTCTTCGGTCGAACCGGTCAGCGCGGTCACGGACGAGGTGCCGCCCTGGATCACGGTGGTCATGTCGTCGAAGTAGCCGGTGCCTACTTCCTGCTGGTGCGCCACAAAGGTGTAGCCCTTGGCGGCGTCAGCGAATTCCTGCTCTTGCAGCTTCACGTAGGCGGTCATGTCGTTGCGGGCGTAGTCGTGCGCCAGGTTGAACATGCTGTGCCACATGTTGTGAATGCCAGCCAGGGTGATGAACTGGTGCTTGTAGCCCATGGCCGACAGTTCGCGCTGGAACTTGGCGATGGTCGCGTCGTCCAGGTTCTTCTTCCAGTTGAAAGAAGGCGAGCAGTTGTAGGACAGCAGCTGGTCCGGGTATTCCTTTTTGATCGCTTCGGCGAAACGACGGGCTTCGTCCAGGTCCGGCTTGGCGGTTTCGCACCAGATCAGGTCGGCATAGGGGGCGTAGGCCAGGCCACGGGCGATTGCCTGGTCGAGGCCGGCGCGTACTTTGTAGAAGCCTTCCTGGGTGCGCTCGCCGGTCACGAATGGCTGGTCGTATGGATCGCAGTCCGAGGTCAGCAAGTCGGCGGCGTTGGCGTCGGTACGGGCCAGGATGATGGTCGGGGTGCCGGCAACGTCAGCGGCCAAGCGGGCAGCGGTCAGCTTTTGTACGGCTTCCTGGGTAGGCACGAGTACCTTGCCGCCCATGTGGCCGCATTTCTTCACCGACGCCAGTTGGTCTTCGAAGTGCACGCCGGCAGCGCCAGCCTCGATCATGCTCTTCATCAGCTCGTAGGCGTTCAGTACGCCGCCGAAACCGGCTTCAGCATCCGCCACGATCGGTGCGAAGTAGTCGATGTAGCCTTCATCGCCCGGGCCTTTACCGGCTTTCCACTGGATCTGGTCGGCACGACGGAACGAGTTGTTGATGCGCTTGACCACGGTTGGAACCGAGTCCACCGGGTACAGCGATTGGTCGGGGTACATGGATTCAGCGGAGTTGTTGTCCGCTGCCACTTGCCAGCCGGACAGGTAGATCGCCTGGATACCGGCTTTTACCTGTTGCACTGCCTGGCCGCCAGTGAGGGCGCCCATGCAGTTGACGAAATCTTTGTCGGGACGGAAGGACGGCTTGGCGCCCTGGGTAACCAGGTTCCACAGCTTCTCGGCGCCGAGTTTTGCGAAGGTGTGCTCGGGTTGCACCGAGCCACGCAGGCGGACGACGTCAGCAGCGGAATAAGCGCGGGTCACGCCTTTCCAGCGTGGGTTTTCAGCCCAGTCTTTTTCAAGGGCTGCAATTTGCTGTTCGCGTGTCAGTGCCATGGGGAAAAACCTCGTCGCATAGGTCTAGGTGGAAAATTCCATTTGCCAGCCACGTAATCAGTGCGTGGTTATGGCTGCTCGCTGACCAGAAGCTTAGGCGGTCAAGTCAGGCTTGGCGGGGAAGGCGACGGGATGAACGATTGGCTCAAGGGGGAGTTGAGCAGGTAAGGGCGAACTGCGAACAGTCTTCGGGCGTCGTGGGCCTTTGTACGATCCATCAGCGTGTTGCCGGGTTACCTGGTTAGCTTCCGTCCCTCGGGACAACTTCGTTCCAGTCGCAACCTCGTCAAACACGCCTTGTGGGCGGTACAGACACGAATCGGCTCAGGTGGGTAACTTAGAGCGGCGATCCGAAGGCCCTTGCCAGGGCCCCTGATTAGCGGGAGCGAGGCCATCATGCCCATGCTTGTTTGGATCGTCAAATGTTTTGTAGTGCTTTTTTTCGAGCACTACATCTTTAGTCTAAGACGACTCATCAGTCAGTTTTTGGTGCTTCAGTTCAAGGTGTCGACCTTGACCCGCAAAGTCAGGTCATCACGGCCTTGAGTAGAGTAGCTGCGGGTTGTAGAGGATTTGTCGGCCTGGGTCTCGCGATTGATGCCGGCCAGGGGGATCCATTCGCCCAGGCGCCCGCTGACGGTTGTGTCGGTGCTTTGCACGTTCACTACATCGGGACGTTCCTGGCTCATGCGGTCACGGTTGGTACTGATTGCCAGGTGGACGGTCTCGCCGGTGACGCTGGCGGTCACGTAGAAACCCTGGGTGACGTTGCGATACTGGGTCTGGTTTTGCGGGCGGCCGTACGCGTCAGGCTGGGTGGTGGTCAGCGGCACGCTCTGACCTACCTGGATCAGCGCGGGCACACCTTCGCTGGCCTGGATCTGCTGGACGCCGCCGTCACGGCTGGCGGTGCCGTAGCTGATGATGCGGGTTTGGCTGTTCGTGGTGTTTTGCTGGTTGTTTTCATTGGTGTCGACAGTGATCAGCAGGCGCTTGGCGGGTGTGTCCAGTTGCGCGAGGAGGGCGCGCAGGTCCTGGATCTTGCCAGGCTCGGCGTTAACGATAAGCTGGTTGCCATAGGCGCTCACGGTGCCGTCCTTGCCGATGAAATTCTGCGCCACGGGCAACAGGTCGGCGCTGGTGCGATTGCTCAGGTTGACGACTTCCGTGTCGGCGATTGCCGATGCGCTGGCGGTCAGGAGGAGGGCGGTGAGCAGGGTGCGTAGGGACATGTCCGTTATCTCTGCGAGTCATTTAGGCGTGATAGTGCCAGTTTGTCGGCCTGGCGGGGTGCAAGTTGAATCCTAGACAGCAAAATGCCCTGGCATGGCAGGGCATTTTGGGTGTTGCTGAAATAGCCGTCAGGGGCAAGCCCCCTCCCACATTTTGACCTTGTGTGCGGTCAGTGTGGGAGCGGGCTTGCTCGCGAAGGGCGCGACTCGGTCTGGAATCAGCCCTCGCGCACCATATCCACATGCGGAATCCCGACTTCCAGGAACTCATCGCTGACGATCTTGAAGCCCAGTCGCTCGTAGAATGGCGCCGCATACACCTGCGCACTGAGGAACTGCTTGGCCTGGCCGCGTTGCTCGGCCACGCCAATCACCGCTTCCATCAGCTTGTCGCCGACCTTCAGGCCACGCCAGTCCTTGAGTACCGACACGCGGCCGATCTCACCGCTAGGCAGCAGGCGCGCCGTGCCAATCGGAAAGTCGCCTTCGAATGCGAGGAAATGCACGGCATCTGCGTCGTCTGCGTCCCACTCAAGCTCTGGTGGGACCGATTGTTCAGCGATAAATACCGCTTCACGAATGCGCCGAATCTCGGCGATATCCTTTTGCCAGTCCGCGACACTTACGTGAATCTTATTCATCGGCAAACCCCAGGCTCCCTTGCTTGACCAGTTCGCACAGCAGGTCGCGACCGTCTTCGTCCGCGAGCCACACGCCGAGGTTCTCGGCGTGCAGGGAATCGGCGGCGCACACCAGTTTCAGCAGTTCGCGCAGCTTGCCCGGCAGGTAACGGCTCTGGCCGCTGGCGAACAGCAGCACGTCGTCGTCGACTTCGGACCACGCCAGGCGGGCGCTCGGGTTGCGCACCAGAATCGCGCCGTCTTGCAGGTGGCTGATAAAGTCCTGCTCGTCCAGTTCTTCGCCGGCCACCAGTTCTGGGTAGCGTGGCTCGGTCATGAACTGGCCGAACCAGGTCAGCAACATGCGCTCGTCGCTCATGTGCTCGGCCAGCAGGCTCTTGAGGCGGTCGAGGGCGTCGCTCTGGATCTGGTGCGGGTCGCTGACCGGTTGTGCGTCGGCGTCGGTGTAGCGTTCTTCGTCGGTCAGGTACTGGCTGAGGAAGTCGGTGAAGTGGGTCAGCACTTCAGCGGCGCTCGGTGCACGGAAACCGACCGAGTAGGTCATGCAATCATCTTCGGCAATGCCGAAGTGCGCCAGGCGCGGCGGCAGGTAGAGCATGTCGCCCGGTTCCAGTACCCATTCGGCGCTTTCTTCGAATTCAGCGAGGATGCGCAGGTCCGCGTGTTGCAGCAGCGGGCTTTCGGAGTTGCACATCTGGCCGATCTTCCAGTTGCGCTTGCCTTGGGCTTGCAGCAGGAACACATCGTAGTTGTCGAAGTGCGGACCGACGCTGCCACCTGGCGCGGCGAAGCTGATCATCACATCGTCGATGCGCCAGCTTGGCAGGAAGCGGAACTGCTCCAGCAGCTCGGCCACTTCCGGCACGAACTGGTCGACCGCCTGCACCAGCAGGGTCCACTCGCGCTCGGGCAGGGTGCTGAAGGTGTCTTCGGCGAACGGGCCGCGGCGCAGTTCCCATGGGCGTTCGCCGTGCTCGATCACCAGGCGCGATTCGACTTCTTCTTCCAGGGCCAGGCCTGCGAGTTCGTCGGCGTCGATCGGGCTTTCGAAATCAGGGATGGCCTGACGGATCAGCAGGGGTTTTTTCTGCCAGTAGTCGCGCAGGAATTCCCGTGCCGTGATGCCGCCCAGAAGTTGAAGAGGGATATCAGGATTCATGTGTAACCTATTGAAAAAAAGCACTTTTCAGACTGGAATAAAAACGCCCGGCGCTGCCGGGCGTCTCAAGAGGGCTTGCGCTAATCAGATGCGCTTGGCTTGGGCCACCGCGTTGCCGATGTAGTTGGCCGGGGTGAGCAGTTTCAGCTCGGCCTTGGCAGCGGCTGGCATATCCAGGCCGTCGATGAAAGTTTGCAGTGCGTCGGAGGTGATCCCCTTGCCGCGCGTCAATTCTTTCAGCTTCTCGTAGGGGTTTTCGATGTTGTAGCGGCGCATCACGGTCTGGATCGGCTCGGCCAGGACTTCCCAGCATGCGTCCAGGTCAGCGGCGATTTTCTGCTCGTTGAGTTCCAGTTTGCTGATGCCTTTAAGGCTGGCTTCGTACGCGATCACGCTGTGAGCGAAGCCCACGCCGAGGTTACGCAGTACGGTGGAGTCGGTCAGGTCGCGCTGCCAGCGGGAGATCGGCAACTTGCTGGCCAGGTGCTGGAACAGCGCGTTGGCGATGCCGAGGTTGCCTTCGGAGTTTTCGAAGTCGATCGGGTTGACCTTGTGCGGCATGGTCGACGAACCGATTTCACCGGCAATGGTGCGCTGCTTGAAGTAGCCCAGGGAGATGTAGCCCCAGATATCGCGATCGAAGTCGATCAGGATGGTGTTGAAGCGCGCAATGGCGTCGAACAGTTCGGCGATGTAGTCGTGCGGTTCGATCTGCGTGGTGTACGGGTTGAAGCCCAGGCCCAACTCGTCTTCGATGAAGGCGCGCGCGTTGGCTTCCCAGTCGATTTCCGGGTAGGCAGAGAGGTGGGCGTTGTAGTTGCCCACGGCGCCGTTGATCTTGCCCAGCAGCGGGACGGCGGCGACTTGAGCGATCTGGCGCTCCAGGCGGTACACCACGTTGGCCAGTTCTTTACCCAGGGTGGTCGGCGAAGCCGGCTGGCCGTGGGTACGCGACAGCATCGGCACGTCGGCGAAGCGGATGGCCAGTTCGCGGATCGCTTCAGCGGTCTGGCGCATCAGTGGCAGCATCACGTCATCACGGCCTTCGCGCAGCATCAGGGCGTGGGACAGGTTGTTGATGTCCTCGCTGGTGCAGGCAAAGTGGATGAACTCGCTGACCTGGGCCAGTTCCGGCAGCTTGGCCGCTTGCTCTTTGAGCAGGTACTCAATGGCTTTGACGTCGTGGTTGGTGGTGCGCTCGATCTCTTTCACACGCTCGGCGTGCTCCAGGGAGAAGTTTTCCGCCAGGGTGTTCAATACAGCGTTGGCTTCGGCGGAAAACGCCGGCACTTCGCTGATGGCGGGGTGAGCGGCCAGGCGCTGGAGCCAGCGCACTTCAACCAGTACACGAGCACGGATCAGGCCGTATTCGCTGAAAATAGGGCGCAGGGCCTGGGTTTTGCCGGCGTAGCGGCCGTCTACAGGGGAAACCGCAGTGAGCGAAGAGAGCTGCATGGGGTGTTCTCGGACAGTCGGGCAACGAAATGGGGCGCGTATCATACATGAAAAAATCCGCCGGTCCGTTGCCAACTGACCGGCGTATTACGCGTGAGGCGATAAAAAAGCGGGTTGCTGCGACTTATTCGTTGCGCATCAACGGGTAAAGCTCTTTGAGCAATTTGCGCCGGCTGATCACCAGCTGCCAGCGATGGCCGCCCAACTGCCGCCACAACCGCGCCGAACGAATACCGGCCAGGAGCAAGGCGCGGATTTTCGAGGCGTTGTTCGGTTGCTGCAGGTTGCGCATGTCGCCGTGCACCTGGATGCGCTGGCGCAAGGTGCTCAAGGTGTCCTGGTACAGCGCGCCACAGGCGGCGACCACGTTTTCGTGGGCCGGGCCGAAGTGTTCAACCTGGGACTGAATTTGCGGCAGGCGCTTGCCGATGATTTCCAGCATGTCGTCGCGCTTGGCCAATTGGCGCTCAAGGCCGAGCATCGACAGGGCATACCGCAGCGGTTCGCGCTGCAAGGTGCTCGGGTCGCGTTCCAGGGCGCCGATCAATGCGCGGTAACCTTCACGCAAGGCAATATCGTCGCCACCGTACACTTCCAGGGTGTCCTTGGGGTCACGGATCAGCAGGCTGCCGAGCATGCAGGTCAGGCCCGCTTCCGTGACCTGGCCAGTCTTGGCGATCTTGTCCACCAGCACCGCGGCAAGGAAAACCCCGCCTAGTGCCGTCAACTGCTCCTGGGTCGGGCTCATGCCGGGTTGCTCCAGGGCTCGGCGACTTCAATCACGCCGCCGCCCAGGCAGATCTCGCCGTCATAGAACACCACGGACTGGCCGGGCGTGACCGCGCGCTGCGGGTCGTCGAAGGTGGCGCGGTAGCCGCTGGCGGTTTTTTCCAGGGTGCAGGGCTGGTCGCCCTGGCGATAGCGCACTTTGGCGGTCAGGCGGCGCGGGGTGCTCAGGTCGATCGGGTTGACCCAATAGATCTCCGAAGCCAGCAGCGCGCCAGAGAACAGCAGCGGGTGTTCGTTGCCCTGGCCGACGATCAGCACGTTGTGTTCCAGATCCTTCACCAGCACGTACCACGGCTCTTCGCCGGCGTCTTTCAAACCGCCGATCCCCAGGCCCTGGCGCTGGCCAATGGTGTGGTACATCAGGCCGTGGTGGCGGCCGATCACTTCACCGTCGGTGGTTTTGATCTCGCCCGGTTGCGCCGGCAAGTATTGCTTGAGGAAGTCGCTGAAACGGCGCTCGCCAATAAAGCAGATCCCGGTGGAATCCTTCTTCTTGGCAGTGGCCAGGCCGTGTTTCTCGGCGATTCGGCGTACTTCGGGTTTTTCCAGCTCGCCCACCGGGAACAGGGTCTTGGCGATCTGTTCGCCGCCGACGGCGTGCAGGAAGTAGCTCTGGTCCTTGTTCGGGTCCAGGCCCTTGAGCAGCTCGGTGCGACCGTCGATATCGCGACGGCGCACGTAGTGGCCAGTAGCAATCAGGTCGGCACCGAGGATCATCGCGTAGTCGAGGAACGCCTTGAACTTGATTTCGCGGTTACACAGGATGTCCGGGTTCGGCGTGCGGCCGGCCTTGTATTCGGCCAGGAAGTGCTCGAACACGTTGTCCCAGTATTCGGCAGCAAAGTTGGCAGTGTGCAGTTTGATGCCAATTTTGTCGCAGACGGCCTGGGCGTCTGCCAGGTCGTCCATGGCGGTGCAATATTCCGTTCCATCGTCTTCTTCCCAGTTCTTCATGAACAGGCCTTCCACCTCATAACCCTGCTCCATGAGCAGAACGGCGGAAACGGAAGAATCCACGCCGCCGGACATGCCGACGATGACGCGCTTCTTTTGTGTGTCAGAAGGGGCTGGATCACGCATAGGGTTTCAACGGGTGTCTTGAAAAAGGACGCGATTCTATCAGGCTCAAGCCTTCAAGGCTAAAGAGAAGGGCGGATCAATTCGAGACTGTGCCTGTGGCCGGCCAGATAATCATCGATGCAGCGGATGATCAGCTCGCTGCGCCAGTCACTGCGCAAGGCCATCAGCTCGTCACGGGTGAGCCAGCGGGCACGCACGATGCCTTCGTCCAGCTGATAGTCCGGATGGTGCTGCAGGGCTTTGGCGATGAAGCAGACGCGCTGGTAGGTCACGCCATTGCTGGGGGCGGTGTACAGGTAGATGCCGACAATGCCAGTGGCTTCGACGTCCCAGCCGGTTTCTTCGAGGGTTTCGCGCACGGCGGCGTCGGTCAGGGTTTCGTTCGGGTCCAAGTGGCCGGCGGGCTGATTGAGCACGGCGCGACCGCCTTTGAGTTCCTCAACCATCAGGAAGCGGCCGTTGTCTTCGACGATGGTGGCGACGGTAATGTGGGGTTGCCAGGTCATGAATGCCTCTGGATTCAAGATGCGCTGCAGTCCTGGAACAGGATAACAGTCAGTGTGGGAGGGGGCTTGCCCCCGATGCGGGAGTGTCAGTTTATATAGCTGTGCCTGACCCACCGCCATCGGGGGCAAGCCCCTCCCACATTTTGATTGGGTTTTTTCAATTAAATCGGGGGCATAAACAGAAACCCCGGCACGGGGCCGGGGCTTCTTTGCATCCTTACAACCTTACTTCAACTTGGCAATGGCCGCATTGAGGGTGTTGCTTGGGCGCATGGCTTTGCTGGTCAGCTCCGGGTTCGGCGCGTAGTAGCCGCCGATGTCCACTGGCTTGCCCTGTACGGCGTTCAGCTCGGCAACGATGGTTGCCTCGTTGTCGCTCAGGGTCTTGGCCAGTTCGCCGAACTGCGCTTGCAGTGCAGTGTCTTCGGTCTGGGCGGCCAGGGCTTGAGCCCAGTACAGCGCCAGGTAGAAGTGGCTGCCGCGGTTGTCGATGTTGCCGACTTTGCGCGATGGCGACTTGTTGTTGTCGAGGAACTGGCCGGTGGCCTGGTCCAGGGTCTTGGACAGTACCAGGGCTTTCGGGTTGTTGTTATTAACACCCAAATGCTCAAGGGAAGCGGCCAGGGCCAGGAATTCGCCCAGGGAGTCCCAGCGCAGGAAGTTCTCTTCAACCAGTTGCTGCACGTGTTTCGGCGCCGAACCGCCGGCGCCGGTTTCGAACAGGCCACCGCCGTTCATCAGCGGCACGATCGACAGCATCTTGGCGCTGGTGCCCAGTTCCATGATCGGGAACAGGTCGGTCAGGTAGTCGCGCAGTACGTTACCGGTCACCGAGATGGTGTCCAGGCCCTTGCGGGTGCGCTCCAGGGTGAACTTCATCGCGTCGACCGGCGACATGATGCGGATGTCCAGGCCTTCGGTGTTGTGGTCTTTCAGGTAAGCCTGAACTTTCTCGACCACGACGCCATCGTGCGCACGCTGAGGGTCCAGCCAGAAAATGGCCGGGGTGTCGCTGGCGCGGGCACGGTTGACGGCCAGTTTGACCCAATCCTGGATCGGCGCGTCTTTGGTCTGGCACATGCGGAAGATGTCGCCGGCTTCGACTTTCTGTTCCATCAGCAGGTTGCCCTTGCTGTCGGTGACGCGGACTACGCCGTCAGCCTTGATCTGGAAGGTCTTGTCGTGGGAACCGTACTCTTCGGCTTTCTTTGCCATCAGGCCAACGTTTGGCACGCTGCCCATGGTGGTTGGGTCGAAAGCGCCATTGGCCTTGCAGTCTTCGATGACCGCTTGGTAGATGGTGGCGTAGCAGCGATCCGGGATCACGGCCTTGGTGTCGTGCAGCTGGCCGTCGGTGCCCCACATTTTGCCGGAGTCACGGATCATGGCCGGCATCGAGGCGTCGACGATGACGTCGCTCGGCACGTGCAGGTTGGTGATGCCTTTGTCGGAGTTAACCATCGCCAGGGAAGGGCGAGCGGCGTAGACCGCCTGAATGTCAGCTTCGATCTGTGCTTGTTGCTCGGCAGGCAGGGCCTTGATGCGCGCGTACAGGTCGCCGATGCCGTTGTTCAGGTTGAAGCCGATCTGCTCCAGCACGGTGGCGTGCTTGGCCAGGGCGTCTTTATAGAACTCGGCAACGATCTGGCCGAACATGATCGGGTCGGAGACCTTCATCATGGTGGCTTTCAGGTGCACCGACAGCAGCACTCCTTGTTTCTTGGCATCTTCGATTTCAGCGGCGATGAAGCTGCGCAGGGCGTTTTTGCTCAGCACGGCGGTGTCGATGATTTCGCCGGCCTGAACCGAGGTCTTTTCTTTCAGCACGGTGGCGCTGCCGTCTTGAGCGATAAGCTCAATTTTGACAGCGTCAGCCGCTTCGATCTGTACGGCTTTTTCGCTGCCGTAGAAGTCGCCATTGCTCATGTGAGCGATGTGGGACTTGGAGTCGGCAGCCCACGCGCCCATTTTGTGCGGGTGCTTGCGAGCGTAGTTCTTGACCGACAGCGGCGCGCGGCGGTCGGAGTTGCCTTCGCGCAGTACCGGGTTTACGGCGCTGCCCTTGACCTTGTCGTAACGTGCACGGGTTTCTTTTTCCGCGTCGGTGGTTACGGTTTCCGGGTAGTCCGGCAGGGCGTAGCCCTGGGCCTGCAGTTCCTTGATCGCGGCTTGCAGCTGCGGGGTCGAGGCACTGATGTTAGGCAGCTTGATGATGTTGGCTTCAGGCGTAACGGCCAGGTCGCCCAGTTCGGCGAGGTGGTCCGGGATAGCCTTGGCGCCCAGTTGCTCGGGGAAGCTTGCGAGGATGCGCCCGGCGAGGGAAATATCGCGGGTTTCCACGGCAATATCAGCGGAAGCGGTGAAGGCCTCTACGATAGGCAGCAATGAATAGGTGGCGAGGGCTGGGGCTTCGTCGGTGAAGGTGTAGATGATCTTCGAGCGGGTGGGCATATTCGGATTAACTCTCTTCTTTGCTGAAAGCGTGCGCAGAAACTCGAGATGCGCCGGGTGGAGCGCGTTCGTTCAAAGTCATCCATGAGCGAAATGTCGAGGTTTCTTCGCGGTGATGTTGGGTTGCATCAGTCGAGCGTCAAGCGGGTGGACTATTGTTTAGTCCGGCTTTTCTGGCGGAGGGCACTGTTATAGAGCGGTCGGCCGGCGTGACTCTTTGGTCAGCGGCGGCATTATACATAGGTCGCTATGCTTACGCCGAGCCTTCATACAAAAGGTGTGTCGTCCATTGGTCTAAAGGTCGCAGGTAGGGTGGCTACGCCTAAAGTCGCACGATGTGCTCAAGATTGGCGCTTTTCCCTTTGCTTTCAGGCTTGTAGGCGACAAATTATGCTGTTTTCGATGCAAATGAGCATGGCGTGAGGTTTCAGTCGCCATTTATCTGGAGTAGGCTCGAACGCAGCCAGATGTTCAATCCATAGATGGAGTTCAGCATGGGATACAAGAAGATTCAGGTTCCGGCAGTCGGCGACAAAATCACCGTCAATGCAGACCATTCTCTCAATGTTCCTGACCAACCGATCATCCCCTACATCGAAGGTGACGGTATTGGCGTCGACATCAGCCCGGTGATGATCAAGGTGGTCGACGCGGCTGTTGAAAAGGCTTACGGCGGCAAGCGCAAAATCTCGTGGATGGAGGTTTACGCCGGCGAGAAGGCGACTCAAGTCTACGATCAGGACACCTGGCTGCCCCAGGAAACCCTGGATGCGGTCAAGGATTACGTGGTGTCCATCAAGGGCCCGCTGACCACTCCGGTCGGCGGCGGCATTCGTTCGCTGAACGTGGCCCTGCGTCAGCAACTCGACCTGTATGTGTGCCTGCGGCCAGTGCGCTGGTTCGAAGGCGTGCCCAGCCCGGTGAAAAAGCCTGGCGATGTCGACATGACCATCTTCCGTGAAAACTCCGAAGACATTTATGCCGGGATCGAGTGGAAAGCCGGCTCGCCGGAAGCGATCAAAGTGATCAAGTTCCTCAAGGAAGAAATGGGTGTTACCAAGATCCGTTTTGACCAGGATTGCGGGATTGGCGTGAAGCCGGTTTCCAAGGAGGGCACCAAGCGCCTGGCGCGCAAGGCCCTGCAATACGTAGTGGATAACGATCGCGACTCGCTGACCATCGTGCACAAAGGCAACATCATGAAGTTCACCGAGGGTGCCTTCAAGGAATGGGCCTACGAAGTGGCGGCTGAAGAGTTCGGTGCGACCCTGCTCGACGGCGGCCCGTGGATGCAGTTCAAGAACCCGAAGACCGGCAAGAATGTAGTGGTCAAGGACGCCATTGTCGATGCGATGCTCCAGCAAATCCTGTTGCGTCCGGCCGAGTATGACGTGATCGCTACCCTCAACCTCAATGGTGACTACCTGTCCGACGCCCTGGCGGCGGAGGTGGGCGGTATTGGTATCGCGCCGGGTGCCAACCTGTCCGACACCGTGGCCATGTTCGAGGCAACCCACGGCACTGCGCCTAAATACGCAGGCAAGGACCAGGTCAACCCGGGTTCATTGATCCTGTCGGCGGAAATGATGCTGCGTCACATGGGTTGGGTCGAGGCTGCGGACCTGATCATCAAGGGCACGAATGGGGCCATTTCGGCGAAGACAGTGACCTATGACTTCGAGCGCTTGATGGACGGTGCGAAGCTGGTGTCGTCGTCCGGCTTTGGCGATGCGTTGATTTCGCATATGTAACATAAAAAACGGCCACGCCAACATTGTTGGCGTGGCCGTTTTCATTTCGCAAGCTGCACGCTCGGCGGCGAATCAAGCCGTTTGTTTACTTTCTTTAGGAGCATGTGCTGCAGCTGCTTCTTCTTTGGCGGTGTCGATATTCACGGCGTGTATCCCCTTTGGACCTTGCATGATGTCAAAGGTGACCGTTTGTCCTGCCTTCAGCGTTTTGTAACCTTCCATGATAATCGCTGAATAGTGCGCAAAAAGGTCCTCGGATTTACCCTCTTCGTTAACAAAACCATATCCCTTGGCGTTGTTGAACCATTTGACCTTGCCACTGATCTTGACGCCAGACATACCCATATCCCTCTGCACCAGACTCCATCACTGGAGTATCATCCAGTTTATCCGTCCTAACCCGAATAAATTAAGGTTGACTGCGCGGACCTTTTTTACCCACTGTGGGTTCTATTGGTTGTAACACCGATTCGCCGATAGTCAAGGCAACCAGTCGGTCAGAGTTGAAATTCTGACAGGTCGCCCCCATCACCGTATTTGAACCACTGACGAACCATTCTTTCCATGCATGCAAACAGCCAGATTCGACTAACATTCAATCAGGATCGACCGGATCACGAACACGATGACGACGGTTCTGCAGGCATTGCTGTTCAGGAGGCCAAGCCTGCTTTACAGGCGCCGCCGATGTACAAGGTGGTTTTGTTCAATGATGACTACACACCGATGGATTTCGTGGTCGAAGTGCTCGAGGTGTTTTTTAACCTGAACCGCGAGTTGGCGACCAAGGTAATGCTGGCCGTTCACACAGAAGGACGGGCAGTATGTGGAGTGTTTACCCGCGACATCGCCGAGACAAAGGCCATGCAGGTCAACCAGTACGCCAGGGAAAGCCAGCATCCGCTACTCTGTGAAATCGAGAAGGACGGTTAACGCCGACCACTTGGGTATGAGGTGAAGCTATGTTAAACCGCGAGCTCGAAGTCACCCTCAATCTTGCCTTCAAGGAGGCCCGTTCGAAGCGTCATGAATTCATGACCGTCGAACACCTGCTGCTGGCACTTTTGGATAACGAAGCTGCCGCCACCGTTCTACGTGCGTGCGGCGCCAACCTCGACAAACTCAAGCATGACCTGCAGGAGTTTATCGACTCCACCACGCCACTGATCCCCGTGCATGACGAGGACCGCGAAACCCAGCCAACCCTGGGCTTCCAGCGGGTGTTGCAGCGTGCTGTTTTCCACGTACAGAGCTCCGGCAAGCGTGAAGTCACAGGTGCCAACGTGCTTGTGGCGATCTTCAGCGAACAGGAAAGCCAGGCAGTGTTTCTGCTTAAGCAGCAGAGCGTTGCCCGTATCGATGTGGTCAATTACATCGCCCACGGTATCTCCAAAGTGCCGGGGCACGGCGATCATTCCGAGGGGGAGCAGGATATGCAGGATGAAGAGGGCGGTGAGTCTTCTTCCTCGGGCAATCCACTGGATGCCTACGCCAGCAACCTCAATGAACTGGCGCGCCAGGGGCGGATCGATCCGCTGGTGGGGCGTGAGCTTGAGGTTGAGCGCGTAGCGCAGATCCTCGCGCGTCGTCGCAAGAACAACCCGTTGCTGGTGGGTGAGGCAGGCGTGGGTAAAACCGCGATTGCCGAAGGCCTGGCCAAGCGCATCGTCGACAACCAGGTGCCTGACCTGCTGGCCAGCAGCGTCGTCTATTCCCTTGACCTGGGCGCCTTGCTCGCCGGGACCAAGTACCGTGGCGATTTCGAGAAGCGCTTCAAGGCGTTGCTCGGCGAGCTGAAAAAACGCCCGCAAGCCATTCTGTTTATCGATGAAATCCACACCATCATTGGTGCCGGTGCGGCATCCGGTGGGGTGATGGATGCCTCCAACCTGCTCAAGCCGTTGCTGTCGTCGGGTGATATCCGCTGCATCGGCTCGACCACGTTCCAGGAATTTCGCGGCATCTTTGAAAAAGACCGTGCCCTGGCGCGCCGTTTCCAGAAAGTCGACGTGTCGGAGCCTTCGGTTGAAGACACCATCGGCATCCTGCGCGGGCTCAAGGGGCGCTTCGAGGCGCACCACGGCATCGAGTACACCGATGAGGCCCTGCGTTCCGCTGCTGAGCTGGCGTCGCGCTACATCAATGATCGGCACATGCCGGACAAGGCCATCGACGTAATCGACGAGGCGGGTGCCTATCAGCGCCTGCAGCCCGTCGAGAAGCGTGTGAAGCGCATCGACGTGCCACAAGTCGAAGATATCGTGGCGAAGATCGCGCGGATTCCGCCTAAGCACGTCAACAGCTCCGACAAGGAGCTGCTGCGTAACCTTGAACGTGACCTCAAGCTGACCGTGTTCGGCCAGGATGCGGCCATCGACGCGCTGTCCACCGCAATCAAGCTGTCCCGTGCAGGCCTCAAATCGCCGGATAAACCCGTCGGTTCGTTCCTGTTCGCAGGGCCTACCGGCGTCGGCAAGACCGAAGCGGCGCGGCAGTTGGCCAAGGCGATGGGCATTGAGCTGGTGCGTTTCGACATGTCCGAGTACATGGAGCGTCACACCGTGTCGCGCCTGATCGGTGCGCCGCCGGGTTATGTTGGTTTCGACCAGGGCGGTCTGTTGACCGAGGCGATCACCAAGCAGCCGCATTGCGTGTTGCTGCTCGATGAAATCGAGAAGGCCCACCCGGAAGTCTTCAACCTGCTGCTGCAGGTGATGGACCACGGGACCCTGACCGACAACAACGGGCGCAAGGCGGATTTCCGCAATGTAATCGTGATCATGACTACCAACGCAGGCGCCGAAACGGCTGCGCGGGCCTCGATCGGCTTCAGCCATCAGGATCACTCTTCCGATGCAATGGAAGTGATCAAGAAGAGCTTTACGCCGGAGTTCCGCAACCGCCTGGACACCATTATCCAGTTTGGTCGCCTCAGCCATGAGGTCATCAAAAGTGTGGTGGACAAGTTCCTTACCGAGCTTCAGGCGCAGTTGGAAGACAAGCGCGTACAGCTGGAAGTAACCGATGCGGCACGCAGCTGGCTGGCCGAAGGTGGCTACGATGCGGCAATGGGCGCACGCCCGATGGCGCGTCTGATCCAGGACAAGATCAAGCGGCCACTGGCCGAAGAGATCCTGTTTGGCGAACTGTCCGACCATGGTGGCGTGGTGCACATCGACCTGAAGGATGGCGAGCTGACCTTCGATTTCGAAACCACCGCCGAAATGGCTTGATCGTTTACTGCAACAAAGCAAAAGGCGCCGAAAGGCGCCTTTTTGCTGGCTCGCCGAAGCGCCCCAAATCAAATGTAAAAGTAGACACTTTGCCCCTTGTGGCGAGCGGGCTTGCCCGCGTTGGGCTGCGCAGCAGCCCCAAACCCAAGCGCTGAGTTCTTTCATGAAAAAACTCAGTGTCTTACTAGGGGGTCGCTGCGCAACCCAACGCGGGCAAGCCCGCTCGCCACAACAGCGGCTTGGTCACAGATTTTGTGTTCGGCGGAAATTGTGTATACACAAATTTAAAAGCAAACACTTCCCCGCCCCCTGTGGCGAGCGGGCTTGCCCGCGTTGGGCTGCGCAGCAGCCCCAAACCCAAGCGCTGAGTTCTTTCATGAAAAAACTCAGTGCCTTTACTGGGGGCCGCTGCGCTGCCCAGCGCGGGCAAGCCCGCTCGCCACAACGGCGGCTTGGTTACAGATTTTGCGTTCAGCGGAAATTGTGTAGATACCTATGCCGCCATCGGGGGCAAGCCCCCTCCCACATTGTTTTGCGCTGCTGGATAAATAGCGCACACAAAAACGCCCGGCATAACCGGGCGTTTTGTATTGACTTGCTTAACGAGCGCGGTAAGTGATGCGCCCTTTGCTCAAGTCATAGGGCGTCAGCTCGACGCGCACTTTGTCACCGGTAAGAATACGAATGTAGTTCTTGCGCATCTTGCCGGAGATATGCGCGGTTACGACGTGCCCATTTTCCAACTCCACACGAAACATGGTGTTGGGCAGGGTGTCGACGACAGTGCCTTCCATTTCGAAGCTGTCTTCTTTCGACATGCAGTAAAGCCCTCGGTATCCAGTGAATGGCCCGGTGCAACTGCGCCAGGCAAAAGCGGCGTGCATTGTGCCCGAAAAAGGGTGTTTAAGCCAAGGGGTTCTAGTTAAGCGTGACCCATCTTTGATTAATCAGCAGTTCAATGGGCCGATATTGGGTCTTGTAGCTCATCTTTTTGCAGTTTTTGATCCAGTACCCGAGGTACACCGCCTCGAGTTCCTGGCGCATGGCTTCGCCAATTTGCCAGAGGATGGCGAAGCGCCCCAGGCTGCGGCGCTCTTCGGCCGGTTCGTAGAAGGTATACACCGCGGATAGGCCATTAGGCAGCAGATCGGTCACGGCAACGGCCACCAGGCGGCCGTCGAGGCGAAACTCGTAAAAGCGTGAGAACGGCAGGTCACGCACCAGAAAGGTGGAAAACTGGTCGCGACTGGGCGGGAACATATCGCCGTCGGCATGGCGTTGTTCGATATAGCGTTGGTAAAGGTCGAAGTATTCTTCGCTGAACTTGGGTTTGGCCGGCGTTACCGTGAGGTCGGCGTTGCGCTTGAGAATGCGCTTCTGGTTGCGGTCCGGTAGGAACTGCGCCACGGGGATGCGTGCCGGGACGCAAGCATTGCAGTTTTGGCAGTGTGGCCGGTACAGATGATCGCCGCTGCGCCGAAAACCCATTTCCGAGAGATCGGCATACACATGCACGTCCATTGGCTGGCTGGGGTCGAGGAACAGCGTGGTGGCCTGCTCGTCGGGCAGATAGCTGCAAGAGTGGGGTTGAGTGGCATAAAACTTCAAGCGCGCCAACTCGGTCATGATCAACCCTCGGATAAGCTTTGAAATAAGTGTAAGCCAGGTGCGCGAAAGTCGCCTAGGAAACCCACGGTCCAGCGTTGGGTTGGTCCAGATGCTCGTGCAGGAAACCCGCGAATTCGCTGCGCGGGATGGCGCGGGCGCCCAGGCTGTGCAGGTGATCGTTGGGCATCTGGCAGTCGATCAGTACGAAGCCCCAGGCCTGCAATTGTCGGGTCAGCGTGGCGAAGCCGAATTTGGAGGCGTTGTCGGCGCGACTGAACATGGATTCGCCAAAAAACAGTTGGCCCATCGCCAGGCCGTACAGGCCGCCCACCAGCTCGCCGCTGTCCCACACCTCTACCGAGTGGGCATAGCCGCGCTTGTGCAGCTCCAGGTAAGCGCTTTGTATGCCTTCGGTGATCCAGGTGCCATCGGCATAGGCGCGGGGCGCGGCGCAGGCCTGGATGACCGCAGCAAAGTCCTGGTCGAAGGTCACCGTGTAGCGCTGCTGGCGCAACAGCTTGCCCAGGCTGCGGGATACATGCAGTTCGTCCGGGAAGATCACTGTGCGCGGGTCGGGTGACCACCAGAGGATCGGCTGGCCTTCCGAGAACCAGGGGAAGCAGCCATGCCGGTAGGCGCGGATCAGACGTTCGGCAGACAAATCGCCGCCGGCGGCGAGCAGGCCATTGGGCTCGCGCATGGCCTTGGCCAGCGGCGGAAAGTTCAGGGTGTCGCGTTGTAACCAGGTCAGCATGGCATCCAGGCTTACAGAAGGGGAGGGGAGTGGCAGGAATGTCGCCTGCCCCAAGGGGTTGATTATTGTCGACGCAGCGCTCTGGGGCCAGCCCGAATCGGCTATTGGCGGCTATTAGCGTGAGTGGGTGTTTCTGCAACTCTACGCCTGAGGCGTGGTCGTAATCGGGTCCAGCCGATGCAGGCCATTTGCCAAGCTTGCCTGGATTGGTAAAAACAGCTCATAAGCCTTTGTCAGCAAAGACAATGCATGCTCAAATTGAACATCTTGTGACACACAATTGGCTATGCTGCTGGATGAGCGCCGAGTGGTGTGGCGCCGGGCACACAAACCCGTACAATGCGGCCATTGTGGCGTTATCGCCATTTCACCCAGCAATCGCCCGGTGTTAAAAGTAGATCCAACGACGCTCGTTCATTTTTCAGCTGCTCGGATTGGGCAGTATTTACAGTTATTCAACAGATGGACGCGCTAAAGGCGCAGGAAAAGACCCGTTTTGAAGAAATCCGCCGCAACACCTAAAGCAGCAGTCGTGCCGGCCTGGCGCCAGCACCTGCACTACCGACTCAAGGAAGGTGCGCTGATCGCGATCGGCGCGCTGTGCCTGTTCCTGATGATGGCCTTGCTCACCTATGGCAAGGACGATCCGGGCTGGAGCCATAACAGCAAGATCGACGACGTGCAGAACTTCGGCGGGCCTGCCGGTTCCTACAGCGCCGACATCCTGTTTATGGTGCTGGGTTACTTCGCCTATATTTTCCCGTTGCTGTTGGCAATCAAGACCTGGCAGATCTTCCGTCAGCGCCATGAGCCGTGGCAGTGGAGCGGCTGGCTGTTTTCGTGGCGGCTGATCGGCCTGGTGTTCCTGGTATTGTCCGGCGCGGCGCTGGCGCATATCCATTTTCATGCACCCACCGGCCTGCCGGCGGGCGCTGGCGGGGCGCTGGGTGAAAGCCTGGGCGACCTGGCGCGCAAGACCCTGAATATCCAGGGCAGCACGCTGATGTTTATCGCATTGTTCCTGTTCGGCCTCACGGTATTCACCGACCTGTCGTGGTTCAAGGTGATGGACGTGACCGGCAAGATCACCCTCGACCTGCTCGAACTGTTCCAGGGCGCCGCCAACCGCTGGTGGGCGGCGCGGGTCGATCGCAAGCGCATGGTCGCCCAGTTGCGCGAGGTCGATACCCGCGTCAACGAAGTGGTCGCGCCGAGCACGCCGGATCGACGCGAGCAGGCCAAGGTCAAGGAGCGCCTGATCGAACGCGAGCAGGCGCTGAGCAAGCACATGTCGGACCGCGAGAAGCAGGTGCCGCCGGTGATTGCCCCGGCGCCGCCGAAGCCAGCCGAGCCGAGCCATCGCGTGCAGAAAGAGAAGCAGGCGCCGCTGTTTGTCGACAGCGCCGTCGAAGGCACCTTGCCGCCGATCTCGATCCTCGACCCGGCGGAAAAGAAACAACTCAACTATTCGCCGGAATCCCTGGCGGCCGTCGGGCACCTGCTCGAAATCAAGCTCAAGGAATTCGGCGTCGAAGTGTCGGTGGACTCGATCCACCCCGGCCCGGTAATTACCCGTTACGAAATCCAGCCGGCCGCCGGCGTCAAGGTCAGCCGCATTTCCAACCTGGCCAAAGACCTGGCGCGCTCCCTGGCCGTGACCAGCGTGCGTGTGGTGGAAGTGATTCCGGGCAAGACCACCGTAGGTATCGAGATTCCCAACGAAGACCGCCAGATCGTGCGCTTCTCCGAGGTATTGTCGACGCCGGAATACGACAACTTCAAATCCCCGGTCACCCTCGCCCTGGGCCATGACATCGGCGGCAAGCCGGTGATCACCGACCTGGCAAAAATGCCGCACCTGCTGGTGGCCGGTACCACCGGTTCCGGTAAGTCGGTGGGTGTGAACGCGATGATCCTGTCGATCCTGTTCAAGTCCGGCCCGGATGACGCCAAGCTGATCATGATCGACCCGAAGATGTTGGAATTGTCGATCTACGAAGGCATTCCGCACTTGCTGTGCCCGGTGGTCACCGACATGAAGGACGCCGCCAACGCCTTGCGCTGGAGCGTCGCCGAGATGGAGCGCCGCTACAAGCTGATGGCGAAAATGGGCGTGCGTAACCTGTCGGGCTTCAACGCCAAGGTCAAGGAAGCCCAGGACGCCGGCACGCCGCTGACCGACCCGCTGTACAAGCGCGAAAGCATTCACGACGAAGCGCCGTTGCTGACCAAACTGCCGACCATCGTAGTGGTGGTCGACGAATTCGCCGACATGATGATGATCGTCGGCAAGAAGGTTGAAGAGCTGATCGCACGTATCGCGCAGAAAGCGCGTGCTGCCGGCATCCACTTGATTCTCGCTACCCAGCGTCCGTCGGTGGACGTGATTACCGGCCTGATCAAGGCCAACATTCCGACGCGGATGGCGTTCCAGGTGTCGAGCAAGATCGACTCGCGGACCATCATCGACCAGGGCGGCGCCGAGCAACTGCTGGGCCACGGCGACATGCTCTACATGCCGCCGGGCACCAGCCTGCCGATCCGGGTGCATGGCGCGTTTGTTTCCGATGATGAAGTGCACCGTGTGGTGGAAGCCTGGAAACTGCGCGGCGCGCCGGAATACAACGACGACATTCTCGCCGGCGTCGAGGAAGCGGGCAGTGGTTTCGACGGTGGCAGCAGCGGTGGCGACGACGACGCCGAGACCGACGCGCTGTACGACGAAGCCGTCGCCTTCGTACTCGAAAGCCGCCGCGCCTCGATCTCTGCCGTACAGCGCAAGCTGAAAATTGGCTACAACCGCGCCGCCCGCATGATCGAAGCCATGGAAAATGCTGGCGTCGTGACCGCAATGAACACCAACGGCTCGCGCGAAGTCATCGCCCCCGGGCAGATGCGCGACTGATCACGCGCCGCGTGGCAACACGTGGCGCGCCCTAACACTCAATGAGGACTCCCATGCGCCTTATCCGCATGCTGTTGTTGCCGGCACTGGCCCTGACCGCTGTTTCGGCTCACGCTGACCCGGCCTCCGTTGCCAGCCTGAAAAACCTGTTGGACAAATCCCAGACCCTGACGGCGCGCTTCTCCCAGCTGACCCTGGACGCCGGCGGCACCCAGTTGCAGGAAACCGCCGGTGAAATGGCGGTGCAGCGCCCGGGGTTGTTCTACTGGCACACCGAAGGCAAGGCCGAGCAGACCATCGTTTCCGATGGGCAGAAGGTCACCCTGTGGGACCCGGACCTGGAGCAGGCGACCATCAAGAAGCTCGACCCGCGCCTGAACCAGACTCCGGCGCTGTTGCTGTCGGGCGATGTGTCGAAAATCAACGACAGCTTCGACATCACCTCCAAGCAAACCAGCAACGTGATCGAGTTCACCCTCAAGCCCAAATCCAAGGACACGCTGTTTGACACCTTGTCCCTGTCCTTCGGCAACGGCGTGATCAATAACATGCGCCTGGTCGACAGCGTTGGCCAACGCACCGATATCCTGTTCTCCGGGGTCAAGGCCAACCAGCCGGTACCCGCGTCCAAGTTCAAGTTCGACATCCCCAAGGGTGCCGACGTGATCCAGGAATAAACTGCCCAGAGGTTTCAAACGCTGCCCATGGATCTGTTTCGAAGTGACCCGATTGCCCAGCCCCTGGCCGCGCGCTTGCGCTCGACCAACCTGGATGAATACGTCGGTCAGGAACACCTGCTCGCTCGCGGCAAGCCTTTGCGCGAAGCCCTGGAGCAGGGCGCGCTGCACTCGATGATTTTCTGGGGGCCGCCGGGGGTGGGTAAAACCACCCTTGCGCGGTTGCTGGCGAAAGTCTCGGACGCGCATTTCGAAACGGTGTCGGCGGTGCTGGCGGGGGTCAAGGAGATCCGCCAGGCGGTGGAGGTCGCCAAGCAGCAGGCCGGGCAATACGGCAAGCGCACCATCCTGTTTGTTGACGAAGTGCATCGCTTCAACAAGTCGCAGCAAGATGCGTTCCTGCCGTATGTCGAAGACGGCACGCTGATTTTTATTGGTGCCACCACCGAAAACCCGTCGTTTGAACTCAACAACGCCTTGCTCTCGCGGGCGCGGGTGTATGTGCTCAAGAGCCTCGACGAGGCCGCGATGCAAAAGTTGCTGCACCGCGCGTTGAGCGAAGACAAGGGCCTCGGCAAGCGCCAACTGAGCGTCAGCGACGAAGGTTTCAAAATTTTGCTGACGGCTGCCGACGGCGATGGCCGGCGCTTCCTCAACCTGCTGGAAAACGCTTCGGACCTCGCCGAAGACGGCAGCGAGATTGGCGTCGACCTGCTGCAAAGCCTGCTTGGCGATACGCGCCGGCGTTTCGACAAGGGCGGCGAAGCCTTCTACGACCAGATTTCCGCACTGCACAAATCGGTACGCGGCTCCAACCCGGACGGCGCGCTGTACTGGTTTGCGCGGATGATCGACGGCGGCTGCGACCCGCTGTACCTGGCGCGCCGCGTGGTGCGCATGGCCAGCGAAGACATCGGCAACGCCGACCCGCGCGCCCTGAGCCTGTGCCTCGCCGCCTGGGACGTGCAAGAGCGCCTTGGCAGCCCGGAAGGCGAGTTGGCGGTTGCCCAGGCAATCACCTACCTGGCCTGCGCGCCGAAAAGCAATGCGGTGTACATGGGTTTCAAGTCGGCCCTGCGTGCGGCGGCCGAATACGGCTCCCTCGAAGTGCCGCTGCACCTGCGCAATGCGCCAACCAAGTTGATGAAACAGTTGGGCTACGGCGACGAATACCGCTACGCCCACGATGAGCCGGACGCCTATGCCGCCGGCGAAGATTACTTCCCCGATGAGCTTGAGCCCTTGCCGCTCTATCAGCCGGTGCCGCGTGGCCTGGAGCTGAAGATCGGTGAAAAGCTCAATCACCTCGCCCAGCTTGACCGCCTCAGCCCGAAACAGCGGAGAAAGTAGTGCTCAAGACAATTCTTGCCGTGTCCGCAGCCGGCATCGCTGGTACATTATTGCGTTTCGCCACCGGTACGTGGGTCGGCGCCAATTGGCCGAAGCATTTTTATGCGGCGACCCTGGCGGTCAACCTGGTGGGCTGTTTGATTATCGGGCTGCTGTACGGCTGGTTCCTGCTGCGCCCGGAAGTGCCGATTGAAATTCGCGCCGGCTTGATTGTCGGCTTTGTAGGCGGTCTGACGACCTTTTCATCCTTTTCACTGGATACGCTGCGCCTGCTGGAAAGCGGGCAAGCCCTCGTCGCCTTCGGGTACCTGGGCATCAGCGTGTTCGGCGGGCTGCTCGCCACCTGGGCTGGCCTGTCCTTGACCAAACTTTGATAAACGAGAGACCGACATGCTCGATTCCAAACTGTTACGTAGCAACCTTCAGGACGTAGCGGACCGCCTGGCATCCCGTGGCTTTGCCTTGGATGTTGCGCGCATCGAAGCGCTGGAAGAACAGCGCAAGACCGTCCAGACCCGCACCGAAGCACTGCAGGCTGAGCGTAATGCGCGTTCCAAATCCATCGGTCAGGCCAAGCAGCGCGGCGAAGACATCGCGCCGCTGATGGCGGATGTCGAGCGCATGGGCACCGAGCTGTCCGAGGGTAAAGTCGAGCTGGACAAGATCCAGACTGAACTGGATTCGATCCTGCTGGGCATCCCTAACGTGCCGCACGAATCGGTGCCGATTGGCGCTGACGAAGACGGCAACGTTGAAGTGCGCCGCTGGGGCACGCCGAAAGCCTTTGATTTCGAGATCAAGGACCACGTTGCCCTGGGCGAATTGACCGGCGGCCTGGATTTTGAAACCGCGGCGAAAATGTCCGGCGCGCGTTTCGCCTTGCTGCGTGGCCCGATTGCACGCATGCACCGCGCCCTGGCGCAGTTCATGATCAACCTGCACACCGCCGAGCACGGCTACGAGGAGGCTTACACCCCGTACCTGGTTCAAGCCCCGGCGCTGATGGGCACCAGCCAACTGCCGAAGTTCGAAGAAGACCTGTTCAAGATCAGCCGCGACGGCGAAGCCGATCTGTACCTGATCCCGACTGCCGAAGTGTCGCTGACCAACATCGTCTCCGGCGAGATTTTCGACGCCAAGCAGTTGCCACTGAAGTTCGTCGCCCACAGCCCGTGCTTCCGTAGCGAAGCCGGTGCGTCGGGCCGTGACACTCGCGGTATGATCCGCCAGCACCAGTTCGACAAAGTCGAGATGGTCCAGGTGGTCGAGCCGTCGACCTCCATGGAAGCCCTGGAAGGCCTGACTGCCAACGCTGAGCGCGTCCTGCAACTGCTGGAGCTGCCGTACCGCGTACTGGCGCTGTGCACCGGCGACATGGGTTTCAGCGCCGTGAAAACCTACGACCTTGAAGTGTGGGTGCCGAGCCAGGACAAATACCGCGAAATTTCGTCGTGCTCCAACTGCGGTGATTTCCAGGCCCGTCGCATGCAGGCGCGTTTCCGCAACCCGGAAACCGGCAAGCCGGAGCTGGTGCACACCCTCAACGGCTCCGGTCTGGCTGTAGGCCGGACCCTGGTGGCGGTGCTGGAAAACTACCAGCAGGCTGACGGTTCTATCCGTGTGCCTGAGGTGCTCAAGCCGTACATGGGCGGCGTTGAGGTCATCGGCTAAATGGAATTTCTGCCGCTGTTTCATAACCTGCGCGGCAGTCGTGTGTTGGTCGTCGGTGGTGGGGAGATTGCCTTGCGCAAGTCCCGGCTGCTGGCCGACGCCGGTGCGTTGCTGCGGGTGGTTGCTCCCCAGATCGAAGACCAGCTGCGTGAGCTGGTGCTGGGCAGTGGCGGGGAATTGATTTTGCGCGGTTATCAGGAGGCTGACCTCGACGGTTGCGTCCTGATCATCGCCGCAACGGATGACGAGCCACTGAACGCGCAAGTGTCCAGTGATGCCAAGCGTCGTTGCGTACCGGTCAATGTGGTGGATGCGCCGGCCTTGTGCAGCGTGATCTTCCCGGCCATTGTCGACCGCTCACCGTTGGTGATTGCGGTGTCCAGTGGCGGCGATGCGCCGGTGCTGGCGCGCTTGATCCGCGCCAAGCTGGAAACCTGGATTCCGTCCACCTATGGCCAATTGGCTGGGTTGGCGGCGCGTTTTCGTGCCCAGGTCAAAGGCCTGTACCCGGATGTGCAGCAACGTCGTGCGTTTTGGGAAGAGGTTTTCCAGGGGCCGATTGCTGACCGCCAGTTGGCCGGGCAGGGCGATGAAGCCGAGCGCCTGCTGATCGAAAAGGTCAACGGCGCGCCGCCGTATGCGCCGGGCGAGGTTTACCTGGTGGGCGCGGGCCCCGGTGATCCGGACCTGCTGACCTTCCGCGCCTTGCGCCTGATGCAGCAAGCCGACGTGGTGCTGTACGACCGCCTGGTGGCGCCGGCGATCCTGGAATTGTGCCGTCGCGATGCCGAGCGCGTGTATGTCGGCAAGCGTCGCGCCGAGCATGCCGTGCCGCAGGACCAGATCAACCAGCAATTGGTTGATCTGGCCAAGCAGGGCAAGCGCGTGCTGCGCCTTAAGGGCGGCGATCCGTTCATCTTTGGCCGCGGTGGCGAAGAGATCGAGGAGCTGGCGGCCCATGGCATCCCGTTCCAGGTGGTGCCGGGGATCACGGCGGCCAGCGGTTGCGCGGCGTATGCCGGCATTCCACTGACCCATCGTGACTACGCGCAGTCGGTACGCTTTATCACCGGGCATTTGAAGGACGGGACTTCGGACCTGCCCTGGCATGACCTGGTGGGGCCCTCGCAGACGCTGGTGTTCTACATGGGCTTGATTGGCTTGCCGATCATCTGTGAGCAACTGATCAAGCACGGACGCGCGGCGGATACCCCGGCGGCGTTGATCCAGCAGGGCACCACGGCCAATCAGCGTGTATTCACCGGCACCCTGGCGGACTTGCCACGCATGGTGGCGGAGCATGAAGTGCATGCGCCGACGCTGGTGATTGTCGGTGAGGTGGTGGTGCTGCGCGAGAAGCTGAAGTGGTTTGAAGGCGCTCAGTCCCAAGTCTGACCAGTATTCCTGTGGCGAGCGGGCTTGCCCGCGTTGGGCTGCGAAGCAGCCCTAAAAACTGACACCCTGTTTACTCAGGTACAGCGCGGTGTTTTGGCTGGGGCCGCTGCGCGGCCCAACGCGGGCAAGCCCGCTCGCCACAGAGCTTATTGGGTAACGAGTACCGATTTTTCGCTCAGTTTGTCGCGATCATGCTCACCATCAAACCCCGGCCGCGCCCGGCCACTGATACATCTCCTTTAGCCAGTTCGACAGGTTCGGATAATCCGCAATCCTGCGCAGGTTTGGCGGACTTGCCACGCATGGTGGCGGAGCATGAAGTGCACGCGCCGACGCTGGTGATTGTGGGTGAGGGTGCTCAGTCCCAAGTCTGACCAGTATTCCTGTGGCGAGCGGGCTTGCCCGCGTTGGGCTGCGAAGCAGCCCTGAAAACTGACACCCTGTTTACTCAGGTACAGCGCGGTGTTTTGGCTGGGGCCGCTGCGCGGCCCAACGCGGGCAAGCCCGCTCGCCACAGAGCTTATTGGGTAACGAGTACCGATTTTCCGCTCAGTTTGTTGCGATCATGCTCACCATCAAACCCCGGCCACGCCCGGCCACTGATACATCTCCTTTAGCCAGTTCGACAGGTTCGGATAATTCGCAATCCTGCGCAGGTTTGGCGGACTTGCCACGCATGGTGGCGGAGCATGAAGTGCACGCGCCGACGCTGGTGATTGTGGGTGAGGGTGCTCAGTCCCAAGTCTGACCAGTATTCCTGTGGCGAGCGGGCTTGCCCGCGTTGGGCTGCGAAGCAGCCCTAAAAACTGACACCCTGTTTACTCAGGTACAGCGCGGTGTTTTGGCTGGGGCCGCTGCGCGGCCCAACGCGGGCAAGCCCGCTCGCCACAGAGCTTATTGGGTAACGAGTACCGATTTTTCGCTCAGTTTGTCGCGATCATGCTCACCATCAAACCCCGGCCGCGCCCGGCCACTGATACATCTCCTTTAGCCAGTTCGACAGGTTCGGATAATCCGCAATCCTGCGCAGGTTTGGCGGACTTGCCACGCATGGTGGCGGAGCATGAAGTGCACGCGCCGACGCTGGTGATTGTGGGTGAGGGCGCTCAGTCCCAAGTCTGACCAGTACTCCTGTGGCGAGCGGGCTTGCCCGCGTTGGACTGCGAAGCAGCCCTAAAAACTGACACCCTGTTTACTCAGGTACAGCGCGGTGTTTTGGCTGGGGCCGCTGCGCGGCCCAACGCGGGCAAGCCCGCTCGCCACAGAGCTCATTGGGTAACGAGTACCGATTTTCCGCTCAGTTTGTCGCGATCATGCTCACCATCAAACCCCAGCAACGGCCCCTTCGGCACAATCCCCGTCGGATTGATCGTCCGATGGCTGGCATAGTAATGCCCCTTGATATGCTCAAAATCCACCGTCTCGGCCACGCCCGGCCACTGATACATCTCCTTTAGCCAGTTCGACAGGTTCGGATAATCCGCAATCCTGCGCAGGTTGCATTTGAAGTGGCTGTAATACACCGCATCAAATCGAATCAACGTGGTGAACAGGCGCACGTCGGCTTCAGTCAGGTATTCGCCCGCCAGGTAGCGATGGTCGCTCAGGTGTTGTTCCAGGTGGTCCAGTTCGGCAAACACATCATCAAATGCGCTTTCGTAGGCACCCTGCGAAGTGGCAAAGCCTGCGCGGTAGACGCCGTTGTTCACGGCGGGGTAAATGCGTTCGTTCAGCGCGTCGATAGTCGGGCGCAGCGCTTCGGGGTAGAAATCCAGCGTATTGCCGGTCAGTTCGTTGAACGCGCTGTTGAACATACGGATGATCTCCGCCGATTCATTGCTGACGATGCGCTTCAGCTTTTTGTCCCACAGCACCGGCACGGTGACGCGCCCGGTGTAGTCGGCGGTATCGGCGGTGTAGCGCTGGTGCATGAAGGCGAAGTCGTCGAGTTTGTCGCCGGTAGAGCCGTGGGCTTTGTCGAAGGTCCAGCCGTTTTCGAGCATCAGCCAACTGACCACGGACACGTCGATCAGGCTTTCCAGGCCTTTGAGCTTGCGCAGGATCAAGGTGCGGTGGGCCCAGGGGCAGGCGAGGGAGACGTAGAGGTGATAGCGACCGGCCTCGGCCTTGAAGCCGCCTTCGCCACTGGGGCCAGGTTGGCCATCGGCGGTCACCCAGTGACGGCGTTGCGCCTGTTCGCGCTGGAAAGCGCCATCTGCGCTACTTTCGTACCACTGGTCTTTCCAGTGTCCTTCGATCAGCAAACCCATGACTGGCTCCTTGGCTAATAAGCGTTGGAGTCCAGTCTAAAGGGATGAGTTCGAACTAAAAGCGCAAAGTCCGGGCGTAAATGATCGATTAAATCGATTTGTCCCGTGCGTCCCAGTATTGTTGGGCCAATTCGAAGGCCTGTTCACGTGGGTGGCCGAGGCCGCGCAAGGCCAGGGCCATGGTGGCGATCAGGGCCAGTTGCGGGTAGCTGTCTTCGACCTCGCCACGCCACAGTGCCTTCAAATGCTCGGGCTCCAGGGCTGCCGGCTTGACGTGGCGCTGGGCGGAGAGGGCAGGCCACTCTTCGTCCCAGCTCTCGCCGCCGGTGGTGCCATACAAGTGGCTGAGCGTATCGGGGTTGATTTCGACTTCGCCGCCGTCGCCCTTGACCACAATCACGTTATCGCCGAGCAAGCCGCTGGCGTCGCGGTGCACGCCCTGGTAACCGGGATGGAAAATGCTCTGCAGGCCACAACGTGCACTCAGCGGGTTGAGCAGGCGCGCCAGGGAATGGATCGGCGAGCGCAGGCCGAGGGTGTTGCGCAGGTCGATCATGCGTTGCAGTTGCGGCGCCCAGTCGCCCAGCGGGATAAACGCCAGGTTGCCTTGCTCGAAGGCGGCCTCGACCTGCTGCCAGTTACGGCACAACGGAATCTGCAGGCCCGCGAGCAACTGCTCGGTGTACAAGCGCCCGGCCGTGTGTGCGCCGCCGCCATGCATAAGGATGCGCACGCCGTTCTGCGCCAGGCATTTGACCGCCAGCAGGTACCACGGCAGGTGGCGTTTCTTGCCGGCGTAGGTCGGCCAGTCGATGTCCACGTTGAGTGCCGGGGCGTCGAGGCGCTCGCGCACGGCTTCGGTGAAGCCGGCGAGTTCTTCCGGGCTTTCTTCCTTGTGGCGCAGCAGCATCAAGAACGCACCGAGCTGGGTGTCTTCGACTTTTTCGTCGAGCAACATGCCCATGGCTTCGCGGGCTTCCTCGCGGGTGAGGTTGCGCGCGCCGCGCTTGCCTTTGCCCAGGATGCGCACGAACTGCGCAAACGGGTGCTCGGCAGGGGTTTCAAGGGTCAGCGGGGCAAAGTCGGTCATAAGCAATTCGTCGGCCTGGGCAGGCCCGCCAGCTTGGCGGCGAGTTTGGCGGGAGTGCCATTGAACAGGTGGTTGAGGTGCAGGCTGTTGCCCTTTTCCGCGCCCAGCTTCAAGGCGGTGTACTTGATCAGCGGGCGCGTGGCGGGGGACAGCTGGTACTCGGCATAAAAAGCGCGCAGCAATTCGAGGATTTCCCAGTGGGCCGGGGTCAGTTCCACGGATTCGGCTGCGGCCAGGGCGTTGGCCACGTCGACGGACCAGTCATTCAAGTCGGCCAGGTAGCCGTCCTTGTCCAGTTCGAGGGTGCGTTCGCCTACGGTCAGGGTGTTCATAGCCAGGTGTTGACCTTGTCGTAGTCGATCGACAATTGCACAAAACCTGGGTAATCCACGCTGTCGGCCCAGTCGGGCAGCGGCAGGTTGCGCGCCTGCATGTCTTCGGCCAGCACAAGCACCCTCACGCCCTTGGTGTGCAGGGCCGGGCTGTGCAGCCCGTAGGCGCCGTCGCCGCAGAGCAGAATCGCGTCTTTGCTGGCGCATACCCGCAGGCAGCTGTCGAGTCGGCTATCGGCAAAGGGCGAGTGAGATACCACATGTAAAGTCGACATCAGAGGGTCATCACCTGGTCGTAACGGTCAATCAGTTGGGAGATTTCGTCGTTGCTCAACGGTTGCGCATCGCTGGGAGGCGTCATGCCTCGGGCGGCCAGGCTGTGGCGGCAGGCGAACACGTCGTCGACGCCGAACAGGCCCAACGCCTGCAGGTTGGCGCTGAGGTCTTTTTGCTGCACGGCCTTGGCGTTTTGGTGCGGCGCCAGTTGGAACACGCCGTCGTCCATGAACAACAAGCCAATCGGCAGATCAAACGCGCCGCCGGCCAGCACGATATCCAGCGCTTCGCGCGCGCTCGGCCCGGACCACGGTGCCTGGCGGCTGATCACCAATAAGGATTTGGACATGTCACGGCCCTCCAAAACAGATCAGGCGGTCGGCGGCCTGGGCCGCGTCGTGCAATTGCCCGAGGCCCGACAGCGCCCACGGCGCCTCCAGGTTGACCGCGCTGCGCTGATAGCGCGTGGCTTCCTCGGTATTGAGCACGCCACGGCGCAAGGCCGCGGCGATGCACACCACGCCGTCGAGCTGATGCTGGCTGACAAGCTCGCGCCATTGGCGGGCAATGTCCTGCTCGTCCTGGGGCGCGACAATGTTGTTGGCGGCGCTGTAGACGCCGTCCTGATAGAAAAACAGCCGCACAATCTCATGCCCGCCCGCCAACGCCGCCCTGGCGAACAGCAGGGCGCGGCGCGATGAGGGTGCATGGGCGGCGGAAAACACAGCAATTGCAAACTTCATGGAACACTCTGCAAGCAAACGTGGGCCAATGATAAAGCCGCCTGCGCGAAAAAGCCCGCCGTGATCAAAACGGTCACAGTTGGTGACTGTTCCGGCGATTGCCGACGGGCGCCAGGCTGCCTAGTCTGTGGGTATTCGGAACGGAAATGGAGTCTCCATGTCAGGTCCCTTGGCGTCCCTTAAAGTGCTGGATTTTTCCACCCTGCTGCCTGGCCCCTTTGCCTCCCTGATGCTGGCCGACATGGGCGCCGAGGTGCTACGTATCGAGTCGCCTACGCGCATGGACCTGCTGCGCGTGCTGCCGCCCCACGATCACGGCACGTCGGCGAGCCATGCCTACCTCAATCGTAACAAGCGCAGCCTGGCGCTGGACCTCAAGCAGGCCGAGGCGCTGGAGATCGTGCGTGAGTTGGTCAAGGACTACGACATTGTGCTGGAGCAGTTCCGACCCGGGGTGATGGAGCGCCTGGGGCTGGGGTATGAGGCGTTGAAGGCGATCAACCCGCGGCTGATTTATGTGTCGATTACCGGTTACGGCCAGACCGGCCCCTATAAGGACCGCGCCGGGCACGATATCAATTATCTGGCGCTGGCCGGTGTGGCCAGCTACACCGGGCGCCGCGACACCGGCCCGTTGCCTTTGGGCGTGCAGGTGGCGGATGTCGGCGGTGGGTCGCTGTATGCCGTGGTGGGGTTGCTGGCGGCGGTCATCGCGCGGCAACAGAGCGGGGTGGGGCAGTACCTGGATGTGAGCATGACCGACTGTTCGTTCAGCCTGAATGCGATGGCCGGCGCGGGCTACCTGGCCTGCGGGGTGGAACCGGAGTGGGAAAGCCATGTGCTGAACGGCGGCAGTTTCTACGATTATTACCGCTCGCGGGATGGGCGCTGGATGTCGGTCGGCAGCTTGGAACCGGCGTTTATGCAACGGTTGTGCGCGGCGCTGGGGCGGCCGGAGTTGGCGGCGCTGGGCCTGGGTCCAGCCCTCAAGCAGGCGCTGCAGGTCGAGTTTGAAAAGCGCAGCTTTGAGGAACTGTGTGCACTGTTTGCCGGGGTGGATGCATGCGTGGAGCCGGTGTTGCATTTGAGCGAGGCGCTGCAGCACCCGCAGTTGAAGGCGCGGGAGGTGGTCAGCCAGGTGCCCAGGGGCGATGGTTCGACCCAGGCGCAGATAGCGTGCCCGCTGAAATTTTCAGAGGGGTTGCCGGCGCCTCGGCATATTGGTGTGGCGGTGGGGGCGCACAGTGATGAAGTGTTGGGGGAGTTAGGGTTGAGCCCGCAGCGAATCATCGAGCTGCGGCAGGCCAAGGTGATTGGGTGACTGGTCTGGCGATGAGGCCATTATTCCACCCGGGTTTCCCCGGTAAACACCAAGGTCTGCCGGCACCGCCGACACAAATACCTTCGTCCCTGAGCCACCATGCCATGCCGCTGTGACGAAAACGGAAAGTCGCTATCGGCACATGGGCAACGGTAGATATAACGGGTCACCTGGCGCCGCTTGACCTCATAGGTATGGCAACGGTCCGGCGGCAGTTCATAGACCCCGCGCATGATCAGTTGCCATTCCTCGCCATGGGGCTGGATGCGCTCGCCAAACAATTGGTGGGCAATCAGGTGCGCCACTTCGTGGGCCACGGTCTGTTTGAGGAAATGTTGGCTGTTTTCACGGTAAAGCTGTGGGTTGAAACGCAGCAGGTTTTCGTGCAAATGCGCGACACCGGCCTTCTGGCCCCGCAGCTTGAGGCTGACCTGCGGGCGTTTAAAGCTTCGTTTGAAAAAGGATTCGGCTTGTAGGAAACAATCTTCGACGCGGGTATTGAGTTGCTCGGGCATGCTGTACATATCTCCAGAGGCGCCCAGTATGCCGCAAAGCTGGGTGTTTCCGAATCTGTCAGGCGCCGAATGGTCATGCATAACGCACAAAGCCACCTTGCGGTGGCTTTGCCTTGGGCGTTATCGACTCAGTTTGTGTAGATCGGACCAACACCCAGGCCCCAGACGATCACGGTAAACGCCATGATTGCCACCAATACCACCAGGCCCACGGCCAGCACCGAGCTGGAAAACAGGAAACCCTCGTCCGGGTCGATGTTCATGAAGGTCGGCAGCCCCACGTAAAGCAGGTACACCGTGTAGCAAATCGCTGCGGTGCCCACCACCATGCCTAGCCACATATGCGGGTACAGCGCCGCCAGCCCGCCGACAAACAGCGGCGTCGCGGTATAGGTGGCAAAGGCCACGCAGCGCGCCATGCTGGGGTTGGCGTCGTAGGTGCGGGCCATCCAGTGAATGAACGCGCCCATGACCGCCACGCCGCCGAGCATGGCCGCGTACGACATGATGGTCATCCATAGGGCGCTTTCCTGGGTCAGCATCACCGGCGCGCGGTTGCCGATGACCCAGCCGACCTGGGTGGTGCCGATAAAGGCGGACACGGCGGGGATCGCCGCGAGAATCAAGGTATGAGTGAGGTACATGTGGCTGATGCTTTCTTCTTTATCGCCACGGATTTCCCGCCATTCCTGGTCGGGATGGGTAAAAAGCCCCACGACGTGATGGATCATGCCAGTCACTCCTGTCGTAATTACCATCGCCCCCCATCGGAGCGCCCACGGGCCAAATGGCCGCAAAGGTCTGGATATATGTGCGACCTCAAGTCGCAGTATAGGAAGGGATGACCGGAAAAACTGTAGGGCTTTAGAGCGAATTGCACTGTAAACATTGGCGCTAATCGCGGTGAGGTCTGTCAGGCAAGGCGCGATTGGAAATGTGCGAGCGGGCTTGCTCGCGAAAGCGTCGTGTCAGTTGATACATTCATCACAGGTACAGCGCTTTCGCGAGCAAGCCCGCTCCCACATTGGATCTCGGCCAGTCTTAGCGATAAAATACCCGGCTTTTCGTCACACACCTCCAGCGGATCCAAGCGCCATGGGCACTCTTACGGTCAACCAGAACAAACTGCAAAAACGCCTGCGCCGCCTGGCCGGTGAAGCGGTCGCCGATTTCAACATGATCGAGGACGGCGACAAGGTCATGGTCTGCCTCTCGGGCGGCAAAGACAGCTACACCATGCTCGACGTGCTGTTGCACCTGCAAAAGGTCGCGCCGATCAAATTCGAGATCGTCGCCGTCAACATGGACCAGAAGCAGCCGGGTTTCCCCGAGCATGTGCTGCCGGCCTACCTCAAAGAGCTGGGTGTCGATTACCACATCGTCGAAAAAGACACCTACTCGGTGGTCAAGGAACTGGTTCCGGAAGGCAAGACCACCTGCTCGCTGTGCTCACGCCTGCGCCGTGGCACGCTCTACACCTTTGCCGATGAGATCGGCGCAACCAAGATGGCCCTGGGGCATCACCGCGACGATATCGTCGAGACGTTCTTCCTCAATATGTTCTTCAACGGCTCGCTCAAGGCCATGCCGCCCAAGCTGCGTGCCGATGACGGGCGCAACGTGGTGATCCGCCCGCTGGCGTATTGCAACGAGAAGGACATCCAGGCCTACTCCGACCTCAAGCAGTTCCCGATCATCCCCTGCAACCTGTGTGGCTCCCAGGAAAACCTGCAGCGCCAGGTGGTCAAGGAGATGCTGGTGGACTGGGAGCGCAAGACCCCGGGCCGTACCGAAAGCATCTTCCGCAGCCTGCAGAACGTGCAGCCGTCGCAATTGGCCGACCGCAACCTGTTCGACTTCACCAGCCTGAAAATCGATGAGAGCGCCGCTTCGCGCTTCGTCAATGTTGTGAACCTCTAAGCGATTCCAACGCTCTGACACACGGCGCTTGCGGGCGCCGTTTTCAATTCAATTGCCAGGAGAGGGCATGCGCGATTACAAGTGGCTGCACGAATATTGTCTGAACCGCTTCGGTTCAGCTGCCGAGCTGGAAGCCCATCTGCCGGCCGCCAAGACCCCGGCGCAACTGCGCAAGATCAGTGATGATCGCTACTTGTCGACCCTGGCGCTGCGGGTGTTTCGTGCCGGGCTGAAACACAGTGTGGTGGATGCCAAGTGGCCAGCGTTCGAGCAGGTGTTCTTCGGTTTCGACCCGGAAAAGGTGGTGCTGATGGGCGCTGAGCACCTGGAGCGCCTGATGCAGGACACGCGCATCATTCGTCACCTGGGCAAGCTCAAGAGCGTGCCGCGCAACGCGCAGATGATCCTCGATATCGCGCAGGAAAAGGGCAGTTTCGGCGCATTTATCGCCGACTGGCCGGTGACCGATATCGTCGGGCTGTGGAAATACCTGAGCAAGCACGGCCACCAGTTGGGCGGGCTGTCGGCGCCACGCTTTTTGCGCATGGTCGGCAAGGACACTTTTGTGCCGAGTTATGACGTGGTAGCCGCCTTGAACGCGCAGAAGATCGTCGACAAGGCGCCCACCAGCCTGCGCGACCTGGCGACGGTGCAGGGCGCGTTCAATCAATGGCACGCCGAGAGCGGGCGGCCGATGTGTCAGCTGTCGATGATGTTGGCGTACACGGTCAACCACTGATTAGTGTTTATGGGTGACAGAGCTTGGTTTGGTGACAGCGCTGTTGTGGCGAACGGGCGTGTTGTGGCGAGCGGGCTTGCCCGCGTTGGGCTGCGCAGCGGCCCCAAGATCTTTGGGAGCGCTGCGCACTCCAACGCGGGCAAGCCCGCTCGCCACAACAAGCCCACTTGCCACAACAAGCCCGCCCACTTGCCATAACAAGCCCACTTGCCGCGAAGGCCTTGTAGATTATTCAGCCAAGCGCCGATTGAGCTGATGCCGCCAGCGCACATACAGCAGCGCCGTACAAAACACTGCCAGGCTCGCGAGCATCTCAAGTACCCCGAACCACTGGCGGTTCGGGTCGTACGCGGCCAGCGCGCCCTTGATGAAATACAGGTTTACCACAAAGCACATCCACGAATGCCCGCGCGCGCTGCCCAGCAGCATCCCCGGTGCGAGCACCAGCAGCGGCACCAGTTCGATCAACAGGATCACCCACGGGCGCGCGCCGTGCAGGTCGGCCACGAACAGGTAGTAAGCGCACAGCAGCCCCACCAGAGCGAAAAACGCCAGCAGGCTCAAGGCACGTGCGACCTTGACCCGGGGTTCCAGCCACGCCTGGGGCGGCAGGACTTTAGGCTTTTTGGCCACGGCCGTTCTCCAGCAGCGTGGCGGTGCTGGCCAGGCGCAGGCCCAACGCGCGGCACAGGGTGATTTCATGCTGGTCAAGCATGCGCTTGCCGTCCGGCCCGGAATGGTGGCTGGCGCCATACGGCGTGCCGCCGCCCTGGGTGTCGAGCAGGGCCTGTTCGCTGTAGGGCAGACCGGTGATCAGCATGCCGTGGTGCAGCAGCGGCAGCAGCATCGACATCAGGGTGGTCTCCTGGCCGCCGTGCAGGCTGGCGGTAGAGGTAAATACCCCGGCCGGCTTGCCGACGAGGGCACCGGTAAGCCACAGGTTGCTGGTGCCATCGAGGAAGTACTTGAGCGGCGCGGCCATATTGCCGAACCGCGTCGGGCTGCCGAGGGCCAGGCCCGAACAATGCTTCAAGTCATCCAGGCTGGCGTACAGCGCGCCTTCGTCGGGAATGCTCGGGGCCACCGCTTCGCATTCGGTGGAAATCGCCGGCACGGTGCGCAAACGCGCCTCCATGCCGCCTTGCTCGATACCCCGGGCAATCTGCCGGGCCATTTCGCTCACCGAGCCATTGCGGCTGTAATACAACACCAGCACGTAAGGGGTGGTCACGGCAAAATCTCCAGCACGTTTTCCGGCGGGCGGCCAATGACGGCTTTATCGGCGGTTTCCAGGATCGGGCGTTCCATCAACTTCGGGTGTGCGGCGATGGCGGCGATCAGGTGGGCTTCGCTCAAGGTGGCGTCGGCCAGGTTGAGGGTCTTGTATTCGTCTTCGCCAGTGCGCAACAGTTGGCGCGCGCTGATGCCGAGTTTGGTCAGCAGGGCCTTGATTTGCGCCGCGTTCAGCGGGGTTTCCAGGTAGCGCACCACGGTGGGAGCGAGGCCGCGAGCTTCGAGCAGTTCGAGCGCACCGCGGGATTTCGAGCAGCGCGGGTTGTGATAAAGCGTCAGATCGGTCATGTGCGGGTCGCATCTTGCGTAAGGTGGCGGGTATTCTACCCACGCTGCACCCTGTCCTTAAACCGTTAGAGGCGATAGGTCGCAGCCAACGTTCATTTTTGCGAAGGAATACCCCATGACAAGGCGACTGATCGGTGCATTGGCGATCATCACAACCCTGCTGCTCAGCGGCTGCGGTAATGATTACGGCGTAGACCAGAACGGCCAGAAAGTCGCGGCCGAACGCCTCGACAAGCAGTGGCTGGTGGTCAACTACTGGGCCGAATGGTGTGGCCCCTGCCGCACGGAAATCCCCGAGCTCAACGCCTTGGCAGAGCAACTGAAAGGGCAGGGCGTGGGGGTGTTCGGGGTCAACTTCGACAACGTGCAGGGCGAGGAACTCAAAACCGCCAGCGACAAGCTGGGGATCAAGTTCACGGTGCTGGCGCAGAACCCGGATGGCATCTTCGATATTCCGCGCAGCGAGGCATTGCCGGTGACCTACATCATTGATGACAAGGGCAAGGTGCGGGAACAGTTGATGGGTGAGCAGACGGCGGAAGGGGTGTTGGCCAAGCTCAAGGCCCTGCGCGGTTAAAGCAACAACTCATAACAAATGTGGGAGGGGCGGTGCGACGATTCGACTTGCTCCCGATGGTGGTGTGTCAGCCAACAATTTACTAGCTGACACACCGCTATCGGGGGCAAGCCCCCTCCCACATTTAGATCGCGCAAGTCGCTGGATCGGCGGGATCAGCCTTCTTCCAGCCACAAGCGGATCGGCGCGCCTTCAGCCGGCCAGAAGCGGGTCTGCGCGATCGGCGAGATATCCCAGCGTTGCACGCCTTGCAGGGCCTGGAAGAAGCGGTGTTCCTGCTCCATCAGGGCCTCAGCGCAGAGCTTGCGGGTGCTGCCGATCTTGCCGAAGCTGAGCGAGTCGCCATCCAGGGTGTAGGGTGCAAACCAGTGGTTGCAACCGCCACTGCCATAGGCGCGACCATCGGCGCCAAGGGTGACGGTCAGGTGCGCGTAATCCATCAGCGGCCGCTCACCAATCCATTCCACCACGTAGCTGTGATCCTGTTTGAGCTTGACCGCATCGCCGGCGCAGCCCGTCAGGGCCACACCGAAGGCGGCTAGCAGAAGCAGGCGTTTCATTGCGCGGCCTTCTGACATTTCGGGCAGCGGTGTTTGTCACCTTCGCTGGCCCAGCCCAATTCCTTGATACGCGCGTTGGCGGCCGGCTGCAGCGGCTCTTTGGTCAGTTTGGTTTCCACCGCGAATTCAAACTCCAGCACGCTGTCGCAGCTGTCGCAGTTGACCTTCCAGGTGTGAATCTCCAACTCGCCGAATTTCGGCCCCTGGGCCATGGCGACCCATTGGCCCGCCGGGCGGATGGAGTAGCGTGCGTCACCTTCGACGGTGAGGCGCATCGACAGGGTTTTACTGCCACGCAGGGTTACGATCAGCACGTCGCCGTGCTTGATCGAACCACCGTTGCCGGTGACCTGGTAACGGCCCGGCACCAGGGCGCGGCATTCGATCAGGGTGTGTTGCGGGCTCAGCAAGCTGAAGCGGAAATCGTGTTCGGCCATGGATCCTCCAAATAGGCGCGGCATCCTATCACGGGTGCCGGCTCATCATGAGCCTGGTATGTGACCGCTGATCATCCTTCGACCCGGTTCTGCGCCCGGCCCTCGGCCCACGCCGCGATGTTCGCCAGGGTAGTGCCGGCAATCGCCGCCAGGGCCTCGCGGGTGAGGAACGCCTGGTGCGCGGTGATGATCACGTTGGGGAAGGTCAGCAGGCGCGCGAGCACATCGTCCTGCAGGGGCAGGTCGGAACGGTCTTCGAAAAACAGCTGGGCCTCTTCTTCATACACATCCAGCCCCAGGTAGCCGAGTTGGCCGTCCTTGAGGGCGTCGATCAGCGCTGGCGTGTCGACCAGGCCGCCACGGCCGGTATTGATCAGCATCGCGCCGGGTTGCATGTGGGCGAGGGAGCTGGCGTTGATCAGGTGCTGGCTGTCGGCAGTCAGCGGGCAATGCAGGCTGATGATCTGCGCTTGGGCGAGCAGCTCCGGCAGGCTCACGTACCGTGCGCCGAGTGCCTGGACCTGCGGGTTGGGGAAGGGGTCGTAGGCCAGCAGCTGGCAACCGAACCCGGCCATGATCTTGGCGAACGTGGCGCCAATCTGCCCGGTGCCGACCACGCCGACGGTCTTGCCCACCAGGTCGAAACCGGTGAGGCCATGCAGGCTGAAATCGCCATCGCGAGTGCGGTTGTAGGCACGGTGCAGGCGGCGGTTGAGGGCGAGGATCAGCGCCACCGCGTGTTCGGCCACGGCGTGGGGCGAATAGGCGGGTACGCGCACGATGGTCAGGCCCAGGCGCTTGGCGGCGGCCAGGTCGACATGGTTGTAGCCGGCCGAGCGCAGGGCGATCAGCCGGGTGCCGCCCCGGGCCAGGTGTTCCAGCACCGGGGCGCTGAGGTCGTCGTTGATAAAGGCGCAGACCACTTCGTGGTGTTCGGCCAGGGCCACGGTGTCGAGGTTCAGCCGGGCGGGTTGGAATTGCAGCTCCAGGCCCGGCGGCAGCGGCTCGCCGAGGAAGCTGTCGCGGTCGTAGGTTTGGCTGCTGAAAAGAATCACGCGCATAAAAACGCTCCCTGCAAATTGTCCGTTGGCGACGCTGATCAACTGTGGGAGGGGGCTGGCCCTCGATAGCGGTGTATCAGTCGAACTCTGTGTGACTGACCGACCGTAATCGGGGGCAAGCCCCCTCCCACATAGAGCGGTCCTCATTGACGGGTGGTCAGACGCTGATCCGCGCCTCACTGGCCAGCCGGGCGATGGCCATGTCCAGTTCGTCCAGCGCGTGCATGGCCTTGGCGTCGTCCTGCTTGAGCAGGGTTTCGGCACGGTGGCAGGCGGCGCGCAGTTGCGGTACGCCACAGTAGCGGGTGGCGCCATGCAGGCGGTGGACGCGCTCGATCAGCGCGTTATTGTCGCGGGCATCGCGGGCAAGGTTGATGGCCAGGCGGTCGGCATCCAGGGACGCCAGCAGCATGGCCAGCATGTCAGCGGCCAGGTCAGCCTTGCCGGCGGCCAGGCGCAGGCCTTCCTCATGGTCCAGCACCAGCAGTTGCACGCCTGGGCCCGTGCCCTCGGCGCCGCGCTCCGGCCCCTGGTTGCGCAGGGCCAGGCCGGTCCATTTCAATACCACCTGGGCCAATTGCCGCTCGCTGATGGGTTTGGTCAGGTAATCGTCCATGCCGCTTTGCAGCAGGGCGCGTTTTTCGTTGGCCATGGCATGCGCGGTCAGGGCGACCACCGGCAACGGCGTGCCGTGGCGCTCGCTTTCCCACTGGCGGATCGCTTCGGTGCTCTGGCGGCCGTCCATGCCGGGCATTTGCACGTCCATCAGCACCAGGTCGAAGGTGTCTTGTTTCACCGCGTCGACCGCCGCGTAACCACTTTCCACGGCGCGCACCCGTGCGCCCATGTCTTCCAGCAGGGTCTGTACCAGCAGCAGGTTTGCCGGGTTGTCATCCACACACAGCACGCGCGGTGCGCGGCTCGACAGCGGTTCGCCCGGGTCACTGCGTGACGGTCGTGGGCTGATCAGGTCCGACAGCGCGCGGCGTAGCTTGCGGGTGCAGGCCGGTTTGGCCTGCAACTGGCTGTTGGGGTTGGGCACCGACTGGTTGAACAGCATCTGTTCGGTGGTAGGGCACAGCACCAGCACCTTGCAGCCCAGGTGTTCGAGGTCCCACAGGTGCTGGTTGAGGCGCTCGGGCGGAATGTCGTTGGCGGTGACGCCGAGTACCGCGAGGTCAATGGCCAGGTCAGTCTGATGGGCGCTGGTGATGCCGTTGGTCAGGCTTTCCAAGGTGTTGAACGGGGTGACTTCCAGCCCGCAGTCTTCCAGCTGATGTTGCAGGGCCTGGCGCGCCAGTTCGTGGTTTTCCAGTAGCGCCACGCGATGGCCCAATAATGGCGCGCAGGGCAGGTCTTCGACATCATCACGGGTCTTGGGCAGGTTGAGGCTGATCCAGAACTCCGAGCCTTCGCCGGGCGTGCTGTCGACGCCGATTTCGCCGCCCATCTGCTCGATCAGCCGCTTGGAAATCACCAGGCCCAGGCCAGTGCCGCCGGGCTGGCGCGACAGCGAATTGTCCGCCTGGCTGAACGCCTGGAACAGCGCGCGCACATCCTGGCTGGACAGGCCGATGCCGGTGTCCTGCACGCTGATGCGCAGTTGCACGCTGTCTTCCTGCTCGTCTTCGATCATCGCGCGGGCGACGATGGTGCCTTCGCGGGTGAACTTGATCGCGTTGCTGATCAGGTTGGTGAGGATCTGCTTGAGGCGCAGCGGGTCACCCACCAGCGCCAGCGGGGTGTCGCGGTAGACCAGGCTCACCAGCTCCAGCTGCTTGGCATGGGCGGCGGGGGCCAGAATCGTCAGGGTGTCTTGCAGCAGGTCGCGCAGGTTGAAGGGGATGCTGTCGAGCACCAGCTTGCCGGCCTCGATCTTCGAGAAGTCGAGGATTTCGTTGATGATGCCCAGCAGGTTGTCGGCGGATTTCTCGATGGTGCCCAGGTAGTCCAGCTGGCGCGGGGTCAGCTCGCTTTTTTGCAGCAGGTGGGTAAAACCAAGGATGCCGTTGAGCGGCGTGCGGATTTCGTGGCTCATGTTGGCCAGGAACTCGGACTTGATGCGGCTGGCCTCCAGGGCCTCTTTGCGCGCCAGGTCCAGTTCGATGTTCTGGATCTCGATGGTTTCCAGGTTCTGGCGCACGTCTTCGGTGGCCTGTTCGATGCTGTGTTGCAGTTCTTCCTGGGCGTTCTGCAGGGTTTCGGCCATGCGGTTGATGCCCGAGGCGAGTTGGTCCAACTCCTGGCTGCCCAAGGCGGGCAGGCGCGTTTCCAGGTTGCCGTCCTTGAGCTGGGCCACGGCTTGCTTGATCAGGCCAATCGGTGAATTGATGGTGCGGCTGATGCGCAGGGCCAGGGCGGCGGTGCAGATCAGGCCGATGGCAATCAGCAGCAGGCTGGCGAACAGGCTGCGGTAGCCGCGCAGTAACATGCCGTTATGCGACAGCTCCACCTCGACCCAGCCCAGCAGGCGGTCGGCTTCATCGGGGATGAGGTCGCCGGCCAGGTTGCGATGGCGGCCAAATACCGGCAGCAGATAACGCGTGGCGTCATTGCCGGTGCGTTGCAGCAAGTGCGAGCTGTTGCCGATGGGCGCCAGGTTGAGCATGGTCGGGCCGGCGTGGGCCAGGGGCGTGCGGTCCGGGCCGAGGAACGATACGGCGCGTACGTCCTGTTGCTCCAGCGACTGGGTGGCGATGCGTTCCAGCAGGTCGGTGTTGCGCGCGCTCAGCGCAGGGGCCACCAGTGGCGCCAACTGCTCGGCAATCATTTCGCCGCGTTGCAGCAATTGGCTCTGCAGTTCCGACAGCTGCATCCAGGTGAAGTAGCCCCCCAACAAGCAGGCCATCAGGCTGGTCGGTAATAAGGTCAGCAACAGTACGCGGCCTTTTATCCCCATTCTTCTAAGCACGCCACTCTCCTGCTACCACAGTGTTATCGATGATTGGCGCGGGCATCCGGCCCGCACCACCTGCGCAGTGTAGCCATTTGCGCGGCGTGGAATCTTGCAAAATTAGTGACATGCCGCAATCTCCGGGCCATTTGCCGTCGGGTGGCGATTGCCTGGGGCGGGGTAATCTTGAATAATCGCGCATTGAGAATGACTTGCAGACGCTAATGAATCCCGCAGTAGTTGGCCAACCCAGTATCCTGACCATCGAAGATGACCCTGTGCTGGGCGCCTATGTCCAAGAGCACCTGGGGCGCAGTGGCTTTCAGGTCACCTGGTGCCAGAACGGCCAGCAAGGCCTGCAGATAGCTCGCGAGCGGGCATTCGACGTGGTGCTGATGGACATCCTGCTGCCGGGGCTGGATGGCTTGTCGATCCTCACGCATCTGCGCCAGAGCCATTCGATCCCGGTGATCCTGATGTCGGCCCTGGGTGCAGAAGCCGATCGCGTCAGCGGCTTTCGCCTGGGCGCCGACGACTACCTGCCCAAGCCGTTCAGCATGATCGAGCTGCGGGTGCGCATCGAGGCCATCCTGCGCCGCGTGGCCCTGGACCGTCGCCCCTTGCCCAGCCTGGCACCGGTGCGCGACGACGCACGCACCCTGCGGTTTGACGATGAACTCTGCGACGTGTTTCACCAGGAAAACTGGGCCGGCTTGACGCGCAGCGAATACCGCCTGTTGGAAACCCTGCATCGCAACAGCGAAGAAGTCCTCAGCAAAGCCTTCCTTTACCAGCATGTGCTGCAACGTGGCTACGCGCCCCATGACCGCAGCCTCGACATGCACATCAGCCAGATCCGCCGTAAGCTCAAGGCCATCGGCTACAACGAGCGCCAGGTGCGTACGGTGTGGGGCAAGGGCTATGTGCTGAGCGGTCACGATGACGGGCTTTAAGGCCGCGCTGAAACGCCTGCCGGGCAAGCACTCGTTATTCTGGAAACTCGCCTGCCTGCTGATCGCCTTCTGTTTGCTGATGATCTGGCTCAGTTGGTCCTGGGGCCGCTACATGGAGGAGCAGAACGCCTACCTGGCCGACGAGTCCCGTGAGGTGCTCAAAGGCTACGCGGCCGGCGCCGAGCTGGCGTGGACGACTCAGGGCCGGGCTGGGGTGGACGCGTGGTTGCAACTGATGGCCAAGCATGAGCCCACCTGGGTCGGTGTAATCGGCAGTGACTTGCAATCCCTCAGCAGCACGCCGCTGACTGACAAGGAAAGCCAGCGCCTGACCTTCCTGCGGGGGCTCGACTGGCCGGTGAGCCGGCATGTAAAAGGCCTGCCGTGGCTGAAAATCCCGTTTCCCATGGACCCTGGCGCCGGCTCGCTGGTGATCGAATTGCCGCAGCGCTTTATGCCGGGGCGCTATCAACTGGTGTGGCGGGTGGTGACCAATGGCGTGATCCCCGGCCTGTTTACCCTATTGCTGTGTATCGGGTTGTATCGGTTGCTGATCATGCCCCTCAACCAACTGCGTGAGCAGGCCAATGCCTGGCGCGCCGACCAGTTGCATACGCGGCTGTCCGTGGCTGCCACCAGTCGCCAGGATGAGTTGGGCGAGCTGGGGCGCGCGTTCGACCATATGTCCGAGCGTTTGCAGGGGACGGTGGTGGTACAGCAGCAATTGCTGCGGGATATGTCGCACGAGCTGCGCACGCCGTTGAGCCGTTTACAGGTGGCCTGTGACAGTGAACAAGACCTGACGCAGTTGCGCGAGCGGCTCGGCCGCGAGATCGGCGCCATGCAGCGCCTGGTGGAAGACAGCTTGCAACTGGCCTGGCTGGACACCGAGCGGGCGCCGTTGCCCCAGGAAGACATCCAGGTTCAGGCGCTGTGGGACATGCTGCGCGAAAATGCCTGCTTTGAAAGCGATTGGCCGGCGTCGCGCCTGCCGTGCCTGTTGGGCGCCGAGTGCTGGGTGCGCGGCAACCTGAATACCCTGGCTCAAGCGTTGGAAAATATCCTGCGCAACGCGATACGGCATTCGCCGCCGGACGGTGTGGTGTGCCTGGACGGCTGGCGTGATGGTGATTACTGGCACCTGTGGCTGCAGGACCAGGGCGGGGGGATTGCCGAGGAAGACCTGGAGCGGATCTTTGCGCCGTTTACCCGCCTGGACGGTTCACGGCCCGGCGACGGTGGCTTCGGCCTGGGTTTGAGCATCGCCCGCAACGCCGTGCGGCGTCAGCAGGGCAGCCTGTGGGCGCAGAACGTTGGTGCAGGCCTGCGCGTGCATGTGCGCCTGCGGGCCTGCTGACCGTCAACCGCGACGCTGCTTGCGTTTTTTCCACTGATGCGCAACCCACCAGCGCCAGTAAAGCATGGTCAGGCAATAGGCCAGTGCGCCCAACACCAGCCCCAATACCACCGAGCCCAGCAGGAACGGCTGCCACAGGGTGCTCAACTGCCCGCTGATCCATTCCCAGGTCAGGTCGTGTGGCAGGTGGCGGGCGGGCACGTTCATCAGCCAGGCACCGGTCATGTAGGTGCAGATAAACACCACCGGCATGGTGATCGGGTTGGTCAGCCACACGAGGCTGACCGCGATGGGCATATTGCCGCGCACGCCTATCGCCAGGACTGCCGCCAACAGCATCTGCAACGGAATCGGAATAAATGCCGCGAACAGGCCCACGGCCATGGCCCGAGCCACCGAGTGCCGGTTCAGGTGCCAGAGGTTCGGGTCATGCAATAACGTGCCGAGAAACTGTAATGACTTGTGTTCCCTGATACTGGTGGGATCGGGCATGTACCGTTTGAATAAGCGCCGGGGCATAAGGGGTCCAGGTCAGTTCGAGGGACAAGTATGCGCGCATTCTATAAACAGAAAATTCAGACTTTGTGACAAAACATCATAGGGCGTACCGCACACCCGACTAAGACTGAGTGGATCACTTGAAAAGGATGATTCATGAAGACAGGGATGTTCGCGCTTGCACTGGGGCTGCTGGCCCTGCGTTGGCTGCCGGTATTGCCGTCTGTCGGGTGGTTGCTGGTGCTGTTGGTAGTGGCGCTGATGCTGTTGCCGTTTCGCACCTACCCACTGGCGTTTTTCCTGCTGGGGCTGAGCTGGGCCTGCATCAGCGCGCAGTGGGCCCTGGATGATCGCCTGCGGCCGGCGCTGGACGGCCAGACACGCTGGGTGGAAGGGCGGGTAACCGGGTTGCCGCAACGCACCGGCGACGGGGTGCGTTTTGAATTGACCGACAGCCACGCGCGCAGGGCGCAACTGCCCAAACGCATTCGCGTGTCCTGGCGTAGCGGGCCGGACGTGCGCAGCGGCGAACGCTGGCGCTTGGCAATCACCCTCAAGCAGCCCGCCGGCCTGCTCAATTTCCATGGGTTCGATCAGGAAGCCTGGCTGCTGGCCCAGCGCATCGGTGCCACCGGCTCGGTGAAGGACGGCCAGCGCCTGGCGCCCGCGCGCAATGCCTGGCGCGACGCTGTTCGCCAGCGCCTGATGGCCGTGAATGGCCAAGGTCGCGAGGCGGGCTTGGCGGCACTCGTATTGGGCGACGGTTCCGGATTGGCCGCCGAAGATTGGCAGGTATTGCAGGACACCGGCACCGTGCACCTGCTGGTGATTTCCGGTCAGCACATCGGCTTGCTGGCGGGGCTGGTCTACGCGCTGGTCGCGGGGCTTGCGCGGTATGGTTGCTGGCCACGAACCTGGCCGTGGCTGCCGTGGGCGTGTGGCCTGGCGTTCGTCGCCGCGCTGGGCTACGGCTTGCTGGCGGGGTTTGGCGTGCCGGTGCAGCGTGCCTGCGTGATGGTCGGCCTGGTGCTGCTGTGGCGTGTGCGCTTTCGTCATTTGGGTATCTGGTGGCCGTTGCTGCTGGCGCTCAATGCCGTGCTGATCCTGGAGCCCTTGGCCAGCCTGCAGCCGGGCTTCTGGTTGTCCTTTGCGGCGGTGGCGGTGCTGATCCTGGCGTTTGCCGGGCGGCTGGGGGCGTGGAGCGTGTGGCAGGCGTGGACTCGGCCGCAAGGGTTGATCGCCATTGGGCTGTTTCCAATGTTGCTGGTGCTGGGGTTGCCCATCAGCCTGAGTGCGCCGCTGGCCAATCTGGTTGCGGTGCCATGGATCAGCTTGGTGGTATTGCCGCTGGCGTTGCTGGGGGTCGCAGCGCTGCCGTTGCCGTTGGTAGGGGAAGGTTTGTTGTGGCTGGCTGGCGGTGCGCTGGACGGCCTGTTCAAGGCGCTGGCATGGCTAGCCGGGCATTTGCCCGCCTGGGTTCCCGCCGAAGTACCGTTGGGGTATTGGGCGGTGAGCTTGCTGGGGGCGGTGCTGCTACTGCTGCCCAAAGGCGTGCCGTTGCGCTGGTTGGGCTTGCCTATTTTGCTACTGGCGGTGTTCCCCCCGCGCACGCTGGTGCCCCACGGGCAGGTGGACGTGGTGCAGTTGGATGTCGGCCAGGGGCAGGCGGTGATTCTGCGCACGCGCCATCACACCCTGCTGTACGACGCGGGCGCGCGCTCGGGGGCGTTCGACCTCGGCGCGCGGGTGGTGCTGCCGTCATTGCGCAAGCTTGGAGTGGGGGCGTTGGACATGCTGTTGCTCAGCCATGCCGATGCCGATCACGCCGGCGGTGCGGCGGCAATTGCCAAAGGGTTGCCGATCAAGCGCGTGGTGGGCGGGGAGACCGAGGGCCTGCCAGGGTTTCTCGATACACAAGCCTGCGTCAGCGGTGAGCAATGGGAGTGGGACGGCGTGTCATTCGAGCTATGGCAATGGCCTGGCGCGACTAACGGTAATTCCAAGTCCTGTGTCTTGCAGGTGCAAGCCAATGGTGAGCGCCTTTTGCTGACCGGCGATATCGATCGCGCCGCCGAGCTGGCCCTGCTTGCCTCGCCGCTGGCGGTGCCGACCGATTGGCTGCAAGCCCCTCACCATGGCAGCCACAGTTCTTCTTCCTGGGCGTTTCTACAGCGGCTGGCACCCAAGTCGGTGTTGATATCGCGGGGGCGTGGCAACGCGTTCGGCCATCCCCATCCGCAGGTGATGGCGCGCTATCAGGCATTGGCCAGCCAAGTCTACGACAGCGCCGAGCAGGGCGCCGTGCGGGTGCAACTGGGCACGTTTGCACCACCGGTTGTTGCGCGCAGTCAACGCAGGTTCTGGCGCGAACGGTTACCGTAGCCACGGGGATGGCCGACGAGCCCCGTCGGCGAACCTATATGGTAAAGTGGCGCACTTTTTCGAGGGGACATTCACTGTGTGGGAATTGGTCAAATCCGGCGGCTGGATGATGTTGCCGATCATCATGAGCTCCATCGCCGCACTCGGCATCGTTGCCGAACGCCTGTGGACCCTGCGCGCCAGTCGCGTTACCCCTGAGCATCTGCTGGGGCAGGTCTGGGGCTGGATCAAGAACAAGCAGCTGGACAAACAAAAGCTCAAGGAACTGCGGGCCGACTCGCCGCTGGGTGAAATCCTCGCCGCCGGCCTGGCCAACTCCAAGCATGGTCGCGAGATCATGAAAGAATGCATTGAAGAGGCCGCCGCCCGGGTAATCCATGAGCTGGAGCGCTATATCAACGCCCTCGGCACCATCGCCGCCATGGCGCCGTTGCTTGGGCTGCTGGGCACGGTGCTGGGCATGATCGATATTTTCAGCTCGTTCATGGGCTCGGGCATGACCACCAACGCCGCCGTGCTGGCTGGGGGTATTTCCAAAGCGCTGATCACCACGGCTGCGGGCCTGATGGTCGGTATTCCCTCGGTGTTCTTCCACCGTTTCCTGCAACGGCGCATCGATGAGCTGGTGGTGGGCATGGAGCAGGAGGCCATCAAGTTGGTGGAAGTGGTACAGGGCGACCGTGACGTGGACCTGGTCGAGGGCAAAGCGTGAAATTTCGCCGCAAGCAACGGGAAAATGTCGATATCAACCTCGCGTCGCTGATCGACGTGGTGTTTATCCTGCTGCTGTTTTTTGTCGTCACCACCACGTTTACTCGGCAGACCGAGCTGCGTGTAGACCTGCCGGAGGCCGTGAGCGGTTCCCCGGCCGAAGACCAGCAAGTCAAGCAATTGGATATTGCCATCAGCGCCGACGGGGTGTATTCGGTGAATAACCAGTTGCTGGAGAAAAACGACCTCAACAGCCTGATGGACGCGCTGCAGAAAGAATCCGGCGGCGATACCAAGATGCCACTGTCGATCAGCGCTGACGGCAAGACCCAGCATCAAGCCGTGATCACCGCAATGGATGCCGCCGGCAAGCTCGGTTTCAGCCATCTGCGCATGACCACCGTCGAGGCAGCGAGCCAACCCTGATGGCCATGTCTGATCGTTTGCTCAAGGCCTGGTACGAGGGGCATCCAGCGCTCCTGCTGTTGCGGCCTTTGGAGTCGCTGTACCGTCGGGTGGTGCAGGGCAAGCGTGCGCGTTTCGTGGCGGGCGAGGGCGAGATTTATCAGGCGCCGGTGCCCGTGGTGGTGGTCGGTAATATCACCGTGGGCGGCACCGGCAAGACGCCGCTGATCCTGTGGTTGATCGAGCACTGTCGGCGCAGCGGGTTGCGCGTCGGTGTGGTCAGTCGCGGGTATGGGGCCAAGCCTCCACAGTTGCCGTGGCGGGTCGAGGCCGATCAAAGCGCCGCGGTCGCGGGTGATGAACCCTTGTTGATCGTGCAGCGCTGCGGCGTGCCGCTGATGATCGACCCCGACCGCAGTCGCGCGGTCAAGGCGTTGCTGGCCAGTGAACCCCTCGACCTGATCCTCTCCGACGACGGCTTGCAGCATTACCGCCTTGCCCGTGACCTGGAGCTTGTGCTGATTGATGCCGCCCGTGGCCTGGGCAATCGCCGTTGCCTGCCGGCCGGGCCGCTGCGTGAGCCGGTGGAGCGTCTGCACAGCGTCGATGCGCTGCTTTATAACGGCGCAGCGGCTGATCGTGAGGATGGCTTTGCCTTTCGCCTGCAACCGTCTGCACTGGTCAATTTGCACACCGGCGAGCGCCAGCCGGTCGATTACTTTCCCGCTGGCCAGCGGGTGCATGCGGTCGCCGGCATCGGCAACCCGCAACGTTTCTTCAATACCCTTGAAACGCTACACTGGCAGCCAATACACCATGCTTTTGCCGACCACGCGCCGTACAGCGCCGAGGTCTTGAATTTTACGCCGGCATTGCCGCTGGTCATGACCGAGAAGGACGCGGTGAAGTGCCGCGCCTTTGCCCAGGCCGACTGGTGGTACCTTGCGGTGGATGCCGTGCCGTCGCCGGCGTTCATCGCCTGGTTCGACACGCAGTTGATGCGTCTGCTGCCCGCCCGACTCTTGCCTTAAACGTTGCTATCCAGGAAACACTCATGGACACCAAATTGCTCGACATCCTCGCTTGCCCGATCTGCAAAGGCCCGCTCAAGCTCAGCGCCGACAAAACCGAGCTGATCAGCAAAGGCGCAGGCCTGGCTTACCCGATCCGTGATGGCATCCCGGTGATGCTGGAAAGCGAAGCCCGCACCCTGACCACCGATGAGCGCCTGGATAAATGACTACAGCCTTTACCGTTGTCATTCCGTCCCGCTATGCCTCGACACGCCTGCCGGGCAAGCCGCTGCAATTGATCGGCAGCAAGCCGATGATTCAGCTGGTGTGGGAACAGGCCTGCAAAAGCAGCGCCCAGCGCGTGGTGGTGGCCACCGATGATCCGCGTATCATCGAGGCCTGCAAAGGCTTCGGCGCTGAAGCCGTACTGACCCGCGAAGACCATAATTCCGGCACTGACCGCCTGGCCGAAGTGGCCACCCAGCTTGGCCTGGCGCCCGACGCCATCGTGGTCAACGTGCAGGGTGACGAACCGCTGATCCCGCCAAGCGTGATCGACCAGGTGGCCGCCAACCTCGCGGCCCATGGTGAAGCGCGCATGGCCACGCTGGCCGAACCAATCGAAGACATCGACACCCTGTTCAACCCGAACGTGGTCAAGGTGGTCAGCGACATCAATGGCCTGGCGCTGACCTTCAGCCGCTCGACCTTGCCCTGGGCGCGCGATGCCTTCGCCAAAAGCCGCGACGTATTGCCGGAAGGCGTACCGTACCGCCGCCATATCGGCATCTACGCCTACCGCGCCGGCTTCCTGCATGACTTCGTCAGCTGGGGCCCGTGCTGGCTGGAAAACACCGAATCCCTGGAGCAACTGCGTGCCCTGTGGCATGGCGTGCGCATCCACGTGGGCGATGCCCTGGAAGCTCCGCCGGCGGGCGTCGACACCCAGGAAGACCTCGAGCGCGTCCGCCGCCTGCTGGGGGCGTGATGGAGGTTCTGTTTGTCTGCCTGGGCAATATCTGCCGCTCGCCCACGGCCGAAGGTGTGCTGCGCCATAAATTGCGCGAAGCAGGCTTGGCGGGGCGGGTAGACGTGGCGTCTGCCGGAACCGGTGACTGGCATGTCGGCAACCCGCCGGACCAGCGCAGCCAGCGTGCAGCGTTGGTGCGCGGTTACGATCTGTCGGCCCAGCGTGCCCAGCAGGTCAGCCGTGCCGACTTTGCGCGCTATGACCTGATCCTGGCCATGGACCACAGCAACCTGCGCAACCTCAAGGCCCTGCAACCGGGCCAGGGCAAGGCCGAGCTGGACCTGTTCCTGCGCCGCTTCGATGCTGAAGTGTACGAAGTACCCGACCCTTACTACGAAGGCGAACAAGGCTTTGAGCGGGTCCTGGACCTGATCGAGCGGGCCTGTGATTTATTGGTGATCGAATTGAAGGGGCGGTTATGACCTTGCAGGTGCTCTCGCAGGTATCGCTCAAGCCATTCAACAGCTTTGGCATCGACGTGCGCGCGCAACTGTTCGCCGAAGCCCACAGCGACGACGATGTGCGCGCGGCCTTGGCCTACGCCGCCGCTGAAGACCTGCCGCTGCTGGTGATCGGTGGCGGCAGCAACCTGTTGCTGACCCAGGATGTGCCGGCGCTGGTCCTGCGTATGGCCACCCAAGGCATCCGGCTGCTGCACGATGACGGCGTGCAGGTGGTGGTTGAGGCTGAAGCGGGCGAGGCCTGGCATCCGTTTGTACTGTGGACCTTGGCGCAGGGCTTCTGCGGCCTGGAGAACCTCAGCCTGATCCCCGGCACCGTCGGCGCTGCCCCCATGCAGAACATCGGCGCCTACGGAGTGGAGATCAAGGATGTATTCGCCGGGCTGACCGCGTTGGATCGCCATACCGGTGAGTTGCGCGACTTCAGCCTGGAGGAGTGCAACTTCGCCTACCGTGACAGCCTGTTCAAACACGAAACCGGGCGCTGGCTGATCCTGCGGGTGCGCTTTGCCCTGAGCCGTGCCAGCCATCTCAAGCTCGACTACGGCCCGGTGCAACAGCGCCTGGCCGGGCAGGGGATCACCGAGGCCACGCCGAGTGATGTGAGCCGGGCCATCTGCAGCATTCGTCGCGAAAAACTGCCAGACCCGGCCGAGCTGGGTAATGCCGGTAGCTTCTTCAAGAACCCGCTGGTATCCCAGGCGCTGGCCGCTGAGCTGCAAGGCCTGTATCCGGATCTGGTGGCCTACCCCCAGGCCGACGGGCAAATGAAACTCGCTGCCGGCTGGCTGATCGACAAGGCTGGCTGGAAGGGCTTTCGTGAAGGCGACGCCGGTGTGCACAAGCTGCAGGCGCTGGTGCTGGTCAACTATGGCGGCGCCACAGGGCATCAGATTGCTGACCTGGCCCAGCGTATCCAACGGGATATCGCCGAGCGCTTCAAGGTTGACCTGGAGATGGAACCCAACCAGTACTGATGCCCTGGCGTTAATCATGTGCAAATAAAAATGCCCCGTATCTTTCGATACGGGGCATTTTTTATACCGCTATGAATCAGTCGTCGCGGCTCATGATGCCGAAGATCTGCAACAGGCTGATAAACAGGTTGTAGATCGACACATACAGGCTGACGGTCGCCATGATGTAGTTACGCTCACCGCCGTGGATGATCGCGCTGGTCTGGAACAGGATGCACACCGAGGAAAACAGCACGAAGCCCGCGCTGATCGCCAGTTGCAGGCCGCTGATCTGGAAGAACATGCCTGCGACCACAGCCGCCAGCAACACGAAGAAACCAGCGGTAATGAAGCCGCCCAGGAAGCTCATGTCCTTGCGGGTGATCAGCACGTAGGCCGACAGACCACCAAACACCAGTGCGGTCATGGCAAACGCCGAGCTGACCACTTCCGCACCGCCGGCCATGCCGAGGTAACGGTTGAGGATCGGGCCGAGGATAAAGCCCATGAAACCGGTCAAGGCAAACGCCGACACCAGGCCCCAGGCCGAGTCACGCAGCTTGTTGGTCAGGAAGAACAGGCCATAGAAGCCGATCAGCACGACAAAGATATTCGGGTAGCCGACGCGCATCTGCTGGGCCACGAACGCCATTACACCGCTGAAGGCGAGGGTAAGGGCGAGCAAGCCATAGGTGTTGCGCAACACGCGGCTGACTTCAAGCTGCTCAGCCTGTGCGTTGCCATTCACTGCGTAATTCTGTTCGCGCATGGCGACACTCCTTCGGTTTCGAAACATTCAGTCGCAAGGATCATAACAGACGCTCTGTAACAAGCGATGGCGAGAGTTTGACAGTGTGTTTCATTCGGGTATTATGGCGCCCGCTGAGACGGGATGAGCTACTATAATCCTGTGATGCATAAGGGAAATTGGCAGAGTGGTTGAATGCACCGGTCTTGAAAACCGGCGGACGTTAATAGCGTCTCCAGGGTTCGAATCCCTGGTTTCCCGCCAAGATTCAAACAAAAGCCCCGCGATTGCGGGGCTTTTGTGTTTCTGGCCTCCGGAGATGCTTTTAGTTAAGCGCCTGATCGTTTCCGCATCATTTCGGGCGGTTTCCGCAACTCTTTCAAATTTTGGAGTCATCGGGTGGGCTTCACGATCTCCCCGACCCGTCGATAAACAGTCTCGGTTATCCGCTTGTCCGTGTGCCCCAGCAGTCGACTTGCATCCCCCAGATCAAGGATCTCGCTGGCGGCTTTCGGGCGAATATCACGGAACTGGAAGTGCCGAATACTGGCTGCTAATACCCCGTCGCCTTTCTCTTTGGCCGTAGCGATGGCCTTGTCGCGCGCGTCGTCGAATCGAAGGCGAAGCATGTGTTTGGTCACCTGCCGGCCATCCTCAGTGATGATCAGGTAGGGATTCCGAACGCCGCGTGTGCGTCTCTGCTCTATCAGCCTTGCAACCAGGGCCCCCATGTCATTGAGTACGCCCGCAGGGTTCAGAAGTATGCGCAGCTTCTTGGATGTTTTGCCCTGGTACACCAGCAGGAACTCGTTAACGGCGTCAGCCTATCGCATGGACAGCGTGTCGGCCGGTCGCTGGGCGGTGAGGTAGGCTAGTCCATCGCGTCACGTAGTTCTGAGGCGGCGACGCCGTACACCGCGCTCCAGATTTCCTCGGGCGCATAAAAGTCTCGCGGTGCCTCTTTGTTTTTGCGCACGCCGGCGGCAGTGTTGTTCTCGGTTAACCCCCATTCCCGCGCGATGTTGTAGATGTGCGAGAGCAGGGAGATCTCACGGTTGGCTCGAACCTCGGCGGTGCGGCCGTCTCTATACTGGGCGATGATCTGCGGCGTTACCGCGTCGATGGGCGCATCGCAGAAGGCTTTGCGCAGCTGCTTCAAGCTCAGCATGTTGTCGCTCTGCGTCTTTGGTGCCTTCACATCACAGCTGCGATGAGTTGCGCCGCAATAGCGGGCAAGATTCTCGTCTGCGCCGAAAAAACGGCCTTCAGTGGAAACCCAGCCGGTTACCGTTGCAAGCTGGCTGCCTCAGGAGCGTCGAACGTGATGATTGGCTTTTGTGCAGGCATGACTTCGTCCTTGCCGCTATAGCGGCTGACATTGAAGGGGGGGAAGGCGAGGTAAAACGTAGGAGTGATGCTACTTCCAGAGCACGTCGAGTTCTGAAATCTGTTGCTGCAACTGCTCTATGAGTTCAAACCAAGAATCGAAACCATTTGATTCGTTCTGCACCAAGAACAGGTAATAACCACCAGTTTCACCTGCGCGATCATCTTGAATTTCTATCGTCCAACCGGCGTATTCGCCAGTTAAAACCGTTCCAGTGCGGATGATCTGCATGTGTTGGTCTGAATCCAGTGAAGGCCTGAAGAGGCAATGGTACTTTTTTACATCAGCTTGGGAGAGGTTGGTATCACGGCATACTCCCTTACCACCAGATCATGGGCACTCACAATCGTCATGCCGATATTTGCATTGTCAGTTTCTTCATCCCCTGACATAAATTCAGCACTTTTTGGCGCATTGATTTAGGCAGATGAGGCCATGCCGTTGGCTCCTCCTGATTGGTCAGGGAATTAACTGAATGGACATGGAAAATGGCGCTCCGAGGTTATTGAAACGCTACCGGTACTTGATACTACTGTTGATGGTTGCCGCATCGCTGGTGAGCGCGACTGTAAGGTTCGTGGGGGACTGGAGAAACTTCTGGACCGTGCTCATGCTGCAAGCCTGGTTTGGTCAAGCTGTGTTCGCTTATCTTCTTGGCGGCTGGGTTGCAATCGGGCCTGGAGGGCTCGCCAAAGACGCTTCGCCTACATGGAGGGCAGTTTTGGCCGGTTTTGCGTTTGCAGTTTATCTAGTCGGCTTTGGAATCAATGGCTATCCGAAGAAAGACTCTGCCTACGACAGGCGGCCCTCCGACTGGACCATGCCTATTCGAGAAGAGATTGGACGATCTTCAGAAAAAACTAGATAGCACTGCTTTATTGTTAGGTAGGGAGAGTCCTTGCCGAGCCATGCCCGAGCTGTGGAGTGGGGAGTTCAGAGTTGTTTCAGGATCCGCCGGCCGATCCAGTGAACCACGGTGACGCCTTGCTGTTGCCGATCGCCTTGTAGCGAGGCCCGTCTGGGCATTCGCTGGCTGGCATGCCGCGCCAAGGGATCAGGGTGTAGTCGTCTGCCATGCCCTGGAGGCGCTCGCACTCATGGGGAATAACGCGGCGGACGGATGAACCAACCTGAGCTGATGGCATTCCTTGACCTGCTTTGCCGCCGCCACCGCTCAAGGCTCCAGCGATTCCGCCGTCACCATCTTCGTATCGCAATTCGGCGCGTGAGTACTCGGCGAATGCAGCCACAATCGGCTGATCTCGCCCGGTGCCGTCCTCACTGCCGTCGAACCCTTCAGCTTTCAGCGTGTGGGTGATGTCGCCGGTGATGCACACTGCCACCTGGCGCCGGCATTGGCATGGCTGCCTTAGTGATTCATGGCGCGCAGCGTGGGGGCGATCTCTCCTGCGTCGACGCCGTGATCCTCGCAGGAGAAAGCCAGCATTGCATTTTCCTGGCCGTTGTTCCTGCCCAGGGCAAAGGCAAGCTTATCGCTGACACCTGGGTCTTGGGTGCCATGTACTACTAGCAGTCCCGACTCGGCATCTTCGTTGGTTGCACTGCCGGCGGCTTTTCCATTGGCGTTTAATATGCCTGCGATCAAATGCCCGGCCTGGGCCTGGTTGTCGTCAGCACCGCAAGTACCAACACCGTTCGCTGTCAGCGCGGCTACTGGTTTGTCCTGAACAAAGAACGTCTCGCTGTCCAGGTCGTTGCGGCCCTCATGGTGGGTTAGAGTGCCGGACTTCTCGATAGAGCCTGACATACGACCGGCGCCGAAGGCCGGGATACAGCCGAACATCGATACGGCTGGCCCGAAGTCGCCTTCGCAGCTCGGGCAGCCATAGGCACCTAATTGCTCGGGGAAGACGTACTCACATCCGTCTCTGCACTGGAGCGCAGGGCCGAAAGGAGCTGTTCCGGTAACGTCCTGCCCCTGGCCCCGGCTCGACGCAGAATCCCGGCGCACGCCTTCAGTACCTCGGCGTTATCGAACCCGTCTCAAGCACTTGCGACAACGAACACACGACGGCGTCGTTGGGCCAGGCCGAAATATTGGGTGTTCAGGACCCGCCACGCGATTGTTCTTTTGGGTCCATACACACAACCAGCGTCCTGCCATTTCTTCCCTGGAGGCTGTAGCTCGCAGCCTTCCCCAGCAAGCGCGCCAAGAAAGTATCCGAAGGCGTTCCCTTTGTCGCTGAGGACGCCGGGGACGTTCTCCCAGACGATAACGCTGGCGGGGTTTCGCTGGCCGGCGCGAACATAGTCAAATGCATCTGCAAGCTCCACGTATTTGATGGCTAGTGCGCCGCGTTGGTCGGTAACGCCTTCGCGCATGCCGGCGAACGAGAAGGCCTGGCATGGGGTTCCGCCGATCAGCACGTCCGGGGCCGGGATCTTGCCAGCCAGTACCATGGCGGCCAGCTTGGTCATGTCGCCGTGGTTCGGTACGTCGGAGTAGTGGTGCGCCAGGACTGTCGAAGGGGACGGCTCAATTTCGGCGAATCAGGCGGCTCGCATGCCTAGCGGATGCCAAGCTTGTGTAGCAGCTTCGATGCACGAGCAGATCGAACCGTAGATAATTCCCATGCGGAATCCTCGCCTACTGGCGTGATTGATCGAATTGAGGTATTTGTGTTCGCTCCGGAAATGGACCGGAGAAAGGAGAAGCAAGGATGGGGCAGAACAGCAAAGTAAAACGTGACGCACGAAAGAAGAAAGAAAAAAAACAGCAACTTCGTCCTAAGGCCGTTCACCAACCGGCAATTAGTTTTGCTGACGTTATGATGGGGAGCGGAGTTTTATTTGATACTCTCGATACGCCCTCCGATATTAATCAACATGTAATTGAGTTTTGCCGCTCGATTAGCTCAGAAGCCCCTTTTTTCATTGATTCTGAGCCAGAGCCATGGAGTCGAGCTGGATGCTGTGATCTAAACGTTGCGGAGTATGCAAGGTTGAACGGCGGTCGCATAGTTTGCGGCTATAGAATTTGGTATAATGGGTCTTTTTATATCGAAGCAGAAAGACACGCCATTTGGACGGATGGTACTAGCTTTCGAGACGTCTCATTTATAGAAGACGGTACGGTAAGAGTATTGTTTTTGCCTGACTTGTTGGAAAAGCAGCAGGATCTTGCTATGAATTTATTGAAGATACGAAAAACGTTTGATGAACGGTACGAACCATTAGTTAAATATCATAGAAGTATGGATCGACCAGCCCCAACTGTCAGCGCCGAGGTGGCGTGGTCGATTTCCCCAACGTACGAGCAGTTCAGCGCGTTCTGAATTCAACTTTTCATTTCTCGATAATTTTGTGGTAATCCAGCAAGCATATTTGAAGTGGATCAAGCGGTTGCCGGAGTTTCTTGCTTTGGCGAGCGCTTCAAAACTTCACGGCCGGCGTTTTGGTAGTTTTGATCGGTTTGTCCTTAGAGTGCACTAGCACAGACTTGGCCCTGATCTGCATGTCGCGGTACATCAGGGGCTTTCGATCCAGCTTAATGAAGTGCTCGGCTTACTGGTCGTGATCAGCCAGTATGACGCCAGATTTTCCGTAGGCGATGACGCGGCGGCCGATTTCGGCGGGTATTTAGTAGTTCTGCCTAACGTATTCGCAGTTGTGGCTCATGGATTATCTCCAGTTAGGTGCGGCTATCAATTGTCAATAGTGTAAATTTGATTACTGTCGTTTTTCTTGGTACAAAGATGATTCATGTTTAGGGGACGCATTATGGCGGAAAACTGGCAATGCCCATTTTGTGGGAATAATTCAACGCTAACTAACCAGAATGTTACAGTTTCTGGTTATAATTTTGATGATAATAATAAGTTCGATGGGCCACTTAGGATTGTTACTAGATCGATTGTTTGCCCCAATCCCGATTGTCGGGAGGTCGCTATAAACTCCACGTTCGGTCGATGCGTGAGTGAGGGCGGGAGTTTCAAGCTTGGTAAAGTTTTTGAGGAGTGGCTACTTAGACCTTCTAGTTTGGCTTTGGTTTTTCCCGATTATGTGCCTGCGCCCATCCGTCAAGATTATGAGGAGGCTTGTAAGATAAGGAACTTAAGCCCTAAAGCATCAGCAACGCTTTCTCGTAGATGTCTTCAGGGCATAATAAGAGATTTTAAAGGCATCGTTAAGAAGCGTCTTGTTGATGAAATCGATGCGCTTAGGGATGAGGTGGACCCGGATACTTGGGCTGCAATTGACGCAGTCCGGCAGATCGGAAATATTGGGGCTCATATGGAGAAAGATATCAACGAGATTATTGATGTCGAACCGCCGAGGCCCAGCTCCTGATCGAGCTGATCGAGACTCTAATTAAAGACTGGTATATTGCTCGATATAAAAGACAGCAGCATCTAGCGAGAATAGTTGCCGCTGCAGAAGGCAAAAAGTGATTTCTAAAATGAAAGTCTAATTTCGTCGTCGGGCTCAGATGGATCCTCGGCAAGTAACTTAAGCCCCATCGCTCGTATGATTTGCGACACCTTTTCAGTGACAACAAAAGGTGTCGTGACACACTTGAGCATCTGTGGCGCCGTTTCGAAGTCGGCGGCGATCAAGTTGCGTAGCAGATTTTGAAATACTTCATGCTGGTTGTTGAAGCGGTGCTGCTTCATCAGGCGCTTGAGGTCGGCTTGAACGCGCCTGTCACCTCAATGGTAAATTTCTCGACGCCCAGTGCAGCGTTCTTCTGGTTGCCGATACGCTTTATGAGGTCACGCTGATCACTGCGACCACCCTTCGATGTTGATCTTCTTAGCGAAGGTAAAACGAGAGAGCTGGCTAGGGCAGGTGCTGCTTGGATTGACTGTGCTGTAAACCTTCTGCGAGTTGCAGCATAATGTTCTCATGAGTAAAGGCCGCTGATCAGCTCAGCCTTTACTCGAGTATTTGGATTTGTACTTAGAGTGATATCGAGCTTAAATTTAGAGATAAAGCGCGGCTGATTCTTTTTTTTATAATTCCTTTAGATTTTTTTTCTTCTCCATTTAATAGGTTAATAACCTCTTTTATCCAGTTTCTTTCACTTGCAAGTGTCGATGATAGCTGGCCAGATGAATATCTTTTCACAAGGCCTTTACTTATATGGATCCAGTTGTTCGCTGGTGATCCCATCCACTCTTGCACGAAGTCGCTAGGATCAATGCTTGACAGGATATCGATATCTGAATACTCGCTAAACTCCCCATTTTTGTAGCTTATTTTTTCAGCAAATGTAATGCCGTCAGACGATACTAATTTGAGAAGTGATTTGGCAGCTTCGGGATAGTGCTGCTTTGTGGCGCGATCTTGAGTTTCTCGAATGTAATCACTTACTCTTGTGAAGTGCTGTTTGTAGCTTTCCTCGACCCAATAACCGAATCCGTCGAAACTATCGCGCATAATGTCTTCGAATAAACTATAGTTCACTTTGAACGGTTCTACCTTGCTCGATGAAAGGAGATCGTCCATGTATTTTTTGCAGTCAACCTCGATTTGATCAAAGCTCCTGGGTAATAAGCCCATTTCTGAGAGTAAAAATCTAAGTGAAAACAGGTGCCGGATTTCTCCTGGAATTTCTATTTCTCTTGCGTCGAATTGTTGTATGAGTTTTGCCGCTGCATCACTTGACTCGGCTTCGCTCAATTCATCGAACTTCATAAAAACCAACCAAGCAGGTAGGTCCGCTGCCTTAGTGAAGTACAAACTTTGATCCAGCGATTCATGAATGCTTTTTTCCGAATAAATGCCCTTTATAAGTAAATTTATAAGTGTTTCATCATTCAGTATTCGGTTTCCCATATCAACATCCTTATACTTTTCGGACGCAGTATATATGGGTGGTGGCTTTTCACTTGTGTTTCTGCTTACTGCTCTTTGGTGTTTGGAGATTGTATCTTCTCGATCTGTCAGGTCGGACTCATATAGCCGTCCGGACCTTACTTCCAAGCTTAGCGCCAGAAAAAAACCACTAAGTTCTGTTATGGCTTTTTCGTTTTCTTTGTGTGTTGGGCCTAATAGTTCTAGCAGTCTGGTTAGATCGTCTAGAGAATGTTTGAGGATGCGGAGAGAATAAGTTTCAGACTGCGTAAAAACGTCTAGAATAACAGATTTTATTTTTTTGATTGTCGCCGCTGTATCTGAGCTCTTGATTTTGCTTGCGAATTCATCAAAGGCTTCAGATGTTTGAGGAGTAATAGAAATTGTTTGACCGAAGACTTTTTCTTTTATGTCTTTAAGTGTTTCTGTTATTTTTTTGTCGTGCGCAAGTACAATCACCCTGCATTGGTGGTGTTCAATATATTTATTGAACACCCCTAATAGGTCGTTGGTTTCTATTCTGCTTCGTTCGAGGTCATCGAATACAATTATTTTATCGTTTTTAACTTGCTCTCGTATAAAGGCGTTTGCCACGCCGGAGACGAGTCCTCCAATATTGATCGACCCTGCGCCTGCGCCATTGCTAGAGCTGGCAATATTCTTGGCGGCGGATTGTAGTGGAAACATTTTTGCATATACAGAGGAATAAATTTCCTCTGTGGTCTGTGCGCCAAATAAGCTGATATAATGAAATTCATCAGTTTTTAATATATCTTTTACTTGGCGCGTTTTTCCTGAACCCCAGTCGCCTGTTACCAGCACGCCATATCCAGGGTTTGTAAGCGTCTTGTAGTAGTCTAGGTATACCTTTAAATGAGAAGGCTTTTTTAGCTCATTATCTAAAGCGGTTTTATGATCATTCATCCGTCGACTTCCATGCTCTATATGGTGGTGCTATCGTGACTTTAATCTACCTTTTATGAGCAGAGGAAAAAACACTTTTCCGCGCGGAATAGATCTGTTTTGATAGCAGCGTGGATTGCTGTGAACGCAGCGAGACGCCTTCAAAATCCGGCCACTGAGCCGGTTTTTTTGTTCCTATCTTCAGCCCGGCCATTGAGCAGGGCTTTTTTGTTTACGACCCCACGCCTGTCTCCTTGCCTAAAGCGGACTCTAGCGACGTGGAGGCTGACCTATTTGAGGACTTAAGATGAACTCCGAGCATCAGGCACTGACCGATGTACCTCTGTGGTTGTTAGTCCTGCTGAGCCTCGCGGGTTTGTCGGGAGAAATGCTTCGTGCATCCGGCAGCGACCTTGGCCTACGCCAAATCCTCCAGCGAGTGGCGTTACGCTTTCTTGCATCTGGTCTGATGGGTGTCAGGGCCAGGCGGGCAGTTTTGAAGCGGCTGACATGGCGCGCTGGTTTCCTGACCTTTTGGCAAAAATGGGCAACATCGGCATTACCGGCATGGATGCGGTAACGCAACTGGGCTCAATGCTTCAGATGCAAATGAAGACCGCCGGCGGTGCCGACGAAGCGGCCAACAACCTCAAGAACTGCATGGAGAAAATCGGTTCTGGCGATACGGTCAAGGCTTACGAGGATGCGGGGATTGACTACCAAGGGTCGATGAATACAAACCTGCAGAACGGTAAATCAACCCTGGAATCCAGCTATGAGCTGGTACAGAAGTACATTGCGGCTACTGCGAAGATCAGTAAGGAGACTGACCCCGAGAAAGCCAAAGCCATGATTGCCTCCCTGGAACAGGCTTTGCGTACCGGGGATCTGTTCGCGGATATGCAGGTTACCCGGCAATGATGAACGGCGTTATTGAATCGATGGGCGCATCGTCAAAGGTAGAACGAAGCAGCTTCAGTTCAGCCATGTTGCATTATGTGTGCGCTTTCATAGAGGGGAGAGGTATCGTTGCCACCTCAGATAGGGAGGTGCGATATGGTCGTGCACGGAGTTGAATACAAGTTTTTTACCGCCTCAGATGTGACAAAGGGGCATGATGGCTTGGGGATTGAGTGCTGGCGCGGCAATGACATGATCTTTGAGATATTCAGAAATGACGAAACGCTGCGTTTTGAGGTGACCCTCTTCGAGCAGGATGTCCCTCTAGAGTTGCTTGAGTACGCCATCCCAACTGCTCGCGAAAGCCTGGGTGAGTTTGCGCCGTAACCTCTCTTTGCCGGTATAGCGTCTGCGCGGCCATCTACCTAAAGACAATCAGATGTAAGCCGATGACCTAGATACAAATCCAATGCTGGCCCGCTCCGTCGGGCAGCGATGCGTGATCTTAATGAGGCTTCCTCATGAACACCCTGACGCCGAGCGATCATGCGCAACTGTTCCGTGAAACCACCGCGCAGTTCTGGGCGCATATCGTGCCGATTGTGCAGCTCGGCTTTTGCATTCACTTTGTATTTATCTTCATCTTTAGCGTGATGCACGTACCTTCCCTTGCGGTGAGTAATGTATTGAGCGTCCTGGTTTATGCGGCCTGCCTGAAGGCTATTCGCGCAGGACGCTACAGCCTCACCGGCATAATGATGAGTGTAGAAATTATTCTGCACGCGTTACTGGCCACTTGGGTGCTGGGGTGGGACAGCAACTTTTATTTTTACCTTTACTGTTTAATCCCCATTATTGCGTTCAGTTTTCAGGATGCGCTCTTACCGCGATTGTTGTTCTATCTGGCTATCCTGGCCGTGTCCGTGGGTGGATTCGCCTTGCGTAAATACCTTGGTATCAACTCTGGCGTGGCGCCACAATGGCTTGAGATATTTGGCATCGTAAATGTGTTGGCTGCCCTTGGCGTACTGCTGCATTGCACCGCTTTGTCTGTACGTTTTACGCGTTCAATGCAAGCAAAGCTGTTCCACACCGCCAATCGCGATAGCCTGACCAATCTATATACGCGGCGCCGGGTAATGCACGAGGTGCTGCAGTTAGCCGAGTCGGGATCATCAACGATCATCCTGCTGGATATCGATCACTTCAAACAGATTAATGACCGTTTGGGCCATGAGCAGGGCGACTTGATCCTCCAGCGAGTGGCTGAAGCCATCAGCAGTAATGTGCGGGCCACCGATGTGGCTTCACGCTGGGGGGGCGAAGAGTTTCTGGTGCTGATGCCTTCGACACCCGCACATGCCGCAAAGGCTGTGGCGGATCGAATCCTGTTGCGGATTCGCGAATGGGTAGGTCAGTCGAATGACACCCCACTCACTGTCACGGCCACCCTGGCCGTGAGCGAAATCCACAGCGGCGAAAGCTTTGAAAGCGCTCTCATTCGCGCGGATCAGGCGTTATATCAAGGCAAACATCAGGGGCGTAACCAGGTGATTTTAGCGGGTTGAGTACGCAACGTTATTCGCTGCGAGTGTTGTGCGGTTCATGACGGATCAACGGTGTGATCAGCAAGTACATGGGGTAATGCTGAGGGCTTCTGCTTATCGTCAACTGGGGCCGTTTTCCTGCAGTTTTCAACTCAATGATAGATGGCTGCCTATGAGCCTCATCAACTTTGAACTAATCATAACGCCCGTCCACCTAACGTTGTGCAGGTTACTTCAAGCCCGGGTTTTTCTGGGTTACTCACTCACACACGAAGGTTTGGTGAATCATGAAGAGCGAACAGGTAGAAGGCGTCGTAGAAAAGGTTGCCGGCAAAGCGCAGAGCGCAGTCGGTAAACTGTTTGGTGATTCGAAGCTGGAAGCTGAAGGTGCCGGGCGCCAAGCTGCTGGTCAGTTGACGCAAACCTATGGCGATGCGCTGGACAGCGTATCTGCGTTCGTTAAAGAAAAGCCAGTGGCCGCAATCGCGATTGGGGCAGTTGCTCTGCTGGTTCTAGACCGTCTCTTTCGCCGCTGAACGGGGAGGGGGAAAAGTCAGTAGCTTTTCCCGAATCCTGTCCTCGTACTCTCTATGACGCCCTGTCTGGAAAGTGCGAGGGCCATTGTTTGCCTTAGTCGAGCTGATCGCAGTTGTTGTATATCGACATCTTCCAATCGTCGACACTGACGTAGAAGTGGCCAGCATGAATCTCATCCCACGATTCATGACCCACCTTACTCATGACGCTTCGACCGAAAATCGCCTCCCTGAGCATCTGGGATACCGCTCTTGCGGAGAGCTCAGCCGCCGCGTTTTTGCTAACGCGACCTGCCCGGGATGAACGATTTGCCACTCTGGGCTCTATCCGCCTTTGCTCTGCGTCCATATCCGGATCATCATCTGGCAGAGATCGAATCAACTTCCGTCATTGCTCACCCCCCAAAAGGACTGCCATGCGCCTCCACGGACTGAAAGCCCTGCTCCCTCTGCCCTTGCTCTTCACCGTGCTATCCGCCGCAGCCACGCCCCTGCCGAGTGACAAAGCCGAAAGCCTGTACCAAGCGAGCAAATACCAGGCGTCGATCGAGGAGGCCGATCGCGTGCTTGAAGTGCACGCAACAGACACCGAGACCTTGAATGTCAAGGCGCTGGCAGTATCAGCCCTGGGCAATGACCGCGAGGCGATACGGCTGGTCACCCAGGCGCTTCAAGTGGCGGGCAAGGATGGCCAGGCAACGGTTCTTCAGCAGGCAAAATACTGGAACAACCTCGGCTATTTCAACGAGCGGCGACGCAATCCCGAGGAAGCGCTGGGCTATTACGAAAAGTCCTTGAAAATGCGCATTTCGGAAGTCGGCGAAGATGACCTGCAAACCGCCGATAGCTACAACAACCTGGGTACTTCGTTGGGCCGATTGGGCCGCTATGACGAGGCCTTCGTTAATCTGCGCAAAAACCTCGAGCTGAGAATGCGCCTGCTGGGTGACAGAGACCCTTCGGTTGCCGTCGCGCTCAACAACCTTGGCCGTGTCTACGACCTTCAGAAAAACTATGCGACCGCGCTGTCGTTCTACCAAAAGGCACTGGATATCGACATGGCCGCTTTTGGCCCCGCGCATCCGACCGTCGCCATTCGCTGGAACAACATCGGCGAGCTTTATCGCAGCCTGGGGCAATACGACAAGGCCGAAGTCTTGATGACTCAGGCACTCAAGAGTGACATCGCAACGTTCGGCGAACAGCACCCTAAAGTGCTGCTGCGTTATTACAACCTGGGGGAGATTTACGAGGCCGAAGGCGACACCGCTAAAGCGCGTGTCGCCTATACCAAAGCCGTTCAAATTGCTCGGCAGGTTGACCCCGACGACGTTGGGCAGATCGATTACATCGAGCAAAAACTGCAGGCGCTGGGGGCTGAGTCAAGCAGCGCAAAACACGGCTGAAACGCCGGGGTTATGGATGCTCCAACACGCGGCCTGAGGTGCTTATGCCGTTCTCGTCGGCGCCCACAGCATGCAACGAAATCCTCGACGTCTCCGGCAGCGCCAGCCCACCCGCCAACGCCAGCAACGCCACCGCAATCAGGTAAAACGCCGGTGACAGGTTGCTGCCCGTGGTGCTGATCAACCACGTTGCCATCAACGGTGCGGTGCCGCCGAAGATCGTATAGGCCATGTTGTAAGTGATCGCCGAGGCGGTGTACCGCGTGCGGGTCGGGAAGGTCTCCGAGAGCAACGCCGCCGTGACCACCCCACACAACACCGCGCCCACCGCCAATAGCATCACGCCGACAATCGACGCTGCGAACGAACCGGAACTGGCCATCAGGAACGACGGGTACACCACTACCATCAACAACACGCACGCCGTCATCACCGTGACCCGACGGCCGACTCGATCCGAATACAGCCCGGCCAGCGGGCAAATCGCTGCGGCGAAAATCAATGCGATCAGCGACACCAGCAACGCCACCGCGCGGCTCAACCCACCCGCTACTTGCAGGTACGTCGCGAAGTAGGTTGTGAACATATAAAACGACAGTGCTGTCAGCGACACAAAAGCGCCCAGGCAGCAGATTGCTGCACCATGGTTGCGCAAGGTTTCCTTGAGGGGCGAGTGGGCGACCGCGTGCTCTTGTTTCACGGCCTGGAAGGCTGGCGTCTCGTCCAGCTTCCAGCGCAGGTAAAGGCCCACCAGGCCCAGCGGCGCAGCGATCAGGAACGGCAGGCGCCAGCCCCAGCTGCCCATTGCCTCGGCGGACAGCGACGCTTCCAGCGCGTACGCCACCACCGCGGCGGCGGCGAAGGCGGAGAACGTCGACACCGGTACGAAGCTGCCGTACCAGGCGCGTTTGTCACTGGGCGCGTGCTCCATCAGGTACGCGCAGGCACCGGCGTATTCGCCGCCGGCAGAGAAGCCCTGGGCGCAGCGGATCAGCGATAACAGAATCGGTGCCGTTACGCCGATGGCGGCGTAGGTGGGGAGCAGGCCGATCAGCGTGGTGGCGCCGGCCATCAGCAGGATCGTCATGGCCAGGGTGCGTTTGCGACCGATGCGGTCGCCGAGCATGCCGAAGAAAATGCCACCCAGGGGTCGGAAGGCGAAGGCTACGGCGAATACGGCGAAGGTTTTCAGCAGGGCGGCGCTGGCGTCGCCACTGGGGAAAAACTGTTGGGCGATGGTGGTGGCGAGGAAACCGTAGACGGCGAAGTCAAACCACTCGACGAAGTTACCGATGCCGGCGGCGATGATGACCTTTCGCAATGTTTGGGGGCTGACCTGTGCGGTGGATGGGCTCGTCATGGGGGAAGGCCTCGGGAGGGGTAGGGGATGCTTGATTATCGGAGGAGGGCGCTGGGCGACAGGGTTCAAAAGAGTCGCCCGCGTAGTCAGTAACGACTGGATGGGAGGGGAAGAAGCAGGAATTGAGCCAGGTGAAGCGTGGTTTTATTGCGCTCGAGCAGACTTGCGATAAGTCAGCAGCACAATTCCCGTCACCACGATGACGCCGCCCACTATCTGCCCGGCGCTGAGGAGTTGATCGAGCACGATCCAGCCCAGCAGCAAGGTCACCAGTGGCTCAATGTTCATCACCGGCGCATTTCGCGGCATATCCAGGCGCGGTGCCGAAATGAACAGCACGATAAAACCGGTGCCGTAGAGCACGACCAGCGTGGCGAGTGCCAGCCAGCCGGTCGTGGTTGCCGGCAGGTTCAGGCCATCGGTAAGGGCGCCGCTCAAGCCGGCGAGGTTGACGCTGCTGAACACGATGAAGATGGTCAGCAGGCTGCGCACGGACCCGCGCACCTGCGACAACTTATGGTCGGTGATCCACAGCGCGCAGGCGAATACAAAGGCGGCGCAGAAGGCGAGGGTGACGCCGAGCAGCCATTGCGGGCCGATGCTGCTGTTGCTGGCCAGGCGGCCGGGTACGTCCAGCACAAACACCAGGCCGACCAGAATCAGGCCCATCAACAGGGCGGTGCGCGCCGTGGGACGCGGGCCGCCCAAGGCCCAGGTGAGCAGTGCCAGCAAGATCGGGAACACGTTGGCCACCAACAGTGCCAGCGCGACCGGAACGCGGGCGACGGCGGAGTAGAGGCACAGGCTTTGGGTGGCGATGAGCAGGCCCAGCAACAGTTGCCAGCGCCAGGCACCGGGCGGCAGGCGCAGACGTTGGCGTTGCCATAGCACCAAAACGGTGAGTACCAACAAGGTGCCACCTGAGCGCATCAGGATAGCCAGTAGCACACCGGCGCCATCATCGAAGGCGACGCGAGCGGCGATGTGGTTGCCTGCGAAGGCGCAGCCCATGCACAGCAGAATCAACACGGCGATGTGGCGAGAGAACAGGGCGGGGGTGGTTTGAGTGGCGGCAGGGGCAGTCATGGCGTGAGCTCGGGCGGTGAGTGCCATCATCGAGGAGGGCAATTTATTTTTATGTTGTCGTACAACATGCTGGTGAGATTTGTAGCGTGTTTGGGCTGAAGGGGCAAGCAAGTGCGCCCGAATAATCTTTGATGGAGAGGGTTTTAAAGGAGAATTTATTGATGGATCGTCCGGGGTGAATAGTTGTGACTCGGTCGATAAAAGTTAAGAGGTCGTATGACTTGCCCGGCAATCCAATTCCTTGGTTAATCCGCAGACACGGCTTTTCGAAGCCACCAACGCGTTCCCGCAGTTGGGCCGGCGAGGTGTCAAACGGTGCGCTACGCTTTGTGCTCAGCAGCGCAAGGACGGCTTATGGAAATCACGATTCATCGAAAGAACGGTTTTTTCGAAAATGCCTACGGCCGGAGTATCCCACTCGCCATTCTCTTTGACGGTACGGTTGTAGGTCACCTGGCAACTGGCGAGACCTTGCCCCTGAGTCTTCCAGACGTTTGCGGTACGTTGCAGGTCGGCCTGCTTGACTCCAGGTATGCGCCTAGCACCGGGCGACAGTCTGATGCGTTCCTTTCGATCAGCAAGGCGCTTGAAGTGTCCCCGGGCGAAGCCGTTCAGGCTTTTTCAGTGAGGACTCGGGGGTGGGTTTTTTTTGATGTGGTGGGTTTGGCGTATTTGCCGCTGTTTAGCCGCCGGGTATTAGCCCTCACGCCTGAGCGTGGCTGACGACAACCGCTTGAAGGGGAGGTGGCAGTGGATGGATTTTCCAGCAGCAGGCAATACCTTACAGCCGCCACAACCGTAGCTGACTTGGAAGGCAGTGATTCACCCCCTCAACAAAAAAGCTGAGCCACCGAAAGCAGGCAAATCATCTGGACAAAAATCTGAGCTCGAATGGGATGTTTCATCGCCGCGACCCTCGTGTACAGCTGCAGGTGAGTGTGCAGCGGGCGATGTAAGCGATTGCACAGGAACGTAAAACCGCGCTTGATCGTCAACAACACTCGCAGCTGTTGTATTGAGTATAGGCCGTTAAACGAATTTTTCACGATTGCCGCCGATTCAAGTGCGCTGCAGGCGCTGCTTACAACTATCTGCCGGGCCCATTGCACTTTTTTTCATTTATCCAATCTATGTTTGTCCCAGCCCCGCCGATTCCCCGCGTGGGCCAAATAACCAGATCGGGTGCCGATGGATCGCACGTTAGGTTTATTCAAGCTTCGTCCGATGGGCCAGCCAATGCTGCTGGCGGTCGTCTTAATGCTGTGTGTCGGCGGTTGCACCCAGCAGCAGGGGCAGGACATTGCCAAGCAGTTCAGCAATGGCAAACCCGATGAGTTCTTCCAGACCAGCGTCGATCGCATGGCGACCCTGGGCATGCGCGACAACTTGCAAAGCCTGTATTTGCTGATGAACAAACTCTATCTACGTAACCCCAACCAATGGCGCCAGTCGGGTTATCCAGATGCGGTGACGGCTGCGCGGGAAATTCGCCAAGCCATTGAGCAGCGTCGATCCCTGCCTGCGCTTGGCGATCGGCGTGACCTGGCGGCGTTGAGTTACTCGCTCAGCCCGGAGTTCAAGGGCGACCGCGTCGGCGCATTTATCTACGCCATCGGCAGCATGCTGGTGACCGCGCACGGGGGCCGTACCGAGTTCTACATGACCGACTCGATCAACCCAGAGTTCGTCAGCAATGCCGCGCGCAATATCGAGAAGGCCACCTGGTTGCTCAGCAAGCGCCAGGATGCGAATGGTGTGTTGCTGTTGTTTTCCAATGAGATTTCGGAGGAGGGCAGCAACCTCAGTTTCGCCGTCGAGTTCGGCAAGATCGTTGCGCGCCTCGACCTGTTGACCCAGATGCTGGATGAGCGGTACCGGCGTATCGGGCTCAATTATGCGCAAAGCCTGCTGCTGATGAATTTCCTGCCGGTGCAGTAGCGGTAGCGATGTCAGGCGGTCGGTGTGCTGTTTCTGTTTCTTGCGTAGGAAGCGGCCTAAGTTGCATTTCGACGCTTGAAACACCTCTCTGTGCGCAATAGCCTCGGACTTTTCCGGAAAAATGAGGCCCTACCTTGGGTAAGCGAAAAACGCTGTGGCCGACAGATCGCGAAATACGCCTGCGGTTTATCCTCTTCGCCGTCATCGATGCGGCGAGTGTCCAGGGCGTTCCCGCCGAGCTGTTATTACCTGCGCACAAGCTGTTGCGTGAGTCACCGACAGAGGCGCAGTTGCTGGATGCCCTGCGTGGCATTCTTGGCGCTGACGAAATGTACGGGTTCAGTTTTTTCCCGGGGTCAGAGGCGCAGGAGTTTATGCTGACGCTGGAGTAGACCGCCAAGTGCCTGGCGTATTCGTCCTGCCATTGCGCAAATAACCAACTGGGCCGCTTTCGTTAGATCGTTTATTTCCTTCCGATTGGACGGCATTCCAGGATCGAATATCCATTGCGTCTATTCTCGGTATTAAGCAGATAGGCGTAACGCAATAACGTCTATTTCGTAACCATCGCATCCGGCGCGGCTGTGTTGATCGACTAAGCTAGTTTGCCAACATCCATTCCTGCTGCTCTGCCGCCGTCTTGCGCGGCTGCCTGGCGTCTTTAGAATCGGCGCCAGAACTTAGCCATTTCCTGTCGATTACGGAGTTTCGAACATGATGAATGCAATGCAGATGCCGATGAACACCGCCATGCCAATGATGCCGATGATGGGCATGCCGATGATGATGGCCACCATGAAATGCGAAATGGCCGACGACGCCATGATGTGCACCATGAAACCCGCGGCCGGTATGGACATGGCTCAGTTCAAGACCAACGCCGAAATGATGGCGATGATGATGAACTGCGGCATGCCGATGATGATGCAGTGCGCCAACATGTCGATGATGTGCATGTCGGCTGAGGCCATGGCGATGATGTCGGGCATGAACATGCAGATGATGCCGATGATGGGCATGCAGATGCCGATGATGAAGTGCGTGATGGAGTGCACGATGCAGGCGGATGGCATGCAGTGCAAAATGATGCCGATGCCAGGCATGAGCATGGCCATGATGACCAACTGCTGCATGCTGATGAACAAAATGATGAACGACTGCGCCATGCCGATGATGATGAGCTGCAACGGCATGCCGATGATGTGCTGCACCTGCTGACAGGTCCCGCGCAATAAAAAACGCCCCGATGATTCGGGGCGTTTTGCATTTCAGTCGAGGCGTTCGGGGTAGGTGATCACCAGAAAGGCCACCGCCTCGCTGTCCGCCGGGTTGCGGTAGCGGTGGGGCTGGTCGGCGTAGAACAGAATCGAGTCACCGGTGGAGAGCAGGTAGCGCTCCTCGTTGACACTGACCTCCAGGACACCCTGGGCCACCACTAGGTTTTCCTGGATGCCGGGGCCATGGCCTGCGGAAACTTCCTCGCCCAGTGCGCGCAGGCGGATCTCGTAGAATTCGGATTGGCGCGCGGTATCGTAGGGAAACAACGCACGGCTGATAAACGCGCCATCGGCACTCACCAGGCGCTTGCTCTGTTGCGCCGGCAGCACCTCCACCCCTTCAAATGCGCGATCCTCCAGGAACGCCGCCACCGACACCTTCAAGCCTTTGGCAATCTTGCACAGCACCTTGATCGACGGCACGCTGCGCCCGGACTCGATCTGCGCCAGCATCGCACGGCTCACACCGCAGGCGCGCGCGAGGCCATCGAGTGAAAGGTGGCGCTTACTGCGCAGGCGTTGCAGGTTGTGCGCGACGCACAAGCCGATCACGTCATCGTCGGTATTGGGTTTGGGCAGCGGGTCGGGCGGTTCCGGGAGCACGTGTAGAAAGTTCATCGGCGTTACGCCCGGCGGGTATCGCTGGACAGAGCAGCCTGGGCGGCAAACACCGCAAGCCCGGCACGCGCCGCGTACATCGCCCACATCAGCTCGGCCGCAGCACGTGCCTGGCGGCGTTTGCGGTGGAGCGTGAAGTCGATGACGGTGGCGGATGTTTGCATGGTGGCGCTCTCATGGGTGTTCAGTGGCTCTACAGTAATGCGTGGCGGTTATTTCTTTAAATACTGAGTTTGCATGTGGTCATGCGATTTTGGACTTAGCAAAATCAATTCGGTCCGACGCTGTTGTGGGAAGGGTCTGGTCCGTTAATAAGGAGTGACCCGGCGAGCGTGCCTGTCTTCCCATCACTGTTCGCGTGCCAGGCCGGCCTGGCACGCCCCCGAATTCGAAGGACCCACCCCATGCTGCTGCGCCATCCTCCATTCCTGTTTGCCGCCCTGACGTTAAGCTCACTGGTGCATGCCGAAGACCTGCAATTGGCGCCGGTCGAAGTCACCACCAGCGAAGCCAGCGCCGGCGAAGTGGCCCAGGCACAGCTCCAGAGCGTCCCCGGCGCCAGCAATTTCATCGACATGAGCAGCGTGCAGCAGGGGCGGGTGAGCAGCAACGAAGACGTGTTCAAGTACCAGGCCGGGGTGTACGCCAAGGCGGCGAATAATGAAGGGGTGAAACTCTCGATTCGCGGTTCGGGCCTGAACCGCAGCCCGGGTTCCCATGCCTCCGGGCTGTATGAAATGTTCGACGGCCTGCCGCTCACCGGCCCCGGCGGCACGCCTTACGAACTCAAGGATCCGTTGTGGCAAAGCCGTGTCGAGGTGTTGCGCGGCGCCAACGGCTTTGATCAGGGCGCGCTGGCCCTGGGCGGTTCGGTCAACTACGTGACGCATACCGGCTTTGATGCGCCTAAGCTGCAACTGCGCTATGAAACGGGCAGCCGCGGTTATGCCCAGCGCGAGATCAGCTCGGGCCAGGTGCTGGGCGATGCAGACTACTACATCAGCCTCACCGACTCGCAATCCGACGGTTATCAGCGCCAGAGCGCCGCCACCGGCAAAGGCGTGGCGGCCAACTTCGGCTACCGCTTCAACCCGGACCTGGAAACCCGTTTTTACTTCCGTTACCGAGAAACCACCAACGACACCCCCGGCAAGCTCACCCGCGCGCAGATCAGCCACGACCCGCGTGCCGCCAACAGCCTCAACGCCGCCCGCGACTCCAAGCGCCTGCAACCGGGCTCCACCTGGATCGCCAACAAAACCACCTTGCAGCTGGACGACAGTTCGCGCCTTGAAGTCGGGCTGGCCTATCACGATTACCCGATGGACCTGCGCGAAGGCACCAACCGTCTCAAGGTGGCTTACACCGACATCAGCAGCAGCCTGAATTACATCCGCCAGGACACGCTGTTCGGCCACGACAGTAAAACCACGCTCGGCCTGCGCACCACCCAGGCGATGCCCAACAATGGCGCGTCGGAATATGTACGCACGCCTGCCGGCAATACCGCCACCTATGCACCCGGCACCAAGACCCGCGACTACAGCTACTTGGGCTCCGACACCGTGCTGCATATCGGCAACGACCTGGAACTGGTGCCGGATCTGTGGCTGACCACCGGCCTGGCCGCGATCTACACCCGCCGCGAAACCCAGGTGACCTACCCCGAAGGCCAGGCGCCGCTTAGCCAGCACGACTGGGACTACGCGCCACGCATCGGCCTACGCTACGACTTCAACCCGCAATTGCAGGTGTACGGCAACCTGAGCCGCTCGGTCGAGCCGCCGCACGCGTGGTCGATGATCTGGGGTTCCAACAAGTACTTCACCAGCGGCGCGGCGACAGGCCTGGCGCGTGAAGGCGTGAGCCTGAAAAACCAGACCGCCACCACCCTGGAAATCGGCGGCCGCGGCGAGGCATGGCTCGGCCAGTGGGACCTGGCGCTGTACCGCTCCGAAGTGCGCCACGAATTGCTCACCGTGGAAACCCAAGCGCAGACCTCGACCAGCAATGCCATCGTCGCTGAATCGAATGCCAGCCCCACCGTGCACCAAGGCGTGGAACTGAGCCTGCTCAGCCCGCTGTGGGACGGCGCCGGCAACGGCAAGCTCGCCTTGCGCCAGGCCTACACCTTCAGCGACTTCCATTACCGCGACGACGACCGTTTCGGTGACAACACCTTGCCGGGCATCCCCAAGCACTACTACCAAGCGCAACTGCGCTACAGCCACCCGACGGGCCTCTACACCAGCCTCAACACCGAGTATTCGTCACGTGTGGCGGTGGACTATGCCAACTCCTACTACGCCGCGTCCTACACCACCCTCGGCGCAACCTTTGGTTACGACGCGCCAAAACAGGACTGGCAAGCCTGGGTCGACCTGCGCAACCTCACCAACCGCCGCTACGCTAACACCGTGACCCCGGTCTACGACGACAAGGGCCTGGACGCGGCGCGCTCGACCCCGGCGGATGGGCGGGGCATCTACACGGGTGTGTCGTGGAGCTGGCGCTGAGGGCACACTGGCTCCCAAACGCAAGCGGCTTTTTTGGGGAAAGCGGATTTTTTTGGGGAAAGTGGCTTTTTTTGGGGAGAGTGGCTTTTTTGTGGCGAGCGGGCTTGCCCGCGTTGGGCTGCGCAGCAGCCCCAAAACCAGGCACTGATGAGGGCCTGGCACACTGCATTTCGCCATACTGGGGCCGCTTCGCAGCCCAACGCGGGCAAGCCCGCTCGCCACAAGGGCAATCGTGGAAGGCCCTTGCCCCCGAATCGATTTACTGGCATTGTTCGCGCAATTGGTAATATTTCCCATTTGAGAAGTTTTTGCGCATGCATGATATTCCGGCCGCGCTGGGCGATTCAGTCCGTCAACAGACCCTTACGGCGATGTATAGCGAGCACCACGGCTGGTTGCACAACTGGCTGCGCAAAAAACTCGGCTGTTCCCAACATGCCGCCGACCTGGCCCACGACGCGTTTATCCGCGTCCTGATGTTGGCCGAGCCGCAACATATCAAGGAGCCCCGGGCATTTCTGGCGACCACGGCGGGGCGCCTGTTGATCGATGGCGCCCGCCGTCGACGCATCGAAAAGGCCTACATGGAAGCGCTGGTGATCCAGTCCGAAGACGCCGGCATGCCCGACCCCGCCGCGATCCATGTGGCGCTGCAAGCCCTGGAACGCATCGCCGAGATGCTCGCCGGCCTGCCGGCCAAAGCCCGTGAAGCCTTCCTGCTGAGCCGCCTCGACGGGCTGACCTACAGCGAAATCGCCACCCGCCTGGACGTGTCTTCCAGCAGTGTCAAAAACTATATTTCCAGCGCGCTGGTGCATTGCTACCACAGCTTGCATGGGGCTGATCCGCTGGCATGAACTCCGAACAGATCATCCAGCAAGCGGCGAATTGGCTGACACGCCTGCACGACGAAGACGTCAGCGACGCCGAGCGCCGTGCCTTCAACGCCTGGTGCCAGGCCGACCCGCGTCACGCCGTGGCCATCGAGCGCATGCGTTCGCTGTGGGGCAGCCTCGACACCTTGCCCGCGCAACCGGCACGCATCGCCCTGAACCGCGCGTTTGCCCCGCAACGCTCGCGCACCGTGCCGGTGGTGGGGGTACTCGGTGTGTTGCTGTGTGGCTGGCTGGGGTTGTCGCAGTTGCCCGTGTGGATGGCCGACCAACGCACCGGCGTCGGTGAACGCCGCCAGGTCGCCCTCGAAGACGGCAGCCAATTGCAGCTCAACAGCAACTCGGCGGTGGACGTGAAATTCGACGGCCACCAGCGTGTTATCGAGTTGCTGCAAGGCGAGCTGTGGGTGGAGGTGGCCAAGGATGCGCAACGGCCGTTCGTGGTGCGCACCGATCAAGGCACCGCCACCGCCTTGGGCACGCGCTATATGGTCAAACGTGCGGCGGACGGCACCACGCTGGTGACGGTGATCGAGTCCACGGTGGCCGTTAAAGGCGACAACGAGGCCGGGGTCAAGGTGACGGCCGGCCAGCGCTCGATCCTCGCGCATGGCCATGCCACACCTGCGCAGGCCACGGGCAATTCCGACCCGGATGCGTGGACGCGCGGCCTGCTCAAAGTCGATGACCAACCCCTGAGCGAGGTGCTGCAAACCCTGGCCAGCTATCGCCACGGCCTGGTGCGCTTCGACCCCCAGGCCCTGCAAAACCTGCGGGTGTCCGGTGTATTCAAACTCGATGACACGGCGGCGGCGCTGGCGACCCTGGCGGATAACCTGCCGATTCAGGTGGAGTACTTCACCGACTTGCTGGTGGTGGTCAAGCCGCGCTAGGTTTCGTTCTGGCGCAGGCGCTTGTAGAGGGTATTGCGGCTCACCCCCAGCTCCCGCGCCAGGTGGGAAATATTCCCGCCGGCCGCTTTCAGACGCTGAGTCAGGTCGATGCTGTCGTCCAGATACTCGCTGGCGGGCAAGGGTGGCGCCACGTTCAGATCCACAAAGAAATCATCCGGCAGATGCTCTGCGCGGATCGGTTGTTCCTCGGCCATCGCCAGGGCCACCTGCAACACACTGCTGACCTGACGCAAATTGCCCGGCCACGGGTGCTGCTCGAACAGCGCCAGCACCTCGGCGCTCAGCCCGGCCCATTGGGTCGGCTCGCGGTGCTGCTGCCACAGTTGCTGGAACAGCGCCTGCTTGTCGGTCCGCTCGCGCAACGGCGGCAGTTCGAGCGTCAGGCCGCCGATGCGGTAGTAAAGGTCCTCACGAAAACGCCCGGCCTGCACCAGCTCGCGCAGCGCCCGGTTGGTGGCCGAAATAATCCGCAAATCCACCGGGAATAACTCGCTGCTGCCTACCGGCTGCACGCAACGCTCCTGCAACACACGCAATAGTCGCGCCTGGGTTGGCAGGGGCATATCACCGATTTCATCGAGAAACAGCGTGCCTTTATCCGCCTTGCGGATCAGGCCGATGCTGCCTTTCTGATTGGCGCCGGTGAACGCGCCTTTTTCGTAGCCGAACAGTTCCGATTCCACCAGCTCAGCGGGAATCGCCGCACAGTTCACCGCGATAAATGCCTGCCGGCTTCGGGAACTGGCGCTGTGCAGGGCTTTGACGAACACCTCCTTGCCCACGCCGGTTTCGCCATGAATCAACAGCGGGATGTCCTTTTCCAGCAAACGTTCGGCCTGGCGCACGGCTTTTTCCACGCGAACATCGCCAAAGTGCAAGGTCGTCAGGCCAATCGCGGCTGGTTTTGGCGCGACCGGCTCGCTGAATACGCGCGCCTGCACCGGCATCTGTTTCGGCCGTTTGAGCAAGCACTGGAAGCGATTACGTCCTGCCGCCTGCAGTGAAAAGGGCAGCCCTTCGGGTTGGTTGAGCAACTCCAGCAGCGAGACCTTGAACAAACTGTCGATCATCACCCGCGACAAACTGATGCCCAGCAGGTTGTCGGCGCGGCGGTTGGCCGAGAGCACCTGGCCGCTGTCGTCAAAAATCAGCAGGCCGGCCCATTGGCTGTCGAGGTTGCTCAGGCCGGTGTTGAAGGTCAGTTGGAAGTGCTCACCGCGAAACAGGTTGAGGATCAGCCGGTTCTCCACGGTCTGGCTCATCATCTTGACCATGCCCAGGGTGTGGGAGGGCGGCAGGTAGCTGTCGCTGGACACATCCAGCACGGCGATGATCTCGCGCTGGGCATCGAAGATCGGTGCCGCGGAGCCGGTCATGAAACGGTTGGCCTTGAGAAAATGTTCGTCATGTTCGATGTGCACCGCCTGGGCACAGGCCAGCGCGGTGCCGATGGCATTGGTGCCGCTGGCGCGCTCCATCCAGCTGGCGCCGGCGCTGAAACCCCGGGCCAGCTTGGGGTCGATAAAGCGCTGGGTGCCCCAACTGGTCAGCACCTGGCCCTGGTTGTCGGCCAGCATGATCAGGCAGTTGGAATTGCTCAGGATGTTTTCGTAGTAGGGCAGCACTTCCTGATGGGTGGTCTGCACCAGGGAATGCTGGCTTTCCAGCAACTGGCTGATGCCCTCGGCCGGCAGTTGGTCGAAGCTGGGCGTGCTCTGGTGGTCCAGGCCAAAGGCGCGGCAGCGGCGCCAGGATTCCTGGATAAGGGTGTCGTGAGCCAAGGGTTCGGCCATAGGGTGACCTGCGTTTTTATTGTTATTGGGTCTTGCACAATCTACCTGAAGAAATCGGTTCAACATGTGGGAGCGGGCTTGCTCGCGAATGCGCTGGACCAGTCGACATAGGTATTGACTGACCCGGCGCATTCGCGAGCAAGCCCGCTCCCACATTTGCCCTGTGTTGATCATCAGAGTGTTGTTCAGAACTGTTCATTGTCAACCCCCGGATTGTTCAGTTGTTCAGCCCGGCCAGTTCATTTGTGTTCACTCCTGAACATCGCGTTTAGTCCATTTCCTTGTGGATCAAGCACCTGCCGCTTTTGGCACGAAACTCGCTCTGTCGACTGGCCAGATTCATTCCAATAATAAAAAGGTCGTGTCATGTCATTGACCCTGGAAAATGTCTCCCGCGTCGTCGAAGGCCAAACCTGGATCGACGATGCCAACCTGCGGTTCGAAGCCGGTTCCTTCAACGTGTTGCTCGGCCGTACGCTCTCCGGCAAGACCAGCCTGATGCGCCTCATGGCCGGTCTGGACAAGCCCGACAGCGGCCGCATCCTGATGAACGGCGTGGATGTCACCCACAAACCGGTGCGCCTGCGCAACGTGTCGATGGTGTATCAGCAGTTCATCAACTACCCCACCATGACGGTGTTCGAGAACATCGCCTCGCCGTTGCGCCAGGCCGGTGTGTCCAACGAGGTGATCCAGAGCAAGGTGCTGGAAACCGCGAGGATGCTGCGCATCGAGAAATTCCTTCAGCGTCACCCGCTGGAGCTGTCCGGCGGCCAGCAGCAGCGCACGGCCATGGCGCGGGCGCTGGTCAAGGATGCCGAGCTGATCCTGTTCGATGAGCCTTTGGTAAACCTGGACTACAAACTGCGCGAAGAGCTGCGTCAGGAAATGCGCGAGCTGTTCAAGGCGCGCCATACCATCGCCATCTACGCGACCACCGAACCCAACGAGGCTTTGGCCCTGGGCGGCACCACCACCATCCTTCACGAAGGCCGGGTGATCCAGAGCGGCAAGGCCGCCGAGGTGTATCACCAGCCGCAGACGGTGCTGGCCGCCGAGCTGTTTTCCGAGCCGCCGATCAACCTGATGCCGGGGCGTATCAGCGGCAACGAAGTGAGCTTCGCCAACTTTGTGCACTTCCCGCTGAACGTCGACCTGCGCCCGATTGGCGAGGGCGAATTCCGTTTTGGCGTGCGCCCCAGTCATATCAGCCTGGTGCCGAGCAACGACGATGACCTGGAGCTGGCGGTGACGGTGGAAGTCGCCGAGATCAGCGGCTCGGAAACCTTCCTGCATGTGCGCAGCGAGCACTTCCTGTTGGTGCTGCACCTGCCGGGGGTGCATGAGTACGACGTCGATGCGCCGATCCGCGTGTATATCCCCACCCATAAACTGTTTGTGTTCGATGGCCAGGGCCGGTTGGTCCAGGCTCCCGGGCGCCGCGTCGCGAGGGTTGCCTGATGGCCGAGATCCATTTGCAGAACCTGGCGCATAGCTACAGCCCTACGCCGAGCGGTCCTGAAGACTATGCGATTCGGGAAATGAACCACGTGTGGGAGCAGGGCGGTGCCTACGCCTTGCTCGGCCCGTCCGGCTGCGGCAAATCGACCTTGCTCAATATCATCTCCGGCCTGCTCAGCCCGTCTGAGGGCCAGGTGCTGTTCGACAGCAAAGTGGTGAATGACCTCACACCGGAAAAACGCAACATCGCCCAGGTGTTTCAGTTCCCGGTGGTGTACGACACCATGACGGTGTTCGACAACCTGGCTTTCCCGCTGCGAAACCAGGGCATGGCCGAGGCGAAAATTCACAGCAAGGTGCAGGAAATTGCCGAGGTTCTTGACCTGCAAAACCTGCTGAGCAAAAAGGCCCGCAACCTTACCGCCGATGAAAAACAGAAGGTCTCCATGGGCCGTGGGCTGGTGCGTGATGACGTGTCGGCGATCCTCTTTGATGAGCCGCTGACGGTGATCGACCCGCACCTCAAGTGGAAGCTGCGGCGCAAGCTCAAGCAGATCCATGAGCAGTTCAATATCACCATGGTCTACGTCACCCACGACCAGCTGGAAGCCTCCACCTTCGCCGACAAGATCGCGGTGATGTACGGCGGGCAGATCGTGCAGTTCGGTACGCCGCGGGACCTGTTCGAGCGGCCGAGCCATACCTTTGTCGGCTATTTCATTGGCAGCCCTGGGATGAATCTGATCGAGGTGCAGGCCGAGGCCGGTGGCGTGTGCTTTGCCGGTACGCATCTGCCGCTGCCCGAGGCCTTGCAGCAACGCATCGCCAACACGGACTACAAAAAACTGCAGGTGGGTATTCGCCCGGAATTTATCCACGTGTGGGACGAGTACAACCCCGACGCGCTGCAAGCCGATGTCGTGCATGTCGAAGACCTTGGCACCTACAAGATCATGACCCTGAGCCTGGACGGCGCCACCCTGAAAGTGCGCCTGGCCGAAGACAAACCGGTGCCGGAGGGCAAGGCCTGCATCAGCTTCCCCGCGCAATGGCTGATGCTCTACGCCGACGATTACCTGCTGGAGGTGCAGCCATGAACAAGGTGCAGAACAACAAGGCCTGGTGGCTGGTGTTGCCGGTGTTCCTGCTGGTGGCGTTCAGCGCGGTGATCCCGATGATGACGGTGGTCAACTACTCGGTGCAGGACATTTTCGACCAGTCCAGCCGCTACTTTGTCGGCGCCGACTGGTACAAGCAGGTGCTGCTCGACCCGCGCCTGCATGATTCGTTGCTGCGCCAGTTCATCTATTCGGCCTGCGTGCTGCTGATCGAAATCCCCTTGGGCATCGCCATCGCCCTGACCATGCCGACCAAGGGCCGTTGGTCGTCGCTGGTGCTGATCGTGCTGGCGATTCCGCTGCTGATCCCCTGGAACGTAGTGGGCACCATCTGGCAGATTTTCGGCCGCGCCGATATTGGCTTGCTGGGCTACAGCCTTAACGCATTGGGCATCAGCTACAACTATGCGGCCAACACCATGGACGCCTGGGTCACTGTGCTGGTGATGGACGTGTGGCACTGGACCTCACTGGTGGCGCTGCTGTGCTACTCCGGCCTGCGCGCCATCCCGGATGTGTACTACCAGGCCGCGCGGATTGATCGCGCATCGGCCTGGGCGGTGTTCCGACATATCCAGCTGCCCAAGATGAAAAGCGTGCTGCTGATCGCGGTAATGCTGCGCTTTATGGACAGCTTCATGATCTACACCGAGCCCTTCGTACTGACCGGCGGCGGGCCAGGTAACGCCACCACGTTCTTGAGTCAGACCTTGACCCAGATGGCCGTAGGCCAATTCGACCTGGGCCCGGCAGCGGCGTTCTCGCTGGTGTATTTCCTGATCATCCTGTTGGTGTCCTGGCTGTTCTACACCGCCATGACCCACTCCGACGCCAACCGCTGAGGCCGCCAACATGAGCAAGCGCAAGGTTATTCCGCTGCTGATCTACATCCTGTTCCTGCTGGTGCCGATCTACTGGCTGCTGAACATGTCCTTTAAGAGCAACACCGAAATCCTCGGCGGGCTGACGCTGTTTCCGCAGGATTTCACCCTGGCCAACTACAAGGTGATCTTCACCGACCCGAGCTGGTACACCGGTTACCTCAACTCGCTGTACTACGTGAGCCTGAACACGGTGATCTCCCTGAGCGTGGCGCTGCCGGCGGCCTACGCGTTTTCACGCTACCGTTTCCTCGGCGACAAGCACCTGTTTTTCTGGCTGCTGACCAACCGCATGGCGCCGCCGGCAGTGTTCTTGCTGCCGTTTTTCCAGCTGTATTCGTCCATCGGGCTGTTTGATACCCACATCGCCGTGGCCCTGGCCCACTGCCTGTTCAACGTGCCGTTGGCGGTGTGGATCCTGGAAGGTTTCATGTCCGGGGTGCCCAAGGAAATCGACGAAACCGCCTACATCGACGGCTATAGTTTTCCCAAGTTTTTCGTGAAGATTTTTATCCCGTTGATCGGCTCCGGCATCGGCGTAACGGCGTTTTTCTGCTTTATGTTTTCCTGGGTCGAGCTGCTGCTGGCGCGCACCCTGACCTCGGTCAACGCCAAGCCGATTGCGGCGGTGATGACGCGCACGGTGTCGGCATCGGGTATTGACTGGGGCGTACTGGCGGCGGCGGGGGTGTTGACTATCCTGCCAGGCATGCTGGTGATCTGGTTTGTTCGTAACCACGTGGCCAAGGGCTTTGCCCTGGGCCGGGTCTGAGGAGTCGATGATGGAATGGATGGCCTGGACCACCCCCACAGCCCTGTTCTTTGGCGGCATCGCGCTGATTCTGGCGGGCATGACCACCTGGGAACTGCGGTCGCCGAGCATCCCTCGGCGTGGCTTTTTACCGATCAGCACCACCCGTGGTGATCGCCTGTTTATCGGTCTTCTCGGCAGCGCCTACCTGCATTTGCTGGTCATCGGCGTTACCGACTGGAGCATCTGGGTGGCGTCCGCGCTGTCCCTGGTATGGCTGTTGAGTGTGATGCGTTGGGGCTAGTGCCCTTGTGAACAAACAATCAGGAGGTCTCTATGTTGAATAAAAACAATAAGCTGCGACATAGCATTTCATTGGCCGCCGTATTGGCCCTCAGCGGTTTGAGTGCCTCGGCCTGGGCCGATGCGTATGAAGATGCCGCGAAAAAATGGATCGGCAGCGAGTTCAAACCATCCACCCTCACGGCCGAGCAGCAGCTTGAGGAACTCAAGTGGTTTATCAAGGCGTCGGAACCGTTCCGTGGGATGAAGATCAACGTGGTGTCGGAAACCCTCACCACCCATGAGTACGAGTCCAAGGTGCTGGCCAAGGCCTTCAGTGAAATCACCGGGATCAAGCTGACCCACGACCTGCTGCAAGAAGGCGACGTGGTGGAAAAGCTGCAAACCCAGATGCAGTCCGACAAGAATATCTATGACGGCTGGGTCAACGATTCCGACTTGATCGGTACGCATTTTCGCTATGGCAAGACCGAATCCATCACCGACCTGATGGCCAACGAAGGCAAGGCCTTCACCTCGCCGACCCTGGATATCAAGGACTTTATCGGTATCTCCTTCACTACCGCGCCGGACGGCAAGATCTACCAGTTGCCCGACCAGCAGTTCGCCAACCTCTACTGGTTCCGCGCCGACTGGTTCGAGCGTCCGGAGCTGAAAGCCAAGTTCAAGGAAAAGTACGGCTATGAGCTCGGCGTGCCGGTGAACTGGTCGGCCTATGAAGACATCGCCAAATTCTTCAGCGAAGACGTCAAGGAAATCGACGGCAAGCGCATCTACGGGCACATGGACTACGGCAAAAAAGACCCATCCCTGGGCTGGCGCTTCACCGATGCCTGGTTCTCCATGGCCGGCGGCGGTGACAAAGGCCTGCCCAACGGGTTGCCGGTGGACGAGTGGGGCATTCGCGTGGAGGACTGCCACCCGGTGGGCTCCAGCGTCACCCGTGGCGGCGACACCAACGGCCCGGCCGCCGTATTCGCCACACAGAAATATGTGGACTGGATGAAAGCCTACGCGCCACCGGAAGCGGCGGGTATGACCTTCTCCGAATCCGGCCCGGTGCCGTCCCAAGGCAACATCGCCCAGCAGATCTTCTGGTACACCGCCTTTACCGCCGACATGGTCAAGCCGGGCCTGCCTGTGGTGAATGCCGACGGCACGCCGAAATGGCGCATGGCGCCGTCACCTGTAGGGCCTTACTGGGAAAAGGGTATGAAGAAGGGCTATCAGGACGTAGGCTCCTGGACCTTCCTCAAGTCGACGCCTGAGAAACAGAAACTCGCGGCCTGGCTCTACGCGCAGTTTGTGACCTCGAAAACCGTGTCGCTGAAGAAAACCATTGTGGGCCTGACGCCGATTCGTGAGTCGGATATCAACTCACAGGCCATGACCGACATGGCGCCCAAACTCGGTGGCCTGGTGGAGTTCTACCGCAGCCCGGCGCGCACCGAATGGTCGCCGACCGGCACCAACGTGCCGGACTACCCACGCCTGGCGCAACTGTGGTGGAGCAACATCGCCGCCGCCGCCAGCGGCGAGAAAACCCCGCAACAGGCCCTCGACAACCTGGCCAAGGAGCAGGACGCGATCATGACGCGCCTGGAGCGCTCCAAGGTGCAACCGGTATGCGGCCCGAAAATGAACCCCGAACGTGACGCGCAATACTGGTTCGACCAGCCGGGCGCGCCTAAACCGAAACTGGCGAACGAGAAGCCGAAAGGCGAAACCGTGAACTACAACGACCTGCTCAAGCAGTGGGAGGCGGCGCGTAAGTAACAGCGGGGGTGTAGAGGAGGACAGAACGGCACGCTAGCGTGCCGTTTTGCTTTTGTGACCTGCACGCTTTTGTGCAAAACGGACTTGTCTGGCAAATGGGCTTTGTGGCAAGCAGGCATGTGTGGCAAATGAGCTTTGTGGCAAGCAGGCATGTGTGGCAAATGAGCTTTTGTGGCAAGCAGGCATGTGTGGCAAATGAGCTTTTGTGGCAAGCAGGCATGTGTGGCAAATGAGCTTTTGTGTTAAGCAGGCATGTGTGGCGAGCGGGCTTGCCCGCGTTAGGCTGCGAAGCAGCCCCAAAACCAAGCGCTGCGGTCTTTCAGGAAAATCTCAGCGCCTTTACTGGGGCTGCTGCGCAGCCCAACGCGGGCAAGCCCGCTCGCCACAAAAGCCGACCTGCCACAAAAGCCTGTCTGCCACGCAAGCCCGCTTGGCACAATAGGCTCGCGCTACGCTGCCTGCGGCTGAACCTGCAGTTCGCCGTTCACGTCCTTGACCAACCCACTGGCCAAAAACAGCGGTGCCAGGCGTTTGTGCAGTTGCGGTTCGACAAATTCCTTCACGGTTTCCAGCCCAAGCACACCACTGAGCGGCAGTTCCGCCTTGGTGTAGGACAGCCACGCCTTCTTCAGCGCCATCAACACATCGCTGCCCGCCGTGGTGGCGAAGCGGCGGTGGGTCGGTTTGCCGTCGAAGGTGAAGCTGTGCTGAAACTCATAACCGCTTTCGTCGCCGCCGCTGGCGGTGCAGCGAATGCAGGTGCACGGGCCGTCGCCGAAGGCGCTGCGCAGGTAGGTGTTGAAATCCACCACGGGTTTGAGTGACAGGCGCTTATCCACCTCGAACAGGTCCCCGGTCATTTTATCGTCAGTGTTCAACGTCCATTTCCTCGCAGTGTGTGGCTGTTTTACAAAGCGCGGCACGATACCAGTCGCGCGCAGGTTTGGGGATTATTTGCATAACAATAGATCCCGATATTCTTTTGCTGTCTTAAAAACCGCCGCTACGCTCCATCACCTTCCCGAAAACGCGGCAGATCCCCATGACTTTCAAGCGTTCCTCCCTGACTCTTTTGGCTGCGTCCCTGGCCGCCGCCAGTGCCTTGCTCAGCCCCGGCGCCCACGCCGAAGGCAAGATCAGCATCGCCCAGCAATTCGGCATCGGCTACCTGATCCTCGATGTGGTGCGCGACCAGCACCTGATCGAAAAACATGGCAAGGAGCAGGGGCTGGATATTCAGGTGGAATGGAACAGCATTTCCGGCGCCACCGCCATGAACGAATCGTTGCTGGCCGGTGCCCTGGATGTGGTCTCGGCCGGTGTGCCGCCCATGCTCACGCTGTGGGACCGCACCAAGGGCAAGCAGAACGTCAAGGCCATCGCTTCCCTCGGCTCGATGCCCAACTACCTGCTGACCAACAACCCCAAGGTCAAGACCCTGCAGGACTTCACCGACAAAGACCGCATCGCCGTGCCCGCCGCCGGCGTGGGCTTCCAGTCGCGCACCTTGCAGATCGAAACCGCCAAGCAGTTCGGCGACGCCAACTACAAGAAGTTTGACGATATCTCCATCAGCCTGGCCCACCCCGACGCCACGGCGGCGCTGATTGCCGGTGGTTCGGAGATCAACTCGCACTTCTCCAGCCCGCCATTCCAGTACCAGGAACTGTTGAATCCCAACGTGCACAAGGTGCTCAGTTCCTACGACATCCTCGGCGGGCAGGCGACGTTCAACGTGTTGTACACCACGCAGAAATTCCACGACGAAAACCCTAAGACCTACAAAGCCTTCTATGCCGCGCTGGCTGAAGCCGAGAAGATCATCAAGGCCGACAAACCCGCAGCGGCCAAGGCCTATATCCGCGTAGAGCAGTCGAAGTTGCCGTTGGACCTGGTGGAGAAAATCGTCCAGGACCCGGAAATCGACTTCACCATCGTGCCCCAGCGCACCTATATCTACGCGGAGAAATTGCAGGAACTGGGCGTGCTGAAAAACAAGGCGGCCAGCTGGAAGGATTACTTCTTCGAAGAGGCCCATGCTGGCAACGGCAGCTGACCTGTAAACCCAATCAAATGTGGGAGGGGGCTTGCCCCCGATAGCGGTGGGCCAGATACACATCTATTGACTGACACACTGCCATCGGGGGCAAGCCCCCTCCCACATTTGGATCTCCACAATTATGGGATTCGCTGTGGGCTCAGCTCTCAATCAAGCTGCGCTTGATCCAGTCATACAAGTCATTACCCTCGCTCGACAATTCACTGTTGGCCCGCCGGCACAGGTAGTACTGGCGGCCATCATCGACCTGCAGATCAAACAGCTTCACCAACTCCCCGCTGGCCACATGGGGTGCCACCAGCGGCTCGCGCAGCAAGGCGCAGCCCAGGCCGGTGAGGGTGGCGGTGAGCGCCAGTTGGCCATCTTCCAGCAACAAACCATTCAGCGCCGTGGCGTCGACCTCGGCGGCCTCGAACCATTGGCCCCATGTGCCGCGTTCTTCGTCGTGCAGCAGCGGTAATTCGCTCAGGGCCTGGGGCGTGTCGATGGGGCCGTGTTGCGCCAGGAAGGCGCGGCTGCAGTAGGGCGTCACCGCGCCGCAGATCAATGGCTCGCTGTGATAACCCGGCCAGTGCCCGGTGCCGAAGCGGATCGACAGGTCGGCCGCATCGCTGGGGTAGCTGCGGTGGTTGGCGTAGGTCACGTTGATGTCGAGTGCCGGGTGGTCCTTCAGAAAATTCGCCAGGCGCGGGATAAACAGGTTGATGCCGAACAGCGGGATCAGGCTGATGGTGACCTGGCGCGTGGCGCTTTTCTCACGCACGTGCTCCGTGGCGCTGCGCAACACCGCAAAGGCCGAGCGGATCGCGCGGTAGTACTCACGGCCTTCATCGGTCAGCACCAGGTTGCGGCCCTGACGCAAGGTCAGCGGCTGCTGTAAAAAATCTTCCAACAAGTGCAGTTGATGGCTGATCGCCGAGGCCGACACGTCCAGCTCGCGCGCGGCGGCATTCACCCCGCCATGGCGCGCAAAGGCTTCGAACGTGCGCACGGCACGCAGGGGAGGGTCATTGGCTAACTGTTCTAATTTATTCATGTGTTGAATTAAATACCAAGTCATCACCCAAATAAAGAGCCATAAGTGCCGTAATAACGGCATAAATAGCCTGCTTTCGCTTTGATATAACCATATGACTTTCTGATATTTGATAAAAACAGAATAGATGCTTAGTGTGCCGCCCCTGTACGCACTGAGGTTTATGGTCCTGATGGATGGCTTTATCCAACAACTGCTCAACGGTTTGATGACGGGCAGTCTCTACGCGCTGGTGGCCCTGGGTTACACCATGGTCTACGGCATTTTGCGCATCATCAACTTTGCCCATGGCGATGTGTTGATGGTCGGCGCGCTGGTGGGGCTGTCGGTGATTCGCCTGGTGCAGGCCACGTGGCCGGCACTGCCGCCGGTGCTGGTGTTGCTGCTTGCGACGCTGGTGGCCATGGCGTTTTGTGCGGTGCTGGCGGTGGTGATCGAGCGTGTGGCTTATCGTCGGCTGCGTCACGCCCCGCGCCTGGCGCCGTTGATCAGTGGGATCGGCGTGTCACTGCTGCTGCAGACCCTGGCCATGCTGGTGTGGACCCGCAACCCGCAAATGTTCCCGCAACTGCTGCCCCTGGAACCGATTGAAGTGCTGGCGGGCGCCTCGGCACATCCGGCGATCACCAATGCAACGGCGCTGACCACCATCGCCATCGCGCTGGCGGTGATGGCCGCGCTGCTGGTGCTGGTGGAGCGCACGCGCTTCGGCCGCGCCATGCGCGCCGTGGCGGAAAACCCCCAGGTGGCCAGCCTGATGGGCATCAACCCGAACCGCATTATCGTCATCACCTTTGCCATCGGCGGCGCCTTGGCGGCACTGGCCGGGGTGATGATGGCCAGCAACTATGGCAGCGCGCATTTCTACATGGGCTTTCTGCCCGGCATCAAGGCCTTCACCGCGGCGGTGCTCGGCGGTATCGGCAACCTCAAGGGCGCGATGCTCGGCGGCTTGCTGCTGGGGCTGATCGAGGCCCTGGGCACCGGCTACCTGGGCGCCGCCACCAACGGCGTGTTTGGCAGCAATTACCAGGATGTGTTCGCCTTTATCGTGCTGATTGCGGTGCTGGTGTTCCGGCCATCGGGGCTGCTGGGCGAACGTTTGGCGACCCGCGCATGATCCATTCACTTACGCCCAATAAACGCGCCACCCTGGGCCTGCTGCTGTTCGCCGTGGCGCTGGTGCTGGCGCCGTGGATCGTCGGGCACGCTGGTGGCAACACCTGGGTGCGCACCCTGGATTTTGCCCTGCTGTACATCATGCTCGCCCTTGGCCTGAACATCGTGGTCGGCTACGCCGGGCTGCTGGACATGGGCTTTATCGCGTTCTACGCGGTGGGCGCCTACCTGGCCGCGTTGCTGTCTTCGCCGCATTTGTTGCAACAATTTCCGGCCCTGTTGGCGTTGCTGCCGGCGGGCATGCACACGTCGATCTGGTTGATCCTGCCGCTCGGTGCATTGCTCGCCGCCGGTTGTGGTGTGGTGCTGGGCGCGCCAACCCTGCGCCTGCGCGGCGACTACCTGGCCATCGTGACCCTGGGGTTTGGCGAGATCATTCGCATCCTGCTGCGCAACCTTGATCGTCCGGTGAATATTACCAATGGCCCCAAGGGGATTTCCCAGGTCGATCCGGTCAGCCTGCTGGGCGTGAACCTCGGCCGTAGCCAAGAGCTGTTTGGCCTGCGCCTGCCGTCGGTGTACCTCTATTACTACCTGTTTGCCGCGCTGGTGGTGCTGATCCTGTTCGCCTGCATTCGCCTGGAGCGTTCGCGCATCGGCCGCGCCTGGGTGGCCATCCGCGAAGACGAAGACGCAGCCCAGGCCATGGGCGTGAATACCGTGCGCCTGAAGTTGCTGGCGTTTGCGATTGGCGCCGCGTTCGGCGGTGTGAGCGGCGTGCTGTTCGCGTCGTTCCAGGGCTTTGTTTCGCCGGAATCCTTCACCCTCAACGAATCCATCGCGGTGCTGGCGATGGTGGTGCTGGGCGGCATGGGCCATATCCCTGGGGTGATTCTTGGCTGCGTGCTGCTGGCGGCGTTGCCCGAAGCGTTGCGCGCGAGCATGGGGCCGTTGCAGCAGGCGCTGTTCGGCCAGGTGCTGGTGGACCCGGAAATCATCCGCCAGCTGTTCTATGGCCTGGCGCTGATCCTGGCGATGCTCTACCGACCGGCCGGGCTGTGGCCCAAAGGAGTGGCACGATGAACGCACCGCTGTTGCAGATTGATTCGGTCAATAAACACTTCGGCGGCGTGGCGGCGCTGACGGACGTGAGCCTCAGCATCCAGCCCGGAGAAATCTACGGGCTGATCGGGCCCAATGGCGCAGGCAAGACCACCTTCTTTAACGTGATGACCGGCCTCTACACCCCGGACTCCGGACGCTTCCAGCTCGATGGCCGCGAGTACCAGCCGACCAGCGTGCACCAGGTGGCCGCCGCCGGCATCGCGCGCACGTTCCAGAATATCCGCCTGTTCAATGCCATGAGCGCCTTGGAAAACGTCATGGTCGGGCGCCATGTGCGCACCCGCAATGGCTTGTGGGCCGCCTTGAGCCGCCATCGCCGGGCCCGCGACGAAGAGGCCCAAACCCGCGCCCATGCCCATCGCCTGTTGGCATATGTGGGCCTGGCCGGGTTTGCCGAATACCGCGCCGACAGCTTGAGCTACGGCCACCAGCGCCGCCTGGAAATCGCCCGTGCCTTGGCCACCGAGCCGCGCCTGCTGGCCCTGGATGAGCCGGCGGCGGGCATGAATGCCAGTGAAAAAGTGCAACTGCGCGGCCTGCTGGAAAAAATCCGCGACGACGGCCACACCCTGCTGCTGATCGAACACGACGTGAAGCTGGTGATGGGCGTGTGCGACCGCATCAGCGTGCTCGATTACGGCCAGGTGATTGCCGTGGGGCCGCCAGCCGAGGTACGGCAGCATCCGGCGGTGATCCAGGCCTATCTGGGAGCCAGTGCCCATGTCTGAACCGTTGTTGAAGGTCGACGCTTTACAGGTGCGCTACGGCGCCATCGAAGCGGTCAAGTCCCTGGACCTGCATATCGATGAAGGCGAGCGCGTCACGCTGATCGGGGCCAATGGTGCCGGCAAGACGTCGAGCCTCAAGGCCCTGACCGGGCTGCTGCCGGCAGCCGGCGGTGAGATCCGCTTTGCCGGGCAATCGGTGCGAGGCCAGGCGCCGGACCAACTGCTGCGCCAAGGCATTGCCATGGTGCCGGAAGGGCGCGGGATTTTTGCGCGCATGAGCGTGCTCGAGAACCTCCAGGCCGGGGCTTTTCTGCGCCGCGATAACGCGCAGGTACAACGTGAAATGCGCCAGCTGTTCGAGCACTTTCCGCGCCTGGAAGAGCGCCTGCAGCAGTCCGCCGGCCTGCTCTCCGGCGGCGAGCAACAGATGCTCGCCCTGGCCCGTGCGCTGTTGTCGCGCCCGCGTTTGCTGATCCTCGATGAGCCGTCCATGGGGCTGGCGCCGATCATGGTGGAGAAGATCTTCCAGGTGATCGACGACGTGTGTCGCCAGGGCATGACCCTGTTGCTGGTGGAACAGAACGCGCGGCTGGCGCTGCAGGTGACTGACCGGGCTTACGTGATGGACACCGGGCGCATCAGCCTCAGCGGCCCGTCCCAGGATTTGCTTGAACACCCTGAGGTGCGCAGTGCGTATCTCGGCGAATAAATAACTGTACCCATGACGCTACCGGACGCCCGGCGTGTTCCGACCCGCCCGACAATTAGCAGGAAACACTGATGAAGACTTTGAAGACAACCGCATTGATCGGCCTGGCCCTCAGCAGCCTGGCGAGCGCCGTGGCCCAGGCCGACCAGACCGTGCTGATTGGCCTCGCCGGCCCGCTGACCGGCCCCTCGGCACGTATCGGCAAGGACCTGGAAAACGGCGCGCAACTGGCCATCGACCAGGCCAACGCCAAGCACCCGAAAATCAACGGTGAAACCGTGACCTTCAAGCTGGTTTCCGAAGACGACCAGTCCGACCCACGCACCGCCGTCACCGTCGCCCAGCGTTTGGTGGATGAAGGCGTGGTCGGCGTGGTCGGCCACTGGAATACCGGCACCAGCATTCCGGCGGCGCGGGTCTACCATGACGCCGGTATTGCCCAGGTGGCGCCGGTGGCCACCGGGCATGCCTACACCCAGCAGGGGTTCGACACCAGTTTCCGCATCATGGGCCATGACGACGATGGCGGCCAGGTGGCCGGCGCTTATGCGTTGAACGCCTTGAAAGCCCAGCGCATCGCCGTGATCGATGACCGCACCGCGTTCGGCCAGGGCCTGGCGGACCAGTTCGTCAAATCCATCGAAGCCGGGGGCGCCAAAGTGGTTGCCCGCGAATACGTGGACGACAAGACCATCGACTTCAGCGCGGTACTCACCAATATCCGTGGCCAGAACCCCGACCTGATCTTCTTCGGCGGTGTGGATGCCCAGGCCGCGCCGCTGGCACGGCGCATCAAGCAGTTGGGGATCAAGGCGCCGTTGATGGGCGCTGGTGGATTTGTCAGCCAGACCTTCCTGCAACTGGCGCAGAACGAAGGCGAGGGCGTGATCGCCCTGGAGCCGGGGCTGGCGGTTGCGCAGATGCCGGGTGGCAAGGCGTTCGAACAGGCCTATAAAGAACGTTACAAGACCAATATCGAACTGCATGCGCCGTTTGCCTATGACGGCGTCGGCGTGCTGGTGGCGGCCATCGAAAAGGCCGACTCCGTAGACCCGCAAAAGTACCTGCCGGTGCTGCGCGCCATTAGTTACCCAGGCGTGACCGGGACCATTGCGTTTGATGCCGAGGGTAACTTGAAGAAACCGTCGTTCACCGTTTACCAGGTCAAGGCCAATCAATGGCAGCCGGTGAGCGTGGCGGGTGGTAAGTGAGCTTGTAGGGTGAACGGGCCTGTTCTGATGAGTGGGCCGTCGTGGCGAGCTGGCTGTTGTGGCGAGCGGGCTTGCCCGCGTTGGGCTGCGAAGCGGCCCTAAAACCTGACACCCGGTTTTGCCTGGATGAATGCGGTGCCTGTGTTGGGGCCGCTTCGCAGCCCAACGCGGGCAAGCCCGCTCGCCACAAAAGCCTGCTGCCATAGCAAGCCTGGTTGCCACAACAGCCTGCTTGCCATAGCAAGCCTGGTTGCCACAACAGCCTGCTGCCATAGCAAGCCTGGTTGTAACAACAAGCCCGCTGCCATAACAAGTGGGCTGGCCAGTGAGATGTTTTTATAGGTTCTGTGGAGCTGATGGAGGCACACAATGAGCAAACTGGAAGGTGAACTGGGCATTCTTGCCCGGCGGCGTATCGAAGCCGAAATCATCAAACCGATCTACGAGATCTTGAAGCGCGAACAGGGCAAGGACTTTGCCGCTGCCGTGATCGGCGAAGCCGTGGGCAATGCGGCGATCCAGGCCGGCAAGCATTTTGCCGCGCTGGAAGAACAGGGCGCCGACCTCAAGAGTTTTGTCGAACTGCAAGTGCTGTGGGAACAGGACGACGCGCTCAAGGTCGAGGTCATCGCCAGCGATGCCGAGCACTACGACTACGACGTCAAGCGCTGCCGCTACGCCGAGATGTACCACGAGATGGGCCTGGGCGAGATTGGCCACTTACTCTCCTGCGCGCGCGATGAGCTGTTTATCGTCGGCTACAACCCGGATATCGAACTGACCCGCACCCAGACCATCATGGGCGGCGACCACCGCTGTGATTTCCGCTATCGGGCCAAACCCCATGAGTAACCTGGCACGGGTCAACGGCGCGCGGCTGTGGGACTCGCTGATGGAAATGGCGCAGATCGGCGCCACCGAAAAGGGCGGCGTGTCGCGCCTGGCGCTCACCGACGAAGACCGCCGCGGTCGCGACCTGTTTGTGCAGTGGTGCGAGGCGGCCGGTTGCAGCATCCGGGTTGACGCCATGGGCAATATCTTCGCGCGCCGCGCCGGTCGCCAGGACCACCTGGCCCCGGTACTCACCGGCTCCCATGGCGACTCGCAACCCTTCGGCGGCAAGTACGACGGCATCTATGGTGTGCTCGCCGGTGTCGAAGTGCTGCGCACCCTCAACGACCTGGGCATCGAAACCGAGCGGCCCATCGAAGTGGTCAACTGGACCAACGAAGAAGGCTCGCGTTTTGCCCCGGCGATGATTGCTTCCGGCGTCTATGCCGGTGTGTTCGACCTGGAGTACGGCCTGTCCCGCGCGGACAAAACCGGCGTGACCATCGGCCAGGCGTTGCAGCAGATCGGCTATGCCGGCCGCGAACCGGTGGGCGGCCAGGCTGTGCATGCGGCCTTTGAGTTGCATATCGAGCAAGGCCCGATCCTGGAGGCCCAAGGCATCACCATCGGCGTGGTCACCGGCGCTCAGGGCCAGCGTTGGTACGAAGTGGAATTGAGCGGCCGCAGCGCCCACGCCGGCACCACGCCGATGGACCATCGCCTGGATGCACTGCTGGGTTTTGCGCGGGTGGTCGAGGCTGTGAACGGGCTGGGCCTGGAGCAGGGCGCCGAAGGCCGGGCGACGGTAGGCATGGCGAATATCTTCCCCAACTCGCGCAATGTGGTGCCGGGGCGGGTGTTTTTCAGCGTCGAGTTCCGCCACCCGGACGAAGCGGTGCTGGCGCGCCAGGACCAGCAGTTGCGCGACGCCGTGGCCCGCATCGCCGCGGGCATCGGCCTACAGCACAGCGTGAAGCAGATCTTCCAGTACGCGCCGATTGCCTTCGACGCTGACTGCGTGGACGTGGTGCGCGCAGCGGCCGAGGCATTGGGCTACAGCCACCGGTCGATGATTTCCGGTGCCGGGCATGACGCCTGCTACCTGAACCAGGTGGCGCCGACCGCGATGATCTTTGTGCCGTGTGTGGATGGGCTCAGCCATAACGAGGCGGAAGAAATTTCTCCCGAATGGTCGACGGCGGGGGCGGATGTGCTGCTCCAGGCGATCTTGGCCAAGGCCCAACTCTAAAGAAACACACAGTTGAAATGTGGGAGGGGGCTTGCCCCCGATAGCGGTGGGTCAGATACAAATGTGTTGACTGGCACACTGCTATCGGGGGGCAAGTCGAATCGTCGAACCGCCCCTCCCACATTGGATCTTCATGGGCTGTGAGGTCAGCGAAAGAACTCACCCGGCGTCGCATCAAACTGCTGACGAAACGCATTGATAAACGCCGACGTCGATTCATACCCGCACCCCAACGCCACATCCGTGACCCGCTCGCCTTGCTCCAGGGCGGGCAGCGCGGTGAGCAGGCGCAGGCGCTGGCGCCAGGCGCGGAAGGTCAGCCCGGTGTCGCTGAGGAATAAGCGGCTGAGGGTCTTTTCGCTGACGCCGAGCTTGTGGCTCCACTGCCCCAGAGTGGTCTGCTGCTCCGGGTGCAGGTTCAGGCTGCGGTAGATCTGGCGCAAGCGCGGGTCGTGGGGCAGGGGCAGCATCAGATCCACCTGCGGCGCCGCCGCCAATTGGTCCAGCACCACTTGGGCCAGCCTGCCGTCCGGCCCATCCTCGGCGTATTCCACCGGCAGCTCGCTGAAACTGCGGATCAACTCGCGCAACAAATTGCTCACCTCCAGCACATGGCAGTGCTCGGCCGCCCAGGCGGTCACACTGCAATCGAGGTACAGGCTACGCATCTCGGTGTGGGGCGAGCTGTACACCCGGTGCGGCATGCCTGCCGGAATCCACACCGCGCGCTGGGGCGGTGCGACGAAGCGGCCGACGCTGGTCTGGATCTCCAGCACCCCGGAAATCGCGTAGGACAATTGCACCCACGGGTGGCTGTGCCGGCGGGTCAGCGCGCGGTTGGGCAGTGATTCGGTGCGCCCATACACCGGGCGTGGCAAGCTGGAAAGCCCGGGCACACTGCGGCGGACGGTCTTGTCATGTCCTTTAGGCGGCATTTAATGGCTCATTGGCGTTAGTCGGTAATAAGCCGTTACGTTAGAGTCGCGACGATGCTCTTGGCAACCCCTGGAAGATTTGCTTATGACCCGCCCGCGTTTTCTGCCCGACAACTTCACCCTCACCCTGATTGCCACGGTGATCCTCGCCTCCCTGCTGCCCGCCAGCGGCCAGACCGCCGTGGCGTTTGGCTGGGTGACCAACCTGGCCATCGCGCTGCTGTTTTTCCTGCACGGCGCCAAGCTGTCGCGCCAGGCCATCGTCGCCGGGGCGGGCCACTGGCGCCTGCACCTGCTGGTGTTCAGCCTGACCTTTGTGCTGTTTCCGCTGCTGGGCCTGGCGCTCAAGCCGGTGCTGTCGCCGTTGATCGGCAAAGACCTGTACATGGGCATGCTCTACCTCTGCGCGTTGCCGGCTACGGTGCAGTCGGCGATTGCCTTCACGTCGCTGGCGCGCGGCAACATTCCGGCGGCCATTTGCAGCGCGGCGGCGTCCAGCCTGTTCGGGATCTTCCTCACGCCGTTGCTGGTGACCCTGCTGCTCAATGTGCACGGTGAAGGCGGCTCCACCGTTGATGCGATCCTGAAAATCAGCGTGCAACTGCTGCTGCCGTTTATCGCTGGGCAAATCGCCCGTCGCTGGATCGGCGAGTGGGTTGGGCGCAACAAATCCTGGCTGAAATTTGTCGACCAGGGCTCGATTTTGCTGGTGGTGTACGGCGCCTTCAGCGAAGCGGTCAACGAAGGCATCTGGCATCAGATCCCGCTGTGGGAATTGGGCGGTCTGGTCGTCGCCTGCTGCGTGTTGCTGGCCCTGGTGCTGGTGGCGTCCACCGTACTGGGCAAGGCGTTCGGTTTTAACCAGGAAGACCGCATCACCATCTTGTTCTGCGGCTCGAAGAAAAGCCTGGCCACCGGCGTGCCAATGGCTCAGGTGTTGTTCGCGGGGGCGACCATGGGGGTGCTGATCCTGCCGTTGATGCTGTTTCACCAGATCCAGCTGATGGTCTGTGCTGCGCTGGCGCAACGCTATGCAAAACGCCCGGAAAGCATTCCAGAGTTGATGGGGCAGGTAGATCCGTAATCCATCGTTCGCTCAGGGTGTGCGACAAATACGCGCAGGCGTTGTGTAGGATCAGCGTCAACAGCTCGGCGAGAAACCTATAGAATGCAGGGCAGCGGCGCTTGTCCTTGGCGGCCGTTTGATCACCGTCAGAGTACCGCGCCCTTAAATGAGCATTTCAGCCGCAACGCCCCAAGCCAACTGGCAACCGGTCATCGCCCTCGCGTTGGCCGCCTTTGTGTTCAACACCACCGAATTTGTGCCGGTCGGGCTGCTCAGCGCCATCGGTGCCAGCTTCGACATGCCCATCGCCAGTGTCGGCCTGATGCTCACCATTTATGCGTGGATCGTATCGCTGACCTCGCTGCCGGTGATGCTGCTGACCCGTAACGTCGAGCGGCGCAAGTTGCTGATCGTGCTGTTCGGGCTGTTTATCGCCAGCCATGTCCTGTCCAGCATCGCCACCAGCTTCGGCATCCTGATGCTCAGTCGCGTCGGCATTGCGCTCTCCCATGCGCTGTTCTGGTCGATCACCGCCTCCCTGGCAGTGCGCCTGGCGCCGGAAGGCAAGCAGGTGCAAGCCCTCGGCCTGCTGGCCACCGGCACTTCCCTGGCGATGGTCTTGGGCATCCCCCTTGGCCGCCTGCTCGGCGAAGCCATGGGCTGGCGCACCACGTTCCTGGTGATTGGCGCCTTCGCGGCGGCCCTGGTGTTCTGGCTGGGGCGTACCTTGCCGCTGCTGCCAAGCCAGAACTCCGGCTCGTTGCGCAGCCTGCCGCTGCTGTTCAAGCGTCCGGCGCTGGTGGCGCTGTATGTGCTCACCGCGCTCACGGTGACCGCGCAATTCACCGCCTACAGCTACATCGAACCCTTCGTCGAAGGCGTCGCCGGCATGAGCGGCAGCGCGGTGACCCTGATCCTGCTGGTGTTCGGCGGCGCAGGCATCATCGGCTCGCTGCTGTTCAGCCTGGTGCACCGTTTCAATCCGCACCTGTTTGTGGTCGGCGCGGTGTTCATCCTGGCCGCGTGCCTGGCGCTGATGCTGCCGTTGAGTGGCGCTGAGTCCTACCTGGTGATCTTGAGCGTGTTCTGGGGCATGGCGATCATGGGCTTCGGCCTGGCCATGCAATCCAAGGTGCTGGTGCTGGCCCCGGACGCCACCGACGTGGCCATGGCCATGTTCTCCGGCATCTACAACATCGGCATCGGCGGCGGCGCCCTGATGGGCAGCTGGGTCGGCAGCCACTTCGGCTTCGCCTGGATCGGCGCGGCGGGCGGCTTGCTCGCGGCGGTCGCGTTGATCGGGTATTGCCTGGCGATTCGCAAGTTTGGAACGGGTGTGGTGCCTGGCTGAAAACTTGATCAGGAAGTGCCTGTCTTGTAAAGTCGACTCTTCCTACATTAATCACCGATAACAAATCTTTACTCTCTGGACTCTTGCGTCCAGGAGTAAAGGGAATGGCTTCCAGCGTACTGCCCAGCGTTTTTTTTGATCACAGCCGACATACCCTGAGTGTCTACCAGGTCCAGGCCCGGCTTGATGTCCTGGCCTTCAAAGGCCAAGAAAACCTAAGCAAGCCCTACACCTACACCATAGAGTTCACCAGCACCGAGCGTGACCTGGCCGCCGACACCTTGCTTGGCCAGGACGCCAGTTTCAGCCTGCGCGCCGCCCTGCAAAAACAAAGCTCGTTTCTGGCGCCAAGCCCCGAGGAAATCAAGCCGCTGCGCACCCTGTATGGTGTGATCACCGGATTCAAGCGCGACTCCGGCTCCAATGACCAGGCCTGTTATGCCGTCACGTTGCGGCCGCGCTTGGCGTTACTGGAGCGCGGTCAGCAGTACCGCATCTACCAGCACCAATCGGTGCCGGAAATCGTCGAAAGCATCCTGCGCAGCCGCCACGGCTTCCTCGGCCAGCACTTCCTGTTCAGCTTGAAACGCGACTACCCCCGGCGCGAACAGGTGATGCAATACGGCGAAAGCGACCTGGCTTTTATCGACCGCCTGCTGGCCGACGTAGGGATTTGGTACCGCTTCACCAGCGACGACCGCCTGGGTATCGACGTGGTCGAATTCTGCGACGATCAACGCCTCTACCAGTTCGACATCGAGCTGCCTTTTCGCCCGCAATCCGGGCTCGGCAGCAGTGGCCAGGACGGGGTGTGGCAACTGCAATCGAGCCACGCGGTAGTCGAAAAGCACGTGCATATTCGCGCCTACCAACATCGCGATGCCGGCGCCTACCTGAGCGGCGAGATCGACCAGACTCGCGGCGCAACCACCACCTACGGCGAGGCCTACCACTACGCCGAACCCTACAGCGCCCTGGGCGATCGCCTCGATCAAGACGAACGCCTGCTAAGCGAAAGCGGTTACTTCTACGCGCGCCTTAGGCATGAGCGCTACCTAAACGGGCAGACCCAACTCAGCGGTATCAGCAGCAGTGCCATCTTGGCGCCGGGGCAGGTGCTCAACGTGTCTGGCGCTGCGCCCGAGGCTTTCACACCCGGCGCGGTGATCACCGGGCTGACCACCACGGCGGCGCGCGACAGCAGTTTCATCGCGACTTTCGAAGCGATGCCCTATTCAGAAAGCGTGTGCTTTCGTCCAAAACTGCAGCCAAAACCACAAATCGCCGGCACCGTCCCGGCTCGCGTCACCAGCCCGAAGGCTCACGACCCTTACGCCGAAATCGACATAGAAGGCCGCTACCGAGTCAACTTCCTCTTCGACCGCGACACCTGGAAACCCGGCCAGGAAAGCGTCTGGCTACGCCTGGCTCGACCTTACGCAGGTGACACCCACGGCCTGCATCTACCACTGATAGCTGGCACCGAGGTGGCCATTGCCTTCGAGCAAGGCGACCCCGACCGCCCCTACATCGCCCATGCCCTGCATGACAGCCAGCACGTCGACCACGTGACCTTGCGCAACTACAAACGCAACGTGTTGCGCACGCCTGCGAACAACAAACTGCGCATGGATGACACGCGTGGGCAAGAGCATATCAAGCTCAGTACGGAACACAGCGGCAAGAGCCAGCTGAATCTGGGGCATCTGGTGGATGCCGAGCGCAATAAACGTGGAGAGGGCTTTGAGCTGCGTACCGATGGTTGGGGGGCGATTCGGGGGGGCAGGGGGGTGTTTATCAGTGCCGATGAGCAGGTTAAGGCTGGCAATGAGCAGCTCGATATGGAAGCCGCCATTCAGCAGTTGCAAGGCGCGCTATCACTGGCGCGCTCCCTGGCTCAGGCAGCGCGTAAAGCCGAAGTTAAGCCTGGCGATCTCGATAGCCAGCTGGATTTGCTTGAGGCCCTCACGGGGTTGGCGCAACCGGGAGCACTGCTGCATGCCCCGGCGGGTATCGGCGTACTCAGCCCTAAAGCCATATGCCTGTCTTCCGGCACAGAAAGCGTCGGCATCATGGCCGCCCATAACGCAGACATCGGTGCCGGGCGCGACATCACCGCAACCGCCGAGGGAGGTGTCAGCGTCTTGGCGCAAAGTGCCGACCTGCAACTCAAGGCGGCGCACGGCAAGGTCGAACTGCAGGCTCTGGCCAGCGACGTCCACGTTCAAGCAAAGGCCGACATCAAGATCGAAAGCGTCGATGGCTGTATTCAGATCAGTGCCCCGCAAGAGTTGGTACTTAACTGTGGCGGTGCCTACATCCGCTTGAAGGACGGCGACATAGAGCTCGGGGCGCCTGGCAACATCTACCTTAAAGCCACTGATGTGCAAAAGTTCGGCAGTACCCGGCTAGATACGCCCACGCCTGAGTTGCCGGCGGGATATGCCGCTGGCTATATGCTGAAAGATGCAGCCCAGGCGCCATTACCGTTCACCCACTATCGGATCACCACCGACCAGGGTGACGTATTCAACGGCGTGACGGACAAGGACGGCCTCACCATGAGTGTCCATACCTTGGTTCCGGGAGGGTTGAAAGTAGAGCTGCCGCAGTCTGAGCGGTGGATCAGCTTTTCCGCTCCCGCCGGAATGAACTACGCAGGCATTCAGTGCACCGCGACCATGGACGATGGGACGGTTCTAAAAGGCGAGTTTGATCATGAGAATAAAGCGAAGTTTTATTCTTTTACGGGTGATGCTTGCGTCAACTTTGAAGTGGAAGACCTAGGTCGGAAGGAGAGTGTGCCCAGTGGTGCGCAGGCTCTTTTTAAACAGTTAGCGGAGTGAATATGATTATATTAAAGATGTTTTTTTTGCTTGGTCTTCCTTTTGTTTTATTTGTGGCGTCTGTGGGGGTGAATTTTTACATTGTGTTGTTCGATCTCGACAGATTTTTAGAGTGCTTTAAGAAAAGCACCATTATCAGTTCATATGCGAGCGTGTGGGGCAGAGGGTCATTTTATGCGCGCTATACATTGGTGTATATCGTAATAGGTAGTGTGATGTTCCCTAATAAGCATATGCGGAATGGCACACTGGACCCTGAAGAGATGGCGCGTTGTCCTGTAGAGATAAAATACCGCATGGCACTGTCTTTTTATTTATTGCTGAGTGCGGCTGTATGCTTTTCTTTTACGGCTTTATTGTTGATTTTTATGAAAAATTTCTAAGTTTTGACATTTTTATTGATCTTTCGAGGTGAACAATATGGACGTTTTTTATCGGGACTATCTGGCGCAAAAAGATCACGCAATTGATGACGAAACGCTAAAGCAAGCACTCGTATCACTTGAGGGGACGGCGCTCAAGTTTTCTGCAGACGCTATCAGTGATGCGGCGCAGCGTGAGAATTACAATCGCAACGTCAGGCGGGTCAAGGAGGCGGTGCTGGAGCAAGTTAAGAGCGGAAAGGTCACGGTCAAAGAGGCGGCGCAGTTTTGTTACGAGGCGCGCAATAACATCATGGCTGAAGTCCGTGCGAGAACATCACCGCAGGGTTTGGCGATTGCCGAAGCGAGGAAAAAAATTCCTCTTGGTCTTGCGGAAATGTTAGATGAAAAAGCCACTAAAAAGTTTGGCGGGACGTTTGTTGAGCTTGATGTAAAACAGAAAAACCTGATGTATTACGAAATCGTAGAGTCTTCAGCCAGGCCCAGCGTGAGATTCAACACGATGAATAAAGTGTTGAGGGTTTCAGGCAAGGTTTTGGTGGTCGTTACCATTGCGTATGCAACCTATGACATTGCCACTGCTGAGAACAAACCGAAAGCGGCGATCAAGCAGGGCGTCATTGTGGGCAGTGGGGTGGTCGGAACAGCGTTGGCAGGTGCAGCCGTGTCGGCCGTGTGCGGCCCCGGTGCACCGTTTTGTGCCATTGGTTTGATGTTGGGCGCGGGGATTGCGTCGGGGTGGGGGGCTTCGTTAGTGACCGAGTCTCTTGATGATGAGCTCGAAGAGTTTCTCAAGTGGGGCGTCGGCTAGACCGAACTGGACCCCGCAGACGCTCAGCAACTATCACGTTTAAGGACTGACATGAACGATCCCTACCACCGCACCGATACGCTCAACCCCCGTAAAGACTTTATTGTCGGCAAACAGAAACAGCATTGGGTCGAATTCCAATTGCTGGACGAGCAGGGCGAGCCGCTGGCGAATATCCCTTATCGCGCGGTTAACGACGCCACGCGTGCGGCGTGTGCCCCAGAGTGCGCTGGCCACAGTGATGCCCACGGCGTGATCCGCCTGGAGGGCCTGCACCCGCTGGCAGTGACCTTGTTGTTGTCGGCGAATCCACTGGCCGAGGTACTTAAAAACCGACGCTTGCGTGCGCAGCGTGCTGAATTGCCGGTGTCGTCGCCGTTGCAGCCCTACCGCTATGACCCGCCGCCAAAGGGTTTCTCGCCCGTAGAGAAGCAGGCCTTGGCGGACGGGTACCGTTATCACTATCTGCGTATCGGGCAGTTGTGCGATCAAACGCCGGACTTCGATCCGCCCCTGGCAGACCCGCGCCAACTCCCTGCGTTCCACTTTCCGGACAAGACATTCAGTGGTTTTACGCTAGGTTTCGAGGTGCTGAATCGACGGCATGTGCTGGAAGTCTGTCCCTTCCGAGCCTGGTCGTTGATCCTGCACCATCAACCTGAATACAGCATGGCCAACGCCTATAACCTCGGGTTGATGGCCAACCTCTCCTACAGCACTGTCGCCCAGGCTGTGTTGAAGCAACGCCCTGGCACTGACCCCAGTACCGTCGCAGGCTCGGTGGATGAGTTCTTTTTCCGCCAGTGCCTGGACCTGTCGCGCACGCCGATCATGATCGACGGCAAGGGCACATGCCTGCCGGCGCTGGTGGTCGATGTGCCTTTTGACCAGCGCTACACCACAGCGGTGATGCTCGATTCGCTGACCGCCGAGCGCCCGCCGGCGGGGTCCGGGATACCGCTGTTCACCATCGAAAACACCCAGCTGTTCTATTGCATCAACCAAACTCAGGTACTCGTGGCCTGGCGCGGGACCCAGGAGTTCAAAGACTGGCTGACCGACGCGCTGTACCGTCCGATGGCGGCCGATGGCAGTGGGTGTGATTTGAAGACGGCGTGCACGCCGCTGACGGAGGTTGGCAGTGTGCATTACGGGTTTTTGCAGGCGTTTGAGGTTGCTAAGGTTTTGTTTCCTCAACGCTTTGATGACATTCAGAAGGCGCTACTCGATAAAGAGTTGTTTATCTGCGGCCATAGCTTGGGAGGTGCGCTGGCACTGATTCACTCCGCCGAACTGAAAGATCGTACCCCACAGCTCTACACCTACGGAATGCCCCGCACCTTCACTGAAAAAGCGCTGGCACGCCTAAACGCGGTAACCCACTTTCGCCATGTAAACGACGCAGACATGATCACCAGCGTACCGCCCGAGGCCGAGTTGGATAACTGGCTGTACAAGGCCCTTGGCCCATTGGGCGGTAGCCTGGGCTACGTCTGGTCGGTGGGTGAATTGATGGCGGGCAAGTTGGTGAGCTTTGGCGATCCCTACTGGCATCACGGCCAGATCGCGATGTTTTACCGTGCCGACCAGCATATGGAGTCCAAGGACACCCGCTACTCTGCCGCGCAACGAAAAGAAGCCGAGGGCCACTTCTATCGAAGCACTATTCTCAAACGTCTGCCGCACAGCACGCGCATCTACCTGGTGCCCAGCCTGAACGATGAGCTGAGCCGCTTCGCCGAGGAAGACCAGAAGGCCCTGATTCGCGCATTGAATCAGCAAAACCTGGCGCGCTTTTTTCCATCTCACACCAATCCCGAGCGCAGTAACCATCGCAGCGACCCGAGGGATCACTCGATGGTCGACGCCTACCTGCCTTTTTTACATAACCAACTGCTGGAACTCAGCGATCCCGAACGCCCACTGGAACGCAAGGCGCAACGGGCGAAGTTCGAACAGCAGATGCACACGCTCGGGGTTCCCGAAGCAGAAAGGCATCGCAACGAACAGTTCCTTGCCCTGCAGCGGTTGTTACCCATGGCGTTGCGTACCACCCGGGGAATGGAAGGTGGCCCTGAGGCACTGGAGCGTTTCAGTCGTGAGCGTGAATTCGGCGTGTTGATCGAGATTACCCAGGCGCGCGCCTGATCAACTGGATTGCCATGGCCCAATTCACATAAGTAGCCACAGAGGAAGACTAAAACCATGAACACTTCAAACCAACTGTCGCCCGCACGCACTCACACTCGAATTTGCCGCTGCACTGCTAACCATCATCGAGGCCATAGCCTATGAACGTTCGTTTAATTCGTGCGAGCGGCGTTGCATTACTGCTGTTCAGCCTCAACGGCTGCGCCCAGAACCAAACCTTTTCACCTGCACCGGGCGGCGAGGAGGTCAGCATCACGGTAAAGGTCCCACAAAATCTTGCGGCGGACCCAATGCGGGTGATGTATCGCTCGGAAAAATGCCCTATCAAACGCTCCGGAGCAAACTGGAGCACCTATGAAGAGGACGGTTACTTGTCCACTACGGTCTTGCCGCAACAGCAAGGGCGGAGTGATATGTATGAAGTGAAACTGCCCATTAACGGCGCAGGCAAATGCCAGTGGCAACTGAGCAATGTGACCTTTGGTGTCACCTATAACAACACGACCCACTTCGGGGAGAATGTGAGAGGCGGGCCAGGGGGAGGGATTATTGTGATGTTCGATCAGCGCCTGCCGCAACAGCGTTCAGCTTTTCAGCCACCGATAGAAGTTAACGGTGATGTACTGATTAGGAAGGACTACTACCCTTGGATTAACGAGCAGTTTATTGGCAAGCATGAAAAGGTCGCTTGGCTCGTCGGCGCGGGTGAAATCTATTTATATTACCGTGCCCCAAGAGCCCGACAGGTGGTATTCGAACCCTTACTATATGCCGACCACGTCGTTTATTCGGTAGGACCGAAGGTTCATAAAAAGGGTAATCGCAACCAGTACACGTACTCCGATGGTAGTGTTGTGATGGGTGGCAGTGACCCAAGCTTCAAGAAACTTCAAGCCATCCGCCTGGGACAACCACAATGATTGCTTTATGGATGATCCCCACGTCCTTACCTGAACGCAGACAACCCGTTACCCAAACATGCGGCGTGCTCTTGCTGCTGTTCAGCCTCAACGGTTGCGCCCAGAACCAGACTTTTACACCGGCACCGGACGGCGGGCAGGTCAGCATCACTGTAAAGGTCCCGCAGAACCTCGCGGCGGAACCCATGCGGGTGATGTACCGCTCGGAGAAGTGTCCCATCAAACGCTCTGGGCCAGACTGGAGCACCTATGAAGAGGATGGTTACCTATCCATCACAGTTCATCCGCTACAGCAGGGGCAGAGTGATCTTTATGAAGCGAAATTACCTATTAACGGCTCAGGCACATGCCAATGGCGACTGAGTAATGTGACCTTTGGTGTTACGTACGCTAGCACAACACACTTTGGAGAAAATGTTAAAGCTGGTTCTGGGGGGGGAGTGATTGTGATGTTCGATCAGCGCCTGCCACAGAGGCGTTCTGTATTTCAGCCAACGATAGAAGTGAGCGGCGATGTCTTGATCAAGGGGGATTACTACCCTTGGATAACCGAGCAGTTTATTGGCGGACATGAACTGCTTGCATGGATCGTCGGTGAAGGTGAAATGTATTCGTATTATCGCGCTTTAAGTGCTAAGAGGGTGACGTTCGAGCCCGTACTGCACGCCGACTACGTCGTTTATTCGGTGGAGTCTAAGGTGCAGAAAGTGGGCAACTACCCACTAATCACCTATCCCGATGGCAGTACCGCTGCAACTGGACACAAGCCAAAATTTAAGAAGCTTCAAACCATCCGCCTGGGGCAATCACAATGATTGCTTTACGGAGGGTCCCCTCGTCTTTACAGGAACACATACCGCTCGTTATCCAAAGTGCGAAATAGCGATAAAGCTCGTAATACCTATGTGTAGGAAATTTCGAAGCTAGATCTTGGCATCGTCGCGGGCGTTATTTAGTCGCGCGCTAAAAATAGATTTCAGTGTGGAGGTGTTGGAGTGATTAATTCTAAGTGCGGCCTATTAGGGCTTGTTTTTACTGTGCTCACAGGCTGTGGTTCATTGGGTGCGGCAATTATGAATGGGCCACTTTGTCCCTATCAGGGTGTTCATCTGGATTTTAATGCGATAACCGATTGGCAGACAATTTTGATTACAAAAGGTTTTATTATTCCATTAGCTATCATTGATCTCCCTTTATCTTTCGTCGTTGACACGTTTTCTCTTGGGGCCGCTCTCGAAGCAGATAACGGAAATGCCCATTGCCCGCGAGACTATTCGTAGCGATCAGAGCCGGGTAATTGGAAGTACTGCCGCTTTTATTGGTTGTTGGTCGAGATCATTGCTCTTATAGAGAGCGATCCTTTTGTTTGTGCCTGTCTTTCAATGGGCAAGTTATTGGGAGTAAATAAAATGTTTCAGGGGTTTGTACTGTTGGGTGACAAAACCACCCATGGCGGAGAAGTAACGTCTGCCTCTTCCACAACCTTCGTCAATGGCAAGCCAGTAGCTTTGGTCGGCGACGAAGTGCATTGCCCGTTACCAGGGCATGGCGTTAACCGGATTGTCGAAGGTTGCCCGGGCTGGTCCGAGGGCAACCGGGCGATGGTGGTCAATGGCTGTCACTGTGAATGTGGTTGCCAGGTCATTTCCAGTGCTCCCGATTGTGGGGTGGGCTAGCCATGGGCTGGGATCGGCAGGCACCCGAGGTAGTAGACGTTCCAGATCCGCCAATGTTGGGTCGATGGTTGTTGGCGGCGGTCATGGCGGTACTGGTCTGCGTGCTGCTGTTTTTACTGCATGTTTCCGAACGGATACCGCTGCTGCTTACGCTCAATATCTGGGCGCTTTCCGGTTCGCCATTGCTGGTCTGGGTTCTGGCGTTCGGCGCGCGTGCCTATACCCATGGGTGCGCGCTGAGTCGTTTTCAATTCTTGGAAGAAGAGGCGCAAGTTGCCCAGCAATCCTGGCAGCGTTGGGCGCAGCGTTATCTTGCCGTGTCTGCCGGTTGTGTAGTGCTGCCTGATCAAGTGTCTGCGAGCGTATTGACTTCGCCCGGCTTTGACGTGCTTTCCCGAACAGGGCAAGCACGGCGTATTGCCGATTTGCCGACGGAGACGGAGAGGGCACGTGCCGGTTTGCAGATTTTGATCGCGGCATTGGTACCTGCACTGCAAGCGTTGCCCATGGAGCAGGCGTTACGGGTCACGCTACTGAGTGACGTTCACCCCAACGAATACGATGCTTTACGTAATGCCTGGCAACAAACCTGGACCCTCAAGGTGGACCGGCCGTTGCCTGCAACGCTCAACTTGGCGGGCGAGTTATCGTGCCGGTGGGTCGACGAAACGTTGAAGGCCGCCAGCGCTAGCGTCGAGTTGATTCTGGTACTGCAGGTGCACGGCAAGGATTCGTACTCCGACGGGCTTGCCGCCCTATTGCTATGCCCGGACAGCCTGGCAAGCGTCCTGGGATTACCTATCGCCGCTGGCTTGTTACGTCCAATGCCATTGAGCGTCGACGCGTTGGACAGCGAGTTGCCGTTATTCCTGCAGACCCAACCCAGCGCCTGCCGGGCAACCGGCCTATTGGCCGACACCATTTGTTGGAAGCCACTTACCGGAAAAATGCTGGCTGTCGCTGGTACCCAAGGGGCGGCACTCAGCGCGGAAAAACAGTGGTTTCAGGAAAGTTTTTGCGGGCTCTCGGGGCCACTCGGTCACTGGCTGGTGATTGCGCTTGGCGTGGAAATGGTGCGGCATCAGCGCCAGCCTTTGTTGGTGTTGACGCGAGAGCAAACGCAGCACTGGATCAGCACGGTTACTACAGGAGAGTTGGCATGAAGGTATGGAGTCATTCATGGCGCCGCGCGGGAGCAGCGATTTGGATCCTTACGTTGACAGCTGCACTGGGTTGGGCGATCTGGCGGTATGGCGACCAGATCGGGCTGGCTGAGAACCAGCCTAAGCTGTTGGCTTTTTTGCTGATCATCACCCTCGTAATGGCAGGCAATCTGGCGCCACGGTTATTGGCGCAGCTCAAACGTCAAAACCACCGCGAGCAGGGGCGGATGGATAAGGTCTATGCCCCCGCAGATGCTCAAATGCGCTCGCCTCGTCAGCCGATTGTGGTGCTCTCTGAGCTACGCAACCACCTAAGCAAAACCCACGGCCCCCTCTGGCGCCGCAAAGTCCTTCTGTTCCTCGTCATCGGCGAACCCGCCGAAATCAATGCCATCGCCCCCACCCTGGCTGATCAGCATTGGTTAGAAGGCCAAGGCACTGTCTTGCTATGGGGCGGTAGCATCCAGGCTTCGGTGGATGAGTCATTCCTCAAGCAGTGGCGTGGCCTGAGCCGTGGGCGTGCACTGGACGGCGTTGTCTGGGCACTCAACACAACCCAGGCCGCCGATGATGCCGCCTTGGGCGCTGGCCTGTACCAGTTGCAACGTCTGGCTCGTGGTCTGTATTGGCAGTTGCCGCTCCACCTCTGGCAGGTCTGTAACAGCCCATGGTCGCAAGACAGCCGTAGAGCACAGCCGGTGGGCTGCCTGTTGCCCGCGCGTTTCTCGGCGAAGGCGTTGGAAAGTGCGCTGGCTGGCCTGGTTGAGCCTCTGCGCCGCGAGGGTTTGGCGCAGATCAATACAGTGATGCAGCATGATTTTTTGCTGCGCCTGTCCCGGGATTTACAGGGCGAGGGTATTGCCCGTTGGCGTCATACGCTGGCGCCATTGTTCGGTAGTTTTACCGTTGGCGTGCCGTTGCGTGGGGTGTGGTTCGGCCTGCCGATAAAGCCCAGTCAGCGCGAGTCAGACCATTACTGGCCGGTTACGCCGGTATGGAACGGCGTACTCGGTGCCAGCCCCTACAACCGTCGATTGGGCTGGAACGTACCACGCGTTGGCTATGCATTGGTGCTGGGACTGGCGCTGTTCTGGACGTCAGGATTACTGCTGTCGTTTGCCAGTAATCGTGCACAGATCGCCCACGTGCAGACCACATTGGCGGCGTTGCAGGCGTCGGCCAGCCACAATGAACAACTGCTCGCACTCACCGACCTGGTACGCGAACTGGGCCGCCTCGACTACCGCGCCGAATACGGCGCGCCCTGGTACCAGCGCTTCGGCCTGAATCAGAACCAGGACCTGCTCGATATCGTCTGGCCACATTACGTCGACGCCAATAACCGCTTGATCCGCGACCCGGTCGCCGCCCAGTTGCAACGCCAACTCGACGCATTGATCAGCTTGCCACCCGGCAGCGAGCAACGTGTAGTACGTGCCGAGGAGGCCCACGCGCAACTCAAGGCCTACCTGATGATGGCCCGCCCACAAAAAGCCGACGCAACGTTTCTGATCAACACCAAACCGCTGCGCGACGGCCTATCACCGAACCTGTGGCAGTTCTACAGCGAACACCTGGCGGCGCACCCAGCCTGGGCCATCACGCCCGATCCGGTGCTGGTCGCCCAGGCTCGGCGGGTGCTGCTCAGCCAATTAGGCCAACGCAACGCCGAAACCACGCTGTACCAGCAGCTCCTCGACACCGCCGCGCATCAATACCCTGAGCTGTACATGCACACCATGCTCGGCGATACCGATGCCCAGGCCCTGTTCTACACCGACGCCAGCGTGCCTGGCGTGTTCACCCGCCAGGCCTGGGAAGGCCAGATACGCCAAGCCATCGACGAGATCGCCGAGGCCCGTCGTGAAGAAATCGACTGGGTACTCAGCGACAACCAGGCCGACATCGCCACCGAGCTGACACCAGATGAACTCCGCGAACGCCTCACCGAACGCTACTTTCAGGATTACGCCAGTGCCTGGCTGAGCTTCCTCAACAGCCTGCGCTGGCAACAGGCCCGCAGCCTTGACGAAGTCATCGACCAGTTGACGTTGATGAGCGATGTACGCCAATCGCCACTGATCGCGTTGATGAACACCGTGGCCTATCAAGGCCAGGCCGGTGCTCGCACTCAAGCCCTGGCCGACTCGCTGGTGAAGTCCGCACAAAAGCTGATCGGGCAGGATAATGCCCCAGTGATCGACCAGATGGCCCAGATCCCAAGCAGCCCACTGGACGCCACCTTCGGCCCGCTATTGGCGTTGCTCGGCAAAGGCCCCGAAGGCAAGACCGGCGCCGATAACCTGAGTCTCCAAGCCTTTTTAACCCGGGTAACCCGCGTACGCCTGAAGTTGCAGCAAGTCAGCACCGCGCCGGACCCACTTGAAATGACCCAGGCACTGGCACAAACCGTGTTCCAAGGCCGCAGCATCGACCTGACCGACACTCAATCCTACGGCAGCCTGATGGCCGCGAGCTTGGGCGCGGAGTGGAGCGGGGCGGCGCAAACGTTGTTCGTGCAACCGCTGGAGCACGCCTGGCAACGGGTGCTGCAACCCTCGGCGGCGGGGATCAACAGCCAGTGGCAACGCTCGATCGTCAACCATTGGAATGATGCCTTTGCCAGCCGTTACCCCTTTGCGGCCACCGCCAGCGACACGTCGCTGCCGATGCTGGGGCAGATGATCCGCGCGGACTCCGGGCGCATCGAGCAGTTTTTACAGCGGCAACTGAGCGGCGTGTTGCGCAAGGAGGGTAACCGTTGGGTGGCCGACCCGCGCCACAGCCAGGGGCTGCGTTTCAACCCGCACTTTCTGACGGCCATCAACCAACTCAGCGACCTCGCCGATGTGCTCTACACCGACGGCGGCATGGGCCTGAGTTTTGAACTGCAAGGCAAGGCCGTGCGTGATGTGGTGCAAACCACCTTCATCCTTAACGGCGATAAACACCACTATTTCAACCAGAAGGAAAGCTGGCAGCGCTTCAACTGGCCGGGGCGTAGCGACTATCCCGGCGCGAGCCTGAGTTGGACCAGCGTGCACACCGGCGAACGGTTGTTCGGCGACTACCCCGGCACTTGGGGCCTGATCCGTCTGTTGGAAAAAGCCCAGCTCACGCCGTTGGATGACGGCGACATCCGTTACCGAATGGTGCTGAAGGCGCCTGACGGCCTGAACCTGACCTGGCACTTGCGCACCGAGCTGGATGCCGGGCCATTGGCGTTGCTCAAATTAAGGGGCTTCAAATTGCCCCAGCAGATATTTGTCGATGACGGTCGCAAGCTTGCGGGTACACGCGGGGTGCCAGGTACTTAATAGGTGGCGACTACCGTTGGTCGCCTTTCATGCTTCAGAATGTTATTAAGTTGACGTCATTTTTCACGCCTTTTAATATCGCCAGCCACTGATGGCAACGTGACATTAATTGTTCGTCTGCTGATACCGACACTGCTCACACCACACCTAAAAGGACTTTCCCGTGGGATTTCGCGCGTTTCGAAATTGTATCGCCCTGATTTTTGTATGCTCCGGCCTGTTCGGCTGTGCGGCCAATATTCAAAAGCCTATCGAACTCGATGCCCAGTTCTGGAGTGACAAGAGCCAGACCATCGGCGTGGCCATGAGCACCTTGCCACCGTCGGAGCTGGTGCTCGGCGGCAACCAGGGCTTGTTGGACCTGGCGATCAACAAGGGCATCAACAGTAAGCTCAGCGATCAGGTCAGCACCTGGAAGCTGCAGGACACCACGTCGATCCCGGATGAAATTGTCGCCAAGCTGGTGGCCAAGGGTTACAAAGCCAAGCGTATCGACGAAGCGGTCGACGTGAAGCTGTTCAAGGAAAACAAATTCCGCGAAGGTTTCTTCGGTCGCGATCTGACGCCGTTGCAAGCCAAGTACGGTGTGGATCGCCTGCTGCTGATTTCCTACACGGCCAGCGGCGCCTACCGTACTTACTACAGCGTGGTACCGACCAGCGTGCCAACCCCGCAAGTCGGCGGTATTGGCCTGGTGGTCGACCTGCATGACAACCACCTGCTGTGGTACAAGCCGTTTGCCGTGACCCAGCCCGCCCAGGGCGAGTGGGACCAGCCCAACTACAGCAACCTGTCGAACGCCTACTACCAGGCCGTGGACAGCAGCCGCCAACTGGTTATCACTCCCTTCGCCCAATGAGGGCGTTGAGTTGCGCCGTGCTGGCCGCCGGCAGCCTGTTGCTTGGTGCATGTGCCCAGCAACGGTTGCCGGAGCCGGGCTTCAACACGCCGTCTGCGCTGTCGTATGTGAATGCCCACGGTGCCAAGGTGCAGGTGCAACTGCCGACTGAAGGCTTTATCACCGCGTCGATGGTGATTGACAGTAAGACCGCGCTCAGCGCCGCGCAGACCACAGACAACGTGACCCGCAACGCGGTGGGCGCCGGTGGCGTGGTGGGCTTGTTGATCGCCAGTGCCATCAACACCCGCACCGGCGTAGGTGCGCTGGAACGCGATGCGCGCCAGAGCGCCGAAAACGACTCGCGGCCGATGGCGGCATTGCTCGCCGAGCAGAACCTCGACGCGATGTTTACCCAGCGCTATCAGCAGACCAGCCTGGCGGCAGGCCTGCCTGCGGCACAAGGGCAGGTCAGCGCGTTGGTGTTGATCGAGCCACGGCTGGTACTCAGCGCCGATCGCGGCAGCTTCGTGCTGGTCAACCGCGTACAGGTGCAGGATATCGCCGGTTCCGTGCTCTACCAGCGGCGTATCGAAGTGGTCGGCCAGCCGTTCCGCAGTTGTGGCGCGCAGTGCATCGACGACGGCCACCTGGAAACGGCCAAGGTCAACGAGCAGCTTGAACGCTGCATCGACGAGTCGATGCGCGTGCTTGCGCAAGACCTGCGCGCCGTCGACAGCCAGGCCGAGGTCGAGCAGACCGTACGCTACGTGCTCGACGGCCGCCGCGTGGTCGAGCGGGGTCGGGTGTTGCCTTCGGCGGGCGTGTACAGCCGTTACCGCAACCTGGATGGCGCGATCAAATCGGTGCCGATGCCGTTTGAAAACGTGGCCGTGCAACGCGTCGCGCCATAACGCAACTCAAGCCACCGGGATCAATGGGTCGGCCGCCGCCAGTGCCAGGCTGCGGTCGGCTGCCGGCGGGTAGATCCACACGGTGTTGATCTGGGTTTTGAGCTCCTTGGCATCCTGGCCCACCCGTTTCAACTGGCGGTCCCAACCTTCGGTGTACACCGCGCCCCAGGCGCCCAGGTCCAGGCAGGTCACGTATTTGGGCTGGCTGTAGGTCATCGGTGCCACGCCGATCAGGTCGGCCGCCACGTTGTTACCGGCGTAGCGGCCCAGGGCAATGGCGTGCTGGCAGGACATGCCGGCGAAGTTGCCCAGGTCGTCGCAGGCGGCGTAGGCCACATCACCGGCGGCGAACACAGCGGCCTGGCCTTTGACCTTGAGGTGACCGTCCACATGCAAGCGACCTTGTGGGTCGCGGGCGCCGCTGACTTGCTCGGTCAACGGGTTGGCACGGAAACCGATGGTCCAGATCACCGTGCTCGACTCGATGCGTTGCCCATCCGCCAGGGTCACGCCGCCGGCATCCACCGAGGCCACTGAGGTGTTGAGTACCCATTCAAGGCCAAGCGCCTGGCTGGCGTCGATGATCGACGGGCGAATGCCATCGCCCATCGATGCGGCGATCTGCGGGCCACGGTCTACCACGATCACGCGGATGTTGGCGTTTTCACCCAATGCCGCTCGCAGCCGCGCCGGCATTTCGGTGGCGGTTTCGATCCCGGTAAACCCGCCGCCGGCGACCACCACGGTGTTGCGCGCGGGGCTGTCGGGTAGCTTTCCAAGAGCCTTGATATGCGCTTCGAGACGCGCGGCGTCTTCGATCTGGTCCACATCGAACACCTGCTCGATGCCGTCCATTTTCGGGCGATTCAAGCGGCTGCCGGCGGCCAGTACCAGGCGGTCGTACTGCAGGGTCGTGGAGGTGCCGGCCGCATTGCGGTAGGTCACCTGCTTGGCGTTTTCGTCAATGCTGTGGGCCGCGCCTTCCACGAAGGTCACGCCCACCGCGTCGAACAATGGGCCGAGCGGCGCCAGCATGGTGTGCACATCGGCCTCGTAGAAACGTGGGCGGATACGCAGTTCCGGTTGTGGTGCGAGCAGGCTGATCTGCACGTCGTTGCGGGCGTGTTTGTCCAGCAGCCGGGCGGCGCTCAGGGCGCTCCATACGCCACCAAACCCGGCGCCGATGATAAGAATGTGCTGTTTCATGGGGTTGCTCCAATGACCAAGTAAGCCGCAAGGCGTTGCTTGCTCACTGTAGAAGCCTGGGTGCTTGGCCCCAATGACACATAACCCTGAATTACTGCCACGCGTTTGGCTTAGCGCGAAAAGCGCTCACGGTAGTCACGCGGGGAAATGGCCAGGTGGCGGTGGAAGGTGTAGCGCATGCGTTCTTCGTCGCCAAAACCGCAGAGTTCGGCGATCTGGTCGATATTGCGTTGCGAGTCTTCGAGCAGGCGCCGCGCTGCTTCGATCCGGAACAGCTCCAGGGCCTTGGCCGGGGTGCGCCCGGTTTTCTGTTTGTACACGCGGGCAAAGTTGCGCGGGCTCATGCAGCTCTGTTCCGCCAGGCGTTCGACGGTGAGGCTGCTGTCGCGCAGGTTGTTGCTGATCCACACATGCAAGGTGTCGAACCCCGCGCTGTCGTCGGTCTGGGCTTGCAGCAGCTGGCTGAATTGCGCCTGGCCGCCGGGACGCTTGAGGAACACCACCAGTTCGCGCGCCACTTGCAAGGCCACTTCGCGGCCGCAGTCGGCCTCGACCAACGCCAGGGCCAGGTCGATCCCGGCGCTTACGCCTGCGGAGGTCCACACCTGGTCCTGCTGCACGAAGATCGCGTTCACATCCACGTCGATGGTCGGGAAGCCCGATTTGAGCATGTCGCACATGGCCCAATGGGTCGCGGCGCGGCGACCGTCGAGCAAACCGGCCAGGGCCAGCAGGAAAGTGCCGCTGCACACCGAGGCGGTGCGCCGGGCAGTGCCCGAGGCGGCGCGCAGCCAATCGACCAGGGCGGTGTTGTCCGCCATGGCCTGTTGGATCGCCGGGGCGCCGGGCACGATCAGGGTGTCGATGGCGGCGCGGTCAAACTGCGACAGGGTCACGGTGTCGACGCTCAACCCCTCGGCGGTCGGCATCAGGCCGCCCGCCAGGCTGGCGGTGTGCAAGGTGTAACCGGGCAAGCCACGCTCGGCCATGGCCTTGGTGGCCGCCCAGAACACCGTTTGGGCGCCGGTCAGGTCGAGCAACCCCATCTGCGGGTAGGCCAGGAACACCAGGGTGCGTGGTTGGCCGAGTGGGGTGACGATGCTCATGGATTGCTCAGCAGTTTCTCAAGCTTTTCCTGGTCCCGCGCGAACTGGCGAATGCCTTCGGCAAGTTTCTCGGTGGCCATCGCGTCTTCGTTGGAGGCCCAGCGGAACTGCGCTTCGTTGAGGGGCTGACGCGGCTCGCCGTCGGCGCCCGGCACCAATTTGCGTTCCAGGGTGCCCTGGTCTTCGGCGAGCTTTTGCAGCAGGTCCGGGCTGATGGTCAGGCGATCGCAACCGGCCAGTTGCTCGATCTGGCTGAGGGTGCGGAAACTCGCGCCCATCACCACGGTGTTGATCTGGTTGGCCTTGTAGTAGTTGTAGATGCGCGTCACCGACTGCACGCCCGGGTCTTCAGCGCCGGTGTAGTCCTGGCCGGTGCTCTTGCGGTACCAGTCGTAGATACGGCCCACGAACGGCGAGATCAGAAACACTCCGGCATCCGCACAAGCCTGGGCCTGGGCGAAGGAGAACAGCAGGGTCAGGTTGGTCTGGATACCGGCCTTTTCCAGGCGCTCGGCGGTGCGGATGCCTTCCCAGGTGGAGGCCAGTTTGATCAGCACGCGGTCGCGGCCGATGCCGGCCTGGTCGTACAGGGCGATCAACTGGTTGGCCTTGGCCCACAGCGCGTCTTCATCGAAGGACAAACGTGCGTCGACTTCGGTGGAAATACGCCCCGGGATCACCTTGAGAATACCCGCACCCACCGACACCGCGAAGTGATCGCAGGCCAGGTCCACATCGCCTTTGGACAACGTCACGGCACTGCGCAGCAGCTCGGCGTATTCCGGGATGGCGGCGGCCTTGAGCAGCAGCGAAGGGTTGGTGGTGGCGTCTACCGGGCGCAGGCGGCTGATGGCTTCCAGGTCGCCGGTGTCGCAGACCACGGTGGTGAATTGCTTGAGTTGTTCGAGCTTGGATGTCATAGCGGCTGTCTCCAAAAAAGGTTATCGGTTTAAGGCCTGTGCGGTATCCAGGTCGGTGATCAGGATGTCCAGGTAGCCGCCCTTGAGCGCGCCACGAATCGCCTGGACCTTGTTCAGCCCGCCGGCCAGGCCGAGCACACGGTGGATGGAGCGCAACTTGGGCAGCGCCACCGACACCACGAATTCTTCATCTTCTTCCAGCACCGGCTCGCCCTGGGCATCGAAATAGCGCAGGCAGATATCACCTACCGCGCCACGCTCGGCGAGCAGGCGCAACATGTCTTCGGTGTAGTAGTTGCCGCTGTTGCGCAGCAGTTGTGAGGGTTCCAAGTCGCCGATGCCGACAATCGCCAGGGTGATGCTGTCAAAGCGTTGCAGCACTTCCTTGACCTCTTCCATCTGCACGATGCGCTGCTTGCTCTGCACTGATTGCTCGATGCTTTGCGACGGCAGCAGATACGCCGGGCAGTTGAGCAGGGTGGCCAGGCGCTGGGTGAGCAGGGTGGCTTCAAACGCGCCTTTGTTGCCGACGCCACCCAACAGTTGTACCACTTCCTGGGCGGCTTGTTTGCCCGGTTGTGCATGCAGGTGGCCGACCATGGCGCGAATGGTGCTGCTCCACGACGAAATGCCGATATGGTCCTGGGGCGACAGGCTGGTTTCCAGGTAATGCGCGGCGGCCGAGCCGATGGCCTGCTTGATGCTTTCATCATTGCCGGGCTCGGTGGCTTCCACCACGATCACCCGGCGTACGCCAAAGCGGCGCTGCAACTGGGTTTCCAGCTCCAGGTGCAGGCCTTGCAGGCGCATCACACTGATCTTCACCACGCCTTCCTGCAACGCCCGGCGCAGGGCGCGGCTGATAAAGGACTGGGACAGGTCCAGTTGCGTGGAGATTTCGGACTGCTTGAGCCCTTCTTCGTAATAGAGGCTCGCGATCTTGGTGATCAGTCGCTGTTCTTCGATTTGGCTCATGAAAGCCTCAGTTATTGACTCAATGGCCGTGAGGATACCAAACCCTTACGACATGATCAGGCCGCCGTCGATATTGATCGCCTGGCCGGTGAGGTAGGCCGCGTCGTCCGAGGCCAGGAATGCCACCAGGCCCGCCACGTCGGAGGGTTTGCCGGCGCGGCGCAGGGGGATGTTCTTGACCCATTCGGCCATCAACTCGCCCTTGCCGTAGCGTTTTTCGTCGGTGCTGAGGATCTCGCCCCACACGCGGTCGTTGTAGTCCCACATCTCGCTTTCGATGATGCCGGGGCAAAACGCGTTGACGGTGATGTTGTGCGGCGCCAGCTCCAGGGACAGGCTCTGGGTGATGCCGATCACGCCCATCTTGCTCGCGGCGTAGTGCGGCGTATAGATGAAACCCTGGCGGCCCTGGCCGGAGGACGTGTTGATCAAGCGCCCGCTGCCTTGCTTGACCATGTACTTGGCCGCTTCCCGGCACCCCAGCCACACGCCGGTGGTGTTGACCTGCAGCACCTTGTCGAAGTCGGCGCGGGGCATTTTGTCATAGTGGTCGATGGTGATGATGCCGGCGTTCTGCACCGACACGTCGATGCTGCCGAAGCGCGCGTGGCCTTCACGGTAGAGCTTTTCGATGTCTGCTTCATCGGTGACATCGATGCCCAGGGCCAGGGCGTTTACCGCGTATTCCTGGGCCAGCTGGTCGGCGGTGAAGGTCACGCGTTCGAGGTCATTGGACGCCAGCACCAGGTTGGCACCTTCCTGGGCAAAGCGCTCGGCAATGCCGGCGCCGATGCCACGGCAGGCGCCGGTGATGACTACGGTTTTACCGCTGAAACGTTGCGACATGACGAGGGGCTCCACGGGTTACCAGCAAACGAAGCCGCCATCGACCAACAGGTCGACGCCGGTGCAGAAAGACGAGGCCTGGCTGACCAGGAAAATCGCCGGGCCGACCATTTCTTCCACGCTGGCCATACGGCCCATGGGCGTGGTCTGTTCAAAAATCTTCACCTGGTCGGCCACTTCCGGGCGCGAGTTCATCGGTGTGGCGGTGTAACCGGGGCTGATGCAATTGACGCGCAGGCCTTTGTCGGCCCATTCCATCGCCAGGCTTTTGCTCAGGTGGATCACCCCGGCCTTGGAGGTGTTGTAGTGCGCCTGCAACAGGCCACGGTTGACGATGCTGCCGGACATGGAAGCGATGTTGACGATGGCGCCTTTGCCCCGGGGCAACATCACGGCGGCCTGGGCCTGGCAACTGAGGAAGATGCCGGTGAGGTTGATGTCCAGGGTGGTTTGCCAGCGTTGCAGCTCCAGGTCTTCGGCGGCCTGGGCATTGGCAATGCCGGCGCAGTTGACGGCGACGCTGAGTTCGCCGAGTTCGGATTCGGTGCGCGCCACGGCGGCATCCAGTGCAGCGCGTTCGGTAACGGTGCCGCTCAAGGCCAGGGCGCGACGGCCCAGGGCCTGGATGCGCTCGACGGTGCTGGCGATGCCGGGGCTGCCGGGCAGGTCAAAGCAGGCCACATCGGCGCCGGCTTCGGCCAAACCCACCGCAATGGCTTGGCCGATGCCGCTGCCAGCGCCGGTGACGAAGGCTACTTGGCCTTGAAGACTGAAAAGTTGCATGAATTACTCCATTCTTGAAATCACAGTAGGGCTAATGTGGGAGGGGGCTTGCCCCCGATGGCAGTCTGTCAGTTGATAAATGGGGTGACTGATACACAGCTATCGGGGGCAAGCCCCCTCCCACATTTGAATCTCTATAGGTCTTGGGTTATGCAGTAGCCATTTCCATCACCGACACCGGGGTAGCCTCGCCACGCTCCAGAATGCCCATCTGCCGCCCGCGGCTCATGACCATCACCCGATGGGACAGCCCGAGCACTTCATCCAGGTCCGAACTCACCACAATCACCGCCATGCCTTTAGCCGCAAGATCGGCAATCACTTCATAAATCGCCGCCCGCGCGCCCACATCGATGCCGCGTGTCGGCTCGTCGAGGATGAACACCTTGGGATTGCGCGCCAGCCATTTGGCAATGATCACCTTTTGCTGATTACCGCCGGACAGGCTCGAAATCCGCGACTGCGGCGCGCCTTTCACGCCCAGGCGTGCCACCGCCGTACGGGCAAATTCGCGCAGGGCCGCCGGGAACACCCAGCCGCGGTTATCCAGCAGGTCGGTGTTGCCGTAGATCAGGTTGTCTTCGATCCGATGTTCCACCACCACGCCTTGCTGCTTGCGGTCTTCGGGCACCAGCACCACACCGGCCTGGATCGCCTCGAAGGGGCTGCGCAGCTGGCGCACTTCACCGTCCAGCAGCATATGGCCCTGGATGTCCTGGGCCGCACCGGCGATGGTGCGCACCAGCTCCGTGCGCCCGGCGCCGACCACCCCGGCGATGCCGAACACTTCGCCGGCGCGCACGCTGAAGTCGATGCCGTGCAAGGCGAACTCACGGCAGCTCAAATCCTTGACCTGCAACATCACCTGGTCCTGCGGCGCTTGCAGGGCGGGGAAAATGCGCTCCAGGCTGCGCCCGACCATCTGTTCCACCAGCTCGCGCACCGGCACTTGCGCGGTGGCGTGCAGGGCGATCTGGCGACCGTCGCGCAGTACCAGCACGCGGTCGGCGATGCGCGCGATTTCTTCCAGGCGATGGCTGATATAGATAAACGACACGCCCTCGGCTTTCAGCCGCTCGACCTGCTTGAACAGCAACTCGGTTTCTTCGCCACCCAGGGCGGCGGTGGGCTCGTCAAGAATCAACAGGCTGGCTTTCAGGGTCAGCGCCTTGGCGATTTCCACCAGTTGCTGGGCCGCCACGCTCAGGCCTTCGACCTTGCGCGAGGCCGGCACCTTGAGCCCCAGGCGTTCCAGTTGGATCTGCGCCTGGGCCTCGATGTACTCGCGGTCCACCCGCCCATGACGCATGGGCAGGCGGCCGACGAAGATATTCTCGGCGATCGACAATTGCGGCAGCAGGCGGATTTCCTGGTGGATCAGGCCGATCCCGGCACTCAGCGCCGCGCCCGGTGAAGCGGGGGCGTAGGGCGCGCCGAGCCAGGTCATGCTGCCCCCGGCTTCCGGTTGCACCAGGCCTGCAATGATCGACGACAAGGTGGATTTGCCCGCACCATTTTCACCGAGCAAGGCCAGGACCTCGCCGGGGCGAATATCCACATTGACCTGGGACAACACCTGCACCGGCCCATAGGCCTTGCTGATGTTGCGCAGGCACAGCACCGCGTCGGTGCTGTTATCCAGAGCTGCTGCTGGCATGACGACCTCCAAGGCTTACGGGTGCTGTTGCAGGAACGGCGCGACGTTTTCTTTGGTGGTCAGCACGGTAGGCAGCAGTTGCTCCTTGGGCACGGCCTTGCCGGCCTTGAGGTCGATGGCCGAGGCTACCGCCAGGCGGCCCATCTTCTGGGTCTGCTGGGTCATGGTGGCATTGAGCACGCCGCTTTCCACGGCCTTGAGCCCGGCGACGTCGCCGTCGAAACCGACCACCACGACTTTGTGGTCGAGGTTACCGACCTTCACCGCCTGGGCAGCGCCCAAGGCCATGGCATCGGCGCGGCCGAAGAACACCGTGATATTCGGGTCACGCTGGAGCAGGTCCTGGGCCACGGCGAAGCCTTTGTCCTGGGCCCATTCAGCCGGTTGCTGGGCAACCACCTTGAGGTCCGGGAAGGCTTTCAGGCCTTCTTCAAAGCCTTTGGCGCGGTCATTCTCGGGCGTGGTGCCGAGCTGGCCTTGCAGGATCGCGATGCGGCCTTTGCCGTCGGTGATCTTGCCCACATATTCGGCCAGGGTCTTGGCGCCGGCCACGCTGTCGCTGGCGATAAAGGTGTCGCCGGGCGCGTCGGGGGCGTTGCGGTCCACGGCGATCACCGGGATGCCGGCGGCCTTGGCGGCTTTTACCGGTACACCAGCGGCGGTGGCGCCGGCGGGGATGTAGATCAACACGTCGATCTGGCGGGTGATCAGGTCTTCAATCTGGCTGACCTGGGTGGAGGAGTTGCCCTGGGCGTCCACGGTGATCACCTTGATCCCCTTGGCCTTGCCCTCGGCTTCCACCGATTGCTTGATCTGGTTGAAGAAGTCGGCCTGCAGGTTGGCCACGGCCAGGCCGATGGTCAGGTCCTTGGCCCAGGTGGTGCCGGTGGCGGTGAGGGTGGCGGCAGCCAGAGCAGTGGCGATAAGCAGTTTCTTGGGGCTGAACATGTCGGTGACTCCTGGTTTTATTGTTGGAGGGTGTCAACTGTCGAACAGGTTTAACGGGCAGTACTGGAACGGCGGCGCAGGGTGTCGATGGTCACGGCGAGGGCAATGACCACGCCGATCACCACTTGTTGAATAAACGGCGAAACGCCGAGCAGGTTGAGGCCATTGCGCAACACACCAATGATCAGTACACCCACCAGCGTGCCGCCGATACTGCCGACGCCACCGCTGAGGCTGGCGCCGCCAATCACCACGGCGGCGATGGCGTCCAGTTCCAGGCTGAGGCCGGCGCTGGGTTGGGACGAGTCCAGGCGTGCAGCCAAGGTCACGGCGGCGATGCCGGCGAGTGCGCCGCTGATGGCGTACACCCACAGGGTAATCGCGCGCACCTTGATGCCCGACAGGCGCGCCACTTCCGGGCTGCCGCCCATGGCATAGAGGTTACGGCCACCGGCGCGAAAGCGCAGGAACACCCAGGCCAGCACCAGCATCACCAGGAACAGCCCGACGGTTGCCGACAAGAAACCGAAATGCCGCACCGTGGCCAGGCTGGTGAACCAGTCCGGGTAGCCGACGATCTGCCGGCCCTCGGTGAGAATATTCGCCAGGCCACGGGCCACCGACATCATGGTCAGCGTGGCAATGAACGGCGGCAACTTGGCATAGGTGATCAACCCGCCGGACACCAGCCCGGCAAGCATGCCGCTGGCAATCGAGATGGGAATCGCGAAGCCCAGCGGCACTGCCTGATCCTGATAGAGCCAGCCCAGCATCATCATCGAAAAGGCCAGCACCGAACCAACCGACAGGTCGATGCCGCCGATCACAATCACTGCCGTCATGCCGATGGCGAGGATGCCCAGCACCGTGACCTGATCGAGAATGTTCAGGCCATTGCGCAAGGAGAAGAAGAATTCGGAACTGAAGGAGAAGACCAGCACCAGCAGCACAAGGCCGATCAGCGGGCCGCCGATGTTGCTGGGGAGCAGTTTCACCAGGCGTGGGCGCGGTGGCGGCTTGAGTTCGGCCGGGTGCTGGACAATAGCTTTGGTGTCCACAGTGTTCTCCTGATTTATTTTTTTTGGAGTGCTTTCAGGCGCGTTGAATATTTATGCGTGCCTGACTGTTAATTCAGATTCCAGTGACACCGTGTCAAAGTCAAGCGCTTAATTTTTCCGGTATGCCTCTAGACCGGTGCTTTTGTACACCGCAAAGCCACGGGATAGATAAGCCGGCGTGGGATTTTGCCCGTTTGTCCGACGGATATTTCGTCGATTTATTTGATTTTCCGCCAGTCGCTCACTTGACCGCGGGAAAGATCGGCGTCTAAATAGAAATATATTGTCACTGCTGAATAAATATTCAAAACAGCTTTGGACACATTTACCCCCGCGTGGTCAGCCTCATAGGAGCCGCTGCATGAATGCCTTCCAGTACGACGCCCACCAGATCAAGGAACAGGCCCGCCTGATCCGCCGCCACGTGATCCGCCTGAATGCCGACTCACCGGCCGGCGGCCACACCGGGGCGGATCTGTCGGAAACCGACATCCTCGCCACCCTGTATTTCCGCATCCTCAATACCGGCCCGGAACGCACCCAGGATCCCGAGCGCGATATCTACATCCAGAGCAAGGGCCACGGCGTGGGCGGCTTGTACTGCTGCCTGGCGCAAGCGGGCTACATTCCCGAGGCGTGGCTGGCGACGTATCAGCATTTCAACTCGCATTTGCCCGGCCACCCGGTGCGCCAGAAAACCCCTGGCATCGAACTCAACACCGGTGCCCTCGGCCACGGTTTGCCGGTGGCCGTGGGGCTGGCGTTGGCGGCGAAAATGTCCGGCAGCAAAAAGCGCATCTATGTGCTGACCGGCGACGGCGAGCTGGCCGAAGGCTCCAACTGGGAAGCAGCGATGGCCGCTGCCAAGTACGGGCTGGATAACCTGTTTGTGATCGTCGACAAGAACAAGCTGCAGCTGGCCGGGCTGACCGCCGAAATCATGCCCCTCGACCCGCTGGACGTGAAATGGGCGGCCTTCGGCTTCACCGTCAGCGAGTGCGACGGTAATGACGTGGGCCAGTTGATCACCGCCCTGGAACAAATGCACACCCAAATCGGCGCCCCGCAGGTGCTGATCGCCCACACCATCAAAGGCAAAGGCGTGTCGTTTATCGAAGCCCGCCCCGAATGGCACCACCGTGTGCCCAAGGGTGATGAAATCAATGCTGCACTGGAGGAGTTGAACCATGGCGAGTGAACATTTGGCGAGCGTCATGGTGGAGGCCTTTATTGCCGCAGTCGATGCCGGGTTGGACGTGGTGCCGGTGGTCAGCGACTCCACTTCCACGGCCAAGATCGGCCCGTTCATGCAACGTTTTCCGGAGCGGCTGATCAACGTCGGGATCGCCGAGCAGTCCCTGGTCAGTGTTGCGGCGGGCTTGGCGTTGGGCGGCAAGATCGCCGCGACCTGCAACGCGGCACCGTTTCTGATTTCGCGAGCCAACGAGCAGATCAAGGTCGACGTTTGCTACAACCAGGCCAACGTAAAAATGTTCGGCCTCAACGCCGGCGCCAGCTACGGCCCGCTGGCCAGCACCCACCACAGCATCGACGATATCTCGGTGATGCGCGGCTTCGGCAATGTGCAGATTTTTGCCCCGGCCGATGCGCGTGAGTGCCGCCAGATTGTCGATTACGCATTGCGCCACGAGGGACCGGTGTATATCCGCCTCGACGGTAAAGCCTTGCCCGACGTGCATGGCGCCGACTACCAATTCGCCCCCGGCCAGGTAGATGTGCTGCGCCAGGGCGCCGACGTAAGCATCGTCGCCCTCGGCTCGGTGGTGCATGAAGCGGTGGACGCTGCCGCCGCACTGGCGGAGCAGGGCATCCAGGCGCAGGTGATCAACTTGTCGTCGATCCGCCCGTTGCAGCGCGAGGTATTGCTCAGCGCCTTGAGGGGCACGCGCGCGGTCATCAGCGTTGAAGAACACAACATCAACGGTGGCGTCGGCAGCCTGGTTGCCGAGGTGCTGGCCGAAGCCGGCCTGGGCATTCCATTGATCCGCCTGGGCATCGGCGACGGTGAGTACGCCGCCGCGGGAGCCCGTGAACCGACCCGCGCCTTGCATAACATCGACGCGGCTGGGATTGTGGCGGCTGCCACTCGGTTGCGGTGAATGCAATGACAGACAACACTCCGCTGATCCTGGCGATAGACGAAGGCACCAGCAACGCCAAGGCCGTGCTGGTCAACGAACGCGGGCAGGTGATTGCCCGCGGTTCACGGCCGCTGAGCATCAGCCACCCTCAGGCCGGGTTCTCCGAGCAGGACCCGCTGCTGATCTGGCAGAGCACCCTGGCCGCGATTGAAGAATGCCTGGCCCAGGTCGACCGGCCAATCACCGCGCTGGCGATCAGCAACCAGCGCGAATCGGTGGTGGCCTGGGACCGGCTTAGCGGTGAGCCGCTGTCGCCGTGTATCAGTTGGCAATGCCGACGCTCCACGGCGCTGTGCACGCAGTTGCACGAGCAGGGCCATGAAGCGATGATCCTGGAAAAGACCGGGCTGGCGCTGGACCCGATGTTCTCCGCTGGCAAATTCCGCTGGGTCCTCGATCACCTGGAGAACGGGCACGCCCGTGCGGCTGCCGGTGATATCTGCCTGGGCACGGTCGACAGCTGGCTGCTGTGGAAACTCAGTGGCGGCCAAGTCTTCGCCACCGACTATTCCAACGCCGCGCGCACCCAACTGTTCAACCTGCACACCTGTGCCTGGGACCCTGAACTACTGGAGCTGTTTGCGATTCCCTTGGCGGCCTTGGCGCCGATCCAGCCCAGCGCCGGCTTCTTCGCCGAGACCGTTGCCCTCGGTGGCTTGCCCGCTGGCATCCCGGTGATGTCGATGATTGGCGATTCCCACGCCGCGTTGTACGGGCAGGGCGGTTTCGCCCCGGGACTGGTCAAGGCCACCCTCGGCACCGGCTCATCCTTGATGACCCCGATGACCGGCCCGATTGCCTCCACCCACGGCCTCTCCACCACATTGGCCTGGCACGACGGCGGCAAGCCGACCTTTGGCATGGAAGGCAATATCGTCCACACCGGCGCCGCCGTGCAGTGGGCCTCGCGACTGGTGGCCGGGGAATCCCTGGATGCATTGACCGAACAGGCCGCGCAACTGCCGGACAATGGCGGCGTGTACTTTGTGCCGGCGTTGTCCGGGCTCGGCGCGCCGCACTGGAAAGCCGACGCGCGCGGCCTGATCTGCGGGCTCAGCGAAGCCACCTCTGGCGCGCATATATTGCGTGCGTCGCTGGAGTCCATCGGGTATCAGATCCGCGATGTGTTCGAGGCCATGCAGCAGGATATCGGCAGCCCGTTGAAGGAGCTGTGGGTGGACGGCGGCGCCACGCGCAACCGCTGGTTGATGCAATTTCTCGCCAACCTGCTGCAACGCCCGGTGGTGCGCAGCCTGTCGCCGGAAGTGTCGGCGTTGGGTGCGGCGCATTTGGCCGGGCGTGCATTGGGGATATGGGCGAGTGATGCGGCGTTGGGCGAGTTGGAACGTCAGCGCGAGCGGTTTGAGCCGCAGGAGGATGGGGAGATGGCTACCCGCTATTCAGAATGGAAAAAGGCCTTGGCCCGAACCCTTCTCTAACAGCATGTGGAGATCAAATGTGGGAGGGGGCTTGCCCCCGATAGCGGTGTATCAGTCATACATGTATTGACTGACCCACTGCAATCGGGGGCAAGTCGAATCGTCGCACCGCCCCTCCCACATTTAAACCTCACCAGATCTCAAGGCTTCCAGGTCTGCACATCCTTCGCATCCACCGCCTTGGGCAACAACCCCGCCTTAAAGAACGCATCCGCGATCTTCTGCTGCTCCCCCAACTGGTCAATGCTTACCGGCTGCACCTGATAGCTGCGGTGCGCATTCGCCGCTTCCACCGTGGCCACATCCAAATTACCCCACAGCGGGCCCAGCACTTTAGCCGCGTCCTGCGGGTTGGTTTTCACCCAGTGCCCGGCTTTTTCCAGCTGCGCATACACCACTTTCAACGCCTCCGGATGGGCCTTGGCGTACGGCGTGCCGGTCAGGTAATAACGCTTGTAACTGGCCAGCCCGGCGCCATCGGCCAGGGTGCGCGTCGGCAGTTGGCGCTGCACGCTGGTGAGGAAGGGTTCCCAGGTAACCCAGGCATCGACTTTATTGTTCTCGAACGCCGCGCGACCATCCGCCGGCGACAGATACGCCGGCTCGATATCCGAGAAGGCCAGGCCAGCCTTGGCCAGCGCGGCGATCAGCAAATAGTGGGTGCCGGCGGCCTTGGTCACCGCGATTTTCTTGCCCTTCAAATCCGCCAGTTGCTGGATCGGCGAGTCCTTGCGCACCACGATGGCCTGGGCCGAAGGCGAGGGCGCTTCCTGGGCGAAGTAGGTGAGTTTGGCCTGGGCCGCCTGGGCGAAGATCGGCACGGTGTCGGCGACGTCGGCGCTGATGTCCACGTTGCCCACGTTCAGTGCTTCCAGCAGCGGCAGGCCGCTGGGGAACTCGTGCCAGGACACGTCGATGTTGTCGGCCTTGAGGGCTTTTTCGAGGGTGCCCTGGGTTTTCAGCAGGGTGATCAGGGTCGAGGATTTCTGGTAGCCGATACGTACGGTTTCCTGGGCGTCCGCGCTCACGGCGACAGAAAAGGCCAGCAACCCGAGTACAGCGGCGAGGGGACGACGTATGGACATGGCACGCTCGATCTTCAACGAAATAGCGCTGAGCATAAAGTTCTAAAAACCATTCGATAAATACTTTTTCGATCTGAGCTTAGGATGCTTTTGGCGTGTTCCGACGAATCGGGCATAACCATAGAATCATAAGGTCCTTTCATAATCAGTCTTCATTAATATAATCAAAAGCGCATTTATGCCAGGCGCTTATGCCTTGCTCGTGTTTCTTTCACCTCCGACGCCAAGGCCCTTCATGACGCTCAAAAAACTCATCGTCGCTGCCAGCCTGCTGTTTGCCGCAGCGGCGGCCCATGCCGAGCAGACCCTGGATATCAGCTACCAGCGCTCATCCACCCTATGGATTCTGCTCAAGCAAAATGGCCAGTTGGAACAGCGCCTCAAGCCGCTGGGGTTCACGGTCAATTGGCATGAATTCAGCACCGGCCTGCTCAGTTCGCTCAACGCCGGCAGCGTCGACTTGCACGCCGATGTGGCTGACGCCTTTGCGCTGTTCACCCAGGCTGCCGACGCGCCGCTGACCTACTACGCCCAGGAAAACTCATCACCGGGCGCCCAGGCGATCATCGTGCAGGACCAGTCGCCGATCCACAGCATCGCCGACCTCAAGGGCAAGACCGTCGCCGTATCGAAGGGCTCGGGCAGCAATTTCCTGCTGATTTCCGCACTGAAAAAAGCCGGGCTGAGCCTGGCCGATATCACCCCGCGCTACCTCGAAGCACCGGACGGCGGCGCGGCGTTCGCCAATGGCAGCGTGGACGCGTGGGTGATCTGGGACCCGTTCCTCGCCACCCAGCAACTCGACCACTATGTGCGGGTGATCGCCGACGGCAGCGACGGCCTGGCCAACTACAACCGTTTCTACCTGGCCACGACTAAATTCGCCAATGCCCACCCGGACGTGCTGCAGGTCACCTTCGACACCCTGCGCGAGACCGGCCAGTGGGTCAAAGCCCACCCCAAGGAGGCGGCTGAAATCCTTGGCCCGTTGTGGGGCAACATCGCCCCGGCCACGGTGGAGCGTGCCAACAGCCGACGCAGCTACGACATCATTCCGGTCAAGCTGGACAACCTCGCCGAACAGCAACGCATCGCCGACACCTACTACGCCGCCAAGCTGATCCCCAAGCCGCTGAAGGTCAGTAACATCACTGTGTGGACGCCCAAGTCATGAGCCGTCAAATCCATCTCTCTGCGTTTTTGCTCAGCGGCCCGGTGGTGCACAGCCACGCGGTGTGGCGTCACCCGGAAACCGTCGGCAATTACCTTGACCCCGAGTACTACTCACGCATTGCCAAGGTGGTGGAAGAGGGGTTGTTCGACTTCCTGTTCTTCGCCGACCGCCTGGCCGTCGGCGACCAGATGGGCGGCTCCCGCGAGTTTGCCCTGCGCTACGGCGCCCAGGACGCCACGCGCCTCGACCCCTTGCCGATCCTCTCCTACCTGGTCGGCCAGACCCGCAAGTTGGGCCTGGGCGCGACGCGTTCCACCACCTATTACGAACCGGCGCATATTGCCCGTGAATTCGCCACCCTCGACCACCTGTCCAAGGGCCGTGCGGCGTGGAATATCGTCACCTCGATGAACGACAGCGAAGGGCGCCTGTTCGGCAAGGACAAGCACCTGGAACATGACCTGCGCTATGACCGCGCCGATGAGTTTGTAGAGGTCGCGCTGAAACTCTGGAACAGCTGGGGCAAGGGCGCGCTCAAGCTGGATCGCGACAGCGGCGTGCTGGCCGACCCGGCGTTGATCCACTCGGTGCAACACCAGGGCGAGTGGTTCAAGGTCGAAGGCCCGCTGAATATCCCGCGTACGCCACAGGGCCGCCCGGTACTGATCCAGGCTGGTTCGTCCGGGCGCGGTCGGCGTTTTGGCGCGCGTTGGGCCGAGGCGATTTTTACCATCCACCCGCATTTGGCGGCCATGCGCGCGTTTCGTGACGACGTGCGCGCCCAGGTGGTGCAGCAAGGTCGCGAGGCCGACAGCTGCAAAGTGCTCACGGCGGTGATGCCGTTTATTGGCGGCAGCGAAGCCGAGGCTCGCGCCAAACGCGATAAACACAATGCCCTGGCGCGCCCCGAATTGGGCCTGGTAACGCTGGCCTCACAGCTGAACGTGGACCTGTCGCCATTCCCGCTGAGCGCCACCCTGGCCGAGATCGCGCAGTCGCCGCTGATTCACCCGGCGGCCGCTGAAAAGCTGCTGATGCAAGGCCCGGAAACCACCCTGGAACAACTTGGGCGCATCTTCGCCAGCAGCGTGCGTGTGCCGCAACTGGTGGGTACCGGGGCGCAGATCGCCGACCAATTGGCCGAACTGTTCGAGCAGGGCGGGTGCGACGGGTTTGTGATTTCCCCGGGCTACCTGCCGGGTTCGTTCACGGAGTTTGTCGAAAGCGTGATTCCGCATCTGCAGCGCAAGGGCTTGTTCCGCACGGCGTATCAAGGCTCGACGCTACGCGAGCATTTAGGGCTGGCTGATCTGGACGCTTGAAACCACCTCAGTTTTTTTCTGGCAAACGGCTTTTTTGTGGCGAGCGGGCTTGCCCGCGTTGGGGCGCGAAGCGGCCCAAAAACCAGACACCACGGTTTACCTGACAGAACGCGGCGGTTTTATTGGGGCCGCTTCGCAGCCCAACGCGGGCAAGCCCGCTCGCCACAAAAGACGGGCTCGACGCACGACCCAATACTTCAATTTTAAAGGGATATTTTGCATGGCCACATTTGATCACCTAACCCGCCGCCGCCTGCTCGGCCTGGCCGGGGTCACCCTGGCCAGCCTGTCGCTGCCGCGCCTGGGGTTTGCTGCCGACGCGCACGCCGGCCACAACACGCCCCAGGAGCCCGCGGGCACCGGTGAATTCATCCGCCTCGACGCGCCGCGCAAGCTGAAGCTGGCGGTCAACCTCAATGCGGTGTGCCTGGCCCCGGTGGTGATCGCCCACGGTCAGGGCTTTTTCACCCAGCACAACCTGGACGTGGAACTGGTCAACTTCGGCAATTCCACCGAGGTGCTGCTGGAAGCTATCGCCACCGGTAAGGCCGATGCCGGCGTGGGCATGGCGCTGCGCTGGCTCAAGGCGCTGGAGCAAGGCTTTGATGTGAAGCTCACCGCCGGCACCCATGGCGGCTGCCTGCGTTTGCTCAGTGCAGTGAATGGCGGCGTGAGCAAGCTCGAAGACCTCAAGGGCAAGGCCATCGGCGTGACCGACATGGCCAGCCCGGACCGCAATTTCTTCTCGATCCTGCTGAAAAAGCACGGCGTCGACCCGGTGCGCGATGTGGAATGGCGCCTGTACCCGGCCGACCTGCTCGGCACCGCGCTGGAGCGTGGCGAAGTGCAGGCGGTGAGCGGCAGCGACCCGTTTATGTACCGCCTGATCAAGTCCGGCGTGGCGCGCGAGCTGTCCACCAACCTGGTGGAGGAATACGCCAACCTCAGCTGCTGCGTGGTCGGTGTCACCGGCAAATTGGTGCGCGAGGACAAACGCGTGGTCGCCGCGCTGACCCAGGCGATCCTGGAGGCCCACGATTACTCCGTGCAGCACCCCGAAGCCGTAGCCAAAGGCTTCCAGGCCTATGCGCTGAACACCTCAACCGAAGAAGTGCAGGCGATCCTCCACGACCACACCCACGGCCACCACGCGGTGGGTGCGGCGCTGACTCAGGAGATCACCACCTACGTCACCGACCTGAAAACCGTGGAAGTGATCAGCAAAGGCACTGACCCGGTGGAATTTGCCAAGGAGATCACCGCCGATGTCTTCAGCTGACGCGACAACCCTCAACCCACCCGTGGCCCTCAAGGTTGGCTGGCAGGGCGCAGCGGTGGTGGCGGCCTGGGTGGCTGTCGCGCTGTTGATCAGCTACTGGCCCAACGCAGTGCGAAATTGGCCGATGACCCAAGGCCTGGCCAACCTCTGCGTGGCGGTGGCGGCGTTGTTCATCGTGCTGAGCCTGGTCGGTCGTAAGGTGTCGACGCTTGGCCAGCGCCTGCGCACGGCCGCGCCCTGGTTGATTGCGTTGCCGCTGTTGCTGGGGGTGTGGGAACTGCTCACCGCCAAACTGGCGTTGTTGCCGGTGCCGTTTTTCGCGCCGCCGCAGGCGCTGCTCGCGGTGTATATCGAAGACTATGCGCGGCTGGCCGACAGCCTGTTGCATTCGGCGTTGCTGCTGGGCTCGGGCGTGGCCTTGGGCGCGGCCACCGGTTTTGTTGCGGGCGTGGCCATCGGCTGGTCGACCCGCATCGGCTACTGGCTGCACCCAGTGCTGAGGATTCTCGGGCCGGTGCCGTCCACGGCGTTGTTGCCACTGTGTTTTTTCCTGTTTCCCAGCAGCTGGAGCGCGAGTGTTTTCCTGATCGCCCTGGCCACCTGGTTTCCGGTCACGGTGCTGACCTGGTCGGGCGTGGCCAGTGTCGACAAAGCCTATTACGACGTGGCGCGCACCCTGGGCGCCAAGCAGGGCTTCCTGATTTTTAAAGTGGCGATTCCGGCCGCGTTGCCCCACGTGTTTGTCGGCCTGTTCATGGGCTTGGGCGCGTCGTTCTCGACCCTGGTGGTGGCGGAAATGATGGGGGTGAAATCCGGCATCGGCTGGTACCTGCAATGGGCCCAGGGTTGGGCCGCCTACGCCAATATGTACGCGGCGTTGTTGATCATGGCATTGGCCTGTTCGGGGTTGATCACCGGGTTGTTCCTGGTGCGCGACCGCTTGCTGGCTTGGCAGAAAGGAACGATGAAATGGTAGCCCTGGCACACGCGGTAGAGGCGAGCGCGGGATTGGCGCTACGTATTGAAAACTTGAGCCATGGCTTTGCCCTGGACGGCCAGCATTTGCCGGTGCTGGAACAGGTATCGCTGGACGTGGCGCCAGGCGAGTTCGTGGCGCTGCTCGGCCCGTCGGGCTGTGGCAAATCCACCTTGCTGCGGTTGGTGGCCGGCCTGGAGCCAGCCGATTCAGGCAAGTTGCTGGCCGACGGTGACGCCATCCTTGGCCCGGACCCGAGCCGCGTGGTGGTGTTCCAGGACCCGACGCTATACCCCTGGCGGCGGGTGTGGGACAACGTCGCCATCGGCCTGGAAGCCCAGGGCCTGCTCAAGACCCACTCGCACAAGGTGGATGAAGCCTTGGCAAAAGTCGGCCTCAGCCACTTTGCCCGCGCGTATCCGCGACAACTCTCCGGCGGTATGGCGCAGCGGGTGGCGTTGGCCCGGGCGCTGGTCAACCAGCCACGCCTGCTGATCCTCGATGAGCCGTTGGGCAAACTCGATTCGCTGACGCGCATCACCATGCAAAAAGAGCTGATCGATTTGTGGCAGCGCCAGGGCTATACGGCCCTGCTGGTGACCCACGATGTGGAGGAAGCCTTGTTGCTGGCCAACCGCGTGATTGTGTTCAGCGACCGCCCGGCAAAAATACAGGCGCAATTGAGCATCGATCGGCCTTATCCTCGGCACCGGGATGATCCTTACTTGGTGGACCTGCGGCGGCAGATACTCGGGCTGCTCGGGCTGGGAGAAAGCTGGTAGCCATGACGTTCACATCATTGCATTGGGGCGCGTACCGCCCGCAGGTGGTCGACGGCAAGCTGGTGTCGATGGCCCCGGCCGAGTGGGATAAAGACCCGTCGCCCATCGGCGCGTCGATCCCTGCAGCGATAACCTCGCCGACGCGCATCCTGCGGCCCGCTGTACGCCGCAGCTATCTGGCCGAGCCGGGTTCGCACCCGGAGCTGCGTGGCCAGGAGCCGTTCGTCGAAGTGTCGTGGGAGGTCGCGCTGGACCTGGTGGCCGCCGAACTCAAGCGCGTCAAGGCCGAGCATGGCAACCAGGCCATTTATGGCGGCAGCTATGGCTGGGGCAGCGCGGGGCGCTTTCACCATGCCCAAAGCCAGTTGCACCGGTTCCTCAACCTCTACGGCGGCTACGTCGCCAGCACCGACAGCTACAGCCTCGGCGCCGGGCGGGTGTTGATGCCGCATATCGTCGGCAATATGGATTGGCTGCTGGCGGCGCACACCTCGTGGAAAAACCTCGCCGAGCATTGCGAGCTGTTTGTGGCCTTCGGCGGCCTGCCGGCGAAAAATGCCCAGACCAGCCCCGGCGGCGCCAGCGACCACCTGTTGAGCGAGGCGCTGGCGGCGATGTCGGCGGCCGGTGTGCAGTTCGTCAATATCAGCCCGCTGCGCGACGACCTCAGCGGCCCGGCGCTTAACCAATGGCTGCCGATCCGCCCCGGCAGCGACACTGCCTTGATGCTGGCGCTGGCCCATGTGCTGGTGACCGAAGGGCTGCACAACGAAACCTTTATTCAACGCTACACCGTGGGCTTTGAACGCTTTCGCGAGTACCTGTTGGGCGCCGTCGATGGCCAGCCGAAAGACCCGGCCTGGGCCGCAGCCTTGACCGATATTCCCGCGCAGCAGATCACCGAGTTGGCCCGACGCATGGGCCGCCAGCGCACCATGATCAATATCGCCTATTCCCTGCAGCGCGCGGTACACGGCGAACAGCCGTTCTGGATGACCGTAACCCTGGCCGCGCTGCTCGGCCAGATCGGCTTGCCCGGCGGCGGTTTTGGCCTGGGCTACGGCTGCATGAATAACACCGGCAGCGGGCGCAAGGGGTTTTCCGGGCCGCGTTTTTCCCAGGGCCTCAACCCGGTGAAAGACTTTATCCCGGTGGCGCGCATCACCGACATGCTGCTTAACCCTGGCGCTTCGTTCGATTACAACGGCAAGCGTCAGGCCTATCCGGATATCCAGCTGGTGTACTGGGCCGGTGGCAATATTTTCCATCATCACCAGGATTTGAATCGTCTGCTGGATGCCTGGCAAAAGCCGCGCAGCCTGATCGTTCATGAACAGTACTGGACCGCCCAGGCCAAGTACTCGGACATCGTGCTGCCGGCCACTACAGCCCTGGAACGCAACGATATCGGCAGCTCGGCCTCTGACCGTTTCATGCTGGCGATGCAGCAGGCCATCGAGCCGGTGGGGCAGGCGCGGGACGACTACTCGATCTTTGCCGATATCGCTGCGCGCCTGGGGTTCGCCGACACTTTCACCGAGGGTCGCGATGCCGAGCATTGGCTGCGCTTCATCTACGACGAGTCGCGCGGGCGCGCCGAGGAGCACGGCATTGAGCTGCCGGGCTACGACAACTTCTGGCGCGACGGCGTATTTGAAGTGGCCTATCCGGACACCGATACGGTGCTGCTCAAGGCCTTTCGCGATGACCCCGTTGCTCATCCCTTGCCGACGCCATCGGGGCGTATCGAGATTTTCTCCGAGCGCATCGCCAGCTTCGGTTATGCCGACTGCCCCGGCCATCCGGTGTGGCTGAACAAGGCGGCACCGGACTACCCGTTGCACCTGCTGTCGAACCAGCCCAAGACGCGCCTGCACAGCCAGTACGACCACGGCAGCTACAGCCGCGCGTCGAAGATTCAGCAGCGTGAACCGATGACGATCAACGTCGAGGACGCCCGCGCGCGCGGGATTGTCGACGGCGATGTGGTCAAAGTCTTCAATGACCGTGGCGCGTTTTTGGCCGGGGTGATCGTGTCGGCCGACATCCGCCCGGGCGTGGTGCAAATCGCCACCGGCGCCTGGTTCGACCCGCAGACGCCGGGGCAGCGCCACAGCCTGGACAAGCACGGCAACCCGAACATGATCACCGCCGATGTCGGCGCCTCCAGCCTGTCCCAAGGCTGCTCGGCGCAGACGGCGACGGTGGAGGTGGTGAAGTGGGATCAGCCGTTGCCGCAGGTGACGGCGTTTGTGCCGCCGGTGTTCAAGGCTGGCTGGCCTCTTTGAGCTCAATGGTGCCCGACAGGCGTGGCGCACTTCTGACTGTGGGAGGGGGCTTGCCCCCGATGGCTAAGTGTCAGTGAATGCATCTTTAACTGACCCACCGCCATCGGGGGCAAGCCCCCTCCCACATGGATTAAGGCAGTCTTCAGTCCACGCAGATCGCCCGGCCCAACTGGCCTTTCTCCACCGTCGCCGAGCAGCCGAAGTGGCCGTTATCCGCCTGGCACGCGCCGGTCACCGGGCCTTTGCCGGGCTGGGTGGTGACGCTGGTCTGGCACTGGCCTTCACATTGGCTCGAATCGGTACAGGCCTTGCCCGCGTCCTTGTAGGGCGTGATGCATTTCCAGCTCTGCAACTTGCCCACTTGCTTCATCGTGCCGCCGCCCGCCAGGCAGGTCGACGCGGCGGAGTCCTGGGCCGGCGGGTTGGAGGTGCACGCCGATACCAACAGCAAAGCGGCCAGGCCGATCATCAATTTCATGCAAAAGTCCTTATGGAGTGAGTGCAGCGGTGCAGTGTACGGGCATTTGGACTACTTTGACTGACGAGCGATCCTTACCCGGTACTGACCCATGCACACGTTATGGAAACGCTATATGGCCTTGCTGGAAAACGACCTGAGCACGCAGATCTTCGACAACGTGAAGAACCTGCTGGTGTGCGCGCTATTATTTGCGGCGGGGACTAACACGCTGCTGGGGCAACGTGAGCTGTTCGTCGGCGTATTCGCCTCGAATGTCGCGGGCTGGGGGCTGATCATCCTGTCGGCGGTGTTGATGTTTCTGAACGTCAGCGACGGCATTCGTCGCCTGGCCAAGCTGCGCTATCACCTGGCATTGCAGCTGTTGTTGATCCTGGTTTATCTGGTCATCGCCGAGCGCGTGGTGGAGATAGTGTGGGGCTTTCGGGCGCATTGAAGTATCCTCCGCGGCCCGCTTCCCACCGATTCAAAGACAGATGACAGGACAAGACATGCAGGCGCTTCTCGAGTCGATCCTCGACGAAGTTCGCCCACTGATCGGCCAAGGCAAAGTCGCCGACTACATTCCCGCGCTGGCCGATGTACCCGCCAACCAACTCGGCATCGCCGTGTACGGCAACGACGGCGCGGCCTACTGCGCCGGGGATGCCGAAACGCTGTTCTCGGTGCAGAGCATTTCCAAGGTGTTCAGCCTGGTGCAGGCCATCGATCACGGCGGTGAAACCATCTGGGAGCGCCTGGGCCATGAGCCTTCGGGGCAGCCGTTCAACTCCATGGTGCAACTCGAATTCGAACGCGGCCGCCCCCGCAATCCCTTTATCAACGCCGGCGCGCTGGTGATCTGCGACATCAACCAATCGCGCTTCGCCGTGCCGATCCTGTCGATGCGCGATTTTGTGCGCAGGCTGTCGGGCAACCCGCAGATCCTGGTCAACAGCGTGGTCGCCGAATCCGAAGCCCAGCACGGTGCACGCAACGCGGCCATGGCCTACCTGATGAAGTCCTTCGGCAACTTCCACAACGACGTCGACGCGGTGCTGCATAGCTACTTCAACTACTGTGCGCTGCAAATGAGCTGCCTGGACCTGGCCCGCGCCTTCAGCTTCCTGGCCAACGAGGGCGTGAGTGCCCACAGCGGCGAACAGGTGTTGAGCGCGCGCCAAACCAAGCAAGTCAACTCGATCATGGCCACCAGCGGGCTGTATGACGAAGCGGGCAATTTTGCCTATCGCGTGGGCCTGCCGGGCAAGAGCGGGGTAGGGGGCGGGATTGTTGCAGTGGTGCCGGGGCAATTTACGGTGTGTGTTTGGTCACCGGAGCTGAACGCGGCGGGGAACTCGCTGGCGGGGATGAAGGCGTTGGAGTTGTTGAGTGAGCGGATTGGGTGGTCGGTGTTTTGACGGCCAGGGGATTGGCGCGCGACGGCTGAAGCTAACCTCCTGTTAGATAGAGCGGACTCGCAGCACCACAGATCAAATGTGGGAGGGGGCTTGCCCCCGATAGCAGTGGGTCAGCCAAAGATGCATCAACTGACACTGCCTCATCGGGGGCAAGCCACCTCCCACATTTGAAGCTTCAGTGGTTTTGGAATCTCCATTTTCCCAAACAAAAAATGCGCCCCTGAGGGCGCATTTTTTTCTTCGGTCAGCTAGCGCCTATCAGGCAATCGCATCCCACGCACGATCACCGTGCTCATCCTTGATCCGCGTCGGCAAGCCCATCACGTCCAGCGCTTTGAGGAACGGCTCAGCTGGCAGTTCCTCGACGTTGGCCATGTGTTTCACATCCCATTCACCACGGGCTACCAGCAGCGCTGCGGCTACCGGTGGAACGCCAGCGGTGTAGGAGATGCCCTGGCTGTCGGTTTCGGCAAAGGCTTCTTCATGGCAGGCCACGTTGTAGATGAACATCTCACGTGGTTGGCCGCCTTTGGTGCCTTTGACCAGGTCACCGATGCAGGTCTTGCCGGTGTAGCCGGGGGCGAGCGAAGACGGGTCGGGCAGCACGGCCTTGACCAGTTTCAGCGGCACGACTTCCAGGCCTTCGGCGGTGGTGACCGGCTTTTCGGAGAGCAGGCCAAGGTTTTTCAGCACGGTGAACACGTTGATGTAGTGTTCGCCGAAGCTCATCCAGAAACGCACGTTGGGCACGTCGAGGTTTTTCGACAGCGAGTGCACTTCATCGTGGCCGGTGAGGTAGAGGTTCTGCGAACCGACTACCGGCAGGTCGTCGGTGCGTTTGACTTCGAACATGGTGTTGCTGGTCCACTGGCTGTTCTGCCAGCTCCACACCTGCCCGGTGAACTCACGGAAGTTGATTTCCGGGTCGAAGTTGGTGGCGAAGTATTTGCCATGGCTGCCGGCATTGACGTCGAGAATGTCGATCGAATCAATGCGGTCGAAATGCTGTTGCTGCGCCAGCGCGGCATACGCGTTGACGACACCCGGGTCGAAGCCCACGCCAAGGATGGCGGTGATGTTCTTCTGTTTGCACTCTTCCAGGTGGTTCCATTCGTAGTTGCCGTACCACGGCGGGGTCTCGCAGACCTTGCCCGGCTCTTCGTGGATGGCGGTGTCGAGGTAGGCCACGCCCGTGTCGATGCAGGCACGCAGTACCGACATGTTGAGGAACGCAGAACCCACGTTGATGACGATCTGCGAGTCGGTCTCGCGGATCAGGGCCTTGGTCGCTTCCACGTCCAGGGCGTTCAGCGCGAAGGCTTGGATGTCGGCGGGTACCTTGAGGCTACCCTTGGCCTTGACGCTGTCGATGATGGCCTGGCATTTGGAGATGTTGCGCGACGCGATAGCAATACGACCAAGTTCGTCGTTGTGCTGCGCGCACTTGTGGGCCACCACCTTGGCGACACCTCCTGCACCAATGATAAGAACGTTCTTTTTCAATTGCTTTATCTCTCCTTTATCCGCCAGCTTACGAAAGGCTGGACAGGTAGTCGTCGTAACCAAATTCACGAACCACCTCGACTGTACCGTCGAGTTGTTTCACTACGATGGACGGCATTTTCAGGCCGTTGAACCAGTTTTTCTTGACCATGGTGTAGCCTGCGGTGTCGATGAACGACAGCCGATCGCCGATGGCCAGCGGACGATCAAATTGGTATTCGCCGAAGATGTCCCCGGCCAGGCAGGATTTGCCGCACACCATGTAGGTGTGTTCACCGTCGCTCGGCGCCAGCTTGGCGTTGAGGCGGTAAATCAGCAGGTCCAGCAGGTGGGCTTCGATGGAGCTGTCGACCACGGCGAGGTTCTTGCCGTTGTACAGCGTGTCGAGCACGGTGACTTCCAGGGAGGCGCTGTTGGTGATCGCCGCTTCGCCGGGTTCCAGGTACACCTGCACGTCGTACTTCTGCGAGAACGCCTTGAGGCGCTGGCAGAAGGCATCGATGGCATAGCCTTCACCGGTGAAATGGATGCCGCCACCGAGGCTGACCCAGTTGACCTTGTGCAGCAGCGCGCCGAAGCGTTCTTCAATGGTGTTGAGCATCTGGTCGAACAGGTTGAAGTCGCCGTTCTCGCAGTTGTTGTGGAACATGAAGCCGGAGATCTGCTCGATCACGCCTTCGATCTTCACCGGGTCCCATTCGCCCAAGCGGCTGAACGGGCGCGCCGGGTCGGCCAGCAGGTAGTCGGAGCTGCTCACCTGTGGGTTCACACGCAGGCCGCGAGTCTTGCCTTCGCTACGCTCGGCAAAACGCTGCAGCTGGCTGATGGAGTTGAAGATGATCTTGTCGCAGTTATCCAGCATCTCTTCGATTTCATCGTCGGCCCAGGCCACGCTGTAGGCGTGCGCTTCACCTTCGAACTTCTGGCGGCCGAGCTTGAGCTCATACAGCGACGACGAGGTGGTGCCGTCCATGTATTCCTGCATCAGGTCGAACACCGACCAGGTGGCGAAGCACTTGAGCGCCAGCAGGGCCTTGGCGCCGGACTGTTCGCGCACGTAAGCAATCTTCTGCATGTTGACCAGAAGCTTCTGTTTATCGATGAGGTAGTACGGCGTTTTGATCATTTTTGAGAGCCTGCGGCGGTGCCTGCCAAAAAAGGACACGCATTGTGCCCGCACTTGGATCGAATCGAAAGGTTAGCCGGCGGATTTTGCGCGCCGGTTTACCAAGCGTAGCTCCAGAGTATGACTATCTCGGGACGCACACCGGAGCAAATGTGGGAGGGGGCTTGCCCCCGATAGCGGTGTGTCAGTTGCAGATGCGTTCACTGACACTCCCTCATCGGGGGCAAGCCCCCTCCCACATTTAGAGATCTGTGCATCTGCGGGCGTTGCCATCAAACCGTCATCTGCTCACCACGGTACTGCCACATTCCCCCGTTACTGTCCTCGCCAATGAGATCGATCTCAAGCGAGTGACAATGACCGACCTGAAAGACGTTGCACGCCTGGCCGGGGTTTCCCGTGCTACTGCCGCCCGTGCCTTTGCTTCCCCCGACCAGGTGCGCCCGAACACCCGCGAGCAGGTGTTCGCCGCCGCTCGCGAATTGGGTTTTCGGCCGAACCTGCTGGGCCGCCAATTGCGCCTGCAAACCACCCAGTTGATTGGCGTGGTGGTGCCCAACCTGCTCAACCCGGTGTTTGCCGAACAGTTCCAGGCCATGGAGCGCGCGGCGCGATCGCGTGGCTACAGCCTGGTGCTGGCGACCACCGACTACAGCAGCGAGCGCGAATGCATCGTGGTCGAAGAACTGCTGCGCCAGCGCGTTGACGGGCTGGTGCTGACGGTCACCGATGCCGAAAGCAACAGCGTGCTTAGCAGCCTGAACACCGAACAAACCCCCTTTGTGCTGGCGTATCACCAACCGAGCAATCCCAATTACAGCGCGGTGTCGGTCGACAACCGTGCGGGCATGGCGTTGGCCACGCGGTATCTGCTGGAAGCGGGGCACCGGCGCATCAGTATGGTCGCTGGCCCCGCGTTGCAGTCCGACCGTGCACGCCTGCGCTACGCCGGTTATTGCGATGCAATGAAGGAATACGGCCTCAAAAGCCGCACGGTGATCGAAATGCCGGCGCACACCCAGGCCGAATTCAACGCCATCGAACCCTTCCTCCAGGGCCCCGAGGCGCCCACTGCGCTGGTGTGCTCCAACGACTTCCTGGCCATCAGCCTGATTGCCGAACTGCGCCGCAACGCCTGGCACGTCCCCGAGCGGCTTTCGGTGATGGGCTTTGACGGCATTGCCCTCGGCACCCAGATGCACCCGACCCTGTGCAGCGTGGTGCAGCCCATCGCGCTGCTCGCCAGCACGGTGATTGACCAACTGCTGGCGCAGATCGCCGGTAACGATCCGATATCCCATTGCCTGCCTTGCCATATCCGGCCGGGCGAAAGTACTCAACCCTATGAGGAGTTCCTCGATGCGCGCACTCAGTAAAACCCTGGCAGCCCTGGCGCTGTGCGGTATGGCCAGCCTGGCCCAGGCCGCCGATACCGCAATTTGCTACAACTGCCCGCCGGACTGGGCTGACTGGGGCACCCAGCTCAAGGCCATCGCTGCCAGCACCGGTGTGCAGGTGCCGCTGGACAACAAGAACTCCGGCCAGTCCCTGGCACAACTGGTGGCCGAAAAGGCCGCACCGGTTGCCGACGTGGTGTACTACGGCGTGACTTTCGGCCTGCAGGCGCAAAAAGCCGCGGTGGTCGACGCCTACAAGCCCAAGGCCTGGGACCAGATCCCCACGGGTTTGAAAGACCCGGCCGGGCATTGGTTCGCCATCCACTCCGGCACCTTGGGCATCATGGTCAATGTCGACGCCCTCGGCGGTTTGCCCGTGCCGCAAAGCTGGGCCGACCTGCTCAAACCTGAATACAAAGGCATGGTCGGCTACCTGGACCCGTCCAGCGCGTTCGTCGGCTATGTGTCGGCGGTGGCGATAAACCGCGCCCTGGGCGGCGACCTGGACAACTTCGCGCCGGCCATCGACTACTTCCAGAAGCTGGCGAAGAACGCGCCGATCGTGCCCAAGCAAACCGCCTATGCGCGGGTGCTGTCCGGTGAGTTGCCGATCCTGGTGGATTACGACTTCAACGCCTACCGCGCACGCTACAAAGACAAGGCCAACGTCGCCTTCGTGATCCCACAGGAAGGCAGCATCAGCGTGCCCTACGTGATGAGCCTGGTGGCCAACGCGCCGCACCGCGCGAATGGCGAAAAAGTCCTCGATTTCGTGCTCTCGGATGCAGGCCAGGCGCTGTGGGCCAAGGCCTATTTGCGCCCGGTGCGCCCGATGAAAATGCCCGCCGAGGTCGCCGCGCAATTCCTGCCCGACAGCGACTACGCCCGTGCCGGTGTGGTGGACTACGAAAAAATGGCCGCCGTGCAGGAAGCCTTCGCCGCCCGTTACCTGAACGAGGTGAAGTAAGTGGCAGCGTCGGCCAAACACGCAAGCTGGGCCCTGGCCCCCGCGTTTGCCGTGCTGCTCGCCTTCTGGCTGTTGCCGCTGGCGCACTTGATCGTGCTCGGCAGCGAGAGCCGCGACAGCCACGGCAGCGGCTACTGGCAGGTGCTCAGCAGCGCGCAGTACCTGGGCAGCCTGGGGCAAACCCTGGTGCTGGCGGTGGTAGTGACCGTTGTTGCACTCGTGATCGGCGGCATCAGCGCGGTGTTTCTGGCGCGCCAGCAGTTTTTTGGGCGCTCGGCACTGGTGGCCCTGCTGACGTTTCCCCTGGCGTTCCCGGGGGTGGTGGTGGGGTTCCTGGTGATTCTGTTGGCGGGGCGCCAGGGCCTGCTCGCGTCCCTCGGGCTGCAACTGGCGGGGGAACGCTGGATCTTTGCCTACTCCCTGGCCGGGCTGTTCGTGGGCTACCTGTACTTCTCGATCCCACGGGTGATCCTCACGGTGATGGCCGCGTGCGAAAGCCTCGACCGTAGCCTGGAAGAAGCCGCGCATTCACTCGGGGCAGGACACTGGCGCGTGGTGTGCGATGTGATCGTGCCGGGCCTGGCGCCGGCGTTGGCGTCCTGCGGGGCGATCTGTTTTGCCACCTCCATGGGCGCCTTCGGCACCGCGTTTACCTTGGGTACGCGCCTGAATGTGACCCCGGTGGCGATCTACAACGTGTTCACCAACTACGCCAACTTTGCCGTCGCCGCCGCGCTGTCGGTGGTGCTCGGTGCGGTGACCTGGGCCGTGTTGCTGCTGACGCGGCGCCTGGTGAAAAATTCGGGGACGGTCCTGTGAAACGCTCATCACTGTTTGTCCTGCAACTGCTGTTCACCTTGCTGGTGTGCGCCTTTATGTTGGTGCCGGTGTTGATGTCGCTACTGGCCGGGCTGACGCGCAATTTCTTCGTCGGCCTGTCCAGCGGCTTGACCTTGGACTGGTTGGTGCAGGTGTGGCAGGCCTATTCGCCCACCGTGTGGCTGTCGCTGCAACTGGCGGTGGCGTGCGCCGTGTGCGTCTGCGTGATCGGCGTGCCGGCGGCCTACGCCTTGGTGCGCATGAACAACCGCTTCAGTCGCGCCTTCGAGGAGTTGATGGTGCTGCCGGTGGCCATGCCGGGCTTGGCCAGCGCCTTGGCCTTGCTGCTGACCTACGGCCAGTTCGGCACGTTCCGCAGCAGTTGGCTGTTCATCCTCGTCGGCCATGTGCTGTTCACCTTGCCGTTTCTGGTGCGCCCGGTGATGGCGGTGATGCAGCGCCAGCACCTGCCGGTGCTGGAAGAGGCCGCAGCCAGCCTGGGCGCGGGGCCGATCAAGCGCTTTTTCAGCGTGGTGGTGCCCAACTGCCGTGCGGGGATTCTGGCCGGTGTGTTGATGGTCGTCACCCTGAGCCTGGGTGAGTTCAACCTGACCTGGATGCTGCACACGCCGATGACCAAGACCTTGCCGGTCGGCCTGGCCGACAGCTACGCCTCGGCGCGCCTGGAAATCGCCAGTGCCTACACCCTTATCTTTTTGCTGATGATCGTGCCGCTGTTGATTGCGTTGCAGGCCATCAGTGCTCGTTTGTCCCGTGGAGAGCGTCGATGACCGCTATCACTATCCGCCTGCAAGGCTGTCGCAAGGCGTTCGCCGATGGCACCGTGGCTGTGCATGACTTGAACCTCACCGTCGAAGGTGGGGAAACCCTGGCCATTCTCGGCCCGTCCGGGTGCGGCAAAACCACGACCTTGCGCTTGATCGCAGGGTTGGAGCGCCCGGACGTGGGCCAAGTGTTTTTCGGCGATCAGGATGTGACCCGCCTGCCCATCGAGCGCCGCGATGTGGGCATGGTGTTCCAGAACTACGCGCTGTTTCCCAACCTGGATGTGGCCGGCAATATCGTCTACGGCTTGAAGATTCGCGGCGTGCCCGCGTCAGAGCGCAACAAACGCTGCGACGAGCTGCTGGAACTGGTGGGCTTGCAGCAGCACGGCAAGCGCAGCATCCACGAACTGTCCGGTGGACAGCGTCAGCGCGTGGCCCTGGCGCGTGCCTTGGCGCCGCGCCCCAAAGTGCTGTTGCTGGATGAACCGCTGGCAGCCCTGGATGCGCAGTTGCGTGAGCGCCTGCGCAGTGAGCTCGACCAACTGCTACGCGGTCTCGGCATCACCTCGGTATTTGTCACCCATGACCAGGGCGAAGCCATGGCCCTGGGCGATCGCATCCTGGTGATGGAGCAGGGCCGCGTGGCCCAGTTGGCCAGCCCACGGGAAATCTACCAGAAGCCGGCGAATGCCTTCGTCGCCGGGTTTGTCGGCAACCTCAACGCCTTCAGCGTGCTTGGGCATTCGGCCCGGGGCTTGAAAGTCTGCGGCGGCGAACTGCCGTGGCATGCAAGCGGCCAGCCGAGCACCGTTTACTGCCGCCCCGAACACCTGCGGGTGATGGAGCGCGAAGGGCACTTGCACGGCCATCTGCTGGCGCAGTTTTTCCAGGGCGCGCAAAGCCGCCTGCTGGTGGAGGTCGGCGGCCCGCAGCCGTTGCTGGTGGACAGCAGCGACAACCAGCTTTACGCCGTCGGCGCACCGATTGCCCTGGCGATTGCGCCGCACATGTTGTTCACCCTGAATGCGTGAGAGTTTACTTTTGAACCGTCCGTTTCTAGTCGCGCACATCAGCGACCTGCACCTTAAAGCCGGCAACCGCCTGACTTATGGCGTCGTCGACACGTTGGGCGCATTGCGCCGCGCCGTCGACCACTTGAACGCCAGCCAGCCACGGCCCGATATCGTGGTGGTCAGCGGTGACCTGGTGGACTTCGGCCGCGCCGACGAATACGCCGTGCTGCACCCCGAACTCGCACGCCTGCACATGCCGTGCTACCTGGTGCCCGGCAACCACGACGCGCGCGGGCCGATGCTCGATGCGTTCCGCGATCACGCGTATTTGCCGCTGTCGGCAGACGGGCCGCTGGACTGGGTGGTGGACGAACACCCGCTGCGCCTGATCGGCCTGGACTCGACCATCCCCGGCGGCCATGGCGGCCAGCTGCTGGACAGCCAGTTGCAGTGGCTGGATGAGCAACTGGCGCTGCGCCCGAAGGCGCCGACCTTGCTGATCCTGCATCACCCGCCGTTTATCAGCGGCATCGGCCATATGGACCGTGAGCCGTTTATCAATGCCGCCGCGCTGGAGCAAGTGGTCGCTCGCCACCCGCAAGTGGAACGTCTGCTGTGCGGCCATCTGCACCGGCCGATGCAGCGGCGTTTCGGCGGCAGCCTGAGTTGTGTGTGCCCCGGCACCTCTCACCAGATCGTGCTGGATTTGCAAGAAGCGGCGCCCGCGCATTTCAACCTGGAGCCGGCGGGCTATCTGTTGCATCGCTGGGAGGCGCAACAGGGTTTGATCAGCCACAACGGCGTGTTCGGGGAATACCCGGGGCCGTATCCGTTTTATGACGCCCATGGATTAATTGACTGAGGTTGTGATGAAAGCCACATTGAATGTATTAAGCGTATTGACCGGCGGCCTGGGCATTGCCTTGAGCCCCTTGGCCTCGGCTGATTTCCTGAGTGACAGCAAAGCCAACTTGAGCATGCGCAACTTCTACTTCAACAACGATAACCGTGACGGCGCCGCCGCCCCGTCGAAGACCGAAGAGTGGGGCCAGGCGTTTATCCTCAACTATCAATCGGGCTTTACCGACGGCACCGTGGGCTTTGGCCTGGATGCCATCGGCATGCTCGGCGTGACCCTCGACAGCGGCGCCGGCCGCCACGTGGGCAGCTCGATGATCCCCAATGACGACGGTAAGGCCGCCGACAATTGGGCCCGTGGTGGCGCGACGGCCAAGGCGCGTTTTGCCAAGAGCGAGCTGCGTTATGGCTACCTGCGCCCGAACCTGCCGATCCTGGTGAGCAACGACGGGCGCCTGTTGCCGCAGTCCTTCGAGGGTGGGCAAATCACCAGCAAGGATATCGACAACCTGACCCTGATCGGCGGCCAGCTCCAGCACACTACCGGCCGTGGCTCCAGCGATCGCAGTGGTTTGGCGGCGGCAGGCGGCACCCAGGAAAGCAATAAATTCAACTATGCCGGTGCCGACTATCAGGTCACTAAAGACCTGATGCTCCAGTACTACTACGCCAACCTCGAAGACTATTACCAGCAGCACTTTGCCGGGTTGATCCATGTATTACCGTTGGGCGAATACGGCTCACTGAAAACCGACCTGCGTTACTTCAAGACCACTTCCGACGGCAAAAACAGCAGCGTCGCCGGGCGTGCCGAAGGCTACAAGCTGGGCGGTTATACCAAGAACGGCAACGGCGAAATCGACAACAATACCTGGAGCGCCGCGTTCATCTACTCCTTGGGCCCGCACGCGATTACTGCCGGCTACCAGCAAGTCTCCGATGACAGCAACTTTGCCCAACTCAACCAGGGCGGCCTGGTGAACAAAGGCGAGGGCGGTGCCAGCCTGTACCTCTACACCGACCGTACCGTGCAGACCTTTATCCAGGCGGGCGAGCGCACAGCGTTTGCGCAGTACGCCTACGACTTTGCGTCCCTCGGCGTGCCGGGGCTCAAGGCATCGCTGATGTACTTGAAGGGCGACCACATCCTCACCACCAGCGGCAACGACGCCAGCGAGTGGGAGCGGGATATTTCCCTGGACTACGTGGTGCAAAGCGGCACGTTCAAGAACGTCGGCTTTGGCTGGCGCAACGGCGTGTCGCGCAGTGAAGTGGCACGCGACCAGGATCAGAACCGGGTGTTTGTGAGTTACTCGATTCCGTTGATGTAAGCCAAATATCCCAATCCACGCTTGTGGCAAGCCCGCTGTCGCGGCAAGCGGGCTGTTGTGGCAAGCCGCCTGTTGTGGCGAGCGGGCTTGCCCGCGTTGAGCTGCGTAGCAGCCCCAAAACCAGGCGCTGAGTTGTTTCAGGAGGACCCTCAGTGCCTTCACTGGGGCCGCTGCGCAGCCCAACGCGGGCAAGCCCGCTCGCCACAGGGGGCGGGTTGCTTTCAGGTCAGGCGACCCGATTTCTGCCCGCGCCCTTGGCTTCATACAAACGCATATCTGCGCGCTTGAGCAGCGCCAGGGAGTCGCGGTCGGAGGGTTCGGCCACGCCTACGCCAATGCTTACCGTCACATGACCCACCGTCGGGAACACCGCCGCGGCCACGGCTGCGCGGATTTTCTCGGCGACCACTTCGGGGCTGTCGGGCTCTTCGACTTCGGGCAGCAGCACCGCAAATTCTTCACCGCCGTAGCGCGCCACAAAGTCGGTGGCGCGGGTGGTGTTTTCGATCAGCGCGGCGAGTTGGCACAGCACATCATCGCCAATGGCATGGCCGTAGGTATCGTTGACCCGCTTGAAATAGTCGGCGTCGATCAGCAGCAGGGCAAAGGTGCGGCCGGTGCGCTGAAACAACAGGCTGTTCTCGGCGAGTTTTTCATCGAAGCGGCGACGGTTGTAGACGCCGGTCAGCGCGTCGTGGGTGGCTAGCTTGAGCAGGTCTGCGTTGGCCTGGGTGAGGTCGGCGGTGCGCTGGGCGACGGTGGCTTCCAGCGAGGCATTGGCCTCTTGCAGTTGGCGTTCCTTGGCCAGCAGCGATTGGGTCATACCGGTGAGGGAGCGGCCCAATTGGGCGATTTCCAGCACGGCATGCTCCTGTGGGAACACCGCGCCGGGCTGCTGGTTCTGCACCAGTTTGGCCGAGTGGGCCAGGCGTTCGATCGGGCGGCTAAGGGAGGAGGCCAGGTAGTACGCGGCCAGCACAAACACGACAGCGGCGAGTACGCCGAGGATCAGCAATTGATAGAGCAGGCTGCGCGCCGGTTGCAGGGCCACGTCCAGAGGTTGGCGCACCATGATGTACCAGGTCATTTTGGCATTCGACGGGCTCGGCACGGCGACCGAGGCGGTCACGTAACCGTTGCCGGTCGACCAGCCGGAGGGCGTGAGCAGCTTGTCCTGGGGCATCTGCTCGCCGGCGAGTATTTCGGGGTAGAGCACCTTGCCGTCGAAGTCGACGATCAGCGCCTCGATATCGGGGATGGCATCTTTTTGCATCACCGCTGAGTCAACGATCTGCGTGACCCAACGCCAGTGCGCGTGGGCCCCCAGCACGCCGATGGTCTGGCCCTGGGCATTGCGGATCGGCGCGGCGAAGTCGATAAAGCGCAACGGTTCGCCAGTGGCCGAGCCCGGCAGTAATTTGGCCAGCAGCACGGCCTCATGGGGATCGCCGGTGTACTCGCCGCGCAGGCCCGCCTGGAACCACGGGCGTTGGCTGACCGACTGGTTCACCAGCAGCCCGTTCACCGCCTGGCGCACACGGCCATCGGCATCGGCCACGCCCATCCAGGCGTATTCGGCGCGCGATTGGGTGCGCAGTTCCATCAAGGCGAGGATGTCCGGCTCATCCAGGTCGCCTTTGCGAAACAACGGCGCCTTGCTCAGCAGCGACACTTCCAACTGACGTTCGCGCAGTTGCACGGCCAACAGCGCCGCGGTGGAGCGCGCCGTGCTCAACAGCGCATTGCCGCTGGCCTGCTTCCTCTGTTCGGTGGCGATATGGCCAACGTAGACCCCCACGCTCAGCAACGTGAGCAAGGACAAACCGGCAAACCACAGGGTCAGGTGACTACGCAGACTGGCTTTGATCATGGGGGCTCATTTGAGTGTTTGTTTTTCAGCATAGTACGCGTATTGGGCAGAGCGCGACCAACCACAAACGTACAAGAATGCGCCTCAAGCGCGTGCGTAGACTCGCTGCACGTTCTCTTATTGCAGGTTTTCCCATGGACATTTTCCTCTACGCCTTCAGCGTCATGTACAGCCCGGGGCCGGTCAACCTGATGGGGCTCAATGCCGGGCTCACCGGTAAGCTGCGCCGTTCCAGCGGGTTTTACCTCGGCGTGGGCTGCGCGATGCTGCTGATGTTCGTGCTGTTCGGGTATACCGGTGAGGCCATCATCTCCCAGGCGGCGCTGCCGTATATCTCGCTGGTGGGCGGTGTGTACACGCTGTACCTGGCGTACCAGGTATTCACCGCGCGTACGGAGGTTGAAGAGTCTGCAGGTGGGCCGAGCAAGACCCTCACGTTCTGGAATGGCCTGGTGATCCAGTTGCTTAACCCCAAAGGCATCGTGGCAGTGTTGCCGATCACCAGTGTGATGTTGCCGGCGGCGCATATCACCGGGGCATCCATTTTTGTGGTTTCAGCCTTGCTCGGGCTGGGTGCGGTGGGGGCGCCGTGGGTCTACGCCGTGCTCGGTGCGATGCTGGGGCGGCGGATCAATGGGGCGGCGGCGTTTACGTGGTTCAATCGTGGCATGGGGTTGGCGTTGGCGGGATGTGCGTACTTCATGTTTCATGCGTTTTATTTGCATCTGGTGTTGCCGTAAATGTGGGAGGGGGCAAGCCCCCTCCCACATTTGACCTGCGTTGGGTCAGAGGTATTTGAGCCAGGTGATATCTCGGCGCCGTGCTTTCAGCCCCGCGAACCAACGCACCGGCGGGTAAAGTGCCAATGGCAACAGCAACGCCACCAGCCAAATCGCGCCCATGCTATCGAAGCCAAAGTAGTTGCCGTGGTTCAAGCCAAACAGCGCAACACACGCCACATACAGCACTTTCAGCACATACAGGTGCAGCAGATAAAAGAACATCGGCGCCGCGCCAAACACCGCCAGCACGCCGATCCAGCGTTTATGCCCCACGCGTTCAAACGCCAACAGCACCAGCAAGCCAATGCCCAGGGTCAGCGCCAGGAACAGCAGTGAAGGCGGGTACTTGGTGACGTTGAAGAAGCTCATCAACGTTTGCACACCACTCTCATACGCCTGCCAGGGTTTTTCGCCATAGCCGTTGGCCGCACGCAGCATCACGAACCCCAGCAACGCGCCGACGCCCGACAGCAACAGATAACGCTGGCGCACGGCAGGCAGCGTGGCCGTGGCGAACCAGGGGCCCAGGCCGTAACCCAGGGCAATCACGCCGATCCATGGCAGTACCGGGTAAGTAATGCGCAGCCGCAGGCTGTCATTCACTTCGATCCAACTGCGCTCATGCAGGATCGCCCAGCCATTTTGCAGCGCGGAACCTGGCGCGAAGTGCACGCCATCCAACAGGTTGTGCCCGCCGATCAGCACAATCGCCACGGCGATCAGTACTGGGCGCGGCAACCATACCAATGCGGCGAGGGCCAGCATGCTCACGCCAATCGCCCAGATCACCTGCATATAGATCACGCTGGGCGGCAGTTGGAAGGTCCAGGCGAAGTTGACCAGGGTGAACTCCAGCACCACCAGAAACAGCCCGCGCTTGAACAGGAACGCCGACACGTCGCGGCGGCCCTGGTATTTCTGGCCGTACAAAAACGCCGATAAACCGGTGAGCAACACAAACACCGGCGCGCACAGGTGGGCGAGGGTGCGGCTGATAAACAGCGCGGGCTCGGTGCTGTCGATATTCATCGGGTCGCTGACCTGGCGGTGCAACAGGAAGGTTTCGCGCACATGGTCCAGCAGCATGAACAGGATCACCAGGCCGCGCAGGGCGTCGATGGAAAGCAGGCGTTGGCGCAGGGGGACAGCGTCGGTCATGGGCAAGGGTCACAGGGCAGGGCGGATTGGGGGCGTTATCCTATAACATTAATTAACGCGTTGCCGTGCTTCGTTGTGCAGATTAGAATGCGATCAATTCTTAATTACTCCGTGGCCCTGGTGCCGGTGACTCGCATGTCGTCCTCCCTCAATCTGCCAATCCAGGCGCTGTACTGCGAACACCACGGATGGTTGTACCGCTGGCTCGACCGCAAGCTGGGCAATGCCAGCGACGCGGCCGACTTGGCCCACGACACCTTCATGCGCCTGTTGACCCGGCCCCACGGCGCCGGCTTTGGCAGTGAGCCACGGGCCTTGCTCACCCATATTGCCAAAGGCCTGGTGATCGACAGCTGGCGCCGCCAGGAAGTGGAACGCGCCTACCTGGAAACCATTGCCCACCTGCCCGAGCAGGAAGTGCCCTCGCCGGAAACCCGCTGGCTGATCCTCGAGGCGCTGTACCGCATCGAAGCCATGCTGCGCGACTTGCCGGAGAAGACCCGCCAGGCGTTCCTGATGTCGCAGATCGATGGCCTGACCTATCAGCAGATCGCCGATGAGTTGAAGGTGTCGCTGGTGTCGGTCAAACGTTATATGCGCGATGCATTCCTCGCCTGCCTGAGCGTGGCATGAACCCGTCGATCGACCCGCTGATCCTCGGTGAAGCGGCCGACTGGATGGTGCAGCTGCAATCCGGCAGCGCCACCGACGAAGACCGCCGCGCCATCGCACAGTGGCAGGGCCGCAGTGCCCAGCACGCCCAGGCCTGGCAGCGTGCCCAAGCAGTGCTCGGTGATTTCAACAGCGTGCCCGCCGCGATTGCCGGCGACACGCTCAAGCGCATCGGCCGCAAAAAATCCCTCGGCCGCCGCCAGGCCCTCGGGCTGTTGCTGCTGGCAGGGCCGGCGACCTGGCTGGCCTGGCAGCAAAAGCCTTGGCAAGCGTGGACGGCCGATCAGCACACCGCCATCGGCGAGCAGCGCAAACTCACCCTGCCGGACGGCACGCAGTTGCTGATCAACACGGCCAGTTCGTTGAATATCGTCTTCACCGACCAGGTGCGGCGCATCGACCTGCTGCAAGGCGAGGTGATGATCACCACCGCCAAAGACCCCGCGCCCAGCCATCGCGCGTTTATCGTGCAGACCCGCCACGGCACGGCTCGTGCGCTGGGCACGCATTTCAGTGTGCGCGTAGGCGAGCAGAACAGCCGCGTGGCGGTGCTTGAAGGTGCGGTGGAGATGCTGCCTGCGCATGCCAGCCGTGGGCTGATCCTCAAGGCCGGCGAACAGAGCGCGTTTGGCCGCGACAACGTGGCCGCGGTGGCGCCGTTGGACAGCGGCGCGCTGACCTGGGAAAACGGCATGCTGTTGGCCCAGCACATGCGCCTGGCGGACTTGCTCGCGGAACTGAACCGCTACCGGCGCGGCGTGTTGCGCTGCCACGACAGCGTGGCCGGCTTGACCGTTTCCGGGGCATTTCCCTTGCGTGACACCGATGCCAGCCTGCGCCTGTTACAGCAAACCCTGCCGGTGAAAGTCAGCAGCCTGACCGGCTACTGGGTGACCCTTGAGCCGCGCTGAGATTATTTTCGAGATTCGCTGATACCTTTTTCGTTGTCGCCCGGTGTAGGGGAGAACCCTCAACTTTGCACCGCGCCGACAGGAATCCCCATGACCTTCACACCGCACCCCATCCGTCCCTTGAAGGCGTTGAGCCTGGCTGTCGCCCTTGCGGCCGTTGCACCCCTGCACAGTGCTGTGGCAGCGGGCGCGGCATCCACCAGCGCGGTACGCAGCTACACCCTCGCGCCGGGGCCATTGGGCAATGTGCTGGCGCAGTTCGCGGCGCTGTCGGGGGTGCCGTTGTCGTTTGATTCCACGCTGCTTAATGATCAGCAGAGTACCGGCCTGCAGGGCAGCTACACCGTGCAGTCCGGCTTCATGCAGTTGCTGCAAGGCAGCGGCTACACCGTGCAAAGCACTGGTGCGAACGGCTACACCGTGGTGCCCGAGGCCAGCGGCGACGCCGTGCAACTCGGCGCCACCACCATCAGCGCCGAGGCGAGCGGGGCGCAGGCCGACACTTACGGCGGCGGGCAGGTGGCGCGTTCGGCGCGGCTCGGTGTGTTGGGCAATCGCTCAATCAGTGATGTGCCGTTCAGTGTGGTCAGCTACACCGCCAAGACCATCGCCGACCAGCAGGCGCGTACCGTGGGTGACGTGTTGCTCAACGACGCATCGGTGCGCCAGTCCTCGGGGTTCGGTAACTTCTCCCAAGTGTTCACCATCCGTGGCTTGCCGTTGAACACCGACGACATCGCCTTCAACGGCCTGTACGGCGTACTGCCTCGGCAGATCATCACCACCGAGGCGCTGGAGCGCGTCGAACTGTTCAAAGGTCCCAATGCCTTCGTCAACGGCGTGTCGCCGGCTGGCACGGGCATTGGTGGCAGCGTCAACCTGGTGCCCAAGCGCGCCGAAGACATCGCCACCCGCAGCGTCACCCTCGACACCACCACCGATGGCCAGGCCGGTGGCCACCTCGACCTGGGCCAGCGCTTTGGTGAAGACAACCGCTTCGGCGCGCGGGTCAACCTGGCCAAGCATGGCGGCGATACGGCCATTGATGATGAATTCAAAAGCTCGCAACTGGTGGCCATTGCCCTGGACTACCGGGGCGAGCGCCTGCGCGTGTCCACCGACTTCGGCTACCAGAAGGAGCGCATCAACAACGGCCGCTCCGTGGTGTACCCCAACGGCACCAAGGTGCCCAAAGCCCCGTCGGCCAAGCACAACTACGCCCAGGACTGGAGCTGGTCGGAGCTGGAAGACACCTACGGCATGTTCAATGCCGAATATGACCTGAATGAAAACTGGACCGCCTATATGGGCGGCGGCGCCAAGCACACCCGGGAAAACGGCCAGTATTCCTCGTTGTATGTGGGCAATAATGGCGCCGGGCAGGTCGGCTTTTTGTACTCGCCCCATGATGAAGACAACAAGAGCGCCATGGGCGGCTTGAATGGGCATTTCAACACCGGTTCGGTGACCCATCAGATGAACTTCGGCTTGTCGGGGATCTGGGGGGAGCAGCGGTCGGCATTCGAGGCGATCCTGCGGGCCAACCGCAAGCCGGGCAACCTGTACAACCCGACCCAGATACCGCGCCCGAGCGTGACTTATTTCGGCAGCGATATTCATGACCCGCGTATCGTCGGCAAGAACCGCATGAAGAGTGCGGCGGTATCCGATACCCTCGGTTTTATTGACGATCGCATCTTGCTGACCGTGGGCGTACGCCGCCAGACCATCGAAGTCGACGCGTGGAACACCACCACCGGCGTGCGCAATGCCAACTATGACGAATCGATCACCACGCCGGTGTACGGCCTGGTGGTCAAACCGTGGGAACACGTGTCGTTGTATGCCAACCGCATCGAAGGGCTGGCGCAGGGGCCGACGTCGCCGTCGACCGGGGTCACCAACCCCAATGTCACCTTCGCGCCCAATCGCAGCAAACAGACCGAAGCCGGGGTGAAGCTCGATTGGGATAGTTTTGGCGCGACCCTTGGGGTGTATCGCATCGAACAGCCGAACAGCGCCACCAACACCAACCCGAATGGCAGCAGCACGTTCAGCGTCGACGGCGAGCAAATCAACAAGGGCGTGGAACTCAACATCTTCGGCGAACCGGTCGACGGCCTGCGCCTGCTGGCCGGCGCGACCTGGATGCGCACCGAGTTGCAGAACACCTCCAACGGCCTCACCGACGGCAACCGCGCCGCCGGCGTGCCGCGCTTCCAGTACAACCTGGGGGCTGACTGGGATATCCCAGGCCTCCAGGGCGCTGCCGTCAATGCAAGGTTGTTGCGTACCGGCGGTGAATACCTCGACGCGGCCAATAACCTGAGCATCCCGGCCTGGACCCGCGTAGACCTCGGCGCCCGCTACGGCTTCAAGGCTGACGACAAGTACATCACCCTGCGCGCCAACGTCGAGAACGTAGCCAACAAGGCCTACTGGGCCTCGGCCTCGACTGCCAACAACTACCTGACCCAGGGCGAACCGCGTACGGTGAAGCTGTCGGCCACTGTGGATTTCTAAAGTACGCCACATTCCAAAGGTGGGAGGGGCGGTGCGACGATTCGACTTGCCCCCGATGGCGATGTGTCAGTCATGCAGATGGCGGCTGACAGACAGCTATCGGGGGCAAGCCCCCTCCCACATTGATCTATGCTGGGCCATGGGGTTTGGTGGTGTCAGTGACAATGCGTGTCGCGGTGAAGCCGTCGGCCCCTGTGGATTTCTAAAGTGCGCCACAGTCCAAAGGTGGGAGGGGCGGTGCGACGATTCGACTTGCCCCCGATGGCGATGTGTCAGTCATACAGATGGTGGCTGACAGATTGCAATCGGGAGCAAGTCGAATCGTCGCACCGCCCCTCCCACCTTTGAACTGTGCCAGGCTGCACTATTCCCACCAGGAATGCCCCCATAAAAACCCTGCATTGTCCTTCCCTGCGCACATCTCGTAGCTTAAGGGCTCACCCAAGGAGATCGTTCATGAGCCACGGCCCGCTGCGCCTTTACGTTGATTCGCTGTTCACCAGCCCTTATGCCATGTCGGTGTTCGTCACCCTGCGGGAAAAAGGCCTGTCCTTCGACCTGCTCACCCTGGACCTGGAGGCGGCGCAGAACCAGACGGCTGATTTCGCCCGGCTGTCGGTGACCCAGCGGGTGCCGACCCTGGTGGAGGGCGACTTTGCGTTGTCGGAGTCTTCGGCGATCACCGAGTATCTGGAAGAGGTCTACCCCGGCACAGCGGTGTACCCGGCCGACTCCAAACAGCGGGCGAGGGCGCGGCAGGTGCAGGCGTGGTTGCGCAGCGACTTGCTGCCAATTCGCCAGGAGCGCTCCACCCTGGTGGTGTTCTGCGGGCAGCAGATGCCGCCGCTGTCGCCTGCGGCTGAGGCGGCCGCCAGCCGCTTGATCACGGGGGCACAGGCATTGCTGGTGGGGAACCCGGCGAACCTGTTCGGCGAGTGGTCGATTGCTGACGTAGACCTGGCAATCATGCTCAATCGCCTGATCCTCAACGGTGACCACGTGCCCGCCGCGCTGGTGGACTACGCGCACCGCCAGTGGCAGCGGCCATCGGTGCAGGCGTGGGTCAACCAGCCACGCCCGGCGCTGTAACCCGACCATTCATCCTCCGCAAAGGGTGGTGCCCTTGACAGGCGCCACCCAGCGGACGAATACTCTGGCTATATTCATATATATGACTAAATAACAAAGTGAATGTGGCCCATGAATACGCTCTCCAGTGATGCCCGTCTGCCGCTCTATCAACGCCTGCGCGACCACCTGGTTGAACAGATCGCCAATAATCGCTGGCGCCCCGGCGAAGCTATTCCTACCGAAGCGGTGCTGTCCGCCGAATACGAGCTGTCGACCGGCACCGTGCGCAAGGCCGTGGATGCGCTGGTGAGCGAGGGCATTCTTGAGCGTCAGCAAGGCCGTGGCACGTTCGTGCGCCGCCCGCAGTTTCAGTCGTCATTGTTTCGCTTCTTCCGTTTTCAAGGCCCGTCGGGCGAGCGCCAGGTGCCGGAGAGCCGCATCCTCACGGTCGAGTCCGTGGCCGCGCCGTCGGCCGTCAGCGAAGCCCTCGGCCTGGCGCCCGACGCCCAGGTGATTCGCCTGCTGCGTACTCGTTTGCTCGATGTGCAGCCGCTGCTGGCCGAAGAAATCTGGCTGCCGCGCGCGCGCTTCCAGGCGCTGCTGGATATTGACCTGTCCCAGCAGGGCCCGCTGCTTTACCCCATCTATGAAAGTGTCTGCGGGCAAGTGGTGGCCTCGGCCGAGGAAACCCTCACCGCCGAATCGGTCAACGAGGTGTACGCGCGCCTATTGCAGGTGCCGGTCAACAGCCCGGTGGTGGTGATCGAGCGCCTGGCGCGCGATTACGCCGGGCACCCGCTGGAGTGGCGACGCTCGCGAGGGCATGCCGAACACTTCCGCTACCGCGTGGATATTCGCTGACGCTATACCCGCACCTTTAACTGTTCGCCCAACACTGGCCTGGCTCTGGCGCGGTTCGCGCGCGGCTGCCTCGCGTTTGACCTATAAGGATAAAAATCATGTTCAGTTGGTATCGCCAAGTCACTCCTCGGGAGCGCAAAACGTTCTGGGCCTGCTTCGGTGGATGGTCCCTCGATGCGCTGGAAGTACAGATGTTCGGCCTGGCGATTCCGGCGCTGATTGCCGCGTTTGCCTTGAGCAAGGGCGATGCCGGGTTGATCAGTGGCGTCACGCTGATCACCTCGGCCATCGGCGGCTGGGTCGGCGGCACCCTGTCCGACCGTTACGGCCGGGTGCGCACGCTGCAGTGGATGATCCTGTGGTTTTCGTTTTTCACCTTCTTGTCGGCGTTTGTCACCGGCTTCCACCAGTTGTTGATCGTCAAGGCGTTGCAGGGTTTCGGCATCGGTGGCGAATGGGCGGCGGGCGCGGTGTTGATGGCTGAAACCATCAACCCCAAGTACCGCGGCAAGGTGATGGGCACCGTGCAAAGCGCCTGGGCCGTGGGCTGGGGCGCAGCGGTCGGGATATTTGCGCTGATCTATTCGTTCGTACCGCAGGACATGGCCTGGCGCGTGATGTTTGTGGTGGGGCTGTTGCCGTCGTTCCTGATCATCTGGGTGCGCCGTAACGTCGAGGAGCCCGACAGCTTCCAGCGCCTGCAAAAAGAACAGGCCATCCCGCAGAGTTTCTTCAAGTCCCTGGCCGGTATCTTTCGCCCCGAGTTGATCCGCGTCACGCTGTTCGGTGGCCTGCTGGGCCTGGGCGCCCATGGCGGTTACCACGCGGTAATGACCTGGCTGCCAACCTTTCTCAAGACCGAGCGCAACCTGTCGGTGCTTAACTCCGGCGGCTACCTGGCGGTGATCATCTTCGCGTTCTGGTGTGGCTGCATCGCCAGTGGCTGGCTGATCGACCGTATCGGGCGGCGCAAGAATATCGTGCTGTTTGCGCTGTGTTGCGTCATCACGGTACAGGCCTATGTGTTCCTGCCGCTGAGCAACACGCAGATGCTGTTCCTCGGCTTCCCGCTGGGCTTTTTTGCCGCCGGTATTCCGGCCAGCCTCGGGGCACTGTTCAACGAGCTGTACCCGGCGGATGTGCGCGGTGCCGGCGTGGGTTTTTGCTACAACTTCGGGCGTGTACTGTCGGCGGTGTTTCCGTTCCTGGTGGGGCATATGAGCGACTCGATGTCCCTGGGCTCGGCCATTGGCATTGATGCCGGGATCGCCTACGGCGTTGCCGTGGTCGCCGCATTGTGCCTGCCGGAAACCCGTGGCCGGGTGCTGGAAGCCACGCCGGTCGACAGTGCAGCCACCGGCCAGCGCGCCCAGGCCTGATTACCCTTTACGGATGAAAGACGAACCCCATGCTTGATAACCGCTCTACGCCCATCACCGGCATCGACAGCCACGCCCATGTGTTCAGCCAGGCACTCACATTGGCCGGTGAGCGCCGCTATACCCCTGGGTACGACGCCACGTTGGCGGACTACCTCGGCCACTTGCACGCCAATGGCCTGAGCCATGGCGTGCTGGTGCAGCCGAGTTTCCTCGGCACCGACAACCGCTACCTGTTGGCCGCGTTGCAACAAGCGCCCGAACAGTTGCGCGGCGTGGTGGTGGTAGAGCGCGATACGCCTCGCGACACCTTGCAGGCCATGGCCCGCCAAGGTGTGGTGGGTGTACGGCTGAACCTGGTGGGCCGGGCGTTGCCGGATTTTGCCGAGCCGGACTGGAAGGCTTTTTTTGCGCAGATCGCCGAGCTGGGCTGGCACGTGGAACTGCATCGCGAAGTGGACGACCTGCCACAGTTGGTGCGCCAACTGCTGCCGTTCGGGCTCACGCTGGTGATCGATCACTTCGGCCGCCCGGATGCGCGGCGGGGCACCGCACAACGTGGCTTTGCCGAGTTACTCGAACTGGGGCTCAGCGGCCAGTTGTGGCTGAAGGTCTCGGGCATCTACCGCTTGGCCGGCACCCCGGCGCAGAACCTCGAGTTTGCCCGCCAGGCCATGCCGCTGTTGCAGCAAAGTTTCGGCTTGCGTCGCCTGGTGTGGGGCAGCGACTGGCCGCATACCCAGCATGAGGCGTCCATCGGTTATGCCGACGTGGTGCAGCAGCGCCAGGCCCTGGAGTGTTCGGCACAGGTCGAGCAGGCGTTGCTGATCGACAGCCCACGCCGCTTATTCGGCTTCCACCACCCGTAGCCAATCCTCTTGCACCCGCCGGTCGAGGTCTTCCCAATCGGCCATGCCCAACACCCGCGTGGTGTTCAAGCCACGCAGGTAGCCGCGCAGTTGCTGGGCGCTGGCGTACACCTGCGCGGTGTCGGCTGCGTTGTCCTGCAGCACGCTTTCATAGTCGACCAGGTAATCGGCGACCCGCTCGCGAAACTCCGGTAGTACGGCTTCGCGGATGCGGTCGAAGGTTTTCTGGTGAGGCTTCATGGCGGGTCCTTATAGATTTTATGGGTGCACTATCGGTTCAGATAATAGTCACCATCACGCATTGCAAGTTCTGTTTTTGCCGGGAAAGCGCAAAATCACCGCATCGAGACGCTGTTCAAGGAAATGCGCGATGAGGACGATTATTCAACTAGCTTTGATGGCCCTGATGCTGGGCACCGTGGTGGTGAACAACGCGGCCATCGCCGCTGAACTGCCTACAGGCCATTTGCTACCTATCGTCGGTAGCGTAGACTCCCTCCAGCGCACGCAGTCAGTCGGTGTATTGCTGAGCGACAACACCCGCGACAATCTCAGCTACCTTGAACGCTACCATGACATGGCCTTGAATGGCGCCAAGGATGCCCTCGACGGGCGTATCCGCCAGGCGTTCGTCAACAGTTCCGACCCGGAGCTGGCGATTGATTGGTTGATGAATTCGCTGCAAGGCACCTTCTTGTCGGTGACTGTCTACGACAGCCTGGACGCTTTGGTGCAGGCGCACCCGGATGTGGTGGTGATGCTCGATACCCACAATCAACTGCTGACCCAGCGTAACGATCAGGTCGAGGCGCGTTTTGTGGCGCGGTTCTATGACGCCAACCTGCAATACATCGCCAAGGCCGAAGGCTCGGTGCACAAGCAACTGCCGTCGGTATGGGTACGCGATAAGGCCGCGCCGGAGATCGCCGCGCAGATCGAGCAGCAGCGTGATGTGCAGCTGGATGCCTTGAAGCAGTTCGATGCGTCGCTCAAGGCGCTGGTTCGTGCGAGTTGAAATGAACTTTTATTTTTATCGTCAGGATTTTTTCATGCGCTCTTTTTTCGTCCCGGCCGCCGCTCTGTTGCTGGCCGGCTGTGTTTCCGCCCCTAACGCTCCAACCCTGACCCTGCAGACCAGCAAGGGTCCTGAAGCGTATGTGCAGTGCGTAGTGCCGAAGCTGGAAAAGCACGGCATCACCTCCACCGTGACGCAGAACTCGCGCCACGCCAAGGTGTTACTGACCAGCAAGATTGCCGCTGACGATGTGCTGGAAGCGTACAAGGCCGGCGAGGGTGGCAAGGTGTTCCTTTATGAGCGCAAGCCGCTGGCCTCGGCGCTGACGCCATCGCGGCTGGAGTTGGCGGCGCAAGAGTGTAAGTAATTCCAGGCGATGCCGAACTAAATGTGGGAGGGAGCTTGCTCCCGATAGCGGTGGATCAGTCAAAAATATATTGACTGACACTCCGTCATCGGGGGCAAGCCCCCTCCCACATTTGAATTGTGTGTAGGACTTAAGGTTTAGCTTCGTTGCTGAAGTTGGTCACAGTCTTGACCAACCCACTCGCCGCCAACGCCACCAACTCAGCGCCTTTTTCCAAGGTCGCCAGGGCCGGGTCCGAGCCCATGCGCCCGTCGGGGAAGCGTGCGCGGAAGTCCAGGGCTTCGCGGATCGGCCCAGTGTTGGCGATTTGCGGCGCGTAGTCAGCCGACTTGATCGAGTCCGGGTAAGCCCATTGCGTCACCGCAATTTCCGACGGCGTGGCGTGGCTGCCGTGGCCCACCGGGAATTGGCGGTGGGCCAGCTCGCTCACGCCTTCCAGGTCCCACCAGTTCACCAGTTTCAGCGCAAAGCCGGCCGGGCGGCGGGCGAAGCTGGCTTCGGCGTACAGCTCGGAAAACGCCGCTTCAATCGTGGCGATATTGCCGCCATGGCCGTTGAGGAACAGGATTTTCTCGAAACCATGCCCGGCCAGCGAACGCACCCAATCGCCAATCGCGGCAATGAAGGTGGACGGGCGCAGGGAAATGGTGCCGGGAAAGCCCAGGTGATGCTGGGCCATGCCGATATTGAAGGTGGGGCCGATCAGGATGTCGGCGTTCTTCTGCGCCTCATGGGCGATGATTTCCGGGCACATCCAGTCAGTGCCCAACAGGCCGGTAGGGCCGTGCTGTTCATTGGAGCCGATGGGGATCACCACCGTGCGGCTGCGCTCCAGAAACTGGCCGATCTCGATCCAGGTAGACGTGTGTAGAAGCATTCGACGCTCTCTTATCTGTTCAGGGACAGGCTATCCACCCCGGATTGTACGACTACTCGCCACCTGTTGGGGCTTGCAATTGAGCAGCGTCGAGGACTTCAACCAGCGTTGGTCGGGGTACCACGAAAACATGAACTGCCCATCCTTGAGCTTATCCACCACCTGGCGCGCCACCTGCGGGCGCACGGCCGGGCAACCCTGGCTGCGCCCGATGCGGCCTTCGCGTTTGCTCCATAGCGGGCTCACATAGTCTGCGGCGTGAATCACGATGGCGCGGTCGCGGGCCTGATCGTTGAACCCTGGCTCCAGGCCGTCCATGCGCAATGAATAGCCATGGGTGCCGAGGTAGCTTTCCTGGGTGCGGAACAGCCCGAGGCTGGACTGGTGGCTGCCTTCGAGGTTGGAGAACTGGGTGGCGAAGTTTTCCCCGGATTTGGCACCGTGGGCCACCAGGTCACGCAGCACCAGGGTCTGTTTACGCAGGTCGAAGATCCACAGCCGACGGGCGGTCGAAGGCTGCGAATAGTCAATCACGGCCAGGCGCTCGGAGCGTTCCTCGCCATTATTGACCGCGCACTGCACCGCGTTCAGGGCGCTTTTCAGCACAGTCGGATTGAGTTCTGGAGCCGAGCGCGCCAGGCTGCTATACAAGGTAGGAGGGTTGCCATTGGCGGCGAGCGCAGAATTGCTCAACACAGCCAGGCTCATGGTGATCAGGCCGAAGCGATACATAAAAGTCAGCATCTACAGTACATCCCCCCACTGTGGATTGGAGCAAAGCTATTGTTCAAAAAACACGCATGTTACTTGAGCATTTGCCTGCTCGTTGCACCATTGGTCGCTACAGCCGACGCACTGTCGGAGGGCGCATTGCCGGTGGCGCCGCCGATCCTGGTGAATACCGCGCCGGTGCAACAGGCCCTGGCGCAACTGCCCAGCGTTTGCCCAGGCCTCGCGGGGCAGATCGATGCCGCTGCGCAATCACGCCTGCAAGCCTTTTATCAGCAGCAGGGTGATGGGCCACTGTGGTCGGCTGCCGAGCGCCGCGAAGCATTGCACGCTCAGTTGCTGCTGCTCGCCGACGACGGCCTGGACCCCACCCACTATAGCCTGCCTGCGCCAGACGCCACGGCCAACGTGCTGTGCAGCGATATCGACAACAGCCGCCAGTACCTGCAAGCGCTGCAGGATCTGCATTATGGGCGCCTGCAACAGTCACGCTTCGAACCCTTGTGGCACTCACAGCCACCGGCCCATGACCCCGACACCGAAGTATTGGCGTTTGCCGCCGTCGGCCTGCAAGACATGGCCCAGGCGTTCGACCAGGCGCGCCCCAGCGCCGACCTTTACCGCAGCCTGCGCAACGCCTATTCCAGCGTGCGCCAGCAACCGCTGCCGCATTGGGACGCGATTGCCAGCGGCCCGCTGTTGCGCCCCGGCATGGACGACCCGCGCGTACCGGAACTGGCGCGGCGCCTCTACCGTGGTGGTTACCTGGCCAGCGAGCCCAAGGGCAGCGGCCAGCAATACCGGCCGGAACTGGTCACGGCGGTGAAGGCCTTCCAGCTCAGCCATTCGTTGCAGTCTGATGGTGTGATTGGCGCGGGCACGGTGACCGAACTCAATATCAGCCCGGCGATTCGCCGCGAGCAACTGCGCATCAACCTCGAACGCTTCCGCTGGCTGGCCCAGGACCTGGAGCCCGAAGGGGTGTTGGTCAACGTCGCCGCCGCGCAACTGAGCGTCTACCAGAGCGGCATCCCGGTATGGCAAACCCGCCTGCAAGTGGGGCGCGCCGAGCGCCAGACGCCGCTGCTGAAATCCCGCATTACGCGGCTGACCCTCAACCCCACCTGGACCATCCCGCCCACCATCATGCGTGAGGACAAACTGCCGGCCATCCGCCTCAACCCCGAATACCTGCGCCAGCAGAACCTGCAAGTGCTTGACGCCGAGGGCCACCCGCTGGCGCCGGAACAGATCGACTGGGCGCGCCCCGGCAATATCCTGCTGCGCCAGGAAGCCGGCCCGCGCAACCCGCTGGGCAAGATCGTGATGCGCTTTCCCAACCCCTACTCGGTGTACCTGCACGACACCCCGAGCCAGCCGCTGTTCACCAAGGGGCCACGCGCGTTCAGCTCCGGCTGCGTCAGGGTCGAGCAGCCGTTGCTGCTGCGCGACCTGCTGGTGACCCCGGCCGAGCGCGCCCGCACCGATGAACTGCTGGCCACCGGCGTGACCCATGAATTCAGGCTGGCCACCCCGGTGCCGGTGCTATTGGGCTACTGGACGGTGGAAGTGGATCGCCAGGGTGGCCTGGTGTATGCGCCGGATATTTATGCGCGCGACCTGGTGTTGATGAAGGCGATGGGCTCCCAGGCTCTATAGACGGCAACCACGTACGATCGAACAGCGCCGCCAATGCCGCCTGATGGCTGATGCCGATCACGGTGCAGCCCGGCAGTTGCGCGCGCAGCAACACCAATAAGGCGTGTGCACTGGCCTCGTCGAGTTGGTTGGTGGCTTCATCCAGGTACAAGGTGTCGGGCGCGTACAGCAGCGCCCGCGCCAGGCCGATGCGCTGTTGCTCGCCGCCGGACAGTTCCCGCGCCCATTCGCTTTGCTCATCCAGGCGCTGTGCCAAACCCGCCAGGCCCACTTGCTGCAACACCGCAATCAAACGCGCCGTACTGGGCACCTCAACCGCCGGATACGCCAGCAGGTTGCGCAACGGCATGCTCGGTAGATAGGGCTTTTGCGGCACTAACAGGCTGCGCCCCGGCGGCAATTGCCAGCCGCCACGGCAGTACGGCCAGATGCCCTGCAAGGTGCGCAGCAAGGTCGATTTGCCAATGCCGCTGCGCCCGGCGATCAATAGCCATTCGCCCTGGTTCACCTGCACCGATACGTCCGCCAGCAGTACGCCGGCGTCCGGGCGCAGTACGTCGAGGCCGCTGATGCACAAGCAATCGCCCACCACCGGCGCCTTGGCCTGACAACGGCTGGCGGCAATCGCCTGTTCAAACTGGCCCAGCCGCTCCACCGCCGAACTCCAGCGCATCAACTTGGGGTACAGCTTGATGAACCAACTGAGGGAACCTTGCACTGCGCTGAACGCGCTGCGGATCTGCATCAGCCCGCCCAGGGTGATGGTCTTGGCCAGAAATGCAGGCAGGGCGGCAAACACCGGAATAATCAGGCTCAACCGCTCGTAACTGACGACAAACAGGCTGAGGTTGCGCTCGCGGCCCATCAACTGGCGCCAATTGCGCGCAATCGCGCCGAAGCGCTCGGCCAGGTGCTGGCGCTCCACGGCTTCGCCACGGTACAGGGCGATCTGCTCGGCGTGCTCGCGCTTGCGCAACAGGCTGGCGCGAAAGTCCGCCTCGTAGTGTTGGCGGTCCACATTCAAACGGTGCAACGGGCGGCCGACCCAATGGGTGATCAGGCTGCCGGCCAGGGTATACAGCAGCACAATCCACACCAGGTAACCCGACACGGTGATGCTGTATTCGCCGAGGCTGAAGGTCTGCACCCCGGACAGTTGCCACAGGATGCTCATGAACGCGCCGACCTGGGCCATGTTGACAATGAACGACGCCACCAGCTCTACGCTCAAGTCGGCGACCATGTCCACGTCTTCGCTGATGCGCTGATCAGGGTTGTCCGGCTCGCCGTTCAACCCCAGGCGGTAGAAGGCTTGGTCGGCCAGCCAGGCGTGGGTGAAATGCTCGGTCATGGCCTGGCGCCAACGCAGCACCAGGGCTTTGCGTACCCAGTCCAGTGCCACCACGATTACCACATAGGCACTCAGGTAGATCACGTAGCGGCCCATCAGCGCGTACAAGGCGGGGGTGTCAAACGCGCTCAGGGTGTCGTAGAAGGATTTGCTCCAGGCATTGATCAACACGTTGATCTGCACCAGCAGCAGGCCCATGCCGATGATGCCGGCGAGCATCAGCCAGCCCAGCCACTGTGAGCGTTGGCGCCAGAACGGCGCGGCCAGGCGGTAGAACGTACGCAGGCTTTTCATTCAGCGTTCGCCTTGGGCAGCACGCGCAGCAGCACCTGGTTATCCGCCGGGAACAGCTCGCTCGCCAAGGGTTTGAGCAGCTCGATGCGCAGCCCGTCCGGCAGCGCGGTCTGGCGGCTCAGGTAGCGCGGGTCTTGCCATTGGTGTTCGCTGAGCAGCAGGCGGCGCCACTGGGTGGTGGGGTCGACCAGGCGCTTTTTCTCCTGGCGGCGCAGTTCGGCACGTTCGCCTGCGACCCATTTGGCGTCTACCGATTGGCCCAGTTGTGCCAGGGTTTGCTGGGCCAGGGCCCACAACTCCTCAGCGCGCTGGGGATCACAGGTGAAGCTCAACTGGCTTTCGATGCGCTGGGTGTCGGGGTTCAACTCGCTGTCGAAACGCAGGCGGTAAACGCCAGACGCTTCGCCGCGCAGGCGCTGCTTGAGCTTTTGGTTGGCCAGCTCACGCAGTGCGGCGACGCGGGCGGCGGCCTCGGGCGACCAGGCGTGTTCGCTGAAGCTGCTGGCTTCGAGTACTACGCGCGGTTCCAGAGCCACGGCCAGGTCGGCACGGCGTTGACCGGGCAGTTGCAGGGCAGGGCGGGTGGCGTGTGCAGCGCGGCGCGGGATGTTCGCCAGTTGTTCGCCTACCGCGCTTTCCAGGTGGGCGGGGTCGATATCGGCCATCAGGTAGTAGGTTACCGGGGCCTGGACCAATTGCTGCCAGTCCTCGGTCAGCGTGGTTGCCTGTAGCGGTTCCAGTGCTTGCTGATCGGGGTTTTGCCAGGTGTCCGCGCCGTAGCGCAGTTCACGTCGGGCGACGGCGATGGCGTCCGGTCGGGTGCTGGCGCGGCTGAGCAAATCATCCCGTGCGGCACTGAACAACGCCTCGTCGATCACGGCATTGACCTGGCTCTGGCGATAGCTTTGCAGCACGCTGGTGAAGGCGGCGAGCGACGGCTGACTGCTCGCGTTCAACTGCAAGCGCGTGGCGCTGTGCTCCAGGCTCAGGGTCGCCTTGTGCTGTTTACGCCAGGCCTGCAGCCCTGCGGCGCCGCTTTCGCTGCCCAGTTGCGCGGCCATTTGCAGGCGCCAGCCTGGCACGTCGCGGCGGTTGAAGCCGGCGGCCGATTCGGCTTGCAGGCGCCACTGGCCATTTTCGGCATTGCGCCGCAGCCACACCAGGCGGTCGCCATTGCTCAGTTGCCAGTGTTCAACCTGTTCGGCAGCAAACCGGCGTTTAGCCGTGACCTGGCCGGGTTGCCCGGCAGCCGGCGGCGTGAAGGTCACGCTCGGCGCTGCTTCGGGTGCGGCAAGCTGGGGCGCCGTCAGGGAGGTCTGGGCGATGCTTGCGCGCAGGTGCTGCACTTCGTCCACACTTGGCAAACGCACCACGCTATTGCCCGGCGCGGTCAGTTGCAGCACCTGGTCGGGGCTGTTCAGCCAGCGTTGCAGGCGCGTGTTGATCGCCGCGAGGTCGATGCTGTCGAGGGCGCGCAGGGACAATTGGGCGATCTGATGCGGGGCCACCACGCTACGGTTCTGCACGGCGGCATCGTTGAGTGTGGTCACCCATTGCTCGAAGGTGCGCGACTCATCTTTGGCCAACATGCCGTCCGCCAGTTGCCGGATCTTCGCCTGCTCAACCGCCAGGTCCTGCGCGGTGAGGCCGTGCTGGCGCAGGCGTTCCAGTTCGGTCAGCAGCTGTTGTAAGGCGGCGTCGTGGTGGGGGCCTTCCACACCGGCGGCGACGCCGAGCACGCTGGAATGATCACCGATCAGGGTCTTTTGCGCGGTCAGGCTGCGTACGCCAGGTTGCAGCGGTTGGCGGCGCAGTTGGGCCAACAGGGCCGAGAGGGTGATGCGATCGATCAAGCGTTCGCGGGTCGCATCGGCGGTGGCGCCACGGCTGTCCGGCTCATGCAGGCGAAACAGCAGCGACACTTGGTTGCTGCCGGTTTGCGGGTCTTGCAGGCGGAAGATTTTCAGCTGGCCATCGAGGGGCAGTTCGCGGTGCTCGCGCTCGGGCAAGGCCTTCGCGGCTGGGGCGCCAAAGGCTTGCTGAATCTGCTGCGCCAACTGCTGTGGCTCGAAGTCGCCGACTACCGACAAAATCATGTTGTTGGGCACGTACCAGCGTTGTTGAAAGCGTTGCAACGCGCCCAGCGAAGCTTTGCGGATCGCCGTTTCATTGCCGATGGTGCGGTGCTCCGGGTAGCGCGAGCCAACCCGCTGCGACGCCGCGCGCTGGTCATTCATGCGCTGCGCTACACCGAGGCCACCGCGCCATTCCTCGATAACGATAGGGCGTTCGCGCTCCAGGTCGGCGGCACTGTAGTCGCCGGCGAATACCAGCTGCGCGAGTTTCTCCAAGGCCACCGGCGTTTGCGTACTGCCAGCCATGGGGCTGAGCAGGTACTGGGTGCGGTCGTAGCTGGTCACGGCGTTGAAATTGCGGCCTTGCACCCAACCCAGGGCGCTCATCTGTGCGCGCAAATCCGTGGGTTGGCCCGCGCGGCTGCGAAAGGTCAGGTGTTCGAGCATATGCGCCACGCCGACCTGGTCGTCGTCTTCGTCCACGGAGCCGGCGCGCACGGTCAGGCGCAGGTCCAGGCGGCCGGCCTGGCTGGTGTCGCGCACCAAGCGGTATTCCAAGCCATTGGCCAGTGTGCCGCGCACCACCTGCGGGGCCCACGGCAGCGGCGTTTCGGTCACGGGCGATGCGCAGGCGCACAGCAGCAGCGGGCCGAGCAGGCCTGCAAGAATCTTGTTCATTAAGGTATCCAGGCTAATCAGGGGTTGGATCAGAAGCGGTAGCCGACTTCCAGCCAGTATTGGCGGCCGATCTCATAGGAAACGACGGAGCTGTTTTTACCGACGATCTCGTTGACGTGGTCGGTGACGTTGGTGATATCCACGGCGGCAAACAGCGCCTGGTCCTTGCCAGTGGGGATCTCCCAACTAACGCGCATATCCCAGGTGGGCGCGGCCTTGACCTCGGCGGAGTCATACACCGCAAGGGTCTCGTCACCGATCACGGCGGTGGCGCTGGTTTCGACGATTTGTTCGTAGGCGCCGCGATAGCGCAGGAAGTTGCTGACGGTGAGGTGCCATTGCGGGATCTCGGTGATGGTGGTCAGGCGCGCGGTCCAGGGGCGGTTGAAATCGCCGGCGGGCAGTTCGCTGTAGGCCATGCGCTTGCCGTCGTAGATCACGTCGTCGTCGGCGAACTCGCCGGCATCGACGATCGACTCATAGGTGCCGTAGCCGTCCTTGGTTTGTGACCAGTCAAACGCCGCCTGCACGCTGGTGCGAGTGCCCTGCCATTTGAATTCCTGCTTGGGCGTGATGGTCAGGCTGATGTTGTCGGTCTCGCTGGAGCCGGCGTTGGTGTAGGTGTAGTAGATGGTGTCGTAACCGGCAGCTGCGCCGGTGCCCAGCACACGGTTGGAGGCGCGCACGATCTGGTCCTTGCCTTCGCGGTGCACGTATTTCAGGCGAAAGTCGGTGTCGAGCCACACCTGATCGAGTCCCAGCGTCCACTCATCGTCATAGGGCACGTTGAGGTCGGAGAACTTGTTCTGGTTCTTGCCCTGCACGGCGGTCCAGGCGCCGCCCTGGGTGGTGCGGGTGTAGCGCGTGTTGAACGCCTGGCGGCCATCGGCAAGGCGATACTTGAACAGGTTGCGCCCGTAGTAGCGGTTGGCGCCGAAGACCAGCACGGTGCTGCGGTCGCCGAAGAAGTCGTAGTCACCGGCAAAACGTGGCGCGAGGTTTTTGTCCTCCATGTAATCGTCGCCCTCGAAGCGCACGCCGGGGCGCAGGCCGAGCTTGCCGATCTGGATGGCGTCTTGCAGGTGGAACGCGTATTTGGTTTCGGTGAGGTCCAGCTTGCCGGCGCCATACACGTTGATGGTGTTGGCCCATTGGCGCGTGTTGCCGTTGAGCATCAGGCCGATGGAGCAGAGCGGGTCGTTGTTGAGGCAGGTGGCGATATTGTCGCGCCGCCCCACCAGCGCCGAGGTGGCGGCGGTGCCGCGTTCCCAGGTGGCGTGGTTACGGGTCAGCTCCATGCCGCCGGTGAACTGATGCTCGGCACCGCCCCAGTTGAACGCCTGCCACTCGGCCTTGAGCTTGTAGTCGATGCCGCGCTGGGTCTGGTCCAGGTCGCCGTACGCGCCTTCGCCGCTGCGCGAGGTAGTGGACAGTGGGATGCCCCAGTTTTTCACGCTGGAGTAGTACCAGCCGATCATGTCGGTGGCCTCGGATTCACGTGAGCTATTCAGGTCGGTCAGCGCCACGGTGTGGGTCCAGCGCGCCGAGTCACCTTCCCACACGGCCTTGAGCGAACCCTGCCAGCCGCCGTTGACATTAGTGAAACCGGAGTTGATGTAGTTCTCGCGGAAATAGGTGTTTTCCTGCGGCGCCTTGATAAACGAGGCGTCCAGGCTCAGGCGGTCGTTAACGTTCCAGTAGGTCTTGAGCATGTAGTTGTCGAGCTGGCGCGTCTGGTCTTTTTCGTTGTCGCCATTGGGGCTGGTGTAGCCGTCGGCATAGCGGTTCAACGGGATCACCGAGCGCTTTTGCGAAAAACTCAGAATCCCGCCGAAGTCTTCGGTGAGGTGGCCTTCGAGCATGCCGCGCATCGTGGTTTTCTTGACGTCAGGCTGGTACTGCTCGTTGGACGCGTTGTCGAACGCTTCCTGGTCCTGGGCGGTGATGTGGTATTTGGTCCACTCCGAACGGGTCATCGAATAGGACACCTTGCCGTGCAGGTCCTGGCTGGGGCGACGGGTGATCGCATCCACCACGCCGCCGTTGAAACCACCGTATTCGGCGGGCACGTTGCTGTCGTAGACCTTCACTTCCTGCAGCAGGTCGGCGTCCAGGGCGATGCCGTGGGAGCGGCTGGGGGCGGCGTCGAACTGGCGGGTTTCGTTGTAGCCGTGGGCGCCGGGGTCGATATCGTTGTTAATCGATATGCCATCGATCATGAAGTTGTTCTGGTAGAACTTGGCGCCGTTGATGCTGATGTCGGCCGGGTCGATTTCACCAGGGGTGTTGGAGCTTTTCTGTTCGCTGCTGAACTGCACGGCGGGGTGCATTTGCAGCAGCGTGGTGATGTCGCCGTTGGCACCGGGAAAGGCCTGGATCGCCCGTTGGTCGATCACGGTGGCGCCCTGGAACGAATTCTCTTCGGTGAAGCCCAGCACGATGGTGTTGTCCAGCATCACCGGCCCGGCATCGGCGCTGGCCAGGCGATGGAACACCAGCGCGCCATCCTGGTAACCCCAGCCGATGCCGGTGCCCTGCAGCAGGTAGGCGAGGGCGGCGTCGTTGCTCATGTCACCGTTCACGCCGGGGGAGCTGACGCCCTTGACCAGTTGCGGGTCGACACTCACCTGTTGGCCGCTCTGTTGGCCGAAGGCGATCAAGGCGCCCGCCAAGGGTTGGGCCGGGATGCTGAAACCGTGCGCGGCTTTATCTGCGGTTTGTGCCTGCGCCAAGGCCGGTGGCACTGCGCCGAACGCGCAGCACAGACCGAGCAAACCGGCGCCAGCGGTTTGTTTCAGGCGCAGCGGCCAGGGCCCGCGCTGCCCAGGCAAGCGGTGAAGGGTGTGAGTCATGCAAAGATCCCCGCGCCGGCAAAAACCGGCCAGTCAATGAATACGAATAAATCTCAATTGCTGCGCGCGGAACAGAAGACGGGACAGCGCGGGGGATTTTCAGAAAAAATATGAAATATTTTTCCAGGCGGGAAATTTACCGGCTCAGCACCAGCAGCCACGGGCTGTAGGCGCGCACTTTGGCGCCATACGGTTGCAGCACGGCTTGCAGTGCCGCCTGGGGTTTGCGCAGGTCGTACACGCCGGTGACCCGTTGCGCGCCGAGCTTGGCGTCGCGCAACACAATGATCGCGGGGGTGTAGCGGCGCAGCTGTTCGAGCACTTCGCTGATCGGCAGGTCATCGGCAATCAACTGCCCCTGGCGCCACGGCGCGGCCTGGCTCGGGGTGAAGGTGTTGACCTCCGCGTGGCCGGCGCGATAGTTCAGGCGCTGGCCCGGTACCAGGCTGGCGAGGGGGCGACGGGTCGGGCCGTCGTCGACATTCACCGCGCCTTGTTGCACCGCCACGCTTGGGTTGCCCGGTTGGGCATCGACGTTGAACGCGGTGCCGGTGACCGTCACCCGCAAGGTCTGGGTCAGCACATGAAAGGGTTTGCTCTTGTCCGGCATCACCTTGAAAAACGCCTGGCCGGCCAGCAACCGCACATCGCGATGGTGACCGGCGAGGTCTACGGCGATGGCCGAATGGCTGTCCAACTGCACCACGCTGCCGTCGCTGAGGGTGATATCCAGGGTTTCACCGGCACCGGTGCGGTAGTCGGCTTGCCAGCGCAACAGCAGGCTCGGCGCCAGGGCCACGACCAGGCAGGCGGCGAGGGCGGCGGCGACCCAGCGTCGGGTACGCCGTGGGCGCGCGATTGGCCGTGGCGCTGCGGTGATCGGAGCAGTGATGGCTGGCGCAGCGATGGCTGGCGCCAGTTGCCCGGTCAAATGCCACACGCGCTCGGCCTTGCGGTAGGCCTTGGCGTTGGCCTCATCCACGGCACACCAAGCGGCCAACTGCACCCGCAAGTCCGCGTCCAGCGGAGCCTGTTGCACGCGCATCAGCCAGTCCAGGGCCTCGTCGCGGCGAGCGTTGGCGCAATCCTTGGTGGGCATGTAGGCAGCATCTCCGCAGGCAAAAAACGGCGGGCAGGATCCCATGGATTCGCCCTTCACTGCAAAAGACGCAGCAGCGCTGCGGTTTTTCAGAAAGTCGCCTGATCGATCAGTCATCGTCGTCTCCCAGGCAGTCCATGCAATGGCGCAAGGCATCGTGCACCAGTTGATGCACCAATGCCGTCGACACCCCCAGCTGCGCCGCCACTTGCTGCAAGGTGAAGCCGCCCAGGCGGTGCATTTCAAACGCGCGTTGCGTGCGTTCGGGCAATTGGGCCAGGGCGCGGGAGATGGCTTGCAGCTCGTTCTGACTGCTCACTTCGCGTTCGGGAGAGGCGCTGCTGGAGGGCAACTCGTTGAGCAACTCATCCCCGCCTGGCTGCACGCGCTCGGTGGCGCTGCGGCGGGTGAGGTCCAGCGCCAGGTTGCGCACGATGCGGTACAGGTAGCTGGCGGGGTGGCGGATATCGGCCTGCTCATCCTGGCCGCTGAAGCGCAACCAGGCCTCCTGCACCACGTCCTCGGCGCGGGCGCGGCAGCCCACGATGGGCGCGGCATAGTCCAGCAGCGCGGCCCGGTGGGTCAGGTAAAGCTGGAGTTTTTCATCCGCCAAGAGAGTCAGCTGCCTGCGCGCGACTGTGCCGCCGGGCACAGACTGGGAAGTGGGAGGGCGCGGAGTTTAGCTGTAGTTGATAATGGTTATCAACAACTGCGTGGGTTTTTGTGCTATCCCGAATCAGATTGATCCGAGTGTGTACGGCTGTTGTGGCGAGCGGGCTTGTCGAATCGTCGCACCGCCGCGTTGGGCTGCGAACAGCCCCAAAGCCAAGCGCTGAGGTCTCTCAGAAAAACTTCAGTGTTTTTACTGGGGCTGCTGCGCACCCCAACGCGGGCAAGCCCGCTCGCCACAGGACGTGTGGCTGCCTATAAGTGTGTGGGGGCTTTAAGTGGTGTGGAAGTGTTGGGTGATGGTTTCGATGGCCTGGGCTGCGCTGGTTTGGGCGGTATCAAGGGTCAGTGGGGCGTGCTCCCAAGGCTCATATTCGTGCGCCAAAACCGATTGCCAGCTCGGTGGCACCAGCCCGGGAATATCCGCCGTGCGCGCTTCGACGCGGCGTTGGTGCTCCTGCTTATCCGAGCACACCACCTGAATATTCAGCAGCGTCACGCCCGCCGTTTCGGCCGTTGCCTGCCAGGCTGCACGGCTGTCCTCGACCGGGTTCACGCAGTCGGCAATCACCATCTGCCCCAAGCGCAAATTACTCAGTGCCAGTCCGTTCGCCACGCTGTAACCGTTGGCACCCACCGAAACACCGGCGTCGCGCAGCACCTGTTCGATCACGTCGATACGCAGGTAAACCGCGCCGGTCCGGCGTGCCAGGTGTTGGGCAATCGTAGTCTTGCCGCTGCCGGGCAATCCGCTGAAGACAATAAGCATGGGTAGCGCTCGTTAAGATTGAGTAAGCTCAGGGTATCCTCCACCTCTCCCGCAGGACAGCCCATGCCCTTGCAGTTCGTGAAAATGCACGCCCATGGCGACGACTTCATCCTCATCGACCGGCGTGGCCTGGACGACCCGATCACTGCGTCCATCGCCCGGCACCTGGGCAACCGCCACACCGGCATCGGCTTCAACCAACTGGCGGTAATCCTCGACTGCGACGACGCCGCCGCGCGGATCAAATTCTGGAACCCCAACGGCACGCCTTTGGCAACCTGCGGCAGCGCCACCCGTGGCGTGGCCGACCGGTTGATGCATGAAACCGGCGCCGACTCGATTGTGTTGCGCACCGAGCGTGGTTTGCTGACCTGCACGCGTGAGTCGGGGCGACGGGTGTCGGTGAACATGGGCGAACCGTCGCTGGACTGGGCGGCGGTGCCGCTGGCCGAAGCGCTGGACACGCGCACCTTGCCAATCGAAGGCGACCCGGCGGCGTGCAGCATGGGCAACCCGCATTGCACGTTTTTTGTCGACGACATCGCCGCCGTCGACGTGGCCGCCGTGGGCCCCGCGCTGGAGATTCACCCGCTGTTCCCGGCCAGGACCAATGTGCATTTTGTGCAAGTGCTGGACCGTGGGCACATCCGCCTGCGTATCTGGGAACGTGGCGGTGGCGTGCCGCTGGGCTCCGGCTCGTGCTGCTGCGGGGCGGTGGTCAATGGCATCCGGCGTGATTTGCTGGATGCCACGGTGCAGGTGCAGTGCGACGGCGGCACGGTGACCGTGCACTGGGCGGGCGAGGGCGGTGTGGTGCTCACCGGCAGCGTGGAGCCGGTGATGCAGGGCAGCGCTTACTTGGTCTGAAACGTCACGGTAAAGGTGGTGCCGCCGTTGGCACAGGACTGCACTGCCACATCGCCGCCATGCACTTTCGCCAGCTCGCGCACGATATACAGGCCCAGGCCTACGCTGCGCACGTCGCGGCCCTGGTCGGTGCCCCGGGTCATGGGCTCGAACAGCCCGGCCAGCAAGGTTTCGGGAATCGCCGAGCCATGGTTGTGGACTGCCACTTCGCAGGTGCCGTCGCCCAGGCGTGAGGTCACCGTGATCGGCCGTTGCAGGTCGCCATAGGCCACGCTGTTGGCCACCAGGTTGCCGATGATCTGCTGCACGCGGTCGGCGTCCAGGTTGGCGTCGCCCTGGCCCTCGGCGTGATGCGTCAACGTGGCCTCGGGGAAAGCCACGCGCAGTTCATCCACCGCACGCTGAATCACCTCATGCAGCGCCAACGGCGCCACCTTGATGGAAATGCCCTGGCCGACCCGGGCCTGGGTGAAGTCCAGCAGGTCGGCGATCATGCGCTGGGCGCGCTCGGACGATTGGCCGATATGGCCCAGCAACGTGCGTTCCTTGGGGGTGCGCTCGCCACGGCTGAGAAAGTCGGACGCCATGCGAATGGCCGTCAGCGGATTCTTCAAATCATGGCTGACGATTGCGACCATCTGCTCGGCAAACAGTGCGCGCCGCTGGGCAATGGCGTAGGCCTCGTTGAGTTCGGCCTGGGCCTGTTGCAGGGCCAGTTCGGTGGCGGTTTTTTCCTGCAGCAGGGCTTCGGCCAGGTTGCGCGCGTTGAGCAACTCGCGCTCGTACTTGTCGCGGTCGGTGGTGCCGAACAGCGCCAGGTCGTACACCACGCTGTCGCCGTGTTCGCGTTTTTGGCCGTTGAGCAGCACGGTCAGCTTGTGCCCATCGCGGTGCAGCATGTCCAGTTTCACTTCGGTAACGCTGCCATGCATGCGCAACATGGGGGCCAGGTGGGTCTGGTGGAAGATCCGCCCGCCCATGGTCAGCAAGTCCTGGAAGCGGCGGCCACACAGCTCAGGGGTGCTGAACCCCGACCACTCGCGCAAGCGTGCGTTGGCTTGCAGGATCGTGCCGTCTTCCGCGGTGACGGCCAGGGCGCAGGCGGCGTTGTCGAACAGTTCAGTCGACACGCTGGGCCGCCCAAGGTGCCAGGAAGCTATCCATGGCCGCCCCGCAGGCCTGCGGCGCGCTCATGTGCGGGCAATGGCCGACGTTGTCCACCAGGCAATAGGTGCTGTTGGGCAAGACGCTGTGCAGGTATTCACCCACGGCCACGGGGGCGATCAGGTCGTCGCTCGATTGCAGGATCAGTACGGGGGTGGTCAGGCCGATCACGTCCTGGCGGTTGTCGGACATAAAGGTCACCCGCGCAAACTGCTTGGCGATGTCCGGCTCGGTGCGGCAGAAACTGTCGGTGAGGGTGGCGCTCAACGCCGGTTGCCCGGGCGCGCCCATGATCACCGGGGCCATGGCGCTGGACCAGCCGAGGTAGTTGCTGTCGAGGGTGTCGAGCAGGTCGTCGATATCGCTGCGCTTGAAACCGCCGATATAACCGTCGGTATCGATATAGCGTGGCGACGGGCCGATCATCACATGGGCGGCGATACGCCCGGGGGCCTGGCGGTCGGCGAGGGTGCCGATCATCGCGCTCACCGAGTGACCCACCAGGATCACCGGGCCTTCGGCGTAGGTGTCGATGATCTCGTTGAGGTCGTGGGCGTAGCCGTCCAGCGTGTTGTACTTGGCTTTGTCGAAGGCGCCGAGGTCCGAGAGCCCGGCGCCTACCAGGTCATACAGCACCACCCGGAAACGTTGCAGAAACTGTGGCGCCAAGTGGTTCCACATGGCTTGGTTGCAGCCGAAACCGTGGGAAAACACCAGGGTCGAGGTGCCGCTGCCCATCACATTGACGTTGTTGCGGTGACGTAGATCCATAGGCTTCTCGGTTATGGCGTTTTGCTATGCGTACGGGCAGTTTAGATAGTCAATCCCATGGGGTCACGCGTTATAGCGCTGATAAGGTAAAGTCGTCGCCTTCAGGAAGAAACTTCAGGTAACAAAGCATGATGGTGATTCTGCGGCAATCGGTCTTGGGTCTGCTGGTGATGGTGCTCAGCAGCCTGTTAATCACCGCCCAGGCTGACACTTCGCCTATCGGCGTCGCCCTTGACCAGCGGGTCATCGACCTGACCAACACCCTCGACGCAGGCACCACCACTCGTCTGAAAGAGCAACTCGCCGCCCTCGAACAGCGCAAAGGCGCCCAGGTGGCTGTGTTGCTGGTGCCCAGCACCGGCGGCAACAGCATCGAGGATTACGCCAACCAACTGTTCCGCGCCTGGAAGCTGGGGCGCAAGGACGTCAACGACGGCATTCTGCTGGTGGTGGCCAAGGACGACCGCAAAGTCCGCATCGAGGTGGGCTATGGCCTGGAAGGCACCGTCACCGACCTGCTGGCGCACCGCATCATCGAAGAACACATCACCCCGGCGTTTCGCCAAGGCGACTATGCAGGCGGGGTGGCCCAAGGCGTAAACGACCTGGTGACGCTGGTGGACGGCGGCGACTTGCCCGAAGTGGCCGGCCCCGGTGTTAACCCCCAGGCGATTGCCGTGCTGCTGGCGTTTATCCTCGGCGGCATCGGTGGCGTGCTGATGGCTGCCGGCAAGCTGCCGTGGCGCCGCGCGTTGCTTGCTGCGCTGGCCGCCACCGTGTTGTTGGCTATTTACGGCGGCGGCCCGGACTGGCCGATCTACCTGGGGCTATTGCCGCTGACCCTGCTGATCGGCGGCGCCACCTTTGGCGCGTTGTGGCTGGCGCGCACGGTGTTTTATTGCGTGATGGGGCTGCTGGCCTACATCGTCGGCGTGCTGGTGGTGAACCATTTTGTCGAGGTCAACTTCGTCCATTGGCTGGTGTGGCCGTTCGGCGGGGCCCTGGTGCTGGGGCTCTACGTGGGCTTGTTTTACCTGATCAAGGAATCGTGGAAGACCAAACCGCGCTTCTTCCTTTTGCGTGTGCTGGCGGTGCTGGGGATTTATGTGGCGGCGGGCCTGCTGGTGGGGCACGACTATCAGGGTTGGCTCGTGGCAATCCCGGTGGCCTCCTTCGCAGCGTTTATTATTTTTGTGCAGAGTATTTCCACCTCCGGCTCCGGCTCCGGCTCGGGGTCGGGTGGCGGGTCCAGTTCGAGCAGTTCCAGCCGTTCCAACTCCAGCAGCAGTTCTTCGGGCGGTGGTGGTTCCAGTGGTGGTGGCGGGGCCTCAGGCAGTTGGTAACAGCCCCTTTTTTGTGGCGAGCGAGCTTGCTCGCGTTGGGCTGCGAAGCGGCCCCAAAACAGGTGGTGTATCAGTTGGGGCGTTAGCCAAAGCTATTCTTCTTGAGTACGGAGACTCAATGCCTGCAATCATTATTCGTAACGCTACACCCGAAGACGCCCTGTGCATCGGCGTGCTGGGCATGCAGGTATTCCTCGACACCTACGCCACCCAAGGTATTCGCCGCTCGATTGCCGACGAAGTGTTGCAAGCCTTTGCGCCGGGCACCATCGCCGCGTTGCTGGCTGAGCCAGGCACCTCGCTGATGGTCGCCGAATCCAACCAGCACCTGGTCGGCTTCGCCCAGGTCAAACTCAACGCCCACCACCCGATGATCGAAGCCTCAAACGTCGCCGAGTTGCAACGCCTGTATATCCAGGAACGCTTCACTGGCCTGGGCATCGGTTATCAGCTGCTGCAAGCGGCCGAACACCGCGCAGCACTCGGCGGTGCTGCGTTGTTGTGGGCCACGGTGTGGGTGGGCAATGAGCGCGCGCTGGGGTTTTACCCTCGGCGCGGGTATGAGCTGTTGGGCTCGCCGATCTATACCTTCCAGGGCGAAACCCATGGGAACCGGTTGTTTGGCAAAGCGTTGAGCGTCACAACGCCTTAGACAAAAACACGCGGCTGCTGCCCGCAGGTTCGCACGGTACCTCGCCAAACCGCACCCACCCATGTTTCTCATAAAACCCCGGCGCTTGGAAACTGAGGGTGTACAGCACCGCGCTGGCACACCCCCGGCGTCGGGCTTCGTCCTCGAAAGCCTGCAGCAACTGGCTGCCGAGGCCCGTTCCACGCATTGAATCGGGTACGTGGAACAGGTCAAGAAAGGCCATCCCCAAGGTGGTTTTACCGGTGATGCCGCCGAGGATCTGCTGGCTGTGTGGGTCTTTGATCAACACGTTGAGCGGCAGGCGGTCGTTGTAGCCGGTGATGCCTTCGTTGAACGCAGCAAGGCCGCTGCCGAGGATGCGCTCGGCGTCGGGGTTGGCTTGGTTGCTGATTTCAATCTGGGGGTGGGTCATCTGGGTTCCCGGTGGTTTCAGGCGCGCTGCCATCCTCCCACGTTATCAGCCTTGATCTCAAAATCTATCGCCTCGCGGTAAAGCTCGCCGAGGTTGGCATATCGACCGTTGCCGGCGGCCTGGGTGGGTTGCCAGCTCTGTGTATTGGGGTCGAACACTTCGGCGTCATCCCCGGCGGTTTTATCCAGGGGGTTGTGCCTTGGTTTGTCGTTATCGATCAGGTTGGGTTGATGGGCTGGAAGCATCGAAAGATAGGCTGCTGGAGCACTGATTGGAAACATGATTGCACCTCTCTGGTAGCGACGGATAAAACCCGCCAGAGCCCGGTCTGGCGCGGTGTTTTTCAGGCTACAGAGCTATGGAAGGCCGTTCAATCAGGTGCTTTTCGGGTGGATGTAACGGGGTGAAACCGATGCGGAATAAATTCACAAAATCGGCGGCTTGGCTGTAGGGCGCGTCTTCGATGGCCGTTCCTGGCGGCAGCCAGCGCGTAAGAAATCGTAGACACGCTTCGGTTTTTTACACGGTGAAATACCGCGTTCCCTTGTATGGTTCCTAGGCGTAATAGGACTGGACACACAAAGTGAGCGGGCCTACGCCGAACTGCATCAGTAATTCTTTACCAGGGTGGGAATCAGAGGTCCATCACCATCTCATGCCACGCCATCCCGCCGTGATCCGAAGGCGAAGGCTGCACATAGGTGTAGCCCATGCGCGTGTACAACGGCACATGCTGCTCCTTGCACATCAAATGAATCGTCTGCTTGCCCAGCGCGCGCATGCGTTGCACAAACTCAGTCATCAGCAGCCTGGAATAACCCTGGCCCTGCTGCGCCGGGTCGACCACTACCGACATGATCACCACATTCGGCGCCTCGGGCGCGTGCCCCACCAACTCCTTGAACGCCTCGTCCGACATCACCACGTGGTGCGCGCAGCCGCAATTGATAAAGCCCACCACCGCGTCATCCGCCTCCAGAATCAAAAAGCCCTCGGGGTACTGCGCGATACGCGTGGCGATCTTTTCCAGGGTGGCGGCTTCATCGCCTTCATAGGCGCTGATTTCGATTTCATAGCAGCGCGCGGCGTCGGCGGGCAGGGCGTTGCGAAAGGAGAGGGCGGGCATGGGTATTTCCTGGGGCGTTGAGCGAAAGGCCACATCATAACGATGTGCCAATACCCTCGCCATCGCGGCTTTGGCCGAGTCGAGCACACATCCAAATGTGGGAGCTGTCGAGCCCCAGCGAGGCTGCGAAGGCGCCCCAGATCCGCGCCCCAATCCCGACCGCCCCAAAACCAGAAACCCGCCAAAGCGGGTTTCCTCACAACTCATATCACATCAAGTGGCTAAACGATTTTAGTGCTTAAGCGCCGCGCTGACGGATTGCGCAATCGGCGTCGTTGGGCGTCCCAATAGCCGACTCAGTTGGCGAGCGTCATCAAACAGATCACCTTTAGCGGCTGCGGCATCAGAATCAGCGAGCAGCCCGGCGAAGGCTGTCGGCAGGCCCAATCCAATGAGTACTGCCTTGTATTGCTCTTGTGGAAGATCGTTGTAAACAACGGTCTTACCGGATTGTTTGGTGACTTCCGTGGCCAGGTCGGACAACGAATAACCCTCATCACCTGCCAGTTCGTATACCTTGCCTGCCTGACCTTCGCTGGTCAGTACAACGGCTGCCGCGTCAGCATAATCTGTTCGCGCTGCGGAGGAGATTCGGCCCGCTTGCGCACTGCCCAGGATAGCGCCGTGCTCGACCGCGGTCGGCACGCTGGCGGTGTAGTTCTCGCTGTACCAACCATTACGCAGCAATACGTAGTTCAATCCAGACTCTGCCAGCGCCCGTTCGGTATCCCGATGCTCTACAGCCAGGCCCAATGTCGATTTGTCTGCGTGCAGGATGCTGGTGTACGCCAGCAGTTGGACACCCGAAGATTTGGCCGCCTCAATGACGGCACGATGTTGTGTCGTACGCTTGCCGACTTCGCTTGAAGAAATCAGCAGCAGGCGCTGAACACCGACCAAGGCGCTACGAAGGGTTTCGGGCCTGTTGTAATCGGCTTGGCGGACGTCAACGCCTTTCGCGCCAAGGTCCTGCGCCTTGAGTGGATCGCGCACCAACGCCACGATTTCCTGCGGGTTGACGGTTTTAAGCAGCGTATCGATGACGAGACGGCCCAATTGGCCGGTAGCACCTGTGACGGCAATCATAATGAAACACCTTGATTCCAGAGATAGGAGTGATCATCCTAAGGCACAGGCTAACTAATAGTAAGTACGTACAAAAAGGTAAGCTCAATGAGTGACCAAGATTACATCCCCCACCCCTTTTCCGAAAAAGTACGTCGCGGCGAACTCATGCAAGCTGACTGTCCTTCCAGAGATGTCCTCAAACACATGACCAGCCGCTGGGGGGTGCTGGTGCTGGTGGTTCTGTTGGGCGGTACGCATCGCTTCAGCGAGCTGCGTCGGAAAATCGGTGGAGTGAGTGAGAAAATGCTTTCACAGACACTCCAGGGGTTGGAGAGCGACGGGCTCGTCAATCGGCACTCTCGACCGGTTGTTCCACCCTATGTGGAATACACGTTGACGCCGCTGGGAAAGGAAGCCGCTGCCAAGGTAGAGGCAATGGTCGGCTGGATTGAAGATAACCTTCCCGCGATCATGCAGTTCAAGAAGGAAAACTCAGACGCGGAAAAGAGCTGACCTGAGCATCGCTGTCCAGGACGAACACCTTGCGACCCAAACGGAACGCCTACCGCCCAGCACTTTTCTTCAGGCTGAAGCTGCTGACAGGAAGACAGTCTTGAAAAGGATTTAAACTCACCTGGCTGTGTCCCAGACGTCTAACATACGGAATTAGATTCGTGCAGATTCATATTATCTACACCCGAACAGTCATGTTGCTCTCCAAGCATCCTTACCAATCATGGAGAGAAATTCAAAATCAGTACCCTGACTACATGACTTCGCTCGGCCCTTGGGAAGAAGATGCGGTCACCGAATACCTTGCGGATGAATACCCAGAGCTTTCCCCACATCCGCAAGAGCAAGTCAATGCGTTCATAGCGGATACTCAAGAGGCAAGAGAGCTTACCTTTTCCACGTAAATCGTCTTAACGACCATTCTCAGAAGCTCGCCCTCGACGTCTGCTTTGGGTCGATAGCAGCGCTTCATTACAGGCTACTACCGACCCATAGTTGCCTTTCATATAGGGCAGCCTGCTGCCAGAGGCTGCTGCCCAAGAGCTGGTTTCGCAAAGGAGATTCGTTCGAGCGTTGGTCGGGGCTTAGTTACTCGCGCGTCAGGGCAAACAGTCCCCCTTCCTGTAGTGGCAGACAGTTTGCTAAACACCTACCATCCAACGAATTACAGCGAGGCGGTACTGTGCGTCGATCAAGCACACATCAGTGTCCGGGCGCTCATGCATCAGTGCTTAATGCGCTTCAACTCGGTAATTGCCAGGTAAATCGTCGGTCCATCGGACGAAGAAGGGGCTCGGTAACAACCCACTGCTTTCAAGTGTTGAACCGCAAAGGCAGCAAGCTCCCAGGCCATGGCTTCATCCTCGATAGAAAAAGCTTCTTCGTCGCCAAACAACTCAAAGCCCGTAATGGCTTGTAGCTCCTTGAGCGGCGACGCCCGCTCGCGAAGTGCATCAGACACGGCGGGGTTACTCCAAGCCCATTTCCAGCTTGATTGCTTCGGTACAAAGGAGCCGATATTGATAATCAGCGCTTCGGCGACCTTCCTGTCGAGGTCATCGAAAAAGCTGAGTGAGGCGGTGTCCTGATCGAGCCACCAGCGCGCCATGCCGCCCAAACCGTACTGTTGCTGTAATGCTTGCTGCTTGCTCATCAACGCGGCCATGGCCGTTTCGAGCAGCACCTCAAAATTGTCTTCCGACATCAAATCTTCCTTGTTGATTAACGCCCGCGCGCCATTGAACCCGAACATCTATACATAATTTGAGCTGTTTCTGCCTCTTTGCATTGTCTGCTTTCTGGCCCAGGGGCATAACTAACAGCTATCGACCCGTTGCGGCCATCCGCAAGAGCCACCAGAATCGGGGAATGCTGGTGGTGAGGTGACGCATGGCGACGATTGAAGTATCAGAAAAAGCCGACTGGAGGCTTTTCGAGGAGGTGGCCCAGGTTCTTGAGCAAGGGCTGGGCGGTCGCTGGAAAGAGAAGCTCGATGGCCTAGACCAGCGCTACTGGGATCTGTTGGTGGACGAACACACGCTTACCCTGCACCTTGAGCACTATATAGGCATTTCAATAGTCGTTCCCGATAGCGCAGATGACACAGCTCAAAGAGTATGTGCGTTGCTCAAGCAGCCTCCTTGTAGGTAAGCCCGCTCCAACAAAGATCACAACTGGCTGAATTCTGACCATCGTGAAGGGCTGAAACCGGCCAAAGGCTGCCTGTCGTAATCGACCCATAGCTGACGGTCGGCTTGGCTCAGATTCACATTGAGCAAGCCGGTCGCTCACCCAATCGCTCTACCAGCCTTACGAGATAACCGTCGGGATCCTGAACGATGAATTCGCGTTGGCCTACTTCTATATCGTCAGCCCGATACCAGGTGTCTTTGCATTCTCGATAGAGTGGACATCCAGCCTGAAGAAGTTTTTGGATGATGGGTGCGACAGCCTCAACATCAATCTGTAGGTTGATGCCTCTTCCAAACGGTTTGGTCAACGGCGCAGTCAGCCATTGACCCGCGTCCGGATCAATCTGTTCAAGCATTACTTGAGCACCATTCAAATCAAGGTACGCAAATCCGTCATCCGAACGTTGATAAGCTACTTTGAACCCCAGACGAGAAACCCAAAAAGCCAGGCTGCTATCCAGGTGGGTGACCATTAACTCCGGAACCAGTTTGTTACGTTCGAACATGAGATGACTTCCATTTCAAAATGCTTGTTTTTGTGAGCGGGCAGGTTCTGCACCTACGGCTTCGCTGCCAGGGCGGGATCGTGGTGAGCATGATGATGCACGCTTGGGTGGGAGTTATCGAGTCGCTTTGAGTGGCAGCTTCTGGCCGAAAGCAGCCTTTTCAGAGTATTTCATATTGCCCGTCATCAGACTGAGTGAGGCTAGCTTGATGCCTCCACACCTGGACGAACACCTTTCGGCCCAAACGGAACGTCTACCAAGACATCCGCCATCATATTTTCTGCAACCACCGTCCGGTAGGGCCCAATCTGCTGCAGCCCGTCACAAAAATATGCCAATCTGCCTGGCCCTTCCAGCCCAGGCCAAGCCCATGTTCAACCTCCGTGTGATGACCCCCGCCGACTACGACGCCATCCTGCACCTCATGCAAACCACCCCCGGCATTTCCCTGCGTGACGCCGACTCCCGGGAGGCTACCGAGCGCTACCTGGCGCGCAACCCGGGGATGAGTTTTGTGGCGGAAGCCGAGGGCCGGTTGATCGCGTGTGTGATGTGTGGCCATGATGGGCGTCGCGGTTATCTGCAACATCTGCTGGTGTTGCCGGAGTATCGCCGTCAAGGCATCGCGCAGGCTTTGGTCGAGCGTTGCCTTGGCGCGCTGGAGCAGTTGGGCATCCATAAATGCCACCTGGATGTGTTCAAGACCAACACCCATGCCGCGCGTTATTGGCAAGGCCAGGGCTGGCAATTACGCACGGATATCGACCGTTATTCATTCACCCGTGAGGGCAATGAAAACGCCTGAAGGATGGACCCTATGCTAGAGATAAAACGCGCCACACCCGATGACGCCCACGCCGCTTTTGAGATTCGCCGCGAAGCCATTCGCGGCCAATGCATCGGCGCCTACACCGCCGAACAAATGCAGCTGTGGACACGTGGCAAGGCCGAGGACGGTTACAGCGCGCTGATGGAAAAGCCGTTCTACCTGGGCTGGGTCAACGGCGAGCCGGTGGCCACTGGGATGCTCGACCTCGATAACAATGAAGTGGGTGCGCTGTTTGTGCGGCCCGGGTTCACTGGGCGGGGGTATGGCAAGGCGATGTTGGATCATCTTGAAAAGGTCGCGCGGGAGCTGGCGATTGACGCGGTGGTGCTGGATGCGACGCTGAATGCGGCGAGTTTTTATCGGGCGTGTGGCTACGTGGGGGATGAGCAGGCGGTTTACCATTCACCGTCGGGGTTGGCGTTGGCGTGTATTGCGATGACGAAACGAATTGAATAGGCACTGAGGCAGAGTGTGGGAGGGGGCTTGCTCCCGATACGTTGGCACATTCAACATCTCTGTTCGCTGGCACACCGCTATCGGGGGCAAGCCCCCTCCCACATTCTGACCGAGTTCGATCTCAGTGTTTCCTCGGGCGTTAGTCCGCTTAGTTTGTGCTGCCTGAGTTCGCCGTCGGGGTTGGAGCTGGCGTGTATTCCGATGACGAAACCTATCTATCCGCTCCGCCCGTCACCCACGAAGCCAGGTGAATAACCGCCGATGTTATAGTCCCGGCGCTTTTTTAAGTTTTGATCGCGCCGGGAGGCACCAGGAGACTCCGCATGAACCTCTACACCGCAGGCTACGAAGGGTTGTCTATCGACGCATTTATCGCACGGCTCAAGCAGGCCGGAATCGATAAGGTGCTCGATGTGCGTGAATACCCTCTGTCGCGTAAAAAAGGTTTCTCCAAAAATGCTTTTGCCCAATGCCTGGCCGCTGAAGGGATTGCCTATGAGCATAGCCGGCCGCTGGGTTGCCCGAAGCCGATACGCAAGCAGTACAAGGAAGATGGCAACTGGGCGGCGTACGCCCGTGAGTTCCGCGTTTATATTCGTACTCAAGCCAGTGTCTTGAGTGAGCTGGCGTCCAGCGCGGTAGAACAGCGAATCTGCATGGTTTGTTACGAAGCAGATGCCAGTTTTTGCCATCGCAGTTTGATCGCCGAAGCTGCCGAGGAAGTCGACCGTTCGCTGGAGACCCAGCACTTGCCGCTCAAAACAGCGCGATTTGTTGGTGGTCTTCAGTCTGTCGCTTAGGTGGGTAGATCAGGCTGACAATCAGCCACTGCCCTGGAAAACGATGAATGTTGCCCATCAATAGCATTAAGTCCCTCTCTGGTAACTCGCTTTCCAGCTTGTGCCGAAATGGCGCCTCCCATCCCTGCGTGCCGTGCTTGTGGTGCACATTCCTATATAGTTGGCAGGCTTCCCAATCCACGATCTTGTGGGTGTGGGACTTAACTTCGCCGTCCACCAAGCACTCGTAGAGGTAGTGAAAGTCGAAAGGCACCTTTTCCAGGCGTTTGATGCTTGCACGCTCCTGATCTGCAAAAAGGCTTGGCTGGCGTTGCAAGGATTCGAGTTTCTCGATCTCCTCAGGTGTCCATTTTTCTGAGGCGGATTTCTGGATGCGTAATGCGGTTATTCTTAGCGGCTTGATCAAGCCTAGCGTCACGTTGCTGTCGATCCTGGCTTTTTCAAGCGCTTCAAAGCTCTCATAAACAGTCAGCTTATCCAGCCAGCCTCGTCGCTCGTGCCAATTATCCCGAGCCGGCACTGTCCTTCCCGGCAAGATGCTATCTACGCCGATCTTGTGGCTCTCTGGCCGGTGATCAGCTGAGTTTTTCTCAATGGTGGCCTCGATCCATTGCCACTTGGAAAATTGTTGAGCCTCGGTGACCAGGCGAAACGGAACGGGGTAAAGCCGTATGAGATTGCCCCATTCATCCATGCCTGCGACGCAGGAGGTTTCAGCATGTTTGGCACTCGGGGAAGGGTAGGTCTTGCATAGAATCAGGATTCGAGCCTTGCGTTTCATAAGTGCCATATCCAAAGGTCTTTTCTGAACTGTATCCAGACATCGGAAAGCTGCCAGACAGACTTGTAACGGCACGTGCAAAAACACCTTCGAACCCTGAGTTATCAAGATAAACAGGGCGGTTTGATCAGCCCACCGGCAACTCCCCCGTCACAATCGCCGTGATCAAAAAGATGAAAAACATCGGAATAGACCACTTGAAAAACTCCTTCTGATATTCCCCGAACGTCATCTCCGTGCGGTTCATCAGTAGGAACAACCACGCCACCGTCGGGCTGGCGTAGCGCAGCGCTTGGCCCATGAACGACGCTACGCCAATCTCGGTGGGGCTGATGCCGAACTTGTAGGCGATCGGCGCCACCACGGGCAGGATGCCGAAGTAGTAGGCGTCCACCGGCAGGGCGTAGCAGGCGAGGGCGCCGAGGAAGGCGAAGATCAGCGCGGTGTGGCTGCCCATGGAGTCCGGGATCAGGCTGGCCATGTGTTCGGCCACGGCGCCGGCCATGCCGCTGCCGTTGAAGATGCCGAGGAAGCAGCCGGCGGCGAGGATGATTGAGGCCACGGCCACGGCATCACCACCGTTGGCGGTGATGCGTTCGCGTTGTTCCACGGCGCTGTAGTTGACCGTCAACGCAATCGCGGTGCCGAGCATGAACACCACCGCACCGCTGGCCCAGCCGGCGATGAGGATCACCAGCATGCCCAGGGTCAGGGCCAGGTTGAACAGGAACAGGCGCGGGCGCTTGAGTTCCTTGTCATGATCCTTGATCACATTGACCATCTGCAGGATCTGCGCAGGCGTGACGATGCCGTTTTCACCTTTCACAAAACCCAGGCGTTTGCGTTCCTTGATGCCCATCAAGTAGGCCATGAAAAACACGTACAGGAACGACACGCCGAGAATCGGCAGGATCGCCACAAACAGCGTATTGACCTCCACGTTCAACACCGCCGCCGCCCGCGCCAACGGCCCGCCCCACGGCAGGCAATTGCCGAGGCCGCACGGCAGGATGATCAGCATCGCCAGGTTGGACAGCTTCATGCCCATCTGTTTGTACAGCGGCAGGAACGCGGTGGTGATGATCAGGATGGTGGTGGTGCCGTCGCCGTCGAGGGTGACCACGGCGGAGGTGAAGGCGGTGACCAGGATGATTTTCAGCGGGTCGCCATTGGCCTTGCGGATCAGGTAGGTGCACAGCGGATCGAACAGCCCCACGTTCATCATCAGGCTGAAATACAGCACGGCAAACAGGATCATCACCGTGGGGTTGACCGTGCCGAGGGAGACCTTGCCGGCCTCGTTCTGCGAGTAGAACAGGCCCTCGCGCACCCAGGTCATGATGGTGCCCATCGGCACGCCATTGACCAGGCACACCAGCACCCCTACCACCAGCGAAACTACAATCAGCCCGGTGAAGGGCGATAATTTTTGCTTGATGACCAGCAACAGAAATGACGTGATCAACACATAGCCCAGAACTGTCAGCATCTGAACGTCTCCACCTTTTATTTTTATAGTGAGCGCAGCAGGTTGGGGCGCCGTGCGCCCCGGGTACAGCCGTGAACGTTACTGGCCTTCCAGCAGTTGGGTGACCCACGCCGGGGCCAGTGCCGGCAACGGCTGGCCGCTGTCTCGGGCGCGAGTGTAAGCGTCGATCACCTCGCGGCGCTGGTTTTCGTAAGCGCTTTTTTTCTCCGAGGCTTCCAGCACTTCCAGCAGGCGCGCGCGCGGCACCACGGTGACGCCGTCGTAGTCGCCGAATACCAGGTCGCCCGGCGCCACCTCGACACCCGCGCAGGTCACGCTGGCGTTGATTTTGCCGGGGCCTTGCTTGCCCGGGCTGCGTTGCATGAAACCCTTGGCGTAGATCGGGATGTCCAGTTGCGCCAACGGCACTTTGTCGCGCACGCAGCCGTCGATGACCATGCCGCTCAAGCCCACGGCCTGGGCGGCGCCGGCCATCAAGTCGCCGATGTAGGCGCGGCCGGGGTAGGCCTTGCCGGCCACCACCAGCACGTAGCCGGGCTGGCCTTGGTACACGGCGACGTGGATCGGGAAGTTGTCGCCGTCCTCGGTGTCGACGGTGTAGGCGGTGCCGAGCATTACCTTGCTTTCGTCCAGGGGCATGAGGTCGGCGTCCATGCAGCCATTGCGCGGGATGCCCAGGCTTTGCATGCCGTCGCACAGTTGCGCCGGGCTGAGTTTGCGAAAGCGCGCCAGTAGGTCGTCGGGGATCAGGTCGGGCAGCGGGAAGTAGTGTTCAGTGTTCATGGCAAATCTCACTTGTGGGCAGTCAGGTGGGCGATGGCGCTGCGGTAGTCCATGTCGCTGCCGCCGGGGCCGAGCAGGCTGGCCCAGTCGGTGGCGGCGAGTTTGTCGAGCTGGCCTTGGGTGGCGCGGCTCATGCTCGCGTCAACGCCGGCGGCTTCGAGGGTGGCGACGGCATCGTCCATTTCTGCGCTGCGGCGCTTGGCATGGATCAGCGTGCGTGCGGTGAAAGTGTTGGCCAGTTGCTCGACGGTCTTGCCGTTGAGCGAGTCGCCCAGAGACGCTACCAGGGTGTCCAGCACGCCAAACTTTTCCCCGGCCTGGAAGGCTTCCAGCAGCAATTGCGGCAGGCCTTTCATCACCACGCTTTTGAGCATCTTGATTGCGGAGGCGGCGCCCGCTTCGGCGTCGAGCACGGTCAATTGCATGCCGCGCGGCGCGAAAGCGTCAGCAAACGCGGCGGCGCCGCTGCCGGCCAGCAGCATCGGCACGCGGTGGTTGTTGCCAGGCACGGTGCCCATCACGGCGCTGTCGCAAAAGCCCACGCCGGTTGCGCGGGGCAGTCTGTCGATGGCCTGTTTCACGGCGGGCGCGGCGGAGTTCATATCGACGTAGGTTTGCCCCGCCACCAGCCACGGCAGGGCCTGTTGTGCGATGGCCAAGGCGCTGCTGGCGCTAGTCAGGCACACCACAAAGCGCGCGCCGTGACAGGCAGTTGCCAGCGAATCGAAGAGGGTCACGTGGTGTTCTGCGGCGCGTTGCCGGAGCACGGGGGTGACGTTGGCGTCGAAGGCGCCGATCTGCAGGTCGCCGCTGGAGCGCAGGCCTTTACTGAGGTGGTAGGCGGCTTCGCCAAACCCGATGAAGACGATATCCATCCAGTGTTTCCTTCATTGTCTTTGTTATTGACGATGAGGGAGCAAAGGCTGTGCCAGTATTTATTTATGTTCTAAAACATGGGCTTATGGGTTTTTGTAAAAAATGATGGGTTTCAATTAATTTCAACTTATTGCGCCATGCAATAGGATGCAATGCATATCGCACTGACCAGGCCACCTCCATGCAAGGCACCATCGCCGTCATTTCCCCCTCCAGCACCCTCACGTCGGTGATGCGTGGCATCCTCGAGCAGCGCGGGTTATCCCTGGTGGTGGTCGAAGCCGCGCAGCACGACGCCACGCTCAAGGCGCAGCAACTGATCGACAGCGGTGTCAGCGTGATCATCAGTCGTGGCCGCACGGCCAGCGTGTTGCGCGAGCATTTGCGCGTGCCCATCGTCGAGGTCAAGCACACGTTTTTCGACTGCATCAATGCCTATTCCAAGGCGCAGCAGGTGTCGGACAAGGTGGCGTTCCTGGCCACTTCCGAGGGCTATGCGACCATCCTCGAGAAGGCCCGGCCATTCATGCCGCAGGTGTCGATCTGCCTGATCGACCCGCTGGGCAGCAACCAGGCCACCGAAGCGCAGTTGGACCGTTTGCAGGCCGAGGGTATCGAGGTGGCGATTGGCGGCCTGTCGTCGCGCGAGGCGGTGATGGCGCGGGGCATGCGCTACATCATGTCCGAGGCCGACCCGGATGCCGCCGATGAGGCCATTGATGAGGCACTGCACTTGTTGCAGATCGTAGAGGAACGACGGCTCAAGCGCGTTGAACTGCAAAGCCGCTACGAGATGATCCAGTCGATCCTCAACTGTGTGTCCGAAGGCATTTTCAGCGTCGACAGCCAGCGGACTGTCACCAACATGAACAGCGTAGCTACGGCGTACCTGGGTAGCGCGCAAATCGGCGACAGCATCGACGGCCTGCTGGCCCAGGACTATTTCGGCCAGGTGCTCGGCAGTGGCCGCCCGGTGCGCGGTGCGTTGATCACCCTCGGTCGGCTGTCGCTGACCCTGAGCATCGCGCCGATCACTCTGGATAGCCAGGTGATTGGCGCCGTCGCCACCCTGCAAAACCAGACCGAAATCACTGCCATCGAACGCAAGATGCGCCGCCAGCTGGCGCGCCAGCACCTGGCGGAAAAAACCTTCGACCACATCATTGGCAGCAGCCCCGCGCTGGCCAAGGCCAAGCGCCTGGCCCAGACCTATGCGGCGGTGGACAGCACGGTGATGATCGAAGGCGAAACCGGCACCGGCAAGGAGCTGTTCGCCCAGAGCATCCACAATGCTTCGCGGCGCAAGCACGGCCCATTCGTGGCGATCAACTGCGCGGCCTTTGCTCCCGGTGTGCTGGAGAGCGAGCTGTTCGGCTACGTCAAAGGCGCCTTCACCGGCGCGCTCAATGAGGGCAAGGCCGGGGTGTTCGAGCTGGCACACACCGGCACGATCTTCCTCGATGAAATCAACGAAACCTCTACCGATATCCAGGTCAAGCTGCTGCGCACCTTGCAGGAGCGCAAGGTGGTGCGCATCGGCGATGACAAGGTCACGCCGATTGATATCCGCATCATCACCGCCAGCAACAAAAACCTGGAGCACCGTGTGGCCCAGGGGCTGTTTCGCGAAGACTTCTACTACCGTATCTGCGTGCTCAAGCTGCACCTGCCGGCCCTGCGCGAACGCCGCGCCGACATCCCCGAACTGGTGCGCCACCTGCTGCGCAGCCTGCCCCTGCCCACGCCCGAGCCGGATGAGGCGCTGCTGCAGCGCCTGAGCCGTTACGCCTGGCCGGGCAATATCCGGCAGTTGGGCAATATCGTCGAGCGCCTGGCGGTGATGAGCCAGGGCCGGGCGTTTGCCCAACCGTGGCTGGAGGATGTGCTGGAGGATCTTTCCAGCACTGCGCCGGTTGCAGAGAGCGCGCCGCTCCAGAGTGAACTGGCGCTGCTGCATGAAGTGCTCGCCAGCGTGCGCGGCAACCGCGAAGAGGCCGCCCGGCGCTTGCAGATCAGCACTACGACCTTGTGGCGGCGGATGAAAAAGTACCTGGACCAAGACCCGGGTTGTTTTGACAGCGCACGCTACCCACGGCCCTGAAGCGGTGTGTCAGGCAATGAAAATGCCAGCTGTACCGGCCCCATCGCAGCCTCGCTGAAGCTCGACAGCTCCCACAGGGGTTCACTGTTGCTCAGCACTACGACGGTGTGGCAGCGGATGAAAAAGTACTTGGATCAAGATCCGAGTTGTTTTGGCAGCGCACGCTACCTAAGACCCTAAGATAAACCCTGTGGGAGCTGTCGAGCTTCAGCGAGGCTGCGAAAGCGGTGTGTCAGGCAATGAAAATGCCAGCTGTACCGGCCCCATCGCAGCCTCGCTGAAGCTCGACAGCTCCCACAGGTGTTCACTGTTGCTCAGCACTACGACGTTGTGGCAGCGGATGAAAAAGTACCTGGATCAAGATCCGAGTTGTTTTGGCCGCGCACGCTACCTAAGACCCTAAGATAAACCCTGTGGGAGCTGTCGAGCTTCAGCGAGGCTGCGAAAGCGGTGTGTCAGGCAATGAAAATGCCAGCTGTACGGCCCCATCGCAGCCTCGCTAAAGCTCGACAGCTCCCACAGGGGTTCACTGTTGCTCAGCACTACGACGTTGTGGCAGCGGATGAAAAAGTACCTGGATCAAGATCCGGGTTGTTTTGACAGCGCACGCTACCTAAGACCCTAAGATAAACCCTGTGGGAGCTGTCGAGCTTCAGCGAGGCTGCGAAAGCGGTGGGTCAGGCAATGAAAATGTCAGCTGTACCGGCCCCATCGCAGCCTCGCTGAAGCTCGACAGCTCCCACTGGGGTTCACTGTTGCTCAGCACTACGACGTTCTGGCAGCGGATGAAAAAGTACTTGGATCAAGATCCGAGTTGTTTTGGCAGCGCACGCTACCTAAGACCCTAAGATAAACCCTGTGGGAGCTGTCGAGCTTCGGCGAGGCTGCGAAAGCGGTGTGTCAGGCAATGAAAATGCCAGCTGTACCGGCGCCATCGCAGCCTCGCTGAAGCTCGACAGCTCCCACAGGGGGGGGCACTGTTGCTCAGCACTACGACGGTGTGGCAGCGGATGAAAAAGTACTTGGATCAAGATCCGAGTTGTTTTGGCCGCGCACGCTACCTAAGACCCTAAGATAAACCCTGTGGGAGCTGTCGAGCTTCAGCGAGGCTGCGAAAGCGGTGTGTCAGGCAATGAAAATGCCAGCTGTACGGCCCCATCGCAGCCTCGCTAAAGCTCGACAGCTCTCACAGGGGTTCACTGTTGCGCCTGTATCTCGTAAAAGCGGGAGATCTGTATCTATCGCAAGGCGGGGGTGGTGGTTAATGTCGGCGGAATCCTTTACCTACGGGGCGCCCATGGATCTCACCGCTGTGCCCTTCGGCACCACCGACTGGTTGACTCTCGAGCCCGTTGTCCATCCCGGCATAACCGGCAGCGCCCTATGGCGCACCTGCCACTTCGGCACCACCCGGGTGCGCATGGTTGAATACACCCCGGGCTACCTGGCCGATCATTGGTGCTGGCGCGGGCATGTGCTGCTGTGTCTGGAAGGCGAGTTGCACACTGAGCTGGAGGACGGCCGCCAATTCACCCTGACGGCCGGGATGAGTTACCAGGTGGGAGATGACATGGAAGGGCATCGGTCTTCAACGCGCGGCGGCGCAAAGCTGTTTATTGTGGACTGAGTCGTTTCAGTCGCTGCTGTTCACGCCGCCGCCTACCTTCAGTTTGTCGCCTGCATCGGTAGCGGGGGCTGCATCAAAAGCCGATAGCGTCGATTGTGAGGTCCGTTAAGGGCTATTGGTTGTGGTAGGCCCGATTCTGTTTGCGCGTTGATGCGGTTTGGGGCTGCTTCGCAGCCCAGCGCGGCGGTGCGACGATTCGACAAGCCCGCTCGCCACAGAAGCCCGCCGGCCACAGACGCCTGCCGGCCATACAGGGCCGCCGGCCAGACAAGCCTGCCGGCGACACAAGGCCGCTGATTAATGCATGTGGCTATGGTCCACGCCATCCAGGCCGCGCGCGGCAGCCTTGATTTCAATGGCTTGCTTCTCGCCCTTGGCATTTTCCACGGTGAGGGTCAGCGGCACCTGGTCACCTTCCTTGATCTGGCCGGTCAGGCCCATGAGCATCACGTGGTAACCGTTGGGGTCGAGCTTCACTGCTTTACCGGCGGGCAAGGCCACCGAGTCCACCGGGCCCATGCGCATCACGTCGTCTTTCATGCTCATTTCATGGATCTGTACGTCCTTGGCAACCGGCGAAGCCACGCTCAGCAACTTGCTGTCGCTGTCGGCGGTGACGGTCATGAACGCGCCGCTGGACGGTTGGCCCGGCACCGAGGCGCGTACCCACGCGTCGGTCACTTGCACTTGGGCACTGGCGTGGGCGGCGAGGCCCAGCAGGCCGAGGCCGATCAGGGTGTGCTTGAGGTGTTGAACGGCAGTCATCAGCAGACCTCCATGACGGTGAGCAGGTCTTCTGCGCACTCTTTTGCGTTAAGGGATGCCTGCAGGCCCAGGCGCAGGTTGCCACGGGTGTCGAAGACAAAACTGGTGGCGGTGTGGGACAGGGTGTAGGTGTCGCCAGCGGGGATTTTTTCATAAAAAATCCCGAATTCCTTGGCGGCCACGGCGATTTCTTCCGGGGTGCCGTACAGCGCTTCGAAGCTGGGGTCGAAGGCCTTGACGTACTTGTCGAGAATCTCGGGTGTGTCGCGTTCCGGGTCGAGGGTGATAAAGATCACCTGCATGATCTCGCCGTCGCGGCCCATCAGCTTCTTGGCCTGGGCGGCGCGCGCCAGGGTGGTGGGGCACACGGCCGGGCACTGGGTGAAGCCGAAGAACACCACCGGCATCAGGCCACGGTAGGAACTGAGGGTGACGGTATCGCCCTCGGTGTTCTTGAGCTTGAAGGTGCGGCCCATGATCTTGTCGCTCAAGTCCTTGCCGTACTTGAAATTCAATTTGGGGCTGTTGTCACAACCGGCCAGCAGGCCCAGACCCAACAGGCCCATGCCGGTCAGGACCTTGCGGCGGGTGAATAACGTACTCATCAACTGTGCATCCTGTGAAACGCCTGCATTGCGCAACATCAACTCGGCAGGCTTTGAAAAGGAGTAAACGAGGAGGGCGCCAGTCTACCAACCCTGGCTACGCCACGTAATCTGCGACGTTCTGCCACAGGGGGCGTCAATAAAGGTTAGCGATGCTTCATGCTTTTGCCGCTCTGATGGTAGAGTCGCCGCCATGAAATCGAGCCACCCCGACCGTTCGCTGATCGTCTGGACCCTGTACTTCTGCGTGCTGATGAACCTGTTCGTCTGCGGTTTGGGGCACGGTCAGATGATGGGCCAACAGCTCAATGGCATCGGCGGCGCATTCTGTTCGGTGGACGGCAAGCAGGCGCCACTTTCCGACAAAGGGTTGGGTAGCCCGTCTTCCAGCAACATCTCGAACTACTTTGCCTGCCCGGTGTGCAACGCGGTCGGCGTTGCCCTGGTGTTCCTGATCGGCCTCGCCTGGCTGTTGGGCCTCGGGCAAACCCCGCGCCCGGCCCATGAACGGCGCAACAAGGCGCCGCCGCGTTATTCGTGGCCCTCGGCCAACCCCCGCGCATCCCCGACTTTCTGACGTGTGCCTTGGGCCTCCTGTAACAGGGGGGCGTTCTATCGTCACGACTGTGAGTGCGTTTCATGAACCCTGTATTGCCTGCCGGCGCTAATCGCCTGGTCAGCAAGGCGTCCCGACGCCTGCGCGCGGAACCTACACTAATTGACTACCCGAGCAACTCCCGCTGCTTCGTGCACCTGGATGCACGCCTGTTGCCGTACTGGCACAGCGTGTTCGACATCTGCCCGGCGCTGCTCAAGCTCGACCCGCCCGAGGGGCTGAACCTGTTTCGCAGTTTCATGACTTGGGCCTATCGCAACCAGCCGACGCAGGATTGGACCTATCACCTGAATGTCTGTCGCTGGTTGCTGGGCTGCGCTTACCGCACGCACATTGACGAGGAGCCGATTGAAGCGTTCATGGCGGCAGCGGCAGCGCGTTGGGTTAACACCGACGATAGCCAGGCGCAGGGGATCGTCCTGGCCTGGCGAGGTTCCAGGGTGTTCGATTGGAAGGAGCCCGCGTTAAGCTCTGCGCAGCTGCACGCATCGCCCTTGCCCAACGCCGACTTCAGCTGGAGCGAGCTGGGTGCTCAGGGTGAATTCGGCGGCTGGATGCCAGTGCCGTGAAGCAGCTCAAGAAATCGCTGCCCCACTGACTCAAGGCATCAACTGCCGGAACGCGGCGCGTGCTTTTTCGGTGCCTTGCTGCCGGGCTGCTTCTGTTGAGACTTAGTGCTCGACGCGGCTTTTTCCTTGGGCGGCGTCTCGGCTTTTTTATCGCTGTCGGCCGGGCTGCTCGGGTAGGTGCCTGGCGGTAGTGCGGAGCCGGCAGCGCTGCTGTCGCTCAGCGAGTTGGAAGGCGGGCTGGTGTCATCGCCGAATGCGGCGAAGGCAGGGTTGGCCAGCAGGGCGGACAAACCGGCGATAAGCAAAAAACGGTGAGACATCCTGGTCTTCATGACGAATCCCCTTGCTGCTGTGAGCAGCGGCGTTGAGCGAAACCGCAACCCGGCGGACCGCGCTCCGGTGGTGTTTCAATCAAGCCTTTGGTAACACTGGGCGCGACGGGCGGGCCGTCGCGCCCATGGCATTCACGCAGCCATCGGCTTGCTCGCCGTGGCTTTCTTGTGGGCCGCCTTCATGGCTTCCATCTGCGCGCCGAGTTCTTCCAGAACCGCCTTGCCCAACAGCTTTTTAGCCTGAGGGAACATCTCGGTTTCCTCTTCTTCGATATGGTGTTCCAGCAGCTCCTTGACCACTTTGACACGCCCGGAAAATTCGGTGGTCGAAGGCTGGGTCTGCTTCAAATCAGGCAGCACCAGGGAGTCTACGGTGCGATGCTCTTCCTTGGCTTCGTGGTACATGATGTCTTGTTCCTTGCCACCGGCTTTGCGGAAGGCCGGGTAAAGAATCTCTTCCTCAAGTTTGGTATGCAGGCTGATTTCCATCTCAAGCTTGGCCAGCAGTTCGGTGCGTTTCTTCACGCCGCGTTCGGTGGATTCGCTCAGTTGAGTGAGCAGTGCTTTGACGCGTTCGTGGTCGGCCTTGAGAAGGTCAATGGCATTCATGATGAAACCTCACGGGTGCAGTCGGGCGGGTCGAAGTGCGCGCCTCTTGGGGAACGTCTTGCATCAGTTGTACCAACTTGCGAATTTGTTAAATGTGGCGATTAATCAATGGCTTGGCGCAGTAGGTTGGCGCTGGCCGTCGTGCACCTTGCATGGTCGGTCGCTAACGGGGTTGCATTACACCGCATGCAATCTCTACTGGCTGAAAATTGGATGGAACCCTCAGCGTCGTTGCTTGACCTAATGCATAGACCTCAGGAGGTGGACCATGCAAATAGAATACATCTGGATCGCGTTGGCAGTCGTTCTGCTGCTGTTGGAACTGTGGGCGATCAACACCGTATTGCGCAGCACCAGTGGCTGGGAGACCAAGGGGTTGTGGCTGGTCATTCTGATTTTCGTGCCGTTGTTCGGTTTGATTGCGTGGGCCATGTTCGGGCCCAAGCGCGAAATGCCGCAGCATCGCAAAAGCTAAAATTTAACCGCAAAAAAACAGGCGCCATTTGGCGCCTGTTTGCGTTCATGGCCGGTGATTAACCTGCAACCGCCTCGGCTATCGCATCACTGAATGCCGGCAAGTCATCCGGCGTGCGTGAGGTAATCAGTGTCCAGCCGTTGGCCTTGCACTCCTTGACCTGCGCATCGACCCAACCAGCGGCGCCGGCATTTTCCAGGTCGATGCGTACGCTTTTGTAGGAGGTCAGCGTCTTGCCGTTGATCACGCCGGCGTCGATCAGCGCCCATGGGCCATGGCAGATCGCGGCCACGGTTTTGCCGGCCTTGACGAAGTCGTTGATCAACCGCAGCGCGGCCGGGTCCTGGCGCAAGGTGTCGGCATTGACGGTACCGCCGGGAATGACCAGGGCGTCAAAGTCGCTGCTGACCACGTCTGACAGTTGCACGTCGGATTCCACCGTCTGGTCCTTCTCGGTGTCGCCGACAAAGGTCTGGGTGGTGCCGCCCTTGCTGGAACCGTGGGTCACCGTGGCGCCAAAACTGCGCAGGGTTTGCAGCGGCTTGAGCAGCTCGTCGCGCTCGATACCGGTGTTGGAGGTGATGATCAGGATGTTCTTGCCGTTGAGTTGTGCGCTCATGATTTGAGTGTCTCCCGATGGATGGATTGAAGAAGTGATATGGAAGAGTGGATCGAGTCCGGGTAGCAAAGGTTTAAATTAATTTGGGCTTATTTCTCCAGCGGTTCGGCTGCGCAAATACCTTGAACTATCGAAATTCACCATGCTCTGCTGAATACCATAAAGCCGCTCAGGCCATAGTCAGAAGAATAGTCAGGAGGCATGTATGGCGCACGCTATCAGCGCGTCTGATTTAGGCATTGAACTCAAGCCCGATGACGACGGCGCCTTGTTCAAGTGGTTTATCGCCAGCTTCCTGATGGGCAAGCGCATCCAGGCGCCTATCGCGGCACAGGCCTACAAGGTGATTGTGCAAGAGCAGGGACGTGACACGCCGCGCAAGCTGCAACACTGCACGCCCCGTGAGTTGGTCGTGATGCTCGGGCGCGCGCATTACGTGCGCTACGACGAAACCACCGCGCAGCGCCTGCTCGACCTGAGTGCCAAGCTGAATGCCGAGTACGCCGGCAAGGTCACCCATATGCGCAGTGTCAGCGAAGACCGCCAGGCGTTCGAAAAGCGCCTGGCGGAATTCAACGGAGTGGGGCCCAAGACCATCGAGATTTTCATGCGTGATGCGGCGAAGGTTCTGTTTTGACGGCGCCGTTGTATGTGGGGTGCGCGGGTTGGAGCCTGCCCCGCGAACATGGGCCTGGGTTTGAGGGCGAGGGCACCCATTTACAGCGATACGCCTTGCGTTTAAACGCGGTGGAAATCAACAGTTCATTTTACCGCCCCCACTTGGCCAAGACCTATGCGCGATGGGCGCAGAGTGTGCCTGAGGCCTTTCGGTTTTCGCTGAAGATGCCCAAGCGCATCACCCACCAACTGCGGTTGCAGCAGTGCGACACTGCATTGGACGAATTTCTTGAGCAATGCCTGCACCTGGGGGAGAACCTGGGTTGTCTGCTGGTGCAATTGCCACGGTCGTCGAGTTACGAGCCGGTGGTGGCGGCAGGTTTTTTCCGCGCGCTGCGCCAACGCTATCTCGGTGCGGTGGTGGTGGAGCCGCGTGATGAATCCTGGCTGGAGGCTGAAGGGTTGCTGCAGGATTTGCACATTGGCCGGGTGGCTGCCGACCCTCCGGCGATCGAGTCCGGTGATGTCCCGGCCGGTTGGCAGGGCGTGCGCTATTGGCGCTTGCATGGCACGCCCCGTGTCTATCACAGTGCCTATGGTGCCGAGCGGGTCCAGGCGTATGCGCGCTTGTTGAGCCAGTCTGTAAACGAGGGCGTGCCCACGTGGTGCATCTTCGATAATACCGCCAGCGGCCATGCGCTGGCCGATGCCTTGTGCCTACTCGACCTCCACCCGCAGCACCTCCAGCCCTAACTGCTCATACGCCTCGACACTCGGTACATGCCACTCGGTAATCAGCGTGTGGATGCGGTTGCATGGCGCTACCACAAATGGTTCCACGGCGCCGAGCTTGTCCGCCATGGTCACGGCTACCACATGGGAAGCACTGTCGAGCAGGGCTTGCTTGACTGCCACTTCGTCAAAATGCAACGAGCTGATGCCGACTTGCGGATGCAATGCGCACACGCCGGTAAACAGCAGGTCGGCCTTGACGCTCTGGATCAGGCGCACGGCTTCGTGGCCGCTGGTGGACAGGGTGGCGGGATTGAGTTGGCCACCGGCGAGGATCACTTTCACGTCGGGATGATCCGCCAGGGCGATGGCAATCATCGGTGATGGGGTCACTACCGTGAGGCGGATCGAGCGTGGCAGCGATTGGGCAATCTGCAACGTGGTGGAGCCTGAATCGAACAGCACAATCTGGCCATCTTCCACCCGCTCGGCCGCCAGTTGCGCGAGGCGGCGCTTGGCGTCGTTGGTTTCGCCGACACGGGTGAAAAAGTCCTTGCCGGTGTCCTTCGGCCGGGGCAGGGCACCGCCGTGCACGCGCTGCAACAGGCCGGCAGCGGCGAGTTCGCCGAGGTCGCGGCGGATGGTGTCCTGGGACACAGCAAAGTGTTCCACCAATTCGGCGGCGGTGACTTTGCCGTCGCGCTCCAGCAGCAACAGAATCTTCTGTTTGCGCAGGGACGGCAGGTCGATGGCGTGATGGGTGTTGTGCATGTTTGTGCGCTATTTTGCGGGTTTATGCGAGATTAGTCGCCCGCTCCTGTAAACGCAATGGCTGGTTGCGCAGCCGATGGGCGGTTACTCTCTGTGTTCAGTTCAGGGAGAGGTGACCTAGATGACGTTGATTACAACCATCGAAGATTTACGCAAGCTGGCGCAAAAACGTGTCCCACGCATGTTTTACGACTACGCCGATTCCGGGTCCTGGACTGAGAGCACCTATCGGGCGAATGAAAGCGACTTTGCCCAGATCAAATTCCGCCAGCGGGTGGCGCGTAATATCGATGAGCGCTCGATCCGCGCCACTATGATTGGCCAGGACATGGCCATGCCGGTGGCCCTGGCCCCCACCGGCCTGGCGGGTATGCAGCATGCCGATGGCGAGATCCTCACTGCCCGCGCCGCTGCGAAGTTTGGCCTGCGCTATACCTTGTCGACCATGAGCATTTGCTCCCTGGAGGACATCGCCGAACACGTCGGCCAGCCGTTCTGGTTCCAGTTGTACGTGATGCGCGACCGCGGGTTTGTCGAGCAATTGATCGAGCGCGCCAAGGCCGCCGGTGTGGATGCGTTGGTGTTGACCCTGGACCTGCAGATCCTCGGGCAACGCCATAAGGACTTGATCAATGGCCTGTCGGCACCGCCCAGGCTGACCTTGCCGAATATCCTCAACATGGCCACCAAACCTCGCTGGGTGATGGGCATGCTCGGCACCAAGCGCCACGGCTTCGGCAATATCGTCGGGCATGTGAAGGGCGTCGCGGACATGAGTTCGTTGTCCTCATGGACCGCCCAGCAATTCGACCCGCGCCTGAGTTGGGATGATGTGGAGTGGATCAAGAAATGCTGGGGCGGCAAGCTGATCATCAAGGGCATCCTCGATGTCGAAGACGCGCGCCTGGCGGCAAATTCCGGAGCCGATGCGTTGGTGGTGAGTAACCACGGTGGTCGCCAGCTTGATGGTGCGCCGTCGAGCATCAGCCAACTGCCGGCGATTGTGGCGGCAGTGGGTGAGCGCATCGAAGTGTGGCTGGACGGCGGCATTCGCTCTGGCCAGGACGTGCTCAAGGCGATGGCGCTGGGGGCGAAAGGCACCATGATCGGTCGGCCGCACCTGTATGGTTTGGGGGCGATGGGGGAAGCCGGGGTGACCAAGGCACTCGACATCATCGCTCGAGAGTTGGACGTGTCGATGGCGTTGTGTGGCTATAACGATATACGCGATGTGAATCGCGAAATTTTGCTGCCCGGTACATTTCCAGAAAACGTTTTTTGAGCAAAAAAATCGTAAAAAAATAAAAAGAGTTGTCCACGAAAACCGTGGGTATCTCTGTGGATAACTTTGCGAGACCCCGGTGGGTATGGCGATTTAACCCAAGGTTAATATTTGATCAACTGGCGGCGCGGGCCAGTATGGGTAGGGTTTGCGCTTGACAGCCAAGCGCGAACCCAGTGCCGAAAAGCACTTTTATGAGTCGCCGTTGCGACCTGTGGAGTGCGTGACAACCTGCGTCGGCATCTGTGTTTGCATCAAGCTGTCCAGCGCCTGGGCATAACTGCGACCGGCCAGGTTCATGCTGTTGTTATGCGTGGCACCGGGCACCAGCAGCAACCGCTTGGGTTCATGGGCTGCTTCAAACAACTGCTGGCTGAAGCGCGGTGGCACGTACTGGTCGGCGAGGCCGTGAACCACCAGCAGCGGCATATGGATGTCGGCAATCTTGTCGATGGAATCGAATTTCTGCGACAGCAACCAGCGCACCGGCAATGAAGTGTTGGCCACCGCCGTCGCCACATCCGCCAAGGAGGTAAAGGTCGATTCGATCACCAGCCCGCGCACCGGCAGCGGCGTTTGCTTGCCCAGTTCGGCTGCCAGGTCGATGGCTACTGCTCCCCCCAGGGAGTGCCCGTAGATCAGGCGTTTGCTCGGATCAGGTTGCAGGACCTGGAAACGTTCCCAGGCAATGCGCGCATCTTCGTACACAGTGGTTTCCGACGGCAGTTCGCCGTGGCTTTGGCCGAACCCGCGATAGTCGATGGCCAATACCGAGTAGCCGAGTGCGTGCAATTGCTCGATGCGAAACAGCTGCCCGGTAAGGTTCCAGCGCACGCCGTGCAGGTAGAGGATTGCCGGTGCGTCTTTTTTGTCCGCCGGGTACCACCAGCCATGAATGTTCTGCCCCGATTTGAAACTGGTGGGCTTGAGTTCGAATTCCTGCACTGCCTTGGGCAGGCCGCTGTACCAGCTGGCGGTACCGGGCTCGATGCGAAACACCAGCTCGCGCTCCTTGTGTTGCAGCACGGCGCAACCCACCGGCAGGCCGACGATCAGCAGCGCCATGCACAGCAAGGGAAACCAGCGCAGGCTCAGGCGAGACAGAAAACGAGAAGACATGAAGGTTCCAGGGCAAAGGTGAAGCTCGGGTTTTACCAGATGGCCTGCGCAGGCAGGAATTAATTCGACAGCCGCCCACGGCGATTGCTTGCAAAGTGTTACAGCATTGAACATTACGTGCCCCGGTTGTTAGGGTGGGCAGCCACATAGGAGAACAAGCACATGGATTTCACAGGCAGAACGGCCATCGTTACCGGTGGCGCACGCGGGTTGGGGCTCAGCTATGCGCGTGCCCTGGCCCGGAAGGGTGCGCGGGTGGTGATCAGCGATATCGGCGCCGATAACGCCGGTGCAGGCAACGACGCCTCGGTGGTGCAGGCGGCGGCCAACACGTTGCAGGCCGAAGGGCTGGAGGTGGTCGGACATGCCGGTGACCTGTCCAGGGATGAAGGCTGCCGGCAACTGATCGCGTATGCCATCGAAACCTTCGGGCAGCTCGATATCCTCATTCACAACGCCGGTTGGGTGGGCTACCAGAACATTGAAGACCTTGATGCTGCGTTCCTGCAACGCGCCATGGACATCAACCTGTATGCGCCGCTGTGGTTGTGCAAACACGCCTGGCCGCACCTGCTGCGCTCATCTGCGCCGCGCATCATCCTGACCACTTCCGACCGGGCCATGTACGCGCAGTACGAGCAGGTCGGCCTGGTGGCCTACAGTGCCGGCAAGATGGCGCAACTGGGGATCATGAATGCACTGAGCCATGAGGGCGCGCAGGCCGGCATTCGGGTCAACGCCATTTCGCCGGTGGCCAAGACGCGCATGTGGGGCGTGACCGCTGAGCCGGATGAACTCAAGCCTGAGTGGGTAACGCCGGGGGTGTTGTTTCTTGCATCGGCGCAGTGCGAGGACACGGGCTACATCCTGCGCGCCAGTAACGGTCAATTCACTGCCACGCGTTTCACGGAAAACCCCGGGGTGGATTACCCGCGCGATCTGGCCCGGATCAAGGCCGGCAGTGCGCAAGAAGTTGCGGCTGCATGGCAGCGCATCAAACAAGCGTGAACCCGATTATTTCTTTGAGCAAAGTACCGACCATGGATAACAGCCCCATTCGTATCACCGCTGAAGAGACCCTTTCGGACAATTGGTATGTCTTGAAGAAATACAGTTTTGACCTGCGTCGTCGCGACGGCAGTTGGCAAGCCCAGACCCGCGAGGTGTACGACCGTGGCAATGGTGCGACGCTGCTGTTGTACAACCGTGAGCAGCGCACGGTGTTGCTGGTTCGCCAGTTTCGCATGCCCACGTTCGTCAATGATTACCCCGGCTACCTGATCGAAGCGGCGGCCGGGCTGCTGGACAATGCCAGCCCCGAGGAACGCATTCGCCTGGAGGCCGAGGAAGAGACCGGCTACCGCGTAGGGCATGTGCAGAAGATCTATGCGGCGTTCATGAGCCCGGGGTCGGTGACTGAGCGGATTCACTTCTTTATCGGCGAGTACCAGGCAGGCGACCGCGTGGGCAGCGGCGGTGGGTTGGAGGACGAGGGCGAGGATATCGAAGTGCTGGAGCTGGGGTTTGAGCAGGCATTGGCGATGGTGCAGGACGGGGAGATTGTGGATGGCAAGACCATTATGTTGCTGCAGCATCTGGAGTTGCGGATGTTGAAAGAGGGGTGGTGAGGTTGTTTTTTTGGGGTACATATCCGTTATTTGGGTAACGGCCGCAATTGGTTCCGCTCTTACAGCGGGTCACTTTTTGAAGAGCGCAAAAAGTAACCAAAAACGCTTCGCCCCACCACTCGGCACCTCGCTTAGGCTCGGTGTGCCCTCACTCCGGCTTTGGACCGTGGGCCGCCGCCATGGGCCATCCTTGGCCCATCGCGGCTAACCCGGCGTCCTGCCGGGTTACCCACGCTCCAAAGCCTGCGTTCGGCCAGCGTGGTTAACGGGGCGCCTCAGATCAAAATCAAAAGCCAAAGCAGATCAAAAGCAGAGCACGGCGGCCTAGTAGCCGACCTGAGTGGTGTAGATCAAAAGCGTTTTTGCTCTGCTGTGTTTTTGATCTGGCTCTTACATCCTTTGCGCTGACGAAGTCAGCGGTCTTTTGATCTGCGCTTTTGATCGTGATCTTGATCTTGATCTTAGGCGCCCCGTTAAACACGCTGGCCGAACGCAGGCTTGAATCCGTGGGTAACCCGGCAGGACGCCGGGTTAGCCGCGATGGGCCAAGGATGGCCCATGGCGGCGGCCCACGGATTCAAGCCGGAGTGAGGGCACACCGAGCCTAGGCGAGGTGCCGAGTGTTGGGGCAAGAGCCCTTTTGGTTACTTTTGGGGCTCTTTTCCAAAAGTGACCCGCTGTAAGAGCGGAACCAATATCAGCCCCCACCCAAATAACGGATATGCACTCCCTCTCCAAAACCCAACCCCCCAACCCCCAACCCCCCGACTACCGGCTATTGTCAGAAATTTCCCACAGGAGTACAAATGTACTCCATGACGAATCTAACCCCCCGCCGCACCGCCATCCTGACCTTCATCCGCGACCGCATCGCGCAGCAAGGCCAGCCCCCCAGCCTCGCCGAGATCGCCGAGGCGTTCGGTTTCGCCTCGCGTAGCGTCGCCCGCAAGCACGTATTGGCCCTCACGGAGGCCGGCTTCATCGAGGTCAACCCCAACCAGGCGCGCGGCATCCGCCTGCTCAATCAACCCGCCCGCCCCGAATGGCTGGATGTGCCTGTACTCGGCCGAGTCGCCGCCGGCCTGCCGATCGGTGCTGACGCCGAAGTGCACAAGCGCCTGCAACTCGACCCCGCGACCTTCGCCAAAACCCCGGATTATCTGCTGCGCGTGCAAGGCGATTCGATGATCGAAGACGGCATCCTCGACGGCGACCTGGTCGGCGTACGCCGCAGTGCTGAAGCCTTGAACGGGCAGATTGTGGTGGCGCGCCTGGACGGCGAAGTCACCATCAAACGCTTCGAACGTAACGGCGAGCGCGTGCGCCTGCTGCCGCGCAACCCCGCCTACCAACCCATCGTGGTCGGGCCCGATCAGGACCTGGCCATCGAAGGCGTGTTCTGCGGCCTGGTGAGGCAAGGCTGATGGGCGCCGTGGTTGCGCTGGATACGCTGTTCAATGGCGGCCGCGTCTGGAAGGGCCGGCCTGCCGCGCCGCCGGCCAGTGTGCACCCCACGGGGCTGGCGGCGCTGGATGCGGTGCTGCCCACAGGCGGCTGGCCGGAGGCGGCCTTGAGCGAAATCCTGATGGCCAAGGAGGGCGTGGGCGAGTTGCAATTGGTATTGCCGACCCTGGCGCGCTTGTCAACGGCCGGGGAGCGCATCGTGCTGGTGGCGCCGCCCTACACGCCGTACCCCCATGCCTGGCAGAACGCCGGGGTGGATCTGCGCCAGCTGTCGGTGGTCCAGGCCGAGGAGCGCGATGCGTTGTGGGCGGTGGAGCAATGCCTGCGCTCGGGCAGTTGCGGCGCGGTGCTGTGCTGGCCGCGCCAGGCCGATGACCGGGCGTTGCGCCGTTTGCAGGTGGCTGCCGAAACCGGCCAGACCCTGGCGTTTGCCTGGCGCGCCTTGAGCGAAGCGATCAACGCATCGCCGGCTGCCTTGCGCCTGGCGGTTGAGGCCAAACCGGCCCAGGTGCGCGTGCTTAAATGCCGGGGCGGCCTGGCCCACCCGGCGCCGATTGCACTGGCGGGGCACTGAGGTTGCCATGCGCTGGGTGTGTATTGTGTTCCCGCAATTGGCGCTGGACGGGGTGCAGCGTTTGCACCCCGAGCCGGATCAACCGTTGGCCCTGCTGGCCGGCACCCCGCAGCGGCGCGTGCTGCAAACGGTCAACGAGGCTGCGCGTGCCTTGGGCCTGCGCCCCGGGCAGTCCCTGACGGCGGCGCATGCCCTGGCCAAGACCTTTGCCTGCGCCGAATACGACCCCGTGGATATCGAGCGCTGGCAGCAGTTTCTCGCCGCCTGGGCCTACCGTTTCAGCTCCCAGGTCAGTGTGTATTACCCGCGTGCCTTGCTGTTCGAGATCGAGTCGAGCCTGGGGCTGTTCGGGCCCTGGCCGCAGTTCGAGGCGCGCTTGCGCAAGGAGCTGACCGAGCTTGGCTTTCGCCACCGCATCGTCGCCGCGCCCAACCCGGCGGCGGCACGTGTGTTGGCGAATATCTACGATGGCCTGGCCGTCGGTGATGAGGCCTTGATGCAGGCCCTGGCGCCGCTGCCCATCGACCGCGCCGGCCTTGAGCCGAAGGCTGCCACGGCCTTGTCGCGCATGGGCTTGCGCACCCTGGCCCAGGTGCAGGCGTTACCCCGGCATACCCTCGCGCGGCGCTTTGACGCCACGCTGCTCAAGCACCTGGATGCGCTGGCCGGGCAGCGCCCCTTGGCCTTGGCGTTCTACCAGCCGCCGGACCAGTTCGATGTGCGCATCGAGTTGAATTTTGACGTGCAATCCCATCAGGCGCTGTTGTTTCCCTTGCGCCGTTTGACGGGCGACCTCTCCGCGTTCCTCTGCGGCCGCGACAGTGGCGTGCAGCGTTTCGACCTGCACCTGGAACATGCCCAGGCGCCGGACAGCGTGATCAAGGTTGGCCTGCTCAGTGCCGAACGTGAACCGGCGATGCTCTTCGAACTGGCCCGCGGGCGTCTGGAGCAGGTGCAAGTCAGCGCGCCGGTGCGCGGTTTTCGCCTGGCAGCCCAGGACCTGCCGGTGTTCGTGCCGCAGCGCCAGGACCTGTTCGACGACCGCCCGCAACAGACCTTGCCCTGGGAGCAACTGCGCGAACGCCTGCGCGCACGGCTGGGCGACGAGGCCGTGCAAGGCCTGCGATTTCACCCCGACCACCGTCCCGAATGCGCCTGGCAAGCGGCGGTCGACAGCCGCGCATGCCCCACCTTGAACAAGGTGCAGCGCCCCGGCTGGTTGCTGCATGAGCCGACCTTGCTGGCCGAGCAGGGCGTGCAGATTTTGATGGGGCCGGAGCGTATCGAATCCGGCTGGTGGGACGGCGCTGATATCCGCCGCGACTATTACCTGATCCAGACCCGCGCCGGCCAGCAAGGCTGGGCCTACCGCAGCGTGGGGCAGAGCGACGGGCTGTGGCTGCAAGGCTGGTTTGCATGAGCTACGCCGAGCTGCATTGCCTGTCCAACTTCAGTTTTCAGCGCGGCGCCTCCAGCGCGCTGGAGTTGTTCGAGCGGGCCAAGCGCCAAGGCTACAGTGCCCTGGCGATCACCGATGAATGCACTTTGGCGGGCATCGTACGCGCCTGGCAGGCGGCGAAGGCGGTGGGGTTGCCGCTGATTATCGGCAGCGAGATGCGCCTCGAAAACGGCCTGAAACTGGTGTTGTTGGTGCAAGACCTGAGTGGCTATCAACACCTGTGCCGCTTGATCACCGAGGCCCGGCGGCGTGCCGAAAAAGGCAGCTATCGCCTGTTGCCAGAGGACTTCGCCCAACCGCTGCCGGGCCTGCTGGCGCTGTGGGTCGCCGAAGACCACAACACCCAGGCCGAGATTCAATGGCTGCGCGAAACCTTCGCCGAACGCCTGTGGCTGGCGGTGCACCTGCACTGCGGCCAGGACGATGCGCGCCATCTGGAGCAACGCCTGCAACTGGCCGCCAGCCTGCAGATCCCGGCGGTGGCCTGCGGCGATGTGCACATGCATGCGCGTGGCCGCCGTGCCCTGCAAGACACCATGACTGCCATCCGCCATCACGTGCCGGTGGCCGAGGCCGGCACGCGCCTGCACCCCAATGGCGAGCGGCATTTGCGCAGCCTCGATGCCCTGTCCGCGCTGTACCCGCAAGCGCTGCGCGACGAAACCTTGGTGATCGCGCAACGCTGCACCTTCGACCTCAGCCAGTTGCGCTACCACTACCCCCGCGAGCTGGTGCCCAGCGGCCATGACGCGCAATCCTGGTTGCGCTTTGTGACCGAAGAAGGCATCGCCCAACGCTGGCCGGAAGGGGTGGATGCCAAGACCTTGCAGCAGATCAACAAGGAGTTGGCGCTGATCAGCGAGCTGGGCTACGAAAGTTATTTCCTCACGGTGCACGACATCGTGCGCTTCGCCCGCAGCCGTTCGATCCTGTGCCAGGGCCGAGGCTCGGCGGCCAACTCGGCGGTGTGTTTTGCCTTGGGCATCACCGAGATCAACCCGAGCCTGAGCGACATGCTGTTCGAGCGCTTTCTCTCCAGGGAGCGGAATGAGCCGCCGGATATCGATGTGGATTTCGAACACGAACGCCGCGAAGAAGTGCTGCAATACGTGTTCCAGCGCTACGGCCGCACCCGCGCGGCGCTGACGGCGGTGGTCAGCAGTTACCACGCGGCCGGCGCGTTGCGCGACGTGGCCAAGGCCCTTGGCTTACCACCGGACCAGATCAACGCGCTGGCCGACTGCTGCGGGCGCTGGAGTGACGACGCGCCGCCCCTGGAGCGCCTGCGTGAGGGCGGTTTCGATCCCGACAGCCCGATCCTGCGCCGCGTGCTCACGCTGACCCAGCAACTGATCGGCTTTCCCCGGCACTTGTCCCAGCACCCCGGCGGTTTCGTGATTTCCGAATACCCGCTGGACACCCTGGTGCCGGTAGAAAACGCCGCCATGGCCGAGCGCACCATCATCCAGTGGGACAAGGACGACCTCGACGCCGTGGGCCTGCTCAAGGTGGATATCCTCGCCTTGGGCATGCTCAGCGCGATCCGCCGCTGTTTCGACCTGCTGCGGCGCCATCGCAACCTGGACCTGGCCCTGGCGACGATCCCCAAGGAAGACCCGGCCACCTACGCGATGATCAGCAAGGCTGACACCATCGGCGTGTTCCAGATCGAGTCGCGGGCGCAGATGTCGATGCTGCCCAGGCTCAAGCCGCAGACGTTTTATGACCTGGTGATCGAAGTGGCGATTGTACGGCCGGGGCCGATCCAGGGCGGCATGGTGCATCCGTACCTGCGCCGGCGGAACAACGAAGAGGAGACCACTTATCCGTCGCCGCAGCTGGAGGCGGTGCTCAAGCGCACCCTGGGCATTCCGTTGTTCCAGGAGCAGGTGATGCAGATCGCCATGGTCGCCGCCGACTACGGCCCCGGCGAGGCCGACCAGTTGCGCCGCTCCATGGCCGCCTGGAAACGCCATGGCGGCCTGGAACCGCATCAGGCACGCCTGCGCACCGGGATGCTCAAAAACGGCTACACCGAAGCGTTTGCCGCGCAGATCTTCGAGCAGATCAAGGGCTTTGGCAGCTATGGTTTTCCCGAGTCCCACGCGGCCAGTTTTGCCTTGCTGACCTACGCCAGTTGCTGGCTCAAATGCCATGAACCGGCGGCGTTCGCCTGTGCGCTGATCAACAGCTGGCCCATGGGCTTCTACAGCCCGGACCAGATCCTGCAGGACGCGCGGCGCCATCGCCTGCAGATTCGCCCGGTGGATGTGCTGGCCAGTGACTGGGATTGCAGCCTGGAGCCTATCGACGGCGCGCAACCGGCGATCCGCCTGGGCTTGCGCATGATCACGGGGTTTCGCGAAGAGGATGGGCGCCGCATCGAAGCGGCGCGCCAACGCCGGGCGTTCAGCGATATTGCCGACGTGGATGCGCGCGCCGGGCTGGATGCCCGCGCCCAGGCGTTGCTGGCGGATGCCGGTGCCTTGCGCGCCCTGGCCGGCAACCGGCACAACGCGCGCTGGGAAGTGGCGGGGGTGCATAAACAGTTGGGGTTATTCGCCGGCCTGCCCAGCCCTGATGAGGCGCAGGTGGCGTTGCCGTCGCCCACGGTGGGTGAGGACTTGCAGGCCGACTACGCCATGCTCGGCACCACCCTGGGCCCGCACCCGTTGGCATTGTTGCGCGATGAGTTGCGCCGGCGGCGCTGCCGCAGCTCCCATGAGTTGCTGGCGGTGGAGCATGGGCGCAATGTCAGCATTGCTGGCTTGGTCACCGGCCGGCAGCGCCCGGGCACGGCCAGCGGCGTCACATTCGTCACCTTGGAAGACGAATTCGGCAACCTCAACGTGGTGGTCTGGCGTGACCTGGCCGAGCGCCAGCGCCAGGCGCTGGTGGGCTCGCGGCTGCTCAAGGTGGATGGGCGTTGGGAGGCGGTGGGCGAGGTGCGGCACCTGATCGCCGGGCGCCTCACCGACCTGACGCCGCTGTTGGACGGGGTTCATGTGCGCAGCCGCGATTTTCACTGAGGCCGTGGCTTGTACGGCGGTGACCCGCTGAGTTATACAAGATGAAACCATCTGCTCCCGACGCGCTCCAAAAATTGCGGCTGTCTTCTCTTTGCGCAGAGTCAAATGATGCAATTTTTATCAAACCCCCATGGCTGTGAAGGTTGGGCCGGCGAAATGGCCCAGCGGATCCGTGCGTTCGATTGGTCGACTACCGACCTTGGCCCACTCGATCAATGGTCCACCAGCCTGTCCTGTACCGTGCAAATGATGCTGGCCTCACCGGTGCCCATGGTGATGCTGTGGGGGCGGCAGGGCTACATGATCTACAACGACAGTTACTCGGTTTTCGCCGGCGGCCGGCACCCGTACCTGCTGGGCACGCAGGTAGAGTTGGGTTGGCCGGAAGTGGCCGACTTCAACCGCCACGTGGTGGACACCTGCCTGGCCGGCGGCACCTTGTCGTTCAACAACAAGGACCTGGTGCTGCTGCGTAACGGCCAGCCCGAAACCGTGTGGCTGGACCTGTATTACAGCCCTGTCGCCGGGGATAACCAGCAACCGGCCGGGGTGCTGGCAATTGTGGTGGAAACCACCGAGTTGGTGAAATCCGAAGGGCTGCGCCAAGAACTCACGCACAACCTCGAACAACGCGTGGCCGCCGAAGTGCAGGCGCGCTCAGCGGCCGAGGACCAGTTGCGCCAGTCGCAAAAGCTTGAAGCCATCGGCGGCCTGACCGGCGGCGTGGCCCATGACTTCAATAACCTGCTGCAAGTGATCTCCGGCAACCTGCACCTGCTGGCCCGGCATGAACCGGACAACGCCCAGGTGCAACGGCGCGTCAGTGCCGCCATCGCGGCCGTGGAGCGTGGCGCCAAGCTGTCGGCGCAACTGCTGGCGTTTGCGCGTCGCCAGCCGTTGTCGCCGGCGGTGTACAACCCGCAGCGCATCTATGCAGGGCTTGGCGAACTGCTGCAACGTGCGCTGGGCGAAACCATCCATATCGATGTGCAATTGCCCCAAGACTCCTGGAGCATCAACGTTGACCGCAACCAGCTGGAAAACGCACTGCTGAACCTGGCGATCAATGCCCGCGATGCAATGAAAGGCGAGGGCGTGATTCGCATCAGTGGTGAAAACATCATCCTCAACCCCGACGATTGCGTGGGCAAAAGTGTCAGCCCAGGTGAATACGTACGCCTGACGGTGACGGACACCGGGGTGGGCATGCCGCCGGCGATTCGGGCGAAGGTGTTCGAGCCGTTTTTTACCACCAAGCGTGACGGCCACGGCACTGGCCTGGGCCTGAGCATGGTGTTCGGGTTTGTCCGGCAGAGCGGTGGGCATGTGGAGGTGTGCAGCGAAGTCGGCCAGGGCACCGTGGTGCAGTTGTACTTCCCGCGCAGCCTTGGCGAAGAATGCCTGGAGGTGCCGGCCGAACCGGTCGCGGCCGTGGGCGGCCAGGAAACCATTCTGGTGGTTGAAGACAATGAAGGCGTGCGCATGACCGTGGTCGAGGTGCTCGAGCAGTCGGGTTACACGGTACTCGTCGCCGAGGATGGCGACCAGGCCATGTCGAAGCTGCAAACCGGCCTGCAGCCGGCGCTGATTTTTACCGATGTGGTGATGCCCGGCCGCATCAAAAGCACTGACCTGGCCGACTGGGCCCGCGCGCAATTACCGCCCGTGGCGGTACTGTTCACCTCCGGGCACACCCGCGACATCCTTTCCAGCAATCACCTGCTAAGCTCCGACATTCATCTGCTGAGCAAGCCCTACAGCCCCGAAGCCCTGACGCAACGGGTGCGCAGCGTGCTCTCAGCCCACTAAGGTTGCCCATGACTTCACAGCGCAACATCCCCCCGATCGCTGCCCAGCGCGCAGGCTTTGTCCGCGTGCGCGGCGCCCGCGAACACAACCTGCAAAACGTCGATGTGGATATTCCTCGGGATGCCCTGGTGGTGTTTACCGGCGTGTCCGGCTCGGGCAAATCGTCCCTGGCGTTTTCCACGGTGTATGCCGAGGCCCAGCGCCGCTATTTCGAATCGGTGGCGCCTTACGCGCGGCGGCTGATCGACCAGGTGGGTGTGCCGGATGTGGATTCCATCGAAGGCTTGCCGCCGGCCGTAGCCCTGCAACAGCAGCGCGGCACGCCGAGTGCGCGCTCGTCGGTGGGCAGCGTGACCACCTTGTCGAGCCTGATCCGCATGCTGTATTCGCGCGCCGGCAGCTACCCGCCGGGGCAGGCGATGCTGTACGCCGAGGACTTTTCGCCGAACCTGCCCCAGGGCGCCTGCCCGCAATGTCACGGCCTGGGCCGTGTGTATGAAGTGACCGAAGCGCTGATGGTGCCCGATCCGTCCTTGACCATCCGCCAGCGCGCCGTGGCCTCTTGGCCGTTGGCGTGGCAGGGGCAGAACCTGCGCGACATCCTGGTGACCCTCGGTTATGACGTCGACATCCCCTGGCGCGACCTGCCGAAAAAGCAGCGCGACTGGATCCTCTTCACCGAAGAAACCCCCACCGCGCCGGTGTATGCCGGCTTCACTCCGGAGCAGACCCGCGACGCCGTAAAGCGCAAGCTGGAGCCGAGTTACCAGGGCACCTTCAGCGGCGCGCGGCGCTATATCCTGCACACCTTCACCCACACCCAAAGCGCGCTGATGAAAAAGCGCGTGTCGCAGTTCATGCAGGGCAGCGCCTGCCCGTTGTGCGAGGGCAAACGCCTGACCAAGGCGGCGCTGTCGGTGAAGTTTGCCGGGCTCGATATCGGCGAGTTGGCGCAACTGTCGCTGACCCAACTGGCCGAGGTGCTACGGCCGGTGGCGGTGGGGCAGGACAAGATGAAACTGTCGGTGGAAAAACGCCTGGCGGCCCAGCGTATCGCCGAGGATTTGCTTGGGCGCGTCAGCACCTTGACCGAGCTGGGCCTGGGCTACCTGTCCCTGGAGCGCAGCACGCCAACCTTGTCATCCGGGGAGTTACAGCGCCTGCGCCTGGCCACGCAATTGGGCTCGCAGCTGTTCGGTGTGATCTACGTGCTGGATGAACCCTCGGCGGGGTTGCACCCAGCGGACGGCGAAGCGCTGTTCACCGCGCTTGAACGTTTGAAGGCGGCCGGCAATTCATTGTTTGTGGTGGAGCATGACCTGGAAACCATGCGCCGCGCAGACTGGCTGATCGACGTCGGCCCGGCCGCCGGCGAGCATGGCGGGCAAGTGCTGTACAGCGGGCCGCCTGCCGGTTTGGCCGACGTTGAGGCGTCGCAAACCCGCGCCTACCTGTTTGCCGAGCAGCGTGCTTCGAACCAGGAGCGCCGTGAACCCGCCGGCTGGCTGAGCCTGCAAGGCGTGACGCGCAATAACCTCAAGAGCTTGAACGTGGACTTCCCGTTGGGCTGCTTTACGGCGGTGACCGGGATCTCCGGCTCGGGCAAGTCCAGCCTGGTCAGCCAGGCGCTGCTGGAACTGGTGGGCAGCGGCCTTGGCAGCCGCGTGGAGAGCGACGAAGAACCGAGCCTGGAAGACGACGCGCCGCAAACCAGCGGCGGGCACATCAGCGCCGGCCTGGAGCACATCCGCCGCCTGGTGCAGGTGGACCAGAAACCCATCGGCCGCACCCCGCGCTCGAACCTTGCGACCTACACCGGTTTGTTCGACAACGTGCGCAAACTGTTCGCCGCCACACCGGCAGCGAAAAAACGCCATTACGACGCAGGCCAGTTCTCCTTCAACGTCGCCAAGGGCCGCTGTCCGAACTGCGAAGGCGAAGGCTTTGTCAGCGTCGAGTTGCTGTTTATGCCCAGCGTGTACGCGCCATGCCCGACCTGCCACGGCGCGCGCTATAACCCCGAGACCCTGGCGATCACCTGGCAAGGCCTGAACATCGCGCAGGTGCTGGGGCTCACGGTGGAGCAGGCGGTGGAAGTGTTTGCCGAGCAACCGGGTGTGCTGCGCTCGTTGCAGGTGTTGCGCGATATCGGCCTGGGGTATCTGCGCCTGGGCCAACCGGCGACTGAACTGTCCGGCGGCGAAGCGCAGCGCATCAAGCTGGCCACCGAGCTGCAACGCAATGCCCGTGGTGCCACGTTGTATGTGCTGGACGAGCCGACCACCGGGCTGCACCCACGGGATGTCGACCGCTTGCTCAGCCAGCTCAACCATTTGGTGGACGCCGGCCACACGGTGGTCGTGGTGGAACACGAAATGCGCGTGGTGGCCCAGAGTGACTGGGTGATCGACATCGGGCCAGGGGCGGGGGATTTGGGCGGGAAGGTGGTGGCGTGTGGTACGCCGCAGAAAGTTGCCAAGAGTAAAGCCAGTCGTACTGCGCCGTTTCTGGCCAGAGAACTGATCTAACAGGCAACTTAGTTCAAATGTGGGAGGGGCGGTGCGACGATTCGACTTGCCCCCGATCGCGGTGGGTCAGATATAGATACTGTGACTGACACACCGCCATCGGGGGCAAGCCCCCTCCCACATTTAAAGTGTTTTAGTCAGTTGAATCTGTTGCTTGGCCTGCTTCACTACATTCGCCACAGTAAACCCAAACTGCTCCTGCAACTTGGCCAGCGGCGCCGATGCGCCAAAGCTGTTCATTACCACCTTGGCGCCGGTCTGCCCGACGTAGCGGTCCCAACCCAGGGGGCCGGCCTGTTCCACCACCACGCGGGCTTTCACCGCAGGCGGCAACACGCTGTCGCGGTAGGCCTGATCCTGGTCTTCAAACAACTCCCAGCTGGGCATGGACACGACTCGCGCGGCAACCCCTTCGCCCTTGAGCTGTTCATAGGCGTCCACCGCCAGGCTCACCTCGCTGCCCGTGGCGATCAAGATGACAGCCGGCGCATCAGCCCCGGCCAACACATAAGCGCCCTTGGCCGCACCGGACGCTGGCGCATACTGCGTACGGTCCAACGTCGGCAGCGGTTGGCGCGACAGCACCACGCAGCTGGGGCGATGGGTTTGCGCCAGGGCGACTTTCCACAGTTCCAGGGTTTCATTGGCATCCCCCGGGCGCAGGGTCAGCAGCCCAGGTGTGGCGCGCAGTTGGGTCAGGTGCTCGATGGGCTGGTGGGTCGGCCCGTCTTCACCCACGCCGATCGAGTCGTGGGTAAACACGAACACCACCGGCAACTCCATGATCGCCGCCAGGCGGATCGGCGGCTTCATATAGTCGCTGAATACCAGGAATGTCGAGGTGTACGGCCGCAGGTAGGACAGCGCCATGCCATTGGCAATCGCGCCCATGGCGTGCTCACGGATGCCGAAGTGCAGGTTGCGCCCGCTGTAGTCGTCGGCGCTGAAGCGTCCGGCACCGTCGAAGGTGAGGTTGGTTTTGGTCGAGGGCGACAAGTCCGCCGAGCCGCCGAGCAACCACGGGATCTGCTCGGCGAAAGCGTTGAGCACCTCGCCACCCGCCGCGCGGCTGGCGATACCCTTGGCATCGGTGGCGTAGTGGGGCAGTTCGGTCTGCCATTGCGCGGGCATTTCCCCGGCGCGCATGCGCTTGAGTTCATCCGCCAGTTGCGGGTCGAGGCTGGCCAGGGTCTGGTTCCATTGCTGGTACAACGGCTCGGCGCGCTCGCGCAGGGCATCGCGCAAAGCCGTTCGGGCCTCATCGGGTACCAGGAAGCTGGAATCCTCGGGCCAGCCATACGCGGCCTTGGTCAGGCGGATTTCGTCCGCACCCAGCGGCTCGCCATGGGCGGCGGCGGTGTTGTGTTTGTGAGGCGAGCCGTAGCCGATCACGCTGTCGACCACGATCAGGGTCGGCGCGCCGGTGTTCGCCTGGAACGTCTCCAGGGCTGTGCTCAGCGCCTGCAAGTCATTCGCGTCGGTAACGTGCAAGGTGTGCCAGCCGTAGGCCTGGAAGCGCTTGATCACGGCTTCGCTGAACGCAAGCTCGGTGTGGCCCTCGATGCTGATGGTGTTGTTGTCGTAGATCCAGCACAGGTTATCCAGCTTCAAGTGGCCGGCCATCGACGCCGCTTCGCTGCTGATGCCCTCCATCATGTCGCCGTCGCCACACAGGGTGTACACGTTGTAGTCGAACAACACCTCGCCGTCGCGGTTGAAACGCTGGCCCAGCCAGCGCTCGGCCATGGCCATGCCGACGCTGTTGGCGCAGCCCTGGCCGAGGGGGCCGGTGGTGGTTTCGACGCCGGTGGTCATGCGGTATTCGGGGTGGCCTGGGGTCTTGGAGCCCATTTGGCGGAATTGCTTGATATCGTCCAGGCTGATCGCCGGCTGCCCGGTGCGTTGGCCATGGGCATCGATCTCGACCACCCCGGCCAGGTGCAGCAGCGAATACAACAGCATCGACGCATGCCCCACCGACAACACAAAACGGTCACGGTTGGGCCAGTCGGGCTGCTCCGGGTGGTAGCGCAGGAAGCGGCTCCACAAGGTATATCCCACCGGCGCCAGGCCCATGGGCGTGCCCGGGTGGCCGGAGTTGGCCTTCTGCACGGCATCCATGGCCAGCGTGCGCAGGGTGTTGACGCATTGGGTGTCGACAGCAGCGGTAGCGCGAATCATAAAATCGGTCCCCCTTGAGTGACGATCTACAGTGGAGGGCAGGGCGCGGCAAAGGTTTGATCCCATCGGCCGCGCCGCGACGAACGGGGATGGTTTGACCCAGGACATGACAAGACCCCTCGCAATGGTCTAGTTTCAAGGGCGTAAGCCATTGATCAACTTGCGGAGGTACGCCATGCCAGTGAAACACGACCTGTATCAGGATTTGGGCTTGAGCAAGGAAGCCGTTCACGAACGCAGGGCAAGCGATAAACGCCTGGACTCGCTGCTCACCCAATACGACGCAGCTGACGCGCTGGTGCTGAAGGCGGAATCGGCCAGTGCCAGTGACGAGGATGTGGAGAAGCTGAAGAAGAAACGCTTGTTGGTCAAAGACGAGATCGTGGGACGGTTGGGCTAAACGGCCCGTCCTGCGCTGGACGGTAATATTTGTTCAGATTTATCTGAGAGACAGGGCGCATCTCACTGCCTATGATGCCGCCCGCCCACCCGGCTCAGGGGACTTAAACGGCGCAAGGATTGCGCTGGTGAGCCGGGTGGGCTCTTTCGATACTCATGTAGGCAAAGCACGATCAAAGCGTCCTGCAGAAAACACTGAAAGCGGGACGTTTGGTTGCTGTCCAGTTGCCAGCTTGGCTAAAGCATCACCTATGGCTGGCGCGAATTTGAAACCGTGGCCTGAGCATGCAGATGCGAAATAAACTGAGTGCAGGTTCTTGGATTTACCGATCAAGAATGACTCGTCCTTGCTCATGGTATAGAGACAGTTTTTAGCTTTAGTAGGTGAATGTTCAAGCTCCGGAAATATTGACTCAACCGTCGCGGCTAATGCGCTCAAATACCTCTTTTTCACCGGAGTGTTGTTCCAGTCAGGAGCAATAGGTGTTTGCTGTCGATTGTGAAACCCTATTTTGACGCCTGGTTCATTGCTGACAATTGATGGAACTCCGTAAAGGAGGCCCCCGTCCACGCACTCGTAGAGAAATACGGGAAAGTGCTCCATTGAGAATAATATTCCTGAGTCGATTTTTGGCGTGAACCAATATACGGGTACCTGCCGCGGCTCCAGAAAGTCTGATAGCTCTGGCATGAGGCGGGTGGTTATCCAGGGGCCTGCTGTGACTAACGCCGCTCTCGCAAAATGAATACGCCCGCTTCTGGTGGCCACGCGCACTCCCGCGGTATGGTTTTCGAGGCTTACTACCGTGTCGCCAAACTCCATAATCGCCCCCGAGCGAACGGCTTCATTCAGCATGTTTCATTGTGCGTTCTTCTTTATGGCTGTCGCGGTTTTATGAGGTCGTAAGTAATGAGAATGATCAGTAGGCCGGCTGTTGAAATGATTAATGTAAATGAGGTGTTGGATATTGCTTGCGTGCGCAAAAGTAGTGCCAGGGCGAAAAGTGTAAGGGGTAGTATGAATTGTATAAATCCGGTTATAGAGATTGGTATTTTTCCGGTGGCGTACGAAAACATTAGTAAAGGGATGATGGAGGCCCAGCCCGCCAGCCAGATCAAATGACCTGACTGCGTAGGTAGTTCGTAAGGCCAGACAACAGGCAGCTCAAGAAAAATTGTCACCAGTGCCAGGCAGATAGTCAAAAATAGTGTTTCTATAAGCAAGCCGTTTATTGCATCTAAAGAAGTTAATTTTTTTATATAGGTGTAGGCGCCCCACGTCGAGGCGATTAACAGATAAGTCCAGTGGTTCAGTTGTTTGGCAGATATTATCAGTGCGGCGATTGCGCTAAAGGCAATGACGGTCGATAGCGTTTTTCTTGTGGTCAAGTGTTCGCGGTAAACGACCGCGCCAAGTGCGATGGAGATGAACGGCGCTAGCAGATACCCAAGCCCACTCTCCAAGAGGTATCCGTTAATCGACGCCAAGATAAAGACTGCCCAATTGATAGCGATGAGGATGGATGCAATGGCGTGCAGGCAGATGAGCTTTAGGGTGTAATTCTTTATTTGCTGTGCATGTCGAAAAAATGAGTATAAAACAGATAAGTATAAGTGCGGACAGTACAATTCGATAGCCGACCAATGTTATTGAGGGGAGGTCGCCCAGTGCGCGCCAATAAAGCGATGATAACCCCAGAAGCAGGTTTGCTAATACGGATAGTGTGATTGCTAAGTAGCGGGAAGAGCAATTGTTGTGCTGTGATTTCATGTGGGGTGCCACATCGTGCTATGGGAAAATTCTATGATCTCATATGACCAATAAATGTTTCCGCACTGATCGGTGGCGTAATCAGCTAGATGCTGCCTTGCCCAATTTTCGAACTCGTTTCTTAAGGAGGTTCTTAGTAGTTGCCATTGGGGTGTATAGTAAAGAAGTGGGAGAGTATGGCGCTCCACTAATTTCAGAAATAGGCCAGGTTTCGAAAATAATTCACGAACTAGAGTGTTATTTTCCTGAGTGGTCTCCGGTGCGAAGATCGAAACGCTCACTCCTTCGTTTATGGCGCACGGCAGGTTTGGCATTACTCGGCATATTTGTGATGTCTTTAGTTGGTTTGTTAGCGCTGACAGGTTTATCCCTGCCATGACAGAGATAATGATTCCAGTGTAATGTTCAAGCTGCGGGTTGTTTTCTGAAAATCCCCCAAAGGCTTGGGGTGGGATTGCTATAACTATGGCCTCTGAGATTATTGGGTTGGGTAGGTGTTGTGTCGTTGATATACCTGCATTGATTAATGCATCCCAACGAGTAATGTCCGGGTCTATCACCTGTAGGGCTATAGTTGGGCTGGATTTTTTCAGTCCAATGGCAATAGCACTGCCCATTGGTCCTGCACCAATAATCACGGCACTCGTTATCTCTGTCATAGCACCTCCCGTTCGACAACAATGTCGTTGCGTGTCGGATGTGCATCAGCTTCGTATCGAGTTGGATTTATTTCAAACCATCTTGTTCTGAAAACCACGTAGTCCATTTCTCGTGGTTTATTCGGTGGGGGTACTGGTCACGTCGTAGCTTATTTTCGGAAGTTGAAAAAACATCACCCGCTTTGTCTCTGGCGCAAGGATTGCGCCAGAGACAAAGCGAGCTCTTTATTTTTACGCCAGCAGCGTTTTGATGCACTCATCCATGGAGCGCTGCTGCGTCTCGCCATACAGCTTCAGTTCATCAATCGTCTTGCGCCCCAGCGCCTTCTCGAACTCGCCCTGATTCGAATTGGCCGCGTAGTGGCTCTGCGCCGCATCCCCGAGGTTGGACTGGAAGATACCCGCCGCGCTCACCGGTAGAAAATCCTCGTACACCAGCGGTTCCACATCCACGTGGCCGGCGGCGATCAGTGCTTCCAGGGTGCGTGGTTGATCGGCTTGGCCGCGTGCCGCCAGGCCTTGTTCGGTGGCGAAGTAGCGGAAGTAGGCCAGTTGCTGTTCACGCATCTGCCCATGGTGGTCGGGGAAGGCCTGGAAGTGCTGCTCCATCAAGTCCATATAGCGTGCTGCGTTGCCTTCATTGGGGAATGCGCCCAGCGCATCGCGTGCGGCGTTGAGCAATTGGTCGTAGAGGGCGCGGCCCTTGGGGGTGAGCGCGACGCCGCGCTGTTCAATTTCGCCGAAACGCGCGCTGTGGCTGCCTTGCGCGTCGGTGAAGGCGATGGGCTCGTCGAGGGCCTTGAAGCTGGTCTGGCGCAACAGGATCGGGCAATTGCGCCGGGGTGGGCCTTCGATGACGGCCTTTGGCGTGATGCCTTTGCCGGGCATGGCGGCCTGCACTTGGTCGATGTCCAGGGTGCGCGGGGTGAGGTGGTTGATATGCGGGCCCTTGAAGGCCACCACATCGGCGATCAGGCGATGCTGGTCGCTAAGCTGCTGGTACTGCGCGCCAGTGACGGTGGCGGTGTGGTGCCAGCGGAAGGTTTCCAGGGCCTGGCGGATAAACTCCTCGGCATCCAGGCCGTTGAGGCCGCCGTCCTTTTCCGCTTGTTCGATCAGTGCGAGTGCGCCGGGGGTGAAGATCGCACGTTTGGCCAGGGCGGTTTCGGCGAAGGCGCGCAACGCCGGGTTTTCGATCAGTTCCAGGCGCAGCAACGAGGTGAACACGCGAAACGGGCTGGTTTGCAGCGCGCGCTCATGCACGGCGCGAAATGCAGTCGAATGCACCGGTACGCCGGCTGGGGTCAGGTCGTAGTAGCCCACCGGTTGCATGCCCATCACCGCAAACAGGCGGCTGATGGTCGCCAGTTCCTCGGCGGTGCCCAGGCGGATGGCGCCGTGGCGTTCCATGTCCAAACGCTGGATTTCACCCGTGCGCTGCAGCTGTTGCGCCACGTCCGGTTGGGTGTCGAGTACGTGGGCATTGGTCTCGGCGACCAGCTCCATCAGCGCGCCATACAGGGGAACTTCATCTCGGTACATATCGGACATGGCCTTGGAAAAGCCCTTGCGGATCTCATCGGGGCTGACATGTGCGGTGGTATGCATAGAAAAATTCCTGATGGCTATGGCGATGAAGTTGGCCTTTTTCTGGATTCTGTTGGGCCCCAGGTGCGCTTGCAAACGAAGATTCCTCTGGACTTCATTCTGCAAATGAATGAGATGACCTGAATATGACAAAAAACAGCGGCGCAGAAATTTCATTTTCCTCCGGTTTTCCTAACTAATTCTTCACGGAGTAGGCCCCACCCGCCATGAAAGAATCGTCACGTTTGCAAGGATGAAAACGTCGTTTCGCACATCGCACACATAAAAATATGTTTAGGGGCCGTCGTTAATGAAAATTTCTACACTGGCGTTGTCAATCGCCGCCGCCGTTCTTGCACAACAGGTTTACGCTGATGATTTTGGGCTCGGCTCTCTGGGCACGGGCAACGGTCACAGCGGGTTCCTCGAAGACAGCCATGCGGCCGTCAGCTCGCGGACCATGTACTACAGCGCGGACAACCGCTCGGGGACCAACAACGATCTGCGCGAAGCGGCAACCGCGCTGCGTTTTGACTACAAATCCGGCTACACCCAAGGCACCCTTGGCGTCGGCTTCGACGTGATGGCCTTCGGTGCCCTGCGCCTGGACGGGGGCGATGGTCACACGGCGGGCGCAGGCCTGTCGGGTAACGGCAACAGCTTCTTCCCGACCAAGAACAACGGCACCGAACCTGCCGACTCCTTTGGCCGTGCAGCGGGCAATGTGAAGTTCCGCATTTCCCAGACCGAGTTGCACGTCGGTGGCGGCCTGGCGCCGGTGCTGCCGATCCTGGTGTCGAACGACAGCCGTGTAGCCCCGCAGACCTTTGACGGCGGCATCCTGACCTCGAATGACATTCCCAACGTCACCTTCACTGGCGGTGAGTTGAACCGCGCCGAAGGCCGTGCGTCCAGCAACTCCACCGGCCTGAGCGTGGCCGGTGGCAAGCTCGACAGCGACAGCTTCAAGTTCGGCGGGGTGGACTACAAGCCATTTGGTTCTTCCGACAACACCATCGCGAAAAACCTGACGTTGCAGTACTACTACGCGCAGCTGCAAGACTTCTACAAACAGAACTACGTTGGTCTGGTCCACGTACTGCCGCTGGGCAATGACCAATCGTTCAAGACCGACCTGCGCTACTTCGACAGCACCAGCGACGGCAAGAACGGCGAGAGTGGCTACCAGTTCAACAACAACGGCGGCTACGCCAAGCATGCCGGTGAAGTCGACAACAAAACCTACAGTGCGGCCTTCACCTACCAGTTGGGCGGCAGCAGCTTGATGCTCGGCCATATCGGCGTGGGTGGTGATGGCGGCTTCGTCTGGGTCAACCAGGGCAGCATCGCCGACCCGCACGCACAAGGCGCAGGCGGCAGCGACTTCTACCTGTTCACCGACGCCGTGGTCGGCCAGTTCTCGCGTGCCGGCGAGCAGGTCAACTTTGGCCAGTACACCTATGACTTCAAGGCGTATGTACCGGGCCTGAAGGCTTCCGTCGCGTACCTGGACGGTAAGGACATCAAGTCGGCTGCGGTCGGTGGTGGCCCTGACCAGAAAGAAAACGAGGCTGACTTCCGCCTGGACTACGTGGTGCAGGCCGGTCCTCTGAAGGGCTTCGGCACCACCTTCCGTACCGGTACCTATCACGGTAAAAACACCGGCACTGCGGACCAGGATCAAACCCGCCTGATCTTCAACTACACCTACGCGATCTTCTAAATCCGTAAGTCTTCATGTGCACCCGGACGTCATTGGGTTCTACACTGCCTGTCACCTGATAGGCGATGGAGGACCCGATGACGGCCCGGCTACTTGAAACGATTGAAGGTCAACGCCTGGCCGCGCAAGAGGCCGAGCGCTGGCGCGAGTGGGGCCCGTATTTAAGCGAACGCCAATGGGGCACGGTGCGCGAAGACTACAGCGCCGATGGCGACGCCTGGGCTTACTTCCCCCATGAACATGCGCGCAGCCGCGCCTATCGGTGGGGCGAGGATGGCTTGGCCGGCTTCAGTGACAAGGCCCAACGCTGGTGCCTGGGCCTGGCCGTGTGGAACGAACATGACGCGATCCTCAAGGAGCGCCTGTTCGGCCTGAACAACGCCGAGGGCAACCACGGTGAAGACGTCAAGGAACTGTACTTTTTCCTCGACGGTGTACCGAGCCATGCCTACATGCGCATGCTGTACAAATACCCCCATGCGGCTTTTCCCTACGCTGACCTGATCGCCGAAAACGCGCGACGCGGCCTGGCGGATGCCGAGTATGAAATCCTCGATACCGGCGTGTTCGAAGACAACCGCTATTGCGACGTCAGCGTCGAATACGCCAAGCACCAGCCCGACGATATTTTCATGCGCGTGACCGTGCACAACCGCTCGGACCAGCCGACGCGCCTGCAGGTATTGCCGCAGCTGTGGGCGCGCAATGACTGGAGCTGGACCTTTGATGCGCCCAAGCCGAAGTTGACGCTCGAAGATGACCGCGTGTTGGCCCGCCATCATGAGCTGGGTGATCGTCACCTCAGCGCCTGGGGCCAGGATGGTGTCGAATGGCTGTTCTGTGAAAACGAGAGCAACTTTCCCCGGCTGGACGGGCAAGCGGCAGCGGGGCCGTTCAAGGATGGGATCAACGATTACGTGGTAGGCGGTGTTCAAGGCGCGATTCGCCGCGATGCCGGCACCAAGGTCGCCGCGCGTTTTATCCTTGACCTGGCGGGCCTGGAAAGTCGCACGCTGTACCTGCGATTTGCACCCATCGATGCGCCCGAGGTGAATGCGCGCAAGCTGTTCGAGCTGCGTCGCCAGGAGACTGATGACTTCTACGCCGCCTTGCAGCACGGCATCCAGGATGAAGACGCGCGCAACGTGCAGCGCCAGGCCTTGGCCGGTTTACTATGGTCCAAACAGCTGTATTACTTCGACGTGAACCAATGGCTCGACGGCGATCCCGCCCAACCCGCGCCACCGCCCGAGCGCCTGCACATTCGCAATACCCATTGGCGGCACCTGTCCAATTTCGACATCCTTTCCATGCCCGACACCTGGGAATACCCCTGGTACGCCTCCTGGGACCAGGGCTTCCAGGCGGTGGCCATTGCGCTGATCGACCCGGGGTACGCCAAGCAACAACTGTTGCTGCTGGTGAAAGACCGTTTCATGCACCCCAATGGCCAGCTACCGGCCTACGAATGGCGCTTCGATGACGCCAACCCACCGGTGCATGCCTGGGCCAGCTGGCGGGTGTATCAGCAGGACAAGGCGCTCACCGGTGTAGGCGATCTGGATTTTCTGGAGCGAATCTTCCACAAGCTGCTGCTGAATTTTTCCTGGTGGGTCAACCGCAAGGATGCCGAGGGGCGCAACCTGTTCCAGGGCGGCTTCCTCGGGCTGGACAACATCGCCTTGTTCGACCGCTCGGCCACGCTGCCTTCGGGCTACCAACTGGACCAGGCCGATGGCACCGCGTGGGTCGCGGCGTATGCGCTGGACTTGATGCGCATCGGCCTGGAGTTGGCCAAGCGCAATGCGGTGTACGTGGATATTGCGGTGAAATTCTTCGAGCACTTCCTGTATATCGCCGGTGCCATCAACCGCGTCGATGACAGCGCCGAAGGCCTGTGGGACGAGCAGGACCTATTTTTCTACGATGTGCTGCACCGCCCCGACGGCCAGAACGAACCGGTACGCCTGCGCTCCATTGTCGGCCTGATGCCGCTGTTTGCGGTGCTGGTGCTGGAACAGCGTGAGCATGAAGGCCTGGAAGGGTTGCGTGAGCGCCTGTTGGGCTTCATGCACCACCGGCCGGACCTGGCCAAGCTGGTGTCGCGTTGGAACGAACCGGGGCAGGGCAATCGCCTGTTGCTGGCGTTGCTGCGTGGCGAGCGCACCAAGGACCTGCTGCGGCGCATGCTCGATGAGTCTGAATTCCTCTCGGCATTTGGTGTGCGCTCCGTGTCCAAGGCCTTCACCGAACAACCGCTGGCGCTGAAGATCAACGGTGACACTTTGTGCGCACGCTACCAACCCGGTGAATCCGACTCGCGCTTGTACGGCGGCAACTCCAACTGGCGCGGGCCATTGTGGATGCCGGTGAACTACATGCTGATCGAATCGCTGCGCGAGTTTCACCGCTACTACGCGGATAACTTCTCGGTGGAGTACCCGACGGGCAGCGGTTATCTGTCGTCCCTGGAGGAGGTAGCCGACAGCCTCAGTCAGCGTCTGACGCGACTGTTCCTCAGGGATGAAAACGGCCTGCGACCGTCGATGGCGGGGTACGCGCAGCTGGAAGCGGACCCGTTGAGCCGAGACCTGGTGTTATTCCATGAGTATTTTCATGGCGAAACCGGGCGTGGGCTGGGGGCGTCGCACCAGACGGGGTGGAGTGCACTGGTGGCGTTGTTGTTGCAACCCGGAAACTAACGTGGGAGGGGGCTTGCCCCCGATAGCGGTGGGTCAGCCAACAGATGAGCGGGCTGGTAAACCGACATCGGGAGCAAGCCCCTCCCACAGTGATTCAGGGTTACCCGTGAATCAGGCCGGGAACAGCTCGCTCAGCTTCATGGCCAGCATCATGTCGCCTTCGGCGCGCAGCTTGCCGCCCATGAAGGCTTGCATGCCGTCGGTTTCGCCGCTGACGATGCCTTCCAGGGTTTCGCCATCCATGACCAGGGTCACTTGGGCGTCAGGGTTTTCGCCTTCCAGCAGTTCGCAGGTGCCGTCTTTAACGACCAGCGAGAAATTTTTGCTGTCATCGATACGGAAACCAAACACCAGATCCAGGCCGGCAGCAGCGGCTGGGTTGAATTTGGCTTTCATTGCTTCTACAGCTTTGGCTACTTCAGTCATGGTTTCGATCCTTTAGGGTAGAGTCCAGTGACCTTGGGGTCACGGTTGGCCGCAGTTCATCGGAACGTGATGAGCTGCGGCGCCTTCAACAGTTGCAAGTGGGTATGGCTGTTGAAGGAAGCCAGTGCCACCTCGCGACCGCGGAATTTCAGCTGGTTGAGCGAGGTGTTAACAATTTGCCAGTTCAGTTCGAACGCCTGGGCGGCAGGCATTCGGGTAATCAGGTGGAGCAGGGCGGTGATGGTGCCGCCGGAGGTGAACACCGCGATTTTCTGCGTGTTGTCCGCCGCCTCAAGAATACGTTGCAGGCCACCCTGGACACGCTCCACGAACCCCAGCCAGCTCTCCAGCCCAGGCGGGTCATAGGTGCCGGCCAGCCAGCGCTCGATGATCAAGGCGAAGATGCGCTGGAATTCACCGCGGTTCTGCGCGGCGTTGCGCAAAATATCCAGGGCATGGGGCTCGGTGTGGAGCAGGTCGGGGAGCAGCGCGCGAATGATGGCTTCACCATCGAATTCGTTAAAGGCTGTGTCGATTTCCAGCGGTGGCACCGGCAGGCCAACGGCGCTGTATTGGTCGAACGTGGCGGTGGCCGTGTGCTGTTGGCGGCGCAGGTCACCTGAGACGCAACGATCAAACACCAGGCCCAGGTCTGCCAGGTGGCGACCGAGCACCTGCGCTTGTTCCACGCCGACGGGCGACAGGACGTCATAGTCGTCTGCACCGAAGGAGGCCTGGCCATGTCGAATCAGATAGATGCTGCCCACGTCCGTTTTCCCGGTACGTTGAAAGTCTGGCGAGGTTATGAGGATGCCAGGGACCTGTCAATGAAAAAACATACGCTTGTTTTAAAAGCGCCTTAGAGCCCGCCTGCTGGCGGTTTGAGCACTGGCCCGAACGCAGTGCCGTCGGTATGCTGGGCCAATCCGCGCATGGCGCAGTGCTTTTTTAAGGAGACATATGGATTTTTTGGCCGAATACGCGAGCTTTCTGGCGAAGACCGTCACCCTGGTGGTCGCTATTCTGGTGGTATTGATCAGCTTCGCGGCACTGCGCAGCAAAGGCCGTCGCAAAAACGCCGGGCAGTTGCAGGTCAGCAAGCTCAATGATTTCTACAAAGGCCTGCGTGAGCGCCTGGAGTCGAGCCTGCTCGACAAGGACCAGCTCAAGGCCCTGCGCAAGTCCGAAAGCAAAACCGAAAAGAAGAAAGGCAAAACCAAGCCCGAGGCCAAGCCGCGGGTGTTCGTGCTGGATTTCGACGGCGACATCAAGGCCTCGGCCACCGAGAGCCTGCGCCATGAGATCACCGCGCTGCTGAGCCTGGCCACCGCCAAGGATGAAGTGGTGCTGCGTCTGGAGAGCGGCGGCGGCATGGTGCACAGCTATGGCCTGGCCTCGTCGCAGCTGGCGCGTATCCGCCAGGCGGGCGTGCCGTTGACCGTGTGCATCGACAAGGTGGCGGCCAGCGGCGGCTACATGATGGCGTGCATCGGCGAGAAGATCATCAGCGCCCCCTTTGCCATCCTCGGCTCCATCGGGGTGGTGGCGCAGTTGCCCAACGTCAACCGCCTGCTGAAAAAACACGACATCGACTTTGAAGTGCTGACTGCCGGTGAGTACAAACGCACCCTCACGGTATTTGGCGAAAACACCGAGAAGGGTCGCGAAAAATTCCAGGAAGACCTGGACATCACCCATCAGCTGTTCAAGAACTTCGTCTCGCGCTATCGCCCACAACTGGCGATCGATGATGTAGCGACCGGAGAAGTGTGGCTGGGCGTTGCTGCGCTGGATAAGCAACTGGTCGACGAGCTGCAAACCAGTGACGAATACCTGGCCACCAAGGCCAAGACCGCTGACGTCTTCCACCTGCACTACGCCGAGCGTAAGAGCTTGCAGGAGCGCGTGGGCCTGGCAGCCAGTGGTTCGGTGGACCGGGTGTTGCTGACCTGGTGGAATCGGTTGACCCAACAGCGGTTCTGGTAATTCCAGAATGTAGCTAATCCCCTTGTGGGAGGGGCACCGCCCCTCCCACAGTGTTGATCAGGCTTTGGTCGTTCAGCGATACAGATCTTGTAATAGTTTTGCGTTGTAGGAAATTTATGTTTCGCCTGTAGGATTCAAGTCCTTTTGTTATTTCAGGACTTGCATGAACACCCTCTCGGAGCCTCCCAGTCGTCTTCCCCCAAGACATCCGCTGTTGCCGTTCCCCCTGAAGCACCCCGTATTCCGACTGCTAACCTTGTCCCGGTCCACTGACCGCGCATTGCCGTGTCCGGCATTCTGAAATCTATACAGAGACTCTATAAATGGAATGGTTAGCGGATCCAACGGCCTGGCTCGGCTTGTTGACCTTGATTGTGCTGGAACTGGTGCTGGGCATCGACAACCTGGTGTTTATTGCGATCCTGGCGGACAAGCTGCCGCCGGAGCAGCGCGACCGTGCGCGGTTGATCGGTTTGTCCCTGGCACTGCTGATGCGCCTGGGCTTGCTGGCGAGTATCTCCTGGTTGGTGACCCTCACCCAGCCGCTGTTCGAGGTGTTCGACAAGAGCTTCTCCGGGCGTGACCTGATCATGCTGTTTGGTGGTGTGTTCCTGTTGTTCAAGGCCACCATGGAGCTGCATGAGCGCCTGGAAGGCCATGTCGCGCAGCGTTCAGGCAATGTGGCGTATGCGATGTTCTGGCCGATCGTGGCGCAGATCGTGGTGCTCGACGCAGTGTTCTCCCTCGACGCAGTGATTACTGCGGTGGGCATGGTCGATGAGTTGGCGGTGATGATGATCGCGGTGATCGTGTCGATCGGCCTGATGATCGTTGCGAGCAAGCCCTTGACCCGCTTCGTCAATGCCCACCCCACGGTGATCATGCTGTGCCTGGGCTTCCTGATGATGATTGGTTTTGCCCTGACCGCCGAAGGCCTGGGCTTCCATATTCCCAAGGGCTACCTGTATGCGGCGATTGGTTTCTCGATTCTGATCGAAGTGTTCAACCAGATTGCCCGGGCCCGTCGCAAGAAGTCTGCCCAGGGTGTGCTGCCGGTGCGTGAGCGTACGGCCCATGCGGTGATGCGTTTGCTCGGCGGTCGCAGCCTGGCGGTAGAGGAAGTGGGTGAAGAGGTGGCCGACCTGCTGGGTGAGCCGGATGCCACGCAGGGCCCGCTGTTCGACCGGCGCGAGCGCGTGATGATCAGTGGTGTGCTGCAACTGGCCGAACGACCGATTCGCACCTTGATGACGCCGCGTGCCAAGGTTGACTGTATCGATCTGGCGGACGACCCCGACAGTATCCGCCTGAAGCTGATGCATTCGTCTTACTCGCGCCTGCCGCTGATCCGCAACGGTGCTGTTGATGAGCCATTGGGCTTTGTGCACAAAAAGGAACTGCTCAAGGAATACCTGGCCGGTAACGAGCCGAACCTGGAGCACCTGGCGCGCCGGGCGATCAACCTGCTGGAGAGTTTTTCGATCCTCAATGCCTTGGAGCAGATGCGCCAGGAGTCCACGCATATCGCCTTCGTGATCAATGAATTCGGGGATTTCATGGGGGTATTGAGCATGACCGACATTCTCGAGTCCATCGCCGGTGAGTTGCCGGACGCCAGCGAAATAGAGGGGCCGGATATCGTTGAAGAGGGCGATGGCTACCGCGCCAATGGTGCCTTGAACCTCAACCTGGTGCGCCAGCGCACCGGCTTCAAGGCTGCCGCGACCGAGGATTATCAAACCCTGGCGGGCTTGGTCATGAGCCTGCTTGACCGTCTGCCGGTGGTGGGTGATAGCCTCGAACATGAGGGCTGGCGCCTGACGGTGGCGGCGGTGGAGGAGCGGCGGGTGACGCAGGTGCACCTGGTGCCCATGCACTCCGTGTAATCATTGCTGGGTGTACTGCTCGAAGGCTTTCTCGAGCGCCTGTTCGGCGAGCCCCGGGAGGATTTCGAGCAGCACCTGATTGCTGTAGATCAACAGCGTCGGAATGCGTTCGACGCTGGGGTGGCCCGGCGTGCGCTCACAGTCGAGGATCAGGATTTTGGCCCGGTCCTTATAGCGGTCGCTGATACGGATAAAGCGCGGCATGGCGTCACTGCAGGCGGCGCATCCGGTTGATATGAACACCACAAACACCGGCAGCGGGGTGTCCAGTTCGCGTTCAAATTCAGCCTTGTCGTTAACCACGGCGTTGACATATTGCATGGGCGGCTCCTCCCTGTTGCTCATTCGCTTACGCTAGGTCGTTGGGCCGCCCCCGTCTACTGTCAAACTTCACAGTTGCGCCTCGCGCTCCACGCGTTCGCGCGCCTTGCGCGCCTGGCTCGCACACTTCTTGTATTCCTCATTGTCCCTGGAGGCCTTGGCCCGACGATAGCCGTGGTGATTCTGGCTGGTGTAGTCGGTGCTGAAGGCCTCCTTGAGCTTGCGCAATTCTTCTTTGCATTCACGGCGGTCGTTGCTGGCCGAGGCGTTGCTTGCTGCCAGCAGGCCCAGTAAAACCAGGGTGAGGCGATATTTCATAGGACTGTCCTTGTCGACAGGAATGTGCCAAGGCTAGCCCACACTCAACCTCCTGCCAAACCTTCCCCACGCTTTTGTGGCGAACGGGCTTGCCCGCGTTGGACTGCGCAGGAGCCGATGTTTGGGGCCGCTACGCGACCCAACGCGGGCAAGCCCGCTCGCCACAGGAGGCTGGGTGTGTGTGCGCACTGGCGTGGTGCGGGGTAACGCCGGGGTGGTGCGTGCAAACCGGCCTGTCACCCCAGCGTGGGGCCTTGGGTAGCAACGTGATTGTAGGTGCTGGCGCAACGCCTTATTGCCTCAAGATATTTATCCATCTGATTTAAAACGAATTTATCTCCGGCATATGTTTCTGTTAGCGCGTGTGGCACACTTTCTGCTGTCTATTCCGTTGTTACATACTAAGTTCCGGTATAGCGGAATACACAACTCCTGGAGTGCTTGTCATGCATCACCGACCTTCCGTGTTCAAAGCGTGTGTTTTTCTCTTCGCCGCATCGGCTTCCCTCGCCAGCCTCGTGCAGGCGGCGGACAGCAAGCTCGATGATGTGCTCAAGCGTGGGCACCTGATCGTGGGTACAGGCAGTACCAATGCGCCGTGGCACTTCCAGGGAGCGGATGGCAAGTTGCAGGGGTTTGATATCGACATCGGCCGCATCGTGGCCAAGGGTCTGTTCAACGACCCGAGCAAGGTCGAGTTTGTGGTGCAGTCGTCCGACGCACGGATTCCCAACCTGCTGACCGACAAGGTCGACATGAGTTGCCAGTTCATCACCGTCACCGCCAGCCGTGCGCAGCAGGTTGCCTTCACCCTGCCGTACTACCGCGAAGGCGTGGGCCTGCTGCTGCCGAACAACAGCAAGTACAAAGAGATCGAAGACCTGCAAGCCGCCGGCGATGGCGTGACCGTGGCCGTGCTGCAAAACGTGTATGCCGAAGAGCTGGTGCACCAGGCCCTGCCCAAGGCCAAGGTCGACCAGTACGACAGCGTCGACCTGATGTATCAGGCCGTGAACTCTGGCCGCGCCGATGCCGCCGCCACCGACCAGTCCTCGGTCAAATACCTGATGGTGCAGAACCCAGGCCGCTACCGCAGCCCGAGCTACGCCTGGAGCCCGCAAACCTACGCGTGCGCCGTCAAGCGTGGCGACCAGGACTGGCTGAACTTCGTCAACACCGCGCTGCATGAAGCCATGACCGGTGTGGAGTTCCCGACCTACAAGGCCTCGTTCAAGCAATGGTTCGGCGTGGATCTGCCGGAACCTGCGATCGGCTTTCCTGTTGAGTTCAAGTAATTCGTAAAAGCCGGGGCGCCGCTGACGGCGCCCGTTTTAGGTACTGTTGACCATGAACTATCAGTTGAACTTTGCCGCCGTGTGGCGCGATTTCGACACCTTGCTGGCGGGGCTCGGTCTGGGCCTTACGCTGGCGTTGATTTCGATCGCCATCGGTTGCGTCATCGGCATGTTGATGGCATTTGCCATGCTGTCCAAACACCGTGCACTGCGCATCTTCGCCTCGGTGTACGTGACGGTGGTACGCAATACGCCGATCCTCGTATTGATCCTGTTGATCTACTTCGCCTTGCCGAGCCTGGGCATCCGCCTGGACAAGATCCCCTCGTTCATCATCACCCTGTCGTTGTATGCCGGTGCCTACCTGACTGAAGTGTTCCGTGCAGGGCTGTTGAATATTCCCAAGGGGCTGCGCGAAGCCGGGTTGGCCATCGGTTTGGGTGAGTGGCGCATCCGCGCGTACATCACCGTGCCGGTGATGCTGCGCAACGTGCTGCCCGCGCTGTCGAACAACTTTATCTCGCTGTTCAAGGACACCTCGCTGGCCGCTGCGATTGCGGTGCCGGAGCTGACCTATTACGCCCGCAAGATCAACGTCGAAAGCTACCGGGTGATTGAAACCTGGCTGGTCACGACCGCGCTCTACGTGGCTGCCTGTTACCTCATTGCCATGCTGCTCCGTTACCTGGAACAGCGTCTGGCGATCCGTCGTTAAGGAAGGTTTCCATGTACGAATCCCCCAGCTGGTTGCATGAGTTGTGGATCGCCCGGGACACCCTCTGGGCGGGCTTTCAGGCCAGTGTGTATGTGTCGGCGCTGGCGATTATCTTTGGCACCCTGATCGGTATTGTCGCCGGGTTGATCCTGACCTACGGCAAATTCTGGATGCGTGCACCGTTTCGCCTGTATGTCGACCTGATCCGTGGCACACCGGTGTTTGTGCTGGTGCTGGCGTGTTTCTACATGCTGCCGGCGCTCGGTTGGCAGATCACCGCGTTCCAGGCCGGTGCGGTAGGGCTCACGCTGTTCTGTGGCTCCCACGTTTCGGAAATCGTACGCGGCGCGCTGCAAGCCATTCCCCGTGGGCAACTGGAAGCGGGCAAGGCGATTGGCCTGACGTTCTACCAATCCCTGGGCTACGTGCTGTTGCCTCAGGCGCTGCGCCAGATCCTGCCGACCTGGGTCAACTCTTCCACGGAAATCGTCAAGGCCTCGACCTTGCTCTCGGTGATCGGTGTGGCCGAGCTGCTGCTGAGTACCCAGCAAGTCATTGCACGAACCTTCATGACCCTGGAGTTCTATCTGTTCGCCGGGTTTCTGTTCTTTGTCATCAACTACGCCATTGAATTATTCGGGCGCTACATTGAAAAGCGGGTGGCCTTGCCATGAACCAACCTCAAACAACCCAACCGCTGCTGAACATTCGTGGCTTGCGCAAACAGTACGGCCAGGTCGAAGTGCTGAAGGGCGTCGACCTGTCCATGCAGCGCGGCAACGTGGTCACGTTGATCGGCTCCAGCGGCTCGGGCAAGACCACGCTGCTGCGCTGCGTGAACCTGCTGGAAGAATTCCAGGGTGGGCAGATCACCCTGGATGGCGAGTCCATCGGCTACAGCGAAATCGCCGGCAAGCGTGTGCGTCACCCCGAGCGCGTGATTGCCCAGCACCGCGCTATGACTGGCATGGCGTTCCAGCAGTTCAACTTGTTCCCGCATTTGACCGCCTTGCAAAACGTCACCCTCGGCCTGCTCAAGGTCAAGAAGATGGGCAAGGACGAAGCCGTGGCCCTGGCCGAAAAATGGCTGGACCGCGTTGGCTTGCTCGAGCGCCGTAATCACTTCCCCGGCCAGTTGTCCGGCGGCCAGCAGCAGCGTGTGGCGATTGCCCGTGCAATTGCGATGAACCCCAGCCTGATGCTGTTCGACGAAGTGACCTCGGCCCTCGACCCAGAGTTGGTGGGCGAGGTGCTCAGCGTGATCAAGGGCCTGGCGGAAGAGGGCATGACCATGTTGCTGGTCACCCACGAAATGCGTTTTGCCTATGAAGTGTCGGACAAGATCGTCTTCATGAACCAGGGGCGTATCGAAGAGCAGGGCACCTCGAAGGACATCTTCGAACGCCCGCAATCGCCGCGCCTGGCGGAATTTCTCAAGAACATTCGTTTTTAATCAGGAGCACATTTTATGAGCATTACTCGTTACGGTGCCGGCAGCACAGCCGGCGGTGGTCAGCCGCGTCCTTTCGCCCGCGCGGTGGAAGCGGACGGCTGGCTCTACGTCTCGGGCCAGGTGCCGGCGGTGGACGGTGAAATCATCACCGGCGGCATCATCGAGCAAACACGCCAGACCATGCGCAACGTGGTAGCGATCCTCGAAGAAGCCGGCTACGAGCTCAAAGACGTGGTGCGCGTTGGCGTGTGGCTGGAAGACCCGCGCGACTTTTGGAGTTTCAACAAAGTCTTCGGCGAATACTTCACCCCCGAACACGCCCCGGCGCGGGCCTGTGTGCAGGCCAACATGATGGTGGACTGCAAGGTGGAGATTGATTGCGTGGCTTACAAGAAAAAGGGCTAAATGCAGCGATCTATTGATCGCTACATACCCAATGTGGGAGCGGGCTTGCTCGCGAATGCAGTAGATCAGTTGCAGATGCATTCACTGACACACCGCATTCGCGAGCAAGCCCGCTCCCACAGGGGATCTGTGTTGATAGCAACACCTTTTAACCGGACCGAACTGCCATGACCGAAGACACCATCAAACGCCGCGCCAAAGGCCTCGACCGTGCGTTCGATATCCTCGATTTTCTCAAGGAAATCGGCCAGCCCCTGCGCCCGAATGATATCGCCAGCGGCATCGGCAGCCCCAAATCCACGGTCTACGAATTGGTCGCGTCGCTGCTTGAACGACGCATCCTGGAAACGGTGGGCAAGGACGGTCACGTCTATCTGGGCCGCCAGCTGTACTTTCTCGGCCAGGCGCACTTGCGTCATTTCGACCTGACCCGCGAGGCCGACCACGCCCTGCAGGAGATCGTCAGCCAGACCCACGAAACCGCGCAGATGTGCTTGCTCAACGGGCGCAAATACACGGTGGCGCTGATGCGCGAAGGCGAGCGGCATTTTCGTATTTCCTCGGATATCGGTGAAAACGCACCGATCCCTTGGACGGCCTCCGGGCGCCTGCTGCTGGGGCACTTGAGCGACCAGCAGATCATCGATCTGATCGACCACGACGACTTTATCCTGCCGGACGGCCAGCGCCTGCCATTGGACACCTTCCTGGCTCAGATCCGTCAGGCCACCCTCGATGGGTTCTTTTCCTTCGACAGTGTGGCCGACACCTTTACCCATTGCTTTGCCGCCCCGGTGCGGGACGCGCAGGGCATCAGCATTGCGACTTTGTGCATCGTCGCCCCACGGGCCGACGCGATCAAAAATTACAACGACTATCGCCGGGTGTTGATCGACAGCGCCAACAACCTGGCCCGTCGCATCAACGAATAGGAGTTTTTATGTCTGCCCTCAATGCCGTTGAAAAGGGCGCCGCCGCCGTCGGTGCCCATCTGGTCCGCGACGTCAGCCTGCCGGCCCTGGTGCTGCACCGCGACGCCCTGGAACACAATATTCGCTGGATGCAGGACTTTGTCAGCCAGAGCGGCGCCGAACTCGCGCCCCATGGCAAAACCAGCATGATGCCGGCGCTGTTCCAGCGCCAGATCGCCCACGGCGCCTGGGGCATCACCCTGGCCAATGCCGTGCAGACCCGCGCGGCCTACGCCGGTGGTGTGCGCCGTGTGTTGATGGCCAACCAATTGGTGGGCGCGCCGAATATGGCGTTGATCGCCGACCTGTTGGCCGACCAGGCTTTCGACTTTCACTGCATGGTCGACCACCCGGACAACGTCGCCGACCTGGGCCTGTTTTTCGCCGCCCGTGGCCTGCGCCTGAACGTGATGATCGAATATGGCGTGGTCGGCGGCCGTTGCGGTTGCCGCAGCGAGCAGGAAGTGCGCGACCTGGCCAAGGCGATCAAGGCCCAGCCGGCGTTGGCCCTGACCGGTATCGAAGGTTATGAAGGTGTGATCCATGGCGAGCACGCCATCAGCGGTATTCGCGCGTTCGCTGCGAGCCTGGTGCGCCTGGCCGTCGACCTGCAGAACAATGGCTCGTTCGACCTGCCCAAGCCTATCGTCACCGCCTCGGGCTCGGCCTGGTATGACCTGATCGCCGAGTCGTTTGAAGAGCAGAACGCCGCCGGACGTTTCCTCAGCGTATTGCGCCCGGGCAGCTATGTGGCCCACGACCACGGTATCTACAAAGAGGCGCAATGCTGCGTACTCGACCGCCGCAGCGACCTCAACGAAGGCCTGCGTCCGGCCCTGGAAGTCTGGGCCCATGTGCAATCGTTGCCCGAGCCAGGCTTTGCGGTGATCGCCCTGGGCAAACGTGACGTGGCCTACGACGCCGGCTTGCCGGTGCCGCTCAAGCGCTACCGTGCCGGGATTTTGCCGGCCGAAGGCGATGATGTGACCGCGTGCAAGGTCACGGCAGTGATGGACCAGCATGCGTTCATGACGGTGGCCCCAGGCGTCGAGCTGCGTATTGGCGACATCATTTCGTTCGGCACCTCCCACCCTTGCCTGACCTTTGACAAGTGGCAGGTCGGTTGCCTGGTGGATGAGCAGTTGCAGGTGATTGAGTCCCTGCACACCTGCTTCTAGACCGCGTCGCTCCTATCGGGGGCAAGCCCCCTCCCACACTTTGATTTGTGAACACATTTCAAATGTGGGAGGGGGCTTGCCCCCGATGAGGCCATCAGCCCCACCAGAGATCACAAGGCATGAGCACACCCCCCCGCATCGCCCTGATCGGCGAATGCATGATCGAACTGCAACACCGCGCCGACGGCAGCCTGCAACAGAGCTTCGGCGGCGACACCTTGAACGCGGCGGTGTACCTGCGCCGCGAGTTGGGCGCGATTGGCACGGTGGACTACGTGACCGCCCTGGGCGATGACAGCTTCAGCGATGCCATGTGCCAACAATGGGCTGACGAAGGCCTGGGGCTGGGCAGGGTGCAGCGCTTGCCCGGGCGGCTGCCGGGGTTGTACTGCATCCAGACCGACGCCCACGGCGAGCGCAAATTCCTCTACTGGCGCAACGAAGCGGCGGTGCGCGACTGCTTCACCACGCCGGCTGCCGAGCCGATTCTGGCGGCATTGCCGGGGTATGACGTGGTGTATTTCAGCGGCATTACCCTGGCGGTGCTGGGTGAGATCGGACGTGAGCGCTTGTTGCAAGCCCTGGTGGAAACCCGCAGGCGTGGCGGCAAGGTGGTGTTCGATAACAACTACCGGCCGCGCCTGTGGGCCAGCGTCGAAGCGGCGCGCACGGCGTATCTGAAGGTGTTGGCCGAGGTGGATATCGCGTTGCTTACCGAGGATGACGAGCAGGCGTTGTTTGGTTATACCGACAGCGAGCAGGTGTTGGCGGCGTACCCGGCGATTACCGAAGTGGTGCTCAAGCGTGGCGCGGATGCGTGCCTGATCCGCTGCGACGGCGCGCGCTTTGCCGTGCCAGCATTGAAGGTGCAGAAGGTGGTAGACACCACGGCGGCGGGGGACTCGTTCAGTGCGGCGTATCTGGCCAGTCGGCTCAAGGGAGGCTCGCCTGAGCAGGCGGCGTTGGTCGGGCATCGGCTGGCCAGTCGGGTGATTCAGGTGCCGGGGGCTTTGATTCCGAGGTGAGTGGCCGCCTGCGGCGGATCGGGGGCAAGCCCCCTCCCACAGTTGACAGCATTCCTCCAGTTGAAATGCGGTCGAATGTGGGAGCGGGCTTGCTCGCGAAAGCGGTCGTCTGGCAACCACTCAATCCCGGTAAAACACCTGCACCAGGTGATACCCGAACTTGCTCTTGATCGGCCCATGCACCACCTTCACCGGCTTCTTGAAGATCACCGCATCAATCACCCCAACCATCTGCCCCGGCCTTACTTCGCCCAAGTCCCCGCCACGCTTGCCGGACGGGCAGGTGGAGTACTTCTTGGCCAGCACATCAAAGGCTTCACCCTTGGCGATGCGTTGCTTGAGTTGTTCGGCTTCTTCGCTGGTTTTCACCAGGATATGACGGGCTTGGGCTTTCATAGATCTCTACCAGGTGTGCGTGCGACGGCGCGCGATTATGCCTGAACTCATTCGACGTCGCTGATCATGCTGCGGATTTTTGTGGCCAGCAGGTCGATGGAAAACGGCTTGGCCACCATGTCCATGCCGTCCTCGAGAAAGCCCTGGCGCTCGGCGGCTTTTTCCGCGTAACCGGTCATGAACAGCACGCGCAGGCCGGGGCGATGCTGGCGGGCGATCTCCGCCAGTTGCCGGCCATTCATGCCGGGTAGGCCAACGTCGGTCACCAGCAGGTCCACGCGCAGATCCGACTCCAGCAGCGGCAGCGCCGTGCGCGAATCCGCGGCCTGGTGCGCGGTGTAGCCCAACTCATCGAGCACATTGACCACCAGCATGCGCACCGCCGGGTCGTCCTCGACCACCACCACGGCCTCACCGGCCAACGCCACCGGCGCTTCACCGAGGCTGGCGGGCAGGCTGCTTTCCAGCGCGGTGCCATGCAGGCGCGGCAGGTACAGGCGCACGCAGGTGCCCTGGCCCGGTTCACTTTGGATGGTCACGTGGCCGCCGGACTGCTGGGCAAACCCGTAGATCATCGACAGCCCCAGGCCCGTGCCCTGGCCGATGGGCTTGGTGGTGAAGAACGGGTCGAACGCCTTGGCGAGGATTTTTGGCGCCATGCCAGTGCCGTTGTCGCAGACGCCGAGCATGACGTAGTCGCCAGCGCGCACCGGTTCGAGGGTGGTGATGTCGGTGCCGTCCAGGTAGCTGTTGGCGGTTTCTATCCGCAGTTCGCCGCCGTCGGGCATGGCGTCACGCGCGTTGATCACCAGGTTGAGCAGGGCGTTTTCGAGTTGGCTGGCGTCGGTGTTCACCGGCCAGATATCCTGGCCCAGTTGTACCTTGAGCGCGATGTGCGCGCCCTTGGTGCGACGAAACAGGTCCTCGAGGGAGGCCACCAGTTGGTTGGGGTCCAGTGGGCGCCGGTCCAGCGACTGGCGCCGCGAGAACGCCAGCAAGCGGTGGGTGAGGGCGGCCGCGCGATGGGCCGATGACACGGCGGCTTCGGTAAAACGGCCGATCTCTTCGCTGCGCCCGGCGGCGATATAGCGCTGCATCAGGTCCAGGCTGCCGATGATGCCGGTGAGCATATTGTTGAAGTCATGGGCGATGCCACCGGTGAGTTGGCCCACGGCTTCCATCTTCTGCGCATGGCGCAGGGCATCTTCGGCGCGTTCGCGCTCGAACATTTCGTTTTGCAGGCGCTGGTTGGCCTCGGCCAGCGCCTGGGTGCGCTGGGCCACGCGCTCTTCGAGGTTCTCGTTGAGGTGGCGCAGGGCTTCTTCGGTGAGCTTGCGTTCGGTCTCATCGATGACAAAGATATAGAAACCGTTCACCGAACCATCATTGCTGAAGCGCGGCAGGTACTTCATCAGCGCGTGGCGCGGGCGGCCGTCGCGGTGCGGCGTGATGGTCATGAAGCTGCAGGCCTTGCCCTTGAGCGCGGCGGCGATCTTGTCTGCGCGCCCGGCGTAGACCTCATCGCCGAGCACGTCGCGGATGGTCTTGCCGTACAGTTCCTGGGGCGTCATGCCGTACCACTCCAGGTACGCGCTGTTGTTCAGGCGAAAGCGTTGCTCGTGGTCGACATAGCCGATCAGCACCGGCATGGCGTTGATGATCAATTGCAACTCGGTCTGGCTTTGGCGCAGGGCCTGCTCGGTGTGCTTGCGTTCGGTCAGGTCCAGCGCTGCGCCAAGGAAGCGGGCCGGGCGGCCTTGATGGTCCTTGTAGCAGCGGCCACGGGCGAACACCCAGCGCACTTGGCCGTCGGCCTGCAGCAGGCGGTACTCCTCGGCGTATTCGGTGCCGAAGGTAATGCAGTGCTTGATGCTGCGCGCCACCGTGCCGCGGTCTTCGGGGTGCACGCCTTGCAGGTAGTCGCTGATCGGCAGCAACCCGGCGTCACTGGGGTCCACGCCATGCAGGTAGGCGAAATGCGAGTCGGCGATAAAGCGGTCTTCGCCGATATCCCAGTCCCAGGTGCCCACTGCGTCGGTCGCCGCCAGGGCCAGTTGCAGGCGTTGTTCGGTGTTGTGCTGGGCCTTGAGGCTGTCTTCGGAGCGCTGTTGCAGTTCAAGGGCTTTGCTGCGCCGTTCGTTGGTTTCGATGGCGGTGACCAGGATGCCGGCCACGGCGCCGCTTTCATCACGGACGGGGCTGTAGGTGAGGTCCAGCCAGATTTCGGTGTCGCGGTGGTTGCGTTGCAGTACGAAGCGCTGCTCACTGAAGGTGCGCACCTGGCCGCTGAGCACGGCGTCATACACGGGCACGGTGAAACTCTGCAGTTCCGGCCAGGTTGCATGCGCCGGCTGGCCGAGTGCTTCGGGGTGTTTGTTGCCCGCCAGGCGTGCGAAACCGTCGTTGTACAGTTGGGTGAGTTGGTGGCCCCACAACAGGAGCATCGGCATTGGCGAATGAATGACGATATCCACGGCCGTGCGCAGGCTTTGCGGCCAGTCATTGGCATCACCGAGGGGGCTTTGCGCCCAGTCCAGCTGTGCAATCAATGCAGCAGCTTCGCTACCGGTGGATGTTCCATTCATGAAAAAGCCCTGAGCATGACGCTTTTAAGATGACAAAAGCCGATTATCCCGTGTTGCGGGAGCGGCTGACTACCCCTCGAAAAATAGCATGCATTGGGGCATTGTCTTCAAATGAGTGCCTCAGGGCTGAAACCTTTCATCTTTACGCCAGTTCAGGGCGGTCGCGAAACTGCTCCAGGGCCTGCGGGTTTGCCAGTGCGTCAGTGTTCTTGACCGGTTCGCCATGCACCACATTGCGCACCGCCAGTTCGACGATCTTGCCGCTGATGGTGCGGGGGATATCCGTGACAGCGAGGATCTTTGCCGGCACATGGCGGGGCGTGGTGTTGGCGCGGATCACCTGGCGGATCTGTTGCTCCAGGGCGTCATCCAGCGCGATACCGTCGGTGAGGCGCACAAACAGCACCACGCGCACATCGTCCTGCCAGCGTTGGCCGATGGCCAGGCTTTCCACCACCTGCGGCACTTTTTCTACCTGGCGATAGATCTCGGCCGTGCCGATGCGCACGCCGCCGGGGTTGAGTACCGCGTCGGAACGCCCGTGGATCAGCAGGCTGCCATTCGGGCGCTGTTCGGCGTAGTCGCCCTGGGCCCACACGCCCGGGAACTGGCTGAAATACGAGGCGCGCAGTTTCTTCCCGTCCCGGTCGTTCCACAAACCAATCGGCATGGCCGGGAAGTGTCGAGTGCACACCAGCTCGCCTTTTTCGCCGATCAACGGCTGGCCCTGGTCGTCCCATACCTCGATGGCCATCGCCAGGCTCTTGCACTGCATTTCGCCACGGCGCACCGGCAACACCGGGTTGCCGATCACAAAGCAGGAAACAATATCGGTGCCGCCGGACATTGACGATAGGCACAGCTCGCCCTTGATCTCGCGGTACACGTAGTCGTAGCTCTGGGGCGACAGTGGCGAACCGGTGGAAATCAGCCCCTTGAGGCTGCCCAGGTCGTGGCTCAGGCGCGGTTGCAGCCCGGCTTTTTCCAGGGTGGCGAGGAACTTGGGGCTGGTGCCGAACACGCTGATCTTTTCCGCATCGATCAGGTCGATCAAGCGCTCCGGCCCCGGGTGAAACGGCGAACCTTCATACAGCACGGCGGTTGCTCCAAGCGCGAGTACCGACACCAGCCAGTTCCACATCATCCAGCCGCAGGTGGTGTAGTAGAACAGGCAATCCTCGCGGGACAGGTCGGCATGCAGGCCGTGCTCCTTGAGATGGGTGAGCAGCACGCCGCCGGTGCCGTGGATGATGCACTTGGGCACGCCGGTAGTGCCGCTGGAGTAGAGGATATACAGCGGATGGTCGAACGGCACCGCGACGAATTCAGGCTCGCCACCGGGGGCGTAGAAATCGTTCCACAAGCAGACATTGGCCGGGGTCCGATAGTCCTCGATCCGCGCCTGGGGCCGTGCGTAAGGCACGATGATCAATTGCTCGAGGGAAGGCAGGCGTTCGAGGATTTCATTGAGCTTGGCGCTCTGGTCGAGGGTCTTGCCGGCGTAGCGGTAACCCGCGCAGGTGATCAGCACCTTGGGTTCGATCTGGCCGAACCGGTCGATCACGCCTTGGGTGCCGAAATCCGGCGAGGAGCACGACCAGATCGCGCCCAGGCTGGTGGTGGCGAGCATGCCCACCAGGGTTTGCCAGGTGTTGGGCATGCAGGCCGCGACGCGGTCACCCTGGGTGACGCCGGCCGCTCGCAGGCTTTTTTGCAGGCCGGCGACATGGGCGGCCAGTTCGGCGTAGGTCAGCTGCTCGCGCTGGCCGTCTTCGCCAATGGCGACCACGGCCGGGTGATCATCGCGACGGCGCAGCAGGTGTTCGGCAAAATTCAAGGTGGCGTCGGGAAACCATTGCGCGCTGGGCATCTCGCGGTCTTCGATCAGCACCGCGGTGGGCGCGCGGCGAAATTGCACGTCGAAGAACGCCACGATGGCCTGCCAGAAAGCGGGGCGCTGGTCGATGCTCCATTGGTGCAGGGCGGGGTAGTCGGCCAAGTCCACGCCGTGATGTTTATTGATATAGCGCCGGAAGTGCTCCATGCGCGTGTTGGCGATGCGTTCGGGCGAGGGCTGCCAGAGAATGTCGGACATCAGCAAGGTCTCTTGTTCTTGTATGAGGTCTGCCAGACAACACAGGGCAAATGTAGGCGCGGGCTTGCTCGCGAATGCGGTGGGTCAGTACCCAATGTGCTAGCTGATATAGCGCATTCGCGAGCAAGCCCGCTCCCACATTTAGATCTCCTATGTTTGGGCGGTCAGGGTATTACTGGGCCAGCCAGCCGCCGTCGATATTCCATGCTGCGCCACGTACCTGGGCACCGGCCTCGCTGCACAAGAACAGCACCAGTTCACCCAGTTGCGGCGGTGTCACAAACTCCAGCGACGGCTGCTTTTCGGCAAGTAAATCATGCTGCGCCTGCTGTGGGTCCACCCCGGTGGCGATGCGATCATCTATCTGCTTTTGCACCAGCGGCGTCAGCACCCAACCCGGGCAAATCGCGTTGCAGGTTACATTGCTGGTGGCCGTTTCCAGGCCCACCACTTTGGTCAAGCCGATCACCCCGTGCTTGGCCGCCACATACGCGGCCTTGCCCACCGAACCGACCTGGCCGTGCACCGAGGCGATATTGACGATACGCCCCCAGCCCTTGGCCTTCATCCCCGGCAGGCCCAGGCGCGTGCTGTGGAACACCGAGGACAGGTTGATCGCGATGATCGAGTCCCAGCGCTCCACTGGAAAGTCTTCTACCGCCGCCACATGCTGGATACCGGCATTGTTCACCAGAATATCCACGCCGCCGAATTCACGCTCGGCGTAGGCGAACATGTCGGCGATCTGCGCCGGGTCGCTGACGTCTGCCGGGTGATGCCCGACCTTGCCGCCGAACGCCTGCACCTGGGCGATCACCGCACTGGCGTCGCCGAAGCCGTTGAGGATCAGGTTGGCACCGGCCTCTGCCAGGCTCAGGGCTATGCCCAAGCCGATGCCGCTGGTGGAACCGGTAACCAGGGCGGTCTTGCCGTTCAATGTCGTCATGAAAACCTCACACAATGCCGGTGGCGTAGAAAGTACCGATCACCACGAACACCGCGAGGGTCTTGATAATCGTGATGCCGAAAATGTCCTTGTAGGCTTCGCGGTGGGTCAGGCCGGTCACCGCCAGCAGCGTGATCACCGCGCCGTTGTGCGGCAGGGTGTCCATGCCGCCGCTGGCCATGGCCGCGACCCGGTGCAGCACTTCAAGGGGGATATTGGCCGCATGGGCCGCCGAAATAAAGCTTTCGGACATGGCCGCCAGGGCGATGCTCATGCCGCCGGACGCCGAACCGGTGATACCGGCCAGCAGGGTCACAGTGATCGCTTCGTTGACCAGCGGGTTGGGAATGCCCTTGAGCCAGTCCGCCAGCACCAGAAAGCCCGGCAACGAGGCGATCACCGCACCAAAGCCGTATTCCGACGCGGTGTTCATCGCCGCCAACAGGGCACCGCTGACCGCACTTTTACTGCCTTCGGCCAGCTTGCTTTTGATCGCCGACCAACCGAATGCCAGCACCATGAGAATGCCCACCAGCAACGCGGCCTGCACCGCCCAGATTGCCGTGAGCTTGGCGATTTCGGTGGTCACTGGTGCACTCATGCCCGGCAGGCTGAGGCTGTGGGTCTTGCCATACCACTGCGGGATCCAGTGGGTGAACAACAGGTTCATCACGCCCACCAGGATCAATGGCGAGAGGGCGATCCACGGGTTGGGCAGCGTCAGGTTTTCAGCGGTTTCCGGTTCGTTGCGCAGCTCGGTGCCATACCCTTCACCGGCGCGCTGGGCCTTGTTGCGCTGGCGCGCCAGGTAGAGCATGCCGGTGCAGAACACGAAAATTGTGCCGATCAGCCCCAGCCATGGCGCGGCCCAGGCGGTGGTGTTGAAAAACGTGCTGGGGATGATGTTCTGGATCTGCGGCGTGCCGGGCAGGGCGTCCATGGTGAACGAAAAGGCGCCGAGGGCGATGGTCGCCGGGATCAGGCGCTTGGGGATATTGCTCTGGCGGAACATCTCGGCGGCGAACGGGTACACCGCAAACACCACCACAAACAGCGACACGCCGCCGTAGGTGAGCAGGGCGCACACCAGCACAATCACCAGCATCGCCTGGCGCGTGCCGAGCAGGCGGATGGCAGCGGCGACAATCGACCGCGAAAAGCCCGACAGCTCGATCAGCTTGCCGAACACCGCACCGAGCAGGAATACCGGGAAATACAGTTTGATAAAGCCGACCATTTTCTCCATGAACACCCCGGTAAACGCAGGGGCGACGGCGGACGGGTCGGTGAGCAGCACGGCGCCGAGGGCGGCGATGGGGGCAAACAGGATAACGCTATAGCCACGGTAAGCAGCCAGCATCAGCAGCGCCAGGGCTGCCAGGGCAATGATCACACTCATGGTGTGTCTCCATCGGATTGTTATTTTTGTGGGGTGTTGCTGTAGGAAGGGGCTATAGCGAGATGTGTGCCATGTTTGTAAGTCGTTGAAATATATAAATATTTATAGATTACGATGTTAAAACATCAAATCGTGTCTCGTTCTAGAGACAAACACATAACAAATGTGGGAGGGGGCTTGCCCCCGATAGCGGTGTATCAGCCGACACTTAGAGTGACTGACCCACTGCTATCGGGGGCAAGCCCCCTCCCACATTGAATATCTCTGTTATGAGATTTATATCTCTAAAATGAGATCAGGCAATGCCAAGGGCAACCATCTTCTTGTACAAGGTCGATCTACCCAACCCCAAGCGCTGCGCGGCCTCCACCACATTGCCCCCACAACCCTTGAGCGCCGCCGCAATCACCTGTCGATCAAAGCGCTCCCTCGCCGCCGCGAACGTTTCACCCTCGATCGCCTCCACCGGGCCCCGCGCCACCGGCCTGAAGGTGCCGATCGCCGCGCGAATCTGTGTGTCATTCAGCACCAGGTCATCACTCAGCAGTGCCGCGCGCTCCAACACATTGCGCAGCTCACGGATATTCCCCGGCCACGCGTGCTGTGCCAATAGGCTCAGGGCGTCGTGGTCGAGTTCGTGCTGGCTGTGCAGCTCTTCCAGGATCGCCTCGCTCAGTGCAGGGATATCCTCCAGTCGTTCACGCAGCGGCGGCACCTGGATCGGCAGCACATTCAGCCGGTAATACAGGTCTGCACGAAACTCACCGCGCTTGATTGCCGCCTCCAGGTCCATGGAGGTGGCGGCGATCACCCGCACATCGCTGTGCAGCATCTCGTTGGAGCCTACCGGTTCGAATTCCTTTTCCTGCAACACCCGCAGCAATTTGCTTTGTAGCGGCAGGGGCATGTCGCCGATTTCATCCAGGAACAGTGTGCCGCCCTGGGCAATCTGGAACTTGCCGGGGCGGCCCTTGCGGTCGGCGCCGGTGAACGCACCCGGCGCGGTGCCGAAAAACTCGGCTTCCAGCAAGTCATGGGGGATCGCGGCGCTGTTGATGCTGACAAAGGCCTTGTGCGCACGTGCCGAAGCACCGTGGATGGCCTGGGCCAGCAGCTCCTTGCCGGTGCCGGTTTCGCCCAGCAACAACACCGGCGATTCGGCACTCGCACTGCGCCGTGCACGGCGTTTGACTTCGAGGCTGGCGGCACTGGTGCCGATAAAGTGCGCGAAGTTGTACTTGCTCTGGCGTTTACGCAGCAGTGAACGGGTGGAGGCCAACTCCTGCTGCATGCTCAAGTAACGCTCGATCAGCGGCGACAGGTTGCGCAGCTCGTCGAACAGCGCAAAACCAATGGCGCCGATCACCGCGCCGGCGTCGTTGTGGATCGGCAGGCGCATCACCACCAACGGGCCTTTAGGGGTGTCCTGGATATCCAGCAGAATTGGCTGGTCGGTGCGTACGACCTGGCGCAACAGGCTGTTGGAAATCACCTGCTCACAGGGTTGGCCGATGGCTTCATCGGCGCTGTTGAGGCCGAAGCGCTTGGCGTAGCGCTCGTTCATCCAGACGATATTGGCATCGCGGTCGACGATCACCGTGCCTTCGCTGGACTGCTCGATAATCTCGAACAGCGACTGAATCGCCAGGCCGCGAACCTGCTGGTAATCCTTGAGGTTATTGGTGATGTTCATAGTTATGTCGTCAACATACATTGGGGGTGGGGGCGCGATCCTGTGGGAGCGGGCTTGCTCGCGAAAGCTGTGTATCAGTGCCGGATACACAGGCTGACACGCCGCCTTCGCGAGCAAGCCCGCTCCCACAGGGGGCTGGGTTTACAAGGGGATGTGTGCCGCCGCCAGCAGCTCTTTGGTGTACGGATGTTGCGGCGACTCGAATACATCATGGCTCGCCCCGCGCTCCACCACCTTGCCGTCCTTGACCACGATCATGTCGTGGGCCATGGCGCGTACCACCGCCAGGTCGTGGCTGATAAACAGGTAGGTCAGACCATATTTTTCCTGCAGCTCGCGCAGCAGCGCCACCACCTGCTTTTGCACGGTGCGGTCGAGGGCGGAGGTGGGCTCATCGAGCAGCATCAACGCCGGCTTGAGCACCAGCGCGCGGGCGATGGCGATGCGCTGGCGCTGGCCGCCGGAAAATTCGTGGGGGTAGCGATGCCGGCTGGCGGGGTCGAGGCCCACATCCTTGAGCACCTGGATCACTTGCGCGTCGCGGTCGGCCAGGCTACACGGCGCGTGCACCTCGAGGCCTTCGCTGATGATCTGTTGCACCGACATGCGCGGGCTGAGGCTGCCGTAAGGGTCTTGGAACACCACCTGCATCTGCTTGCGCCACGGGCGCATTTGCTGGTTGTTCAAGGGGTCGAGGGCTTCGCCCTGAAAACGGATGCTGCCAGTGGAGTCGAGCAGGCGCAGGATCGCCTGGCCGAGGGTGGACTTGCCCGAGCCAGACTCGCCGACGATCCCCAGGGTCTTGCCGCGCTGCACGCTGAGGCTGATGCCGTCGACCGCGTGCAGGTAGGTCTTGCGGCGAAACAGCCCGCCGCCGAGGGGGAATTGCACGCTCAGGTCGGTGACGTCCAATACCGTCTCGCGTGGGTCACTGCACAGCACATCGCCGGAAGGTTCGGCGTCGAGCAACAGGCGGCTGTACGGGTGCTGCGGGGCCGTGAACAGGGTCTGGCAGTCGGCCTGCTCGACGATCTCCCCGGCGCGCATCACACACACGCGCTGGGCAATGCTGCGCACCAGGTTGAGGTCGTGGCTGATCAGCAGCAGCGACATACCCAGGCGTTGTTGCAGGGATTTGAGCAGCAGCAGGATCTTGCGCTGCACGGTCACGTCCAGCGCCGTGGTTGGCTCGTCGGCGATCAGCAGCTCTGGCTCACAGGCCAGGGCCATGGCGATCATCACCCGTTGGCGCTGGCCGCCGGACAGCTGGTGGGGGTAAGCCTTGAGCCGTTCCTGGGGTTTCTGGATGCCCACCAGGTCGAGCAGTTCGAGGATGCGCGCCTGCGCCGCCTTGCCGCCCAAGCCCTTGTGCAGCAGCAGGGTTTCGCCGATCTGTTTTTCGATGCTGTGCAGCGGGTTCAGGGAGGTCATCGGCTCCTGGAAGATCATCGCAATGCGGTTGCCGCGCAGCTTTTGCAGGGTGGCCGCCGAAGCGCTAATCAGTTCCTGGCCGCGATACCGGATGGAGCCGGTGGTGACAGTGCCGGCCTCCGGCAGCAGTTGCAGAATCGAATGGGCCGTCACCGACTTGCCCGAGCCCGATTCGCCAACCAGCGCCAGGCACTCGCCGGGGCGCACGTCCAGGCACAGTTTGCTGACGACGGTCTGGCCGCTGAAGGCGACGCTGAGGTCGCGGATCTCGATCAGGTTCATACGCAATTACTCATGAGCGTGGGTCGAAGGCGTCACGCAACGCCTCGCCGATAAAGACCAGCAGCGACAGGATCAGCGCCAAGGTGAAAAACGCCGTCAGGCCCAGCCACGGCGCTTGCAGGTTCTGCTTGCCTTGGGCGATCAACTCACCCAGCGATGCACTGCCCGCCGGCATGCCGAAGCCGAGAAAATCCAGGGCGCTCAAGGTGGAAATCGCCCCGGTCAGAATGAACGGCAGGTAACTCAACGTGGCGGTCATGGCATTGGGCAGGATATGCCGGCGAATGATCTTGGCATCGCCCAAACCCAGGGCCCGCGCGGCCTTCACATATTCCAGGTTGCGCCCTCGCAGGAACTCGGCGCGCACCACGTCCACCAGGGCCAGCCAGGAAAACAGCGCCATGATCCCCAGCAGCCACCAGAAATTCGGCTCGACAAAACCCGACAGGATAATCAGCAGGTACAGCACGGGCAGCCCCGACCACACTTCCAGCACGCGCTGGCCGATCAGGTCGACCCAGCCGCCGTAATAGCCCTGCAAGGCGCCGGCGGCAATACCGATGGCGGCGCTGATGGCGGTCAGCGCCAAGGCAAACAATATCGATACCCGCGCGCCAAAGATCACCCGCGCCAACACATCCCGCGACTGATCGTCGGTGCCCAGCCAGTTCACCGTCGAGGGCGGGCTGGGGGCCGGGCGGGTCAGTTCGTAGTTGGGGGTGTCATCGCTGAACGGGATCGGTGGGAACAGCATCCAGCCGCCGTCCTGCTCTATCAGCTTTTGCACGTAGTCGCTGCGGTAGTCGGCCTGGAATGGCAACTGCCCGCCAAACTGCTGCTCGGTGTAGCGCTTGAACACCGGGAAATACAGCTCGTTTTTGTAGCTGAGCACCAGCGGTTTATCGTTGGCGATCAACTCACCGCCGAGGGTCAGGATAAACAGGCCGATAAACAGCCACAGCGACCACCAGCCGCGACGGTTTTTCTTGAAACGCTCGAAGCGTCGGCGGGCCACGGGAGACAGATTAAGCATCAGGCGTTCCTCGCGGCGAAGTCGATACGCGGGTCCACCAGGGTGTAGCAAAGGTCGCCGATGAGTTTTATCAGCAGGCCAAACAAGGTGAAGATAAACAGCGAGCCGAACACCACCGGATAGTCGCGGGACACGGCGGCTTCGTAGCTCATGCGGCCCAGGCCATCGAGGGAGAAGATCACCTCGATCAGCAGCGAGCCGGCAAAAAATACGCTGATAAACGCCTGGGGAATCCCCGAGATCACCAGCAGCATGGCGTTGCGGAACACATGGCCGTACAGCACGCGCCGTTCGCTCAAGCCCTTGGCGCGCGCGGTGACGACGTACTGGCGCGTTATTTCATTGAGGAACGAGTTCTTGGTGAGGATGGTCAGCGTGGCGAACCCGCCGATCACCAGCGAGGTCACCGGCAGCACCAGGTGCCAGAAATAGTCGGCAATCTTGCCCACCGTGCTGAGTTCCTCGAAGTTCTCCGAGACCAGCCCACGTACCGGGAACCAGTTCAGCGACGTGCCACCGGCAAACACCACGATCAGGAACATCGCAAACAGGAATGCCGGCATGGCGTAGCCGATCACGATGGCGGTGCTGCTCCACACGTCAAAGCTGCTGCCATGGCGCACCGCTTTGCGAATCCCCAGGGGGATCGAGACCAGGTAGGTGATCAGCGTCGCCCACAGACCGAGGGAAATGGTCACCGGCATTTTTTCCAGGATCAGGTCGATCACCGTTTTACCGCGAAAGAAGCTGTTACCGAAATCCAGTTGGGCGTAGCTCTTGAGCATCAACCACAGGCGCTCAGGGGCGGGCTTGTCGAAGCCGTATTGTTTCTCGATGTCCTTGATCAGTTTCGGGTCCAGGCCACGGCTGGCCCGCGAGCCGCTGCTGAGCCCTTCGCCGGAGCCGCCACCGACGCCACCACCACCGATGCCTTGCAGGTGGGCGATGGCCTGTTCCACAGGCCCGCCGGGCGCAGCTTGGACGATGACGAAATTCACCAACAGAATGATCACCAGCGTCGGAATGATCAGCAGCAGGCGCCGCACGATGTAGGCAAACATCAGCGGGCCCCCGCGCGTTTTTTCAGTTCTGCAGTCATTTGCTCATTCGTCAGCGGCGTGGAGCTGATTTCCCACCAGGTTTCCAGGGCTTCGTCGTTCTTGGCCTCGATGGCCGGGCGACCGAAGCGGTTCCACCATGCAGCGGAGGTGCCGGGCGGGTAGTAATTGGGAATCCACAGGTAATTCCATTGCAGCACCCGATCCAGGGCGTGGGCGTAGGTGAGCATCTGTGCCTGGGTGTCGGCCTTGACCAGGCCCTTGATCAGGCTGTCGACGGCGGGGTCCTTGAGCACCATGTAGTTATTCGCGCCTGAATCAAACGCCGCGGCGGAGCCGAAGTAGTTGTAGAGCTCCATGCCCGGCGACGTGGTGACCGGGAAGCCGGTGACGATCATGTCGTAGTCACGTGCCATCAGCCGGTTCACGTACTGGGAGGAGTCAATGCGGCGGATATTCAGGGTAATGCCGATCTGCGCCAGGTTGCGCTTGTACGGCAACAACAGGCGTTCCAGGCCGCTCTGGGCATTCAGGAAGGTGAACTCCAGCGGCTCACCCTCGGCATTCACCAACTTGTCACCGTCCGGCTTCCAACCCGCGGCTTCCAGCAGGGCCAGGGCTTGCAGTTGCTTGTCGCGGATCATGCCGCTGCCATCGGTGACCGGCGCCTTGAACACCTGGGTGAACACCTCATCGGGTACCTGGCCGCGCAAGGGTTCCAGAATGGCCAGCTCTTCCTTGCTCGGTAACTGGGTGGCGGCCAGCGGGCTATTGGAGAAGAAGCTCTGCTGGCGGATGTACATATTGCGCATCATCTGCCGGTTGGCCCATTCAAAATCCCACAGCATCGCCAGGGCCTGGCGCACGCGGCGGTCCTTGAACATCGGCTTTTGCACGTTGAACACATAACCCTGGGCGGGCTGGGGCATTTCCTTGGCCAAGTGCGCGCGTTGCAGGCGGCCATCATCCAGGGCCGGCCCGTTGTAGCCGATGGAATAACCGGTGGCGGAAAACTCACGGTTGAAGTCGTACGCGCCGCCACGCAACACCTGGCGGGCCACTTCGGTGTCGCCGAAGTATTCCAGGCTCAGGTGATCAAAGTTGTACAGGCCACGGCTGACGGGCAGGTCCTTGCCCCACCAGTCCGGGTCGCGGGTAAAGGTGATAGTGCTGCCGGAGTCGATCTTGCTGACCTTGTACGGGCCGCTGCCCAATGGCGCTTCGTAGCCGCCGCCATTGGCGAAGTCGCGGGTTTTCCACCAATGCTCGGGAAACACCGGCAGGGTGGCGATATCCAGGGGCAGGGTGCGGTTTTCATTGCTGGAGAAATCGAAGCGTACTTGGCGCTCGCCTTCGACTTCGACGTGTTTTACGTCAGCGAACAGGGTGCGAAAACGCAGGCTGCCCTGGGTCATCAGCAGGTCGAAACTGTAGCGTACGTCCTCGGCGGTGATCGGCTTGCCATCGGCGAAACGTGCCTTGGGGTTGAGAAAGAAGCGCAAGGACAGGCCGTCGTCAGCGCGTTCCATCTTCTCGGCGACCAGGCCGTAGACCGTGTAGGGCTCGTCCAGGGAGCGCTGGGCCAGCGGCGCGTACAGCCAGCCGTCAACCTGGGATACGCCGATGCCTTTATCGATATACGGCAACACATGGTCGAAACGCCCGATCTCCAGCGCCGAGCGCCGCAGGCTGCCGCCCTTGGGGGCGTTGGGGTTGGCGTAGTCGAAATGGCTGAAGCCGGCGGGGTACTTGGCCGGTTCGCCGTATACCGTGAGGGCAGGTTGGGGCGCCGCGATCACGGCAGTGCTGGCGAGCAGCAGGGCCAGGGCAGAGCCGAACAGTGTGGTGGAAAAAGCCAATCGCATTCTCAGCCTTGCATGCCGGGTAAAGAAGATTAGGGATTTGTACGCTAACGGCATCCGCGTCGCCAGTCATCAGATGCACAACGGCCCACCAAAAGGCGGGCCGTTGTTTATTGCATCAGCACAGGCTTGATCAGTCCTGGCGGCTGGTCACTTCCAGCAGGTGATAACCGAACTGGGTTTTCACCGGGCCTTGCACGGTATTGACCGGGGCGCTGAACACGACGGTGTCGAATTCCTTGACCATCTGGCCTGGACCGAACGAACCCAGGTTGCCGCCGTCGCGGCTGGATGGGCAGCTGGAGTTGGCTTTGGCGATTTCTGCGAAATCAGCGCCGCCTTCGATTTGGGCCTTGAGTTCGTTGCACTTGTCTTCAGTGGAAACGAGGATGTGACGGGCGGTGGCTTTGGCCATGGTGAGTAACTCCTTGAGTAAAAAGGGTGAGCCTACCGGATTCAGGCGTTTATTTCCTGGCAAAGTTCCGTTGGGATTCATTTTTTGGGACTGCTCTGAAGCTTGTGACAAGCGAGCTTGCTCCCGTGGCTTTCTTCCTGCTGGACGGCGTGTTTGGTATGGCCTTCGTGTCGTGTTCGGTCAGAAATGTGGGGGGGGGGCTTGCCCCCGATGCCGGTGTGTCAGTTACCCCATATGCTGACTGACACTCTGCTATCGGGGGCAAGCCCCCTCCCACATTGGAATTGCCGTCAACCAGGAACACCTCAGACGTCAAGTCAGCACGATATAGTCGTTCTGCTGAATGATCGGCCGGTGCGCGCCTTGCACCAGGTGCAGGTAGCGGCCATCCACCAGGTCGATAGGCAGGCAGTCGTCGATATCCAACACGCCATCGGTGTGCGCCTGCGACCAATGGCGCAGCATCTGTTGCTTGCCCTTGGCGGTCGCCTCGCGTTTGTCGCGCGCGACCACCAGCAGGTAACGGTGCGCCTCACCAAAGCTGTTGGCTTCGTAGCCGCCCAGGTTGATGAAATACAGATGATGCGCGCCAGCCTGGGGCGCCAGGTGGCTGAGTTCGACTTTCCAGCCGTCCACACCGTCTACCGCCATCCACGAATCGATATGCACGCCCTTGGGGCTGCCAAACCAAGCCTCGCGCAATTGCGCGTAAGTGGCTTCCAGCGTATCCGCCGCAGCGAACACCACATCGTGAACTTCAATTTTAGCCCTGGGGTGCTTGCCCCCGAGCATCACCACAAACAGCATTGCAGGTCCTTCCTGGCGACTTGGCAGAGGGCAACCATACTTCGATTGAACCCTTTTGTCCGGTCAATGCCACACTGTTAATCCGCGAACTCACCAGGAGGTTGTCATGCGTACTATTGATCTGGCCGGCGTGCCCGTCCCAGTTATCGGCCAGGGAACCTGGCGCATGGGCGAAAACCCGGACCAGCAACGCGCTGAAGTCGCAGCATTGCAACTGGGCATCGACGAGGGCATGACCCTGATCGATACCGCCGAAATGTACGGCGAGGGCGGCGCCGAGACGGTCGTCGGCGAAGCCATTCGCGGCCGGCGCGACCAGGTGTTCCTGGTGAGCAAGGTCTACCCGCACAACGCCAGCCACAAAGGCGTGCCGCGTGCCTGCGAAGCCAGCCTGCAACGGCTGGGCACGGAGTACATCGACCTATACCTGCTGCACTGGCGCGGCCAGTACCCCCTTGACGAAACGGTCGAGGCCTTCGAGCGCCTGCGCGAGGCCGGCAAGATCGGCCGCTGGGGCGTCTCCAATTTTGACGTAGCCGACCTGCAGGAACTGGCATCCCCGGCCTGTGCGACCAACCAAGTGCTCTACAACATCGAAGAGCGCGGTATCGAATTCGACCTGCTGCCCTGGTGGCAACAGCATCACCTGCCGTTGATGGCGTACTGCCCAATCGCCCAAGGCGGGGCATTGCTGTCCAGCCCCACGCTCAAGCAGATCGCCCGCCGCCACGACGTCACGCCCGCCCAGGTTTCCCTGGCCTGGGTGTTGCGCCAGGACGGTGTGATCGCCATCCCCAAGGCGGTCAACCCCGAGCATGTGCGGCTCAACGCGGCCGCTGCCAGGTTGGTGTTGGATGAACATGACCTGGACGCCATTGACCGTGTGTTCGGTGCGCCCAAGCGTAAGCATCCGCTGGCAATGGTGTAGCTCGCGCGCAGGAAGGGCGGCCGTCCATGGCCGCCGTTTGCGCATGGCGCCGACTTAGCCCGCTACTGGGCTGCGCCAGTCATCCGACCCGGAAGTGCCAGAGACTTCGTGGGTCCATACGATCTTGCGATAGGTGAAGTGCACATCCTCCAAGTGAGTGAAGTGGGCATTCTCCGGGTCCTGGCAGTTGGGCATGCGTGACTGGATATCGACGATGGTCGCGCCCTCCAGTTCAATGGTGAAGTAGTGCTCCTGGGTCCCGGCCGAGGAGGTTCGAAACCATTCCAGCCGGCACTTGACCTCTTCGCCGCTGGTCAGCGCGCTGAACAGCAGCGGCGAGGACTTATCGAAGACCTTACTGATCATCAAGGGCTTGTGCACCCTCTGGCCTGTCGGCTGCCCGGACTGCGGGTCACGCGGAATGATCACTTGATGGGAAAAGGCCTGGACCAGAATCTGGTCCTCATGACCCTCCTGGTAAATATTACCTACCGAGTCCTGGGTAAATGTGCCTGCCGTAATCAAACCCTGTTTGACGCCGGTAATGGAAAGATAGGCGGGTGTTGGCATGACGGTTTCCTTGTCTGAATAGATGGGGTAGTTCCCACCGGCCCATGTGCCGGCTGGGCAAATGCCTATAACAAGAAACGTGCCTGAAAGTGCAAGGCCCAATAAAAGCGGTGGGTGCGGCACATTGGATTTTACTTTCAAGCGTAGGGCGAGATGGGTTGATCTAAAATAAGTGAAACTCGTTGCGCATAAGTGTGAAATTAGTTGCGCATTGAGATTTTCCTGGCTGCATTGGGTGTGTGAGGTTATTTGTTTGGTTATAGGGTTTTGGTTGCGCAATATTCTGCGCAGGTCACGTATTGTGTGGTTTGTAGGATATTTCTTAAGTGTGGTTGCGGTGCTTGTCGAATGTTTTAAGCGTGGCTAAGGTTTGCGAACTTCGTGGTGATTCGAGCGAGGGTTAGATGGCAATCTGATGCACGACTCCAATGTGCTTAGTTTGTTTTTGTTGCCTTGGGTAGTTGTGCGTGGTGCCAAATGGCTTATTCGAACAAGCTTTATGAAGATTACCTGGAACTTGCACGGACGCCTTGTTCGCACGCCTGTTTCGCCGGCAGCGATATACGCTTTTCGAGTGAGTATGAAGCCCTGGAAGCGGAGCTCGGCAAGGCGCAATCGATGCACGGCACCGGCCAGCCCGACTGGCATAAAGTGTTGGAGGCCAGCGAGTACCTGTTGCGCCAGCAGTCCAAGGATCTGCGGGTGGCCGTCTGGTTAACCTGGGCGCTGCACCAGTGTGAATCCTTCCCGGGACTGCTGGCCGGCCTTGGCGTGTTGCGCTGTCTTTGCGAGCAGCACTGGCTTGCGGTCTACCCTGAAAAGCCACGCACCCGTGGTGCCGCATTCAGCTGGTTGGTATTGCGCCTTGAGCCGCTGTTCACACAGAGCCTGTCGCTGCAGGGCCAGCAGCCCCTGTTCCACGCCGTGCTTGAGCACCTGACGCGCCTTGACGAACTGTGGGCCGAGCACCTGGTGGATGATGCGCCGCTGTTGTTGCCGACCCGCAGGCAGTTGGCCCAGTGCTTGGAGCGTGCGGCGCAAGGTGACGTTGCTGCTTCGGGGGCGTGCGGTGTGATTGCCCAGGTCAAGCAGGCGCCCACCCAAATGGTGAAGCCTGGGGCGGTGGTCGATAACGAAAAAGACGCCCACAAATTGTTACGTGCCCTGCAGGAGCAGGCCCGGCCGTTGTGCGCCTGGTGGCTGCGCCAGAACGCCACCGATCTGCGCGCTTTGCGCCTGAATCGAACGCTGGCTTGGCTGGCCCTCGTCAGCTATCCAGAGGCTGACAGCGAGCGGGTCACCACGTTGCGAGGGCCTGCGCCCGACAAGCTCAAGCGTTACCAGGAACGCTTCGCCCAAGGCCATTACGCTGATTTGTTACTTGAGCTCGAAGCCAGTCTCGCCGGTGCGATGTTCTGGTTCGACGGGCTGCACAGGGTCTGGCAATGCCTGGAGGCCCTGCAGGCTGAGCTGGCCATGGTCGAGTTGGAAGTCAGCTTCGCGTTGTTGCTGCAACGCTTGCCAAACCTGCCGGAGTTTCGCTTCCACGACGGTACTGCGTTTGCCGACGCAAACACTCGCAATTGGATTGCTCTACAGGTTTCTCGGCACCTGCAGAGGCCCGAATCAGTTGCGTTGCCGGTAGCAGTTGATGCCGATGCCGAACCTTGGGAAACGGCCTTGCGGGCGGCGGCGGCCCGGCTGCGAAAGGACGGGCTCAAGGCGGTCGTGCATGAACTCACGCAGGGCAGGTACACGGCACGCAGTGATCGGGCCCGTTTTCATTGGTGTCTCGCACTGGCGCGCTTGTGTGTGCAGGCAGGCAAGCATGAGTTGGCCAAGATCCAGCTCGAAGACCTCGACCACCAGCTGCAACGCTCGGGCCTGGAGCGTTGGGAGCCGGGGCTCGCCCTTCAAGTCACGCAATTGCTGCACCGCTGCTGTGACCTGTTGCCACAAAACCACGCCGTGCGAGAGCGCAAGGACGAGACCCATCGCAGGTTATGCCTCTTCGATCTTGACGCGGTACTTGAATAGGCTTTCGAGCCACTTGAAAAAGGAGAAATACCATGGCCAAAGACGGTTCGGTGGCACCCAAAGAGCGCATCAATATCACCTTCAAACCCGCTATTGGTGGAGCACAAGAAGAAGTCGAGCTGCCGTTGAAACTATTGGTGCTGGGAGATTTCACCCTGCGTGAGGATGTGCGCAAGCTTGAGGATCGCAAGCCCATCGCACTCGACAAGAACACCCTCGATGACGTGCTGGCCAAACAGGCGCTAAGCCTGACCCTGAACGTACCCAATCGCCTCCAGGAGGACGCCGGCGTTGAAGAGCTGGCCATTCAGGTGCGTATCACCGCTATGAAGGATTTCAACCCGGCGAACCTGGTGGAGCAGATTCCTGAATTGCACAAGCTGATGGCGCTGCGCGAGGCGCTCATGGCGCTCAAAGGGCCATTGGGCAATACGCCAAGTTTTCGCAAGGCCATTGAGCAGGCCCTGGCCGACGATGAATCCCGCGCCCGGGTATTGGCGGAACTGGGGCTGAGCAGCCACACCGCCTGACATTTCAGTAAAAGGACACTGACACCATGACCACCCAGCAGAACCCGGTACCCGCCCAAGCTGTGGGCGAATACAGCATTCTCGACAATATCATTGCCCAGACCTTGCTCAGTGCAGATGACGAGGCTTATGGCATTGCCAAGCGTGGCGTCTCGGCGTTTATCGAAGAGCTGATGAAGCCGCAGAACAGCGGGGAACCGGTCAAGAAGCGCTTGGTCGACCGGATGATTGCCGAGATCGATACCAAGCTCAGCCGGCAAATGGATGAGATTTTGCACCATCCGGACTTCCAGGCCCTGGAAGCCTCCTGGAAGGGCTTGCAGTTACTGGTCGACCGCACCAACTTTCGTGAAAACATCAAGATCGAGCTGCTGAACGTTTCTCGGCAAGACCTGCTGGATGACTTCGAAGACTCACCGGAAGTGACCCAGTCCGGGTTGTACAAACATATCTACAGTGCAGAGTACGGTCAGTTTGGTGGCCAGCCAGTGGGCGCAATCATTGCGAACTACTTTCTTTCCCCAAGCGCGCCCGATGTGAAGCTGATGCAATATGCATCGAGTGTCGCCTGCATGGCACATGCGCCTTTTATTGCCGCTGCCGGGCCGGGCTTTTTCGGCTTGGAAAGCTTCACCGGCCTGCCTGACCTCAAGGACCTCAAGGACCATTTCGAAGGCCCGCAGTTTGCCAAATGGCAAAGCTTTCGCCAGAGCGAGGACGCTCGTTATATCGGGTTGACCGTGCCGCGTTTCCTGCTGCGTACGCCCTATGACCCCCTTGAGTGCCCGGTCAAGACCTTTGCCTATCAGGAAAACGTGGTGAACAGCCACGAACACTACCTGTGGGGCAATACCGCCTACGCCTTTGCCACGCGCTTGACCGACAGCTTCGCGAGGTTTCGCTGGTGCCCGAATATTATCGGGCCCCAAAGCGGAGGGGCCGTAGAAGATCTGCCGTTGCATCACTTTCACAGCATGGGCGAAATCGAAACCAAGATCCCCACCGAAGTTCTGGTTTCCGACCGCCGTGAATATGAACTGGCACAGGAAGGTTTCATTGCCTTGACGATGCGCAAGGGCAGTGACAATGCCGCGTTCTTTTCCGCCAGTTCGGTGCAGAAGCCCAAACACTTCGGCATCAGCGCCGAAGGCAAGGAAGCCGAGCTGAATTATCGCCTGGGTACCCAGCTGCCCTACATGATGGTGGTCAACCGGCTGGCCCATTACCTCAAGGTGTTGCAGCGCGAGCAACTGGGGTCGTGGAAGGAGCGTACCGACCTGGAGCTGGAACTCAATAAGTGGATTCGCCAGTACGTTGCCGACCAGGAAAACCCCAGTGCCGAAGTGCGTGGGCGGCGGCCACTGCGTGCCGCGCGCATTGTTGTCAGTGACGTCGAGGGCGAGCCTGGCTGGTACCGCGTCAACCTGAGCGTGCGACCACACTTCAAGTACATGGGGGCGGATTTCACACTGTCCCTCGTTGGCAAGCTTGATAAAGAATGAGCAGAGGCCAGCGGGTGACCCACAACCAACGCCTTTTCGAGCGCCTCGAACGGCCGGCGACTGCCCCTGCGTGCGCCGTGAAGTCGGTTGCCGCCCACTTGGGGAAGATGCTCAGTATTCGTGCGGGCAGCGTTCAAACGTTGCCGGACTATGGCTTGCCCGACCTCAATGATATGAACCGCAGCCTGCATGAGTCACTGAGCCAATCGCGGCTGTTGATCGAGCGCTTTATCCGCGCCTACGAGCCGCGCTTGAAGGCTGTACAGGTCACGGCGTTGCCTCGGGATCATGACCCATTGGCCCTGGCATTCATCATCGAGGCGACGCTGATGGTGGAGGGTGCCAGGCAGCCGGTGGTGTTCACCGCGCGATTGTGTGGCGCCGGGCAGGTCGAGGTCTCGCCGGATGTCCTTTAATCGCTATTACCAAAGCGAGCTCAGTGCGCTACGCCAGCTTGGGCGGCGTTTCTCCGAGCGCAACCCTGCGCTCGCACCTTTTCTTGCGGAACCCGGTCAGGACCCGGATGTGGAGAGATTGCTCGAGGGCTTTGCCTTTCTTACCGGCCGTTTGCGCCAGAAACTGGATGACGAGCTGCCGGAGCTGACCCATTCCTTGATGCATTTGCTGTGGCCCAACTACATGCGGCCAATGCCAGCGTTGAGCATCCTGCAATTTGATCCGTTGAGACAGGCCGGCCCTGGAGTTCTGGTCGCGCGGGATACGCCGGTCGAAAGTGCTGCCGTGAATGGCGAGCGCTGCCGCTTTCGCACCTGTTACGCCACGCAGGTCCTGCCACTGCAACTGAGCGCCCTGGAATACAGCGTGCAGGGGGAGCGGGGCATGTTGAGCCTGCGCCTGGACATGAGCGTCGAGGGCAATTTCAGTGAGTGCGCGTTCGACCAGTTGCGCCTGCATCTGGCAGGTGATCACTACATTGGGCAGGGCTTGTACCTGAGTTTGTTGCGCCATCTTGAGGGCATCGAGTTGCTGCCCTTCGATCACGCGGGCCTGCCGGTCAGCGGTGCTGATGGGCAGGCTCTGTCGCTGCGACTGGGCGCCGACCAGGTACGCCCGGTGGGGTTCAGCGAAGATCAGGCGTTGATTCCCTATCCGCTGAACACGTTTCGCGGCTATCGGCATCTGCAGGAGTACTTTGTGTTTCCTGAGAAATACCTGTTTGTCGATGTGGAGGGGCTGGATGTGCTGCGCAGTTTGCCCCCTGAAACGCTCAAGCAAACACGCGGGGTGGTACTGCGTTTCGAACTCAATACCCCATGGCGTGAGACCCAGCACCCCACTCTGGATAACGTGAAGCTCTACTGCACGCCGATCGTCAACCTGTTCAAGCACGACGCGGTGCCGATTCGCCTGGACGGCAAGCAGGATGAATACCTGCTGGTACCTGGGGAGTATTCGCGGGAAAACGCCTGTGTATTTTCCGTGGACAGCGTCGTCGGTTGGCGCCCCGCAGGGTTGGGGTATCAGGCCTATGTACCGTTCGAATCCTTCGAACATGACGGTGACACTGACGTATCCACGGGACCTGCGAGCTACAGCGTCCGCCAGCGTTCGTCGACGCAGCACGCCGGGCTCGATACCTGGCTGGGGTTGAACAACGGGTTGGAGCATGGTCAGGAAACACTGTCGATCGAGCTGACGTGCACCAATCAAAATTTGCCTCGGCTGCTGCCGATAGGTGCCATCAACCAGCCGTGCGAGCAGACACCGGAAGGGGTGTCGTTTCGTAATATTTGCGCGGCGACCGCGAGTTTTTCGCCGCCCCTTGACCATGACTTTCTCTGGCGCCTCATCAGCAATATGTCGCTCAACTACCTGTCATTGAGTGACATCAAAGCCCTGAAGATGATCCTCGAAACCTACGACCTGCCGCGCTACCACGATCGCCAGGCGCAAAAAATCAGCGAGAAACGCTTGGGGGCGCTGAGGTCCGTCAGCCATACGGCCGTCGACCGTTTGCATCGCGGCCTGCCATTTCGCGGCTTACGAATCGATCTGACGATTGATCCCCAAGGCTTTTCAGGTCAGGGCGAAGTGTTTGTGTTCGCGTCGGTACTCAACGAATTTTTTGCGCTCTACGCCAGCCTCAATGCCTACCACGAACTACGAGTCATCAGCACACAAGGAGACGTGTACCTATGGCCATCCCGGATGGGCCAGCAACCCCTGCTTTGACCCAACTGTCCTGCGTAATCCGCGAATACTCGCTGTTCCAGGCCGTTTCGCAGGTGCTCAAGCGTCTGCGCGATGCCCACCCAATGCTGGATGACGACGCGCTGTATGACCGGTTGGAGTTTCAGGCCAACCCAGGCCTTGGTTTCCCTGGTCACGATATTGACCGGGTGGAGTTTTTCGTTGAGCACGACCAACTGCGCGCGCGTCTTCGCCTGAATGTGTTGGGCCTGTGTGGCGCGGGATCGCCATTGCCCGCGTTTTATGGCGAGCAGGCGTTAGTGGACGGGGTGGGTGGCAATACCACCCGAGACTTCCTGGACCTGTTTCACCATCGACTGCATCGGCTGATGCTGCCGATCTGGCGCAAGTACCGCTATCGGCAGTGTTTCCAGGCCGGCGCCGGTGATGGTTTTTCCGAGCAGATGTTTGCCTTGATCGGGTTGCGGGGGCAGCAGATTCGCACCGCTGCGCAATTGAACTGCAAGCGGCTGTTGCCCTATCTGGGGTTGCTTGGCCTGCGTGCGCATTCGGCGGCGCTGATCGAGACCGTGTTGCGTTATTACTTCAAACATCAGCGCCTGTTTATCGAACAGTGGGTTGAACGCTCGGTGGTGATTACCGAGCCACAGCGAAATCGGCTCGGTGTTGCAAATAGTGTGCTTGGCCAGGACCAGGTGCTGGGGCGGCGAGTAGCCGACCGCAGCGGCAAGTTCAGGGTGCATGTGCAGGGGCTGGACTGGCAGCGATTTCACGGGTTTCTACCGACCGGCACCGACTACCCGCTGTTGTGTTCATTGGTGCGGCTGGCGGCACGGGATCCTTTGGAATACGACCTGCGCCTGGTACTGGCCAAGGACGAGATCAGGCCATTGCACATCGGCGAGCACAACGTCTGCCGGCTCGGCTGGACCAGTTGGCTGGCGCACGAGTGTGCCGACGGTGTGGTCATTGTGGCGAGCGACGCTCATGAGAGATGAACGATTATGATGAATGTGGACCTGCAACAACTGATCCAGACCTTGACCCTCCAGGCCCGTCTAGACCTTGAGCGTTCGGCCGAGCGTTGTGTGACGCGGGGGGGCAGGGAAGTCTTGGTGGAAGACCTGCTGCTGGCCCTGCTGGAGCGTCAAGACAGTCTTCTGGTGCTGGCCTTGGCGGATGCAGGCGTCGAGGCTGGCGAACTGCGAGCACTGTTGCAACCCAAGGGGGAGGCAAGCGCGTCGCGTAACCCAGTGTTTTCCCAGGCACTCGTGCAATGGCTGCAACAGGCCTTGATGATTGCCCACCTGGAGCTGCGACAAGCTGAAGTGGATGACGGTGCCTTGCTGCTGGCACTGTTGCGCCATCCGTTACACCACGCCGGCAGTCGCTACCAGCGGTTGTTGAGCCGATTGAACCCACAACGCGTGCAGGACTTTCTGTTGCGCCACGCGCCTGGAACCACTCCGGCGCCACTTGGTGAGTCATTGCTGGAGCGGTTTACCCATGACCTGACCCGCCAGGCCCAGGAAGGGCGTATCGACCCGGTGCTATGTCGCGATGGGGAGATTCGCCAGTTGATCGACATACTCGTTCGCCGCCGTAAGAACAATCCGATTCTTGTCGGCGAAGCCGGAGTGGGTAAGACCGCGGTCGTCGAGGGCCTTGCCCTGCGTGTCGCCAGCTCACAGGTGCCGGAACCGCTCAAGAATGTGCGGGTGCTGACCTTGGATATGGGCCTGCTTCAGGCGGGCGCGAGCATCAAGGGCGAGTTCGAGCGACGCCTTAAAGGCGTGATCGATGAGGTCAAGCTGTCAGCCAAACCGGTGATCCTGTTTATCGACGAAGCGCATACGCTGGTAGGGGCGGGAGCTCAGGCGGGCACATCCGATGCTGCCAACCTGCTCAAGCCGGCCCTGGCACGCGGCGAACTGCGTACCGTCGCCGCCACCACCTGGTCGGAATACAAGCAATATTTCGAGAAAGACCCAGCATTGGCGCGGCGTTTCCAGCCCGTGCGGGTCGCCGAACCCAGCGTTGAACAGGCGGTCTCGATCCTGCGCGGGCTGGTCCCGGTGTATGAGCGCAGCCACGGTGTGTATGTGCGTGACGATGCTGTCGTCGCGGCGGCGCAGATGAGCGCGCGCTACCTGGCAGGGCGCCAGTTGCCTGACAAGGCGGTGGATGTGCTGGATACCGCCTGCGCCCGCGTGCGAACCAGTCGGGATACGCCACCCGAGGCGTTGCAACAGCTATATGCCGAGCAGGCTGAGGGCGCGCGTCAACGCCAGGCATTGAACCGCGACATGCACGCAGGGCTACCGGTAGATGAGCAGGCCCTGCACGCGCTGGGCCGGCGAATGGGCGCGGCGGAGTGTGAGCGCCAGGATCTGGAACGGCACTGGCTTGAACAGCAGGCAGGAGTGCAGCAGGTATGCCCACGCCGGGTGGCCGAGGTCATCAGCGCCTGGACAGGTATCCCTGTTGAACAACTGGCCCTTGAGAGCAATGAACGGGTCCTGGGTTTTGCCGATGCGCTGCGTTCGCGCATCCTCGGTCAGGAGCAGGCAGTACAGGCGCTTGATCGCAACCTGCGCGCCGTGGCTGCGGGGCTCAACAAGGCTGACGCTCCGGTGGGCGTATTCCTGCTGGTGGGCCCAAGTGGTGTGGGCAAGACGGAGACGGCCCTGGCCCTGGGCGACTTGCTGTACGGCGGCGAACGTTTTGTGACCACCCTCAACATGTCGGAATTCCAGGAGAAACACGCGTTGTCGCGGCTGATCGGGGCGCCGCCCGGTTACGTCGGTTATGGCCAGGGCGGGGTGTTGACGGAGGCCGTGCGCCAGCGTCCGTATTCGGTATTGCTGCTCGATGAAGTCGAGAAGGCCGACCCGGAAGTGTTGAACCTGTTCTATCAGATTTTCGACAAGGGGCTGGCCAACGATGGCGAAGGCCGCGAAATCGATTTTCGCAACACGTTGATACTGATGACCTCAAACCTGGGCAGTGAGTGCATCGGTCAATTGTGTGCAGGTGGCCGGCGCCCGCAGGTGCAGGTGCTGCAGGAGGCGATCCGCCCGTTGTTGCGTGATCACTTCAAGCCTGCACTGCTGGCCCGGATGCGGGTGGTGCCGTATTACCCGATCACGGGTGAGCTACTGCAGCACATGGCCAGGCTCAAGCTCGAACGTCTCGGGCAGCGGTTGCAACTGCGCGGGCTTGCCTTCAGCTATTCCTGCCAACTGGTCGCGCACATGGCCGAGCGTTGCGCCCACAGTGACAGCGGCGCTCGGTACTTCGACCAATGGATCGAACTTCACGTGCTACCGCAGGTGGTGGACCGATTGCTGGATGCCATGGCCAAGGGCGAATCGCTGTCGCAGGTCCACGCCGGCCTTGATGGCAACGGTGACCCAGCCTGCGAGTTCAGCCAATGATCGATAACCTGTTTACCCAGTTGCCCCATCCACTGGCTTACGCTGATGCGTTACTGGCCTGGTTCATCCGTCTGGGCATCGACGAGGATGAAACCACGCTGCCTGACCAGTGTGTCGCGGCGGCGGCCCAACTGAGCCAGTGCGAACTCAGCCAACTGTATTGGTTCGACGAAGCCACGGGTCGACTTGACTTGATTGCCCAGCATTTGCCCGGGACGTTGCGCTCCGACGCCCGACTGTGCGGTACGGACTATCAGCACGAGCAGGTGTTGCAGTATGTCCTCGGTCATCGCAGTGCCCTTAGCCTGGATGATCTGGCAAACAGCCTTTACGAAAGCGATTTTTTACCCGTGACAGCTACGCCTTGGCGCTCGTTATCCTGCGTGCCGTTGTTCTCTCGGCACAAGACCCTCGCGGGAGTGCTGCTGTATGCCAGCCAGCGTCCCAAACCCTTGCAGGGTTACGCCGCGTCGTTGGCACCGCTGGGCAGCTTTGCCTTGATGCAGCTGGCGTTGCTGCGTCGTATGCGCCCTGTGCAACGTGCGGCCTTGCCCGAGTGCGATGTGCAGGCCAACCGTGCGGCGTTCGGGTTGATCGGCAACAGTACGGCAATGGATGAAACCTACCGGCTGATCGGCAAAATCCTGAGAACCCCTTACACCGTGCTGCTGCGTGGCGAGACAGGGACCGGCAAGGAAGTGGTCGCGCGCGCTATCCACTCTGCCGGACCGCGCAGTGGCAAGGCGTTCGTGGTGCAAAACTGTGCGGCCTTTCCCGAAGGGCTGCTGGAAAGTGAGCTGTTCGGTTATCGCAAAGGGGCGTTCACGGGGGCCGAACGCAACCACACGGGGCTGTTCGACGCCGCCCATGGCGGCACCTTGCTGCTGGACGAAATCGGCGATATGCCGCTGTCGCTGCAGGCCAAGTTGCTGCGGGTTTTGCAGGAGGGTGAAATTCGTCCGTTGGGTGCCAGTACGGCGCACAAGGTCGATGTACGCATTATCGCCGCGACCCACCGCGACCTCGCCGCCATGGTGGCCCAAGGCAGCTTTCGCGAAGACCTGTATTACCGGCTGGCGCAATTCCCGATTGAACTCCCGGCCTTGCGTGAGCGTGACGGCGATGTGTTGTTGCTGGCGCGGCACTTTGCGCACAAGGCCCGTGCTGCTCTGGGCGGACCCCCAGTGGAGTGGTCAAGCGCAGCATTGGATCAACTGTCGAGCCATGGTTTCCCCGGCAACGTGCGCGAGCTCAAGTGCCTGGTGGAGCGCGCGGTGCTGCTTTGTGACGACGGTGTGATCCTGCCGGCGCACCTGTCTTTGTTGCCGTCACCGCTCAGTGGGACGGCGGATGCGACCTTGCGTCAACGCCTGGAGCGGGTGGAGCGGGTATTCCTGATCGACTGCCTGCACAAAAACCGTGGCAATCGAACCCGTACCGCACGTGAGTTGGGGGTCGCACGTCGCACGCTGCTCTATCGCCTGTCGCACTTGAAGATTGCTGTTGGCGATGTTCGTGAGGGGGGCTGAATGGCCTGCGTGTGCACACCTTATTTTCCTGGGAGGTACCTGATGCTTTTTCGTCCGTGGCAAGCCGTGGTGCTTGTGTTGTGTTTGCTGGCTGGCTGTAACGCCAATTATGTCTTTGATGATGCTGACTACCGACCATTGGGTGACCCGGAAGCGGCACGTCGCGGCCATTGAACAGGGGAGCCCTGCCATGCAATTAGTGTTTGAAGTGTGTGACCCTGCGAGCGGTGAACTGCCAGCCCGCAAAGTCTTTGATAGCGTCGGCGGTGTGATCGGCCGTGGGATGGGGTGTGACTGGGTCATCCCTGACGCCACGCGTTTGATTTCCAGCCACCACGGTTTGATCAGTTACCGGGACGACCGCTACTTTCTGACCGATATCAGCAGCAACGGCATTGGCGTGTCGGGCAGCGGGGAGCGCCTGCGCAAAGGGCAGGCGCGGTTGATCAGCGAGGGTGACGTGTACCAACTGGGTTCACTGAATATTCGTGCCCGCCTGCTGGGGCACGACCCGCGTCCATTTACCCTGAATGAGAGGATCCCCGAGGATGCCTTCCTGGGGCTTGACCCTGTTCAGGCGCTGGACTGCGAACAACGGCGCAGAGAGTCATCTCACACGTTGGAGGCGTTGGATCCGTCGGCGGAATCCGCGGCCCCGTCGATGGGACACGGAGCCGTGGACCGGGATCATCTGGTTGTACCGGAGTGGGCCGTGCCGCTCGCGGATGTGGTGCCTCCTCCCGTACCTGTCACAGCCGCCCCCGAAACCTTCTGGTCGCAGTTTGGCGAAGCCTTGGGTATGGGCGTTGATACTCTTGATACACCGGGTCGCGAGGCCCTGGCGATCAAGGTGGCGGGCTTGCTCAGGCAAACCGTCGATGGCTTGCAGCACAGCCTTCGCACCCGCGACGAACTGAACAGCGAGGTGAACCCGCGCTGGAACACTTCTGCGCTCAAGCACCCAAACCCCCTGAAGGATTGCGCTGATACCCAGGCGGCCCTGGTCTCGCTGTTGGGGCGCGGAGAATTGGGCCGGCTTTCCGCCGAGCTGACCATTGCCCAGGCTTACCGCGACTTGCAGGTTCATCAACTGGCCTTGGTGGTGGCCTGTCGTGCCGCACTGCGCAGCGCACGGGCGGCCTTCGCGCCAGCTCACCTGTTGCTGTGCTTCGAGCGCGAGCGCAAGCCGCGCCGGTTCTTCACCGACGGCGCCCATTGGCGGGCCTATCAGCGTCACTACCAACGGCTGAATGACGAGGCGTGCGAGGGCGAGCAGTTATTGCGCGATGACTTTACCAACGCCTATGAGGAGCAGGTGCGCCTGGTCTCCACCTTGCACGCCGCTTACCCGGGATGATGTTCATGTATCGAACCACCGTTGCATCAATGCTGGTAGCACTGGTCGTGTTGGCCGGTTGCAGCAGCGTTTCACCTTTTTCGACCTTGACCAAACTGGACCTCACATTGACGACCAGCGACGCGGTCAACCCGGATCTGCATGGGCGCCCGTCTCCCGTGGTCGTTCACTTGCTCGAACTGCGGCACCCCGTGGCGTTTGAGAATGCCGACTTCTTCAGCCTCTATGCCCGGGCCGAGCAAACACTGCCCAAGGATTGGGTCAGCAGCGAAGAGCTGGAGATGCGCCCCGGCGAGCAGCGGGTGCTCAAGCTCAGCGTCGACTCGCACAGCCGCTATGTCGGCGTGCTGGCAGCCTATCGCGATCTACCTCAAGTGCAATGGCGGCTGGTGCTGCCGGTAGCCCCAGCGCGGCTGACGCGTGCCGACCTGGTGCTGGACGGCACGGGTATCCGCATGGCTGTTCCTGACACCCGTAAGACGGAGGATTGAGATGCCGGTCCATAACGTTATCTGGCAGGAAGGCATGCTGCTGCGGCCCCAGCATTTGCAGCACAACGATCGCTACTACCATCAACAGCTTAACCGTACGCGGCTGATGGGCAGTGACGCCTGGGGATTTCTGGCCCTGGAGGTCGACGTGCAGTACCTCAACCTGGGCAAGGTGGTGGTTAACCAGGCCAGCGGCATATTGCCGGACGGTAGCCTGTTCGAGCTCAGCGGTACGATGGAACCCTTGGTACTGCAGGTGCCTGCCAACGCCGGCCGGCAGGCGGTGTACCTGGCCTTGCCGCTGGCGACTGACAATCAGGTTGAAGCGCGCAGGCCCGAACAAACCGATGTCCTGGCGCGCTACGTGGCGTATGGAACCGAGATCGGCGATTCCAACGCAGGTGTCGATTCCTGTTGCCAGATCAGCTGTGCGCGCCCGGACCTGCGCTTGATAGTCGGGGAGCCCCCCAGTGATCCGTTCTACGTGAAACTCCAGGTCGCCCAGGTACTGGACTCGACCCGTGAAGGGGGGGTGAAGCTGGATACGGATTTCGTGCCGACGTTTATCTATCTCCAAGGGGCAGGGTACGTATCGTCGTGCATCAAGGAAGTGATCAGCCTGCTGGCAACGCGTGGTGATGCGATTGCGGCGCGAATCCAGGGCAGCGGCACATCGGCGGCGGCGCAGGTTGGCGACCTGCTGATGCTGCAACTGATCAACCGTGTCGAATCGAGGTTGCGCCACTATTTGAGCCAGGCGCAGGTACGGCCGCAGACGTTGTTTTTGGAGTTGCTGTCGGTGCTCGGCGAGTTGTCTACGTTCGCGACCGACAGCAGGCGAGCGCAATTGCAGGTGCATTACCAGCACGGCGATCAAGGCGCCAGTTTCCGCGGATTGATGGGTGGCATTCGCACGGTGCTGTCGTTGGTGCTTGAGCAGCATGCCATCGAGCTGACGCTGCAGCAGCGCCAGTATGGGGTGCTGGTGTGCCCGGTGAGTGATCTCAAATTGCTGGGGACGGCGACGTTCATTCTCGCAGCGACTGCCCAATGCGATTCGGAAGAGCTGCGCCATCGACTGCCCGCGCATCTCAAGATCGGCACCGTGGAGCGCATCCGCGAGTTGGTCAACCTGCATCTCGCCGGCATCAGGGTCAAGCCGATGCCGGTGGCGCCGCGACAGATTCCGTTCCACGCCGGCAAGACCTATTTCATGCTCGAACTCAATGCCCGGGACATCGCGCAGTTGGAGCAGTCGGGTGGTTTTGCCTTTCACGCCAGCGGCGAGTTTGCAGAGCTGGAACTCAACTTCTGGGCTATCAGGAACTGAACACCATGACGCTGGACAGTGAATACGCGCAGGACGAGAAAACCGTGCTGCTTGACCGTGAAGGCTTCGCTCCGGCGCAGGGGCCGGTGACCGACTTTCCGTCGCCGCCGCGCTTTGAACAACTGGAAGACCGCATGATTTACACCGCCCGACTGCAGGGCGAACACAGCTTCAAAACAGGCCCCAATAGCCTGGTGGCTGCGGGTTGGGAGCTGTTGTCGCAGGTTGCCCAACTCAAGGTCAGTGCTGGCCGCGAAAACCTGCAGGCGCTCAACGAGCGCTTGTCCTCCGGTATTACCACGTTTGAAGCCCAGGCTTTGCACCAGGGGGCTGAGGCGGGGCAGGTAATGTCTGCGCGCTATGTGTTGTGCAGCGTTGTTGACGAGGCCGTGGTGACCACGGCGTGGGGCAGCCGCAGTGACTGGTCCAGGAGCAGTCTGCTGAGTCGCTTTCACAACGAAACCTTTGGCGGTGAGAAGTTTTTCCAGTTGCTTGAGCGGCTGTCCCGCGACCCGGTCAAGCACGTCGACATGCTGGAGCTGATGTACCTGAGCCTGTCGATGGGTTTTGAAGGCAAGTACCGCGTCATCGAGCGCGGTGAGGTACAGCTGGAGGTGATACGCGATGCCTTGTACCGACAGATCCAACATGTACGCGGGGCTCGGCCCTCTCTGACTGCGCCGGCAGGCCCACGCATGGTTCGGCATACCCGGGTACGCAGTCTTTCCGCCCCGTGGGTGGTGATGGTCGGGCTGGCCTGTGTGCTGGTGATGTACTCAGGTTTTGCGTGGGTGTTGGGCAACGAGCGCGCGACGGTACTGCAACCTTTTCAACCGTTGGCGTCGGGCCAGGCTCAGACGCCCTTGTAACGCTGGGAGCAATGAATGAACGCATTCTTCAAGGGCGCGGGCACGATGCTGCGCAAAAGTTGGGTCTGGAGCCTGTTGCTGGTGCTGTCCAGCGCGCTGCTGGTATGGTTTTTCGGGCCATTGCTGGCGGTGGACAATCATCGGTTCTGGCAAGGCGCGGCGGCCCGCTTGCTGAGCATCAGTGGCTTGTTCCTGCTATGGGGGTTGGCGATGGTTGTGGTCGGCTCGCGATCAATCGCTCGCCATGACCAGCGGGCACACGAGGCGCGTGATCAGGGGCATGGCCTGGTCAACGCTGAACAACGGCAGGTACGCGGGCGGTTCAAGGAGGCTCTGCACACGCTGAGAACTTCGCGCCGCTACGGCGAGCGCAGCGAACGTTGGCGTAGCGAGTTGCCCTGGTACCTGTTGATCGGGCAACAAGGCAGTGGCAAGACCCAACTGGTGGCGGCCAGTGGCCTGCCATTTCCGCTTGATCGGGCCGAGGCGTCAATGCCCGGCGCAACGGCTTACTGTGACTGGTATTTCGCCGACGAAGCGGTACTGGTAGACACTGCGGGGCGTTACCTGGCCCAGCCTGACCGTGCGGTAGACGCGGCGGGGTGGTCGATGTTGCTTCGCCTGCTCCGGTCGCGGCGCAGGACGCGCCCGCTTAATGGCGTGGTGGTGACCTTGTCGGTGGATACGCTGTTGGGCGGCAGCGAACACGACCTGGCGTTGCACGCGCGGCATGTGCATGCCCGCTTGCAGGACATTCAGCAGAAGCTGCATGTGGATGTGCCGGTCTACCTGGTGCTGACCCAGGCTGACTGGCTTGAAGGGTTTGCGGAGTTCTTTGATACGCAGCAAGGGGAGGGCACTGAAGCGCTACTGGGTGAGCGCCTGGCCGCCAGCGCGGCGCAAACCGATATTGTCCAGGTGCGCGAAGCATTCGAGACGTTGCTGCAACGCTTGGGGGCAGAGCTGATCCCGCGCCTGCACCAGGAGCGAAATGTCGAGCGCCGTGGCCGGATACTCGATTTTCCACGGCAGGCCGCACGCCTCGGCGAGCGCCTGTGCCTGTTTGTCGAGGCTGCGTTTTCCGCTCATCGCCATCAGCGTATCAATGGTTTGCGCGGGTTCTACCTGACCTGTGCAAAGTCGGGGGATAGACGTTCCCAGTTTGTCCGGGGCCTGTTCAACCGGGTGATTTTCGCCGAGGCCGATCTTGCCGGGTTGCATACCCCTGAGCGACAGCGCCTGCGTCGGCGCCAGGGGCTGCTCGCACTCGTCACCTCGCTGCTCATCGGTACCGCGGGCGTGTTGTGGGCACACAGTTATGCTTTCAATCATCAGCGGCTGGTACAACTGCAGGAACTGATCAAACCCCAGCCGCCCGCCCAAGCCGGTTCGGACGAAATGCTGGCGTTGTTGCCGCTGCTGGACAATCACCTGGCCGCCACTCGGCTATTTCCACCGGCGGCCGAGGCCCGCTGGGTGGATCGAGCCGGCTTGTATCAGGGGGAGGCAAGTCGCCCGCTGTTGGCCAATGCGTATGCAGAAACCCTGCGCCAGCGCCTGCTGCCACAGGTGGTAGCCCTGCTGGAGGAGCAGGTTCAGGCCAGCATTGGCGAGCGTGAGCGGCTGTTGGATACCTTGCGTGCGTACCTGATGCTCAACCTTCGCGAGCGTCGCGATACCACCTGGCTGGCGGAGCACGTGGCCGGCCTTTGGTCCGTGCGCTTTGCCGGGGACACGTCGGCGCAAAAGCGCTTGCACAACCACCTTGCGCAGCTGCTTGAACAGCCGTTTGTAGCGGTGTTGGATACTGCGCTGGTGGCCCAGGCCCGCCAGGTATTACGCGGAGAGTCGCTGGCTGAAGTGGTCTACCGCACGCTGCGCGAACAAGCCCGCAGCCTGGAACCCTACCGCCTGGCCGACGGCCAGGTGTTTGCCAGGCTTGAGCCGCCGATACCCGGTTTCTACACCAAGCGGTATTGGCAGTATTTTGAAAAACAAGGCCCTCGACTGGTCAATGCCATTGCCCAGGATAACTGGGTGCTTGGGGAGGGCACTGACCTCAGCGCCACGGATTTGCGCCAGCTCATGCTGGAACTGGAGCAGCGCTATTTCAGTGAGTACGCCGAGGCTTGGAGCCACGCCCTGGGCCGCATCCGGTTGCAGCAAAGTGACAGCCTGAGGCAAGGCATCGACCAGCTCGCGGGCCTGACGTCAGCCCAGTCGGCGTTGGTGCAGCTGTTGCAGCAGGTCAGTGAAAATACCCGGCTGCTCCCGACCCATGATCGGCTTGAGGCGGCGGGCCAGCAGGCCAGCGGGTTGGGTTTGGTGGCTGCCGGCATGCTGGTCAGTCAGCTGCCGGGCCAATCAGGGCCTGATACTGCCCGGCGTGCGCTACAGCGTCGCTTCGAACCGTTGCATCAACTCCTCGATGAGGAGCAGAACCCCGGCGCCGGGTTGATGCAGGTATTGCGCCTGCTTGATGAGTTACACCTGCAATTGCTGGCGCTGAACCGCGAGAGCCCACCTGAGCAGGCGGCATTCAGGATGGTCAAGCAGCGAATGGAAGGGCAGCAGCCCCTATTGAGCAACCTGCGTAACGCCGCTGCACGCTTGCCGGTGCCGCTCAAGGACTGGTTTGAAGGGGTTGCCGACGACGCCTGGCGCCACCTGCTGGATGACGCCTATGCACATGTAAACCAGCGCTACCAAAGCGAGGTGTATGGTTTTTACGCGAAGGCGATCCAGCGGCGCTATCCGTTCAACGCCCATGCCGCCAGCGACGTCTCCCTGGGGGATTTCCAGGCGTTTTTCAAACCCCGCGGCGCTCTTGCGCGTTTTTATGAAGGTTACCTACGGCCGTTTGTCAGCCTGGAAGGCAACCGTTATCGGCTGCGCGGCCTGGATGGGCGCAGCTTGCCGGTGTCACGTTCGTTGCTGGAGCAAATGACCAAAGCCCAGATGATTCGCCAAGGTTTTTTTACTGAGGATCTCGGCGAGTGGGCCGTGCAATTCACCTTGGCACCCTACAGCTTGGATCAGGCAGTCAGCCGGGCGATCCTGCACGTGGGCGATCAGCAGTTGGAGTACCGCCATGGTCCGATCGTGCCCATGGCGTTTCATTGGCCCAGCGCGTCAGGCAATGGGCGCAGCAGCCTGGTGCTGGAGCGCGGTGCGAAACAGCGGCCGTTGGGGATTGAAAAGAACAGCGGTGACTGGTCGCTATTTCGCTTTTTTGACCTGATGCAGAGCGAGGCGGCAAGTGGTCGGGATGTGCACATACTCAAGGCTGACCTGGGCGGTCTGCGCGCCAATTACCTGCTCACCAGCCAACGTAACCCCAGCCCGTTCCAGATGGCGGCCTGGCGTAGCTTCCGCTTGCCGGAGCAACTGTGAGCCAGGTGTACGCGTGGCGCAGTGCCGGGCGAACGGTGCAAGGCAAGCGGCGCTCGCGTAATGAGGACGCGTTTCTCGATTGCCCGCAGCGCGGTTGCTGGGCGGTTGCCGATGGGATGGGCGGCCACCGGGCCGGGGATGTCGCCAGCCAGTGGGTGGTCAGCAGCCTTGCTGCACTGCCGGCTATTGGCAATTTCGATCAACGCATCGAGGCCGTTCGCCGCTGCCTGCGAGGGCTGGACAGCCGACTGGGGCTTGGCGTGCCGCACCCCGCCGAGGGGGTGGCGGGCATCATGGGCAGTACCGTGGTTGCGCTGCTGCTTGAAGACCGCCGCGCAGCCTGCATTTGGGCGGGGGACAGCCGATGCTACCTGTGGCGCCGGCAGCGCCTGTACCAACTGTCGCGTGACCATTGCCTGCAGCAGCAACTGATGGACCAGCAGCAGTTGAGCCTGGAGCAGGCGCAAGCCCATCCAGGCGCCCGCGCGTTGACGCGTGCGATCGGTGCGCCACAGCCATTGAGCCTTGAGGTGTTGGAACTGGGTACCCAGCCCGGGGATGTATTTTTGTTATGCAGCGACGGCCTTTACCAAGGGCTCAGCCATGGCGAACTGGGCAGCGCCATGAACGTGGGTACGCCACGACAGGTGGTGGATAGGCTGTTCAACAGCGCGCTGCAAGGGCCGGCGCGGGACGACCTGACTGCCGTGGTGGTACAGAAATGAGCGCACCACCATGAGCACGCCCCCCAGCCCACCGAACCTGCTTGCGGGGCGCTATCAACTCGAACGTGTATTGGGTACGGGTGGAATGGGCGTGGTCTATCGCGCCCGTGACCTGTTGCATGAAGCGTTTGGCGAACCCAACGCCAGTGTGGCGCTCAAGCTGCTCGGTGAAACGTTTTGTGCGTGCCCCGACGCCCATGTGTTGCTGTACAGCGAGTTCGCCGTGACCCGTAGCGTGCAGCACCCGCAGGTGGTACGGGCGTTTTCCTTTGAGGTCGACATCGACCAGCAACTAGCGTTTTTCACCATGGAATTGATGCATGGCATGACCCTGGATCGCCTCCTGGTGGAGTGCCCGGAGGGCTTGCCTTGGCAGGAACTGCAGCCCCTGGCGCTGCAACTGTTGGATGCACTGGCATACACCCATTGGCAAGGCGTGCTGCATGGCGATGTTAAACCCGCCAATATCATGCTCGGCGAGCAGGGTCTGCGTGTGTTCGATTTTGGCCTGGGCCAGGGCGCAGCGCAGATGGCCGCCGGCCTGCCTGGCTTGAGCCGCAGCCGCTTGAACGCTTGGACACCCGCGTATGCGGCGCCGGAGCTGATGGCCGGTGGTGCGCTGTCGGCCAGCGCTGACCTGTATGGCGCAGCGTGTGTGATCTACGAATTGGCCCAGGGGCAGCGCCCCGGCACACGTCAGCCTGATCAGCCACTGCCACGGCCGCGTCGACTGCCTACGCAGTGTTGGCCGGCGTTACGTACGGCGTTGGCGGTGGACCCGGCGTGTCGAAGTATTACCGTCGCCCAATTGCGCGAAGCGCTGGGCACCCGGCGGCGGCCCTGGTTCTTGTAGCCCAACCCTCAACCAGGCAAATCATGCAACTGGCAATACTCAACCCAACTCAGCCCCGCCATCTGCGCCACTTCCTTGTGCACTTCAAGGCGCTGGGCCTCGAACGCTGCGGGGGATTCGGCGGTTAGCTTGAGGGTCAGCTCCCAGGCAAACAGGCCCTGGCGTTCGGCTTCGGCTTCGAAGGCTTCGTGCAGCCGTTCGGCGCGGTACTGCGCCGGGGTTTCGCCCTTGGCCTGGGCGGCCAGCGGGTTCAGGGTGTCGAGTTCGGCGGCGACATCGGGGTGTTCGTTGAGGAATCGGTCCAGCGCGAGCTGGTGGTTATCGCCAGGTGGTGACAAAAGTCTGCTCCAGGTTCAGTGAGGGCCTGCGCCGAGCCTGTGGCGCGCGGCGCGGCGGGCGCGTTTGCGTAAGCGGCGGTCGATCCCGGCGCGTATCGGGTTGAGCAAAAATAACAGCAGATAGGCCGCCAGCACCATGGCCAGTTCCAGCCCGCCATCACTGGTCGACCCGGTTACCCATTCAATCATACTTTTGCTCAGCAGCAGCAGCGCGACCCCACCCATCCATAGCAGCAGGTTGAACAGTAACGGCCGTACGTTGATTGACAGCTTGTATTGCATGTCGGGTTTATCTCCTTGGTGGCTGCTTCCTTCGCAGACCACCTTCCTTGACGGGGTGAAGTCCTGGCCGGTCGAACCCGTGTGCGTCCTAACAGATACATAGAGTACTTATTGAAGCAGATTCAAGCAGTGCGCCAGGTCAGAACATCCAATTATTTGGAAAAAAGCGGGTGTTTGCTGTCAGACGTTGCCGAAAATTCAACAGCACGTAAGGCAAAAGGCTTTCGCTTCCGGTGCCAGGGCGTGTAGCGTTAGCCCCGGTGTTTCCGGCCCTGCCTACCAGGGGCAGAGGGCGATGGGCTGAGGGACGGTCATGGCGCAAACGCTGTTCAAGCTTTTCTTTACCCAACGCCTGGCTGCCTTGGCCAGCACCGAGTCGCTGCGCGCGATCCGCGAGGGGTTGCTGTGGATCCTGCCGTGCCTGTTGGTGTCGGCAGGGTTTCTGATCCTGTCTGAATCCGCCCGCGTGCTGGGTTTCGCCCCCGAGGTGGTTACGTTTCTGGCCGGGCTGCACAACCAGATCAGCTCGGTGATCCCGCTGCTGGTGGCCGCCTCCATTGGTTATATGCTGGCGATTCAGCATCGCCTGCCTCAATTGCCGGTGGCGTTTCTGTGCCTCGCTCATGTGGTGGTGGCGACGTTTATCCTGCGTGACTACCCACGGGCTTCAGCGACATTTTTGCTGTTTATCGCCATCGCCTCACCGTTGCTGAATGTGCCGGCCATTGCCTGGCTGCACCGTTACCGTTGGACCCGGCTGGTCAACGAGGACCTGGTGGGGCACAACCTGCGTGGCACCATCAATATGGTGGTGCCCGGTGCCATCACTGCCCTGGTATTAGTCGCGGCGCTGTCGTTGCTGTTGCAGGTGCCGTATGTGGCGCAGATCCAGGGCCCGCAGGTGCTGGACACCCTGGCGTCGCCCTATGGCAGCGGTTTGTTTGTGACCCTGATGAATTCGCTGTTGTGGTTTTTCGGGATCCACGGCGTGTATGCGATGCAGCCGCTGTTCGACGTGCTGGACCAGGCGGTGGTGCTCAATGGTGCGGCCTCGGCGGCGGGCGAGCCGATCAGGTATATGTTGAACAGCGGCCTGCTGGGTAGCTTTGCGTTTATCGGCGGCTCAGGTGGCGCGTTGTGCCTGTTGCTGGCGATCCTGCTGTTTTCCCGGAGCCAGTCCATGCGGCTGGTGGCGGTGGCGAGTTTGCCGCTGTCGCTGTTCAACGTCAGCGAGGTGCTGTTGTTCGGCTTGCCGATCATCCTCAACCCGCGGCTGTTTATTCCGTTTCTGGCGGTGCCGGCCATCAATGCGATGCTGGCGTTGACGGTGGTGCAGATGGGCTGGGTGTCGCCTGCGGTCGTCAGCGTGCCGTTCACCGCACCGGTGTTGCTCAACGCCTACCTGAGTACCCACGGCGACCTGGCGGCTGTCGCGCTGCAACTGGCGTTGTTGGGCCTGGGTACCTTGGTGTACGCGCCTTACGTTCGGGCGATGCATCGCCAGCCCGCAGAAGGTGGCACGGTTTACCTCAAGTCCCTGGACATGACCTTTCGTGGCCTTGAGGAAAAAGGCCGGCTGCGTGAGTTGGACCCGGTGCTGGCGTCCCACCGGACCCTGGCACGCCAGGCCAGTGAGCTGAGCCGTATCCAGCAGATCAGCGACTATGAGTTTTACCTCGAATTCCAGCCCCAGGTCTCTACGCGTACCGGGCTGTGCACCGGGTGCGAAGCGCTGATGCGCGCCCGCGATGCCCAGGGCACGGTGCATTCGCCCTGGGAGTTCCTGCAATGGTTGGCCCAGGCGCGGTTGATGCCGGATGTGGATGTGTGGGTGGCGTCCCAGGCGATTCGGCAGTACCAGAAGTGGCAGAAGCTCGGCTTCGCCTTGCCGATGACGATCAATATTTCCAGCGCCACGCTGACCGACGCCGCCTATGGCGAGCGTCTGGTGGGAATTCTCGCGCAGGCCCATGGGCAGGTGTCGGTGGAGATCACCGAAGACGCGCTGGTGACCGATATTCAGGCCACGCGCCAGGTTATCCGCAAGCTGCAGGCCATCGGCGCCAAGGTCTATATCGATGACTTTGGCACCGGGTTTTCGGCCTTGAGTTACTTGCACCAGTTTCCGGTGGACTTTATCAAGATCGACCGCAGTTTCGTGGTGGCCCAGCACGACCCCAAAGGCGCCCAGGTGATGACCGGTATCCTGCGTTTTTGCGAGGCGCTGAGCCTGGGCGTGGTGGTGGAGGGCGTGGAGACCGCCGAGCAGTTGGCCTTCCTCAACACCGGTGCCGAGTTGATTATCCAGGGCTGGTATTTCAGCAAGGCGCTGCCGGGGGATCAGGTGGAAAGCTTTGTGCGTGAGCGTGCGGCCCTGGCGCAGGCCTAGTAGCTGCGCCGGGTCTGTTCGATGTCTTCGATCAGGCTGTCGATGCCCGCCAGACGCGCGCGGTTGTCGTGGTCCCAGGGGTGGAAGCTTGGTTTGAAGTAGTGCAACCAAGGACGCAGCATCCGTGGGAAAACGCCCTTAGGCCCATACAGAAATTTCAGCATGCGCCAGAAGCCCTTCAGGTGCCCACCCGACTTGCGGTCGGCAATCAGCAGGCGCAGGTGGAAGTCCAGCACCACCAGCCAGAAGAACACCGTGGTGGTCAACATGCTGCCGGTGCGCAGCAGGTAGCGCTTGGGCCCGGGCTTGATCACCGTGTTCCACACATCGAAGGCCACGGCCTTGTGTTCGGTTTCTTCGAGGGCGTGCCAGTACCACATCTGCTGGTAACCCTTGAGCGAATCGCCGAAGCGCGACGGATCGCTCAGCAGGATTTCCGCGAGCATCGCCGTGTAGTGTTCAAGGGCAATGGTGATCGCCAGGTTGAACGACGGTGCGAAGTGTTTTTTCTGCAGGTCGAGGATGAATTTCAGCCGGCGATCCAGGGTATGCGCCGGCAACCCGGCGGCTTGCAGCAGGTCGTTGTAGGCCACATGTTCACGGCTGTGCATGGCTTCCTGGCCGATGAAACCCTGGATCTGCTTTTTCAGCGCGGGGTCGTCGATGCGCTGGCGGTAGTGACGCACGCTGTCCATGAAAAACAGCTCGCCCTGCGGGAACAGCAGCGATAGCGCATTGAAAAAATGCGTGATGAATGGACCCTGTTCGTGCCAGTTGGTGATGCGCTCGGCGGGCAGGTCGAAATGAATGTCGCGGCGAATCGGCAACATAGTGCGTGCTCCTGGTCAGAGGCGAGGCTCGTCGTTGGTTTCAAACACCGGCGTGCGCGGCTTGGGCGCCATGCGCTTGCTGGCGAACACCACCAAGGCCTGGTAGGCCGCCGGCAGGCAACGGGCGAGCAGGTCGAGAAAATACGCGTCGCGGCCGATCAGTACGCGGCGTTTGTTTTTGCGTACGCCGTGCAGGATCACCTTGGCGGCTTGGTCGGCGTCGGTGATAAAGAGCTTTTCGAAGTCGGCGCGGGCTTGTTGCTCGCTGTGGATCAGAAAGCCGGTCATGTTCGCGTCGATCCGGCTGCTGCGGCAGATATCCGTGCGGATGCCGCCCGGGTGCACGCACGTGGCTGATACGCCGCAGCGTTGCATGTCGAGTTCCTGGCGCAGGGATTCGGTAAAGCCGCGCACCGCAAACTTGGTGGCGTTGTAGCCGCTCATGCCGGGTTGGGCAAACAAGCCGAACACGCTGGAAGTGTTGACCACGTGGCCGTCGCCACTGGCCTTGAGGTGCGGCAGGAATGCCTTGGTGCCGTGGACCACCCCCCAGAAATTGATGCCGACGATCCACTCCAGGTCGGCGTAGTCCACACCTTCGACGGTACTCGACAGGGCCACGCCGGCATTGTTGAACACCAGGTTGACCTCGCCATGCTCGGCAACACAGCGCGTGGCCCAATCCTCCATGGCCTGGCGGTCGGATACGTCCAATACCTGCGTGGTGACCAGTACGGGCGACAAGGTTGAAGACTTGACCAGCGCCTGGGTCTGTTCCAGCCCCTGGCGGTTTTTGTCCGCCAGCGCCAGGTGGCAACCTTCGCGCGCCAAGGCCAGGGCCAATGCGCGACCCATGCCGGAGGCTGCGCCGGTAATGGCCGCCACGCGGCCGTTGAATGACTTCATGACAGGCTTCCTTCAGCAGTGGCGTGGGACGGCGGGCAGGCACGGGCGGGTGCGTCGATCGGCAGCAGGTTGGCCACGTAATCCTTGAGCGCAAACTGGCGCGTCACCTGCTTGAAGCGCCAGGTCGAACCGGGCCAGAGGGTGGTGTTCTTGCCGGTGCGTGGGTCCAGGTACCAGCTCTGGCAGCCGCCGGTGTTCCAGATGGTGCGTTTGAGTTGATCTTGCAGGCGCTGGTTGTAGGCGCTTTCCACGTCAGGCTTGACGTCCACGCTGGCAATGCGATGCCGCTGCATCTGCCGGAGCGCATCGAGGATGTAGGTCACTTGCGCCTCGATCATCAGGATCATCGAGTTGTGCCCCAGGCCGGTGTTGGGCCCCACGATCAAAAACAGGTTGGGGTAACCCGGCACCGTGGTGCCCTTGTAGGCATGCGCGCCGTCGTGCCAGGTGTCGATCAGGTCCACACCGTTGCGCCCGATGATGCAGTCGCGGGGCAGGGGATCGGTGGCCTGGAAGCCAGTGCCGAAGATCAGGCAGTCGGCGGGGTGCTTGATGCCGTCGGTGGTGATCACGCCATCCGCTTCGATGCGCGCCACGGCGTCGGTCACCACGGCGACATTGCTGCGCGTCAGCGCCGGGTAGTAGTCATTGGAAATCAGCACGCGCTTGCAGCCGATGGTGTAGTCCGGGGTCAGGGTCTTGCGCAGGGAAGGGCGGGCCACCTGTTTGCGCAGGTGACGCTGGGCGATTTTCTGCACCATTGTCATCAGCCGCGGGTGCAGTGCAAAACCCACCACGCGGCCTTCGAGCGCCCAGTAGAACGCGCTGCGTACCAGGCGCTGGGTGAACGGCAGGTGTTTGAACAACAGGCGTTCGAACGGCGAAATTGCGCGGTCGGGCTTGGGCATGATCCATGGAGGGGTGCGCTGAAACAGATCCAGGTGGGCCACCTGCGGCGCAATCTGCGGCACGAACTGAATGGCACTGGCGCCGGTGCCGATCACCGCCACGCGTTTGCCCTTCAGCGAATACTCATGGTCCCACTGCTGGGAGTGAAAGCGCTTGCCCTTGAAACTGTCCAGCCCGGGAATGTCCGGCAACGCCGGGCGTGACAGGCCGCCCATGCCCGACACCAGCACCCGCGCGCTCACTTCGCGGCCGTCGCTGAAGCTCAATTGCCAACGTTGCTGCGGCTCATCAAATACCGCGCGTTGCAGGCCCATGCCAAAACGCAGGTAGGGCGCCAGCTCGAAGCGCGTGGCGCATTGCTCCAGGTAGGCACGGATTTCCGCCTGCGGCGCGAACTGCCGCGTCCAGTCCGGGTTCGGCGCAAAGGAAAACGAATACACATGCGACTGCACATCACAGGCGCAGCCAGGGTAGTGGTTGTCGCGCCAGGTACCGCCGAGGGTCTGCGCCTGTTCGGCGATAAAGAAGTCGGTGAACCCGGCTTCCTTGAGCTTGATGGCCATGCACAGGCCGGCAAAGCCTGAGCCAATGATGGCGATGTCGATTGAATCGGGCATCGGACGTGCTCCTTTTTTGTTTTGTCTTTTAGATAGAACACCATTGCAAAGGAAAATTTAATTAATTATTTTAAAAAAGATTTTAAATAATCTACCTGAAAATATCGCCTACGCTAGTCCCGGGTTTCTCACGTGCGATTTGTCCGACGGATAACAGGGCATGCACAACGTTTAGGTCCAGGGGCGGGCGGTGTGCTGAGGCCTTGATCAATTCCGGTCAGGCCGCCAGCGGCAGGGAAGCAGAGGACCGAGCTATGGCTGTTGAGTGGGTTATTGCTGCGGCTGCGTTTATCGGCATCAGTGCCGCACTGTGGGGGTTCAGTCGCCGGATGACACGGCGTATTGAAGCCGCTGTGCCGATCAACGGGCGTTTCATCGAGGTCAATGGTGAACGCTTTCATTATGTAGAAGAGGGCAAGGGGCCCCCGCTGGTGATGATCCACGGGCTGATGGGCAGCAGTCGCAACCTGACCTATGCCTTGTCCGGCCAGTTACGCGAGCAGTTCCGGGTGATCACCCTTGACCGCCCGGGGTCGGGTTATTCCACCCGCAGTAAAGGCACCGCTGCGGACCTGCCGGCGCAGGCAAGCCAAGTGGCGGCGTTTATCGACGCGCTGGGCCTGGATAAACCGCTGGTGCTGGGCCATTCCCTTGGCGGCGCGCTTGCCCTGGCGCTGGCCCTCGACCATCCCGACGCGGTATCGGGCCTGGTACTGGTGGCGCCGCTGACCCATCCCCAACCCACCTTGCCCGTGGTGTTCTGGTCGCTGGCGGTGCGACCGGCCTGGCTGCGGCGTTGGGTGGCACACACACTGACGGTGCCCATCGGCCTGCTGACGCGTCATGCGGTGGTCAAGGGCGTGTTCGCGCCGGACCCGGCCCCCGAGGATTTCGCCACCCGTGGCGGTGGGCTGCTGGGCATGCGCCCGGACAACTTCTACGCCGCCTCCAGCGAGATTGCGCTGGTCAACGATTACCTGCCGGGCATGGTCAAGCGCTACCCGCAACTGACCCTGCCCATCAGCCTGATCTATGGCGCGCAGGACCGGGTGCTGGACTTTCGCCGGCACGGCCAGGCCCTGGCCGACCGGGTGCCAGGCCTCAAGCTGCAGGTGGTGGAGGGGCGTGGCCATATGCTGCCGATCACCGCCACGGCGCGGGTGGTCGAGGCGGTGGAGCATCTGGCCAAACGCGTTCGGCCTGCGCAAACCGCCACGTTGTTGCACCCGCCCTTTGCGCTGGCGAACAAATAATCGTGGACCTCGTTGCCGGTTCTTACGTCCGAAATGCTTGGCCTAGAGACCTGACCAAACGGCTGAAAATGAGACTGCTCAGTCACGTAAAAAAGGCCTCGAAAAAGTAGTTGACGACCTAACGATTCCGCGCTATTTATTTAAAAAAATATTTCAATATTTATTTTGAAATGATTTTTGAAATGCCTAAGAGCGAATAAAAATGAAAACAACGCCTTTTATCGCATGGTTGAATTCCCGGAGCATCCAGCGCTCCCTGAACCTGTTTTCTGTGTCCCTGCCAACCTGCCTCATCCGGAGGCTGCCATGAATCAGACATTGGCAGCTCCAAGCGCATGGACTGACGGCAAGCGCCACTTGTGGTGGCTGGGCATCATGCCCCTGGCCACTCCGCTGCTGTCCGGCGCCCTGGCCATCGCCACCGGTATCCAGCAACTGTGGTGGGTCGGCGTGCTGGTGATTTTCGGCCTGATCCCACTGATCGACGGCCTGCTCGGTGAAGACGTGAGCAACCCGCCTGAATCCGCCGTCAGCCAGCTGGAATCCCAGAGCTACTACCGCTGGATCGTCTACACCGGCGTGGTGTTGGTGATCTCGTCGGTGGTGATCACCGGCTGGCTGGCGGCAGGCGGTATCGAGTGGATCATCCAGGGTGGCCTGTTGCAGGCGGCCGCTAACCTTGAGCCCTCCAGCTGGCTGTCCCACGCGGCCGGCTACATCACCGCGCGCACCCAATTGCATGGCGACCCGAGCTGGTTCACCTACCTGGGCATGGCCATGTCGACGGGTGCCGCCACCGGCATTGCGATCAACACCGCCCATGAGTTGGGCCACAAGCCCAATGCATTCGAAGTGTTCCTGGCCAAGGTGACCCTGGCGCCGACCTTCTACGGGCACTTCTACACCGAACACAACCGTGGCCATCACGTGCGCGTCGCCACCCCGGAAGACCCGGCCAGCTCGCGCCTGGGGGAGAGCTTCTGGGCCTTCCTGCCGCGCTCGGTGTGGTTCAGCGCGCGCTCGGCCTGGAACCTGGAGCGCGAACGCCTGCGCAAACTCGGCCTGCCGGCCTGGCACTGGCAGAACGGCGTGCTCAGTGCCTGGATGTACAGCCTGGTGTTGTGGGGCGCGATGATTGCCTGGCTGGGGGCGGCGGTGATTCCGTTCCTGATCATTCAGGGCATCTACGGGTTCTCGCTGCTGGAAGTGGTGAACTATGTGGAACACTACGGCCTTAAACGCCAGAAGTTGCCCAACGGTCGTTATGAACGCTGTTCGCCAAGGCACTCCTGGAACAGCAACCGTATTGTTACCAATATCTTTCTATTCCAGTTGCAACGGCATTCTGATCACCATGCCAACCCCACGCGTAGTTATCAGTCGTTGCGCCACTTTGATGAGTCACCGCAACTTCCCTATGGTTACGCGAGCATGATTGTCTGGGCCTATGTGCCGTACTTATGGCGGCGGCGCATGGACCATAGAGTGCTCAACCATTATGCCGGGGATATTACCCTGACTAATCTTCAGCCTTCACAGCGGTTGAAGTATTTGGAGAAGTACAGCAACAGCGCCAAACCCTTCTGATCTGACGTAACAGCGTGTGCAGGCTCGGGGCTTTATGCCGCGCAGGATTTTATCGCCCCGGCGTTGCCCAGTAAGTTGCAAGAACGTTGTTTGACCCGAACAAAAATAATTAAAGGGAAGGACGTACACCATGCAAGCACCTGCCAAGTTCACCAGCCATATCCTGTTGGCTGCCCTGGGCCTGATCGCCTATCACCAGGCCCAGGCGGCCCGTATCGAGCCTGCCGGCAGCGCCTTTACCGCCCAAGGCCCGATCAGTTTTTCCAAGGGCGCGCTGATCAGTGCCGACTGCACCATCAAGGTGGCCGGCAAGGTCGCTGCCGATGGCACCTCGGTGAACGTCGACAAAGTCGAATTTGACGGCGGCCTCAAGTGCAGTCGAGTCGAAGCCATCAACTTGCCGTGGGTATTGGTCGCCAAAGACACCAAGAGCGGTTCCATGTCGAAGATCAGCGTGGATGTTCACGCGTTCGGCTTGGGCGGCAAGTGTGGCCCCTCGACGGCGGAGGGTACTTGGGATAACGCCACCGGCAAGTTGGAAGCCGCCAACGTGCCAATTGGCGAAGACTGCAAGATCAAAACGGTGTCGATCAAGATGCCACCGAACTTCAAAGTTGTTGAATAAGCGTCGGATGTTGAAGCGGTAATTGAATTGAAATTTGGCTGGAAAGGGACGTTCTGCAGTTTCACCGTGACTTCTCGTTCATGGCCATTACCCCCTGGCGAATTGACTCGCCATAACATGTGAGGAATAACAATGAAAAGTTTGAAAACCCTCGTATCGTTGTCTGCTTTGGCTGTTTGCATGGGTGCTGCTTCGATGGCTAACGCCGTCTCCATCACCCCCAATCCAACCTCCTTCACCACGCCTGCCAGCACGATTGCCGTCAGTTCGCCAGCTTCCCTTGGCGCCGCGGTGAACTGTGGCATCAACTTCACCGGTTCTGTTGCCACTGGCGGTGCTAACGCATCGATCACCGGTGCCACCGTGACCGGTGGTGGGCTGTGTGGTGTGCCTGTGCTGCTGGGCCTGCCTTGGACATTGACGCCTACCGGCGGCGGTCCAACCCTGTGGACCGGCACCGTTTCCGGGGTCAACTTCAACATTCTTGGCGACTGCGCGACCAGCCCGGTCACCATCAATGTGACGTTCGATAACGCCACCAACACCCTGAGCATCCCGTCTGCCCAAACGGTCGGCAAGTGCAAGATCACCAAGCTCGACGTTCACCCAGATCCGAAGTTCGTAATTGTGCCTTGAAACCACGGGCTGGTTTGACGTGGTGATCACACGTTGAAACAAGCAGGTGCCTCGCAAGAGGCACCTGCTGCGGCGAACCATATCGGGGCAACCGAGCATGGTGGAAAACAATAATAAGGAGTGGAGCATGAATAATAAGAAACAGCAGGCGCACGCATTCCTCGGGCTGGCGTTGTTGGGAGGCTTGATTGCTACTGCCGGGTCAGCACATGCAGGCGGGTTCTCTACTCCGACGTTTGGGGCGGAAGGCTGGGGTCGCGCGTTTGGTGGTGGCTCGTTGTTCAAGAATGATCCGTCATCGGCCTATAACAACCCAGCGGCCATGGCGTTCATCGATCGCAATATTTCGCAGTTTAACGTTGACTATGCGCGCATCAATATCAAGTACAAGGGTACGGCCAAAGACTATGCTGGCAATCCAACTTCGGTGACGACCATCGACCCCGATACGTTTGATATCACCTCAGTGCCGCGCACCGGTGATGGCGGGCAGGGCGGTTTTACCGCGTGGCTGCCGACCGGCTTCATGGTCATGCCCCTGGGTGATCGTTTCGCCTTCGGCCTCAGCCAGGTGGTGCCCATGGGCGCGCGTACTACCTGGGATGACGACTGGAAGGGCCGCGATTTCGCCGTCGACACACGTATCGAAACCGTGGGGTTGACCGGCTCGCTGTCGTTCAAGGTCAACGACGAATTTTCCATCGGTGCGGGTGCGATTGTTCAGCACACCAAAGGCTTCGTCAGCCAGAACGTTGACTTGTATGCCGCGGCCGCGCTTGCCCCGAACTCGATTCCATTCCCGGCGGGCGTCGGTTATTCGCTGATGCGCGTCAAAGTCGACAATACCTCGGTGGGCTGGTTTGCCGGCCTGGCCTGGAAGCCGACACTGCAAGACACCGTCGGCTTGAACTACCACGCCAAGATCAAGAACAAACTCGAAGGTAAGTACAACATCTACGCCGACCCAGGCTCGACGGGGCTGATCGAGGCAGGGGTGCCGGGTATTTTGTACCCCGGCCTCAACCTGCAAATGAACGGTAAAGCCACAACCCAACTGGATGTTCCTGCCAACGCGTCCATCGACTGGGTACACAGCTTCACCGGCAGCCTTGACCGCCTGACCCTCGGTGCCAGTGTCACCTGGACCCAATGGTCATCGTTCAAAAGCCTGACCTTGAAGTCTGAGGGCTCGACCATCGTGGCCATCCCTTACAACTACAAGGACGCCTGGATGGTCTCCCTCGGTGGCGACTACCGGCTCACTGACGACTTCACCCTGCGCGCCGGTGTTGCGACGGACCAGACGCCAACCCGTAACTCCACCCGCGATCCACGTATTCCGGATGGCGATCGGATTTTCACCTCCTTGGGCTTCGGCTATAAAATTCGTGCGATCCCGGGCCTCGGTATCGACGGTTCCTACTCCCACCAGTTCGTGGAAAAAGCCAAGTTGAAAACCCAGAACCAGGATCGCCTGGGTGGCGCAACCCTGGATGGCAAAGCCGATGCCTATGGCGATGTCGTGAGCCTGGGGGTGACCTACGAGTTCTGACCCTGTGCAACCTGCCGCAGGGCCGGCTTGAACTGGCAGTCAGCGCATCTTTCTGCCTGTTTCACACTGGCCCTGCATCGACGGGTTGCCCACGCGACCCGTTGCGATTTTTCTCATAGACCCACCAATCAGGCTGACCCATTCAGCCGCTGATTTTTTCGCCAAATGATTAAATAAAAATTTCAAAACAAAATTTGAATTTAGCTTTACAAGTTTGTAGTGTGGCTTTACAGCGCAGTTCATTTTGACCTGCCACGCGTAGGCCACGCCCTGAATCGAGTAGAGGTATCCCCATGCTTATCTGGTTATTGGTGGGTTTCGCAGCTGCGATTGCCCTGGCGTATCGACAAGCCGCCGCGACCCTGTGGTTAGGCGCTGGCCTGCTCTGGCTGGCGGCGGGTTACCTGTTTAACGTGGTCGAGGGGTTCGGCGCCAGTGTCGCGGCCGTGCTCGTGGTGTTGCCAGCGTTGCTGATGACGATCAAACCCCTGCGCCGCGCGCTGTTGACCAGCAAGGCGCTGGGCCTGTTTCGTTCGATCATGCCGGCGATGTCCGACACCGAGCGCGCCGCCATCGAGTCTGGCACCGTGTGGTGGGACGCCGAATTGTTCAGCGGCAAACCCGACTGGCAGCGCCTGTTGCAAGCCGCGCCGGCCAGCCTGAGCGCCGAGGAGCAGGCGTTCCTCGACAACGAAGTGGAAACCCTGTGCGACATCGCCAACGACTGGGAAACCACCCAGGTCTGGCAGGACATGTCCCCTGAAGGCTGGCAGTACACCAAGGACGCCGGCTTCCTGGGCATGATCATTCCCAAGCAGTACGGCGGCAAAGGCTTCTCCCACTACGCGCACTCGCAAGTGGTGATGAAGCTGTCGACCCGCTGCTCGGCAGCGGCGATTTCGGTGATGGTGCCCAACTCCCTCGGCCCGGCCGAGCTGTTGCTGCATTACGGCACCGACGCCCAGCGCAACTACTACCTGCCGCGCCTGGCCCGGGGTGAAGACATCCCGTGCTTTGCCCTGACCAGCCCTTACGCCGGCTCGGATGCCGGGGCGATTCCGGACCTGGGCATTGTCTGCAAAGGCACCCATGAAGGCGAGGAAGTGCTGGGTTTCCGTGTGACCTGGGACAAGCGCTACATCACCCTCGGCCCCATCGCCACGGTGCTCGGCCTGGCGTTTCGAGCCGAAGACCCGGAAGGGTTGTTGGGCGCTCCCGGCTCGCTGGGCATCACCTGCGCGCTGATCCCGACCTCGCATCCGGGTGTCAACAGCGGTCGTCGCCATTGGCCGCTCAACGCGGTGTTCCAGAACGGTCCTACCACCGGCAAGGATGTTTTCATTCCGCTGGAGTGGGTGATCGGCGGCCGCGAACAAGTCGGCAACGGCTGGCGGATGTTGATGGAATGCCTGGCTGCCGGCCGCGCGATTTCCTTGCCTTCGGCCAACGTCGGCCTGGGTAAGGTGGCGGTGCGCGGGACTACCGCCTACGCGGCGATGCGCAAGCAGTTCGGCCTGCCCATCGGCAAGTTCGAAGGCGTGCAGGCGCCACTGGCGCGTATGGCCGGGCACCTGTATGCCTGCGATGCGGTACGCAAGGTGTCGGTGGCGTCCCTGGATGCGGGCGAGAAACCTTCGGTGATCTCGGCTATCGCCAAGTACCACGTGACCGAGCGCGCGCGCATGATCGTTAACGATGGCATGGACATCGTCGCCGGCAAGGGCATCTGCATGGGGCCCAATAACTTCCTGGCCCGCGCCTACCAGCAAAGCCCCATCGCCATCACGGTGGAGGGCGCGAACATCATGACGCGCTGCCTGATCATCTATGGCCAGGGCCTGATCCGTTGCCATCCCTACGTGTTCCGCGAGATGGAAGCGGCGCGCAACCCCGACCGGCGCAAAGCCCTGGAAGAGTTCGACCGTGCGATGTTCGGCCATGTGAGTTTTGTGCTGGCCAATACCGTACGCGCGGCGGTGCATGCGCTGACGGGCGGGCGGCTGCTTTCCGCGCCGGCCAAGACCGACCCGGCGCTGGCGCCTTACTACCGCCAGGCCAATCGGCTGTCGGTGGTGCTGGCGTTGATCTCGGATATTTCCATGGGCGTGCTGGGCGGCGCCCTCAAACGCAAGGAAAGTATCACCGGGCGTCTGGGGGATATTCTGTCGCAGCTGTACATCGTTTCCTGCGTGCTCAAACGCTTCGAGGATGACGGCCGGCCCCAGGCGGACCTGCCGCTGGTGCACTGGGCGGCCCAGGACGCGTTGCTCCGCGCCCATGAAGCGTTGGCCGAAGTGCTCGATAACTACCCCTCCAAAGCCGCCGCAGCGGTGGTGCGCGGCTTGAGCTTTCCGTTCGGTATCCCGCTGCGCAAACCGTCGGATCGGCTGTTGGCGCAGGTCGCCGATGTGGTGCAGACCCCAGGCGAGACCCGTGACCGTTTGCTGGCCAATTCCTACATCCCACGCCCGGAAATCGACAAGTTGGCCTACGGCGAATTGGGCTTCCGCCTGTTGCCGCAGGTGGAGTTGATCGACGCCCGGCTCAAGCCGGCCATCAAGCAAGGCCTGCTCGAACCGATGCCGATCTCCGCCACCGCCTTTACCGCCTGGCGCGTCAAGGCGCGGGCGCTGGAACTGATCAGCGAAGACGAAGAGGCGTTGCTGGCGCGCTATGTGGAATACGCCGATCACGGCATCCAGGTGGATGACTTCCCGCAGGACTTTGGTTTGCTGGAGGCCTTGCAACAGCGCAAGCAAGCGCTGGAACCGACCACCAAACGCCGCAATAGCCAAGCCGAAAACGCCCCGGTCAACTAGAACAAACGCGGTCCAAATGTGGGAGGGGGCTTGCCCCCGATAGCGGTGGTTCAACCAATGAGTCGGTGACTGGTGGATTGCTATCGGGGGCAAGCCCCCTCCCACAGGGCCCGGGTTCACAGGTCAAGACAGTGTAGTGAGTGAGTTTTTACTATGAGTGACAGCTACCTTTCGTTCGTCAATTCCCCCTGGGGCCGGCGCCTGGCCCAGGCGGTCGGTCTGCCGCAACCGTTGCCGTTGCAACGCCATCGCAGCGGCCAGCCTGGCCTGGCCAACCCGGTGATCGTCGCGGGGGCAGGGCGCCTGGTGGCGCAGGTGCAGCAGGTGTTCAGCGCGACCGACACGGTCATCGCCACCCCGGCCACGCTCAAGGCACCGTCCACCGTCAAGGTCCAGGGCGCGGTGTTCGACGCCAGCGGCGTGAGCGGCCTGCAACAGCTGGACGAGCTGTATGAGTTTTTCCACGCCAACGCCAAACGCCTCAGCCAACACGCTCGCGTCGTGGTGCTCGGCACTGCGCCCGAACACTGCGCGGATTTACCCCAAGCCATCGCCCAGCGCGCCCTCGAAGGCCTGGTGCGTTCGCTGGCCAAGGAGCTGCGCCGTGCGATCACCGTGCAGTTGCTGTATGTCGCGCCGGGTGCTGAAGCGGCGCTGGACAGCAGCCTGCGCTTCTTCCTGTCGCGGCGTTCGGCCTACGTGTCCGGGCAAGTGGTGCGCCTGGAGAAACCGGTGGACGGCCACCTCACGCCCAATTGGGACAAACCCTTCAGCGGCCGCCGCGCATTGGTCACCGGTGCGTCCCGTGGTATAGGCCTGGCGATTGCCCAGGTGCTGGCCCGCGATGGTGCCCATGTGGTGTGCGTGGACGTGCCCCAGGCCCAGGAATTACTGCAACAAGCGGCGGCCAGTGTCGACGGCTCCGCATTGGCCTTGGACATCACCGCGCCCGACGCCGCCGCGCAGTTGCAGGCCCATGTCAGCCAATACGGCGCCTTCGACGTGGTGGTGCACAACGCCGGGATCACCCGCGACAAGACCATCGCGAAAATGCCCGAAGCCGCCTGGCGCAGCGTCATGGCGGTGAACCTCGAAGCGCCGCTGCAACTGAGCACAGCGCTGCTGGAGAACGGCGGCTTGAACCCCGGTGGGCGCATCGTCTGTGTGTCGTCGATTTCCGGCATCGCGGGCAACCTGGGGCAAAGCAACTACGCCACCTCCAAGGCCGGTGTCATCGGCCTGGTGCAAGGCCTGGCCAGCCGTGCGGCGGCGCAGCAGGTCACCGTAAACGCGGTGGCGCCGGGGTTTATCGAAACCCAGATGACCGCCAAGATCCCGCTGATGATCCGCGAAGCGGGGCGGCGCATGAACTCCATGAGCCAAGGCGGTCAGCCAATCGATGTGGCCGAGACGATTGCCTGGCTGGCGCACCCGGCGTCGGGCGCGGTCAATGGCCAAGTCGTACGCGTGTGCGGGCAAAGCCTGCTGGGAGCTTGAGCCTATGGACTACGTAACGCAGATCATCGACCCAGCGCCAACCCGCACCCAACTGCTGTTGGACGGCGTGCGCGCGCTGCGCAAACCCAAGCTCGACGGAGCGCCGCTGCTGCCCAAGGAGCGTCTGGTGCGCTCGGCGGTGGAAATCTCCGCGGCGGGCGTCGCGGCGTATGGCCGTGCTTGTGGCTTTCGCCGCGAGCAGGGCGTGCCGCTGTCGTATCCCCATGTGCTGGCGTTCCCCTTGCACTTGATGCTGCTGACGCGGCCAAGCTTTCCGTACCCGGCGAGTGGCATGGTGCATCTGGCCAACCGCATTCGCCAGCACCAGCGCCTGCATGAAGGCCAGGCGTTGCGCCTGGAGGTGTATTGCGAGCGTTGGGTCGCGCACCCCAAGGGCCAGGCGCTGAGCATCGCCACCCGCGCCTACAGCGCCGGCACCCTGGTGTGGGAAAGCGACAGCCTGTACCTGCGTCGCGACGTGAAAGATCCGCTGGGCGAGCCGTGGCTAGACACGCTGCCCCTGCAGGAAGAGGGCCTGCTGCGTACCCAGCGCTGGGTCTTGCCTGCCGACCTGGGGCGGCGCTTTGCCAAGGTGTCGGGGGATTTCAACCCGATTCACACCTCGCTGATCGGCGCAAAGATCTTCGGTTTTCGGCGCGCCATTGCCCATGGCATGTGGACCCTCGGCCGCGCCCTGGCAGCCCAGCAACCGCCGGGCGGGTTGGGCCAGGCCGAAGCCCACTGTGATTTCAAGTTGCCGATCTTCCTGCCCGGCCAGGTCGCCCTGTGGAATCGCCCCGTGACCGGCCCGCGCCGTGAGTTTGAGGTACGCAATGTTGCTGGCGACAAACCCCATATGCGCGGGTTGTTCATCTGGAATGAGAGCCTTAAATGAGTGACTACAGTTTCAACCCGGCCCCCACCCGCCGTGTGGCGATCATTGGCGGTAACCGCATTCCCTTTGCCCGCTCCAACACGGTGTACGCCCACGACAGCAACCAGGACCTGTTGGTGGCCGCGCTGCAAGGCCTGGTCGACCGCTACAACCTGCACGGCCAGCGCCTGGGGGAGTTTGCCGCCGGTGCGGTGATCAAGCACTCGCGGGATTTCAACCTGGCGCGTGAGTCGCTGCTGTCCACCACGCTGTCCCCCGACACGCCGGCCTACGACGTGCAGCAGGCCTGCGGCACCGGCCTCGAAGCGGCCTTGCTGGTGGCGAATAAAATCGCCCTCGGCCAGATCGAGGTGGGCATCGCCGGTGGCGCCGACACCACCTCGGATGCGCCCATCGGCATCAATGAATCCCTGCGCCATACCTTGCTTGCGGCCAACCGCGCCAAGGGCCTGGGCGACAAGCTGAAGACCTTGCTCAAGGTGCGCCCGGGGATGTTTTTCCAGCCGCTGTTGCCGCGCAATGGCGAGCCGCGTACCGGCCTGTCCATGGGCGAGCACTGCGAAGAAATGGCCAAGCGCTGGCAGATCAAACGCCTGGCCCAAGATGAACTGACCCTCACCAGCCATCAGCGCCTGGATGCCGCGTATACACGCGGTTTTTTCGACGACCTGATCAGCCCCTATCGTGGCCTCGCGCGGGACAACAACCTGCGCGCCGACGCCAGCCTGGAAAAGCTCGCGGGCCTGTCCCCGGCCTATGACCGTCAGCACGGCAGCCTCACGGCGGGCAACTCCACGCCACTCACCGATGGCGCCTCGGTGGTGCTGCTGGCCAGTGAAGCATGGGCCGCGCAACACGGCTGGCCGGTGCTGGCGTACCTGCGCACCGGCGAGACCGCGGCGGTGAATTTCGTCGATGGCACCGAAGGCCTGCTGATGGCCCCGGCCTATGCCGTGCCGCGCATGCTCAAACGCGAAGGGTTGAGCTTTGCCGACTTCGATTTCTTTGAGATCCATGAAGCTTTTGCAGCGCAGGTGCTGTGCACCCTCAAGGCCTGGGAAGACGCCGACTACTGCCGCGAGAGGCTAGGCTTGGAGGCGCCGCTGGGCAGCATCGACCGCGCCAAAATGAACGTCAACGGCGGCTCGCTGGGTTGCGGCCACCCGTTTGCCGCCACCGGTGGCCGGCAACTGGCGACGCTGGCCAAGACCATCCACGCCAACGGCGGCGGTCGCGGCCTGATCTCGATCTGTGCGGCCGGTGGGCTGGGCATCACTGCCATCGTCGAAAAGTAGCTCTATCAAAAACAACAACAAGGAGACTGCCATGAACGCTGTAAGCCAGGAACAAACCGAACGGATCTGGTTGAACGCTTACCTGCCCGGCGTCCCGGCGGATATCGACGCCGCTATCGAAGACTACCCGTCGTTGCGCGAGGTGTTCCTGGAACACCTGGAGAAGTACCGCGAGCGGGTGGCCTACGTGAGCATCGGCACCGAAATGACCTACGCCGATTGGCAGGTGCAAGGCCACGCGTTTGCCGCCTGGCTGCAGGGCCAGGGCGTGCAACCGGGTGACCGCGTGGCGCTGATGATGCCCAACTGCCTGCAATACCCGATCTGTTTGCTGGGCACCATCCTGGCCGGGGCGGTGGTAGTCAACGTCAACCCGTTGTACACCTCCCATGAGCTGAAACATCTGCTCAAGGACAGCGGCGCGGAAACCGTGGTGATCTTTGAAAACTTCGCCCACACCCTGGAAAAAGTCGTGGCCGGCAGCAGCGTCAAGCGCGTGGTGGTGGCGGCTATTGGCGACTTGCTCGGCACCTTCAAGGGCGCGGCCATGAACTTCATCCTGCGCCGCGTTCAAAAGCAGGTGCCGAGCTTCAACCTGCGCGGTTCGGTGCGGTTCAACCAGGTGCTCAAGCAGGGCCGGGCGCTCAACCATTTTCCGGTGGGCATGCACCTCGATGACCTGGCGTTCCTGCAATACACCGGCGGCACCACGGGGGACGCCAAGGGCGTGATGCTCAGCCACCGCAATATCATCGCCAACCTGCTGCAAGCCAAGGCCTGGGTCGGCGACCAGTTGGACCAGCACAAGCAGGAAACCAACGTCACCCTGCTGCCGCTGTACCACATCTTCTCGCTGACGGTGAATTGCCTGATGTTTATGTGCCTGGGCGGGCGCAACATCCTCATTGCCAACCCGCGGGATGTGAAGCGGGTGCAGATGATCCTGCGCAAGGAGCGTTTCAACGGCATCGCTGGGGTCAACACGCTGTTTAACGGCTTGCTGGAGAACAAGGAATTCTGCGCGCGGGACTTTTCCGATCTGCGCATGGTAATCGCCGGCGGCATGGCCACCCACACGGCGGTGGCCAAGCGCTGGAAGGAAGTCACCGGGTTGCCGATCATCGAAGGCTACGGCCTGACCGAGTGTTCGCCGGTGGTGAGCATCAGCCCCATCGACATTGCGCGCATGCGCGAGATGGAATTCACCGGCAGCATTGGCGTGCCGTTGCCGTCGACCTGGGTGCGTTTTGTCCGCGAAGACGGCGAGTTGGCTGAGATCGGCGAGCAGGGCGAGTTGCAAGTGCGCGGCCCGCAGGTGATGCAGGGCTACTGGATGCGACCCAAGGAAACCGCCGAGGTGCTGGATGCCGAGGGCTGGTTGTCCACTGGCGATATCGGCGTGATGGACGCGCGCGGTTACATCCGCCTGGTGGACCGCAAGAAGGACATGATCCTGGTGTCGGGCTTCAACGTGTACCCCAATGAAATCGAAGACGTGGTGGCGTTGCACCCAGGCGTGGGCGAAGTGGCGGCGGTTGGCGTGGAGGATGGCGTGACCGGCGAGAAGGTCAAGATCATCGTGGTGCGCAAGGACCCGAACCTGACCCAGGAACAGATTCTGGCGCACTGCCGGGAGTACCTGACGGGGTACAAAATGCCCAAGTATGTGGAGTTTCGGACCACAGAGTTGCCCAAGACCACTGTCGGAAAAGTACTGCGCCGCGCCTTGCGCTGACTTGAATCTGTAGGTGATCCAAATGTGGGAGGGGGCTTGCCCCCGATGGCAGTCCATCAGCTAAAAATATACTGGCTGACACTCCGCTATCGGGGGCAAGCCCCCTCCCACAGGGGATTTGCAGTGTGTTTCAGACCGAGTCCACTTTTACCCAGCGCTCCTCAGCCGGCGCCACCCGAATCTATTTGGAGTTTCGGACCACAGAGTTGCACAAGACCACCGTCGGCAAAGTACTGCGCCGAGCCTTGCGCTGACTTGAATCTATAGGTGATCCAAGTGTGGGAGGGGGCTTGCCCCCGATGGCGGTCCATCAGCTAAAAATATACTGGCTGACACTCCGCTATCGGGGGCAAGCCCCCTCCCACAGGGGATTTGTAGTGTGTTTCAGACCGAGTCCACTTTGACCCAGCGCTCCTCAGCCGGCGCCACGCGAATCTATTTGGAGTTTCGGACCACAGAGTTGCACAAGACCACCGTCGGCAAAGTACTGCGCCGCGCCTTGCGCTGACTTGAATCTATAGGTGATCCAAGTGTGGGAGGGGGCTTGCCCCCGATGGCGGTCCATCAGCTAAAAATATACTGGCTGACACTCCGCTATCGGGGGCAAGCCCCCTCCCACAGGGGATTTGCAGTGTGTTTCAGACCGAGTCCACTTTCACCCAGCGCTCCTCAGCCGCCGCCACCCGAATCGCCGTCGCCAGCCGCTCCACCGCCCACGCTGCCTCAAAGTCAGTGCCGTCCGCACCTTGGCCAGCCACGGCCATGATCAATTCCTGCACTTCCAGCGTCTTCAGTTCGTTGTACCCCAACTGGTGCCCCGCCGCCGGGCTGAAGGCGGCGTAGCCGGGCAGGGCAGGGCCGGCCAGCAGGCGCTGGAAACCGTCCTGGCCGACCCGGCACAGGCGCAGTTCGTTGAGGCGCTCTTGGTCGAACGCCAGCGTGCCTTGAGTGCCGCTGATCTCGAAACTCAGGTGGTTCTTGTAGCCATGCTTGAGCCAACTGCTGCTCACCGTGCCGCGCGCGCCGTTGGCGAAACGCAGGAGAGCGTGCACCTGATCATCCACCGCGATGTTTTTCAGCTCGCTGCTTCCCTTTGACGCCGGGCGTTGGGCATGCACGGTCTGGGTATCGGCACACACACTGACGACGTCGCCGACCAGGTAACGCGCCATCGACAACAAGTGGCTGCCCAAATCCGCCAAGGCGCCACCGGCATGCGCCACTTCACAGCGCCACGACCACGGCGACGCCGGGTCGGCCATGAAGTCTTCGCTGAACTCGCCCTGGAAGCTGATGATCTCGCCGAGGTCGCCGTTGGCGATCATCTGCCGCGCCAGGCTGATCATCGGGTTGTGCTGGTAGTTGTAGCCGACTCGCGTGACCACCCCGGCGGTGCTCGCGGCGCGGCGCATCGCGTCGGCCTGCTCCAGGCTCACGGCCAGGGGTTTTTCACAGTACACCGCCTTGCCGGCGGCAAGCGCGGCCATGGCCATGGGGTAATGCAGATGGTTCGGCGTGGTGATCGCGACCACATCCACCGCCGGGTCATCGATCAGTGCCTGCCAGTCGCCGTGGGCCTGGGCAAAGCCCCAGGCCGTGGCACAACGTCGGGCGCGTTCGGTGTCGGCATCGGCCAGGGCGGCCAGCTTGAGGGTTACCGGCAGTTCGAACACCGCCCGAGCATTGTTGAACGCCAAGGCATGGGCGCGGCCCATGAAACCTGTGCCGATCAAACCGATTCCGAGTTCACGCATAGCCTTGGTCCTTTGCATTATTGTTTTCAGGATGAGTATTAATGGAATAAAAATTCCCATATTTCAATAGGTGGAATAAAAATTCATTAATCAGTCCTGGTAATGCCGCTATATTCAGGCCATGGCCAAACGCCGTCAGTTAACAAAAGATAACGTAGCGCCGATTGTCAGACGATTCGAAAGCCCGATAGGATGGCCCTGCTTCCTTCAGGCGCTCTAGATTGCAGGTTTCAAGGCCCTGGAAGGCGACACGACCTAACAAAAAATAATAATTGGGAGAAGGTCTATGAGTGAGCCTGTCATGGGTAGGGTTGTTTGCCGCCCACGCGCCGCACGCAAGGTTGCGTTGCTGGCCGCAGCGCTCTCGCTGTTTGGATTCGGCGTAACTGCCGCCCAGGCCGCCAGCGATACCACTGTTGCTGCAGTGTTTGCGATTGAATCCCCCAAGGCCGCCAAAGGCCTGATGATCGACGTGGTCCACGCCGGCAAGCGCCTGGTGGCGGTCGGTGATCGCGGGCACATCCTCTATTCCGATGACCAGGGCAGCACCTGGACCCAAGCCAAAGTGCCCACCCGGCAACTGCTCACCGCGGTTTTTTTCGTTGATGACAAACACGGTTGGGCGGTCGGCCATGATGCGCAGATCCTTGCCAGCACCGACGGCGGCGCCACCTGGACCCAGCAATACCAGGACCTCAAGCGTGAAGCGCCGTTGCTCGACGTGTGGTTCAACGACGCCAGCCACGGCCTGGCCGTGGGCGCCTACGGTGCGCTGATCGAAACCACCGACGGCGGCAAAACCTGGGAAGACGTCAGCGACCGCCTCGACAACGAAGACCAGTTCCACCTCAACGCCATTGCCCATATCAAGGACGCAGGCCTGTTTATCGTCGGCGAGCAGGGCAGCATGTTCCGCTCCAGCGACGACGGCCAGACCTGGGAGAAACTCGAAGGCCCCTACGAGGGCTCGCTGTTTGGCGTGATCAGCACCGCCCAGCCGCAAACCCTGTTGGCCTATGGCCTGCGCGGCAACCTGTACCGTTCCACGGACTTTGGCAGCACCTGGGAGCAGGTCGAATTGAACGCGGCGCGTGGGGCGCTGGAGTTTGGTTTGTCGGGCGCGACCTTGCTGGAGGACGGTTCCATCGTCGTGGTCGGCAACGGCGGCAGCGTGGTGGTCAGCCACGACGACGGGCAGACCTTCAGCGTGTTCAACCGCCCGGATCGCATTTCGCTGTCGGCGGTGACGGCGGCCGGCAATGGCAACCTGATTCTGGCCGGGCAGGGTGGCGTGCGCGTCGCCAAGCCCACCGGTGCAGAACTCGAAAAACAATAAGAAGGCGGGGAAAGAATGAGCAGTCATCACAACGATAAAGCGACCTTTCTTGAGCGCCTGATCTTCAACAACCGCCCGGCAGTGATCGTGATCTGCCTGCTGGTGAGTATTTTCCTGTTCTGGCAGGCGACGTTGATTCGCCCGTCCACCAGCTTTGAAAAGATGATCCCCCTCAAGCATCCCTTCATCGAAAAGATGATGGAGCACCGCAACGACCTGGCCAACCTCGGCAACACCGTGCGCATCTCGGTGGAGGCCAAGGACGGTGACATCTTCACCAAGGAGTACATGGAGACCCTGCGGCAGATCAACGACGAGGTGTTCTACATCTCCGGCGTCGACCGCTCGGGCCTCAAGTCGCTATGGAGCCCCAGCGTACGCTGGACCGAAGTGACCGAAGAAGGCTTTGCCGGCGGCGAAGTGATCCCGCAGAGCTACAACGGCTCGCCGCAGAGCCTCGACCAGCTGCGCAACAACGTGCTCAAGTCCGGCCAGGTCGGGCGCCTGGTGGCCAACGACTTCAAGTCGAGCATCGTCGATATCCCGCTGCTGGAGTCCTACCCGGACCCGCAGGACCAGGGCAAGTTGCTGGCCCTGGACTACCGCAAGTTCTCCCATGAACTGGAAGACAAGATCCGCGACAAGTTCGAAGCGCAGAACCCCAACGTCAAGATCCATATCGTCGGGTTTGCCAAGAAGGTCGGCGACCTGATCGACGGCCTGGTGATGGTGGTGCTGTTCTTTGGGGTCGCGTTCGTCATCACCTTGATCCTGCTGCTGTGGTTCACCAACTGCGTGCGCAGCACCATCGCGGTGTTGAGCACCACGCTGGTGGCGGTGGTCTGGCAGCTCGGGCTGATGCACTTTTTCGGCTTTGGCCTCGATCCGTATTCGATGCTGGTGCCGTTCCTGATCTTCGCCATCGGTATTTCCCATGGCGTGCAGAAAATCAACGGGATCGCCCTGCAGTCGAGTGACGCGGACAACGCGCTGACCGCCGCACGTCGCACCTTCCGGCAACTGTTCCTGCCGGGGATGATCGCGATCCTGGCGGACGCGGTGGGTTTCATCACGCTGCTGATCATCGACATCGGCGTGATCCGTGAATTGGCCATCGGCGCTTCCATTGGTGTGGCGGTGATCGTGTTCACCAACCTGATCCTGCTGCCGGTGGCGATTTCCTACGCCGGCATCAGCCAGCGCGCCATCGCCCGGAGCAAGAAAGACGCGCACCGCGATCACCCGTTCTGGCGCCTGCTGTCTAAATTCGCCAGCCCCAAAGTCGCCCCGATCTCGATCCTGCTGGCCCTGGTCGCCTTTGGTGGCGGCCTCTGGTACAGCCAGAACCTCAAGATCGGCGACTTGGACCAGGGCGCGCCGGAACTGCGCCCGGACTCGCGCTATAACAAAGACAACAACTTCATCATCAGCAACTACTCCACCAGCTCCGACGTGCTGGTGGTGATGGTCAAGACCAAGGCCGAAGGCTGCTCGCGTTATGAAGCCATGGCGCCCATCGACCAGTTGATGTGGAAGATGCAGAACACCGAGGGCGTGCAGTCGGCGATCTCGCTGGTGACCGTGTCCAAGCAGATGATCAAGGGCATGAACGAGGGCAACCTCAAATGGGAAACCCTGTCGCGCAACCCGGACGTGCTGAACAACTCCATCGCGCGTGCCGATGGCCTGTACAACAACAATTGCTCGCTGGCGCCGGTGCTGGTGTTCCTCAACGACCACAAGGCCGAAACCCTCGACCGTGCGGTGCATGCGGTGCAGGACTTTGCCAAGGAAAACAACAAGGACGGCCTGGAATTCATTCTCGCCGCCGGTAACGCCGGGATCGAAGCGGCCACCAACGAAGTGATCAAGGAATCGGAACTGACCATCCTGATCCTGGTGTACCTGTGCGTGGCCACCATGTGCATGATCACCTTCCGTTCCTGGGCGGCAACCCTGTGCATCGTGCTGCCGCTGGTGCTGACCTCGGTGCTCGGCAACGCGTTGATGGCGTTCATGGGCATCGGCGTCAAGGTCGCGACCTTGCCGGTGGTAGCACTGGGCGTGGGGATCGGCGTGGACTACGGCATCTACATCTACAGCCGCCTGGAAAGCTTCCTGCGCGCCGGGTTGCCACTGCAAGAGGCGTACTACCAGACGCTCAAGTCCACCGGTAAAGCCGTGTTGTTCACCGGCCTGTGCCTGGCGATCGGCGTGTGCACCTGGATCTTCTCAGCCATCAAGTTCCAGGCGGATATGGGCCTGATGCTGACCTTCATGCTGCTGTGGAACATGTTCGGCGCGCTGTGGCTGTTGCCGGCGCTGGCACGTTTCCTGATCAAGCCCGAGAAGCTGGCAGGGCAGAAGGGTAACTCGCTGTTCGCCCACTGATGCACAGGGCGGCGGGGCGTCCCTGCCGCCCTGCCGCCCTGTGGCCTTCAACTCATTGCACCAACGGCAGGAAGCGCCGCTCGGCCAGGTTCCTGCCGATCAACCCGCGATGCACATTGACGATGCTCTGCGAGTCATGGGCATTGCTCAACAACGACTGGTAGCTGTGTTTGCGTTGTGCGCGGGTTTTCAGGTGGGCTGCGGTGTACGCCAGCTTGGGCGTCGTGGCACTGGGGTAATGAAAGTGCGCATACCATAACGGGAAGCCTTTCTTGTCATTGATGGCGTACTCCTGGATGAAATCCCGCTGCTCGCCGCGCATCGGCAGGCGCTGGCCGAGGCTGGCGATCTGTACCTGGTCTTGCAGCAGCAGGTATTCCAGGTTTGCGTGAGTGGGCGGCAGTTGCAGGCTGGCGCTGATACGCAGCTCCTTGCCGTGGGTGTTCAGGCGCAGGGCTGCGTCCCGCATGTTTTCCAGCAGTGTGCGTTCTGCGTCGGTGCGCTCGCCGGCAGCCCGTTCCAGTTCGCCCGCGACGCTGGCCAGGCGATTGGCCTGGTACTGCAGCACTTCTTCAAGCTCCTGAGGGTGGCGGGTAACCTTCAGGTAGCTGTTTGCCCGATTCAGATGCTCTTGCAGGCCAGCGAGCAACCGATTGGCCTGCGCCTTGATATCCTGCACGTTGCGGCTCTGGCGTGGCGAGGCGGGTGCAGGCTCTATGCGGATTTCATCCCACACGTCGTCATGCCGGGAGTAGCTGGACAGCAGTTGGTCGGTGTCCTCGCTGCGCACTTCGACCACATCGATCGGCAATGTGGTGCTGGCGGGCTTGAGCTCGCCGATGATCATGCCCTTGCGGGTCTTGATGACTTTTTTGGCCGGCTTGCCACTGACCACCATCGGCCGCTTGGGCTGGCGCCTGCGCGGTTGCGGGTCTGGCTTGACCTCGGCAGCCAGTTGCCGTGCTGCGTCCTGGTACAAGCTTTCGACCAGCACGAGCAAACGGTTGAAGTCGGTGGGCAACAGCTCGTCGGCATTGACGATGCCGATGCCCTTCAACCCATCGAGTGCCTCGCCGTAGTGCTCCACCAGGCTGCTCAATACTTCGAGTTGTTCGGCGGGCGGCAGGGCCAGGTCGTTCAGTTCGCTGTGGGTGCGTACATGCAATTGCAGTGTGTCGAAGATGTTATCGAGCGCCAGGGCCGGGCCCTGCTCGAACTGCTTGAGGCAGAGAAATTTCAGGCTGCGCACCTGCAGGTTTTTTACCCCTAGGGCGCTGTACTCCGTTGCGGGGCGGTTGGCCGTCAGTCGCGTGTAGGTTTGGGTGCCGGCCTCGCCCAAGTCGAACAGTGCCTGCAGGTAGCGGTCCTTAAACTCAAGCCAGTGGATCTGCCGCGCGTTGATCTCGGTCAGTGCGTGGATAAAACCCAGATACTCGCGCTGATTGGCGCTGACCGCGAGGTTCAGGCTTGGGCCTTGTCTGGTGAAGGCGGTGTTGGCACTGTAGAGTTCGGTGCGGTCATCTCCAGCAAACACTACGCTTTTGCGCGCATTATTGATGGCGCTCTCCATCAGCCGGGCTACCGCCGCTGGCGGCAGCGGAATCAGCAGTTGTTCGCGCTCCTGCCGGGTGGTGAGGATTTTTTCGTATTCGCCCGTTTGCTGTTGCAGCGCCACATCGAAGCGTTGTCGACGACGGATGCGCTCCTGGGCGCTTTCGCGCGGGTCGTTCTGGGCCTGGAGCCACAGGTTTTCCGCCAGGTCGACACGCCGCTGTTCTGTGACCTGTTGCTGCAGGTAAAGCTCGAATTGGCCCTGTAGCGCCTGCTTTCTCGCCGCTTTGCGCTGGCGTTCGGCAACCAGTTGCTTGTTCGGCATGCCCCCACGCAGGCGCAGCCTGAGGTCCATCACCCAGCGGCCATCATCGAGCCGCAGGTAGGGGCCCTGGGTGCGGATATCGGTCGGGTCGACAATCACCCTGGCGTCTGCGTCGTGGCCGACCTGGAACAGGTCACCTTCGATCAAGGCGTAGGTGCTTCGGTCTATCAAGTACAAGCCCTTATCGGGGCCGCTGGCAATCGGCTCCGGCAGGCTGGCCGGCGGCGGCACCTTGAAGCGCACCAGACGTGCGCGTTGAGCCGAGGTCAACTGATTGCGCGAATTGGCGAAACTGAAATCCAGCGGCGCCTGGTTCGCGCCCGGCCATTGGCCATACACCGCGACGGTGTTGTCGGAAAGAGTGGGTGCCACGCGGATCGGCCAGCTTTCGCGGCGCGGCACCGCCGGTTTCAAGAACTGCTCCAGGCGCTCGCCGGCGATTGCCGGTTGGGTGATGGCAGGGGTTGGCGCCAAATGCAGCAAGAGCATGCCCAGGTTGAGCAGGGTATCCACGGCGGCCAGTTCACGGGTCACCGGGTCAGGGTTGGCCAGCGCCGGAATGTCCTGGCTGGCACTCGCCATCAGCGCCAGCAGCCAACCGGTGAGCATCGCCGGGCCGCGCAGCCAGGGCAGCAACAGGCTGCTGAACAGCAGGCCGCCACCTTCCAGCAGCACCGCCCAGCGGCTTTCGTTGTTGGAGACCGAATCGCGCTCGGCCTGGTCCACCAGCGCCCGTGCGGTGCTCCCGAACAGATACTGCATGAGGCGCCCGTTCAACAGGCATTGGTGCAATTCGTCACTGGCACCGTCCGTGGCCAGGCTGGCGGGTGGCGGGGGTTGCAGCGGGGCGAATTCGTCGCCCTGGCCGAAACGTACGTAATGCGGTTGCAGGAAACCGCCATTGTCGTACACCGCGCGGGCGCCGTTGGAGAGCCAGGTCAGCACGCTGGTTTGCAGCTCGCCAGGCGTGGCAATGGCCTCGAGCAAGGCTTGGCGCGTCGCGAATTCCAGCAGTGCGTCGGCATACAGGGGGCGGTAGAGCAAGTGCGGCCCGACCTGAGTGTCCTGTGCTTCGATGATGAACATGGTGTTGACCGCATCGGCACCCGCCTCGGGCTTGCGCAGCAGTGCCAATGCGCGGATCACCACGGGCTGGCCGTCAACCTCACGTTGACTGGCGTTGGGCTGCATCAGGGCCGCGACCAAGTGCACGCCTTTTCGACTCAAGGCATGCGGTGGTTTGAGTGCGAGTTCCAGAGCCTGCAGCGGCAGCTGCACGCTGAGCTGGTCGGCAAACCAGGTTTCGCGTTGGCGGGCTTCGGCGCTGTCCTCCAGCAGCAGGGTCCTGAGCAATGCCGGGTAGGCCTTGCCGATATCGACTTGCTGCACGAGCGCGCTGAGGTAGTCGGCGGTCAGCCAGGCCGGCAGCGGCTTGGCATGCCGGTGGCGCAGGGTGGCCTGGCCACGCGGTTTGCCGACCAGGTTCTTCAGCGCCAGTTCGGTCAGCGTCAGGCTGCGGTGCTCAATGATGCCCGCACCGCCCGGATAGCCGGCGGCGACAGCAAAGTCCAGTTCCAGGTCATCGGGTTTGAAACAATCCGCCTGGGATTGGTCGGCCGCGATCTGGCCCAACGTGACCTCGTCACGCTTCATCTGTTGCCACAGTGTATCGGCGGCATAGGTGCGGATATCGCTGATGCCGCTGAGAAAGGTGCGGCCGGTACTGCGCTTTTTGGCACTGGCGAGTGCCAGGCAATACTCGCGGTAGCGCATCTGGTCGGCGCCGGACGCGTGGCTCAGCCAGTCGGGAATGCGCGGCGAGAGTGCGGCCAGGGCGGCGGGCGACACCTGCAGCGAATCGATGAAAAACAGCCCGGGATCGGTCAACTGCCGGTAAACCTGATGCAGCATCGCCAGCGGTTGCCCGGCCGGCAATCGCAGGGCGGCGAGGTTTTCCAGTTGCTGGTTGAGGATCAGCATGGCCTGGGCGTCGAACACGTTGCCGTCGGGCTCGTAGCGTTGGCAGGCAATGGCCTCGACGTTGTAGTGCGTCGCGAGCCGGCGGGCCCAGGTCTCGGTGAAAGTCTCCACTGAGCGCAGGCACTCGATACTGCCATCGGGCTTGCACAGCAGGCCGAGGGTGCGGCCTGCGACGACTCGTACCAGCATCAGCTCCGGGCTCAGCAGGCGCGTGCTCAATGACTGATGGGTGAGGGTGGCTTGCAGGCAATAGGCATACACCGCGTGCTCGCCAAAGCGTTCGATACGGCTGTCGCGGTCGGGGTACTGGATCAGTTGGTCGAGGCTCTCGCGTTCCAGCAGGTCGAGCCCGGAATGGCGCAACGCGCTGACACGCAGGGTTTCGCGCAGCAAGTCTGCGAGCCAGCGCCAACGGCTGGCGCCGGTGTCGCCGGTTTGCTGCCAGTGGTCAATCAGGCTGTTTTGCAGGCCCAGGGGTAGGGCCCAGGGCAGTTCGCGGATCAGCTCGGCGATGACGCTGAGCTGCAGCTCCTGCGCGGCGCCCTCGGGCATCCTCAGCCGAGTGGGCGGGTGGTCAGAGAGGAAGCATGGCAGGCCGGCGACGTCATCGAAGTTTGGCGCTACGCCGCTGGCGAGGTAGTCCAGCACGTGATCCATCAGCAGGCGCAGGCTCCAATTGCCATCAGCCTGGGGGCTCGCCAGGCGGGTGTGCAGCAGGTTGATGGCGAGCGTCGGGAAACGTTGCCGGATGGCCTCGGCGAGCATTTGCCGGGCGACAGTCTCAAGACTGGGCCGGCTTAGAAACTGCAGGCTGACGGCGTGGGCCGGGCTGATGGGTGAAAAAACGGTGGGCATGAAAAATCCTTTTTGCGGCCTTGTGATAAAGCCTCATTAACGCCCAACTCCGCCGGCACCGGGCGTTATCGGGTTACCGCTTGCGCGCCGGTTTAGGTACCCGTCGAAAACTGGCCTATCATTGGCGCTTTGAACCGACTGAACGACTGCCATGACCCAGACTCTACTGACGACAATCCCCACCAGCGACATGCTGGTCATCGATGGGTTGTACACCTTTGATTTTCGTCTGGAGGACCAGCACTTGCACATCACGACCACCGAGGGCCGTGAGGAAAAGCGCTGGAATTTCGATCTGCAACAACTGCAAGCCGCGACGTTCGATGAAGCGTCGCAGAGTTGGACCCTTACCGATGGCACGGGCGAACACCGCCTGGTCTGCATGAACGGCGCCACCGGCAACAATAACGATGAGGATGAAGCGGATGATGATGCGTAAATTCTGGCCGCTGCTGATGGCCGGCAGTGTTGGCGCGATGTCGGTACAGGCCGCGCCGGCTGACACCTATGAACTGTTGGTCGGCAGCTACACCGCCGGCACCAGCGAAGGGATCTACCGCTTGCAGTTCGACAGCCGTACCGGGCAGTTCAGTGGCAAGCCGGTGCTGGCGGCCAAGGCGGCCAACCCGTCGTGGCTGACGGTATCCAAGGACCAGAAGCACCTGTATGTGGTCAATGAAAACGGCCCGGGCCAGAAAGACCCGGTCGGCCGCGTGAGCAGCTACAGCATTGACCCGCAGAATCATCAGCTGACCCTGATCAACCAGGTGCAGAGCCTGGGCAACGAACCGACCCATTCCAGCGTGGCCGCAGACGGGCGCTACCTGTTTGTCGCCAACTATTCGGTCCTCGAAGACCCGGGCGGCAGCCTCGCGGTATTGCCGGTCGACGCCGAGGGCAAGCTGTCGGCACCGGTGCAGTTGAGCGGGCACCCGGCCAGCCGGGTCAACCCTGAGCGCCAGGCCTCCAACCACGTGCACTCGGTGGTTTCATCGCCGGATGGCAAATACGTGTTTGTGCAGGACCTGGGTGCGGACCGGATTTTTGCCTACCACTACGACCCCAAGGCCAACCACGAACTGCCGCTGACCCCGGCGGACCCTGCCTTTGTGCAATTGCCGCCGGGCAGCGGGCCGCGACACCTGCTGTTCAGCGCCGATGGCAAGCATGCCTGGCTGACCACGGAGATGAGCGCGCAGGTGGCGGTGTTCGACTACAAGGATGGCAAGCTGACCCAGACCCAGCTTGTGGACTTTGCCGCCGGCCAGCCGGTGTCCGACAAGGCGGGCGCTGCGCTGCATGCCTCCAGCGATGGCAAATTCCTGTATGTGAGCAATCGCGGCACGGCCAACCAGATGCTGGTATTCAGCATCGACCCGGCCACGGCGCACCTCAAAGAGCTGCAGCGTCGCTCCGTTGAGGGAGACCACCCGCGCGAGTTCAGCCTGGACCCGAGTGGCAAGTTCTTGCTGATCGCCAACCAGAAAAGCAACGCGATTGTGGTGGTCGAACGCGACCCCAAGACCGGTCTGCTGGGTAAAACCGTGCAGACTTTGCCGATCGATGCGCCCAGCGACCTCAAGTTTGTGCTGCGTCAATAAGCCACAGGCCCCGCAGTGCGGGGCCTGACCCTTAGTATTAATTGTATTAATAGCGGCTACTGTTTCAAAGCATTTCTAAGGCTTAACCCTCGGGCGTAAGTTTGGTTCCAAGGCCTTCCCGGCCACTCAACCAAACGAACACAAGGGTTACCGACATGAACTTGAATCTCTTCTCCATCATCGCTGCTTCCGCTGTATCCGCCACCGTGGCTTTGCCTGCTGCCGCCAGCGTTGAAGTCTCCGGCAAAAAATCCAGCACCAGCGCCTACACCCAGAAATACCTGCAACAAAGCGCCAACTTCTACGCCGCTTTGGACCACAAAACCCAGCAATGAGCCTGATCGAAAGTAGGTGGCGAGCGGGCTTGCCCGCGTTGGGCTGCGAAGCTGCCCCTATCAAGATCATTGCAGGGTGTCAGTAAGTCCGCGGTGCCGGGTTTTAGGGGTGCTTCGCGCCCCAACGCGGGCAAGCCCGCTCGCCACAACAAGCCCTTTCGCCACGACAAGCCCGTTCGTCACTGGCCCGCTTGCCACAGGGGGTTATGTGGGCTTCGCCATCACGCTGATGAATAGCGGTGATTGCACAATAGTCTCAAGCCACTGCTGCAATCGGCTATACGGCGTGCCAGCGAACCAGTCGCGGTCCACATGTGCAAATTGGCGCACGAACGGCGCCAGGGCCATGTCCGCCAGGCTTGGGTGATCGGCCAGCAAATACGCACGGCCCGCCAACAACCCTTCCAGCTTGTGCAAAAACACCTCGCCCTCGGCCCGATAGTGTTCCATCGGCTGCTCCGGGTAGCGTTCGGCATATTTGTATCGATTCAAATGATGTTTGAACACCTGGTCATTTTCTGCGATCAGTGCCGCCACCGCCGGATCGCCGCCCAGCCGCCAATCCTCCGGATCATGCTGCGCCAGGGCCCAGTGCATGATGTCCAGGCTTTCATCGATTACCGTGCCATCCACGCTCAGCACTGGCACCGTGCCCTTGGGCGACAGCGCCAGCATCTCGGCCGGCTTGGCCTTGAGGCTGACCTCGACGATCCGCACCGCCACGCCTGAGTAGCGCAAGGCCAAACGCGCGCGCATCGCATACGGGCAGCGCCGAAACGAATACAGCAGCGCTTCGCTCACTTGACCTCCAGCGTGCTCAGGCCGTTGCCCTGGCGCTTGACCTGGATCTGCACCGGGATGCGCTCATGCATTTCCTGCACGTGGGAAATCACTGCCACTTTGCGGCCCTGGGCCTGCAAGCCATCCAGGGCGTCCATGGCCAATTGCAGCGATTCCGGGTCGAGGCTGCCGAAGCCTTCGTCAATAAACAGCGATTCGATTTTCAACGTACTCGACGCCATCGACGCCAGGCCCAACGCCAGCGCCAACGACACCAAAAACGTCTCGCCACCCGACAACGAATGCACCGAGCGCAGTTCGTCGCCCATTTCCGTGTCCAGCACCAACAGGCCCAACATGCTGCCGCCGCGCTTGAGGCGATAGCGCCGCACCAACTGGCGCAACTGCACGTTGGCGTGATGCACCAGCAGGTCGAGGTTGTAAGCCTGGGCGATCTTGCGGAAGGTGTCGCCGGTGGCCGAGCCGATCAGCGCATTCAGGCGCGCCCAGCGCTGCCACTCGTCATAGGCGTTGGCGATTTGCTCGGCCAGGGCACTGTTGGCGTCCTGGCGGCGCTGGTCTTCGGACTGGCGCGCGCGTAACTCGGCGCAGTGTTTTTCGCCGTCGGCCAGTTGCTGATTAAGCGCGGCCAGGGTGCTGTCCAGCTCTTCCGCTTGCAGGTTGCCGTTGTGCAGGGCCTGGTGCTCGGCCAGGCGTTGATCGCGCTCTTGCAGGAGTACTTTGGCTTGTTCGACGGCTTTTTCGCTGTGTTGCAGGTGTTGGCGCAATTCGCTGACCTGGCTGTCATCGAAGGCCAGCAAGCGCGTGAGCCCGTCGTCATCCAATTCCGGGTGCAAGGCGCGCCATTCGCTCAGGCGTTCGTGGAGGCTGTGCTGTTCGGCGGCCAATGCCTGTTGGCGTTCCTGCTGGGCCTTGAGGTCGGCAGCCAGTTGGATCAAGGCGTTGCGCAGGTCTTGCAGCTGTTGATTGGCGTCGGCCTCGCTCTGGCGTGAGTGCGCCACCGCTTGGTCCAGCTGCAGTTGCCACTGTTCGGCACTGGCGTGCTCACCCAGCAGGGCGCCGAGCTTTTCCTGGGCGGCCTGTTGCTGTGTGGTCAGGTCAGCTACTTGCTGCTGCAGGGCTTCCAGTTGCTGCTGGCGATGCTGCTGATGGGTCTGTTCTTTCTCGATAGCCTGCTGGCGCTCTTGCTGCTCGGCCAGTTCGTCGCGCTGATGGCCCAGCTGTTCCAGACGCTGGCTGACGTGCTGGTCCAGTTGCATAAAGGTCGCCGCCGGCTCACGGCGTAAACCTTCGAGTGTTTCCGCCGGCAACAGGCTGGAAAAGGCTTGCAGCTCCTCGTCGAGGCGCTCGCGGTCATTGGACAGCTCGCGCTGCTGGTCCACCAGCAACTGACGGGCTTGCTGGCTCGCGTCCTGGGCGGCTTGCAGTTGTTGCTGCAAACGCCCGGCGTTTTGTTGCAGGTTGAGCAGGGCGCCTTGGCGCTGTTCGTCCTGGGTAATGCTTTGCGTCAGTTGGTTCAACTGCTGGGCCAACCAGGCACTGCGTTTGGCCGCCTCCTGATTGAACAGCGAGGCGGACAGCGGGTGCGCTTGCAGGCTTGGCGCCAGGCCCTGTTGTTGCGTGGCCAACAACTCCTGCTGGTGCAGGAATTCTTTTTGCTGGGCGATCAACCCGCCCACTTCGCCACGCAGTTCGGTGAGTTTTTCCTTGAGGGTATCCACGGCCTTCTGCGCCGCTGCCTCTTCGTTTTCATCATGCCGACCGAGGCTTTGCAGCAGGGCTTCGGGCTGGTGATACGGGTGTTCATGGCTGCCGCACACCGGGCACGGCTGGTCGTCCTGCAATTGCTCGCGCAGCTCCTCGACACTGGCACTGCGCGCCAGGCGCTGGCGCTCCAGCAGTTGTTTGGTCACCGTCAGTGTTTGCTCGGCCACCGTCAGTTCGGCCTTGGTTTGCAGGCCGGTCTGGTTGAGCTGTTCGCGTTGTTGCTGTGCGTCGGCGAGTTTCTGCGTCAGCGTGCCAGCCTGTTGGTCCAACTGCTGCTGGCTGTCCCACAAGCGCGTGAGGTCTTCGAAGGCGCGTTGCTGCTTGCGATTGTCCTGCAACAGGCTGGCGAGCAACTGGATCTGCTCGGCGACGGCGTGCGGTTCGGCACCGGCCTCCTGGTACAGCAGGTCCAACGCTTCGCGTTGCTGGGTGAACTGTTCGACGGCGGTGGTGGCGCGCTGTTCGAGCTGCGGCAGTTCGGCCTGGCCTTTGTTCAGGCGATTGCCGATCAGCATCAGTTGTTGCAAGCGGTCGCGGTAGGCGCCCCAGGCATCGCTCAGTGGCGCCAAAGCCGCACTGCGCTCCAGCTCGGCGGCCAGGCGTTGCAGGCGCCCGGCGACCTGGGCCTGCTTCTCCAGCAACGCATTGAGCAACCCCTGGCCTTCGGTGCAGGCGCTTTCCTGCTGCTGTTTGTCGTCGCTGCGCTTGGCCAGGTCTTTGGTCAGGTGGGCGAGGGTGCTTTGTTCTTCAAAGGCCTGGCGCAGCAACGGCACCGCGTCAGCCTGCTGCTTCAAGGCGTCAGCCAGGGCCACCTGGGCGGCGACCTGCTGTTGTTGCGCCTGCTCCTGACGGGCCAGCAGCGCGGTTTGCTGCTCGAGGTGCTGCTGGATCTGTGCGGCGAGCGGGGTCAGTAACGTGCCGAGTTCAGCCTGGCGGGCAAACTGATGGCGTTGCGGCGCCAATTGGTCCAGGCGGCTCAGGTCCTGGCGTTGTTGGCTTTGGCCTTCCCACTGCTGCTGGGCGTGTTGCAACTGTTCGGTGGCGCTGAGCTGACGCTCCTGCCATTCACGCAGCTCTTTGAGCCAGGTGTGTTGCAACTCCAACTGCTTGAGCTGGGCCTGTTGGACCTTGAGCTGCTGCTGGGCCGCGTCGAATTGCTGGTCGAGTTCGGCACGCGCTTCAGGGGCCAGGGGCACCACGCCGGTGGCCTGGTCTTGCAAGGCTTTGTGGGCGTCGCGGGCGTCCTTGGCCTTGTCAAAGGCGCGGCGGCCGAGCTGGGTATAGAGCGCGGTGTCGGTGAGCTTTTCCAGCAGCTCGCTGCGTTCGTTGTCATTGGCCTTGAGGAACGCGCTGAACTCGCTTTGCGCCAGCAATACGGCGCGGGTGAACTGCTCGAAATTCAGGCCCAGGGCCAGTTCCAGCTGGGTCTTGTACTCGGTTTTCTGACTGGCCAGCAGTTGCTCGCTGTCGAGGTCGATCAGGCTCTGGCGGCTGTTCTGCAACTTGCCGCTGGCCTTGTCGCGGGCGCGGTTGGCTTCCCAGCGCGCCCGGTAGCGACGCCCGCTGACGCCAACAAAATCCACCTCGGCATAGCCGCCGCCGGTGCCACGACGGATCAGGGTGCGCGGGTCGCCGATGGAAATGTCAGTATCGGCGTCCGGCATCTTCGCCTGGCCGGTGTCGCCCAGGCGTGGCACCGCACCGAACAGCGCCAGGCACAGGGCATCGAGCAAGGTGCTTTTGCCGGCGCCGGTCGGGCCGGTAATCGCAAACAACCCGGCGCTGGCCAGGGGCTCGGCGGTAAAGTCGATCTCGAACGGGCCGGCCAGGGAGGCGAGGTTTTTCAGGCGGATAGCAAGAATCTTCATGGCTGTTCCTCCTCCTGCTGCACTTCCTGGAGCAGCACGGCGAAATCCTTCAAGGTCTGTTCATCCACTTCACTGCCGTAGTTGTCCTGCCAGGCGCGGCTGAACAGCTCCTGGGGCGTGAGCTGGTCCAGCTCGATCAGGCGCTCTTCATTGTCGTCTTCGCGACTGCCCGTGCCGGCGTATTCAGCGGCGATGCGCACCAGGCGCACGGCCTTGCCTTGCAGCGCGGTTTCGATTTGCTGGCGCAGGTCGGGCTGCGGCTCGTCGAGGCGCACGCGCACTTCCAGCCAGGGGTGGCGCTGGGTTTCGGCCAGCAGGTCGACGTCGGGCAACTCGGCCAGCGCCTTGAGGATATCCGCCAGCGGGGCGGCGTCCAGGCGTTGCAGGTCGACCGAGCGGGGGATCAGGATCGGTTCGACACCCACCAGGCATTGGCCCTGGAAGGTCACATCGAGAATCTGATGCTTGTAGCCGATTTCGGAAAACGACAGCGGAATCGGCGAGCCACTGTAGCGAATACGTTCTTCGCCATTGACCTTTTGCGGCTTGTGCAAATGGCCCAGGGCCACATAGCCGACACGTTTGTCGAACAGGCTGGCGGGCAGTGCCTCGGCATTGCCGATGATCAGGCTGCGCTCGGAGTCTTCCGACACCGAACCACCGGCCATGTGCGCATGGCTGATGGCGATCAGCGCCTGGCCTTTTTTGCGCTTGGCGTTGGCGGCGGCGATCAGCGATTCATGCACGTGGCCGATACCGCGCAAATAATCATCACCCAACTGCGCGCCGGTGACTTCCGCCGGGCGCAAAAACGGCAGTGCCAGGCACCACGCCGCGACCTTGCCTTTGGCGTCGGGCAGCGGGATCAGCAAACGCTCGGCATCCAGCTGGCCATCATCCAGCCACAGCACGCGGCCCAACGCGTGAGTGCGCAGGCGGCGCATCAACGGCGCGGGCAATTCGATACGCGAGCCGGAGTCGTGGTTGCCGGCGATCATCACAATCGTCAGTTGCGGGTTTTGTTCGTGGGCGCTGATGATGAAGTCATACAGCCGCTCCTGGGCCTTGAGCGGCGGGTTGACCGTGTCGAATATATCGCCGGCGATCAGCAACACATCCGGCTGATCGGCTTTCAGTTGACCCAGCAGCCACTCAAGGAAACAGGCGTGTTCGAAGTCGCGTTCCTGGCCATGCAGGTTTTGGCCAAGGTGCCAGTCGGAGGTGTGAAACAGACGCAAGGCGAACTCCGTGGAGAAGATGAAAAGGAGGGGAGTTTACCTGTAAAAGCCTGCGCGGTGCCCGTAGGTGGCCAAGAACCAATGTGGGAGCGGGCTTGCTCGCGAATGCGGTGTGTCAGTGAATGCATCGGTATCTGACACACCGCATTCGCGAGCAAGCCCGCTCCCACAGGGGGGTTATGTGCTATGCAGGCAGTTCAGTGCGCGGTCGGCCAGGGTTTTGGCATTGTTGATCAGGTGTTCGGTGGCGCCGGCCATGTGGCGCTCATTGCCGAGCAGCGCCTGGGTGGTGCCGGCTGCGGTGGCGGCTGCACAGCGCAGCAGGTCGCAGATTTCGGCGAGGGCGTCTTCGAAGCTGAGGTCCTGGTGCACGGAGAAGGGCGGTTGTGAGTCGGGTTTCAGGTAGTGGCTGAGGGCGCGCTCGAAGATTTCGCGGTCATGGGTGAAGCGAGGTGAATCCGAATTGCTCTTGCTCATACTTAAGCTCCTGGTAAGGGGCCTACTAGTCTCAGGTTTCCACACCCGTTCGCTGATATGCAGCGACGGAACGAAGGCTAGCCAGTGAAGTGAGCAGGCGCAAGCCCGTGGGATTGTCTAGGAAACTTCCCGCAAATTAAAGGGATAAGGATTGCTGGCGATGAGCTTGTTGTGGCGAGCGGGCTTGCCCGCGTTGGGCTGCGAAGCGGCCCCAAAACCGGTGACCGCGATTTGCCTGGATTAATGGGGGTGCTTTACTGGGGCTGCTTCGCAGCCCAACGCGGGCAAGCCCGCTCGCCACAACTAGCCCGCTTGCCACAACAAGCCTGCTCGCCAAAAAAACCTAGGGTTTACTTCGGATACAACGGCGGCAAGCTGGTGGTATCCGTCGCCGGGTCTTGCTCGCGTTCGGCCATCGGGATGGCTTTGATCGCGCGCCACAGGTCTTCGCCCAGCCAGTATTGGCCGCTTTCGCTGTACAGCGCGCCGTTCAGCCCATCCAGTGCGTCCGACAGCGGCACAAACCGCGCGGCCATGTCGGCCAGGGTTTCCGGTTGCTGGCGGGCCCAGGCGTCCAGCGCCTGGCGCGTGGCCTGGGGGTCGTTGGCCTGGGTGGCGCGCTTGAGGTCGTCGAGCAAGGTGCGTGGGCTTGGGCCGGTTTGCGCGGCGCGCAGTACCGCCGGTTGCCGCCGTGCGCGCCACCACAGGCCGAAGCCGAGCAGGGTGGTGCAGGCCAGGATCAGCGTGCTGAGTTGCCACAGCCACAGACGGCTGTCATCGGGGGCGGTGATGATGGTCGGCGTGGCCGGCGTGTCGACCACCAGGCTCGGGTTGTTGGCCACTTGCAGGGTGCGGGCGGGCAGGCTGGTGCGCTCGAGGTGGTCTTCATGGGTGTTCCACCACACCACTTCAACCGCAGGCAACTCCAGTGCGCCGACGCGGTTGGGCACCAGCGCTTCGCGGTCTTCGCGGCTGCCGATCAGGCCGCGGTCGTTGCTCTGGTTGCCCAGCACCGGCTGGTCCGGGTAGCGGCGCAGGCCATTGATATCGGTGCTGGGCAGGGCCGGCAGTTGCGCGCTGGACAAGCCTTCGGCCTTGACCGTGAGGCTGCGGGTCAGCGAGTCGCCGACCTGCACGTGATCGGGGGCCGGGTTCCAGTTCTCGCTCAGCGTGAGGCTGCGCGCCGGCAGCCAGGGGGTATCGGCCGGGTACAGCTCCGGCTTGGGTTTGACCGTCAATTGCAGCGGCGCGGAGCTGACGTGAATCAGCTTGCCCGGCTTGGTGCCCTGCAGTGTGTTTTCTTGCGGCGGGCGCGATTCCACCAGCGTGGCGCTGAAGGTCTGCGTGGGAATATCCAGGCTGCCGCTGTGCTGCGGGTAGATCGCATAGCGGGTTTCGATCACGCCATGGCGAATGCTGTTGATGACTTTTTCGTAGGTGCGCGACTCGCCCAACTGCTCCACGCGCGCATCCGGAATCTGCAACGGCGTAAGGCTGCTGTCGTCATACAGCGACACCGAGTGGTACACGCGCACGGTCAACAGCGCCTGGGCCTGCACGTACACGGTGGCCTGGTCGAGGTTGGCCTCGACAAACACCGGCGCCAGTTCTGCGCTGGTGTTCTGGCTCGCGGTTTCCACCACTTGCAGGCTGATCGGCTGGGTCTGGTACTCGCCCACTTGCAGGGGCGGGATCACCACGGTGCCGTTTTGCCGGGGCAACAAGGTGATGATCCAGCGCGTGGTGGCGTGGTTGTCGCCACCCAGGGTGGTGAGCTGGTTGAGTTGGCGCGTGCCGCTGACTTCGAATTGCGCATCCAGCGGCGACAGGTCGGGCTTGCCGAACTGGGTGACGTCGCTGGATTCCACCGTCAGCTCTACCGTTTCGCCGGAATTCAGGCGGCTGCGGTCGACACTGGCCACCAGGTTCGCCGCCTGGGCGGGGCCTGCCGACAGCGCGAGCAGAAGCAGTAGGGAAGTGCGGCGGCTCATCGAGTCTTGTCCTGATGTTGTTGCTGTTCGTACCAGAATTTGCGCCGCAGTAGTTCGCCGGGGTTGTCCGGGATCTCCCGCAGCCATTGTTCCAGGGCCTGGCGGTGTTCGCCGTCGAGGCTGGCGTCGGTGGGGCGCAGCGGCGGGGTGGTGGTTTGCTCATCCCCAAGCTCGCTGCCGGGTACTTCATTGCCGCCGCTTTGTGGCTTGGCGCCGGGCTGGGTATCGCCGGTGCCGGCCTCGCCCTGGCCCTGGGATGACTGCTCGCCACCCGGAGCATTTTGCCCACTGGCGCCCGGTTGCGCAGTTTGGCCGGGTTGGGTGGTTTCGTCATCCCTGTTTTCTGCCGTTTGCTCGGGCTCGGGTTGTGCCTGTTGCTGCAGCAGGGTTTCGACCAGGGCCTTGTTTTTCAGGGCCGGTTGCAAATCGGGCTGGGCTTCCAGGGCTTGTTCGTAGGCGTCGATCGCGGCTTCCAGCTCGCCGGCCTTGGCCAGCGCATTGCCGCGATTGTAGTGAGAATAGGCGTCATCGCCCTCGGCGAACCGTTTGATCGCCTCGGCATAGTTGCCGGCTTCGTAGAGGGCCACGCCTTGCCATTGCGGGTCCTCGAAGTGTTCGGCGGCTTCGGCCGGGCGCTTTTTCTTGAGCAGGTATTGGCCTTGCTGGTCGGGGCGCAGCCACAAGTCTTGCAGGCCGAAGGCATAGCTCGGCTGCGGCGCGGCCATCAGCAGCAAGGGCAGGCAGAACAGCCAGCCACGCCGCCCGGCACAGGCCGCCAGCAACAGCAGGGGCAGCAGCAGCCAGTAACCCTGGTCGGCCCAGGTATCGAGGTGCAGCAGTTGACCGTCATTGCGCAGGGCTTGCGGGGTGTCCAGTACGCCGAGCTGGCGCAGGTCTTTGTCGTCGAGGCGCGCGGCACGGTAACGGCCGCCCATTTCGCTGGCGAATGCCTTGAGGGTGGGGCTGTCGAGGCGCGGCACCAGGATTGCGCCCTGTTCGTCCTTGAGGAACTCGCCGCTTTCCTGGGTCACGGGCGTGCCTTCGCGGCTGCCGATACCGAGGATCGACAGCGGCGGCGACTGGCTGTTTTGCAGCAGCAGGCGAATACCTTGGCGTTCCTGCTTGGACAGCGATGAGCCGATCAACAGCAGGCGGCCCTGGCCGAGCCCGCCGTGCTTGAGCAGCTCCAAGGCTTTTTCCACGGCCAGGTCGGCGCGATGGCCGGCTTCGGGCATCAGCGAGGGGCGTAGGGCTTCGAGCAGGTTGCGGCTGGTGGCCAGGTCGTCCGACAGCGGCACCAGGGTGTGGGCGCTGCCGGCGTACACGACGATGGCGGTTTGCGCATCGCTGCGCGCCTGCAACAGGTCGTACAGCTTGCGCCGGGCCTGCTCCAGACGGTTGGGCGGGCTGTCGGTGGCGAGCATTTCCGGGGTCAGTTCCAGCAACACCACCAACGGGTCGGAGGGTTTCTGACTGGTCTGTTCAACGCGCTGCCAGCTGGGGCCGAGCAGCGCCAGCACGGCCAACAGCCAGGCGATGCCAAGCACCACCCACGGCGATTTGCTTTCGCGGCCGTTGCCGCCGCTGAGCAGCACCGCGTGGAAGGCCGGCGGCAGGATCATCTTCCAGCGCCCGGCGCGCTTTTGCCGGTGCCACAGCTGCCACAGCAGCCAGCCGAGCAGCGGCAGCAGCAATAGCCACCAGGGGCGGAACCAGTGCGGCCACAGGTCGATCATCGACGCCTCCGCAAACGCAGGCGTTTGAGGCGCTGGCGCCATTCCGGGTGTTGTTGCAGGAAAATCCCCTTGCTCGATAATTTGTCGAACAACCTTTGCAGGGCGTTGTTCGGCCAGCGCTCCTGAATCACCAGCAACATGCTCAGGATCAACGCCAATGCCAAGGGCGCGCTGTACAGCGCCTGGGCCGGGCGCGCCTGGGTCGGTTGCTGTTCGACGGGCTCCAGTTGGTCGAGGGTTTCCTTGATGGTTTGCAGCTCTTCGCCATCACGCGCGCGGAAATATTGGCCACCGGTGGCCGCGGCGATGGCCTTGAGTGCGGGTTCATCGAGGTCCAGGCTCGGGTTGACGCCGAGGATGCCCAGGGAGCCGGTTTGCTCGGGGTCGGCGCCGATGCCGATCGGGTAGATCTTCACGCCTTCTTCGGCGGCCAGGCGCGCGGCGGTCAGCGGGTCGATCTGCCCGGCGTTGTTGGCGCCGTCGGTGACCAGGATGAGTACGCGGCTTTGTGCCGGGCGCTGGCGCAGGCGTTTCAAGGCCAGGCCGATGGCGTCGCCGATGGCGGTGTTTTTGCCGGCGATGCCAATGCGCGCCTCATCCAGCCAGGTGCGCACGGTGCGGCGGTCGAAGGTCAGCGGGGCTTGCAGGTACGCCTGGCTGCCGAACAGGATCAAACCTACGCGGTCACCTTCGCGGCCTTCGAGGAAGTCACCGAGCAAATGCTTGACCAGGCTCAGGCGGCTGACGTCCTCGTCCTGCCAGTGCATGTCGGGAAAATCCATGGAGCCGGACACGTCCACCGCCACCAGCAGGTCGCGGCCACTGGCGGCAATCGGCAGCGGTTCGCCAAGCCATTCCGGGCGCGCGGCGGCGGTCAACAGCAGCAGCCACAGCACCACGAACGGCGCTTGCTGGCGCCAGCCCGGCAGGTTCACCCGGGCGCGGCGGCGGGCCAGGCCTTCGAGGTCGCTGAGGTAGCTGACTTTGAGTGCCGGCTCGCCGCTGTCGGCCACCGGCAGCACCAGGCGCATCAACCACGGCAATGGCAATAAGGCGAAGACCCACGGCCAGGCGAACTCAAACATGTTTGCGAATCCAGGTGTCGACGGCCTGGGTCAGGCCGGCGATGGCCTTGTCGTCGAGTTTGCATTCGGGTTTGTAGGCGCCTTCCACCAGTACCATCCAGCGCGTGAGGCCGGCGGCCGGGCAGCGGTTGTCGAGGAAGGCCAGCCATTTGCGCCCGTTAAGGGTGTGGCTCTGGCTGTAGGGGTAGTCGTTGCGGCACAGGCGCTTGAGCAGGCCATTGAGCTGCTGCAGCCAGGCACCGGCCGGCGCGCCGTCGTAGGGTTTGGGCATCAGCGCCAATTCTGCCAGGGCGGCGATGCGCAACGGGTCCAGCGGTTGTTCGGCGCGCGCCACGGGCCGGCGCGTGGGCAGGAAACGCCGCGACCACCACAGCCCCCAGCCGAGCAACGGAATCACCAGCAACAGTAGCCACCAGCCGGGGGCAGGTGGCCAGAAGCCGATGCTCGGCGGGGCGATCAGCGGTTGCAGTTGGTCGAGGCTGCTCATTGCTTTTTAACCGGGCGTTGCGGGTTGAGGTATTCGCGCAGTTGCTCGACCATTTCGCTCTGGGTGCTCAACGGCATCAATAGAATGCGCAGTTTTTGCGCCAGCAGTTCCCAGCGGGCGATACGCGCTTCGGCCTGGGCCTTGTAGGCCTGGCGTAAATCGAAATTCAGCGTGTCCAGTTCCAACTGCGCGCCGCGCTCGGCGAAACGCAGCAGCCCTGCGGCAGGCAGGGCGTGGTCCAGCGGGTCCGAGATCGGCAACAGCAGCAGGTCGCAATGGCGCGACAACAAGCTCAGCTGTTGCTCGGCGCCTTCGGTGAGGGCGCGCTCGTCGCAGATCACGATCACCAGGCTGCCGGGGCGCAGTACTTCGCGGCCGCGGCGCAGGGCCATGCCGAGGGCGTCGGCTTCCGGGCGGCTTTCGGTGTTCAGGCTCTGGTTGACCCGCACCAAGCGGTTGAGCAATTGCAGCAGGCTTTGCTTGCTGCGCCGAGGCTTGATTTCGTAGTGCTCGTTATCGCCGAACACCAGCCCACCGACCCGGTCGTTATGCCCCAGCGCGGCCCAACCGATCAGGCTGGCCGCCTGTGCCGCCAGCACCGACTTGAACATCTGCCCCGAGCCGAAAAACAGCCGGCAGCTTTGCTCCACCATGATGAAGATCGGCCGTTCGCGTTCTTCATGGAACAGCTTGGTGTGCGGCTCCTGGGTACGCGCGGTGACGCGCCAGTCGATGGTGCGCACGTCGTCGCCGGCCTGGTACACGCGCACCTGGTCGAAGTCGACACCGCGCCCGCGCAGCTTGGAATGGTGCAGGCCGATCAGCGGGCTGCGCTGGCTCGGCGTGGAGAACAGCTGCACTTCGCGCACGCGGTGGCGCATCTCAATCAGTTCACTGAGTGTGACGCGGATTCCATCGCTGGCGTTCATCGACTTCAAGCGACGGCAACAACGTCGAGAATGCGTTGCACCACGCGGTCCTGGTCAATCCCGGCGGCTTCGGCCTCGAAGGACAGAATGATGCGGTGGCGCAGCACGTCGAACAGCACCGCCTGGATATCCTCCGGGCTCACGAAGTCACGACCGGCCAGCCAGGCATGGGCGCGTGCGCAGCGGTCGAGGGCGATGGAGCCGCGCGGGCTGGCGCCGTAGGCGATCCATTCGGCCATTTCCGCGTCGAACTTGGCCGGGGTGCGCGTGGCCATTACCAGTTGCACCAGGTATTCCTCCACGGCATCAGCCATGTACAGGCCGAGGATTTCCTTGCGCGCGGCAAAGATTGCCTGCTGGCTGACGCGGCGTTCGGGCTTGGTTTCGCCGTTGAGCGCTTCGCCACGTGCCTGCTGCAGGATGCGCCGCTCGACGGCGGCGTCCGGGAAGCCGATTTTGACGTGCATCAGGAACCGGTCGAGCTGGGCTTCGGGCAGCGGGTAGGTGCCTTCCTGCTCGATGGGGTTTTGCGTGGCCATCACCAGAAACAGCGGGGACAGGTCGTAGGTGCTGCGCCCCACACTGACCTGGCGCTCGGCCATCGCTTCCAGCAAGGCCGACTGGACCTTGGCCGGGGCACGGTTGATTTCGTCCGCCAGCACCAGGTTATGGAAGATCGGCCCTTGCTGGAACACGAAGCTGCCGGTTTCCGGGCGATAGATCTCGGTGCCGGTGATGTCGGCCGGCAACAGGTCGGGGGTGAACTGAATACGATGGAACTGCGCTTCGATACCTTCGGCCAGCTCTTTGATCGCCTTGGTCTTGGCCAGGCCCGGCGCGCCTTCCACCAGCATATGGCCGTCGGCAAGCAGCGCGATCAGCAGGCGATCGATGAGTTTTTCCTGGCCGAGAATCTGCGTAGAAAGAAAGGTTCGCAGCGCAAGCAGCGCTTCACGATGTTCCATCGATGACGGTTCCTGGAGAGATGAGCCTGTGCGTGTGAAAACTGCCAAGGCCTGGGGCGTCTACTTTAATGCATCGCGGGGGGTGGCGACTAACGGCGTGACGGGTATTTTTGGCAAAACTTGTAGGAATTTTGTGCTGAGTGCGCAGTTGGGCTGAGCACATTTCTTGTTGTGAGCCCTGTCAATGTGGGAGGGGGCTTGCCCCCGATGGCGGAGTGTCATTCAGCTAATACATAGCTGACCCACTGCTATCGGGGGCAAGCCCCCTCCCACATTTGAATATTTGTACTCTTAAGTTCGGGTGAAGGTACCGGTGCCCTTGAGGATGTTCTGCAAGGTTTCTTCCAGCTCGGCCATGTCCGATGCGGCGGTGGCGTGGGTGATCTGCAACTGGTCCTTGCCACCCAAGGCATCGGCATCGCCCGCCGCCAGCTCCACCAGCAGGGTGGTGTCGCTCAGCGTGACCTTCAAACCGTCCAGGGTCGACGGCTCATAATCCCAGGTCAGCTCGACTTCTTCCTCGTCCGGGTAGCGGCTGAGCATGAACATTTCGCCGTTCTTGCCGTGGCAGCAGAGCATGGCCATGTTGTCTTCTTCTTCGTCGCACGGGGTGGCCATCAGTGCGTCGGTTTTCAGTTGCAGCATGGGAAATCCTGTCTGGGGTAGGGCATTACGCGGGCAATTGTGCCATTGCGGCGAATTTTGTGCTGCTCCCTGTGTCACACCCAGTGCATGACCTGACGGGCTGTATCAGTCATTTCTGGTACTCAGGGCGTAGGAAATAGCTGGTTTTTCTGCCGGAAATTCTCGGTTGCCCAAGTTGCAACCCGGAGCCTGCTTACCGATGACCGAATATGTCGCAGCGTCGCAAGCAGCTGTCTTCCTACTCTCGTTAAGCTGCGCAACGGATGCGCTCTCGTTGCAAAGCCTGCCAGGCGTCTGACCTGCCCGTCGTACCGTCACCCGGCAAGGTGCGCATCTTATGGAAGTTGTATGTGACCTCATTGTCTTGTCCAGCTTCACCCACCTGTCACCCTGTTTCGTTTATGGTTAGTCGCACGGCTATTTACGAACAGCGCTGACGGTCTCCCCGCAAGGGGATAACACGCGACGCTTCCATCAATAACAAGCCCAAGCGGAGTACCACAGATGGCGTTCTTCACCGCAGCCAGCAAGGCCGACTTCCAGCATCAACTGCAAGCGGCACTGGCGCAGCACATCAGTGAACAGGCACTGCCACAAGTGGCGCTGTTCGCTGAACAATTTTTCGGCATCATTTCCCTGGACGAACTGACCCAGCGTCGCCTTTCCGACCTGGCCGGTTGCACCCTGTCTGCCTGGCGCCTGCTTGAGCGCTTTGACCACACCCAACCGCAAGTGCGGGTCTACAACCCCGATTACGAACGTCATGGCTGGCAGTCGACCCACACTGCGGTCGAAGTGCTGCACCATGACCTGCCGTTCCTGGTGGACTCGGTACGCACCGAGCTGAACCGCCGTGGCTACAGCATCCACACCCTGCAAACCACCGTACTCAGCGTGCGCCGTGGCAAAAAGGGCGAGTTGCTGGAGATTTTGCCAAAAGGCACCCAGGGCGAAGACATCCAGCAAGAATCGCTGATGTACCTGGAAATCGACCGCTGCGCCAACGCCGCCGAACTGAACGTGCTGAGCAAAGAGCTGGAGCAGGTGCTGGGCGAAGTGCGCGTGGCCGTGGCCGATTTCGAACCGATGAAAGCCAAGGTCCAGGACCTGCTGGCCGGTATCGACGCCAGCCGGTTCAGCATCGACGGCGAAGAAAAAGCCGAAATCAAGAACTTCCTCGAATGGCTGGTGGGCAACCACTTCACCTTCCTTGGCTATGAAGAATTCGTGGTACGTGACGAGGCGGACGGCGGGCATATCGAATATGACGCCAGCTCCTTCCTCGGTCTGACCAAGCTGCTGCGCGCCGGCCTCACCGCCGACGACCTGCGCATCGAAGACTATGCGGTGGCCTACCTGCGTGAACCGACCGTGCTGTCGTTCGCCAAGGCCGCGCACCCAAGCCGCGTGCACCGCCCGGCTTACCCGGACTACGTGTCGATCCGTGAGATCGATGCCGACGGCAAGGTCATCAAGGAACACCGTTTCATGGGCCTGTACACCTCGTCGGTGTATGGCGAAAGCGTGCGCGTGATCCCGTATATCCGTCGCAAAGTCGCCGAGATCGAACGCCGCTCGGGCTTCCAGCCCAAGGCGCACCTGGGCAAGGAGCTTGCCCAGGTCGTTGAAGTGCTGCCGCGTGACGACCTGTTCCAAACCCCGGTCGACGAGCTGTTCAGCACCGTGATGTCGATCGTGCAGATCCAGGAACGCAACAAGATCCGCGTGTTCCTGCGTAAAGACCCGTACGGTCGTTTCTGCTACTGCCTGGCCTACGTGCCGCGCGACATCTACTCCACCGAAGTGCGCCAGAAGATCCAGCAAGTGCTGATGGATCGCCTGAAAGCTTCGGACTGCGAGTTCTGGACGTTCTTCTCCGAATCCGTGTTGGCTCGCGTGCAACTGATTCTGCGGGTAGACCCGAAGAACCGCCTGGACATCGACCCGCTGCAGCTGGAAAAAGAAGTGGTGCAGGCCTGCCGCAGCTGGCAGGACGACTACTCCAGCCTCGTCGTCGAAAGCTTCGGCGAAGCCCAAGGCACCAACGTGCTGGCAGACTTCCCGAAAGGCTTCCCGGCCGGCTACCGCGAGCGTTTCGCGGCGCATTCGGCCGTGGTCGACATGCAGCACCTCAACAGCCTCACCGAAGCCAATCCGCTGGTGATGAGCTTCTATCAGCCGCTGGGCCAGGTGTCCGGCCAGCGCGAGCTGCATTGCAAGCTCTACCACGCCGATACCCCGCTGGCACTCTCCGACGTGCTGCCGATCCTGGAAAACCTTGGCCTGCGCGTGCTCGGTGAATTCCCGTACCGCCTGCGTCACGCCAATGGCCGTGAGTTCTGGATCCATGACTTCGCGTTCATCGCTGCCGAAGGCGTGAACCTGGATATCCAGCAGCTCAACGACACCCTGCAGGACGCCTTCGTGCACATCGTGCATGGTGACGCCGAGAACGACGCGTTCAACCGCCTGGTGCTCACCGCCGGCCTGCCATGGCGCGACGTCGCGCTGCTGCGTGCCTACGCCCGCTACCTGAAGCAGATCCGCCTGGGCTTCGACCTCGGTTACATCGCCAGCACCCTGAACAACCACACCGACATCGCCCGCGAGTTGACCCGGTTGTTCAAGACGCGCTTCTACCTGGCGCGCAAGCTCACCGCCGACGATCTCGAAGACAAGCAGCTCCGCCTGGAACAAGCGATCCTCAGTGCCCTGGACGATGTTCAGGTGCTCAACGAAGACCGTATCCTGCGGCGCTACCTGGACCTGATCAAGGCGACCCTGCGTACCAACTTCTACCAGACCGACGCCAACGGCCAGAACAAGTCGTACTTCAGCTTCAAGTTCGACCCGCGTGCCATTCCTGAGCTGCCGAAGCCGGTGCCGAAGTTTGAAATCTTCGTGTACTCGCCACGCGTTGAAGGCGTGCACCTGCGCTTTGGCAACGTCGCCCGTGGCGGCCTGCGCTGGTCCGACCGTGAAGAAGACTTCCGTACCGAAGTGCTGGGCCTGGTAAAAGCCCAGCAAGTGAAGAACTCGGTCATCGTGCCCGTGGGCGCGAAGGGCGGCTTCCTGCCGCGTCGCCTGCCATTGGGCGGCACCCGCGACGAAATCGCGGCCGAGGGCATTGCCTGCTATCGCATCTTCATTTCCGGCCTGTTGGACATTACCGACAACCTGAAAGACGGCGCCCTGGTGCCACCGGCCAACGTCGTGCGCCATGACGACGATGACCCGTACCTGGTGGTGGCTGCGGACAAGGGCACTGCGACCTTCTCCGACATCGCCAACGGCATCGCCATCGACTACGGCTTCTGGCTGGGCGATGCGTTCGCTTCCGGCGGTTCCGCCGGTTACGACCACAAGAAAATGGGCATTACCGCCAAGGGCGCATGGGTCGGCGTGCAGCGTCACTTCCGTGAGCGCGGCATCAATGTGCAGGAAGACAGCATCACGGTAGTCGGCGTCGGCGACATGGCCGGTGACGTGTTCGGTAACGGCTTGTTGATGTCCGACAAGCTGCAACTGGTCGCGGCCTTCAACCACCTGCATATTTTCATCGATCCAAACCCGAACCCGGCCACCAGCTTCGTTGAGCGTCAGCGCATGTTCGAGCTGCCGCGTTCGGCCTGGACCGACTACGACACCAGCATCATGTCCGAAGGCGGCGGTATCTTCTCGCGCAGCGCGAAGAGCATTGCCATCTCGCCACAGATGAAGGAACGCTTCGACATTTCGGCCGACAAGCTGACCCCGACCGAACTGCTGAACGCCTTGCTCAAGGCGCCGGTGGACCTGTTGTGGAACGGCGGCATCGGCACCTACGTCAAGGCCAGCACCGAAAGCCACGCCGACGTGGGCGACAAGGCCAACGACGCGCTGCGCGTCAACGGCAACGAGCTGCGCTGCAAGGTAGTGGGCGAGGGCGGTAACCTCGGCATGACCCAGTTGGGTCGGGTTGAATTCGGCCTCAATGGCGGTGGTTCCAACACCGACTTTATCGACAACGCCGGTGGTGTGGACTGCTCCGACCATGAAGTGAACATCAAGATCCTGCTCAACGAAGTGGTGCAGGCCGGTGACATGACCGACAAGCAGCGTAACCAGCTGCTGGCGAGCATGACCGACGAAGTCGGCAACCTGGTGTTGGGCAACAACTACAAGCAGACCCAGGCCCTGTCCCTGGCTGCGCGCCGTGCCTACGAGCGTGCCGCCGAGTACAAACGCCTGATGAGCGACCTGGAAGGCCGTGGCAAGCTGGACCGCGCCATCGAGTACCTGCCGACCGAGGAGCAGCTCAGCGAGCGCGCCGCGAATGGCAAGGGCCTGACGCGTCCGGAGCTGTCGGTGTTGATCTCCTACAGCAAGATCGACCTCAAGGAAGCGCTGCTCAAGTCGCTGGTACCGGATGACGAGTACCTGACCCGTGACATGGAGACCGCGTTCCCACCGAGCCTGGTGGCCAAGTTCTCCGAGGCCATGCGTCGCCACCGTCTGAAGCGTGAGATCGTCAGCACCCAGATCGCCAACGACCTGGTCAACCACATGGGCATCACCTTCGTTCAACGGCTCAAAGAGTCGACCGGCATGAGCCCGGCGAACGTGGCCGGCGCTTATGTGATCGTGCGCGACATCTTCCACCTCCCGCACTGGTTCCGTCAGATCGAAGCCCTGGACCACCAGGTCTCCGCCGACGTGCAACTGGAGCTGATGGATGAACTGATGCGCCTGGGCCGCCGCGCTACGCGCTGGTTCCTGCGCAGCCGTCGCAACGAGCAGGACGCTGGCCGCGACACCGCGCACTTCGGTCCGCACCTGGCGGCGTTGGGCCTCAAGCTCGACGAACTGCTGGAAGGCCCGACGCGCGAAGGTTGGCAGAACCGCTACCAGGCCTACACCGAAGCCGGTGTGCCTGAGCTGTTGGCGCGCATGGTTGCCGGTACGACTCACCTGTACACCTTGCTGCCGATCATCGAAGCTGCCGACGTGACCGGGCATGACGCCGCCGAAGTGGCCAAGGCCTATTTCGCCGTGGGCAGCGCCCTGGACTTGCCGTGGTACCTGCAGCAGATCAGCGATCTGCCGGTGGCCAACAACTGGCAGGCCCAGGCCCGCGAAGCGTTCCGCGACGACGTGGACTGGCAGCAACGCGCGATCACCATCTCGGTACTGCAAATGGCCGATGCGCCACAAGACATGGAAGCCCGCGTGGCCCTGTGGCTTGAGCAGCACCAGGACATGGCTGATCGCTGGCGCGCGATGATGGTGGAAATTCGTGCTGCGGTCGGCACGGACTACGCCATGTACGCGGTGGCTAACCGTGAACTGCTGGACCTGGCGTTGAGCGGTCAGTCGGTGCTGCAACCGGCTTGATTACGCGGTAAAACAAAAGCCCCTGCATTGTGAGATGCAGGGGCTTTTTTGTTGGACCACTATCTATTAAACAATGAAGAGCAAATGTGGGAGCGGGCTTGCTCGCGAATGCGCTGGTTCAGTAAATGCATCATTGACTGATACACCGCATTCGCGAGCAAGCCCGCTCCCACAATTTTAATCTCCATTTGCCTGGGATCAGTGGTGTTTCAGCAACTTGGATTCCAGGTGATCCAGGTGCTTTTTGTTGGAACACTATTTATCAAGTGCCAGTGGGCTCATGTGGGAGGGGGCTTGCCCCCGATAGCGGTGAGCCAGTCATTAAGAGGTTGACTGACCCACTGCCATCGGGGGCAAGCCCCCTCCCACATTTAGATCTCCATTTAATCTGGAGATCAGTGGTGTTTCAGCAACTTGGATTCCAGGTGATCCAGGTGCTGGGTCATCAGTGCCGCAGCGGCAGCCGAATCCCGCTGTTCAATGGCATCCACAATCGCCACATGCTCCTGCCACGCGCAATACGTGCAGGCTTTCGATTCATATTGAGCAATGATCAACGAGGTCAACGGCACCAGGCTATTGAGAAACTGCGCCAATGGCGCGTTGCCCGCCATCGCCGCCAGTTGCAGATGAAACTCCCCGGAAAGCCGGATCGCCGGCCCACGCTGGTCGCGCTCGATGCACTCACGCTCCCGGCTGATCAGCTCGCGCAACTGGCGTACTTGCGCGGCGGTGGCGTGGGCGCAGGCCAGTTGCACCACGGTCATCTCGGTCATGCGCCGCGCTTCGAGGATCTGCCGCGTTTGCTGGGCATCCGGCGCGGCGACCTGGGCGCGTTGGTTGGGGCGCAGGATGATCACTTGCTGATGGGACAGCTTGGCCAGCACCCGCCGAATCACGCTGCGGCTGACGCCAAACGTTTCGCCAAGGCCTTCTTCGGTAAAACGGCTGGCCGGGGCGATGCGTTGTTCGAGGATGGCGTCGAACAGCCGTGGGTAGATGTCATCCACCGAAGGCTTTTTGCCGGCCACCAGGCGCAGGGTGGGCAGGGTGGGTTCGCGTTGCAAGGCGTAGGCGGTCATGGCCGTTCTCCTAAAATTCAGCTACCCAGGTGGTCGTCCGGGATGTTCAAGCGAATGCCCATGCGCAGGCCTTCCTGGAGGATGTGCCGACGCATCTCGGCACTGGCCAGGGCGCTGTTCTTGTTGCGGATGGCGCGCACCACGGCTTCGTTTTCCTGCAGGCGCTCTGCCAGGTGTTCGGGTGAGTTGCGCAGCACCTGGGCGCTTTGCTTGAGCGCGTTGCTGGTTTGCTGCACCACATTCTGGAAAATCGGGTTGGAGGTGAGCGCGAACAGTTCTTCGTGGAAGTCGATGTAGGCATTCATGCCGGCTTCGGCGTCCCCGGCGTCGAGGGCTTCGCGCATGTCCATCAGGTTCAGGCGCAATTGGCCGACTTCCTTGCTGCTGATGGACTGGGCTACCAGACCGACAATGAACGGTTCGAGGGTGTAGCGCAGTTGCAGGATGTCTTCGAGACTGGCGTCGGCCACGGCGTCGCTGGATTGCGGCTCGCTGACGCTGGTTTCCAGTACCACCACGCCTTTGCCGGGCATGGAGCGCACCAGGCCGAGGGTTTCCAGCACGATCACCGCTTCACGCAGGCTGGGGCGGCTGATGCCCATCTGTTCGGCCAGTTCACGCTGGCCGGGGAGCATTTCACCCCGGCGCCACTGGCCCCGCGCCAAGGCGGCGCGGAGTTTTTCTACGACTGAATTAACGACGGTTGAGGTGCTGATCACGTCTACGTCTCCTTGATGTTGCACATACGGTAGCCAAGTGGGCGATGGTCAAAATGTGGGAGCGGGCTTGCTCGCGAATGCTGTGTATCAGTCAACACATCTGTTATTGAAAGACCGCATTCGCGAGCAAGCCCGCTCCCACATTGGAGGTGTGTGGCCCTAGAACTCCTGATGCGCCGGCAACACCGGTTTCTTGGCCTGGAAGGCATAACCTTGCTGGCCGTCGAGGACCTTGTTGGCGCGCTGGATATCAATGTCCTTTTCCCAGCGGGCGATGGCCACGGTGGCGACGCAGTTGCCGATCAGGTTGGTCAACGCGCGCCCGATGCCCATGAACCAGTCCACAGCCAGCACCAGCACCAGCCCGACCACCGGAATCGCCGGGATCGCGGTCAGCGTTGCCGCCAGGATCACCAGCGCCGAACCGGGGATACCGTGGGCGCCCTTGGAGGTGATCAGCGACACCAGCAGGATGGTCAGCAGGTCGGTCATCGACAGCGGCGTGCCGGTGGCGTTGGCGATAAATACGATGGCCAGGGTCAGGTAGATGGAGAAACCGTCGAGGTTGAACGAATACCCGGTTGGAATCACCAAGCCGACGGTGGAGCTGCCAATGCCGAGGTGCTCCAGCTTGCGCATGATCTGTGGCAGCACGGCGTCGGAGGAGGCGGTGCCCATCACGATCAGCAGCTCTTCGCGCAGGTACTTGAGCAGCGGCAGCATGCGCAGGCCCGACAGGCGCATCACCAGGCCGAGGATCAGCGCGACGAAGGCAAAGCAGGTCAGGTAGAACAAACCGACCAGGCTGCCCAGGTGTTGCAACGAGTCCAGGCCATAGGTGCTGGTGGTAAAGGCGATAGCGCCGAACACGCCGATCGGCGCCAGGCGCACGATCATGCCCATGATGCGGAAAATGACGTGGCTCAGTTCGTTGATCAAGCGCGAGATGCCCGAGGCGGCTTCGCCCACCAGGTTCAACGCGCTGCCGAACAGCACTGAAAACAGCAGCACTTGCAGCACATTGTTATCGGCGAAGGCGCCGATCACCGAGTTGGGGATCAGGTCCATCAGGAACTGGCTGGTGCCCTTGATGTGCTGGCCCTTGTCGGCCAGTTCATTCAAACCGGCGGAGGAGAGCTGTTCCAGGTGGATATTGGCGCCTTGGCCGATACCGGTGCTGAAGGCCATGATCAGGCCGATCACCAGGGCGATGGTGGTCAGCACTTCAAAGTAGATCACCGACTTGAGGCCGATGCGCCCGACTTTCTTCAAGTCGCCGGCGCCGGAAATGCCGCTGACCACCACGCAGAACACGATCAGGCCGATCAGCATCTTGATCAGCTTGATAAAGCCGTCACCCAGCGGTTTGAGTTGCGAGGAGAATTCGGGAAGGGCCAAGCCGCAAATGATGCCGAGCATCAAACCGATCACGACTTGCAGGAAAATCGAACGCGAGCACCATCTGAGCATGGGAGGGATCTCTATTCGGTGCCCTGGTGGTTCCAGGGCTTAATTGTTGTGGTCTTACCGGTAAGTCCAGTGCGGGGCCAGTCTACGCTGGGTTTTTTTGAATCTACAAGTAAAAATTCTGCGGTGGGCGGGTCCCGGTCTGACCAGTGAGTCGGTGAGGGCGATGCTTGAGCGGTTGCCGGGCTGGAAATTTTTTCGCTTATCATCCGTTGCTCGGCATAAGAGGTGACGGATGGATACACCTGGACTGACCACAGACGACACCGGGCAGACCCACTGCAGCTGGCGCACGGCCGCGCCGCAATACCCGCATTACCACGATCACGAGTGGGGCGTGCCGGTGGCGGATGATATCCAGCTGTACGAGAAGATCTGCCTGGAGGGCTTTCAGGCCGGCATGGCGTGGATCACCATCCTGCGCAAGCGCGAGCAGTTTCGCGCGGCGTTCGACGGGTTTGATTTTCGCCGCGTGGCGCAGTACGGCGAGACGGACATTGAGCGGCTGATGCAGGACCCGGGCATCGTGCGCAATCGGGCGAAGATCGTCTCGGCTATCAACAATGCGCGCAGGGCGTGTGCGCTGGTGGAGGAAACCGGGTCGCTGGCGCGTTGGTTATGGGCATTTGAACCGGCCCCTGAAGAGCGCCCGGCCGTGGTGGACCTGGCTTACTGGACGGCTAACCCGACGTCCCCGGCCTCGGTGCGTTTATCCAAAGCCTTGAAGAAACGCGGCTGGACCTTTGTCGGCCCGACCACGATGTATGCGCTGATGCAAGCGATGGGCATGGTCAATGACCATCTCGACGGTTGCGCCTGCCGACCAAGGATCGAGCAACTGCGCCGCCAGTTCAAACGGCCGTGAACTCCCTGGCAAACGAAGAGCAAAATGTGGGAGCGGGCTTGCTCGCGAATGCGGTGGTTCAGCCTACGCAGCTGGTGACTGACATACCGCATTCGCGAGCAAGCCCGCTCCCACATTTGTTCGCTGGCGCAGATTATTTGTGTGGCAGCGGGGTGAGCACTTCAGCCTTGTCATCCAGCACCATCACCACCAGCAGCTTGGCCGGCTGTGTCTGGCTGGCATTGCTCGATTCAAAGTGCCGCGAGCCGGCCGGCTCGTAGAAAGATTCGCCCACCTTGTAGGTTTTTGCCTGCTCATCATTCACCCGCGAGGTGATCGCGCCTTCCAGCACGTAGGCCACCGCCGTGCCGGTATGGCTATGCGGCACGGTGGCCTGGCCTGGGGCGTAGTCCACGGTGAGCATGATGGTTTTTTTGCCGGGTACATTGGTCAGCGCGTGTTCTTGCAGCACCTTGATCGATTCCTGGTTGTACACGGGTTCGTGGGCAAAGGCGCTGAGGGAGGCGAGCATGAGGCTGGTTGCGAGCAGGCGTTTCATGGCGAGGTTTCCAAGTGGTTCGAGACCTGTTCACCCTACGCCGCGCGCACGGGCTGACCAATGACCAATCCTGCGGAAAATCCCCTAGCCAATCTGCTGCAGGATATCGCGCACCTTGTCCAGCGCCGGGTCGATGTCGAGGGTTTCGATGGCGCCAAAACCGATGATCAGCCCCGGGCGCACGGGCGCGTCGTGGAAGAACACGTCCAGTGGATACAGCCCCACCTCGACCTGGCGCGCCAACTGAATCAGCAGCGGGATATTCACCGGTACCTTGCACAAGGCGGCCATATGGAAGCCGGCCACCGTCGGCACCGCTTCAAACCAGGGCGACAGATCCCCCGCCAGGCGTTGCAGGATGCGCTCACGGCGCCCGGCATACACGCTGTGGCAGCGACGGATATGCTTGAGCAGGTAGCCCTCGTCGATAAACTTGGCCAGCGCCCATTGCGGCAGCGTGGAGCTATGCTGGTCGGTCAGTTGCTTGGCCTTGAGCACCGCGCCGTGGATTGCCGGCGGCAGCACCGCATAGCCCAGGCGCAACTCCGGCAGCAGGGTTTTCGAGAACGTCCCTACGTAGGTCACCACACCTCGGGTGTCCATGCTTTGCAGGGAATCGGTGGGGCGCCCTTCGTAGCGGAACTCGCTGTCGTAGTCGTCCTCGATGATGATTGCGCCCAGCTCGAACGCACGTGCCAGCAGGGCTTCACGGCGTGGCAGGCTCATAGACATGCCGAGGGGGAATTGGTGCGACGGCGTGACATAGATCAGCCGCGTGCCGAGGGGAATCTGCTCAACCTGGATGCCCTGTGCGTCCACCGGCACACTGGCGACGCTGGCCCCCATGGCCTGGAACAGCTGGCGCGCGGGGCTGTAGCCGGGGTCTTCCATGGCGACGATGCAGCCCGGCTCCAGCACCACACGGGCGATCAGGTCCAGGGCCTGCTGCGCGCCATTGGTGACCACGATGTCGCTGTCACGGCATTTGACCCCACGGGAAAACGCAATATGCCCGGCGATCGCACTGCGCAGCGCCGGCAAACCTTCGGGCTGGCTGTAGAACCCGCTGTTCTGCGCGATACGCCGCAGCGCGTCCTGGGTGCAGCGCCGCCATTCATCCTGGGGGAACTGATGGCGGCTGGTGGCACCGCCGATAAACTCGTAGCGCAACGTGCTGTCGCGGGTCGGGTGGCGCATGGGCGAGGGCAGCGCTTGCCATTTCGCCAGGTTGGCGGCGCAGGCCAGGTCGGTGGCGGTTTGCAGGCGTTCAGCCTGCGGTGTGTGGGCGTTGACGAAGGTGCCACGGCCGGTCTTGCCCACCAGCAGGCCTTCGTAGGTGAGGGTGGCGTAGGTGTCGGACACGGTCTTGCGCGACACGCCCAGTTGTTCGGCGAGCAAGCGGCTGGGTGGCAGTTGCGCGCCGGCAGCCAGGCGCCCGGAGCCAATGGCTTCGCGCAACTGCTGGTACAACTGTTCGGCCAAGTCCTTGCGGCCGTTGATCACCACGTGCAGTTCCATAGTTCATCCAAAGGCACCAAGTCTGCGCCAAGGTTACTCGCTCGTGGGGCGCGCTCAAAATGGTCTATTTGTAAACCGTAGGATTGGCTATAGGGCTTATTTCCGCTGGGCTCTAGGCTGTGTTCTCACTTTGCGAGAACCGCCCCATGGAACCCCGTCTGGATTACTACACCGCCTCGCCGCAAGCGCTCAAGGGCATGTTGATGCTGGAGGCGAACACCTTTGGCCTGTCCATCGAGAAGCCGCTGCTGGAGCTGATCAAGATCCGCGTCTCGCAACTCAACCACTGCGGGTTCTGCACCGATATGCACTCGATGGCGGCGCTGCAGCGCGGGGAGTCGGAACGGCGCTTGTTCGCGCTGTGCGTATGGCGTGATTCGCCGCTTTTCACGGCGCGGGAGAGGGCGGCCTTGGCCTGGAGCGAGTCGGTGGCGACGCTGCCGACCTCCACCGTTTCAGATGAGCTGTTCGCGGCGGTACGCGTGGAGTTCAGCGAGCAGGAGCTGGTGGACCTGACCATGGCGGTGTCCAGCATCAGTGGCTGGAACCGCCTGGCGGTAAGCTTTCGCCAGCAACCGCCCAACGCCTGAGTACACCGCCGCTCCCACATTGCTATCAGGACAGGAAGCCGCCATCCACGTTCAGCGACACGCCGGTGGTGTAGCTCGAGGCATCGCTGGCCAGGTACAGCACCGCACCGGCCATCTCGCTCGGGTCGGCCACGCGCTTGAGCGGGATCTGCGCCAGGGCCGTTTTCAGGATCGCGTCGTTCTTTACCAGCGCCGAGGCGAACTTGGTGTCGGTCAGGCCTGGCAGCAGGGCGTTGCAACGGATGCCAAACGCCGCGCATTCCTTGGCAAAGACCTTCGTCATGTTGATCACGGCGGCCTTGGTCACCGAGTAGATGCCCTGGAACACGCCCGGGGAAATGCCGTTGATCGACGCGACGTTGATGATGCTGCCACCGCCGTTTTCGCGCATCAGCTTGCCGGCTTCCACCGACATGAAGAAGTAGCCGCGGATGTTGACGTCGACGGTCTTCTGGAACGCGCCCAAGTCGGTGTCCAGCACGTTGCAGAACTGCGGGTTGGTCGCGGCGTTATTGACCAGGATATCCAGGCGCCCGAACTGTTCACGAATGCCGGCGAACACCTGGGTGATCTGCTCCATTTCACCGATATGGCAGGCAATGGCCGTGGCCTTGCCGCCGTCGGCGATGATCGCGTCGGCGACGTGTTGGCAGCCTTCCAGTTTGCGGCTGGAGACGATCACGTGGGCGCCTTGCTGGGCCAGCAACTTGGCGATGGCCTCGCCGATGCCACGGCTGGCGCCGGAAACGAAAGCGATTTTGCCGTCGAGGTCGAACAGGTTGGTCTTGGACATGGGAGTTCCTTGTTGTAGTCGATCAGAGCGCGGATTTGCCGATGACATTCAGGCTCATCTGCTCCAGCAGCTTGTTCATGTGGATGAACTGCGCAAAGCGTTTGTCCTGGGTCTGGCCATGGAAGAAGCGGTAGTAGATCTGCTGCACGATGCCGGCCAGGCGGAACAGGCCGTAGGTGTAGTAGAAATCGAAATTGTCGATCTGGATGCCTGAGCGTTCGGCGTAGTAGTCGACGAACTCGCGTCGGCTGAGCATGCCGGGGGCGTTGCTCGGCTGGCGGCGCATCAGTTGCACGGGTGCAGGGTCGCCGGCTTCGATCCAGTAGGCGAGGGTATTGCCGAGGTCCATCAGCGGGTCGCCGAGGGTGGTCAGCTCCCAGTCCAGTACCCCGATGATCTGCATCGGGTTATGCGGGTCGAGGATCACGTTGTCGAAGCGGTAGTCGTTGTGCACGATGCTGGAGGTGGGGTGGTCGGCCGGCATCTTGTCGTTGAGCCAGGCGCGCACGGCTTCCCATTTGGGCGCGTCGGGGGTCAGGGCTTTCTCATAGCGGTCGCTCCAGCCACGAATCTGCCGGGCCACGTAGCCTTCGGGTTTGCCCAGGTCGGCCAGGCCGCAGGCGCTGTAGTCGACCTGGTGCAGCTCGACGAATTTATCGATGAAGCTTTTGCACAGGGCTTCGGTCTTGGCCGCGTCCAGGCCCAGCTCGGCGGGCAGGTCGGAGCGCAGGATGATGCCGTTGACGCGCTCCATCACGTAGAACTCGGCGCCGATCACCGACTCGTCGGTGCAATGCACGTAGGCCTTGGGGCAATACGGGAAACCGTCTTTAAGCTGGTTGAGAATGCGGTATTCGCGACCCATGTCGTGGGCGGACTTGGCCTTGTGGCCAAAGGGCGGGCGGCGCAGCACGAATTCCTGGCCGGGGTATTCCAGCAGGTAGGTCAGGTTGGACGCGCCACCGGGGAACTGGCTGATTGTGGGGGTGCCGCTCAGGCCCGGGATATGGGCCTTGAGGTAGGGATCGATCAGGCTGGCATCAAGTTCTTCGCCTGGGCGAATCTGGGTCGATTGGTCGTTCAGCGCCATGCTTATCCCTTCTGCTTATTCTAAAGGCCTCGGACTATTTCCTAATCTAATGCGCACGACCGCCCAGCGACAAGGTCGAGGCGGCTTAATAGGTTAGCGTGTTGGATGATAATCAGCGTGCCTGATCGGTCATTTTTCGGGCGCGGGCAAGGCGACCGGCGTGAGCACCGGGCGGCCGGCAAAGTATTCCACCAGGTTGTCGGCTACACGCTGCACGGTGTCGTGGGCGGCTTCGGGCGACAGGCCGGCAACGTGGGAGGTGAGCACGGTATTGCCCAAGCGCTTGAGGGCGTCCGGCACCTTGGGTTCGTCGTCGAACACGTCCAGCGCGGCACCGCCGATACGCCGCTGTTCGAGGGCGGCCACCAGGTCGGCGGTGACCACCACGCTGCCGCGGCCGATATTCACCAGGTAACCGTTGGGGCCGAGGGCGTCGAGTGCGTGGCGATCGATCAGGTGGCGGGTGCTGGCGCCGCCGGGTGTGGCCAGGATCAGGAAGTCCGAGGTGCGCGCCAGTTCGACGGCGGTGGCGCAGTAGGTGTAGTCCACATCGTCACGCGGCTGGCGGTTGTGGTAGCTCACTTCCATGCCGAACCCCAGGGCGGCGCGCTTGGCGATCTCCAACCCCACCGCGCCCAGCCCGAGAATGCCCAGCTGCTTGCCGCCCAGGGACGGGCGCATCACCTTGGGCCACTCGTTGCGGCGCACGGCGGCGTCGGTCTGCGGTATGCCGCGCACCAGCGACAGCAGCAGCGCCATGGCGTGGTCGGCCACCGACGGCGCGTTCACGCCGGCGCCGTTGGTGACCACGATCCCACGGTTGCTGGCGGCCTGCAGGTCGACGTGCTCGTAGCCGGCGCCGATCACACAGATGATCTCCAGCAGCGGCAGGGCGGCGATTTCCTCGGCATACAGCCCCAGCGGGCCACGGGTGAGTACGGCGTTGATCTGGCCGCCATGGGCCTTGATGGCCTGGGCGCGTTCCGCCGGCGTCGGCGCCAGGATCAGGTGAAAATCATTGCTCTCGATGATTTGCAGGTATTCGTTGATGGTTTCAACCAGAACCAGAACAGTGGTGGTCATCGGAACGCTCTTCCTGAAGGGTTTGAGGGGATGAGTATGCGCGAAAAAGTCTACGGCAGGCGCGAGCGTGCTCGCACCTGGCGTGTTTGTGTGGTCAGAAGTTGAGATCAGCGGCGCGCACGCGCCGTACAAATGCGCCCGCCAGCGTCGCATTGTGATGCTCGATAATCGCCTCGGCCTTCAGCGCCGGGGTGTCCATGCAGGTGTGGCCGTCTTCAGGCAATACCACCGACAGCCCCAACTCAACCGCCACCCGGCACGTAGTGTCGATGCAGAACTGGGTTTTCATGCCGACGATCACCAGTTCCGTCACGTTGGCGGCCTTGAGTTGCTGCGCCAGGTCGGTGCCCAGGAAGCAACTGGGGCGGGTTTTGTTGAAGCAATGATCGCGGGCTTCATCGACATGCAGTGCATGCCACAGCTGCCACAGCGGGCTGCCTGCCTCGATCGGCGAGCCCGCCGGGCCGGTGTGGCGGGCAACGAAAATCGGCGCGTCGGCCTCGCGGGCGCGCTGGATCAGCTGGTTGATAGTGCCCAGTACACGCTCGCGTTCGAAGGGTTTGTCCGGGCCATCGTACAAGCCGGTTTGCATATCGATAATCAACAGGGCGTCAGCCATGGTGGTGCTCCTTGTGAGTGCCAGATGGCGGAGCAATAAAAAGGCCCCGTCCATTGCTGGCGGGGCCTTGGGTTGAATCTGTGAAGTGTTTGGCTAACCCTCACAGCCACCGCGCGACCCGCCGTAAGCGGTCGTGGTGGTGGTGCGGGTGAGGTTCAGCTGAGTCAGGTTCATGGCCCGATCATGCTGCGGCAGGCGCAGGGCTGTCAACCGGAAGCAGGGTGTTTCGTGCGGCATCCAGGAACTCATCTGACAGTTCAGTGCCTCGTGTCGCACGAGCGAGGGTAATGGCGCCGATCATCATGGCGTACTTGGCCAGCATGCTCTGGCGGTCACCGCCTTCAAGCTGCGCGAAGATCTCCAACGACTGCTCGACGCCCGCGATGAAGGCGTGCTGTAAGGCTGTGTCGGCGGGTTCGCGGCACATGTCCGGGGAAAATGCCGAGATCGGGCAGCCGTCCCCGGGGTTATCACGATGGGTCGCCGACAGGTACGGGGCCATTACTGCCTGCCGGGCCGCTGGCAGGTCTTCACTGCGGTGGATCTTGTCTTGCCAGCCCAGGTTCGCCTGCTTGAACGCCTGTTGGCAGGCTTCTGTCGCCAGCGCTTCCTTGGACGCGAAGTGCCCGTAGAAGCCGCCATGGGTCAGGCCGGCGGCGGCCATCACGTCCGACAGGCTGATACCGTGCAGCCCGCGCTCACGAAACAGGTGCGTGGCGGCCTCGACGATGATTTCGCGGTTGAGTTCGGCTTGTTTGCGGGAAACGCGTGGCATGGCGGGGCTCACAGGAAAAAGGCGGTGCATGGGTAAAAGCTACAGGAACCCACGGGATTCTAAAATAGATTTGTATGGGAATGTATTATCTGCACCGTGCCAAAGCCCACGCAAACCCATGCGTGTGGCGCCCTTTGAGGGTCTGCACCGGCTAACCGTTCCTCAGCTAAGTCTTTGCTTATTCACAAGAATCCCGGACAATCCGGCCCCTTCTATGGTCGGGGCGCTGCCTGTCAGGTTTTTCTGACTCGTCCCGGCTATGTAAATGCGGAGATCCGACCGGATGAATGATCAGGCCAATAGCGTCGACGAACGCTATGCAACGACACCTGCAACCCTCGCAAGCTGGAGCCGCCAGGACACCACCTGGATGCTCGGCCTGTTCGGCACCGCCATTGGCGCCGGCACTTTGTTTCTGCCCATCAACGCCGGCCTGGGCGGCTTCTGGCCCCTGGTGATCCTGGCCGCGCTGGCCTTCCCGATGACGTTCTTCGCCCACCGTGGCCTGACCCGTTTCGTACTGTCCGGCCGGGAAGGCTCCGACATTACTGACGTGGTGGAAGAGCACTTCGGCATCAAGGCTGGTGCACTGATCACCTTGCTGTACTTCTTTGCGATTTTCCCGATCCTGCTGATCTACAGCGTGGCGTTGACCAACACCGTCGGCAGCTTCATGGAGCACCAGTTGCACATCATGCCGCCGCCACGCGCGATTCTGTCGCTGGTGCTGATCCTGGGCCTGCTGGCGGTGGTGCGCTGCGGTGAGCAAGTGATCGTCAAGGCCATGAGCCTGATGGTGTATCCGTTTATCGTCGCCTTGCTATTCCTGGCGGTGTACCTGATCCCACATTGGACCGGCGGTATTCTCACCACGGCCAGTGAAGTGCCGGCGCCTTCTGCATTGCTCAACACCCTGTGGCTGGCGATTCCGGTGATGGTGTTCTCGTTCAACCACTCGCCGATCATCTCGGCGTTTGCGGTGGACCAGAAGCGCCAGTACGGCGCGAACGCCGATCAGCGCAGCTCGCAGATCCTGTCCCGTGCGCACCTGTTGATGGTGGTGATGGTGCTGTTCTTCGTGTTCAGCTGCGTGCTGACCCTGTCGCCAGCGCAGCTGGCCGAGGCGAAAGCGCAGAACCTGTCGATCCTGTCGTACCTGGCCAACCACTTCGACAACCCGACCATCGCCTTCGCCGCACCGTTGATTGCATTCGTGGCGATTGCCAAGTCGTTCCTGGGCCACTACATCGGTGCCAGTGAAGGCCTCAAGGGCCTGGTGCTGAAAACCGGTCGTCGCCCGGCAGCCAAGTCCCTGGACCGCATGACCGCCGCGTTCATGCTGGTGGTGTGCTGGGTGGTTGCCACACTCAACCCAAGCATCCTTGGCATGATCGAAACCCTGGGCGGGCCGATCATTGCGTCGATCCTGTTCCTGATGCCGATGTATGCCATTCGCAAAGTACCGGCCATGGCCAAGTACCGTGGGCAGGCGTCTAACGTGTTTGTCACGGCGGTAGGCCTGGTGGCGATTACGGCGTTGGTGTATTCGTTTATTGCTTGAGTCGTAGCGCTGCTGTGAAGTTGTGAAAATCTAAAAATGTGGGAGCGGGCTTGCTCGCGAATGCGGTCTATCAGTCAAATCATCAGTGACTGACCCAGCGCATTCGCGAGCAAGCCCGCTCCCACATTTGTTTTGTGTTGTTGTTACTACTGTATTCCAGGCATAAAAAAACGCCGCGTATCTTGCGATACGCGGCGATCTGGTCGAAGTTCAGGTGGCGGATGCCGATGTATGCCATTCGCAAAGTACCGGCCATGGCCAAGTACCGTGGGCAGGCGTCTAACGTGTTTGTCACGGCGGTAGGCCTGGTGGCGATTACGGCGTTGGTGTATTCGTTTATTGCTTGAGTCGTAGCGCTGCTGTGAAGTTGTGAAAATCTAAAAATGTGGGAGCGGTCTTGCTCGCGAATGCGGTCTATCAGTCAAATCATCAGTGACTGACCCAGCGCATTCGCGAGCAAGCCCGCTCCCACATTTGTTTTGTGTTGTTGTTACTACTGTATTCCAGGCATAAAAAAACGCCGCGTATCTTGCGATACGCGGCGTTTTTTACGTCACAACATATTAGGCTTGAATCACCGGAATGTTGGCGCTTGCTGCGATCTTGCGGAACTCGGCGATCTGGTCGAAGTTCAGGTAGCGGTAGACGTCACTGGCCATGGTGTCCAGTTTCGCTGCGTAGCCCATGTACTCTTCGACGGTCGGCAGGCGACCCAGGGTGGAAGCTACTGCCGCCAACTCGGCCGAGGCCAGGTAGACGTTCGCGCCATCACCCAGACGGTTCGGGAAGTTACGGGTCGAGGTCGACACAACGGTCGAATTCGGCTCAACACGTGCCTGGTTACCCATGCACAGCGAGCAGCCCGGCATTTCCATGCGCGCGCCAGCCTTGCCGTAGATGCCGTAGTAGCCTTCTTCGGTCAGTTGGTGAGCGTCCATCTTGGTCGGCGGCGACAGCCACAGACGGGTTGGCAGCTGGCCCTTGACCTGCTCGAGCAGCTTACCGGCAGCGCGGAAGTGACCGATGTTGGTCATGCACGAACCGATGAACACTTCGTCGATCTTCTCACCGGCAACGCTGGACAACAGACGGGCATCGTCCGGGTCGTTAGGGGCGCAGAGGATCGGCTCGTTGATTTCCGACAGATCGATTTCGATGATTTCGGCGTATTCGGCGTCGGCATCGGCTTCCATCAGTTCCGGGTTGGCTACCCAGGCTTCCATCGCTTGGGCACGACGTTCCAGGGTACGTGCATCGCCGTAGCCTTCGCCGATCATCCAGCGCAGCAGGGTGATGTTGGAGTTCAGGTACTCGGTTACGGAATCTTTCGACAGCTTGATGGTGCAACCGGCAGCCGAACGTTCAGCCGAGGCGTCGGACAGCTCGAAAGCCTGTTCCAGCGTCAGGTCGTTCAGGCCTTCGATTTCCAGGATGCGGCCGGAGAAGGCGTTTTTCTTGCCTTTCTTCTCTACGGTCAGCAGGCCAGCCTGGATCGCGTAGTAAGGAATGGCATGAACCAGGTCACGCAGGGTGATGCCAGGTTTCATTTTGCCTTTGAAGCGCACCAGGATCGATTCCGGCATGTCCAGTGGCATTACGCCAGTGGCTGCGGCGAACGCCACCAGGCCGGAACCGGCCGGGAACGAGATGCCCATCGGGAAACGGGTGTGGGAGTCACCACCGGTACCCACGGTATCCGGCAGCAGCATGCGGTTCAGCCAGCTGTGGATGATGCCGTCGCCAGGACGCAGCGATACACCGCCACGGGTCATGATGAAGTCAGGCAGGGTGTGGTGGGTGGTCACGTCGATCGGCTTAGGGTACGCCGCGGTGTGGCAGAAGGACTGCATGACCAGATCGGTCGAGAAGCCCAGGCACGCCAGGTCTTTCAGTTCGTCACGGGTCATCGGACCGGTGGTGTCCTGGGAGCCCACGGTGGTCATCTTCGGTTCGCAGTAGGTGCCAGGACGAACGCCTTTGCCTTCTGCCAGGCCACATGCACGGCCAACCATTTTCTGTGCCAGGGTGAAGCCTTTGCCGGTGTCGACAGGTGCTTCAGGCAGCTTGAACAGGTCGGTAGGGCCCAGGCCCAGTTCGGCACGGGCCTTGTCGGTCAGGCCGCGACCGATGATCAGCGGGATACGGCCGCCGGCGCGGACTTCGTCCAACAGCACCGGGGTCTTCATTTCGAAGGTGGTCAGGACTTCATCGGTGCCGTGTTTGCAGACTTTGCCAGCATGCGGGTACAGGTCGATCACGTCGCCCATGTTCATGTTGGTGACGTCGAATTCGATTGGCAGTGCGCCAGCATCTTCCATGGTGTTGTAGAAGATTGGAGCGATCTTGCTGCCGAAGCAGAAGCCGCCAGCGCGCTTGTTCGGCACGTAAGGGACGTCGTCGCCGAAGAACCACAGTACCGAGTTGGTTGCCGATTTACGCGACGAACCCGTACCGACCACGTCACCGACGTAGGCGATCGGGAAGCCTTGGCCGCGCATCTCTTCGATCTGCTTCATCGGGCCGGTCTTGCCTTGCTCGTCCGGCACGATGCCTTCACGAGCCATTTTCAGCATGGCCAGGGCGTGCAGCGGGATGTCAGGGCGGGACCAGGCGTCCGGGGCAGGGGACAGGTCGTCGGTGTTGGTTTCGCCGGTAACCTTGAACACGCGCAGGCTGATCTTGTCGGCCAGGGTTGGGCGGTTACGGAACCATTCGCCGTCAGCCCAGGACTGGATCACGCCTTTGGCGTGCTCGTTGCCGTTCTTGGCTTTTTCGGCCACGTCGTGGAACGCGTCGAACATCAGCAGGGTGTGCTTGAGTTGGGCGGCGGCGACAGGCGCCAGCTCGGCGTCGTCCAGCAGCTCGACCAACGTCACGATGTTGTAGCCGCCTTGCATGGTGCCAAGCAGTTCAACAGCGCGTTTCTTGCTGATCAGGGGGGAAGTGGCTTCGCCCTTGGCCAGGGCAGACAGGAAACCGGCCTTGACGTAGGCAGCTTCGTCAACACCTGGTGGAATGCGGTTGGTGATCAGGTCAACGAGGAATTCTTCTTCGCCAGCCGGAGGATTTTTCAGCAGCTCGACCAGGCCTGCGGTTTGTTCGGCATTAAGCGGCTGGGGAACAATACCCAGGGCTGCACGCTCTTCGATATGTTTGCGGTAGGCTTCAAGCACAGTTATTACCCTCATCAGTGGTCCCACGGGACGCTCATCCAGAAATGAACGGCACGCATGCGCTCGGGGGCTTTTTGGGCCGCAAAGCCAGCGCTGCCGGCATTCCTCACAGAAGCTGCTTTCAAAGTTTTACGCCTGCAGAACGGGGCTGATGAGGGTTGGCGCTGGCTATTGACCTACCGGGTAATAACCATCGCCAACACCGTTCTGAAGGAACGACTGTGCTCGTGACGCTTTGAAAACAGCTTCCAGCGGATTATTGGCGCCTTACAAGGCCGGATGATTCTACGGCAAAAAAATTCTAAAGGTAAGTTGCCTAACCAAGTTTGCTGGGTGATCCAGCTTAGACAAAGGGCTAACATGGCGCACTGTTTCGCTAATTTGCGTGTTGCTACCCATGTCCAACCAAACCATCAAGACCCCCTGCGTCGGCCTGTGTTCCACGGTTTACGGCGATCTGGTGTGCCGTGGCTGCAAGCGTTTCCACCACGAAGTGATCCTGTGGAACGGCTATAACGAAGAAGAAAAACGTGCGGTATGGCTGCGTTTGGAGCAACTGTTGGTGCAGGTGATGGCCGGCAAACTGGAAATCTTCGACCCCAAGACCCTGCGCGGCCAGCTGGAGCAGCGCAAGATCCGCTTCGTGCCGCACCAGTCCGAGTATTGCTGGGCCTACCAGTTGATCGCCCGGGGTGCGCGGGTGATTTCCAATCTGGAGGCCTATGGCATGGTGCTGCTGCCGGAATTTCGTGACTGGAACCTGCCGGATTTGCGTGATGCGATTGATCGCGAGTTTTTTATCCTGTCCGAGGCGCATTACCAGCGGTATATCGCACCTGGATTCTTGAAAGATGCGCTATCTACCTGACACTAATCATTTAAATGTGGGAGGGGGCTTGCCCCCGATAGCGGTGTATCAGTCGATGAATTAGTTTGCTGATCCACTGCCATCGGGGGCAAGTCGAATCGTCGCACCGCCCCTCCCACATTTGATCGGCGTTGGCTGAAAAGGGCTGCGTCAGGCCTTGGTCGCCAGCTCTTCCAGATGATCCATCAGCGTCTCAGGCTTGAGCACCAGCACATCGCTTTCCACCGCATCCAATATCACTTCCGCGGTATTGCCGATCAACGCGCCGGACACTCCGGTGCGCCCGACGGTGCCGATAATCGTCACCGCCGCCTGCAGTGTGTGCACCAGATGCGGGATCAACACGTCCGCCGGACCTTCCTCGATATGCAGGTGCTTGTCATCCACGTCGAATTCCGCCTGGAACGCCTGGCACTGTTCGCGATAACGCGCCGCGATGGTTTCCTTGAGCTGGAAGGTCGGGTCGGCGGCCGACAGCATGGGCGACGGGTGGGCGCTGATCACATGCAACTGCGCCTTGGCCAGGCTGGCGATGTCGAAGCCGTGGTCGATGATTGAATTGTGCAAGGCCCGATGCTCACCGTCGGTATTGCCCACGTCGATGGCCGCCAGAATGACCCCGCCAGACCACGGGGTAGCGGTCTTGACCAGCAGCACGGCGGTGGGGCAATAGCGCAGCAGTTTCCAGTCCGCCGGGGTCAGCAGGGCTTTTTTCAGCGGGCTGTCGGGGAAATGCTGCTTGATCACCAGGCCACACCCTTCGGCCTGCTGCACGTCGATGATGGTTTCATGCAGGCTGGCATTCCACGCCTGTTCGGTGGTCACGCTGTAGCCATCCTCCTGCAGGCCTGACTTGAGCAGGGTCAACAGCGCCGAATGCTCATGTTTCTTGTCGCAGACCAGCAAATGCAAGTGCGCGCCGGTGACCCCGGCGATCAGTTTGGCGCGCTTGAGCGCCAGGCTTTCCGAATGTTCGGGTTCGATCACCACGAGGATGCTGCGGATGGCTTGCATGAGCGGGATCTCCAAAAGGGTGGGCGTGGAATAACTATAGTTGCTGCCACGCAGCCGTCATGTTGATACACATCAAGGCCAGTGGCTGGTGGTCTGCGGCGCGGTCGGTATAATCGCCGGCCTTTTGTGATCCTTTTGCCCGTGAGCCCGATGAACCTGCCCGAAATCCACGAATTCCTCGGCTGCCGTACCCCCGACGCCTGGGTCCAGGCTGCGCTGGCCGATCAGGACACCCTGCTGATCGACCACAAGAACTGCGAATTCAAGGCCGCCAGCACCGCTCTGAGCCTGATCGCCAAGTACCATGCGCATGTTGACCTGATCAATATGATGTCGCGCCTGGCCCGCGAAGAACTCGTGCACCACGAACAGGTGATGCGCCTGATTAAAAAGCGCAAGGTCGAGTTGCGGCAGTTGCACGCCGGGCGCTACGCCTCGGGTCTGCGCAAGGTGGTGCGCAGCCATGAACCGGTCAAGCTGGTGGACACCCTGGTGGTCGGCGCATTTATCGAAGCGCGCAGTTGCGAACGTTTCGAAGCGCTGGTGCCGCATTTGGACGAAGAACTCGGCAAGTTCTACTTCGGCTTGCTGAAAAGCGAGGCGCGGCACTTTCAGGGTTATTTGAAGCTGGCCTACCAGTACGGCGACGCCAAGGACATCGCCCAGGTGATCGAGCGGGTGCGGGCGGCCGAGCAGGAACTGATCGAATCACCCGACATCGAGTTCCGCTTTCACAGTGGCGTGCCAGCCTGAGGCCACCGCCACCCCGAGCAATGTGGTGATCCCGGCCAGTACCAGGATCACCGTTTGCGTGCCCAAGGGCCCAGCCCATAGCGCAACCGCCAGGCCTGCCAAGGGTTGAGGCAGGTTGTTGAGCAACGTGATCACGCCCACCGTCTTGCCGAAGTCCTGCACCGGGATGACCTTTTGCCGGACGCTGCGCATATACACGCTGTACATCTTGTCGAAGCCGATCACCAGCAGGAAACCGACTGAATACGCCCACAGGTTGGGGCTCAGCGCTGTGATCAACGCGCCGACGGCGATCAGCCCGTAGGATACGGTGCCGAGGATCTTCAGCGGCAATGTCGCGCGCGCCAGGTAAAACAGAATCGCGATAGTCACCAGCGCGCCCGCGGCTTGCAACAGTGCGTAGGCATCCTTGCCGGCGGCAAATTGGCCGGTGACCATGGCGGCGGAGGTGGCCAGGGTGACGCCGATGATCAGGTTCACGCCCACCGTCAGCGTAATCAGGCGTTTGAGCCCTGCCAGGTTGCGGATATGCCCGAATGCGATGCGCAACGGTTGCACCCAGATATCCCGGTGCTGTGCGTGGCTTTCCCACGCCACCGTGGTGTTGCGTTGCCAGGCGCGCATTGCCAGGTCCGCCAGCCCGAACAGAACGGCAACCCCCAGTACCACCCAATGCCAGGCCCACACCTCGAGCATCAGTGCGGCAACCAGCGGCCCCAGCACCAGGCCGGATTGATCGGCGATCTGCGAGTACGACAGCGTCTTGGCATAGCTGTACTGCGGGAAGATATGCGGCATCAACACTTCGCGGGCCATGACGCCTTGGGTGGTCAACACCCCGCAGAGTGCCGACAGGCCTACCAGCCAATAGATACCCCCGAACACTGCGTACAGCGCAACTGCCACCGCACAGGCCAGCGCCCGGTACACCTGGCTGATATGCAGGATGCGCACCGGCGAAAACTTGTCGCACAACGCCCCGCACACCGGGAACGCAAGAAAGCGCGGCAGTGACTCGACAAAGAACGCCAGCCCCGCCCAGGCCACGCTCTGGGTGGTTTGGAACACGATCAATGGCACCAGAAACAGCAGAATCTGGTCCGCCAAGCGTGACAGAAACAGCGAGACGAAGAACGCCAGGTAATCCTTGCGCATACCACTCCCTAGTAAAGGCGTTAAAGATTGCAGGCTACATTAAAGCCTCAGCCCCAACCGCTCATGCCACTGGGCAATCGACTCTTCGGGGTATTCATCGAACTGCAAATCACCCTTGCGCAGGCTGACCTCGACCCACGGCGCCTTTGACCCCAGCATCAGGTGCGTATGCTCCGGCGGCACTGGCAACGGCGTGTCGATGGCGCTGGCAAACGGATGGATCAGCTCCGGCCATTCCGGGCTGAACAGCCACAGCGCAGAGCCGCATTGCGAGCAAAAGTGGCGCTCGGCGGTACTGGTGTGAGCGCGGCTGGCGCCCGCCGGCTTGAGCTTGGCATGGTAGATCGAAATCTGTTTGCGCCCGCGCACCTTCAAACTCTTGCTGTCGCCAGACAGGTTGATCGCATAACCGCCGCCGCCTTGGGTCTTGCGGCAGATCGAGCAGTAACAGCGCTGGTAAGGGTAGGGGTGGGTACTGGTGAGGCTGAACGTCACGGCGCCGCAATGGCAGGAACCTTCAAGCTGCATGGGCTGACTCCTGATCAAGACTGTGTAACAACACTTTGCTAATACCTTAGCCTCAGGCAAGATTCCCCGCTTTGGTTTCAGGGAAGACACCCATGATTGCTCAGTTGCACAGCGCTGCCGCGCAAATTCGCCAAGCCGTGCGTGCGGCCACCGAAGGCCTGGTCGGGCGTGAACAACTGGCCGAGCTGATCGTGCTGGCTGCCGTGGCCCAGGAGCACATCCTGGTCATCGGGCCGCCCGGCACTGCCAAAAGTGCCGTGGTGCGGCGCGTGGCGCAGTCCATGGGCGGGCGCTATTTTGAGTACCTGCTCGGGCGCTTTACCGAGCCTTCCGAACTGTTCGGCGCGGTGGACCTGAAAAAACTGCGCGAAGGCACGGTGGAAACCGATGTCAGCGGCATGCTGCCGGAAGCCGATATCGTGTTTCTCGACGAGGTCTTTCTCGGTTCCACTGCCATCCTCAATACCCTGCTGGGCGTGCTCAACGAGCGCCGTTTTCGCCGTGGCCATACCCAGGTCCAATGCCCGTTGCGGGTGTGCGTCGGCGCGGCCAACGGCCTGCCGGATGACGAAGCGTTGGCGGCCTTCGGTGACCGGTTCCTGCTGCACCTGTTTGTTGAATCGGTACCGGACAATCAGTTGGAAGCCATGTTGGCGGGCGGCTGGCAGTCGGAACAGCGGCCAGTCCAGCAGTTGCTGGGGCTTACGCAACTGGACACCCTCAGCCAAGCGATGAAAAGCGTCGACCTCGGCAACGTTCGTCCAGCCCTGGCCCAGGCCATTCGCCGCCTGCGCGAAGCCGGCATTCAGTTGTCCGACCGGCGCATCGTCAAATCCCAGCGACTGATCGCCGCCGCCGCACTGCTGGGTGGCCGCCTGGAGGCCAGTGATGCCGACCTGTGGCCGCTGCTGTACGTGCTGCCGACCCAGGAAACCCAGCAACATGCTCGTGAGGTGTTGCGCGACCTGTTTGCCGCGTCGAGCAATAGCCATCTGTTCAGTGCAGTAGAAGAGGCCACCTTGCAGCCGATGTCGCGGTTCAACCGCCTGCTGGAAACGGCCGAAGACTACCTCGCCCGCAGCGAGCCGCCGGCCAGTGCCGTGCTGGAAGGCTTGCTGCGCGAGATCGATGCCAACTTCGATAGCCAGACCCTGCCCGAGCCATTGCAGCAGGCGCGGGGGCAACTCACTCGCTTGCTGACCCCTGCCGAATGAGTGCGCTAGCGCAGCCCTGGGCCTGGCGTTCGCGGCAGGTGCCGGCCGAGCCCCAGGCCGCCGTGGCCTGGGGCGACGCGGCAAGGCGCTTGCACCGACGCCTGGCGTTGCTCCCCGGCGAACAGGCCGCACGCCTGCAAGCCACTGCCAACGGCGATGTGCTGGTGGTGACCGGTATGACTGCGGATTTGCCCTGGGTCGACGCGGTGGCCTACGCCGCGCCCAGCGCCTGCGCGCCAGGGCTCTGGTTGCCTACCCGTTGGGCGCCGGATGTGCCGGAGGATTTGCTCGGTCAGGCCTTGTCGGCGCGCTTCAAGCGTTTGCCCTTGCTGGTGTGGCGCGAGCCCCAGGTGGTGATCCCGCTGGACCGCCTGCAGACCGTGTCGCCTGAAGTTCTGCAGCGAATCGCAACCTATTGGGGGGCACGCCATGCAACTGCCTGAAGCGCTGCAACCCTGGCGACAATGGCTGGAATGGTTTGCCCCGCAGCACCTGCCACTGTTCGCCGACTTGCTGGGCCGCATCAACCCGGTGCTCGGGCCGCTGCGTGGCCGGCACCAGGGCGGCGTGCCGGAGCCTGATGGCCTGGGCGATCTGCAGCGCCGTGGTCCCTACGAGCGGCTGCTCTCCAGCGAATGGTTACTGGCCGAGGAAGTGCCCGACGAATTCCTGCGCCGGGCGGTGGGCGGCGAGCATATGTTCCTCGCCCCCCAGTATCGTGCCCGTGAGGCGAACCGCCTGATTGTCGTGTTGTTCGACGCGGGCCCTTTGCAACTGGGGGCTGCGCGGCTGGTTCACCTGGCGCTGTTGATGTTGCTGGCGCGGCGTGCCAGCGATGCCGGGGCGCAACTGCGCTGGGGCATTCTGCAAGGCGCGCCGGTGCTGCATGAGTTGGACTCAGCGGCGCAGCTCAAACGCCTGCTCAACGCGCGTACCTATGAAACGGTGAGCGACAGCCATTGGCTGGCATGGCGCGACTGCCTGGCCGACCAGGCCACCGGCGAATGCTGGGTGGTCGGGCAGCGCTTGCCTGCAACCGATCCCAAGGTGTGCACGCACCGGGTGCAGATTCAGCGCAGCCTGGATGGGCGCAGCCTGTCGTTCGCCTTGCAGGCTGGGCAGACGCAGCGTGTGGCGTTGCCGATCCCGGATGAGCAACAGAGCGTGCGATTGCTCAAGGGCCACTTCGAAAACGAGGTGCACACGCCAGGGCCCACCGCTGCCGGCAAGGTGCCTCGGGTGGCCTTGACCCTGCCGCCGGTGATCTCCGGCTCAGGCCACTATGTGGCCCTGCGGATGTTGGACGAGCCTGGGATGGTGGTGATCAAGCTGCCCCACAAAAACCAGAAAAAAGCCATCGAGGTGCGACGGCGCCTGTGGGGCAAACACCAGCATGTGCTCGCCGCGACCTTTCACCATCGCAGCCTCGGCGCATTGCTGGGGGATGAGAACACCCTGGATTTCTGGAACATCCCCACCATCGTTTCCACGCCCAAGCCGTCACGCGAAGAAATGCACCTGCCACCGGGAACGGCAACCTTTCTGCCGGCGGTGTGGCTGCGCGGCCAGCAGTCCGAGCGCCTGTACGTGCTGGATAGCAAAGGCCAGCTCGCCTACTGGCAGCAACGCGGTCGGCGTTTACCGGAGGATGCAGGCTGCGGGGTGACGAGCGACGTACTGGGGCTGGCGCAGGTAGACACCATGCGCCTGGTTTACGCCCGTAGCGAAGGTGCGCAGGTGGTCATCTACCCGGCCACCGTTGCGGGCCCCAGGGCCTCGGGCTACGCGGTCGGTGCCGCTGCCGGCGTGAGCCAGGTGCTGTTTGCCAGCGCAGCGCGCTGGGCATACGACTTTGGTGGCTGCGCATTGCTCACCCAGCATGGCAGCCATCAGAGTTGGCGCCTGGTCACCCATGACAGCTTCCCCACGAAAAAAGCCCAGATCGACCTGCCGCCTGGCTGGAAGGCCATCGGCCTGCACCACGAAGATGGCGCGCAAGAGTGCTACTCGTTGGTACTGCTGGGGCCGAACCAGCACACCGTCGGCCTGTACGTCCAAGGGCAGGCGCGGGTTCTGTTCACCACCTCGGCGCCGATTGCCCGGGCGAGCTTCTGCCCCATGAGCGGCCTGGTGGCGGTGCTGACCAACACGCGTGAATTATTGGTGTACGCCCTTGCCGAGCGCGCCATGCGTTTGCAAGTGATGTGTGACCTTAAGCAAGGAGGCTCCAATGCTTGAGCAGGACCCCCTCGTAATCCGCCGGCCGCTGTTGACCGGCCACCAGCAGATTGACGGCCTTTGGCTGCCCGCCGAGCGCTACACGCTACAAGAACGTGCGCGCCTGATCCTCGCGCATTGGCACACGGGCGCTGCGGCATCGCGCTTTGCCGAGGGCGATATGCTGCGGTTCGCCGCGCCCGTCTCGGTGCACTGCGAAGCCCTCGCCGGGTGGCCGCTGGTGCGCCAGGGCCGTGGCCTGTGTTCAGCCCGGCTGGCCGCCGAGGAGCTGCGTGCCTTGCCGCCCGCCGACCTGTGGCTGGTGCGCGGCAGCCATGTACATGCGCTGCACCTGCGTGATGCCCTGGCGTTGGAGCCAGGGCAGTGGCTCGACATCAGTGCCTACACCTTGCTCGACACCTATGATTGCCACGCGCCCATTGCACAGCCTCTGCCCGAGGCGGTGGTAACCGATGTGCGCGAGATTCTCGGCGGGGCTCTGCAACCGGTCAGTCCGGAACAGGCAGGGGTCATGCAGGCGCTGTTGGAGCGCCAGCGCCAGGCGCCGGCGCCCACACCAGCCCCGACACCGTCGCCCACACGCGCGCAAAACCAATGGGACACGACGACGCCGGCGCAATACCCGGCATTGAAACTCGGCGCGACCCTGGCCTTGGTGGCGGGGCTGATCTGGATGGCCGTGCAGGGCCAATCAGCGCCGCAGTCAGCGGTTCACGCCCCGACCAACGAGCACGTCGGCAGCGTTATTCTGGGGATGCTCATCAGCGCCGTGGTCTTCACCCTGTTATTGCTCGGGTTGAACAAATTCCTGCAGCGCGGCACGCCGGTCATCCATGCGCCGCCGCGTGCCCCGGCTGCGCCAAGCATCAGCCAACGGGCTCAGGCGGGTCAGCGTAAACCGGTCATGTGGCGGCGTTGGCTGACCCGCCTGACCCTGAATTCAAAACTCTCCAGGCTGTATGGCAAGCGCCAAGCTGCCTACATGCAGCGCATGCTGGAGATGTTCGAAAACGGCGATTTCTCCGAGGCCTTGCGCCACGCGATCCCGTTGGGCGGTGAGCAATCCTCGGTGGAACAGAGCTTCGGCACGCCCCAGCGTAGGGAGGACTTGACCCTTAGCCAGCAGAATGGCCACGGCCGTTCCTACCTGTTCGAGGAAGGGCTGACCGAGCACCTGCGCCGGGTCTATCGCCAGACCTACGAGCGCCTGGCCCGTGAGGGCCGCATCGAAGAGGCGGTGTTTGTCCTCGCCGAGCTGCTCAAGGAACGTCAGGAAGCCCTCGACTACCTGGAGAAACACGCACGCCATCAGCAAGCTGCCGACCTGGCCCTGGCCTGGGATATGCCGGCGGCGGTGATCGTGCGTCTGCTGTGCCTGGCCGAGAACTGGCAGCGCGCCTTGCTGGTGGCGCGTCGTGATAATGCGTTTGCCGAAGCGGTGGTGATGCTTCAGACCAAGCAGCCGGAAACGGCCGACCGCTTGCGTCTGGAATGGGCTGAATCGCTGATCGCCAAGGGCCAGTGGCTGCAAGCCGTCGAGGTGGTTTGGAGCCTGCCTGCCGAACGCCCGCGCGCCGCGCAATGGCTGCTCAATGCCGAGGCGGCGGGCGGGCGCCTGGCGATGGGGGCGTTGGTCAAGCGCGCGATTTTGCTGCCCGAGACCCTGCAGGCTTACGGTGCCTGGCTCGAACAGCTACGCGACGATCCTGAGCGTTACCTCGAGCGCGATGCCCTGGCGCATGCCATGTTGGCGCACAAGTCCGAAAGCGCCGCTCTGGCCTGGCTCGCCGGCTCGACCGTGCACGCCGTGCTGGCGGACCAGCTCAGTGGTCGTGGCGGGCTGAACTTCAACCAACTGCAACTACTGGTCAAAATGAGCCGCGACAAGTACCTGCTGGCAGACCTGCCGGGGCAGGCGCTCAAGCGTCCTCCGGTGCGCTCCCTCGACCGCGTGGGCAGCCCGCTTGAATGGCCCGCCCCGGCAATGGGCAGCCGCCCGTTACAGGATGCGGTGTTGCTGGCAGACGGGCGCTACCTGGTGGCGCTGGGCGAGGCCGGCGCGGTGGTGACGGATGCAACCGGCAAGGCGCTGTTTCACTTCGCCGTGCCGGCGCAACGTATCGTCCTAGCCCATAGCCAGCAGATGGCACTGGTACTGACCCGCCGCGACACAGGGTGGCGGATCAGCAAGCTGGACCTGGTCAACCGCACGGCGACTGACCTCGGGATGTTGCTATTGGATGTGTTCGCCAACGTCTTTGACGGCAGCACCTGGACCATCGGCCAAGGCCGGCAACTGCGCGTGGTGGATGTGGACCGCGGCTTTGAAATCCTCTGGCATGTCAGCGACTTGCCCGGAACTGTCCGCGTGTTCAAAAGCGATGAGCACAATGAGTTCCTGTGGCTCCATGACCCGCAACACGGCGGCGAGCGCTGGCACTATCGGTTGCCCGAGCGCCGCCTGGCGGGGCGTGAGCCGCTGCCGCAGACGGAGCAGGGGAGCCCGCTGTTTTGCGCACTCGCCCAGACCTTCGAGTTTCTGGTCAAGCATCACGAAGGCGAAGCGCCCATCCTGGTGATCATGGTCAACGGCACGCGCAAGGGCTACCGCATGCCCGGCTATGACGACGGCTTCACGGATGGTGTGCCCGTGCGCATTGAACTGGACGCGCAATGGTTGGTTATTGGTTACATGGCGGGTGAATTCGACACCTGTTGGCACTTCATCCACCGCAGCAGTGACCGCCTGTGCGCGGTGGTGCAGTGGCCGTGGCCGGAGGTGAACATCCGTAGCACCGGCGAGGGCTGGCTGCTATTCGACGATCAGGGGCGCTTGAGCCACATCACGATTGACGGCGCCAGCCAGCGCAACATCAGCTTGCACTGAGCGTGTCCGGCACCAACGCACGATCGGTGCCGGTTCGTGCACCAGGATGCTGCGCTGCTGGCCTCAGCATCCGGCAAATCGCCTCGAAACTCATCACTACAACGCTCTAAATGTGGGAGCGGGCTTGCTCGCGAAAGCGGTGTGTCAGGCGCGAGACAAGTTGATTGACACACCGCCTTCGCGAGCAAGCCCGCTCCCACATTTGATCGTTGTTGAGCTTAGTTATCCATCGCGCTCAAGATCGCATGGGCGACTTTCACCCGTTCGGCATTCGGGTAGTTCTTGTTCGCCAGGATCACCACACCCATGCGCTTGCCCGGCACATACGCCACATACGCGCCAAAGCCGTTGGTGGAGCCGGTCTTGTTCACCAGGCTAGCGGCGTAGGGCGCTTGGGGCGGGGTCAGCCATTCGACCTTGTGCGGCTCCATGGCCATGGGCGTGGAGTTGCCGTCAATCAACGCCTTGAGCTGGATGGGGTAGGGGTACATTTCCCAGCCCAGGCCTTGGCGCATGCCGTCGACGCGGTAGTAGCCGGTGTGGGTGACGGCGATCGCGCGTTCTATGTCTTTACCTCGGCCTGCCGGGTTCATATTGACGGCCACGTAGCCAAGCAGGTCCTTGGCGCTGGTCTTGATGCCATAGGCTTCGCTGTCCAGTGCACCGGGGCCGACGCGTACCGGTTTGCCGTCCTTGCCATAGCCTTGGGCGTAGAGGTGCTGCTGGCTCGCGGGCACCTTGAGGAAGGTGTGCTTGAGCTGCAATCGAGGCAGCAGGATTTTTTCCATCGCCTTATCGAACGGCCGGTTGAGGCTCTGCGCCGCCAAGTAGCCGAACAGGCCCAGGCTGGGGTTGGAATACAGGCGTTGGGTGCCGGGGGCGAAGTCGGGTTTCCACTGTTGGAAATAGCCGATCATGCGCTCGCTATTGTCTGCTTCACGGGGGAATTGCAGGGGCAGGCCGCCGGCGGTGTAGGTGCCGAGGTTGAGCACGCTGATATGGTCGAACTTGCCACCCGCCAGGGCTGGCAGGTACTGGCTGGCTGGCGCCGAGAGCTTGAGTTTATCGGTGGCTACGGCATAACCGGCCAGGGTCGCGGTGAAGGTTTTGCTCACCGAGCCGATTTCAAACAGCGTGTTTTCACTCACCGGCTGGCGCGTAGCCTGGTCAGCGACGCCGTAGTTGAAGTAGTCCACCTTACCGTCCTGGATCACCGCGACGGCCAGGCCGGGAATGGCCTGCTGCTGCATCAGTGGTTTGACACTGGCATCTACCACGGCCTGTAAATCGGTGGCGGCCAGGCAGTTGCCGGCGGCGAGAAGGGCTGCGATTGCCGTGAAATGACGCACGCCAGTCAGCAAATGTTGGGACATGTTTACGCTTCCATGAGAATGATCGATCGAACAAAGCGCCTGCGCGGGCGAGGGCAAATGTAGGCAGTTCAAGGGCCCAAGGCAAAAAAACATTTCAGAAATATTATGAAACATTTGCCGATGGCCAAGGCTCTATCGCTACACCTGCACTGAGTTCTTCCATGAAAACACCGCGCCCTTCCGCCCGCATGCCTCACCTGACCCAACTGCGAAACCTGAAAATGGCGCGCTCGGCCCACGCCTATGTGCGCGGCAGCACCGTGCAATTCTACGAGTGGCTGCATAGCCAGATGGGCAGGCGCCTGCCTCAAGGCCCGGCCATCTGGATCTGCGGCGACTGCCACGCAGGCAACCTCGGCCCCACGGGTGACACCAAGGGCCGCATCGATATGCATATCCGCGACCTCGACCAGGCAGTCATCGGCAACCCGGCTCACGATCTGGTGCGCCTGGCCCTGTCCCTGGCCACTGCTGCGCGCGGCTCGGACCTGCCGGGGGTCACCTCTGCGCGCATGCTTGAGGAAATGATGGTTGGCTACGCGCAAGCGTTCAAAGACAAGCCCGACGAAGTGCCACCGCGTCCCTCACAGGTCAAGGCCGGGATGCGCAGCGCCGTGGAGCGCACCTGGAAAAACCTCGCCCGTGAACGCATCGACAACGTTCGGCCGACGATTCCTTTGGGCAAGCATTTCTGGTCTTTGTCACGGGCTGAAAAAGCCGCGCTGGAAAACCTCTGCGCCTCGGATGAAATCCATCAGTTGGTCACCTCGCTCAAGGGCCGGCCCAAGGACGCCAAGGTCGAACTGCTGGATTCGGCCTATTGGGTCAAGGGCTGCAGCTCCCTGGGCTTGTTGCGATACGCGGCGTTGCTGGGCGTGGGTGACAAGGACGACCAGGAATATTGCCTGATCGATATCAAGGAAGCCGTCGGCGCTGCCGCACCCCGTGCGGCACGGGCGAAGATGCCCCGGGATAACGGCCGTCGCGTTGTGGAAGGCGCGCGCCAGCTGTCACCGGGCCTGGGGGAACGCATGGTGGCGACGCGGTTTCTGGACCATGGTTTTTTCATCCGCGAACTGCTGCCCCAGGACATGAAGCTGGAACTCGATGAGTTGAGCGAGACCGACGCCATGCACGCTGCCGGTTACCTGGCGCGGGTGGTGGGGATCGCCCATGCCCGGCAGATGGACCGGGCCACCCGTAAGGACTGGATGGCGGTGCTGCAGGAAAACCGCTCGCGGCACCTGGACGCGCCGTCGTGGTTGTGGACCAGCGTGGTGCAACTGGTAGGCAGCCATGAGCAGGGCTACCTCAACCATTGCCGCCGCTATGCCCTGGAACACTGACCTGAACAATGGCGACCTTCCAATGTAGGAGGGGGCTTGCCCCCGATGAGGGTGGGTCAGCCAATTAATCAGTTGCATGACACAGCGCTATCGGGGGCAAGCCCCCTCCCACATTTGGAGCACGCGGCAGCTGGACGCGCCGTCGTGGTTGTGGACCAGTGTGGTGCAACTGCCGCCGGTATGCCATGGAACACTGACCTGGAAAATGGCGACTTTCCAATGTGGGAGTGGGCTTGCCCCCGATGAGGGTGGGTCGGCCAATTAATCAGTTGCATGACCCACCGCTATCGAGGGCAAGCCCCCTCCCACATTTAGAGCACGATCAAGCCAGGTATTTGTGGAACCAACCCAGGGTGCGCTCCCACGCCAGATTCGCCGCCGCCTCGTCGTAACGCGGCGTCGAGTCATTGTGGAAGCCGTGGTTGGCGCCCTTGTAGATAAACGCTTCATAGTTCGTGCCGGCCGCCTTCAGGGCTTTCTCATAGGCCGGCCAACCTTCGTTGATTCGCGTATCCAGCTCGCCGTAATGCAGCATGATCGGTGCCTTGATGCGTGGCACATCCTTGGCCTCGGGTTGGCGCCCATAAAACGACACTGCTGCACCCAGTTCCGGGTAAGCCACCGCCGCCGCATTGGTCACGCCGCCGCCGTAGCAGAAGCCGGTGATGCCGACCTTGCCGGTGCTGCTGTCGTGGTGCATCAGCCATTCGATGGCGGCGAAGAAGTCATTCATCAGCTTGGTTGGGTCGACGGTCTGTTGCAGCGCGACGCCTTTTTCATCGTTGCCGGGATAACCACCGACCGACGTAAGGCCATCCGGCGCCAGGGCGATAAACCCGGCCTTGGCCAGGCGCCGGGCGACGTCTTCGATATACGGGTTGAGGCCACGGTTTTCGTGCACCACCACCACCGCTGGCAACTTGCCTGCGGCCTTGGCCGGGCGCACCAGGTAGCCACGTACCGTGCCGTTGCCCTTGGGTGAGGGGTAGGTGATGTAGTCGGCGACGATATCCGGGTCGGTGAATTTCACCTGTTCAGCCAGGGCATAATTGGGGCTCAAGGCCGCGAGCAAGGCTGAGGCGGTAAGGCCGCCAAAGGTGAACAGCGCGGCGCGGTCGAGAAATTCGCGGCGGTTGATCTTGCCGTGTGCATAGCCGTCGTAGAGTTCCAGCAGTTCGGGAGCAAAGTCTTTCGCGGTCAGACGAGTCATCGGTGCAATCCTCGATTAGCAGTGGCAAACAATGTAGACCAGGATCAACCCTCGCGGCCATGGGCGGCGGCGGCCAGTTGGCCGGTGTCCACACGCACGAATACCGAATCGCCGATGGCCGTGAGCACGTCGCCTGCGTACACCTCGCAGACCACGCGGCTTTTACGGCCCACATCGCCCTCGACCCGTGCGCGCAGGGTGAGGATGACGCCCATCGGCGTGGGCTTGATAAATTTGATACCAAGTGTGCCAGTGACGCAGTCGATGCGCGGCAGGCTGCCGGGCTCGCGCTGCTCGGCGCGGTAGTGGTAGGCCATGGCGGTCCAGTTGGAGTGACAGTCCACCAGCATCGCGATCAGGCCGCCGTAGACCAGGTCGGGCCAGCCGCTGTATTGGGCGTCGGGCAGGTGCTCGGCCACCACGTGCACGCCGTCTGTGTCCCAGCGACTCTTGATGTGCAGGCCGTGGGGGTTGCTGCCACCGCAGCCGTAGCAGATGCCTTCGGGGGCGGTGATGTCCTGGAGTGAAGGGGGTTGCATGGAACGTCCTTATTATTCTGGGCGGCTATCCTGTTTAGCAGAGCATGGCGCGGATGGGAATAAATCCGTGGGTTGGGGTGTTAGCTGAGTATCTGTGTCATGTCCTTTTGTGGAGCGTTGCATGAAGCCTCTCATTTACCTGGCTGTTCTCCTGGGTTTTTGCGCCACTGCCCAGGCGGTGGAATACACCGACGTCAACCGCACTGCCAGCCAGATCAGCTTTACCTACAAGCAGTTGGGGCAGCGGGTGTATGGCACCTTCAGTGATTTCGAGGGCACGCTGAGCTTCGATACGCAAAAGCCCGAGACCGGCCATGCACTGCTCAAGATCCAACTGGCGAGCATCGACGCCGGCAGCCCCGACGCCAACGACGAGCTGCAGCGAGCGTCCTGGTTCGACACCGCGACCTACCCGGTGGGCGTGTACGAATCCACCGGTGTCACCGCCCTGGGGGATAACCGCTACCGGATCAGCGGCAACCTGACGATCAAGGGCACCACGCGCCCGGTGGATGTCGACGTGGTGCTCAAGGAGCAAAGCGGCATCGGCGTGTTCGACGGCGAGTTCATCCTCAAGCGCGGCGACTTCAAGATCGGCGAGGGCGAGTGGGCGGGTAACAGCGTGGTGTCCAACGACATCAACATCAAGTTCAAGATGGTCGCGCCACAGCGCTAGCGCGCGAACTTCTTCGCGCCGGCCACGCAGCCGATCACTGCGACCGTCACCAGCACCATGCCCAGGCTGACCTGTTCATGTAGCAAGCCCGCCGCCAGCGCCAGGCCGAAGAACGGTTGCAGCAACTGCAACTGGCCGACCGCGGCGATGCCACCTTGGGCCAGCCCGCGGTACCAGAACACAAAGCCGATCAACATGCTGAACAGCGCCACATAGCCCAGGCTTAACCAGGCCGGCAGGCTGATGCCGGTGAGGCTCGGTGGCGCGAGGATCAGGCTCAACGGCAGCACCACCGGCAATGCCACCACCAGCGCCCAGCAGATCACCTGCCAACCGCCGAGGCTGCGCGATAGTTTGGCGCCTTCGGCATAGCCCAGGCCGCACACCAGCACTGCCAGCAGCATCAATAGATCCCCCAGCGGCGCGGCGCTCAAGCCCTGGGCGAAGGCATAGCTCATCACCAATAGGCTGCCGAGCAGCGAAAACAGCCAGAACACCGGGCGCGGGCGTTCACCGCCGCGCAGTACGCCAAACACGGCGGTGGCCAACGGCAGCAGGCCGATAAACACGATGGAGTGCGCGGAGGTCACGTATTGCAGCGCCAGGGCCGTGAGCAGCGGAAAGCCGATCACCACCCCCAGCGAGACAATCACCAAGGGCACCCACTGGTGGCGTGCGGGGCGTTTTTCCTTGAATAGCCAAAGCACCAGCAATCCCAACACGGCGGCGATAGCGGCGCGGATCATGGTGAGGAACACCGGGTCGAACTCCATCACCGCCAGGCGTGTGGCCGGTAACGAGCCGCTGAAGATCACCACGCCGATAAAACCATTGATCCAGCCTTGTTTGCTGGTGTCTGCGGTGTGCAGAGTGTTGAGAGTACGTTGCATGGCGGTGTGCTCGAAAAGAGGGGTTGCGTAGGCGCCATCCTAGGAGCGAGGATTAATACAATCAAAAAATTGTCATGGATACATCCGTATGCCGCGCGCCCGCTACAAGTCATTGGTCGACACCTTCGCCGAAGCCATCCGTGCGGGTCGTCTACCGCCCGGCACGCGGCTGCCGACGCACCGGCAACTGGCCGCCGAGCACGGCCTGGCGCTGGCCACCGCCAGCCGGGTGTACACCGAGCTTGAGGCCATGGGCCTGGTCAGCGGGGAAACCGGCCGGGGCACCTTCGTGCGTGAAATCTCGCTGCCGCCGGGGCAGGGCAGTGGGCAGATGAACCTCGCGGCGGGCGTGCTCGACCTGAATTTCAACTACCCATCACTGCCCGGCCAGGCCGACCTGCTGCGCACAGCCCTACGCCAATTGGCGCTGTCCGGCGATCTGGAAGCTTTGCTGCGTTATCAACCCCACGCCGGCCGCGCCCATGAGCGGGCTACCGTGGCGCGGCATTTGCTCAGCCGCGGGTTGACGGTGGAGGCCGACCAGGTGCTGGTGGTCAACGGTGCCCAGCACGGGTTGGCGGTGACGCTGATGACGCTGCTCAAGCCTGGGGACGTGATCGCCGTAGACGCACTGACCTATTCGGGGTTCAAGGTCTTGGCCGAAACCCTGCATCTGGAAATGCTCGCGATACCAGCCACCGCCCACGGCCCCGATCTGGATGCGCTGCACGGCCTGTGCCGCAAGCGCCCGGTGCGCGCGGTCTACTGCATGCCGACCCTGCACAACCCCCTCGGTTGGGTGATGAGCATGGCGCAGCGCGAGAAACTGGTGGCCATCGCCCGGCAGCACAACCTGATGATCATCGAGGACGCGGCCTACGCGTTTCTGGCCGAGGACGCGCCGCCGCCCGTGGCCAATTTGGCGCCGGAGCGCACGGTGTATGTGGGTGGGCTTTCCAAGAGTGTCGCCACCGGTTTGCGCGTGGGCTTTATCGCCGCGCCCTTGGCGTGGGTGAAGGCGCTGGAGCGCAGCATCATGGCCACTACCTGGAATGTGCCGGGGGTGATGAGCGCCATTGCGATGGCATGGATCGAGGACGGTACGGTCGCACAACTGGAAGCGCAAAAGCGCCAGGATGCCCAGGCCCGGCAGGCTGTGGCGGCGCAGGCACTGCAAGGGCTGGCGTACATCAGCCATCCCTCGTCGTACTTTCTATGGCTGCCGCTGGCCGAAGATTCCCGCGCCGACCAGGTTGCCATGAGCTTGCAGCGCGAGGGCGTTTCCGTCTCCACCGCCGAGCCGTTTGCCGTCTCGGCCCAGGTGCCTCACGCGTTGCGCCTGGCCCTGGGGTCGGTGGAGATGGGCGCCCTGCGCGAAGCCTTGGTGAAGGTGCGCAGGGCGGTGCAGTGGTGAGTCGGTATCAGTATTTGTAAGCCTGACGGCCGATCAGCAGCCACTTGCCTTTCTGTTTCTGCCAGACCTGGAAGTTGTCGATATCGGTCGGCACTTCAACGCCACTGTTCACGGCCAGCGCGTGGAAGTGGTTGCGCACCAGGGCGGTGTCGCCTTGCAGGGTGACGGTCTGGTTCTGCATTTCGAGGGTCTTGAACGCGCTGGTGTGGGTTTCCAGGTCAGCGATGAATTGCGCCTTGTTCTGCACCTTGCCGCTGGAGTGGCCGTAGGTGAGTTTATCGCTGGTCAATGCGTGCAGTTGCTTGAGGTCCAGGTGCAGCATGGCTTGGGTCAGTTGATCGACCGCTTGGGCCACTTCCTTTTCGGCGGGGGCAGGCGCGGCGGCGACAAAACCGCTGAACAGGCACAGAAAACCGATCAGCACTTTGACTTTTTGCATGGGTGTTTCCTTATTGTTGTTGGGGGCGTTCGGGCAACACGTTACTGAATGTGTTGTCGTACAACATGCAATAGTTTGGGGTGATTTGGAAAGTGAAATTTGGAGTATTTGCGTGATTGCTCGGGTTTGTTAAGCGGTATCTTTCAATCTATCTTGTACGATGTCTCATCACGCGTTAAAAATGGCCTCCCGTCTAACAATAAAATAACGGAGACACATGATGGATCTTTCCCCTTTGCCTGCCCGAACGGATCACAGCCGCCGCGTCTTTCTCAAACGCTCCCTGGCGGTTTCCGCGTCGGTGGCGGTGCTGGGCAACCTGCCGCAGTTAGCCGACGCAGCAGAGCCGTTGAGCCAGCGTTACCCGGACCCACTGGTCAAGGTGCTCGATGACAGTTTCCTCGAGTTGCGGTTGTTCAATGCCAGCGTCGAACGGCTCGCCACCGGCCTGCGTTGGGCCGAAGGGCCGGTGTGGGTCGGCGATGGTCGCTACCTGCTGCTCAGCGATATCCCCAATAACCGTATCGTGCGCTGGGACGAGGTGACCGACAGCCTGTCGGTGTACCGCGAACAGTCGAATTTCTCCAACGGCATGTGCCGCGACCGCCAGGGTCGCCTGCTGGTGTGTGAAGGCTCAACCACCTTCAAGGAGGGGCGGCGCATCACCCGCACCGAACACAACGGCAGCATCACGGTGCTGGCGGACAGTTTCGACGGCAAGCCCTTCAACTCGCCCAACGACATCGTGTGCAAGCGCGACGGTTCGGTGTGGTTCAGCGACCCGCCATTCCAGACCGGCAACAACTACGAAGGGCACAAGATCACTCCCACCCAGCCCCACGGTGTCTATCGAATCGACGCGGACAGCGGCAAGGTCACGCGGGTGATCGACGACCTCAACGGGCCCAACGGCCTGTGCTTCTCGCCGGATGAAAAGACCTTGTATGTGGTAGAAGGCCGGGCCAAACCCAACCGACTGATATGGGCCATCGACGTCAATGACGACGGCACCCTCGGCGCACGCCGCAAGCATATCGAAGGCCTGGAATACGCCGCGTTGGACGGCATCAAGTGTGACGAAAGCGGCAACCTCTGGTGTGGCTGGGGCGGCAATGGCGACCCCAAGGCGGACCTGGAAAAACTCGACGGCGTACGGGTGTTCAATCCCCAGGGCAAGGCCATCGGGCATATCTCGCTGCCGGAACGTTGCCCCAACCTGTGTTTTGGTGGCAAGGAAGGCAACCGCCTGTTCATGGCCGGCAGCCATTCGATCTATGCGCTGTTCGTGAATACCCGCGACGCCGGTTTCGCGGCATGAAGCGCTGAAAAAATTCACGTTCAGTGTCGGTAGGTCGGCGCTGAACGTGGCATTTTTTCGTTATGCTGCGTGCTCCTGTGAGTACAGAGATGCAAGCCAATGGATTTTGACTGGCACAGCGACCCCATCACCCGCGCCACGCCCGTGACGCCGCGCTATAAAAACACCCAGAACGTACGCCGTTTCATGCTCGAGCACTGCGGTCCAGGGTTTAAATTCGACCGGCCGTTCATGGCCTGGATTCGTAACGACCAGCCCAAGACCCTCGGTGATCTGGTGGATGAATGGCAACGTCGCAACCAGGACACACGCCCATGACGCTCGATCAAAAATACCAGGCCGCCCAGCAACGCCTCGGCTATCAATTGGATGAATTCAAAGTTGGCGGCAACTACACGCCGCTGGTGCGCGACGGCAATCACCTATACATCAGTGGCCAGATCCCCCGGGTAGGCGATGCTATCGTGCTGCCGGGCAAGGTCGGTGACAGTCTCACCTTGGCCCAGGCGCAAATCGCTGCCGGTGTCAGTGCCTTGCGTTGCCTGGGTTTGCTCAAGCAGGCGCTGGGGTCTCTGGACCGGATCAAGGCTATCCCGCGGATCACCGTGTATGTGCGCAGTGCCGAAGACTTTGATCAGCAAAGTGAAGTAGCCAACGGCGCCTCCGACTTGCTCCACGAGATCCTCGGCAGCGCCGGGGTGCACACGCGCACGTCGGTGGGGGTGATGCAACTGCCGAAATCGGCGGCGGTGGAGATCGATATGATTGCGGTGGCCCACGACTGAACACGCAATGATTACCCAAGGCATGCTGGTTCTGACCCACTACGGCACTTACCTCGCGCCGGGCCTGGCGCTGTTTGCCCTATGGTTTGCGCTCACGCCCAAGGCGCTGACCGCCCTGCGCATTCTGATTCTGCTGGCCGCGTTCGTGCTGATGCGCGACGCGATGACGCCACTCGGCATGTGGGCGCTCAGCGACGCGGTGAGTATCACCTTTACCGCCAATACCTTTGTACTGGCGGCTTTGGGTGGCCTGTCGCTGTTAATGATTGCCGTGCTTTCGCGGCTGGCGCCGGAGTTATGGCGACTGGTGGTGTGGGTCAAAGGCCAGCCGCTGGCAGGGCTTGCGGCGGGGCTGGCCATGGGCTGTCTGATCGGTGTGCCGTTGCGGTTTTACCAGGGCATTGAGGCGCATGCGATCCCCGGCTATTGGGCGTGGCTGCCGGGCATGGCAGTGCTGGCCTATGGTGGCAATGCACTGGAAGAAGTGCTGTTTCGCGGTTTTTTGCAGGGCTACCTGGAACAACAGGTAACGCCGTTGCGCGCAGCATTACTCAGTGGCGTGGCGTTTGCGGCCTGCCATGCCTTCCTGGCTTTGAGTGTTACCCAATTGGGCTGGCCGGTGTTGCTGTTTACCCTGATCGAAGGGCTGGCCTGCGCGCTGGTGCGCATGCGTTTCGGGGTGCTGGCGGCGACGCTGGCCCATGGCACGGCGATCTTGTTGATTGCGGTGCCTTACATGGCTTGAATTGAAATACGGTCCAGATGTGGGAGGGGGGGGGACGATTCGACTTTCCCCATCCCACATTTTAACCGCAGCTATTCAGACGGTAGCGCCGGCGTGCGCGGCGGAACCACGCGTTTGCTGCCCGTCGCCTCATACGCTGCCGCAAACCGCAGCAGCGCCGAGTCGTCATAGGCGCGGCCGGCAAACGTCAGGCCGATCGGCATGCCGATATCCGCCATTACGCCCATCGGCACGGTGACGGTGGGCACGCCCAGGTGGCGTATCGCGAGGTTGCCGTTGGCCACCCAGATGCCGTTGCTCCAGGCGATATCGGCGCTGGCTTCGTTCACGTCGGCATCCGCGGGGCCTACGTCGGCCACGGTCGGGAACAGCACCGCGTCGAGCCCAAGCTTATCCATCCAGTCTTCCAGGTCGACCCGGCGGGTCTGTTCCAGGCCGCGCAGGCCGTCGGGTACTGTGCTGATCTCGTTCCACGGCGTGATGCCGCGTTCGGCCATGCGCACGTACTCGTCCATGCCGGCGGCCAGGTCGTCTTCACGGTTGGGCAGGGTGCCGGGGTCGTGGGGGAAGATCTTCGGCCCGTCCACATCCGCCAGGCGGTTCAGGTTCGGGTCGTTGTTGGCGCGCAGGAAGTCATCGAACGCCCAGGCGGACAGCTCCCACAGCTCATCGTGGAGAAATGCCTTGGACACCAGGCCACGGGTAAACACGGTGGGCGCGCCAGGGCGGTCGCCTTCGCAATTGGACACCAGCGGGAAATCCACTTCGATCACTTCGGCTCCGGCGGCTTCCAGCGCCTGGCGTGCGTCTTGCCACAGGTCGATGACGCTGGCGCGGGTGTTGATCTTCTGCCCGGTCGGCCCGCCGATGCCGGGTTTTTCGCTGGTGCCGGCCTCGGGGTCGGCATTGATGTACATGCGCGGTACACCGAAGCGTTTACCTACGAGGGATTCAGGCGTTGCGGCGAGTTCTGCGTAGGACGCAGGGCGCACGTCGGCGACGCGGGGGATCGGCACCCAAGGCTGCAGGCGCCACAGGTCGCCACGGGTGTCCGGGTCTTCGGCCACCACCACGTCGAGCACTTCGAGCAGGTCGGCCATGGTGCGTGCGTAAGGCACCACCACGTCCATGGTCGGGGTCAGCGGCCAGTTGCCACGCACCGAAATCACCCCACGGGATGGGGTGTAGGCGCACAGCCCGTTGTTGGATGCGGGGCCGCGCCCGCTGGACCAGGTTTCTTCGGCCAGACCGAATGCCGCAAAGCTGGCAGCGGTGGCTGTGCCGGCACCGTTGGACGAGCCGGAGGCGAACGGCGCGGTCAGGTAGTCGGCGTTATACGGGCTTTCGGCACGGCCATACACGCCGCGCTGCATGCCGCCATTGGCCATCGGCGGCATATTGGTCTTGCCCAGACAGATGGCACCACCGGCGCGCAGGCGTTCGATGGTAAAGGCGTCGCGATGGGCAACCAGATCGGCGAAGGCGGGACTGCCGGAGGCGGCGGTCAGGCCTTTGACCAGGTAACTGTCTTTGGCGGTATAGGGGATGCCATCCAATGGCCCCAAGGTTTCGCCCTTGGCCCGGCGCGCATCAGACGCCGCGGCTTCTTGAAGGGCTTCGGGGTTGCGCACTACCACGGCGTTGAGTGCGCCGTTGTACGCATCGATCCGCGCCAGGTATGCCTGAACCAGTTCAACGGCCGTGGTCTGGCCGGTTTCAAGCGCCGCGCGCAATTGGGCAATGGAGACTTCGGTAACTAGCATCAGGTTTTTTTCGCCGCCTTCAGATGGGGGTATGGCGGCAGTCTACGTACAGATATTTCACAAAACCAGTGCGGCATGGTCGGCATAGGCGCCGCGCATTACCTGCCAGGTGGCGTCGTCGGCGGGAATCAGATGTTCGATACGCAGCGAGGCCAGGGTGATGTCCTGAGGCATGCCGAAGGTGGTGAAGGTCGACAGAAAGTTCAGCTCGCCCTGGGTAGAGCGGATGCGGGTCAACACCAGGGGCGGCAGCTGTTCCGGCATTTCGCTGTTGCTGGGTGCTGGCAGGCCTGCGAGTAAGGTCGCCAACCCCGGGTTGCCGAGCGCCTCGCGGGTGGCGCGCTGCCAGGCCAGGCTGCGGATTTCGTCGGCATTGATCAGGTGGTCGCCCAGGCCGCCGGGCTGCAGCAGGGTGGTCAGCAGGTTCACGCCTTGGGCGGCATCCGGGTGGATGCCCACCAGCGCAAACAACACACCGGTGCTGGCATTCGCAGCCAGCACTTGCCATTGGCTGTCCAGCAGGATCGCCGGGGCCGGGTTGTTGGCGTGCAGCACATGGCTGACCGCCTCGCGAATTGCGGCCATCACCGGCGAGGCGAGCGGGGTGGCGGTGTAGCGGGGCGCAAAGCCGGCGGCGAGGAACACCTGGTTGCATTGGTCCAGCGGCACTTCCAGCGCCGTCAGCAGATTATGCAGGGTGCCAGGGCTTGGCATGGCGCGGCCGGTTTCCAGGCAACTGAGGTGGCGCTGGGAAACCCCCGTGATCAGGGCCAGGTCGAGCTGGCTGAGCTTGGCCTGGCGGCGCAATTGGCGCAGGAGTGCGCCGGCGGTAGCAGGGTTTTCCATGACGTATTCATGACCTCCGAGGTCATTGCGAGGGAGGCAACCTTATCACTAGGCTGAGCCTCAATCACTTCAAGGATGACACCATGCACAAACCCTTTCTGGCCCTGGCCGCGCTGTTGGGCTTTTCGTTTTACACCCTGTTCACCATGCTCACGGCCGAGCAGTCGCTGTTGGCCTTTGGGCGGGAATTGATGTCGCGCCCGGATACGGCGCAGGTGGTGATTGACCTGTATTTGCTGGCCGCATTGGCGTGCGTGTGGATGTACCGCGATACACAGCGGCGTGGGCGCACGGTGGTGGCGGTGCTGCCGTATTTTCTGCTGACGGCAGTGTTCGTATCGGTGGGGCCGTTGTTGTACATCGTTGTGAATGGGTGGCGGGATGAGTGATTTATTGCAGGTCTACGCGCTCTGCGTGCTGGTGCTGTGCGTGAAGATGTTGGGTGTTTCCTGCTATCAAGGATGCTTCCGTATCTGCGGGCGGGCGTTCGTCAATCCTGAAGACGCGGCTTGGTTGAATAGCACAGCACGCGCAGTCGAGTTGCCACAGGTGGAGCGAGCAGCCAAGGCATGGAGCAATGACCTGGAGAATATTCCGCTGTTTTTTGTGTTGGGCGGGCTGTGCGTGGTGCTGGAGACGTCCGCCATGGCCACCGTCTGGTTGTTTGGCGGTTTTACCCTGGCTCGGATTACGCACACGGTGACGTATCTAGGCAGGTGGCAACCTTGGCGCACGCTGGCATATGGAGTGGGGATAGTATGCCTGTTCGGGCTGGGAGGGATGGTGGCTTGCAGGTTGGCATGAAGAAGCGCGGTCCCCGATTTGCTGGACGAATGAGCTTTTTTTTGTGGCGAGCGAGCAAGCTCGCTCACCACATAGAGCTCTTTAGCCACTTATAGCCCAATGGCCACATAGAGCCCTTTAGCCATAGAGGTTTCTTTAGCCACAGCAAGTCCCTCCGCCACAGATCAAGGATTAAGAAACGCCTGGTAGTTGTCCTTGGTGATCTGCTGGTAAGGAATGGTCAGCTCAGCCTCATATGGTTGTTTCTTCACCATCTTCACCGCCAGGTCAATCGAGCCCACGGCCTGGCCCTTGTTGTCCTGGTACGCGGTGACCAGCAACAGACCTTTCTTCACCGCATCCAACCCAGCCGCGCCGCCATCGCTGCCGGCCACGAGGATGTCCTTGCCCGGCTGCATGCCTGCCTGGCTGATCGCCATGGCTGCGCCGATGGCCATTTCATCGGCGTTCGCGGCCACGGCATCGATTTTGCGGCCCGACACGATCCAGTTGTTCATCAGATCAATCGCCTTGCTGCGCTGCCATTCGGCGCTCTGCTCCTCGACGATCTTGATGTCGGGGTAGTCCTTGAGTACGTTTTTCACCCCCTGCGTGCGGTTATGCGTGGCGTTGTTGGAGAGCAAGCCCAGCATGATCGCCAGGTTGCCCTTACCGCCCATTTTCTCGGCCAGGTAGCGCATCTGGATCTCGCCGGCCTTGATCTCATCCGAACCTACATACCCCACGCCCGGCGGCACCTCCTTGAACTCGGGGCGACGGTTGACGTACACCAGCGGGATCTTCGCCTGCTGGGCGTTAACCGTCATTTTCTGGGTGGCGGCGGTGTCCACCGCATTGACGATAATCGCGTCCATGCCCTGGGCGGTGAAGTTCTGCACCTGGTTGAGTTGGCGTACCACATCGCCCTGGGCGTCTTCGAACTGCAGGGTCACGCCGGGCAGTTCCTTGGCGTGAGCGGCCATGTAGTCACGCATTTGCGCGAGGAACACATCATCGACCTGGGCGATGCTCACGCCGATGCGTATATCAGCCAGGGCCCAGGGGCTGATGGCGAGGGTAAACAGTGCCGCAAGGAGTTGCTTCTTCATCATGGAGCTCCGCTGTTTTTGTTGTTGTTAAAGCGATTCATGCCTGACGCTTGGCCCGCTGCTGCGCCACGGCTGCAGCGAACTTGGCAGTGGGCCAGCGCTCGTCGAGGGCTTGCAGCATCAGTTCCTGCCCGGTTTGTGGGGCCAGGCCCTTTAACGGCGGGTCGGTGTCGAGGTTGGTTGGGAACGAATAGCCATCGGCGGTACAGGCGACCACAGCGCTGGCGTCCAGGGCCGGGTTGGCGAGCAGCGCCGGGTAAATCGCCAGCATCATGCGCTCGCGGTCGAGGGCTTCCATGGGTTTGCCGAAGGCCGAAGAGATTTGCAGCAGGTTGGCCATGCGCTGGCGGTCCGGCGTGCGGTTGGTGCCGGCGGCATGGAACAACGCTGGGTTGAAGAACAGCAGGTCGCCCTTGTTCAACGGCAATTGCACGGCGTGCTGCTGGAAGTGCTGGATAAACTCCGTGCGCCGCCAGGCCAGGTAGCCCAAGGCGTATTGCTGGGAAAACGGCAGCAACTGGGTAGGGCCGGTCTCCAGCGGCATGTCCGAATGGGCCACCGCACCCTGCAACGTCAGGTACTGGGACAGCTGGTGCAGCGGCAGCGGGAAACGCTCCACCACATCTGCGGTCTGGAAACCCAGGTGATAGTCACGATGCGGTTGCTGGGCCTGGCCGCCGGGGTGCACCACATTGACTTGCGCCGTCACCTGAAAACTCGGCCCCAGCCACGCCTCGGCGATCAGCCCCAGCAGCGGGTTGGCGTAGTACTCGACAAAGGATTCCGGCGACTGCAACGCCGCCTTCTGCAACGAATTCCAGATGCGCCCGTTGGTGCCCGCCTGGGCAAAATGGTCGGCCCCCGCGCCGTGTTTGGCCTCATTGGCGAAAATCGCTTCGAAAACCTGGCTGTGGCGGTCCACTACTTCCAGGTCCTCATAGGCGCGGCGCACCACCATCACCCCCGGCCCCTCGCTGAACACGCGGTGCAGTTCATTCATCACCGCGAGGCGGTCGCTGTGGCGCAAAGTCTGGGCCTGGTAGATCGGCACGTTGCTCACCACTTCAGCGGCCAGCGGATAGTCCTCGACACGCGCCCGCTGTGCGCAAATGCGCTGGAAATCTTCGATGTGCACGGCGTCGGCCGTGACGAACGCCGACATCACACACCGCCCGACAGGCTCAAGGCCTGATGCGGTTGCGGGCTGCCGCTGTCACTGCAGCCGATTACGCCTTGCTCCAGATCGATGATTGCACCGGTCATCATCCCCGATTCACGGGACAGCAAAAACGCCACGCTTTGCGCCACTTCGGCGGGTTTGAGCAGGCGCCCGAACGGCTGCGCGCTTTCCGCCTTGGCCAGCCAACCGTCCTCGGCGCCGTGGTACTGGCGCTGGATGTCGTCCTCGTGGGGTGTGTCCATCCAACCGATATTCAAGCCGTTGATGCGGATGCGGTTGCGCAGCGCACTGAACGCGACGTTCTTGGTAAGGATCGCCAACGCGCCCTTGGACGCCGCATAGGCACTTAAGAATGACTGCCCGCCATGCCCGGTGACGCTCTGGATATTCACCACGGCGCCTTCCACGCCGTTGCTGATCATCAGTTTCAACGCCTCCTGCATCAGGAAGAACGGCGCGCGCACATTCACCGCCATCAACCGATCAAACAGCTCCGGCGAGGTGTCGAGAATGGTGCCGCGGTCGGACATCCCGGCGCAGTTCACCAGCCCGTGGAGGGTGCCGAAGTGAGTGCGCGCAGCGTTGATGATGGCGCGGCAGTCCTCGACGTTTTCCAGGTCGGCTTCGACAAAAAACGCCTGGCAATCCAGCTGCGCCAACTGCCGCACCTGTTCCTTGCCCTGGGCACGCCGGCGCCCGCAGATGATCAGCCCGGCGGCACCACGTTGCGCCAGCGTGTGGGCCACGGCGGCGCCCAGGCCTTGAGTGCTGCCGGTGACGACAAAGTATTGGCCGCTGAAGGTGCTGGCGAGATCGGTGTGTGGCATGGGGGTCTCCTGGATTTTTGTTGTTGTTCATCGCCAGGCTCGACGCCGGGCAAGACTGAGACTAGCATTGCAAAACCTCAGTTATGCCCAAAAAAGACCTCAAAAACACCTCAGGCGAAACCCGTGCTCGAACGCGCCAAACATTTCTCCATCAAGCAACTCGCCACCCAGGCGGGTGTGAGCAAAGCCACGGTCGACCGCGTGTTGCACCAGCGCGGCAGCGTGCATGCGCAGACCCGGCGGCGCATCGAGCAGGCGTTGGAGGAGTTGGAGTCCCAGGAGAAAAACGGCCTGGCGGTGGGGCGTACCTTTCACGTCGACGTGATCATGCACACGCCGCAACGCTTCAGCGCGGCGGTGCAGGCGGCGATCATCGCGCAACTGGCCAGCCTGGCGCCGTTTCGGATCGCCCCGCGTTTTCACCTGTTTGAAGAAATCGAGCCCCAGGCCATGCACGACCAGTTGCTGCGCTGCCTGGACACCGGCAGCCAGGGCGTGGTGCTCAAGGCCGCTGACGAGCCGGCGGTGAACCAGGCGGTCAAAGCACTTATCGCGGCGGGTATTCCGGTGGTGACGTTGGTCACCGACCTGCCGCAAAGCGAGCGCATCGGCTATGTGGGCATGGACAACCGCACCGCCGGCCAGACCGCCGCCTACCTGATGTCGCGTTGGTTGCCGGCGCAGCCCCAGGACGTGGCGGTGGTGATCGGCAGCCAGCTGTTCCGTGGCGAAGAAGAGCGCGAGATGGGTTTTCGCGCCTGGCTGCGCGGACGTGCGGCGCACTTGCGCGTGCTCGATATCAGCGGTGGTTATGGCGTGTATGCCCACACTTTCGAGCGCGTCACCCAGGCCTTGAAGCAGAACCCCGACCTCAAGGCGGTGTACAGCGTCGGCGGCGGCAACCGCGCGATTGTCGACGCCTTCGCCGCCCAGGGCCGCCCGCTGGAGGTGTTTATCGGCCACGACCTCGATGAAGAAAACCGCCAGCTGCTGATCGACGAAAAAATCGCCGCGATCATCGACCACAACCTGCAGATCGATGCGCGCCACGTGTTCCTGCACATCCTGCACTACCACCGCTTGTGGAAGGCCGGGCCGATTGCGCCGTCACAGGTGCAGATCGTTACGCCGTTCAACCTGCCGGACTGAAGCTCTGATTCCACAAATCCAATAACGATCCAGGAGTTCACCCATGCTACGTATCGCCGTTCTAGGTGCCGGGCGCATCGCCAAGATCCACGCCGCCAACGTCGCCGCCCACCCCAATGCCACGCTGGTGCTGGTGGCTGACCCATGGCGCGAAGGCGTTGATGCACTGAGCACGCAACTGGGCTGTGAGGCGGCCTACGATTGCGCCGCCGTGCTCAGCCGCCAAGACATCGACGCCGTGGTGATCGGCACCCCCACCGACACCCATATCGATTTATTGCTGGCGGCAGTCGCCGAAGGCAAGGCGGTGCTCTGCGAAAAGCCCATCGACCTGGATATCGCCAAGGCGCGTAGCGCCGCCCAGGCTGTGGAGCGCCAGGGCGGCAAGGCCATGCTCGGCTTCAACCGCCGTTTTGACCCCGACATGCTGCGCCTGCGCCAGGCCCTCGACGCCGGCCAGATCGGCGCGGTGCGCCAAGTGATCATCACCAGCCGCGACCCAGGCCTGGCCCCGCGTGACTACCTGGAGCACTCCGGCGGCATCCTGCGCGACATGACCATTCACGACTTCGACACCGCCCGCCACCTGCTTGGCGAAGAACCGGTGGAAGTCAGTGCCATCGCCAGCCGCCTGGTGGACCCGAGCCTGGAACAGATCGACGATTACGACAGCGTGATGGTGCTGCTGCGCACCGCCTCCGGCAAACAATGCCATATCAACTGCTGCCGACAGGCCGTGTACGGTTACGACCAGCGCGTCGAGGTGTCCGGCGCCCATGGCGTGCTGCTCACCGACAACCACCGCCCGAGCACCTTGCGCCACTGGAGCGCCGAGCACACCGAAGCATTGGAGCCGTTGCAGCATTTTTTCCTGGAGCGGTATGCCGATGCCTATCGCAATGAACTGACCCAGTTCATCGATGCACTGAACAACGGCCAGGCCTTGCCCACAGGCATGCGTGACGGGTTGTACGCGTTGCACCTGGCAGATTGTGCGTTGGAGTCGGTGCAGACCGGGCGCAGTGTGGCGGTCAGTTACGATTTTTAGACTAATCTGACTGGGATCCTCAGGATCTAGCTGGAGACCTAGTCGTAAGAGTCCAATTTTGTGGGCGGATATTTACAAAAAATAACCGCCCTTCATGGTGCGGCGTTTCATAACGCTATATGCAGTAAAGTCTAGGTGGGATCTACTTTTACAGGAAATTTCTCAATCAAGGTATTGCTCCCACTTGATATCTCGCAGTATTAAGTTGCCGGTGATTGTTGAAAGCGAGATGAGTAGTCGAGCCAATCCAATAGCTGGGGTATCGAACTGAAGATAAGGTTTGGTCCCCTCTAAATCATAAAGTAGACCTTCATTTTTAATTAAAATCCCTTTCGAAAGGTCTAAATAGATGTCGGGTTGATCGATGCTCGGTAAGTTGCTTAAAGCTTGCTCAATACTGCTCAATGGCGACCCTTTATAAGTCAATATTATTGTTAGTATCCGTGTGTGCGGCCATCTCTGGTGACCGATGCGGGCTCCTCCTAAGGAACTGGACTTTATATATTTAACGCTTTCGATGTTTTTGCAATATTGCCGAGGGTTGCTGGTGTTACTCCTGTTTTAATCTCAAAGGTTGCCACTGTGCCCTCTTGGAATATAAGATCTTGACCGCTAGCAAAAGGAGGTCTTGGCATGGATTTTAACATTAGCAAGATGTCTTGTTGTTTGGATCTACTTCCCTCCGAATCAATAATTACGCCGCTTACTATATTTGTCATCTCGGGGAGGTGGGTGATCAGGAAATCTTGTATCAGACGTTCCCGTACAGATCCGGAAGTGGCCGAATGCCCCAATACTTTGGACATAACATACTGCGGGTTCAAAGCTTTTACGGCACCATCGCAATACTCAATTAGTGCTTTCATCTTCTTAATTCCTTTTAATGATTATGCTTATTGCTACTTATGGCTGAAAGACTCGGATGGCGCCTTAAAATAACAATTATCCTATACCTATACCTATACCGATTTTAGAGTTGATGTCAAATACATACTGACATTGCCATGACTCTAACCGCTGGTCCTGGTAGATTGAGCTGGCATACTTTTTGCGCCATTGTGGTTGCGACCAGCATGCCACTTCTATAATCTTGAATGCTATCGGTGATACCCACCACTTTTTCAACTATACCGAGTATTGAAGATAATACTGTTCTCTGCATAAGGCTAATCGACTCGCCTTCTTCAATATGTCTAGAAACTCTACCAATTACTCGGAATCTACCATCTGTTAACTTGGCTTTAACAGAAGGCGCATCTGCATCACCAACGTCAACGTCCAATATCCCTATCTGACGATTGGAGTTCGGGCAGAACATTATCATCTCAAGTTGCCCGGACTTAAGGTAATCGCTTTCGAGTTCCGAAAGAATTTGTGATATGAGCTCTTCATATCTTTTTATGTCATCTTTTAGCTTTTTGTTTGAGAAAACTTTTTGGTTTATTTTGTCGCCGAAATTTTGAAGTACCTGGCATATCAGTGGTGCGGAGATTTTCAATGCTTCAAGTATTGAATAGAAGTCGACAGGCTTAAGGATCACATCAAGCTCCACGAAGCTTGAATTATTTGAAATTTTCATTACATTAAATTTGTGGTCTATCAATTCTCTACTGTTTAATTCATCAATTAGGGTCATGTGCAAACCACCCATTGTGTATCTACGAGCGGTTTTAGTGGTCGATGTGGAGTCCTTAGTGAACTCTCCATTACCTGAAATTGGAGAAATCAAATCACTCAAAAATTTGAATCCAAGACTTATGTTGCCTTTTCCGCTCAGTGATGTGCCTTTCTGTGACTCTGATTCCATAGCTACGCCTTTGAATAAGTATGCGGCGCAGTTTAAAACCATTTTTTCGTTTAAGTATATGGGTTCGATATAGGAGTTCATTGGCATATCCATTGCGTGATTTTTGCGTGGGGAGTCGTTGTTCACATAAGAGAGTGGGTTTTCAACGTGAACCCATAATCGCTATTGCGTGATCAACTATCAAGTTCTGTATTTTCGCTGGCATGGTATCGGTCAATTTTAATGGGCGGTGCTGATCATACCTCACGTCGGCGATATATTGGTATCTTGTATTTTCGTGCTTTCAAGCGCATCTGAAGTTTGCTTGAGGCGTGCATTTCAGTTGATATTATGACTGTGATACAAAGGTCACTCTTTTGTTAACTGCTTGCCAGATTAAGGAGTGCTATCCCATCACTCGCTTCGCAACAAGCAGCTAAGCTTGGGAAGCTATCGAAATGTCTGAACATAATAACTATTCTGATGCGTGTGTACTGTGCAGACCGGGCGCAGTGTGGCGGTCAGTTACGACCTCTAGCGGTAAGCCCCAGTCCGATCCACCAAGCGAATGCTGTCGCGGCCGCCACGCTTGGATTCATACAGTGTGGTATCGCCCTGTTCGATCAACGCGGCCAGGCTGGCCGGCGGCTGGTCGAACAGGTTGGCGCCGATGCTCAGCGTCACCGGTTGCGGCGTGGCGAACGTCTGCGCGGCGAGTTGCTGGAACTGCTCGCGCAGGCTGCTGCCCAGTTCGACGATCTGCGCGGTCGAGGCCGGGTACAGCAGGATCACAAACTCATCCCCGCCCAGGCGTGCGGCCAGCGCACCCTGAGGCACCACGCTGCGGATCATCTCGCTCAAGGCAATCAGCAAACGGTCACCGGCGGTATGGCCGTAGAGGTCGTTGACGCCTTTGAAGTTGTCGATATCGATCAGCAGCAGCGCACCCGGTTGCGCCGCTGAAACCTGGGCGAGCAGGCGTGGTGCGCGCAAATCCAGGGCGCGCCGGTTGTACAGAGCGGTCAGCGGGTCGCGGGCGGCGAGGCGGGCGATCTGCTGTTCGCGGCGATAGCGTTCGGAGCCGGTCATCGACAACGCGATCAGCATGATCGCCATGGCGCCTTCCACCAGGGAGACCTGGATGATCTCGCCCTTGAACGCGGCCAGGTCGATCAAGGTGCCCGGGACCAGCACCGACGCAGCCTTGATCAGGTAGAAAATCCCATGGATCAGCAGCACATAGCGCAACTGCACCGCGCCGATGCTCAGGGATTTGCCATGGGGCCGCAGCAGGAAACTCGCGCGCAGGGTCGGCACGGCCACCAGCAGCGACTGCACCCCCAGCATGGCTTTGGACCAGGGCAGGTCGGCCGGCAGCATCAGCATGCCGAGCCAGATCACCAGCATCAGCCACCACCGCCGGGAAAGGCGAACCTGGGTAAACCGCGCGACACCGAGTAAAAACAGAAAATGCGCGCTCACCAGCAAGCCATTGGCGAACCAGATCCCGATGACCAGATAGCCGTTGCTGCGCAGCAGGGCGAGGGTAGAACCCAGGGTGATGGTGGCGAAACCGGCGCTCCAGAACAGCAGCGACGGCTCGCGCACGCTCCGCCATTCAACGGCCAGGTAAAGAGCGGCAGCGGCTGCCAGGGCAACCGTAAGTGCCAGAATCGTAGGAGGGTCGAGCGCCATGTCTTGCCGGGTCTGCCTGGTGTGCGTTGAAAACCGGGATTGTAAGCGCACACGCAGGTTTTTCAGAGCGTTCATCGTGCTGGCATACAGCCAGCCGATGATCGGCGGTCTAGACGCCTTTGGTCGAGGGCAGCAGTATCGTCAGGATCCCCACCAGCGGCAGGAACGAGCACAGCTTGTAGACATACGCGATGCCATGGCTGTCGGCGAGCAAACCGAGCAAGGCCGCGCCGATCCCGCTGAAGCCGAACATCAGGCCGAAGAACACACCGGCGATCATGCCCACATTGCCCGGTACCAATTCCTGGGCGAACACCACGATGGCGGAGAAGGCCGAGGCCAGGATAAAGCCGATCACCACGCTGAGCACGGCCGTCCAGAACAGGTCGACGTAGGGCAGGGCCAGGGTGAACGGGGCGGCGCCGAGGATCGAGAACCAGATGACTTTCTTACGCCCGATCTTGTCGCCGATCGGGCCGCCCGCAAAGGTGCCCACGGCCACTGCGCCGAGGAACAGGAACAGGTACATCTGCGAACTTGACACCGACAGCTGGAATTTCTCGATCAGGTAGAAGGTGAAGTAGCTGGTCAGGCTGGTCATGTAGAAGTATTTGGAAAATACCAGCAGGGCCAGTACCACCAGGGCAAACGTCACACGGCCTTTGGACAGACCATGGGTGGCTTTGCCGCCTTGCTTGAGCTTGAACAGGTTGAGGTGGTTGCGGTACCAGCGGCTCAAGCCGTACAGCACCAGGATCGCGAACACCGCAAACAGCCCGAACCAGGCGATATGGCCCTGGCCATAGGGGATGATGATGGCCGCCGCGAGCAACGGGCCCAAGGCGCTGCCGGTGTTGCCGCCGACCTGGAAGGTCGATTGCGCCAGGCCGTAACGCCCGCCGGAGGCCAGGCGTGCAACGCGCGAGGTTTCCGGGTGGAAGGTCGACGAGCCCACGCCCACCAGGCCGGCCGCGAGCAAAATCATTGGGAAGCTGCCGACAAACGCCAGCATCAGGATGCCCACCAGGGTGCACACCATGCCCGCCGGCAGCAGCCACGGCTTGGGGTGGCGGTCGGTGTGGTAGCCGATCCACGGTTGCAGCAGCGAGGCCGTCAACTGGAAGGTCAGGGTGATCAGGCCGACCTGGGTGAAGGTCAGCCCGTAGTTGGCCTTGAGCATCGGGTAAATCGACGGCAGCACCGCCTGGATCAAGTCATTGATCAGGTGTGCCAGGGCGCAGGCGCCGAGGATACGCATGACCAATGGGCTTACTTGGGGAGGGCTTGACGTTGCGGCGGGTGATGCGGTCAGGGTCGACATGCAGGCATTCCATTCAAGGCAACAAACACGGGCAGCGAGTACTTGGCTGGCTGCCCATTTCAAATTGTTTCGAAGGTTATGCTAAATTCGCGACAAATGCCTGTCTCGCGTAATTCGGGATTCAACCATCGCAAAAAGGGCAAAAATGCTCAAATCACTGGATAAATTTTTGCAGGAGATCGATGCAGGCGCGTGGGCAGTCATCAGCTCAGCCACCGACTACCCGGAAAACTGGGTGATCCCCGAGCACAGCCACGAAAAGCATCAACTGCTGTACGCCACCGAAGGGGTGATGGTGGTGCACTCGGCGCAAAGGCAGTGGACGGTGCCGCCCAATCGCGGTTTCTGGATACCCTGCGGGCACGTGCATTCCCTGCGCTGCGTGGGCGCGCTGAAAATGCGCAGCGTGTTTGTACGCCCGGACAGCTTCCCCAACCTGCCCAGCGAGACCAAGGCGGTGAGCATTTCGCCGCTGCTGAGCGAGCTGATCAAGGCTTCGGTGAGCTTGAAGCCACCCTACGCCGAAGACTCACGCGATGCGCGCATCATGCACCTGATCCTCGACGAACTCGCCTTGTTGCCGGCCCTGCCGTTGTCGTTGCCGCAGCCTGGCGACCCACGTATCCAGCAGATCTGCCTGGCGCTGCAGGATGACCCGGGCGATGCCTCCACCGTCGCCGATTGGAGCGAGCGCCTGGCCCTGGACCAGAAAACCATCCAGCGCCTGTTCCGCAAGGAAACCGGCATGACCTTCGGCCAATGGCGCCAGCAGGCGCGGCTGCTGCTGGCGCTGGAACGCATTGCGGTGGGGGACAAGATCATCGATGTGGCCCTGGAACTGGGCTACGACAGCCCCAGCGCGTTTACCAGCATGTTCAAGAAACAGTTTGGCAAGACGCCGAGTCATTTTTTCAGGTAGCGCGGCTGGCTTCGAGCTTCGCCGATGAGCTGCGGGACGCCGCACCGGCCAGCACGGCAGCAATCACCAGCAAGCCGGCGCTCAATTCAAACGTCATCTGGTAGCCGCTGAGATCGAACGCCACGCCACCGACCGTGGCCCCAGCGGCAATTGCCAGTTGAATGATGGCTACCATCAAGCCACCCCCTGCCTCGGCATCATCGGGCAGGGTTTTGGCGAGCCAGGTCCACCAGCCTACCGGCGCGGCGGTGGCCAACAACCCCCAGCACCCCAGCAACACTGCCGCGAGAATCGGCGTACTGCCGACTGCAACCAGCGCCACGGCAACCATTGCCATCAACAGCGGGATGGCGATCAGCGTGGGATGCAGGCTGTTTTTCAGGAACCGTTCGATCAGCAACGTTCCCGCCAGGCCAGCCAGGCCGAGCACCAGCAACATCAGCGAGAGCGTGGGCACGCTGACGTGGGTAACGTCCTCCAGGAACGGCCTCAGGTAGGTGAAGAGCATGAATTGGCCCATGAAAAACACGCTGACGGCGAGCATGCCCAACGCCACCGGCGCCAGCTTTAGCAGGCGCAGCACGTTACTGGTTTTTCCCTCACCGACGGTTTTGATCGAAGGTAGGCTGAGCAACAGCCATATCAGCGCAATCACAGCCACCGGCACCACGCAGAAAAATGCACCGCGCCAGCCGATCATCCCGCCGACATAGCTGCCCAGCGGTGCGGCAACGACCATGGCCAGTGCGTTGCCGCCATTGACCAGGGCCAGCGCCCGTGGCACTTGCGCCTCGGGTACCAGGCGCATGGCGGTGGCTGCCGACAATGACCAAAACCCGCCGATGGCCACGCCGATCAGGGCGCGGCCGAGCATGAAGATCAGGTAGTTCGGTGCGAACGCCACTACGATGCCGGAAACGATCATCAGCAGGATCAAGGCCACCAGTAGGCGCTTGCGATCCACGCGTGCCGCGACTGCCGCGATCACCAGGCTGGTGAGCAAGGCGAACAGCCCGGATACCGAAATGCCCTGGCCAGCCTGGCCCTGACTGATGTGCAAGTCGGCCGCCAAAGGTGTCAGCAGGCTCACGGGCATGAATTCGGAGGCCACCAGGGCAAACGCTGCCAGCGACATCGCCAGCACCGCGCCCCAATGCCGGACAGGAGTGTATTCAGTCATCACAGGTGGCTTTTGAAGAAGGTCGTGAGCTTGGCGAACGGGATCAGGTTGACCCGGTCGTAGAGGTCCACGTGGCCGGCATTGGGGATGACCAGCAGCTCCTTGGGCTCGGCCGCACGCTGGAAGGCGTCCTCACTGAACTCACGGGAGTGCGCATTGGCGCCGGTGATCAGCAACAGCGGGCGCGGCGAGATCGTCTCGATGTCGTTGAACGGGTAGAAGTTCATGAACTTCACATTGCTGGTCAGCGTCGGCATGGTGGTGGTTTGCGCCGACGCACCGGCTGGCGTGACCTGGCCGCGTGGGGTGCGGTAGAAATCGAAGAACTCATCGCCAATCGGGTTGCCCGTCAGCTTGAGTGGCGTGCCGCTGGTATAGAGGGTTTCTCCACCCTGGAATTCCACATAGCGCTGGTTGGCCGCCTGCAACAGCACCTGGCGACGCTGCTCCAGTGTCATGCCCTGTTTGAGGCCACTGCGGTTGGCGGCGCCCATGTCGTACATGCTGACGGTGGCGATGGCCTTCAGGCGTGGGTCGATCTTCGCCGCCGCGATGGCGAAGCTGGCGCTGCCGCAGATGCCAATCACACCGATACGTTCACGGTCCACGATAGAGCGGGTGCCAAGGTAATCCACGGCCGCGCTGAAGTCTTCGACGTAAAGGTCGGGCAACACCGCGTTGCGTGGGGTGCCTGCGCTTTCGCCCCAGAACGACAGGTCCATGGACAGGGTGACGAAGCCCTGTTCGGCCATTTTGGTGGCGTACAGGTTCGCGCTTTGCTCTTTGACGGCGCCCATCGGATGGCCGACGATAATCGCCGGGCTTTTTGCGCCAGCGGCAAGGTGCTTGGGTACGAACAGGTTGCCTGCAACCCGCAGGCCGTATTGGTTGTTGAAGGTGACCTTTTCGACGGTCACCTTGTCGCTGGTATAGAAGTTGTCAGCACCGTTGGACATATCGGCTCCCAGTGAAGAAAAGGACGTCACCAGCAAAGCCATGGCAAGTAAAAGGCGTTTCATGGGGTAATCCTTGAGGCGGTTGGTTCGCACATTTTCCCGGCATGTACCTGGGTTCTGTAGTGCGTTCCGCTGGATTACTTGCCTGATCCTCTGAGTCTCGCCGGTTGCCGGCGACGTCTTGGGTGGTGCGGGGGTAAAGTTCGCTGACGAACGAAAAGGGCTGGTTATGAACAACAATCTGCACGCGCTGGCTCACGCCATCGGTGCGCGAATCTTTACCCCCGGCGACGAGCCCACGGCGGTTCCAGGCCTGAGTTTTTACCGGCGTGAGCAGCCTTGCAGGCCGGTGGTGTGCATGGTCCCGCCAAGCATCGTGCTGGTGGCCCAAGGTGAAAAGCAGTTGTGGGTCGGCGGTGAGGGCTACCCGTATGACACGTCGCGATTCCTGGTGACCTCGCTGGACATCCCGGCCAATTCCGAAGTGCTGGTTGCTACCCCGAATCGGCCATGCCTGGGGCTGACCTTCAAGCTGGACTTGCGCATCCTCGCCGAGCTGATCGCCCAGAGTGAGCTGCCGCCCAAGCGCGAGCGGGCGGTAATGAAGGGCGTGGGGATTGGCGTGGTGACCGAGGGCATGCTGGCGTCATTCGCACGCCTGGTAGCATTGCTCGATGAGCCCGAAGCCATACCGGTGCTCGCGCCGTTGATCCAGCGCGAGATTCATTACCGGCTATTGCAAAGCGATCAAGCTGGCCGATTGCGCCAGATCTGTGCGGTGGACGGGCAGGGGTATAGGATTGCCCGGGCGATCGACTGGCTGAAACTCAACTACGACGCGGCGCTGCGCGTGGATGAGTTGGCCGCACGGGTACAAATGAGTGCGGCGACGTTTCACCATCACTTTCGCCAACTGACGGCGATGAGCCCATTGCAATATCAGAAGTGGCTGCGCCTCAACGAGGCGCGGCGCTTGATGTTGAACGAGCATCAGGACGTGTCCAGCGCTGCATTCAAAGTGGGTTATGAAAGCCCGTCGCAGTTCAGCCGTGAGTACAGCCGCTTGTTTGGTGTGCCACCCAAGCGCGATATCGCTGCGTTGCGCGGCCAGCCGACGATCACTGATCGGTCGTCGTCAAGTTAGCGTAGAAGATGCAGCCGATCAGCCGCGCAAACAGGCTGAGGGTTTCCGGCAGGTTGGGGTCGTCGAACAGCATCGCCCGGGAATCCAGTGCGCACAGCGCACCGAACAGGCGGCCGTCGGGCAGGAAGATCGGCGCACCGGCGTAGCTCTCGATGGCAAATTGCTTGACCACCGGGCGAACGGCAAAGCGGCCATTGGCGCTGATTTGCGGAATGAACAAGGTTTGCGGGTTGATGCAGAACTCGCTGCACAGGGTGGTTTCGAGGTCGAGCACATCATCGACATGAATGCCCATGTCGGCGGTGTCGTGGACGGAGCAGACAATCCAGTCCACTTCGGTGAACTTGGCGATGCCGGCGAAGCGCATGCCGGTCAGGCGGGTGACCAATTGCAGGATGCTAGTGGTGGCTTCAATTTCGGCGATGGCTGCGCGTTCGTCGGCGTTGAGCAACGATTGTGCGGCGGTGACACTTGGAACCATGCTGCGCACTCCAAAGGCGTGGCGGTTTGCGCCGCCACGCAGGGTCAGGTCTGTTAATTAATCCGTGGATGCTGCTGCACCAGATTCTGGCGCTTGGCTTCCAGCTCGGCAATCTCGGCGTCGATGTCTTCGATTTTCTGCTCGATGTTGTCGTGGTGCTCTTGTAGCAGTTCCTTGGCCTCTTCCATATCGGAAGCGGCCGGCGCCGCGCCGCGCAGGGGCTTGTTGGCGGTTTCCTTCATGGTCAGGCCGGTGATCAGGCCGACCACGGCAAATACCATCAGGTAGTAGGCGGGCATGTACAGGTCGTTGGTGCTTTCCACCAGCCAGGCCACGGCGGTCGGCGTAACGCCTGCGATCAGTACCGAGACGTTGAAGGCACTGGCCAACGCGCTGTAGCGCAGGTGTGTGGGGAACATCGCGGGCAGCGTCGAGGCCATCACGCCGATAAAGAAGTTCAGGATCACCGCAAGAATCAGCAGGCCGGCGAAGATCAGGCCGGTCTTGCCGCTGGTGATCAGCATGAACGCCGGGATGGCCAGGAACAGCAGGCCGATGCTACCAGCGATAATGAAGGGCTTGCGGCCGATCTTGTCGCTGACAAAGCCAATGAACGGCTGCACGAACAGCATGCCGACCATGATCGCGATGATGATCAGCACGCCGCTGTTTTCCGGGTAGTGCAGGTTATGCGAGAGGTAGCTCGGCATGTACGTGAGCAGCATGTAGTACGTCACGTTGGTGGCCGCGACGATACCGATGCAGGTCAGCAGGCTGCGCCAGTGCTTGGTGGCGATTTCCTTGAAAGACACTTTGGGGCCGTGGGTCAAGCCCTCGCGGTCACCCTGTTCGAGCTTGTCGACGTGCTGTTGGAAGGCCGGGGTTTCTTCCAGTGCATGGCGCAGGTACAGGCCGATCATGCCCAAGGGCAGGGCGAGGAAGAACGGCAGGCGCCAGCCCCAGGATTCGAACTCCGCTTCGCCGAGCACGCTGGAAATCAGCACCACTACGCCAGCACCCAAGACGAAACCGGCGATGGAGCCGAAGTCCAGCCAGCTGCCAAGGAAGCCGCGCTTGCGGTCCGGGGCGTATTCGGCGACGAAAATCGAGGCGCCGGTGTATTCACCGCCCACCGAGAAGCCCTGGGCCATCTTGCACAGCAGCAACAGAATCGGTGCCCAGATGCCAATGGAGGCATAGCCGGGAATCAGGCCGATGGCGAAGGTGCTCAGGGACATGATCACGATGGTAGCGGCGAGGACTTTCTGTCGCCCGTATTTATCCCCCAGCGCGCCGAAGAACAGGCCACCCAGTGGGCGAATCAGGAACGGCACCGAGAAGGTGGCCAGTGCGGCGATCATTTGTACGCTGGGTGAGGCGTCGGGGAAGAACACCTTGCCGAGCACATAGGCGACAAACCCGTAGACGCCAAAGTCGAACCATTCCATGGCGTTGCCCAGTGCGGCGGCGGTAATCGCCTTGCGCATCTTGGCGTCGTCGACGATGGTGATGTCTTTCAAGCCGATGGGCTTGACGCTCTTCTTACGTAATTTCATGCGGGCCACTCTAAAACTGAACAGGGGAGGTGCCATCGTTGCGATGGCACCGCTCTGTCAGTTCAGATACAACTGCATACGAAATAATTCACCACTATTTGTGTTTTTTTGCAGGGGCATTGGTTTTTTGTGCTTGGCAGCCCTATTTAGTGGATGGACACGCTGTTTGTGGCGAGCGGGCTTGCCCGCGTTGGAGTGCGCAGCAGTCCCAAAACCTGCGACGGAGATTTACCTGAAGTTACGCGGAGTTTTTTTGGGGCTGCTTCGCAGCCCAACGCGGGCAAGCCCGCTCGCCACAGAAAGGCTTGCGTGGCACAAAACACCGATATGCACGGAAACAGGAGCCAATCAAATGCCCCCCTCGCGCCTGGTCTACCGCAAGCCACAGCCCACGGATGTGCAGCGATTGTTCGCGATCTTCGGCGACCCGCAGACCAACCTCTTCAACCCCGCCGGGCCCATGCCCAGCCTTTCCGCCGCCCAGCGTCTGCTCGATCACTGGCTCGAACAGTGGGCTACCCTCGGATACGGCTGGTGGGCCATCGCCCGTGTTGAGGCGCCGGACCACCTCATCGGGTTTGGCGGTATCGCGCCGCTCAACTACCTCACGCAATCGCGCATCAACCTGGGCTACCGCTTCGCCGTAGAAGCCTGGGGGCAGGGCTATGCCACCGAACTGGCGCGCGATGCGCTGGTGCTGGCATTTGACACCTTGGGCGTACCCGAGGTGTTTGGCCTGGTGCGGCCAGAACACGCGGCGTCGATTCATGTGCTCGAAAAGGTCGGTATGCAGCCGTTCGGCGAGCTTGATGACGTACCCGGCAAGGCACCGAGTTTGGTGATGCGCGTTTGTCGTCCTACAACCGTGCACATCTGACACTTTTCGTAACCACGTAATAGCTAGACATACGGCAATCTTTGCGATTGACACCGGACAGGCGTCCCGATATAAAAGTCGCAGTTGTACGACGACATATGACGTTACATATGTCCTACCTAACAAAAATAAAAAGTGATGCCATGAACTTGAACGAGCCCATCAACGCCCACCGCGTTGGTCAAGCTGTAGGCAACTATCGCTGGACCATCTGCGCGATGCTGTTTTTCGCCACCACCGTCAACTACCTCGACCGCCAGGTGCTCAGCCTGCTGGCCCCGCAGTTGTCGACGCAATTTGGCTGGAGCAACACCGACTACGCCAACATTGCCGCTGTGTTCCAGTTTGTCTATGCGATTTCCATGCTGTTCGCCGGGCGCTTTGTCGACAAGATCGGCACCAAGGCCGCCTACGTGGTAGCGATTGGCATCTGGTCCACCGGCGCCATCATGCATGCGTTCTCGGTGCCGATGGGCGAGGGCATCGCCGCCGTCAGTGGCGCGATCGGGCTTGCAGTGATTCCGGTGTCGATTGCCGGCTTCATGCTGTCCCGCGCCGTGCTGGCGATTGGCGAAGCGGGTAACTTCCCGATCGCGATCAAGGCCACCGCTGAATATTTCCCGAAGAAAGAGCGCTCCCTGGCCACCGGTATTTTCAACTCCGGGGCCAACGTGGGTGCGATCCTCGCGCCGATCTGCGTGCCACTGATTGCCGGCATGTGGGGCTGGGAGGCCGCCTTTATGGTGATCGGCATGCTCGGCTTCGTGTGGGTGGCGGTATGGGCGGCCGTGTATGAAAAGCCCGACCAGCAAAAGCGCCTGTCGGCCGAGGAGCTGGCCTACATCCGCAGCGACCAGACCGTGCAGGCCTTTACCCCGGCGCCAGCCGGCACCGTCGAGAAAAAAGTCTCGTGGTTCAAGTTGCTCACCTATCGCCAGACCTGGGCCTTTGCCTTCGGCAAGTTCATGACGGATGGCGTGTGGTGGTTCTTCCTGTTCTGGCTGCCCACCTACCTGTCGGCGCAATACGGCATGAAAGGCGCCGATATCGTGATGCCGCTGGCCGTGCTGTACAGCATGACCATGGTCGGCAGCATTGGCGGTGGCTGGTTCCCCAGCTACTTCATGGCGCGTGGCGATGCACCCTATGACGGCCGCATGAAAGCCATGTTGGTGATCGCCCTGTTCCCGCTGGTGGTGTTGCTGGCGCAGCCGCTGGGCTACATCAGCTTCTGGGTGCCGGTACTGCTGATCGGCGTGGGCGCCTCGGCGCACCAGGCGTGGTCGTGCAATATCTTCACCACCGTGTCCGACATGTTCCCGCAAAAAACCGTGGCCTCGGTGGTCGGCATCGGCGGTATGGCCGGCGGCATTGGTGGCGTGGTCATGACCAAGATCGGCGGCTGGGTGTTCGACTATTACAAATCGATCAACGATATCCATACCGGCTACATGATCATGTTCGCGATCTGTGCCCTGGCCTACCTGGTAGCCTGGAGCGTGATGAAAACCCTGGTGCCACGCCACAAGGAAATCACTGACCTGTAAAGGGTGTGGGGCTTGAGCCATTCAAGCCCCTTTTTTTTACAGCGCGCGTGCCCAGGTCTGGCTGACCAGTTGCTTGCCGAAACTGCGCATGGGTTCCTCTTCCAGCAACTCGAAACCGGCTTTTTGATAGAGCTTGCGCGCATCGGTGAGGATGTCTACGGTCCACAGCATCATGCGTTGGTAGCCGGCATTGCGCGCAAAGCGCAGGCACTCGTCCACCAGGCGCTGGCCGATCCCCAGGCCGCGGGCGCTGGCGTCCACATAGAGCATGCGCAGCTGGGCGGTGCTGTCGTCATGGCGCACCACGAATACCGAGCCAACCACCTCGCCATCCTTCTCCGCAATCCAGCAGCGCTCGCGTGTCGGGTCGAATTCGCGCAGGTACTTGGCAACAATTTCGGCCACCAGCGCTTCGAACTCCCAGTTCCACTGATACTCGCGGGCATACAGCGCCGACTGCGCCTGCACTACGTGGCCCATATCGCCCGGTTGCGGGTCGCGCAGCAGGTAGCTGGGCGCAGTGCCTTGGAGCACGGCCTGGATTCGGCGCATGGCGTCGGTCAGTTGCTGTTGCTGGGATTCAGGCAGGCCGTCGAGCAGGGCGATCACTTCGTCCTGGGTTTGTTGCTCCAGGGGCGCCAGCACCGCACGGCCGAGGTCGGTGAGGTGCAGTTGGATTGCGCGCGCGTCGGTGACGGAGCGGACTTTCTGGATCAGGCCTTTTTTCTCGAAACCACCGGTCAGCCGGCTCAGGTAGCCCGCGTCCAGGCTGAGCATCTGGCACAGGTCAGCGCTGGTCAGGTCGCCACGCGAGGACAACTCGTACATCACGCGGATTTCGGTCAGGGAAAAGTCGCTTTGTAGCAGGTGTTCCTGCAACACGCCGATCTGGTGGGTATAGAAGCGGTTGAAGCCGCGCACAATGCCGGCGCGCTCGACAAGCAGGGGTGTAGACATGGCGGATGCTCGAATGGTTGCCTGAGGCAATTATATTGTTGCCTCAGGCAAGCATGTCAAACCATTTGCTTAGCGGTTACGCGTTACCCGCCAAACGGTGTTGGCCAGGTCGTCGGCAATGATCAGCGCGCCTTTCGGGTCGACCGTCACGCCCACCGGGCGCCCACGAGTCTTGCCGTCGTCACCGCGAAAGCCGCTGGCAAAATCAACGGGCTCGCCGGAAGGCTTGCCATTGCTGAACGGCACAAAGATCACTTTGTAGCCCACCGGGTTGTCGCGGTTCCAGCTGCCGTGCTCGCCGACAAACACGCCGTCGGCAAATTTTTCGCCCATGGCCGGGATCGAGAAGTCCACGCCCAGCGCCGCCACGTGGGAACCGAGGCTGTAATCCGGCTTGATCGCGGCGGCGACTTTGGCCGGGTTCTGCGGCTGGGCGCGCGGGTCGACGTTCTGGCCCCAATAGCTGTAGGGCCAGCCGTAGAAGGCGCCTTCGCGCACCGAGGTCAGGTAATCCGGCACCAGGTCCGGGCCGAGTTCGTCGCGCTCGTTGACCACCGTCCACAATTGCCCGGAGTCGGGTTGAATGGTCAACGCCGTGGGGTTACGCAGGCCGGTGGCGTAGGGTTTGTGGGCGCCGGTAGCCGCGTCGATCTGCCAGACCATCGCGCGGTCGATCTCCACTTCCATGCCGCGTTCGGTGACATTGCTGTTAGAGCCGATACCCACGTACAACTGGCGCCCATCGGCGCTGATCGCCAGGGATTTGGTCCAGTGGTGGTTGATCTGCGCCGGCAGGTCGGTGACCTTGGTCGGCGGGCCGCTGGCCTTGGTCTGGCCGTCGGCGTAGTCGAAGCTCACCAGTGCGTCCTGGTTGGCGACGTACAGTTTGCCGTTGGCAAATGCCAGGCCGTAGGGCGCATTGAGATTGTCGGCGAACACGGTCTTGAGTTCGTAGGTGCCGTCACCGTCGGCATCGCGCAGCAGGGTCAGGCGGTTGCCGCCCTTGACCTTGGTGTTGCCCTCGGCCTTGATCAGGCTGGCGATCACATCCTTGGGCTTGAGCTTGGCCGCGCTGCCGCCACGGCCTTCGGCGATCAGGATGTCACCGTTGGGCAGCACCAGGGTCTGGCGCGGGATGGCCAGGTCGGTGGCGATGGCCGTGATGCTGTAGCCCTCGGGCACTTTGGGTTTTTGCTCGCCCCACGGCGCCGGCTCGGCAATCTTCATGCTTGGCAGCAGGCTGCTTTGCTGCTCGGGCAGTTTGGGGTCGGGGCCACGGGCCTGGGTTTTGTCGCCTTCGCCACCACAGGCGGTCAGCAACAGTGCAGCGCTCAACAGGGTCAGTGTGCTGGAGGTTTTCATTGGACACCTCGCGAACGCAGGCCGGTCCAGGTGGCTGCCAGTGTCAGCAGCAAGACGATGGCCGACAGCACCAGGCCTGTCGGCATCGAGGCGTAGGCATCCTTGGCATGCTGGAAGGCGTTGACCAGGCCCAATAGCCAGGTGGCCAACAGCAGCAGGACATACCGCGTGGGCTGCCCGGCCTTACGCTCGGCGCGGAGCAGGTTGACCAGCGCGAACAGGAACGCGAAGCCCGCGAACACCAGCGCGCCGGCGATCAACCAGGATGCGAAGTTGGCCCATTGAATCTGGTAGGTCTGGGTGTAGGCAATGTCACTGAGCAAGGCGCCGAGAAACAACGGCACGGTGCCGGCCAGCAAAGTCGCATGCAGCGGCCCTGGCGTGTATCGGTAGGCGGGGAGGGTAGTCATAGGCGTGGCGGCTCCTTGTTGTACAACGCCCCTGGGTCGGGGCAGCGCATAGGAAATGAACGCACCACGTGTCAGAAAGTTCAGCGTCAATCGTGTCGAAATATTGTGAACCCGCTGGGTAGGCCCCGGCCTAACGCCGTATCATCCCGCACTTTTCCAACGCAAGGCGCTTCCATGACTCACCCCCGCATCGGTTTCCTGTGCCAGTACCAGCATCCTGATCGCCTGCTGTCCGCCAGCGCCTTGAAGCTGATCGAAGGCCCTTTCAACCCGCGCACCACCACGTTGCGCTGGATGGAGAGTGTCACGCCGCAGGTGGCCCGCGATAAATTGGTCGAAGTGGTCACCCATAACCTGGCCGCCCAATTACGCCTGTTGACCTATGTCGCCGAGCTGCCGCCGACCTTGCACATGCTGCGTCTGAGCAGCGACCTGTTGCCGTTCTATAGCCACCCGAAAGTCGCCGCGCTGTACAAGGACCCGGCCATCGAACGTCAGCTGGTCGAGGGGTTTGCCGCGATCGGCGACCTGGCGCGCGCTGCGGACATCCGCCTGTCGTTCCACCCCGGCCAGTACTGTGTGCTCGCTTCGGAGAACCCTGGCGTGGTGGAAAACAGCCTCGCCGAATTCGAATACCACGCCGACATGATCCGCATGATGGGCTACGGCCGACGTTTCCAGGACCTCAAGTGCAACGTGCATATCGCCGGCCGCCTCGGCGTGGAAGGCACGCGCGCGGTGTGGCCGCGCCTGTCGGAAGTGGCGCGCAACTGCATCACCTTCGAGAACGACGAGAAAACCTACGGCCTGGATCACTGCCTGCAAGTCGCCGACCTGGCGCCGGTGGTGCTGGACATCCACCATTGCTGGATCAACGAAGACGACTACATCGACCCCCACTCGGAACGCGTCGCGCGGGTGATTGAAAGCTGGCGAGGCGTACGCCCGACCATGCACTATTCCCAACCGCAGGAAAGCCTGCAGGATCTGGGCTTCGACGCCGACCACAAGCTGGAAATGGAGGCCTTGCTGCAGGTGGTCTCCAAGCGCGACCTCTATGCCCACAGCGCGCAGATGTGGAACCGCTGGACCAACGACTACGCGCTGCAGTTTATCGATCGTTTCGACATCATGCTTGAAGCCAAGGGCAAGAACATCGCAGCGTTGGCGTTCTACGAACAGTTCAAGTCTCGTTCAACGTAGGGCAGGTTCGATAGGGATGGTGGCTCTAAGCTAAACCCTGCATACGCGCAGCCTAAGATTTCGCAGCTCATCAGGACTTGAAGCGCCCCACCAAGCCATTCAACTCATCCGACAAATTCGACAACCTTCCGGAGTCGTCCTGCGCCGAGTTGGCCAGGCTTTCCACCAGGCGCGCCTCGTCGTAGATCTGCTGGATATGCCGGTTGATCTCTTCGGCCACGCTGTGTTGCTCCTCGGCGGCAGCGGAGATTTGCAGGTTCTGGTCGCGGATCTCGTTGACCGACAACTGGATGCCTTCAAAACTGTCCCGTGCGCTTTCGATGGACGACACACTGGCCCGTGACAGGTCCAGGCAGCTGCCCATTTTCTGGGTGACTTCCTGGGTCTTGTTTTCCAGGGTGCCGAGCAGGTTCTCGATCTCGCCGGTGGAGTCGGAGGTGCGCTTGGCCAGGGCGCGCACCTCGTCGGCGACCACGGCAAAACCACGGCCCTGGTCGCCGGCGCGCGCAGCCTCGATGGCTGCGTTAAGCGCCAGCAGGTTGGTCTGCTCGGCAATCGCACGGATGGTGCCGAGGATCTGGTTGATGCTGCGGCTGCCGGCTTCCAGCTCGACCATGGCCTGGGACGATTCGGTCAGGCGGCGGCCCAGGCGGTTGACGTTATCGGTGGTCACTTCGATCTGCTGCTTGCCCTCGGCGACGCGGCGATGGCCGTTCTCGGCGGATTCGGCGGCACCGCTGCACGAGCGGGCGACTTCGTTGGCGGTGGCGACCATTTCATTGAATGCGGTGGATACTAATTCCACTGCCTCACGCTGGCGCCCGGCGGCTTCGTTCATGTTGTGCGCGACTTCGCTGTTGACCTTCGAGGCGTTCTGCAAATTGGCCGAGGCCGCGCCGATATGCTGGATCAGCTGGCGGATGGCTGCGAGGAACTTGTTGAACCAACCGGCCAGTTCGGCGGTTTCATCCTTGCCCTGCACCTGCAGTTCATGGCGCAAATCGCCTTCGCCCTGGGCGATGGACTGCAAACCGGTACTGACCTGGCCGATCGGCTTGACGATAACCTTGGAGAACGCCGCCGCGAGCAAGCCGAAAATCAGCACCAGCACGCCAACGATGGCGGCAGTCAGGTAGGTCATGCGCGTGGCCTCGGCCATCACTTCGCGGTGCTCGATCAGCCCTACATAACGCCAGCCCAGGCCCGGTGAGGTCCAGACGTTGGCCATGTAACGAACACCATTGATCTCCACTTCGGTGGAGCCTTGCGGCGTTTCGGCCAAGTGCGCGTAAGGCGCGCCCAGGTCCTTGAGCGGTTTGAAACTGTGGGCGGCGTCACGCGGGTCCACCAGCACCACGCCGTCTTCGATCAGCATCACGTAGCCGCTTTCGCCGAGCTTGATGCTCTTGACCAGCTCGGTGAGGTTCTTCAGCGACACGCTGACCACAAACACCCCCTTGGCCTTGCCGCTGGTATCCAGCAGGGCGCGCGCGGTGCCCACCAGGGCTACGTCGTCCTTGTCGTAATAGTAAGCCGGGGTGCGCACGGTCTTGCCGGGGCTGGCCATTGCCGCCTTGTACCAGGGGCGCGTGCGCGGGTCGTACTTGGCCAGTTGTGGGTCATCGGGCCATTTGGCGTAGGTGCCGTCTTCGAGGCCGATGGACAGAATGGCCGCCGCCGGGTGCGTGGCGCCAAACCGGGCGAAGCGCTCAATCACGCTTTGCGCCTCTGCCGGCAGCGGCTGGCTGGCGGCGTCGGCGGGTTGGTAGTTCTTGAGTGTGTTCACGGAAGTGTATACAGGATCAGTGGCCATCTGATCGACGTTCTGCAGCGTGCCATCGAAGAACTGGCGGATATTGCCATCGATCTGGCGGATTTCCCGGGTGCTGCCGTCGATGAACTGGTCGACCGCCTGGGTCCGTGTGTTCATCACAGAAATCACGGCCACCAGGCTTACCGGGATAAACGCGACCGAGACAAAAGCCAGTACAAGCTTATTTTTTATTTTCATCGAGACGACCATCAGCGTGGAGGGCGGCCAAATCGTCGCGCTTCGAGAAAAACGCGAGGCGATTTGCTATCACTGCTGTGTCGGCCTGGCGTCGACAAATCTTTAGGGTTTTTTGTACACAATACAATTCGCGATTGTTCTGTATCCAATCAATACACATCACGCAGATAACGCTTCTGCTCGCTCAACTGCCGCCAGTACTCCACGGCGCTCTCGGCACTCAGCCCGCCGTGGGTTTGCGCGACCTGGCGCAATGCCTGGTCGACGTCCTTGGCCATCTGGCTGGCGTCCCCGCAGATGTACAGCTTGGCGCCGTCCTGTAGCCAGCGCCACAGCTCGTCGCCTGTTTCGCGGATGCGGTCCTGCACGTAGATTTTCTGCGCCTGGTCGCGGGAAAACGCCAGGCTCAGGTGGGTGAGCAAGCCGTCGCGCTGCAAGCCTTGCAGCTCATCCTGATAGTAGAAGTCGCTGGCGGCATGCTGCTCGCCAAAGAACAGCCAGTTACGGCCCTGATGCCCCTGCGCCCGGCGCTCCTGCAAAAACGCGCGGAACGGCGCCACGCCGGTGCCAGGGCCGATCATGATCATCGGTACATCGCCGTCAGTGGGCGTACGAAAGTGCTTGTTCGGCTGTACGAACACCGGCACTTCGCCGTCGCCCGCACGGTCGGCCAGGAAGGTCGACGACACGCCTTTGCGCTTGCCGTAACGCACGGCGGCCACGGTGAGGTGCACTTCGTGTGGGTGCGCCTTGGCGCTGGAGGCAATCGAGTACAGGCGCGGTTGCAGGCGCTTGAGGGTGCCCAGCAGCTCGTCGGCCGAACACTCGACGGGGTATTCCTGCAGCACGTCCACCAGCTGCCGGCCCCAGAGCCAGTCTTTTAGTTCGGCCTTGTGCTCGGGCCGCAATAAGTGCTCCAGGCCAGGGTTGGCGCTGCGCTCGGCAATAAACGCGAGGGTTTCAGCGCCGGGGCGGGCGATTTCGAAATGTTGGGTGAGCGCCTGTTGCAGTGGCACATCACCGAAGGTGTCGATGTTCACCGAGGTGCTGGCGTTCAAGCGGGTCAGGTCGAGCAATTCGCTCACCAGTTCAGGGCAGTTGCGCGGCCGCACGCCAAGGGCATCGCCGGCTTCATAGGCCAACCCGGAGTCGGCCAGGTCGAGGGCGAACTGGCGGGTTTCCTTGTGACGGCTGTGGGGGTTGAGGTGCCGGTTGAGCAGCAGCCGTGCCCCGTGCAGCTTGGTTTTGCCCGCCGGCGTGGGCAGGCTTGGCGGTTTTGCCGGGTTGAGGGCTTGCTGGAACTGCGCCAGCCAGGCATCGGCGCGTTCTTCGAATTCGGTGTCGCAGTCCACACGGTCGAGCAGACGCGTGGCGCCCAATTCCAGCAGGCGCTGGTCGAGTTGTTTACCGTGTTTGCAGAACTGGTCGTAATTTGGATCGCCCAGCGCCAGCACCGCAAAGCGCAGCGACTCCAGGCGCGTGTCGACGTTGCTGAGGCCGTGCCAGAAGCTTTCACCGTTGTCCGGTGGGTCGCCGTCGCCAAAGGTGCTACTGATCACGGCCAGGGTCTGGGTGGTCGCCAGTTTGCTCGGCGGGAAGTCGGCCATGGCGCTCAGTTCCACGCTGATGCCGGCGTCGCGCAGGCGCTTGGCAAAGCGCTCGGCCAGGGCTTCGGCGTTGCCGGTTTGCGAGGCCCACAGCAGGGTCACTGTCGGCGAGGGCGGTGCGGCAACAACGGTGTCGGCACGGCTGAATAAACCGCCGAGCAAGCCGTCCAGCCACAACCGCGAATCCTTGGCCAACGGCGCATTGGCCGGCATCACCGGTACCCCTCCGGCACTGGCTTGCAGGCCGCTGAGGAAACCGGCGAGGTAGGTGCGTTCACTGTCGCTCAGCTGGGGTTTGGGCAGGTCGCGGATGCCGGTGAGGTCGGCGAAGGCGTCGAGACGCGACATAGTGAGGGCCTCTGTTAACGGGGAGTGTTCAGCCGCTGCCGGCGCGTCGAGAAACTGGTGGTCGATCAGGGCGACACGGGCGAGGGCGACCGCGCAGAACTTGAATTCGGGCTGCAGCGAAATCGGGTCGACGGCGTCGTTGGTCACGGCGTTGATCGCCAGGTTGTCGCCAAACACATCGTTCCAGTGGAAGGGTGCAAAGCAGTTGCCCGGACGCACGCGGTCGGTGACCACCGCAGGCAGTACGGCGCGGCCGCGCGCGGAGCGGATCTCCACCGAATCCTTGGCGTTGATGCCCAGGCGCGCAGCGTCTTGCGGGTGGATTTCCACAAACGGGCCAGGGTTGAGTTTGTTCAGCGTGGCGACCTTGCCGGTCTTGGTCAGGGTGTGCCACTGGTGCTGCAGGCGGCCGGTATTGAGTACGAAGGGGAAGGCGTCATCGGGCATTTCCGCCGGTGGCATATGCGGGCGTGGAAAAAACTGGCCCTTGCCGTTATCGGTGGCAAATTTGAGTGTGCCGGTATCCAGGTAGCGAATCGGGTTGCGGTCGTCGGCCTCATTCGATGCACAGGGCCATTGCAGCGGTTGGTCCCGCAGCCGCGCGTAGCTGGCGCCACGAATGTCATAGCCGGTCTTGGGGTTCCAGGCGCGTTTGATCTCTTCGAAGACGTCGGCGGCGGATGCATAGGTGAAAGCCTCGGCAAAGCCCATTGCGCAGGCGACCCGGGCAATGATCTGCCAGTCGGGCAGGGTTTCGCCCGGTGCGTCGACGGCCTTTTGCATCAGGGTCAAGTTGCGTTCGGAGTTGATCATCACGCCTTCGGCCTCGGCCCACAGTGCGCCGGGCAAGAGGATGTCGGCGTAGCGGTTGGTCTCGGTGTCGAGGAAGGCGTCCTGGGTGATCACCAGTTCGGCGGCTTGCAGGCCGGCGATTACGGTCTTGCGGTTGGGCGCGCTGGCGACCGGGTTGGTGCAGATGATCCAGCAGGCCTTGATCTGCCCGGCGGCCATCTGCTCGAACATCGCCACGGTACCGCCGCCGGCCTGGCGCGGCAGGCTGTCGTGGGGGATTTGCCAGAGGTCTGCGATAAATTCGCGGTCGGCCTCCACCAACACCGAGCGCTGCCCTGGCAGGCCCGGGCCCATGTAACCCATTTCGCGTCCGCCCATGGCATTGGGTTGGCCGGTAAGCGAAAACGGCCCGCTGCCGGGGCGGCAGATGGCGCCGGTGGCCAGGTGCAGGTTGCACAGGGCGTTGGTGTTCCAGGTGCCGTGGGTGCTCTGGTTGAGGCCCATGGTCCAGCAGCTCATCCACTCGGCGGCCTGGCCGATCCAGTCGGCGGCTTGGCGGATATCCGCTTCGGCCAGGCCCGTGAGGTCGGCGACAGTCTGCGGCGGGTAGTCCTCGAGGAAACCGGGCATGGCGTCCCAGCCGTCGGTGAACGCGGCGATAAAGGCCGGGTCGGTGTGGCCGTTTTTCACCAACAGGTGCAGCAGGCCATTGAGCAAGGCGAGGTCGGTACCTGGCTTGATCGGCAGGTACAGGCTGGCCTTATCGGCCGTGGCGCTGCGCCTGGGGTCGACGACGATCAGCTTCGCCCCGGCCTTGACCCGGTCCATCATGCGCAGGAACAGAATCGGATGACAGTCGGCCATATTGGCGCCGATCACGAAGAACAGGTCGGCACGGTCGAAATCTGCATAGGAGCCGGGCGGGCCGTCGGAGCCCAGGGACAGCTTGTAGCCGCTGCCGGCGCTGGCCATGCACAGGCGTGAGTTGGACTCGATGTGAGGGGTGCGCACAAAACCTTTGGCCAGCTTATTGGCCAGGTATTGGGCTTCCAACGACATCTGCCCGGACACGTAGAACGCCAGCGCCTCGGGGCCATCGCGATCGAGGATGTGGCGCAAGCGGTCGGCGGTTTCGCTGATGGCGGTGTCCATCGCAGTGCGCACCGGGTCTTGGTCGCGCTGCTCACGCAGGTAGGCGTTTTCCATGCGGCCAGACTCGGCGATGGCCTGGCCGCACGTGGTGCCCTTGGTGCACAGGCGACCGAAGTTGGTGGGGTGGGCCTTGTCGCCGGTCACCTTGACCACTTTGTTGTTTTCGACCTGCATGACGATGCCGCAGCCCACGCCACAATAGGGACACACGCTGCGTACGCTTTGGTTTGCCATCGTTAACCCTCGAACCTTCTTTTCTTGCCGCCAACAAAAAAGCGCCCTGCAACCCTCCGTTGGAAACGGGGGCTGCACGGCGCCTTTGTCGTGAATGGGCAATCAGCGTTGACTGCTTGGTAGGTATCTCCCTAGCAAGTCACGCGCCAGCTTTGGCAGGGCCCTGGTGATGAGCGGGTTTTATGTGGCGAGGGAGCTTGCTCCCGTTGGGCTGCGTAGCGGCGCCAAAATCCTCGGAGCGCTGCGCACTCCAACGCGAGCAAGCTCGCTCGCCACAGGTGGGGGTGCACTTTTATAAGGCGCGGCGCACCAGTTGGAGGCGCATTTGAGCGGGCCGGATACGGCTTGATCCCGCAATTACGGGCTGCCTACGGATTGGCACGCCGCCTGCAAGTCCAGCTTCAACCCACCTCGGTCAACGACGATCGACAACCAGGGCAATAGCGATGGATCCGGCGCAGTCGCCGAACCGATCCCGCAATAAGAACAGGCAAAGACGCCTGGAACCGCAAGGTTTCAGGCGTTTTTTTTTGCTTTTCAAAAACCGTGATGAATGTTGTCAGGTGCTGATATGAACAAACCGATGAAAACCCTGATCGTCGTTGGCAATGGCATGGTCGGCCATCACTGCGTGGAGCAATTGATCGAGCGCGGCGCGCTGGATCACTACCGCCTGCATGTGTTCAGCGAGGAGCCTATGCGCGCCTATGACCGTGTGCACCTGTCCGAGTATTTCACCGGCCGCGATGCCGAGTCGCTGGCATTGTCCGAGGCCTCGCTGTACCAGACGCCAGGCGTGACTTTGCACTTGGGCGTACCGGTGCTGGAAATCGACCGCGCCCGTCGCGAGGTGATCACGGCCAACGGTTGCGTGGCCTACGACACGTTAGTGCTGGCTACCGGCTCTTACCCGTTTGTGCCGCCGATCGAAGGCGCCGAAGGCGATTCACGCCTGGTGTACCGCACGCTGCAAGATCTTGATGCGATCCGCACAGCCGCCGCCAACGCCCGGCGTGGCGTGGTGGTCGGTGGTGGGCTGCTGGGCCTGGAGGCTGCCAACGCGCTGAAAAGCCTCGGCCTGGAAGCCCATGTGGTGGAATTCGCGCCGCGCCTGATGCCGGTGCAGCTGGATGATTTTGGCGGGCTGGCGCTCAAGGCGCAGATCGAACGGCTGGGCGTCGGTGTGCACTTGTCGCGCGCCACCCAGTCGATCAGCGCGGGCGAGCAGTACCGCTATCGCATGAACTTCGCCAATGACGAATTCCTCGAAACCGACCTGATCGTGTTCTCCGCCGGTATCCGTGCCCAGGATGCCCTGGCCCGCCAGGCCGGCCTTGAGATTGGCCCGCGCGGCGGCGTGGTGATCAACGATGAGTGCTTGAGTTGCGACCCGCACATCTACGCGATTGGTGAGTGCGCCTCGTGGAATGGCAGCCTGTTTGGCCTGGTCGCGCCGGGTTACCAGATGGCCCGTGGGGTTGCCGCGCTGTTGTGCGAGCAGGGCGCCGAGCCGTTTGTTGGCGCCGATATGTCGACCAAGCTGAAACTGCTGGGGGTGGACGTCGGCTCCATCGGCGACGCCCATGCCCACACCCCTGGCGCGCGCAGCTATCAGTTTATCGACGAGGCCAGCGCCAGTTACCGCCGCCTGGTGGTGGACGCGAGCGGCAAGCATGTGATCGGCGCGGTGCTGGTCGGTGATAACAGCTACTACGACACCTTGCTGCAATACATGCAGAACAGCATCACGCTGCCCGCCGAACCGGCCAGCCTGATCCTGCCGTCGTCCGCCGGCGCACCCACCCTCGGCCCCGGCGCCTTGCCGGAGTCGGCCACCGTGTGCTCCTGCCACAACGTCACCAAGGGCGCGATCTGCTCGGCCATCGACGGCGGTTGCAGCGACCTTGGCTTGCTCAAGTCCCAGACCAAGGCCTGTACCGGCTGCGGCGGTTGCGCGGGGTTGCTCAAGCAAGTGTTCGAGCATGAATTGATTGCCCGTGGTGTCAGCGTCGACAAGAGCCTGTGCGAACATTTTGCCTACACCCGTCAGGAGCTGTACGCCCTGGTGCGCGTGGAAGGGGTGATCACCTTCGAAGAGTTGCTGGCCAAACATGGCCGTGGCCACACCGGTTGTGATGTGTGCAAGCCGGCGGTGGGTTCGATCCTGGCCTCGTGCTGGAACCAGCCGATCATGGATGCTTCCCTGGTGCCGTTGCAGGACACCAACGACACCTTCATGGCCAACATGCAGAAGAACGGCACCTATTCGGTGGTACCGCGCATTCCGGGCGGCGAGATCACCGCCGACAAGCTGATAGTGATCGGCGAGGTGGCGAAGAAATACGACCTCTACACCAAGATCACCGGCGGCCAGCGCATCGACCTGTTTGGTGCGCAACTGCATGAACTGCCGGATATCTGGGCCGAGCTGATCGCCGCGGGTTTTGAAACCGGGCATGCCTATGGCAAATCCACGCGCACGGTGAAGTCGTGCGTGGGCAGCACCTGGTGCCGTTATGGCGTGCAGGACAGCGTGAAAATGGCGCTGCTGATCGAGGATCGCTACAAGGGCCTGCGCTCGCCGCACAAGCTCAAGTTTGCGGTGTCTGGCTGCACCCGCGAGTGCGCCGAGGCCCAGAGCAAGGACGTCGGCGTGATTGCCACCGAGAAGGGCTGGAACCTCTACATCGCCGGCAATGGCGGCATGCGCCCGCGCCATGCCGAGCTGTTCGCCACCGACCTGGACGACGCCACGCTGATCCAGTACATCGACCGCTTCCTGATGTTCTACATCCGCACCGCCGACAAACTGCAGCGTACTTCGGTATGGCGCGAGAGCCTGGAAGGCGGCCTGGATTTCCTCAAGGACGTGATCCTGCACGACAGCCTCGGCCTCGGCGCCGAGCTCGAAGCGCAGATGCAACTGGTGGTCGACCGCTACGAATGCGAGTGGGCCAACGCCCTCAAAGACCCGGAAAAACTCAAGCGCTTCCGCACCTTCGTCAATGACAAACGCCCGGACCCGGACATCCATTTTGTCCAGGAACGCGGCCAGCGCCGGCCGATCATGGCCGCCGAACTCAACCTGATTCCCGTCATCGAGGAGATCGCCTGATGAGCCAGCCCCACATTCAACAACTCGCCACCTGGAAAGGGGTGTGCAGCGAGCAAGACCTGGTGAGCAACTCCGGCGTGGTGGTGTGGCTGGACGGCGCGCAAGTGGCGCTGTTCTACCTGCCGGGCGCGCAGGAGCAGACGCTGTTCGCCATCGACAACCATGACCCGGAATCCGGCGCGAATGTTATCGGCCGTGGCTTGGTGGGCAGCATCAAGGGCGACCTGGTGGTGGCCGCGCCGATCTACAAGCAGCATTATCGATTGCAGGACGGGCAGTGCCTGGAGGCGCCAAATCAGCGGTTGCGGGTATGGCCGGTGCGGTTGAACGCAGGCGTGGTGGAACTCGGCCTGGACTGAGCGCTGAGTGGGATTCAGCTGATACACCGGGGTCCAAATGTGGGAGGGGCGGTGCGACGATTCGACTTGCTCGCGAATGGGGAGTGTCAGTCACTGCATTTGGCGACTGACCCACTGCATTCGCGAGCAAGCCCGCTCCCACACTTCTGTATTGCGTTTCAGCCGATGGATCTTACTGCTCCTTGCTGCAATCCCTCGGCGTAATGCCTTTCTCCTTGGCGTACTGCGCGGCCGACGCTTCGATGATCGGCCGCAGCAGTGCGCGGTCGGCCTGGACCCAATCGCTGATCAGGTTCCAGCGCTGCCCATCCCATTGCTGAAAGCGCACCGCGCCGCCGCCTTCGTGGTCGGCGCAGGAGAGTTTCAGCGGTTGTACCAGGCCTTTCGCGCCCAGCGCTTGCAGGCGCGCATCGTCGAGGTTCAGGTGCTCGAACCCCCAGCGTACCTGTTCGCCGGTAAGCGCTTGGTGGCCGTATTTTTCCTGGGCCAGGCGCACGGCTTCGACGTTGAGAATGCCGTTGACCACGCCCAGGTTGTAGTACACGGTGCCGAAGCGTTTCGGGTCGGCCAGGTTGCCCTTGCCGGCGTCGACCACTTCCTGCTTGATACCTTGCAGTACCGGGAAATCAGTGCCCGACGGGTGGGTGGTGATCGAGATAAAGCCCTTGGCCGCACTGCCGGCCGGCACCACGTCTTCTTCCGAATTGCTCCAGATATTGCCGATGATGTGATCGGCCGGGTAGCCGACCTTTTGCGCGGATTTTAGCGCCACCGGGTTCATCACGCCCCAGCCGCGCAAGATCACCCAGTCGGGCTTGAGGCGGCGGATGTTCAGCCATTGGGACTGCTGTTCATTGCCGGGGTGCGGCACTTCCAGCAGGGTCAGTTCGAAACCGGCGTTTTTCGCCAGGGTTTCCAGTACGCCGTTGGTTTCCTTGCCGTACGGGGAGCCGTGGTAGAGCACGGCGATTTTCTTGCCCTTGAGTTTGTCGGCGCCGCCTTCGCGTTGGCCGATGTAGTTGATGATCGCCGAGACTTCCGAGTACGGGTTCAGTTGCAGCGGGAACACGTAGGGGAACACGCTGCCGTCGGTGGAATCGGTGCGCCCGTGGTTGATGGTGATCAGCGGCAATTTGTCGGCTGTGGAGCGGTCCAGCGTGGCGTAGGCAATGCCCACCGACAGCGGGTTGGTGGCGGCGGCGGGGGCGCCGTTCAAGCCACCCTTGAGGCGCTCGTAGCACTCGACGCCTTTTTCCACCACGTATTCGGTTTCGCATTCGCTCCAGGTCAACTTGACCCCGTTCACACCGCCCTTGGCGTTGACGTATTGCAGGTAGTCGATAAAGCCACCAAAGAACCCGGTGCCACCGGCGGCGTAAGGCCCGACCCGGTAGCTCTGCAACGGGAAGTATTGTTCGTTGGCGGCCTGGGCGCCGCCGGTGAGCCCGGCGGTGATCAAGGCCAGGCCCAATGCCAGGCGGCGCAGCGATAAGCGGTGTGTCATAGAGGGTATTCCTGGGGGGGGGGTGATGAATTTAATAACGCAACGGCCAGACCCTGGCCCGTTGGCGAAAGCGCTGCCACAGTCGGGCCAGCCCCTCCGGTTCTTTGATCAGGAAGGTGATGATCAGCGCGCCGAACAGCATCTTCTGGATGTTTTCCAATTGGCCCGCGTCCATCAGCCCCGCAGGTAACAGGGCAAACAGGTTGCCCAGCAGGATCGGGAACAACACGATGAACGCCGCGCCCAGGACATTGCCGAGCACGCTGCCGAGGCCGCCGATAATGATGATGAACAGCACCTGGAACGAGCGGCTCAGGTCAAAGCCGTGGGGCTCCACCGTGCCGAGGTAGGCAAATGCCCACAGTGAACCGGCGACGCCCAGATAGAAGCCGCTGATAGCAAACGCCAGCAGCTTGGCCTTGAGCAGGCGGATGCCGATCACGGCGGCGGCGGTGTCCATGTCGCGCACCGCCATCCAATTGCGACCCAGCTCGCTGCGTACCAGGTTTTTACCCAGCCAGAACAACCCGACTACCACCGCCAGGGTCAGCAGGTAGCGGCCCCGGGGCGAGCTGAAATCGAGTCCGGCAATCAGCAGCGGCGGCGAGGTGATCACCCCGGACGCGTTGTCGTTGGTAAACCAGCTGAAGCGGGTGAGCACCCACTCGACCACGAACTGCGCGGCCAGGGTTGCCACCAGCAGGTAGAAGCCCTTGATGCGCAGGCTCGGCAAACCAAAAAACACCGCCACCAACGCGGCGATCACGCCGCCCAGGGCGAAGCTCACCAGCAACGGCAAGCCAGGCACGCGCAGTTGCAGGTTGTAGGCGGCAAATGCGCCCACCGCCATGAACGCCGCCGAGCCCAGCGACAGTTGCCCCGCGTAGCCGGTGAGCAGGTTCAGCCCCAGCCCGGCGAGGGACAGCACCAGCAGCGGCACCAGGATTGCGCTGAACCAGTAGTCGTTGCCCAGCCACGGCACGGCCAGAAACGCGAAGCCCAGCAACAGCCACAGCGCGATGCGGTCCTGACGCAGGCGGAAGGTGCGGCGCTCGGCCGCGTAGGAGGTGCTGATTTGACCGACTTCTTGATACAGCATGCAGGCATTTCCTTAAAAACGATCAGACCCGTTCGATGGCACGCTCGCCGAACAACCCGGCAGGCCGCACCAGCAAAAACAGCAACGCCAGGACGTAGGGCACCCAGTTTTCAATACCGCTGCCGATAATCGGCCCGAGGTAGATCTCGGCGATTTTCTCCGCCGCACCGATGATCAAACCGCCGACAATCGCCCCACCAATCGAGGAGAAGCCGCCGATGATCAACACCGGCAACGCCTTGAGCACCACCAGCGACAGCGAGAACTGCACCCCCAGGCGCGCGCCCCAGAGCAACCCGGCCACCAGCCCGACAAACCCCGCCACTGCCCACACCAGGGCCCAGATGCGCGGCAGGCGAATGCCCACCGCCATCGATGCCAGCGGGTCATCGGCCACCGCACGCAATGAGAGGCCAATCCGGGTTTTGTTGAACAGCAGTGACAGCACCAGCACCAGCGCCGCTGCGGTGCCGGCGGCAAACAGATCGAATTGCGACAGCAGCATGCCGCGGATTTCCAGCGGCTCATCGGCGATGCCCAAGTCCAGCCCGTGCACCTGCGCGCCCCAAAGGAACTGCGCAAACCCTTCGATCATGTAGGACAGACCGAGGGTGGCCATAAACAGGATGATCGGCGGGCGATTGACCAGCGGGCGCAGCACCACTTTCTCGATCAACAGCGCCAGCACCACCATGCTGGCCAAGGTGGCGAGGAATGCCCAGGCAAAGGGCAGGCCGCGTTCGAGCAGGCTGACAAACGTCAGCGCGGCAAACAGCACCATGGCGCCCTGGGCAAAGTTGAACACGCCGGAGGCCTTGTAGATCAGTACAAAACCAATCGCCACCAGGGCATACATCACGCCCGCGAGGAGGCCGCCGATCAGCACTTCGAAGAAAAATTCCATGCTCAACTCCCCAGGTAGGCGGCAATGACCTCGGGGTTGGCGCGCACCTGTTCCGGGGTGCCATCGCCAATCTTGCGGCCATAGTCGAGCACCACCACGTGGTCGCACAAGCCCATGACCACGCCGATATCGTGTTCGATCAAGACCACCGTGGTGCCGTATTCGCGGTTGATGTCGCGGATGAACTGGCTCATCTGTGCCTTCTCCTGGGCGTTCATGCCGGCCATGGGTTCATCCAGCAGCAACAGGGTCGGTTCGCAGGCCAAGGCACGGGCCAGTTCCACACGTTTTTGCAGGCCGTAGGGCAGGGTGCCCACCAGCACGTGACGCCACGGGTGAATCTGCAAAAAGGCGATCACCTGTTCGGCGTGCAGACGGTGCGCGTCGTCCTCGCGTGGCGCGCGGCCCAGGCGCAGCATTTGCTCGACCCAACTGCTGCGGCGCTTGAGGTTGCGACCGCTGAGCACGTTGTCGAGCACGCTCATGCCCTTGAACAACGCGATGTTCTGGAAGGTGCGCGCGATACCTCCCTCGGCGGCCTGATGCGCGCGCATGCGTCGGCGGGTCTGGCCGGCGTAGCGGATGCTACCGCTCTGTGGGTGGTAGACGCCGTTGATCACATTGAGCAGTGAGCTTTTGCCGGCGCCGTTGGGGCCGATCAGCCCGCAGATGTCGCCGGCCTTCACATCGAAGCTGATCGAGGTGATGGCCTTGATGCCCTTGAACGACAGGGAGATGTCATCGAGCCGCAGTAATACTGTTTCAGTGGAGGTGGGCATGGCGGGCTCGTCAGGCTGGGTGAGACAGCAGGGGGGCGATGGGTTCATGGCGCGTGGACGGTTCCTGCCAGTTGCCGGGGTGAATGCCCAAGGCGGCAAAAAACGCCGCGCTTTGCGGGCTCAGCGCCGGCCCCACCAGCAGGGGCGCACGCAGGCGGCTCATGCCCAGCACATCGCGCAGCGGCCGGCGTACCAGCCAGTGGCCAAGCCAGCGGCGCACGGGCGATGGAGTTGGCTGCATGGCCCAGGTGTACAAGCGATGGCTGAACGTGCCGGGCAGTGGCAGACGCTCGCGCGCCCACTCTTCAAGGCGCCCGTAGGACTCGCGGGTGCCTAGCACCAGCGTCGGGCCCAGTTCTCGGCGGTCGGTATCGCGGGTGCTCAGGGCTTCGGGGAAGTTCAGGCAAAACCCGGCCAGCAGCCAGGGTGCGAGCAAGTAGCGCGCCTGCCCGCTGGCGGCAAATACCCGAGCCGCCAAGGCCTCTTCGTGGCTGCCGAGGTGCTCACGGGCGATCAGCGTGCGAGCGCCCGCCAGCAGTTGCGCATGGGTCAACTGCACGCGCATGTCGGCATGGAACACGAAGGCGAGATCGCTTGAATGTGCAGCGCATGCGGGCGCATCGGCGTCGATGTACAGGTCGGCGTAGGCGATCAGGCTTCTATGTTGGGGCTGGTTCAAGCCGCGCCCGTCGAGGTACACCAGCACCTCGCACTCACTCACCTGCTGAACGCTCTCCAGGTCTTGTGCCAGCACCAAACGCGGTCGCAGTGCCGCCAGCCGCGCACGGTTGTCGCGGTCGGGGTCCAGCAGGGTGACGCTGGCGCCCAACCATTGCGCGGCCAGCGCCAGCAACAGGGCCTCGGGGCGCGCCTGGCTGAGGATCAACACCTCATCGTCGCGCCCAACGCCGCGCTGTTGCAGGGCGCCAGCCAGTTGGCCGATGTCGTCGGCCAGTTCGCTCCAGCATCGCTCATGCCAGATGCCCAGCCGCTTGTAGCGCAACGCAATCGCCTTGCCGCGGGTTTGGGCTTGGCGCAACAGCGCCTGGGGCAGAGTGTGGGGCATGGGTGCATCCTTCGGGGTGTATGCGAAGGCGATTGCACGGGCCATGCCAGGGGAATAAAAGCTTTTACTTCAAGGGGATACGGCGGTTGTGCGGAGAAAAGGCATGTGTCGATTCAGCACAAGCTGTCCAGGCACTGTTGTTGCGGCAACAGTCAGGGTTAGTAGATATCTTTGGTGGCGCGGACCGAATCGTCCTTCAGCTCGTCGGCGAACTTGCGCATCAGCCGCACCAGGTTGTCGAAGTCGCCCTCGTCCCAGGTGGAAAAGATCGATACGCCAATCTTCTCGCGTGCTTCATCGACACGGTCGGTCATGGCCTTGCCTTTTTCGCTGATCACCGACTCGCGCACGCGGCGGTCGGCTGCGCTTTCCTGGCGCAGGATCAAGCCGAGGCTTTCCAGCTTGCCGACTTGGCGGCTGACGGTGGTGTAGTCGCGGCCGACGCGGTCGGCCAGTTCGACCACGCCGATCGGGCCCAGCCGTTCCACCAGCACCAGCAGCGGAAACAGCGCGCGATCCAGGGAAATCCCGGCCTCGCGCACCATGGCTTCGTCACGTTGCGGGCGGTTCATCACACCCACGATTTCCACCAGGGACCCATGCAGATCGCGCAGCTGGGCGGATATATGTGCGGTTTGCACATTTTTAATTGACACTGATTTTCTCCGTCTTAATATGTGCATACTACACATATAGGTGATCCGTATGAGCGAGCCATGCGCTGTCGATGTACTGATTTGCGGTGCCGGTGCCGCCGGCCTGACCTTGGCGATTGACTTGGCCAGGCAGGGCATCCCCCTGCGCCTGATCGAAAAAAGCCCGCGACCCTTCCACGGTTCGCGCGGCAAGGGCATTCAGCCACGGTCGCAGGAAGTCTTCGAAGACCTGGGGGTTCTCGACCGCCTGGTGGCACTGGGGGGAGTCTATCCGACTGAGCGGCGCTACCGCGATGATGGCAGCTACAGCGATGCGGATTTCATCGAAGCCCAGGCACCGACACCTGCCGAACCCTATCAACAACCGTTGATGCTGGCGCAGTTTCTGACCGAGCAGGTGCTGCGCGAGCGCCTGCTGGAGCTGGGTCATCAGCCAGAATTCGGCTGTGAGTTGGTGGGCTTCGTGCAGGCTGAGGATGGCGTCACTGCGCAGCTTGTCGGGCCGGCGGGAGAAGAACGCGTCCGCGCACGCTGGTTGATCGGCGCCGATGGCGGCCGCAGCCTGGTGCGGCATGTGCTTGATATCGGTTTTCCAGGCAAGACCCTGGGCGTCAGCGCCCTGGTTGCCGACGTGGTGTTGAGCGGTTTACCCCGCGACCGCTGGCATCGTTTTGGCGAAGGCGACATGCAGCGCCAGATTGCCCTTTGCCCACTGGCCGGGACCGAGCTGTTCCAGATCCAGGGGCCGATTGCGCCCGATGCCGACATTGATTTCAGCGCCGAAGGGCTTAGCGCAATTGTCTCCCAGCGGACCGGGCGCGACGATATACGGGTGCATTCGGTGTCGTGGGCATCGGCCTACAACATGAATGCGCGCCTGGCCGACAGGTACCGGGTTGGCCGGGTATTGCTGGTGGGCGACGCGGCGCATATCCATCCACCTACTGGCGGCCAGGGTCTCAACACCAGTGTGCAGGACGCCTATAACCTGGGCTGGAAGCTGGCGGCGGTGATCAACGGTGCGCCGGATGGATTACTCGACAGCTATGAGGAAGAGCGTCGTCCTGTTGCCGCGAATGTGCTCGGGTTATCGACTCAGTTGCTGGGTGAGATGAAAAAGGGCGAGATGCGTCGGGGCAGGGAAGTGCATCAGTTGGATATCGGGTACCCGCAGTCTTCATTGGTCCTGGCGCATCCGGCATGTACGGCCAGCCTATGTGCCGGTGATCGGGCTCCCGATGCGCCGATACGTGGCGCCGCCGGGCAGGCGTTACGGGTGTTCAATCTGCTGCAAGGCCCGCACTGGACACTGCTGGGCTATGGCGCGTCGCGCGCGCTGGTGGCGCCACGGCCAGGCCTGCATATCCATGTGTTTGGCGCGCAAGGTGAGTTGGTCGACGACCAGGGTCATTTTCAACGTGCCTATGGGCGGGCGATAGGTGATTGGGTGCTGGTGCGTCCCGATGGGTATGTCGGCGCGATGGTTTCGTCAGCCCAGGTCGACCTGCTGGAGGCCTACCTCGGGCGGGTGCTCAACTGAGCGCACGGCGGCTTCCAGGCCGGTCAGGGCACTGGTGAGCGGGCGTGGGCCTGCCGTGACAGACGCGGCCGCGCCGCCCATTGATGCCTGAGCCAACGCAACCGTTGATGCACCTGCCACGTAGGCGGCATCGGCGGCCTTGGCGACAGCCGCCAGGTAACCGTCGATGTCGCCCGCCTTGAACAGGTCCCATGCCCCCGGAACCCATTGCACCTCGACGCGCGCATTCGCGTGCAACGCCGCCTCACGGAACAGCCGCGAGGTGGGCTCCAGGGTTGTCTGCACCGCACACAACACCACGACCTTGCCGCCGGCCTGAACCGCTGAAGTGGCGAGTGCTGCGTCGGTGCGCAGAATCGGCGTGCGGGTGCCGATCCCTTCAATCGCCGGGCCCAGGGTCGAGCAGGTGAGGACAACCGCATCCGCGTGCTGCGCCAGTGCCAGCAGCGCCGCTGCGGTTGCAGCGGCGATTTCGGGCGTCAGCTGGCCGGCGTGTTCGGCTGCGGCCAAGAGGCCGGCGCGCACTTCATGACGCAGCACCTCCGGGCCGAGCCCCAAGGCTTGGGCGGCCGCGTCAAACACGCTGATGTTACTGGCGGCGGTGTGCAGGCAGGCAATGCGCATGGGTGGGTTCCAGGGCTGGAAATCGGGTTGCAGCGCGTTAAGATGCCGTCCCCACCCAGCTTAATCAAGGACACGCTGTGGCGCTGATCATGGAACGCGTAGCACTGGCTCGCAACGGAGCCAACGACAAAGTCATCTGCCGCATGCCCTCGGGCTGGGCAGTGATGGGGGACGTGCAATTCTTGCCGGGGTACTGCCTGTTGTTACCCGATCCCGTAGTGGCGAGTTTGAACGACCTGGACGCCGAGGCCCGTGCTGTCTATCTGCTGGACATGGCACGCATCGGCGACGCGGTGCTGCAGGCCACCGGCGCGCTGCGCATGAACTACGAGATCCTGGGCAATTCCGAGCCCGAGCTGCATTGCCATCTCTTCCCACGCTACGCCTCGGAGCCAGACGACAAACGTAAGATGCCCGCCTGGTTTTATGACTGGAAAAACGCGGTGCCGTATGCCGAAGACGTGCATGGGGAACTGCGCAAGGCTATTGCGCAGTTGCTGGGCTGAGACCTCAACCGGCGATGGCGTTCAGTTGCGCCACCACGTCATCCGACAAATCCAGTTCCCCCACCGCCAGGTTTTCATGTAAATGGGCCACCGACGAAGTGCCGGGAATCAGCAGGATATTCGGTGAACGGTGCAGCAACCACGCCAGCGCCAGTTGTTTGGGCGTCACCTCCAGCTGCTGCGCAAGGCTGGACAAGGTAGACGACTGCACCGGGCTGAAACCACCCAACGGGAAGAACGGCACATAGGCAATGCCGTCCTCGGCCAGTTCGTCGATCAAGGCGTTATCGTGCTGTTGGGCGATGTTGTAGAGGTTCTGTACGCAGACGAACTTGACCAGGGCACGCGCTTCGGCGACTTGCGTCGGGGTGACGTTGCTGATGCCGATGTGGCGTACCAGCCCCTGGTGTTGCAGCTCGGCAAGCGCGGTCAATGAGGCTTCGATTGAGCCTTCACCCGGCCCCATCAGGTTATACGCGCAGCGGAAATTAACCACATCCAGCACGTCCAACCCAAGGTTGCGCAAGTTGTCGTGTACGGCCTGGGTCAGTTGCTCTTTTGACGCAGCGGCATGCCATCCGCCCTCATTGTCGCGACGGGCACCGATTTTGGTGACGAGGGTGAGATCATCCCGATAAGGGTGTAGCGCCTCGCGGATAATCTGGTTGGTGACGTGGGGCCCGTAGAAGTCGCTGGTGTCGATATGGTTCACACCGGCTGCGACGGCCTCGCGCAGCACGGCCAGTGCCGCGTTACGATCCTTGGGCGGGCCGAACACATGGGGGCCTGCCAGCTGCATGGCGCCGTAGCCGATGCGGTTGACCTGGCGGTCGCCGAGGGTGAATGTGTCGCTGGTTGCCAAACGTGTCATGTGCGTCGCCCTTGCTTCAACTGAGTAAGGCTCTAATATGAAGGATCCTTCAGATATTGGAATTCGCATTCCGTGAGCTTTCCCAAACCCTCCTTGAAGCCAAGAAAATCGGCGGTTCAGGCGCGCTCAGCGGTGACTGTCGAGGCGCTGCACCAGGCAACCATTCAGGTTTTGATCCAGCAGGGGCTGGTGCGTTGCACCACCACCCGCGTGGCGGAACGGGCGGGGATTTCGGTGGGCAGTGTCTACCAGTACTACCCCAACCGCGACGCCTTGCTCGCCGCCGTATTGGAGAAACACCTGGAACGGTTCGCCCAGACTGTGGAGCAGACCTGTGCCCGCCATCAAGGCATGCCGGTGGTTGAAATGGCGGCCGGGTTGGTGTCGGCGATGGTCGCCGCCAAACTGCGCGACCAGGGCATTTCCAAAGCCCTGTATGCCATCGCGGGCGAGCGGGGCGGCGCTGAGTTGGTCGCCCGGGTCAATACGCGCGTGGTGGCGGTGATCGCAGCAATGCTCGCGACCGCCGCCGATGCGCATTTTGACGACCCTCACCTGACCGCGGCCATTTCCTTCAGTGCGATCGCCGGCCCGGTGCGCACGCTGCTCGAAGGCAATGCGTCGCCTGCCTTCGAGGCCGGTCTGGAACAACAGACCACGTTGTTGTTGACCGCCTACCTGCAGACCCATCAACACGTTTTATCAAGCAAGGAATAGACCCCGTGCATATTGCGCTCAGATCCTGGCGATGATCTCGGCAGTCTCCACCACCCTGGCATAGTCCATCGCCAGGTTGCTCAGCGACAGCGCGTGCACATCCTCCGCCGGCCAGAGGCGTCCCGCCAGGTCGGTCTGGTCGAACGTGTAGCAGGCGTCCGCCGCCACGATCACCTCAAAGCCCAGGTTGCCGCCCGACCGCGCCGTGGCCTCGACAGAGTTGTTGGTAATCACCCCAACGATCACCACCTGCCGGATCGCACGGGCATGCAGCCAGCGTTCCAGCCCGGTGTGGGTGAAGGCATCCGGGACGTTTTTCTCCACCACATGCTCATGGGGCAGTGGTTGCAGTGCGGCCTGGAACTCACAACCCGGCTGGCCCGGCCAGAACACCGAACCGGGCGTGCGGGAAATATGCCGCACATGCACGATGGGCCGCGATGCTTGCCGCCATGCGCTGAGCAGGCGCTGCATCTGCCCTTCGGCGTCAGGGTTGTTACGCCGCCCAAGCGTAGGCTGGTGCATGCCCTGTTGCATGTCGATGAGCACCAGTGTGGCGTTGCTGGCTAGCGGTTCCATGGCACGTCCTTTGGCTGCTTGAGGCACGAAACATATCAGCCAACGTGGGCCGCAAAACAGCGATTTGTTCGAAAACACACGCTACACTGCCGCCCCCGAATTTCAGCAAGGATGCTTTGAATGCGTTCGCTTGTCAGCGCTGTGCTGCTCTCCACGGCGCTTGCCGCCCCGGCCATGGCCGAACCCCGCTCGTTCTCGGTCGATGACCCCAGTGGCAACTACCTGGTTGAAGTGCTGTTCCCGCAAGTGCCCGAAGACCTGCGCGAACTGGTGCGCGCACTGATCACCGTGCGCGACAAAAATACGCTTGAGATTCTTCAGCAACTGGAGACGCCAGCGGGCAATGTGCCGCTGGACCGCGACGGCAAAACCGATACGCATCACCTGGTGGGTGAGTACGGCCTGTTGTACTTCGCTGACATCAACGGCGATGGTCGCCAGGACCTGGCGATCCGCAACGACACCGGCGCCGACAAGGACTTCCAGTTCAACTACGACGTGTACCTGCAAGACCCGCAGAAGCGCCAATGGGTATTGAACCGCCCCTTGACCGACCTGGCCAACGAAAACTCCGGCGGGATGTTCACGATCAATCCCAAGGACGGCGTGATTCACACGCAGACCGACCGAGGCTGCTGCTGGACGCGTAGCAGCCGTTGGCAAATGCGTGACGGCGAGCTGATGCGGCTGAGTTTCTACACCCAGGAAGACGTGCCGGCGACGGACGACGACGCCAACAACAGCATGCCCAGCGGCTATATGCTCCGCACCACCGGCGAGTGGAAAGACGGCCAATGGCTGGAAACCCCAAGGCTCGAAGGCCCGGTCAATGAAGACGCGCAGCGGCTGGTGGGCACCCTCGACGGCAAGATCCCGGTGGAAATCTGGTACCAGCAGCAGGGCGCCGTGATGATCGGCGAGCTGCGCTACACCAAGAGCGGCAGCGCCAAACCGATTAAACTGGTGGGCGATCGCGGCGAGTATGGCGACGAATCCTTCCTCTACCTGCACGAATACACCGACGACGGCCATCAGACCGGCATCTGGCGCATCAAGTCGGATTACACCGGCACCTGGGTCAGCGGCGCCAAGGGTGACAAGCGTGAGCGGGCCATCCAGCTGCACGACGAATACCGTGAGCCTGAATACGACAAGTTCGACGAAGTCGCCCGCGACCAGCGCGACGGCCACTACCAGATGCGCAATGACTTCCTCGACCGCGACGGCGACCTGGACTTGAAAATCCTCCCTGAACGCGACGCCCAGGGCAGGGAACTCGCGGAGTTCACTATCACGCTCAAAGACACCGGCACCGACAAAGTCATCGTGACCACCCACCTCACCGTGCCGATGGAAACCGAAAACCTCATCATCGTGCGCGAACCGGAGGCGGGCCGCCGCGCGGGGCCGTACCACATTCAATTGGTGAAGAACTTTGCAGTTATCGAGCACAACTCGGCGCCGGACTTTCCGGATTATTTGACCGGGATGTATCGCAAGCAGCCGTGAGGTGGGCGTCGTACGCTCCTCACTCCAGGTCGATGTGAAATGTGGCAGCGCTCATTGGGTTCGGTTTGAGCGCTGACAGGTAGATTTAGCCCACTTGCTGTAACGCGCCCAATGACAGTGAGCTGCCCGGTTCGCCTTGCGGCGGCTCAACGCCTACTGAACGCCAACCGCGCCGCAAACATCACAAAGATCACGCCCGTAGTGCGGTCCATCCACTGAATGACCTTTTCCCGGCGCAGCACGCCGGACAGCTGCTGCGTCGCGCCAATCAACACCAGCGACCACAGCAGCCCCAGCGCTACATGAATGCTCACCAGGCCGAAGGTCCAGGCAATCAATGATTGGCCCTGTGGAATGAATTGCGGCAGGAACGACACATAGAAAATCCCCACCTTGGGGTTCAGCACATTGCCCAGCATACCCTTGATAAACCAGTTGCCACTGGGCTTGCCATCCGCCACGGCAGGGGCCAGGGAGCGGCGCGGGCGCAGCAGCATGTTCAGGCCCAGCCAGGCCAGGTACGCGGCGCCGCAGTATTTGAGCAGGTTGAAGGCCACTTCCGACACCGCAATCAACGCGCCCAGGCCAAAGGCCACCGCCGCACCCCACACCAGGCAGCCGGCGTTGATCCCCAGCGTGGCCTGCAACGCCTGGCGTTTGCCTTCCACCGTGGCGGTGCGCAGCACCAAGGCTGTGTCGAGCCCGGGCGTGAGGGTGAGCAGGGTGGCGGCGAGGGTGAAGGCAAGGAGGTTGTCGGTGATGGACATGCGCTGGGCTTCTTGGCGGGGCTTGCAGCGACGTTAACCCACGCCGGTCCGCCCTGCAAACGGGCGGACCGGCGTGGGGTGGGTTAGCGGTTGAAACGCTCGACCAAGGCGTATTGGGTCGACGCGGTATTGGTCAATTCCTTGCTCAGGTCGGTGGATTGGTGGGCTTGCAGCGAGGTCTGGTCGGCCAGTTCGGCGATGGTGGTGATATTGCGGCTGATCTCCTCGGCGACCGCGCTTTGCTCCTCGGTGGCGGCGGCGATCTGGGTGGTCATGTCGGTGATGTGCGACACCGCTTCGCTGATACCCACCAGCGCCTGGTCGGCTTCAAGCACCCAGGCCACGCCTTCCTGGGCCTGGCGTTGGCCGTGCTGCATGCTGGTCACGGCGTTGTTGGAGGAGGTTTGCAGTTGGGTGATCAGGGCGTGGATCTGAGTGGTGGATTGCGAGGTGCGCTGGGCCAATTGGCGCACTTCGTCGGCCACCACGGCAAAGCCGCGACCCATGTCGCCAGCACGCGCGGCTTCAATGGCGGCGTTAAGGGCGAGCAGGTTGGTTTGGTCGGCGATGCCTTTGATCACATCCACCACGCTGCCGATTTCATCGCTGTCGCGGGCCAGTTGCGCTACGGTGGCGCCCGTTTCGCCGACTACCGCAGACAGGCGCTCGATGGCTTCACGGGTGTCACGCGCGACTTCACGCCCGCGCCCGGTGAGGGTATTCGCTTGTTGGGTGGCGTCAGCGGTGCGCTGCACGTGGCTGGCGACTTCCTGGGTGGTGGCGGCCATCTGGTTGACGGCCGCCGAGACTTGTTCGGTCTCGACGCGCTGGCGGTCCAGGCCTTTGGCGCTGGCGGTGGCCAGTTGATCAGATTGCCCGGCGAGGGCACTGAGTTGCTCGGCACTGTCCTGCAGGCGTGTGAGGCAGGTTTTCAGGCGTGCGGTCTGGCTGAGGAACGCGGTTTCCAGGCGCGCCTGGGGGCCGCGGGCGTCGCTGTACATCTGCGCGATCAAGGCATCCGAGGTCGACGGCTCCACACCCGCCAGCAGGCGTAAGGTGCTGCCTTGGCGAACGCGTGAACAGAGCACACCCACCGGCACCGCGACGGCCACGGCGACTGCAATGGCCAGCGGCGCGCTGAGAAACAACCCGGCGACGCTGCCGGCGACCGCGGTGGCCACGTAGGGCACGCTACTCAGTAGGGCGGGCAGCCAGGCATCCTGGCGCGGCACGGCCGGTTTGCCCTGGCTGATGCGTCGGTAAAGCGCTTGGGCGCGACGGATCTCGTCGGCCGTGGGCTTGACCCGCACCGACTCGAAGCCGACCACGTTGCTGCCGTCGAATATCGGTGTGACGTAGGCGTTGACCCAATAATGGTCGCCGTTTTTCGAGCGGTTCTTGACGATCCCCATCCAGGGCAGGCCCTGCTTGAGCGCATTCCACATATGCGCAAATACGGCCGGGGGCACGTCGGGGTGACGCACGATGTTCTGCGGGGCGCCGATCAGGTCGGCCCGTTCAAAGCCGCTGATGTCGACAAAGGCATCGTTGCAGTAAGTGATCACACCTCGAACATCCGTCGCCGAGATGAGTTTTTGTTGCGGCGCGAGGGAAATCTCGCGTTGTGTTACAGGCTGGTTGTTGCGCATTCCGACTACTCCCTGGTTGCACTCAGTCCATCGGCGCCAACTGGCAGAAGATTAATGCACATCTGCTATTTCGCCAGCCGCTGGTCAAAAGCCTGAAACTTCCCGATGAAACACCTCATAATGGCGGCCATTTTTGTTTAGCCCGTTATTCTGGTGTGCCCGTATGGAAATTAAGGTCAACTTTCTCGACAACCTCCGGCTTGAAGCCAAGTTCGATGACTTCACGGTGATTGCCGACCAACCCATCCGCTATAAAGGCGATGGTTCGGCGCCGGGCCCATTCGATTACTTCCTGGCGTCGTCGGCGTTGTGCGCGGCGTATTTCGTGAAGTTGTATTGCGAGACGCGCAATATCCCCACGGACAATATTCGCCTGTCGCAGAACAACATCGTCGACCCGGAAAACCGCTATAACCAGATCTTCAAGATCCAGGTGGAATTGCCAGCGGATATCTCCGATAAGGACCGCCAGGGCATCCTGCGTTCCATCGACCGTTGCACGGTAAAAAAAGTGGTGCAGGCCGGTCCCGAGTTCGTGATCGAGGAAGTCGAAAACCTCGACGCCGATGCCCAGGCATTGTTGATGCCCAGCAGCACTTCCCAGGCGGGCACCTACATTGCCGGTAAAGACCTGCCGCTGGAGCAGACCATCGCCAATATGTCCGGGATCCTTGCCGACCTGGGCATGAAGATCGAGATCGCGTCGTGGCGCAATATCGTGCCCAACGTGTGGTCGCTGCATATCCGCGACGCGCACTCGCCGATGTGCTTCACCAATGGCAAGGGCGCCACCAAGGAAGGCGCGCTCGCGTCGGCGTTGGGCGAGTTTATCGAGCGGCTCAACTGCAACTTCTTCTATAACGACCAGTTCTGGGGCGAAGACATCGCCAACGCAGCGTTCGTGCATTACCCGGACGAGCGCTGGTTCCAGCCGGGGCCTGACGATGCGCTGCCAAGCGAAATCCTCGATGCCTACTGCCTCAAGATCTACAACCGCGAGGGTGAGCTGCGTGGTTCACACCTGTTTGACACCAACTCCGGCAATGAACAGCGCGGTATCGTGTCGCTGCCGTTCGTGCGCCAGTCCGACGGCGAAGTGGTGTATTTCCCGTCCAACCTGATCGAGAACCTCTACCTCAGCAATGGCATGAGCGCGGGCAATACCCTGGCCGAAGCCCAGGTGCAGTGCCTGTCGGAGATTTTCGAGCGGGCAGTGAAGCGCGAAATCATCGAGGGTGAATTCGCCCTGCCGGACGTGCCCGCCGAGGTGTTGGCCAAATACCCCGGCATCCTGGCCGGTATCCAGGGCCTGGAAGCCCAGGGCTTCCCGGTGCTGGTCAAGGACGCGTCCCTGGGCGGTGAATTCCCGGTGATGTGCGTGACCCTGATGAACCCGCGCACCGGCGGCGTGTTCGCCTCGTTCGGCGCGCACCCAAGCCTGGAAGTGGCGCTGGAGCGCAGCCTCACCGAACTGCTGCAAGGCCGCAGCTTCGAAGGCTTGAACGACTTGCCGCAGCCGACCTTCGAAGCCCAGGCGGTGACCGAGCCGAACAACTTCGTCGAGCACTTTATCGACTCCAGCGGCGTGGTGTCGTGGCGCTTCTTCAGTGCGCAGTCGGACTACGAGTTTGTCGAGTGGGACTTCTCCGGCGAAGGCGAAGACTCCAACGTCCAGGAAGCCGCGACGCTGTTCGGCATTCTGCAAGGCATGGGCAAAGAAGCCTATATGGCCGTGTACGAGCACCTCGGCGCCACCGCGTGCCGCATCCTGGTGCCGGACTACTCGGAAATCTACCCGGTGGACGACCTGATCTGGGACAACACCAACAAGGCGCTGTTTTTCCGTGAAGACATCCTCAACCTGCACCGTCTGGACGAGGCCGAGCTGACCGCACTGGTCGAACGCTTGATCGAAAGCGAGCTGGACGACTACACCGACATCACCACCTTGATCGGCATCGAATTCGACGACAACACCGCCTGGGGTCAACTGACCATCCTGGAGTTGAAACTGCTGATTTTCCTGGCCTTGCAGCAGTATGAAGAGGCCAAGGAATGCGTGGAGATGTTCCTGCAGTACAACGACAACACCGCCGAACGCGGCCTGTTCTACCAGGCGATGAATGCGGTGCTGGAAATGGAACTGGACGACGACCTGGAACTGGCGGATTACGAAGCCAACTTCCGCCGCATGTTCGGCAATGAGCGGATGGACGCGGTGATCGGCTCGGTCGATGGCAGCGTGCGCTTCTACGGGCTGACGCCGACCAGCATGAAGCTGGAAGGCCTGGACCGGCATTTGCGTTTGATTGACAGCTACAAGAAGCTGCATTCGGCACGGGCCAACATCACTTCTGCCTGACGCAGGCTCAATGTAGGAGGGGGCTTGCCCCCGATGGCGGAGTATCAGTCAACAGATACATTGGCTGATCAACCGCTATCGGGGGCAAGCCCCCTCCCACATTGGATCACTGGCGCATGTTCTGAATGTGCGCTTGATTGACAGCTGGCGGAAGGCTGTACAGCACGGGCGAAGATCACTTCTGCCTGACGCAGGCCCAATGTAGGAGGGGGCTTGCCCCCGATGGCGGAGTGTCAGTCAACAGATACATTGGCTGATCAACCGCTATCGGGGGCAAGCCCCCTCCCACATTGGATCACTGGCGCATGTTCTGAATGTGCGCTTGATTGACAGCTGGCGGGAAGCTGTACAGCACGGGCGAAGATCACTTCAGCCTGACGCAGGCTCAATGTAGGAGGGGGCTTGCCCCCGATGACGGAGTGTCAGTCAACAGATACATTGGCTGATCAACCGCTATCGGGGGCAAGCCCCCTCCCACATTGGATCACTGGCGCATGTTCTGAATGTGCGCTTGATTGACAGCTGGCGGGAAGCTGTACAGCACTGGCGAAGATCACTTCTGCCTGATGCAGGCCCAATGTGGGAGGGAGCAAGCCCCCTCCCACATTGGATCACTGGCGCATGTTCTGAATGCGCGCTTGATTGACAGCTGGCGGGAAGCTGTACAGCGCGGGCGAAGATCACTTCTGCCTGACGCAGGCTCCATGTGGGAGGGGGCTTGCCCCCGATGGCAGTCTTTCAGTCACTGCATCTGGTGACTGGCCCTCCCACATTGATCTTTGTTGTCCGGCCTATTTAGATTTGGGCCAGCGCCTGCGCCAGATCCGCCCTCAGATCTTCCACATCTTCAACCCCCACCGATAACCGCACCAGCCCATCACCAATCCCCAACTGCGCCCGCGTGGCCGCCGGGATGCTGGCATGGGTCATGATCGCCGGGTGTTCGATCAAACTTTCCACGCCCCCCAGGCTTTCGGCCAGGGCGAAGATTTTGACGGTTTCCAGGAAGCGCGTGGCACCGGCCAGGTCGGTGTTCAAATCCACCGAAATCATCCCGCCAAATCCACGCATCTGCCTGCGGGCCAATGCGTGCTGGGGGTGGGACGCCAACCCCGGGTAATACACCCGCGCCACTTGCGGTTGCTGTTCCAGCCACGTGGCCAGGTCGAGGGCGTTGCTGCAATGGCGCTCCATGCGCAAGGCCAGGGTTTTTACACCGCGCAGGGTCAGGAAGGCGTCGAAGGGCCCGGCGATGGCGCCCACCGAGTTTTGCAGGAAGCCCAGGCGTTCGGCGAGTTCTGCGTTGTCGCCGACGATGGCGATACCGCCGATCACATCCGAGTGGCCGTTGAGGTACTTGGTGGTGGAGTGCACCACCACATCAACACCCAACTCCAGCGGGCGCTGGATCCAGGGGCTGGCGAAGGTGTTGTCGGCTACGCAGATAATCCCGCGAGCCCGGCAGATACCGGCAATGGCGCTGAGGTCAGTGAGGCTCAGCAGCGGGTTGCTTGGGGTCTCGACCCAGACCATGCGTGTGTCGTCCTGCAGCGAAGCTTCAAACGCTGACAGGTCACTCAAGTCCACAAAACTGAAACGGTGCCCGGCGCTGCGTTGGCGCACTTTGTCGAACAGGCGGAAGGTGCCGCCGTACAGGTCGTTGCCCGAAACGATATGTGCGCCGGCATCCAGCAGTTCCAGCACGGTGGAGATCGCCGCCAGCCCGGAGGCGAAGGCAAACGCCTGGCTGCCGCCTTCCAGGTCGGCCACGCAACGCTCGAGGGCAAAACGCGTGGGGTTGTGGGAGCGGCCGTAGTCGAAGCCCTTGTGCACGCCAGGGCTGTCTTGCAGGTAGGTGGAGTTGGCGTAGATCGGCGGCATCAGCGCGCCCGTGGTCGGGTCGGGGGATTGCCCGGCGTGGATCACACGGGTGGCAAACGCGCTTTTATCGGGCAGGCTCATGCAAGGGATCTCCGTAGGTGGTTGAGCAGGTCGACGCGGGTGATCAGGCCGTAGAAGCCCGACTCATCGGCGATGATGGCGACCAGGCCGCGATCCAGTTCCGCCTGCAGTTCGGCCAGGCTCGCGCCGGGGGCCAGGGTTTGCAGGGTGTTGGTCATGGCGCTGGCGACGGTCATGGTGAAATGCGCGGCATCGTGGTGCAGGCCCAGCAGGATGTCGGATTCATCGATTACCCCCACCAGCTCGCGGCCGTCGACCAGCACCGGCAGTTGCGACACGTCGGCCAGGCGCATGCGCTGGAAGGCGGTGAGCAAAGTGTCGTCGGGGCTCACGCTGATCACGCGGCCATCTTCGAAGCGGCGGGCGATGAGGTCGCGCAGGTCGCCGTAGTGTTTGTACTGCAACAGCCCGGCGTCGTTCATCCATTGGTCGTTGTAGACCTTGGACAGATAGCGCGTGCCGGTGTCGCAGACAAAGGTCACCACGCGCTTGGGCTCCGTCTGTTCGCGGCAATAGCGCAGGGCGGCGGCGAGCAGGGTGCCGGTGGAGGAGCCACCCAGAATGCCCTCGGCCTTGAGCAGTTGGCGGGCGTGGTCGAAGCTTTCTTCATCGCTGATGGAATAGGCGTGGCGCACGCTGGAGAGGTCGGCAATCGAGGGGATGAAGTCTTCGCCGATACCTTCCACCGCCCACGAACCCGGGGTTTCAAGCCTGCCGCTGCGGCTGTATTCGGCCATCACCGAGCCCACCGGGTCGGCCAGCACCATTTCCAGCTCAGGCTGCACACGCTTGAAGAAACGCGTCAGGCCGGTGAGGGTGCCCGCCGAGCCGACACCCACCACGATCGCGTCCACGTCATGCTGGGTTTGCGCCCAGATCTCCGGGGCGGTGCTGGTTTCGTGGGCCAGGGGGTTGGCCGGGTTGTTGAACTGGTCGGCGAAGAATGAACCGGCAATATCCTTGGCCAGGCGCGCGGCGACATCCTGGTAATACTCGGGGTGGCCCTTGCCGACATCGGAGCGAGTGATGTGCACCTCGGCGCCCATGGCCTTGAGGTGCAGCACCTTTTCCGTGGACATCTTGTCGGGCACCACCAGCACCACGCGATAGCCCTTGGCCCGGCCCACCAGCGCAAGGCCCAGGCCCGTATTGCCGGCGGTGGCTTCGATAATGGTGCCGCCGGGGCGCAGGCGGCCGTCACGCTCGGCGGCGTCGATCATGGCCAGGCCAATGCGGTCCTTGATCGAGCCGCCGGGGTTCTGGGATTCAAGCTTGAGGAACAGCGTGCAAGGGCCGGTATCGAAGCGGCTGACCCGTACCAGTGGGGTGTTGCCGATCAGTTCGAGTACGGCGGGGCGGGGAAGCGTAGGCATGTCGTCACCTGGGGGCTTAGGGTGGGGGGACAGCAAATCGCACAACATGGCTTGGAACAGTAGGCCTGTATCCGGCGGGTCGCAACCAAGCGGTCCGCTGAATGTCTTTTTTTGGCGCATCAGCGTTGCCGCGGTGCGCCATGTGGGCGCACGGTGTGCGCCGATTTCCTCGTAATAATTGGGCGAAGTGACCTGGCCTGGGCTTTGCTATAGAGAATTCAAACTTGGATACAAGATGGAGTCTCCCCATGCAAAACGCTTTCGGCTGGACCCTCGGTGAATGGTTGGATGCTTACCGCAGTGGGGCCATTACCACAGATTATTTACTGACCCTGGCCACGCAATACCCCGTCGACGATAGCGCCTGGATCGCCCACGCCACGCCTGCGCAACTGGCCGAGCAATTGGCGCAACTGAGCGACCGGCTGGCGGCCGTCGGCGGCGACATGGCCAAGCTGCCGCTGTATGGCGTGCCGTTTGCGATCAAGGACAATATCGACGCGGCCGGTTGGGACACCACGGCAGCTTGCCCCGAATTTGCCTACACGGCGGCGCAGGATGCTTCTGTGGTGCAGAAGCTGTGCGCGGCCGGTGCAATCCTGATGGGCAAGACCAACCTCGATCAGTTCGCTACGGGCCTGGTGGGCACGCGCTCGCCCTATGGCGCGGTAGGCAACAGCTTCAACCCGGATTATGTCAGCGGCGGCTCCAGCTCCGGCTCGGCGTCGGTGGTAGCGCGTGGCCTGGTGGCGTTTGCCCTGGGCACCGATACCGCAGGCTCCGGGCGCGTACCGGCGGGGTTCAACAACATTGTCGGGTTGAAGCCGACCAAGGGGCGTTTCTCCAATACCGGCGTGGTGCCCGCGTGCCGCACGGTGGATTGCATCTCGGTGTTTGCGCTGACCGTCGACGATGCCGAGGCGGTGGCGCAGGTGGCGGCGGGTTACGACGCCAGCGACGCTTACTCCCGCGCCAACCCGAACACGGCGCCGGTCGCGGTGGCGGCCTCGATCAAGCTAGCGATCCCGGCAGTCCTGGAGTTCTTTGGCGATAGTCAGAACCAGGCGGTATTCGAGCAGGCGGTGGAGCGTTTCAAGGCCCTGGGGGCGGTGATTACGCCCGTGGATTTCACTCCGTTCAAGGAATTGGCGGATCAACTGTATTACGGCCCTTGGGTCGCCGAACGCACCGTGGCCCTGGAGGGCATGCTGCAAACCCAGCCCGACGCGATCAACCCGGTGGTGCGCGGCATTGTCGAAAGTGGCTACACCTACAGCGCATGTGATGCCTACAAAGCCGAATACTTGCGCGCGGAACTGAGCCGCCGCATCAACGACAGCCTGGCCGGTTTCGATGCCTTGCTGGTGCCCACATCACCGACGATTCGCACGCAGGCCGAAATGGCCGTGGAGCCGGTGCGCTACAACTCGCAATTTGGCTACTACACCAACTTCACCAACCTGGCCGACCTCTCGGCCCTGGCGTTGCCAGCCGGCCTGCGCGCCGATGGCTTGCCCAGCGGCATCACCTTGCTTGCCCCGGCCTGGCATGACAGCGCGCTGGCGCACCTGGGCAAACGCTGGCAGGCCGGGCTTGACCTGCCGTTGGGCGCCACCGAGCGCGGTTTGCCTGCGCCGACGCCGACGGTACAAGCGTCCGGCAGCGTGCGTGTGGCGGTGGTGGGTGCACACCTCACCGGCATGCCGCTGAACTTCCAGCTCACCGGCCGCAACGCGGTACTGGTGGAGCAAACCCTCACGGCCGACACCTATCGCCTCTACGCGCTGCCAGGCACCGTGCCGCCCAAGCCAGGGCTGGCCAAGGCGGACAGTGGGCGGCCGATCATCGTAGAACTGTGGGACATGCCCATCGCGCGCTTTGGTGAGTTTGTCGCCGAGATCCCCGCGCCGCTGGGTATCGGCAACCTCAAGCTGGCGGATGGGCGCAGTGTCAAAGGCTTTATCTGCGAGCCCTGGGCGTTGGCGGATGCGCTGGACATCACCGAGTTCGGTGGCTGGCGTGCCTTCATTGCGAGCCGGGGGTGAGCGTGCAGCTGGCCACGGCGAGAACCTCCAAGGCGCGCCCCGACAGCCTGGCTGAACTGATTTACGCGCAGCTCAAGGCGGATATATTCGACTTCCGCCTGTTGCCGGGTGACCGCTTCAGCGAAGGCGACGTGGCCACGCGCATGCACGCCAGCCGCACGCCGGTGCGCCAGGCGCTGTATCGCCTGGAGAAGGAAGGGTATCTGGAGGTGTATTTTCGCAGCGGCTGGCAGGTCAAGCCGTTTGACTTTGCCTACTTTGAAGACCTGTACGACGTGCGTATCGTGCTGGAACTGGCCGCCGTCGGCCGCCTGTGCCTGATGGATGAACCGAGCCCAGTGCTGTTGACGTTGCAGGCGACCTGGCTGGTGGCCGCGGGTGAACGCCTGCAAGACACCCAAGCAGTGTCCGCGCTGGATGAACGCTTCCACTGCGCCCTGGTGGAAGCCGCCGGCAACCGCGAAATGGCGCGCATGCACTTCGACATAACGGAAAAGATCCGCATCATCCGCCGCCTCGACTTTACCCAGGCGCCGCGTATTGCCGCGACGTACGAGGAGCATGGGCAAATCTTGACGGCGATCCTGCAACGGCGCAGTGAACAGGCGCAGCAACTGCTCAAGCGGCACATCGAACTCAGCAAGCAAGCGGTGCGCGAGATCACCTTGCATCGGTTGCATGTGGCAAGACAACCCTGAACCCGCTCGCCACCGGGATATAAGCGGCTGTGATCCCGAGGTAAGAGGCAAGAATTGCCTGATAGCGCTAATCCCCTGCAAACCCGCTTCTCGTGGCGAGCGGGCTTGCCCGCGTTGGGTTGCGCAGCAGCCCCAAACCCAGCACCCAAAGACCGCCTGACACACCGCCTGCGTCTGCACTGGGGCCGCTGCGCGCCCCAACGCGGGCAAGCCCGCTCGCCACAGGGGTATGGGTGGGGCTGTGATCCCGAGGCAAGAGGCAAGAATTGCCCGAAAGCGCTAATCCCCCGCAAGCCCGCTCGCCACAGGGTTATTGGGTGTGCTTGAGGCGTTCGCGTAATCGAACCAGCATCACGTCGCTGGCTTGTTGCATCGGTGCGCGCAACTCGCTGCCGATCAGGCCCTGCAAGGCCAGGGCAGCTTTCACCGGCGCTGGGTTTGGCTCCATGAACAGTGTGTTGATCAGTGGTACCAGGCTCAGGAACGTTGCCCGTGCTTCGGCCAACTGGTTATCCCGCACCTGCTGCCACAGCGCCACAAATTGCGCGGTCTGCACGTGCGCCGACGCGGCAATCGCCCCACTGGCACCCAGGCACAGCGCGTTGAACATCTGCAGGTCCTCGCCGCACAGCACGTCCACCTCGCCACTGGCCAGCAGCGCCAGGGTATTACCCAGGTTGCCGCCACAGTCCTTGATTGCGGCGATGCGTGGGTGCGCGACGATATTCAGCAGGGTGGCCTGCTCGAAGGTCGCGCCGGTACGGTAGGGAATGTCATACAGGATTATCGGCACGCCTGACGCATCCGCCACCGTGCGAAAGAACGCTTCAAGGCCGGCCTGGGACGGGCGGATATAACCTGGCGCCGGCACCAATAAACCGGCCACCGGGCGCTTGAGGATTTCGCTCTGGAACTGCAGCAATTCAATCTGGTTATTGCCCGCCAGGCCCATCACCACGCGGTGCGCCGGCACAAGTTGCAATACCGCGTCCAGCACGGCCAGTTGTTCCTCTCGGCTCAGCGCGGCGGCTTCACCCGTGGTGGTGCACACCATGATCCCGGCCACATGCTGTTCCAGCAGGTGGCTGACCAGCCGGCGCAGGGCGATAAAGTCGATGGCGCCGTCATGGAACGGCGTGACCACGGGAACCCAGATACCTTGAAACGATGACATGTACTTTCTCCTGAAGGTTGACCGATAAAGTCACCGTCAGAAGGGCATGGGGAATTGTGCAAGGGGGGGAGGGAGTCCGCGCTCAATGTCCTGTCAGCTCATCTGACGGGACAGCGCGCCCCGATCACATGAGCGACTGTTTCTTCGATTTGAGGGCGTGCGCAACGCAACCTTGCGCCTTGGCAATCAAGCCAATGACGGATCGGTTAGCGAATAAAAATGCGGACATTTACTGACACACCCTGAAGAAGAGCTCCATCTTCAGGGGATGTCAGTAAATGTGTCAAGCACCTGGCGAGCCTTTTACGGCCGCCTCAATCGCAGCAATGTCGATCTTGCTCATGGTCATCATCGCATCGAAGGCCCGCTTGGCGATTACCGGGTCGGGATGGGTCACGGCATCCGTCAACACTCGAGGCGAGATCTGCCACGACAGCCCCCATTTATCCTTGCACCAGCCACACGCGCTGGCCTGGCCACCGTTGTCGATGATGGCGTTCCAGTAGCGGTCGGTTTCGGCCTGATCATCAGTGGCCACCTGGAACGAAAAGGCCTCGCTATGGCTGAACGCCGGGCCGCCATTGAGGCCGATACAAGGGATGCCCAGCACGGTGAAATCAACGGTCAACACGTCGCCCTGTTTACCCGCCGGGTAATCGCCGGGGGCTCGGTGCACGGCGTTGACCGCGCTGTCCGGGAAGGTCTTGGCGTAAAAGCGCGCAGCCTCTTCGGCGGTGCCGTTGTACCAGAGGCACAGGGTGTTTTTATTGGCCATGATCGATCTCCACGTATGAAGGGGTGCGTGGAGTTTAGACGACCCTCGGCCGGGGCTAATCGCCGCCCAACTGCTGCGCGATCGCCGCCGTATCAATCACCGACCACACTCGCGAAATTTTGCCGTCGACACATTCGTAGAACACATTCTCGGCGAATTTCACCTTGCGGCCATTGATCGGCAACCCAAAGAACTCGCCCCTGGGCGTGACGTTGAAGTCCAGGCGGCTGGCGATGTTCGGTGGATCGGCGATCAGCAACTGGATGTGAAACACCAGGTCGGGGATTTCGCGAAAGTCCCGTTCCAGCATGCCGCGGTAACCGGCGAGGCCGACCGGTTTGGCGTTGTGGGTCACCTGCGGGTGCACGAACTCGCCCAACTGATCCCAGGCCTGGCGATTCAGGCAGTCGATGTAGCCTTGGTAAAAACTGGCGAGTTGGTTACGGGTCAACACGTTCTCCTTATGCACGACGCGCCATCAACAATACCGAAGCCGCCGCCGACAACAACCCGGCGCAGCAGCGATTGAATATCCGCTTGCCTTTAGGCTCGGCAAACCAGCGGCGCATATGCACGCCCATGTAAGCGTAGAGGCTGATGGCGACCCATTCGAGCATCAGGAACAGCGCGCCGAGCACCGCGAATTGTGGCGTGATTGGTTGGCCGGGCACCACGAATTGCGGGAGGAAGGCGGTGAAAATCAGGATGGCCTTAGGGTTGCCCGCCGCCACAAGAAACTCCTGGCGCGCCAACGCCCATAAACCCACCTTGGCGGAAACCGCTTGCGCCTCAGCCTCGGGATTGGCTCGCCACAACTGAAACGCCAGATAAAACAGATACGCCGCGCCCAGGATCTTGATCACATAGAACAACAACTCTGAGGTTTGCAGCACCACAGCAAGCCCGGCGGAAGCGAGGGCGATCATCCCGGCGAAGGCCAGAAGGCGGCCGATCCCGGCGAGGCACGAGGTGCGGTAGCCATAGCGGGTGGAGTTGCTCACCGACAGCAGGTTGTTCGGGCCGGGAGCCATGTTCAGGGCGAAGCAGGCGGGGAGGAAAATGGCGAGGGTGGCGAGGTCCATGGCGGCTCCGGGTTCATGGGGGTGGAGAGTTTGAGGGTAATGGGCGTTGAGGCGGTTGGATAGCCCATCATCGCGATAGTGCAATTGTGGGGCGACATTAGAATAAGGGGCCACATCATGAACAGCGCTAACGATTTAGTGAAATCAATTCATTTTCTATCAATCTAGTCTTCAGCATAAACTACATCTTAATCACAGACATTATAAATACTGCTAAGTAAAAGCCAGACGATTACAAATCAGGTTTGCCGCGGGTATTAGGGTGCAGAATTGCAATGACTACAGAATTTTCATTTACCATTAAAAGCATTTGCTTTGACGAGGATTATCACCCCTCGGAAAATACGCGCATTACTACTAACTTCGCTAATTTGGCGAGGGGCGAAAGTCGTCAAGAGAACCTGCGCAACACGTTAAGGATGATTGACAACCGCTTCAATGCCTTGGCGCACTGGGACAACCCCACGGGTGATCGTTATTCCGTTGAGCTCGAAATTGTATCCGTTGAAATGGGTGTTGATGCTGAAGGTGGCAATAATGCCATCCCTCTGATTGAGATACTAAAAACGAATATTATCGATCGAAAAACCAATGAGCGCATTGCGGGCATGGTCGGTAATAATTTTTCCTCCTATGTCCGGGATTACGATTTCAGTGTGCTGTTGCTGGAACATAATAAGGGCCGGCAAGAGTTTAGCGCTCCCGATGACTTCGGCGACCTGCACGGAAAGCTGTTCAAGCAATTCGTGAACTCCACAGCTTACAAGGAGCATTTCAGTAAGCTGCCGGTTATATGCTTGAGTGTTTCAAATACCAAGACCTATCATCGGACGGAAAACCTGCACCCTGTGTTGGGTGTTGAATACCAGCAAGACGAATACTCCTTGACCGATGAATATTTCCGGAAAATGGGCTTGAAGGTTCGCTATTTCATGCCTCCCAATAGCGTTGCGCCGTTGGCGTTTTATTTTGCCGGCGATTTGCTCAGTGATTACACCAACCTTGAACTTATCAGTACCATCAGCACGATGGACACCTTCCAAAAGATTTACCGGCCGGAGATTTACAATGCGAACTCTGCGGCAGGCAAGTCCTATCAGCCAAGTTTGAAACATCAGGATTATTCATTAACCCTGATTGTCTATGATCGCGAAGAACGTGGCCGCTTGGCGGTTGAGCAGGGGCGGTTTGTTGAAGAGAATTTTATCAAGCCCTACCACGCTGTTCTTCAGCAGTGGTCCGCTAGTTGCGCTCTTTAACTGATTAAAAGTACAAGGTTGTCTATCGTGAAAAAATTATTACCCACGTCCACTGCGGGCAGCTTGCCTAAACCCGCTTGGCTTGCACAGCCAGAGACCCTTTGGTCGCCTTGGAAGTTGCAAGGTGACGAACTGACTGAGGGCAAGCAGGATGCCTTGCGTTTGTCATTGCAGGAACAACAGCAAGCCGGCATTGATATCGTCAGTGATGGCGAACAAACGCGCCAACATTTTGTGACGACGTTCATTGAGCACCTCAGCGGCGTTGATTTTGAGAAGCGTGAGACCGTTAGAATTCGTGATCGTTATGATGCGAGTGTACCTACCGTGGTGGGTGCGGTAAGTCGCCAGAAGCCGGTCTTTGTTGAAGATGCCAAGTTCCTGCGTCAGCAAACCCAGCAACCCATAAAGTGGGCGCTGCCGGGGCCCATGACGATGATCGACACGCTTTACGATAACCATTACAAAAGTCGCGAAAAACTCGCGTGGGAATTCGCCAAGATTCTCAACCAGGAAGCCAGGGAACTGGAAGCGGCGGGCGTTGATATCATCCAATTTGATGAGCCGGCCTTTAACGTGTTCTTTGATGAGGTGAATGATTGGGGGGTTGCCACCCTGGAAAGAGCCATCGAAGGCCTTAAGTGCGAAACGGCCGTGCACATTTGCTACGGCTACGGCATTAAAGCCAATACCGATTGGAAAAAGACACTGGGAACCGAGTGGCGACAGTATGAAGAGGCGTTTCCCAAGCTGCAGAAATCCAGTATCGATATCATCTCGTTGGAGTGTCACAACTCCCATGTGCCCATGGATCTCATCGAACTGATTCGCGGCAAGAAAGTGATGGTCGGCGCCATTGATGTGGCAAACCATGCGATTGAAACACCTGAGGAAGTCGCCAATACCCTACGCAAAGCACTGCAGTTTGTAGATGCCGACAAGCTCTACCCTTGCACCAACTGTGGCATGGCGCCGTTGCCTCGTGGCGTCGCAAGAGGAAAGCTCAGGGCGCTGAGTGCGGGTGCGGAAATTGTTCGAAGAGAACTTTTGAACGACCGCTGAACATGCTGCTGCGCAGCCATTGCTGTATTTCAAGGGGCAATATTGCAACCTTGGCGCGCCATCAACTGCGCCACCCAGTCGATAAACACCCGCAGTTTGGTGCTGATATGCCGGTTCGGCGGAAACGCCACATACAGGGGCATAGGGTCCATGCGCCAGCCCTCGAACAGCGGCACCAATTCCCCACGGGCCTGGTAGGCTTCGGACATGTAGGTGGGCAGCCACAGCACGCCTAGCCCCGCCAGGCCGGCGGCGAGGTAGGCATTGCCATCGTCCACTGCCAACGCATAGCGGCCTTTGATCTGGAGGCTTTCCGCGCCGTTGCGCATGGCGTAGGGCAGCGCCTTGCCGGTACGTGCCCACAGGAAGCCGACGATGCGCTGGTGCGAGTCTTCCAGCTCCCGTGGGTGCACGGGTTGGCCGACGCGGGCCAGGTAGCTCGGCGCGGCGAACACACCCAGTTGCAGGTCGCCCACGCGGCGGGCCATCAGCGACTGGTCCGTCAGCTCGCCGCCACGCACCACGCAGTCGACGTTCTCATCGATCATATCGACGATGCGGTCGCTCACCCCCATATCGATCTGGATGTCCGGGTAGCGCGCGTAAAAATCCGGCAGGGCGGGCACCAGGATCATGCTGGCCAGTGGGCTTGGCACGTCTACGCGCAAGCGGCCCCTGGGTTGCGTCGAGGCGCCGGACAGGCTGGTTTCGGCGTCGTCCATATCCGCCAGCAGCCGTAGCACGCGCTCGTAGTACACCGCGCCATCGGCGGTGACGTTGACTTTGCGTGTCGTACGGTTGAGCAATTTAACCCGCAGCCGCGCCTCGAGCTGCTGCACCAGTTGGGTTACGGTGGTCTTGCTCATGTGCAGGGTTTCAGCGGCTTTGGTAAAGCTGCCGGCTTCCACCACGCGGGCGAAGGCCTGCATTGCATCAAAACGGTCCATTGCGGCTTCCGATTGTTTGGGTTTTACAAACAGTGATAGCTAAGGTTGCGCGTTTATCCAGCGGGCACAAGCCCCTAGAGTTTCTCTCCCGTTAACTTCCTCGAGAGAGACTCTTATGACACAGCGTGATGTGGTTTTTCCGCCTGGCCGCCAGGCACTTTATGAGCGCAATCGTTATTCGCCGGCGATCAAGTCCAATGGCTTTCTGTTCGTGTCGGGGCAGGTCGGCAGCCGTGAAGACGGCTCACCCGAGCCAGACCTGGAAGACCAGGTGCGGCTGGCCTTCAACAACCTGAATGCGATCCTGCAGGCCGCGGGTTGCAGCTTCGATGATGTGATTGATGTGACGGTGTTTATCGTCGACCCCGAATCCAGGTTCGAAACCATCTGGAAGGTGGTGCCGGAATTCTGGGGCAATGCACCGCACCCGACGCTGACCGGCGTGGGCGTTACGTGGTTGTACGGTTATCAGTTCGAGATCAAAGTGATCGCCAAGGTGCCGGAGCCCATCACAGCGTAAACCGCAGCAGATGCCGGTTGATCACCGCTCATGAAGTTAAAGAAATCGGGTATCTTTAGCCGCCTCAGCCGCCAGCCTGCTCCAGGCTCGGCGAGCGATCGATGGTTTAGGGACGAACGAAATGGCACTCAAGGTGATGGTGGTCGGTGGCTACGGCAACTTCGGCAGCATCGTTTGCCGGCATTTGGTGGGCGCGCCGGGCATTGCACTGGTGATCTCTGGTCGCGACCCGCATAAGTTGCAACGCAAGGTGGATGAGCTCAACACGTCGTCGGTCAATGCGTGCGAAGGCTGGTGCGGCGATGCCATGGGCGCTGGCTTTGCGCGTGTGTTGCAGTCGATGAACATCCAGTTGGTGATACACACCGGTGGCCCGTTCCAGGGGCAATCCTATGCCGTCGCCCAGGCGTGCATCGACGCGGCGGTGAACTATTGCGACCTGTCCGACTGCCGAACCTTCGTCAATGGTGTGGGCGTGCTGGATGCCAGCGCCAGGCAGGCGGGCGTGGCCATCCTGAGTGGCTGCAGCTCGGTGCCGACGCTGTCGTCGGCGCTGATCGATCAGTACCGCCATCGTTTCATGCGCATCGACACGATCGAGCATGGCATTTCCTCCTCGGCGAAAATGCCGGGGCTGTCGACCGTCGAGGGGGTGCTCGCCTACGCGGGTAAACCGATCAAGCAACTCCGCAATGGCCAGGTGCACCCGGTGCTGGGCTGGCAGGACCTGACCCTACGCAAGATGCCCCAGCTGGGCACGCGGCTGTTGGCCAACGTCGACGTGCCCGACATGGACATATTCGCCAGCCGTTATGGCGCCCATACGCTGAGCTTCAAGGCGGGTGCCGGGCTGAAACTTGGCGGCGTCGCCAATGGCCTGCTGGCTCAGGCGCTGCGGGTGGGACTGGTGCACAACCACGTCGTGTGGGCCGCACGACTGCATCGCCTGGGCACCTGGTTTGAACGCTTTGGCGATGGCAAAAGTGCGATGTACATCGACGTACACGGCCTCGGTACAGGCGGGCGGCCACTGTCCTTGGCCGTGCAACTGACGGCCCTGAACGACAAAGGCCCGGAAATCCCCAGCTGCGCGGCCGTCGCCCTGGCGACAAAAATGGCCCAGGGCTATGTACCTGAGCCAGGTGCCCGGCCGTGCGTGGGCGAAATCAGCGTCGACGAATACATGGCGGCCATCAACGACCCGGCAAACCTGAGCCTGGCCGTGCATTTCTCTGACGGGCAGGGCTGACCCATGCTCTACCTGTGCTTGAAATACCTGCACATCATTGCGGCGATTTTCCTGTTCGGCTTCGGCATGGGCTCGTACCTCTATCTGATCGCCGCGAGCCGTACCGCCAACCCCCAGGTGATCGCCCATGTGGCGCGCATGGTGGTGCAGTTCGATACCTGGATCACCACGCCGGCGGGCTTCATCCAGATCATCACCGGCCTGCTGCTGATCCACCTCACCGGGCTCGGCTTGACCACGCACTGGGTGCTGACCTCGCTGGTCATCTTCCTCTGCGTGGGTTCGCTCTGGCTGCCGGTGCTGGTGCTGCAGACGCGCCTGCAGCAGATGGCGTCGACGGCGGCACACACCGGCACAGCCCTCGAAGAGGGCTACCGTGACGTTTACCGCAAATGGTTCTGGATGGGGGTTCTTGGCTTCCTGGGGATGTTTGTGATCGTGTTGATCATGGTCACGAAAATGACCCCGTGGCAGCTGGTCGCGTTACTGGCAGGTGCCTGAAACTTCAGCGCCTGGCACTCCAGGCCACCGCACACAATGTCAACCCCGCCACATTCAGCGACACTGGATTGAACGCTTCCTTGAGCAGTCCGGGGCTGAACACCGCCACATCCACCAGCAGCCCCAGCAGCGCTGCCGCCGCCACCGCGATCGGCCAGGGATTGCGCGGCGCCAGCAGTATCCATAACGCCAGGGCAATCTCCCCAACCCCCGCGAGGGTGGCGAACAGCTGCACCTGCTCGATGCCATGGGCCTCGATCATCCTCTGCTCGCCCGCGCTCAGCCACAGCAACTTCGGCACCAGCCCATGGTAGGCAAACATGAACGCCAGGCCACCGCGCGCGATCCAGTTGATGCGCACCAGAGCGTTCACAATGGCGCCTTCAGAAAGCGTTGTTCGTGGTCCGCCGTCGGCAGCAGGCAGCTGTCGTATTTGCCGAAGAGCCGATAGCGATTGCGCGCGACACGGTCGTAAGCCCAATCCCGCAGCACTCGCGGCACGCCACGCAACAGCCCCAATGGGCGCCAAGCGGCCGGCAGTTGCCCGATGATCTCGAACACCGCCTCCGAACGCAGCCAATAGTGCCGATCACGAATCACCGCCAGGGTGTCGAACTGATCCAGCGGCAACCCCGCCCACGCCAGCAACGCCTGCCCCTCGGGCGACTGCACGGCCGCCAACCGCACCCGCCGCGAATGATCATGGCGAATCAGAAACCGTGCCCAGCCGTTGCACAGCTTGCACACACCGTCGAACAACACCACGGTTTCACCGGGCTGCAGGAGGGGCGCGGGGATAGGGCGGGTATGGGATGGGGGCATGGGGGTGGGTCCAGTGGCGCTGGGTGAGGTGGGATCATACCTGGGTTGGCGAGGGGCAGTGTGGCAACGAGGTCGGCTGTTTTCACCAGAGTCGGCCAGAAGCAGATGTTGGGCTGCGCACGGCGATTTGTCCCTGGTACTGCAGTACGATGCGCGCTAAAGGCACTTATTAGGAAAGACATGAACTTCACTGACGAATTGGTAGCCGCCTTCCCGGCAAGAAATCCGGTACCTGCGGTACTGCGACAAACCATGGAGTTTCTGGAAGCACTAGGCTGCGTCCGTCACTACAGGAGTGGCGGCCGCTACATGACCTTGCATCCCGAACCTGAATACAACAACAGCGCTATCACCGCCTTTCACGTTCCGGACCCCGCCGATACTGCCCGTTGGACTGCCAGCGAAGATCCCCGAGTAAACGAACGCCTATCAATATTCCTCAGGACGGGGGGCGATGGATCGTGGGCAGGGTTGTGGCTGGACGACCACGATCAGCAGCGAATCGTCCATCTTGGCTCGGGCTCGGGATCAGACATGCTCTGCATCTTGACCCATGGTGTGGAAGACCTGATTCGCTTACTGGCCATCGGTTACAACGAGCACTGCTGGCCAGAGGAATTTTCGATAACACCGTCCGAGTTGCGTGAACAGCACTACGAAGATGATGACTACCCAGCACCGCCCAAGGCATTGCGCGACTACGTGGAACGCACGCTCGGCCTCAGCATCCCGGCACGCGCATCGGACCTCATCCCAAGCACAACAAGCATGGACGCGCGTGAGTCCAGTGACCCATTCTGGAACTGGCTTAAACAGGTAAGCAATGAATGAAAGGTTCCGTACATCCAGGTTGGCTTACGGCGGCAGCAGCTCGAATAAAGCAGCAAGAATCGGATAGTAAGTACTGTACGATTCCAGCCTGATAGGACTCCAAACCAATAGGAGTTCGACCATGGCGTTTCGTATAACTGGCCTTTCCCCCGAGCCATTCCAGTCGCTGTTTGGATTGCCCGACCAAGAGCTCGTGGCTCTCGGGATAAAACGTTACATCGTCGACAGCCACCCAGGCTTTCCCGACCGTATCGAAATGAAGGATGCGCAGCTAGGTCAGAGCGTGCTTTTACTCAACCATGTCTGTCAGCCAGCCAAGACGCCATACCATGCCTCACACGCGATCTTCATACGGGAGTGGGCCACGCAAACTTATGACGCAGTCGATCAGGTACCCGAGTCTATGCGAATCCGCCTGCTATCACTTCGCGCTTTCACTGATGATGGGATGCTGCTCGACGCCGACGTCGCTGATGGAATAGCAATAGAACCTGTGGTTACTCGGATGTTTGCCAATCCAGAGGTTAGTTACATTCACGTTCACAACGCCAAGCAGGGTTGCTACTCCGGGCGAATAGATCGGGCGTAGTCTCGGCAGATTAAATGCAAAGCCCTGCTCAGCCTCTTAACGTGCCGCGGATTTCTCCCTTGCGCGAGACACCCGGCACCGCTGCTCACAGGCCTAGCCGTGATCGCTCCACACCGCCAATTCATACCCATCCGGATCGGTGAAGTGAAACCGGCTACCCCCCGGAAACGTAAACGTCTCTCGGGTAATCATCGCGCCCAGGGCTTTTAGCCGCTGTTGGGTGTCGGCGAGGTTATCCGCGTACAAGATGATTAAAGGGCCGCCCGGTCGAACGGGCTCGCCGGTGGTGAAGCCACCGGTCAAGCGGCCGTCGCTGAACTCGGTGTAGGTGGGGCCGTAGTCGACGAAGGTCCAGCCGAACGCATCGGCGTAGAAGGCTTTGCTGCGTGCAATGTCGCCAACGTTGAGTTCGATATTGTCGATCTGCCGGTCTTTACCGCGAACGCCCATGGTTGCCTCCTTGGCTGATGTTTGAGGTGGCGAGTGTAGCGTATTTGCCATTCAGGCCTCACGGATGAAACTTCCTCCCCAGCGCATCCAGCCGCACCGCAATCGGTGGCAATTGCTCGCTGCTCCTGGCCAGCATCTCCACATCGTCGGCGGTGCTTTGGGCAATGCTCTGCACTGACTGCAAGCGCCCGACAATCTCCAGGTTGGCCGCCGTCTGCTCGCGGGTGGTGGTGACGATACGCCCGTTGAGCTCATCGATCTGGGTGATGTCGTTGCCGACTGCGCGCAGCATTTCGACCGCCACCTGGCTGTCTTCCACACAGCGCTCTACGCCCTGGCGGCTGTCGTGCATGGCTTCCACGGCCTGGCGGCTGCCTTGCTGCAAACTGTCGATAATGGTTTTGATCTCCTGTGTGGAGACGGCGGTGCGTTGCGCCAGGCTGCGGACTTCGTCGGCGACCACGGCAAAACCCCGGCCTTGCTCGCCGGCGCGGGCGGCTTCGATGGCGGCGTTGAGGGCCAGCAGGTTGGTCTGGTTGGCGATGCTGCTGATCACTTCGAGCACGGAGCCGATCTGCTCGGCCTGCACGGCCAGGCCTTGTACGGTCTGGTTGGTGCCTTGCAGGCGTGAGGCCAGTTGGCTGATTTCATGCTGGGCGCGGCCGACGCTTTCCTGGCCGCGCAGGATTTGTTTGCTCGCGACGCCGGCGTGTTCAACCGCTTGTTCAACGTGCACCGTAATGTTGCCCATGGCGTCTTCCATGCGCTGCATGGAGCCGGTCATTTGCGCGATTTCCGCCAGTTGGTGGCGGGCGCCTGTCTCCAGGGTACCGCTGGCGTGGGCCAACTCCTGGCCGAGTTGGCCGAGGCCGTGGGAGTCGCGTGCGACGCCGTCGATAAGGCCGGTAATTTGCTGCAGGAAGTGGTCGAAACGCTTGGTGAGGGACACATGCACCTTGCCTTCCCCAGTGGCGGTTTCGACGGTGAATTGCGAGGTCACGGCGAGCATCTTTTCCAGCATTTCCTGGCTCTCGACCGCGTCTTTGTGGCTGTGCAGGGCCAGGTAGAGCAGGGCGATCGTTTCCATTACCACGTAGAAGGCGTGCACGAAAATCATGCCCCAGCCGCCATGATGCTCCATCACAAACACCGGCAAACCTTGATGCTGCAACGCGTGGAACACCACGTGGTGCGCGGCGATGGTCAGTGCCGCCACCAGGATCGGCAGCCAGTCACGGTAGAACGTCAGTACCGCGAGCAGGGCGAAAATCCCGAAGTGCGATTCGATCACGCCCTGGGCCTGGTTGATATGCAACGCGGCCATGACCATCAGGCCTGCGCCCAGTGCACAGCGCATCACGCGAGTGCCGCCGATGGCACGGTACAGCGCGGTGAGCACCAGGCTGGTGCCGCCGCCGACGATGATCGCCTGCAGCAAGGTGTCGTGCCAGAACGCCAGGCCCACAGAGAACCCAAACATCAGCCAGATCAACGCCAGCATGATGCGGTCGGCCTTGCGGTAATGCTCCCTAAAACGCGTGCGTGCGGGCATTGACTCTTACTCCATGAGGACGGACCAGGAACAAAGCATGCGGCGTGCCACTACGGCGCGCCAGTACCGAGCAAAGCAGGAATCAGGCGTTATGTGGGTTCAAGAACGCCAATAGGCTATCGGCGCGTGTGGGAGCGACTTTAGGCGGGGGGAATGTGCGGCGGACCTTGTCGTCATGCCAATCAGTTAAAGGCGAACACCGTACCTGTGGCGAGGGAGCTTGCTCCCGTTGGACTGCGCAGCAGTCCCATTCTTCTACACAAAGAGCGGGGCCGCTTCGCGGCCCAACGGGAGCAAGCTCCCTCGCCACCCTGCTTTTTTAGAAGCTGTACTTGGCCGTCAGCATCATGTTGCGTGGGTTGCCGTAGCTGTCACCGCCATAGCTCACGTCGCTGGCAATGGCATTGTAATAACGACGGTCGAAGATGTTATTGGCATTGACCTGCAGGTCCAGGTGGTCGTTGACCTTGTAGCCGGCCATCAGGTCGGTGATCGCGTAGGAACCCTGTTTGAGTCGGTAGGTGCTGCCATCGGCCAGCTTGACGTCGTTGTACATGCGGCTCTGCCACGACATGTTGCCGCCGACACGCAGCCGTTCCAGCGCGCCCTGGAAGCGGTAGCTGGTGGTCAGTTTGAACAGTTGCTCCGGGGTATCCGTGTCGAGTTGCTTGTTGACCAACTGCGGGTTGGCCTCGTCCTTGATGGTGTGGGTACGCGCGTAGGTATAACCACCGCCGACCTGCCAGTTCTCGGTCAACGCGCCTTGCAGTTCGAAGTCGATACCCTGGCTGCGCACCTTGCCGGAGGCTTCAGAGCAAGAGGCCTGCGGGCAGTTTGCGACGATCACCGACACGGCGCGGTTTTCCTGGTCGACGTTGAACAACGCCACGCTGGCATTCAACGCACCGCCGAGGTATTCACCCTTGATGCCGACTTCATAGTTCTTGCCGACGATCGGCTTGAGCGGGGTGCCCGAGGTGTCCTTGGCCGTCTGCGGCGTGAAGATATCGCTGTAGCTGACATAGACCGAATGGTTGTCGTCCAGCTCGTAGATCAAGCCGGCGTAGCGGGTGAGGTTGCGGGTCACATGGTAATCGCCGTCGTTACTGCCATGGGCGTCGTAGTCATACCAGTCCAGGCGCGCGCCGAGGATCAGCTTCAATGGGTCGGCCAGGCTCAGCCGCGTGGTCACGTAAACACCGTCCTGGGTGGTGACCTCACGGTCGTTGGTGGTGTGCACGAAGTCCGGCTTGCCCGCCGTGAGCGGCCAGTTGAGGTTATACGGGCTGTAGTTGTGGGTGGTCATGTCGTAGATGCGCCGGCTGGCGCCCACCACCAGTTCATGGGTACGCCCGAACGCCTGGAACGGGCCGCTGGCGAAGGCATCGATGCCGGCCTGGTCTTCATCGTAGGACGCCTGGTAGACCGTACGGGCCAGCGTGTTGGCGACCCAGCGCGACTGATAGGAACCAGAGAACAGCGCGTTCTGCTGGGCGTAGTTGGCGTTGACCTGGAGTTTCCAGTCGTTGGCCAGGCGCTGGCGCAGCTCGGCGAATACCGTGTTGATCTCCTGGTCCTTGTTTTCCCAGTCGGTGCCTGGGTTGTAGGAGCGTGGCAGGTTCAGGTGGTGGCCATCCTGGCCGATCATCGAGGAGCCCCAGAAGTAGTTGGTCTTGTCCTTCTGGTTGGAGAAACCGAGGGTCAGGCTGGTGTCTTCGCTCAGGTCGGCTTCGGTGACGGCGTAGAACAGGCCATGATACGACTCGACGTCATCGATAAAGCTGTTGGCATCGCCGTAAGAGGCAACCACCCGGCCGCGCAAGGTGCCGCTGTCGTTCAGCGGGCTGGAGGCGTCCAGCTCGCCACGGTAATCTTCCCAAGTGCCGGCGGAGCCGGTCAGGGTGACTTTCTGCTCGTCCAGCGGCCGCTTGCGCACCAGGTTGATGGCGGCCGAAGGGTTGCCCGCGCCGGTCACCAGGCCGGTGGCACCGCGTACGATTTCGACACGATCGAACATTGCCAGGTTGGGCTGGGCGCCCACCGACACGCCGTTATAGCCGCTGGGGATGCCGTCGTACATCAGGTTGTCGATGTCGAACCCGCGCGAGGTGTAGGACTCGCGGCCAGGGCCGTTGGAGTAGTTGAGGAACAACCCTGGCGTGGCGTTGACCACATCGTTGATGCTGGTCATGGCCTGGTCATCCATACGCTGGCGGGTAATCACGGTGACGGCCTGTGGGGTTTCACGCAGGGTAAGGGGCAGCTTGGTCGCGGTCTTCATTGCGCCCGTGGTGTAGGACTGCGTGCCTTCGGTGGTCTCGCCAAGCTGCTGCTCGCCGGAGACCTGGGTGGCGCCCAGTTCAATCGTGGTTGCCGGGGCTTCGGCATCAGCGGCGAAGGCCGCAGGTGAAGTGGCGAGGCACACAGCCAACGCGATCAGGCTGGGTGTAAAACCTTTAGCGGCATGTTGTTGCACGGACATGGAACGGACTCTCCCCGAAGTACCGTCCATGGCGAATAATAAAGATGATGATAATTATTCGCGTTAATCTGCCGTAATCTTTCGTATAAAAAAAGCCTTTGGGAAGAATCAGTTAACGAATTTTTCACATCTTGAGGGCAGGCGTTTTGCCATCTTTGCCGGTGAAGGGCGCGAACATCGGGTGTGTCGCGCCCTTAGGGCGGAGGCTGGATCAGCCGTAAAACCCGGCCCACGCCCAGGTCCAATCCAGGCTCGAACCCAGCACTTCCGCGAGCATGTGCAGCAGGATAGGCACCAGCAAACCACCGCTGGCAATCCGCGCCCATGCGAACAGGCAACCGATCACGAAGATCAATGCCAATGTGATCGAGCTGCCGTATTGGGTGTGCAGGCTGGTGAACAAGGCTGACGTCACGATAATCGCGACCCACTTCCAGACCACACTGCGCTCATAGGGAAACAGGCGTAGCAGGTAGTGACGCATCATCAGTTCTTCGGCGATGGGCGGCAGGATGATCAACGCGCCGAGTTTGATCAGGGTTTGCCCCTGGGTCAGGCCACTGAACAGGTCTGCCATGAACGCTTCACGCGGCTGGTTCATCACGATCACGGCCAACCCGCACAACGCATACAAGGCAATCACGCTGATCGCGCCCAGGCGCAAGGGTTGGCGGATGCGCTTGCCGTAAAACGTCGCGGCGAGGTTGCGCCGGTGCTGCAGCACGAACAGGCCCGACAGCAACACTGCAATCACGCCGAGATTGGTGATGAACATCGAGTAATGCTGCGCCTCTGGCGGCGTCAGCAAGAGGCCCGGAACGGGGGCCAGGGTGAAGACCAGTGCCGCCACCACAAACATTCCGAGGCGTCTGAAGAAGCGGAAGTTTGAGGGGGAGGGTGTGGTCTCGCGGAGGGTGTCCGAGGGGGTCAGAACGTGTGTCACAGTCGCTCCTTGCGTGCGATCAAATAAGGCATTTTGCCATTATTTTTTCGTGGCCGAGCACCTGTCGCAAAATATTGCGGTTTATCTAAGCCTGTCGCTTCGCAATCGCCACCCGGCTCGTGGCCTTCACTTCGCGCAACGCCAGGCTCGACTGGATCGAGGCAATGCCCAACTGCCGGCGCAACACGCTTTCGACGAACTCGCTGTAGCTGTCCAGGTCCTCGGCCAGTACCTGCAACAGGTAATCCGCGTCGCCGGTGATCTTGTGGCACGACAGCACCTCCGGCAGTTCCTTGATTACGGCCTCGAAGGCATCGGGCGCGTGGTCGGTGTGGATGGCGAAGCGCACGTGCACAAACGCCATGATGTCCAGGCCGAGCATCTTGCGGTCGAGGTTGGCCTGGTAGTCCTTGATCACGCCTTCTTCCTCCAGGCGTTTGCGTCGGCGCCAGCAGGGCGTGAGGCTCAGGGACAGGCGTTCGCTCAGTTGGGCATTGGAAATACTCGCGTCTTCCTGAAGCAGGGCGAGGATGGCGAGATCGGTGTCGTCAAGAACGACCTGTTTGGTTTTATTTTTCATATCTGGCTATCACAAGGGTAAAAACACCCGATAAACCTAACAGCCTCGTAAGTAAAAGCAAAGAACACCCCGCACTGCCAGAACAAAATAGACCTGTCTTTTACTGGCGGATGTATTCAAATGCTGACTGTTTTTAGTGATGACCACCGTTTGCACCATGGCACCGAACTGAAGGATGGCGTGCTCAAGCCGTCGTTCGAACAACCCAGCCGCGCCGACACCGTACGTGACCGCGTGCAGCACGTTGGGCTGGGCGACATCATCGTGCCGCGCAGCTTTGAGCGTGCCTGTTACGTCAATGCTCACAGCGAGCGCTACATCGCCTTCCTCGAAAGCGCATGGGCCGAGTGGACCACCCTCGGCCGCAGCCATGACGCGCTGCCGCTGGTGTGGCCGGTGCGTGACCTGGCCAACGATCAGGTACCTGCGTTTATCGACGGCAAGCTGGGCTTCTTTGCCATGGACGCCGGTTCGCCGATCACCGCCACCACCTGGAACGCGGTGAAAACCAGCGCAGATATCGCGCTTACCGGCCTGGCGCTGATCGATGAAGGCCACACCAGCGCCTTCGCCCTGTGCCGCCCACCGGGGCACCATGCGGCCCGCGAATACATGGGCGGTTACTGCTACCTCAACAATGCCGCGATTGCCGCGCAACAGGCCATTACCCAAGGCGCCAAGCGTGTGGCGGTGCTGGATGTGGACTTTCACCATGGCAACGGTACGCAGAACATTTTCTACGACCGTCCAGATGTGCTGTTCATCTCCCTGCACGGCGAGCCGGCCGTTTCCTACCCATATTTTTCCGGATTCAGCAGCGAGCGTGGCGCGGGTGCCGGGGAGGGCTTCAACCTGAATTACCCGCTGCCCAAAAACACCACTTGGGCTCACTACCAGAGCGCATTGATCGACGCCTGCCAGAAACTGCGTGCCTTCGCGCCCGAAGTGCTGGTGATCTCCCTGGGCGTGGACACCTTCAAGGACGACCCCATCAGCCACTTCCTGCTCGACAGCCAGGACTTCCTCGGCATGGGCGAGATCATCGCCAGCGTCGGCGTGCCGACCTTGTTCGTGATGGAAGGCGGCTACATGGTCGATGAAATCGGCATCAATGCCGTCAACGTGCTGCACGGCTTCGAAAGCAAGACCGCCTAATAACAAGCAACGCTCAATCCCTTTTTTCTGCCAAAACTCAAAAACATAACAAGAGGTTTTGTGATGAAAACAACCACGCCCGGGCTTTGTGAAAAGCCTGCGTTGCAACGCACCCTGAGCAACCGCCATATTCAGCTGATGGCCATGGGCGGTGCGATCGGCACCGGCCTGTTCATGGGCTCCGGCAAGATCATCGCGCTGTCCGGTACCTCGATCATCCTGATCTACATGATCATCGGCCTGTTCGTGTATTTCGTGATGCGCGCCATGGGTGAGCTGCTGCTGTCCAACCTCAACTTCAAAAGCTTCGCTGATTTTGCCGGGGCGTACCTGGGGCCGCGTGCGGCGTTCTTCCTGGGCTGGTCGTACTGGCTCAGCTGGAGCGTGGCGGTGGTGGGGGATGCGGTGGTGGTCGGCGGGTTTTTCCAGTACTGGTTCCCCCATGTGCCGGCGTGGATGCCCGCCGTGGGCATGTTGCTCACGCTATTTGCGCTGAATGTGCTGACGGTCAAGCTGTTTGGTGAAGTGGAGTTCTGGTTCGCGATCATCAAGATTATCGCTGTGGTCACGCTGATCAGCGTGAGTGTGGTGCTGATCGCCAGCTCGTTTGTCTCGCCCACCGGCGTCACGGCGTCGTTGAGTCATTTGCTGGATAAACAGGCGGCGTTTCCGAATGGCCTGTTCGGGTTCTTCGCCGGGTTCCAGATGGCAATCTTTTCCTTTGCCGGCACCGAACTGATCGGCACCGCAGCCGCGGAAACCCGCGCGCCGGAGAAGACCTTGCCCAAGGCGATCAACTCGATTCCGCTGCGCATCATCCTGTTCTACGTGCTGGCCCTGGCGTGCATCATCGCGGTTACGTCGTGGCAGCAGGTTTCGCCGAGCAAAAGCCCGTTCGTGGAGCTGTTCCTGGTGGCGGGGTTTCCCGCCGCGGCGGGCATCGTGAATTTCGTGGTGCTGACGTCGGCCGCGTCGTCGGCCAACAGCGGGGTGTTTTCCGCCAGCCGCATGCTGTTCGGGCTGGCGGACCTGGGGGATGCGCCGGGCATCTTCCGGCGTTTATCGCAGAACAGCGTGCCGTTTATCAGCCTGGCGTTTACCACCTTTTTGATGCTGCTGGGACTGGTGTTGCTGTTTGTGGTGCCGGAAGTCATGACGGCCTTCACCATCGTGTCCACGGTGTCGGCGATCCTGGTGATTTTCACCTGGTCGACCATCCTCGCGTCCTACATCGCCTACCGGAAAAAACGCCCGGACCTGCATGCACAATCCACCTACAAGATGCCTGGTGGGGTGCCCATGGCCTGGTTTTCCCTGGCCTTTATGGCCTTCGTGTTGTGCCTGCTGGCGCTGCGTCCGGACACCCGTTTGGCGTTGTATGTGATGCCCGCTTGGTTTATCTGGCTGGGGATTGCGTTTCAGCTGTCACGCTTTCGCAATCGGTGGCAGCAGAACCCGGCGCTATAGTTGTTTTTACTAAGCCCTACGTTTCATCATGCGCGGAATGTCTACTGCGCCCTGCGTGTACACACTGCGATACAAAGCCGGGTTCAGGACAACACAATCTCGTAGGGCTCGCGCATCCGTTCCAGCAGCACTTGGGCCAGCATTGGTGGCAGGCCGATCTGCGGGTCGCCCACCAACTGGCTGGCGTAGGCATGGGCAGCGTGGAGTTTGCGTGCCACGCTCCAGGTGTCGAGGCGTACTTTGCGCGCGCGCTGCCAGGGGATCATCGCGCCTTCGCGGGCGGGCCAGTGCCACGCCCAGATCGGCAGCTCATACAGCTGCGCGCCGACCAGGCTGCAGGCCTTGGCACTGGCTCGGCCGACGGCGTCGTGGTCGTCATTGCCGTCGTTGCGCCAAGTGGAAAACACCACGTCGCCCGGTTGCAGGTACCGCGCGATAAATTGGCTCAACTGCGGCTCACGCGCGGCGAGGGCGTTATCGCAAAAGCCGCCACGAATCCATTTCAGGCTGTGTAAAGGCATGCCCAGGCGGCGCAGGGCTTCGGCGCTTTCCTGGGGCCGCACCACACTCAGGCGGCTGGCCGGCCATACATGGGAGCCGGGATGGCTGGCGCTGCCGTCGGTGATGGAGATCAGTTGCAGCGGGTGTTCCAGGGTGCTGAGCAGTTGCAGTAACCCGCCGCAGGCCAATACTTCATCGCCCGGGTGGGGGGCGATGATCACTACGCGCGCCCCGTTGGGGACTAATGCTGCAGGGGTGATAGGCGGAATCTGCGCCAGTTGTGGGGCGCTGTTCCAGATTTGCGCGGGACCACGGCGGCCCTCGCTTAAGGAGGCAAGCTTCATGGGTGTCACGTCCTTGTCGATTGATGCTGGGTCGTACCCCGTTGACGGGACGACGCTCTTTTTCCACCACAGGCTCCGCCGTGGAGGTTGCGCGGCAGTCCAACCCTGGGCCGCCGGCAAGGCGTACTCAGCATAGCTAAGGATCAGGCGGTTTTACATTTAGGCAGGTCGTTTTTTTCAAGAAGCCAGCATCAGGCTCTTCAGATAGTCACCAAAACCGCCCTGCGCACGCGCCTCCAGGCGCGCGCTGGTGATGACTTGCGGGGCGTGGCTCCAGGCGATGGAAGCGCCGCAGCGCTCCAGGTCGCGCACCAGTTGCACATCTTCATGGCAGGCCAGCGGCTCGAAACCACCGGCGCGCACATAGGCGCCGGCACTGATGCCCAGGTTGGCACCGTGAATATGGTGGTGACCGTCGCTGGCCTGGTAGGCCTGGTGATAACGGATCTGCGCGGTGGGGTCGAACCCCTCGCTCCAGGCGTCCACGGTCACCGTGCCGCACACGGCGTCGGCCTGCAGCGCCAACTGCGCCACCAGCCAATCGGGGGCTACGCGGCTGTCGGCGTCGGTGCAGGCGATCCAGCGCGCGCCCTGGTTGAGCAGATGCCGCGCGCCCACCCCGCGTACATGGCCTACATTGCGCGCCTGGACTTCCAGGCGCTGTACCGCATAACCCTCGGCAATCGCCGCACTGGCGTCGCTGCAACTGTCGAGTATCACCAGGATCTGCACCGGTTCACCTTGCAATCCGGGGTGGTTGGCTGCGATCAAGGCTGCATTCAAGCAGTCGCCCAGCAACGCCTCTTCGTTATGTACCGGGATCAGAATACCGATCATCGCAGACCCTCAAGGGTGGCGACCGAGGTGCCGTCGCGGCTCCACAGGTCGAGGAGAAAATCTTCTTCGTGGTGGCTGGCAACCCGGGGCATGCCCAGGCGCTCATGCAGCAGGTGGTGGACCTGTTCGGCGGTCTGCGGGCAGCCCTCGATCACGGGGCGCCAATGGCAGGCCAGCACCTGGCCGTCCGGCGTCAGGCTGGCGACGGCGCAGTCTATGAGGCGGCTCAGGTCATCGGCGTCGAGGTAGTAGCACAGCTCGCTCAACACGATCAGTTCGAACCGGCCCGTCGGCCATTGCGCCGGCAGCCGGCTCTGTTGCACCTCTGCATGGGTGAAACCCAGCAGGCGCGTGCGCGCCAGGTCGACGGCGACCGCTGCCGTGTCGCAGCACAACAACCGGTCGCAGCGGGGTGCCAGCTCAATGCTCAGTTCGCCATTGGCGCAGCCGGGTTCGAAGATCGCGGCGTAGCGCGGGCGGGTCAGCAGCGCCAGGGTCAGCGCGCGCTTGCGGCGCTCGTACCAGCGTTGGCGGAACGCCCAGGGGTCGTCGTTATCGGCAAACAGTTGATCGAAATAGCCGGTGGTCACGCTCATACAAAAACCACCTCAAAAGGTTGCAGCAGGCGCTCCACCACATAGGGTGCCAGCACCGGCGGCAGGCCGATCTGCGGGTCGCCCTCCAACTGGCTGGCGAATGCGTGGATGGCATGGCGTTTGCGCGCGATGGCCTCGCAGCTCAAGGGGATTTTGCGCGCGCGGTGCCATGGCACCTGGCTATCCTCGGGAGAGGCCCAGTGCCAGGTCCACACCGGCAGTTCATACAAAGCGGCGCCCACGGCCTGGGCCGCCTTGGCGCTGGCGCGGCCAACGGCTTCGTGATCGCAATGGCCGTCTTCGCGCCAGGTGGTAAACAGCACATCCGTGGGTTTGAGATGGCGTTGGATAAACGCCGCGAGCTCGTCTTCCCGCGCTGCCACCTGGCTGTCGGCAAAGCCCGCCCGCAGCCATTTGAGGCTGTGCAAAGGCAGCCCTAACCGATGCAGGGCCTGCGCTGATTCCTGCGGGCGTACCACGCTCAAACGCTCCACCGGCCAGCGCCGCGAGCCTGGGTGGCTGGCGCTGCCGTCGGTGACCGAAATCAGCTGCATCGGCCGCCCCAACGCGGCCAGGCCTTGTAGCAGGCCACCACAGCCGAGCACTTCGTCATCCGGATGCGGCGCGATGATAACGGCGCGATGGCCGTCGGGCACCAGCTCGGCGACGCTGATCAGCGGCAATTCGGCGATCAGCGGCGAGGCCTGCCAGTGATGCAGCGGCGTGCCTTGGCCAACGATCGGGTTGGGTTTCATAACTGCCACCTCCCTGTGGTGTCACCGGCGACCAGCTCGCCGAGGCCGGCCAGGTCGCGCTCGGCGTGGCTCTGGCGCACGAACACCGGCAGGTCTGTCATCAATTGCGCAAAGTGTGGGTCTTTGCAGTAAGGCCCTGCACCCACCGCGCGGCCGACATGCCGCATCACTTGCTCAACCGTGTCTTCGATACAGGCGCGGGCCTGCTGGGCGAGTTGCCTGGCGTCCGCCCCGGGTTCACGGTCGATCTGCTGTGCGCTGTCACGCAGTACGCAGGCCGCACTGTTCAAGGCGCTGTCAACGGCGCCCAGGTGGGCGAGGGCATGGGGCTCCGGGCGTTTGCCGCAGTGTTCGCGCAACACCTCCGCCAGCCGTTGCGCCGCGCCATACCAGCACGCCGCAATGCCGACGCCGCCTTGCCAGAAACCAGCTCGGGCGAGGTAGTCACCGGGGCCGCCGACGGCAATGCCGTGGGCACCGTCAAACAGCACTTCCACGCTGCCGGTGGCAGCCATGCCCACGGCCTGCCACCCCTCGTTGGTCACGGTAATACCCGGTTGATCCATCTGCACCGCCACCAATTGCTGGCGGTCTTGTTCATCCCAGGCGGTCAACAGCCCATGGCTGACCACGGCGGCACCGGAACACCAGGCCTTGCGCCCTTGCACCCGTAGGCGTTGACCTTCGCGCTGAACGCGTACTCTAGCGTTCGGCGGTTCGGCCGCCCACATGCCCCAGGTGCTGCCCAAGGGCGGCAAGGGGCTGTGCAGCTCGGCAATAATCGCCAAGGCGTCGGTGTGGCCTTCGAACAGCTTGCACAAGCGCAAGTCGTGGCCGGCGACCTGCGCCAGGCGGCTGAAGCGCGCCAATGTCCGGCCGCTGCCGGGCAACGGCAATTGGTCCAGGCCTTCTTCCTGAAGTGCCTTCAGGGCTACCCCCAGTGCCTGCGTATCCGCATAGCCCCGGTAGCCTTGAAGGAATCCATGCAAAGCCATCTCACACCTCGTCTTCGCGCTGCAGCTCAAACAACAGCAGCGAGCGCCCGGTCACGGCGTATTCGTGCTCGAAATCAAAGCGTTCCTGGCCGCGCACCGCGATATCGTTGGTGTCGAGCATGCAGGTCCAGAATTCACCTTCGGGCACCGGCGGCAGGCGGAAATTGACCATGTCGTGATGGGCGTTGACCACCAGCAGCAAGGTCGCGTCGGCACCGGCGCGGCGAATCCCGGTCTCCTGGGCGCGGCCATCCATCAGCATGCCCAGGCAGCGGCCGTGGCTGTCTTCCCACTGTTCGGTGGTCATCTCGTTGCCATCGGGGGCCAGCCAGGTTACGTCTTTTACACCGATGTCTTCGTTGTAGTCGCCCACCAGGAAGCGCCCGCGACGCAGGATCGGATAGGCCAGGCGCAGCTTGATCAGGCGTTTTACAAACTTGAGCAACGACTTGCCGTCATCATCCAGTTCCCAGTTGACCCAGCCGATCTCGCTGTCCTGGCAATAGGCATTGTTGTTGCCGTGCTGGGTGCGGGCGAACTCGTCACCGGCGACGATCATCGGCGTGCCCTGGGCCAGCAGCAGCGTGGCGAAGAAATTGCGCATCTGGCGCAGGCGCAGTGCGTTGATTTCCGGGTCGTCAGTGGGGCCTTCGACGCCGTGGTTCCAGGACAGGTTGTTGTTGCTGCCGTCCTGGTTGTTCTCGTCGTTGTCTTCGTTGTGCTTGTCGTTGTACGACACCAGGTCGTGCAGGGTGAAACCGTCGTGGGCGGTGATGAAATTCACCGAGCTGTAGGGGCGGCGGCCACGGTGGTTGAACATCTCGCCCGAGGCGGTCATGCGCCCGGCGAAGTCTGCCAATTGGCCGTCATCGCCTTTCCAGAACGCACGCACGGTGTCGCGGAAGCGGTCGTTCCACTCCACCCAGCCCGGTGGGAAGTTGCCCACCTGGTAACCGCCGGGGCCGCAGTCCCAGGGTTCGGCGATCAGTTTGAGCTGGCGCAGCACCGGGTCCTGGCGGCAGGCCACGAGGAAGCTGTGGCGCTCATCGAAGCCATCGCGGTAACGGCCGAGGATGGTCGCAAGGTCGAAGCGGAAGCCGTCGACATGCATCTCGTTGGCCCAGTAGCGCAGGGAGTCGGTGACCATTTGCAGCACGCAAGGGTGGCTCAAATCCAGGGTGTTGCCGGTGCCGGAATCATTGATATAGAAGCGCTTGTCGTCGGGCATCAGCCGATAGTACGAGGCGTTGTCGATGCCGCGCATGGACAGGGTCGGGCCGCGCTCGTTGCCTTCGGCGGTGTGGTTGTAGACCACGTCGAGGATCACTTCGAGCTTCTGTTCGTGCAGGTGCGCAACCATCTCCTTGAACTCGGCGATCTTGCCGCTGGCCAGGTAGCGCGGGTCGGGGGCGAAGAACGCGATGCTGTTGTAGCCCCAATAGTTGGTCATGCCTTTTTCCAGCAGGTGCTGGTCGTTGACAAAGGCGTGCACCGGCAGCAATTCGACTGACGAGATGCCCAACTGGCGGATGTGCTTGAGCACGTCGTCTTCCATCAACCCGGCGCAGGTACCGCGCACCGACTCGCCCACCGAGGGGTGGCGCATGCTGATGCCGCGCAGGTGGGTTTCGTAAATGATCGTACGGTCCCACGGCACGCGTACCGGCTGGTCGTTGCCCCAGGTGTGCGCCGGGTCGATGACCTTGCACTTGGGCACGAAGGGCGCGCTGTCGCGTTCGTCGAAGCTGAGGTCGTCATCGGGGTGGCCGATGGTGTAGCCGAACAGCGCCTCGGACCATTTAAGTTCGCCCACCAGCTGTTTGGCATAGGGGTCGATGAGCAATTTGTTGTGGTTGAAGCGATGCCCGTTGGCCGGGTCATAGGCACCGTACACGCGATAGCCGTAGATCAGCCCGGGGTGGGCGTCGGGCAGGTAGCCGTGAAAGATCTCGTCGGTGTATTCCGGCAGTTCAATACGTTCCAGCTCGACTTCGCCGGCATCATCGAACAGGCACAGTTCGACTTTGGTGGCGTTGGCCGAGAACAGCGCAAAGTTGACACCCAGGCCATCCCAAGTGGCGCCGAGGGGGAAGGGCAAACCTTCACGAATCCGCGACGGCTCGTTACCCGGCGTCGAAGGGGTTTTATGGGGTTTGCTCATGGTGTTGCTCCTGCAAGGGTCTTTTTTCGGGCCGAACGCGGCCGTGCTGATGAAAGCTCAGCGGAGAAATAGGGGCGATGAAAATGCCTCGTGCCAGCAGCGCCGGCAGGAGGCTTGAAGGTCAAGGCTTAGGCTTTTTCGGCGCCGGTGGTTTTTTTGCGGCCGGCGGCGTTGGCTTGCTGGCGGCGGGTGCCGGGGGCTTGGCCTTGGCGGCAGGCTTGGGCGCCGTCTTCGGCTTGGCGGCGGCCTTGGGTTTGCTCGGCGTCAGCGCTTCGGCTTCTGCCAGCTTGCGCGCCATCTCCCAGTGTCGCGCATCCTCGCCATGGGGCTTACCCTCAGACTCCCAGATCTGATGTGCTAACTCGCGTATGCGTTTGTCTTCAGTACTCATCGCAATGCTCCTCACAGAAAATTTTCAGCTTTCTTGATCATCAGGATTGATAAAGACATTGACCGGGAAATCCCCCAGGGCAGCGCTGATCAACAGCTCCTTGTTTGGTGTGACTGCGCCTGTATGAAAAAGTCCCTTCCAGTTTTGGGTTGTTGCGGCGAACGGTAATTTGACCCGGGTATCGCCCCAAACCTGCGCATTGATCTGGGGGTACACACCGTTTTCAAGCAGGTCGTGGGACCAGCGTGGCACCACCACCAACAGGCGTTTGCCCTGGTGTTCGCGACAGAATGCGAGCACCCGCTCGGCGTGTTGGCCGACCACTTCAAGCGCTGTGTAGGCGCCGCTGCGGAACAGCTCAGGATGGGCCTTGCGCAAGGCCAGTACCTGGGCAATCAAGGCCTGTTTGATGCGCCCGTCACGCCAATGGAACAACAGTTCACCGGTGTCCGGTGGTGCCTCCAGCGCGAGTTGCCGCGCGTTGAAATCCACTGGCCGGCGGTTGTCCGGGTCCACCAGGCTGAAGTCCCAGAACTCGGCGCCCTGGTACAGGTCCGGTACACCCGGCACGGTGATGCGAAGCAAGGATTGCGCCAGCCCATTGAGGGCGCCGGCGGGGGCGATGAGCTGGGCCGCGTTGCCGATGGCGGTGCGCAAGGGCTGGCCTGCATCACTGAGCAACAGACGTGAGAGGAACGCTTCCACGCCTTGCTCATAAGCCTCGTTGGGCGCGCTCCAGCTGCTTTGCAACTTGGCTTCGCGCAGGGCCTTTTGTTGCCACTGCCAGAGGCGTTGCTGGTAGCCGGAAAAGTCTTCGCCTTGGTCCAGTGGCCAACTGGCCAACAGCACTTGATAGAGGATCAGTTCATCACCGGCCGACGGCGCGTTGGCATCGCTGCGCAACGGCGCAGCCAGGCGGCGCCACTGCTCCACTTGTTCGACGTACCAGGGCGCGCACTCACTGAGCACCGCCAGGCGCGCGCGGCTGTCTTCGCCGCGTTTGTGGTCGTGGGTGGCGGTGGCCAGCAGGTTATCCGGGAAGGCCTGCAACCGCTGCGTGTTGAGCCGATGGAATTCGGCCAATGGTGCGCTGAACTGTTCGGTGCTGAAGCCCACGTCGTTACGCGACAGCAACACTGCCGAGCGATAGAACGCGGTATCTTCCACGGCCTTGGCGGCGGCGGGCGAGGTCAGTTGCTGGAAGCGCACGCAGGCATGCTTGAGGATCTTGCGCTCGCGGCCCACCGGGCGCTCGCGCCAGGGCTGGCCGCCGAGCCAGTTGGCGAGGTGCTCGAGTACCGGCCAGTCGCCTTCGTTCAAGGTGCTGCGCGCGCCTTCCAGCGCCTGCTGGAACAGCGCGTCGTCAGCCGCGTTGCGACCCCGGGCACTGATATAGGTGCGGTACACCGGGAAGTGCACGATCAGTTCCTGCAAGGCGCGGCGGATCGCGCCCAGGGTCAGGTCGCGGGTCATTACATCATCGCGCGCCACTTGCAGCAGGGCCTGGGCCACGCTTTCAAAGTCGCCGCCCAACGAGCCATTGAGGATCTGCTGGCGCGCCAGCCGGGCTTCTTCGATAAACGCCGAGGGCCGTTCGCTGTGCTGGGTCCACAATGCGGCCAGCGGTTCAAAACCGTCCGGGTGGTGTTGCAGCAGCGACAGCTGATTCATGAACTCGTAGCCGGTGGTGCCGTCCACTTGCCAGTCTTCGCGCAGGGTTTCGCCTTCGCCGAGGATCTTCTCGACGAAAATCGGCAGATGCCGGTCCGGCGCCAGCGCATCGACCCGCCGGCGCAGCTTGCGGCAGTAACCGCGTGGGTCGGCGAGGCCGTCGATATGGTCGATGCGCAGACCGTCCACCAAGCCCGCGCTGATCAGCTCGAAAATCTTGCCGTGGGTGGCTTCGAACACAGCGCTGCGTTCGACGCGCAGGCCGCCGAGTTCGTTGACATCAAAGAAGCGCCGCCAGTTGATATCGTCCGCCGCCGTGCGCCAGCTCGCCAGGCGATAGGCCTGCTGCTCGAGCAACTGGTGCAGGCGTTGGAAACCTTCGGGTTGGCGGCCGTCAAACTCAGCCAGCCGCTGCTCGATGGCCGGCAGCACTTCGGTAGCCCGTTCGGCCAGCGCTTGTTTGAGCCAGGCCGCCTCGGCGTAGGCATCGTCTTGATAGGCCAGGGCGCTGAAGCGGTCGGCGATCGGCTTGAGCTGTTCATCGGTGCCCAGGATCGCGGCGTAATCGCGGGGGCAGATCGGGAAGCGGTGCTCATAGTGTTCGACGTAGAACGTGCCGTGGCTGGCGTCAAAGTGCAAGGTCAGGGTGCCGGTCTGCAGGGCTTCGCCGTAGTCGCTGCCGAGAAAGGGCATCAGCAATTGGCCCTTGAGCAACGGGTCTGGCGAATGCCACTGGATATCGAAGAATTCGCTGTAGGGGCTCAGGCGCCCCCATTCCAGCAGGTCGAGCCACCAGGGGTTGTCGGCGCCGCCCACGGCCATATGGTTGGAGACAATATCGAGGATCAGCCCCATACCGTGCTCGCGCAAGGTCGCGACCAGGCGGCGCAAGGCAGCTTCACCGCCCAGTTCGGGGTTGACGCGGGTGGGGTCGACCACATCGTAGCCGTGCATCGACCCGGCGCGCGCGCTGAGCAATGGTGAGGCGTAGAGATGGCTGATGCCCAATTGCGCGAAATACGGCACCAGCGGCACCGCATCGTCCAGGGTAAAGCCCTTATGGAATTGCAGGCGCTGGGTGGCGCGCAGCAGTGGCGCGTTCATCGGTCACGCTCGTAGGCCTGGTTGCGCGCGACGGCCAACAGTTCGAGTCGGCGCGCGGCCCCGGCGTTGTCCAGCAGGCTGGCGGCTTCGCCCGGCAGGCGCCGGCGCCAATTGGGGTGGGTGTCGGTGATGCCGGGCAGGTTGGCTTGCTCCTCGGCGCCCAGCGCGTCTTCCAATGGCAACAACACCAGGGGGGCACGGGTATGGCCGAGGTAACGCACGCTGGCGTCGATCATATGGTCGGTTTCATTGCGGATCTCTTCGACAAAATTCTGCGGGTCCTGGCTCAAGGCCTGGCGCAGGGCCTGGCGTTCGCGCAGGCGGTGTTCACTCCATTGCTCGACGGTGGGCGCGTCGATCAAACCGAGCTGGATGTTCCACTCGATATCGCGGCTGTGCCACCAACCGTTGAGGGTGGGCAAATCGTGGGTGCTGGTGGTGGCCAGAGCGTTGTCCGGCCAGTCGAGGATCGGCTTGAACTGGCCATCGTGGCCTTGCTCGAACAGCAGCACGCGCATGCCAAGAATCGAACGGCCGCTGAGTTTTTCACGCAGGCCATCGGGCACAGTGCCGAGGTCTTCGCCGAGCACGATGGCCTGGTGACGGTGGGACTCCAACGCCAACAGCCGCAACAGGTCGTCCACCGGGTAATACAGGTAGGCGCCGTCTCGCGGGGAGGCGTCCATGGGGATCACCCACAGGCGTTGCAGGCCCATCACATGGTCGATGCGCAGGCCGCCGGCATGGGCAAAGTTGGCCCGCAGCATTTCGATAAAGGCACGAAAGCCATTGCGCTTGAGGCCTTCGGGGGAAAACGCGGAAATGCCCCAGCCCTGACCCGCGCGGTTGAGAATGTCGGGTGGTGCGCCCACGGTCAGGTCGGCGAGCAGCTCGTCCTGGCGGCTCCAGGCCTGGCTGCCACCGCCGTCGGCGCCCACCGCCAGGTCGGCGATCAGGCCAACCCCCATGCCGCTGCCTTTGGCGGCTTGCTGGGCGCGCGCCAGGCAACGGGCGATCAGCCATTGGGTAAAGGCGAAGTAGCCGATCTCATCGCGGTTGGCTTCGGCGAATTGCGCCAGCGCCGGGCTTTGCGGGGTGCGCCACTCTTGCGGCCAGTGGCGCCAGTCGAGCGCTTCACCGGCAGCGGCCCGCTGCGCCTGCACGGCTTCGAAGCGGCAGTGGTTTTCCAGGGCTTCACCGCCGGCCTGGCGAAAGCTCAGGAAGTCGGCGTGTTGCGGGTGCTGGCCGTGGCGGAAGTCTTCATACAGCGCGCGCAACAGTTGCTGCTTGGCCTTCGCGGCGGCGGGCCAGTCGATCAGGCTGTGTTGCTCCAGGGTGTGCAACTCATCTTCCAGGCCGAGGGCCTCGATGGCGTTGCGCACTTCGCGCTCACCGAGGATACAGCCGGGGGAGGCATACAGGCTGTTGAGGAACAAACGGCTGGACGGCGAGTACGGGCTGTAGCGGCCGGTGTCGGCGCTGAACATCGCGTGCATCGGGCTGATTGCCAGGGCATCGGCGCCGCGTTCGGCAGCGGAACGCGCCAGGTGCTCCAGCGCCAGGGTGTCACCAAAACCGCCATCGCCCAGGCGCCGCAGCGAATACAGTTGGGCGCTCAGGCCCCAGGCGCGGGCGGGGCTGTTATCCACTGCTTCGGCGACGCTGTAGCAGTGGGTGGGGGCGACGGCGAGGGTGAAGGCCTGGTCATTGATATGCACCTGGTGGTAGCCGAGGGCGATGACGCCAGGCAGCACCGCGTCGCCATCGAGGCGCAGCTCCAGGGTTTCGCCGCCTTCCAGGTTGACCCGGCACAGCGTGTCGGGCTCGAAATAACGCGCCAGGTCGAGGCCATGGCCGCTGTCGACAGTCATCAACGGCGGCAGGTGTTTGTCCAGTTGCACCTGCTCCAGTTCCAGCAGGCTGGCGTCGATCTCGGCATCGGTGTCGGCCGGGTGGCCCAGGCCTTTGAGAACGGCGCGCAGGGCGTCGGGTGTCACTCGTTGCGGGCGGCCGTTTGCGTCGATCCAATCGACGGCCAGGCCCGCGCGGCTGGCGAGGATTTCCAGGTTCGCTTCGCTCAAGGGTGCTCTCCAACAGGGGATAGGGTGACGCGCGCGCTGTGCGGCGGCAGGCAGGCGCCTTGCTCGGCAGGCGTTTGGAACAGCACGTGCGCGCCGGCCGGATAGGCCAGGGTGGCGGTGCTGAGGTTGAGGTCAATCTGCAATAGACGCCCGTCGCCCAGGCGCCAGCGCGCACTCACGGCGCCGTCTGCCAGCACCTGCGCGCCGAGTGCCAGGCTGCCAGGCAGGTGCGGCACGATATGGCGGTGGCGCAGGCTCAGCAGTTGGTGGTAGAGCTGCGTGTGTTCGTTGTCGGCAAACGACGGCGCCGATTGCTTGAAGGTCGCTGCCGCGTTGGGGTCCGGGATGCGTTCACGGCGCTCGGGGTCTTTGAATGCGGCAAAATCGGCAAACTCATTGCGCCGGCCTTCACGCACCGCCTCGGCCAGTTCGCCATGGTGGTCGGTGAAGAACAGAAAGGGTTCGTCGGCGTTGGTTTCATCGCCCATGAACATCAGCGGAATCATCGGCGACAGCAGCAGTAGGGCGGTCGCGGCCTTGAGCGCCTGGGGCGGGCAAAGTTGATGCAGGCGCTCGCCGAGGGCGCGGTTGCCGATCTGGTCGTGGTTCTGCAGGAAGGCGACGAAGGCAGTCGGCGGCAGATCACCGCTGGGCTCACCGCGCGTGTGGCCGTGGCGGGTCGTGTCGCCTTGGTAAATAAAGCCTTCGCCGAGGCAACGGGCGAGTTTGGCCGTAGGGTCTTGGGCGAAGTCGCTGTAATAGGCGTCGGTTTCGCCGGTGAGCAGCACGTGCAGCACGTTATGAAAATCGTCATTCCATTGCGCGTCGAACGCGTGCTTCAACAGGCTGGCCTGGTTCAGCTCGTTTTCCAGCACCAGCCAGACGTGCCGGCCGGTGTCCACTTGTTCACGCACGCGCTGCGCCAGTTCCTCGAGGAAACCCGGGTTGTCGATGGCGTGCACTGCGTCCAGGCGCAGGCCGTCGAAGCGGTATTCGAGCAACCACATCAGCGCGTTATCGAGGAAGAAGTTCCGTACTTCACGGCGCTCGAAATCAATTCCGGCGCCCCACGGGGTGTGCACATCTTCATGGAAGAAGCTTGCAGCGTATTGGCCCAGGTAATTGCCATCGGGACCAAAGTGGTTGTAGACCACATCGAGGATCACCGCCAAGCCGTGCTCATGGGCGCTGTCGATCAGGTGCTTGAGCTGTTCGGGCGTGCCGTAGCTGGATTGCGGCGCGTAGGGCAGCACGCCGTCATAGCCCCAATTGCGTTCGCCGGGAAATTGCGCCAAGGGCATCAATTCAATCGCGGTGACGCCCAGCTCCGCCAGGCGTGGCAGGTGTTTCTCAACCTCGGCGTAGCCCCCCAGCGCGCCAACGTGCAGTTCGTAGATCACCGCCTCATGCCACGGGCGGCCTTGCCAGCTACTGTGGCGCCACGGGTAGGCGAGCGGGTCGACTACCAGGCTCCAACCATGCACGTCCAAGGCCTGGGCCCTGGACGCGGGGTCGGGTACATCCACTTCTCCATCGATATTGAAGCGGTAGCGGGTGCCGGCAGGGCACGTCACTTCGGCTTCGAACCAGCCATCCGCCTGGGGCAGCATGGCGATGGATTTGCCGTCTTCCAATTCAACGCTGACATAAAACGCGTCTGGCGCCCACAAGGCAAAACGCGTGTGTTGCGCGTCCAGCATGATTGCGCCGTGGGGCCAGGTTTCCAAAGTCCGTAACGGCATCTATGAAGACCTCCCTTGATTATTTAGTCGATTTCCCCAAGGCCTTGGCCACCAGTTGTTCGTACAGTTCTGCGTAGGGTTCTACCGCCTGGCACCAGTTGAAGGGTTGAGTCATGGCCCGGCTGCGCATGGCATTGAGCAGGCCTTTGTTGGCGAATACGCGCAAGGCGCGGCTCAGCGCTTCTTCGTAGCTTTCTACCGTGGATTCATTGAACAGGAAGCCGGTGACGCCATTCTCGATAGTGTCCGCCAGGCCGCCGGTATTACGCGCCACCGGCAGTGAGCCGAAGCGTTGTGCGTACATCTGGCTCAGGCCGCAAGGCTCGTAGCGCGACGGCATCAGCAAAAAGTCACTGCCGGCAAACATGCGGCGGGCATCGGTTTCGTTGAAGCCGATACGCACGCCAACCTGGCCGGGGAAGCGCAACGCCAGTTCACGCATGGCTTGCTCTTCTTCCGGCTCGCCGCGCCCGATAATTGCGATCTGGCCGCCGTTTTCGACAATAAAGCTGGCGACGGCTTCGGTCAGGTCCAGGCCTTTCTGGTAGACCAGGCGCGACACCACGGCGAACAGCGGGCCGCTGGAGTCATGCAGGCCGAACAGTTCGCGCACATGGGCGGCGTTGGTGGCCTTGCCGTCCCAGTCGCCGATGTTGAAGTTGTGGGTCAGGTGGGTGTCGGTGGAGGTTTCCCAGCTTTCATCAATACCGTTGGGGATACCACTGAGCAGGCCTTGCTGGGTCTTGGCGGCGAGGAAACCGTCGAGGCCGCAGCCGAATTCCGGGGTGGTGATTTCCTGGGCGTAGGTGGCACTCACCGTGGTGATGTGGCTGGAATACGCCATGCCGGCCTTGAGGAACGACATTTTGCCGTAGAACTCCATGCCTTCCTGTTGCAGCGCATGGGGCGGGATACCCAGCTCTGGCGTGGAGGCCAGGCTGACCACGCCCTGGTAGGCCAGGTTATGAATGGTGAACAGGGTCGGTGTGCGTGACCCACGCCAGTGCATATAGGCCGGGGCCAGGCCAGCGGGCCAGTCGTGGGCGTGCACCAGGTCCGGGCACCAGTGAATCTGCGCGAGGTTGGCGGCCATGTCGGCGGCGGCCAGGCCCAGGCGGGCGAAGCGAATATGGTTGTCAGGCCAGTCGCGGCCGTTGTTGGCGCCGTAAGGTGTGCCTTCACGCTCGTAGAGTTCAGGGCAGATCAGTACATAGATGACCAGGCCGTCCTTGAGGTCCATGCGCCCGATCTTGCACGGCGGCAATGCGGCGTGGCCGCCCAGCTCGCCAATGATGTGGATCGGGTTGTCGCTTTCCATCACCTGCGGGTAGCCGGGGATCAGCACGCGCACGTCATGCAGATGGGCCATGGCGCGGGGCAGGGCGGCGGACACGTCGCCCAGGCCGCCGGTTTTGACCAGGTCGGCGAATTCGGACGTTACGAAGAGCACTTTCTTTCGATTAGGGTTCTGACTCACGATCGGCCGCACAGTGTTGGGCAGGTCGGCCAACGAGGTCGGTCCCCCTACCGGCTGACTGAAGCGCTCTCCCTGAGTATCTACTGCGGCACTGATCATAATGCACTCCCATTTGTTGGTCGGCTAATGGCCCGCTGCCATTAGCTCCGATTGGCCGCATCCTGCGGCCAGGCGCACAAGCACTGTACAAACTGGCAAGGCGTATGCCAGTTGCACGGCAAGCGTAAAAAGATTGGATAGACGGCATTCGCTGTGAAGCGCGGGTGCTCGCCTTACCTTAAAACTGGACCAATGGCAGAGTCGGAAAGTTTCGATTTTTTGCGGGGTTTTTGTTTTGGAACGGACCCATCGGTCATCAGTCTAGGACAGATCCTAGAGCCTGTAGGGTTTCTAGGAGAATTTTGTAGGACAAAAAACTTGTAACCGCAAATGGATCGGTTATTAGCCCGGATCTCGACCTGCCGCAGGGCCTACTCCGGCGAACAGGCTGTTGTGGCGAGCGGGCTTGTCGAATCGTCGCACCGCCGCGTTGGGCTGCGCAGCAGCCCCAATTCAACAGCTGCCAGAATAGCCCCGCGTCACGCCCCAACGCGGGCAAGCCCTCTCGCCACAACAGCGCGGGCGCCCTTTAATGGTGCGTCAGCCGAGCACGCGAATGGGCGCCTGATTGGCCCAGGCCTGGATAGCCTCGATCATCTGCTGGTAGAACTGCCGGTAATTCTGCTCGCTTACGTACCCCACATGCGGCGTGGCCAGCACATTGGGCAGGCGGCGGAACGGGTGCTCGGCCGGCAACGGCTCCTCGGCGAACACATCCAGCGCCGCCCCGGCCAGGCGGCCGCTTTGCAATGCCTGCACCAGCGCCGGCTCATCCACAATCGGCCCGCGTGCGGTGTTCACCAGGCGCGCGGTGGGCTTCATCCAACCCAATGCCTCGGCGTCGACCAGGCCACGGCTGAGGTCACTGAGCACCAGGTGGATGCTGAGGATATCGGCCTGTTCGAACAGTTCTTGTTTGCTGACCCAGGTCACCCCGGATTGCGCCGCGCGCTCGGGCGTGAGGTTTTCACTCCAGGCAATCACACGCATGCCGAACACCTGGGCGAACTGCGCGACCTTCTGGCCAATGCTGCCAAGCCCGAGAATGCCCAGGGTCTTGCCGTACAGGTCGCCGCCCAGGCCAACCTGCCAGCCGCCGGCGCGCAGCGAGTTGGCTTCGGCGAGCAGGTTGCGGGTGCTGGCCATGATCAGCGCCCAGGTCAGTTCCGGCGCCGCCTGCTTATAGCTGTCGGTGCCGCATACCTGTATGCCCAACGCCTTGGCGGCGGGAATGTCGATGGCGGCGTTGCGCATGCCGCCAGTCACCAGCAATTTCAGGCGGGGTAGCTCCTGCAACAGGGCCTTGTCGAAGGTGGAACGTTCGCGCATCACGCAAATCACCTCGAAGCCCTGCAAGCGCTCGACCATCGTCGCGGTATCCGCCGGGTAGTCGTGCAAAAAATGCACCTGGCCGACGGATTCCAGCACCGACCAATCCACCACGCCACTGGCCACATTCTGCCAATCATCAATGACTGCGATCTGTACCGACATTCACGAGTGCCTCGAAAAAGGTTGGATTAAAGGGCGTTCAAACCCTGCAACAGCGCTTTATGAAATTGGGCCGGTTCTTCCATCTGCGGTGCATGCCCCAGGCCAGGGAATTCCACCAGGGTGGCATGCGGGATCAGCTTGGCCGCCTGCTCACCGAGTACCTCGTAGTTGCCGAGCTTGGCCTTGACCTCCGGCGGCGCGAGGTCTTTGCCAATCGCGGTGTTATCGGCGGTACCGATCAGCAGCAGGGTCGGCATCTGCAGGTTCTTGAACTCGTAGTACACCGGCTGGGTGAAGATCATGTCGTAAATCAGCGCCGAATTCCATGCGACCAGTTTATGCCCGGGGCCGTTGCTCAGGCCGGCGTACATGTCTACCCAGCGCTCGTACTCCGGCTTCCAGCGCCCCACGTAATAGGTGTTGAGCTGGTACTTGCGAATGCCTTCGGCGCTGACGTTGAGCTCGCGTTCATACCACTGGTCCACGCCGATAGAGGGTACGCCCAGGGCTTTCCAGTCCTCCAGCCCGATGGGGTTGACCATCGCCAGCTGTTCGGTTTGCTTGGGGTACATCAACGCGTAACGGGTGGCGAGCATGCCGCCGGTGGAGTGGCCAATAATCGTGGCCTTGTGGATGCCGAGTTTTTCCAGCAATTGATGGGTGTTGCGCGCCAGTTGCTGGAAGCTGTACTGGTAGTGGTCGGGCTTGCTGGAGGTGCAGAAGCCTATCTGGTCTGGCGCGATCACGCGGTAGCCGGCGTCGCTCAACGCCTTGATCGTGCCCTCCCAGGTGGCGCCGCAGAAATTCTTGCCGTGCATCAGCACCACGCTGCGGCCGTTGGCCTCTCCTTTGGCCGCGACATCCATGTAGCCCATTTGCAGGGATTTGCCCTGTGACTGGAAGTTGAAGTGCTCAAGGGGGTAGGGGTATTTGAAGCCTTGCAGCTCGGGGCCGTAGGTGGCGGCAAATGCCGGGGCGGCAGTGGCCGTCAGCAGGCCGGCGAGGCAAAAAGCGCGGATTAGAGGCATTGGCGGGTCTCCGAGAAGGGTGCTCGGATGCTGTTGCGAGGGGATTAAGTGGGGATTAACAGCCACTGCAAGGTCAGCGCGGCCAGCACGCCATAACGCAGGCCCTTGGCCAATGTCACCAGCAGCAGAAAACGCCACAAGGGCTCGCGCATCACCCCTGCCACCAGCGTCAGCGGGTCGCCAATGATGGGCACCCAACTGAGCAATAGCGTCCAATGCCCCCAGCGCGCGTAATGGTAACGAGCCTTGTCCAACTGCTTGTCGCTGACCGGAAACCAGCGTCGCTGCTTAAAGCGCTCCACGCCGCGCCCGAGCAGCCAGTTCACCACTGAACCGAGCACATTGCCCAGCGTCGCGATCCCCAGCAGCAGCCATAAGCTGTAGTGCCCACTGACCAACAGCCCAACGAGCACGGCTTCTGATTGCAACGGCAGCAAGGTCGCGGCACCGAAAGCGGCGAAAAAAAGCCCCAGGTAACCTGCCAGCACCGGTCAGTGCGCCGGGTATTCGGCCACTACCACGTCTTTGCCGTCACGGGTCAGGCCGATGACCTGATAAGCGTCGCTCATGCCGTCCATTTCCATGCCCGGCGAGCCCATGGGCATGCCCGGTGCGGCGATACCGAGCAAATCGTCACGTTTGCGCAAGGCCAGTACTTGCTCGGCGGGCACGTGGCCTTCAACAAACTTGCCGTCGATCACGGCGGTGTGGCACGAACCCAGGCGCGGGGCCACGCCGAGGCGTTGCTTGACTGCACTCATGTCTGTTTCGACATGGTCGTTGACCTTGAAGCCATTGCTCTCAAGGTGGCTGATCCACTTCTTGCAGCAGCCGCAGTTGGCATCGCGGTGCACGTCAATGGGGATCAGGTCGGTGGCCTGGGCGAACGTGGCGGCAAAAAGCGTCGAAAGCAGGGCCAGTCGCAATGGGTTTTTCATCGGCGGTCTCAGTGAATGCGGGGCGATAAGCCAGGCATTCTCCCTGCTTTTTCCCATGGGGCGCGGCGGTAATGTTTCAAAATTATACGAAGGGCGGGTTTTCCAGCCGATGCTTGAGCTGGTCGATGGCGATGGCCGACAGCTCGATCATGCGCTCATGCAAGGTAGCCAGCTGCAATTCGGTTTCATAGGTCAGCACCCGTTTGAACAGCGTGCCGTCGCGAAACGGTTGCAGAAAGTAGTGGATGGAGCCATCCACGGCCAGGGAGGTAAACACGGTCTTGAACTCGCCGGGGCGTCGGGCGATCTGCACGCGGTAGCTCATGGGCACGCGTACGCCGAGCAGGTCGATCATTTCGGTAAACCGCGCACCGGCGGGGAGGGGGCCGGTGGTGCCGGTGTCGGCACTCAGGGATGTGGGGTGCCATTCATGCCAGCGGTCGGGCTGGGTTACATAGTCGTAAACGGCATCGATGGGGGCCTGGATAAAGCGTTCCTGACTGATCCGCTCCAAGCGGACCGACTGCTCGACAGCGCGCATGGCACACCTCCTGTGTGGCGGGGCTAAACACTTGGAACTGTCAGAATAGTCCCACTCCCGCGCATTGCACGGGAGTGTCTCAGTAATTTATCACTGCACCTTGAAGCGCCCCATCAGCGCAATCACCCGACCATTGGCATCCAGCAGGCTTTGGGTATTGGTCTCGGTGGCGTGGCCGCTTTGCACCAGCTCGTCGACCATATGCCGGATATGCACCATGCTGCGGTTGATCTCCTCGGTCACCGCGCTTTGCTGCTCGGCGGCCGTGGCGATCTGGGTGCTGAGGTTGTTGATATGGCTGACCGAGCCGGCCATTTCGTCCAGACCGGTGTTCACCCGTGCCGTGGCATCCGCCGCCGATTGGCAGCTGGCCTGGGTGTTTTCCATGGCCGCCACCGACGAACTCACGCCGGCAGTCAGGCGTGCGAGCATCTCGTTGATTTGCGAGGTGCTGGCCTGGGTGCGCGCGGCCAAGGCGCGTACTTCGTCGGCGACCACTGCAAAACCACGGCCTTGTTCGCCGGCCCGCGCTGCTTCAATCGCGGCATTCAGGGCCAGGAGGTTGGTCTGGCCGGCAATTGCGCCGATCACGCCGAGGGTTTCGGTGATGCGGGCGGCGTCCTGGCGCATGTTTTCCACGGTGTGGGTGGCGCTGGCGACTTCGCCGATCAACGCCCCCACACTGCTGGACGCTTCGCCCACCACCACGCGGGAGCGGTCGGCGTGTTCGTTGGCGCGCTGGGTGAACGAGGCGGTTTCAGCGGCGTTCTGCGCAACGGTATCGGCGGTGGAGCTCATCTCGGTGATGGCGGTGACGGTCTGGTCGGTCTCCGAGGCGTGGCGGACCAGGATCTGGTTGGTGTGCGCCGAGGTTTTCTGCAGTTGCTCAAGGCCCGATGACATGGCACCCGTGGCCAGGGTCACTTCGCCGATCATGTTTTGCAGGTAGACGATAAAGCGGTTGACCGAGTGGCCGATGGCGCCCAGTTCGTCTTCGGCGCGGATAGTGATGCGTCGCGTCAGGTCGGCGTCGCCCGTGGACAAGGCATCGATATTGCTTTTCAGCGCCCTCATGCGTTGCACCAGTTGGCGAATCGCATACACCGCGAGCAGCACCAGCAGCAACACCATGGGGATTTGCAGCAGGGCCAGGCTGCCGAGCACGTCATCACGCTGGGCGGTGATGAGCGACGTAGGCAGCGCAGTCGCGAGGAACCACGGTGTGCCTTCGATCGGGCGCATATAGAAGGTGCTGGCGACGCCCTGGTTGTCGAATTCGCTGCGTTGCAGCGCCTGGTCGCGGTGGGCCAGGGCTTTGCTGACCTGGGCAGCAAACGCCGAGGAGCTTGCCAGTTCGCTGATGTTCTTCAACACCACCGGGCTGCTCAGGCGCGTACTGTTGCTGATGATCTTGCCGTCGGCTTCGACGATCAGCATCTGCCCGCCGATGTCTTTTTCCTTGCTGGCCACCAGCTCGTTGAAGAAGCCCAGGGTCACGTCAATGGTGGCCACGCCGTACGCGGCGCCGTCACGCTGGATCGCCATGGCGCAATTGGTGCGCGGCTCCTGGCTGGCATCGTCCTTATAGGCTGCGGCCCACGCGCATTGGCCACGCGGCGAGGCGAGGCCGCCCTTGTACCAGCTCTGGTCGTAATAGTTCGGCGCAGGGTCGCTGTTCCAGAACGTATTCACCGCCAGCTTGCCCGACGCATCGCGGTGCCAGAAGGTGCTGTGTTTATTGCGTCCGGGGGTGCGCTGGTTCGGCAGGGGCCAGATGCCGCCGCCGAAGACTTTCAGCTCGCCATACTGGTCCACCAGGCCGGGGAGCACCTTGTCGATGGCGTCGCTGTCGAGCAGGGGGATGGTTTGGGTGATGCTGCGTTGCTGGGCCTGAACCTTGTTCAGTTCGCCCTTGATCTGATCGGCCACTTCGGCGATGCGGTTGAGCACCACCTGTTCTTCGGTGTGGCGCAACGTGGGCGCGACCATCTGGCCGATACCAACGACGGTCAACACGATTAGCACCAGGACGAACAGCACCAGAAACAGGGTGTAGCGGGCTTGGATAGAGCGCAGTGGGGGCATGGGGTCGTCCTTACGAAGCGTTTATTATTCACGCGGCTTTGTTAGAGCTTCGTCGGGCTATCGGCTTGGGCTGTAGGAGCTTTAGGTACCATCGTGCAAGAAAGTGCAGGCGCCGCCGAACGGCGCCCCCCACCTTAGATATCCAGCATCGCCATGACTTCCTTGGGGTAACGCAAGCCTACCGTTGCGTCGGCGGGGAAAATCGCCTCGAGTGCCGCGCGTTCGGCAGCGCTGAGGGTGATCGACACGGCTGCCACGTTCTGTTCCAGGTATTTGCGTTGCTTGGTCCCGGGGATCGGGATGAGGTAGTCACCCTGTGCCAATACCCACGCCAAGGCCAGTTGCCCGGCGGTCACACCTTTGTCGGCGGCCAGGCGTTTTACCTGCGCCACCAGTTGCAGGTTTTTCGCGAAGTTTTCGCCCTGGAAACGCGGGCTGAAGCGGCGGTAATCATCCGCACCGAAATCCTCCGGGCTTTGCAGTGCGCCGGTCAGGAAGCCCCGGCCCAAAGGGCTGTAGGGCACAAACGCGATGCCCAGGCGCTGGCAAGTGGCGAGGCAGCCGTTGCTTTCCTGGTCGCGGCTCCACAGCGAATATTCGCTTTGCAGGGCGCTGATCGGATGCACCTTGTGCGCCCGCTCCAAAGTGGCGGCGGAGGCTTCGCTGAGGCCCAGGTAACGGACCTTGCCTTGCTTGACCAGCTCGGCCATGGCGCCAACGGTTTCTTCGATGGCCACGTTCGGGTCGATACGGTGCTGGTAATACAGGTCCAGGGTCTCGACCCCCAGGCGCTGCAGTGTGCCGTCGATGGCTGAGCGAATGTAGTCGGGGCGGCCATTCACGCCACGCAGGGCCGGGTTGGCCGGGTCGCGTACGATGCCGAACTTGCTGGCCAGGAACACTTGGTCGCGCTTGCCGGCCAGGGCTTTGCCGAGCAGCTGTTCATTGGTGTGGGGGCCGTAGATGTCGGCGGTGTCGAGAAAATTGACGCCCAATTCCAGCGCGCGATGCAAGGTGGCGACGGCCTCCGTGGTGTCGGTGCCCGGCGTGTAGAAATCGCTCATGCCCATGCAGCCGAGGCCGATGGCGGAAACCTGCGGGCCGTTTTTGCCCAGTTGACGAGTGTGCATGGGGTTAACTCCTATTGATGAGGCGCCCATTGTCATCCTCGACAAAAGCAGGATAAACCGGCTAAAAGCACTATCACTATTCGTAATTTCTAAATAATCCCCTGAGGTATCGCCCCGTGGACCGTTTCAACGCGATGCGCGTGTTTACCCGGATTGTCGAGTTGGGCGGGTTTGCCAAGGCGGCGGACAGCCTGCAACTGCCGCGCGCTTCGGTGACGGTGTTGATCAAGCAATTGGAAGCCCACCTCGGCGTGCAGTTGTTACAACGCACCACACGCCAGGTCAGCCCCACCCTGGATGGCGCCGCGTACTACCAGCGTTGTGTGCAGTTGCTGACAGACCTGGAGGAAACCGAGGCGGTGTTTTCCACCCGGCGCCAGAACCCGCGCGGCACGCTGAGCATTGATATGCCGGCGGGCATTGGGCGCTTTCTGGTGATCCCGGCCTTGCCGGCGTTCACGGCGCGTTACCCGCAGATCGAGCTGGAAATCGGCCTTAACGACCGCCCGGTGGACCTGATTCGTGAGGGGGTGGATTGCGTGCTGCGTGGCGGTTTGGCGCTGGACGACTCGCTGGTGGCACGGCCGCTGGCGATGATGGACCAAGTCACCTTGGCCAGCCCCGGTTACCTGCAGCGCATGGGGATACCGCAAAACCTCGACGATTTGGCCCGGCACCAGATGGTCGAATACGTGTCCAGCGCCAGCGGCAAACGCTTCGGCCTGGAATTTGAGCTGGGTAACGAACTGCGCCCGGTCAACCTGCAAAAGGTGGTGGCGGTGAATAGTGCCGACGGCTACTTCTGTGCCTGTGAGGCGGGCTACGGGCTGATCCAGGCGCCGTACTATAACGCCATGGCGCGACTCGCCCAAGGCACACTGGTGGAAGTGCTGCCACAGCTGGCCGTGCCAAAAATGGCCCTGACCGCGCTGTACCCGCCGCATCGCCAGTTATCGCAGCGGGTGCGCGTGTTTGTCGATTGGCTGGTCGAACTGTGCGCTCAACCTGGCACTGGCTTGCGGCGCTAGGCCTGCGCCTTGCGGTAGGCGCCCGGTTGCTGCCCGGTCACCTTGTGAAAGGCCCGGGTAAACGCCGCCACCGATTGATAGCCGACCGCCAGCGATACATCCGCCACGGTCTGGTCTGCCTTGAACAGCTGGCAGGCGTGGCGCATGCGCATCATCAGCAACACCTGCCCCGGCGACTGCCCGCACAGTTCATTGAAGCGTTTGAAAAACGCCGAGCGTGACAGCCCGGTGCAGGCGGCCATGCTTTCCAGGGTCCAGGCGTCGGCCGGGTGGGCTATCAATTGTTCGAGCAAATTGGCGAACGCCGGTTGCCGGCCCAGTGCGGCCAGGCCGCCGAGTTCAGTGTTATCCAGCACCTGTTGGCGCAACACATACAGAAACAGCAGGTGGCACAGCCGTTCGAGCAAGGCGGAAGACGGCGCCGGCGTGCGTTGGCATTCTTGCAGGATCAGTTCGAACAGGTTGCGCGCGGCAATCAGCGACGGGTCGCCGGCGCGCAGAATGATCCAGGCGGGCAGGGTATCGACAATCATCGCCGACAACCCGGACTGGAAATCAAAGAACCCGCAGACCAGCCCCACGCCATCGCTGGCGCTGGTGTCCAGCGGCAGCATCGGGCGGCGCGGGCACTCCTGCGCGCCGGCTGCCGTGGCGGCGCCGGACAGCCGATATTCAAGGTCACGCAACAGGAACACCGCATCACCCTCGTTCAACTGCACGGGCGTGGTTTCTCCCTCGATATGCAGCCAGCACTGGCCCTGCACAATCAGGTGGAAACTCGCCCGGGCCAGGCCATGGGTGCTGGCGTGCCAGTCACCGCAATAACGGCCGACGTGAAACAGGCTGGTGTTGAGTTCGAGGCTGTCTAATAACCAATCGACAAGTGCACTGGACGAATTCATCTAATGGAAAGACTCAAGAGCAAGTAATCGCTACTTTAGACTATTGAGGGGTTTTTTTATAACCAACAGACTGGGTACACGAACTGATCAGGAGACCTCTACATGTCCCGTGTACCGTTGCTCACCCCCGAAACCGCGCCGGACGCCGCCAAGCCTCTGCTGGAAAACGCGCTGAAAGCCTCGGGTTTCATCCCCAACCTGTTGGCGGTGCTGGCCAATGCCCCGGCCGCGCTGGAAACCTACATTACCGTCTCCGGCCTGAACGCCAAGGCTGAGCTGAGCCTGGCCGATCGCGAAGTGGTGCAACTGATTGCCGCCACCACCCACGGCTGCGATTTCTGTGTTGCCGGCCACACCGCCGTGGCGCGCAACAAGGCCAAGCTGCCCGAAGACGTCATCGATGCGCTGCGCCGGCGTGGGGAATTGCCCAACGCCCGCTATGAGACTCTCGCTGCGTTCACCCGTGAAGTGATCGCCACCCGCGGTGATGTGAGCGACGCCGGTTATGACGCGTTCCGCGCCGCCGGGTATTCCGAAGGCCACGCGCTGGAAGTGATCTTGGGCGTCAGCCTGGCCACCCTGTGTAACTTCGCCAACGTGTTCGCGCGTACCCCGTTGAACCCGGAACTGGCGCAATACCGCTGGGAAAAACCGGCAAGCTGAATCGGCGATGGTCCCTCTGCTGTAACAAGGAGACACATGAATGCTTGACCCAATCTTGAGCCGTTGGCTCGATGTTCAAGCGCAGGCCCTGGACGTGGGCAGTTGCGATCCACAGGAAGTGCTGCCACGGCTGGCAGACGCCAATGTATTGCGTATCGGCGTGCCGAAACACTTGGGTGGCTTGGGCGGCGATGTCGCCGGCGCAGTGGAAGCCATCGCCAATGTCGCCAGCCATTCCCTGGCGGCGGCGTTCGTGTGCTGGGGCCAGCGTTCGTTTATCGAGTATTTGTTGCAAAGCCCGAATGAGCGGCTGCGCGAGCAACTGCTGCCGGACCTGCTCAGCGGCAAGCTCGCCGGGGCGACCGGGCTGTCGAATGCGATGAAGTTTCTGTCAGGCATCGAGACGTTGCAGATCAGCGCCGCGCCCAACGATCACGGCTGGACCCTCAACGGCAAACTGCATTGGGTGACCAACCTGCGCAAAAACGGCTTTGTCGCCGCCGCGGCCATCGAGCATGCGGGCGGCGGCGCGCCGTTTATCCTGGCGATCCCGGATTCGGTCGCGGGCCTGCAACGTTCCGGTGACCTGGAGCTGCTCGGGCTGCAATCGAGCAATACCGCCGCGTTGGGCCTGGAAGGTGTTGAACTGAGCCGCGACTGGCTGCTGCATGCAGATGCGCGCAAGTTTTTGCCGGCGGTACGCCCGGCGTTCCTGGGGTTGCAGTGCGGCATGTCGATTGGTTTGGCGCGTCGTTCGCTGGCGGAGGTGGCCAACCATTTGGGCGCCAGCCGCACCGTGTTGCGCGACGAATTGGAGGCGCTGCGCGCGACCCTGGACCATCTGGTGACTGAATTGAAAAACGGTCTGTTGGCCGGCCGTTTCGCGGCCGAACCGGTGCCGCTGTTCAAGCTGCGTATCGCCCTGGCAGAAACCGCCGCCAGCGCTGTGCAACTGGAGTTGCAGGCCAGCGGCGGCAAGGCCTACCTCACCGCCCACGGCAGCGGGTTTGCGCGGCGCTGGCGGGAGTCGGCGTTTGTGCCGATCGTGACCCCGAGCCTGGTGCAATTGCGCACCGAGTTGCATCGCCAGGCCAACCTATGAGCCACGCCGTATTAAGCGCCCAGGGCATTTGCCTGGGGTATGCCAGTGGCCCGGTGTTGCAGGGTTTTGACCTGCACTTGCAGCCCGGCGAAGTGGTGTCGATCCTCGGCCCCAGTGGCGTCGGCAAGTCCAGCCTGTTGCGTGTGCTCGCCGGTTTGCAGGCGCCCCAGGGCGGTAGCGTGCAGGTGTTGGGCGAGCCGTTGAATGGCCCGCATCCGCGTGTGGCGGTGGCGTTTCAAGACCCTAGCCTGTTGCCCTGGCTGAGTCTGGAAAAAAACGTCGCCTTCGGCCTGGATTTCGCCCGCCAGCCGCAATTGAGTGTTGATGAGCGCCGCCAGCGCGTCGACCACGCGATTGCGGCGGTTGGCCTGGAACATGCGCGCCTGCAATTTCCGCCGCAGTTATCTGGCGGCATGGCCCAGCGTACCGCGCTGGCCCGCTGCCTGGCGCGTCAGCCCCAGGTGCTGTTGCTGGATGAACCCTTCGGCGCCCTGGACGAAGTGACCCGCGCCGACATGCAGCACCTGTTGCTCAAGGTCAACCGGGAACAGGGCTCGGCGGCGGTGTTGATTACCCATGACATCGACGAAGCACTGCTGCTGTCCGACCGCATCCTGCTGTTGGGCAACCGCCCGGCGCGGACCTTGGGCGAATGGCACATCGACCTGCCGCAACCGCGCGAAGAACAGGTGGACGCCATCGGCGCGCTGCGCATCGAGATTCTTAAAACCTTACGGCAGGCGAGCCGCCCTCAACCCAATCCTTTAGACCTGCCGGAGCCCAGCCATGTGCCTGGATGACCTGACCCACTCGCGCCGTGATTTTCTCAAATTGTCCGCGGTACTCAGCGCCGCTGGCGCCTTGCCGTTGCTCAGCAGCCTGCAGGCACGTGCCGCCAGCGAACCGGACGCGCCGGTGCGCATCGGCTACCTGCCGATTACCGACGCCACGCCGCTGCTGGTGGCACATAACAATGGCCTGTTCGAAGCCGAAGGCATCAAGGCCGAACGCCCGGTACTGCTGCGCAGCTGGGCCCAGGTGATCGAGGCGTTCATCTCGGGTCAGGTCAACGTGATTCACCTGCTGTCGCCGATGACGGTATGGGCGCGCTATGGCAGCAAGGTGCCGGCCAAGGTGGTGGCGTGGAACCACGTCGGTGGTTCGGGCCTGACCGTGGCGCCGGGGATTACCGATGTGAAGCAACTGGGCGGCAAATCGGTGGCGATTCCGTTCTGGTATTCGATCCATAACGTGGTGGTGCAGCAGCTGTTCCGCGACAACGGCCTGACGCCTGTCGCGCGCGCGGCAGGCAGCGCGATTGCGGCCAATGAGGTCAACCTGATCGTGTTGCCGCCGTCGGACATGCCACCGGCCCTGGCCAGCCAGCGCATCGACGGCTATATCGTCGCCGAGCCATTTAATGCGCTGGCGGAAAACCTCAAGGTCGGCCGCGTGCAGCGGTTTACCGGGGATGTCTGGCGCAACCACGCGTGCTGCGTGGTGTTCATGCACGAACATGACCTGACCAACCGCCCAGAGTGGTCGCAGAAGGTGGTGAATGCCATCGTCAAGGCCCAGGTCTGGACCCGCGACAACCGCGAAGAGGCGGTGAAGCTGCTGTCCAAGGACGGCCCTAACCGCTACACGCCGCATGCCGAACCGGTACTCAGCAAAGTCCTCGCGCCGGCCGCTGGCGACCGCGCCGTGTACCTGGCCGATGGCGCTATCCGGCATGCCAACTGGGATGAGCACCGCATCGACTTCCAACCGTACCCATTCCCCAGCTACACCGAAGAACTGGTGCGCCGCCTGAAAGACACGCTGATCGAGGGCGACAAGAAATTCCTCGCCGACCTCGACCCAGCCTTCGTCGCCAAGGACCTGGTGGACGACCGTTTTGTACGCAACGCCATCGGGGCTGTGGGCGGCATGCAGACCTTCGGTTTACCCGAGGGCTTTGAGCGGACCGAGGAGATTGGCGTTTGAATAACCGCAGAGTCCCGGGCTGGTTGCTCGGGTTGAGTGGCTTGGCCGGCTTGCTGTTGCTCTGGTGGCTGGGGGTAAAAGTGTTTGGCGCGGCGGGCGGTTTGTCGGCGCGCTTTTCGCTGGCGGCCACCTTCAGCAGCCTGTGGGAATTGCTTGGGCGCGGCGAGTTGTATGTGCATGTTGCCGTAAGCCTCAAGCGCATTTTCGTCGGCTTGTTCCTGGCGTTGTTGGTGGGCGTGCCGCTGGGGCTGCTGGTGGGCAGTTCGCGCAACCTGGAGGCGGCGACCACGCCGGCATTCCAGTTTTTGCGGATGATCTCACCGCTGTCCTGGATGCCCATCGTGGTGATGCTGATGGGAGTAGGGGACCAGCCGATCTACTTCCTGCTGGCGTTTGCGGCGGTGTGGCCGATCATGCTCAACACCGCGGCGGGCGTGCGTCAGCTCGACCCGCGCTGGCTGCAGTTGAGCCAGAGCCTGAGCGCTACCCGCTGGGAAACCTTGCGGCGGGTGATCATTCCCGGGGTGGTCGGCCATGTGTTGACGGGCGTGCGCCTGGCCATCGGCATTCTGTGGATCGTGCTGGTGCCGTGCGAGATGCTCGGGGTCAGTGCCGGGCTGGGCTATTACATCCTGGATACGCGTGACCGCCTGGCTTATTCGGAACTGATGGCGATGGTGTTGCTGATCGGCCTGCTGGGCTTTGCCCTGGATGCGTTTGCACGCTGGTTGCATCAGCGGTGGGTGCATGCTGGCTGATTGACCTGCCAAAGTGCGCCATGGCCTGTAATATGTGTGCCTGTCGACCACGCAGTGGATACATTTTTCAGGTTCAGGAACCCGTCATGACCCAAAAGCAACGTTTGAAATACTCGATTCTGATCGCCCTGGCCGTACTGGCGACGATGTTTGGCCTGTCCTACCTGCAGAACATCGGGGCTATCAGTGAGAAGACGTTCCAGACCATCGCCATTGCTGTCGCAGTGGTTGTGGTGGTGATCAACGGCATCATGCGCCGCAAGGTCAAGCTTTAAGCCCTCAAGCTCGACCTTCGAGTACCTTGGCAGCCTCTTCATGGAGGCTGTAGCTTTTATCCGCATTGAGGGTGATGACGCCCTCGCTGCACAGGCGTTTAAGCACCTCGCGCACACTCAAGAACGACAGCGGTATGCCCAGCTCCAGCAAATGGCTGTGCACGCCGCGTACCCCCAGGGTGCGCTGGTTGTCGGTGGCCGTGAGCAGGGCGTCGATGACCTTCAGCCGTATCAGGCTGGTACGCAAGCCAAAAGACTTGAGCAAATGGCGAATACGCTGGTTGCCGTGCTGTTCGGGCGCCTTGCCGAACGCTTGTGCGCCGCTGCCAAAATTGGCATCGACGGTCGGTGAATGTCCATCCGTGGGCACTTGCGGGTTGTACATGCAAAAAACTCCTTATCAGAGCCTGATCAGGAAAAATGAGCGCTCTTAGTTAATAAGACGAACGAGCGAGCAAAATCATGAAGTCTTCGATGTAGAAATTTTGTCAGTATCGGTTTTGTCACAGCTGAGCGGCCTTAAAAAACGCTTACCCAGGCTAAATTGCTCGCGGTTTTTTGCGTCTTTACGGTGGGGTAGCTGCCCCAAGTGAGGGTGTTCAATTTGACTGTGGAGTCTGCGTGATTATTTCCAATCGGTTGTCCAGGGTATGCGTGGCGGGGCTGTTGCTGGGAGTGAGCCTGGCCGCATCGGCGCGGGAGCAGGTGGCACAGGCGTCGGCGGATATTCGCCGGACCAGTTTCGGAGTGCCGCATATTCGTGCCAACGATGAGCGTGGCCTGGGGTTTGGCATTGGTTACGCCTACGCCCAGGACAACCTGTGCCTGCTGGCCAATGAAGTGGTCACGGTGAACGGCGAGCGGGCAAAATTCTTCGGCCCCGAGCAGGCGACCCTGGAACAGCGCAACAACTTGGCCAGTGACGTGTTTTTCACCTGGCTGAACACTGCGGACGCCGTGGCGGCGTTCTGGAAGGCGCAAACCCCGCAGATCCAGCAGCGGATCGAAGGCTACGTCGCGGGCTATAACCGTTACCTGAAAGAGCAGGGCGCGCCGGCGCAGTGCCAGGCTGCGTGGGTCCGGCCGCTGGTGCCTGAAGACCTTGTCAAACTGACCCGCAGGCTGCTGGTAGAAGGCGGTGTCGGCCAATTCGCCGAGGCCCTGGTGGGTGCCAAGCCACCCCAGGCCACCGCCAGTGTGCAGCCAAATGCCAGCGCCTTTGCACTGGCCGCTGCCCAACAACAGCGTTTTAGCCTGGACCGCGGCAGTAACGCCGTGGCGGTAGGGCGTGAGCGCTCGTTCAATGGGCGCGGCATGTTGCTGGCCAACCCGCATTTCCCGTGGGTGGGCGGCATGCGTTTTTATCAGATGCACCTGACCATTCCTGGCCAGCTGGATGTGATGGGCGCCGCCTTGCCGGGCCTGCCGGTGATCAATATCGGTTTCAACCGGCATGTGGCGTGGACCCATACGGTCGACACGTCCAAGCACTTCACGCTGTACCGCCTGACGCTGGACCCCAAGGATTCCACGCGCTATATGCTCGACGGCAAATCGATTGCCATGGATAAAACCTCGGTGACCGTCCAGGTCAAACAAGCTGACGGCACCACCAAAGCGGTGGAACATGCGGTCTATAGCTCGCAATTCGGCCCGGTGGTGCAATGGCCCGGCAAGCTGGATTGGGACAGCCACTACGCGTTCAGCCTGCGCGACGCCAACCTCGGCAATGACCGCGTGTTGCAGCAGTGGTACGCGATGAATCGCGCCGGCAGCCTCAAGGACCTGCAAACCTCGGTGCATACCCTGCAAGGCATTCCGTGGGTCAACACCCTGGCCGCCGATGACCAGGGCCAGAGCCTGTACATGAACCTATCGGTGGTGCCCAACGTCAGCGCGGCCAAACTGGCGCAATGCAGCGACCCGCGCGCCGGCCTGCAAATGATCATGCTCGACGGCGCCCACAGCGCCTGCGCCTGGGACGTGGACCCACGTGCGGCCCAAGCCGGCATCTTCCCGGCTGACCAGTTGCCGCAACTGCAGCGCAGCGACTACGTGCAACACTCCAACGACTCGGCCTGGCTGGCCAACCCCAAGGCGCCGCTGACCGGCTTCTCACCCGTGATCAGCCAGGACCACATCGGCCTCGGCCCACGCGCACGCTTCGCCGTGCAACGCCTGCAATCCCTGGAGAAACAACCGATCAGCGTCAGCGACCTGCAAAACATGGTCATGGACAACGAGGTGTACCTCGCCAGCCAAGTCATGCCCGACCTGCTCGAGTTCTGCGCCAACCACCTGGGCGCCGACGCCGCCGCGCTGCAACCACTGTGCACCAGCCTGAAAAACTGGGACCAGCGCGCCAACCTCGACAGCGGCTTGGGCTTGGTGCACTTCATCAACCTGGTCAAGCAGCTGCAGCAAATCCCCGACGCCTGGCGCGTCGCCTTCGACCCGGCCCAACCCCTAACGACGCCAAGCGGCTTGGCCATCGACCGTGAGCCGGTGGCCAGGGCCCTGCGCGCAGCTATGCTGGCCTCCACCGCCAGCATCACCAAACTTGGCCTTGGCGCCGAGAGCAAATGGGGCGATATCCAGGTTTCCGGCCAAATCCCGATCCACGGTGGGCCCCAGGAACTGGGGATCTACAACGCCATGCAAACCGTGCCCCGCGCCGACGGCAAGCGCGAAGTGGTCAGCGGCAGCAGCTACCTGCAAATCGTCACCTTCGACGACAAGGGCCCCCAGGCAGTCGGCGTGCTGGCATTCTCCGAATCCAGCAACCCGACGTCCCCATACGCCAAGGACCAAACCCAGGCGTTCTCCGAGAAAAAACTGCGCCCGCTACCGTTCACCGAAGCCCAGATCAAGGCTGACCCGCACTACCAGCAGCAGCGCATCAAGGAGTAGGGCGCGCACGCAACCCCTTGATGCCAATACGAAATATTTTTGAAATCAAGGGGTTGCAGGTAAAAGCAAATGAGTACATAATGGCGCCCATCGAACGCAACGAAGCATTAAAAACTTCAATGTATTCAATGAGTTAGAGTAGAGGCAGGGTTTTATAGCCCACTCAAGTTTTTATGCGGTGAGTGTCAGTGGTTTTGACATTGATCGTTTGAGGCCGAGTAGCAAAATGGTTATGCAGCGGATTGCAAATCCGCCTACGCCGGTTCGATTCCGACCTCGGCCTCCACTCTTAGAAACCCCGTAGATTAACGTCTACGGGGTTTTTTATTGGCTGTGATTTATTAACCCTTCCGCAACTTTTGAAATGCCTTCCGCAACCTTGGTCCCTTTCGGCAAATACAGTGCGTCAAGATCGACTTTAACAAGCGCTCAGTACGCTACCGGGGTGGCGCACAGTTGAACGGTTCACGAGGCGCGTCCTCACTGTTTGAGCACATCAAATAGCTTGACGAGAATGTTGCGCGCTGAGACTTTCTCGGGCGGCTGCCATGATGGCATGTGCCGACAGTCGGTGGGGCTGCTCGGGAGGGCAACAATATTACATATGGGACACATAGGGAGCGGTATGCATATATTTATCGATGAGTCAGGGAGTTTTGTTTATACCCCGGAAAAGTCTGCGTGGAATTCAATTTGTGCACTTGTAATCCCGGAGCGTTTTTTAGAAGAGGCAGAATGCACTCTAATAGATTTCAAAAAAGAAAATGGCTGTCCGCCAAGCGATGAGTTGAAGCTTGGTGAGGTGGTCGATGAAATGAGCTACTTTAGACTTCTTATTCGTTTGGCTCAAACGAGTTGCACTCTTTACGGTGCTGTCACCGACGCTCATACAAATACACCCGAAGCATTAGCGGATCACAAAGCATCTACTGTTAAGGGGTTGCTTGCGAATGTAGAGAAGATGCACTATGAAGAAGGCCGTCAGTCAGTGCGGAATGCTGCAGACCAAGTTAAAAAATTGTCTGATCAACTCCATATACAACTTATTTGTCAGATATCACTAATGCAGCTTGTAGTCTGGCAGTCTGTGCTTTATTACGCTCAGCACGAACCAGAGACTCTATCCTCGTTCGTTTGGCGGGTTGATGGTAAGGCTCTCGAAAAAAAGACTGAGTACGAATCAGCTTTTGAAAAGCTATTGCCTGCCTACCTCCAAACTATGTCTATTTCTGATCCGATTATTACAGTTACAGATTTTGATTACAGCCATATGGCTGATTTTATTTACAAGGAAGGTGAGGGGCCTGATTATTTGAAAGAAAGCTATGGAATCAATGTGGACTCCACAGGCGCCTTAAATATTGGGAAGATCTTCAGGGATGATATTAAGTTCGTAAATTCTAAGGGGAATTTCGGTGTGCAGTTGGCAGATCTGCTTAGTGCTGGGTTAAGAAGATGTCTTAGGAAGGGGTTTAAAGATAATCTCAGAGCCGCTGCTTTTTTGGGTCGGTTAATGGTTCAGAGGCCGAAACAAGAATTTCCAGTACTTCTCCTGACTCTTGGTAATGAAGTGGCGATTGATACATATACCGCCACTCTCGTGAGGATGATGCGTAAGCAACAAAGACCCGCTGTTTGACTTGTTGCTGTTTTCGCGACATTAGATCTAATTGCAGATGTTGATTTCGTGGGCTTTACAATCTCGCCAACTCTCCGATAAACCTTTCGAGTCATCTCTTCAGTTGAATGACCTAGCAGTCGACTGGCGTGTGCCAGCTCGATCTCGCTTGCTGCTTTCGGTCGAATGTCCTTGAACTGGAATTGGCGTATCAGTATCGCCAGAGCTGCGTCTCCGTCGGCGCCAGCTTTGATGGCTGCTTTCTCGCGAGCTTCGTCCCAGCGGTTGCGCAGCATTTGCTGGCTCATCCGAAGGCCGGACGTGTTGGTGATCAGCCTCGATGTCTTAATCCCGCTGAGAGCCCGGCGCTCCTGGAGGTCATTGATAAAAGCGTTCAACCCTGACTCAACGCCATCATCTTCCAGGCGAAGGCGCAGTTTCTTCGCGCTCTTTCCCTGTTTGATCATCAAGAACCCAGCGTTCAAATCAGTGGTTGCCACTTTAAGCACGTCGGCGGGGCGCTGGCCAGTCAGGTAGGCCAGGTCCATTGCGTCCCTCAGTTCCTGCACTGCCGCTTCGTAGACTGCATTCCACACGATGTCGCCGGCGTAATAGTCCCTCGGAGTCTCTTTGTTACGGCGTACACCGAAGCAAGGATTCGCGTTGTTGGTGAGGCCCCACTCGCGTGCGATGGTGAACATGTGCGATAGCAGCGCGATTTCGCGGTTGGCCCTGACCTTAGCCGTCCTGGCGTCTCTGTACTGGGCAACCACCTGCGGAGTGATGGAATCAATGGGCGCTTTACGGCGCGACACGCGGAATTGTCGCCGGTATGACTATCACCAACGAACAGGCCGAGCGGATGCTGGTGAACGACATTGGGCGGTTTGAGCCTGAGATCGAGCGTTTGGTCAAGGTGCCATTGAATCATGCGCAGTGGGATGCACTGATGAGCTTCACCTACAACCTGGGTGCCGCCAACCTGAGTTCGTCGACGCTGCTCAAATTGCTGAATGCCGGTGACTACGCCAGCGCGGCCGAGCAGTTTCCGCGCTGGAACAAGGCCGGTGGCCAGGTGCTGGCCGGCTTGACCAAGCGGCGCCTAGCCGAGCGGGCGATGTTCCTGGAGGCGGTATGACGCCCGGGCAGATCCTGGCCGCCATCCTGCTGGCAATGGCTGTCAGCGGCGCCGGCACTTGGCAGGTTCAAGATTGGCGCATGGGCAAGCAGCTCGCTGAGCAGGCCGACCTGCACAAAGATGACCTTGCAGCAATCAGCAATGCCGCTGCTGCCCAGGCCCGCACCGAGCAGGACAAGCGCCTGGCCACAGAGCACAAGCTCGCCGCCCAGGACCAACAACATACCAAGGAGTTATCCGATGCCCGCCGCAGCCAGGCTCTTCTGCGCGATCGCCTTGCCACTGCTGATGTGCGCCTGTCAGTCCTCCTTGCCGAGGATCCATCCAGTGGCTGCAACATGCCTTCCACCCCCGGCGCCTTCGGCGTGGTTCATGCAGCCCGTCGAGCCCAACTTGACCCAGCGCATGCTCAGAGAATTATCGCCATTACCGATGACGGAGATAGTGCCGTAATCGCGCTTCGGGCGTGCCAGGAATATATCCGCATTTTGCAATGAATAACTAACCTTCGATGGTGAACATTTCGGACATTTTGTTGTTTTTTCTACCAGCTAACGTGGTATTGATCTTGAGGTGGTAATTCGAAAGTTTTTCATACTCCTGCAAAACTTGCTGAATGGTAGTCAGCCCGTTGGTGAAGTAATTCTGAAGATTGTTTCGCAAACAGTCTGCGACTACCTGAAAATTATATAGCTCTTTCATTAGCTCTTCATGGTGGTCTTCGTGAATCTTTGTTAATTTTCCTCCCCAAAACTGTAGTTCATTTTTGGTTTGGTGGATTTTTCGATGTTGTTTAGATAGGGTCTTTCGGAGGGCGTCAATGTTTTGAAATGTTTCCGCGACAAAAGCTTGGCTTGGGACTATGTTCCCTGCGAGAGGGCATATCGAAGTGTTTTCAATTAGGATTTCATATACTGTTGTTTCGATAAGGACTAGTTCGGCGACGTAGCTTTTTATAATCTGATAAGAGTCTTCTTGTATTTTTGATTTTTTCCAATTTGTGATTGTTGTCGTGGCAACTAATACGCCGACCAGTGCCGCGATGGCTGATGTGGTGTCGGCAAAGTTTGTGGGTTGGCTAGGAATTTGTAATAACTGGTTGGTGTAAATTCCAGCGAAATATATGGCGATCAATACGGTTCCATATGTGATGTATTTGAGAGTTCTGATCATTATCTATCCGTAGGTGTTTTTGGTTGTTTGATCGCTTTCGGGTTGCCGGGCATGCCCGTGGATTCTGCGAATTTGTGAATACCTCACCGGTGTGAAGTATGTCCAGAGATGAATTTACCCTATGCTCTCAAAAGCTAGACAATCGTAGAAGGTCGGGGCCTCATTTCATTCAGGATCTGTCGTAACTCTACAACCTCACGCCTGCTGGCGTTAGCCGAAGTGGTCAGGTCTGCGATCTGCTTTCTCATTGCTGCCGCTTCAGAGCCACGTTCGCGCAGATAGCCGGCGAACTCAGCATTCTTGGACTGGGTTTCAAGCAGCATCTGGCTGATTCCGAAAACGTCCTCGCGGGCCTTGCGTAACTGATAGGTCAGTTCCTGAATCTCGTTTTCCAGTAGCCGACAGTGCTGCCGGTACATTTGCAAGGGGGTGGGGAGGCCGAGCCAACCGCAGGTGACTTCATCTTCGTACATGGTAGGTAGATCCGATAACTGTATGTGTATACAGTGATCGAGGCTTGCCATTCGTGCGACTTCAGGCGACGAAGCGTAAAAAATCCATTCCGCAATCGAAATCGTGCCCCTCGGATTCCGGAGGCCCTAGCACCCTTAAAATTTTGAAAGTGCGGAATTGATGGGCGATTAAGTTGCTGATAAATATGGTTATTTTCGTGGATTGCAAATCCGCCTACGCCGGTTCGATTCCGACCTCGGCCTCCACTCTTAGAAACCCCGTAGACTCGCGTCTACGGGGTTTTTTATTGCCTGGTGGAAAGAGAGAAGGCACTTCAATCCCTTGCAATGGTGCGTAGTGATAGTTTAGCTTTGTGGCTATGTGACATCATTTTGCGATGAGGCGATAATTGGATCACCTTTCAATAATTCTAGTTTGACGCTCTATCGCAGCTAAGTAATGCCGTTGCCGATCTTGTCAGTTAAAATAATGATTGATAGGGATTGGCCGCTCTAAAAGTTAGTCTTGAATTATGCTGCGTTAATTATGAAGTGCCGATGTACTTGTTTTGGTATTTGGAATGTAAGCGAAATCGACAACGGAAGGGTAGAATGCGCGAGGAATTAGTAGAGCTAGTGAAGTGTGAGATAAATCGCCGATATAATGGCTATAGTCCGTCCGGTATTAGCATTAAAAAATTTCAAGATGGTCGAGGCTATGTTGATTTTTTATTGGGGGTGAAGCCGTGTTCAGCCGAGTTTTCCATTACTCAGGGTCTAGTCTATATTTCACGTGGTCCGCAGGACGATTTTTATAATGAATACCCACTTATCAAATCGTTCGTGGATCCTGAGTTTGATTTTGAAACCTGTTGTGAACAAGCTTTCCAATTGACTAAGTATAATGGCAGGGTGACCAATCTTACACTTATAAAGCGGCGGGAAGATGGGATACATATTGAGTTCAAGTGCAATGTTTGTACGGCAAGGCTGCTTTTTGATGGAAGTAATGCAAAGTCTCCATGGAGTAAGATTCTTTGATTGGTTGTTTAGAACTTTTTACGCGGTTGTCGAGAGGGAAGGCTACAGTTGAGTGTCCAGATTGTTTGGTTCGTTAGCGGTTAGAATAAACGCTGAAAGCAAATAAAATCGTCACGGTTACTGTGTAAGTATACAAGTGCTCGAGTAAATGAGGCCAGACCACCTTCTCCGTATCTGCGATGATGGTTGGCCTCCATTTTGCCAGCCTTGCGTTTGTTACTCAGGAACTTATTGGGATCGATTTTTCTAACGCAACATTCACGAGTAGCCGTGAGTCTTCAATCAACTGCGCCAATCCAAAGGTCTGAAGACGCTGCGAACCACTCGAGGCGAACGCTTGTTCATTCGCCATAGCCGATGCTGAAGCCAAAATCTCACTTGCGTTCACTAATGCCTCCTCAGAACTCAAGTCTGGCCTTACGTTAAAAATGCTCGTGGTGGCGTCGGTGTCGATTGGGTATTTTTTCATGAGTGCTGCTCCGGCGCGCTAAAAAACGGTCGAGCATTCATAGACGATAGGCATTGCTCTGTTTTAATTGTCACTTCATGAACTTCGTTGCTTCGCTCTGTAAAAAGCATTTTGTCGATCCTCAGACAGTTAAGAGGCCACCACCGCCGTTGCGACACGGGTGGGTGGTGGGCCGTGCGAGGGTCGCAAACCGGTGTCCGAGGGTACCGGCCGGGCAAAAGCCCGCCTCACACGGTCCACCATAGATGCGGTAAGCAGGCATAAAAAAAGCGCCTGCTACAGAGCTATGGCGCTACCGCGCCTCAGACTACTTCAGGTTGCGACACCCGGCCACAGGATTTACTGCGACGGCGAATCCTAGCCAGATTGCTTCCTATGGCTCAACCCCGCCGAGTTGTGGGAAATATCCGAGGCTCGGAAAATCAGCAGAGTGTGTTGTTTAAAGAGGGGAGTACTGGACGAGTGGGGCGCCACGCACCACTGTTGTCGTATCGTTAGCCTGCCGGTTTGAACGATTCTTATACGGCCTCACGCCGGATAATACGTTGCTCCTTCACCTCTTCTGCATACGCCCCAAGCTTCGCTTGTTGGGCGTTCAGCAGCGCGCACACCTTCATCAGCGTCGCCACCTCATCCGGCGTCTTGCCCCGCGCCGCCATCGCTGTGAGCTCAACCACCGACCATCCAATCATCGCCGCCGCATCCTCAAGATCGTAAAACAGCTCCTGCTGCGCCGTTCTAGGCCCATCTAAATCACGTATCAAAGTGTCCACCCCAATCCCAGTGCCTTATGCAACGACGCAAAATCCTTCAACAATTCCGCATCCCCGGAAATCCGGCTTTCCTGCGCCTGATAGCGCGTGCGCTCCGCGTCCAGCCAATCCAGTGTACTCGCCGTGCCCGCGCGGTAGCGTTGCCGCGTCAGGTCGGCGGCGCGTACGGCTGAAGATTCCACGTTGCGCAACAACACCACGTTTTGCCGCTGGTGCCCATAGCGCGCCAGTGCCACGTCCGCATCGCGCAAGGCACCCAAGACTACACTTTTGTACTGCGCGAGGGCTTCGTCGCGGCCGGCTTCGGCGCCTTTGACGCTGGCGGCGACGCGGCCGAAGTCGAGGGCGTTCCAGGTCAGGCGGGGCAGGATCAGCCAGGTGCCGTTGCTTTTGCGGGCGAGGTGGCCCGGGTCGCCGGCGGAGAAGGACAGGTCGCCCATCAGGCTGAGCTTGGGGAACCAGTCGGCGGTTTTCTCGCCGATCTGGGCGTTGCTGGAGGCGAGTTTGCGTTCGGCTACGCGGATGTCAGGCCGAGCTTTGAGGATGGCGGCGGGATCTGCGATGGGGACGACAGAAGGGATGGCGGGCAGCGCGCGTGTCGTATTGAGGCCACTGTCGAGTGCGCCCGGTTCCCGGCCGCAGAGCAGGCTCAGTTGGTCCATGGATTCGACGATCGCGGCTTGCAGCGGCAGGCGTTGGGCTTGGGTGTTTTCGGCCTGGGTGAGGACTTGTTCCAGTTGCAGTTGGGAGGCCACGCCACGGTCGCGGCGTTGTTGGGTGAGGTCGAGGGCCTGGTTTTCGATGTCGACGCTGGCTTCGACCAAGGCCAGGCGCGCTTGCTGATCGCGCAGGTCGGTGTAGGCCTGGACGATTTCGGCGGCCAGTTGCACTTGGGCGTCGGCCAGTTGTGCTTGCGAGGCGTCGGCTTCGGCCTGCGCCGCTTCGACGGCACGCCGGGTGCCGCCGAACAGGTCGGCTTCCCAACTGGCATCGAAGCCGGCGAGATACATCGTCAGCGGGCCGCGACCGCCACCGCTGCCGCCGAGTGCAGAGGTGTCCGGCGAGCGCAGTTTGAGCATCGCCGCATCACCGGTGACCTTGGGCATCGCGTCGGCGCGGGCGCCGCTGAGGCTGGCGCGCGATTGTCGCAAGCGTGCCTGGGCGGTGGCGATGTCCGGGCTGTTGTGTAACGCCTTGTCGATCAGTTCATTGAGTTGCGGGTCGCCCAGGGTTTGCCACCACTGGGCGACGGCCGGCGCGTGTGGCGCGGTATTGTCGGCATGCGGCAAGCGGCCGGCAGCCAGGGTTTTTGGCGCCGCATCCGGCGCGCCGTGGTAGTCCGGGCCGACGGTGCAAGCGGACAGCAAGCCAACGGCCAGCAGGAGAGAAAACGAACGAGGATTCATCAAGTTACCGTGCGCTTTTTGAGGATGAAGATCAGGGGCAGGCAGGCCAGCATGGCGAACCCCAGCAGGTAAAACGCGTCGTTGTAGGCCATCACCGAGGCTTGCCGTGCGATGTCGCTGGCCAGTTGGGTCAATGCCTGCAAATTCGCAGTGGAGGGATCGCCCGTTTGCGCCAGGTAGCTGGCGGCATTACTGGCCATCTGGTCCTGGGCGAGTTGGCTGTTGGCCTGGATACCTTCGCGCAGCATGTCGTCGTGGAAGTGGCTGCGCCGGTCCATCAACACGCCGAGCAAGGCCAGGCCGATGGTGCCGCCGAGGTTGCGTGACATGTTGTAGAGCCCGGCGGCATCCCCGGCTTCGTGGGTCTGCACCGAGCGCATCGACAATTGGCTGAGGGGCATCATCACCAGGATCTGCCCGAAGCCGCGCAACAGCTGCGACCAGATGAAATCATGGCCGACGCTGTCGGCGGTGAGCTGGGTGTCGACAAAACAGCTGGCCCAATACAACAACAGGCCGGCGCCGACCATCCAGCGCAGGTCGTAGCGGCCGAGCATTCGCGGCAAAATCGGCATCAGCAAAAACGCCGGGATACCCGACAGCAGCATGATCGACCCTGCCTGCTGGGCGTTGTAGCCGGACAGGATGCCGAGAAACTGCGGCACCAGGTACGCCGTGCCATACAGGCCGGCGCCCACCGCCGTACCGATCAGCAACACGCTGCCGAAGCTTTTATTGAGCACCAGTTGCAGGCGCAGGATCGGCGTACTCGACCTGAACTGCCCAAGTGCAATCAGCAAGAACCCGACAACCGTGGCGATGCTTAACCAGACGATCAGCAACGAATCAAACCAGTGCTCGCGCTGGCCTTCTTCGAGCACCACGGTGAGTGAACTCAGGCCCATGGCCAGGCCGAGGATGCCCAGCCAGTCGGCGCTGATAAAGCGTTGCAGGTGCATGCGCTCGCTGGGCAGGCCGGTGATCAACAAGGTGATCAGGGCGATGCTGATCGGCAGGTTGAGAAAGAAACACCAGCGCCAGTTGATGTTTTCCGTGAGCCAGCCGCCGATCACCGGGCCCAGCAGCGGGCCGAGGATCACGGTCATGCCGAACAGCGTGGTGCCGATGGCCAACTGGTGCGGCGGCAGGCGCGTGCGCACGATGGTCTGCGCGGTGGGGATCATCGCGCCGCCGGCAAAACCCTGGCCGATGCGCCCGGCGATCATCGCGCCGAGGCTGGCGGAGAGGCCGCAGAACATCGAAAACGCGGTGAACATCAACGCCGTGCCGATCAGGAAGCGGCGCAGGCCAAATACCCGGGTGAGCCAGGCAGCGAGGGGGATCATGACGATTTCCGACATCAGGTAGCCGGTGGCGATCCACGTGCCTTCGGTGCCGGTGGCGCCGATCTGGCCCTGGATCTGCGGCAACGCCGAGTTGGTAATCGACACGTCCAGGGTCGCCAGCAACGCGCCAAGGGCGCCGGCGGCGACGGCGATCCAGTCGGTCAGCGAGGCGTTGCGCGGTGTCTCGGCGGCCACCCCGGCCATGCTCGCCTCAGCCATGGTTGGCATCTGCGCCGTGGGTGCGGGTGTCGACTTCCACGGTGGCCGACAGGCCGGGCATCAATGCGCTGCGAATGTCGTCCGGCACGTCGAGGGCGATTCTTACCGGTACGCGCTGGACGATTTTGGTGAAGTTGCCGGTGGCGTTGGAGGGCGGCAGCAAGGCAAATTGCGCACCCGTGCCGGGCGACAGGCTGTCGATATGGCCTTGCAGGGTACGGCCCGGCAGTGCATCCACATGCACGGCAACGGACTGGCCCGCACGCATGTCGCCGATCTGGGTTTCCTTGTAGTTGGCGGTCAGGTAGATGGCGCTGACCGGCACTACCGTCAGCAGGCGCGTGCCCGGCTGTACGTACTGGCCGACCCGTACGCCACGGTCGGCGACACGTCCGTCGAGCGGGCTGCGGATGACCGCATCGTCCACGTCCAACTGGGTTTGCGCTTCGCTGGCTTTGGCCACGCCGAGTTGCGCCTGGGCTTGTTTTAGCTGGGCCTCAAGCGTGCCGTAACGGGTCTGGCTGGAGCGCAACGCGGCTTGTTTGGCCGCGACGGTGCTGCGCGCCTGGGCGAGTTGGTTGTTGAGTTGGGCCAGGCGTTCTTCCGGCTCGGCACCGGAGCGGGCCAGCGGTGCATAGCGGGCGACTTCGGTCTGCGCGTGCTGCGCGTCGGCCTGGGCGCCTTGCAGCTGCGCGCGGGCTTCGGCGATGGTCGAGTCCTGCTGCACCAGGTCGGCCTGGGCCTTGGCGAAGTCGGCATTGCGCGCGGCAATCGTCGCTGCAGCTTCATCGCTCACGGCCTGGTATTTGCGCGCATCCAGGCGCACCAGCACGTCGCCGCGCTTGACGTTCTGGTTGTCGCTCACCAATACCTCGGCGACGTAGCCGTTGATCTTCGGCGCCACGCTGATGCTGTCGGCCTGCAAGTAGGCGTCGTCGGTGGTTTCGATAAAACGCCCGGTGACCCACCACCAGGCGCCCCACGCCACGCCGATCAGCAGCGCCACGCCGGCCAGGGTGAGCAGGATGCGTCGGGCCTTGCCGCGTTGGCCGTTGGCGGTGTCTTCAGGAATGACCTGAGGGGAGGGCGGTGCAGCGGACATCGGGTCACTCCAGAATTTATATCGGTTGGAATAAATTCTATTTTTCGCCAATTTTTGTCAACTGGTATATTTTGCCGGGTGTATTCGAATGGAGTTGCACATGGCCCGACATAAACCTGCCGCAGAGGGTGGTTATCAGCGCGGTGAAGAAACCCGTTCGCGGATTATCGACGCCGCTGTAATCGTATTTGGCGAACGCGGCTACGACGGCGCCTCCACCCGCGATATCGCCACGGCCGCCGGGGTTAACGCGCCGGCGATCCAGTACTACTTCGATGGCAAGGAGGGCGTGTACCTGGCGTGCGTCGAGCACTTGATCACGCTGCTGTGGCGCAAGATGAGTGAAACCGTCGAGGCAGCCGAAAGCGCCTTGGCCGATGCCAACTCGGGCGATCCAGCGTTGATTGACGCCTCACTGGGCATTTTGGGCGCGGTGGTGTCGACCATCCAGGACAGCCCGCAGACCACGGCGTGGCGTGCCTTCCTGGATCGCCACCAGGCCGGCTTGTGCCCGCAAAGCGCGACGCTGGCGTTTGAGGAGCGGTTCAAATCCCGCATCGCCCGGGTGATCCGTCAGTTGATTGCGCGCCTGGCAGGCTTTGCCCTGGAGGACGAACGCACGGTGATTCACTCCATGGCGCTGTTCACCCAAGGCCTGGCCTTTCGAGTGCAGAAGCCCAAACTGCTCGAAGCGCTGAAGTGGACCGAGGTCAGCCAGAAGGAAATGGAATTGGTGCGGGATGTGGTGCTGATGCAGGCGCGGTTTACCCTGGAGGGGCTGGTCCGGCAGCGGGACATGCGGGTTCCCTGACGAGCGAAAGCAGGCACTGACGCAACTTGTACCGTGGGCCATACAATCCCTACCATCACGTTACACGATAGCCGTGACGCACTTCATTTTGCGCTGTCCTATCTTGCGAGAAGTTAATCTCGTCAAGTAAGAGAGTGCAGTCATGAAGTTGAATTACCTAACTAAGGCGGCGGTTGTTATCGCGCTGTTGTCGACCCTGTCGGGCTGCTGGATGTTTATGCCACCGGGTGGCGGCGGCGGTGGGCATGGTGGTGGGCACGGCCAAGGCGGCGGTCCTGGCGGCGGTGGCGGCCCGCGCTGACAGATAGGCAAATGGAGGCAAACCCTGCTGAGGGGTTTGCCTTTTTTTTTGCCTGTCGTAAGTACACCGATCAGTGAAGGCAAGCCACTGGCAGTTTATGACAGGCAAAGAAAAGCCCGTGATGGGGAGCACGGGCTAAAGGGATGTTCATTAGGAGCTGGGTTAACCATAGGCCCGTGACTGTGAAAGGTTTGTGAAATGGATGTAGGCGTTTTCTTAACTCGTTCATCGATCTGACCGCCATGTACTGCCGTAAAGTGTATTCCTTGATCCGTCCCTAGCTGTACGGGGCGGCGGGCGCGCTATCCCGTTACTGTCGCAGGCATACCACCCCCCGTTTGGATGCTGCCTCATGTTCATGTCCACCAGCTTGCTGTCGGCCTTTGTGCTGTTTGCCTTCGTGTCTTCGATCACGCCAGGTCCCAATAACACCATGTTGCTCGCTTCGGGCGTGAACTTCGGGTTTCGCCGCTCGATGCCGCATGCATTGGGGATCAGCATCGGTTTCATGCTGTTGGTGATTTGCGTTGGCCTGGGCCTGGGCGAGGTGTTCAAGGTATTTCCGTGGGCCTATACGCTGTTGCGCTATGTCGGCGCGGCCTACCTGTTGTACCTGGCATGGAAGATCGCGACGGCGGGCGGCATGTCCGATAGCAGCGCTGAACACGGCAAGCCCATGACCTTCCTCGGCGCAGCCGCGTTCCAATGGGTCAACCCCAAAGCCTGGATCATGGCGCTGGGCGCCATCACCACCTATACGCCGGCCGAGGGCTATATCACCAACGTGCTGGTGATTGCGCTGGTGTTTGCCGTGGTCAACCTGCCCAGCGTGTGCGTGTGGGTCGGCTGTGGCAGCGGCTTGCGCAACGTGCTGCGCGAGCCGCGCTGGCTGCGGCTGTTCAACTGGTCGATGGCCGGGTTGCTGGTGCTGTCGCTGTACCCGATGTTGTTTGCCAGCTGAAGGCTAGACCGGCGAGATGGTCGCCAGCAGGCCGATGCCAATGGTCAATACCAGAAAACCGAACAGGAAAAGTGCCATCTTGGTCATAAGGCCTCCGAAGGGAAGGGAGTGGGGATGGGGCTATTCTCCATCCACAACGTATTTCGGTACAGATTCAGATAACAAAGAAAAAACCGTATCAGATCCGCCCGCCGCTGTTCTGCTGCGGGCTTTCGCCGGGTGCGGTTTTCGCAAGATCAGTGCCTGAGACAGCCGCCGCAATTGCCCCTAAGATGGCGCCCATTGCAGCTATAAAAAAAGTGGGCCGACCCTCGATGGAAAGACGTCAATTCAGCGGTGGCATGAAAGGCAAGAACCTGCGCTACCTCAATGAAACCTCGCAGCCGGCGTCGGTTACCCGGGTCGGCTTCCTGCTGCTCGAACATTTCTCCCTTCCGGCCTTCACCCAGACCCTCGACACCTTCGTCACCGCCAACCTGTTGCGCCCTGATCTGTTTGCCGCGCGCACCTTCGGTTGCGGCGATGGCGAGGTCATCAGTGACCTGGGCCTGGTGATCCGGCCCGACGCACGCCTCGATGCCTCGGCCTTGCATGAGCTTGAACTGCTGGTGATCTGCGGCGGCTTCCGCACCGAACTCAAGGCCGGCGACGCCTTCATTCAGTTGCTGCGCAGCGCCGCCGAGCAGGGCGTTATTCTGGCCGGATTGTGGAACGGTGCATGGTTCCTCGGCCGTGCCGGCCTGTTGCACGACTACCGCTGCGCCATCCACCCGGAGCATCGTCCGGCGTTGGCTGAAGTGTCCAAGGCCACCCACGTCACCAGTGAACCCTACGTGATCGACCGCGACCGTCTCACCGCCTCAAGCCCCTCCGGCGCATTTCACATGGCCTTGGACTGGATCAAAGGCTTGCATGACAAAGCCTTGGTCGAAGGTATCGAAGACATTCTGGCCTTTGAGGAATCGCGCTATCGGCGCATCAAGCCCAGCGAAAACGTCAGCGTCAGCGCGCCCCTGCGTGAAGTGGTGAAGCTGATGGACGCCAACCTCGAAGAACCCCTGGAGCTCGACCAACTGGCGGTCTACGCCGGGCGCTCGCGTCGCCAGTTGGAGCGCCTGTTCAAGGAGCAACTGGGCACCACGCCGCAACGCTACTACATGGAGTTGCGCGTGACCGAAGCTCGGCGCCTGTTGCAACACACCGAGCTGTCACAGGTGGAAGTGCTGGTTGCCTGCGGGTTTGTGTCGCCGAGCCATTTCAGCAAGTGCTATAGCTCGTATTTCGGCTACCGGCCTTCCAAGGAGAAGCGACTGGTCAAGTAGCGGCCAGCCGTTGAATGGCGCGGTTAGAAACGCTCCAACCGGTAGGGATGCACACTCGGTAAGCCAGGCTCGCCAGTGCCGGTTTCTGCCAGGTGCCCGATCATCTCCGCCGTTACCGCTGCTTGGGTCAACCCCAGATGCTGGTGCCCGAACGCCAGCAACACTTTGCCATCGCAGACCCGATCGATGATCGGCAGCGAATCCGGCAATGACGGCCGAAAGCCCATCCACGGTGTCGCGTCCTCGGTACTTAGCTCCTCACGGAACAAGCCCTTGCTCAACCGATGCAACTGCCAGGCGCGGTCCATATTCGCCGGGCGCTTGAGGCCGGCGAATTCCACTGTACCCGCCAGGCGCAGGCCGCCTGCCATGGGGGTCATGATGAATTTGCGTTCCAGGGAGGTCACCGCGAAGGGCAGGCGCTGCTGTTCATGGGGCAGCATCAGGTGGTAGCCGCGCTCGGTGTCCAGTGGGACGTTGTTGCCGGTCAGCGCAGCGGTGAGTTTGGCCGAGTGGGCACCGCAGGCGATCAATACCTGATTCGCAGCGAACAAGCCCTGATCGGTGACCAGCGTCACGCCCAGGTCAGCCACCCGTGCATCCAGCACCTGGCGCTGAACAAATTCCACGCCACTGGCCTTGGCCGCCGTCACCAATTCGCACAGCGCTGTGTACGGGTCGAGGAAATGCCCGGTGCTGGGGAAAAACAGCCCACCCCTGATCTGCTCGCTCAATTGCGGCGCGACCTTGCGTATGGCCTCGGCGCTCCAGAAATCCACCGGCACATTCTGCTGCTGCATGCGTTGCTGCAACGCATCGATAGCCGCTCTTGAATTCGCCCGTTCGAACACCAGCAGCGAGCCGTCCTCGCGCAACAACGCCGGCCGTTGGATGCTGTGCAGCAAGCGCTGCCAGGCGCCGAGGCTGGTCTCATTCAAGGCACGGAGGCCCGCCACCGTTTGCCGGTAGCGGGCCGGTTGCAGGTTCAACAGCAGGCGGATAAACCAGGGCAGGGCGCGTGGCAGGTACCGCCAATCCAGGCGCAGCGGGCCCATGGGGTCGATCAGCATGGCGGGCAAGCGCTTGAGGATCGACACGTCGGCAATCGGGAACACTTGCTCGGTGGCCAGGTGGCCGGCGTTGCCATAAGAGGCGCCCATGCCAGGGGGCTGCTGGTCGATCACCACCACCTGCCGGCCCTGGCGCGCCAGCTGCAGGGCGCAGGCGACGCCGATGATGCCGGCGCCGACCACGGCGATATCTGCACGCTCAGCCATCGCCTATGCCTCCCGCTCGCCGTCGAGCAATCGCCGCAGCGACAAGGGGTTGCCCTGTTGCAGCGCCTCCGGCAACAGCGCGTCGGGGAAGTCCTGGTAGCACACCGGGCGCAGGAACCTATGGATCGCCGCCGTGCCCACCGAGGTGCTGCGCGCATCCGAGGTGGCCGGGAAGGGGCCGCCATGCACCATGGCATCGCACACTTCCACGCCGGTCGGCCAGCCGTTGACCAGCAGGCGGCCGGCCTTGCGCTCCAGCACCGGCAGCAAGGCCCGGGCGTCTGCAAGGTCAGCCTCGTCCATGTGCAGGGTGGCAGTGAGTTGGCCTTCCAGATGCTCGGAGACCTGGCGCACTTCATCCGCGTCAACGCACACCACCATCAACGACGCGGCTCCGAAGACTTCGGCTTGCAGATGCTCGTCTGCCAAAAACGCACTGGCCGCAGTCACGAACAGCCGCGCCTGGCCCTGGTTGGGCCCTTGCGCCGGCAAACCCTGTGCGGCGACCTGCGCGTGGTCAGCCAAGGCGCCGATGCCGTCGGCATAGGCACTGTAGATACCCGGTGTGAGCATGGTCTGCGCTGCGCAGTGCGACAGCCGCTCGCCAGCCACCTTGATGAAGTGATCGAGGGCCGGCCCTTTAACCGCGATCACCAAGCCTGGGTTGGTGCAAAACTGCCCGGCGCCCTGAGTCAACGAGGCCACGAACCCTTGCGCCAGGGCCTCACTGCGCGCTGCCAGGGCCGCAGGAAACAGGTACACCGGGTTGATCGAACTCATTTCCGCATACACCGGAATCGGCTCCGGGCGCGCCTGCGCCGCCTGGCACAGCGCGACACCGCCACTGCGCGAGCCGGTAAAACCCACGGCCTTGATGCGCGGGTCGCTGACCAGTGCGATGCCGACTTCATGGCCCGCCCCGTACAGCAGCGAGAACACGCCTGCGGGCAAGCCACTGTCGCTGACCGCCTGGGCGACGGCGCGGCCCACCAGCTCGCTGGTGCCGGGGTGGGCACTGTGCGCCTTGACCACCACCGGGCAACCGGCGGCCAACGCGGAGGCGCTATCGCCACCGGCCACCGAAAACGCCAGGGGGAAGTTACTCGCGCCAAACACCGCCACCGGGCCGAGCGCAATGTGACGCTGACGCAGGTCGGCGCGTGGCAGCGGCTGGCGTTGCGGTTGCGCGGTGTCCACGCGTACATCCAGCCATTCACCGGCGCGCACGCTGCGCGCAAAGGTGCGCAGTTGCCCGCAGGTGCGCCCGCGCTCACCCTGGATGCGCGCAACCGGCAGGCCGGTTTCGGCCACGGCGCGCTCGATCAGCACGTCGCCCAAGGCTTCAATGTAGTCTGCAATGCGCTCAAGAAACCGCGCGCGGTCCTCCAGGGACGTTTCGCGATACGTGTCGAACGCCGCCCACGCCAAGGCGCAGGCCTGTTCCACATGCTCACGGCTGCCACCGGCGTAGGCTGGCTCCATGGGCATGTTGGTGGCGGGGTTGATCGCGCGGATCTCATCGCGAGTGCCGCAGAGGGGTTGCTGACCGATCAGCATCTTGCCCGTCAGAGTCATGGGGGTGTCCTTAAAAAGCGGGTTGGCCGCCGTGAGAACCACGGCGGCGCGTTGGCAATCAGTCGGCGTTCTGCTCGGCCGACCAGTTCGCGTACCACTGGCGGAACAGCGCGTACTGGGCCTCGGCATACCGGCGCTGGGCGTCGCTGAGCACGTCGGTTTCGTTGAAGTGCAGTGCGTAGCCGGTGTCGCCGTTGAGCACCATCAGGTGCTTGTAATACAGCACCAGGTCGCAGCCTTCGTCGAAGGAAGACAGTACCGCCAGCGCGGCTTCCAGCTCCCGGGCCAGGCGGCGGGCCTTGGCGTCGCCCTTGGCCGCTTGCTTGCTCAGGCTCACCAGGTGCAGCACTTCGCGGGGCAGGGCGTTGCCGATACCGGTGATCGCGCCGGTGGCGTTGCAGTTGACGAAGCCGTGCACCACTTGGGTGTCGACACCCACCATCAGGGTCACGCTGTCGTCCTGGGAGGTGATGTGTTCGGCGGCGTAGCGCAGGTCGGCGCCACCGCCGAACTCCTTGAAGCCGATCAGGTTGGGGTGTTCGCGGCGCAGTTCGAAGAACAACTCGGCGCGGGTCGCGAAGCCGTAATACGGGCTGTTGTAGATCACCGCCGGCAGGTTTGGCGCGGCCTTGAGGATCGCCGAGAAATGCGCCTTCTGCGCGGTGGCGGAAGCACCCCGGGACAGCACCCGTGGAATCACCATCAGGCCGTGGGCGCCGACCTTGGCCGCATGGGCTGCGTGGGCGATGGCTTCACGGCTGTTGACTGCACCGGTGCCGACGATGGTTGGCACGCCGGCGGCGACCAGGCGGGCCACGCCTTCCTGGCGTTCGGCTTCGGTCAGCAGCGGCCAGTCGCCCATGGAGCCGCAATACACCACGGCGCTCATGCCGGCCTCGATCAACTCGCGGCCCTTGGCGACCAGCGCGTCGAAGTCCGGCTTGCGCGCGGCGGTGCACGGGGTCATCAGGGCGGGGATGCAGCCGGTGAAGATGTTGTCGCTCATGGTTCTAACTCCGTTCAGTCAAATAGAGAGGGCTTGGATGCCCCAGGCGAAAGGGTCCTGCGCGTCGATCAGCAAGGTGCTGTCGGCGGTCATGTAGGCGCGGCCGGTGATGAAGGGGCGCACACGTTCGCCGTCCCATTCATAACGGCCTTCGAATTGGCTGCCGGTGATGCTGGCTTGGGTCCAGGTTGCACCGGGCGCAAGCTTGCCGTCGGCGGCCAGGCACGCCAGCTTGGCGCTGGTGCCGGTGCCACACGGGGAGCGGTCGTAGGCTTTGCCGGGGCACATCACGAAGTTGCGGCTGTCGGCGTGGGCGTCGTCGGCGAACAGTTCGACATGGTCGATCAGCGCGCCATCCGCACCGTGGATGCCCTGGTCTTCAAGGGCCTTGAGCATTGCCCAGGTGTAGTCGGTGAGGGCATCGACGTTGTCCATCTCCAGCGCCTTACCGTGTTCCGACACCAGGAAAAACCAGTTGCCGCCCCAGGCGATATCGCCCTGCACCACGCCATGCCCCGGAACCATCACCGGTACCTGCTGGCGATGGCGATAAGCGGGCACGTTGCCCAGGGTCACCGCACCGTCTTCATGCAAGGTGGCGCTGACCGGGCCGACCGGCGTGTCGATCACATGCACCCCAGGCGCGATGCGCTGCAGATGGTGCAGGGACGCCACCAGGCCAATGGTGCCGTGGCCGCACATGCCCAGGTAACCGGCGTTATTGAAGAAGATCACCCCGCAGGTGGCCCCTGGCGTGACCGGGTCACAGTACAGCGCGCCGACCAGCACATCGTTGCCACGTGGCTCCAGCAGGCAGGCGCGACGCCATTGATCATGTTCGGTGCGCAGGTGTTCCAGCTGCTCGGCAATGCTCGCGCCCTTGAGCGCGGGGAAGCCGGTGAGCACCAGGCGTGTGGGTTCGCCGCCGGTGTGGGAGTCGATCACATGCAGTCGCTTCATAAAACGCTCCATCAGTGGGTGGCCGGGGTCAGTGGGGCGCGGGTCTGGGGCTCGTCGACGGCTTCGCTTTCATCGGCTTCATGCTCCAGGCGTACCAAGTGCGCCGGCACGCCGGTGGCGGCGCCCCAGTAGTAGATGCCCAAGGCGCAGACGGCGACGACCAGCGTGTCGAACGGGTGGCTGATCACGCCGATGCCACCAAAGCTGCCGAGCTTGGACAGCAGAATGGTCACCGCGTAAAAGCCGATCAGCCAGGCCGACGAACGCACTTGCTGCTTGAGGTTGATATGCGCGGTGGGCGCCCAGCGCGCACACAGCAGGTACACCACAAACATCAGGATTTGCAGGCCGAGCAGCCAGGAAACGGTGCTCCAGCCGGACCAGTACACGATCAACGCTGCAATGATGAACGACAGCGGGCCCAGCACGGCCATGCCCTTGACGCGGAACGGGCGGGCCATGCCCGGCGCGTTGCGACGCAAGGCGGCGACGGTGACCGGGGCCACGGCGTAGCTGAGGATCAGCGCGGCAGACACCACGTTGATCAGCGCTTCCCAGGACGGAAACGGCAGGGTCCAGAACACCGATAAACCAAAGGTCAGCCACAGTGCCGGGCGCGGGATGCCGGACTTCTCATCGATGCGCGTGAAGACCTTGAAGAAGGTGCCGGTCTGCGCCCAGCCGTACACCACACGCGGGGTGGCGTTCATGTAGATATTGCCGCAGCCGCTGGGGGAGATCACCGCGTCGGCCACCACCAGGTAGGCCAGCCAACCCACGCCCAGTGCCAAGGCAATATCGCGATACGGCAGCGCCAGTTCCTTGCTGATGCCGGCCCAGCCATTGGCGAGCATTTCGGTCGGTACGCCACCGAGGAACGCGGTTTGCAGCAGCACATAGATGGCCGTCGACAGCAGCACCGACAGGATCAGCGCAATCGGAATCGTGCGTTGCGGGTTCTTCACCTCGCTGGCCACCGAGATGATCGGTGTCAGGCCCAGGTAAGCAAATATCACCCCGCCCGCCGACACCGCCATCTCGATGCCCGAGAGGCCGAACGGGGCAAAGCCCTGCACCTGGAAATTCGCTGGTTTAAAGAAGGTGAACAGCACGCCGATCACCAGCAGCGGCACGATGAACTTGAACACGCTGACCAGGTTATTGGCGATGGCGAAGGTTTTGACGCTGCGGTAATTGAGCACGAAGAACAGGCACAGCAGGGCGAATTGCACCAGCCAGCCAAGGGTGGTCGGGTCGCTGGAACCGGCCTTGGTCAGATCGGGAAACCAGGCGGCCGCATATTGGCGCGAGGCAACCACTTCGATGGCTACCAGGCTGGAAAACGCGATCAGCGTGATAAAACCCATCAGGTAACCCAACAGCGGGCCGTGGGAGTACACCGGGTAACGCACCACGCCACCGGCGCGGGGCAAAGCGGCACCAAGTTCGCAGTACACGATGCCCAACAGCAGCACGGCGAAACCACCGATCAACCAGGAAATTATTCCGGCCGGGCCGGCGATAGCGGACACATGGCTGGCTGCAAACAGCCAGCCCGAACCGAAGATGGCACCCAAGCCGATAAAGGTCAGGTCCATCAGGGACAGCTGTTTCTTGAACTTGCCTTGAGCTGACATAGCGTCGCCTTCTTGTGAGTTATTGGATAGGCAGCAGTGGGGCTATCCTGAACTCACGGGTGCGCTGGCGATTGATGTTTTTTGCCGACATGGATGACGAATTCAGCACAGTTTGCGTCGCTCGACAGAGTCCTGGGCATCGGGCAATCTGCTACGCGTCGAGGCAATCAACAGGGGCTACACAGTGATGATGCACAGCGCATTTGCGAGCCTTTGCCAAGGGAGCCAGGCGAATCGGCCCCACAGCATCGAGCAGCTATTGGCGGGTGTGGCGCAGCTGTTGCCCATGCTCGATGTGATCCCCAACGCCGCGATTTTCATCAAGGATACGGAGGCGCGTTACGTCCTCGCCAACCGCACCCTGGTGCAGCGCTGCGGCCTCAAGCAGCTGCAACCGTTGTTGGGCAAGACCAGCGCCGACGTATTCCCCGCACAACTGGGCCCCGGCTACACCGAGCAGGACCGACGCGTGCTGGAACAAGGATTTGTGCTCGAAGACCAGCTCGAGCTGCACCTCTACGGCACCCGCGAACCGGGTTGGTGCTTGACCCACAAGTGGCCTTTGTACAACCACGCAGACCAGATCATCGGCCTGGCCGGGATTTCGGTCGACCTGCAATCGGCCAGCGAAACCCACCCGGCCTACGGGCGCCTGGCCGCCGTGGACGAGCACATCCGCACGCACTTCAACCGCCGCGTCACTTTGGGCGAACTGACGCGAATCGCCGGGATTTCCGTGGCGCAACTGGAGCGCTACTGCAAGCGCGTGTTCCACCTGACACCCCGCCAGATGATCCAGAAAGTGCGCCTGGAACACGCCCATCGGTTGTTACACACGGACATGCCGATTACCGACGTGGCGCTGCAGTGCGGGTATACCGATCACAGCGCGTTTACCCGGCAGTTCAAGGCCTCGACCGGGTTTACGCCGCGGCAGTATCGGCAGGCGACGGGGGGAGGTCAGGGGTGACTATTGCTTAGGGATTGAGTTGGCGTAGCGATTTCGATGCAACGAATGCGCCCTGCGCGCCTCATATGTCTACGAGCGACTTTTCACCACAACAGGTACCAGGCTTATGACCGCAGCGCCAAACAACCACGTCAACTGGCTGGTAGAACAGTCGATGCTGCACGCGGCACGCCAGCGCGCCAAGCTCTATTCGGGTCAGGGCCGGTTGTGGCAGCAGCCTTACGCACAGACGCGGCCGCGTGATGCTTCGGCGTTGTCGTCGGTGTGGTTTACCGCGTACCCGGCGTCGATCGTGACGCGCGAGGGCGGTACGGTACTGGAGGCGTTGGGGGATGAGGCGCTGTGGCAGGCGCTGTCGAAAATCGGTATCCAGGGCATTCATAACGGCCCGTTGAAAAAATCGGGTGGCCTGAGCGGCAGCGAGCACACGCCCACCATCGACGGCAACTTTGACCGCATCAGCTTCGAGATCGACCCGCAATTGGGCACCGAGGCGCAGTTGCAGGCGTTGACGCGCATGGCGGCGGCGCACAATGCGGTGATCATCGATGACGTGATCCCGTCCCACACCGGCAAGGGTGCGGATTTTCGCCTGGCCGAGATGGCCTACGAGGATTACCCCGGGCTCTACCACATGGTGGAAATCCGTGAGGAAGACTGGCCGCTGCTGCCGGACGTGGCCGAGGGGCGCGATGCGCAGAATCTCAGCCCGGCGCAGGTGGATGCCCTGCGTGACAAGCACTACATCGTCGGTCAACTGCAGCGGGTGATCTTCTTCGAACCCGGGGTGAAGGAAACCGATTGGAGTGCTACCCAGGTCGTGCTGGGTGTGGATGGCAAACCGCGTCGCTGGGTGTACCTGCATTATTTCAAGGAGGGCCAGCCGTCGCTGAACTGGCTGGACCCGACCTTTGCCGCGCAACAGATGATCATTGGCGATGCCTTGCATGCCATCGATGTGATGGGCGCGAAGATCCTGCGCCTGGACGCCAATGGTTTTCTCGGTGTGGAGCGCAAGCTGGATGGCAGCGCCTGGTCGGAAAGCCACCCGCTGTCGATCACCGGCAACCAGTTGCTCGGCGGGGCGATCCGCAAGGCCGGCGGCTTCAGCTTCCAGGAGTTGAACCTCACCGTGGATGACATCGCGTCGATGTCCCATGGCGGCGCCGATCTGTCCTATGACTTCATCACCCGCCCGGCGTATCAACATGCGTTGCTGATGGGTGATGCCGAGTTCCTGCGCCTGATGCTGCGTGAAATGCACCGCCAGGGCATCGACCCCGGCTCGTTGATCCATGCCTTGCAGAATCACGATGAACTGACCCTGGAACTGGTGCACTTCTGGACGCTGCATGCGCATGACAGCTTCCTCTATCAGGGCCAGACCTTCCCCGGCAATATCCTGCGCGAGCACATCCGCGAGCAGATGTATGAGCGCCTGGCCGGTGAGCACGCGCCGTACAACCTCAAGTTCGTGACCAATGGTGTGTCGTGCACCACCGCCAGCATCATCACCGCGGCACTGGGTATTCGTGACTTGGACGCGATCAGCGCTGCCGATATCCAGCAGATCCGCCAGATCCATTTGCTGCTGGTGATGTACAACGCTATGCAACCTGGGGTGTTTGCGTTGTCGGGTTGGGACCTGGTGGGGGCGCTGCCATTGGCGGCGGATGAGGTGGCGCATTTGATGGAGGACGGCGATACGCGCTGGATCCATCGCGGTGCCTACGACCTGGTGGACTTGAACCCCGAGGCCGAGCTTTCAGCCGGGCAGATGCCGCGTTCGAAAAGCCTGTACGGCAGCTTGAACAGCCAGTTGCAGGACCCCGAGTCATTCGCCTCGCAACTGCAAAAAATCCTCGCAGTTCGCCGCGCCTACGACATTGCCGCCAGCCGCCAGGTACTGGTGCCGGACGTGCAGAACCCGGCGCTGCTGATCATGGTCCATGAATTACCGGCCGGTAAGGGCACACAAATCACCGCGCTGAACTTCGGCGCCACGCCGATCACCGAGACGCTCAACCTGCCTGATATTGCGGCGGGGATGGTGGTGGACATCATCAACGAACGGGTCGAGGGTGATCTGACCGCCGAGGGTGAGTTCACGATTACGCTGGATGCGTATGAAGGGCTGGCGTTGCGGGTGATCAGCAGTTCACCAACATAGTTGAGCTGAATGTACCTGTTGCGGCGATCGGGCTTGTTTTGGCGATCGGGCTTATATGGTGAGCAGGCTTGTTGTGGCGAGCGGGCTTGCCCGCGTTGGGCTGCGTAGCAGCCCCAGGTCAGTCACCGAGTTCTACCGGTAAAACGCGGTAGCAGGTTTTAGGGCCGCTTCGCACCCCAACGCGGGCAAGCCCGCTCGCCACAATAAGCCCGCTTGCCACACAGGCGTCGCCTAGGTACGGGTTTGAGTGCGACTAGGATCATGGCTTTTTTCAAGGAGATGAAACGGTGTTCGCAAAAAATACTCAGGTGATCGAGGCTGTTGTGCCGAGAGGGCTTGTGTGGCGAGCGGGCTTGCCCGCGTTGGGCTGCGTAGCAGCCCCAGGTCAGTCACCGAGTTCTACCGGTAAAACGCGGTAGCAGGTTTTAGGGCCGCTTCGCGCCCCAACGCGGGCAAGCCCGCTCGCCACAACAAGCCCGCTCGTCACACAGGCGTCGCCTTGATACGGGTTTGAATGCAACTAGGATCATGGCTTTTTTCAAGGAGATGAAACGGTGCTTGCGAAAAAATACTCAGGTAATCGGGGCTGTTGTGTACAGGCCAGCGGTCTGTAACGAAGGCAGTGTGCATCAGGGCTTCGGCTTAGCCTGGGCCAACTGAAACCGATACCCCACCCCATACAACGATTCGATCGGCGTTTCCCCCGGGCAGGCCTGTTCCAGTTTGCGTCGCAGGTTGCGGATGTGGCTGTCCACCGTGCGGTCAGTCACCACGCGGTGGTCGGAGTAGATCTGGTCCAGCAACTGGTCGCGGGAGAACACGCGGCCGGCGGAGCGCGCGAAGGTATTCAGCAGGCGCAACTCCAGGGGCGTGAGGTCCAGCGCGATGCCGTCGAGTGAGGCCTGGTATTGCGCCTCGTCGATCAGCAGGCGCGGGCGGGTGTTGTCCAGCAGTTGCGGGCTGCGGCGCAGGATGGCCTTGACCCGGGCCACCACTTCACGCGGGCTGAAGGGCTTGCAGATGTAGTCGTCGGCACCCAGCTCCAGGCCGAGCAGGCGGTCCACTTCCTCGACGCGGGCGGTGATCATGATGATCGGTATCGCGCTGAAGCCGCGCAGGTCCTGGCACAGCTGCATGCCGTCACGGCCGGGCAGCATCAGGTCGAGCAGGATCAGCCTGGGATCGTGGGCGCGCACTGCAGGGACCACTTGCAGGCCGTTGTCCAGGCACAGGGTGGTGTAGCCGGCCGCCACGAGGTAGTCCTGCATCAAGGTCGCGAGCTTGGGTTCGTCTTCGACGATCAGCACCGGACGTTCATCGCTCATGGTTCACAGGCTCCGTGGCAAGCGCAGGGTAAGCCACAACCCGCCCAGGGGCGAGTGGTCGGCGCTGAGGCTGCCGCCGTGGGCGAGGGCGATACTGTGACAGATCGCCAGGCCGAGGCCCGCGCCGCCACTGGTGCGGTTACGCGAGGCTTCGCCCCGGTAGAAACGTTCGAAAAGGCGCGGCAGTTGGCTGGCGGACACCCCGGGGCCGGAATCGATGAATTCGATGCGCAGCTCATCACGTTCCGCTGTGGCGCTGACGCGGACCACGCCATTTGGGTCGGTGTAGCGCACGGCGTTCTCCAGCAAGTTGGAGAACAGCTGCTGCAAGCGGCTGGCATCCGCCACCAGCTCCAGCGGCGGGGTCGGCAGCGCCAGTTCGACGCGCAGTTGCCGCGCGCTCAAACGCTCTTGGAACATGCCCACACTCTGTTCCAGCAACGTGTTGAGCACACACGGGGCCTTGCGATAGGTGAGGGCGCCGACGTCGGCCAGGGACAGCTCATACAGGTCATCCACCAATTTGCTGAGCATGCCGACTTCGCCTTGGAGTGATTTCATCGAGTGCTGGTCCAGCGTGCGCACGCCGTCTTCGATGGCCTCCAGTTCGCCGCGCAGCACCGACAACGGGGTGCGCAATTCGTGGGAGACATCGGCCATGAATTCGCGGCGCATCTTCTCGTTGCGCTCCAGCGTATAGGCCAACTGGTTGAAGTCCCGCGCCAACTGGCCTACTTCGTCATTGGAGGCCACGGCCACGCGGCTGCCGTAGTCACCACTGGCCAGGCGATGGGTGGCGGCGGCCACGCGCTTGACCGGCTCCAGCAGCGTACGGGCGATCCACCAGGCGATCAGCATCGCCAATAGCAGTGAGAACACCCCCATCACCAGGCTGGTGCGCAACTGGTACTGCTGGAAGCGTTCGCCACCGGCCTCGGTCACGCTCTGGAAGGGGGTGACGGCCAGCCAGCCGACAGTCTCACCGGCAACGATGATCGGCAGCGCCAAGGCGTCGTCGCCAATGGCCGGGTAGCCGGTGACGCGTTTTTTGTCCTTGTCGAGCAGGGCGATGCGGAACAGGGCGCCCGTGAGGTCGGAGATCTGCGGTGTCTTGAGGTCGCGCACCGGTTGCTGTTCGCCGGGCTCCGGGCGCATCACTTCAAACCAGCGGTCGGGCTGATTGCGAAAGAACTCCCAGCTGCCATCACGCGCGTAGGCGCTGGCCAGGCGTGGCAGCACCGGCGCCATGCGCTCCAGTGCCTGTTCATTGATGTAGCCGAGGAAGCCGCGCCCGAAACTCCAACTGGTGGCCAGGCCCATGCTCAGGATCACCAGCAAGACGCCGGCCAGCACCGCAATGAACAGCTTGGTGGAGATACTCAACTTCATGTATTCGGGCCGTTTTGGAGTGAATGCGACCATTTAGGCCTTCGCGTACGAAAGATTCAAGCCGCGCGGGCAATCTTCAATTTTCCTGCACATTTGCCTTGCAGCATGGCGTATGGCTCAAGCCGTTCCGTCTTGCAGAGGCAACTATGTCGACCAAAATATTCGCTAAATACCTGGTAACCGCCGCGGTTTTCCTGGCCCTGATCCTGCTGGTGCTGCTCGGCGGTTGCTCGGCCGGTGACCCCACGCCCCCGGTGGCGCCACCCACGGTGTCGGTGATCAGCGTGCAGCCGCGAAGCCAAGTGTTGACCACTGAACTCGCCGGGCGCACCCAGGCGTTCATGGTCGCTGAGATTCGCCCGCAGGTCGGCGGTATCGTGCAGCAACGGCTATTTGTCGAAGGCGCCGAGGTGAAAGCCGGGCAAGCCCTGTACCAGTTGGATGCGGCGCCGTACAAGGCGGCGTTGGCGCAGGCCCAGGCGAGCTTGAGCAAAGTGCGCGCCACGCTCAAGTCGGCGCAGACCACTGCCAGCCGTAATGCCCAGCTGGTGAAGATCGATGCCATCAGCCAGCAAACAAACGAGGATTCACAGGCCACGCTGCTGACCGCCGCCGCTGACGTCGAGGCCGCCCAGGCCGACGTCGAGACTGCACGGATCAACCTGGCCTACACGCGTATTACTTCTCCCGTTGCCGGGCGCATTGAAGTGTCCAGCGTGACGCCGGGGGCATTGGTGGTGGCCAACCAGGACACCGCGCTGACCACCGTGCAGCAACTCGACCCGATCTATGTGGACGTGACCCAGTCCACCACCGAGCTGCTCAACCTCAAGCGTGAGTTGGCCCGTGGCACCTTGCAGGGCATCGGCGAGGACGAGGCGCGGATCAGCCTGAAACTCGATGATGGCAGCCTCTACAACCATGCAGGCCGTTTGAAGTTCAGTGGGGTCAGCGTCAACCAAAGTACCGGTACCGTGACCCTGCGTGCCGAGTTCGCCAACCCGGAACACCTGTTGTTGCCGGGCATGTATGTGCGTGGCGTGTTGGAGCAGGGCCGGGATGACCAGGCCATCCTGATCCCGCAACGGGCGGTCAACCGCAGCGCCAGCGGCGTGACCTCGGTGTTGCTGGTGGCAGGCGGCAAGGTCGAGCAGCGCGTTGTCAGCGTGGACCGGGCCGTGGGCAACCAGTGGTGGGTCACGGCAGGCCTGCAGGCCGGTGAGCAAGTGATCGTCGAAGGCGGGCAGAAGGTGCACGTGGGGGCGGCTGTTACGGTGCAATCCGCCGACGTCGGTGCCTTGGCGAAGGAGGGCTGAACATGGCGCGGTTCTTTATCGATCGACCAATCTTCGCCTGGGTAATCGCGATTGTGATCATGCTCGGCGGCGCGCTGTCCATCAGCCAGTTGCCGCTGGAGCAATACCCCGACATCGCGCCGCCCACCGTGCGCATTTCCGCGACTTACACCGGCGCCTCGGCCAAGACCGTCGAAGACTCGGTGACCCAGGTGATCGAGCAGCAACTGACCGGACTGGATAACCTCACCTACATGTCATCCTCCAGCAGCTCGGCGGGCAGCGCGAGTATCAGCCTTACGTTCGCCGCCGGCACCGACCCGGATGTGGCGCAGATGCAGGTGCAGAACAAGCTGCAACAAGCCGAGTCGCGCCTGCCGCAGTCGGTGCAGAGCGAAGGCCTGACCGTGACCAAGGGCGGCTCGGACTTCCTGATGATCGCCGCGTTGGCTTCGGACAACCCCAGCGTCACCGGTACCCAGATCGGCGACTACATCTCCAGTACCTTGCTCGACTCCATCAGCCGCATCGACGGCGTAGGCGAGGTCCAAACCCTGGGGTCGGGCTACGCCATGCGCATCTGGCTCGACCCGGCGTTGCTGGAAAAGTATGCGTTGATGCCATCGGACGTGAGCACCGCCCTGGAAGCGCAAAACACCGAAGTGTCCGCCGGCCAGCTCGGCGCGTTGCCGGCGGTGAAGGGCCAACAGTTGAACGCCACCATCAGCGCGCGCAGCAAACTGCAGAGCGCAGAAGAGTTTCGCAATGTGGTGGTCAAGTCCTCCAGCGATGGCGCGGTGGTGCTGCTCGGCGATGTGGCCACGGTGGAGCTGGGCAGCGAGAGCTATGACGTGAACTCGGCCCTCAACGGCAAACCGGCCGCGGCCATGGGCGTGCAACTGGCGGCGGGGGCCAATGCACTGAAGGTCGGCGAGGCGGTCAAGGCCAAGCTGGCGGAGCTTGCGCCGTTTTACCCGACGGAAATGCAGCTTAAAAACGTGATCGCCTACGACACCACGCCCTTTGTCAGCCTGTCGATTGAAGAAGTGGTCAAGTCCCTGGGCGAAGCCATCGTGCTGGTGGTGCTGATCATGTTCCTGTTCCTGCAAAACCTGCGGGCCACGTTGATTCCGGCGATTACCGTGCCGGTGGTGTTACTGGGCACCTTTGGCGTGCTGGCGTTGATGGGGTATTCGATCAATACCCTGACTATGTTCGCCATGGTCCTGGCCATCGGCTTGTTGGTGGACGACGCGATTGTGGTGGTGGAAAACGTCGAGCGTGTGATGAGCGAGCAGGGGCTGTCGCCGCTGGCGGCCACGCGGCAGTCGATGGGTGAAATCACCAGTGCCCTGATCGGTATCGCGCTGGTGTTGAGTGCGGTGTTTATTCCCATGGCGTTTTTTGGCGGCTCTACGGGGATCATCTACCGGCAGTTTTCCGTGACCATCGTTTCGGCCATGGTGCTCTCGGTGCTGGTGGCGATGACCCTGACCCCGGCACTCTGCGCGACGTTACTCAAACCGTCGCACAGCCATGCTCACCAGCGTGGGTTCTTCGGCGCTTTTAACCGTGGTTTCGAGCGTTGCTCGGCGCGTTATGAACACAGCGTTGATTGGGTGCTGCAACGCAGCCGCCGCAGTTTGCTGGTGTACGCGCTGGTGGCGCTGGCCATGGCCGGTGGGTATGCCAGCCTGCCGACCTCGTTTTTGCCGGATGAAGACCAGGGCATCCTGATGGCTCAAATCCAGTTGCCGGTCGGCGCTACTGACAGCCGCACTCAGGCGGTGATGGCGCAGTTCGAGGCGTACATCCTCAAGCAGCCGGAAGTGGAGGCAATGATCAGCATCACCGGCCTGGGCATGGGCGGTAACAGCCAGAACACGGCGCGTGCGTTTATCCGTCTCAAGGACTGGAGCGAGCGTTTGGGCAGCGGCGCGGATGCCGCCTCGATTGCCCAGCGCGCCACCCTGGCGCTGGCCAGTATTGGCGATGCCGATGTGTTCGTGATGCAGCCTCCCGCCGTACGCGGCCTGGGGCAAAGCTCGGGGTTTGATTTGCAACTCAAGGACCTCGGTGGCCTGGGCCACGCTGCACTCGTGGCGGCGCGCGAGCAATTTATCGAATTGGCCAAACAAGACCCGCGCCTGCTCGGCGTGCGCAGCAATGGATTGGACGATACACCGCAGCTCAAGGTCAGTATCGATGACCGCAAGGCCGGGGCCTTGAGCCTGGCTACCAGCGATATCAATACCACCTTGTCCACGGCACTCGGCGGCACCTATGTGAATGATTTTCTCAATCAGGGCCGTGTGAAGAAAGTTTACGTGCAGGGCGCAGCGGACTCGCGCATGCAGGCCGCCGACCTGGACCATTGGTTTGTGCGCAACAGCAACGACGAGATGGTGCCGTTTTCGTCCTTTGCCACCAGCACCTGGAGTTATGGTTCGCCGTTGCTGGAGCGCTACAACGGCAGTGCCTCCCTGGAAGTGGTGGGCGACCCCGCGCCGGGGGTAAGTTCCGGGGATGCGATGGATGCCGTGGAGGCCATCGCCCGGCAGCTGCCCCAAGGCATCGGCTACGAGTGGACCGGACAGTCCTATCAACTGCGGTTGTCGGGTTCCCAGGCGCCGCTGTTGTACGCGGTCTCGGTGCTGTTTGTGTTCCTGTGCCTGGCCGCGTTGTACGAGAGTTGGTCGGTGCCGTTTTCAGTGATTCTGGTAGTGCCGCTCGGCGTTGTCGGTGCGGTTCTGGCCACACGGTTGACCGGGCTGAGCAATGACGTGTATTTCCAGGTCGGCCTGCTGACCACGGTGGGGCTGGCGGCGAAGAATGCGATCCTGATCGTCGAGTTCGCCAAGCACCTGCAAGAGCAGGGCAACAGCCTGCGCGAGGCCACGTTGCTGGCGGTGCGCCAACGTCTGCGCCCGATCCTGATGACCTCGCTGGCCTTCATGTTCGGCGTGCTGCCCTTGGCCGTCAGCAGCGGCGCGGGTTCCGCCGGGCGCCGCGCGATCGGCACCGGCGTGCTCGGCGGCATGTTCAGCGCCACGCTGCTGGGGATTTTCTTTGTGCCGCTGTTTTTTCTGTTGATCCGCCGCCGCTTCAGTCGCACCGGCACGACTCAATCTGCCCTGAAAGGTGACGCATGATCCGGTTTCACTGGCCTTTGCTGGCCGCGCTGGCCCTGAGTGGCTGCATCAACCTTGCGCCGCACTACCAACAGCCCGAGGCGCCGGTGCCAAGCGAATGGCAAGCGGGCGTCAAGGGCGAGGTGGCGGCCGATATCCAATGGCAGCAGTTCTTTACCGACCGCCGCCTGGCGCAATTGCAAACCCTGGCCCTGGCCAATAACCGCGACCTGCGCCTGGCCAGCCTGAATATCGAAAAGGCCCAGGCGCAATACCGCATCCAGCGCGCGGCAGCGTTGCCGACGATTGATGCCGGTGTCAGCGGCACCCACAGCCGCACGCCGGGGGCGCTGTCCAGCAGTGGTACGGCGACCACCGGCCACGACTACAGTGCGCAGTTGGGGTTGAGCAGCTATGAAGTGGATGTGTTTGGCCGCGTGCAGAACCTGCAGGACGAAGCGCTGGAAGCCTACCTGGCGCTGACCGAAACCCGCCGCAGCACGCAAATCAGCCTGGTGGCCGAGGTGGCCACGGCGTGGCTGACGCTGGCCGCCGACAACGAGCGCCTGCACCTGGCCGAGGACACCCTGGCCAGCCAACAGTCCACCTACGAGCTGACCCAGCGCAGCCATGCACTGGGTGGTTCGGCGGCACTGGCGGTGGCTCAGGCGCAAACCACCGTCGAGTCGGCACGGGGTGATGTGGCGGAGTACCAAAGCCAGATACTGCAGGACCGCAACGCCTTGCGCCTGCTGGTGGGCAGCGACATCCCCGACAGCTTGCTCCCCGGCACTCATCTGCAATCGGCGGCGGCACTGGTGGAGGTGCCGGGTGAACTGCCCTCGAGCCTGCTGCAGCGGCGCCCGGATGTGCTCGCGGCGGAGCACAGCCTCAAGTCCGCCAATATCGACATTGGTGCGGCCCGGGCGGCGTTCTTCCCCAGCATCAGCCTGACGGCCAGCGCCGGCTCTGCCAGTGCGTCACTGTCCAGCCTGTTCAAGGCCGGCAGCGGCGCCTGGAGCTTCGCGCCGAGCATCAGCCTGCCGATCTTCGATGCCGGCAGCAACCGCGCCACCCTCGACGCAGCCAAGGTCGAGAATGACATCCAGGTGCAGACCTACCAGCAAACCCTGCAAACCGCGTTCAAGGAAGTCGCCGACGCTTTAGCCGTACGCAGCACCCTCGACCTGCGCCTGGCCGCGCAACAGGCGCTGACCGAGGCGAGCCAGCAGAGTTATGACCTGTCCAACGCCCTCTACCGCGCGGGCTCGCAAAGCTACCTCGAAGCCCTCGACGCCCAGCGGTCGTTGTACAGCGCCCAGCAAGACCTGATTACCCTGCGCCTGGCTGAGCAGAGTAACCGAGTGAGTTTGTACAAAGTGATGGGAGGAGGGTGGCAGTAGAAGCCAATGCAACGCTGCTCGCGAAACAAATACCGAGACAGACGCGCCCGCCGTGACGAGCGGGCTAGTGTGGCGAGCGGGCTAGCCCGCGTTGGGCTGCGCAGCAGCCCCAGGTTGCCAGGCACACCGCATTCTTCATGACAGGGGCCGCTTCGCGCCCCAACGCGGGCAAGCCCGCTCGCCACATAGGCGGCGCCTTGATGCGGGCTTGAATGCAATCCGGATCATGGCCTTTTTCAAGGGAGTGCAACGATGCTTGCGACACAAATACTCAGACGAGCACGGCTTCTGTGGCGAGCGGGCTTGCCCGCGTTGGGCTGCGCAGCAGTCCCAATTCGCCAGTTACACCACATTCTTCATGACAGGGGCCGCTTCGCGCCCCAACGCGGGCAAGCCCGCTCGCCACAACGGCGGCGCCTTGATGCGGGCTTGAATGCAATCAGGATCATGGCCTTTTTCAAGGACACGAAATGATGCTTGCGACACAAATACTCAGACGAGCACGGCTTCTGTGGCGAGCGGGCTTGCCCGCGTTGGGCTGCGCAGCAGCCCCAGGTTGCCAGGTACACCGCATTCTTCATGACAGGGGCTGCTTCGCGCCCCAACGCGGGCAAGCCCGCTCGCCACATAGGCGGCGCCTTGATGCGGGCTTGAATGCAATCAGGGGCATGGGCTTTTTCAAGGACACGAAATGATACTTGCGACACAAAAACTGAGGCGAGCACGGCTTCTGTGGCGAGCGGGCTTGCCCGCGTTGGGCTGCGCAGCAGCCCCAGTCTGCCAGATACACCACATTCTTCATGACAGGGGCCGCTTCGCGCCCCAACGCGGGCAAGCCCGCTCGCCACATAGGCGGCGCCTTGATGCGGGGCTTGAATGCAACTAGGATCATGCCCTTTTTCAAGGGAATGAGACGATGCTTGCGAAACAAATTATGCGCGTGCAAATAGTTTTTCGTGTTATCGCTCTGGCCGCTTTCAGTGTGATGCTGACCGGTTGCATCCATTACGAGCACCAGAGCGCGGAAGGTAAGCCTGCCGCCCAGGTCGCGACTATCCAACAGCTCGACAAACACTTGGTGATCACCAAAATCGATGACAAGTCGACGCTGTTCTGGCTCAGTCGTCAAAGCGAATACCAACTCGGCGCCGGCACTCATAAGCTGACAGTCGCCTGGTACTTCGGCGAAAACAGCACTGGCGGTTTTGAGAAGACGGTGAACTTGGTAGGCGGGCGAACGTACGGGATGTCCGGCGAGATGTTCAAGGACCGTTGGACGTACGACATTCGCGATAGCGAGACGGGGCAGAGCGCAGTCGTAGCCAAGCCCTGAATAATTATGCGTAATAATTATTTTGATTGTTGCTAAATATGCGCTTGATGGCGGTTCTTGGCAGGGCTAGCTTAGTGATCACCGGCCACCCATGTGGGCTGGCCACCGACCTGCCAAGGATTCCCCAATGCCTTTAGTTCGAATCGACCTCGCCGCCGACACTTCCGTTGAAACCGCCGCCGCCATTGGCGATGTGATCTATGCGGCGATGACAGGCGTGGCCAACGTGCCCGAGCATGACAAATTCCAGATCATCAACCGCCATGCCGGAGATGAGCTGGTGTATCCCGCCGCCGGTTACCTGGGCGTGACCTACACGCCAAAGATCGTGTTTATCCAGATCACCTGGAGCGCCGGGCGCAGCATCGAGGTGAAAAAGGCCTTCTACAAATTTATCGCCGACGGCATCCACGCCAAAACCGGCCTGCGCAAGCAAGACGTGTGGATCAGCCTGGTGGATGTAAAGCGCGAAGACTGGTCGTTCGGCAACGGTGAGATGCAGTACGCACCTACAGAATAAGGCGGGCGACTCGTTGATGAGCCGCCCGTTTTTTCATTGGGTGGTCAATGCTTCCAGAAACTGCGTGTGTTTCAGCGTCTGCGAAAACATCGGCAGTGTGAAGTTCTCGGCGGCCTGTTGTTGCTCGTCGGTGAAGGTTGCCGTGCAATCGGTCAAGGTCACCACGTTGTAGCCTTTTTCATACCCCGAGCGCACCGTGCCTTCAACGCAGCAATTGGTGAGGAAGCCCGCTACCACCAACGTCTGGATGCCATTGTTGCGCAGCACCAGGTCCAGGCCGGTGGTGGCAAACCCATCCAGGCCGCGTTTGCCTTCGACCACGATATCCCCGGTTTCCTGGGACAGCGCCGCGCTGATCTCGGCGCCCCAGGTACCGGCGCTGAAGGCATTGCCGTCGGCGACGCCCTTGAGGATGCCGTAGTCACGCGTGGTCAACTCGGGGTAACCCGCGGCGAAGCTGATCGGCAAGTGGATGATCTTCACGCCGAGCTTGCGCGCCTGCTGCACGGTGGTTGCGGTGTTGGCCAGCATGTCGGACGTGTGCATGACGGCTTTGACGGCGTCATGGAACACGCCACCTTGGGTGGTGAAATCGTTCTGGAACTCGATCAACACAAGGGCGGTGGTGTGCGGGGTCATGGTGTGCTCCGATAGGAAGGCCGTATGCATTAATCGTAGATCAGATTTGCCGGCTGGTCCGCCTTAGTACACCGCCGGCACGATCAGCTCCGGTGGCGTCGGGCTGCGGGAATAGTCCTCCTGCCGGACGCGTTGCGGCAGTTCGATGGTGGGCAGCTGCACTTCTTCATAGGGCATCTGCCCAAGCAGGTGGTGAATGCAATTGAGCCGGGCCTTCTTCTTGTCGTCGGCTTGTACCACCCACCACGGCGCTTCAGCGATGTGGGTGCGGTCGAGCATGATTTCCTTGGCCTTGGTGTAGGCTTCCCAGCGTCGGCGTGATTCCAGGTCCATGGGGCTGAGCTTCCATTGTTTGAGCGGGTCGTGGATGCGGCTGAGAAAACGCAGGTGCTGTTCCTGGTCGGAAATCGAGAACCAGTACTTGATCAGCTGGATGCCGGAGCGCGCGAGCATGCGCTCGAACTCCGGTACGGTGCGGAAGAACTCCTCGTACTGGTCTTCATTGCAAAACCCCATCACTTGCTCGACGCCGGCGCGGTTATACCAACTGCGGTCGAACAACACGATTTCACCGGCCGCCGGCAAGTGGGAGACGTAACGCTGGAAGTACCATTGCGTCTGCTCGCGGTCATTTGGGGCGGGCAGGGCAGCAACGCGGCACACCCGTGGGTTGAGGCGCTGGGTAATACGCTTGATCACACCGCCTTTGCCGGCGGCATCGCGGCCTTCGAATAGGATCACCACTTTGGCGCCCGTCTTGACCACCCAGCTTTGCAGCTTCACCAGTTCGCCCTGCAGGCGGAACAGTTCGCTGAAATAAATCCGCCGCGCGGCCTTCTCGCTGCTTTCCCCGACATGTTCATCGAACAAGGCATTCAGGTCATGCCCGTCTTCGGATAATTCCAATTCCAGCTCTTCATCACTGTGATCCAGCAGCTCACGGTGGATGCGCAGCAACAAGGCGTCTTCTACTGAGGACATGGGAGGCACTCGCGTGGGGGGAAGAATGCCAGAGTGTTAGTCGCAATTTGTTACGAACCAATTACAGCAAAACCGCGCGTTGAGGCGATAAGCGGGGACAAAAACGCATCTGCCACTCATTTTTCATAAAAACGTAACAAAGCTGCTGCAAAGTCCCGGGGAGCCCGATACCACAAGGAATTCCCTGAATGAAAAGCTTGATGAAGTCTGCCGCACTCGCCGTTGCAGTGTCGCTTTGTGCCGGTTCTCTGGCGTTTGCCGACGAAAGCGTACGTCTGACCGGTTCCGGTGCCAGCTTTCCGGCACCGATCTACCTCACCTGGTTCAAGGATTTCAGCAAGAAAACCGCCGGTGTGACCGTGGATTACCAATCCAAGGGTAGCGGTGCGGGTGTACAGGACTTCCTGAATAAAACCGTGGACTTCGCCGCCAGTGACTCGGCGATGAAAGACGAAGACATCGCCAAGGTTGCCGAAGGCGTGCAATTGCTGCCGATGACCGCTGGTGAAATCGTGCTGGCCTATAACCTGCCGGGCAACCCGAAGGGCCTGAAGCTGCCACGCGATGTGTACTCCAACATCTTCCTGGGCAAGATCACCAAGTGGAACGACCCACAGATCGTCGCTGCCAACCCGGACTTGAAGCTGACCGACACGCCGATCACCGTGGTTGTACGTGCTGACTCCAGCGGTACCACTGCCGTGTTCACCAAGCACCTGGCGTCGATCAACGCGCAATTCCAGAAAGACCTGGGCGAAGGCAACACCGTCAACTGGCCAGCCAGCGACAAGTTCATCAAATCGCCGAAGAACGACGGCGTGACCGCCACCGTACGCCAGACCCCAGGCGCCATCGGCTACATCGAATACGGCTTCGCCAAACTGGCCAAGGTCGACTTCGCACAATTGCAGAACAAGGCTGGCCACTATGTTGTGCCAAACGCCGAAAGCGGTGCCGAGGCCCTGGCTGCTGTGAAGATGCCGGAAAGCCTGGTGGCCTGGTTGCCGGACCCGGACGGCGCCAAGTCGTATCCGATCACTTCCTACACCTGGATGATCTTCCGCAAGGACAATGGCAACCCGGCCAAAGCCAAGGCCATGCGTGAAATGGTTGAGTACAGCCTGACCGAGGGGCAGAAAATCGCCGACTCGATGGGTTACATCCCGCTGCCACAATCGGTGGTTGATCAGGTTCGCAAAGCGTCTGCCAACATTCAGTAACGCTTGTGAGGCCTCTCTCGGCGTGGGCAGTCAGCCATGCCGGGGGAGTTTTCCCCCTGTACCGGAACTAGCCAATGAACACACCTTTTGTCGTACCGGTTAACCCGGATTCTGCTTGCCAGCCGCCCTCTGCCAAGGATTTCCTGGTTGATCGCACCTTCCGCGCGCTTGCGCGAATTGGGGTGGTTCTGATTCTGGCGCTGGTCTTCGCCCTGGTGTTTGAGGTTGGCCGCAAAGCCTTGCCAGGCATGGAGAAGCACGGTTTTGACGTGCTGTTCGGCAGCGTCTGGGATGTTAACCAAGGCAAGTACGGCATTCTGCCGGCCATTTGGGGCACGCTCTACAGTGCATTTATCGCCCTGCTGATTGCCGGTTTTTTCGGCGTCAGCATGGCGATCTTCCTGACCCAGGACTTCCTGCCGGCCAAGCTGGCAGCCGTATTTCGTACCATCGTTGAATTGCTCGCGGCCATCCCAAGTGTGGTTTATGGCCTGTGGGGGATCTACGTGGTGATCCCGGCGATCCGCCCGCTGACGGCGTGGCTGAACACGGAACTGGGCTGGATTCCTTTTTTCGGCACGTCCCTCAGCGGGCCGGGCCTGCTCCCGGCCGCCCTGGTACTGGCGATCATGATCCTGCCGACCATTGCCGCGGTTTCCCAGGACGCCCTTACCGGCGTACCGATGAAAACCAAACAGGCCGCCTACGGCATGGGCACCACTCACTGGGAAGCGATCCTCAAGGTAATGGTGCCATCCGCCGCCACCGGCATTTTCGGCTCGCTGGTGCTGGGCCTGGGGCGCGCCTTGGGTGAAACCATGGCCCTGGCCATGCTGGTCGGCAACGCCAACAACATCTCGCTTTCGCTGTTTGCGCCGGCCAATACCCTGGCGGCCTTGCTGGCGCTGAACTTCCCCGAAGCCGGGCCGAACGAGATCGAGGTGCTGATGTACGCCGCCCTGGTGCTGATGTTTATCACCTTACTGGTCAACGTCATCGGCTCGATGATCATGCTCTACGCCCAGCGGGGTACCAAATAATGACCAATCTCACCGTTCCTACCGCTGCATTGCCCAGCCTGCAACGCCGCTTCGAAGGCCGCGCGCTGCGCAGCCTGGTGTTGACCACGCTGGTCTGGCTCGGGGCGCTGCTGGCCAGCGTGCCGTTGATTTCCGTGCTGTACATGCTGATCACTCGCGGCGGCGCGCGCCTTAGCCTGGAAGTGTTCACCGAACTGCCACCCACCGGCTTCGAAACCGGCGGCGGCTTCGGCAACGCTATGGCGGGTACCTTCGTGATGGTCGGTATCGCTGCGGCCATTGCGGTTCCGGTCGGCATCATGGCGGCTATTTTCCTCGCGGAACTGGGGCCGGACAGCAAGCTGGCGAACGCCTCACGTTTCGCCGCGAAAATGCTCACTGGCTTGCCATCCATCCTGGCCGGGGTATTTGCCTACGCGCTGGTGGTGATGACCACCGGGACTTACTCGGCGCCGGCCGGCGGTGTAGCGCTGGCCGTGCTGATGCTGCCAATCGTGGTGCTGACCGCTGAAGAGTCGATGCGGATGGTGCCCAAGATCATGAAGGACGCGGCCTACGGCATGGGGTGTACCCGCTCGCAGGTCATCTGGAAAATCGTACTGCCCACCGGCATGCCGGCGATCCTCACGGGCGTCATGCTGGCCGTGGCCCGCGCTGCGGGCGAAACCGCGCCGCTGTTGTTCACCGCGCTGTTCAGCAACTACTGGATCTATCACGACGGCAGCCTGGCTGTGATGAATCCGACGGCATCCCTTGCCGTACTGATTTACAACTTTTCCGGCATGCCTTTCGACAACCAACTTGAGCTCGCATGGGCGGCCTCGCTGGTGTTGGTGATGATCGTGCTGGTCGTGAATATCGTGAGCCGTATTTTCGGCAAGCCCAAGTATTAAGAACGGGAGCACCTGAATTTTGAACGTATCAACTGCACACGTAGCCTCTCCGTTGGTCACCCAGGCGCCTGTGGTCATGGACTGCAAGCTGGACAAGATTTTCTACGGCAACTTCATGGCGGTGCGTGATAGCCATGTGCCGATTGAGAAAAACAAGATCACCGGCTTCATCGGTCCCTCCGGCTGCGGTAAAAGTACCGTGCTGCGTAGCCTCAACCGCATGAACGACCTGGTAAAAGGCTTCCGCTTCGAAGGGCATGTGCATTTCCTCGGCCAGGACGTTTACGGCAAGGGCGTTGACCCGGTAGTAGTACGTCGTTACATCGGCATGGTCTTCCAGCAGCCGAACCCGTTCTCGATGAGCATTTTCGACAACGTTGCCTTCGGCCTGCGCCTGAACCGCTACAAGGGCGACCTCGGCGACCGCGTCAAGCATGCCCTGCAAGGCGCCGCGCTGTGGGATGAAGTCAAGGACAAGCTCAAGGTCAGCGGCCTGTCGCTGTCCGGCGGCCAGCAGCAACGTCTGTGCATCGCCCGCGCTATCGCCACTGAGCCGGAAGTGTTGCTGCTGGACGAGCCTTGCTCGGCACTGGACCCGATTGCCACCCGCCGGGTCGAAGAGTTGATGGTCGAACTGAAAAAGGACTACACCATCGCCCTGGTGACCCACAACATGCAGCAGGCTATCCGCGTGGCTGACACCACGGCGTTCTTCTCGGTAGACATTTCCCAGGGCACGCGCACTGGCTATCTGGTCGAGATGGGCCCAACCACGCAGATTTTCGATAACCCGCGTGAACAAATGACCGGGGACTACATCAGCGGCAAGTTCAGCTGACTATGCATCTACCGTTTTCAGGGCCGCCAAGGGCTACCACACGTCGTCTCGACCTGCTCGCGATTGAACGCGCGCTGCGTGAGGTACAGCGCCGCTTTACCGCGCTCAGTCGCGACTTTACCGAGCCGCGCGACCCCTTGACCGACGAGGTGCTGCAGAATGTGCTTGATGGCTATGCCCTGATTGACGACTATGTTGCCCGTGGCATCGACCTGTTCGACCTCCAGCAACTGAACCTGATGCTGGAGATCAATGCCACCGTGCTCTGTGGCAAAGACGTGGTACGCCGGCAGGAATATGCTCATCACCTGGCGGCGACCGAACAGCACTTTTTCAACAATGTTGAAGGCGGCATCAAGGATTTGTACAACTGGTACTGCAGGCACCACAGTGAATCGGTGTGGAAGCGTGCAGCCGGGGTCTACGTGCGCATTCTCAGCAAGCCGCAGTTGTTTATCGAGGGCAATCACCGCAGTGGGTCGCTGATCGTCAGCTACTTGCTGATGCGCGAAGGTTTATCGCCATTTGTGCTGACGTTGGAAAACGCCGAGGGCTACTTCAACCCGTCCTCGGTCATCCGCAACTCGGCCAAGCATGGTGTCAAGGCGTTGTACGAATTGCCCAAGATCAAGAAAAAATACGCGGCTTTCCTGGAAGAACAGGCACCCGATCCAAAGGAGTTTTTCGTGGACGAAACACCGTTGCCCCTCTATCAGGGAGGCCTTTGATGAAACGGCTTACACTGCTCGCCAGATGCCGTACCTCCGTCAGCCGCGCCTGGCGCGCCATCCCGATGCCGGTGCTCCAGCGCCCACGCATACGTATTTCGTTCGATATCGATGACACACTGGCCTGCCAGCTTCACCACTGCGACGTAGAGTCAAGCCGGCTGCCAGCCTGTGTGCACCGTTGGCTGGGTGAACCGTTGCGTATCGGCACACGCTCCCTGACTCGCGAGCTACGGCGCCAGGGTTGCAGCATCTGGGTTTACACCTCTTCCGGTCGCACACCGTCCTACATCCGGCGTTGGCTGATGCTGTACGGCATTCGTGTCGACGGTGTGGTCAACAGCGTGCTGCACAAACACGCCCTGACGGCGCATGGCCTGTCGAACACCCCCTCGAAATTTCCACCGGCATTCGATATCGACTTGCACGTGGATGATTCCGAAGGCGTGCGGCTGGAAGGTGATGACCACGGCTTTCGCGTCGTCGTGGTACACCCTGAGGATGAGAACTGGGCGCACCGAGTGCTTGAAGCCGTCGCCGCGGTCCAGGCGCAGCTCGCCAGGCAACAACCGCTGAGGCACAAGGCCTTTGTGCAGCAACCCCCACGCATCTATAAGCCCGCGGTTGCAGGCATACCGGTGCGCTGCTGATGGGTTTGGCCTGACTCGCTGGAAACAGCGGGCCTCAGGTGGTGACGTTAGCGGCAGTCGGACTTGCTTATCTGAAAGTCCGCTATTGGGGCGTTGTTTGAATCGTTGAAGACGTAATTAATCAAAAGCCCCGACTCAACGTACAGCCCCAAGCCTTTTTCGTCGCAGGACACAGTAGCTGCAACGGCTTTTCTGTCTTCAGTAAAGGCATCGGAATCAAGGTCGTTTTTCGAAACAGTGGTGAGCGTATACGCGATACGCATCATCCCATCGTTGTAAGTCACCGAATCGAGGCGAGCCGATTCATCGATCATCTTTGGGGCCCCGGCACCCATGATGATTGCGGCGCCTTTAAGCTGGCGTTCGCGCTCTTGCTTCAGCTCTTCCGGGGCAGATTTGGCATGCCAGACTTGCACCAGGATAAAGAGTAACGACATGACCGAAACAAAAATGATGAATCCGCGATACTGCTTCAACTAAGAGCTCCATATCAAAATGCCATCATGCATTTGAGCACGCTGCTATCCTCATCTCAAGCACGAAGATCGCCACGGGCGCTTCTGGCGGGGCATTCCTCCAGAAGCGCTGCCCGCGCTGGGCTTTGGCGTCTAGAAACTTGAAATCAAATACTATTAGAGAGGCAACACATGGAAGTCAGTACCACTCAAAATGAGTACCGCAAGCCAGACAATCTGGCTGGGTTGGGGCGGCGGCTGGGAGGGCAATGGATCGACTCCTTGATCACCGTCTTTGTGTTACTGGCCGTAGGACGAGCGGCTGAGTTTGTGGGTGTATCCCCAGACGCGGTCGGAATCCTGGCGCTTGGGTCCGCTGCGGCGTACTACCTGTTTTCAGACGCAATGCCCAACGGTCAAAGCGTGGGAAAGAAGCTGCTGGGGATGTCCGTAATTGACGAGCGCAGCCATCTTAATTGCAATCTGTATCAGTCTTTTATGCGCAACATTACTACGCCGATCCTGAGCATTTTTGACTGGATATTTATTTTCTTTGGCTCACGCAAACGCTTAGGGGACATGCTTGCGTCTACGATTGTGATCCGAACCAAGTGACTGTAAATGCTGCAATGTAGTGGCGATAGCCATTTCTCCGGGGACGCGCAGCGGTTCCGCACATCGCACAACTTAGCCAGTTACGTCCTACAGACCGAGCAGGACGGAACTGGAATAGTGCCGTGACCTGAATCTGTCTACGAGCTCATCACAAATGCCAATCTCCCTGTCGGAGCGTTATCGTGGCTGCCTACTTGGCCTGGCCTGTGGCGATGCCGTCGGGACTTCTGTCGAGTTTATGCCGCGCGGGTCCTTTACACCGGTCACGGACATGACCGGCGGGGGGCCTTTTGATCTTCAGCCTGGGCAGTGGACCGACGACACATCCATGGCACTCTGCTTGGCGGAAAGCTTGGTGCAGAGCGGCGGTTTCGACCCCGTAGATCAGATGACGCGCTATCTGAATTGGTGGACGTCGGGCTACTTGAGCTCAACCGGCGAATGCTTCGATATCGGCCTGACAGTGCGCCAGGCATTGGCTGACTTCCAAAGAAATGGCGAACCCTTTGCCGGATCGACAAATCGCTACTCGGCGGGCAACGGTTCAATGATGCGTCTGGCCCCAGTGGTGCTGTTTTACTTCCCGGATGCCCATCAAATCCTTACCTTTGCGGCTGATAGCTCCCGTACGACTCACGCCGCTCAGGAGGCGGTGGAATGCTGTTTGGTGCTATCGATGGTGATTGCCAGCGCCCTACGTGGTGATACGAAAGAACAAGTGCTGCAGGTAGAAAGTTCCGGTTTGATCGAGCCGAAAGTGATAGCGATTGCTCAAGGGGCCTACCGGGAAAAGGCCTGCGCTGACATTGCGGGTTCGGGCTATGCAGTGGCTTCGCTGGAAGCCGCGCTGTGGTGCTTCCACCAGACGGACAGCTTTGCGGAGGCCGTGCTGGCGGCTGCAAATCTGGGGGACGATGCGGATACGACGGCGGCAATCGTGGGGCAGGTGGCCGGTGCATATTATGGCGTGCACGGTATTCCTGCGGATTGGTTAGACAAGGTGTGGATGCGTGAGCATATCCAGAGCACCGCCGATGCGTTGATGCAGATGGGCGAGTCTCACTAGGAAACTCGCCCATTGTCATGGATCAATCCGCGATCAGCAGACCGATCGCGGGAACAATCAGCACCGTACTGATCGCCATCGACAGCACATTACCGATATAGGGATGCAGGTAGCTCGGCAGCCGCCCGGCAATCGTGCAAGCCAGCGGCGGGGCAATCAACGCTCCCAGCAATGCGCTGGCCACAATGACCGTTGCGCTGCCGCCATAGGTCAACACGGCCGCGGGCACCACGGACACCAGGGGCACATATGTTGGGTACCAGCCCCGTTTCCGCCACTGCGAACGCCATATCATAATGCCGAGCAGGGAGGTCAACGCCTGGCTTGTTATCAGGTGCGGCAGCCATCCCGATCCATAAGCCGGACTCAGGGGATTCAAGGAGTAGGCCAGCAATACCCCCGCAAGCAACCCCAAGCTCGCCCATTCATTACCGAAAAACGGCGCTTCGGAAAAGTCCGCCAGCACCCGACGAAATGTCCAGCGTATACCGTAGTCGGGTACTTTGTCGGGCGCGGGAGGGGGGACTGTGGCGTTGGCCTCAGGTGAACGGCTGACCAGCACCGGTAGCGCCCTGCACAGCAAAAACGCCACCACGCTGCCCAACGCCATCCCCAGCACATTGCCGATCACCACCGGCAAGCCCAATGGGATGCACAGGTAATTGACCATCAACAGGCAGCTCGGCGTCACCAAGATGGCACCGAGTAGCGCGCCGTTGAGAGTGACCTTCCAGCCCCCGCCAAACAGCAGCACCATGGCCGCCGGCAGTGACACAAAGGCGGCGAACGTGGGTTGCCAGGAGTCAGCTGTGAGAGTCCAGCCCCAGAGCGCATTGCTCAGTAGCAGTCCCAGCAATGAACTGGTTACCAGCCAAGGCCATAAGCCGGTTCCATAGGCGATGCTGAAGCCTTGCCAGCCCGGGGCATACCGACTGGCCCAGTAACCGAAAGCGCCCCCGAGCAGCAACCCCAGGGAGGCGAACTCGTGTTTATAAAACGCCACTTCGCTGATATCGCCGACCACCCAGCGTATCCATGCCGTAGGCGAGGGCAGGCTGGCCATCAAGTCGCTGTAGCCCGGCCATGACATCGATGCCGAGGTGGAGTAGGCCACTGACAATCCCGTGAGCGACACCACCACGGTAAGTGCGGCCAGGATCAGAATGACAAGGTGGCGAACAGATGAGTCGGATGTTGGTTTTGTGGGTGTGAGATCCATGGTCGCACCTCCATCAGCGTGGCAGGCACGGATGATGGCGATAGCCGAGCATCGCGTCATACAGGTCGCCCCTGCGATCGCGCTGCAGGTCGTTCAGGCTGTTCCAAATCGGCGCGCTACGGGCGCTGGACAGGTCGATGTCGGCATAGATGATTGTTTGCTCATTGGCTGTGGCGATTTTGCCGATGGGCCAGCCGTTGGTGCCGGCGATCAGCGAACAGCCCAGGTAGCGAGCGTCACGCTCCTCGCCGATGCGGTTGGCGGCGGCGATAAACACGTTGTTGACGTGGGCCGCGGTCATGGTCAGGTATGAGGCCATGCATTTGCCGGCGTCATCGAACAGCGGCGGCGGGGTCCACACCCAGTTGTTCAAGCTGCAAATGATGTCGGCGCCTTGCTGGGTCAGGATGCGCGGGACCTCGGGGAACCAGATGTCCCAGCAGATCAGCAAACCAATACGGCCGATGGGCGTTTCAAACACGGGGAAACCCAGATTGCCCGGGGTGAACCAGAGCTTTTCCTGGTTCCAAAGATGGGCCTTGCGGTACTTGCCTATAAAACCTTCGGGGCCCAGCAGAACCGCAGTGTCGAACAGTTGCATGCCGTCACGTTCTGCCAAACCTGCCACCAGATACACCTGGTGAAACTGCGCGAAATCCATCCAGGCGCGCATGCTGGGGCCGTCGGGAATAAGTTCGGCATGCAGGTAGGCATCATGACGGTTGATAAAGAGATAACCGGTATTGGCCAGCTCCGGCAGCACAATCAGATTGGCGCCATTGTTCACCGCTTGCAGGGCGAGGTTCAGGCTGGTTTCCAGGTTGGCGGCGCGGTTTTGCGTGCCGACTTGCGGATCGAACTGCACAACGGCGACGCGCACGGGACTGGTAGATTCGTTCATGGAGCAGACCTCTTTTTATTGTTATTGCCCACCGGTGTGGTGGGTGGGCATTAAGTAAGAAGTCTTTTTCACGGGCTTGGCAGTCGGCCGTTTCTGTTTAGGTTGTAGTCTCTTGCTGTAACGCTGATGGCGGCTGGCCTTGGTAGTGTGGGTAATCGTCCAGGGTAAACCCGCCGTTGAATTCGGCGTGGGTGGTATTGCAGAGGTGGATCACCGTATCAATGGCACCGCGCAGGCAGGGTTCCGTCCAGCCGGCATCCACGGAAAACGATTCGCCTGCCAGGTAGAGCCCGGATAAATGGGCGTAGTCGCGGTTGTACTTCATCAAGCTGACCGCGTCGTAGTAAGTTCCCGCTCGATACAGCTTGGCGCAGCCCAGTGCGTTCTTGTCGGTCACCCAGCGTTGGACCACGGCGTTGCGGGTGTCGATGTAGGGGGATATCGGCGTTTGGATATTCGTGGACCGCAATAGGATACGGTCCAGCTCGGTGACGCATTTTTCGACCAGCGCCTGATCATCGAAGGACGCCAGTTTGGTCGCATCATCCTCCCAGGTGTAACTGAGCAAGATGCAGTCGTAGGGATAGGCATCGTGGTAACGGTAGGTGTACACGTCATGGATAAAACTGTCGGTGACCATGATCTGAGGGATCTTTTTGTTTTTCGACAGGAAGCTCTTTTTCAACGGTGCGTAGACTTTGCAACTGGTTTCCCAGTGCGCGGTTTTATAGGCATTGGTGACGGCGTACGGCAGCATGGCAGGACTGAAGTTTTCCATCTGGATGTGAGTTTCGATGAGCCAGGACGGTAGGGTCATGATCACCGCATCGAAGTCTTCATGGCCTTCAGATTTCTCGGTCGGGCTGCTGGCGTGCCAGTCGTAGGTCACACGGATCTGGCCGTTTTCCAGCTTGGTCAATCGATTCACGGAACTGTCGGTCAAAAAGCCCGCCCCGCGCTGGCGGCAGTGGTCGTAAACGGACTGTATATTGACACCGGTTTCCATAAATAGCAGGCACTCATCCAGTGCGGCCAGGCCGAGATAGCGAGGTGGGTCGAAGGCCACGCCGTTGCAGTCATCGAGCGAAGGCTCGCCCAAGTACGGGGATGGAGTGGGGTTGCCTTGGACATCTACGCGGCCATGTACGAGCTGCAACTGGCTGCTGAAGCCAAAAATCGCGGTGCGGATGGGGTAGAGGCAGCACACGTCATAGAACGCGCCCCAACTGCCATCGCCGATACCGATGGAGTAGAAGAGGGTGGATTCGTCCTGGGTCATGCCCAACCCACCAAAATCCCCCGGGGTATCGGCATTCCAGGCGAGGCTCGGCAACGTCACCAGGTCCCGAAAAGACAGGCGGTGGTAGCGCTCGACGATCGCGGCCCACAGGGATTCCCATTGCGGCGTGCCATAGGCTTGGGCGACCTGACGTGTCATCTGATCGGCAAAGTGGCGCCACTTGGCGTACACCTGCTGCAATTGCTCTGTCGGAGGAGGCGTTTGGCCGTGTGGGTTTTTCCAGATCAGCATGTGCGGTTCCGGCTGGCCTTCGAGTAGTCCTTCGCGCAGATAGATGCCGGTACTGCGCACATGGGGAGTGCCAGGATTGGGAAAGTCTGACAGCCGCAGCTCGAAGAGCTTGCAGTAGTAGGCGACCAGCGACTGGCCGTCTAAAGGCGATTCGCCGGCTTGGTTGAACAAGGGCATGCGCATTGCGCCCATTTCGAAGGGGGTGCTGCCGAGGAGAGGGGATTGACCGGATTTGATCACCGATAGATGACGGCCGCCAATGCGGTGAGATTGTTCCAGCAACGTGACGTTGTTGAAGCCACAGCGCAGTAGTTCGCGGGCGGCGCAGAGGCCAGTGACACCGGCACCCACGATGCAGATTTTGTAATTGGGCTGGGTTGCCCGGGCGATGCCGAACGGTTGTTCGATCAGCTTGCGGTAGTTGAAACAAAGATCAGGGGGACTCGGGAAGCGGCCGCGCCAGGAGGATGGAGCTTGGGCCAATAGCTGATTGGCGGCGAAGGCCGGGTAGTCGTAGGTGGATCCGATGGTCATGGTTCACGCTCCAGAGTTGCGCGGTCGGATGGGATGACCGGTGGCAATGAGCGGTGAATTTAGTGGGGCGGTGAGTGTATTGGGTGGTAGATATTGTGATGGGGCTTACTAACGATAAAGGTGGCGCGCGAGGAAACCATTCACGGTGGGTGGCTCCCCGCTCCCTAAACATATCGGAATCAGCTGGAAACCGAAGCGGTCTCATAAACGAAAAAACCCGCCGAGAGGCGGGTTTTAAAGGGTTCCACGGACTTTACTGGCTGTCAGTGGAACAAGAGTTGGTGCCCGAACCCGGAATCGAACCGGGACGCCCTTACGAGCGGGGGATTTTAAGTCCGATGGTAAATTGTTTTAAATCAATAGCTTGTAGTTGTTTTAGGTCCGCAATAGTTCTGCGATGACTCGCTTGGAGGCCTTTGTTTACAAGGGGACTATTTTAATTGCGGAACGGATTTTCACTTGGTTGGGAGCACTTTCAGCCCCTTACGGCGCCGGATGTACTGCTCTGTCATGCCGACAGTTGTGTGGCCCAACTGGTCACGCGCGTCACGAATACTTCCTGTCGACTCCTCTTTGTCCGTTGCAGCTTTTGCGCGCAGGTCGCGCATTTGGAACGCAGACTTTTCAATTCCGGCCTTTAACCTGGCCGCGTCAAATCTCCCCCTCAGCATGCTTGCTGTCATCGGCTGGCCGTTGTCCATTACGACGAGCCTGGTTGACCGAATCTTGTGCCCCTTTTTCCTTTCCATGATCCGGTCGATTACGACCTTTAGCTCGCCGACCACCTCAATACGCCTTTTGGCGCTGGTCTTTCCTTGTTTGATCAGCAGTTGGCCGTCCAGCAAGTCGCGCTCGTCCATTTTGAGCGTGTCACCTATACGCTGGGCGGTTAGGTAGAACAGGTCCAGCGCGTCTTTGAGCGGCTGATCGGCATGCAAGTAAACGGATGCGAACATCTCGTCCTCGACGTAGGTGTCCCGGCCTGTTTCTTTGTTCCCTTTGACGCCCGAGCACGGGTTGGCGAGTGATGTGTAACCGCTTTGTCTGGCGAAGTTCCAGATCGCGCTTAGCAACGCTTTCTCCCTATTTGCTCGCACCTTCGCTGTCTTAGAGCGGTAGCGCAGGTACTGAACAACGTGCTTTGGCTCTATTGCCTCAAGCGGGCCAGGAGGGTCATTGAAGAAGATTAGAAGTTGTTTCAGCTCGCGAGTGTTGTCCTTCTGTGTGTTCGCTGATTTAGTGGGCACCACCTCTTCCATGTACTTGTTTGCGACGTACTCAAATGTCAGTACGGCGCCGACCAGTGCGCTGGCTGCTCGGCTCTTTTCGAGTCGGGCGTATTCAACGATGGCCGCGCCGTAATCAGAACCCAGCGCGATCTCCTTTCTCGGCTTGTCGCCTGCATCGTAGTAGTAATAAACCCTTCCCCCGGAGCGCAGTCGCTTTCTCAGCCGGGGGATGCTGCCGGGGTTAGTGGGGCGTCTTGCCATTTACTGAATTCCCATCCTTGGTTGCCATTCGGCCTTTTCGGGCTTTCGATCTTTAGGGCTGGCCAGCAGCGATGCCGATATTACGCATGGCCAACCATTTCGCTTGATTGTGTGGCGTATGCCGTTTCGAGATAGGACTCGAATCTGGCCGGCTTTGGTTCTAGCGCCGGTAAGCTCGCAAACATCTTCGTGCGACAGGAACTGAATTCCGTCCATATCTACCTCCTACCGCCTGGTTTGGGCGGTGCCTTGTCGTTGTTCAAGAGTTGTCCTCGCCGCGCTGGGCGGCAGAAGATGGTTTAGGGTTATGCTCTTTCGCAGAGGTCCAAGCCGATCTGGCTTACGCGATCGACACAGGCTGGGTTAAGCCAGATGCATTCGGTTCGGTTCGCGGTGCCGCGCCCGGCGCTGATGCGGGCAGATGTGCTGTAGCTCGCCCAGCCGGGTAGAAGCTCCGCGTACAGGTCACTCGGGTATCCCGACAGCACGACCATTCCTTCTAGCTCGAGCAAAACCCCGAGTAACACGCGGTGTGCGGCATCATCCATCTCATGTTTGTAGTACCGGCCGCTCGACGCGCCTTTGTACCTGGTGTCATGCACGTAGGGAGGGTCGACGTAATGCAATGTCTGCGGCGCGTCGTGCGCCTTGATCACCTCGATCGCGGGGCGGTTTTCGATCAGCACGCCGCTGAGCCTCTGGCCAACCCCGGCAAGTTGCTCCGGATAGGAGGCCCAGAGTGACTGGGCTGTGCCGTATTGGCGTTTGGTGTCGATGCGGAAGCCGGTCACGCCCTTGGTCGCACCGGCGGAGCCGAACCCCATTTGCGCTCTGATGATGGTCCGCCTTGCACGCTCGATCGGCTCGGCGCTCGGCTCCCAGGACAGTTCGAACTCTTCGCGGGAGTAGGGTGTGAATACCAGGCGCTCGACAAGTCCCGATCGCGAGTCCTGATCCTGCAAAACCCTGAACAGGTTAACGATGTCGCCATCGAGGTCGTTGTAGACCTCGGCATACGACCGAGGCTTTTGCATCAGCACGCCAGCAGCGCCGCCGAACGACTCTACGTAGCATGTGTGCGGTGGGAAGTGTTGCAATACCCACGGCGCAAGTCGGAACTTGGCGCCGTGGTAACGGATGACCGGTGCGGTGATGGTCATAATTGTTTTCCAGGCGTGCGCCCGCCGCTCACCGGCAGGCACTTGTGATTTAATGAAATGAATTCTTAAAGGTGACGCGAAATGGATAAGGTGTTTAGAAACCCTTTGTTTTTGACTGGGATCCCGTTGGCAATTTGCGGCATTGTGATCGCTGCGCCAGCCCTATGGATTCCCGGTTTGGTTTTGATGGTTTGTGGGTTGGCGAAGAGCAAGAAACAGCCTTGATGCTCACCGGCAGGCATGTAGGGGGATTGGGGTTTGTCTGAAATAGATCCGGCATGGGGCCGAGGGTTGTGCTACACCTGATCTGCCGCGCATGTATTTCAGGTGTGTGTTGTTGAAGTGCTCTGCCGGCAGGCGCTCTATCAAGTAATTTGAGCGCGCCCTTCATGCTGTGGGCAGTGATTCGATGGATCGAAGTAGTTAGCTGCGAGTTAAACAACTCCCTTCCTCTGGGCTAGTAACTCAACGCCTTGGTCCATTGGTCACATCCTCGCCCAGTCACGCGTAGATGCAGACGTAGGCGAACCAGAGGGTGGCGATCATGGCGTCACCCGCTTGAACTCGACCACCCATACCCACGGGTTGGCTTGCCAGTCGCCGCCGACGGATGACCAGAGTAGTTCGAACGATTTGCGCGGATCAGCGCTGTAGGTTTCGATCCCCTCGACGTGCCACCAATCACCCAGCTCCGCATGATCGGTGTAGAGCCTTACGCCCTCGGCCTTTGCTTGCGCCTCGGTGATGTCCTGCAACCGCTCGACGCGCACGTCGTTGATCTCCAGCAGGATGCGGCTGGCCCAGCGGTTCATGTGGATGCTTGGCCGGTGCCGCCAGATCTTGTTCGGCGCCGCCGCCGAGTAAGCGCCGTTGCGCAATCCGTTCGGGTAGCTGGTGTTTGGCTCGTTCGGTGGTGTGCCGTCAGCCGAATAAACCACGCGCTTGCTGCCAAACCAGGCGCCGGTGTCGTCTTCGGGATAGGTAGCCTGCCAGTCGCCAGCTTGCCACCAGCTCTCGCGCACCCAGAGCCGCTGCTCGGGTTGCCCGTAGGGGCAAAGGCGGTGCGCCTCCGATTGGCCGATCTCGTTGCCGGCAAGTTCGCAACCGAAGTCGCGATCGATCAGCGGAAACTTCACCGCCCGGCGCGTGACCGTCTTCCGGCCTTCCAGGATGGCGCGCACCATCGGCGCCGAGAACAGGATGGGGCGTTCCTTTATTTCAGGCATGACTTCGTCCTTGCCGCTATAGCGGCTGACTTTGAAGGGGGAGGGTGGCTTTCTGTTACAGTTCAGGAAATTGCATGGAGGTAGATTGAGATGGAACGGACAATCAAAAAAGACAAAACAGCTGGCGAACAGCTAAAGCTGATATGTGCGGAATGTCGCATTCCTCAAAAGCATGTAGTGCTAACTTCCATGGAGGACTGCATCGAAGAGAGTAATTTTGAATCCAAAAAATCATACCAAATAGTTCAGTGTCTCAACTGTGAGGCACTTTGCTTTCGTAGTGAGTATGATGATTCTGAATCTCATGCTTATGATATGGAAACAGGGGAGGACTTTCATTGGACTTCAGTGGATATTTTTCCCCATAGAACCGCAGGACGGTTCAAGATCAAAGACTCTTTTTTGTTGCCACCTATAGTTCGTAAAGCCTATGACGAACTAGTTGACGCTATGAATGCCGGCCAAACAATTCTTGCGGGCCTAGGGATTCGGGTTCTACTTGAGTCAATTTGCGTTGACCTCAAGGCTGAAGGCGATTATTTATTTAAGAAAATAAACGATCTTTTGGTGAGGGGGGCGATAACTAAAACTGATGTTTCGATTCTTCATAAATTAAGATCTTTAGGAAATACAGCAGCTCATGAAGCAAAGCCAAGTAGCCCCGAACAGCTTGACTTGGCAATGAATGTACTTGAGCACTTATTGCTCGGTACGTATTTACATCCAAGGCTGGCTGATACTGTCTTCAAAACATGACTTTATTCAACGGCAGATCGCGGAAAGTGATGAGCTTCATACCGCCGTCTGCTGCTGTTCCTGGCTCAATGCCTGCTGAACTGCATGAATGATTCGCTCGAGGTAGGCGTAATCGGGGTTTGGCTCGGTGGCATCATTGGTCAGGTGCCACCATTCATCCCCGAAAAGCTTGGCCATCAGTTCGCTGTGCGCAGCGTGCAGGTGGTCAATCGATGGCGATTCGCGAAAGTCTTCGGCTTTGGTGAACAGCTCACGCGCTTCGTCCTGTCCGAGTTCACCGCGCCGGCGTCCTTTCAGTACGGTGTTTTGTGCTTTGTTTGCAAGCGCTTCACCACTGAACTGCCGTGGGCTCATCGCCTGGTCGAAGTAACCGATGATGTAGCCGGTGCTCAACTCGCAAAAGAACTGCCCGATGTTTAGGCTGTCCCACATGCCACCCCAGTACGCGGTCCAGCTCTTGCCCCAGCAGCTGACGGTGATCTTTCCCCTGCATTGGGCCAAGTCTTCAAGGAAGACGGTGATCGGGTCGAGACTCGGTGCGCCGGTGATAACCAGCTTCGTAACTGTCGATCGCTCCACCTGGAGAGGCTCGACCGAATTGTTTTCTGTGGGCATCGGGATTTCTCGGCGGTATATTTAGCGTTTTGGGGAAAGGAGAAAGTATGAGTATTCCAGGGGAAAGCTATTTCGCCACTGATCGCAATAAGAAAATTTTATCTAATATGGTGGTAAAGGTTCGTGGTGGGTTGGATGCACTAAGAGATAGCGACAATGCTAAACATAAATTCCTTTTAGAGTTTATTGGAACGACGCTTTTTCATCTTGAAAGCTATCCCGAGAGCTTTGACGAGAGATGCATCATGAATATCGCCTCTTTAGGCGATAGGTTTATGGATGAGGTGAGAAAGTTTGAGCTCGGCGAGATAGATGCTGAGTACCTTTTTGCATACTGCTACAGATTTTTAATTGAATATCAGCTTAGCAGTCCACATCAAATCTCGTCAGAATTACTCTCTATCTTATCTCGCGTTTCTGATTTCGAGTATACAGTTGGAAGTTCTCAAGTTAGATATGCTGGTCATCAAATGCTGATTAATGTTGTTCAGCATTATTTGTATCATCCGAACCTTGTCTCCTTGAAAGACCTGCCGGAGGTTATTAAGCGTTCTGAGGCCGAACGAGAGGGCGCCGAGCAAGCTATCTTGGATCGAGAGACTAGAGTGAGTGCTTTGGCGGAGAAGCTTGAAACGTACGAAACAGCGTTCAATTTTGTTGGCCTTTACTCCGGTTTCAAAAGCCTAAAAATAACGAAGGTTTCTGAGAAAAACTGGAACTTTCTCTTTTTGCTTGTGCTGGGATTCTTACTGCTGGTTCCCATAGTTGTTAAGTTCTTTAACGTTCTCGAAGCTCCAGCAAAATCTGGTTCTGATATAATTTCGTTTTTTGCGCTGGCGGGGTTGGAGTTGCTACTTCTTTATTTTTTCAGGGTGGCCCTTCAAAATTTTCGATCTATTAAAGCTCAGTTGCTCCAAATCGATCTGCGGATGACTCTTTGTCAATTTGTGCAGAGTTATGCCGAATACTCAAAGGGTGCCCCTGATGGCAGCAAAGGGTTATTGGAACGTTTTGAGCAGGTTGTGTTCAGTGGCATCGTTAATGACGAAAGTGCCATTCCGTCTACATTCGATGGCTTAGATAAGCTCGCAGAGTTGGTAGGCAAGATCCGAAAATGATAATTGTTTTCATTGGTCGGCTGGCGTGATTCTTTGATATGGGGTATTACGGGTGACCGGCATGAGGCCGGAAGGAGCGGATAGAGTTGAATTGGATGGATGGCCACTCAGGACTAGCATCGTGGGCTCAAGCAATTGGGTCGGTCGTTGCTTTGTTTGTTGCTATAGGCGTTGCATGGTGGCAAGGACGCCAGTCGCAAAAGCTGTTTCGATACCAGGTTAACCACGCTGCGGAAGAAGCCAGGCTTCAGCGTATTGCGTCGCTCAGGGCGACGGTTGAAGTTGCTGAAATTGTTGCTAGGCGCGTAATTGAGGTGGCCAGGAAGATGCCCGATATCATGATTGAAGGGAGTGCGCCCTTACATAGAGAAGCTCTTGAGGCCGCAGCACTATGGATTGCAAGGCTTCCTATCTACGAACTCCCTGGAGCTTTGGTCGCTAGGGACGTGCAGAACATAGCCCTGTACGCAAATCGAATGCACAAAGTTCTAGATCAAATATCCACTCAAGGATATCAGTCCGATGAAAGCCGAAAATCTCTGTGGGTGCTCAACGGTGCGCCCGAAAAGGCTTTACTGAGCTTAACTTCCTTTGCAGATGAATATAGTGGCGGAGTCGAGGTAATCAGGGCGCCTGATCTTTAATCTGCGCTCGGCGCAATAGGCGAGGGCTAATCAGGAACGGACTGCTCAGCAATGAAGTAGTCCCAAGCAGCTTTGTCGCTTTGTGCCACATACCATTTCAGCTCCGTGCTTTCTTCGTTGTCAGTAACTGAGCCGCCGTACTGGGCACCAGGGAAGGTGAATAACCCTTTGTTACCGCACCACGGGTATCCGCCGGTGAACTCGGTGAAGGTCACGCCGGGTCGCTCTGCTGCCACACGAACCTTGAATTCTTCAAATCTGGCATTGCGGGCCGCGACCTCAGCTTCGTGCCCAGTCTTACACTCAGGCGAGCAGTAAACGACACGGCCGTCGAACACCAAATCCAGTGTGATATCGGTTTCGGTCTCTTCATCCCAGTAGCTGGCATCACTGTCGCACCTGGCGCCGCAGTGGGTGCATCCGAACCACCAGCCAGCATCGATGTAGGCTTTCGCTGGGATAAAGCGCTGGCCGACATACTGGTCGGTCCAGTGGGCACGGCGGCAAGAAACCGAACCAAAGTCAGTACCGATATTATCTGCGCCCTGGCGGCGAGCTGCAGCGTTCGAGGTGGCGAACTGAATGTTGGATTCTTCAGGGTCGTTGGTCTCTACGGAGTAGGCCAGCACCTTACGCGATGCCGGATCGGCTTTTGGCTTGCTCATGGATTATCTCCAGTCAGGCGCCGCCCTCCGCTACCGGTGGTGGCAATGAGTGATGGCAAAATGGTTGTTTTTCGGTTATTTGTGTGCGGCCGGCATAGGAGCCGAGAGTGGATAGGTAGGATCGAATGAAAAATAAAATAGGCTTGGGGTGGGTAATCACGATAGTAGTCGTGATCGTACTGGGGATATATGCTGGTTATTATAGTTTTCTATATTCAGGCTTTTCATCTCCAGAAGATTTAAAAGAGCTAAAAGGTGTTCGGGGCGGGACGTTTGGTGACGCATTTGGAACGCTTAATGCTCTGTTTTCTGGTCTGGCATTCTCCGGTGTTTTAATTACTTTGCTTATACAGCGTAAAGACTTGCAGGGAAGTCAGGAGCAGAACTTTAGGCAGCAAATCGACTCGCAATTTTATAATATGCTAAGCCTGCAGCAGGGTGTAGTTCAAAGTTTTGACATCAAGAAAAATGGTGTCGTAAAAATGCTTGGTAGGGATTGTTTTAAGACTTGGGTTTGGCATTTGCGAAACGAATATCGTAACGCCAAAGGAACGCATGAGGAAAGAATGGGGGTTGCTTATCGTGAAGTTATGAGAAGATTTCATGGCGATCTTGGTCTGTATTTTCGAAGCCTCTATTCGGTTTTTAGGTTTGTCTCTGAGTGTAATCATCCAGACCAGAGAAAGTTCGGAAACGTAGTTAGATCTTTGCTGTCTGATTTTGAGTTGGTAATTTTATTTTATAATAGTCTAGGTGAGAAGGGGAAAAAGTTTCGGGTTTATATAACCGAGTTTGCTATATTCGATAATTTAGAGCCTGCGATGTTGTTGGATATGTCAGATGTGCTTTATCTAGCCTCTGAATCCTACGGCGCAAATACTGAAATTCTCGATACGTTTAGTCGTAACAGATGCGGGGCTTGTAGCGCCAGTACGTTGAAGAGAGCATCTGACATTACTTATTAAGTATGCCTGGATGAAATGTCTCATCACCTGAATCTCTCCTGATTTCCCGCAGGCTCTCCTCTTGGAATCTACGCGCCACGTTTTCGCTAATCACGATTTCGTGGCGCGGATAGCTCAAGAACTCGATCAACTCGTGGTCGCCCATCAAGTCCATCTTCATGATGGCGATCTGAAGAAGCTCGCTGATGATCGGCACCTGGCCGCGCAGCCGGATTCGCTCCATGGCCTGCTCGATGCCCGGCCTGACCTTGTGCCGCAATTCCTTCTCTGCGACCGCCAGACGCTTCTGCGCAGCCTTGGCCGACCGCTCCTGTACTGATTTTGCCATGGCCTACCTCTTCTATTCCGCTGGCCGGCAGTGCGAGCCAGGTTTGACGTTTGCGTTGCTGGGTGCGGGCTATGCGGCGCATGAATCGACCTTCACCTGGCGCCAGGCGCCGACGGCTTCAAAAATCCGCGCTGCGTGCGCCTCATCAAGCGACATCGCTTCCGGAATGGCGATCCAGCCCGAAGCAACCATCTGGCTTTGGTTGGCTTCGTCGCGGAGCTTCTTGTAGCAATGCTCGATCACGTCTTCCAGGTGGTCGGAGAGGTAAACGCCATCGGGTGCGACCTCCACCGATTTGCTGTAGCGGTCGCCTCGGGCATCGATGCAAAGTGTGCTCAGGTAAATCGTCCACCGGTGAGGAATGCCGCAGACGGCCTGGCCGATCTTCCCAGGCGCGATGTTCTTCAGCGACTTGTAATTGATCATGCCCTGGCGGCCGCTGGGGTCGATGTTGACCACCGCCACATGGTTTGTGGACAACAGGGAGCGGAACGAACGGGCAATGCGGGCCTGTAGGTTGTGGGGCTTACGCTTCTTGCTCATAACGCCTCCGCAAGTTTGCGCAGCGCCTTACGTTCTGCCGCTGTGATAGCCGGCTTGCGGCGCTTGAGGATGGTTTCGGGATCGATCTTGGCCGAGCGCTTCGGCGGTGGTGGGTTGATGGCAGGGCTTTCGCCCTGGTAGATCGTCCCGCCGGCGGATAGGAACTGCTCAACCTTCGCGTTGATCGCGTCGGAGACGCGGACGGTGTGCCTCTACGATGGTCTGGTGATTGCTGATCATGGCGATCTCACTTGATGCGGATCGAACTATCGCCGCGCTCCAAGTGAGCCCAGGTAGGTTCTGGTAAAAGTTCGTGTTCAGCATCCTCACCGGCGGCCATGCGCTTGCGGACCGCCTCGTTATGCTCTCGGATCTCCTTGAGCTTGGCGGCGATGGCCTTTTTGTCTGGGGTGATGCTCGATTTAACGTTGGTCAGCTCGTCCGGTACCGCATCTTCGTTGTCCACGATCACCTTCTCGCTGCCCATAGCCAGTGTGATTGTGAAGAGCGGCCGTTTGATTGACTTGATGTTGGCGGCTTCCATATTGCGGCGCAGGTAGTCGCTGATCTCTGACACGCTGTTGGATTTGATGCGCTTCAACTCGGCCAGGCGCTCAATCTCGTTTTCGATGGCCGTCACATCGCTCTCGATATTGCGGCGCAGCATGACGATGTTGTCTGCCTTGATATTGAAGTCGCCTTGAACCTCGTCCATGGCATGCTGCAGGGCCTCTTTCAAGCCTTCATCATCGGTGTCGGCCATGGCCTGGAGTTCGGCGAGTTTGCCGGTGAGTGCGTAAAGTTGAGTCATGCTGCTGCCTCCTTGCCTTTCTCAAGGCTGTCTTTGCGCTCTTCGAATGCACGAGTGATGCGGGCGATGAACGCTGGTTCATTGCGGCGAGTAGCTTCGCGGATGTATTTCACGTTCAAGGTTTTCAGTTCGTACGTAGTGACGGCCTTGCCGATGGTCTCAACTGCTGAGGCGAGCCAATCCACGCGCTCCTGCTTCTGCCGAAGGATTTCTGCGTCCTTGTCGTCGGCGTTTGCGATCGCTTCCTCTTCTTTGAGCTGAGTGACGTACGCGTCGTCATCGAATAGCCCGAGGAACACGTCGGCGCTGAACCCAAGCATCGAAAGCGATTTCTTGATGGCGTCCGTAAGCGATTTTTTTGGCGCTTCGCCGTCAGTGGTCATGCCGTAGGTAGTTTTGTACTGGTACCGAGTGCAGCCGTATTGCTCAATCTCGCCGCGCTGGCTGTCCTGCATAAACCAGAGGGCGATTTTGACTGTGTGACCAATCTCGCGACCTATGCATGCACGCTTGTCGCCTTCACCGATGAAGATTTCGTGACCCTCATCGAAGCGTTCTTCGACAATCCTCCAGCCCCAGCCGATGCCGACCGGACCAAACAACTCGGTCGCCTTCATGGCCATCGCGGTACCGCTCAAGCTGGTGATGTCCTGGCCGTTGACCTTGGCTTTCTTGGTGAACCTGGTGTCGGTCTTATCGACCTTGTTCCAAATATGCATGTTCTGTTCGGACATGGTTGCTCTCCGCGCCACCGGAGAGGGGCGCTGTAGGTGTTTAGGAGGTGATCCGATCAGCGAGGGCGCTGAGCAACATCAGGAAGGTGCAGACGGAGAGGGCAGAGAAAGAGCCGCGCCAGATGAGGAGGCGACGGGTGCGTTGGTGTGTGGTCACGGCCGAACCCTCACCGCGATCCGCCCGCCCTTCATGGATGCCGCCAGGCGCTTCGGCAAGGTGGCCACGGCACGCTCACGCGGCTGGCCGATCACTTCATTGAAGGGAAGGCCGAAGCCCAGCATGATCAGCTTCGACTCAACTTCGTCGAGTTGCTCGTCGATCAGTGATTTAACCGGTGCAGTGCTCATGCAGCCTCCTTGCGGTGCCTGGTGATTTTCAGCAGGCGCTGGCAGTAGTGGTTGAATTCTTCGACGGTGATTGCGTCGCCGGTGAGCATGTTGGTGATCATCCGCACCACCACCGCCTGGGCGCCGGGCTCGCTGCTGGGATGCTCAAGCGCTTCAAGTGCCTCATCGATCAGGATGTGCGGGCTCATAGGTCGGCATCCACGTCGTCTTCTGCCTCTTCCCGTTCTGCTGCCACAGCGTCGGCGGCGTAAGGCCTGAGCAGGTCTACGGCGACCTTCTCGGCGGCTTCGATGGGGCGGGGCTGGCCGATCAAGTCAGCGGCGTGACCGCGTGAATCTGCCTGGCTGCCCAGGATCGACGACAGGAAGAGGCGGGCGAATGAGTCGCGCTGGTCCAGGCCATCAATCTGGCGCTGATTTAGGACGCCTTGCAGGTAGGTGCAGAACCGATCAAACGTCACCACCTGCGGCTGGCCGTAGCGGCGCTTCCACTTGATGTCCATGCCGCACACCAACTGTTCCGCCGAGTGTTCCAGCCACTCCTGCTCCGCGCTCGCCTCGCTTACCTCTGGAGGCAACTGAGCGTCGTAACGCTCCTGGCATATCTTCAATGCTGCGTTCATGGTCGCCTCCAGGGTGGCGGGTTGTTCACCTGTATTCGTCAACACTCATGCCTCCCGCTGGTTGCCGATGGGCGCGGGGGAGGAGTGCTGACGTAATAGAGGTGGGGGATAAGGGTGAAGGCTTATCGCACTGCTATATTTGAACCAGTTGTTCGAGGCCGAGGAGAACGAAATGAGCGGGGATGAAAGCAGGTACAAAGCAACTTGCAGTGCTTGTGGTCATGAGGGTGTTCAGGTCAGGAGCTCAGATGACTGGGGGCGCACCGAAGAGTGGTGGGAGGGCTTTGACACCACTCCCGCAAATGACTACGAGTACCATCGGAAACGCTCCGAGGCACTCGTGCCAGTCTGTAAGTGCGGAAGCAAAAACATCGATATTGGAGAAGCCATACCCAGATGAAGAGGCTCATCGATATTGGTGTTCACACAGCCAGTTCTGCGCACTCAGCCCGGCGCACCATCCGAACCTGAGCCATTCGCCGTTCCGGCGCCCGGCGATCACGGCGCAGCGAGTCGTCACTGATCATCGAGTGCATGGCGATCAGCGCCGCCAGCACAAAGCACACCGGGGTGATGATCTGGCGCTTCATGGCCTCAGCCACCAAAGCAGTGCGCTTCGTAACGCCCAGCTTGAACATCGCATTGGTCAGGCGCTTCTTGACGCTGCCGTACTCGATGCCCGCTTCCCGGGCGATCTCTTTCGAGGTGAAGCCCTGGGCAATCCAAAGCAGAAACTGAAGTTCTCGCGGCGCAAGGCCACGTCCGAGGTGGCCTTTCCATCCGCCGTTGATGATTGTTGCTTCCATCGTCGTGACTCCCGGTTGTTTTCCCGTTGCCACCGATGCGGTGGCAAAAGTGAAAATTTCCGATTACTTGCTGCGCGCAGCCAGGGCTGCTTTGGCATCGACTTCTTCATCGAATGAGCAAAGGTCCGGCGCCGTTAAATAGAGGTTCAAGGCGCGCTCGTTTTCATCGGTGGACCAAGTCGACTCCGCGATATCACGCTCCGTAGAACTTGCGAATGCTTCGATGGCGGCCTCGATCACGGCAGTCATTGACCGGCGCTGCTTACGACCCACCACATCCAGAAGATGTCTTAGCTTTGGATGCATCCGAATTGCTATCGCCGTCACCGTCGTTTTCCTCCCTACCTTTTTGATCATCACTACTCTCCGGTTGTTTTCCCGCTGCACCCGTCACCAGGTGCAGAAGTGAAAATGTCCGTCTCTCCACCACGCGCATCGCCCGATTCATATCTCTGGCCGGCGTCACACATTTCGTGGACGGTGTTCTTCGCCGACCGGCTTGCGTGGTTTCGCGTACTCGCATGTGGGAGTACGGCCAGTTCCAGAGCTGGCATGGAGATCGAATTTATTGTTCGCGCTGTGCCCGTTACCGGGGATCGATCTGCGAAGGTCTTGGGTTGTTAAAGAGCGGCGCAGCTTTCGCTGCTGGCCGGCGGTGTTCGCTGCTGGCTTGAGATAAATTTAAGCAAGCTGAAATTAATGTGTCAAGTATGCTGAATAAATAAATTCAGATTGCTGAAATTTTTGGGCGATAAAAAGCCCGCTCATTGGCGGGCTCCTTTATGCGTCGCAGTACTCGCGCCAGCCGATCCTGACGGCACCGTCATCCAAATGCTCGACGCTAATGCCGGCGGTGTCGCCGATGTCTTGGATGACCTGGCGCCAGGCTTCAGGGCTTTCGTCGTCGCGTCTGGAAACCTCGACCAATTGAATCCGCTGTACCCGGGGAGAGGCGATCAAGCCTTGCAGGCGGCGGCCAACAAGTTCGTAGGAATTTCTCGGTTTGGATGTGGGGTAGGGTGCCTGGATCATGCGTCGCTCCTTGCGAATACTGTATGTATACACAGTATTGGTGCTGGCATATCTTGGCAAGAGGGCGGCAAGAAGTTTCATGCATAAATGCATATTTTCTGGAGGGTGTTTTTCGACAGGCATGAAAAAGCCCGCACTGGGCGGGCTATCGTTGAAAGGTTTGATCTTACTTTGTCGCGTCGAGAACCTTGCGCATGCCGCCCATGTCACTTTCAGAAATTTTTCCCTCTATACCGCAGACCTGAAATTCTATGAGTTTCGCAGAAGCTAGCCTTTCAAGATTGGCGCGATCAACCCGCTTGTCAAATCGTTCCATGACGGCCGATCCAGCGCTAACCGAAGAATATTCAAACTCTAGATATGGGTCTCGAGCGCCATCAACAAGCCAATTAGTATGGTGACAGTCTCTGAATTGCCCTCGGTCGCTCCAAGTCATGAGTTGGACTCTGTAGTAACCAGGCGCTGGTGAGCCTTTTAAATACAAGGCATACGTAGAAAATGAGAAGTCTTCAGGCTTTGAAGGCAAGGCGTCCCAAGAGGCGGACCTGTTGCCGGTGAATCGGTCTGTCTCGTCCTTGAATAAACCGGCATTGGCCGAAAGCGAAATGGCAAAGAAAAGCGCCGCGATTGGTGCGTGGAAACGCATGGAATCCCTCCCATAATTGAGCGAGCACTTTACCATTCGTAGCGTACAGCCACCATTGGCGGGTTCACGTCGGCTCTCTGAAGGGGTTGTCTCTTGACGACTACGCCTCGAGACTCGCACTCACCCCCGATTGGAAATCTCTTCTTCGACTTGCTGCCCGCCCAGACCCCGCAGCGCTAAGTAGTAGGCCACGCACCATCCGATTAATGTCCATCCGGTCAGCAGATTGATTAAAAAAATTCGGCGGGGCGGAATTGGTTCGACCGCAGCGGCATAAATTGAGGGGAATAGGTAAAGAGCTATGGCGGTAACGTAGAACATGAGATCAGCTGCAATCGCGACTCCATTGTCGCCGCTGCTGATGAAGTAGCTGACCAAGCAGGTTGGTGCAAGCAGTACTAATCCAAAGACCTTCATCGCAGCTCTCCGTGAAAACTAGAAGATGGCTATTTGATATCGCGCGGCATTTGCTTTGGATAGTGGCTGTTCTTTTGATTCAGTGTGGGGCTATGACGAAGGTGCCCAACCTTACCTCAAAACCTAGTTACGATTGCCTGTGCGAGCTGCTGATCATTCATCAGCGGTGGCGCATAAGTCGTACGGTAGAAGCGCACCGCCTGTTCAAATTGGGCGCCGCGAATATCGCCGTCGGAGCCAATAAATGCGAGCGCGTCAGCCTTTGCAGGCTTGAAGTTATTTGTGGCTAGCATTGTGAGCCCGGTAGTGCCTGCAACGGTGTAGGTTGGAGCCATCAGTACAGACAACATCGAGTTGTTATAGGAGTCATCCGACCCCTCAGAGGCATGAGCGTTGATCGATACCAGTAGGGCTACCGTCATAATCTTCCATGAATCCATTCTTCGTTGCTTCCATTGCGTTTAAAGTAGAGCGCGATCGGGTTCCAGCGGGGGGGAAGCCAGAAGGCCGTCACTGCGGGCATCTTTAGGTCGACATCAGAGCGAGGTCGCTATCGCCTGCGCCAGCTGCATGTCGGACATATGAGGCGATGTGTATGCCGAACGATAATACCGGGAGGCCTGCTCAAACTCCGCACCGCGAATCTCGCCGCCTGAACCGATGAATGCTAAAGCGTCGGTCTTGGCCGACTTGAAAATCTTTGGCGGCTCGGTCGTGAGAGATGTGGTCGCCCCAATTAAAATGGTTGGCGCGGAGATTGTGAGAAATATCGCGGCAGCGATAGGGTTGGCGCCATCACCTGATACGGCCTGCGTGCTGACCGATGCCAGTAGGGCTATCGCCAGTGTCTTACATAACTCCATGCTTCATTGCTTCCATTGCGATCTAAGGGCGCCACCATAGCAGGGTAGTGGCTCGCCAGAAACAAGAAGCCCGACGCAGGGCCGGGCTCGATGTAACCGCGTCAGAAACTAACGATGCTTGTTCTTGTGTTTATGCTTGTTGTTGCCTTTGTGCTTCTTACCATCCGACCGATGATTGCTCTCATCATCCGCCAGGTTGTTTCCAAGCGCTCCACCCGCAGCGCCGCCTAGACCTGCGCCGATCGTCGAGCCAGTCGTGCCGCCGAGGCGATTACCGATGAGCGAGCCACCAGCCGAGCCGATACCGCCACCTAATGCGGCTTCAGCTCTGTTGCCTCTCTGAGCGCCGACAGCACTGCCGGCAGCACCACCTACGCCTGCGCCTACTGCCGCGCCAGTTGAGCCGCCGAGCTGTTGGCCTACGATATTGCCAAGTGCACCACCAACGCCGCCTCCAAGGCCGGCTGTGCCATCTCCGGCAGCCATTGCTCCTTGCGAGATGAGGACGCCTAAAAATAGGGCAGGCAGTGTAATTTTCATTTTTTGAACCTCTATGGGCTGTCAGCAGGCGCTCACGGTTTAAAGCACGCCTAGCATTAGGACTGGAGTAGAAGTTTGTAGTTCTCTACAGGCGGTGCCTACAGGCGAATGGTTGTAACAAGATATGCCGTGATGGCTTCAGCGGCGAAGGGCAGGCTTAAGCGGTTTCACCAAAAATTGGGATGACCAGAGGAGCCCGAGTGTGAATGGGCAGATACAAGAAGCCCGGCGCTGGGCCGGGCTCATACTCTTCAGTGGAGCGTATCTGGAATGCCTTGTTTTATTTTTTCCAGCAATGCCGATTTCCCTTCTTCCGAACTGGTGACGCGTATTCCTGGAAAAGACTTAAGCTCTTCAGAAATCTCCCGATATGCCCTCAGTAGCTTTGGCTTGCCTTCTTCGGGAGGTCCGGCAATGAAAAGGGTATCTTTTGCGAGTTGCCCAGCGGCATTCAGGCGTCTGATCTTCGAAATCCAGGCATCGCCATGCTCAATGATCTTGGCCGACTCGTCATGTCCCAAGTGGATTGGCTTCAAGGCCTGGACCGGTTCAATGCCACTCATCAGCACGAACGGAAACTTAACCGGATAATCAGCATTGCCCAGTTTTTGCTCGCTGTAGCGCTGCTTAAGGTTGGACGCGGCAAGCAGCTTTCCGAGCTGACGCTCCAAAAATGTTTCCTGATACTCCTTCGTTGCAAAGCTATGATTCACATAATGATCGAAAAGAGTCGCGAGAGCTTGGTCCGCATTATCTGTGGCCATAGTGCCAGGATCGCTAAACCTCATCATCGTCTCGCGAGGGTGAATCAAATGTTTGAAAGTGGAGAGGAGTAGTCCTACATCTTCGCGATTAACAGTGAGAAAGCCGCTAAGACGTGTCAGCTCCACATCGATTTCCCTGCGAGCTCTGACGAATATTTTTGCGTCGAGGCTGGGAAAGAAATTAGTAATTCGCTGCCTTTTTTTCTCAATTTTGAAGCGAAAGTCACCGTTATTGGCAATCAGAACGATACCAATATTTACGAACTCGCCTGTTTCAGGGTAAGGCAAAAACCTCAAAATTGAATAGTTGCATATGTATTTCATAGCGCTCCCCAGAACCGCTCTTCCTTGAACACTTCCAGCATTTCCAACCTCTCTGCTAGCGTCGGCTCTGATTCATCGATGTAGTCGCGATCTCGATAAAGCCAGTCGTTAGGCAAAAGGGCGGTGATCGTACCCCAGTTCTTCATAGCCTCGCTAAGCATTTGCTCACAGTCCTGACGAACGACCAGATCTCTAAAGAAAGACCTGCATTCTCGAAAAACGTGCCCTTGCATAAATGCATCGGAGTCAAACGTTCTGTCAAACGCAAGATTGTGGTCAATGACATTTAGGTCGCCGCTAGCGTCCAATATTAGGTTCACGTTGCCGCCACGATCTCCAAGGCACCGATCCTCATTCCGAATCCAAAAATCAAACAGAAGAATTCGTCTTCTTAGGTCTAAAGGGGTCCGGTTTATATTACTGAGATTGAAATCCGAGGCGTTTTCTACTGCGAGCGAGGCGAACGCCAGACCCCCGCCGAGATCCCCCACATTAGGGATTGCGCTGAACGCAATCAGATCCTGTGGAATGTGCATTAACCGCCAAGGAGGTATTGGAAGGCCTAGAACCTTCCCAAGCTCGGCGCCAATTGCCTCTGAAATAAGTGCGAACCCGCCTGCCTTGTCGAGTCCTTTGACGAAATATGGATGGCCATCGTCTCCCCGCACAATAAATGGCTTTATCGAATATCCCTGTTGACTCTGCCGGACGATTTCAATCGCTGTAATGCTCTCAGGCATTAGGTTTCTTCCATGTTCGACGCTGTGCGTGTCCGGTTTTGGCTGGCCGCGAGCCTGTATGCTTTCGCGGCGCTTCGCCCTCAATAAAACTTCTGCAGCGCCTGCACAACCACGCCCACGATCCGGCAGTTCTCGTCGACCGCCTCGATCGGGTAGCTCGGATTCAGCGGTTTCAGGAACAGCCGACCGCCGTCGCTGACCAGCTTCTTGAATGTAGCCTCGTTGCTGTCTGGCAGCTTGGCCACCACCAGCTTACCTGGTGCAACCTCAGCCTCGGTGTCTACCAGGATCAGAGTGCCCTCAGTGATGCTCTGGCCGGCGGGCGCCGTCATCGAGTCACCTTTGACCGTCAGCCAGAACGCCGGACCTTTGGAGTCGTACTCCGAAAACTCGTAGGTGTCCGAGATTCCAGCCGGGTAGGGCTCCACTGCTTCCGACCAGGCGCCGGCGGCAACCCAGCTCACTACTGGGTAGCGGAATGATTTGGTGGGCTGGGCGGCGGGGGAGATATTTGATTCGGTAGCCTCCCGTTCATTGCCCTCGCCAATGGCTAGCCACTCAGCCCGAAAGCCAGTCGCTTTCGCCAGGGCGTAAAGGTTCTCCGGCCTGAGGCTTTTGCTCTCGCCGGTGATCCACTGAGTGACGGCCGAATTTGCAACGCCGCAAAGCGATGCAATTTCCCCTTTCTTTTTACCGCTGACCTGTATGGCGCGGGCGATACGTTCGTGTCTTTCCATGGACTCAATATTAAGTTAACTGAATTTAAGCATGCAGTAGGTGCAAATCACCGTTGATGCCATAACTTAAGCATGCTTAAATTGCGACAGGCTCGAACGAGGATGCGCAATGAATACGCATGAAGTCGCCGAATTCTTCGGCAGCAAGACGAAGCTGGCACTCGCTTTGGGCATCCGCCCAAGCGCCGTGACCATGTGGGGGGAAACGATCCCCGAATCCCGGCAGTACCAGATCCAGGTCCTTTCCAAGGGCAAGTTCAAGGCGACAAAGAAAGACCAAGCCGCCTGACAGGCAAACCCTTCTGCCCATGTAGCCAGTATCGGCCCAGCCGGTCTGCGAAGTAAGAAACCTGAGGTCGCTGGTGTTTTATCCAGTGGGTTTTGAGAGAGGCGATGCGGGGAGTAGGGCGAGGTGGTTGGCGCTTCGGCGCCGAATTACAGGCAATAAAAAAAGCCGACGGTCGAGGTCGGCTTCTTCGATAAAACTTAGCGAGGTCGATTATATGCAAACGCCGCCACATATCAATAGCACTACCAATCTCGCGCCACGTTTTTCGCAATCTGAAAACGTGGCGCGCAATTCAGCAGTAATTCCGTTCGACTTCGACGGCGCCGCAATTCGGGTCATCACCGACAAGCTCGGCGATCCGTGGTTTGTCGCGCGCGATGTCGCTGACGCCCTCGGCTACTCCAAGCCAGAGAATGCCGTGTCCCGTCACTGCAAGGCTGCGTCCACTACCCCGAAACAGGGTGGTGGTTTCATGACCATTATCCCGGAGCGCGATCTTTACCGGCTGGTAATGAGGTCCAAGCTTCCGACCGCCGAGAAGTTCGAAGAGTGGGTGGTGGGCCAGGTCCTGCCGAGCATTCGCAAGACCGGCTCGTTTTCCGCCCAGAGCCCGAACAACTCCAAGATCGTCGGCGAGCTGGCCATTCTGGAATGCTTCGACCGCCTGTTGAAGCCTGCCAACTCCAGCAAGATGCTGATGCTGGCCAAGATCGCCGCCAACAACGGCCTGGACGCCAAGTTCCTTCCAGGCTACGCCGTTGACGCCGCCCCTGATGCCGCTGGCGGCTCTTCGATGCCTACCAAGGCAATCACCGCCCTGATCAAAGATCACGCCATCGCCAGCACCGCCCGCGGCTTCAACCTTGCTCTTGAGGCCCACGGCTTCCTCAAGGTTCTTCAGCGCAAAAACTCCAGGCAGGAAATGGTCGACTTCTGGTCCGTGACCGAGAAGGGCATGGCCTACGGCAAGAACCTCACCAGCCCTCAATGCCCCCGCGAGACGCAGCCTCACTGGTATGTGGATCGCTTCCTTGAATTGGCCGCAAAGGTCGGGAAGGCCTGACATGCAATACACCGTCACGATTAACCAGGTGAAGGCGCTGGAGTGGGGGCTGAATTCTCAGCAGGCCCTGCTGTTCGCCTTCGTCTACGGCTGCCCAAGCTGGACCAAGCCAATCAAGACTGATGACGGGATCTTCTTCGCGCTGAGCAAGGCCAAGATCATCGAGGAGCTGCCGCTGCTCACTGATAAGCCGGACACCGCTTACCGCATGCTGAAGGCCCTGGAAGAGGCCGGTTTGATTGAGCTTTCCAGCACCTCGAACATCACGCTTTTCCGCCTCACAGAGAAGGCCGTCGAGTGGAACCAGAAGCTGGATGGGTCGGAAAAATATCCGACCCCACCAAAAAACAAGGGTCGGAGAAATATCCGATCTACCTCGGATAAATCTCCGAGCAAGGTCGGAAAAAAATCCGGGCAAGGGTCGGAAAAATCTCCGACAAATCAGGATACCAATCATCAGGGTACCAATCAGGACACCAGTCAGGACTTGCAGGACGCCACCGGCAAGCCGGCTCAGTCCCGCGGCTTGTTGCTGGTGGTTGATCGCACCGATGCCCCACGGGTTGAGATCCCCGCCGACATGCCGGGCCCCAAAGACCAGACCTGCAAAACCTTCAAGGTCTGGGCGAACTACGCCATGGCTTACCGCAAACGCTACAGCGCCTGGCCAGTGTGGAATGCCAAGGTCGGCGGCCAACTCGGCCAACTGGTTGACCGCCTCGGCGCCGATGTCGCCCACCACGTCGCTGCCCACTTCCTGAAAACCAGTGACGCCGCTGTGCTGCGCAAGTGCCACAGTCTCAACGAGCTGCTGGCCAACGCCGAGAGCTACCACACCCAGTGGGTCACTGGGCAGCGCATCAACGGCACGACCGCCCGGCAGATGGAACGGACAGAAGCGAACCACTCCGCAGCGGAGCAGGCCGCCCAGATGGTTTTGGCCAAACGCCAAGCAGGTGACCGTAATGAATACCTTTGAAATGAATGACCACCAGGTTGCCGGATTGGCCGCCGCCATCTGCGCCACAGCCGAGGCCATGGGCCAGGAAATGAACCCGGGTACTGCCGCGATGATGGCTGAAGACCTCTGCGCGTATCCGGTGCCCGTCGTCAAAGCCGCATTGAAGGCCTGCCGCTTCGAGGTGAAGGGCAAGCTGGCAATGGCTGACATCCTGCAACGCGTCCAGTCCTCCGACGGGCGCCCGGGCAAGGACGAGGCCTGGGCCATCGCCATGACCACCAACGACGAATTTGAAACAGTGGTGCTGACCGACGAGATCCAGCTGGCCCTGGCTGCTGCGAAGCCCATCTTGGATGGCGGCGACAAGATCGGTGCGCGCATGGCGTTCATCGATGCCTACCAGCGTTTCGTAGGGCAGGCCCGCGAGGATGCGAAACCGGTCAACTGGCACGTGTCCGTGGGCTTCGACGCAAACCGTCGCGTGCAGGCTGTGACTAAGGCAGTGGAGCTGAAGAGAATCCCGCGCGAACACGCCCAGAAGTACCTGACGGACCTTAGCGTCGAGCCGATCACTGAGGACGGTCGCGCCATCGCCGGTTTGCTCACTGGCACCGTCACACGGCCAGAGCCCCAGCTTCGGCAGAAGTTGGAACTGGTGAAAAACTCGATGCTGGAAATGCGCAAGGCCAGTGCCGAACGGAAAACCGAAATGCGGATTGACGCGGCAAATGAGTTGGCGGATCGCAGGGCGCTGCTCATCAAGCAAGCTCAGGAACTGGAAGCGAAGAGGGCGGCGCCATGACCGACAAGATCAGCGTGAACTGCCAGGCCAAGCTCTCTGAGGCTATCACCAAGTTGAGCGCCATGTACCGCGACAAGAAGTTCGTGGTGGTCTCCTTGCGCCCGGGCAAGGACCGCACGCTTGACCAAAATCGGTTGTGGTTCGGGATGTACAAGCGCATCGCCGAAATGACCCAGATCGGTGACGCCGCTGACGCCCGGCGCTACTGCAAGCTGCACTTCGGCGTTCAGATCCTGCTGAACGAGGATGCCGGCTTTCAGGCCGAGTGGTACCGGGTCATGCGCCATCTGCCCTACGAAACGAAGCTGGCCATGATGGGCGAGTGCCATTTGTTCGGCCCCGACGGTTTCCCAGTGACCAGCCTGTTCAATCGCGCCCAGGGCATCGCTTATACCGACCGCATTGCAGCCTACTTCACGGGCCAAGGTGTGGTTTTCACTGATCTACTCAGCAAGGAGGCTGCATGATCGCCAAGCAACCCAAACCGAAGAAATGCAAGAACCCAGCGTGCGGCATCAGCTTTCCGCCGCAGCGCCTCGGACAGGCCGTATGCAGCCCGAAGTGTGGCCTGGCAATCAAGGACGTAAATCAGGCGAAGGCGCGTAAGTCTCTGGCTCAAGTTGAGCGGCGCGAGATCAAAGTCCGCAAGGAGAAGCTTAAGAGCAGGGCGGATCACCTGCGCGAAGCCCAAACCGTAGTGAACGAGTACGTGCGTCTGCGTGACGCGCACCTGCCGTGCATCAGCTGTGACTCGACGCCGAGCGACGGCGACCTCATGACCGGCAGCCGGTGGGACGCCGGGCACTACCGATCCGTCGGCGCCTGCCCGGAGCTGCGCTTCGAGCCGCTGAACATCCATCGCCAGTGTGTGAAGTGCAACCGCAACCTTTCCGGCAACGCAGTGGAGTACCGCATTCGCCTGGTGTTGCGCATCGGCGCCGAGAAGGTCGCTTGGCTGGAAGGCCTGCACCCAGCCTGCAAGTACACCGTGGAAGAGATCAAGGCGATCAAAGCCAAATACCGCGCAATGACCAGAGAGTTGAAAAAAGGGGAAGCTGCATGACCTATCGCAACGTTGTTTCAGCAGTAGTCCGAGCCCTCGCGGCCGAGACCATCACTTCCGCCGGCGGCTGCGACTTTGAACCGAAGGTGCAATGTGCCAAGCAAAAGGGGGAGATCATCGGAAAGGAGGCGGCGTTTCTCCAGGACTGCTGGGTGTTCGGCCGGCTGCACAAGGCGCTCACCCCGGCGCACTGGCGAGCACTCGTGGCGAAGTATTCCACCCATGAGGAGCGTAAGCACGGCGCGATTCTGGAACTGCTCAACTCGGTGCGCACGCCTGCGCCGAAACGTTTCCGGGAGTGCGCCGTATTGACCTGGGCGATTCCACAAGTAGCCGGCGCCGAAGGCAAGCGCTCCGCCGCGGTGCTGCCGGCCGCCTGGTACGACATCACCAATTGGGGCAATGATGGTAAGCCAGAGTCGACCCGGTACCGTTGGCGCTCAGGGATCCGCAAGACGCTTGATGACCAGGTGAACGAGGCGCTTACTGCCGCTCAGGAACTGCTCGACGCTGAGGGGCTTATCGAAAGTTGCGCCGCGTGACAAAAAGCCATTGCATCGAATGAGAAAGTGAGAGAGCATTTGTTTATCCTGTCGATCTTGCGCGTTGAGGTTGCACAGTAAAGCCCGGCGACCGTGTCGGGCTTTTTATTGGGTGAGCATCGTTTGCGGGTTGAAAATTTTATTTGACGCCACTAAATTGGCATCATTGTGCCTCTATCCTATAGTGGCACACTCAGCCCAAAGGATCTGACGATGTTGAAACCAGGTTATGTAGCACCACTTCTGTTGGCATTGGCTTCCTCTCAAGTTTTCGCTCAGCAAGCTACCGACAATTTCGCGGACACCCAATCTCAAAAGCCGCGCGTCCAAAATGACCCAATGAAGGGCTGTTACGCCGCTGATCAGTTCTATTCAGAAGGTATGAGACTGGATGTGAAGTCTGGCACCTTGGTTTGTGCGCATACTAAAAGCTCATACAATCAGCGTGACTCTTCTTTACCATTTGAGTGGGTCAAAGAGTCCGAGCTTTAATCAGGTTTATCCCAAAAAGCCCCGCCATGTGCGGGGCTTTTTATTGCCCACGGAAGGGCGATTCAGCAAAAGGAATTTGCAGATGTTGAAAGAATTCAGATGCGGTAACTGCAAAAGACTTCTCGCCCGTACGGGTGGGTTTACAGAGCTCCAGATCAAATGCTCCCGATGCGGGACGTTGAATCATGTGAAGGCCACGAGCCTCGAGCAATCGCCTTTGAGCGACATGAAAGCGGAATCCTCCGCGACAAATCATTCGACTCAATAGGTGAAAACATGGAACCAGTACAAATCGGCAGCCGTTTCAAATCGGTGGCAACCAGCTACGCCGAGGCAATTTTCACTCCGGCACAGAACGTCAATGGCGCTGTAGTTCGGACAGCTACGATGATCAGCCCTGTCGGGAACGGATTTATTAGTACCGGCACGACCATTCCGGAAGGGCGCTGGGTGACCAACGTGCCCGTTATCTTGTCCGCCGTTAGCGGTTCTTCCACTCTTCCGTTCTCTGTGACCATCCCTGCCGGTCAGGGCCTGTGGGTAGCAATGACGCAGAATGGCGGCGGTACGGCCTACGTGACCTACGACCTGCTGCCATAAGAAGCGGTGGGCTGCATCTGCAGCCGTTTGCTTTTCTCCTGTCCTTACGTGACAGGCCAAGGCCCTGGCATTTGCCGGGGCCTTCCTATTTTCGGCTCCGCCACACCCATTGCTCCGAGCTGGGAGTGCTGCTGGAGCCGACCTATTTCAAACATGCCCCACGGAGTCGAGCGCATGGAGTATCTACAGCGCCTGCTCGACAAGATCGACAGGTACGAATTACTGATCGCGGGCCTCGTCGGCGCTGTAATCGCCAGCTGGTGGCACAAGGATGACCTCAACGACTGGCGTGCCTGGGTGATTTTCCTCGTCACCGGCATGGCCTGCTCGATCTATCTTACGAGCATGGTCAGCACCTACCTGGGCGTGACTGAGCCAAAGATCGTCGCTGGCATCGGCTTCCTGCTGGGTGCCTTTGGCGGCTCGCTCCTGGCGGCCATCAACAGAGCCATTAAATCCGCTGACCTCTGGGCTCTCATTCGCCAGCGGTTTGGGGGAGGCAATCCACCATGAATCTTGAACTGATCAATACCATCGCCTGCGGCCTTATCGCGCTGTGGGCAGCCTGGTGCGTACTGAGCGGGAAGGTGAGGGACGGCATTCTCGGGAAGCTGATCTACTCGGCCATCGCCATCACCGGTTTCGTTGTGATGGTACGCAGCCAGAACATCTTCTTCGGCCCTACCACTGCCGGCCTGACGTTGCATGTCGCCCTGGCCCTGGCCGGTGCACGGCATATCTTCATGGTCACGTACTGGCAGCGGGTGAAGGTCTGGCTGTGCCGGACGCTGAACTGCGAGCACTGCCTGAACTGTAACAAGGCACCTGGCGGTGTCGAGCGGCGGGGTAAGTAATCCGCGCCACGTTTTCGGGTGCGCCAAATCGTGGCGCGAGGTTTCAGATGAGCAATGTCACCCGGCTGCGCCACGTACTCCCGATGAGCCTATACATATGGTGAAGTCTATTTTCTTGACGCAAAGCACGTCTGCAAGGACTCCTGATGTTGTCGCATCATGATCTGCATGTTTCCACGCTTTTCACTTGAGTCTGTGTAACCGTAGGCTTCCTCAATTTTGTACTGCAAACGTGTGATATCCCTTCGAATAGATTCGCACTGATCATTCTGCATGCTTACTAGCCTGGCGTTTGCAGACGAGTTTTCAGCGCTGAGTTTTGTGTAAGCGTCCCGCCACTTCTCAATCGCTTGTAGGTATTGTTCGTTTGCTTTCTCAAGCTGCGCGCTGCGACGTTTTTCGGTGTCTAAAGAGCTTCTGAGTTGGCCGTAATCGATGCCGCCGAGAACCAGTGCTGAAAGCCCGGCGCCTACTGCTAGCGCAATTGGTACGGCTACCGCCAATTTAGAGACGGTTCCCCAAAAAACGCTTTGTTCCTGGCTATCCATGTCCTTCCCCTAAGTTAAACAGCCATTTTCGGTTGGTCACGGGTCTAAAAGCAATTCGTGGATGCGAGGTAATAATGGATAGGCCATACCCTCCAGCGTCGCTGCTTGAGCTGTCCGACCTTTCCGACTTCGGTATTCGGCTAACTCCAGCACCTGAGGTGTGGGACTGGCTCCAGGCCCAGATCCTTGCCGACACCGGCAGCATTCACAACGAAGACCATGCCCACCTACTGGATGCAGACATCCGGGTCATGTGGGCGTCGTCGAGCTTCGAGAAGCAGGGTAGGACAGTGCTTGGCCAGGCTGAACAGGTAGCGTTTCGTGCAGGTGGTTGGCAGAAGGCCCGAATGGAGCAACAGATGCGTGATTGGTTCGGCGACGTGCCGGCTTTCATCATCACGCTGGCTGCCGACTACTGCGACCAGTGCAGTGACACCGACTTCTGTGCACTGGTTGAGCATGAGCTTTATCACATCGCCCACGCCAACGATAAGTCCGGCCAGCCAGCATTCACCAAGGATGGGTCGCCCAAGCTCGAGATGCGCGGCCACGACGTCGAAGAGTTCGTCGGTGTCGTCCGCCGCTACGGTGCAAGCCCTGACGTTCAAGCGTTGGTGGATGCTGCAAACAGTCCTGCTGAGGTGGGTAAATTGAACATTGCGAGGGCCTGCGGAACCTGTCTGCTCAAGTCGGCCTGATTCTGGACAGGCTCTGGACGGATGAGAATCTATGGCAGCCCTTCAAAACGACGTGAAGGCCTTTATCGTTCAGGCCCTGGCGTGCTTCGACACGCCCTCACAGGTTGTTGAAGCTGTCCAGAAAGAATACGGGGTCGTTGTAACCCGCCAGCAGGTGGAAACACACGACCCGACGAAGACATCGGGTAAAGGCCTGGCAAAGCGCTGGGTGACGATGTTCGAAGACACCAGGAAGCGATTCCGCGAAGAGACTTCCGAGATCCCGATTGCCAACCGCGCCTTCCGCTTACGAGCCATGAACCGCTTCGTGGAGAAGGCTGAGTCGATGAAGAACATCGGCCTCGCCATGCAGATCCTGGAGCAGGCCGCAAAGGAAACCGGTGACATATACGTCAATAGGGCGCGGAAGGAAGAGGCCGGCGATGAACCGATGATCCCAACCCGCATTCAAGTCGACGTGGTGGATGCGAGGAAGCCGAATGCCGAGTCTTAACGTTCCGCAGGCTCAGTTCCTAACTCTGCCCCACAAGTTTCGTGCCTTTGTTGCCGGGTTCGGCTCAGGCAAGACCTGGGTGGGATGCTCGGCACTGAGCAAACACTTCATGGAGTGGCCCGGCGTCAATGCTGGCTACTTCGCACCGACTTACCCGCAGATCCGGGACATCTTCTATCCGACCATGGATGAGGTGGCCTACGACTGGGGGCTGAAGACCAAGATCAACCAGGCGAACCACGAGGTTCACATCTACAGCGGCCGGCAGTACCGCGGCACTGTGATCTGCCGGTCAATGGAGAAGCCGCAGACGATTGTCGGTTTCAAGATCGGCCATGCCCTGGTGGATGAGCTGGACGTTCTTACTGCCGTCAAGGCTCAACAGGCCTGGCGCAAGATCATCGCCCGGATGCGCTACAACTTGCCCGGGCTCAAGAACGGGGTGGATGTCACCACGACGCCGGAAGGCTTCAAGTTCGTCTTCCTGCAGTTCGTGAAGCAGCTCCGCGACAAGCCTTCGCTCAAAGAGATGTATGGCTTGGTGCAGGCCAGCACGTTCGACAACGAACTGAACTTGCCGGATGACTACATCGCCTCCCTGATGGAGTCGTACCCGCCGCAGCTGATCATGGCGTACCTCAAGGGCCAGTTCGTCAACCTGACGTCAGGGACGATCTACACGGCCTACGACCGAAAGCTCAATGGGTGCTTCGATAGAGTGCAGTCCGGCGAGCCTCTCTTTATCGGCATGGACTTCAACGTCGGCAAGATGGCGGCGATTACTCACGTCAAGCGCGACCAGGGGCTACCCAGGGCAGTGGATGAGTTGATCGACGGCTACGACACGCCCGACATGATCCGCCGTATCAAAGAGCGGTACTGGCAGCACGACGGCAACGAATTCAAGAAGACCTGCGAGATCAGGATCTACCCGGATGCCTCGGGCGATTCGCGCAAGTCCGTGAACGCCAGCATCACCGACCTGGCCATGCTCAAGCAGGCAGGGTTCGCAGTCATCGCTCCAGCGGCAAACCCGCCGGTGAAGGACCGAATCAACGCAATGAACGCCGCCTTCTGCAATGCGCAGGGCGAGCGCCGCTACCTGGTCAACCCGTTCACCTGCCCAACTTATGCCGATGGCCTGGAGCAGCAGGTGTGGGGCGCAAACGGGGAGCCAGACAAGACCGCAGGCATCGATCACGCGAACGACGCCGGCGGCTACTTCATCCACCGCGAGTACCCGATCATCAAACCGGTCACCGCAATGAAAATGGGGGTCGCTCGATGACGGACGTCACTTTCACCCGTCCCGAGTACACGGCGGCGAAATACCGCTGGCGCTTGGTGCGCGACGTCTGCAAGGGCTCGGAAACAGTCAAGGCTGCTGGCGATTACTACCTGCCCAGGCCGAACGCCTCGGACAAGTCACAGGACAACAAGGACCGGTACGAGGCGTACAAGAAGCGCGCTGTGTTCTACAACGCAACTGGGCGCACGAAACACAGCCTGGTAGGCGCGGTGTTCCGCACATGGCCAACGCTGACTGTTCCCGGTGCGCTCGACTACGTGACGAAGGACATCGACGGGCAAGGCGTCAGCGTTTACCAGCAATCGCAGTCGGTTATCGGGCATTTGCTCGAGGTTGGTCGTCACGGCCTGCTGGTGGATTATGCCGCCGTTGAGGCTGGCACCGTGAGCAAGGCAGACGAGCAGGCCGGTCGCGCCCGTGCCAACGTCGCCAGCTATCCGGCTGAATCAATCATCAACTGGAAAACGCGCCTGGTTGGCGGCCAACACCTGTTGAGCCTGGTTGTGCTGCGCGAAAAGGTCGACGTCGATACTGATGACGGGTTCGGCAGTGAGCAGGTTGTGCAATATCGCGTGCTGCGCCTGGATGCTTCCGGCGTGTACACCCAGGAGGTATGGGAAGAGGGATCCAGCAAGACGGAGATGACGGTAGCGCCATTCGCCCCGCTGAACGGAGCCGGCCAGCCGTGGCGAATCATCCCGTTCCAGTTCCTGGGCAGCGAGAACAACGACACCAGCATCGACGACTCGCCGCTGTACGACATGGCCGAAGTGAATATCGGGCATTACCGGAACAGTGCCGACTACGAAGAGGCGGCTTACCTGGTAGGCCAGCCTCAGCCATGGATGTCTGGCCTTGATGAGCAATGGCGTGACCACCTCGAAAATGCCGGGATCTTCCTGGGCTCCAGGGCGCCCTGGCTGCTCCCTGTGAATGGCGCATGTGGCGTATGGCAGGCGCAGCCCAACACCGTCGCCAAAGAGGCCATGGACGCCAAGAAAGAGGACATGGTTTCGCTCGGTGCCCGGTTGATCGAGCGTGGCAGTGCAGTGAAGACCGCGACCCAGGCCGATAACGACAGTGCCGCCGAACACAGCGTTCTCTCACTGGTGGTGAGTAACGTCAGTGAGGCCTACAGCCAGTGCCTGGTCTGGATGGCCGAGTTCGTCAATGCGCCCGGCGAAGTGGTCTACAAGCTCAACCAAGACTTCAGCCAGATCACTCTGGACGCGACGATCCTTTCGGCGCTGTTCAACGCGGTGCAGGGAGGAAAGCTACCGGAAGGCGACTTCTGGCAGTACCTGCGCGATCGCGGCGTGATCAACCCGGAGAAAACGGACGACGAAATCCGGGGCGAACTGGAAACGCAAAGCGCCGGGCCTGACCTGGACGATGATGAGGGCGCACTAAATGGCGGCAAATCAAGCAATCCTTGACGCCACCATCCGGCATGCCGTCTTCCTGGAGCAGCTCAAGTCGGGAGAGGTGGCGAAGTTCGCACCCTTCCTCAAGGAGATCGATCGCTCGATTCGCGAGCGACTGACCCGGGCAGACCTGACGGATTACACCGTCGTCCGCCTAGAGCGGCTGCTGAGCGAGGTTGATAGCCTCCTGCTGGGCATCTTCGACCGGTACAGCGAGAGGCTGAACCTCGACCTGGTGGATATCGCCAACTACGAGGCCGAGTTTGAAGCGACCAGCCTGACTCGGGCGGCGCCGGTTGGCGTCACCTTCGACGCTGCGGTGCCTGGTGCTGCTGCGATCCGCGCGGCGATCCTCACCAATCCGCTCAGTGTGCGCGGCGCCGACGGCGGGAAGCTGCTCAAGTCGTTCATTGATGGCTTCACCGCAACAGAGCGGCAACGCCTCACTGGCGCGATCAGGCAGGGCTTCTTCGAGGGCCAGACGAACTTCCAGATCATCAAAAACATTCGCGGCACCAAGGCACTCCAGTACAACGACGGCATCCTGGCCACGACCAACCGCAACGCCGGCGCCATCGTGCGGACGGCGGTGCAGCACGTCGCCACCCAGGCGCGCATGGAGACGCTGAAGGAAAACAGCGACGTTGTGCAGTCAGTGGAGTGGGTCAGCACCCTGGATTCGAAGACCACCAGCCAATGCCGGACGCTCGATAAGCGTCGGTTCAAGCTGACTGAGGGGCCGAGGCCACCGATCCACATCAATTGCCGCTCGACGGTGGTGGCGGTGACGCGCTTCAGCGCTCTGTTTGCTAAGGACGCCACTCGGGCATCCCTCGGTGACGCCGGCGCCCAGCAGGTGAGGGCTGACCTTAGCTATTACGACTGGCTCAAGCAGCAGCCGGCGGCGTTTCAGGATAAGGCCATCGGTCCGGTTCGGGCGAAGTTGTTCCGCGAAGGCGGCCTGAGCATCGAACGCTTTTCCGAGCTGCAGCTTGATCGCAACTTTGCACCTCTGACCCTCGTGCAGATGCGTGTTCTTGAGCCGTTGGCGTTTGAGCGGGCAGGTATTTGACGAGGTTCTTCAAACCATGTAGTCAGTGCATTTCAACTGATGAATGGATGAGTCATGATGAGATACCAAACCGTTGAGCTGAATGATCTGGAGGGGTGGTGGCTCGACTATGTCATTGCCGGAGAGGTATGCGAATATGGCACGAACGTCAGCTGGCGTCCGGGTGGTTATGGTGCAGATTTAACGATTAGCGTTCGGAAAGGGCCGTGGAAAAAATTTTCGCCAAGCACGCTGTGGGCGGATGCGGGTCCGCTGATCGAGGAGTTCAGGATATCTCTTAAGCATTTCGACCAAGGTGGGTGGGAGGCAAGCTTAGAGAGTGGCGAGAGTTTCACCCATCACTTTCCTCTGATTGCCGCCATGAAAGTCTTGGCTATGTCCAAGGACAAAGATGGTTTTCAGATCCAAATGTACAGCTGATTGATCAGTTTTTATAAGCCCTGCCTAGTGCGGGGCTTTTTTTTGCCCGCAGGCAGGGCCTGCACCTACGTCTCTGGGAGACAACCAATGCTGAAATTCCAACTGGATACCCTGGAAGGGGTAGATGAAGCCGTGCGCGCTCTTTACACCGAGAAGGACGGCAAGTTCGTACTCGGCATTGAGGGGCTGCCTCAACAAGAAGATGTGTCCGGCCTGAAAGCTAAGGTCGATGAGCTGCTTGGCGAGAAGAAAGCCGCAGAGAAGGCTCGCAAGGATGCGGAAGAGCAGGCCCGACTGGAGCGTGAAGAGGCAGCTCGCAAGTCCGGCAACGTCGAAGAACTCGAGAAGTCCTGGTCCGAAAAGTACAACCGCCGCGAAGCTGAGCTGAACGGCATGCTGGAACAAGAGCGTGGCACGCTGAGCACTCAAATCCGGGATCTGACTGTCGGCCGTACCGCTACTGACATCGCGTCTGCCCTTGCAATCCCAGGCAGCGCAAAAGCCCTGTTGCCGCACATCGAACGCCGTCTGAGCGTCGAGCAGCGCGATGGGAAGCCTGTTGTGGTCGTCCTCGACCAGCAGGGCAAGCTCTCGGCGGCAACGCTGGATGAGCTGAAAGCAGAATTCGCAAACGACACGGCCTTCGCGCCGTTGATCGCGGGTAGTAAGGCATCTGGCGGCGGGGCTGCTGGTGCTGGAGGTGGCGGCGGGGCCGCAAAAGGAAAAATCGGCGGCACCAAAGAGGAACGCACGGCCGCGATCGCGAGCCGGTTCCCGGATCTCCCTCAATCGTAAGGAAATAACTCATGTCCCTGTCGCAAATGCAGGTTTTCAACGAATACATCATGCCGGCGACTCTCGAGACGCTGGACCAGTATCTCGCTGCGTTCAACGCCGCCAGCCGCGGTGCAATCGTGCTGTCTCCTGACGGCTTCACTGGTGACTTCCTTCAGGAGTCGTTCTTCCAGACCCTGGCCGCTGCTCAGCGTCGCGTGGACCGCTACAGCGCGAACGCCGCCGTCGCTGCCACCGACCTGACCGAGCTGAAGAACACTTCGGTGAAGGTAGCCGGCGGCTTCGGTCCGATCCGCTACGAGCCATCCCAAATGACCTGGCTGGAGCGCCCAACCGCCCAAGGCATCGAAGTTGCCAGCCGTGCGTTCGCTGAAATCCTCCTGAAGGACCAGCTGAACACCGCGATCGCCGCTCTGGTCGCCGCTATCACCGCCCAGGCTGCTGCCGTCAACGATGTGTCGGCTACCGCTGGCATCACCTACGCCGGCCTGAACAACGCCCACGCGAAGTTCGGCGACGCAAGCCAGAACCTGGTAACCCAGGTGATGCAGGGCACCAGCTACCACAAGTTGGTCGGCCAGAACCTGGCAAACCAACAGCAGCTGTTCCAGGCGGGCAACGTCCGCGTCGTGGACATCCTCGGCAAGATCTCCGTTGTGACGGATGCCCCGGCGCTGATGCAGGCCGGCACCCCGAACAAGGAAATCATCTTGTCTCTGGTGCAAGGCGCTGCCCTTGTCCACGACGGCCGCGACATCATCAGCAACGTCCAGACCACCAACGGCAAGGAGCGTATCGAAACCACGCTCCAAACCGACTACACCTTTGGCCTGGGTCTGAAGGGCTACACCTGGGACACCACCACCGGCGGCAAGTCGCCAACCGACGCCGAACTGGCGACCGGTACCAACTGGGACAAGACCGCCACCAGCATCAAGCACACCGCCGGTGTGGCTCTGATCGGTGACGCCTCCAAGTAACCCTGACAGCTGAGTCGGGCCCAGTGCCCGGCTTGGCGAGGACATGATCATGAGCAACAAAAACATCTGGTATCTGCCTGGTCCATTCCACCAGTACCAGGAAGACGTGAAGGCGCTGGCCAAGGCGAATGGCCTGCGCATCGTCGACGCAAGCGTTACCGAAAGTCGTGAAGATGCAGCAGAAGAAGTGCCTGACGTGACCGTCAAGGAGTTGCCGAAGATGCTGCTGATCGATGGTGGCAGTTCCAGCATCGATATCGACGCCTTTCGCGCTGAGCTCGAATCTGTAGGTCTGATCGTCGAGTCGTTCGCTGATCAAGCGCTGGCGCGCCCGGAAGGCGAACTTGGCCCTATCGCTGATCGCCTGTTTCGGGTGTTCGAAGCGGTAAACGCCGGCGTGGAAAGTCTTATTCGCGAGCGTGACGGTGAAGTCGAGAAGGTGAAAGTTCTGCAACTGCAGGTAGATGAGCTTCTCCAGCAGATCGACAAAGCGGGTCGGGAAGATGCCGACGCGAAGGAAGTCGCCGACCTGAAAGCCAAGCTCGACGAAGCGAAGGTGCCATACCGGGCCAACGCCTCGAAAGAATCCTTGGAAAAGCTCGTCGCTGATCTGTCCAAGGCCTGATAATGCTGGCTGTCGGTGATCCGGCGGCCAACCTACAAACCATTCCAGCGAGTTGACGCATGACACTCATCATCGAGGACGGTACCGGTAAGCCGGACGCCGAAAGCTACGCGAGCGCCGAGGACCTGGCCATGTATGCCGTGAAGTTCGGCACGGTCATCCCCGCAGGCGTTCCCGAGCAGGAAGCGTTGCTGCGCCGGGCCGCGTTGGCGATGGATGGCAAGACCTGGAAAGGCCGCAAGATGAGCAGCGAGCAGGCGTTGGCCTGGCCGCGCCGGGGTGTTGAGCTGGACTGCCAGATCAAGCCAGACAACTACCTGCCGGCACGGATCCAGTACGGCCAGATGGCCCTGGCCGCCGAGATCCATCAGGACGACATCGACCCGGTGGAGAAGCGCAAAGGCGCGGTGCTGCTGGATCGTGTTGAGGGCGCGGTGACGCGGCAGTATGCGGCAATTCCTTCGACCAGCAACCGGCTGTTGCCAGCGGCGCCGGATCGGCCGAGCGCTACGCAGTTTGCGGATTATCTAGCCAAGCGTGGCCTTTTTGCAGTTAGAGCCTAAAGCCCCATGTCTTCACAAAGCTTCTCGCCGGTATACCAAGACAAGGCGCGGCCTCCGTCCTTGAAGCAGAGTGCCTGCGTAATAGACTCCAGTTTCTCTAAGTTCACGTTCGGATTAATGTTCCTCGGGAAGCAATCGTCAAGGATTTGCGCAGCGAGGCCCGCGATTACAGGATGCTGCTCTGAAAGCGCTTTAGCTAACGCGTGGGCGGCGGTAACTTTTTTGGTGTCGACATTATCGCAGTCGCTTTGTACTGCCTTCTTAAGCTCGTGAACAGCATCTAGTAGTTCGATATACATTTTTCAGTCAATTTTAGAAGGGGTCGATCATGTCATTTTACGATGAGATGGCCGTGATGGCTCTGGAGATGATCACAGAGTTTGGCCAGCCCGTGACCATCAGCAAGGCGGAGCCGGGCGAGTACGACCCGGAGACGGGCGGCGAGGCGCCGGGCGCGACAATCGAGCAAACCGCCCAGGGCATCCTGCTCGACTTCACTGGCCTGGAATTCCAAAACAACAGCCTCATCCGGCAAGGCGACAAGAAGCTCAAGGTTGCCGCGCAGGGTTTGGTCTGGGTGCCGGGCTTGCTGGATAAGGTGGTTGCCCAGGGCTGTACCTGGTCAATTGTTCCTCCGCTAAGAGAGGTCAACCCGGCCGGGACGCCGATCCTGTACGAATTGCAGGTGCGTTCGTGAGCCGGGCAGGTGCCGGCCAGTCCGGTAGCTTCGCTCTGAGCCTGGCCGAGTTCGCCGCGCAGACCAGCGAAGCAATCGACGGCAGCGTCCGCGAAATCATCATTGAGGTCGGCAGCAGCCTGATTCGCATGTCTCCCGTGGGTAACCCGGATATCTGGGCGCGGAACGCGGTAGCGACGCAGTACAACAAGGCTGTTGACGATTATAACAGCGCGCTGCGCAGTGACCCGGCCAACCTCACGAAGGGCGGCAGGCTCAAGAAGGCCCGTAAGCTCAACGACGGCATGGATCTCAAGGCGCCAGAAGGCTACGTCGGAGGCCGCTTCCGCGCGAACTGGCACATCTCGCTGGGCGTTGTCGAGAGCGTCACCTTCGACGAGGTAGACCCGAGCGGCGCCGAGACTACTGCCGCACTGGTGGCCGCAATGAGCGACTTCACCGCCGGCCAGATGGCCTACATCATCAACAATTTGCCCTACGCGATCCCGCTGGAGTTTGGCCATTCGACCCAGGCCCCCGGCGGTATGGTCCGGGTAACCGTGGCTCGCTTTCAGCAGATCGTGCTGGAGGCCATCAGGAACAACCAAGTATGAGTCACGCAATAATAGCCTCGATCTACGAGGCCAAGCTCATCGCCTGGAACGCTGCCAGGTCGGAGAAGCTGAAGATCGTGTTCGAGAACACGGCCTACACGCCGGCGGCAGGCGAGACGTATTTGCGTGCTTTCACAATTCCGGGCGATACCGCGAGCAACACGCTCGGCGGCGATCACCGGCTGTTCACCGGAGTGTTCCAGGTGAGCATTATCGCGCCGTCCGGTACCGGCAAGGCCAAGACGAATCCAATAGCAGCCGAATTGACCGACCTGTTCCCTCTATACGCGCGGGACACGAAGGGCGCGCTGACCGTTGTGACAATGTCGCCAGTTGACCCAGGGCCCGGCATCACAGGCGATTCAACTTATACCGTTCCAGCCTCGTTCTTGTACCGAGCCGACACCAACTGATCCCGCCCATTGGGCAAACCCAGAGACCCGCCATTGAGCGGGTTTTTTCACATCTGCAAAGAGGAAATACCCATGGGCTACAAAATCCCGAACGGCGGCACCTTCCAGCACGCCGCAACCTACGCTGCCGCACTGGCGTTCGCCACCATCAGCAACGCTAGTGAGGCGGTGGCCACTGTTGTAGGTGGCACCATCGCTGCCGGCGATATTGTTCTCTTGACGTCTGGCTGGAGCAAGCTGGATAGCAAGGTGGTGCGCGTGAAGGCAGCCACGGCCACGGCGATTACCCTAGAAGGCATCGACACTACCGACACGCAGGTCTATCCGGTCGCTGGTGGCGCAGGCACGATGCGCAAGGTGCTGACCTGGGTGCAGATCCCGCAAATCTCCGACGTGGCCTTCTCCGGTGGCGAACAGAACTACCTGGATGTGGTGTTCCTCGAGGATGACCAGGGCAAGCAGATCCCTACCGACAAATCGGCAGCAAGTATGGTGCTCACCATCGCCGATGACCCGGCTCAGGCGTTCAACGGGGTGCTGCTGAAGGCGGACGCCGGCAAGCAGATCGAAGCGGCGCGCCTGAACCTGCCCGGTAACGACACCCTGCTGTACGGCACCTACACGTCGTTCTCCAAACAGCCAGCGGTGTCCCGCAACAACCTGCTGACCCGTACCGTCAGCTTGGCGTTGCAGGCCGAGCCGACACGCTACCTGACGGCGGCGGTGTAAACCATGGCTAAGATCCGTATTGCGCAAAAGGCTACGTTCAATGCGCCCGTGCTGATCCCGATCGTCGGCAGCGCGCCCGAGAAGGTCGAGTTCACCTTCAAGTACCGGGATCGCTCCGAGCTTGCCGCGCTGTTCGATGAATGGAACGAGGCGCGGAACAAGGCGAGAGCCGCGCTGGGCGACAAGCCTTCTTGGTCTGAAGTGGTTGCCGTGGATACCGAGCAGCAAGCGCAGCAGATCAAGGACCTGGTAGTCAGCTGGGGCTTCGATGACGAATACAGCGACGACAACATCGTCGCATTCGTGAAGTCTTGCCAGGGTGCCGCCGAGGCGGTCGTTAAGGCCTACGAAGGTGCATACAGCCAGGCCCGCCTGGGAAACTGACCGACGCCGCCCGCGCGATGTATTCGCCTGATGTGCCGGACACGGTAATCGGCATGTTCGGCCTTGCCCCTGGCGACCTGGTTGAGGAAGTGGAGGTCTGGCCCTGCAACTGGCCAGCCTTCATCCTGTTCAACCGCATGTCCACCCAGTGGCGAGCAGGCTCTGGCGGCGCTATCGGTCTCGACTATAGCTGCCTCCGCGACGTGGCCGGATTTCTCGGTATCAAGAAAAAGAAACTCGCTGAAATCTTCCCTGACCTTCAGGTGCTGGAAGGCGAAGCCCTGCGCGTCATGGCGGAGGAAAGGGAAAACAGCCCGTAACCACGGGCACTTATTCAAGGTGAGTCGATGAACATTGCAGAACTCGGCGTCAAGATCGACTCGGCCGATGCAATCCAGGCAAAAACGAGCCTGGATGAAATGGCGAAGGCCGGCGGCCGGGCCGAGCAGTCCGCCGTTTCGCTGATGAACGAAATGCAGGCGCTGGAAAAGTCGCTGTCCAGCAGCGCCAAAACCACCCAGGACCTGGCAAAGCAGCGTGACGCTCTCGCCAAACTGACCAAGACCGGCGCCTATGGCGAGGCCGAGGCGGCGAAGATCTCGGCTCAGCTCGATAAGCAGCAGATCGCCTTGGCCAAGTCTGCCCTCGACGAACAGAAGGCCCTGAACAGCCTGCTGGGTGCCATCGACCCAGCTCGCGCTGCACTCGCTAAACTGGACACGCAGGTCGAGCAGCTTGGCAAACACCTGGATGCCGGGCGGATCAGCCAGGACCAATACAACAGCGCCCTGGGCAAGATCGATAAGGATTACGCCAAGCTCGAAAAGACCACCACCGGTTTCGACAAACTGCGTCTCGGCACCCGCCAGGCTCAGGAAAACGTAGTTCAGCTCGGTAATGCGTTGTCGTCGGGTGACTGGGGTAGCGGCGTGCGTGCGGTTGCTCAACTGGGGGCCGGGGCAGGTGCAGGTGCTGCGGGGTTGCTCGCTATTCTGGCGCCGCTGGCCTTGGCCACCGCTGCCGTGGGTGGCCTGGCGTATGCCTACCACAGAGGCAGCGAAGAACAGGACAGCTACAACAAGTCGCTGATCCTTACCGGCAACTATGCAGGGGTTAGCGCTGGGCAGTTGGGCGACATGGCGCGCCAAGTCAGCGCGACCGTGGGCACCACAGGCCAGGCCGCTGCGGTACTGGCGATGCTGGCGGATAACGGCAAGATCGCTGGCGAGAGTTTTGCGGGCATCACCAAGGCCGCCGTTTCGATGCAGGAAGCGACCGGTAAAGCCGTCAGCGAGACGGTCGCCGAGTTCGTGAAGCTTGCCGACGACCCAGTTAAGGCTTCCGCTGCCCTGAATGAGCAATATCACTATCTGACGGCTTCGGTGTTCTCGCAGATCGCCGCGCTGGAAGAGCAGCGCGACCATGCTGGCGCCGTAAAGCTTGCGACCGAGTCTTACGCTGACGCGATCAACGAGCGCACGCCGAGGATTTTGGAGAACCTGAGCTTCTGGGAGAAAGGCTACAACGCGGTCGCACGCGCTGCTGACAGTCTCAAGAACATCGGGCGCCCGGACATTGGTGCAGATATTGAGCAGGCACGCCGAGACCTGGCGAGCGCACAGTCCGGCGACGTTGGTCTGTTCCAAAACAAGCAGGAGATGATTGATCTCTATCAAAACCGCTTGAATATGCTTGAGGACCAGAAGGCGGCACAGGCTGAAATTGCAAAGCTGGAAAGCGATCAGGCGAAAGCCCAACAAGCTGCGATCACCTCGATGCAAAAGGTGGACGCCCTAACCAAGTCCTCGTGGACGAATGAGCAAAAGCGCGCCGACGCACTCAAGGACTACAAAAAACAACTCGACGATATCCGAAAGGTAGCGCCAAACGATCCGCGCCTGGCCCAGGCGACGGTCGACAAAAATATCGCCAACATCAACGACAAATTCAAGGACCCGAAAGCAGCTGGCACCCAAGTCGACTTGACTAGTTTCAACAACGCCAAGAACGACCTGGCGGCGATCACCGACACCTACAAGAACTATCAGAAGGAACTGGAAGCGGCTCAGAAGGCCGGCCTGCTGTCCGAGGAAGACTATCTGCTGCGCCGCCAGGCGCTGATCGGCAATCAACTCGACCAGACCAAGGCCGGCTATGAGGCCGAGATTTCTGCGCTGGAGGGAGCGAAGGGCAAGAAGAGCACATCGGCCGCGCAAAGCATCCAGCTTGACCAGAAGATCGCCGACGCGCGCGCAGGAATGGTCAAGGCGCAGAAGGATGCTGATAGCCAGCTTGAGGTTCTCGCGACCAACGAGACCGGCCGGCTTGCCAAACAGGAGCGGGCGATCAGCACTTACGTGCAGGCGCTGGGGCAGCAACAGCGTGCGTTGGAGTTGGCAGGCCAGCGCGCAGTGCTCGGCGTAGGGCAGGGCGATCGCCAGAACGCGCTCAGTGGCGAACTCAACAGCCAGCAAGACCGGTTTGCTCAGCAGTCGCTGGAGCTGGCCAACCAGAAATCCGATCCGTCGCGCAACATGTCGGAGGAAGAGTTCAAGCGCAAGTCGCAGGCGCTCGCAGACGCGAACAAGGCTGCGACTGATCAAATCCGGCAGAACTACGCGGATGTGGAGGCCGCCCAGGGCGACTGGACGAATGGGGCTACGGCCGCCTGGGACAACTACCTGGATTCGGCAGCCAACATTGCCGGCCAGACTAAGAGCTTGTTCGGCAACGCCTTCAGTTCCATGGAGGACTCAATCGTCAACTTTGCCATGACCGGTAAGGCGTCGTTCTCGGACTTCGCCAAATCGATCCTGGCCGACATGGCGCGTATCGCGACCCGCCAAGCCAGCTCCGCATTGCTGGGCAGTCTGGTGGGTGCGGCGGCAAGCTACCTCGGAGGTAGTGCTGCTGGCGGCGGCAATGGGCTGGCTGCCGGGTCTTCTGGCGCTGCATCGTCAAACCTCGGCGCCTCTTCGGCCGGCTACTCCAACACCTACTTCCCGCAAGCCAAGGGCGGCGCGTGGTCGGGGGGTATGCAGATGTTCGCCGACGGCGGTGCATTCACGAACTCCATCGTCAGCAAACCCACGGCGTTTGGCATGGCCAACGGCAAGACCGGCGTTATGGGTGAGGCTGGTGAGGAGGCGATCATGCCCCTGACTCGGACGTCGAGCGGTAAGCTTGGGGTTATGGCCATGGGCGGCGGTGGGGCTGGCGGAACGCAGATCAATGTCGAGGTACACATCGACGGTGACGGAAACGCATCGTCAACGGCTGATGCACCTGGCTATGACCTCTTCGGCAAGGAGCTGGCGACGTTCGTAGAGCAGAAATACCAGGAACTGCGGAGCAGGGACATGCGCCAGGGCGGCGTCATCAACAACGCAATTAAGGGGCGATGATGGCTATCGAACGATTCACCTGGGCGACGGAGAAGGGCGCTGAGGGCGATATTGCCCAGCGGGTCCGCTCCAAGCAGTTCGGCGATGGATACGAGCAGTCGGTCGAGGATGGCCTCAATAACCGGTCGCAATCCTGGCCCGTGACCTTCACGGGCTTGAAGGGGCGCATCAAGGAAATCATGGCGTTCCTCGACCGACACAAAGGGGCGAAGGGCTTCCTCTGGGAGCCGCCCCTGGGTGAGCTTGGCCTCTACAAGTGCAACGGCTACAAGCCAGTGCACCGCGGTGGCCAGGTCTATGCCATCACTGCGACTTTCCAGCAAACCTTTCATCCCTGAGATAACTGCCCATGGCCCTGATCACGGACATCCAGAAACTGGAGCCCGGCGGCGAGATTCGCCTGTTCGAAATTGACGGCACCGAATACGGCGCCGATTACCTGCGCTTCCACGGTCACGCCATCCCGCATACGGCTGAGGAGTTGCTGGCTTACGAGGGCTCCGAAGAGGACCTGCCCGCCAAGTCAATTATCTGGCAGGGCCAGGAGTACGCGGCCTGGCCGGTGCAGATTGAGGGTATCTCCTCGAGCAGCGACGGCACCGCCTCTCGGCCGACGTTCGCCGCGGGCAACGTCAACGGGCGCGTCACGGCGCTGTGCCTGGCTTTCGAGGACATGCTCAAGTTCAAGCTCACAGTCCGCGAGACCCTGGCGCAGTACCTGGATGCGGCGAACTACCCTGACGGTAACCCAGCCGCTGACCCGACTCAGGAAGCGCTGGAGATCTGGTACATCGACCAGAAAACCAGCGAGGACGGTCAGGTGGTGGTGTGGGAGCTGTCTTCCCCGGGCGAGATCGACAACCACGGGCTTCCAGGGCGCCAAATGACGACGTTCTGCCATTGGGCCATGACCAACGGCTACCGGGGGCCGGACTGCGGCTACACCGGCGCTGCCATGTTCGACGACGAGGACAACCCCACGGATGACCCCGCACTGGACCAGTGCAAGGGCTGCCTGTCGTCCTGCAAGCTGCGCTTCGGAGAGAACAACGAACTGTCCTTCGGTGGATTCCCCGCCGTTTCTCTGATTGCCCGGAGCTGACCATGCGCAAGCACATCATCGCGGCGATCCAGTCGCACGCGGCGGCGGAATATCCACGTGAGTGCTGCGGCCTGCTGTTGGCCGTCGGCCGGGCACAGAAGTACTTCCCGTGCCGGAACATCGCCAAGGAGCCGAACGAAGAGTTCCGGATTGACCCAGAGGACTACGCCGCGGCGGAGGACTTGGGTGAGGTGATCGGCATCGTTCACTCACACCCGGACGCCACCAGCAGACCGTCACCGCACGACCTGGCCATGTGCGAGGCCACGGCCTTGCCCTGGCACATTTTGTCCTGGCCCGAGGGCGACATGCGCACGATCACACCAACGGGCAGCACGCCGCTGCTCAAACGGCCGTTCGTGCATGGGGCCTGGGATTGCTGGCAGGTCTGCGCTGACTGGTACGCACGCGAATGGGGTTTGGAGTTCGAAGCCTTTCAGCGCACCGATGGCTGGTGGGAGAGTGCGGAGAACGCGAGCCTGTACGAGCAAAACTACGAGGCGGCCGGGTTTGTACGCGTCGACCGACCGCAACGCGGCGACATGATCGTCATGCAGGTTGGCCGCACCGTTCACCCGAACCATGCTGGGATATACCTGGGTACCGATCCTGCGTTGCCTGGTGAAGATTCGGGCGCCTTCGGCCCCGGACCGTTCCTCCTGCACCACCTGTACGGCAGACCGTCCGAGATTATCGTCTACGGCGGCTCCTGGCACGACCGAACACGCTTGATTCTCAGGCACAGAGACGTAAAACAACCAACTGACGTGGTATGACCGCAGGGTGAAATTATGACTAATGCAACTAACCGGAAAGCTACTCTAGACGCGCGAGCCGATAGATCGAAAAAAACCGGCTCGCGTGATGTTCTGGCTTGGTTTGAAGTTCAAATCGCGAACACCAAACTCACTTCTTCGGCTGTGCAGCCTTTATCTCTTCGATAACCTTGAGGGCGCCGTCGATGGGGGCTTTGTAGTATCCAAGCAAGTGACCTTCGAATCCGGTGTCTTGGCTGTTGAGATAGATTTTCAACTGATCGACGAGCTTTTCACGCTCCGGAGCGTCGCGATAAACAATTGCTGCCAGCGCTTGGACTGTGCGGGTCAGTCCGAGATTGAATGCGTCGTGGCGGGTGAGCTCATTTGGATCGATTGCCATGTTGACCTCCAGGTCATAAACGCGCCGGTATTGGCGCTATCCCAGTCCTTGGGCTTGCAGGCGAAGGACTGGGAAATCCTTGCGTGTGGCAGGAGGCTACTATCGCGGGGTGATAAGGCGTTACTGAGGATTCGTACAGCTGATCCGACGAGTGGTTCTCACTCCATGGTTAAAATCTTTATGACGCGCTTATAACAGAGCCAAGCTCGCGCTGTCATGGTCTTAGCCATGTTCAAAATCGAAGTGAAATTAAACGGTGAAATGTCGAATTGGGCCGCGAATACGGCGGTAATTTCGACTGTGTTCATTATTGGCGTGGCAGTCTTCGCTGCTCTGCTGAGATGATGAAAATCCGCAAGAGATCGCCCAGCCCCGCGCTGGGCTTTTTGCATCTCCCTCCCGGTGCTACAGTCCCGCCAAACCAAAGAGGGAACGACATGCGGATTATGATAGCGGCGGTAGCGGTGGCGATGCTGGCGGGGTGTGCCTCATCGGCGATTTCGGTAAGGGATGCGAAACCGGTGCCGTCAGATGAGCTGTACGCCTTCCAGTCCAAGCCGTCCGGCGAAAGCGGGAAGATCACGGTTGTCCGTGACTCCGGCGCGGTCGGTTCGGGCTGCGATATCGTCGTCTATGTGGATGGACGCAAGGCCGCGAAAATAGGTACAGGCCAGCGAGCTACCTTCTACCTGCCACCAGGCTCCCCGAATATCGGCGCCGGTCTCGCCGGTTCAGGCCTGTGTGCTGGGGCTGCAATCCGCACCATCGCAGCGACGGTGCAGTCCGGTAAAGAAAGCCTATACCGCATTAGCGGCGATATGGCCGGGTTCTACATTGGCCCCTATGTCGACTACAACTGAACCAAGAAAGCCATGAAACCGCCTACGGGCGGTTTTTTATTGTCCGGAGAAAGTGATGCAGGCATCAGCGATCAACTATCAACCCATGACCACGATTCGTTTACATGGGCAGTTACGCCAGTTTGGGAAATCGTTCAGGCTGTCGGTGAAGTCGCCGGCAGAGGCCATTAAGGCGCTTTGCGTCCAGATCCCTGGGTTCGAGCGGTTTCTGTCTAACGCCAAGTCTCGCGGGCTTGAGTTCGCGGTGTTTCGCGACAAGCGCAACATCGGTGAAAAGGAGCTGAACTACAGCGGAGCCGGCGACATTCGTATTGTGCCCGTGGTGGTGGGAAGCAAGCGTGGCGGCATCCTTCAGACCATCGTTGGCGCGATACTGATCGTAGTGGGCGTCATCTTTTCCGCGACCCCCTTCGGCACGCCGCTTATTGGCGCCGGCATCGGCCTTGTCGCTGGCGGCGTTATCCAGATGCTCAGCCCGCAGGCTGGCGGCCTTAAGACCAGCGCGGCGCCCGAGAACACCCCCGGCTACGCCTTCGGTAGCGCCAAGAACACCACGGCCTCCGGCAATCCTGTGTCGCTGTGTGCTGGCCGCCGGCGCTGGGGTGGCGCGATCATCAGTGCCGCCGTTTACGCCGAAGACCAGATGTAACCAACAGCCGAAAAAACTGAAGCCGCCCAATAGGCGGTTTTTTTATGCCTGGAGAAAAGCATGGGCGCAGCACGCAAGATCGATGTTTATGGCGCCAAGGGCGGTTCCGAGAAGCCTAAAACTCCTACGGAGGCACCAGACAGCCTGCGTTCCGTCGCCATTGCGAAAATGCTTATTGCTGTGGGTGAGGGCGAGTTTGACGGTGCTCCTACCGCCAAGGACATCTTTCTCGACAATACGCCGCTGCAAGACCCGCAGGGGAACATGAACTTCCCGAACGTGAAATGGGAGTGGCGCAGCGGGGCTGTGGACCAACCCTATATCCAGGGCATCCCATCGGTCGAGAACGAAACTACCATCAGCACCGAGCTGCGCAGCGGAACGCCATGGGTTCGAGCGATCACCAATACCCAGCTCTCAGCTGTACGAGTGCGCTTTGCCTGGCCTGCGCTCCAATCGGTGGACGCCGGTGGCAACATCAACGGTTACGCGATCGGCTATAAGGTCGAGCTGGCAACGGATGGGGGGACTTACCAGGAGGTTTTGAACGAGGCAGTGTCTGGCAAGACCACCAGCCTGTACGAGCGAACCCGCCGCATCAATCTGCCGCGCGCGACAACCGGTTGGCTGCTGCGCATCACTCGACTGACTGCAAACCAGAACAACAATAAAATCTCCGACACAATGCAGATTGCCGGCTTCACCGAGGTGATCGACGCGAAGATTCGGTACCCGAACACTGCGCTGCTTTACATCGAGTTTTCTGCTGAGCAGTTCCGCAGCATCCCCGCGGTGACGATCGAATGTGATGGTCGGAAATGGCAGGTGCCGAGCAACTACGACACCAGGTCGCGCACCTATACGGGCGTCTGGGACGGTACGTTCAAAGAGGCCTGGACCGACAACCCTGTTTGGCACACTTACGGCATCACCACTAACGACCGTTTCGGCCTCGGGCGTCGTATCAAGCCGTGGATGGTGGACAAGTGGGAGCTGTACCGCATCTCGCAATACTGCGACCAGCTGGTGCCGGACGGGAAGGGCGGCCAGGAGCCTCGCTTCATCTGCAACCTGAACCTGCAGAGCAAGGCTGACGCCTGGTCGCTACTGCGCGATATCTCGGCGATTTACCGCGGCATGACCTACTGGGCCCAAGGCCAAGTATTCACGCTGTCGGACATGCCGCGCGCCACCGACTTCGACTTCGCCTACACCCGGGCGAACGTGATCGATGGCAAGTTCACTTACTCCAGCGCATCGGAACGTACGCGGTACAGCCGCGCGCTGGTCAGCTACGACAACCCGTTGAACAACTACGACACCGATGTCACAGCTGTGACCGATGCCAAGCTGCAGCGGCGCTACGGCGACAACCCGTTGGAGATCAGCGCAATTGGTTGTGATCGAGAGTCGGAGGCCCAGCGCCGCGGCAAGTGGGCGCTGCTCACGAACTCGAAGGACCGGGCTGTCAATTTCAAGGTTGGTCTCGATGGGCGCATCCCGCTCCCTGGCTACGTGATCCCAATCGCTGACGAGCTGCTGGCGGGCCGGCCTGTGGGCGGGCGCATCTCGGCGGTGGGCGGCAAGGTGATCACCCTTGACCGCGACACCCAGGCCAAGCCCGGCGACAGGCTGATCCTCAACCTGCCTGACGGAAAGTGCGAGGGCCGCACCGTGCAACTGGTCAACGGCCGGCAGATTACTGTGACCGTTGCTTACTCCGTTGCGCCTGAGCGCGAGTTGGTGTGGGCGCTGGATGCTGACGATCTGGCCATCCCGCTCTATCGCGTCGTGAGCGTGGCGCGCCCGGAGCCAGGTGTTTTCGAAATTTCGGCCGTGCAGTACGACCCAAGCAAGTTCGATCACATCGACACCGGCGCTCGACTGGAAGAGCGGCCAATCAGTGTTGTGCCAATCACTGTTGTTCCTGCTCCCGCGAGCGTCGACATCACGTCGAACTACTCCGTGGATCAGGGCCTGGCGATCAGCACCATGAACATCTCGTGGCCCGCCGTGAACGGCGCGGTCGCGTATGACGTGGAGTGGCGCAAGGACAGCGGCAACTGGATAAAACTGCAGCGCACGGGCGCGACAAGCGTGGATGTCACCGGCATCTACTCGGGCACCTACCTGGCCCGGGTTCGGTCGGTGAGCGCCTTCGAGATCTCGTCGATCTGGAAGAGCTCCAATCTGACCAACCTGGAAGGGAAGGTCGGCTTGCCGCCGGCAGTGGCGTTCCTGTCCACCACCAGCGAACTGTTCGGCATCGGCATTCGCTGGGGTTTCCCTGCCGGCGCCGAGGACACCCAGCGCACCGAGCTGTGGTATGGCCAGGCCAATGACTTGTCGGTAGCAACCAAGTTAGCTGACCTGGCGCACCCCCAGGCTGATTACAGCATGCAGGCCCTACAGGCTGGCGCACAGTTCTTCTTCTGGGCGCGCCTGGTGGACCGCACCGGCAACGTGGGCCCGTTCTATCCGGTCGGCAACGGTGTGATGGGCATGGCCAGTGCCGATGCTGCGCCGGTGCTGGATCTGATCGCCGGCCAGATCGGCCGCACGGAGCTTGGTCAGGACATCAACGACGAGATCGACAAGATCCCCGGTCTGCAGGCGCAGATTGATGCGCTCGACGGCCTGTCGGCATACGACCCCGAGTCGGTATATCTCGAGGGCGACCTGGTGGTGGTTGGTAAGCGAATCTACCAGGCCACACAGCTGGTGCCGGTCGATACCTCGCCGCCGAACGCCACGTACTGGGTGGACGTTGGCCAGGTGCTGGTTACCGCCAACGGGCTGGCGCGTCAGGTCGAGATTAACACCACCAGCATTACCGAATTGGATGGGGTGGTGACTGCCCAGGCGTCAAGCCTTCAGGCCTTGCAGTCGGCCTATCGGGATGACACCGGGGAGGGCGATCTCGCCGATGCGCTACAGGGATACAGCGCTTCGGCGAGCTTTGCGCAGGAAGTGAAGACGCGCGCCTCGCAGAATGCGGCCATGGTGCAGCGGCAAACCGAGCTCACCGCTTCGGTGGGTGATGTCGCCGGCACCGTGACCGAGCTCGAAAGCGTAGTAGTCAGCGACCGTGAAGCGACCGCTCAGGCGATCCAGCAGATCGGAGTGAAGATTGACGACAACTCGGCGGACATCCAGACCGTAAGCCAGGCCCAGGCCGACACCGACGGCAAGTTCTCCACGATGTACTCCGTGAAGATGCAGGTGAATGCCGACGGCCAATTGGTTGCGGCCGGCTTTGGCCTGGGTATCGAGCAGGACGAAGAGGGCGTACTGCAAAGCCAGTTCCTGGTCAGCGCTGATCGTTTCGCAATTGTCAGCACGCTCGCCGGCGGCCAGGTGTTCACGCCGTTCACGGTAGACAACGGGCAGGTTTTCATGCGCTCGGCGTTCATCCAGGACGCGTCTATCGGCGTGGCCAAGCTCACCCAGAGCATCCAGTCGGCGAACTACGTACCAGGGAAAACGGGCCTGATGATCAACTTCGTAACCGGTGAGTTCGAGCTGAACAGCACCGTCGGTGTAGGCGGTCGTCAGACCATCAACAACCGCGGCGGCAAGGTATACGACGAGAACGATGGTAAGCGCTATCAGTGGGGGGATCTTTCCGCATGAGTTACGGCGTAAGGGTATGGGGGCCAACTGGTGCTCTTGAGTTGGATGAAAACTCATTCACCGTGAGGATTGTTTACTCGGCGCTCGTTCAAAAAACAGCGGCGATTCAAGCCCGCTCGATATTTATACCAATTGCCGGGGTTACACCTGCAACGCACTCGGCAGTCTGTGTCCCTGTTGCGGCCTATCCGACCGATGCGCAGGACATTCGAGGCATTCAATACACGCCTATTGTAGGTAACGGAGGGGTAACACTGTTTTTTGGACAGCCAAGTACCAACTCTGGCCCAGTTGGTATTGCTGTTCAGAGGCTCTTGGTGATGAGGTTTAGATAATGACTTATGGCGTTCAGTTTACCAATAACAGTGATGTCGTAATTCTTGATTCAGAGTTCTCCCGGCTTGTTGTTTTACACAAAGGTACCTGGGTCAATGGCGGCTCCGGCGCAAGCGTGGGATTCCCGCAAACAATAACCACCGTTGAGCCGCCGCTTGTATTCGTGAGGCCCGACCAATCAAGCACATTGTGCTTTTGCCTGGTTAACGGCTCGCCCGGAGCTTGGACCGGATTTTCATTCCGTGGAATCGTCGGGCAGTACTCTTCTGGTTCTTGGTTTTGTGCCGCGTTTCAGTCAGCGCCTATAGCCACTTACGGGTTTCGTATTTGGGATGGTGCTGGAAAGTTGTTGTTTGATAGCGGCACTCCCGCAGCGCAGTTTACAAGAATAATAGCGGGCTGGTCTTATTTGGGGTCATCCTCTACTGGGCAAGGCACTTCTAGACTTAGCTGGACGGCATACTCTCCGCTGGATTCCGGTGACTTCATGTTGCTTAACAATATTGCGATGGATATCGCAGGCGGTACGTCGCGACAGGGAAATATGTACGCTTTTTGGGATTATGCAAATAACAGGCTGGTGATGCAGGTTGTAGGTGTTGACATACAAACATCGCTGTATACGCCGGTAGTATTTGCAAAGCCTATTTCTTAGGGGATTTATATGACCTGGTACAAAACAGGAACGGTTGCAGTAGCGCCTGGCGGTAATGCGGTTATTGGCACCGGTACAGCTTTCATTCGCAATGCTCGTGTGGGTGACGCGTTTCGCGGGCCTGATGGCGAGTGGTACGAAGTCACCAACATCGCGAGTGATACGGCGCTGTCCATCGCGCCAGGTTACCAGGGTGCCGAGGTGGCAGCGGGCGTGTACTCGCTCGCACCCATGCAGGGGTACGTCAAGGATTCGGCTGACGCTTTGCGGGCCGCCACCCAGGTGATTGCCAGTGGCGTGGCCGACATGCAGGAGCAGGTGGCGGCAGCGACCGAGGCAGCTGAGTCTGCCGGTCAATCTAAGGTGGTCGCCAGTGAGCAAGCAGGCATTGCAACCTCTGCGGCCCAGGCATCCACTGAAAACAAAGATGCGGCGCAGCAGGCCGCGCAGCAAAGCGGGACCTCTGCCCAGGCATCGGGCGAGTCAGCCGTCCGCGCCGAGACTGCCAGGGATTCGATCATCCAGTCGGAGCAAGCTGCTGCAGATTCGGCTGCCGCTGCTGAAGATTCTGCTGATCGCGCTGAAGAGGTAACGCTCGGCAAGGCAGCAAGCGGCGCCAACAACGACATAACGTCGCTGCGAGCGATCACCTCAGAAGGCTTCGACCTATTGCGCCAGGGTATTGCGCCGATGGTGGGCGCTACAGCGAATACCGCCGGCAAGAAGGGGCTTGCGCCAGCCGGTGCGGCCGGCGATCAGGATAAATTCTTAACCGCTGGCGGGGTGTACAAGGAGGCTGGCGGTGCTGGACTGCCAGTTGGCTCCATCGTGCCCTGGCCCGTTTCGCGAAATACGCTGCCGGCCGGTTGGATTGCCCGTGATGGGCAGTTGCTCAATCGCGCGGACTGGCCGGATCTGTGGGCGCTGGTATTGGCAAGCGCTGTGACCGACGCGGTATGGCTTGCTGCGCCGTACGATCAGCGCGGTAAGTATTCGAGCGGTAACGGCACCACCACCTTCCGCATGCCGGATACCAACGCCAAGCACGCCGATGGCAATACCATTGCCGCGATGTTTCTTCGTGGTGATGGGAAGAATTCTGCCGGCACTGCCGGGCTGCATGCCGCAGATCAGGTCCAAGGCATGAAGCACCGCACGATGCTCGCTGCCTCGGCAGGTGGACAGGCGGGCTTTACTGCGGACGCGGCGATAACCAATGGGCTGGTCGCAGGTGCCAGTAACGTCAACCTCTATTCCTCTCACACTGGCGGCCCTGTAACGGACAGCATCAATGGCGCCCCGCGGGTCGGCACAGAAACCCGCCCATCCGCCGAAACCGTCATCTGGTGCACCGTCGGTGCGGGCAAGGCGACCAACCCTGGATCTGTAGACGTGACGGCACTGGCTACCACGGTTTCACAGCAATCGGGTCGTCTTGATGCGCTTGAATCTTCCGCGGGGTTCACTGTTCTTTACCCGAACGGAGGTACTGCTGCCTCACCAGCTGCAATTGGTGCAAATCAGAGGTATGTCGTTACAAACCCATTCCCGGGCTTTCATGTGTTTGTGAAGGTGGATGTTCTTTGGAACGGTATTTGGTCCGATCCAGGCTGGGGGGACAACGCAGGCAGCGCTGGCAACTCTTACGGAACAAGGGTTAGTCAGTTTTTCGGAACCGGTGATATTGCAGTTCAAACTGGCATTAACGCAGTTATGCTGGCAACTTCAGCTCAAGCCGGTGGCGGGCATGGCGCAACGGGGGGCGCACTTATCGCTAGCGCTCAGTGCAGACTGAAAGTCTGGAAACTCAAGGGAGCTGCGTAATGATGAGGTATTACGGGATTTTGGCCCAAAGCATCTGCGAAGTCGATGAGACCGATAAGGGCCCTGATGAAGGCTGGATTGAGATGTCAGGCCCCCGCCCAAGCTCAATCGATTACACCGCCAAAGAGGATGGCACTTGGGAAATCACAACCGAAACCCTAACTGCGAAACTTCGTCAAACTGAGATCGCGTGGCGTGACGCTGAAATGCCTGCGGCGCAACAGAATGTGACTGCAATCGAATACGGCGAGGAAGATATCCCAGGCACCGCTCAGCAGTGGCAGAAGTACTGGCTGTCCCTGCGCAAGTGGACTAGTGATAACCCCGACTTTCCCGACAGCGCCAAGCGTCCAGTCGCGCCTACCTGATCGTTACCAGAACACCGATACCCGCCATGAGCGGGTTTTTTATTGCCCGGAGAAAATATGAACACAACTGAGAAAGACCGAGATGTTTTGGCGCGCACGCTTTGGGGCGAGGCGCGAGGCGAAGGTTTGGCAGGGCAGATCGCCGTTGCCTGGACGATCCGCAACCGAGTTTTCGACGGCAAGCCGAAGTCTTGGTGGGGGGAGGGCTATGCCGGGGTTTGCCTGAAGCCGTGGCAGTTCAGCTGCTGGAACCAGAATGACCCTAACTATGCGTACCTGAGTGGCGCCATGCCGATCCCGGACGCGCAGTTTGCCCAGGCCCAGCGAGCGGCAGACCAGGTGATCGCCGGCGCTGTGCCCGATCCAACCGGCGGTGCCACACACTACTACGCCACTACCATGCCTAAGGCCCCGGCCTGGGTGTCGGGCGCCAAGGAAACGCTGCGGCTCGGTCACCACGTTTTCTTCAAGGATGTGCCGTGATGACGCCGGGCCAGATCTTGGCGTCGATCCTTCTGGCGCTTGCCATCGGCTTTGGGGGCGCCTGGCAGGTGCAGGACTGGCGGATGGGCAAGCAGCTGGCAGAACAGGCGGGTCTGCACAAGGATGACTTGGCGGCAATCAGCAGTGCCGCCGCATCCCAGGCCCGCGGCGAACAAGACAAACGGCTGGCCCTGGAGCAGAAGCTCTCCGGCCAGGACCAACAACATACCAAGGAATTATCCGATGCCCAGCGCAATCAAGCTCGCCTGCGTGACCAGCTTGCTACTGCTGATGTACGGCTGTCAGTCCTCCTCGAGGATTCAGCCAATGGCTGCGACGTGCCTGCCGCCCCCGGTGCCGCCGGCGTGGTTCATGCAGCCCGTCGAGCCCAACTTGACCCAGCGCATGCTCAACGAATTATCGCCATCACCGACGGCGGTGACCGAGGACTGATCGCACTACGCGCGTGCCAGGCATACGTTCGTGCAATTGCACCCTGAGATCAATGAACTACTCTCTCGGGGCGGGTTCGTATTGCGATCATTTGGTTTATTGAAGGGCGCCATGGATAAGAGGCTTGCAGGTCTTTCGTTTCTGCTGACTCTGGGCTGGGTTACGGCGGTAGCGTTTGTGATGTGGTATTTCTCGGAGCCTTAGCGTAGGGGGCGGATCAGTTCGGATCCCTTGTTCCTGACGTTTCCAACGGCTGTGTCGACCTTGAACCATTCAAATACTTCGGCGGGCTCTCCCTGGTGCAGCACCATCTGCTCGGCGCGCTCCTTGGGCGTAGCCGGGTCCAACCATTCCCGGGCCAGGTCCGGAGGCAGCACCACTGGCCGACGGTCGTGGATGTCCACCATGCCGCCAGCACTGTCAGCGGTGATGATTACGAAGCCGTCATGCTCGCCTGGGCCTTCATCGGCATCCGGTAGCTGACCGATGGCCGTGCAGAGGATGGGCGCGCCATCCCGGCGGCGGATCAGATAAGGCTGCTTCTTGGGTCCGCCTTCGTCTACCCACTCAAACCAACCGTCTATGGGTGTGATAGCCCGGTGCGGCCAGATCGCCCGGAAGAATGGGCCGTTGGCTACCTTCTCGACGCGCGCGTTGATTGGCGCTGCGCGGTCCTTCGCCCAATGTGGTCGCCATCCCCAGCGGACCGGGTCGGCGTGCAGCAAATCGCCCTGCAGGTGGAGCAGTGCAACCTGAGTTGTTGGCGCGACGTTAAAGCGCTCAATCGGTTGATCGCCCACGGAGTTCGCCAAGGCATTGGGCATGCTCAAAGCTGCAACAAAGTCATGGATGCCGCGGTACTGCGTCAATCTTCCGCACATGATCGTCTCCGCTCGTCGGGATTGGTGAACAGGCAGGCTACGGCAGCCTCTACAGGGTAGACACTGGGCAAGAGCATTCGTCATGACGATCAGTAATGGGCAAGGCAATGCATTAGAGGGATCAACCCCGTCGAGCAATAGCGCAGCGATCGGATCTCTATCCCCTCAAGAGCGGTATGACATGAGTATGTCCGCTGCGAACATTTTTAGGTCGCATGGACTGATCGACGGGGCCGGTTGGATCGACTTGTCAGATAGAGCTCTCGCTGTATACGCAGACGAGCTAGGCTGAACGTTCTTTTAGATTTGTCAGCTCCATCAGCAGCCTCTGGTTCTCCCTGAACAGGTGGTCGCGCTGATCGGCGACCACGTCGAGGCTGGCAATCCTTCGCCCCATATCAGAGCTCTCCCGGTTCAACCTGCCGATATTTTCCAATGCTTTCTTGAGTGCCAATTCTGCAGATGCTTTGCCGGTGGCCAGATCGTCGCTTAATTGGACCAGGCCGGCGATATTGCGGCGCGCCTTGTTCAGCATCGCTTGTGCCTGGTTGAGTTCGTCCTCTAGCAGGGCGCAATGGTGCTTGTACATTTCCAGCGGCGTAGGGCAGCCAAGCCACGCGAAGGTGTCTTCGTCGATGTTCATGGTGTGAAACTCAAATGCTGTATGTGCATACAGTATTTGAGAGTCTATGGTTATGCGATTCCAGCCGACGAGCTGCAGGGTCACTCCGGTGACATGAGCACGGCCAGAGTGAGTTTTATGAATCTTCATTCTCGTCAATGGTGTGCAGCGCGCCTCGGATATTTTCTGCGACCTCGGCAGAGCCCCGCTGCTCCACCCAGCTTGAAAGTTCCATGATCGAGGCTTCAAGGGCCAGCTGGTTTTCGTACAGCTTGGAAAGCAGGGAGGGGAGCAGGTCTGAGTTGGGCATCGGCGTTCCTCTGGTGGAGTGAACAGCGTAGCAGTCGGTGAAACGGAGGATTTGAATTAAGTCGGCAGAACGCCGGAGAGGGGAATTGCGGAACACATCCAAAAATTGCGGAACACAAAAGATAAAGGCCTGCATGAAGTTCATCATGCAAGCCCTTGATATCTATGGTGCCCGAACCCGGAATCGAACCGGGACGCCCTTACGAGCGGGGGATTTTAAGTCCCATGCGTCTACCAGTTTCGCCATTCGGGCGGCAGCGCGGTGCAGCAGGGTTGAGAATATATAGACCCAGGCGCTTGGGCGCAAGGTTAAAAGGTCGCTTTGTTGCACCTTGAGGGCAACGAAAAAGCTCGATAGATCAGTGATCTACGGAGGCTTTCAGATAGATTTCAGAGGATTCCTACGCTGCGGGAACAAGATTCATAACTGACAGTCATAGCGATATGCCATCCCGGCTGTCTTGAAAGGAATCGGTTGATGTTCTCAGTTCGCAAGCGCTCTTGGATCGTAGTTGCAGGTTTTATGGGGATGTTGGCAGGCACGGCTCACGCGGAGAGTGCGGTGCAATGGGGGGATTTCAGCGCGGCGAGCAATGATCGCCTGACGGCGGCTTCGATGGAGGCGGGTAATCGGTATGTCTTGAAGTCGTCGCGTATTTCGGTCGGGGACGTTGAACAGTTGCAAGCTGCGCAGAAACGCACCGATGACGATCTAAAGGGCCTGAAAAGCAAGGTGGACGGGCAGGCCCGCGACTTTGATGAGTTCAAGCGCAAAGACGGTTCGAGTTCCAGTTCCAGCGACAGCCAATTGTCGAGCCTCAAACGCACGGTCGACGAGCAGAAAAGCACGATCGAACGGCAAAAAAGCGATATTGAGGGCCTGAAGCGTAGCCTGGATGACCTTAAACGCAGCGTCGATACCTTGAGCAACAAGGTCAAGTAACTCCATTGGAAGCCCAGCCTGCGCGCTGGGCTTTTTGTCGCCTAGTAGGCGCCCGCCACCGTGCTTGCACCGCTGACAATGGCTATCCCGGAACTGCTGCCCAAGCGTGTGGCACCCGCGTCGATCATTGCCTCGGCGGTGGCTAGATCCCTCACGCCGCCCGAGGCCTTAACGCCGATCACCGGCCCGACCACTTCGCGCATCAGGCGCACATCGGCCAGGGTGGCGCCGCCGTGGCCGAAGCCGGTGGAAGTCTTGACGAAGGCGACGTTGAGTTCGCGGCAAATCACGCATGCCTGGGTTTTCTGTTCGTCGTTGAGCAGGCCGGTTTCCAGGATCACCTTCAATGGCACTTCGCCGCAGGCCTGGAGGACCTGGGCGATGTCGTCGCGCACCGGGTCCAGCAGGCCATCCTTCAACCAGCCTATGTTCAATACCATATCAATTTCCCGCGCGCCGGCCTGGATCGCCAGTTGTGCCTCATAGGCCTTGGCCGCGCTGAGACCGGCGCCCAGGGGAAAGCCGACCACTGCGCACACCAGCGGCAGCGCGCCATGCAGGCATTCAGCCGCCAGCGGCACGTTGGCGCTGTTGACGCACACCGATTTGAAACCATGCTCGCGAGCCTCGGAGCAGAGTTGGCGAATACTGGCCTGGGAAGCGTCCGCGGCTAGCAGGGTGTGGTCGATATAGCTGGCGAGGTCTTGGGGCATGGGAGTGTCCTGTGGATGCGAAGAAAAGCCTGTTTGTGTTAAGTTGAATGCATTAAATGTGAAATAAATAACATTGTAAATGGATTTTGTGAGCCTGCCTGACAGCCAGTCACAGAAGAACAGGGTGAGACGCAGTGGATTCAAAGAAAAGCGAGCGCTTCAAAGCCATGCACAAAGCCCTGCAGGGCGAGGCGGCGGTGCACCTGAGGGACATGGCGGCGTTGCTCGGCGTGTCGGAAATGACCGTGCGTCGTGATCTGGTGGATAACGCCCACGGCCTGCGTCTGCTCGGCGGGCATGTGACCCGCAGCGGCGCGCCCGAGCCGGATTACCAAGTGGCCGAACAGGATCAGCGCAACATCGCCGAGAAGCGCCAGATCGGCATCCTCGCTGCACGCCTGGTGCGCCCGGGCGATACGATTTTCATCGATTGCGGCACCACCACGCCCTTTATCATCGATGCCTTGCCTGACGAGCTGGAGTTCACTGCGCTGTGCAACTCCTTGAATGTGCTGATTAAACTCCAGCAAAAGCCGCACTGCACGGTGATTCTGTGTGGCGGCATCCTGGACCGGCGTAACATGGTGTTTGAAAGCCGCGCCGAGGCCGGCATCATCGATGGCATCCGCGTGGCATGGGCGTTTATCTCGGCCGCCGGGGTCAGCGCCGCCCATGGGGTCACCTGTTACAACCTCAATGAAGTCGAAGTGAAACGCCGAGTGATGGCGCGGGCGCAGACCTGCGTGCTGGTGGCCGACCACACTAAATTCGAGCAGGTACGCGCGGCGCATTTCGCTGACCTGGCGGACTTCCAACGGGTGATCAGCGACGCCGGCCTAACACCCGCGCAGCAGCAGATGATTGAAGAGGGTGGAGCAACGCTGGTGATGTGATTTTTATTTCGTATGTTTGAATTCTAACAAAATAGCCTTGACACCCTTAGGGACAAGGCATAGTTTTTCAAATGTGATCGCTGTTCACATTTGTGAGTACGCCCTCCCTGAAGGGCGTACCCGAATCCAGACAACAATAAAAATAGGAATCACCATGCTACAGATAGCCCGTAAACCTGTTCGTGTGCTGTCCCTCGCACTGGCTGTGGCGGCCTCGGTCCTGGCGCTGAATGCCCAGGCCAAGGATCTGAAGATCGGTTTCAGCCAGGTAACCCTCCAATCCCCGTTCTATGTGCAGTTGCGCGATGGCGCCAAGGCCGCCGCCGCCAAAGACGGCGATGAGCTGATCTTCCTGGATGCCAACGGCGACATCAGCAAGCAAAACAACGATATTCAGGACCTGCTGACCCGCAAGGTCGACATCCTCATCATTAATGCGGTCAACCCGGACGCGGTCGGTGCTTCCCTCGAAGCTGCCAAGCGCGCCAAAGTCCCGGTGATTGCCGTGGACCGCGCCATCAATGCCGCCGTCGCCGCCACCATTGGCCGCAACAATGCCGAGATGGGCGAGCTGTCCGGCAAGGCGCTGGTGGCGGCGCTCAAACAAAAAGGCGTGGTCAACGGCAAGATCATCGAGATCCAGGGCGACGCCGGCGGCACCGTGATGCAAGAGCGGCGCAAGGGTTTCCACACCGCGCTGGCCGGCACCGACTTCAAGATCATCGAAGGCCCCTACAGCGAATACATGCGCGCCAATGCGGTGACGGCGATGCAGGACTTGCTGCAGGCCCACCCCGACCTCAAGGCGGTGATCGCGCACAACGACGACATGGCCATGGGCGCTCTCCAGGTGCTCAACGAAAGCGGCAAGAAAAACGTGCTGGTCGCCGGGGTCGACGGCTTGTCCGAAGCGATCACCGCGATCCAGAACGGTGATCAATACGTCGCCACCGCTCTCAACGACCCGCGTTACCTGGGCGAGGTCGCGATTGAAGCGGCGCGCGGCCTGGTCAGCGGCAAGACCATCCCGGCCTTTGTCGACGCGGGCACCAAAGTCGTGACCAAGGCCACTGCGGCCGAGGTCAAGCACGACGCCACCTTCGGCGAATACCGCCCCGGCGCACTCTGAAACGCTGATCGCTCAACTGCCTACCTGATAGGGGAAACCACTGTGAAAGCTGCCGTCATGTACAAACCGGGTGATATCCGGGTCGAAGATGTTCCAAAACCTGCCGTCAAGGCTGGCCATGCGCTGGTGCGTGTCGCCGCCTGCGGGGTGTGCGGCTCGGATATACCGCGCATGCTGAGCAAGGGCGCCCACGTGATGCCGCTGATCTGCGGGCATGAATTCGCCGGTTTTATCGAAGAAATCGGCAGTGGCGTCGAAGGCTACGCCATCGGCGAACTGGTGACCGTACCGCCGATGATCCCGGATGTGACCAGCGACCAATACGCCCGTGGCTTTCCATCGCGCTCCGAGCAATACGACTACTTCGGCAGCCGCCGCGACGGCGCCTACGCCGAATTCGTCAACGTGCCCTTGAGCAACCTGATCAAAGTGCCCGCCGGCATGGACCCGGTTGCCGCGTCCCTGGTGGACCCGGCGGCGATTGCCCTGCATGCGATCTGGAAGGCCGACTTCAAGGCCGGGCAGAGCGGGGCGGTGGTGGGCTGCGGGCCGATCGGGCTGTTTGTGATCCAGTGGCTGCGCATCATGGGCGCCAAGGACATCGTCGCCATCGACATCGCCGAAGAAAAACTCGCCATGGCCCGCCAGGCCGGTGCCACGCACACGCTGCTCAGCGGCGCTGCGGATACCGACTTGCCACGCTGCCAACTGGTGGTTGAAGCCGCTGGCCACCCGAGTTCAATCAACCAGGCCGTGCAACTGACCAAGGCCGGCGGGCATGTGGTGTTCATTGGTATTCCGACCGGCGAAGTGCCCATCAGCACCGCCACGTTCTCGCACTTCCTGCGCCAGGAAATCTCCCTGCACGGCGCCTGGAACTCGTTCTCCGCACCGTTCCCGGGGGATGAATGGACTGCCTCCATCGATAAGCTCGCGTCGGGTGAACTGCAATGGCAGTTCATGATCACCCACGACCTGCCGCTGGCTGAGTTACCGTCGATGTTCCAGCGTTACGCCGACCGCAGCGAAGTGGCCGCCAAGGTCATTTTCCGCCCGTGAGCCAACGGCCTGCGCGGTGATTTACCCAGCCCTGCAACGCATGCTGTTGCAGGGCCAAAAACAAAAAGCGTCGGCGCTACAAGACGCAGGAGGACGACCGATGACCTTGTTGTTGGGACTGGATTTCGGAACAGGTGGCGTGCGGGCCGGTTTATACGACTTGCACAGCCACAAACTGGTGCAGGTGGCCGAGGCCCCCTACGCCACGCAATATCCGCAATTGGGCTGGGCCGAGCAGGCGCCCGCCGACTGGTGGACGGCGCTGGGCAAGGCCTGCCGGCAACTGATGGCCCAGGCTGGGCACCCGCAGGTGGCGGCGGTGTGTGTCGCGACCACGGCCTCAACGGTGGTCGCGGCTCAGGCGGATGGCCAGCCCCTGGCGCCTGCGCTGTTATGGATGGATTGCCGCGCCGCCGTGGAGTCGGCGCGCACCGCCCAGGTCAGCCACCCGATGATGAACCAGGGCGGTGATGCAGTGGAATGGCTGGTGCCCAAGGCGATGTGGCTGGCCGAGCATCAGCCCGAGGTGTATCGGCGTGCGGCGCGTATCTGCGAAGCCGTGGACTGGATCAACTTTCAACTGACTGGCCGCTGGGTTGCGTCCCAGCTCAATGCCAGTTGCAAGTGGAACTACGACACCCTGCAACAGCGCTTTCCCGTGGAGCTGTACGCCGAACTGGGGATCCCGGAACTGGCGCAAAAACTGCCGCCGGAGGTGATCAAAGTCGGCGGGCGTATCGGCCCATTGACCGCTGACGCGGCCAACCACCTGGGCCTGGGCCGTGACACTCTGGTCGCCCAGGGCGGCATCGATGCGCATATGGCGATGCTCAGTGCCGGCACCACCGGCGCTGGCGAGCTGTTGTTTATCGGCGGGACCTCGGTGGTGCAACTGATGCACACCCCCAAGCGCATCGACGTGCCCGGCATCTGGGGGCCGTACCCCGGCGCCTTGCTCGACGGCCAATGGCTGATGGAGGGCGGGCAGGTCTCGGCTGGCTCGATCCTGAATTGGCTGGCGCAGAAAATGTTCGGGCTCGACGATGCCGGCCACCAGCAGCTGATTCGCCAGGCCGCCAAGCTGCAACCGGGTTCTACCGGCTTGCTGGTGCTGGATTACTGGATGGGCAACCGTACGCCGTATCGCTCGCCGGATATGCGCGGGGCGATCATGGGCCTGTCGCTCAATCATGATCGGCACGACCTGTACCGCGCTTCGGTGGAAGCGATTGCCCTGGGCTCGGCGAACATTTTTCACACCTGGCGCTCCGAAGGCATTGAGATCACCCGCGTGGTCGCCGCCGGCGGCTTCCAGAAAAACCCGTTGTGGCTGCAAGCCACGGTCGACGCCACGGGTGTGCCGTTCGAGATGGTGCCCCATGACAACCTGACCTTGATCGGCACCGCCGCTGCGGCTGCCTGTGCCCTGGGTGAATTCAGCGATTTGCAGCAGGCCGCCACGGCGTTCACCACTGTCGGCCGCCTGATCGAACCTGACCCCTACGCCCACGAGCAATACATCGAGTTGCTCGGCCGTTATCGCGCGGCCACCGACAGCGTGGCGCCGATCAGTTGCAAACCGCCAGCCAACCGTGTGCTCGGCGTAAGGCCTGCAGCATGAGTGCCGAATCGCTGTCGCCGAAACTGACCGCAGACTCCCAACGCGATGACCTGATGGTGCAGGTGGCCAAGCTGTACTACGACCTGGAAAAGACCCAGAGCGAAATCTCCCAGGAAACCGGCCTGACCCGCTGGCAAGTCAGCCGTTTGCTCCGCGAGGCCCGTGATTGTGGGGTGGTGCGCATCGACATCGTCGCTCATTCGGCCCGCGTGCCAGCACTGGAGGTGGCCCTGCAAAAGCGCTTCGGCCTGCGCGAGGCGTTGGTACTGGAGGTGGAAGATGAGGACGCGCTGAACGTGGTCACTCAAGCTGCCGCGCGCTACCTGTGCAACCTGCAGCCGATGCCCGCGCTGATCGGCGTGTCCTGGGGCCGCACCCTGACCAAAATGGCCCAGTGGCTCACGCCGCGCTGGAACGAAGGCGTCAACGTGGTGTTGCTTAACGGCGCGATCAATACGCGCTCGATGGGTGAACCCAGCCATAACGTCGCCGAACGGTTTGCCCAGGCGGCGCGCGGCCAAGCCACGCTGCTGCCGGTGCCGGCGATTCTCGGCCACGCCCATACTCGCGAGGCGCTGGAGCAAGACCCGGTGATCGCCCAGGTGATGCAATTGGGTGAGCAGGCGCCGGTGGCCTGTTTCAGCCTCGGTGAGCTGAGCGACCACTCGGTGCTGCTGGAGTCTGGCTACATCGACCGCCCGCTGCTTCAGGAGTTGGAGCGCCTGGGGGCCGTCGGCGACATCATGGGCCGCTTTATCGGTATGGACGGCCAGCCGGTATTGCCCGAGCTGGATGCGCGCACCTTGGGCCTGCGTTTGTCGGCCCTGCGCGAAAAGGCCTGGTCGATTGCCGTGTGCGTCGGCGCCCACAAGCACCGCATCGTGCACGCCAGTATCAACGCGGGTTACGTCAATGTGCTCGCCACCGACGCCGCGACCGCGCGCTATTTGCTGGAGCAGGATCATGAATGAGTTGGCCCTGGAAATCCGTCATGTCAGCAAGCGCTTTCCGCCGAATGTGGTCGCCTTGACTGACGCCTCCCTGGAGGTGCGCCCCGGTGAAGTGCACTGCCTGCTCGGCGCGAATGGCGCCGGCAAGAGCACGTTGTTGAAGATTGTCGCCGGTGCCCACCGGCCGGATGGCGGCGAGATGTTGATCGCCGGCCACAAGGTGGATCTGAAGAATCCGCAGCAGGCGCGTCAGGCCGGGATCGCGATGATCTACCAGGAGCTGGACCTGATCCCCCAAATGACCGTCGAAGAAAACCTGATGCTCGGTTACGCGCCACGGCGCTTTGGCATGATCGACCGTGGCAAGCGCAGCGCGTTGGCCAAGGCGGCGTTGCTGCGGGTGGGGGCAAATTTTGCCAGCACCGACCGCGTGGGCAGCTTGTCGATTGCCAACCAGCAACTGGCGGCCATCGCCCGGGCGCTGACCTGCGAGGCCAAGGTGGTGGTGATGGACGAGCCCTCTGCCGCGTTGAATGAAACCGAGCTCAAGCAAGTGTTTCGGGTGATCCGCGAGATCACTGCCGCCGGGGTGGCGGTGCTGTATGTGAGCCATCGCCTGAATGAAATCCGCGAGATCGGCGACCGCGTCACGGTGCTGCGCGCCGGGTGCACCTTGCAGACCTACGCGTTGGCGCAGATCGATGACCAGGCGCTGATTGCCGCAGTGGTCGGCGAGCATCGCGACCTGTTGGAACGCAGCCCGCGCCAACCGCCGCGCGACGCACTGGCGCTGAACATTCGGCGTTTGCGGGGCGCCGAGGGCCTGGACGTGCGTGAGTTGCAGGTGCGCCAGGGCGAGATTGTCGGCCTGGCCGGGCTCAACGGCGCCGGGCGCAGCAGCTTGCTCAAGGCGTTGTTTGGCGTCGGGCGCAATGACAGCGACGTCGAACTGTTCGGCGAACCTTACCGCCCGCTGACCTCACGCCAGGCAATCCGCCAAGGCGTCGGCCTGGTCCCGGAAAACCGCAAGACCGAAGGCCTGCTGCTGGACGCGCCGATTTACCGCAATGCCTGCCTGGTGCATGCGCGGCATCTGCGCTGGTTTTCCCACCGCCAGGCCAAGGACCGCGCGGGCCCGGTGCTGCAACGCCTGCAAACCAAGCTCGACAACCTCGAGCAGCCGGTGCGGCAACTGTCCGGCGGCAACCAGCAAAAGGTGGTCATGGCCAAGTGGGTGATCGATGGCGCGCGGCTGTTACTGCTCGATGAGCCGAGCCGTGGCCTCGACGTAGGCGCCAAGGCCGACCTGTACGCCTTGGCCCGCAGCCTGGCGCAGGACGGCGCGGCGGTGCTGGTGGCCAGCAGTGAGCTGGATGAGTTGTACGTCAATTGTGACCGCATCTGGGTCATGCACGAGGGCCGCAATGCGGTGTGTTTCGACCCGTTGAGCGCCAGTCGCGACCAGATCGACCAGGCCATCCTTATTGGTAGAAGAGTGTAAAGCCATGACTATTGCCAGCAACCCGACACCCGTTTTTGACAAACCCGTGGCCCTCGCGCCCAGCCGCCGCAGCGCCGTGCTGGACTGGGTGATGCGCTACAACTTTGTGTTCATCTTTCTGTTCGCGGTCGCGGTGGCGACGTTCCTGTCCGATGACTTCCTGACCTTCGGCAATATCGCCAACCTGTTCCAGCAAGGCGCGATTGTGGGGATCGTGGCCATTGGCATGACCTTTGTGATTCTGACCGCCAATATCGATTTGTCCGTCGGCAGCCTGTGCGCCTTCGGCGGCATTCTGGTAGCGGTGCTGTTGCAGCAGCAGGTCAGCGGCTGGCTGGCGGTGCCGGCGACCTTGCTGGTGGGGCTGGGGATTGGCACGCTGATGGGCAGCCTGACGGTATTCGGCAAAGTGCCGAGCTTTATCATCACCCTGGCCGGCCTGGTGTCGTTGCGCGGTGCAACGTTCCTGGCCTCCGACGGCGCGCCCATTGGCGGGCTGCCGGCGAGTTTCACCGGGTTCGGTTCGTCGATGATCGAGATCCTGCCGAGCGCCGGCATTGCGTTCCCGGTGCTGGGGCTGATCTTTATCGCGATCACCGCGATAGCCTGGCTGGTGCTGCGCTATACGGTGTTTGGCGAGTACGTGCTTGCCACCGGCGGTAATCTGGAGGCGGCGCGGCTGTCCGGGGTGCCGGTGCGCGCAGTGACCATTGCGGTGTTTGCCATTTGTGGTGGATTGGCGGCGTTTGCTGGCTTACTGATGACCTCGCGCCTGCATGTCGGCCAGCCTACTGCGGCCCAGGGGCTGGAACTGGACGCCATCGCCGCGGTGGTGCTGGGCGGCACCAGCCTGTTCGGCGGGCGCGGCAGCGTGGTGGGCACGGCGGTGGCGGTGATGTTGCTGCAGGTGTTGCGCAATATCTTCAATTTGTTGGGCTTGGGTTCGTTTTATCAGATGGCGATCACCGGCGTGATCATTGTGCTGGCTATCCTGCTCAACCGTCTGATTGACCATTACGCTGGCCGAACCTGAGGAATTACGACCCATGAGTGCACCCCGAATCAACGCCGTGATCTTCGACATGGATGGCTTGTTGCTCGATACCGAGGGCATCTACACCCAGGTGACCCAGCTGATTTCCGACCGCTACGGTGGCCGTACGTTTGACTGGCAGTTCAAGCAGAACACCATTGGGCTTGGGGCTTACGACCTGGCAAGTTATATCGTGCAGGTGCTGGAGCTGCCGATCAGCCCGGAGGATTTCCTTGAGCAGCGCACGCCGCTGATGAACCAGCGCTTTCCCCACGCCGCCGCCATGGCCGGGGCCGAGGCGCTGGTGCGGTATTTGTCGGCCAAGGGCGTGCCGATTGCGGTGGGCACCAGTTCTTCACGGCATTACTTCGACTTGAAGATCAGCCAGCACCCATGGTTTGGGTTGTTTGATGCGATCGTCACCGCGGATGACCCGCAAGTGGGCGCTGCCAAGCCTGCACCGGATATTTTCCTGGTGGCCGCACAGCGCCTGGGCGTCGACCCGGCGCAGTGCCTGGTGTTTGAAGACTCGCCGTTCGGCGTTACGGCGGCGAAAGCGGCGGGCATGTACGCGGTGGCCATTCCCGATCCGGCGATGCCAGATGAGAAGTTCCTGCATGCAGACCGCCGTTTACGCAGCCTTGAAGCGTTTGAACCACAACAGTGGGGCTTGCCGTGAGGCCCTTACACGAACGGCTGGCCGCTGAACCCGCGTGGCAAGCGCTGCAGGCCGGGCAGGTCGGTGAGGCGTTGTGTCCAGGCGCTGCGCCAGTCGCTGGCGGTGTGGGTCTTGGCTTTGCGTGAGGCACGGCGGGCGGCGTTGCGCTGGTTACGGCGCGCTTCTTTAAACGCATCGGTGTTACGGCAGGTACGGCATTTGACGCGGTTCAGCTCGACGCTGGACGGGAGGTTGGTGCCGTGGTGGCCACAGGCAAGATGCCCGGCGACCTTGAAGTGAATGACCATGTAAGCGTCTCCTTCTTATGGGGTACGCGCATCGCTAGAGCCACCATGCGCGCGGGGAGGGCGGGCGGTAGGAAAAGCCCGGCACCTGAGGTTTCGACCCCAGCGCGAAAGCGACGTTCGATCTTTCAGTCGATCAGTGCCAGCAGGTCAGTGTCGCCCACATCCTGCCCGGCCTGGCTGAGCAGGGTGGTGACCTGGCCCCGATGATGAGTCTGATGGTTGAAAAAATGCACCAGCAGGCTGTAGAAGTTTTTCTCGGCGGCCATGCCGCGCATGTTGTGGTACTGCAGGTGATGGTCCAGGTCCGCTTCCTGCAGGGTCTGGCTCCAGTCGAGAATTAGTTGATCGAGCCAGGCGCGCTGGGTGGCGAGCTCGCGCAGGTCGTTGAAGGCCAGTTGTTTCAAGTCCGCCGGTGTGGCGATGGCGTGTAAGGGGGCGAGCGCGGTAAAGCCTGCCGGGTGCAGGGCAAAGCGTTTGAGCCAGACCGTATCGCCCAAGGCCAAGTGGTTCAGCGTGCCGAGGATCGAGCCGAAAAACGCCCGGCGGTCCTCGACCCGTTCGGCGTGGCTCAGTTTGCCGGCCGCGTCATAGACCTTGCGGTTCATCCACTGGTTGTAGCTCGCCATCAGCGCGATCTGTTCGATACGGTTCACGGGCTTCATCTCTTATGGCGTGCCTTATGGGTGTAGCCGCGCCATCATAAAGCGTGCCCGCCCGGCGGTCATGGTGTTCCGGCAGCCGCGGGCTATGGTTGATAAACGCCAACCTCGCGCCCCGGGAGGGCAACACCATGAACACCAGCGATCTACTCGAACAAATGCTGCGCGCCGGGCAGGCTGGCGGCGCGTCCTCAGGCGGCGGCCTGGGTGGCGTGCTCGGCGGTTTATTGAAGGGCGGCAATGCCTCGGCTGGGGGTGGCCTGGGCGGATTGTTGGGTGGCCTCGGCGGCATGTTGGGTGGGGCCGCCACGCGGCCGACACAAGGGCGGTCCGGCGGGATGAACTATGCAGCGTTGGCATCCCTGGGGATGATGGCCTACCAGGCGTATCAGGCCTGGCAAAGCCAGCAGGCCGCCACCCCGCAACAGGCCTTCCAGACCGCCGACCAACTGGATGGCCCCGAAGCCGAGGCCCATAGCCACGCAGTGTTGCGCGCGCTGATCGCCGCCGCCAAGGCCGATGGCCGGATCGACGCAAAAGAGCAGCAGATGATCTCCACCGAACTGGGTAAGCACACGGATGACCCGCAGCTGCAAGCCTGGCTCGACGCCGAAGTCGCCAAGCCGCTGGATGCCGCGGATTTTGCCGAGTTCGCCGCCGACCCGGCGCTGGCGGCCGAGGTGTACCTGGCCAGCGTGATGCTGGTCGACGACCAGCAGGACGCCGAGCGCAATTACCTGGATGACCTGGCGGGGCAGCTGCACATCGACCCGCAGTTGCAGCTGCACCTGGAGCAACAGGTCCATCAAACGGTGTAGAGCCTGGACAGCAGGGCAAGGCCAATAACGGCGCCAACGGTCACGCCAATAAAGATCATATTGCGCCGCAATGCCCGGCGTTTCGCGGGTGGTAGCAGCAACAGGGTATGACGCGCGCCGCGATACTGGCGCGCACGGAATTTGGCAAACCCGTCTGGCTGCCGAGGGCTGTGTTTTTTGTGCATGATGCACCTCAGTTGAGTTCAGCTTTCTACCGTGAGCACCGCAATGCCGTTGGCTTTGGCCTGGCAGACCAGCTCGCAGGTGTCGTCACCGCCAGGCAGGGCGATGACCACATCCGGGCGGCTGTCGGTCAGCATGAAATGGTTGCGCTGGCGTTCCGCCTGCTTGCCGTGGCGTTGCCAATTGGGTGGGTAACGCACCACGTCGATGTCCATTTCCCGCGCCCATTCCTCGATGTCGCTGCCGAGGAACTGGTTGCCGCCGTGGATCAGTACCTGCACCGGGCGCAGGCGATGGTAAGCGTCCAGCACGTGGCGGGACTTTTTGCTGTCGGCGTAATGACGACCTGCACAGATCAAGACGCGCATAGGCAGAGTCCTTGTGTTGCACGCTGACCGTCGGGCGACGGCCAGCGTTTTCGAAAGGCGGGGGATCAGTACCACTGCTTGAAGCGGCGGATGTAGATCGTTTTCATCAGTTGGGCCACGCAGCAGTAGCTGAGCAAGGTGCCCACCAGCCATGGGAAGTACGCCAGCGGCAGCGGTTGCAGGCCGACCAGGGTGCCCAGCGGCGAGAACGGCACGTAGATCCCCAGCGCGATCACCACGCCGGTCATCATCAACACTGGCCACGCGGCCGTGCTCTGGAAGAACGGGATCTTGCGCGTACGCAACATGTGCACCACCAGGGTTTGCGAGAGCAGCCCCTCGATAAACCAGCCGGACTGGAACAGCGTCTGCATCTCTACACTGTTGGCGGCGAACACGTACCACATCAGCGCAAAGGTGGTGATGTCGAAGATCGACGAGGTCGGCCCGATCCAGATCATGAAGCGGCCGATGTTTTTCGCATCCCACTTGCGTGGCTTGGCCAGGTATTCCTTGTCCATCTTGTCCCACGGCAGGGCCAGCTGGGAGATGTCGTACATCAGGTTCTGCAACAGCAGGTGGATCGACAGCATCGGCAGGAACGGGATAAACGCGCTGGCCACCAGCACCGAGAACACGTTGCCGAAGTTGGAGCTGGCAGTCATGTTCAGGTACTTCATGATATTGCCGAAGGTTTCGCGGCCTTTGAGCACACCTTCTTCGAGCACCATCAGGCTCTTTTCCAGCAGGATGATATCCGCCGATTCCTTGGCGATGTCGGTGCCGCTGTCCACCGAGATACCCACATCGGCATCGCGCAGCGCCGGAGCATCGTTGATGCCGTCGCCGAGGAAACCCACCGTGTGACCGTTGGCTTGCAGGGCCTTGAGCACGCGGGATTTTTGCAGCGGCGTCAGCTTGGCAAACACCGTGCGTTCTTCGACGCGGCGCAGCAGGGTTGCATCGTCCATCGCTTCGATTTCCACCCCCAGCAGCGGCTGGCCAGGATCGAGACCAACCTGGCGGCAGATCTTGGCGGTGACCACGGCGTTGTCGCCAGTCAGCACTTTGATCGCGACGCCGATCTGTTGCAGGGCAGCAATGGCCGGGCCGGCAGTTTCCTTCGGCGGATCGAGGAAGGTCAGGAACCCCTGGATCACCAGGTTGCGCTCATCCGCCGTGGTGTACTGCTGGCGGGCCAACGCCTTGGGAATGTTGCGCGTCGCCACCACGAGTACGCGGAAACCGTCTTCGTTGTAGTCATTCGCAATCGCCAGCAATTCCTCGCGGCGCCGGGCGTCGAGCGGCACGGCTGCACCGGCCTCCATGACGTGGGTGGAAATGCCGAGCATTTCTTCCACCGCGCCTTTGCACACCAGCAGATGGTCGTCGGCGGCGTCCTTGACCACGATCGACAGGCGCCGGCGCACAAAGTCGAACGGCAGTTCATCGACCTTGCTGTAGGCAAACGGCACCTGGAACTTCGGATTTTGCTCCGCGAACTGCACCACCGCCTGGTCCATCAGGTTTTTCATGCCGCTCTGGTGGTAGCTGTTGAGCCAGGCCAGGGACAGCACCGCATCATCGCGTTGGCCCCAGGCATTCACGTGATGCTCGAGGATGATCTTGTCCTGGGTCAGGGTGCCGGTCTTGTCGGTGCACAGCACGTCCATCGAACCGAAGTTCTGGATCGCATTCAGGCGCTTGACCACCACCTTGCGCTTGGCCATCGCCGTGGCGCCCTTGGCCAGGTTGGCGCTGACGATCATCGGCAGCATTTCCGGGGTCAGGCCCACGGCGACCGCCAAGGCAAACAGGAAGGCATCGCCCCAGTCACCCTTGGAGAAGCCATTGAGCAGGAACACGATCGGCACCATCACCAGCATGAAGCGGATCAGCAACCAACTGACGCTGTTGACCCCACGGTCGAAGGCGGTTTGCACGCGCGAGCCGACAATCGCCTTGGCCAACGAACCAAAATAGGTGCGCGGCCCGGTCGCCACCACCACCGCCTTGGCGCGGCCGCTGACCACGTTGGTGCCCATGAAGCAGATGTTCGGCAGGTCGAGCAGGTTGCCCTGGTCGGCGGCCACGCTGCTGGCGGATTTTTGCGTGACTTCGCCCAGGGTGTCGTATTTTTCTACCGGCAAGGCTTCGCCGGTGAGCACGGCCTGGCTGATAAACAGGTCGCGGGACTCGATCAGGCGGATGTCGGCGGGGATCATGTCGCCGGCCGACAGTTGCACGATATCGCCGGCCACCAGGTCGCGCATTGGCACTTCGCGCAGCGTCGGCGGGCTGCCCACTTGTTCACGGCGCAGCACAGTGGCGGTGGTGCGCACCATGGCTTTGAGGGCTTCGGCGGACTTGGCCGAGCGGTGTTCCTGCCAGAAGCGCAACAGGCTGCTGAGCAGTACCATGGTCATGATGATGACCACTTTGGTCGGGTCGGCGTCTTCGCCGTCCTGCATCGGCAGCCAGCAATCGGTGAAGAAGCTGATGCCGCCCAAGGTCAGCAGCACATAGATGAACGGGTTGTTCAATGCCTGCAGGAACTGCACGACCGCGTGTGGCGGCTTGTCATGGGCCACTTCGTTGTAGCCTTCGCGTTGCAGGCGGGCAGCGGCGTCCAGTTCGGTCAGGCCGTCCTGGGTGGCACGGACGTTGGCCAGGGTGGCTTGCAGGCCGTTGTGGGCTTCGCGGGCGGCACGCATCGACAGTTTGCTGTCGCTGCCGTTTTTGGTCTGCAGTGGGGTGTTTTTTACGGCGCTCATTGTGTGTACTCCTGTCGCCAATTCTCGACAAAACATACCCGTTACTTACCTGGTTGCAGGCGAGCGAAAGCATGCCGAGCCGCGGACTTCGCGATCGGTTTAAATAAGGAGATTACATATCTACTACTGCAGCGTTAGTTAACTAACGCGCAGCCGACTACCACTGGAATTGTTCATAAGGAACTCCAGGGTATTGATCAGAAAGTTGCTGTTTTCAGCAGGCTCAGGCGGCGCGAACGCTCACGCGAAATCCAGGCTGAAAACCTTGGGTCTCTGCGGGTCTTGAGGGGAGGGCGTAGCAAAGGCCGAGCGCATCGGGAAAAACCCCACAGGGGCACGGCAGAGCTCGGTCCGCAGGGCTGCGGCCAAGCTTGGTACATCAGGTAAAACAAGGGTTTTAAAGGTCATAACACACCTCGGGACCGGACGGGCATCCGGCGAGGCAGTTACGGTGGAGCATCGAGCTCTAGCGCAGCTTACCGGACCGGGGAGGCGAGTCCTGTCATATTCTGGGTTGGGCGCCCGATGCCTGCAAACGCAGTGCACGGACAGCGACTAGATACTGTGTCCATTGGCTTCTTTTGTGAGGGTTAAAAAAGGCCCCAGTTGCGGGCACGGGCAATCTACTCAGCCAGTTACAAAATGTCAACGCATGATCAATTAAAATAACCGGCGTTCAGAGTGTATTCAGATAAGAGGCAAGTTGCAGAGTATATAACTTCATACTCCACGGGCGGCCAGAACAGCCAGATAAAGCAATACCACACCGCAGGCGCCATAACTGACGCGCTGCCACAGCGGTGATGCATTCTTGCGCAACAGGTTGACCAGGCCGGCAATCAGAAAACACGACAACAGCGATGCCAGCATAAAACCTGCAAAAAACATCAGCGTCTGCCCCTGGCTGGGTGTGGCGCCGACGATGCCGGACAAGGCGCTGCCCAGCGCGCCCCAGTAAACAATGTTCTTCGGGTTGGCCAAGGAGATCGCTGCACCTACCGCCAAGGCATTCTGCCCGGATCTGGCCGGCGCGCTGTCTGCCGCGGGCAGGTGCCAGGCGTCGATCAGGCTGCGCACGCCCAGCCACGCCAGGTACAGCGCGCACACGAGCGTCAGTGGCACGCGCACCGCGTCATGCTGGATTAACAGGGCGATGCCCGTGAGGCCGATCACCGCCCACACGGCGTCGCCCACCAGGGAGCCGACCTGCACCAGCAAGGCCGGGGTGAAACCATGCAGCAGGCCACGGCGCAGGGTCTCCGCCAGCACGGCACCGGGGGAGAGGCAAAACACAAAACCGAATACCAGCGCGTAGAAAAAGATCGTCAGCATGCCCGCGTTCCTTCAAGAGAGGGCGAGCAGTGTGAGGCGACGCGCAGGTGCTGTCTTGAACCAGATTGCGCTGTTCAGCGTTTCAACACGCTTTGATAACGCCCCGGCGTGATGCCATAGGCCGCGCGGAAATGCCGGTTGAGATGGCTCTGGTCGGCAAACCCGAGGTCGTGAGCAACTTCGCTGGCCGCCACGCCATTGCGCAACAGGCCCTTGGCCCGCCGCGTGCGCAATTGCATCGCCCATTGCCGGGGGCTGAGCCCGGTCTCTTTCTGGAAGGTGCGCAGCAGGTGAAACTTGGATAACCCCAGCTCATCGCCAAGATGCTCCAGCGGCAGTGAACGAGACAGGTGCTCGGCGAGCAGTTCCTGGGCGCGGCCGATGAGGTTTTTGCCCGCTGCCGTGCTATCGGGCAAGCGCACGCCGCTAAGGCTGACCACCTCAGCCAACAGCAGCACCAAGGCGTCTTCGCTCAAGCCCTGGCCCAGCGCATCGCCGCACAATGTGCCGCGCACCGTCGCCGCCAGGCGCCGGGCCAGGTCTGGCGCAAAACACAGCGAACGGTCGAACTCCAAGTGTGTAAGCCCCAGGTCAGCGGCCAATTGCTCTGCGGTAATGTACAGGCTCACGAACTGCCAGGGCGCGCCATCTGCTGCGCCACCGCCCTGGATCTGCCCAGGGTTGTACAAGGTGATAGAACCCGGGCCGGCCTCGAATTCGCGGCGGTCCAACCAGACTTTTTCTTCGCCGACCAGGTTCACGCCGATCACACATTCGTCATGGCTGTGACGGGCAAAGGTCAGGCCGGTGCAGGTGGTGCTGCTGATTTCGTAGTGGCCCAGCCAGGCGTGTTGCATCGTGCTCATCAGCGGCTCCGGTTACAGGGTGGCGATGCGATCAAGCTCGGCCTTGATTTCAATGGCAGTCAAGCGGGCGAAGGGGACCTCGAAAAACGCCCGGCAGCGGCGCTCGATGATCTGCAGGGTAGCCTGAAATGCGCCGTCGATGTGGGCATCATCTCCCTGTACATCGGACGGGTCCGCCAACCCCCAATGGGCCTTCAGCGCCGGCCCGAAATACACCGGGCAAGCTTCGCTGGCAGCCTTGTCGCACACGGTGATGACCACGTCCGGCGGGCTGCCTTCAAAGGCCTCATTACCCTTGCTGTACAGGCCCTCGGTGCTGATGCCCGCCGCCTGCAATGTGCTCAGGCTGCGCGGCAGCACCTGGCCCTTGGGGACGCTGCCGGCGCTGATCGCCTCGAACCCCGGCGGCGCCAAGTGGTTGAACAGCGCCTCGGACAAAATGCTCCGACAGCTGTTGGCGGTACACATGAACAGGACTTTCACTGGCATTCTCCGTCAGAAACTCAGGCGCAAGGCGAGGGCGGCAAGGGTGATCAGCAGCACCGGCAAGGTCAGCACAATCCCGACCTTGAAGTAGTAGCCCCAGGTGATGGTGATGCCTTTGCGCGCCAGGATATGCAGCCACAGCAAGGTCGCCAGGCTGCCGATGGGGGTGATTTTGGGGCCCAGGTCGCTACCGATCACGTTGGCGTAGATCATCGCGTCCTTGACCACGCCCACGGCATGGCTGGACTCGATGGACAGCGCGCCGATCAGCACGGTCGGCAGGTTGTTCATGGCCGATGACAGCAACGCCGTCAGCACCCCGGTGCCCATGGCTGCGCCCCACACGCCGTAATGGGCAAAGGTATCGAGCCAGGTCGCCAGGTAGGTGGTGAGGCCGGCGTTGCGCAAGCCGTAGACCACCAGGTACATGCCCAAGGAAAAAATCACGATCTGCCACGGTGCTTCCTTCAGCACTTTACGCGTGGAAATCTTGTGGCCCTTGGCGGCGATCACCAGCAGGAGCACGGCGCACACCGCGGAGATCGCACTGATGGGAATCCCCAGCGGTTCCAGGGCAAAGCAGCCGACCAGCAGGATGCCCAGCACCCACCAGCCGGCGCGGAAGGTGGCGCGGTCGTGGATGGCGCTGGCGGGGTCGGCCAGGTCGGCCGGGTCATAGGCCTGGGGAATATCGCGGCGGAAAAACCACAGCAACACCGCCAGGGTGGCGGCCACGCTGACAAAATTCACCGGCACCATCACCGCTGCGTACTCGTTGAAACCGATCTTGAAATAGTCCGCCGAGACGATATTCACCAGGTTCGACACCACCAGCGGCAGGCTCGCCGTGTCGGCGATAAACCCCGCGCCCATCACGAACGCGAGGGTCGCCGCCGGCGAAAAGCGCAAGGCCAGCAGCATCGACATCACGATAGGCGTGAGGATCAGTGCGGCACCGTCATTGGCAAACAGCGCCGAGACCAACGCGCCGAGCAGCACCATATAGGCAAACAACCGCCGGCCACGGCCACGGCCCCAGCGGGCTACATGCAGGGCGGTCCAGGCGAAGAACCCGGCTTCGTCCAGCAGTAGGCTGATGATGATCAGCGCGACGAAGGTGCCGGTGGCGTTCCAGATGATGTGCCACACCACCGGGATATCCGCCAGGCTGATCACGCCGCAGGCCAGGGCCAGGATCGCGCCCATGGTTGCGCTCCAGCCGACGCCGAGGCCCTTGGGCTGCCAGATGACCAGAACGATGGTGAAGATGAAAATGCCAATGGCGACAAGCATGAATAAACGCTCCGAGGGTTCAGCAGCAGGTAGTGACTCGTTGTGGTCGGTCGCCCATTGCATCCAGGCGCTGTGCGTCGTTCTGCAACCAGGGCTGGTTGGCTTGCAAGGTGGTGTCCAGCACTTGGGTGACCCAGCCGGGCAGTGCCGGGTTGATGCGGTAATAAATCCATTGTCCCTGCCGACGGTCCAGCAGAAGCCCACAACTGCGCAGTTGCGCGAGGTGGCGGGAAATTTTCGGCTGGCTGTCGTCCAAGGCATGGATCAATTCGCACACACAAAGTTCGCCTTCGCGCAGGATCAGCAGCGTCAAGCGCGCGCGGGTGGCGTCTGCCAGGCATTTGAACAGGGTGGGAGGGGAGAAAAGATCCGACATGATCATGGCCTGTATATTCGTTAATTCGAATATACGTATATCCATATATGTAGGTCAAATCCGCTTTTCATTTGATCGGGATCAATTCCGCCTCAATCAGCCACAAGTGTTTGAAATTAAAATGAAACACGAATGTCCTAAAGTGCCTGCCCATTGCTGATGAAGGAAGAACCCGCGTGACCCGTGCCACTCGCAACCTGCGCAAGACCTTGGATTCCGTCGCGGAAAATAACGAAACCGCCGCGTTTGACCTGATGCGTGCCGTCGAAAAACTCGGCGATGAAGTGCTGCGCCAACGCTTGCTCAACACCATTCACCGGCTCAACCAGGACGCCCACGAACTGCGCGAAGCGCGCGACTCGGTAGAGCAGGTGTCGGTCCGCCTGGCCTGAGCAAGATCGTTCAAGACAAGCCCCCTGTTGCGCTGGCATGCTTGTCGACTGTCTGTCGATGAGCCGTCTCCATGCCTACTGCCTTACCTCATTATGCCTTCGCTCGCGGCGCGATCGCCGTTATTCCCCTGTCCCTGGCCTGTGCACCCTGGGGCCTGCTGGCCGGTTCGATGGCCATCGATGCACAATTCACCCCGCTGCAGGCGCAGGGGTTGTCCGCCATCGTCTTCGCCGGCGCGGCTCAACTGGTCGCCATCGGCATGGTCAAAAGCGGTGCCAGCCTGATATCCATCGTGCTGACTACCTTGCTGCTGACGTCTCAGCATCTGCTCTATGGCATGCATTTGCGCCCGATTGTTTCACCACTCAAGACCCGCTGGCGCATGAGCCTGGGGTTCCTGCTGACCGACGAATTTTTTGCCTTGGTCAGCCACTACGACCGCGAAACCTTTAACCGCTGGTACGCCCTGGGTGTCGGGCTGACGTTCTACATCGCCTGGAACCTGTTTACCTTGGCCGGCATCGTGCTGGGCAAAAGCATTCCCGGCCTCGACCAGTTGGGCCTGGAGTTTTCCATTGCCGCGACCTTTATCGCGTTGATCACCCCGGTGGTGCGTGACGTGCCGACGGTGGTCTGCGTGGCCGTGTCGCTGCTGTTTTCGGTGTGGCTGAGCTTCCTGCACTGGGAGTCGGCGGTGGTGGTGTCCGGCGTGCTGGGTATGAGCGCAGGGTTTGTGTGCAAGCGACTGGGAGTCGGGCAGCGATGATTTACCTGATGATTGTGGCCATGGGCCTGGTGGTTTTCCTCAACCGTTACCTGTTTATCGAACCGCGCTTGCCGGTGCGGCTTAACCGCGGGGCGCGGGAGTTTCTCGGGTTTGCGGTGCCGGGCATGCTCACCGCTATTTGCGGGCCGATCATTTTTCTCGCCGACCACCAACTCAACCTGAGCCCGGCAAACCCCTACCTGCTGGCTGGCATCTGTGCGGTGGGGTTGATGTTCTGGACGCGCAATGTGCTGGTCACCGTGCTGTTGAGCATGGGTTTGTTCTATCTGTTTCGCTGGTGGCTATGAGCCGACACGCAGGCGAAAAAAAGCCCGCGGGAGGGCGGGCAGAAGGGAGACTTCTAAAAAATGAGCCTGCCGACTATAGGCGGTGCCCGGTCCCTTCACAGTGAAACTAAATTCATCCAGCGCACAGCAAAGCGGCCCCAATCGGGGCCGCTGTTGCATCAGCTCTTGGCGTTGAGCTTGCGCAGCTCTTCGTAGGTGGCGGACTGGACGAACCAGAAGCCGGAGATGATGCACCAGGTCAACGTACCGCCGACCAGAATCGCCAGGCCCGACAGAAAATTCGCGCTGAACATCGACACCAGGCCAATCAGCCAGACGAAGGCCAGGGCGATGTAGAGAACGGAGTTGTTTACGCTGATGACGAAATCTTTCATGACGCTTCCTTGTAGAGAATATCCCGTTGACCTCCTCAGTGAGATCAACGGCGCCATCATAAAGCCATGATCCAGGTCGCGCTACCCGGTAATCCACCCTGGCAGGTACCGGCTAATGATAGAGTCGCGTTTTTTCCATGGAGGCGATGAGATGCGCAAGGTTGTATTGGGCACATTGGTACTGGTTGCACTGGCCGGTTGCGCGGGCTCGAAGATGAAAGACGCGCGCGCAGGCAACCCCTACAAGGCCATGGCGTCGGACAAGGCCACACTGGTGGTTGCCGAGTGCATCCAGTTCGGCTGGCAGGATGAAAGCGTGTTTGGCGTGGACGCGGGGGGCTTCAAGGAGCCGACCGGGGCCGGTGGATTTACTGTCTACACCACCGGCGGCGACTATTTTGTCGATGTGCTGAGCGCCGGCGCCGGCTCTACCGTCAAGTACTACGCGGCTGAAGACAATATGCCCGCCAAGCGCCGTTTAGCTGCTCTAGCGACTTGCCTGTAATCCATTTCCCTAGTGTTTTTAGGAAATGCCCGGCGGGACAGCCGCCGGACATTCGCTTATGATGCACGCGCTCGCTCGACATGATGGCTCTTTACCAGTACACGGACGTCGAGGCCTAACCGTCGGGCGAGCACTTTTTTGTCCCTTATCGCGGCATAAAACCCAAATGCCAGCGCCGGGGGATCTTCAGTGACACCAGCCCCAACACCGCTGCCAACACACCACTGACCAGCAGCGCCTGCAGGCCCATCTGCTGCTCCAGCAGCGCGCCAATCACCGCGCCGACAAACATCCCCGCCCATGGAATCAATTGCACCCGCCAGCCATTGCGGCGTTCACCGAGCATCCAGCGCCCCAGGCCGCGGCCAAAACGCGAGAGCGCGCCAGTGACGTAGGTGAGGCCGACCGGCAAACCGTTTACCTCTTCCACCGCCGCATTAAGCATGCCCATCGCAATGATCGCCGCCAGCAACGCGGGCAGCGCATCCGCTACCGGCAGCATCGCACCGCCGCAGAGCAAGGCTGCAATACACAACAGCAGGGGCAGGGCGTGGCGCCGGCTGACGCGGCTGACCATCACCCCCAACGCATTGCCCACCACGAAGGTGGCCACCAGCAACAGCAGCCGCCCGGTCAAGCCCAGGTCGCCGGCACTGATCGCCACCGCCAGGCGGGTGGTGTTGCCGCTCATGAACGAGACAAAATCGCCACTGGCCATAAAGCCAATGGCGTCGGTCATGCCCGCCAGCACCGACAGGCTGGCCACCAGCATCAGGCCGACGCGGCCGCGCCAACGCTGTTGGTGGGCAAGGGCGGCATTGGCGATGGGCTTGCGCGGCGAAGGCAGCATGGGGCCGGGTTCCTCGGTGAGATTATCCGGCCACTACCGTAGGACGCTTTGCGGGCGCGCGCAATGACCTCAGACACACTCCAGTTGCCAGCCCTCCGGTTGCCAGCTCAAATGATGGGTAGGGCGGATCGCCTGCACCAACTCGGCGTCATGGGATACCACCAGCATCGCGCCGGTAAAACCTTGCAACGCCTGCTCAAAAGCGTGCACGGATTCCAGGTCCAGGTGGTTGGTCGGCTCATCCAGCAACAGCAGTTGCGCGGGTGTTTCGCGCCACAGGGCAATCGCCATGGCGGCTTTCAAGCGCTCGCCGCCGCTGAGGTTTGCAGCCGGTTGGGTCACCCGCGTGGCATCCAGTTGCAGCAAGGCCAGGCGTGTGCGCAATTCGGCTGCGGCCAGCGTGGTGTCGAACTGGTCGATGATGGCTCGTTGATTGTCCAGCAGCGTCAGGTGCTGGTCGATATACGCGCTGGGCACCGTCACCGAGGATTCGCCACTGACGGGCTGGTATTGGCCGGCGAGCACCTTGAGCAAGGTGGATTTACCGCAACCGTTAGGCCCCAGCACGGCTACGCGCACCGGGCCCATCAGTTGCAGCGTGAGTGCCGGGTGCTCCAGCCAGGGCAACCGCGCGTCTACCAGTCTGAGCACGTGTCGACCATTGGGCACCGCAGAACCCGGCAGGGCCAGCAACGTCGGTGTCTCATCCGCGACGCGTGCGTATGCCTGACGTACGCCGTCATCCAGCGCATGTTTGTGTGTCTGATGGGCACTGCGCACGCTGCTGACGATTTGCGTGGCGGCGCCTTTCCAGCGGGCCTTGGTGAACCGATCCACATTGGCCGTCTCTGCGTGTTTGCGCGAGTGCGCGGCATTGCGTTGCAGGCTGTCGTGGTCTTTTTGCAGGCGCCGGCGTTCGCGGCTGCGCTCCAGGCGCGCGTGGTCCAATGCGGCGACGGCGGCGTGCTGTTCGGCATCGCGTTGCTGGCGGTAGGCCGTGTAGTTGCCGCCGTACACCCGCGCACCCAGTGGGGACAGCTCGACAATGCGCGCAAGCGTGTTAAGCAATTGCCGGTCATGGCTGACCACCACCAGGCCGCCGCGCCAGGCGTTCAAGGCCTGTAGCAGCCACGCGCGTCCGGCGCCGTCGAGGTGGTTGGTGGGCTCATCGAGTACCAGCAGTTGCGGCGCGGCCAACAGCGCACCGATCACCGCCACCCGCGCCAGCTGGCCGCCGCTGAGATGCTCGGCTGGGGTATCCACCTCAAGATCCCCCAGGCCGGCTGAATCCAACGTGTTGCGCAAGCGCTCGGCAAGGTCCCAGCGGTCGTTGACCACCGCCAGGTCATCCACCCGTGCAACCCCCGACGCCAAGCGCTCCAAGGCTGCCAGCACCGCTGCGGTGCCGGTGATATCGGCGACGGTCTCGCCGGCGGCAACCGCGATGCGTTGGGGCACATACGCCACGCTGGCCGAGCGCATGAGCGAGCCGGACGAGGGGGCCAACTGCCCGGCGATGAGTTGGGCGAGGATACTTTTGCCCTGCCCGTTGCGCCCCACGATACCGGTGGGCGTGCGGTCGATGGACAGGCTCAGGTCATCCAGCAAGGTCTCGCCATTGGCGAACTGGAAGCACAGGTGTTGCAGGGAAACCAGGACGGGCAGCCGGTTGACGTCAGTCATCAGCACCTCCAGAAAAATGTCGAACAGGCCAACAAGCGCGCCGGGCGGCTCGTTGCAGATACATTTTGGAAGGCTTAGTGGTTCACGTCGGCGGTCGTCCTGAACGTCAGAAGGGAGGCAGAGCCTAACTCGCCTCGGCGTTCTTCGGCAAGTCGGCGGCGAGTCGCTCGAGGAACATTGCGAGGGCGACTTCCTCGGCTTTAAGGCCTTTGCGCACCCTCGGCTTGGGCAGCCGAGACAGTTCACCCAGGCTGAAATGCTCCAGCACCGCCGGGTGGATATAGCACTTGCGGCACACCGCCGGGGTGTTGCCCAGCTGTTTGGCCACATCCTTGACCATCGCCACCACATGCCGTTTGGCATCGGACTCCGGCTGCCACTCCAACTCCCGCAATACGGCCAGCGCCATGGCGGTGCCAGCCCACGTGCGGTAATCCTTGGCGGTGAAGTCGGCGCCGGTGAGGTCGTGCAGGTAGGCGTTGACGTCCTGGGAGCTGACGGTATGGCGCTCGCCATCGGTGTCCAGGTACTGAAACAGGTTCTGCCCCGGCAGTTCCAGGCAGCGCTTGACCACACTGGCCAGGCGCCGGTCCTTAACGCTGAGTTGGTGTTCCACGCCGCTCTTGCCGCGAAACTGAAACTTGATCTCGCTGCCCTTGATATCCACATGGCGGCTGCGCAGGGTGGTCAGGCCGTAGGATTTGTTCTCGCGCGCATACTCGACATTGCCGACGCGAATCAGCGTGGCGTCCAGCAGCATTACCACCGTGGCCAGCACCTTTTCGCGGGTAAAACCGGGCTCGGCCAGTTGCGCTTCCAGCTGCTTGCGCAATTTAGGCAGGGCATTGCCGAACTCCTGCAGGCGCGAGTACTTGTCGCTGTCGCGCACTTCGCGCCAGCGCGCGTGGTAGCGATACTGCTTGCGCCCACGGGCGTCGCGGCCGGTGGCTTGCAGATGGCCGCGCGGGTCGGCGCAGATCCACACATCGGTATAGGCGGGTGGGACGGCAAGGCTGTTGAGGCGCTTGACCTCGGCGGCATCGGTAATGCGCTCACCTTTTTGGTCGAAATACTGGAACTTGTCGCGCACTTTTTTGCGGCGAATGCCGGGCTGGGTGTCGTCAACGTAATGCAGGTCGGCGGGCAACGCGGAGTCGGACATGGCACGGTTTCCTTGGCAACAAATCAGGCCGGTATGCCTGATTGACCGCAGCCGTGCGCGGTCGTGCCAAAAGGTTTGCTAGGCCAATACCGCGACGGCCTTGATCTGCGCCCACAGCTGCTGGCCGGGGTGCAGTTGCAACTGGTCGCGGGAAAAACGCGTGATCCGTGCCAGTAGTGGCGTGCCATCGGCGTCCAGGCGCACCAGCACGTGGGCGCTGTTATCCGCCGCCACCTCCTGGGTGACCGTCACCGGCAGGCGGTTGAGGATGCTGCTGTGTTCCTCGGCCTGCAGGCTGAGGCTCACGTCCCGCGCCTGTACTTTTACCCGCAGTGTCTTGCCCACCGCCATCGGTGCATGCGCCACGCGCAGGTGCTGCGCGCTGCCGGGCAGTTGCAGCGTCAGCAACTGGTAGTGCTCGTCGTAGGCACTGACGTTGCCGTTGACCACCACGCCGGCGTCATCCCCCAGTGCCATGGGCAGGTCGAGCCGCGCCAGGGTTTCGCCAATGGGGCCGCTGGCCAGGGCCTTGCCGTCGCTGAGCAATACGATGTGATCGGCCAGGCGCGCCACCTCGTCCTGGGCATGGCTGACATACAGCACCGGAATATCCAGCTCATCATGCAGGCGTTCGAGGTAGGGCAGGATTTCGCCTTTGCGCTGGCTGTCGAGGGCGGCCAGCGGTTCATCCATCAAGAGCAGGCGAGGGCTGGTGAGCAGGGCGCGGGCGATGCCGATGCGCTGGCGCTCGCCGCCGGACAAATGCTGCGGGTTGCGATCCAGCAAGTGGCCGATCCCCAGCAGCTCGGTGGCGTGGGCCATGTCGACCCGGCGTTGCGTGCGCGGGATGCGCTTGAGGCCGAATTCCAGGTTGGCCAGTACCGACAAATGCGCGAACAGGCTCGCCTCTTGAAACACATACCCCAGCGCCCGCTTGTGTGGCGGCACGAATAACCCGCTGCGGCTGTCTTGCCAGACCTCATCGTTGATCTGGATAAACCCGTCCCCGGCGCGCTCCAGCCCGGCGATGCAGCGCAGGCAGGTGGTCTTGCCGGAGCCGGAATGCCCGTACAGCGCCGTCACGCCGCGCCCGGGCAGGTGCAGGTCAACGTCCAGGGTAAAGCCGGAATACTTGAGTTGCAGGCGCACATCAATCATCGACATCAGCTCCAGCCCATCCGGGTTTTACGGCTGGAGTACAACGCCAGCAACACGAGGAACGCGAACACCACCATGGAGCCTGCCAGCCAATGGGCCTGGGCATATTCCATGGCTTCGACATGGTCGTAGATCTGCACCGAGACCACGCGGGTTTTGTCAGGGATATTGCCGCCGATCATCAGCACCACGCCGAACTCGCCAACGGTATGCGCAAACCCGAGGATGGCCGCGGTAATAAACCCCGGGCGCGCCAGGGGCAGGATGACGCTGAAGAACGTGTCCCACGGGTTGGCGCGCAGGGTCGCGGCCACTTCCAGCGGGCGGGTGCCGATCGCGGAGAAGGCGTTTTGCAACGGCTGCACCACAAACGGCATGGAATAGATCACCGAGCCAATCACCAGCCCGGCGAAGCTGAAGGTAAGGGTGCCCAGGCCCAGCCATTGGGTGAACTGGCCGAAGTAGCCATTGGGGCCCATGGTCAACAGCAGGTAGAAACCGATTACCGTTGGCGGCAACACCAACGGCAAGGCGACGATTGCCCCGATGGGCCCGCGCCACCACGAGCGGGTGCGCGACAGCCACAGCGCAATCGGAGTGCCGATGACCAGCAGGATCACGGTGGTCAGTGACGCCAGTTTGATGGTCAACCAGATAGCGGAAAAATCGGCACTCGATAACGGCATTTACTTGGCCAGCTCGTAACCATAGGACTTGATGACGGCCGCGGCTTTTGGCCCCTTGAGGTACTCGACCAGCGCTTTGGCAGCTGCGCTGTCCTTGCCCTTGGTGAGGATTACCGCGTCCTGTTTGATCGGGTCGTGCATGGAGGCCGGGACGATCCACGCCGAACCGCTGGTGACTTTGCCGTCTTTATAGATCTGCGACAAGGCGACAAAACCCAACTCGGCATTACCGGTGGACACAAACTGATAGGCCTGGGTGATGTTCTGGCCTTCGACGATCTTGTCCTTGACCTGCTCGGTCAGGCCTTCTTTGGCCAATACCTGGGTGGCGGCCAGGCCGTAAGGCGCGGCTTTGGGGTTGGCGATGGACAGGTGCTTGAATTGGTCCTTCTTCAATACCTCGCCCTTGGCGTCCACATAACCTTCTTTGGCCGACCACAATGCCAGGGTGCCCACGGCGTAAGTGAAGCGCGAGCCTTTGACGGTGTCGCCTTCGGCTTCGAGTTTTTGCGGGGTGGTGTCGTCGGCGCTCAGGAACACTTCGAACGGCGCGCCGTTCTTGATCTGGGTGTAGAACTGCCCGGTGGCGCCGTAGGCCGCAACCAGCTTGTGCCCGGTGTCTTTTTCGAAGTCGGCGGCAATCGCCTGGATCGGCGCGGTGAAGTTGGCGGCCACGGCCACCTGGACTTCATCGGCGTGCGCCGAACCGAAGGCGAGCGCGGCGACCAGCATGGCCAGGCGTGAGGCATGAATCTTCATGAAGCAGCTCCTTGGGGATTGTCCGGCTTGTTATAGGGAGAAGGCTTAACCGCTATGTATGGGAATATATAGCGGTTGGCCATTGCCGGTACAGTGCAAAGTTGCTTCAGGTGCAGGTTCTATCGTTGGAGTTTCGCCAACGCCTGTTCGGCTAGCTCGCGGGTCAGCTCGTAAGTGCCGATGTCTTTGCCGAGCCGCAGCGCCTGGCCCGCCCACAGGTTACTGAAACCGGCTTCATCCTTGGCCTTGAGCGGAATCAGTGCACCGCCCGATGTAGGAAAAGCGGGCGCTGCGGGGTTGATCGCACCCAGCTCGCGCATCACCCGGTTGACGATCCCTCGCGCCGGGCGCCCGGTGAACAGGTTGGTCAGTGCGGTTTCGCTGGCCTGGGCGTGGCGCAGCGCATGGTGGTGGGAAGCGGTCACGTTCGCCTCGGGGGTGAACAGGTACGCAGTGCCAATCTGCACCGCCGAGGCGCCGAGGGCGAATGCCGCGACAATGCCGCGTGCATCGCCGATGCCGCCGGCGGCAATCACCGGCACGCTGACGGCATCGACGATTTGCGGCAACAGCGCAAACAAACCGATCTGGGTGTTGAGGTCCTCGCTGAGGAAAATCCCACGGTGGCCGCCCGCTTCAACGCCCATGGCGATGATGGCATCGCAGCCGTGTTGTTCCAGCCAGATCGCCTCTTCAACGGTAGTGGCGGACGACAGCACTTTGGCGCCGGTGGCTTTCACTCGGTCCAGCAGGGATTTTTCCGGCAAGCCAAAGTGGAAACTGACGACTTCCGGGCGAAACTCTTCAACCACGCGGCAGGCGGCGTCATTGAACGGTTCGCGGTTGGAGATGGGCGTTGGCGCGTCAAAATCGGCGCCCAGCTCACGGTAGTAGGGTTCCAGCAGGTCCTTCCAGCGTTTATCGCGCGCAGTGTCGGGCGCGGGTGGCTGGTGACAGAAAAAATTCACGTTGAGCGGCCGCGTGCTGGCCTGGCGAATGGTGGTCAGCGCTTCACGCAGCTGCTCGATACTCAGTGCGGCGGCAGGCATGGAACCCAGCGCACCGGCATTACTGGCAGCGATAACCATGGCGGTGGTCGTCCCTACCGCCATAGGCGCCTGGATGATCGGCACTTCAATGCCCAGCAGGTCAAGAATGCGCGTGTCTGGCCAGGTGCTCATGGGATGTTTCTCCAGCGTGAATAGGACTTTGCGCTGTTTTAACAGGGCCCTTGGCACCCGGCCACTCTGTTTTATTCACTGGACGAAACGCGCGTTTCGTGCGGTGTCATCAGTCTATGGCGTGCCCCAGCACGGCATGGATCCGCTGGGCGATGTGCTCGGCATGGGTTTCCAGGGCGAAGTGGCCGGTATCGAGCAGCTCCACCACGGCATTGGCGTTATCACGGGTGTAGGCATGGGCTCCTGGCGGGATGAAGAACGGGTCGTTCTGGCCCCAGATCACCAGTGCTGGCACCTGGGTGGCCTGGAAAAACGCCTGGAATGCCGGGTACAGCGTGAGGTTGTTGCGGTAGTCGAGGAACAGGTCCAGTTGGATCTCGTCATTGCCAGGCCGCTGCATCAGCAGCACGTCGAGCATATACGACTCCGGCGCCACCCGTTCCGGCTGGCTCACGCCGTGCAAATACTGGTAGCGCGTGCCTTCGAGGCTGATCACCGCGTTGCGAATCACCTCGCGGTTGGCCTGGCTCGGCTCGGCCCAGTAGGCGTGAATCGGCGACCAGGCATCGCCCAGGCCTTCCAGGTAAGCGTTGCCATTCTGCGAAACCAGCGCGCTGACCCGCTCCGGGTGCGCCACCGCCAGGCGCAGGCCGACCGGCGCGCCGTAATCGAAGACATACAGGGCGTAGCGGCTGAGGCCCAATGCCTCGACAAAATGCCCCGTGGTAATCGCCAGGTTGTCGAAGCTGTAGACGTAATCGCGCTCAGTGGGTACTTCGGTGAAGCCGAAACCCGGCAGGTCTGGGGCAATCACCCGGAAGCGCGTGGCTAGCAGCGGGATCAGGTTGCGGTACATATGCGACGAGCTGGGAAAACCATGCAACAGCAGCATGACCGGGGCGGCTGGGTCGCCGGCCTCACGGTAGAACATGCGCACGCCATCGACATCGACGTGACGGTAGTGAACAACGGGAGCTTGAGTAGTCATGCTGAGAGCACCTTTTGTAACTTGATAAAGTTGATATACGGGTTACCGAATTAAAAAGCTGCGCCTTAAAATGTAACCTGTCAAATTAATTTATCGGGTTAGTTTTCCGTGCTTCGTAACTATCCATGCACGTAAATAGCGGTTACGATGTCGGGGCTCTCATGAGGATTGACCATGGCTACTTCCGCACCTCCCGTTGCGCCCCTGGAACCCTATGTACTGGCCGATGACCCGGTGCTGGATATGCTTAACACGCGTGCCAATATCGACGGCGAACCCTTCGATTTCTGGCAAGGCGACGCGGATGTCGAACGCTGGCTGGTACGGTTGGGGTGGGTCGAGGAGGGCGCGGTGCCGGCCTTTGAACCGGGCGCGCTAGTGGCGACGGCCGTGGCCTTGCGAGAAGTGATCCGCGATCTGCTGGAGCAGCGCAAGGCCGGGAAACAAGGCGATCCGACTGCGCTCAATGGCTTTTTGCGCAAAGCCGTCAGCCATCCGCAACTGGCGTGGCCGGCGTCGGGCGAACTGCAGTTGGAGCGTCAGCGCAAGACGCAAACCCCGGAGCAGTTCCTGTCAACGATTGCCGAGGCCGCTGCAGGCCTGTTGGTGCTGGGTGACTTCAGCCTGATCCGCACCTGCGAGCATCCCGAGTGTGTGCTGTGGTTTTACGATCGCACCAAAGCACACAAACGCCGCTGGTGCAGCATGGCGCTGTGCGGCAACCGGCATAAGGTTGCGCAATTTCGTAAGCGCAAGTTGCTCTAGCGCTGGCGTTCGCGCTCGAGCAATTGGCGCTTGCGCTCGACGCCCCAGCGGTAACCCGACACGTCACCGTTGCTGCGCACCACGCGGTGACAGGGGATCGCAACTGCCAGGCTGTTGGCTCCGCACGCCTGGGCCACCGCGCGAAACGATTTGGGCGCGCCGATGCGCTCGGCAATCTGCGCGTAGCTGGCCGTGCTGCCTACCGGAATTTCGCGCAAGGCCTGCCATACGCGCTCTTGAAACGCGGTGCCGCGCAGGTCCAGCGGCAGGTCCAGGCCCAAGGCGGGCGCTTCGACAAACCCCACCACTTGGGCGATCAACTGTTCGAAGCGCGTGTCGGCGCCTACCAGGTCGGCTTTGGGAAATTGGTCCTGGAGGTCGCGCACCAGTTTATCCGGGTCATCCCCCAACAGAATCGCGCAGACGCCACGGGTGCTTTGCGCCACCAGAATCGCCCCCAGCGAGCACTGCCCAACGGCGAACAGGATTACATTGTTGGTGCCACCTGCCTTGTAGTCACTGGGCTTCATGCCCAGCAACTGGTCAGCCGATTCATAAAAGCGGCTGTTGGAGTTGAACCCCGCGTCGTACAGCGCATCCGTCACCGAGTGCTGGCCCTTGAGCCCGGCGCGCACCTTGCGTGAACGGTGGGCGCTGGCGTAGCCCTTGGGGGTCAGGCCGGTCACCGCCTTGAATACGCGGTGAAAATGGAACGGGCTGAGGCCGGCCTGGGCTGCCAGGGTGTTCAGTGTGGGCGGGGTGTCGGCCTGCTCGATGTGCCGGCATGCTTCGGCCACCAGTTGGCCATGGTGTGCGGCAACTTGAGTCTGGTCGCCGGCCGCGCGTTTGCTGGCGCGATAGCCGGCCGCCTCGGCTTGCGCCGGGGTGTCGAAGAACTCGATATTTTCCGCGCGCGGCAAGCGCGAGGCACTGCTGGGTCGGCAATACACGCCAGTGGTCTTGACGCCGTAGACGAACAGCGTGTCGGCCTTGGGGTCGCGGGCGAGAATCGCAGCCCAGCGGGGGTCTTGTTCGGTAGTCATGGTCGGCACTCGTGACGGGGCCAGGCCAGATTAGCCGTGCCGCACGCGCCTGGCACTCCGAAGCTTGCGGTCAAATCAGCCAGCGGTACGGAACGTCAGGTTGATGCGCTGCGGGCCCATCACCGGATGCACGCCTTCCTTGATCGGCATCACCCCATGAAAACGCAGGCGATCGACCCCGCCCCAGACCACCACATCGCCATGGAACAGCGAAACTTTTTGCGTTTTGCTGCTGCGCTCGTGACCACCAAACAGGAAAATCGCTGGCAGCCCGAGGGACACCGACACCACAGGCTCACTGTAGCGGCGTTCATTCTTGTCTTGATGCAAGGACATCTTGGCGCCCGGTACGTAGCGGTTGATCAGGCAGGCATCGGGGCTGAAGTGGGCAAACCCGGCCTCTGCCGCCGCCAGTTCGGCCAATTGGCGCAAGGTGTCCGGCATGGCGGGCCAGGCTTGCTGGCTGCGCGGGTCGATGGGCGTGTAGCGGTAGCCGGTTGCATCGGTGGTCCAGCCCAGGTCACCGCAACTGCTTAACGCCGCCGACATGGTAAAGCCACCGGGGGTGACCATTTGCCGAAACGGCGATTGAGCCAGTACACGCCGCAGCTCAGGCAGAAGGCGTTCAATCCAGGGCAGGGCGTAGCCCCTTAGCACGTAGGACTGTTCGCCGATTTGCTCGCGCCCGGCGGGTTGTTGCAGGGCGTCATCGGCGAACAGGTCGGCAGTCGGGCCAGGCATGGCCTTACAGCGCCTTACTCACGTTGATGTCGGTGATTTCATCACTGGCATCGTGAATTTTGGCCAGGGCTTGCTTGGCTTCTTCCACGCTGTTGGTGTGCAACTGGGCGAACTCAAAACGGCGTTCGCCGTTGAGCTTGTACTTGATGACGTATTTGGTGGTGGCAGTCACGGCTATTTCCTGTAGGAAGTTCGGCTCAGCTCAGCTTGGAGCTGGTACGACGTACAATGCGGATCTTGTGGGACAACGCAGGCTTTTTGGTCACGCTGATCGCCCGACGGGTGACCACGTCCAGGGTGATGTTCCAGAACCCGGTGCTCGGTGCGGTGATTTTGGCGGGGAATTTGTCGAAGGCACCACCGTGGTAGGTATGGCGGCCGCCGTTCTTGAAGCTGCGAAAGTTGGCGTCGCTCATCAGACGAATATTACATGTCTGCGAGCATTCGATGACGACAATGTCTCCCTCGTTGAGGTGCTCGCGCTGGTGGATGAATTTCATGAGGGTGTCTCCAGAAGGGCTTTTTCTGAAAAATCAGAACGATACGTAGGTTAAGATGGAGTTTATCAGCCTCAGCGCGTTTATTATCGACCCGTGTTCAACGGGATCGACAATTTAAAACAGTTATTTACCGAGTTATCAGGGATAAATCCTACGTTGGCGGGAGAAATTTACCATCCCCGCTGTCGTACGGTCTTTATCGGAGGTTTTGTATGAAGTGGAGTGTGTTGGTTCTGGCCTTGGCGATAGGTGGGTGTGCTTCGGTTGCAGATATCAAGCAGACGCCGCCGACGCTGGCAGTCATCTCAGGGAAAAAACCGCAGGAATATGCAGCCTGCGTGGTGCGTAAATTGTCCGCAACCCGTCGTCCGCCACAGATCGAGCCGCATAAAGAAGGCGTACAAGTTATCGTGCCGCAGAAGTTTTCAGCTGATCCAGCGGCGATTTTCGAGATTGAAGAACGCTCCAGCGGTAGCAGCATCAAGCTCTACGAGAGCATGTCCAATGTGCCTATTCGCCCGGCTGATGTGAAAAAAGCCGGTGAAGAGTGCATCTCCGGCTGATGCCGTTGCGGAAACCCGATATGAAACGTGAAGATGTCAAAGCCCGCCATGCCGAGGGGCAAATCTCGGCTACCCATGTCATCCAGAACCCGGCTGCCCTTGGCGAGTGGATCGTGTTTTTCAAGAAGAGCGGCGGGCGTAGCTTTTTCCTGGTGGATGATCAGGATGAGGTCGAGTCATTTGCCAGCCTGGACGGGCTGAGCGAAATCCTTCGGGAGCTGGGCATCAAGTTTGCCGAGATCCATCTGTAACCCCAGGGGTTACTTGCACACCACCACAACGCTGCGACTTTTGTAGTTGCCCACGTCCTGGCCCAGGGTCTTGTCACTTTCTTTCAGGGATGGCGTACCCTCGGTACCGACGATGCGATAGCCGGTGCCGGCGCAAGAGGCATCGGCTTTTTCGTAGCAACTGGCCCAAGAGTTGGCTTCGCCCGAGCAGTCGATGGTGAGGCCTTGCTCACCGTTTTTCAGGTAGACGTCAGAGGTGGTGGTGCAGCCGGTCATCGCCAGTACCGCAATCAGTGCCAGAATCTTGTTCATGTGGGTTCGTCGTCAAGGGTGTTGGAGGGCGCGCGCGGACACTGTCGTGGGGCGTTTGCGGAAGATTATAGCGATCTGCCATCTGGGTACAGACAAACACAAAAAAAGCCCCGTTAATGGGGCTTTTTGCATGGCACGGCGAGGCTTACTTGGTCTTCGGGCGCTTGCTCGAGGCGTGGCCCGCTTCATCCACAAACACTTCAGCTACCGCAATAGCTTGCTGTTCGGTTGCGAATGCCCCGGCGACGCTGTCTCCGTGGAAGTTGATCAGGTGCCAACCGTCCGCTCGTTTTGTGATCAGGTAGCCGTTCACGCCTTTTGGTTCTGACATCTATTAACAATCTCGTGGTCTGGTTCAAGGCCCTAATGATAGCGCCAAATGTCACTGGGCCGCGTATGTTATTGCAGGTCAGTGTTTCCAGCGCAAAAGCATGCTAAAACGGTTGCAGCCCTATTAAATGTTGAGGCGCAGGCGTTTTCTGGCGTGTCGGTGGTGAAGCTCTTCGCAAGATGTGCGGAACTTACGCCGACATTTTTTCTCTATGATGACATCGCAACGCCAGCAGGCCCCATTGTAAGGTGACTGCGGCCTGATTAGACTGCGCCGAATTTCGTACGCACAGCCCTTTGTAAGGACCCATATGATCAAGAAATGCTTGTTCCCAGCAGCCGGTTACGGCACTCGCTTCTTGCCAGCGACCAAGGCCATGCCCAAAGAGATGCTGCCGGTGGTGAACAAGCCACTGATTCAGTACGGCGTCGAAGAGGCACTGGATGCCGGCTTGAACGAAATCTCCATCGTGACCGGCCGTGGTAAGCGCGCGCTGGAAGACCACTTTGACATCAGCTACGAGCTGGAAAACCAGATCAAGGGCACCGACAAGGAAAAATACCTGGTTGGTATCCGCAAACTGCTCGACGAGTGCTCGTTCTCCTACACCCGTCAGACCCAGATGAAAGGCCTCGGCCACGCCATCCTGACTGGCCGCCCGCTGATCGGTGACGAGCCGTTCGCCGTGGTACTGGCGGATGACCTGTGTGTAAACCTGGAAGGCGACGGCGTGCTGACCCAGATGGTCAAGCTCTACCAGAAATACCGCTGCACCATCGTTGCCGTGATGGAAGTGAACCCGGAAGAAACCAACAAGTACGGGGTTATCGCCGGCGACGACATTGGTGATGGCCTGATCCGCGTACGTGACATGGTTGAAAAACCAGCACCGGAAGATGCTCCGTCGAACTTGGCGATCATCGGCCGTTACATCCTGACTCCGGACATCTTCAAGCTGATCGAAGAAACCGAGCCAGGCAAGGGCGGCGAAATCCAGATCACCGACGCCTTGCTCAAGCAAGCCAAAGACGGTTGCGTAATTGCCTACAAATTCAAGGGCCAGCGTTTCGACTGCGGCGGCGCTGAAGGCTACATCGAAGCGACCAACTTCTGCTACGAGCACTTCTACAAGACTGGCAAGGCTTACTGATTCATACAAGCCCAGCTGTTTTGAGAGAAAGCCACCTTAGGGTGGCTTTTTCGTTTTTCAGCCCCATGTAAGTCGGTATGCTGATGTCCTGCCGAGGAGAGTGAAATGGCCTACGATTTTGACCTGTATGTAATTGGCGCCGGTTCTGGCGGTGTTCGCGCGGCGCGCTTTGCCGCAGGTTTTGGTGCCAAGGTGGCCGTGGCCGAAAGCCGCTACCTGGGCGGTACCTGCGTAAACGTGGGCTGTGTGCCAAAGAAACTGTTGGTGTACGGTGCGCATTTTGCCGAAGATTTTGAGCAAGCCAGCGGGTTTGGCTGGTCCTTGGGCGAGGCGAACTTTGATTGGGCGACCTTGATCGCCAACAAAGATCGCGAGATCAACCGCCTTAACGGCATTTACCGCAACCTGCTGGTCAATAGCGGCGTGACCCTGCATGAAGGGCACGCGCGCGTGGTCGACCCGCACCAGGTGGAAATCAACGGTGAGCGTTTCACCGCCAAGCACATCCTGATCGCAACCGGTGGTTGGCCGCAGATCCCCGAGATTCCAGGGCGTGAGCACGCAATTGGCTCCAATGAGGCGTTTTTCCTTAAAGAACTGCCCAAGCGCGTACTGGTGGTGGGTGGCGGATATATAGCCGTCGAGTTCGCCGGGATTTTCCACGGGCTGGGCGCGCAAACCACGCTGCTGTATCGCGGTGACCTGTTCCTGCGCGGCTTTGACGGCGCGGTACGCACGCACCTGAAGGAAGAGCTGACCAAGCGCGGTCTGGACTTGCAGTTCAATGCCGATATCGAGCGTATCGACAAGCAGGCCGATGGCAGCCTCAAGGCCACCTTGAAAGACGGCCGGGTGCTGGAAGCCGATTGCGTGTTCTACGCCACCGGCCGCCGTCCGATGCTGGACAACCTGGGGCTGGAAAATACCGGCGTCAAACTCGACAAGCGTGGCTTTGTCGAAGTGGACGACCTGTACCAGACAGCTGAATCGTCGATCCTGGCCATTGGCGATGTGATCGGCCGCGTGCAGCTCACGCCGGTGGCCCTGGCTGAAGGCATGGCAGTGGCGCGTCGACTGTTCAAGCCTGAGCAGTATCGCCCGGTGGACTACGCCATGATCCCGACGGCGGTGTTCAGCCTGCCGAATATCGGCACCGTCGGCCTGTCGGAAGAAGAAGCCAAAGAGCAGGGCCATAAGGTCCAGATCTTCGAAAGCCGCTTCCGCCCGATGAAGTTGACCTTGACCGAGTGCCAGGAAAAAACCTTGATGAAGCTGGTGGTCGACGCCGACACCGACAAGGTGCTGGGTTGCCACATGGTCGGCCCGGACGCGGGTGAAATCGTGCAGGGCCTGGCGATCGCGCTCAAGGCGGGCGCGACCAAGCAGCATTTCGACGAAACCATCGGCGTGCACCCCACGGCGGCGGAAGAGTTCGTCACCATGCGCACACCTGTGGCCAACTGATCAAGCTTGAGGGGTTGCCTCTGGCGCCGTTGCAACGACGGCGGCCAGGCGCAATGCCTCGATCGTGGCCTGGGCCTTGATCAGGTCCAGTTCCAGGGTTTTGTGGATGCGCTGGTGTTCGGTCAGCGCGTCCTGGCGTGACTGGCTTTCCAGTGCGGCCACCCGCAGGCGTTCTTGCAGCAGCGTGCGCTCGTTGTCGATCAGGTTCATCTGCTCGCTCAGCTTGAGTTGCTGGGCCTGATCTTTGCGGGCCTGCTCCTGTTGGGCTGCCAGCTCCTTCGTGGTTACCCGGTGCTCAATCAATAGCCGCTCGTTGTCACGGTGCAGTTGGGTGATTTCATCCTGACGCACCATGGCGCTTTGCTGGGCCTGGCGCAATTCGGCCTGGAGCTGTTGCAGTTGGCCTTCATGTCGGCGCTGCTCCTGTTCACGCTGTTCCTTGATTGCATTGCGGTAATGCTCAAGGGCGTCGCGAGCGTGCAGGTGCTTTTCTTCCAGCGAACGAATCTGTTCGTCCTTGTCGTTAATGCGTAGCTCGTAATCGCTGCACGCCTGGCTGAGCCCGGCGTTACGGGTTTGTTCGGTCTGCAGGCTGGTGCTGGCGATGTGCAGTGCGGCACTTTCTTCTGCCAGAGCTGCGGCCTGGATATCGCTTTGCTGGCGGAGCTGGCCGTGGGCCTCCTCGAGTGTCGCCAGCTGGGCGAGCAGGGCGGCTTTCTGTTGTTCGAACTGCGCCTGGGCCAGGTCGATGGGCTCCTGGGCCTTGTCTTTCAGGCGTTGTGCCAGCCGCGCAACCAGTTCGCCCAGCTCGTCATCGATGGGCGCTTCGGTGATGGTCAGGCGGGTTTCGCTCTCGTCCAACTCCTTCAAATAGCGATGAATCGTGGTTTTCGAGCCGGTATTGCCCATTTCGATGCGTACCGCATCGATGCTGGGGTTTTCGCCGCGGGCGAGGATCGCCAGGCGTGCCGTTTGAACTACTGCTTTGTTGATGCCGCCGCGAGCCATGGGGTCTCCGTCGATTTAGTACTGTGGTATGTATTATGTATATACATACTATAGCACGGATAAAAACTCGTTTAAATTCATGATTTAACAGATGGGATATTGGCGTATTATCCCGTGTCATAACGGTTTTGCCCCCTGTAGCACCCCATAGCAGTACGAATAGGCCTTTCATGAGCGATCTGGATCGTTACCTCAACGCCGCGACACGCGATAACACGCGCCGCAGTTATCGCGCGGCCATCGAACACTTCGAAGTCAGTTGGGGTGGGTTCCTGCCTGCGACGGGTGACAGCGTGGCGCGCTACCTGGTGGCGCATGCCGGGGTGCTGGCGGTGAACACGCTGAAGTTGCGGCTCTCGGCATTGGCGCAGTGGCACACCAGCCAAGGGTTTCCCGACCCGACCAAGGCACCGGTGGTGCGCAAGGTGCTCAAGGGCATTCGTGCCGTGCACCCGGCACAGGAGAAGCAGGCCGAGCCTTTGCAGCTCAAGCACCTGGAGCAGGTGGTGGCGTCGCTTGAGGTCGAGGCGAAAGAGGCAACGCGCACGCACGACCAGCCGCGGCTGCTGCGTGCCAAGCGCGACAGCGCCTTGATCCTGCTGGGCTTCTGGCGCGGCTTTCGCAGTGATGAGTTGTGCCGCCTGGACATCGAGCATGTGCGGGCCACGCCGGGTGCCGGTATCAGCATCTACCTGCCGCGCAGCAAAACTGACCGCGACAACCTCGGCAAGACCTATCACACCCCGGCACTGCTGCGCCTGTGCCCGGTGCAGGCCTACAGCGAATGGCTCTGCGCCTCTGCGCTGGTGCGCGGCCCGGTGTTTCGCGGTATCGATCGCTGGGGCAACCTGGGGGAGGAGGGCCTGCACCCCAACAGTGTCATCCCGCTGTTGCGCCAGGCATTGGCGCGCGCCGGCATCCCCGCCGAGCAATACACCAGCCACTCCTTGCGTCGTGGTTTCGCCACTTGGGCCCATCGCAGCGGCTGGGATTTGAAATCACTGATGAGTTACGTCGGTTGGAGCGACATGAAATCTGCCATGCGCTATGTTGAAACGACGCCGTTTCTCGGGATGACCTTGGCGACGCAACCGCTGCTTTGAGATTTCTTCTATTAATACAGTCACCTGATAGGGAAAACCAATCGTCAGCATCAGGTTTGCCAATGAGCCATCCGCCGAGAGAGTCGGTAGGATTCACTTCATCAACTTCTTAACCCCTGACGGAGAGTCAACGATGCCTATCATCAACAGCCAAGTAAAACCGTTCAAAGCGACCGCCTTCAAAAACGGCAACTTCGTAGATGTGTCGGAAGCTGACCTGAAAGGTAAGTGGTCCGTATTCTTCTTCTACCCAGCCGACTTCACTTTCGTTTGCCCAACCGAGCTGGAAGACCTGGCTGACAATCACGCCGAATTCCAGAAACTGGGCGTCGAAATCTACAGCGTTTCCACCGACACCCACTTCGCCCACGCTGCCTGGCACAACACCTCGCCAGCCATCGGCAAGATCCAGTACACCATGATCGGCGACCCAACCCTGACCATTTCCCGCAACTTCGACGTACTGATCGAAGAAGCTGGCCTGGCAGACCGTGGCACTTTTGTGATCAACCCAGAAGGTCAGATCAAGATCGTTGAACTGAACGACGGCGGTGTAGGCCGTGACGCTTCCGAGCTGCTGCGCAAAATCAAGGCTGCCCAGTACGTTGCTGCCCACCCAGGCGAAGTCTGCCCAGCCAAGTGGAAAGAAGGCGAGGCTACCCTGGCTCCGTCCCTGGACCTGGTCGGCAAGATCTAAGTCTGTGAAGTCTCAAGGGCGGTATTCCGCACTTAAGTAAGCTGCATCCGCCCTCAAAACGCCCGGGCGAGATTCGCTCGGGCGTTTTTTTGTCTGCAATAAACCGAATTAATAGGAAATCGCCCGTATGTTGGACGCCAATCTTAAAGCTCAGTTGAAGTCATACCTGGAACGGGTCACCCAGCCGATCGAGATCGTCGCCTCCCTCGACGACGGCGCGAAATCCCAGGAAATGCTTGCCCTTTTGCAGGACGTTGTCAGCCTCACTACGCTGATTACCCTGAAAACCGATGGCGATGATGTGCGCAAGCCTTCGTTCTCCATCAACCGCCCGGGTGCCGATATCAGCTTGCGTTTCGCCGGCATCCCCATGGGCCATGAATTCACTTCGTTGGTGCTGGCCCTGCTGCAAGTAGGTGGCCACCCGTCGAAGGCCAGTGTCGAAGTGATTGAACAGATTCGCGCCCTCAAAGGCGAGTTCAGCTTCGAGACTTACTTCTCGTTGTCGTGCCAGAACTGCCCGGACGTGGTCCAGGCGCTGAACCTGATGGCCGTGCTCAACCCAAACATCCGCCACGTGGCCATCGACGGCGCGCTGTTCCAGGCGGAAGTGGATGAGCGCCAGATCATGGCTGTGCCAAGCGTGTACCTCAACGGTGTGAACTTTGGCCAAGGCCGCATGGGCCTGGAAGAAATCCTCGCCAAGCTCGACACCAGCGGTATCGAAAAAGCTGCGGAGAAAATCAGCGCCAAAGACGCATTTGACGTGTTGGTCGTCGGCGGCGGCCCAGCCGGTTCTGCGGCAGCCATCTACGCCGCACGTAAAGGTATCCGCACCGGTGTGGCCGCTGAACGTTTTGGCGGGCAAGTGCTGGACACCATGTCCATCGAGAACTTTATTTCGGTACAGGAAACCGAAGGCCCGAAACTGGCCAGCGCCCTGGAAGCCCACGTACGTCAGTACGACGTGGACATCATGAACCTGCAGCGCGCCAGTAGCTTGATCCCGGCAAAAAATGCCGGTGACTTGCACGAAATCCGCTTTGAAAGCGGTGCGAGCCTCAAGTCCAAGACCGTGATCCTGGCCACTGGCGCCCGCTGGCGTGAAATGGGGGTGCCGGGCGAGCAGGAATACAAAGCCAAGGGCGTGTGCTTCTGCCCGCACTGCGATGGTCCGTTGTTCAAGGGCAAGCGTGTTGCGGTGATCGGCGGCGGTAACTCCGGTGTTGAAGCGGCTATCGACCTGGCCGGTATCGTCAGCCACGTGACCCTGCTCGAGTTCGACAGCAAATTGCGCGCCGATGCGGTGTTGCAGCGCAAGCTCTACAGCCTGCCGAACGTGGACGTGATCACCAGCGCGCTGACCAGTGAAGTCAAGGGTGATGGCCAGAAAGTCACCGGCCTGGCGTACAAGGATCGCGACAGCGGCGAGTTCAAGACCATCGACCTGGAAGGTATCTTTGTACAGATCGGTTTGCTGCCGAACACCGACTGGCTCAAAGGCACCGTGGAGCTGACACCGCGCGGCGAGATCATCGTTGACGCGCGTGGCGAGACTTCACTGCCAGGTGTGTTCGCTGCCGGTGACGTCACGACTGTGCCGTACAAGCAGATCGTGATCGCCGTAGGCGAGGGTGCCAAGGCTTCCCTGAGTGCTTTCGACCACCTGATCCGCACTTCCGCCCCGGCATAAACCCGGGCCCGGAAATGAAAAACCCCATGAGCGATCATGGGGTTTTTTATTGTCTCAGACTTTTACAGCGGTGCTGGCTGAATAATCTCGACCCAGTAAGCATCAGGGTCTTTGATAAAGGCCAGGCTCTTCATGCGGCCGTCGCTCAGGCGCTTCTGGAAGTCACAGCCCAGCGCTTCGAAACGCTCGCACGCAGCGACGATATCCGGCACCGAAATGCAGATATGGCCAAAGCCACGCGGATCGCTGTTGCCGTTGTGGTAGGCAAAATCGGCATCGTTTTCAGTGCCGTGGTTGTGGGTCAGTTCCAGGATCCCCGGGATCGACTTCATCCACTGGGTACGCGCGGCGGCGTCGGCCGGGATCTGGGATTTGTCCACCAGGGCGAGGAAATACAGGCTGAATTCGGCTTCCGGGAAGTCACGTTTTTCAACCAGGGAAAAACCCAGCACGCGGGTGTAGAAATCCAGCGACTTGGTGATGTCCTTGACGCGCAGCATGGTGTGGTTGAACACGAAGTTCGAGGTGGCGGTATCAGGTTGGGCGGTGACGCCCGGGAAGGTGTTCAATTCGTGCAGGCTCATGGGCCCTCCAGAAAAAATGGGGCAAACGCGGCTCCAGAAAATGAGCGATCCCTTGGCTTGCGGCAAGCATCCGTGCAGCCGAACCATGATACGCAGGGCTGCCGGCTGCGCCAAATTAAAAAGCGCCCGCAGGCCTTGCGAGCAACGGGTGGCGGGCTCAAACTTTGCTGCTTGAACCTTGGGCGTTTTTTGCAATGATCGGATTTCGTAAATCGCTGTTGAGCACTCTCTGTTTACTGCTGGGCAGCCCCTGTGTGCTGGCGGCCGACCCGGAGATTCATTGGCCCAGTGGCTGGCAGGTGGAGGAGGTGGTTGCCGACGACCAGGCCCCCGTCAAGCCGTCTGCCGTGTCGCGCCAACGTGCAATCAAGAACGACGAAAATGGCACCACCTTGATGGTCATGGAATTGACCGGTACGCCGATTGAAGCCGGCCATAAAGTTAATCTTCAGGGCGTGTTGCTGGAAATGCGTAAATCCATCCAGAAGGATTTTGCTCAAGGCGGCTATCAAAGTGTGTGCACCAAGATGCACCCGGCGACATTGAGCGGCCTTGAAGCGTTGGAAACTACTTGCGTGATTACAGAGAACGGCCGACACGTGCTGTCGCAAACATTGGTGGGTGCTGTTGATACTGATAAGGCGTATGTTTTTTCTTACGCAGGCCAAGCCGAGGCATACGAAGCCAGCAAGGAAGAAGTCGATTCGGTACGCAACAGCCTGAAACTTTAAATCCTGTTGCCGAGCGTTTTTGAACAAAGTGAAATGTTATTTAAGTTCGGTTTCGAACCCTTGAATAAAAAAGCCCCGCATAGGCGGGGCTCTCTTTTAGTGCAGCTCGATCACTTGCGCAGCCACGACTCTACGGTCTCCGAACCGTGCTGTTCTTTCCAGGCTTTGAGGCCGCGGTGGTTGCCGCCTTTGGTTTCAATCAGCTCACCGGTGTGCGGGTTCTGGTAAACCTTGACCACGCGCGCGCGGCGCTGTTTTGGCGCAGGAGCCGCTGCAGCGCTGGCCTTGCCCAGGTTAGGATCGAGGATAGCGATGATGTCACGCAGGCTTTTGCCGTAGGTCTTCATCAACCCTTGGAGCTTTTCTTCGAATTCGATTTCTTTCTTCAGGCCAGCGTCGTTCTTCAGGGATTCCAGCTGGGCAAGCTGCTCTTGAAGGGCTTTTTCTGCTGCGCGAAATTCGGCGAGTCTGGACAAAATAGGTACTCCAAATAATGGTGTTGGCTGATATCAACTGCAAACAAAGCTGTAAGCCAAGAGCGTTAGGCTACTCAAAAAATCGCCTTCCTGCGTGTTCAACACAGGCAAGGAAAAATTGTAGTAGTTAATTCGCTACGAGTAAATCACGTCTTTTGTTTCACCAACATTATTTCAACCCGCCTAGTGCATGGCTATTCAATGGAGGGTCAGGGATTTAATGAATTCATCGTAAGGTAACGGTCTACCAAACAGGTAACCTTGTAGGAAATCTACACCTCGAGCGGCCAGGTATTCGCATTGCTGCTGTGTTTCAACGCCTTCTGCAACGATGCCCAGGTCAAGCTTGCCGGACAATTCGATGATGCTGTCGAGAATATGCCCAGAGAGTGCATCTGCACCAATCATGGCGACAAAACTCTGGTCGATCTTCAAGTAGTCCACATTGAAGTTGCGCAAGTAACCCAGGCTGGAATGGCCGGTACCAAAGTCATCAATGGCAATCAATACCCCCAATTGGTGCAGGGCGTCGAACAGGCTGCGGGTGATATCGGTGGGTACGATCAGCTCGCGCTCGGTCAGTTCCAGCACCAGCGTGACCTGGCCTGGCTCAAAGGCGGCGAGAAACTCACGGCAATCCTCCACCAGCGCCAGGTCCTGGCAATGCCGGGCGGTGATATTTACGCCGATATGAAAACCCGGAGTGAAACGCGACGCATGCGGCGCCAGTTGCGCAGCGGTCTGGCGCAGCAGGGCGCGCGTCATCGGCACGATCAGGCCACAATCTTCTGCAAGCGGGATAAACAGGTCGGGCCTGACCAGCCCTTCCTTCGGATGTTTCCAACGCATCAGCACTTCACAGCCGGCCCATTCACGGCTGTCGCCGCGCACCACCGGCTGAAAGTATGGGATGAACTCATTGGCACCCAACGCCCGTTGCAGTTCTTGGGTTGGCGCCGACGCGCGCTTTTGCAGCCAATGCGCAAGCAGGCCCGCCAACACGCCAAAGAACAGCACCAGGCTGAACAGCGCCGGATAACGCGCGTGCATATAGCGCCATACTTCGCCGTCGGGCATGCCGGCATCGACGCTGTAATGGTAGCGCTCCGATGCCAGGTGCTGGTGGGCCACGGCAAACTCCGGAACTGGCGTGTTCTGCACCTTGCCATCGGCGCCGAGCCAATTGGGGCCCACCTGTAGCACCAGCTGGGCATAGCGGCTGATCAGGCGTAGTGCGTTAGTGAGGTGGTAACCATCGATCGAGGCAAAAGCGGCCTTGTCGCCCTCGACCAGTCGGTATACCAGCAGCGCGGTATCCGGCGTCACCGGGTTGCCGTTCATCAGCCACAGTCGCCCGTCCACGTAGTCGTCGGGGTTTACCCGCGACTCATAGTTGCCGCCGAACAATGAGCTGCAATAGATGTTTTTTTGCCAGGACAATGTCGTCGCCCGTACAAACGGCCGGCGGGTGACCTGCTCACGCAGCGCCAATTGGGCGCCGTTGTCACACGGCTGCCCGGCCAATGGCAGCAGGCTCTGTGCGGCGAGGGCGGTGTTGTCGAGCATCAGGTCGAATTGACGCACGGCTTCTTCGGCCGTCCGCGCGGTGCTCTGCTCAAGGCTGGTTTCGGCCTGCCAATGCAGCATGAGCCCCCCCAGGAACACCGGCAGCAGGCCGCACAGCACACTGATCGAATGGCGGGTGAGGGGCTTTCGAGGGCCTTTGACGGTGAGGGGCATGGAGGTGAAGGCCTGTTTAGGGATGTGCCGATGATAGACGGCCCGGCTCAAACGTGCTCGCCAGAGCAAGGCCTTGCGCAATCTCGATAAAGGCCAGGGTGGCCGGTGACGATTGGCGGCGATCAAGCACCGCCAGGCCGATCCGCCGAGGTACGCGCGGCGTCAGTGGCCGTATTACATAGCGCGGATCGTGTGCCTGCGGCAGCGACGCCTGCGCGACGATGCTCAGCCCGTCCCCGCGGCTGACCGCTTCCAGGGTGCTCAGCAGTTGGGCGCAGCGGTAACGCACCTTGGGCCGCAGTTGGGCGGCGCTGAACAAGCGCGTGACCAGCTCAGACGAACCGGCCTCGGTAAGGATGAACGGGTCGTCACACAGGGCCTGCAGGGTCAGCGTGTCTTGCAACGCCAAGGGGTGGCCAGCCGGCAGCAGTGCCACCAACTGATCCTCGAACAACCCGAAGGTGTCGAAGCGCTCCTGCTCCAGCACCACAAAGCCCACATCGATGCGCCGCTCATCCAGCCACTGCAGCACTTGCCGGTCGGGCCCTTCGTCGATGTGCACTTCAATCCCCGGATGGGCCGCGCGAAACCGGCCGAGAATCGCCGGCAACAGGCGAATCGACGCGGTGGGCCCGAACGAACCGATGCGCAAGGTACCGCGCTTCATGCCTCGGGCATCGGCGGCTTCCTGTTGCAGGGTGTTGGCCAGACCCAGCATGGCACGGGCGCGCTCCAGCAGTTGCTGGCCAATGTCGCTCGGTTCTACCAGGCCCTGATGGCGTCTAAACAGCTCTACGCCGAGTTCTTGCTCCAGCGCCTTGATCGCATGGGACACCGCCGATTGGCTGATGCCCAATCGGTGCGCGGCACTGGTAAAGCCTTGCAGCTCGGCCACCAAGGAGAAAATCTCCAATTGAGTCAGGGTCATGAGTGATTACTCATTTTACGATGATCGGGGATTAGCTTGAGGATACGCGAATTCTTCCTGGCTTGAGCCCGCCTCATGAACGATCGCCTGACTTATTGCAAACTCGCCGCCGTCACTATGATCTGGGGCGGCACTTTTGTGGCGGGCCGCTTCCTGGCGGATCAGCTCAACCCGCTGCTGGCCGCCAGCCTGCGTTTTGTCTTGGCCAGCCTGGGGTTGCTGTTGTTCCTGGCCTGCGCGCGGATACGCCTGGCACGCCCAAGCCCCCGGCAAATGGCGCAATTGGCGGTGTTGGGGTTCTTCGGGATTTTTTTCTACAACCTGTGCTTCTTCTATGGGTTGCAGTACATCAACGCGTCCAGGGCCTCGCTGATTGTGGCGTTGAACCCGGCGGTGATCGGCGTGGCGAGCTGGCTGTTGCTCAAGGAACGGCTGGGACGTCTCAAGTTGTTGGGCATTGGGCTGTGCCTGGCGGGAGCGGCAACGGTGATTGTCAGCCGCAACCCGCAACTGTTGCAGGCCACCGCGAATGCCTGGGTCGGCGACCTGCTGATCCTCGGCTGTGTGGCAGGCTGGGGCGTTTACTCGCTGTATTCCCGGGGGCTCAGCCAAAGCCTGGGGCCGTTGCAAACGGTTACCTGGTCGGTGTTGCTGGGCACGCTGATGCTGGCCGTGACCACGCTGGTCACGGGCAACCTTACCGTGGAGGCGCTGGGCAGCGTGCATTTACCCCAGCTGTTGAGCCTGGCGTACTTGGGCCTGTTAGGCTCGGCGCTGGCCTATATCGGCTATTACGATGGCATCCGACGTATCGGTGCGACGCGCGCCGGCGTCTTTATCGCCCTCAACCCGCTGACCGCCGTGATCTGCGGGGCACTGCTGCTGGGCGAACACCTGACCATCCCCATGCTGGTGGGCGGCGCAGTCATCTTGCTGGGCATCTATCTGTGCAACAAACCCCTTGCACCGGCCAGGGCAATGGGGATTTGATAAGAGTACGGACAAATCCGGTTACGCTGTGTAGAATCGATTTACGCATACAAGAATATGGACTTGCGCTCACGCAAGCCTCGGCCGTCAGAGACTGATGCACCATGAAGCTACTCGGCTCCCCCCTCATTTTCGGTGACTTCCTCGCCCGCAGCGTGCGGGGTCTCTCCTGCGCGCCACCCTGCAACCTCATCCTTGCCTGCAAATAACTGATTGCTACCAACAAGAATGATGAGGTGCCGAAATGGCCGACCAATACGAAAACCCAATGGGCCTGATGGGCTTTGAATTTATCGAATTTGCATCGCCGACCCCGGGTACCCTGGAGCCGATCTTCGAGATCATGGGCTTCACCAAGGTGGCGACCCACCGCTCCAAGAACGTGCACCTGTACCGCCAGGGCGAGATCAACCTGATCCTCAACAACGAGCCCGACAGCCTCGCGTCGTACTTTGCCGCCGAGCACGGTCCGTCTGTGTGCGGCATGGCGTTCCGCGTCAAGGATTCGCAAAAAGCCTACAGCCGCGCCCTGGAACTGGGCGCCCAGCCGATCCATATCGAAACCGGTCCGATGGAGCTGAACCTGCCGGCCATCAAGGGCATCGGAGGTGCGCCGCTGTACCTCATCGACCGTTTCGGTGAAGGCAGCTCGCTGTATGACATCGACTTCGTCTACCTCGAAGGCGTGGAACGCAACCCGGTGGGTGCCGGCCTCAAGGTCATCGACCACCTGACCCACAACGTGTATCGCGGGCGCATGGTCTACTGGGCCAACTTCTACGAGAAGCTGTTCAACTTCCGTGAAGCGCGCTATTTCGATATCAAGGGCGAATACACCGGCCTCACGTCCAAGGCCATGAGTGCCCCGGACGGCATGATCCGCATCCCGTTGAACGAAGAGTCGTCCAAGGGCGCAGGGCAAATCGAAGAGTTCTTGATGCAGTTCAACGGCGAGGGCATCCAGCACGTGGCGTTCCTCACCGACGACCTGGTCAAGACCTGGGACGCGCTGAAGAAAATCGGCATGCGCTTCATGACGGCACCGCCCGACACCTACTATGAAATGCTCGAGGGCCGCCTGCCGAACCATGGTGAGCCGGTCGACCAGTTGCAGGCGCGCGGCATCCTGCTGGACGGTTCTTCGATTGCAGGCGACAAGCGCCTGCTGCTGCAGATCTTCTCGGAAACCTTGATGGGCCCGGTGTTCTTCGAGTTCATCCAGCGCAAGGGCGATGATGGATTTGGCGAGGGCAACTTCAAGGCGCTGTTCGAGTCGATCGAACGCGACCAGGTGCGACGCGGTGTATTGACCGCCGACTGAGTGTGAAAAAGCCCTGGCATGCCAGGGCTTTTTACTGCCTGCGCATCAGGCTTTGCGCTGACGCACCAAGTGCTTGAACCCTTCGAATACCAACACCATCACCGCGATCCAGATCGGAATGTAGGTCAGCCATTCGCCCGATTTGATCCCTTCACCCAGCAGCAGCGCGACCACCAGCAACAGCACCGGCTCGACGTAGCTGAGCAGCCCGAACAGGCTGAATGCCAGCAAGCGGCTGGCGATGATGTAGCTCACCAGCGCCGAAGCACTGATCAGGCCCAGGATCGGGATCAGCGCGTAGAGCTTTGGATGAGTATCCATCACCGCAAACCCCTGTTCGCCGCTTTGCACAAACCACCAGGCCACCGGCAGCATCAGCGCCATATCCAGCCAGAGGCCGCCCAGATGGTCGGTCTTGAGGTATTTGCGCACGATGAAGTACAGCGGGTAGCCGATGATCACCACCAGCGTTGCCCAGGAAAAACCACCGGCCTGGTACAGCTCGTTAAGCACCCCGAGGCCAGCAAAGAATACGGCGATTTTTTGCAGGTAGGACAGCTGCTCGCCCCACACCAGGCGCCCGGTGAGCACCATGGTCAGCGGCAACAGGAAGTAACCCACCGACACATCCAGGCTGCGCCCGTTCAACGGCGCCCACATGAACAGCCACAATTGCACGCCCAGCAATGCCGAAGACAGCACCACGCCGCCCATCAGCCGCGGCTTGGCCGCCAGCACGCGCAATAATTCCCAGGCCCGCCGCCATTCGCCGCTGACGAGCATGAACACGGTCATGCACGGCACGGTGAGCAACATGCGCCAGCCGAAGATTTCCAGGCCACTCAACGGCGTGAGCAGCGATGTGAAGTAATACATCACGGCAAACAACACCGAGGCCGATACCGATAACACAACACCTTTAGACACGCTGTCCTCGCGAAAACTGATGGGTACAAAAGAGGAGGAGATTATGGTGGTTTTGGCGAGGGATGGTTGCGCTGTTTTGGGGCGTTTTGAGAGAAATTTTCTCACCCGCAAGGTTTGCGCGGGGTTATGTGGCACTGGGCTTATGTGGCAGTGGGGTATGTAGCAATGGGCTTGTGTGGCAGTGGGGTATGTAGCACTGGGCTTGTGTGGCAGTGGGGTATGTAGCACTGGGCTTGTGTGGCAGTGGGGTATGTAGCACTGGGCTTGTGTGGCAGTGGGGTATGTAGCACTGGGCTTGTGTGGCAGTGGGGTATGTAGCACTGAGCTTGTGTAGCAGTGGGGAATGTGGCCCTGGGCTTATGTGGCACTGGGGAATGTGACACTGGATAATGTGGCGAGCGGGCTTGCCCGCGTTGGGGCGCGAAGCGGTCCCAATAAAGTCACTGCGGTTTTTTCAGTTAACACCCGGTGCCTGAACCAGGGGCCGCTTCGCAGCCCAACGCGGGCAAGCCCGCTCGCCACTAAAGCCCGGTGCGATATAAGCCTGCGGATACACAAGGCCGGTGCCATATAAGCTTGTTGCCACTAAAGCCCGCTGCGATATAAGCCTGCAGATACACAAGGCCGGTGCAATATAAACCCGCAGATACATATCCGGGCCGGCTCCCTCAGCCTACAGGCGTGCGATCCGGCCTGAGACAAAGTGGCTCACATCATTGAAACCAGGCGTGGACGCATGCCCCGGCGTCACCAGCGAATCAATAAAGGCTTCATCCTCCGCCGTGATCTTCACGTCCAGTGCCCCGGTATACGCATCCCACTGCGCTTCGGTACGTGGCCCTACGATCGCCGAGCTCACTGCCGCATTGTTCAACACCCAGGCAATCGCAAACTCGACAATCCCCACGCCGCGCCCTTGGGTGTATTGCTGGATCTGCTGGGCAATACGCAGCGACTCCACGCGCCACTCGGTTTCCAGGATACGCTTGTCCTGGCGCGCCGCGCGGCTGCCGGCTTCGGGAGTGACATCCGGCGCATATTTGCCACTGAGCACCCCTCGCGCCAATGGGCTGTAAGGCACCACGCCGAGGCCGTAGGCTGCAGCGGCAGTGATCTGCTCGACCTCGGCCTGGCGGTTGACGATGTTGTACAGCGGCTGGCTGATCACCGGCTTGTCCACGCCCAGCCGCTCGGCCACGCGAATCACCTCGGCGATGCGCCAGCCCCGGTAGTTGGACAGGCCCCAATAGCGGATCTTGCCCTGGCGAATCAGGTCGCCGATGGCCGACACGGTCACTTCCAGCGGAGTGTTGTGGTCTTCGCGGTGCAGGTAGTAGATATCGAGATAGTCGGTGTCCAGTCGCGTAAGGCTGGCTTCCAGCGCGTTGAAGATGCGCTTGCGGCTCAAGCCGCTGCGGTTGGGCAGGCCATCGGTGGGGCCGATGGCAACTTTGGACGCCACCACCCAATCTTCACGATGACGGGCGATGGCTTCGCCGACGATTTCCTCGGAGCGCCCGCCGGTGTAAACGTCCGCCGTGTCGATAAAATTGATGCCCTGGTCCCAGGCCTTGTCGATGATGCGCAGCGAGTCCTCGGTGTTGGTCTGTTCGCCAAACATCATGGTGCCCAGGGTCAAGGCGCTGACCTTCAACCCGGACTGGCCCAATGTGCGGTAAATCATGCAAAGCTCCTTGCGGCTGGGAAAGGTGCCCTATGCAATACCAGACTCAAGGGCTCTGGAACAAGCCCTGCGCGTGTTTCTTCATGCTGACAGCAAGGCCTGACAGCGCTGCTGTAAAAAACCATGCAGCACCTTCACCCGTTCCGACACTTGCAGGCGGTGAGGGCACATCAGGTTGAAGGGCGTGGGTTCGCCTTGCCATTCAGGCAACAGCGGCACCAGCCGTCCGGCTTTGATATCGCGGGCAATATCAAGGTTGGCCTTGTAGGCGATGCCGTGGCCGGCCAGGGCCCAGCGCCGCACGATTTCACCGTCATCGCTGAGGTAGTCACCGCTGACCTCGACCTCCTGCAGCACTGCGCCCTGGCGAAAATACCAGGTGCTGTTGGCCCGCCCCCGGCGCATATAGCGCAGCGTACTGTGCTGGGCCAGATCGGCAGGCGTACGCGGCGTACCGTGGCGGGCCAGGTAGTCCGGGCTGGCGCAGGGAATGCGATGGTGGCCGGGTACCACCGGCAGCGCCACCAGGCTGGAGTCCTGGGGCACGCCAAACCGCAGCGCGATGTCGACCGTGTCACGGAACAAATCGGCATTGCTGTCGTTGAGCAGTAATTGCAGACGGATATTCGGGTGTTCGAGCTTGAACTCGTCCAGCCAGCCGAGCAGCACATTGCGCCCGAAATCCGAGGGCGCCGCCAATTGCAACAAGCCGCTGAGGCTCTGGCCTTGCTGCTTGATCGCTTGCTCGCCTTCGGACAGCGCTTCCAGCGCCACGCGCACGCTATCCAGGTAGCGCCGACCTTCTTCGGTCAAGCGCATGCTGCGGGTGGAGCGCGCGAGCAGGCGCATGCCCAGCCGGGTTTCCAGGCGTTTGAGGGCGATACTCGCCGCCGCCGGTGTCAGGCTGAGGCTGCGCGCCGCCGCCGATAGGCTGCCCGTATCGGCCGTGCGTACGAAGACTTCCAGGTCAAGGATTGAGCTCATTTGTAAAAATCCTTTAAAGATCTTGTCGTTTTACCGGGATTTTTCGCCGATTGCCAAGCTGGGAAGATGAACGCTCACTTTCTTACCCAGGACTTTTCCCATGACTTCTTCCCTCAACGGTAAAACCGTCGTCGTAATCGGCGGCAGCAGCGGTATCGGCGCCGCCGTGGCCAAGGCCGCTGCCGCCCGTGGCGCCCAGGTAGTGCTGGCCGGGCGCCGCCTGACGTCGGGCGTGGACAACGGCGTGCGCAGCGAGCCGGTGGATGTCACTGACGCCGCCTCCGTGCAACACCTGTTCGAGGCCGTGGGGCGCTTTGACCACCTGGTGTACACCTCCGGCCCGTCGGTGCGCGCCAAGCCGCTGGCCGAGACCGATCTGGACGAGGCCCAGGAAAACTTCAAGGTAAAACTCTGGGGATCGTTGCGGGCGATTCAGCTGGCGTTGCCGTTTCTCGCTGAGCACGGCAGCATCAGCCTGACCTCGGGGCAACTGGGGCGTAAATTGGCGCCGGGACAGTTCATCAAGACCGGCATCAACGCCGCGACCGAAGCACTCGGCAAGCAATTGGCCAAGGAACTGGCGCCGCGTCGGGTCAATGTGATCAGCCCGGGGGTGATTGATACGCCGGCGTATGCGGGGCTCGCCGAAGAACAGCGCCTGGCGATGTTTGCCAAGGCGGGCGGGGCGTTGCCGGTTGGGCGAGTAGGGCAGGCGGAGGAAGTGGCGGCGGGGTACGTGCTGGCCATGGAGAATGGCTTCATGACCGGCGCCGTTATCGATATCGACGGCGGCGGCCTGCTGTAAACACAGCGCCAAATGTGGGAGGGGGCTTGTGTGGGAGCGGGCTTGCTCGCGAATGCGTTGGTTCAGTCGCCTGATAGGTTGACTGACACTCCGCTTTCGCGAGCAAGCCCGCTCCCACACTGACCTGAGTCAGGCTTTCAAAGTACGCGTCATGCGCAGCGCCAGTACGCTACCGGCGACAATCACCGCCGCCAGCAGGTACAGCGCCACATCCGTAGAGCCGGTGGCATCCTTCACAAAGCCGACGATATACGGGCTGAGGAAACCCGCCATCTGGCCCATGGAGTTAATCAACGCCAAGCCGCCGGCCGCAGCGCCAGCACTGAGCATGGCGGTCGGCACTGGCCAGAACATCGGCAGGCCAGTGAGGGCGCCCATGGTCGCGATGGTCAGGCCAAGGATCGCGATGGCCGGCGTGGTGGCGAAGTTCACCGCGATCACCAGGCCGACGGCCCCCATCAGCATCGGCACCACCAAGTGCCAGCGGCGTTCTTTGCGCAAGTCTGCCGAGCGGCCCACCAGCAGCATGAACACCGCCGCCAGCAGGTAGGGGATCGCACTCAGCCAGCCAATCACCAAGTTATCGCTGAACCCCAGATTCTTGATGATCGACGGCAGCCAGAAGTTGATCGCGTACACGCCGCTCTGAATGCAGAAGTAGATCAGGCCGAATGCCCAGATCGCCGGGTTCTTGAACACTTCGGCGAGGGAATCGGTGGAGGTTTTCGGTTTGTTCGCCAGGTCCGTGGCCTGGTCGGCTTCCAGCACGGCGCGCTCGTGGGGCTTGAGCCACTTGGCGTTGGCAAAGCTGTCACTGAGCAGGAAGTAGGCGAGGGCGCCGAGGATCACGGTTGGGATGCCTTGCAGCAGGAACATCCATTGCCAGCCCGCCAAACCGCCTTGGCCGGCGGCGAAGTGGTTGAGGATCCAGCCGGAAAACGGGCTGCCGAGCAAACCCGACACCGGGATCGCCGACATGAACAACGCCATGATCCGCCCACGGCGGAATGTCGGAAACCACTGCGAGAGGTACAGCACCACACCGGGGAAGAAGCCGGCTTCGGCGGCACCGGTGAACAGGCGCAAGGTGTAGAAATGCGTCGGTGTGGTGACGAACAGCAGGCAGGTCGACAAGGTGCCCCACACGATCATCATCAATGCAATCCAGCGCCGTGGACCGAACTTGGTCAACGCCAGGTTGCTCGGTACGCCGCACAACACGTAGCCGATAAAGAAGATCCCGGCGCCCAGGCCGTACACGGTTTCGCTGAATTTCAATGCATCGAGCATCTGCAACTTGGCAAAGCCAACGTTTACCCGGTCGAGGTAGTTGAACAGATAGCAGATAAAAATGAAGGGGATCAGGCGCAGGGTGATGCGCTTGTAGATGGCGTTTTTATCGTCATCGGTGGCCAGTGTGACAGCGGCGCTCTGTGACATGGGAGTCTCTCTTTATTATGATTTTTTGCGATGCGAGGTTAACGTTGATCGCCCAATCAGTCTCGGTGACACGATGGGGTACTGTCTTTGTGCTTGCGCACAGCGAAGCATCCTTTGCGCTGTGCCTGTGAACAACCCGCTTTTTTTAAGGAAATGGCCCCATGTTCGAGCTGGATCATGACCTGGCGCAGGATATCGTCAATCGCACCATGGCGATCCTGCCCTATAACGTCAATGTCATGGACAGCCAGGGCTTGATCCTCGGCAGCGGCGAGCCGGAGCGCATCAACACCCGCCACGAAGGCGCGCAGCTGGTACTTGCAAATGGCCGCGTGGTGGAAATCGACGGGCAAACCGCCAAGCACCTCAAGGGCGTGCAGCCGGGTATCAACCTGCCACTGATGCATGATCAGCGCCTGATCGGGGTACTCGGCATTACCGGTGAGCCGGAAGGCCTGCGCACCTATGCCGAGCTGGTGCGCATGACTGCCGAGATGCTGGTCAGCCATCGCCATCAGCAGGTGGAGCAACAATGGCGGCGCCAGCGTTGCGATGACCTGCTGGCGTTGCTGCTGGCCGACAACGGCGACTCACCGCGCTTGGTCGACGAAGCACAGCAACTGGGCCTCAAGCCGCAGCTGGCACGTACGCCGTATTTATTCGAACTGGGGGTGGGGCAATCGGCAGAGGCGTTGAGTGCCTGGCTGACCTCGCGCTACCCGGACAGTTGGTGTGTCAGCTCGGCACAGTTTTCCCTGCTGTGGTGCCGACCTGCCGCCGTGCAGGTCGACAACCCGCGCCTGTTGGAAAAACTCGAAGGCCTCGGCTGGACAGTGCTGCGGGTGGCCGTGGGCGGGCAAGCCGACGGTCTGGCGGGGCTGCGCCGTTGTTACCGTCGGGTTGGCGATCTGCTCGCCTATGGGCGTGATGTGCTGCCGCAGTCGCGGCTGCTGACCCTCAACCGCTACCGGCTGCCGGTGATGCTCTGGCGCCATCGTAACGACGATGCTCTCGACGAGTTGCTCAAACCGCTACGCAAGGTACTGGCCAAGGACAGCAACGGCCAACTGCTGGCCACCCTGCGCAGTTGGTGTGAACACGACGGCCAAAGCCAGGCCTGTGCCGACGCCCTCGGCATCCACCGCAACAGCCTGCGCTACCGCATGGAGCGTATCGCTGAACTCAGCGGCGTCGACCCGCTGACCCTGGATGGCATGCTCGCGCTGTACCTGGGTGTGCAACTGCTGCCGCAGCCTTTGTAGAAATGAACAACAAACCTCACCCGCACTTGTGCATCGGACCGGCGTCATTGCCGGTGCCAGCTGGCAGCATGGGCAGCATAAAAACCGGAGAAAGCCCATGAAAATCATCATCGCCCCCGACTCGTTCAAGGACAGCCTGAGTGCCGAAGGCGTGGCCCAGGCCATTGCCGCGGGCTGGGCACAGGTGTGGCCTGACGCTGAGTTTGTGCAATGCCCGATGGCGGACGGCGGTGAAGGGACAGTCGCAGCGGTGCTCGCGGCGTGCAACGGCGAGTTGCGCAGCCAAACGGTCCAAGGCCCCTTGGGCGGGACTGTCGAAGCGCGGTGGGGCTGGCTGGCCGAGAGTCGCACCGCCCTCATCGAAATGGCCGAGGCCAGCGGCCTGCAACTGGTTGCGCCGGGCAAACGCGACGCGTGCTCCAGCAGCACTTATGGCACCGGCGAGCTGATCCGCGCGGCCCTGGACCTGGGCGCCGAGCGCATCATCCTGGCGATTGGCGGCAGTGCCACCAACGATGGTGGCGCCGGGGCGATGCAGGCCCTCGGCGTGCAGCTGTTGGATGCCGAAGACCAGGCGTTGGCACCCGGCGGCTTGGCGCTGGGGCGCCTTGCACAGATCAACCTTGAGCACTTGGACCCGCGCCTGGCCGCTGTGCGCTTTGAAATTGCCGCCGATGTGAACAACCCCCTGTGCGGCCCCCAGGGTGCCTCGGCGATTTTTGGCCCGCAAAAGGGCGCCAGCCCGGCGCAAGTGCAGCAGCTGGACGCCGCCCTCGGCCATTTCGCCGACCACTGCGCCAAGGTCCTGCCAGAGGACGTGCGCGACGAACCCGGCAGCGGCGCCGCCGGCGGCCTGGGCTTTGCCGCCAAGGCGTTCCTCGGCGCGCAATTTCGTGCCGGTGTGGAGGTGGTCGCTGAACTGGTCGGTTTGGACGCCGCCGTGCGCGGCGCCGACCTGGTGATCACCGGTGAAGGCCGCTTCGACGCCCAGACCCTGCGGGGCAAAACCCCGTTTGGCGTGGCACGTATCGCCCAGCAGCACGGCGTGCCGGTGATCGTCATCGCCGGCACCCTGGGCGACGGTTATGAACAGATGTACGCCCATGGCGTGGACGCCGCCTTTGCCTTGCCCTCCGGCCCGATGAGCCTGGAGCAGGCCTGCAGCGAAGCCCCGCGCTTGTTGCGTGAGCGCGCGGCGGATATCGCGCGGTTGTGGCGCACAGCTGGCGGGCGCTGACGTACAACGCTGAACATGGGACAATCCGCGCCTTTTCGACACGGAGAGTCCCCATGCTGCGCCCCGCATTCCTGGCCCTGTTGCTGACCGGCACCACCTCGCAAGCTTTCGCCCAACCGCCCGCCGAAACCGTACCGCTGCTGCGCGAAATCAAGCAGTGGGTCGTCGGTTGCGACAACCTGCGCAATTGCCATGCCCTGAGTGCGTCCAGTGGCTTCGAGGAAGAGGACTACAGCTCGCTGACCTTGCATATCTGGCACCAGGCCGGGCCTGAAGGTTACCTGCGTTTGCGCTTTGATCATCGCGGCGAGGCGCTCGACCTTTCCACTTTGCAGTTGGATGGTCAGCCCCTTGGTCAACCGCTGACCCAAGACCTGCACGTAGAGCTGGACGACCAGGGCGGCGATCCCGAGGTGCAGTCCTATGGCGTGATCGAGGATGCTGCGGCACGCCGCTGGTTACAGCTTTTGCGTAACGGCCAGCGCCTGCAATTGCCAGGCGATAAGGACGCACATGTTTCGCTGAGCGGGCTGAGTGCGTCGCTGCTGTTGATGGATGCGGTGCAGGGGCGGGTGGATAACGTCACCGCACTGGCCCGGCCGGGTAAAGTCGCGGCCAATGCCGTGCCTGCCCGTTTGCCGACGCCGGTGTTGCGCAAGTTCCCCGCTGCGCCCGTATTGACCGCACAAGAACAGGCCGGCCTGGTCGCGGCGGCTTTGCGCACCATCACCCAGGAGGACAATGGCACCGGCGCCGAGCCCGAGGCTGAAGCTGGCGCCTTGACCGCGCAGCAGGCCATGACCGTGGTGCGTTATGACTGCGCGGCCTACAACTGCGAGTACGACGTGGTCAGCCGCCAACGCCAGGCGCCCTATGCCGAAACACCGATGAAGCTTGAGCCGCTGCCGTTGGACGGCGCTGCGCTGCAAGGCTCGGTGGGCTATGACGCAGGCACAGGCACCTTGAGTTATTTCTACAAGCAGCGTGGAATCGGTGATTGCGGTGGCGGTGGCGTCTGGGTGTTTGACGGCCAAGGCTTCCAGCTCAGCGAGTTCAAGATGATGCCGCGCTGCACCGGGGTCGGTTATGGCGACTGGCCGGCATTGTGGTCCACCGTGCCTGCACCCTAGCCAGCATGCGGGCACGGCCTCTACACTGGGCGGCCACTTGTCTTTCAAAGGATGAAACACAATGCACACACCTGAACCCCATATCGTCATCCAGCGCTTCAGCGAGGCCCATCTTGAAGGCGTCGCTGCGCTCTACAACGACCCGGCCGTGTGCCGTCAGGTGCTGCAGATGCCTTACCAATCGGTGGAGGCGTGGCGCAACAAACTGGTGACGGATAACGAGCGCCGGCTCCAGTTGGTGGCGGTGCACGGCGGTGAGGTGATCGGCCAGCTCGGCCTGGAACAATACCTGCGCGTACGCCAGGCGCATGTCGGCTCGTTCGGCATGGGCGTGGCCCCGGCCTGGCAGGGCAAGGGTATCGGCTCGAAGCTGTTGAGTGCCGCGCTGGATGTGGCCGACAACTGGATGAACCTGCACCGGGTCGAACTCACGGTGTATGCCGACAACGAAGCCGCGCATCAGCTGTACCGCAAATTCGGCTTCGAGGTCGAAGGCCGCTTGCGCGACTACGCCCTGCGTGACGGCGTATTCGTCGACACCCTGAGCATGGCGCGCCTGCGTAAGTCGGCTTAATCCCCCAGCGCAAACGCCACCGCAGCCTGCGCATGCAGCTCGGTGGTGTCCAGCAACGGCAGGTCGCTGTGTTCGGGTTTGACCAACAAGCTGATCTCCGTACACCCGAGGATGATTGCCTGGGCGCCGCGCGCGGCCAGGGACTCGATCACCCGCTGGTAGACCTGGCGGGATTCGTCGCGGATGACCCCCACACACAACTCGTCATAGATGATCCGGTGCACGGCCTGGCGCTCGTGTGCGTCCGGCACCAGTACGGTCAGCCCCTGGGCGGCCAGGCGCGAGGTGAGAAAATCCTGCTCCATGGTGAACGCCGTACCGAGTAAACCCACGGTCAGGGTGCCGGCTGCCACGGCCGCTGCACCGGCAGCATCGGCGATATGCAGGAACGGAATCGACACCGCCGCCTCGATACGCGGAGCCACCCGGTGCATGGTGTTGGTACACAGCACCACACACTCGGCGCCACCGGCTTGCAAACGCCGGGCGGCATCCTCGAGGATCAGCGCGGTGTCATCCCAGCGCCCGGCGTGCTGGGCTTGCTCCACTGGGCCGAAGTCCACGCTGTACATCAACAGTTGCGCCGAGCGCAGCGGCCCGAGCTGGTCGCGCACGCGCTGGTTGATGATGCGGTAATACTCGGCGCTGGACTCCCAGCTCATGCCGCCGATTAGGCCGATGGTACGCATGCGATGCCCCTGACAAGGAATGTCGCATCACCTTACCCACCGGGCGCGGATTAGTCATACGCAGTTGCCGTGCAAATCACCGGTGCAGTTTTAAGCCGTACGCGCACCGGCCGCATCTGCCATGATCGGGCTTCGTTACCTGCCCACCCAAGGAACTCCGCAATGGACGATGTACAGCAACTGGGCGAGATGCTCCGTCATTACGCCGATAGCGAAGCACATAAAAAGCAGCAATTCGACCTGCAGTCGGCCCGTTGGGCGCAGAAGCTCAGCGAGTTGTTCGGGCAGATCGAGCTGTGGCTGGAGCCGGTCAAACACGTGGGGTTGCTCGAGGTTCATCGCGAGGCCTACGTGGCCAGCGGGCCGAGCGTGCCGGTGGAGACATCGACGTTCAGCACCGAGAAACTCAACGTGCAGATCACCGGTAAAACCGTCGAGTTCGTGCCCGAGGTGATGGGTGTCGGCGGTTCTATCGCGGTGTCGGTCATGGGCCTGACCGCCGCCCGCCACGGCAGCGTGTCGTTGGTACTGCCGGCGGACACGAATGACTGGCTGTGGAAGAAGACCAATGGCCTGAAAGACCCGGACACCTATGCCTTCGACGCCAATTTCCTCGCCTCGCAGCTACAGAGCCTGATCCCGCGCGAACGCGCCTAAGCGTTCTACTTCAGCGCCGGGTCGCCGGGGTTGAGTGCCTTCCAGCTCTGCAACACCACCTGTGCCTTGGGTTCCTGGCCGTTTTCCAGGTAGTACTGGATCAGTGACAGCCGCGCATTGCGGTTATACGGCTGGCGCTGGAGCAGGTCCTCCAATTGTTGGCAGGCGTGTTCGACATTGCCGCTGTCGTGCAACGCCACCGCCAGCACAAATGCGTACTGGCCGTTGGCGGGATCGAGGCGCACGGCGTTACGCAGGTGGGGCATGGCGTTGACCGCATCGCCCGCACGAATCCGCATCAAGCCCTGGGTGTGTTGCAGCAGTGCGGCGTCTGGATGCTGCGCCAGTTGCTCGGCAATCAGGCGGCGGGCTTCTTCGCTACGTCCGTTGGCTTCCAGCCACTGCGCGAGGGTCACCAGCGCCGGGAAAAAGTCTGGGTCGCGCACCAGCGCCGTGCGCAGTTGGGCTTCTACTCTGTCGCCACGACCGCTGGCCTGGTAGAGCATCGCCAGGTTGAGGTTGGCTTCGGCGCGCTCCAGCAGGCTCGATTGCACCTGTTCGTATTCGGCGATGGCGCTGCTCCAGGCCGGACCTTGCCCTGGCACGCTCAACAGATCCCGCGCGGCCAGGATGCGCACCGCCAGCACCGGGTCCTTGAGCAGGGGCCCGTAGAGTGCGACCCGCTCGGGCGGTGGCAGTAACGCACTGACCGCGCGCACCGCGCTTTCGCGCACTTGCGGGGCCGGGCTGGACAAGTCCTTGGTCGCCAGTTTCAGCGCCTGCTCGCTGGGGTAGTTGGGCAATTCAACCAGCAGCGTGGCGCGCTGGATCGCCGGCAGGTTGCTGCGTGCCAGTTGGTCGTACAACGCCTGGGCGGCACCCGGCTGGCCGCCGCGAATCAGCGCCATGCTCTCGGCATAAGTGGGGGCGCGCAGCACGTCGCGGGCACCGGCAGGGATGCTGAAGCTGTGGTCATGCCGAAAATCGTTGCCCATGTAGAACTTGCCGGGCATATGGCAATCGACGCAGAACGACCCCGGCTGACCCGGTGGCAGCCGTGTGTGCTCGATGGCGTCGTAGTTTTTGGCCTGCAAGCCGCGTCCATCCACGCTGGCATACGGGGTTTTGCCCGACGGGTTATGGCATTGCAGGCACACGGCATTGCCCGGCGCCTTGAGCTCGTTGCTGTGGGGGTTGTGGCAGTTGCTGCAGCGCACGCCTTTTTCGGCCATTTTGCTTTGGGCGAAGGAGCCGTGTTCAAACACTTCATCCTTGATCTTACCGTCCAGGGCGTACAGCTCGCGGGTCAATACGCTGGGCAGGTAGTCGTCCATCAGCCGCTTGCCTACGGTAAACCCATCGCCCAACGGCGCGCGCCGTGCATGGCAACGGGCGCAGGTTTCCAGTTCGACGGTGGCGTCCTGGTCTTTCAAATCCACAGCAAACCCCAAGTGCAGCAGGTCGCCTTTTTTCGCGGCCCACGCCAGGTGATTGGACGCCGGGCCGTGGCAGGCCTGGCAGCCGACACCCAGGCTATGCCATTGACTGTCGAAGGTGTTGTTTGCCGCATCGAAGTTGCGCTTGTAGCCGGTGGTGTGACATTCCACGCACATGAAGTTGGCGTTCTGGCTGGGTTTGCTCCAGTGCAAGGGGTTCTTGAAGTTCACGCCTTGGCCGGGATAGAGATGAAACCAGCGGCTTTTCTGGGTATCCCACGCCACGCCCAGGGCTTGCAGGCGCCCGTCGCCAACCTCGATCAGGTATTGCTGCAACGGCGCGATGCCGAAGGTGTAAGCCACCTTGAAGTCGGCTGCCTTACCGTCGCTGCCCGGCGTATTGACCCAGAACTCATCGCCGCGTTGATAGAACCGCGTGGTTTCGCCTTCGGCACTGAACGACGCGTTGTTGAAATCTGCCGGTACCGTCTGCGGCGTGGCGACCTGCATCGCCAACTGGTGGTGGGAGCCTTGCCAGTCTTTGGCCTGGGCCTGGTGGCAGCCCTGGCACTGTTGCTCATCCACCATGCGCGCAGGCGCTGCTGGGGTCACCACCGGTTTGGCCGTGGCCACGGGCACCGGTGCCGGCAACCTGGGCGTGCTGGCCTGGAGGAAAAACCAGATCCCGGCCATGGCTGCCAACAGCAGCACAATCAAAACGGGGTACAGGTAACGACGGGATGGATCACGGTGGGGTACAGCGCTGGCTTTTTTGGGCTTGGGCATTCCGACTTCCGCTGTCTTGATGCATGGACGCTCTACGGCGTGCTTAAGCTTCGTGCAGCTTTGACGCTGGCTGCAGTCCTGTCAAACAGACAGCTGAAAAAAGCGCGATTTCGTCAGGATTGGCTATACCTACAACTCACTGTTTCGATGATGACCGCCAGGGAGTTCAATGATGAAACTAAGGCTAATGATCAGCACATTGTGCATCGCTTCAATCGGAATGACAGGTTGTGCCAGCAAGGTGACCCAGCCGGACGAGTATTCAGGGTTTCTCTCCGACTACAGCCAGCTCAAGGAAGCCAAGTCGCCCTCGGGCGCTGAAGTAATGCGCTGGGTCGACCCCAAGCTTGACCTGAGCGACTACCGTGCGGTGTACATCGAACCGACCCAGTTCTACCCCAAGCCACAGGCCACCGCGAAAATCCCCGAAAGCACGCTTAACGGCATCAACACCTACTACAACCAGGCACTCAAGCGCGAACTGGCCAAGTCATTGCCCTTGGCCAACGGCCCTGGCCCAGGCGTGATCGTGGTGCGCGCGGCGATCACGGCGGTCAGCAGCAAGACCGAAAGCCTCAAGCCCTACGAATACATTCCTGTCGCGCTGGTCGCGGCGGCAGTGAGCACGGGTACGGGCATCCGTGACCAGGAAACCACCCTCGGCACCGAGGCGCAGTTCCTTGACGGCGCGAGTGGCAAGGTCATCGCCCAAGTGGTGCGCAAAGGCACCGGCAAGCCACTGGCAAACGACTCACAGGTGATGAAGGCCGATGACGTGAAAAGCGTGATCGATGGCTGGGCGTCGGACCTGCATCAGTCCTACGTCAAGCTGCACAAAGGCAAGTAAGCCCTCAGCGTTGCCTCAATTGCCGCCAAACCACCGGTAGTACGGGTTGGCGGCGTCTTCTCGCAGCACCTCGCGAATGTCCCGCCCCCAGGCGTCCCGGTCGCCATCGTAGGCATGCAGGCTGGCGCGGTAGAACTGCATCAGGCGTTGTTGCTCGGCTGCCAGGGTGCGGGTAAAAGCGGCATCGGCGTTGCGCAGCGGTGCGGGCACACGCAGGTCAAGCAGGGCGGGCAGCACACGGGTGATTTCCTTGCTGCGTACCCAGGGCGCGTATTCGATGCGCGGCTGGTCGTCGGTGACGGGCAAGGCATTGCCGGCAAAGCGTTCCAGGCCCTGGCGGTCGGTGACCCAGGTAGCCAGCAGGGTGGCCGCCGAGTCGATACCCACCGCGGCCAACGCGCTGCGCACACTCGGTTGTTCGAAGCGTTGGCGGATACGTGCGGCGTCCAGCTCAATGGGGTCGAGGGAGCCCACCAGCAGCATCTCGTGGAATTCACTGGTCCACAGCGACGCGTGCGGGAATACATTGAGGAAGCTGCGCACCAACGCGCGTGAATCGTCGATGTTTTGCGTGGGCAACGGTAGCCACTGCGCCAACAGGCCTTTGGGTGCCAGGCGCTGCGCGGCCAATTGGTAGAAGTCCTGGGAATACAGATTCACCACGCCGGCAGCGGAGGGCGGTGGCGGCTCAAGGGTGATCAGGTCATAGGCCTGCGCGTTGCGCAGCAGCTCCTGGCGCCCGTCGCGCAGGCGCACGTCAATGCCTGGGTCACTGGCCGCGTTGTAATTGCCTTTGAACAGCGGCGCGGCGTGCACCACCGCCGGCAGCAGTTCGGCAACCACGCGGTGTTCCAGGCCGGGATAGCGCAACAGCGCGCCTGCGGTGATGCCGGTGCCAAAACCGATCACCAGTGCTGACTTGGGTTCGGCGTTATGGATCAATAGCGGCAGCAATGCCTGGATACGCATGTAGCGCAGGGACGGCATGGCGTCGCCGGTGTTGGACACGCCCTGGATATACAAACGCTGGAACGCCCGCGCGCCCTGGCCTTGGGTGACCACTGCGACAGTCGCGCCGCGACCCTCCTGGTAAAACGCCAGGCTGCCATTGCGCGCGCCGGGCAGCAGGTTGGCGAGGCGGTCGACCGGGGTCAGCAGCGCCACGGCCAGCGACACCAGCCCCAACGCGACCACCGCTTGGCGTCGGCCCTTTTTTACTCCGTGGCCACGGCGTACGGCGATATAGCCCACCGCGCCGGCAACCACCGCCAGCAGGCCCAAGGTATGCACCAACCCCAACCAGGGAATCAGCACAAAGCCACAGAGCATCACGCCGACAATCCCACCCAAGGTATTGAACGCCACGACCGCGCCCACATCCCGCCCCACATGGCGGTTGCCGACACTCAAGCGCAATGCCACCGGGAACGCCGCCCCCAGCAGCAGCGTCGGCACAAACACAATGCACAACGCCGCGGTGGCGAAACGTGCACTCATCCCCGGCAACTCACTGCCGCCCAGGCTCAGCACCAGCCCCTCGGCCTGGGTTTGCAGCAGCACCAGCCAACGGCCGAGCAGGGCGATTTCCACCAACGCCACCAGCCCCGCGCCAGCAATCAACAGGCCGAATACACCCCAGGGATCCCGCAGGCGTTCCACCCGGCGTGACATCAACTGGCTGCCGATAAACAATCCGCTCAGGTAGGTGGCCAGTACGACGGCGAAGGCATAGGTGCGGGTGCTCATAAATTGCACAATGGATTGCGACCACACCACCTCATACCCCAATGCCACGCCACCGGCGATGGCGTAGAGCACCAGCGCCAGCCGCGCCGGGTCAACGGGCCGTGCCGGCGCAATGGCAACCGGCGCGTGATGGCGCACATACACCAGCGCACCCAGCGCCGCCACCAGGTTGAGCAGCGCTGCCACCAGCGCGCTGCCGCGTACGCCAAACTGTGCGATCAGCACAAAGGCGGTCAGCAAGGTGCCGGCAATTGCCCCGGCGGTGTTGGCGGCGTACAAACGCCCACCGGCCTGGCTCAAGCCCTTCGCGTCGATCGCCAGCGAACGCACCAGCACTGGCAGCGTGCCGCCCATCAACAAGGCAGGTAAGCCCACCAACAGAAACGGCAGCACCCAGGCCAGCAGCCCGATGCGCTGCTCCAGCCAGGCAAACGGTTCGGCCGCCGTGCCCAGTGCCAGCGTGGCGCCGACACCCAGCACCGCCACCAGTAATTCCAGACCTGCATACAACAACAGCGGCCGTGCAAAGCTATCCGCCAGACGCCCGAACAGCAACCCCCCCAAGGCCAAGCCGGCAAAAAACGCGCTGATGCCGGTGGTGATCGCATACACCTCGACGCCGACCACCAGCGACAGCTGTTTGATCCACAGCACCTGATACACCAGGGCCGCGCCGCCGGAGATAAACAGCAGGAGGGCAGGGATCAGGGTTGAGGCGGTGGTCGGTAATTCAAGGGATTTGCTGGCGGTACGTGAAGACATTGCAGATAGCCTTGTTCGAAAATACCCGGTCAGTGTGGGAGGGGGCTTGCCCCCCTCCAACATGGTTTAGCCAGCAGGTGTTGCCTTCATCTTCTCTTCAATCTTCTTGTCTACCGCTTCGCGGATCTGGTCGATGCTGAAGCTTGGAGGTTTCTGGCTCGGTGGGTAGTCGACAAAGGTTTGCAGGAACTTGGCCGCTTTGGTCACCGCCACCGCGCCCAGGTAGACGTTTTTGGTGGTCCAGTCGTAATACTGGTCAGACACGATGTCTGCGCGCTCATACGGGTCCATCCTCAGGTTGAAGATTTTCGGTACCCGCAGTTGCACAAACGGTTCGCTCCAGACCCGGAAACCACCCGGCTGGCGTTGCTCGGCGAATACCACTTTCCAGTTGTCGAAGCGCATCGATACCAGCATGCCGTCGTCATTGAAGTAGTAGAACTCGCTGCGCGCGCCTTTGGGCTGTTGCCCGGTCAGGTAGGGCAGTTGGTTGTAACCGTCCAGGTGCACCTTGAAGTTGGTGCCGCCTGCGGTCGGCGCCCAGCCTTTGAGCAGCTTGTCTTTGACCTCAGCGTCGCCAGCGGCGGCCAGCAGGGTCGGGAACCAGTCCATCCCCGAGACCATTTCGTTGGACACCTCACCCTGTTTGATCTTGCCCGGCCAGCGGATGATCGCGGGTACCCGGTAGGCGCCTTCCCAGTTGGAGTCCTTCTCGTTGCGGAATGGCGTGGTCGCCGCGTCCGGCCAGGAGAACTGGTTGGGGCCGTTATCGGTGGTGTAGACCACGATGGTGTTGTCGGCGATTTTCAGGTCGTCGAGGGTTTGCAGGAGTTTGCCGACGTCGCCGTCGTGCTCCAGCATGCCGTCGGCGTATTCGTTACCGGGCATACCGCTCTGGCCCTTCATCGAATCGCGCACATGGGTGAACACGTGCATGCGCGTGGTGTTCATCCACACGAAGAACGGCTTGTTGGCTTCCGCCTGTTTCTTGATAAACGCCTGGGCCGCTGCAGTGGTTTCGTCGTCGATGGTTTCCATGCGCTTGGTGGTCAAGGCGCCGGTGTCTTCGATCTTGCCGTCGGCAAAGCTGTGGATTACCCCGCGCGGGGTGTTGGCCTTGACGAACTCGGCATCGTCCTTGGGCCAGTAGGGGCGTTCGGGTTCCTCTTCGGCATTGAGGTGGTACAGGTTGCCGAAAAATTCATCGAAGCCATGGTTGGTGGGCAGGTATTCGTCGCGATCACCCAAGTGGTTCTTGCCGAATTGCCCGGTGGAATAGCCCAGCGACTTGAGTGCCTGGGCAATCGTGATATCGCGCTTTTGCAGCCCCACCGGCGCGCCCGGGATACCCACCTTCGACAGGCCGGTGCGCAACGGCGTCTGGCCGGTGATAAAGGACGAGCGCCCAGCGGTGCAGCTGTTCTCCGCGTAGTAGTCGGTGAACATCATGCCTTCTTTGGCGATCCGGTCGATGTTCGGGGTCTTGTAGCCCACCACGCCCATGGAATAGGCGCTGATGTTGGTTTGCCCGATGTCATCACCGAAGATCACCAGGATATTCGGCTTGTCGGCGGCCCAGGCGGATGCCGAGGCCCCTAGCACCGAAACCGCCACCAGGGCGAGTTTCGGCAGCCACTTACGTATGCGAGTCATAAGACTTGCTCCTTTTAGGGCTTGAGTCGCATTGCCTGCGACCAACGTTTATTACAGTCCATCGCGACGTCTGGTTTTATTGCACCTGCGGTTGCACAGCCGGCTCGAAGGGGTAGATGCGGCGCCATTCGCTCGCCATATCCACCACGGTCCAGTTCTGTGTTCGGGCTTGGTCGAGGGCCTTGTCCAGGCGCCCCACCTGAGAATTGCGGTCATAGGCCCACTCCCGCCTGGCGTCGGTGTGGTGTACCAGGCCCATGAAACGCTTGCCGCTGCCGGCGGCGGTCCATTGCAACATTTGCAAGTCGCCGTCGGAGTTGCCAAAGGCCAGGATGGGTCGGCGGCCAATGATCGCGTCGATGCTTTCCGGCTTGCCCGGGCCATCGTCGTTGTGCGCCAGCTTGGCGGTGCGCAGTACCTGGGGCTTGCCGTTGTTGAGCTGGAACTGGGTGACGAAGTTCGAACCGATCACCTGCTCCGGTGGCACGCCGTAGACCTCTTCGGCGAAGGCACGCATGAAGGCGGTGTCACCCCCGGAGACGATGTAGGTCTTGAACTGCTGGCTGCGCAGGTAGTCGAGCATCTCCAGCATGGGCTGGTAGATCATCTGGTTGAACGGCTTGCCGGTTTTTGGGTGGCGGGCCTGTTTTAGCCAGTTTTTCGCGTTGTCGATAAACGCCTCGGTGCTGACCCCGGTGTGCGTGGCGCCGATGACTTTCAGCAGGCCGTCCATGCCGCTTTCAGCCAAGGCCTTGTGGTCGCCCTCAAGCACCGCTTTGAAAGGCTGGGTGGTTTTCCAGTCGGGGTGCTGGGGCGCCAGGCGCTTGACTTCATCGAAGGCGAACAGCACTTCGAAATACGCCGGTTGCTCGGTCCACAGCGTGCCGTCGTTGTCGAACACGGCGATGCGCTCAGCAGGTTTTACGTAATCCTTGGAGCCTTCGGCGGTGACGGCCTGGACGAATTCGATGATCTGCTTTTTGCTCGGGCCTTCGTTCCACGACGGCAGCGGGTCGGCGGCCAGGGCGGGCAGGCTGAGCAACAGCAGCAGGGGCAGGGCAGAACGCAATGACGTCATGGGAAATCCTTTTCGCGACGAGGGTTCAGTGGAAGCAAGCGTAGTTGACGACACACCCAACGCAATGTTGCGCACAGGTTTCGCCAGATCGGCGGCAGGCGCGGCCACAGCCCATGCACCAGGTAACCGGCCAGTACCAGCAGCACCACGGCCGCCGTCCACGCCACCAGGTGCCGCGACAGCTGCCAGCGCGTGTGTTGCCCAAGGGCCTTGAGGTCGTCAGCGATGGCGAAGGGCGGCGCGTAGGTGCTGGCGGCCTGGGCGTCGACCGTGAGCGCCGGCACCTGCGCAACTTGCAGGCGCTGGTTGCGGGTGTCCCACCATTTCACGCTGATGGCCGGCAGGCTGTAATGCCCGCCCTGCACGACGCGGTACACCAGTGGGTCGATTCGCTGGCCACCCGTAACGGCGCCGCGCCCGTCCCCCAGGTTGCTGATACTCGGCGCCTGTGGGTAGAGGCGCAGGCCATCGATTGCCGCCGCAGCTGGCGGAGGAAGCGCCAAGCCCGGCGTGTCGTCGGCTTGCAAGGTGAGGGTTCGGGTAAGGCTGTCGCCGACTTTCAGGCCCGCAGCCTCCAGGGTTTGGCTCAAGCGTACGGCGCTGGCGACCAGTACCGGCTCGCCCGGGGCAAATCCCGGGGGTTGGGTGGCCTCGAAGGTCAGCGCTGCGGTCTGGGCGCTCAGGGGCGCAGTGGCTTGGCCCGGCTGGGCACTGACGGTCAGCGAAGGCACCGTGAAGTGCTGCGCCACGCTCGGTGTGATGCGATAGGCGTAGCGCATGCCGTAGAAGGTTTGCCCGCCAATCACCTGGGTGGTGTGCTCGGCCTCGCCACCGGGCGCCTGGACCCGCGCGCCATTGAGCTTGAATTCCGGCAGGCTCGCGCCCGCGGTGAACCAGGTGTCGGTCAGCACATCCACCTGCACCTGCACTTGCTGGCCCACCACCACCGCGCTGCCCGGCAGTAATTGCGCCTGCACACGCAGTTGCGGTTCGGCGGCCCACAATGGCCCGGCGAGTAACAGCAGCAAGCCGCAGTAGCGCGTCATGGGCGTGCGTCCTGTTCTTGCAGGCTGAATTTGCGCCGCAGGAAATTCGCCGGCGAAGTCGTCAGGTTCTGGAGCCACAGCGCATCGTTATTGGCTTGTTCGGTCTGGATCGCCTTGCTCTGGCCCTTGCCGGGCGCCTTGTCGAATTTGATCGCGTCCGGCTTGACCTCGGGGGTGTTTTTCTCAGCGCTTTCGGTGTCTTTTTTCAAGGCCAGCGCCAGCGCCAGGTTGGCACTGGCCTGGGGGAACACCGGTTGTTGTTGCAAGGCGTGTTGATAGGCCGCGATGGCCTCATCGAACCTGAAGCGGCGTACGTGAATATTTCCCAGATAGAACGCCGCTTGCGGGGTGTCCAGCGCGGCGAAAGTGGCTTGTGCCAGGTCGTAGTCAGCGGCGTTGTAGGCGGCGATGCCTTTCCAGTACGGGTCGACAAACCGCGCTGCGGCCTCGGGGTAGTGGTGGTGTTCAAAGGCCCAGCGGCCTTGTTGGTCTGGGGTCAGAAACGGGTTGGCCTCGGCCTGGGGCGGCGCTAGCAGCACACCCAGTAACACGATGGCGGTCCAGTTCAGGCTCCAGCCGCGCCGCACACTGAACAGCGCCATCAGCAGCAACGGCCAGCACAGCCAGTAACCGGCGTCCTTCCACTGCAACAGGCGCTGTTGCTCATCCGCGTTCTGGAAGTGCGCCTGGGCGTGGAGTTCGATCCAGTCCAGGTCATCGTCATTCAAGGTCAGGCTGCCCAAGGGCGCGTCCGTAGCCGAAGCCAATGCCTTGAGCGTGGGGCTGCTGCCGAGCGCCAGCACCAGCACTTGTAACGGGCTGTCGGCCAAGTGTTGCTTGAGCGTGGGCAACTGCGCGGTGTCGGCGCCATCGGTGATCAACAGCAAGGTGCCGGGTGCCTGCTGCAGCAAGCGCTTGGCCTGGTCGATGACGCCGGCGACGTCCTTGCCGGGGCTGGTGATCAAGTCGGTGGCGAGTGCCTGGATAAAGCTGTCGAGCAGCGCAGGGTCATCGGTGGGTGGCAATACCAGGTGCGCGCTGCCGGCGTACACCAGCAGTGCGGTGCGCGCGCCTTTGCGCCGCTGGATCAGGTCGTGCAGCTTGTGTTTGGCGGCGGTCAGACGCGTAGGCGGTACATCGGCGGTGTCCATGGACGGCGACAAGTCGAGGGCAACGATCAAGGGTGCGCGGTTTTCGAGGAAGTCCGGGTGATCCTGCTCCCAGGTCGGCCCGGCAGCGGCAATTGCGCCGAGCATCAACAACGCGCTGACCAGGTGCACGGGGCGCAGGCGATGAGCATCGGTGGGGGTGAGCAGCAGATGCGGCAACAGATGCGCTGCGATAGTGCTGCGCAGGCGCCGTTGCAGGTCGCGGCTGCGCCGCCAGATCAGCGGCAGCAGCGCGCCGAACAATGCCAGCAACAGCCAGGCGGGGCGCAGGAAGTGCAAGTCAGTGAAATCCATCGGCGGCCTCGCGTTTGAACCGGTGGGGCCAGCACGCGCCGATCAGGTGATACAGCGCCAACACGGCCAGCGCCGCCGACAGCGGCCACCAGAACAGGTCGCGCTTGGGCTGGTGGCTCAGGGTGTTGACTTGATGCGGGGTGATTTGGTTGAGGGTCGCGTAGACCTGGCTCAGGCTGTCGCGGTCTTCGGCGCGGAAATAGCGGCCACCGGTGGCCGCGGCAATCGCCTGCAACGCGCTGAGATTGACCTTGGCTTCGCCGCTCGCCTGCGGGTCGCCGATGGCGATGGTATGGATGATCACGCCCTTGGCGGCGGCCATGTCGGCGGCGTGGTCGGGGGTGATCGCGCTGCTGGTGTCATTGCCGTCGGTGAGCAGGATCAGCACTTTTTCCGGCTCATGGGCCTGGTCCAGCAGCTTGAGGCCCAGGCCGATGGCGTCACCAATGGCGGTATTCGGCCCGGCCATGCCGATGCCGCTGTCGTCCAGCAGCAGCGACAGGCTGGCATGGTCCAGGGTCAACGGCGCCTGCGGGTAGGCGCCGCTGCCAAACAGGATCAGGCCAATGCGGTCATCCTTGCGCTGCTGGATAAAGCCATGCACCACCTGTTTGACGGCGGCCAGGCGGTCGATTTTCTGCCCGTTGGCGTCGGTAAAGTCCTGGGTCTGCATGGACTGGGAGATGTCGATGGCGAGCATCAGGTCGCGCACCGGCTGTTGGCGTTCGATGGGTTTTTCGACCCATACCGGGCGGGTGATGGCCAGCACCAGCAAGGCCCACACCAGCAGGTTAAGCAGCAACTGGCGGCGATTGCGGCGCGTGCCAGTGGCCGACGGCGCCGCACCCGCCGCCTGGCTCATGCCAGCGAAAAACGGCACACGCACCGCGCTGCGCGCTTCGCTGTAAGCGGGCAGCCAGCGGTAGGCCAGCCACGGCAGCGGCAGTAACAGCAGTAACCAGGGGTAATCAAGCTGCCACATGGTGATGCTCCACCCAGGCTTTGCACTGGGCCAGGAGTTGCGCGTCCGGGGAAGGATTGCCGTAGGCCAGTTCGGCCAACCGTTGGCTGAGATCGTCCGGGATCGGCGCGCCGGCGTGGCGTTGCAGGAAGGCTTGCCAGTCGCTGCCACTCAAGGTCGGGACGCGCTGGTGTTCCTCGGTCGACAGCGGCATCGACAGCGCGACCCGCTTGAGCAGTTCGGGCAGCTCGCGCAGATCGGCCAAGGTATTCAAGCGCGCCAAGGCTTGGCGCCGATACGCATCGCGGCGCCAACGCAGCCATTTGCGGGTGGCCAGCACCAGCAACCCCACCACGACGACGCCCAGCAGCGCACCCCAGCCCCAGGTCTGCGGCCAGTAGCTGACCGGCGCGGGCAAGCCCAACTCCTGGAGTTGTTCGATGCTTGGCACGGGGTTGGTCACCGGTGTTTCCCCAGTTCGCTGCGTAACTGGTCAGCGGCGGGAGCGGCGGTGCTGATCATCAACAACGGTACCTGGCTGCGGCGCAGCAGAGTGGCTACGTCCTTCAAGCGCCCGCCAAGAAAATCCCCCAAGGGTTGGCGCACCTGGCGCTTGCTCACCTCCAGGGTGACTTGCAACTGGCCCTGAGTGATCAGCAATTGCCCGCGACTGGGCACGTTCAGCGCCAACGGGTCGTACACCTGCAGCGCCACCACGTCGTTATGCGCCGACAGTTGTTGCAGCAATTGCAGGGTGCGCGGGCTGGCGTCGGCAAAGTCGCTGACCAGGCAGATCAAGTGATCGTGGCCGGCCACGGCCAGGCACTGCTGCAAGACCTTGTCCAACTGGCTGGGGCCTTGGGGGTCGACATTGCTGGCGGTCAATTCGGCATTTTGCTCGGCGATGCGGCTGCACAGCGCCTCGACGCGCTTGCGGCTGCGCAACGGCGCCACGCTGTCGATGCGTGCATCGTTGAACACCAGGCCACCCACCCGGTCACCGGCGTTGAACACCATCCACGCCGCCAGCGCGCCAAGCTCTGCCGCCACGGCGGATTTGAAGCTGCGCACCGAGCCGAAAAACATCGACATGCGCTGGTCCACCACGATCAGTGCCGGGCGGTCGCGTTCTTCGGTAAAGGTGCGCACCACGGGTTTACCGGTACGCAGCGATGCGCGCCAATCCAGGTGGCGCAAGTCATCGCCGGGTTGGTAGCGGCGCAGCTCATCGAAATTCAAGCCGCGCCCACGCAGGCGTGACGCATGGTTGCCCGCGAGGATGCTGCCCTGGGGCTGGCGCGCGACAAAGCTCAAGTCCCGCGCCTGGAACTGCAAGGCCATCAACTGCGCGAGGCTGACGTAGACCAGGCCGTCGGCGTTCATGCCGGGATCGCCACTTTGCTGAGCAGGCGGTCGAGTACCTGGTCGGCGCTGACGCCATCGGCCACCGCGTCATAACTGAGTTGCAGGCGATGACGCAACACCGGGTGGGCCACCGCTTGCACATTGGCCGGGGTCACAAACGCCTGGCCCTGCAACCATGCCTCGGCCCGCGCGCAACGGTCCAGGCCGATACCGCCACGCGGGCTCGCGCCCAGGCTGATCCAGCGTGCGAGGTCGGCGTCGTAGTCGGCGGGATGGCGGGTGGCGTTGATCAGGTCGATCAGGTAGCGATCGATGGCGGGCGAGACCTGAATCGCGCTGACTTCCTGGCGCGCGCTGAAGATGACGTCTTGCGCCAGGGTAAAACCCAGGACGGCCTGGGTGGTTGCTGCCTGTTCTTCCTCGCGCAGCAGGCGCAGTACCTGGCTTTCATTCTCGGCGCTGGGGTAGTCCAGCAATACTTTCATCACAAAACGGTCCATCTGCGCTTCCGGCAGCGGGTAGGTGCCTTCCTGCTCGATGGGGTTTTGCGTGGCCACCACGATAAACAGCGTTGGCAGCGGGTGGCTGGCGCCGGCCACGGTGATCTGGCGTTCTTCCATGGCTTCCAGCAAGGCCGCCTGGACCTTGGCCGGGGCGCGGTTGATCTCGTCGGCGAGGATCAGGTTGCCGAACAGCGGCCCCGGCTGGAAGCGGATCTGGTTCTGGCCGTCGACCTGGTGCAGTACCTCGGCGCCGGTGATGTCCGAGGGGAGCAGGTCGGGGGTGAACTGGATGCGGCTCATCTTCGCGTCCAGGTGCCGGGCCAGGGCCTTGACCGTGCGGGTCTTGGCCAGGCCCGGAAGGCTTTCGAGCAACAGGTGCCCGTTGGCCAGCAAGCCGATCAGAATCTGGCGGATCACCTGGTCCTGGCCCAGAACACTTTCGGCCATGCTGGCTTGCAAGGCATTTAAATCGTTGAGCGCTGTCATGCCAATCGTCCTTGAAGCAGTGGGTCACCAGGGCGCGGCGACCACGATGTACTGAACCGCACCGCCGACGTAACGCGGCTGGTACCAGGTAGGCCCGCAATGCTGGTAGGCCACGCCATTAGCAACCACCGAGACACACTCCGCTGGCACGCTGCTGACCTGGGTGCCGATGGCCAGGATGGTCGCGGTGGTGGCGCCCACCACGGCCGCCGTGGCCCAGGGGTGATACCAGTCATCCGGGTGCGGCGGTGGAGGCGGCGGCGGTGGTGGATAAGGATGCGGACCAGGCGCTGGCCCCGGGTGCGGTTGCGGTTGCGGTCCCGGATACGGATGGGGCTGCGGATAGGGATGCGGCTCAGGGTGCGGCGGCATAGGCCGTGGTGCCGGCATTGGATGGTGCTGGGGCACCACAAATGTGCGTGCGCCTGCGCCACCGCGCACTTGCCAGGCCTGGGCCACCAACGGACAGAACGCCGTCAGCAGCAAACTTGCCGTCAGTACCGCTGCCGTGACCTTCATGGCTGCTCTCCCTTTACATCGCCCCGTGGCGAGCGGGCTTGCCCGCGTAGGGCTGCGTAGCAGCCCCAAAACCGGGTGCTGCGGTCTTTCAGGAAGTCTCTGGATGTGCTTACTAGGGCTGCTGCGCAACCCAACGCGGGCAAGCCCGCTCGCCACAACAGTGGGTTTGGCAGAGGGGGCGGGGTCAATGGGGGGCGGCTCCCTGTGGCTGCGGTGGCGTGAACCACATCGCCCCGTGGCGAGCGGGCTTGCCCGCGTTGGGCTGCGTAGCAGCCCCAAAACCGGGTGCTGCGGTCTTTCAGGAAGTCTCTGGATGGGCTTACTGGGGCTGCTGCGCAGCCCAACGCGGGCAAGCCCGCTCGCCACAACAGTGGGTTTGGCAGAGGGGGCGGGGTTAATGGGGGGCGGCTCCCTGGGGCTGCGGTGGCGTGAACTACATCGCCCCGTGGCGAGCGGGCTTGCCCGCGTTGGGCTGCGTAGCAGCCCCAAAACCGGGTCCTGCAGTCTTTCAGGAAGTCTCTGGATTGGCTTACTGGGGCTGCTGCGCAGCCCAACGCGGGCAAGCCCGCTCGCCACAATAGTTGGTTTGGCAGAGGGAGCGGGGTCAATGGGGGGCGGCTCCCTGGGGCTGCGGTGGCGTGAACTACATCGCCCCGTGGCGAGCGGGCTTGCCCGCGTTGGGCTGCGAAGCCGCCCCAAAACCGGGTCCTGCAGTCTTTCAGGAAGTCTCTGGATTGGCCTGCTGGGGCTGCTGCGCAGCCCAACGCGGGCAAGCCCGCTCGCCACAATAGTTGGTTTGGCAGAGAGGGTGGGGTCATTGGGGGGCGGCTCCCTGGGGCTGCAACTGTTGCATTGGGACGGCGCGCGCGCCAGGCGGTGGTGTGAACTCAAAGTCGTCGGGCGACAGGGCGGGGCTGAGTTGCCATTGATAGTCGACGCTGTGGCGCGGCTGCTCGGCGCTGTCACGTCGGCTGATTACCAGGCGACAGGGCACGGGCTGCGGGCCCTGGCGGATCCACAGTTGCCAGTCGATATCCGGTTGGCGAAAGGCGTAATGGTCACAGGCCTTGCCGTCGAGGCTGTCATGGCCGATCAGCAAGGCACTGCTGAGGCCGACGGCATTGGCCGTGTCGCGGTTCCAGCGGAACAGGTCGGCCAGCGGCAGTTCGATGCCATAGCGTTGGCTGAGCTGGTCGAGCAAACCGCTGATATCCGCCGGCGCATCCTGGCTGGCGAAGTAGCCACTGCGGCTGTCGAACAAGGTGAAACGCTTGCCGTCGTAGAACAGGCTGCGGCGCTTGCCGTCACTCTCGACCGACACGTGCAGCTTGTCCGGCCGCTTGGCTTGCAGGCGGGTGTGGTGGCGGAACTCGACGACCTGGCCGTTTTCCAGCACCTGGTCGGTACGGCTGTCGGCCTCGATGCGAAACTGCGCCAGGCTGCGCAGGTAGCCGCCCATCTGCTCCAAGGCGCTAAGGGCCTTGGGTTCCAGCTCGTCGGCAACGGCGGCGCTGGCGGCGAGTAACAGACCGATCAAGATGAGGCGTGTGCGATGAAAGCGGGACATAAAGCACCTCGTTCAAACCGGCGCACAGGTACGCTGTGCGCAAGGTGTTCACCACACGTACTGCAGGCGCAGAGTCCAGGTGGTCACATCCGGTGAGCCGCGACGCTCAGCCACCGTGTCGGTGTAGGCGAGCAAACCACCGAATTGCGGTGACAACATAAAACCCATGCTCGCACCGAGCAGGCCGTTTTCCTGCTTGTTGTCTTGCCAATCGCCGTCGATACGGCTTTCACCGCCACGGCTGTAGGTGGCATCCGCAGAGACCCACAACGCACGGTTGATGGTGTAGCTGTAGTGGCCTTCAATCGCGTACAGCGGCTTTTGTTCAAGCTTGCTGTCGCCGTGGTAGTCATCGTTGTCGCCGAACAGCGAGACCCAGGTGTTGATTTCCAGCCAGGTTGGGCCAATCGGCGTGCCAAAACCCAGCTCGGGCTTGAACACCCAGCGGTTGGAGCCGATGTTGATCACCCGGTCCTTGTCGTAGTCGCCCGTTGGTGCGGTGATCCATAGGGCGCCGGTGAGGAATGTCTCGGGTTTCCAACTGGCAAACTCTTCGGCAGTGAGCGCCGGGCCGCCGAAGATATTGTGGACAAACACCACTTGGGCGTCGCCCCGGCCGCCGTTGTGCTTGGTGCCATCGAAAAATTGCGCGTTGTCGAAGGAGGCGGACACGTCGGCGTAGGGCTGGATGAACTGCACAGCGCTGTTGCGCCCGTCAATGCTGAACGAACGGGCGAAGCGCAGCAGGTAGAGGTCGGCATTCAACGACAGGCCGGTGATCGGCAACGTGGTGTCGATGGGAGTGTTGGTGTCGATGCGGTTGTAGTAACCGAACACCATGTTCAAGTCGGTCGGGGTGTTCTGCCAGTCCCTGGCGTTGTCGGCAAACCCTAGCGCTGGCATCAACGCCAGTGTTGATGCACACACTGCACTCAGTCGGACACGTAAAACCATGGCGCTACTCCTTGTATCGGCCTGATTCAGTGAGTGACGTGCCCGACCGGGCACGTCGTATTACTTAAGCGGTGTCAGTGGCGGCAGCTTCCATTGGCCATTACCCACCTCAGGCTTGGGCAGGTAAATCCGCAGTACGGCGTAAAACGGGCCTGGTGGGGCCGGCAACCAATTGCTCTGTTCGGCTTTCGGCGGTTCGTGGTGCTGCAAGGCCAGGGTCAGGCCGCCGTCGGCGTCCCGTTTGAGGCCCGCGAGCATGCGCGAATTGATCAGGTAGCGTTTCTTGTGATTGGGGACGAGCAATTTGGTCTTGCCGTCGTACATGGTCAGCGACCAGAACGCGTCGGCCGGCGGCAGTTGGTCCTTGGCGAAATGCACGGTGTAGCTGTGGCGGGCGCCGTTGGCAGGTTTGCCCTCGCTGTCGACGAAGTAGCCCAGGTAGGCGGCTTCATCGGTGGAGTTGCCGAAAATCCCCATGTCGGCGCCGGCATAGCGGTACAGGTAGTTGTTGTTCAAGTGGTCGCGGCTGCCGAACAGGTCACCGCTGGTAACCTGGTGGGTGTCGACCTTGTCTTTTTTGAACGTGGCAAATTCGGCGCGGGCGTCGCTGATGCCATCCTCCAGGGCCTTGCGCTGTTCGGCGGTCAAGTCCTTGAACTTGAACGGCGCGCCCGGGACGATACCGATCTTGGCAAAGCGCGCGAGCAGGTCTTTTTCGCTGTCCTGGGGGGCGGCGAACGCCAGCATAAAGTTCAGGTAGCGAAACAGTTGCGGGCCTTCGGTCATGGTGGCCATGGGCTTGGGCCATTCGATCTTCGGCGCCTTGGCCGGGGCGGCCTGCTTCACGTAGTTGCTCAGCGATTGCACTTTGTAGCCATTCTGGATCTGCTTGACCTTGTTCAGGTCCTTCTCGTCAAACAACTGCGTGCGGTACAGGGCGTAGGCGATATTGCTCTCGCTGTACACCACGCGGTCCACGTCCACCGGTTGCTGACCTTTCCAGTCGGGGCCGGCGATCATGTAGTGGCCGCCGTTGTTGCCGGTGCTGCGGGTACCCAGGTAGGCAAAGTTCTGCGTATAGAGGTCGATCAACTGCACCGAGTAGTAGCGGTTGTCTTCGATCTTGGGCAGGGTCAGCACTTGGGGTTCGCTGCGCAGGTCCAGCCACACGAAGGAGTAGGGCGTGTCTGAGTTCGGGGTGACGAACGCGGTGTCCTTGGGCGTAAAAACCTGGGCGGTATTGCCGATATGGTTGAACGGCGCCTTGAAGTTGGCACCGCCTTTATCGACCGCCTGGGTGTAGAGCGTCTTGTACATTTCCACCACCGGGTAGCCATACAGGTAGGCTTCCTTGGCAATGGCCCGGGCTTCGCTCGGGGTTGCGCTGAAGTCGGCCCAGGCGCCGGTACTCATCAGTATCGAGAGGCTCGCCAACAGCAGGCGCGTCGGTTTTCCAATCATGTTGTTGCGTCCTTCCAGGGTTCTTTTACAGGGCGTGGGATGAAAGCGCCGAGTTAACCGTTTTATTTGCCGAACGTCACGTTAATCCCTGCAAACAAGGTGAACTGAGGCAGGTCGTCACCTTTGCGCGCCACGGTCCATTGCGGCTCGACAAAGGCGTTGATGATGTTGCTGCCGGACTTCCACGCCTTGCCCGCACCGAACCCGATGGGGATGTAATGGGTGTCGTTTTTCAGGTCGAAGGTCCAGGTGCCGGTGGAGCGCAGGTACCAGCCTTTGGGCAGGTTATGAATGATAAAGGGCTGGAATGTGGCGCTCTCCACATGCGCGCGGTCATGGTCGCCGGCGAATGAACTCTGGTATTGCACCAATGCGCCGAGCAAACCGCGTGGCGAGGCATCGATGGCGACGGCTGCCAGGCCCGCCTGCCACTTGCCCGTGCCGAGTTCATCGTGTTCGGCAGTGGGGGCGGTGATTTGCGGGCCGATGCCCAATTGCACGCCGTCGGTCTTGAGCAGGAAGATATCGAACAGGTTGAGGTCGCCGATGCCGGTGCTGTAGCCATTGTGGGGGTCTGGGCGGGTGCTGATGGGCAGGGTGGCGCGCAGTAACTGCGGCACGCCGATAAAGTCCGAGGGGGCGATGGGCAAGGTGCCGCGCAACAGCAGGTCGTTGGTGTGCGCGTTGGTGTCGTATAGCTTGGGGGTGTAGTAGTCCTGCAGGTTCGCGCCTGGCGCCAGGTTCAGCGGGTTATTGCTCTTGTTGGCCGTCTCCGCGTTATCGGCGTGGGCGGATAACGTCGGTAATGCGAAAGCGGCCAGCAACAATGCCGGTGCGAAAGGTGACCTGAGCATGACTATTCCCCCATTCCATGGCGACTGGCCCACAAGCGTCTTCGCGCTCGGGCTGTCCTTATGCGTAAACGCTGTAGGACATGTCGATTGAAATTAGCAGCTAAATCCAGACGCGCTAGCAATCCGAAGGAATTAGTTGTTTAGGCGGGAAGCATCGATTTGACTTTGTCGCGCAGCTGATCGATGGAGAACGGCTTGGCGATCACCTGCATGCCGACGGGAACGTCGATGTTCTCCGCATAGCCGCTGGCAAACAGGATGGGCAGTGCGGGGCGCAGTTCACGGACTTTGGTCGCCAGTTGTTTGCCATCCATATCGGGCAGGCCCACGTCTGTCATCATCAGGTCGATGACTTGGCTGGCGTTTTCGACCACCTTCAACGCCTCTTCAGCGTCCGCAGCTTCAACCACCGAAAACTCCAGTTCTTCGAGGACATCGACGATCAGCATGCGCACAATGGCATCGTCTTCGACTACTAGGATGGTGGAGGGGGCAGCGCACATAGGGGAAATTCCTGAGGGGTTATAGATGCAGGTCTTGTGTAATTCAACGACCACTCTGATCCCTGAGTCTTGTCGATCCAAGTAAGTTCCCTGGAATGCCATCATTGTGAAGGCAATGCGCGTAAAAGTCGCGCGCCGCGCCAGGTGAGCTGTCGCACGCGCCACCTTGCCTGCCGCGTAGGGCATGCCGAATCGATGCGTGATTCCATACTCGATCGTAGGCATTTGCCGCAAACCAGCGCAGAAACATAGCCCTGGCCCCTCAAGTTCGGGCAAACTCTGCGTTTTTCCCACTTGGACAAGGCATGCCCATGACTCCCGCGTCGTCAGTCGATGAAAAGAGCTTCCGAACACTGCTCGGCCGGAATGTGGCGTTGCCCCTGGGCGTCGGCGTACTCAGTGCGGTGTTTTTCGTCTGCCTGATCACTTATCTGCTGTCGGTGATCCAGTGGGTGGAGCACACCGACAGGGTTATCAATAACCTCAATGAGTCGTCCAAGCTTACGGTGGACCTGGAAACCGGCCTGCGTGGCTTCCTGATCACCGGCGACGAGCATTTCCTCGACCCGTACGAAGTGGCCAAGCCGCGGATCATTGGCGACCTGCGTAACTTGCAGGAACTGGTGGCGGACAACCCGCAGCAAGTGGACCGCCTCAAGCGTCTGGAGTCGTTGCAAACCGAGTGGAACAAATACGCCCAGTCGATGATTGACCTGCAACGCCAGAGCGGTGATTTCCGCGCGGCGGTAAAGGCTGGCCGAGGCAAGGGCCTGACCGACGCGATTCGCCAGGAGTATGCGGATGCGGTGGCGATGGAGCAGTCGTTCCGTATCGCGCGCAATCAGGATGTCACCCGTACCACGGTGATCAGTGTCTCGTTGTACCTGATCTTCGTGCTCGGTCTGAGTGGGGTTCTGGCGTATATCGGAAGAAAGAATTTATTAGCACTTTCAGATAGTTACAGCGCAAACCTCGCGTCGCAACAGAAGATCGCACGGCGCCTCGAACAACAGGCCTGGCTGCGCAACGGCCAGACCGAGTTGGCCGAACAGGTGCTGGGCCAACTAACGTTGAATATGCTGGGCCGCAATATTCTGCAATTCTTTGCCCAGTACATGGGCTCGGCGGTAGCGGCAGTGTATGTGCGCGAAGAGCATGGCGGCCTTAACCGCGTGGCCACCTATGGATTTTCGCGCGAGCAGGAACAGCTTGAACAGGCGATCTACAGCGACGAGGGGATTGTTGGCCAGGCCGCGCAGTTGAATCGCCTGATTCGCCTGGATGACGTGCCGGTGGATTATTTCAAGGTCAGTTCCGGCCTCGGTGAGGGCAATACCCGCAGCGTGCTGGTGGTGCCGACCAGTGATGACGACCGCGTCAACGGCGTGATTGAACTGGGTTTCCTGCGCCCGCTGGATGAACGTGATGTCGAGTTGCTGGAGCTGATTGCCGGCAATATTGGCACCTCCATCGAAGCCGCGCGGTATCGCCAGCGCTTGCAGGAAGTGCTGGCCGAGACGCAGCAGCTCAACGAAGAACTGCAAGTGCAACAGGAAGAGCTCAAGACCGCCAACGAAGAGTTGGAAGAGCAGTCGCGCATCCTCAAGGAGTCTCAGGCGCACCTGGAAACCCAGCAGGCCGAGCTGGAGCAGACCAATGAGCAATTGGCCGAGCAGACCCAGACCCTTGCCGACCAGCGCGACGCCATGGACCGCAAGAACATCGAACTGAACCAGGCCCAGGTCGAACTGGAAGACCGCGCTGAAGAATTGCAGCGCTCGAGCAAGTACAAGTCTGAATTCCTCGCCAATATGTCCCACGAGCTGCGTACGCCGCTGAACAGCTCGCTGATCCTGGCCAAGTTGCTGGCGGAAAACCCCCAGGACAACCTCAGCGCCGAGCAGGTCAAGTTTGCCGAGTCGATCTATTCGGCCGGTAATGACCTGCTCAACCTGATCAACGACATCCTGGATATTTCCAAGGTGGAAGCCGGCAAGCTCGAAGTGCGCCCGGAAAACTCCAGCGTCGCCCGACTGGTGGACGGCCTGCGCGGGATGTTTGAACCCCTGGCCGCCGACCGCAAGCTGGGCTTCCAGGTACAAGTGCAGGCGGATGCGCCGGCGATGCTGTTCACCGACCGCCAGCGCCTGGAGCAGATCCTCAAGAACCTGTTGTCCAACGCAGTCAAGTTCACCGAGCAGGGCGATGTGAGCCTGTCGGTATCCCGTGCGCCGGGCGAGGGCATTGCCTTTACCGTGCGCGACTCTGGCATCGGGATTGCCCCGGACCAGCAGGAAAGCATCTTCGAAGCGTTCCGCCAGGCCGATGGCACTACCAACCGCCGGTATGGCGGCACCGGCCTGGGCCTGTCGATTTCCCGTGACCTGGCCACCTTGCTTGGCGGCTATATCAGCGTGACCAGCACGCCGGGCACAGGCAGCACATTCACCCTGGTGCTGCCGGAGCAGTACGTAGAACGCGCGGAGGACGCGCCAGCCATCGAGCCGCCGCGCCACGTGGTCACAGCCCCTGTGCCCAAGCCCATCGCGATTTCACCGCTACCGCTGGCTGACCTTGCGCAGATCCCGCGTTTTATCGACGACCGCGACAAAGCGCCGTTCACTACACGCTGCATCCTCGTCGTGGAAGACGAGCCGAACTTTGCGCGCATCCTCTTCGACCTGGCCCACGAGTTGGGTTACAACTGCCTGGTCGCCCATGGTGCCGACGAGGGCTACAACCTCGCCGAGGAATACAGCCCCGATGCGATCCTGCTGGATATGCGCCTGCCGGACCATTCCGGGCTGACCGTGCTGCAACGCCTCAAGGAGCACGCCAAGACCCGACACATCCCAGTGCATGTGATTTCCGTGGAAGACCGCGTCGAAGCCGCCATGCATATGGGCGCCATCGGCTATGCGGTGAAACCGACTACCCGCGAAGAGCTCAAGGACGTGTTCGCACGCCTGGAAGCCAAGCTGACCCAAAAGGTCAAGCGCGTGCTGCTGGTGGAAGACGACGACCTGCAGCGCGACAGCATTGCCCGCCTGATCGGTGACGATGACATTGAGATCACCGACGTCGGTTATGCCCAGGCCGCCCTGGACCTGCTGCGCACCAATGTCTACGACTGCATGATTATCGATCTCAAGCTGCCGGACATGCTCGGCAACGAGTTGCTCAAGCGCATGGCCACCGAGGATATCTGCTCGTTCCCGCCAGTGATCGTCTACACCGGGCGCAACCTGACCCGTGATGAAGAAGCCGAACTGCGCAAATACTCGCGCTCGATCATCATCAAGGGTGCGCGCTCACCGGAACGCCTGCTGGATGAGGTGACACTCTTTCTGCACAAAGTCGAATCCCAGCTGTCCCATGATCGCCAGAAGATGCTCAAGACCGCCCGCAGCCGCGACAAGGTCTTCGAGGGGCGCAAGATCCTGCTGGTGGACGACGATGTGCGTAACATTTTCGCCCTGACCAGCGCCCTTGAGCACAAAGGCGCCGTGGTGGTGATCGGGCGTAACGGCCGTGAAGCCATCGACAAACTCAATGAAGTCGACGATATCGATCTGGTGCTGATGGACGTGATGATGCCGGAGATGGACGGTTACGAGGCGACCGCGCTGATCCGCCAGGACCCGCGCTGGAAGAAACTGCCGATCATCGCAGTGACGGCCAAGGCCATGAAGGACGATCAGGAGCGCTGCCTCGCGGCGGGTTCCAATGATTACCTGGCCAAGCCGATAGACCTTGACCGACTGTTCTCGCTGATTCGTGTATGGCTACCGAAGATGGAACGCATTTAAGTGGAGCAATGTTTTTTGGACAAAAGCAGCGACATTGAGCTGCGCCTGCTGATTGAGGCGATCTACCTCAAGTACAGCTACGATTTTCGCGATTACTCTGGTGCGTCGGTCAAGCGCCGTGTGGCCCATGCGCTGCGCCAGTTCGACTGCGCGACCATCTCGGCGCTGCAGGAGCGGGTGTTGCACGACCCGGCGGCGTTCATGCAACTGCTGCAATTTCTGACGATTCCGGTGAGCGAGATGTTCCGCGACCCGTCGCACTTCCTGGCGATCCGCCAGGAAGTGGTGCCGCTGCTCAAGACCTACCCGTCGATCAAGATCTGGATTGCCGGGTGCAGCACGGGCGAGGAGGTGTACTCCATGGCCATCCTGCTGCGTGAGGAGGGCTTGCTGGAGCGTACGATCATCTACGCCACGGACATCAACCCGACGTCCCTGGACAAAGCCAAGCAGGGTATCTTCTCCCTGGAGAATGTAAGGGCTTATACTGCCAACTATCAGCAGGCCGGTGGGCAGCGTTCATTTGCCGACTACTACACAGCGGCTTACGATTACGCGATTTTCGACAAGACCCTGCGCGAGAACGTCACGTTCGCCGACCACAGCCTGGCGACCGATAGTGTATTCTCAGAAACTCAATTAATTTCGTGCCGCAACGTATTGATTTATTTCAATAAAAAATTGCAGGATCGCGCGTTTGGATTGTTCCATGAGTCGCTCTGTCATCGCGGCTTCCTGGTATTGGGTAGCAAGGAAACCCTGGATTTTTCCGGCTACAGCAAACAATTCGAACCCTTGGTCAAGCAGGAACGGATCTACCGCAAATCATGAACGACGTGTACGCCAGCCCGATTCGCGGGATTGAAGCTATCGTCGTCGGCGCATCTGCCGGCGGCGTCGAGGCGTTGCTGAGTATTTTCGGCGAACTGCCCAAGGGCTTCGGGCTACCGATCATTGCCGTGCTGCACTTGCCGGATGAGCGCCGCAGCCAGTTGGCGGAAGTATTCGCGCGGCGTCTGCGGATTCCGGTGCGTGAGGCGCGGGATAAGGAAGTGATCGAGGCTGGCACGTTGTACTTCGCCGGGCCGGGTTATCACCTTTCTGTGGAGCACGACCGCAGCCTGTCCCTGAGCCAGGAGGACCGCGTGCACCATTCCCGCCCGGCCATCGATTACCTGTTTTCATCCGCCGCCGATGCCTATGGCAAAGGCCTGCTCGCGATTCTGCTGACCGGTGCCAACCAGGACGGCGCGCGCGGGCTGGCTCACGTCAAGCAATCGGGTGGCACCACGGTCGTGCAAGACCCTGACGAAGCGCGGATTGCGGTGATGCCACGGGCGGCCCTGGCGCTGCACACACCTGACCATATTCTCACACTGAGCCAAATCGGCTCGTTGCTGGCTTTGCTGGAATCTTCCCCATGTTAAGTACTGTCCAGGCCAAACTGCTGATCGTCGACGATCTGCCGGAAAACCTGCTGGCCCTCGAAGCGTTGATCAAGCGCGAGGACCGCCAGGTGTTCAAGGCATTGAGCGCCGACGAGGCGTTGTCCCTGTTGCTGGAGCACGAATTCGCCATGGCGATTCTCGACGTGCAGATGCCCGGCATGAATGGTTTCGAACTGGCCGAGCTGATGCGCGGCACCGAAAAGACCAAGAACATCCCGATCGTCTTCGTCAGCGCCGCCGGCCGTGAACTCAACTACGCGTTCAAGGGCTATGAAAGCGGCGCCGTGGACTTCCTGCACAAACCGCTGGATATCCACGCGGTCAAGAGCAAGGTCAATGTGTTCGTCGACCTGTACCGCCAGAGCAAGGCGATGAAGCAGCAGGTTGAAGCCCTGGAGCGCAGCCGCCGCGAGCAGGAGCTGTTGCTGGCGCGCCTGCAGGCCGCCCAGGCCGAGCTGGAGCAGGCGGTGCGCATGCGTGATGACTTTATGTCGATCGTCGCCCATGAAGTACGCACGCCGCTCAATGGCCTGATCCTGGAAACCCAACTGCGCAAGATGCACCTGGCCCGGGACAACGCCGCCGCGTTTACCCTGGATAAGATGCATGCCATGGTCGACCGCGACGAGCGCCAGATCCAGAGCCTGATCCGTCTGATCGAAGACATGCTCGATGTATCGCGCATCCGCACCGGCAAACTGTCGATCCGCCCGGCGCGTTTCGACCTGGCGCAACTGGTCAGCAACCTGGTGGACAACTTTGCGCCGCAAGTGGCGGCTGCCGATTCGTCCATGCAATTGGTTGCCGAGGGCCCTGTGGTGGGCAACTGGGATGAGTTCCGTATCGAACAGGTCGTCACCAACTTACTCACCAACGCCCTGCGCTACGGCGCCAAAAGCCCGGTGGACGTGCGGGTGTACTGTGAGCATGGCGAGGCGCGGGTGGAAGTTCGCGACCGCGGCATCGGTATCAGTGAAGAGAACCAGAAGCGTATTTTTCAGCAGTTCGAGCGGGTATCCGCCAGCCAGGTGGCTGCCGGGTTGGGGCTTGGGCTGTTTATTTCAGAGCAGATCGTCGCAGCCCATGGCGGCACCATCGAGGTCGAGAGCCAGATAGGCGAGGGCGCCCTGTTCCGGGTGTGCCTGCCCCTTGAACCGTCGGCGTGAAATCAATCGTCAGCCCGACGCAACCTCTGCGTGACCCCATGGTCGTAATTGCAGCAATTGACCGGACATAGGCTTCCCATGAGTGAAGATGCACAAGATGTCGTACTGATCGTCGAGGACGACGAATCCATTATGTTTGTGCTGGGTGAGTACCTGGCAGGCCTGGGCTATCGGGTGCTGAAGGCGATCAATGGCAAGGAGGCCTTCGAAATCCTCGCCACCAAGCCGCACCTGGACCTGATGGTCACTGATTACCGCCTGCCGGGTGGGATCTCGGGCGTGCAGATCGCCGAGCCGGCGCTGAAAGTGCGACCGGAGCTGAAAGTGATTTTTATCAGCGGCTACCCGCAGGAAATCCTCGACTGCAATAGCCCGATCACGCGCAACGCGCCGATCCTGGCCAAGCCGTTTGACCTGGATACGCTGCAAGAGCATATCCAGCGGTTGTTGGCGTAAAACTATCGGGCTGCTTGGCAGCCCTAGTCCCTGATCATCTCCCGAACCTTGGCCGTTAACAGGTCAAAGGTGAAGGGTTTGGTGATCAGTTGCATGCCTGGGTCAAGGAACCCACCCCGCACCGCCGCATGTTCGGCATACCCGGTAATGAACAGCACCTTCAAATCGGGCCGAATCTGCCGGCCGATCTCGGCCAGTTGCCGGCCGTTCATCCCGGGTAAGCCCACATCACTGATCATCAGGTCAATACGCTGGCCGGATTCGATAATTGGCAGCGCACCGTCGGCATCCCCGGCTTCAACGAAGGCGTAGCCCAGTTCACTCAATACCTGGCTGACCAACACCCTTACCGCCGGGTCGTCTTCGACGATAAGCACGGTTTCCCCGGCATTGGCGAATGGCAGCAGGGCAGGGTCGGTACGGACATCCGTGGTGGTTTGGCCGATAAATCGCGGCAGAAACAGGCTTACCGTGGTGCCTTTGCCGACTTCGCTGTGAATGGTCACATGGCCACGGGACTGGCGCGCGAAGCCATAAATCATCGACAAGCCAAGGCCCGTGCCCTGGCCGATGGGTTTGGTGGTGAAGAACGGGTCGAAGACCCGGCCGATCACGCTCTCGGGTATGCCACAACCGTTATCGCTGACGCTCAGTTCCACGTAGTCGCCAGGTGTGAGGGTGCCGTAGGCGGCAGTAAACACGTTGTCTAAGCGCCGATTGGTGGTTTCCACCACCAGCTTGCCACCGCCGGGCATCGCATCGCGGGCGTTGATGACCAGGTTGAGCAGGGCGCTTTCCAGTTGGTTGGGGTCGGCTTCGGCAGTCCACAGCTCGTCGGTGAGGCGCATCTCCAGGGTGATGCTTTCATTGATGCTGCGCTGCAGCAGTTCGCCCATCGACGTAACCAACTCATTGAGGCTGACCGATTTGGAGTCCAGCGACTGGCGGCGGGAGAACGCGAGCAGGCGGTGAGTTAGGCCGGCAGCGCGGTTGGCCGAGGTGACGCCCAGGTCGATCAACCCGTCGAGATCGTCCAACTTGCCCCGGGCCACGCGCCGGCGCAGCAACTCCAGGCTGCCGATGATCCCGGTGAGCATATTGTTGAAGTCGTGGGCAATGCCGCCGGTCAACTGGCCGACGGCTTCCATCTTCTGCGATTGGCGCAACGCTTCTTCGTTGTGGCGCAATTGCGCGGTGCGTTCCTCGACCTGCTGCTCAAGGGTTTCCAGGGTGCGTTGCAGGCGCAGTTCACTTTCGCTCAGGTCGATCAGGCGGTCGCGGGCTTCGTATTGCCTGCGCCGACCTCGTAGAGCAGTGCTCACCAGGCTTATCAGTGTGATCGGGTGGAACGGGCGCTCCAGGAATGTGACGTTGCCAAGCAGGCCACTGAGGTGGGATGAGCCGTTCTGTTCGCTGCCGCCGTGATGGGTCATCAGCACAATGGGCAAGTCCGACCAGGCCGGCTGCTGGTGCAAGTGCTCCAGCAGCGGCTCCAGGTCGACGCCACGCAGGGCTTCGGCGGCGACGATCAGCAGGCCAGCGCCCTGTTGCAGCGCTTCGCACAGCGCTGGCAGGTGGGTGGCGACGATACCGCTGTAGCCGGCCTCGTTAAGCATCATCAGCGCGAGTGCGCTGTCACGCCCCAGTGGCGCCAGGATAATTGCACGTTCAGTTACACCGGATAGTTTGGGCACTATCCCTCATCCTTGAGCAGAGGGGAGCCGGCGCCCATGTAGGTAGGAATGCCGCGCAAGACGCCCTGGAAGTTGTCCAGCGGTTCGCCGACGGTAAGGCCACGGTTGCTGATGCGGTATTCACGGATCGACGATTCGTGGGAGCCGGTGCGTTTCTTGATGATCGAGATCGCGCGGCGCACCTTGCCCAGCGCCTCGAAGTAACGCAACAGAATCACCGTGTCGGCCAGATATGTAATGTCGACTGGCGCCTGCATGTCGCCAACCAGACCATGCTGCGCGACGGTCATGAAGGTCGCGGCGCCTCGGCGGTTGAGATACAGCAGCAGTTCGTGCATGTGCAGGATCAGCGCGTTCTCTTCCGGCATGGCCGCCTGGTAACCATTGATGCTGTCGATGACCACGGTCTTGATCCCGCGTTCGTCCACGCAACGGCGCACACGGTGGGAGAATTCACCTGGGGACAGCTCGGCGGCGTCCACCTGTTCGATCAACAGGTTGCCGGTATCCTGCAGGGCGGCGAGGTCGATGCCCATGTTTTTCATGCGTTCGAACAACAGCCCCAGCTCTTCGTCGAAGATGAACAGGGCGGCCTTTTCACCACGGGTCACTGCTGCGGCGGCGAAGATCATCGAGATCAGTGATTTGCCGGTACCGGCCGGGCCGAGGATCAGGCTGCTGGAGCCGGTCTCGACGCCGCCGCCCATCAACGCATCCATTTCCCGAATGCCGCTGCTCAAGGTCTGGCGCACGTAGCCGCCACGGTGCTCGGCCGCCACCAGGCGTGGGAACACATGCACGCCACCGTGCATGATGGTGAAATCGTGGAAACCGCCGCGGTATTTCTGGCCACGGTATTTAACCACCCGCACGCGGCGGCGTTCGGCGCCGTAGTTGGGCGTCAGCTCTTCCAGACGGATCACCCCGTGGGCGACACTGTGCACGGTTTTATCCAGGGATTCGGTGGTCAGGTCATCCAGCAACAGCACCGTGGCGTCGTAGCGCACAAAGTAGTGCTTGATCGCCAGGATCTGCCGACGGTAGCGCAACGAGCTTTGCGCCAGCAGGCGGATTTCGGAGAGGCTGTCGATGACCACGCGGGTCGGCTTAACCCGTTCCACCACCTCGAAGATCTGCCGGGTAGCCTCGCCCAGCTCCAGGTCGGAGGAATACAGCAGGCTCTGCTGATGCTCGGCGTTGAGCAGGCTCTCCGGCGGGGTCAGTTCGAAGATGTGGATATTGTCATCCAGGTCCCAACCGTGGGACTTGGCGCCCTGGCGCAATTCGCGCTCGGTTTCCGATAGCGTGATGTACAACGATCGCTCGCCGCTTTTGGCACCGGCCTGCAGGAAATGCAGGGCGACCGTGGTTTTACCGGTGCCAGGTTCACCTTCCAGCAGGAACAAATGGCTACGCGAAAGCCCCCCGGACAGAATGTCATCAAGACCTTCGATGCCGGTGGCCGCTTTTTCGGATAGTTGCGCGTTGGATGTAGACAAGAAGTGCCCTCAGGTCACATACGAGTAGAGGATGCGCACCCCGTTGGGTGCGCCATGTTCTCTTGACCGTTGGGCGTTGCCACGGTTCCCACCAATTGCGCAAAACTACAAGCCTTGCTGCAACGCCGGGTCGTCTGGGTTTTGCTGTTCAAGCTGAGCGAGCAGCACTTGCACATTCTGTAACTGGCCGCTTTCTTTCCAGTAGTTGATCAGCAGCACCCTGGCCTTGCGATTGGCAGGGTGGCGCTGGACTATTTCTTCCAACTGGCGCTGCGCGGCCTCCTGTTCCTGCTGGGCATGCAGGGTGGTGGCCAGGTCATAGCGATAATCCTGGTTATCCGGTTCAAGCTCCACCGCCTTGGACAGGCCGAGCAGCGCATACGGGCGCTCGCCATGGTGCAGCAGCCACATGCCCAGGGCGTGTTGCAGGTAGGCCGATTCAGGATGCGCCGCCAGTTGCCGCGCGAGCAGTTGGCGGGATTCATCGGTCTTGCCTTGCTTGTCGAGCAATTCGATCTGCGCCACCCCGGCTTGCAGGTTGTCTGGCTGCAGGCGCATGGCCTGCTCCAGGGCATTTTGCGCCTCGGGCAGGAGGGTGCTGTGAATGTACAGGCGCGCCAATTGAATCCAGCCATCGGCCGTTTCCGGCTCGGCCTTGAGCTTTTTCACGAACTCATCCAGTACCTGCTGCAATGGCCCGAAGTACAGGCCCAAGGTGTCGGGCGACAGGCCGAGCAAGGCGTTGGCCGCGGCAAACCGTACGCTTTGTTCTGGATCATCCAGCGCCGGGCCGAGCAACAGCGTGCGCTGGCCGGTGGGGACCAGGCCGACGATGCTGTGGATGGAAGCTTCGCGCACCTGCGGCGACTCACTGGCCAAGTCTTTGTCCGCGAGTTTCAAGGCCTGGGGGCTGGGGTAATTGGGCAATTCGGCATGCAGCGCGGCGCGGCGCTCGGGGGTCAGGTCCGGCCGGCCCAATTGCTGGTACAGCACGCGCGCTGCGCCTGGCTCGCCGTTACGCGCCTGTTTCAGGGCTTTGGAGTAACCATGGGCAATGGCCGGAGGCACGGCTACCGGGGTGGCGCGGGAGAAATACCAGGTGAGCAGCACAATAAACAACAGGGCGCACAGGCCGACGATGGAGTAACGGCGTGACTTTGGCATGCAGGCGTCCAGCTAGAGCAAAGCCATCAGCTTCGGTCAGACCACGGCAGGTGTCAAACCCGCGTCAGGTGAGCACGTATTCCACCGGCTCCAGGGCCGGCGGCAAGTCGGTTTCGCCGAGCGCGGCGAGCACTTCGCGCTCCAGCGTGCGCAACAGGGCATTGCAGGGCAGGTCGTTTTCGTCGAAGCCGAACGGGTCTTCCAGGTCATCGCCGATTTCATCGAGGCCAAAGAAGGTGTAGCTGACGATGGCGGTGAACACCGGCGTCAGCCATCCCAGCGGCTCAGCCATGGCGAATGGCAGCAGAATGCAGAACAGGTAGATGGTGCGGTGCAGCAGCAGGGTATAGGGGAAGGGCAGCGGCGTGGTCTTGATCCGCTCGCACGAGGCTTGCACCTGGCTGAGGCTGACCAGCCGGGCTTCCAGCTGGGTATACCGCCACTCGCTGAGCACGCCTTGCTCGGTCAACTCCGAAAAGCGTGCGCCGACCTGTTGCAGGACCTTGTCAGGCAGGTTGGGATGCGGGTTTTCCACCGGCGCCCACGGCGCAATCGCCCGGGCTTCATCCTCATGGCGCAAGCGTGCGATCAGGCCATGGGCAAACCCACACAGCGCGCGCAGCACCGCCGCGCGTTCGGCCGGGTCCTTGAGTAGCTGGGTTTCACGAATCAGCGAGCGCACATCGATGATCATCTGCCCCAATTGCTTGCGGCCTTCCCACCAGCGGTCATAGCAGGCGTTATTGCGAAAGCTCATGAAGATCGACAGCGACAGGCCCAGCAAGGTAAAGGGCGTGGCGTTGACCTTGGAGAAATACGCCGGGTGCAGGGTCTCCACCAGCACGATCACCGAGGCCAGCAGGGTCACCAGCAGGCTACGCAGGGCGATGCGCTTGGCGATCGAGCCCTTGAGGGAAAACAGGATGCCCAGCAGGTTGGGTTTGGGACGCACGATCATGGCGGGGCAGGACTTCTCAGGTGGCGCAGGCCATCAGGTTAGAAGCGGATGCCGATGCCGTCCAATTGCTTGGGCTGACCGGCCGATCAGCCGGGTCGATGATTGGCCAAACCAGTCAACTATATTGAAGGCTTTGACCATTGTCGCTGCGGTGTTGCAGAGCGACTATTTCGCCCAATCGTGCACATTCCAAGGAAACAATAATGCAGATTGAGAACAAGGTATTCCTGGTCAGCGGCGGCGCCTCGGGCCTCGGTGCGGCCACCGCTGAGATGCTGGTAGGCGCTGGTGCCAAGGTGATGCTGGTGGACCTCAACGCCGACGCCGTGGCCGCCAAAGCCCAGCAGCTGGGCGACAATGCCCGCAGCGCCGTGGCGGATATCAGCCAGGAAGCCGCAGCCGTTGCGGCGGTGAATGCCACCGTCGCGGCCTTTGGTGGCCTGCATGGCCTGGTGAACTGCGCCGGTGTGGTACGGGGTGAGAAAATCCTCGGCAAACACGGTGCCCATGGACTCGACAGCTTTGCCCAGGTCATCAACGTCAACCTGATCGGCAGCTTCAACCTGCTGCGCCTGGCCGCAGCGGCCATCGCTGAAACTGAGGCAAATGCCGATGGCGAGCGCGGCGTGATCATCAACACCGCCTCGGTGGCTGCGTTTGACGGGCAGATCGGCCAGGCGGCCTACGCGGCCTCCAAAGGCGCGATCGCCAGCCTCACGCTGCCTGCCGCCCGTGAACTGGCGCGTTTTGGTATTCGCGTGATGACCATCGCCCCAGGCATTTTCGAAACCCCGATGATGGCCGGCATGACCCCGGAAGTACGCGATTCCCTCGCCGCCGGCGTGCCATTCCCGCCGCGCCTGGGCAAGCCCGCTGAATACGCCGCGTTGGTGCGGCACATCATTGAAAACAGCATGCTCAATGGCGAGGTGATCCGTCTCGACGGCGCCTTGCGCATGGCGGCCAAGTGAGGAGATTGACCCATGACTGATCCCATTGTGATTGTCAGCGCCGTGCGCACGCCCATGGGCGGCTTCCAGGGTGACCTCAAGAGCCTCACCGCGCCACAGCTGGGTGCCACGGCGATACGCGCGGCCGTCGAGCGTGCCGGCCTTGCCAGCGATGCTGTGGATGAAGTGCTGTTTGGCTGTGTGCTGCCTGCCGGACTTGGCCAGGCGCCGGCGCGGCAAGCGGCGTTGGGTGCCGGGCTGGACAAGTCCACGCGTTGCACGACCCTCAACAAGATGTGCGGCTCGGGCATGGAAGCGACCATCCTCGCCCATGACACGCTGCTGGCCGGCAGTGTCGACGTGGTCATTGCCGGGGGCATGGAAAGCATGTCCAACGCGCCGTACCTGCTGGACCGCGCCCGCAGCGGCTACCGCATGGGCCATGGGCGAGTGCTCGACCATATGTTCCTCGACGGCCTCGAAGACGCCTACGACAAGGGCCGTCTGATGGGTACCTTTGCCGAAGACTGCGCCCTGCATAACGGCTTTACCCGTGAAGCCCAGGATGCCTTCGCCATTGCTTCCCTGACGCGTGCGCAGGAAGCCATCACCCATGGCAACTTCGCCGCCGAGATCGTCCCGGTACAAGTCACCGTCGGCAAGGAGCAGAAAACCATCCTGCATGACGAGCAGCCACCCAAGGCCAAGCTGGACAAGATTACCAGCCTGAAACCGGCGTTCCGTGAAGGTGGCACCGTGACGGCGGCCAACTCCAGTTCGATTTCCGATGGCGCGGCAGCGTTGCTGTTGATGCGCGAGTCCGAGGCACACAAGCGTGGCCTCAAGCCGTTGGCGGTGATCCACGGGCACGCGGCATTTGCCGATGAGCCTGGGCTGTTTCCGGTGGCGCCGGTTGGGGCGATCCGTAAATTGATGCGCAAGACCGGCTGGAACCTGGGTGACGTCGACCTGTTCGAGATCAACGAAGCCTTCGCCGTGGTCAGCCTGGTGACCATGAGCAAGCTGGAAATCCCGCATGCCAAGGTCAATGTGCATGGCGGCGCCTGCGCCCTCGGCCACCCGATTGGCGCGTCCGGTGCGCGCATCCTCGTGACCCTGCTCTCGGCCCTGCGCCAGAAAGGCCTCAAGCGTGGCGTTGCGGCCATCTGCATTGGCGGCGGTGAAGCCACGGCCATGGCCGTTGAATGCCTGTATTAAGGATTTTTTATGCTGCCCAATGACGAACAACTGCAAATCAGCGACGCGGCCCGCCAGTTCGCCCAGGAGCGGCTCAAACCGTTTGCCGCCGAATGGGACCGCGAACACCGCTTTCCCAAGGAAGCCATCGGCGAAATGGCCGAACTGGGGTTTTTCGGCATGTTGGTGCCGGAACAGTGGGGCGGGTGCGACACCGGCTACCTGGCCTACGCCATGGCCCTGGAAGAAATCGCTGCTGGTGATGGCGCCTGTTCGACCATCATGAGCGTGCACAACTCGGTGGGCTGCGTGCCTATCCTTAAGTTCGGCAACGATCAGCAGAAGGAGCAATTCCTCAAGCCCTTGGCCAGCGGTGCGATGCTCGGCGCGTTTGCACTGACCGAACCGCAAGCCGGCTCCGATGCCAGCAGCCTGAAAACCCGCGCGCGCCTCGACGGCGACCACTACGTGCTGAATGGTTGCAAACAGTTCATTACCTCCGGGCAAAACGCCGGGGTGGTGATTGTGTTTGCCGTCACTGACCCGGCAGCGGGCAAGCGCGGGATCAGTGCGTTTATCGTGCCCACTGACTCGCCGGGTTACACCGTGGCGCGGGTAGAAGACAAACTCGGCCAGCATGCGTCGGACACCTGCCAGATCCTCTTTGAAGACGTGAAGGTGCCCGTGGCCAACCGCCTGGGCGAGGAGGGCGAGGGCTACAAGATCGCCCTGGCCAACCTCGAAGGCGGCCGCGTGGGCATCGCCTCGCAGTCGGTGGGCATGGCCCGCGCGGCCTTTGAAGCCGCCCGTGATTACGCTCGTGAGCGTGAAAGCTTCGGCAAACCGCTGATCGAACATCAGGCCGTGGCGTTTCGCCTGGCGGACATGGCCACGCAAATCGCGGTCGCCCGGCAGATGGTGCATTACGCCGCCGCGCTGCGCGACAGCGGCCGGCCTGCGCTGGTGGAGGCGTCCATGGCCAAGCTGTTCGCCTCGGAAATGGCCGAAAAAGTCTGTTCGGCCGCCTTGCAAACCCTGGGTGGTTACGGTTACCTGAGCGACTTCCCCCTGGAGCGGATCTACCGCGATGTGCGGGTCTGCCAGATTTACGAAGGCACCAGCGATATCCAACGCATGGTCATCTCACGCAATCTCTAAGGAGCCGATACATGAGTTACGAAACCATTTTGCTCGAAGTCCAGGGCCGCGTCGGGCTGATTACCCTGAATCGCCCGCAGGCACTGAACGCGCTGAATGCGCAACTGGTCAGCGAGTTGAACCAGGCGCTGGATGGCCTGGAAGCCGACCCGCAGATCGGCTGCATCGTGCTGACCGGTTCGAAAAAAGCCTTCGCCGCCGGCGCCGATATCAAGGAAATGGCGGAGCTGACCTATCCGCAGATCTACCTGGACGACCTGTTCAGCGACAGCGACCGCGTGGCCAACCGCCGCAAGCCGATCATCGCCGCCGTCAACGGCTTCGCCCTGGGCGGTGGCTGCGAGCTGGCGTTGATGTGCGACTTTATCCTGGCCGGTGACGGCGCCAAGTTCGGCCAGCCGGAAATCAACCTCGGCGTGCTGCCGGGCATGGGCGGCACCCAGCGCCTGACCCGTGCGGTAGGCAAGGCCAAGGCCATGGAAATGTGCCTGACCGGGCGTTTTATCGATGCGGTGGAAGCCGAGCGCTGCGGGATCGTCGCGCGCATTGTGCCGGCTGATGAGTTGCTGGAAGAAGCCTTGAAAGTCGCCACCCTGATCGCCGGTAAATCGGTGCCGATCAGCATGATGGTCAAGGAAAGCGTGAACCGCGCATTTGAAGTGAGCCTGTCCGAAGGCGTGCGCTTTGAACGCCGGGTGTTCCACGCCGCCTTTGCCACGCAAGATCAGAAGGAAGGCATGGCCGCGTTTGTGGCCAAGCGTGCGCCAGAGTTCAAGGACCAGTAACCAGTAACACTGTAGATCCAAATGTGGGAGGGGCGGTGCGACGACTCGACTTGCCCCCTCCCACATTTGTTTTGTGCTGTGTCAGTTGGAACTGGTAGTTCTTCAGCGCTCGGTAATCCTCAAGTAACCCAAGCTCACCAACACTGAAGATCTAAATGTGGGAGGGGGCTTGCCCCCTCCCACATTTGTTGTGTGGTGTGTCAGCTGGAGCTGGTAGTTCTTCGGCGCTCGGTAATCCTCAAGTAACTCAAGCTCACCAACACTGGAGATCTAAATGTGGGAGGGGGCTTGCCCCCGATGGCCGTTTATCAGTCAGCAGATTTGTCTCTGACCCACCGCCATCGGGGGCAAGCCCCCCTCCCACATTTGTTTTGTGGTGTGTCAGTTAGAGCTGGTAGTTCTTCAGCTCTCTGGCAATCACCATCCGCTGAATCTCGCTGGTCCCTTCGTAAATCTGTGTGATCCGCGCATCCCGGTAGTAACGCTCCACCGGGTAATCCTCCAGATACCCATACCCGCCATGAATCTGCATCGCCGAGGAACAGACCTTTTCGGCCATTTCCGAGGCAAACAGCTTGGCCTGGGACGCTTCCGACAGGCAGGGTTTTCCGGCAGAACGCAGGCGTGCAGCGTGCAGTATCAGCAAGCGGGCGGCATTCAAGCGGGTTTGCATATCGGCCAGCAGGTTGGCCACGCTCTGGTGCTCGATGATCGCCTTGTCGAACTGCACCCGGTCACGGGCATAGGCCAGCGCCGCTTCGAACGCCGCACGGGCAATGCCCAAGGCCTGGGCGGCAATGCCGATGCGGCCGCCTTCCAGGTTCGACAGGGCAATCGCCAGGCCTTTGCCACGCTCGCCCAGCAGGTTGGCTTCGGGCACCGTGCACTGGTTGAGGGTGACGGCGCAGGTGTCGGATGCCCGAATGCCCATCTTGTGCTCGGTGCGGTCAACCACAAACCCGGAGGTGTCGGTGGGCACCAGGAACGCCGAAATGCCTTTTTTACCCAGGGTCGGGTCGGTCACAGCGAAGACGATGGCCAGCTTGGCGCGCTTGCCGTTGCTGACAAATTGCTTGGCGCCATTGATCACCCACTGGCCATTGACCAGTTCGGCGCGGGTGCGCAGGTTGTGGGCTTCGGATCCGGCCTGGGGTTCGGTGAGGCAGAAGCAGCCAATCGCTTGTCCGCTGGCCAGGTCAGCCAGCCAGGTTTGTTTCTGCGCTTGTGTGCCGTAGTTGAGGATAGGCCCGCAACCGACTGAATTATGGATACTCATCAGCGCACCGGTGGCGCCATCGCCGGCGGAGATTTCTTCGACCGCCAGGGCATAGGCCACGTAGTCGACATAGGTGCCGCCCCATTCTTCCGGCACAACCATGCCCAGCAGGCCGAGTTCACCCATCTTCGCCACCAGGGCGTCGTCAATCCAGCCGGCCTTCTCCCACGCTTGGGCATGGGGTGCAATTTCGCCACGGGCAAAGTCGCGAGCCATGTCGCGGATCATTACCTGTTCTTCTGTATATTCAATATCTTGCATGATTTAGTTCACAACCTGCTCGAAGTTATGGAAAAAACTCTCGACGTGGCTGTTGTCCAGCTCGCGGAGCGTTGGCGGGTTCCAGCGCGGTTGTTTGTCCTTGTCGATGATCAATGCACGAACCCCCTCGATCAGGTCACCACGCTTGAACCATTGGCGGTCAAGGTGCAGTTCCAGGGCAAAACACTGCTCCAGCGGTAAACGCCGACCGCGACGCAGCATCTGCAGGGTCACGGCCATCGCCAGGGGCGAGCGGGTGTGCATGAGGTCGGCGGTGTGCAGGGCCCACTGATGGCTGTCGGCGACGGTGACTTGTTGCAACTGTTCAACAATACTCGCAACGTCCGGCAGGCCGAAGAAGTGGTCGATAGCCGGGCGCAGGGCCGCCAGCGGCGCGTCGGGCAATTGCTGCACGGCCAGCTTGGCCAGTGCGCCCTGCAGGTCCTTGAGGGGCGATTCGTGCCATCGCAGGTGGTCGAGCTGGTGGTCCAGGTCTGCCAGCTTGCCGCTGTCCAGGTACCAGTCCGCCAAGCCGCAGTACAGCGCATCGGCCGCGCGGATCTGTACGCCGGTGACGCCGAGGTAGATCCCCAGCTCACCGGGAATGCGCGGCAGGAAGTAGCTGCCGCCCACGTCGGGGAAATACCCGATGGCTACTTCCGGCATGCCCAGGCGGCTGCGTTCGCTGACCACGCGCAGGTCCGCGCCCTGTACCAGGCCCATGCCGCCGCCCAGCACAAAGCCGTCCATCAGGGCCAACACCGGCTTGCAGTAGTGATGGATGGCGAGGTCCAACGCATATTCTTCGACGAAGAAATCCTGGTGCAGGGTGTCGCCATTTTTAAAGCTGTCATAGAGGGAGCGGATGTCGCCACCAGCACAAAAGGCTTTTTCGCCGGCGCCACGCAGGACCACCGCACGCACCTGGGGGTCGTCCGCCCAGGCCTGCAGCTGTTGCGTCAGGCTGCGGACCATGCCGAGGGTGAGGGCATTCAGGCCGGCGGGGCGGTTGAGAGTGAGGTGGCCGATATGGTTGCGTACTTCGGCGACCACGTCGGGCTGCTGTACATGGGTGCTGCGTGTTTCGGAGGAAACCTGAGCAGTCATCTGTAACTCCCTGCTTTTATTGTTCTTTATCAAGATGTTCGCGCGCGAACTCTCTCGTGATCGTACCAGTGCAAATTTGCCCAGTACAACCCGGAATCATGCAGGTCGTTTTTGCATTTATGCAGCGCGCCGGGGGTGCGCTCAGGGCACGCGGCGTGCCAGGACCTCACCGATGCTACGACGCCGGGCATGGTGTTCCGCCGCATGGATCAACTGCTCCAACTCAGTGGGGGCTACGTCGTAAAACTGCTCCATTTCGGCCAGCGCCAGTTTCAAGTCGGCGGCGGTAATGGCGGGGTCCCGGCTGGCTTCGGGGTCTGGCAAGATCACCGCCGCAGCTTCGACTGCGCCCTTGGGGTAGCGCGTACGCGTGGCGTTGTTGTACGCCAGCGCGCAGGTCAGCAGGGCGCCGGCACCGAGCAGCACAGCGCCCAATTCATGCCAGCCAAGGGCGGCGGAAGCCGGGTCGGCGAGTACCAGGGTCATGGCCAGGCCGCCGGCGGGGGGATGCAGGCAGCGCAGCCAGCACATCAGCACCACCGCCATGCCGGCTGCGAGGCACGCACCGCCCAACGTGCGCCCGAGCACGCGGGCCACGAGCAAGGCCACCACCCCTGCGCACAGGTAGCTGCCGATGATCGACCAGGGCTGCGCCAGCGCACCGGACGATACCGCAAACAACAACACCGCAGACGCCCCCAGTGGGCCCAGCAGGTGCAGCGCCACCTCCATGCCAAACACCTGGGCGCACAGCCAGACACTCAACAGCGTGCCCAGCGCCATCCCAATGGCGGCACGGCTCCATTCGGTGGGACGGGTATTGATAGCAGCGGGAAACCAGCGAGCAAGCATTGAAAGGCAATCCATAAATGGCAGGCAAAAAAAAGGCTTGTCTGGTTGCCCGGAAAAGCCCTTTGAAAGTTCCAACATTTGGGGGAAGGAACCCATGCAGTGTGCCGTGGCGATCTACACAGTTCCAATGCATATTAATGAGGGTTAAATACAATAAAAATGGATTAAAAGGTCTTGGGCCTACATTGTCCTACGGATCAAGGAGAACCAGCTGTGTTGAGCTTTCCCAGCACGCGGTCACGTTGCAGTGATTCAGCATCGTTGTAAAACGCCTCCCCGGGCAGCCGATAAGATGCATAGCGAAATAAGACACTGCAATTCAGAAACTTCCTACGTCGGCTTTCGTGAGGGCGCTGATAGTCTCGAAGCCCCGAGAGTTAAATCGGGGTCGAGTGATTCAATACGTCATTACAGAGGGATTCTGATTGAGAGCACTAGTCTGTCTTGGGGACAAAACGACATACGGCGAAGTCACATCAGCCACGGCAACCTGGCTTGAAGATAACAAAGCCATTGCTCAAACGGGTGACCTTGCTCATTGCAGCAAATGCAAAGGGGAGTTTCCCATATTTGGAACAGCTTTCGATTGGTCAGAGCAGCAGCCTTACGCCGCCACGGGCGATAGAGTGCTCTGCGGATGTGCTGACCATGTGGTCTATGGCTCTACCACTCAGTACACCACCGTAGCTTCAAGTCCGATGCCCGTACCTGCCCATGCTTCAAGCTTCAGTACTCCAGCATCAGGCTCAAAAAGCTTCGCGAGATCCTTTTCCATCACTGATAGCGATACAGGTCGTCCAATAGCCCACCGGGCATACATAGTTCTGGTTGATGGGCACCGAAAGGCAGGACTCACTGATGCCAACGGCATTGCCGTCGTGGAAGCACCCACGGCGGATTCGGTGATCGCGCTTCATGTGGTTTTCCAAGCGCCCGCCCGTGAGCTGACTGAGTTCTCGGAGGAAGTCAGATGAGCACAGAAACCTTCACGACAACAGCCCAGGCACAAGAAGTGATGCCCGACCAGTCAGCAAGTTTCATCTCTATCACCGTCAACGACCGCGCCGCCACCCGTGAAGCGATTATCAAGAAAGTCCGCTCACGAAGCGCAACGTTCGTTGATCGATCGTCATGGGGAGCAGTGAAAGGCAAACCTAAGATGGTTATGGATTGGGACTACACCATGATTGCCTTGCACCATGCAGGGCGAAGCCATAGCTGCGCGTCCGGTGTAGAGCAGATGCGGGCAGTTCAAAAAGGCCACCTGAGCCAGAAGTACGACGACATCGGCTATCACTATGGAATCGATTGCACCGGGCAGATTTTCGAAGGTCGCGACATTCGGCTTCAGGGTTCGAGTGTTTTTAAGTTCAATACTGGGGTGATTGGTATTGTACTGCTGGAAAACCTGACAACACCGGACGAGGGGGGAGACTGGGTAGCCAAAGGCCGTGTATTCCTTGACAGCATAGGTTACAGCAGCACAACTCTGATTCCGGCTGTTCAAATTGTCGCGCTGATGCATTTGATCGAATCCCTGAAAAGCGTATTCGTTATCAAACACTTTGGTGGTCACCGGGAGTACCCAGGTCAGGCGTCCGAAGGAAAAATTTGCCCCGGTAATATTGGAATGGAGTTGGTGAGAAATATCAGGACCGAGACACAATTGTTGCCGCCCCCGGCACCGAGAGAATGAAAACGTTACTGATCGCAGGAGTGTTGACGGTGTTATCAACGCTCTTCATTGGTTATTACGATGCTCTTGAGGATGGTGACATCAACGCGGTTTTTTTCATCAAAAAATATCCGACGTTTCAAATGAGGTTTTACAACATCCATGCCAACGATGGGGAAATCAGACAAGTCGAAGATCTCACCGGCGAGGAACGGAAGTTGATCCTCGACTACTGTAGGTATCGGCTTGGCATCGACACGCAACTGAAAACCCAAAGCGACATTGAGACCTGCAGGAAGAAATAGCCTCCAGAATGCAGAAAAAACGGATTGAACGGTCTTGGGCCGAGATCTTCCTACGGATCAAGGACACCCAGCTGTGTTGAGCTTTCCCAGCACGCGGTCACTGGTTTCTTCGTTGAACCAGCGTTTGCGCAGGTCTGCCTGCAGCCCAGGATCACTGCTCAGTGGCCCATTCAACGCCACCAAGGCATTGCGCAGTTCCATCAGCCGATGCAATGGCAGACTGGGCAGATAGCCAACGTGCACTTCATCGCGGGTGTCGAGCGAAACATCATCTGGCACGGCATTGTCCTCTAGCGTCCTTGTTGTGATCCATGGCACGTGGCGGTAGATAGATACCGCGGTCGGCAATCGGAGTTTACATTTGGCTTTCGGACGCGGGAAAGGGAAAAGGCACCAGCCATTACGCATAGCTGTGTAGGAGGTTTCCGCACCGGCAGTGCCGGCGCAGGAGTCAAGGCCGTGGTGTTTGGGCCAGATGCAGCAGCACGTAGGGGGCTTTGTCGAATTCCCCGGTCAGGATCGGGGTGAGGTCTCGAAAGCGTGGGTCGGTCAACCCTTGGTAATCCGCCTGGCTCATCACCAGCCAGACCGGTCCTTGCAGCGGCGCCAGGTCAGCCTGTTGCTGGGTAAACAACGGCACCTGGTCGCAGTCGAGGTTGACCATGTATTTGATCGCCTTGGCGTCTTTGCCCAGGCCGTGCAGCACCACCGGCGCCCGCTGTTGCATCACCTGCTCATGCACGCGCAGCGTAAAGGTACGGGTGTCGTAGACACTGCGCACCAACGGCTCGACCACACCGATATAGGTGACCCACACCGCCAGCACAGCGCTAAGCGCCGGGCCCACCAGCCGCAGGCGCGCCTTGAGCAAGGCCAGTAATGCCACGGCCTGCAGCGCGCCTAACACGCCAAACATCAGGCCCAAGTCACTCAATGGCTGCGGATAACGGCGGCGTGCGAACACCAATCCGACGATCAAGAGTGTCGGCAGCAGCGTCCATAGCCCCAGCATCAGCCCGCGTAACCCGGCAAACAGCCGGCCTTGGGCAACCTGGAAGGGGTACGCCGCAATGATCGCAGCCATGGGCAACATCGGCAGTATGTAACGCGCCTTCTTGGCTTGGGGAACCGACAGGCCGAGCATCACCAGCAAGCCTGCGGCCGCGCAGTACAACACCAATTGCAGGGCTGGCTCCGGCGTGCGCCGCCCACCCAGTGCAATCGCCACCAGCACCAGCAGGGCCAGCGGGTAGGCGATGGCGTAATTACCGAATGAGCTGGTGAAGTAATACAGCGCGCCGCTGGAACCTTCGCTGCCGTCCATGCGCCCCAGGAACTGCATGCGGATGACGTCCTGCATGAAGCTTTCGCCGCCACTGAGCTTGGCCATCAGCAACAGCAGGCCGACACACGCCATCAGCAGCGCCAGTGCCAGCAGGCCGAAGCTGAACAGTTGGCGCCATTGCCGGTTGATCAGGTAGTAGCTGCACAGCACGCCTGTAGGAATCACCAGGCCGATCGGCCCACGAATCGCGAAGCCAAGGATCAGCAGCAGGTATAACCAGTGCAGGCGCTTACCCGCGCCGAAGTGGTCATGGGCATAACCCAGGTAGAACACCGCCAAGGCAATCGCTGCGAGCATCTGGTCGAGGGACACCGAGCGGGTTTCGCTGATAAAGGTACTGCTGAGCAGCAGCACCACGATACTCAGCAGGCCCCAGCGCCGGGAGTACGGCGCCGTCAGGCGATACACCAGCATGACGATCACCGCCGAGGCCGCCGCCGTGGGCAACCACGCCGTAAGGCTGGTGACCTGGCCCAGGGGCAACGACAGCAGCCAGGTCATCAGCGTCGACGTGGCCAGGTAGTCGGCGTAGGGCTGCCCGTAGGTGGTGGGGAAAAACCCCGGCCCATGGCGCAGCATTTCCTGGGCAAACACCACGAACCGTGAGTCGAAGCCGATAATCGCCTGGTGCCAGCTGCCGGCGATGAATAGCAACAACGCGAGCACAGCCAAGCCAAGGGATTGGCGACGGATCGTGACACTCAGCAGGGTGGGTCGCGCTTTGTTCACGTATCAGGCTTCCACAACCTGCGGCGTCCACTGCTGCTGGGGAATCGGCAGTTGGCAGGAGTCCCCGCGGCCAATCGGGAAATACTGGAAGCCCTTGCGCGCCAGGCGTTCGCCGTCGTACAGGTTGCGCCCATCGAAGATCACCGGTGTTTTCAGGCGCTGGTGGATCAAGTCAAAGTCGGGTGCCTTGAACTGCTGCCATTCGGTGCAGACGATCAGCGCATCCGCGCCAACCAAGGTGGATTCCGGGGTGCCCATGAGCATCAGCCGTTCTTCATCGGCGTAGATACGCTGGGTTTCCTGCATGGCTTCCGGGTCGAAGGCGCGCACGCTGGCGCCGGCTGCCCACAGGGCCTCCATCAGCACCCGGCTTGGCGCATCGCGCATGTCGTCGGTGTTGGGCTTGAATGCCAGGCCCCACAAGGCGAAGGTCTTGCCGCGCAGGTTGCCCTTGAAGAATGCATTGATGCGCTCGAACAGTTTGCTCTTCTGGCGCTGGTTGATGGCTTCCACGGCTTCCAACAGGTCGCTGGAGCAGTTGGCCTGCTTGGCGCTGTGGATCAAGGCGCGCATGTCCTTGGGAAAACATGAGCCGCCGTAGCCGCAACCGGGGTAGATGAAGTGGTAGCCGATACGTGAGTCGGCGCCGATCCCCAGGCGCACGGCTTCGATGTCCGCGCCCAGGTGCTCGGCCAGCTCGGCGATTTGGTTGATAAAGCTGATCTTGGTCGCCAGCATGCAGTTGGCGGCGTACTTGGTCAGCTCGGCGCTGCGCAGGTCCATGAAGATGATGCGGTCATGGTTGCGGTTGAACGGCGCGTACAGGTCGCGCATCACCTCGCGCACTTCTTCGCGCTCACAGCCAATGATGATGCGGTCCGGGCGGCGGCAGTCGGCAACGGCCGAGCCTTCCTTGAGGAATTCCGGGTTGGAGACGATATCGAACTCCAGGTGCCGGCCCGCCAGGTGCAGGGCCTTTTCGATATGCGCGCGCAGGGTGTCGCCGGTGCCCACCGGCACGGTGGACTTTTCCACCAGGATCACCGGCTGGGTACGATGGCGGGCCACGGCATCACCCACCGACAACACGTATTTGAGGTCGGCCGAGCCGTCTTCGTCCGACGGTGTGCCCACGGCGATAAACAGCACTTCGCCGTGCTCGACGGCGAGTTTCTCATCAAAGGTGAAATGCAGCCGCCCGCTTTCCAGGTTCTCCTTGACCATGGCCGCCAGCCCCGGCTCGAAGATGCTCACATGGCCCTGCTGCAGCAGCTTGACCTTATTTTGATCGACGTCCATGCAGATCACATCGTGACCGACTTCGGCTAATACGGTGGCCTGTACCAGGCCGACGTAACCACTACCAAATACACTGATTTTCATGGGGCATTCCTGGGACTTGTAGCGCTAGCACGACGAGAGTTGATGACCAGCACACCGAGGATGACCAACGCCACCCCCAGGGTTTTTGAAAGCGAAAAGTGTTCGTTGAATACCGGCAGGCTGGCGGCCAGCAAATACACCAGCGCGTAGCTGATGCTCAGTAGCGAGTAGGCGCGGCCCAGTGGCAGGTGTTTGAGCGCGCCGAGCCAGCAAAGCATCGACAGGGCATAAGCCAGGATCGCCAGAAACACCACCGCGAGTGCGCCGAGATCGATCTGCACACTGAGCCATTGGTCAGGCAGCGGCAGGCGGGTCATGCTCCAGCGCATGCCCAACTGGGCCGCACTGACCAGGCCGACGCTGCCCAGGGCGAGGGTAAAGCCTTGGACCCGGCTCATACCTGACGCCCCAGCAGCGCGACACCGGCGATGACCAGCACCACGCCCAGCCAGTGGCGGCGGTCGATGTGTTCATGAAACACAAAGTGCGCGACCAATGTGACCAGTACAAAATTCAGGCTGAGCATGGGGTAGGCAATCCCCACCTCCAGGCGCTGCAGCACCAGCAGCCACACCAGCAGGCCGAGGCCCAGGCACACCAGCGCCGACCACAGCCACGGTGAGCGCAGTTTCAGCGCCCAACCGTCCGGCAGGTCGCGCCAGCTTTCCACGGCAAACTTTTGCGACACCTGGCCCATGCAGGTCAGCAGGCACGCGGTCAATAACAACAGCAGGGTGATCATGGGGTCACCTGCGGGAAGATCAGAATCACGATATTGCCTTGCTCGTAGCGCTGACCATCAGTGGGCAGCAAAGCAACTTCGGCAATTTCGTCGTCACCTTTAACGCGCATCACCACGCCGACCGAACCTTTTTTGCGCGCATCGCTCATCCACTGCTGGACTTGGCGGGTATCTACCTGGTGATGGCCGGCATCCGGATAGGCGAGGCCGTATTTCACTTCGCCGACGGTGTTGTAAAGCGTCACATCCGGTCGCGCCAGGCGCCAGGACAAGGCCGAGGCGGCGCCCAGGTCATTGCTCAACAACGCCGTGGCCGGGCGTAGCTCCTGCAGATGGTCGATGATGAATTGATCCGGGGTCTTGTTGTAGACCACCGAGTGCGGCAACGCGGCCGGCACCAGGGCCACCAGCAGCCAACTGCCGAGCACCGGCGCGGCCCACAGTTTCAACGGCCGTGCGGCCTGCAGCAGGTTGACGATGATCCAGCCGAACAGGAAGGCAAACACCAGCACCAGGCTGAGGGTTTCGTGGCCGTGCTCATACACCGGCTTTTTCAGTTGGAACCAGGTCAGCGCCAGCAATGCAGCGACGCCAATCACCAGGTTCAACACGCCGTTGATGCGCAGGGCACGCTCACGCCCCGCCGCGAGTTTGTCGGCCAGGGTGTGGCCCATCAGCAACGCCAGGGGCAGCAGGCACGGCATGATGTAGGAGGGCAGTTTGCCTTTGGCCAGGCTGAAAAACGCCAGGGGCATCAACAGCCACAGCAATACAAAGCCGATTTTTGCCGTGCGCTTGTCCAGCCACGCCTGTTTGAGCGTCGACGGCAGCAACGCCACCCACGGCAGGCTGAACGCCACCAGCAGCGGCAGGTAATACCAGAACGGCTCGCTGTGCTGGGCGTCGTCGCCGGCAAAGCGCTGAATGTGCTCGTGCCAGAAGAAGAAGTTCCAGTAGTCCGGCTCTTGCAGGTGCACGGTCAGGGCCCATGGCAGGCTGACGACTATCGCCACCACCACGGCAACCACGCCATAACCCAGCAGTTCGCGAAAGCGTTTCTGCCAGAGCGCGTAGGGCAGGGCGATCAACACCGGCAACAACCACGCCAGGAAGCCCTTGGTCATAAAGCCCATGCCGCAGGCAAAACCGAGCAGTGCCCAGGCGCCCAAACGCCCATTGCGGGTAGTGCTGTCGAAGCAGAACCACAAGGCCACGCCGGTCAAGTTGACCCAGAAGGTGAACTGCGGGTCGAGGTTGGCATACCCGCCCAACGCCGCGACGCTGACAAAGCTCATGTAGAGCACGGTACTGACCAGGCTCTTTTGCGGGTCGTTCCACAAGCGGCGCGACACCAGGTACACCAGCAGGATGCTTAAGCCGGTGCTCAGGGCCGAGGCGAAACGCACACCAAACAGGTTCTGACCGAAAATCGCCTGGCCCAGCGCTATCATCCAGTAGCCGGCAGCCGGTTTTTCGAAGTAGCGAATGCCCATGAAGTGCGGCGAGGCCCACTTGCCGGTCAGCAGCATTTCCTGGCTGATTTGCGCGTAGCGGGTTTCATCCGGAATCCACAGGCCATGGGTGGCCAGCGGCAGCAGATAAAACACGCCAAACGCCAGCAGGAGCAGGGGCAGGGCCCAACGACGGATCATGCCTGTTGCACTCCGAGCCAACCCTCTCGGCCACTCAAGGCGCCGCGCACCAGCTGTTGCTGGGGCAGGGTGGTCAGGTCGGCGGGCAGCAGGTCGCCCAGCGGTTTGAAGTGAATGCCGCGCTGCCCGGCCTGGGCGAGCAACTGGCGGAAATCATTGGCCATCAGAATCCCTTCTACTTCTGCGTGGATGGTGTAGACGTTGAGCTTGTGTTCCTCAAAGCGATTGAGGATGAAGTCATTGAAGTCTTTGGCAGCCACCACCGGCCCGACGACTTCGTCGAAGGTCGGCAGGTCTACCGGAATCTGTGGCGTCCCCGCGCTGCCATCGGCCAATGTCGGCCGAAACAGGCTGGTACCCCGGCAATCGCTGTTATAGCGAAAGTTAAAACCTTGCTTGGCCTGCACCACGCGCTCATCGGCACGCCAACCGGCGGCAGCTGAGCAATCGACGCGCTCACCCAGGATGTCGCTCAGGGTGTCGACGCCGCGCCGGATCTGCTCGATCAGTTGGGCTTCGTTCCAGCGCCCGGTGTTGGCCTGCCAGCCGTGGTGGTCCCATGCGTGCAGGCCCACCTCATGCCCGGCGGCCTTGGCCTGGCGCATCAAGTGCCCCAGGTCGCGGCCGATCGGCTTGCCCGGCCAGGCAGTCCCGGCCAGCAGGATATCCAGGCCATACAGGCCAACGGCGTTGGAGCGCAGCATCTTCCACAGGAACTGCGGGCGGATCAGGCGCCACAAGTGGCGCCCCATGTTGTCCGGCCCGACACTGAAGAAGAACGTCGCCTTGACCCCAGCTTCGTCCAGGGTGTCGAGCAACCGCGGCACACCTTCACGGGTGCCGCGGTAGGTGTCGACGTCGATGCGAAGGCCTGCCTCCATTACTTTTTGTCCGCGATTTCGAGCATGGCTTCACGCAGGAAGAAATCCAGGGTGTTGCCAATGGTTTCGCTCATCTCCACGGTCGGCTCCCAGTTCAGCAGGCGCTTGGCGTTTTCGATGCTTGGTTTGCGGTGCGCCACGTCCTGGTAGCCGGTGCCGTAGAACGCCTTGCTTTCTACGTCGCGGAAACCGGCGAACGGCGGGAAGTTGCCACGCAGCGGGTGGGCTTCGAACTGACGCAGCAGTTCTTCGCCCAACTGGCGGATGCTGGCTTCGTTTTCCGGGTTGCCGATGTTGATGATCTGGCCGTCGCACACCCCATTGTCGTTATCAATGATGCGCGCCAGGGCTTCGATGCCGTCGGCGATGTCAGTGAAGCAGCGCTTCTGTTCGCCACCGTCGAACAGGCGGATCGGCGTGCCTTCCACCAGGTTCAGGATCAGCTGGGTGATCGCACGGGAGCTGCCGATACGTGCCGAGTCCAGGCGGTCGAGGCGCGGGCCCATCCAGTTGAAGGGACGGAACAGGGTGAACTTCAGGCCTTTGTCGCCGTAAGCCCAGATCACGCGGTCGAGTAGTTGCTTGGACACCGAGTAGATCCAGCGTTGCTTGTTGACCGGGCCCACCACCAGGTTGGAGGTGTCTTCGTCGAAATATTGGTCTTGGCACATGCCGTAGACTTCGGAGGTCGACGGGAAGATCACGCGCTTGTTGTACTTGACGCAGTAGCGTACCAGCTTGAGGTTTTCTTCGAAGTCCAGCTCGAACACGCGCAGCGGGTTGCGGGTGTATTCGATCGGTGTGGCGATGGCCACCAGCGGCAATACCACGTCGCACTTCTTGATGTGGTACTCGATCCACTCGGTGTGGATGCTGATGTCGCCTTCCACGTAATGGAAATTCGGGTGGCTGCGCAGGCGCTCGATGGCGTCGGAGCCGATGTCCAGGCCGTAGACTTCGTAACGGTCGTCACGTAGCAGGCGCTCGGACAGGTGGTTACCGATAAAACCGTTCACACCCAGGATCAGCACGCGGGTGCGGCGTGGCTTGCGACCCGACTCGGCGCCGCGCAATACCGAGCCGTCCACCAGGCCCAGTTCATTGGCCAGCGACGGGCCGGCCAGGTACAGGCCGTTGTCGTTGCGCTGGCCGAACTTGACCACCAGGGAGTCTTCACCGCAGGCGATGCGCAGCGGGTTGACGCTGATCACACGGCCCGGCGCCAGACCCTCGTTGCCCTTGGCCACTTCAGCCTGCCACACGATCAACTTGTGCTCGCCCACGGCGCAGAAGGCGCCCGGGTAAGGCTGGGTCACGGCGCGGACCAGGTTGAAGAGTTCCTCGGCCGGTTTTTTCCAGTCCAGCTTGCCATCGGCGGCGGTACGGCGGCCGAAGTAAGTGGCCTGGCTTTGGTCCTGGGCGGTTTCGCTCAGCTTGCCTTGGGCCAATTGCGGCAGGGCATCGCGCAGCAGGCTGGTGGCGGCGTCACGCAGCTTGGCGTGCAGGCTCAGGCCGGTGTCGCTGCGTTCGATGATGACTTTTTGCTGGGCCAGGATGGCGCCGGCATCGGCACGCTTGACCATGCGGTGCAGGGTTACGCCGGTTTCGGTTTCGCCGTTGACCAGCACCCAGTTGGCCGGTGCGCGGCCACGGTACTTTGGCAGCAACGAGCCGTGCAGGTTGAACGCGCCTTTGCTGGCCGTCGCCAACAGCGGCTCGCTAAGCAGGTTGCGGTAGTAGAAGGAGAAAATGTAGTCCGGGTTGAGCTTGGCGATACGCTCGATCCACAGCGGGTGGTTAGCGTCTTCCGGGGCGTGCACGGGTATGCCGTTGCGCGCGCACAACTGGGCGACGGAGCCGTAGAAGTTGTTTTCCTTGGGGTCGTCGGCATGGGTGAACACGGCAGCAATTTCGTAACCCGCATTGAGCAGGGCTTCAATGCCTGCACAGCCAATATCGTGGTAGGCGAAGACAACAGCTTTTGAATTCATGACGAAACCTGATCGGAAGGAGAGGTAGAAGTGGTATGGGAGGACACCAGGCCGTCAACCACGACGACTGGAGCCGGTGCTGCCGGTTGGTTGCGCAGCACTTTCTCAATAAAGAACCGCGGGCGGGCGCGCACATCGCTGTACATGCGGCCCAGGTATTCACCCAAGAGGCCCATGCCGATGAACTGGCCGCCGGTGAACACGAACAGCACGGCGAACAGCACGAACATGCCGTCGCCGGCCCATTCGGCACCAAAGGCCAGGCGCAGGATGATCAGCGCGAAGGCGAACAGCATGCCCAGGGCGGCCAGGCTGAAGCCGACGATGGACAGCAGGCGCAGCGGCGTGGTGGTCATGCAGGTCAGCAGGTCGAACATCAGGCTGATCAGGCGCATGGCGCTGTATTTGGACTCGCCGTGTTCACGCTCGGCGTGATGCACCAGGATTTCGGTGGTGTGACGGGCAAAGCCGTTGGCCAGGATCGGGATAAAGGTGCTGCGCTCCCGGCAGGCGAGCATGGCGTCGACGATGGTGCGGCGGTAGGCGCGCAGCATGCAACCGTAGTCGGTCATGGCTACGCCGGTAGAACGTTGCACGGCCAGGTTGATCAAGCGTGACGGCCAGCGGCGAAAGGCCGAGTCCTGGCGATTGTTGCGTACCGTGGCAACCACGTCGTAGCCCAGGGCGGCTTGTTCGACCAGGCGCGGGATTTCTTCGGGCGGGTTTTGCAAATCGGCGTCGAGGGTAATCACCACCTCACCCCGGCATTGCTCGAAACCGGCCATGATCGCTGCATGCTGGCCATAGTTGCGGTTGAGGATCACCGCCACCACGTTGCTGCCATCTTCGGCGGCAGCGTCTTCCAGCAATTGGGCAGAGTTGTCACGGCTACCGTCATCCACCAGGATGATTTCGTATTCGTAGGCCAGTTGCTTGCAGGCTGCCGTGGTGCGGCGCAGCAATTCAGGCAGGCTTTCTTGTTCGTTGTAGACCGGTATGACGATCGACACACAATGAATAGGGTAGGGTTTCAAAGATTCATGACCTCGGGGGTTAGAGCAACTTGGTGCGTGAAAACAGCAGCAATCATCGGGCAAACAGGCACCCCGCAGATAAAAAGGCGGCGTGAAAGGTGAAGCGTAATCAACAGGTTAGTCGGTAAAGCGCGGTTTGCCATGAAGTGCTGTGTTTAAGATTAAGCGCAAACATGTGGAACAGATATGAAAGACAGATGAAAAACTCGTTTATTTGACAGGTAGACAGCTAGGGTTCAGCTAGATAACTAAGGCATTGCCGCCTTTGTTTGCATAGGACACTAGGAACTGCCTGTAGGGCATTTCGTTCAACGCTGGCGGGGTTTGCGATCCAGCCAATTTTATTCAAGAATCTTCTCTGCAATACGCCTCAAGTGCCGGTAAAGTAAGCCGTCTCTTGCCAGGGTAGTCGGATGAATAGCGTGCAGCTTTTACGCGGCCAGTTGCGGCCAGTGTTGATGGGTTTGTTGATGACCGTTGCGTGTGTCACCACCGTGCGGGCCGATGAGGGGGTAGCGCTGACCAGCATCGACCAGGTTCCGGACGGTGTGGAAGTGCGCGGCAAGCAGATCGCTGCGTATACCTGGGATGATCAACAGGGCAAGAACCTGCTGGTGCTCGCCGAACAAGTCAGCGAGCGTGATGACGACGGCACCCAGTCGGCATTTGTATATGCAGCCCAGTACCTGATCGACGGCAATCGCCCCAAGCGCGTGTGGATGCTCTACGACGATGTGCAGCATTGCGAATTCGACGCAGCGCTGCGCTTCGACATGGCCGCCACCAAGGTTACCGACCTCGCCGGCGACGGGGTCACCCAGGCCACCGTGGGTTATTCGCGCACCTGCACCAGCGATGTCAGCCCCAATGAGTTCAAGCTGATCATGCATGTGGGCAAATCCCAGAAGTTCCGCCTGCGCGGCGTCGACCGAGTGGGCGCCAGTTGGTGGGACGAAGAGGCCGGGGCGCTACGCGGCATGCCGCTGCCCAAGGATTGCAGCATTGCCGGCCAGCAGGCGTTGGTCAGCCAGTACAAGGAGCAGGGCACCGAGCTGCCATTGCCGGGTTGTTATGGCGATGAGAAGGATTTTGCCAAGGCCCCGGAGGCTTACCTGACCTTTATGCGCCAGCACTGGTTCGCGCTGATGCAGAAGCAGGACACCGAATGGAGCCAGACCCAGACCCAGCCGCAAGACCCGGTCGAAGAGGAAGATATCGCGCCGTGATTTGGTACCCAGGCTGCACCTGGGATAGACTCAGCCTTCGCCAATTCACTAAATACCTCGATTAAACAATGGCTTGCTCGAGGTATTTAATCCAAAGGCTGATTTACCTTGACTGAGTCTATCCGCGACCCTCTGACCCTTTATCTCACCCGCCTGGCTCCCTCCAGCCAACTGACCATGCGCTACGTGCTGCAAGACGCCGCCGACCGCCTGGGCTTCGAGGACATCAACCTCGAAGACATTGCCTGGCACCTGCTGCAACCTGAACACGTGATCGCCCTGGTTGCGGCCTTGCGCGAGGACGGTTATGCGCCGAATACCTCGTCGCTGTACGTGAATGCGGTGCGCGGGGTCATGAACGAAGCCTGGCGATTGAACCTGATCAGCCAGGAACACCTGTTGCGCATGCGCATGGTCAAGGCCGCCGCCGGCAGCCGCCTGGGCAAGGGCCGTAACCTGCGCCGCACGCTGATCCGCGAAATGATGGACGTTTGCGCGGCCGACCCACGCCCGCAGGGCCTGCGGGACGCGGCGGTGATCGGTATTTTGTATGGCTCCGGCATGCGCAAGTCCGAATCGGTCAACCTTGACTTGGCCCAGATCAACTTCGACGAACGCAGCTTGCGGGTGATCGGCAAGGGCAATAAGGAACTGATCAAATACGCGCCCGACTGGGCCTTCGCCAAATTGCAGGCGTGGCTGGCGTTTCGGCGTGAGCAGCTCAAAGAGGGCGAACAGGACGACAGCTTCCTGTTCAACCGTATCCGCCGGGGCAGCCATATAACCCGCGAGCGCATCACCAAGCACGCGATCTACTACATCGCGCGCCAGCGTGGCGAGCAGGTGGGCGTAAAAATCATGCCCCATGACTTCCGTCGCTCGTTCATTACCCGCGTGATCGAGGAGCATGACCTGTCGATCGCGCAAAAGCTGGCGCACCACACCAACATCCAGACCACCGCCAGCTATGACGTACGTGACGATAATGAGCGGCGGCGGGCGGTGGACAGGTTTGACCTGTAGTCGACCCGCAAATTTTTCTGAAGAGATAAGAATCAAATGTGGGAGGGGGCTTGCCCCCGATTGCAATCTGTCAGTTGATACACACGTTAACTGAGCAACCGAAATCGGGGGCAAGCCCCCTCCCACATTGTTTCAATGTACGGCTTTAGAGTATCGGCTTGCCGCCGGTAACGGCGTAACGCGATCCGGAGATATAGCTGGCCTCATCCGACGCCAGCAACACATAAATCGGCGCCACTTCAACCGGCTGCCCCGGACGCCCCAGCGGGGTCTCGCTACCAAAACTCTGCACGTCTTCATCGGTCATGGTCGCCACGATCAGCGGCGTCCAGATCGGCCCAGGCGCTACGCTGTTGACGCGAATGCCTTTGGGCCCCAGCAACTGCGCCAATCCACCGGTGAAGTTGGCAATCGCGCCTTTGGTGGCGGCATACGCCAGCAAGGTCGGCTTGGGCATGTCCGAGTTGACCGAACTGGTATTGATGATCGAACTGCCGGTCTTCATATGTGGCAGCGCGGCCTTGCAGATTCGAAACATGGCCGTGATGTTGATATCGAAGGTCTTCACCCATTCCTCATCCTCGATCTCTTCGAGGGTTTCATGGGTCATCTGGAACGCGGCGTTGTTCACCAGCACATCGATGCGGCCGAACTGTTCGACCGTTTTGTCGACCAGCGCCTGACAGTTGGCCTTTTGCGCGATATCACCGGGAAGCAACAGGCACTGGCGACCGGCTTCTTCGACCCAGCGCGCGGTTTCCCTGGCATCTTCATGCTCATCCAGGTAGGCGATGGCTACATCGGCACCTTCGCGGGCAAAGGCGATGGCAACCGCGCGCCCAATGCCGCTGTCGGCGCCCGTCACCAGGGCAATCTTGTTGGCCAGCCGGCCCGAGCCCTTGTAGCTTTGCTCACCGCAATCGGGGTACGGGTCCATTTGCTTCTGGCTGCCGGGCACGGTTTGGGCCTGTGGGGCGAAGGGCGGGCGTGGGTAGTCAGTCATTTCAATCTCCATAGGGTTCCAAGGACGCTATGGGTTTAGTAAGGATGGGCTTGGCGATAGTTGTAATGGATACCGGTGACGCCCGACGAATGGTTGGCGCTGAGCCAACGGCCACGACGGGCGCTTGCAATAGCGATCAGGACGAGGGCGGTGCGCTCGCCAAGTGCGCCGGCAGGCGGCGCAATGTCCATAGCACCGTGAGCATTGCTGCGAGCGCACACAGCGCGATGCCGATCAACATCGGCGCCGGCGTGTGGTCGGCAAACACCCCGACCAGGCTCATGGATACCGCCGCCGTGATCATCTGAATTGCGCCCAGCAGCGCCGAGGCAGAGCCGGCCACCGCGCCGTGATCCTCCAGGGACAACACACCGGCCGCCGGCAACAGCAGGCCCAGGAAGCCGAAGCCGATAAACAGCAGCGTCATCATCACCACCAGGCTGTCGACCCACAGCGTGGTGACCGCCAGCAACGCCATGACTGCGGCAACCGCCACCACTGACCAGCGAATCAGCGGCGCCAGGCCAAAGCGCGCACTGAGGCGTGCCGTCAGTTGGCTCATGGCGAAAAACGATGCGGCGTTCAGCGCGAAGCACAGGCTGAATTGGGTCGGCGTCAGGCCGAAGTACTCGATGTATACGAACGGCGCGCTGCCGATGAACACAAAAAATGTCGCCAGGCCAAACCCGCACACCACCGATAACCCGATAAACACCGGGTCACGCAACAGCGCGCCATAGCTGCTGAACGCATTGCCCAGGGTCTTGCCCAGGCGACGCTCGGCCGGGTGGGTTTCGGGCAATTGGACGATGGTCATCACCAGGCACAGCACGGCGACCACCGCGAGCACCGCAAACACTTCGCGCCAGCTCCACAGCGAGATCACCAGGCTGCCGGCCAGCGGCGCCAGAATGGGCGACACGCTCATTACCAGCATCAGCAAGGCCATCAACCGTGCTGCTTCGTGGCCGGTGTACAGGTCGCGCACGATCGCCCGGGGGATGACCATGCCTGCGCACGCACCAAAGGCCTGCACGGCGCGAAAGGCGATCAACACCTCAATGGTCGGCGCCAACGCGCAGCCGATGCTGCCGATGGCAAAGATCACCAACCCGGCGTAGATCGGCGGCTTGCGCCCGAACACATCACTGAGCGGCCCGTAGAACAGCTGGCACACCCCGATGATCATGAAAAACACCGTGAGGCTCATCTGCACCGCCGCCGGCGAGGCGTGCAGGCTGGCACCCAGGGTTGGCAGCGCGGGCAGGTAGATGTCGATGGCAAACGGGCCGACGGCAGTGATCAACCCGAGCAACAGGGCCAGGTGGGCAATACTTCTAGACCTACTAGACATGGGGGGAGCAGTTCCGGGCAGCGCAGAGGCCGGTCAGCTTAAGGGAAACACGCAGATCCGCAAACTTAGGCTTCACTAACTTCGAACTCTTGCCGATAACATTACCAGCGACGCGTGAGCGGTTGGGGTCCCAGCCGGCGGTCGAGGTACGGGGATGCCAGCATGACGATCAGATTACGCTTGATACTGTTGATTGCGACCGGGCTGCTCGCTTCGCTGGTCATGAGCCTGGCCGGGTACCTGGGCAACACGCGAATGGGCGACGCCGTGCAGGCCAATGAGGTGAGCATGACGGTGCTGCGCAACCACATGGAGGCCGACATGATGCACGACGCGCTGCGCGCCGATGTGTTGTCGGCGATGTTGGTGGGCCTGGGTAAAAGCACCAGCACCAAGGCTGAGGTCAGCGGCTCGCTCAAGGAGCATGCCGAGCATTTTCGTCAGGTGCTCGGCGACAATCTCACGCTGCCGCTGGACGACACGCTCAAGGCCAGCCTGGAAAAAATCAAGCCCAGCCTCGATACCTACGTCAGCGCCGGCGAGCGCATCGTTGCACTGGCCTTGGACAACCCCGAGGCCGCGCGCGGCGAACTGGATACGTTCAACAAGGCTTTCAGCACGCTGGAAGACCAGATGGCGGCCTTGAGTGAGCTGATTGAAGCCAACACCCAACAGACCAGCGCGGGAACGCGGCAGACCATCAGTACCGCCAACCTGACCCTCGGCGCGGTATTGATCGCCAGCCTGTTGCTGCTGTTGGCCCAGGGCCGCTGGGTGATCCTGAGCATCATGGGCCCGCTGCAAACGGCCAGCCGCATTGCCGCGAGCATTGCTCGGGGCAACTTGAGCGAGCCGATTGTCGAACCCAAGCGCAACGACGAAGCGGGCGCACTGATCCGCAGCCTGGCCACGATGCAGCGAGATCTGCGCGGCATGATCGAAGTGGTGCGCGGCAATGCCCATGGCGTCAACAGCATGAGCGAGCAACTGAGCCATGGCTGCCATGAAGTTGCCGGCAGCAGCCAGCAGCAAAGCGCTGCTGCCAGCACCATGGCGGCGGCCGCCAGTGAAATGACCGCCAGTATCGAGGAAATCACCCGGCATGCAGGGCGCGCGCTGGATAGCGCCAATCAGGCTGAAACCCTGGCCAAGGAGGGTGGTCGGGTGATTCACCAGGTGGTCAAGGACATGGATGGCATTGCCCGTTCAGCGCAACAATCTGCCCTGGTGATTCGCACGTTGGACAAGGAGTCCGAGGCGATCTACAGCATTATCCAGGTGATTAAAGGCATCGCCGACCAGACCAACCTGCTGGCTTTGAACGCCGCGATTGAAGCCGCCCGAGCCGGCGAGCAGGGCCGCGGCTTTGCGGTGGTCGCCGATGAAGTGCGCAGCCTGGCGGGGCGCACCAGTGCCTCGACCCAGGAAATTGCCAGCATGGTCGGGCGTATCCAGCAAAACACCCGCGAAGCCGTGACCAGCATGGAGGAGGGCGTGGCTCAGGTGGACAAGGGCATGGCGGTGACTGCAGAGGTCGAGCGGGCCATCCGTGAAATTCTGCAGGCCACGTTGAATACCACCGAGTTGGTGAATGACATTTCGCGCACCATCGGGGAACAGAGCCTGGCCAGCAATGAAATCGCCCATCAAGTGGAGATGATCGCGGGCATGTCGGAAAACAACAGCCGGGTGATAGGGCAGACTGCCTCGACCACCGACGAACTGTCCGGTTTGGCCGGCAAGCTGTCGCAGTCGGTGGGGCGTTTTGAGCTCTGAATTCGTAACCTATTGAATTAACTCAACTAAATAGTCATTTAGTTGAGTTAAATAATCAGGCCCTATCAGTGTCAGCGAGAGGAGAGGTTCAACGCTTGGATGGCGAAATCTGAACTCGTCGCAATGGTTTCAAAATAGTCCTTAGAGAACCTGCTGTCATCACTAAGGCCGGAAGCCCAGCAATACATACCGGCACAATATATGAACAACGATGGAATTTTGAACGTAACGATATGACCGATCGGCACACGATTATCGGGTAGAAACGTGAAGCTCTGCACGTGGCGGATCTGTTCATCGTATTCAGGAGTAACGTCAGCGAATTGACCATTATTTTCCCAAATAGCGTGATGCTGGGCTACGTAAACATGGTTTCCTTCGATGACCCCGGAATAGAGGTTCCAGCCGTAGATGACATTACCTTGATGACGGAGTTTGTGTACCCGGCAATTGTGGTGACACCGCAAGGGTTCGTATCCTTTGACCTTGATCTTGTTCACCGCAAAATGAACGCCGTCACCCGGTAACGGAGCGTTAAGCGGCGATGAGCAAGCGACCAGCTTGTCGGCCATCAATCGGTCGATGAATGTTTGCAGGTTTGGGTCGTTGATTGGTACGGGTAACATCACAGATCAGGTTCCATCATGATTGAACCTAGCAGATTGCCGCAGTGGGTATGTGTCTGCAAGAAGACGAATGGGGGAATTGTTGCAGCCGCTGGCAGGCGAAGCTCTGGCTCAAAAGCGGATCACCCCCACCTGTGCCGCGCATATTTAGTTACGCATAATGTATATTATGTTAAATCATGTATTAGCCTACGCTAGCGTCCTCACCCGTTTTCATCCCAGGGTTCTATAGATCTCAGAAACCATGTGACCCCCACTACTTAATCGGAAACGTGAGCTAGTTAATCGGAAAGCTCTGCACAGCAATCACTTAGGTCGTACAACTGACGTACTATCTCAAGTTACCAGCTTCTTATAGCTCAGTCCTTAATCGGGAACAGCCCGCCGCAAGCCCTTGATTTCTGGTATCCGATGACAGCGAACAAATTTGTCCCCTAAGCACTGCCCGGCGAAAGTTAACTGGAAAACAGAATCCAGCCATCCCAGAACTGACGGAACGCTTTGTTTTTTGGCAGATTACTTTCAGAACACAATCACAGGCCATTCCTACGCCCCGGGCCGTTGACTAAAGTTAATCGGACAAAAAAATCCCACGTGCGATTTGTGCAGCTCAGATGGTTGCTTTCATAGGATCCACTGTATAAATTTCGTACTTTGGGATCTCTAAGGCACAAGGCTGTCAGCCTGTCGCGATAGCTTGGCCACATTTGGGACGTACCGATGGGTCTGAGGTTTCATCCATTACTGACGCACCCTGACTCGCCTGCGCTTGGTGCAGGCGCACGATCTTGTGTGGAAAAAGAGCTGGTGGACGCTTACCTCCAGAGTCTTCCGGCGGTTTTGCGGGCTCAAGAAAGCTATACCTTGATGGCAGATTGCGGAAATTCTATAAGAGCTTCACCTGGCCATACTCGTTGGAAATTAGCGGTATTAGAAAAGTTTTTGCTCTGGAGTTTCATTGTCGTAATGAAGCCTCTTACGGAGATAACTAACAAAGATGTCCAAAGCTTTTTGGATTTCTGCATCAGTCCTCCTAATTCATGGATATCCAAGCTTACAAATAGGTTTGTAAAAAAAGATTCTGTTCTAAAAGCCAACCCGAAATGGCACCCATTTCACACCCCCTTACGCTCGGATGGTGTTCGGCGCGTGATCAATCGATTTTTTGAGTTGAACTCTGAATCAATTGGTCTAGTACATTGCTCTCGTAGCCACCCTAAAACACTTCGAGTCGATACATGTCGCTGTAATGAAACCGAGTTTTTGTGCGACCAATATCTGGGGAAACTCAAACAAAAAACGGACGGCAAGGCAGGTTTAGAGCTTGGTTTATTCCTGTTCGCCACTTCGTTTTATCTAAAGATTCCCTTAAAGGAATGTGCTGACTGTCTTACCATGGATTGCTTTGATTTTTCAGACAAAAACAATGCAAGGTTTAAAGTCGTCACGCCGCAAGGGTCTATCTTAGGTGAAGTGCCTGAGGATTATCTTGAATATTTTTTTAGGTGGAGAAATATTTCTAAGTTGCCGCCCTACCCCTCATCTGATGAAGTTCATCCGCTGTTCCATCGTCGAGCTATAAATTACTCCTCGGCCTATATTCCGAGTTTTGATACCGATGGTTTATCTCCGACTAGGCTTTTAAAGCTCTCCCAGAAAGGGTGCGTCCGATGCCGTGACTCGTCAGGGCAAGTCCAGATAGATAGCAAAGGCAGGAGAAAAAAGCATCTGATAAGGCTAACAAACAAGCAATTGTCTTTTTCTGCTATCGATCATTTCTATCAGCGGTCGCTGAATAATGAGCTTGATGCATCCGCCATACCAGTCCCGTTGTATCTTGTTAAAAAGAATGCCATAAAACCGCTACCTAAAAATGTTATAATATTTTTGTTGGCCCTTTTCAATCCCGCTATTTGCAAGGAGCTTTGTACGGCGGGAGCATCTTTGTTTTGCTCTTTAGTTGACGCCAGGCCGAACTACCTGAAACTTCGAGCATTCGAAAAGCTGACCCTGTGGTCTGTTCTAGTAGCTGGTAAGAGTCCTGCAGATCTAGATGCATCAGATGCCGAATCGTTTTACCAACATTGCTTGAGCCCACCGGCCCAATGGGCCAGCGCGAGGATATATTCTCGATCATGCATTCTATGGCGGCCGTATCTCATACTTCGTCCCGGCAAAGATAATAATGTTCCTCGTGCTGGTATGATTGTGAGCTGGTGTAATTCTTGCTTTGTTGATTTGGTACAGACAGGAGTATTGCGCTCAAATCCGTTTGGTCGTTTGAATAAATATATTAACTAATGCGAGGTTCGGCATTATCGTGCATGGCCCTTCGGCTGAATATAGTTAGATTCGTGCCAAGCATGATAAGTAATGAACGTACTCTCAACGTAATCATCCCGGGTAGACATTGTGTCAGCATTCAGAACGATGCTCCGGTGTGAGGCTTGCGTTGCGAACCAGATGTCGCAGCACGGGCATCAGCGAATCAGCAAACCGCTCGCCGGCTTGGTTGGCCAGCTTAGATACACGGGCGATTTGAGACACCGCTTCCGGTTTGCGTTCAATCGTCTCCAAGCTTAGACCTAACCACATCTGGATTTTCTGGGTGAGTGCCAGCGCGTTGCTTTTGTTAAGTTTGATCATCGAGTCCAGCTGGAGCGAGCCGATATCCATCTCTGCTTTCGCTAAATTCCACGGTTAAACCTAGTAGTGGCCCTCCAGAATTGGCCAAGCAGCAAATACGATCTCTCGGAGTCCGAACCGGGCACAAAGGCTGAAGTCACCAGCATGACCCAGCGCCCCGTAGTCATCTTCGCTTTCAGCGTCGACAGGTCTTGAAACACGACAGTTTTCATTAAAGGGGCATTTGAAGACAAAGCGTTCCTGGCGTTTCTTGCGCCAGCTATCGCTCCACGCGCAACATGTAACAAATAAGACAAAACGAGGAAGTCAAAGTGACTAAAACAGAACTCACATCCCCTCAGAGGCGAGCCAGGCACTGGTTTGGCAGGAGTAAACTCTCCGCTACGCAGAAGAAGTCCCTAAAGCTTAGCAAGTTCCAGGCGATTGGTTGGTTTTTCAATGCGGTCGACCTAACGGCCAAAGGATCAATCTTGAATCAGATAAATGGGATGTTTTGTTTTGATCGCGAAATCGATCAGCTCTCCCTTGGGTATTTTGCACCCGTGCACCTCTTATGCTCTGCGAATTGGGATGAAAGGCTGTTTGTGGCCTGGTGTCTAATTGACTCGACTGAACGAGAACTTGCAAAGACGCTGGTCGCTGAAGATCTGCATAATTTTTGGCCCGACAAGCGCTTCTGTGAGCTCGACTGGGAAGCCCAAGTCCAAGCAAGATTTCCCAGCTTGTCCACGCTTCAGCCTGGTCATATTGAATTCAAATTTGGCAGCTTTTTCGGACAACCCGCTAGGGATCCCCTTCAGTTCGCACAATAGGATTAAGTTGCAGCTGGCACAGGTGCCCAAGAGTACACCCAGCGGTTACCCAGTAAGCTTGCGTCCCATCCTGAAAAGCACTTCATCAAGCCAGCGGTTATAGGCCGCTTGTGACGCTGGGATGAGCAGCTGCCGTTCAACAATGTGTTCCTCTTGTCGATGCGGCATCGAGAGACTGCTCGATACGACGGTCGGCGGCTCTTGGAAAAGCGTGTAGGAGATGTCAGTCAGGGAAAGCTGGAACCACCCTCCTCGGCCATGCGTGATCAATCCGAATGCAGCCTCGGCCAGTTTTCGCACTCGGCTAGGAGAAATGTAATGGCCGGCAAAAGGGTCATGGTTGGATGTGGGGGCTGTGAGGGCAGCCGTGAACCAGGCCATTCCGGAATCATGGTGACGCCATGCCACAGTGCCCGCATCTATGCCGGTTAAATCGCCCTGATTGAAATCCTTGTACCCGTCCTTCACTGAGCTCAAGCCCGCCTGGCAGAGCTTGAGGAAGAACGTTTCGTGTTCGGAATGCACTTGGCGCAGAGTACCGGAAAGTTCTGGCTGAGGCAGAAAGGCTATCTCGATGCGGGTATCGCGACTCCAATTATTCCAGTGCCTCTGGCCATGACCTTGGTGCTGCTGAAGGCGCTCAACAAACTCGTGCTCTGAAATCGCGGCACGCGTCACGTTGAGCTGATGCAGCGCCTGAACGATAGCGTCTGACAGCTCGTGTTCGTTGCAAAAGGTCGCCCGGAACAGCCCATCGACATAGTCCGATACCTCCCATCTGAACGCTTCCTGCGGCCCCTCGACCGGAACGTCCTGAAGGAAGGCAAGCACCCTCTTCCCACCTGCCCTCGCACGACGAAATTCCTGCTGGGTCACCGACTCCCCGCTTGGAGTTTTGAAGCCAAAATCGGCCCCCAGAATCACAATGACCACGTCAGCCTGGTCGACCTCGGTCATGCATGCGACTTCTGACGAGTCGGGTCGAGCACCGAAATCCTCGCACATGATGGTCTGATGCTGGAGCAGCCCTACGGCTTTTCGGGCAGAGGCTCGATATGCCTCGAAGCCACGTACAACGGAGCTGATAAAAACCTTCACAGATAACCCCCCACACAGCTTCATCCGAGCTTAGGTGTTTGCAATAGGCCGCTTTAGGGCCAGCGCACCAAGTCTAGCTCTTTGATTCGAATAGCCATGGCTGAATCCGAAACCCCGAACTGCTGGGCCAATGACACCAGGTTCCGATTGTTGAATTGGGTGCACCGCGCCAGCGCTAGCTCGCGCTCATCTGAGTCCTTTGAGGCATAGAGCAGGCGATCCGGGTGATTAGGGTCGAGGTGAAAGGCGATCACGTCGCTGAAGCGCAATTGTCCTTTGCAGCAGAACATGAATTCGAACCGTTCTCTCAACAGCTTTTGAGGCATCAGGAAGCACGCTGCGAAGCGGTCGGCTTGCCTCTCAGCGAGAGGCCGAGGCGCTTGCAATGGGCCGCCGTCGAACGCGCGGTCGCGATGCATGACGGTGTCTTCGTGCAGTACGAGATGGCCTATTTCATGGGCGCCAGTGAAGAGCTGGACTTTGTCACCAAACTCGGTCGCAACGGCAATCTTGTTAGCCTGACGATCAATCAAGCCCGCGATTCGGGTACCGGTGTTATGCCGGTTGAACTTGGTATCCCCCAGCGTGGGATAGACATGGTAATCATAGCCACAGACCAAAGCAGCGATTTGGGGGCTGCGCATCATCATTGGCTGGGTATCTTGATCTGGCCAGAGGTAGCGGCGATCTCGGTAGATTTGCATGAGCAGATCAGTCGCTGCTTTCTCGATATAGGCTTCGTTCATGGCAAAACACCAGATTTAGGCTCTCAGGCATAAATTAACCCAATATGTAGTGATGTCAGTATGCCAAACTCCCTAGATGTGGGGTTTGCCGATGAGCGGTAGCTTAAGTGCTTCTGATGCGGGAGGTGCCGGGCAGCTGAGAACCTTTGCATGGAAGAGGGTCTACCTGAATCCTGTAAATTTCCTGTCTTTCGACCAAGGAACATAGCGAACGGGATCAACCGCGCTGCTAAATCGAACGCCCTGGATCTGGTGAATCACGATGCAATCTCTGGCTAGACGCAGGCTTGGCTCGGGATGCGGCACGAGTGGAACATACTGGGAGCGTTCATCTCTGCTTTTCGGCCCGGCTTCCCAGAATTCAGGGTAATACACCCACCGATCCTCATCCGACTCCCACAGGCTCACGTACTCCGCCTCCTGTGTGTCCTCCAACCTTTCAACCCCGCTTGCCTTGTGAAAAAGAATCACGTTCTGGCCCGGTGAGGCATCCTTCGGCACCTGTGCAGACGGGAACAAGATCCCGTCGAGGTTGAGACCTTGGTGTTTAGCCAGAAAATCGGCAATCGCCTGCGTGATTAGATAACCGCTTTCCGCTGAGTCAGGCATGACCGGCATGGTCAGTTGGCTTTGTAAGGCTTTGAGGAAGGCGCAGCGTTCGGCAAGGCTCCTGCGAACGGGATTGAAATAGCTCAGGTCACGATGCGGACGCATCGCGTCCAGGTCGTTCAGGTTGAGAAGTCGCAGAGGCCTGATAACGTCGAACCGTGCGGTCACCACCGTGCTACCTACGGGAGGGCGAACCTCCGCAATTGCGGTATGGTCGTCTGTTGCACCGTAAAAAACCGAGATGCCTTTGGCATTCATTCGCCCCGGGGAGCCCTTTCCCCTGGGTAGGGGCCCCAGATGCTTTTCAGGGTGCTTCAGCGCTGCTGCCATTGTGTCTTCGTCTTGGAACACCCGCCCCCGCTGGAATGATGAGATCGGTTGGCCAACGCCGGCGATGACAATGGCTGATCGATCGTCCTTTGAACGCAAATCTTCAATGCCATCGAAAACCATGGACAGGATCGACCCCACTAAAGGGTTCGCCAGCCGAGATTCAAATTGCAGGCTGTGCTCCATTTTCCGCCAGCCAACCGTCAGCTCTGACGACGCCTCAGTCTCTTCAATAAAATAGGGATCGTCGTCATCGTCCAGGCCGCTCCAGGCTTCAAGCAACCGATCATGAACATCAGACAGCAGGCTCTGACCAGCACCCAGCATACGCTCCAGGACGAAATACAGACTTTCACCGACGGGAGGATAACCGTGGTGTATTACTGAGCTCGGTTGCTGGATTGGACGAAAGCAGGCGTGGATTGCCGTCTCACACATGTCCACGAGTTCGTCCATGTCCATGACTGGAAGCTCTCGGTCACAGTAGTCGCATTCACTGACATCATTATCCGCGGCCTGATCGCGCAAATAGGCTTCGGTGAGACAATGGGTACACACGAGCTGGCTCATTACGGGCTCCTGGTCTGTTCAAAAAACGCTTGTCTATACGCCGGCGCAAGGCCAAGTCACCATCGGCTACCCTGTCGGAGTGGATCGCGCCTCTGTGAGCGAGTAGCCCTATTTCTTCCTGCTGAACCTTGGCTTGGAGAGGCGCTAGATCAGGCAGGGCGTTCCAAAGCTGGTTACGGCACCTCGAACCCCAACTGCGCCAGCACAGGTCGATCCTCAGCTTTCAGCTTTTTCACCGCCCAAATCAACATGTGCTGTGGCCTGGAACTCGCTACATAGGCAAACCGCGCTGCTTCTGATCCGCGATCCCGCAGCCAGTCTTGCCAATGAGACTGATGCACTCCGGGCTGTTGGGAAGAAATCACTACAGTGACATCATGAGTTTCGCCCTTCACTTGGTGAATCGTTTCGTAGCGCAATGTGTCTGGTAGCCCTTCCAACATCTCTTGGCTTACTACTCGCACGGTTACGGGCTTGCCACCCTGCCCTTTGCGAGCCACAAGATTCAAGCCTCTCAGGCCGTCCAGCACATCCCGCAGCTCCATAGGTACAAAGGGCTGATCCGGGAGTTGTCGGATCGCCAGCTTCGCGGTGCGCACCCAGGCCGACCAGGTCTGATCGGAGTTTCCAGCACCATTGGCGACCATGAACTTCAGACTCTCATGGATGAACTTCCGCCAGGCAACCCTGGACTCCATGACAATCGGGCAATACGGGCCGACCTTGGTGACCTCCAGCTCAAGTTTGTTCGCCAGCCACTTTGCAAACGTCCTCAGGCTATCCTTGATGTCCTTGAGGTTGCCTGTGCTGGCGCCGATGCACGCGACTGCCAGCAGCTCGATGCCTTCAAAGGTCTCACCATTACGTAAGCGCTGCAGGGTGGTATGACCGCGTGCCACCAGTACCACGTTGGTGTACGCCTGTGTCATGGCGCGGATCGTAGGCAACAGCTCAGAGGGGCAGGCCTTGTATTCGAGAATCCGCGGTTGTTCGGACGCAATATCTGGGTTGCCGCTGATCCGTTCGCCGCCGAGGATTTTGGTGCATAGATCGACTATGTCCTGTCCGCTCCGCCAATTCGTCTTAAGCTCATAGGGTTCGAACTTGAGCTTGCCCATTAGCTCGGTGACCTTATCGGGGTTCGACCTGCGAAAGCCATAGATTGACTGGTTCAGATCGCCGATGAAGTGGAACTTGATGCCGAACTCTGTGAGATGTTCGACGATTCGCAGCTGCTCGGCCGAGAGATCCTGGCATTCGTCCACGATGACCAAAGGAAATCGGCGCGCGATCCGTGAATAGTAGGCGTCGAATTTCTTATCCTTGAATGCCTTCAGGGCGAGCATGTCGATGTCGCCAAAGGTGGCGAACCCTCCCTTCCACAGCCGTTTTTTGGTGGCGATGAGATCTTTGAAGGTTTCCTGATCAATGGCTGCAGCATTCAACTGGTTATCGAGGCTGCGTTCGCCGGTTGAAAATACGAATCTGGCGGCTCCAAGGTCATAGTCGTATTTGCACGCGGAGATCCAGCGGTCGCAAATACTCTTTCGCGTGCGATAGATGTCCGCTGTCTTGTCTAGAATACGAATGCGAAAGTCACCCTCCTTGCCCGTATATCCAGTGATCTCACTGGCGATGCTCGCCACCAGCCGGTTCAGAACGAAGCTGTCGAACGTAGCGATCATATGGGGCATACCGATCGGCTCCCCCAAGTACTTATGAATCCTGTTTCTGAGTTCGTCCGTCGCGCTGTTGGAGAAGGTCAGCACTGCAATGCCTGAGGGTGAGCGAGACCATCCCTGAACGGTTCTGGCCACCATAGCGGCAACCACCTCTGTCTTTCCGCTGCCCGGGCAGGCCTTGAGGTAAACATGCTGGTCAAGCGGTGAGGCGAGGTAGTCCAACTGCTCTTGGGTGAACTTCATCATGGGCCGGCCCTGCGTAGGACTTCTGCGGCGGCTCGAACCATCATGCTGGTCTTTCTTCCAGGCCGCAGGCCCAAAGAATCGCCAGCCGGATGTACTCTGGCACCACGAAGTCAGTTTCCAAGACCTCTAGCGCGTCCGCAAACGACTGGGCATAGAGCCCTTTGCCGATCTCATCCGAATCGAGCCGATCAAGTAAGGCTCCCGCGTAATCGGCTCTTTCGGCAGATGTCATGGCGGCGAAATCCAGTTTCGCGTTCTTTTCCAGCCCCTTCACTACCGAACCGTCCGGGACTGGCCAGAGTCCAGCCGCAACCGTCATCATCGTCCTGAGATTGTCGCCCTCCATCGCGATGTCGTATTCGAATGTCTTGTACATGCCTGCGAACAGTCGACCGAACTGCGATCGGTTAATGGGGCCTTGCAGCGATAATGCTGGGTTGTTACCAACAGGATGCTCATCAGCGTGGGGTAAAAAAGGTATTGCTTTGGTTCCGCCTTTCCCATCGTCAATAGACTTCAAAGACTTCGGTGGATCGTTGTCGGTTAGACCGGCGCACCTGACTGGCATATCAGCCCCCGGCTGCTCGCCATTGACGTCACAGAACAGCTGCATGAAGTGTTTGAAGTAGATACCTCCGAGGTTTATCACCGACACGCCATAATCATCCAGGCAGTCTCTCCCTTTGCCGTAGGGCCGCAGGACAATCCGAGCCAGCTCCGGCACCACGATGGCTTCTGCGATGCCCTCGACCAAGATTGCGCCCTTGGAGAACAACAGATTTGACTTCGTCACATCCAGCCAGCGATCAACAAAGCGCCGGCTCTGGTCGGGAAGCCCCGTGTTCCTGAGAGGTACTGCTACGGGCTTGTCGTCATTGGAGATATGAATGATGTGATTGACCGACACAGCAGCAGAAATCACCGTTGAATGCGTGGTGATGATTACCTGTATCCCGCGTGCTTCGGCAACTGTCTTGAGGTGGCGAAGCAGCCGTAACTGGAGTTGGGGATGAAGGTGAGCCTCCGGCTCCTCAATCAGTAACAACCGCAGATAGGTTTCTTCACCTCGATCTTCCTCTGCTTCAAGGATGAGCTCTGCCAGGATCGATGCGATGTACAGAAGGTTGTTGTACCCCAGGCTATTTTCCTCCAACGACCGAAACTGGGTAGCGTCAGCCTGGGAGAGATTAGGGAAATACAAGAGCCGCAGGCCTTCCACGATTCGGGAGAAGCTGACCTCTGAAAACTGGATCATTGTGCCCTGGGAAAGGTGCATCCCCAGAGCTGCCTTCAGATTTTCACCGATTCTCTGATTGGCCAATTTGATAGCAAACTTGTCGCTTTCGGAGAGCTCACGGTTGAAGTCGCCCACGTATTGCTCCAGCGGGTGCAGCTCGCCGGCTTTTCTCGCGGTTTCAAGATCTTTGCGGCATAGGGCTTTCAACAGGCGAGCTAGGCGAGACTGGCGCCCCTCACGAAGTTTGGTCTCGGCGTCACGTAGCGGCGGTAGGTAAACGCAATGAATGTAGTCGAGCGTTTCCGTGTCTAAGGCCTTGGTGTATTCATGGCCACCGTATGTGTGGTGTCTGAACCGGCCGCGCGCCTCCTCATTAAGCGCGGTGAAAGTCAGTTTTGCTTCGTCGTGATTTCCACACCAATCTTCGAAGGCAATGACATCGTCTTTGTCCAAATCGGAAAACGTGGCTTGAATCCAGATCGATTCCGCGGGGACGGCTCCAACCCCAAAGCCTTTATAGAAATCGCGCTCACTGATGATCCGCTTACCCGACTCGGAGTCATTGAAAAGCTGGCGTATCGCGCTGATCACGCCGGTTTTGCCCGCTCCGTTTTCCCCAACGAGAACGTTGAGACCGTCGTGGAATTCGATGGTAAAAGGCTTGCCAAAACACTTGAAACCATTAACGTCTAAAGCACGCAGATACATGAGCATCCCTTCTCGTTAGTTGTCTTCCAATCGGGCCTGTGGCGCTGCTTGATCCCTCCGGCGCTCAGCACGACGCGCAGCTTAAAGGGCGCCCGAATAGTCGCGATACGATACACCGTGTCCAAGCCAAGACATACCGGTGAGCCGTTGACGGACACGTCATACCAAAACAACCGCACCGCACTTTTTGACGCCGCTATCAGCTTCATGTGGTAATGACTGTGACCTGCACTGAGTCCACAGAATAAATACTGTATTGCGTACGCAGGCCGAATGCCCAATCGCCTTACCAGCAGGGTGGCCTACGCAAAGGCGTGACTACCAGATACCCAGGCCAACACCGTCATTTTAATTGCTCCATGAGCCCAGGCATTACCCGGGCGTGTCCCTTGATAAGAGTCGCTAGGATGCGTCAGAGGATAGGACTGATCAACCCAAGTCGGTCGCGGTGGTCGGTAGCTTCTTCAGCTTGAATGCGACGAGCAGCGCTGCCAGAAGGAATGCCCCCATGAACGCGCCCACCCCATTCCAACCGCCTGCGTGGTAAGCAAAGCCACCAAGGCTACCGACGACGCTCGACCCGACATAATAGGGAAACAGATACAGAGACGATGCCTGGCCTTTCGCGCGCACGGTGCGGCGGCCAATCCAACTGCTTGCAACTGAGTGAGCCCCGAAAAAACCAAATGTGAATACAACTATCCCTGGCAAAATCACGGCCACCGGCGACGCCATGGTCAGCCCTAACCCCGCGACCATGACCAGAATCGATACCATGAACATCGAGCGTCGGCCGTATTCATCAGCCAGGGATCCGACCTTGGCAGAGCTGTAGATGCCGGCCAGGTAGGCCGCGGAGAGCAACCCTACCAACGCTTGGCTCATGTAGTAGGGCTCGGCCAACAGCCGATAACCAATGTAGTTGAACATTGTCACGAAGCATCCCATCAGCAGGAACGCTTCGAGAAACAACCATGGCAGCCCTGCATCCTTGAAATGCACAGAAAACCCATCGATCAATGCCTTGGGGTTCAGACGGATCGGGCGGAAATTACGCGATGCAGGTAAGAATTTGGCGAATAGGATGGCTGAGGCTAGCGCGATCCCGCCGATGATCAGCACGGCTACGCGCCAAGTGGTGAAATCGACCAATACGCCACTGATGAGTCGGCCGCTCATTCCGCCTACGGCGTTCCCCGCGATATACAAACCCATCGCCAGGCCAGTGTGCTTGGGATGGATCTCCTCGCCGAGGTAGGTCATCCCAACCGCCGCCAGTCCCGATAGCGACAACCCGACCAGCGCTCTCATAATCAAAATTTCTGTCCAGGTAGGCACAACGGCGCTGAGCAGCGTGCACAAGGCCGCGCTGAAGAGTGCGGCGACCATGACTGGCTTGCGTCCGACCGCATCGAAATGGGGCCGGTGACCAGCATGCCGATCGCCATAAGCCCCGTGGAGATGGAAAGTGAGAGGCTCGCCTGGGCGGCGTTTAGTGAAAAATCGTGGGACAAGATTGGCATCAGGGGTTGCACACAGTAGAGCAGTGCGAAGGTTGCGAATCCGCCGGCAAACAACGCCAAGGCCGTGCGCATAAACTCAGCTGTTCCTTTTTCGATGAACGATGCAGATGCGTCCCCGAATGTTGCGGTTGCGGGTTTCAATGGGATACCTCAGAAGTTTCAGGCTCAAGATAGCCTGAAGGGTATAGGGGGTGAAACGATCAATCCAATATACTATTCGACCTGATTGATATCTAGCGTGTATCGTTTGCTATTGCCAATGGCAGCGTTCGAGATATACAAACTCACGACTCTAAAAAACATCGCCTAGATAGAAAGGCCAACTGATTAAAAGCTAGTAACAGCCCTTACTCCCTTCATATACTGATAAGAATAAAACAACAAAAACAATAATAAGAAGGACGCACAAGATGGCCCAGACAACATTCAGTTTTCGCACCGTAACGTCCAGAAAGGGCGACTATGAAGTCGCGGATCATTCGATCGAGAGAAAAGAAAGCCGCAAGCTCAGCAGATTTCAGGCGCTCGGCTATCTACTGTGTTGGGTAGACGCGCTCGCGGAAGATGAATCAGATCCAGGTCGCTCAATCAGCGCGATATTTGGTTTTGATGGCGAGGTTGCAGCCTTGGGTTTCGACCGCTATGACCCGGTTCACATTCTCACGGCCCCGAACTGGAAAACTCGAATGCTTGCCGCCTGGTGCGTTATCGGGGCCGATGAGCGAGCTATTGCCAAACAGCTTGATTACGGCGATCTGCACAACTACTGGCCCAACACCGAGTTCTGTAGCCCGGGTTTTGATGAGGAAGCCACGCAATGGGCTTCTAGCGCTAGCGCCTACGACGATTCCGCTGAGTTCAACATCTGTGCTTATGTCGGCAGCCCTGACCGGCCCCAGTTGATTTTCAAACCCGAGAGCGCTGACCACTCGCCCGCCTAAAACTCGAAGGAGCCGCCGCACGCAAACGGGCCGCGGCGGCCCTAGCCCCCTGAGCGCTCAAGCACCTACAGTAATCACATTCTCCACAGTGAGCCGTGCACGTTCAAAGGCAGGACGGAGCCGATCAGCGCAGCCCAGACCCCATCCGCTTCAGCTCCTCAACCAGCTCTTCCCGCCCGTGCAGGTTCGAGACACTGCGAAGCCGATTGACCACCTGCTCCGACCACCCGGAAGCCTTCATGCCCTCACGCTGGTAGAAAGCGCCCAAGCGCTCATCGTATTCAGCCACCGCTTCCACATCTGCCGCTGCCGAGTAGGTCTCATGGTGAAGCACTGCGCCTTGAGGCAGCCGTGGTTTTACCTGCGCTGGTCGCTCGGTAGATGGATAACCTACGCAGAGACCGAAAACCGGATAGACCTGCGGAGGCAGACCAAGCTCCTTGGCCACGCCTTCAATGTCGTTTCGGATGGCGCCGATGTACACACTGCCAAGTCCCAGAGACTCCAGAGCGACCACGGCGTTCTGAGCAGCCAAGGCCGCGTCGATCGTACCGAGCAACAGGCTTTCCAAGTAAGGCACTGCTTCGAGCTCTACACCCTGCTGCTCAGCAACGCGGGTGACCCTGGACAGGTCGGCGAGCCATACAAAGAACAGAGGCGCCTGCCGGATGTAGGCCTGGTTTCCTGCCAGTGCCGAGAGGCGCGCTTTCCGATCGCTGTCCTGAACAGCGACAACGCTCCAGACCTGCAGGTTTGAAGAGGTCGACGCTGATTGCGCCGCGGCAACCAGGGTCTCTATGGTGCCGTCAGGCAGTGGCTGATCAGTGAAAGCACGAACGCTGCGATGATCGAGCAACTGATCGATCGTCTCGTTCCAGGGCATGAGAGGCGAGATGTCCGCGGCGCCGTAGCGGGAAGCCAGTTTTGATTGTACGTTGACTGTCATTCGAGATCTCCAAATAGAGTCCGAGGCTACCAAATCGACGGCAGTGCGACACGCTTCGCGCGCGAAGTTTCATATACCATGGGGCCCACACAGTCCCACAAAGGCACGTTTCGATTGTCAGCAAAACCGCTTACTGCCCGCGAGGCCTATCAGGTGCTTCGCGACATCGCTTTGGGCGTTCGCACCATGCGCCGCTTGGGTGAGAAGTCATGGACTGAAATGTACAGCGGCATGATGACCGTTGAAACCGATGGCTGGGTCATCAAGTTCTACAACGATTGCGAAACTCTGGATTACTGCGATAGCTGCTATCGCTCAGACGGTCGTGCGTACACTTTTGACTCATCGCAGCAATTTGGTACTGACCCGGTCGAGCTACTGAGCACGTGGGAACATGGCCAACTAGAGAAGCTGCTCGCCGATCTTTAATAGGCCGCAGCGCTCCCTCGAGGACATCTTCTTTCAAGATCGCGTCCGGCCATATCTTCAGAAAATATCTGGGAGGTCGGCTGGAGCTGCGGGCGTCAGGTGCTGGGCCAGCATCCGCAGCTTGCCTAGCAGCTCATCAAAGGTAACGACCTCGACATCTTTGCAGGCGTTGCGGAATATCTCAAAGCTGCGCCGGCGGCCTTCCTCTGTTGGCTTGGTACCGGCAATGACAACGCACCTCGCTGTGTCTGGATTCAAGTCACGCATCGTTGGATCTCGAAGGTGCGACAGCCAGTTGGAGCGCATCAGGCCTTGCTGATATAGCACCTGCGTAATTGCTCCACTGAGCTGCAAATTCGGGCCGAAGACATCCTGGTTGCGATACGGTCGGCTTTGCATCAAAGGGGTGGAAGGTTTCTTGATTTCCACGATGGCCAGTTCGCGTCCTTGTGAGAAAAGCAGATCGCCAATATGAGCGCCAGCCCCATTGATCGTGGAGCCTTGGGCATGGAACTGGGTATGCAGAAGCGCAACAGGGCGCGAGAACACCATCGCTAGGATGAACAGGTTGGCCTCGAAAAAATGCTGCCAGTGGCCCTCGCTGAGGTTCTGGCTCAGCATGCTCTCGAACTTTTCGATCATTACGGCCAAGGTGACCCTCTCGATCTCCGCGTGCAATTCGAATAGTTCGCGAGGCGCTTCCTTCGCCAACATCTCAGCGCCGACCTTCACTTCTCTGAGCTGATGACGCCGCGCCCGCACAGCCGCCTGCGCAACTTGATTACTGACTCTGCGAGGGGTCGTATCGCTCGCCAGCACTGGACGGCTGCCTTCAAAGACCACATTGGGCATCAGCGTCGGAAACACTTGGCTCAGCACCCAATGCATCTGGGCTGACGTCTCACTCTTTTTTCGAGCCCGAGTGATCCGCATGCATGTTCTACGGCATTCATCCACCCGTGCCTCGCTGACAAAGACGACGTCGTCTGTGATCGAGGTGTCACCATCATCCGATATGACTAGGGTTTTCAGGCTGGGAGCGAATCGCAGCCCTCGCCAGAGCGGCGTAAGCTGTTTAACCAGCCCCAATCCTTCCTCACAGGGATCAAACAGTTTTCGAGGGAGGCTGACGTCGATGTAGAGCACGGCGTCCTCTGGAGTGTCTGGAAGATCGCGCGTCGGGTGATGGCTGTACAAGATGCAGCCCACGTTTCCGTTCTTCGGGCTCCGATAGCGCTGAGTATGGGGGTTGGTGTAGATGGGATACATCGTGATCCAACCCGGCTCGATCGTGGCTAGCCGATGCCATCTGTCTTCGGGCAATGACTGCCATTTATCTGAGGAGATTTTGTCAAAAACCTGAAGGTACAAGTCAATGCAAAAGCCCGCTTCCACTGGCCGCCGGATGATGCTGAAACTAGGCTCCAACACGTCCTCCCCGTTCCATGTGTCCTGCAAGGTCTGCTGAGTCCCTTCCATAGTGCTCTCCATGCCAAATGTTGTTGAAATTATTGATCGCTCGGTCTTGGAAGTACGCGCGGGGTCGACCACAGATATCCCCCTATTGCCCCTTCTTGAATCAAACGGCGCGCACCAGGCTCGCATACTCACGGCGCTACGGAAGGCGATGACGCCGTGACTCAATGACCAACTGCGCAAATTGAACCAAATCCCGCACGCCCCCCCTGCCCGACCTGCCCAAATGAAACCCAAGCATCCCTACTGCCCTGGGCCCATCTTGATCGCATTTCAGCGAGTCGCCCACCATCGCGATCTGGTCATGCTGATCGCCGAACAGGTGCCCGGGCTTAACCTGCAATGCATTGCAGATGGACTGGTAGATCACGGCGTCCGGTTTCATCGCCCCGACCTGATAGCTGAAGGCGTACCCATCGAGATCAGGAAACGCTTGAAGGACAGCGGCCCCATAAGGCTCGCAAAGGTTGGAGCATAGGCCTACTCGCACGCCCTCTGCGCGCAACAAAGCAACCGCCTCAATGCCATCCTCGAACGCAGTTATCGATGCGACTTCGCGATCCAGATCGTCCTGTAGTGCTTGCAGGCGAGTGGGCGATACGCGGATAGCCAGTTGATCCGCAGCGTCCTTCAGCGACCATGGGTTGCTCATCAGAACCCGCACATCCTCCGGGCTGGCTCGGCGGCCACCGACGATTCCTTCCTTGAGTAATTGCCTGAAAGGATGACGCTTGCTTCGGAGGTCGACCAGGGTGCCAAAGGCGTCAAAGACAACAGCTGAAATCATGGGTTTACCTAATGAGTTCGCACAGGCCAAACCGTTGGAAGCAGTCACCGTGGGCCGGTATATGACCATACCGTCCCCACAGGATTTGTCGAGTGGGGCACTCAGTAGGACTTAAGCACCCTACCCCCCCCCCGCTGACGCTTGGCAGACGTCGTCAGCAGCTGTCGCTCTCGATTACAACATCGCGGCGCTGCAAGTTTGCGCTGGGATGGGTGATTGCGACGCTGGCATCAAGCTGCTTGATTTGCCGATTTGCACAATCAATCTCTGGCGATCACGGCCGGTAAGCATTGTGCTTAGCTGCCGGTGCGCGAGGCTGAATCCTGACAGGCCAACATTGTGACACGTAGGTGGTGCGGTCAAAGAGTCCATGGATCACTTCCTGGATGGCTTGCTCTTAGGCTGAGTTGTAGGTGAGTTTGGATCCTGATCCTCCAGATCAGGCTCGTGTAGTCGGCGCAAGTGCTCAGTCTCCGACTGGGCAGCTGCTAGCAACAATCGAACCTCGAGCTCACGCTTGCTGCTCTGGGTTGCAGCCTCACTGAGCGCCTTGGCATCTTGTCGAAGCGTAGCGATCTGTTCCTGGAGCTGCTCGGAGATGCCGGCGGATTTCGCTTCGGCCAGCTTCAAACCTTGAATCTCTCCAGTCAGAGCCTGAATGCGGGCTTCATGTGCATGGAGTGTCTTGACCTGCTGACGGGACTCTCCCAGCAACCGCTCGTTGTCACGGTTCAGGCGTGTCAGGTCATCCTGTTTCAGCACCAGGGTTTCCTGAAGCTTGCGCTGCTCCACCTGGGACTCATGTAGCTGGGATTCATGGCGTCGTTGATCTTGATCGCGCTGTTCTTTCACGGACTCCCGGTAATGCTCCAGGGCGCCACGCGCATGAACATGCTTCTCCTCGAGGGATTGGATCTGTTTATCCCTGTCACCGACCAAAGCTTCAAGATCAGTACAGCGCTGGCTGATCCCGGCGTTGCGCGTCAGCTCAGCCTGAAGCGAAGACTGCGTGGTTTGAAGGTCAGCTGTTTGAGCTTCAATAGCTGCTTGCTGAGCGTCCAGCTGCCGACGTGCAGCGGTCAACTCAGATTGCAGGCTAGCGATCTGCGCCTCAAGCCCGACGCGCTGTAAATCGAAAGCTGATCGAGCCTGTTCGATCGACTCATCCCCCTCCTCCATCAGCCGTTCCAGAAGGCTTCCAACCATCGCTGCAAGCTCTTCTCCCATTCGATCCCGGGACGACGGCGGGCGCGGGTCAAAGGACTCGATCTCCTTCAAATAGCGGGAAATAGTGGTTTTTGAGCCCGTATTTCCAAGCTCAACGCGCACGGCGTCAATGCTCGGGTACATGCCCTTGGCGAGCAACGACTGCCGAGCTTTTTGTACAACTGCCTTGTTTATGCCGCCGCGCGCCATGAGACCTCCTACGATTTCGTGGTGTATTACGTGTCACGTATTTACGTAGCACGTTATCACAAAGCTAGCTTCTATATCATGCTGATCATAGAAAGCTATAATAATGTCTTATGGCTTCTTCACAGTCGAAAAGGCCTTTAGGTGCCGCTAAAAGCGTGGAATGCTGGGATCACGCAGATTCTGAAGGCGAAACGTGATGGGCAAGAATCACAAGTACCTAAAGGCAGGTACACGTGAGAACACCCGCAAAAGCTATCGAGCTGCGATCGAGCACTTCGAAGTGATGTGGGGAGGCTACCTGCTCACTGGAATGGCACTGTTCGTTGCTTTTAGACTAAGCGGGTGACGTGCCAAACTTTCGCTAATCGTGAACGGTGGGTAGTTCGTTACACCTAAACATGCTGAGCGGCGAAAAATCTCGCGCCAGCGTGCTGCGGCGGTAGCTGGGGCTTGGATCTATTCCCTGCACAACCGCAAACCTGCACGACTGTCTTGCCTGCCACTTGAGTGCTGACTGGATAACCGACTAAGGCAAGAGTAGCGGTACCTGCAGTTTTCTGAAGAGCCCTCCCTGCTCCGTCACCACCAAGCGTTTGCCCCCCAGTTGCGGGGATGCGAGTGAGGACTTCCCTTTTGGCTCATGCGTTGGAAGAGATGAAGATGACATTACAGGAAGCGTCCAATGATGAAATAGAGTAAAGCGCAGGATGACCATATTCAGCGCTTAACTGCTTCCGCCAAACCAATGCTTCGGCACACCCCCTAGATAACACAGTTATTCTTTAGAAGAAAAGAGCTTGATTTTCCATTCAAACTCAGATCTATCATTGGTAAAGCTGCGTATATAAGGACGCAGTTCCAAATAGGGGTATTTATCCCGCTCGTACACACCAGAGTTGGAAACCAAAATTATTTCAACTAGGTGGGGCTGATTGAAGATATTATTAATTTTTAATCTTAGCCGGCCATCCCTCAGCATCGCGGATATTGCGTCTAAGTTGGAAACATGAACAACTATCACCCCTGGATTTACCTTGGTTAATTGCTTTTTTGCGGCATCCTTACAAGTTTTTTCAAACTCCCGCCAGGAGGCGTTCGTGCTGATTGTGGTAATTCGTAAGCACGTTACACTATCATCGCTGGTGGTCTGAGGCATCATGCACAGTAATTCCATATCCGAGGACTTAACAGGAATAATACTTGGTGCGCCGTTTGGAATATCCGGGACATCAAAATGTACTTCAGTAGTCACGGAGTATTTTTCACGTTGGATATTTTGGCCAGATGATATGTGCTCACAGATCTCAGTGCATACTTTAGCAAGCATTACAGGATTTTGCGGTAGCTTTTCGATCACTTTTATGGTGACGATGCTGAGTTGTTTTTTGCTTTGCTCGTAAGTGGCTGTGAAGTTGTTCAATATTCCACTTGCTAGCTTTTGAGCCTCCCCAGAACTTATAACTAACCCTTTATCATAAGAAAAGGATTTGCATTCAACTTCTACTCGATTTTCATCTCGGCAAGCCAGGTAGTCATATGTCTCTCCCGCATCTCTGTCATCTTTGCAATCTACATTCCAACCGTAATGAACAAGCGTAAAATATACAAAGGTTTCAAACGCCAATGCGCGCATGTCATTAGAGGCCTCAAAGGCAGCTTTAAATCTGGCCTTGTAGTGAGCCTTCTTACTTGCCTCAATGCGATTATACAACTCTAGGATTTTCTGAGTATAAAAAAATGCTTCCGCTAGCGCGTTGCGGTCGTACTCATCGCAACTATCAAGACCCTTTGTGTGAAAAATAAACAGGCCATATGAGATAAAACTCTCTCCAAGTGTATGGGCTGGAGGATTGTTGCCATATTTTTCTATAGCCTTAATCCAAGGCTGCTCAGGGAAAAAAATTGTCAACCGATCATATACTGCGTTGTACAAATCCTTTCTGGACATTCCGCCATCCATTTCAATAATTAACGTATAAGTATTTGTGAAAACTAAATCGTGCGCATGAAACTGCAGTTAGTTTTGCTTGAGTCCAATATTCGCATGGCTGGCCATAACGCAACCCAACCGACGCTCTAAGTACGTACTAACTCACGCAAGTTGCTGATGATCTGGGCAGCCGCTTCCTCTTTCGATTGCTCTCGTAACAGCGCCAACGCCTGTACCGTTTTGGGAATATCGGTAGCCGGCCTGGTAGGCAGCCCCCCGCTTTGCACAAACGGGCCATCAGTCTCGGTCAAAAGCCGATCACTTGGCAGCGACGCGACAAGCTTGCGATGCTTGGCGGAGGCCAACATCTGAGAGTTGATCGAGAAATAGCAGCCAAGCTCCAAAGCCTTCTTAGCTTCACTTGCAGAGCCGGTGAACCAGTGAAGCACTACAGTCCCCCTGTCGATAGGGAGCAGGCGCTCGATATGGGAGAGCACCTTGCTTACGCTGCGAACGCTGTGGACAGTAAGGATCTTTCCGCCTTGCTCTGAACACGCCTCAAGCACCCTCTTGAATACCCTCTCTTGGGCGTCGAAGCTTGGATAAAACTGGGGCCCAGCATCGAGCCCCACTTCTCCAACGTATCGGGTCTCCTCAAGCAAATGCTCCAAAAGGGGCAGTTCCGACTCGCGCTCTGCCACCAACTGGGGGTGCAGGCCCAGAGCCACCCGAACATGCCGAGCCGACGCCGCAAGCTCGCGATTGCGCCGCCATGCTTTAGGCGTCGTTGTCACGGCCAACGTGGCCACCTCTGCCTGATCGCACTCCAAGATGAGACGCTCGTGATCGGGGTAAAGGTCAAGATGGCAGTGGAAATCCACCCATTTTGGGATCGAGTTTTTAGGCGGTTTCATAGTGGTATGGCTATTACACCCTCAAGATAGTCATCGACCTCCAGCAGCCCATCCCGATAGACCTGTTCAAAGGCGTGAAGGCTCTGAGGATGGTCGATCAAAGGCCCGGGCTCATGGATTGAGAATTTGGCTCGGTGCGGTGCGCGTTTTAGTCGAGCGATTGCGAGCTGGAAGGAGCGCACATGTTCGCCGTCGGCCCTATTAGTGTCCAGTGCCTGAGCATGCAAGTCCGGTATGACATAGCGGGTCTGATCTGGCCCACAACCGCGATGTATCGCTGCGCGCCTTATGATGCAGGGGACGCAGAACCCACAGTGCTTAGGTGATCTATTTGATGGGTCGGGATGGTACCTCGCTTTTCCTGGTGAAGAGCACGACATTGTGAGATGCACGTGATCGGCGAGGAATGCCTGATCTAGGCATTGCTCAGCCATCTGACCTTTGGTGAGATGGCTGAACATATTGAAGAGCTTTGTGCTCAGCCCCAGACGCGCAAAGAGCTCGTTCACCCGCGCCATGTAGTAAGGGTGGGTCGTGCGCGTGCTGCATGCACCCAAGCGACGAGGATCCAGGGGGACGTTCAGGGAAATCAGGCCATTTTCAGGCACATGGATGGTTATCGAGTCGCCTATAGCCTCCGCGGCCATTGCTGCCAGTGCAAAGAACAGAAACGACCGCGCGCGAAGCGTATCTTCGCTGCCCCCTCCTTCCACCAGATCGTTCGGGAATCCCACGCGTGCCTGGACATGGTTGATCGAGGTCTGTGAAAACCTCTCCTGCAACGCCGCCCGGCAATCGTTCTGATAGGTGCTGGTGCTGTTGGTGTCCCAATAGTGACTCACAAGCAAGGGTTTGCTGCCAGCCCCGAGAAGGTTGATCGCCCCGATGAAGCTGTCCATACCACCCGAGAACAGACAAACGCTGTCAGACTCATCCGTCCTCAAGCTCTCCGGTGCGGGAGATAGTTCATCGACACCAAGGGGCCGCTCTCGGAAGACAAGGCGCCATCGATCCCCGGTGAGGAATTTCAGGGTCGAGGCCAGCATGTCGGAGGCGTCTGCCCATGCTGCAGGATTTGCAACGGGTACATACAAGTCAATCTCCCTCGTCCAGGCGTTCTCAGATTCAGTATCCCGCGAGATTCTGGTGTCTGCCGCGGTAAGGGTTGCTGCCAGAAGTGCAAGATCAACCGCAGTCTCTCCTGGACTCAGGCCGAGATCGGCCAACTGTTCAATCGCTTGACCAATCCCATACCTCAGTAGCCCATCCCCGTCGATAAACTGGATATTGGTGGCGACGCTCCCTGCCTCGAGCAGCACTAAATCCTGGTCATCCGTTTTGCCAAGTCGGCAGATAACGCTGTGACGTCTCATTCCAGACTCTCCGCTGCAGACGCAATAAGGTCGAACGCTGCCTCATAGATCGCAGAGGTGACTTGATTGACCTCCTGGTCTGTGGGCGCCGGCCATTGCTCCAACCGGTTGGCGAGCTGACCCCGTGTACAGCCCGTGATGAAGGAACTCAGCTGGGATTGAATCCGTTCGACTGCCTCCACATCATCCGGCATGGTTATGCCCCTGCCCCCCAAGTCCGCCATGATCATGCTCTCAATTGAGTTCGCGACGAAATCTAGGAAGAAGTTCTGGCGATCAGAATCAGTCATGTCTTCAAAGCTGCCGCTGCCCGCATCGTCCAACTCGGCAATAGTATTGAGCGCGGCTTGGCGAGCAACGCCCTCGTCTATCGCTCCGCCAGGGGGGCAGATGAACTCAAGCAGCGCGAGCAGCACCTGGGAGGCCGGTTGCCCTGGGGCAACCGTAAGCTGCAACCGTCGCAGAGTTTCCGCAGCCCCGTTGCGCTGAACGCCTCCGAAGATGGTGAGCAGCTTCCCTGCGGTATCGCGAGATGTGCCCATGCGGCGCGCACCTCTCGCTGATCCACCCACGCCCTTGCGTACATAGGAAGACAAGGCATTCCCCAAATCGCTGGGGCTTCCAGTGCGGGCGAATCGCGTGAAGCTGTTGCGAGCGCCCCTAAGTGAGCCAGTGCCGTCGTTGTTGACCGCCGCCAACGGAGATGAGGCTGGCTGTGAAGGCGTAGAACCAGGCTGAGACGGATTAGATTGGCCTGGCCCACTTGGTTGGGCCGACGGAGCTGCTGGTTGCGATACATCATCAATCCAGGAGGGCACCAAGCCAGAGCTTGGGCCTCCATATCCTTTGGAGGTACCCATATGAATCCTTATGATTTCCCGCTGAATTCAAGTACGCGCTTGGCTGCCTTCTGAAGCGTTTCGTTCTCGACTTGCTGACTCCAGCCTCTCAAAATCCCCTCAAGGCCATGGATAGCAGCAGTGTCTTTAAGGCACTCATGCCATGGGGCGGGAGCCCACATTCCCAGCTTCGGCGTGGGCAGCGATCGGATGAACTCGACTAAGCGCTTCTGTAACGCAGGACGCTGCTTGACGAGTTCAATCAGGCCCGGCACGCCCTTGGGTTGATCCGCAAAACTGTCCGCCTGGATTATTTGATCTCGAAGTGCGTCGAAAACCGTTTCGGCATCAACCTCAGCCAATCCCAAGATCTCTTTCTTCGTGGCCGCCTGCCGGATCTGCAATGGCGGGCCCATCAGCTTGTCGACAAGCGCCTCGAGATGCCCCACTGCGACCTGCCCCATTAGGGAACTACGCTTGTCGCGGGTCACGAAGATGTAGGGGCGCAGATCAACGCCGGTGAGCGTGGGTTCGATCGCCGCCCAATTGCTGATCCAGTCGCTCTTTTCCCAATCGTTCACATCGCCGGAGCGGGCCACAGCCTTGAGCTTCGCTGAGCTTTTCCCTTCCTCCGGCTCTGAGGCGGCCGCTTTAGACTTGTTCGCCCGTTTTTCTAGCTCGGCTATGGCGGGTACTGTACCGTCCGCCTCCACACTCGCGATCCTGGCCAGTTGCTCATAAAAGTCAGGATTAAAACGCTCAGCCAGCATGATTTTCGCAAGTATCGGCCGACGGATGTCCTCTGCAAAACCTCGCGCATCGGCAACGGCGTAACGCAACATCATGGAGTTGAGGAAACGTTTGATCTGTCGCGGATTGCCTCGGGTGCCCTCGCTTAGAATCCGCGCCAGCAAGGCACTGGTGTCCAACGCCTCCTGGGCAAAGTCGGGAAGCGGGCTGCCGAAAGCGCCAGCCACAGCTTTGCGATCTAGGCCCGTGCTCTTCCACGGCCTAAGCATGTCCTGCTGGGCGGTGTGCAAAAGTTTTTTGAATCGATCGTCATCCGTCCTGACGAAGCTTTCGAGCTGAAGCAGCGTGATGTAGCTACGGGTCTCTGCCAGTCCAAGCGCTGGGATCCGGAACGGTACCTGGATTAGCTTCTCGAGGTAGTTACGTGCATAGGTCACTGGCCCCGCACCTTGTGGAAGGTCTGGGAAGTGCTCGCGCACCGCATACTCGATCATGGCCTCGTCAGCACCCACCACGAACGCTGTCCGATTGACGAAGAGGAAGAGCCGAATGGCCTCCAGCGTGGCAATGGCTGTCTTGGGTAAGCAGCGGTCAAGGTCATCAACGATGACCACCAACTGGTCAATGTCTGCAGCCGTCAGCAGCTCCTCAAACTCGACCCGGAATTTGTGCATGTGCTCGGGAAGCTGCTCAGACTCCTTCTCAGCATCCTTGATGAAGCCGCCGGCCTTCTCAGCTAGGCCCTTGAGCCCCTCAATACTCAAATGATCGCCTGGATTTTGCACAAACGCAGTGATTGACTCCACCGCGCCCTTAAGTTGGTCAATGCTAGGAATGCCAGTGAGCGCGGTGAGCCCTAATCCACCAGCTTGCTTGGCCAGCTTGAACCAATCAACGCGACGCAAGACCTTCTTCGCTGCGTCGGCCACCTTAGCTGAGTCCGGGCGAGCACGCCGCAGTTCATCAACGATGGTCTGGATAACGACGGTTTTCGCATCCTCAAAGCCTTCGAATGTCCATCCGTTGAACCATATGCAGCAGACTCGCTTATCAGCTTTAAGAAGTTGCTCGGTCATCCTTAGAACGCTGGATTTACCGGCCCCCCAGTCCCCGTGCACGCCAATGGTGACCGGGGCTCCTCGCGATTCGCGGAGCAAGCGCTCCACTGTTTTGGCAATGGGCGTGTAATACAGCAGGTCGGTAGCTGTCTCCTGGTCATTCAGGAACATGCGAAGAACTCCCTTTCTAGCTTTAGATATCACTCGATAGCATGACCCAGCTCAAAACAGCGGCCTCCATCCACTAGATCACGTTCTAAGATTCAAGATTTGCAGCGAGTAGGCCAAGATCCGCTTACTGATGTCAATACGCCATTCGACGCAATGCATGCTGATTTCAAAGCACTCTGCAAGATGCTCCCCTGCCTGCCAGCTGGTATTTCAAGTCGAGCCTAGTGTCTAGACGAGATCGATGGGCACATGGAGAGCACTTTAGCCGTACACTATGGTGCGGAACCGGAGCGAGCTGAAGGTTAGTGTTCTTCCATCAGGTATGCATCTCAGGCTGGCGACGGTAGTGGAATCGCCAAGAAACGAACCAATAGAAACCGCTGATTTTGAAGGCAAAGCTCGATGGATAAGGCTGACCGGTACCTAAAGGCAGGTACCCGGGAGAACACCCGCAAAAGCTATCGAGCTGCGATCGAGCACTTCGAAGTGACGTGGGGCGGCTACCTGCCCACCACAGGCGACGGTATCGTTCGCTACTTGGCTGAATACGCCGACAAGCATGCGATCAGCACGCTTAAGCAGCGTTTGGCCGCGCTGGCGCAGTGGCATATCACCCAAGGATTCCCAGACCCGACCAAGACGCCTAACGTGCGCCAGATGATCAAGGGCATCCGTGTCGTGCATCCCGCCCAGGTCAAGCAGGCTGCGCCCCTCCTACTCACGCATCTCGAACAAGCCGTGAAGTGGCTGGAAGCAGAAGCCGCCGCCGCGCTCGACCGCGGTGACTACAAGACGCTGCTGCGCCACCGTCGCTCGGTGGCAATGGTGCTGATCGGATTCTGGCGGGGATTCCGCGGGGATGAGTTGGCCAGGCTCACGGTGGAGAACACAAAAGCCTATAGCGGTGAAGGCATCACGTTCTTCCTGCCGCACACCAAGGGTGATCGCCTGCACGAGGGGACAACCTTTCAGACGCCGGCGCTGACAATGCTGTGTCCGGTCGAGGCTTATATCAACTGGATTACCGTTGCAGGTCTCGCGAAGGGCCCTGTCTTCCGCCGCCTGGATCGCTGGGGGAATTTGGCGGACAAGGCCATCCAACCCCATAGCCTGATTCCGATGCTGCGACGGATCTTCAAGGAAGCCGGGCTGCCTGAAGAGCTGTACAGCGCCCACTCGATGCGACGTGGCTTTGCAACCTGGGCCTCTGCCAATGGGTGGGACATCAAGGGGCTGATGAGCTATGTGGGCTGGAAGGATATGAAGTCGGCGTTGCGGTATGTGGATGCTAGCGTTTCGTTTGGTGGAATCGCTCTGCGTGCCGCAGCAACGCCGACGACAAACCCCAATCGGCTTTAAGGCGTGGCCCTTGGAATGAGCAAGCACAAACTCTAACCCAACTTATCGTGGTAACTCACGGACAAGGCTCTGCCCTTTTCGGCTGACCGTACTTGCGTAGATGAGGAATTCACTGATCGACCGGCAAGCGGTTCAACCGCTCCAATGACAGACTGCATTGACTTGCGGAGGGCGCTTGGACAGCATGATGCCGTTAGTAACTACAAGTCAGTTTACTGCTGCCAGGTGCCAAGGGAAGCAAGCCCCCATCCGGCCCATCAGGCACCCTGCCAAAAGGATTTGATATGGACGCACAACTTGGACGTGAGCATGCGAACGCTTGCTACACCTCTCCCTCATCCTTTAATCAGCAGACGATTCGCTCCAGAGAATATGCCGAAGCTGCGTTGACGGAGTTGGAACGACTTCAAACGACTCAGCCAGAAGTCATGACCGAAGTGCTCAGTGGTGGAAACCAAGGCGCGCGGCTAATGAACACTGACCCGTTTCAAGGCCTACGTGAGGTTGTACAAAATGCCGACGATTTGGGCGCTACGATTGTAAGGTTTGGAACCCGAACGTTCGACGGTTTTAGGCAACTGGTGATCGTTCATGACGGAGCCCCCGTCGAACTGCCACATGTCCTCCCGATGATCTATCCGTTCTATTCGACTAAGCGGCAAGAATCCAGTTTGAAAGGACGGTTCGGCGTAGGCCTTAAAACTCTAGGGCGAATCGGTCAAAACCTGACCGTCCATAGCCCTCCTTTTCACTTCGGTGCAAGAAACAACCATGCAGTTCAAGTAGAAGAATCGCTTCCAATCCCGGATTTCTATGATCCGGCGGGCCAACATACGCTGTTGACCATCAACCTGGATCAGGAGTATGACCACCAATTCCTGAAGCAATGGTTTAATGAGTGGACGCCCAGCGATCTTATTTTTCTGGATCACGTTCGTTCGATCACCGTGCATGAGATCGATCAGGGCCAGATGGAAAGCGTTCTGAAGATCAATCAGTGTGGAGATGCAAAGCATATCACTTTGAATGTAGGTGACGTCCGATGCAACGCCACCCGCACCTCGTTTGCCGTGGACGAGCGCACGTGGGAGCGCTACGTTTGCGAAGTGGCCGTACCTGCCGATAAGGCGCGAGGTGGAAAAGCAACTGGTACCCATACACCTATCGGGATTGCCTTACCGTCCGATGGCGTTGCAAACGGAAGGATTCACGTAGCGCTGCCAACAAAAATCCATACAAACACTGCTTTCTCACTCGATGCCCAATTTGATCCGTCCACTGCGAGGGAGGAACTGGTTTCTGAGCCGTGGAATAAGTGGCTGATTGAAACATCATCGAGGGTTATCGGAGGCCTCGGCGTTTACCTTGCGCAACACGGATCTCCCCTGAGTTGGTATATCGTCCCAGTCGCGGCGCGAACCACCAGCTCATCATCCTGGGTGAACACGCAATTTGCCGAGCAATGGGTCAAGTCGGTTGAAACGTTTGTAGCGTGCCCCACACTCATCAACGGAGAGTACGCATTATCCAGAGTCTCGTACTGTGACGAAGGTGCGGATGGCTTGCTTACTGAGTCCGATCATCTGGAGGTAAGCGGCGCTCCAATGCTTCCCTCTAACATGCGCGATAGCGGCGGCAGGTGGCGGGAGGTTCTGGATGCCATTGCGGTTTCACCACAGATTGGGCTGAGCGATCTCCTCAAGCATTGCAACGCCGACGGGTTCATCGACAAATCGCCAACATGGTTGCTTGACCTTGCGCTGAGGTGTGTAGAGTTATCCGACGATTGGGAGCTGCTCGATTCACGCTGGGTACCATTAGCAGATGGTGCGAGAACGGCTGCCCTTGATCCTGACTTCGCTTCCACATGGCTAGTGTCAGAGGCGTCTGAAATTGATGTCGTGCAAAGCCATCAGCTGTGTGAAGTGATACATCCGAGCTTTTGCGAGCCCATTTACAAACCCGTCCTGGATTGGCTTGGTGAGTCAGCCAACTACGTTGATGACGTGACTGCCGAACACGCCCTTCAAGCGTTCTCTCGTCGCTATGGTGAGTCTCCACTTGAAGCAACCCACTCAGACCTTCTAGGGCTGCGGGATCTGTTTGAACAGGTCACTGAGCGTCACCCTACCTCGCTCGGCTTGGCAGTCGGCCAGGCTTTACTGATCGAAGCCTTCCATTATGAGGAGGATGATCAGGGCAAGATTAAGCCCCTCAAAACCATGGCGTTGCCCACTGAGGTTTATCTGCCCTCGACAATCGCTGACGTCCAAGATACGTGGCCTCGTGCGGCGGCCAACACCGCTAACCTGCTATGGGCATCATCAACCTATGCCGATGTTTTCAAAACCAGCAGATCCTTAAAGCGAATCGCTTCGGACTCCAACTCGCCGACGAACCGAAAGAGAGGCGCGAAACGTTTCTTGATGCTGCTGGGCGCAGCGAACATTCCAAGGTTTATATCCGTCACCTCAAACTCGGCACACCAGCTGTTAAGCGCCCAAGCCGCAGCAAAACGCTTTCTGGGACGAGCACAGGGAGGCTTGAAGTCCGACTTCTTGTCTCCTGACCTCGATCGAGTGGTGCATGACTTGCGCCGCACAAAAACGGAAGGTAAGGCGAAGGCAAACCGGCGCAAAACAGCTGCCGCTCATGAACGCTCCATCGCACTGTTCCATTGCATAGACTCCAACTGGGCGCTTATTGAACCGTTGAGCAACACCTACGCGGTCAAGGATTATTACCGGCACAAAGGGCCGGAAGTCCCAACTACCTGGCTCGCTCGCTTGATCGAACAACAGTGGTTCCCCGACACCACGGGGAAGCTGTGCAGGCCTTCAACTCTTGTGATCAGAACCAAGGTCACGCTTGCCCTTTATGATGAGTCCCGATTCGCCACACAATTAGGCGAGGCTGATGCAAACAGCCATTTTGCGCGAGCTCTCGGGATGGAGGTCAATCCGTCGGCAACAAAGTTGGTGGCAGCTCTTGAACAAGCACGCGATGAGGATGACCAGACGAATGTCGTGGACATTATGCGCCTCTACCAAGCCTTGGCAGGACATTGCCCTCAAGGCCAGTCAGTGCCCTCCCAAGACGCGTCAGTGGGCGATTTAACTGTCGCAAGCCTTCGGGGTAAGTTCGGTATATCTCGATCTCGCAGAGGCCTGATCGCACCGTGCATGACCACCCGAACGACCGGAAACTGGTTGTCACCCACTGCAGTGTTCATGGGAAAGGATATTTTTCATAGCCGACAAGCTTTCGTGCTCAACGATAGAAAATTATCTCCGCTCTGGCTGGCGCTGAATGTAGGCACCCCAGATCTCGCAGCATGCGTCAGGGAGCTGGAAACCATTGCGAAAGACCCATATTACCCTGAGCTTGATTCCTCATTGATTGATATCTACAGACACATGGATCAGTTACTGGAAAAACCTACCGCGAGCGATCGTCGTCTGCTCAGCAGCCTTCCACTGCTGTCCAATGGATCATGGTCGCGGAAACGCCCTATGCATTTCTACGACTTTGCCAAATTGCCTCCAGGAAAAATCAACCTCTGGAACGCTCCCTGCGCCACCGATCACATATCTCATCTGCTGACGGTGCTGGGATTGGAACGTTTGGAAATCAGCGATCGACCGAGGAGCAGATCCTCAGCTACCGACGACCATCTGCAGTTGCGTGTCAAAGAAGCAATCAGAATCCTTAAAACCGACCTTGCAAGAGAGGATGAGCAATCCTACCGCGCTATGGCGCCATGGGATCGCCTGAATGGGCTGAATCTCTTTATTCATTCCGAAGGTGAGTTACTCATCGAAGTGCGACCTAAGGATGAGCGCCCCGTTCCCGTATGCGTGCGGGCTCATGCAGATTGTGAGGCAGTGGCGCTGCATTTCGATCATCCAAATGCGATCGGTAGACATGAATATGGTGGCTTGGCATTGTCACGATTTGCCAGTGCGAACCGCAGGCGGGCGATTGCTTTGGCTTGGGGTGCGGCATGGGCCTCCAGTGAGGATCATGTTCGCGGCACCGACATCCAATTGGCAGTCGATAGTCGAGAAGCCAGTCTGGAGGCACTTATCCAGCAAAAAGACCGGATAGGAGTTACTGGTCGCAGGAAAATCGGCAAGCAGACCAATAATGGCACCATCCGGGAAGAGTCGAGTCCCGAACCCTATCAATCTCGACAGCTCAAAACCCTTCCTGATGAGTTCGTATTTTCCTCCGTACTCATTGACGGAGCAGAGCTGAAACAGACAGGCCTGAAAGTACAGAAAGAAAAGCCGCTGCGTGACAGGGCTCCTGAATCCAAGATGCCTGCAGCGGGCACTAAGGCTCCTCCAGCTGTACGCACCGAGTACGACTCGGCCCAGCTACAAAAGCGGGCGTGGGCGTACGTGCACGCTGTGTTCAACACCGATGAATTCCCCCTGGCCGATTTTCAAGCCAACCGGGGTGTGGGAGCTGACGGGGCCATCGGGTGGGAAAAATTTATTGAAATGAAATCCTTTGCCCGCGAAGCCCCCTCTCAAGTCGTACTCACGGACAATGAGTTTCGTAGAGCTCGTGACTGTCAAACCAACTTCTATCTAGTGATCGTTTCTGGTTTGGAGAAAGGCTACAACACTGAACTACATGTGTTTTCCGACCCGTTGGGCTCACTTCCTTGGACGCCCCGAGGATCTATATCGTTAGGAGGCTTGAACAAGGGGGCGGCGCTTATCCTAAAGGAGGACATCACAACTGAAGACTCCGTTGACACTGCGAATACTGATGACATCCCTATCTCGTAGTTTGTACTTGGTGGCGATCTATGGAGCCTTTATCTTTGGCGGGGGCTTAAGATGTTTCGGACTTGGATCGTTACGCCCCATCATGCATGCGACCTGCGATGAGTGCGGACGCGCCCCAAATTCTTCGCTCGTAATCAGCGTATGGCCAACCAGAGAGACGGCTTCTTGGACGCGGCCCTATATTCGCCGAATCAATTGACGACTGAGCTAATAAAGACGTTCATGCAATCCCTCTTCACGTGCGACTGTGCTTATGCCAGCGCGATATAGAGGCAGGCAGACTTATTGGCTGGCTAGCAATTCTCTAACGGCGGCCGAGCAGCGCGCCCGCGTCTTGGTGGCTGTGACGGTCATCGTGGTCGTTGCAAGTTCGCCCCTCAACGCTTACAGACCATCATAGCGACGCGCGGAAAAGAGCTGGTTTTACATACGCCGCATACTCAAGAGCCAGCGCTGAGTCGTCCAGGTATAGGGTGGCGTAGGTTAGGCGCCCGGATTGGCATACGTGGAGCCCGGCGACCAGGTCATCACCCTCGTAGCAAGGGTTGCGCAGTTTGGCGAATAACAACTTGTGAGGAAGGTCTACCAGGATGGTGGCGTATTCCACTGTACGCTTGTTCGCGAAGTCGGCTTAACTACGAGGTGAGCTCCTGACTCGTATTCACCCTGCTTCTTCATGGCGTACAGCCGATTTGTAGACTCGATTAAGGGAATTTGACCAGGCGTCCTATGCGTGCATAGGTTACGGCTTCTTTTTCGTCTTGTTCGCCTTTTTCGACGTCGAGGGCTCGGCATACAGCTTGAGCAACTGTTCTGCTAAGGCCGCTTTGCCTTTGTTTTTCAGCTCCAGGTCAGATTCGGGAATGGTCGCAATGACCTGCACAGCCATGCCCACGGCGTTGATCCTTTCAAGTACAGACACGTAGCCTTTGGATTGAGCAAGGATGGAACGATAGATCACCAAAAAAGAGCCACCAATGAAGCTGATGAGAACGCCCGAGGCAGACGCGACCACGGATACCGGCAGCTTTTCTGCGCTTTCCGAAACCTGATAGAGACCATAACTAACGAACCCAAAACCACAAAGCATCACGACCAGCGTCAGCCAGTAAATTGACTGCACCTGGCTAAGGTTTCGGTCTAGGTAGCTTTCCAATTTGACTCTTGCCAGATCCCACGCCAGTTGGGGCTTTTCAGGGTGCTCACGTACGCGTTGTTCAACAGTCTGTATTTTCTCTTCTTGGGCTTGTCCGGCCAACAGCTCCATATATGCCAGAACGCCGAGAGTTAATACTCCAGAAATGATAGCGGCGGCCACTGCTGTGCCTTCGACATAGCCAAAAGCTCCAGTCGGCAGCATCCCGGATCGATTCATAGACGCTAGGACTCCCGCGATTCCAAAGCCTATGGAAGCGGATACCAACGTGATCTGTATAGGTTTGCTATCTAGATTCCAAGCCTTAATGAGCGTTTTCATCAGACCGATATAAGGGGAAAAAAGCGCTGTCATCACTGCATCCGAAGCGTGTTGTTTGAGAGACCTAGATGTCTGCCTGTCGGCACAAAGATTGCGGGTTATGCTCACTGGTTGCCATGCGTACGGCTCCATTAGCCCGCCTGCTCGAAACCATTGCTCGTAGGTTTGACCGACACCCGACACTCAAATGATACGTGACTTAGCTAGCCGGATATAGATCGAGTAGCCGGGTATTCACCTGGCGCTACCGGAGCGCCCTATTAGCGGTTGTAATGAACGAACGTGCACATGAGCACGGGGGCTGTACCATCAACCTATTATTCCGTTTAGGGGCGCTAAACAATGGCTCGCGTGGTCTGAGTGCGTTACACGATGCCAACCGGCAAACCATGGTGCTAAGTCCGTCCACCAGTGCGAGATTTGGGGGAGCGGTGCCCCCTTGGCAAGCGAGATCGTCCGCCTCGCCTCATCGACGCCACGCCGGATATTGCAATGCTCCGACCACCATGTGACCTATGAGTTACCCGTTAAGAGACGCGCAGCTACTGCCTCGGTCACACGCTACATCCCTCAGGAAGCAGACCCAGTGAAAGAGATCCAAGCAGGTGTACTCAACGTTAAGTATTTGGACGTCGGCCCAGCCGATGGCCCTGTAGCCGTGCTCCTCCATGGCTTTCCGTACGATGTCCATGCCTACGACGAAGTCGCTGATCTCTTAGCCGCAGCTGGGTGCCGATGCATCATCCCTTATCTTCGAGGATACGGTGGCACTCGCTTTATAGCCTCGGACACTCCTCGCTCCGGTGAACAAGCTGCGTTGGGCGCTGATCTTCTGGCACTTCTGGATGCCCTGAAGATTGAGAAGGCCGTGGTCGCTGGCTACGACTGGGGTGGCCGGGCAGCATGTGTCGTTGCAGCGCTTTGGCCGGAGCGCGTGACGGGTTTGGTCAGCTGTGAGCCGGGCTACAACATTCAGGACATCGCCAATGCCGGCAAGGCGTCTGTGTTGCCCAGGTGATCGAAGTGGGAGTGCGTAATGAAGACGGTGTCCACCTCTTCAGGCGTGATCCCGAGCTCTTCGAGCACTTGCTTGGGCGAGTGCCAATGCTCGACACCGAAACGGTCACCGAGCACCCCTCCGTAAGCGGAATGGTTGTATCCAACGTCGACCATCATGGTTCGGCCGCCGCCCTTGATCACCACATAGCAGTAAGGGAGCTTGCAGACCCCTTCGTTATGGGCGCCAGAGAGGACACCGCCGATGGGATAGTTAGTGACATAGGCGTATTCAGCCACCCAGATGGAGTAGGCATTTTCGGACATGGTGTGCTCCTTGTTGTTTTTAGCGAAGGCACAGGGTTTGGAAAGGTGTAACTAGGGTGTTGTCTTGATCACGCAGCACGCGCAGGCGTCTTCAAATGCGACCGGCTGCAGGGATACCACGGGATCTGCAGCGCAATGGAGCATGGCGCTAACCGATTTCAGCGCGGTCAGCCATTGCGCCAGCTTCGCCGTGAGCTCACGAGGATCATTCACCGCCCCATGCAGATCCTGGGCGATCTGGTTCAGCTGCCGCGCTGCGGTCTGCATGTGAGTGAGATGGGGGATGTCGATACTGCCCTTCCACGGTAAACCGTGTTGGAGCAGCGCCTACGGGTGGCGGGAATGCGGCTTGGCCAATGCTCTGCGCCGCGCAACAGATGACGCCGAACATACCGGGGTATTCGGGCCTGACGGAATTTGGGTGAGTTCATGCAGCTTCATACGAACCTCTAGTCAATCTTGTTTTTGTTATCAGTGACCTAGACCTTAACCCCATGAAGTCATGTGATCTATTTCAATTTTCAAGATGATTATGCAAAATCCTCAATCAATCGCCTCACCCTAGGTCACGTTAAAAGCCAGCCCGACTATTAATACTCAGGAAATAATTACCTTGATTGTTAAAGATCGCTATCACGAGAAGCACAACTTCATCAAAGATTAACTCAAGCCGGGCAATCTCAAATAGAAGATAACTGCCCAAAGTGAACCTGGATCGGTATGGGGTAAGCGAGTCCATACGCCAGATAGCAATCGGGTGGTTCTTACGCCTGGCGCTTGTGCCAACGCTCTACGTTGTCAGCACCGTCAGAGGCCAGGAAGATCCCAGTAGAGTGCGATGCCGCGGGAGCTTCCGGAAGCTTGTGATTCCTGAGGGATGCGCTCATGGTGGTGCCAAGCACGGCCAGGAAGGAAAGAGCGAAGGTGATGCTGAGGGCAGATTTCATGAATAACTCCAATGTATTTATGGCTAGCATTTTTTCACATTGGCATCCTTGAAAAGAGCTTTGATTCTTTAACAGAGTACTTCTACGCCTTTAACATTCCACACCTCATCAACACTCTCGATACATGTCGCCGGATTATTAATGGAGCTTTAATACGGCGTTATTTCTGAACGACTACTACTTTCTAGTGGCGGGGATTGATAATGAATCCTTGCCAGCCCTGATCATTCGATCACTGCGTCGTGAGGGGCTGCCTAGTAGATCCGTAATGCATCACTAGCGTCGATAAAGATTATGTATCTGCATGCTTTTTAGTGGATCTGGGGCTGGATAAAATTAAGCCCCATAAACCTGTTCTTCGGAGTCATTGATGAAAAACCGCATTGTCCATCAGCTTCTCTCTCCTCATCGTCGCGGCAGGCAACACGTTCGCATCGCCGCAGGAGGCCGTCGCGCCTGATCGCCACCCTGCTGTACAAGATGCCCAGCAGCACAGCGGAACCTCTGCCCCGACGGCGGCTGTAGGCTTAGGCCAAAAAGGAGACGCACGGAGTTCTATCGATAGTCGAGCCCCTATCTATGTTGCAGAGGTTCGCAAAGAGTTTGGCTCGCAGTACCAGCGTTATTGATCCTCACCGGCGCTCTATGACCCCAACGTTCAAATCAACCGGAGGGATCAAACGGGTTAGATGCGGTGCTTTGCTGCAAGGGATGAGGAACATTTGGGCCAGTCGCGTGGCTAGACTTTGCCCGTCTGGCTTTCCGGAGACACATATGGCCGCTCAACCATGAGGGGACATGTAGGTAATTTTACAGATCGAGCCTTCCTGAAAGAGTTTGCGGTCGCGGCGGCTTAGAAGGCCGCCACTAACGCTACAGTTCTCTAGCAGGCTGAAATCACTAGCTCATCCAATTACCGCCATCAACGTTGTAGGTCTGCGCGACGATGTAATCGCTCTCCGGGCCCGCGAGAAAGATGGCCATACCCACCAGATCCTCAGCGGTGCCCATCCGCCCATAGGGGACTTCCAGTCCAACCAGCTTTTTCTTCTCGCCCAGTGGACGGTTTTCGTGCTTCGCGAACAACGCGTCAACGCCATCCCAATGCTCCCCATCCACGACGCCGGGAGCAATCGCATTCACATTGATCTTGTTCTGGATGAGGTTCAGGCCGGCGGATTGAGTCAGGCTAATAACCGCGGCCTTGGTCGCACAATAGACGCCTACCAGTGCCTCACCGCGACGGCCAGCCTGGCTGGCCATGTTAATGATCTTCCCCCCATGACCCTGTGCGATCATTTGCTTGGCTGCTGCTTGCAGCGTAAACATCGTGCCGCTGACGTTGATCGCAAAAAGCTTGTCATAGCTTTCCCGAGTGATCTCCGTAATTGGGGCAAGATCGAACAACGCGGCATTATTCACCAGGATGTCGAGCTTTCCGGCATGGGCAACGACAGCGCCAATTGCAGCGTCAATGGATGCCTGGTTGGTGACGTCCATCTCCACAGCATAAGCTTGCTCACCCAGCTCGGCCGCCGTGGCTTGGGCGCGCTCAAGGTTGATGTCGGCGATTGCAACTGTCGCGCCCTCCCGAATGTAGGCTTGAGCGAACGAGCGACCGATACCGCGCGCGGAGCCGGTGATCAGCGCGCTTTTTCCTTCGAGACGTTTCATAGGATCTACCTCTAATTTGGTGGCGCGCTTGTCGGCAAGCGCCGCCTGATTGGAATTAAGCTGCGCGCGATACGGCAGAGCTGACAGCAAGGCCGTTGTCGTCAAACAGGTGGCAATGAGCGACATCCAGGTTGAGGTAGCGCTTGGCGCCATAAGGCACTTCACAATCGCCGTGAACACGGACAGTCAGACTTTCTCCGGAATCCACATTCACGTGGCAGAACGTATCGCTTCCCAGCCGCTCAGTGACGTCAGTCGTGACTGGCACATGCCCCTCGCCTCCAAGCGTCAGGTGCTCAGGCCTTACACCAACCGTGACGGACTGGCCGATCGACAACGCGTAGTTGTCGCGAGGAATAATTAAAGTGGTTCCCGAGGTGAACCTGACCTCTACGCCTGAGGCATTTACGGCCTGCACGTGCGCCTGGAGGAAGCCCATCTTGGGTGTCCCGAGAAAGCCCGCTACGAACAAATTGGCCGGATGATGGTATAGCTCAAGCGGCGAACCGATTTGCTCGATCCGCCCGCCGTTCAACACCACAACCTTGGTCGCCAGTGTCATGGCCTCGACCTGGTCATGAGTCACGTAGATCATCGTCGCCTGGAGTTCCTTGTGCAGCCGCGACAGCTCCAGACGCGTTTGTACGCGCAGTGCCGCATCAAGGTTGGACAGAGGCTCATCAAACAGGAAGATTTTTGGATTGCGGACGATGGCGCGACCAATAGCTACCCGCTGACGCTGGCCACCCGAGAGCTGTTTAGGTTTACGATCCAGCAGCGCGCCGAGCTCAAGAATTCTGGCGGCCTCGGTGACTTTCCTATCCACATCTGGCTTCTTTTCACCGGCCAGATCCAAGGCAAATGACAGGTTCTTTCGTACCGTCATGTGCGGATACAGGGCATAGGTTTGGAACACCATCGCCAGGTCTCGTTTGGCAGGAGTGACCTCGGTGATATCCCGACCGTCGAGCTCGATGGTGCCGCTGGTCACGTCTTCCAGGCCAGCAATCAGGCGCAAAAGGGTTGATTTACCGCACCCGGACGGCCCAACGAACACCACAAATTCCTTGTCTCTGACCTCCAGATCAATGCCTTTGATGATGGACAGTCCCTCGAAACCTTTCTTCAGATTTTTTATTTTCAAAGTGGCCATGCGTAAAGTCCTGTGTGAAGTTTGAGCCTTCGCCGCTTAACGAGCTGTCGCGGTCATCATTTGACGGCCCCGAAGGACAGCCCACGCACCAGTTGCTTTTGGCTGATCCAGCCGAAGATCAAGATCGGGGCACAGGCCAACGTGGAGACGGCTGAAAGCTTGGCCCAGAACAAGCCTTCGGGGCTTGAGTAGGAAGCGATAAGCGCGGTGAGAGGTGCAGCGCTGGAGCTGGTCAAGTTGAGCGACCAAAAGGCCTCGTTCCAGCACAGGATCAGTGAAAGCAACATGGTCGATGCCAGCCCGCCCTTGCTGATAGGCAGCAACACCCGGAGCATTTCCTGTCCCAAGGTCGCCCCGTCCAACCTCGCCGCTTCGAGGATCTCCCTAGGGATGTCTTTGAAGTACGTGTAAACCATCCAGACCACGATCGGCAGGTTGATCAGCGTGTAGATCACGATCAGCGCCAGCCGCGAATCCAGCAGACCTGCCCCCTTGGCAAGCAAGTAGATCGGCATCAGTACGCCAACGGGCGGGAGCATCTTGGTCGACAGCATCCACAGCAGGGTCTGCTTGGTTCGCTTGGTTTCGTAGAACGCCATGGAATAGGCAGCAGGTACCGCGATCAGCATGCACAGCGCCGTGGCAGTGAACGAAATCAGTACCGAGTTCCAAGCGAAGTGGAAGTAATCACTGCGCTCCTGGATGTGCAGATAATTCTCCAAGGTCGGCATGAAGATGAATTGCGGCGGCGTCGCGAAGGCGTCGATCTCGGTTTTGAAGCTGGTCAACACCATCCAGAAAATAGGGAAGAACAGCAGCAAGGCAATGATCCAGGCCAAGCTTCCAAGTACTACGCTTTGCAGGCGCCGGGTTTGTTTGAGTGTCATCATGGCGTCGTCCTCAAGCTTTATCGGTCAGGTTTTTGCCGATCATGCGCACCAGCACGATCGCCGCGATGTTGGCGATCACGACCGCGATGAGCCCGCCGGCGGAGGCCATCCCCACGTCAAACTGCACCAACGCCTGGTTGTAGATCAGATACGCGAGATTGGTCGATGCGAACCCTGGGCCCCCGTTGGTCGTTGTGAAGATTTCGGCAAAAACCGAGAGCAGGAAGATCGTCTCGATCATGACCACCACCGCGATAGGCCTGGCGAGATGCGGCAAAGTCAGATGCCAGAAGATGGCCACGGCCCCTGCCCCATCTAACCTGGCCGCCTCTTTTTGCTCCTGATCCAGCGACTGCATGGCAGTCATCAGCAGCAGAATCGCGAAAGGCAGCCATTGCCAGGAAACGATGACAATGATCGAAAACAACGGATAGTGGGCAAGCCAGTCGATCGGCTGTGCGCCGAAGAGCTTCCACACCGCTGCAAGGATCCCGGAGACCGGATGAAAGATCAGATTCTTGAAAATCAATGACCCTACAGTCGGCATGATGAAAAACGGCGAAATGAGCAGCACCCTAACTATGCCGCGTCCAAAGAACTCGCTCGCCTCCAGTAAGGCGGCGATCAAGACGCCAAAAACTACGCTGATGAGCAGCACGCTGACCACCAACACCAACGTGTTGAGGGCCCCCGGCAGGAAACCGGAATCCGTGACGAAATAGGTAAAGTTTTCCAGCCCGACGAACTCGTTCTCGCCCGGGTTCAGCAAGTTGTACCGGATTACCGAAAAATAGAGGGTCATGGCCAGCGGCACGATCATCCACAGCAACAAGAGTGCAACGGATGGCGAAACCAGAAACCATCCTGGATTAAAAACTCGGCGCGAGCGTGATGAGGTCGAGCCCGTAAGCGGAGCCCGGACGACTGAAGTGTTCATGATTGTCTACCTGTGCGGCGTTGACCGCCGGCGTTAGGCCGGCGGGTGTCGTGGGCCTGCTACTTTTTGGGGTAGCCCGCCCGCTTCATCTCGCGTTCGGTGGTGGACTGCGCGGATGCCAAGGCCTGATCCACAGGCATCTGGCCGGTCAGGGCCGCCGAGAACAGCTTGCCTACAGAGGTGCCGATCGACTGGAACTCAGGGATCACGACGTACTGAATACCCACGTACGGAACTGGCTTGGCTGAAGGCTGGGAGGGATCGGCATGCTTCAGCATCTGCAAGGTAACCTGAGCGAACGGGGCCGCCTTCAGATAAGCATCGCTGTAGGTCGAGAGGCGCGTACCCGGTGGTACGTTAGTAATGCCATCTTTCTCAGTGACCAGCTGGATGTACTCTTTCGAGGTTGCCCAGGTGACGAATGATTTAGCAGCATCCTTGTGCTTGGATGTCGCCGGGATCGCCAATGACCACGCGTACAACCAGGACGAGCCCTTGTCAGTGACTTCGGTCGGCGCGGGCGCAAAGCCGACGCTGTCGACCACCCTGCTCTGCTCCTTGTCCGTGGTGAATGATCCAGCTACGCTGGCATCTACCCAGATCGCGCATTTCCCGCTATTGAACAGCGCAAGCGTTTCATTGAAACCATTGCTTGAGACGCCCGGTGGGCCGTACTTTTTCAGGGTATCTACATAGAACGTGGCGGCCGCCTGCCATTCAGGGCTATTGAGTTCCGGCTGCCATTTCTCATCGAACCAGCGCGCACCGAAAGCGTTGGCCATGGTGCTCAGCAAAGCCATGTTTTCACCCCACCCGGCCTTACCGCGCAGGCACATGCCGTACTGATCCTTGGATGGGTCATTGAGCTTTGCGGCGAACTCACCCAACTGCGACCAAGTGGGCTTTTCAGGCATCGTCAGGCCGGCGGCCTTGAACAGATCTTTGCGGTAGTAGGTGACGGTGCTTTCACCGTAGAAAGGCAATGCGTAGAGGGTATTGTTGACAGAGAGACCTTGGCGAACTGCAGGGAAGATGTCATCGACGTCGTAGCCTGCCGGGAGATCCTTCATCGGCTCCAGCCAGTTCTTGGCGCCCCACAATGGGGTCTCGTAGGTACCGATGGTCAATACGTCGAACTGGCCGCCCTGGGTGGCGATGTCGGTTGTCAGGCGTTGGCGCAGTACGTTCTCTTCGAGTACGACCCAATTGAGTTTGATGTCGGGATACTGCTGCTCGAAGATTTTGGACAGCCGCTGCATGCGGATCATGTCGCCGTTGTTGACCGTCGCGATCGTCAGCGTCTCGGCGGCTTGGCTGGCAAGGGCAAATGACAGACCAGCAGAAAGAATTAGCGCATTCGTAATCTTCATGGGGCTCTCCGCTCCAAGCCGTTTCGACTGGAGCTGTTATTTTTGTTGGTGACCACTGCTGCTCAGATCGTGCCCTGGCACCAGCGGTGTACGAGCCGATTAGATCACCTCCAAAATTGAGTCTCAAACGAATGGCGGACGCTGCATTGATACTTTTTTGACCTTGCAGCCGCCGCGGGCCGGCGATCAAAAAAGTATCGATATGCGGCAATAGCTGGGCTAACGGCTTGCAGAGAAATCGGCGTATGGTTAGGGCATTCGACCCATAAAACAAATAAAAGGGGCACTCGATGCCTGATAACCGCGCAGCTCTGTTTGAGCACCGACCCGCCGATCTTGAGGTCATCCTCCCAGGCCCTGATCAGAGCTTTCGGTGGTACGAGCACGACTATCCCTATGACCTTGCTCGCTGGAATCACCATCCCGAGTACGAGATCCACCTGATCCGACAAGGTAGCGGCAAGCTGTTGGCTGGCGACTACATCGGCCCCTTCACGGCTGGACATGTCGCATTGATCGGCCCTGGCCTGCCGCACGACTGGATGGGAGACGTGGCCCCAGGCGAGCTGATTGCAGGTCGTGATGTGGTTTTGCAGTTTGATGGCGCTGCCCTGCTCAACCTCCGTGGCTCTTTGCCTGAGCTATCAGAACTGAAAACGCTGTTCGAACTGGCCCAGCGTGGGATTGAGTTCGCCGGTGCAACGGCCAGAGACGCCGCTTTGCTGCTTGAAAGCATTGGTGAGGCTCAGGGGCTACACCGCCTGATCCAGTTCCTGGATCTTCTACGCACGCTCGCCAGAGCCCCCAAGCGTGACATCCGGGTATTGGCCAGCGCCTACTACTCGCCGTCACTGGACGCGCGCAGTTCCGAGCGGATCAATCAGGCTTTCGACTATCTGATCAACGAGCTCACGTCTGACCTTCGACTATCGGTTATCGCCGAGCGCGTTGGGATGAGTGAGGCTGGATTCTCACGCTTCTTCAAGCGAATTACGGGCCACGGATTCATCGATCTGATGCGCAAGCTACGTATTCAGCGCGCCTGCCGGCTTCTTGTCCAAACGCAGCTCTCGGTGGCGGAGATCTGCTTTGAGGTCGGCTACGAGAACGTCTCCAACTTCAACCGGCACTTCCGGCACGAAATGGATCAGACCCCCAGCGACTACCGGCGCACGACAGCCATGACACTCTTCAATCGCGATGGTGTTCACCAATCACTACCCGTCGCCCGGGTGCGGTGAGCAAGCGCTTCGATTTCTGCCACGCGTCAACGAATCCAATTAGAGAGAACGAATATGCAATTGCCGACCGTTGTGGTGTTTGGTGAGGCCCTGACCGATGTAGTTCAACACTCGCCCGGGCACTGGCAGGGTTATCCAGGTGGCGCACCTTGGAACGTGGCTCGGGCCATGAGCCGTCTGGGCGTACCTACGGCGTTCGCCGGTTCGATCAGTACAGATTCACTGGGCGACGAGCTTGCCGAGCAATCAAAGGCGGCGGGCTTGGACATGAGATTTCTTCAGCGTGTTGACGCCGATCCCTTGGTGGCGATCGTGCCCTCCAGCCACCCTCCCCGTTATTTCTTCGCGGGCGAAGCCGACCTGCATTTCGATGTGCAGCAACTCCCCGAGGGCTGGCTGGACAGCGTTGAGCTTTGCCATTTCAGCTGTATCAGCCTTGCCCGTCAGCCATTGGGTGATCGACTGGTTAAGGTGGCCAGGATGGTCAAGAAGAACGGAAAGATCGTCAGCTATGACCCCAATTGGCGGAACCTGATGGACAGCCGCTACCGCGAGGTGACGTTCCCCGCCATGGTGGGGCTTGCCGACATCATCAAGCTTTCCGATGAAGATCTGCGCCAGATCTATCCTGGGGTGGGTGAGGAAGAAGCGCTTGAGGAGCTGCGGGACATGAACGCCGCTGCGCAGATCCTGTTTACCCGCGGAGCTCAAGGCATGGTCTTTTATGCAGACAATGCCAAGGTTGAACAGGCTGCGATTGCCGTCCAGGTCGCAGACACGGTGGGTGCCGGCGACGCGAGCATGGCCGGATGGTTGGCCTCATCGTTCTTGGGTATTCAGGAATCCCGAGGTCGTCTGCAGTTTTCGGCAGCCTGCGCGTCGGTATCTTGCATGCATTCCGGGGCTTACGCGCCTAGTCGTGAAGAGGTGACAGCATTGTTGTCCGCTGGTGTGTGAGGAACTAGCCGTCCTTCGCTGAGGGGCAACTACCCGGCCGCGCCCTGCCGAGTTCATTAGACCATGGTCACGTATCAAGACTCTGGCTCGCTCACGAGGCAATGGCCGATACTATCGACCTCTTTTCAGACAGCTCAAAAGGACTTGGTGAACTATGTCATTGGATGTGGCCTACAGCATTGAGGCTGACGATTTTGTCGACCCTGATCGCGCCTACGATCTGTACTGGTCAGGTGTGATTACTAACAAGCGCGCATTCGTATGTCCGGCTGCTGACTGCTCCGCCCAAGTTACCTGCGCGAATCTGGACAAAGACGTCCAGAACATGAGGGTCGTCCCGCACTTCAAGGTCTACGGAGCTCATAGTGAAGCGTGTGGTATTGCAAACGGCGCCCCCGTAGAATTGGATCTCGAGCCCGCTGAGCTGGATGGGCAGGAACGGAGAACAGTTGACCAATCCATTGTCGACGTCTTCAAGCTCGAGCGACCTGCTTCCTACTATGACGAACACGCGGTTGAGCCTGGCGCGGACGTCCATATAGCGAAAAAGCGTGCGAGAAGCACCCGCCCCTACACCCCGAAGCTAGGGGAATCAGGCATAGTCGGGCCCATTTACTCGGTTCGATCTGTAGTCAGCAGATACATCCGATACCGATCCGATGAGACCCTTGAGTTCCGGCGGTTGAACATTGCCGGGCAGGACGTGCCTTACGCCAGCATCTTCAAATGCATCTGGGAGCAGGATCTGGACGACCTGCCTGACCACCCCATCATTTACTACGGCTGGGCGTATGTTGACCGCACGAAAGCCAATAATGGCTACCGAATCAAATTCAAAAAGAATTTCAAGCGAGGAGACGACAGCCTGATCACCTCATGCTTCGTCTCCGACGCGTTCATAGAAAACTACAAGCTCAAAAACCTGATGGCAGTGCGGCTTTCCAAGATCGCCGAGAAAGACAAGCCGACAGCGTTCGTGTTTCTCTACGGCCAGCCCGCAATCCGGACGTCGAATGAACGTGACTACGCAAACTTCGATCTGAAGAATCTCGACATGATCGATGTGAACTACGACTGCCCCCTACCACCTAGATACGATAAGTAGACAGTCTCACACTGCGGTAAGGGACGGCTCTGTAACGTTCTGCAAAGCCTGGCGAACCCCGGCTCGTTAGGTTTCAAGGCGATGGAGCCCATACGGGCAGCGTGGATGTACCAACCTTATCGATAACGATGGCCAGACTTTGTCGAGCTCGCGTCGACGCGACATAGAACGCCGCAGCAGCCGTGGCCTCTAAAGCTGTGCCCTTCTTGATAAAGCTTTCGATATTGGCAGTGGGTGCGAGCAATACTCGATCAAACGTCGCACCCTTCACCCCTTTGAAGTTCTGAAAGTCCAGATTGAGGTGCTTCGCAGAGCTGACCGAATGCCTTAGGCACTGCGGTCTAAATTGACCGACGTACTCATCGACATGCTGAGTATGGAGAAGGAACACGCCATCGTGCCCCGTCTCATCGAGGTTCTCCGAGGTGGTGCCAGGGAAGCCCCACGTGGCGTCGAAGATGGTATCGGAAAACGTCGCAATCTCGGCTCTGCATCTGTAGGTGATGGTCGCATAGGCAATGGTGAGTAACCCCTTAGCCTCTTTCTCTCTAAACCATTCAAGCGATGCGGCATATCCAAATTTCTTGTTCTTTTTGCCACGGGGGTTTGTAGACAAAACCGCCTGCCTGACATCTCCGACCATTCGCACGTCAATTTTAGAGCCGAGCAGTACCTCCAGAATTTCCCAGTCGAAGCTCGCAAGATCCTGGACTTCGTCGATCAAAATCTCGTCGTAAATACACTCAAGCCTGCGCAAAAGCGCAGGGGTCGCCTCCATGAGTTCAAAGGCAAGCTTGCCGAGTTCGCATGCGTACACCCGATTTCCGGAGTCCATAAACCTGCTTCGGCCCAGAGCGCGCTCGAATGGTCTGCCCTCGAAATCAAAGCCCTTGACCCTCTCCTTAGGGAATTTGAACCGTAGAAAGGGCTGGGCAAAATGACGAAGCAGAAAGGTGTACCAACCCATGACCTCCAATGTGCTGCTATCGCCCGCCTGGCTTGCTAAGCGCGAGCGGATTTCCTGCTGGTTCGTTTGTGTGAAAGTAAGCACCGCGATTTTACGATCAGTCGCTCTTCCGCAGTAATCGACAAGGCCCTGCGTCTTTCGTCCTCCAGCTACTGCGAGCGTCAAATGGTTAGGCATTCTGGATGAACTCCGCCGCTTCCTTCATGTAATTCGGGGCGGTTAGGGCTTTCGGGGACTCAGCGATGAGCAAAGCTCCCTCAGTCTTTTCTCGTGTCATCCAGGTCACAAGGTCGGCTTTTGGCGTGATCCCAAGCACATCCCGTAGATGAGGTTCACCGTTCGCTGTGATCAATTGCGGTTCGAGGGTGCGGCCATCAGTCACTTCGCCGATGAAGAGTTCTCGCTTCTTGCCGTCCAGCCACTTCGCGACTGGAACCCGAAGATCCGCCGGCTTAATGCCGTCGTTATCCCGCATCACAGCGACAGGCTTATCAACGGCAGCACAAAGCTCCAGACAGCGGGCCAGCGCAAGTCCCCGCATACTGATGACATCGACCCCGGCGGCCATGGGTGTTAACCGGTGAGCGTCGTTGAACACCCTTTCAAAAATGATTTCGTCAGACGGCCCTTCCACCAAGACAACCTTTTTAGCCAAAACGAGACGGAGCGTGTCGTAACCTGGCAGGCGCTGGAAGTACCGTACGGTGCCGGGATCAAGGGCAGTGATCTTCGAGGCATGATTCCGATTCAGCAGGTGCAGGGAATTGAGACCAAGCCGATTCAGCACGTATGTACTGTGCGTGGAAACAAACAACTGTTGGTCGTCAGATGCAAGCTTTTCTACACGGTCAAGAAGCGTCGACAGGCTGGTATGAGAGAGATGATTCTCTGGCTCTTCGATCATGACGATCTTCACTTTCGCTGAGTGACGCTTCATCGCGAGCGATATCTTGATCGCAGCTTGTTGACCCTGTCCTGCCATCGAGAAGGGAACGTTGTCTACGTGAGGCGTAATGACACTTTCCCAGGACGTGCGCGACGTCTGATCCATAGCCAATGCCATGGGCTCCGCCAACAAAGATGCACCCAATGTCGAGAACCTTGTATTCACTGTCGCCAGAGCACCCTCAGTCATCGACGCTTTCACCGTACGAAAGCCCAACGAGATCTCAGCTTTCTCGATGGTCTCCAAGTGATCGCTCAGAATCTGACGCAGGTGGTAGTCCACACCTGCTGAGGATTTGACTGTCCTAGAGTCGATTGTTGCGACGGACAGCACCCGCGGGCGCTTCGTTAGCTCCCGGTCAGCGAACGATCGCCATTCGCACGTGTAGTACTCAACGGGCAGCAGGGCATTGGGTGCCTTTAGCCAGTCATCCAGCATGTCCTGATACTCTTCGTTGGGGTAGATCCTCAAGAAGACGCCCGGGCATGCATGAGTTGGGACGGCTGTGTTCACGGCACCACATAGCACCTGCAATTCATCGTCATCGCGAAGGTATAGTTCGATCAGGATTTCGGGCAGTGCGGGTTTCTTGCCGGCGGTGCGTTGCGCTACAAACTCCTGAACGAGCTCAGTGTTGAACCAATGCGGGTTCAATTCTTCGAGAACGCTGCGGCCGCCGATCCGGCCGTTCAGGGCCAGCGAAACCGCCTCCATCAAGGTAGATTTACCCGCATCGTTTCCGCCCACCAAAATGTTCATTTTAGGGTTGGGGAGAAGGTTGAAGTCCTTGTAGATGCGGTACCCACGGATGTGAATTCTGGTGATCATGATCGTCATTCCCTTGGCGAAAAAGCAGTGGTGACTCGGTGTTGGATCTAATTTACCTCGATGCTATAGGCGAACTGCGAGGCATGGCGAAATAGGTTTAGCATGCGTAATGCTACAGACAGTTACGCGGGGCTCTTTCGCTAGGCATGGATTTCTGCGTCGACCCACTCGCCTGTCTGCAGCCTGCTGAAACCTTCACACGCTTCGGAATTGAGCTCCCCGCTCTTCATCAGGGGTGTCATGCGACGTAAGTAGCATGCTGGACTGGTACATGAACGCCTGAACTGATGGCGTTGCACCTTTCAGGATCACGGCGGTAGAGAACGCAACCACTGCGAAGACTGAAAACACCAATGATGCTCCAACAGCAATCTTTACTCCTATAGCAGTTTTCATGTTGATCTCGAAGGACATTGAGGAAGCACTGATTATCCCATGCACCGATCGTAAGAATGAGAGCTGTTGGAGTAATGGACTGTTTCTTCAGCACTATCAAACCATCTGTGGCTGGAGCGCTCGGATGAGACTCAAGATCTGACTGAGTCTGGCTAAGCTCCGAAATTGAATTGTCGCCACGGCCCCCGCTTACAGCCTCAATGGCTGAGGAGGAACCAGGGCACACGATCCGGAAAAATTAGCGAAGCGCAAAGCGCGCCGATTCTCGTTGTAGCATGGCGCAGCGATGTGTCGTTTTCCATTTGCGGGATGCACGCAGTCTTCCAACGCTCCACAACATCTGCCACCGCCCAAACCTTGTGGCCGATCTGGAAAACATGGTTTATCCCATTAGGAACGAATGGCTGGCTGAACTCTAGATAGCTTTGCGGGATGAAGATATTGAGGTGCACGTGATCGAGACTCAACAGGTTGTAATCCAATTCCTCTTCCAGCGAATGTCGCTCACTTATTAGAAAGACAAGCGCTAGTGTCTCAGAAGGCGAGTTACAAAAGGGTTTCAATGCAGCCGAGTCTTTATCAGCGCGTGCCTTGAGATACGCGCAGACGTTCTTCGCCGGCAGCAAGGGCCTGGCAAGCCGGCCTTCATGCTCCACGAGAGCGCTGATTAGCGTGCTCACGACCAGCTCGCCAAAGCCATTCAGGTCATCGGTATTGATGGCTGTAAGGAACGAGGCCCAGTACGGAGCTTCGTCTTCGCTCATGCCAGCACACACACTGGCGTAGTGCTCCATAAGAAAAACGCTGAGTTGCTCCAGTGCCTCCTTGAGTGGAGCGTCACTGATGCCGAGCTCCCGAGCCAGATGCACCGCTGCGCCGGCCCAACCCAATATCCGCGATATGCGCTGCGGAAGGTAGAACAGATCTGGAATGCCATGACGGCACAACGAGCTGGGGCTCTCTTGAAGTCTTTGGACGATGTCGCGGAGCAGATGCTCAACCTCCCCTACGATCTCGTGCGCGAGCCCCACTATGCAGTCGCGCGAGGTGTTGTCCTTGTCCGATGTACCAAGGAGCAGAGCTATGCAAGCAGCGCTTAGCTCCACCCGTGAGAAGCTATTAGCGTGACGCCCTGTGCTCTTCTCCAATGATTGCCAGATCCCGCCAATGAACGCCCCAACTGAGTTGGGTATGTCGGCCAATCGGTCTACAAACTTCGTGAGGACATGAAAAAGCTTCTCCGGAGTGAGCTCGTGCTCCGGGGCGAACATGAGCGCGTAGAGCTCGGCAGATTGACTGCTGATGGCCTGTCCAGCTTGGGATGCGGGTGATATCCCGGTGAGCCCTAGCAAAGAGGATGTTGGATTGTCAGTAGCATGCGGATTGCCAAACAGCGGCATATGACCGTAGAGGTTGACGCCCCATACGGACGGCATTTGCCCTCCTTGGGTCTGCTCTGCCACATATTGCGCTGCGGGTCGGCCGATATCCACCAGATCAAGCATTCTCGCCCGAGAACCCGTGTCGATCTCTCCAGCCAGCACTTTCAGCAATGCTAGAGTGCCATACCCACCACGACTGGTCTCACCCGCGTACTGATCAGCCGCAGACGATACAAAAAATGAAACTCCGAATGTCTTGGCTTTACCAATCACTTCGGGTTTTAGCAGGATGCCCAAATTGGAAACCATACCGCCTGCATTGCAGGCATCGATGATGACGTTACAGTGCGCTGCTTTGAGCTCGTTGAAAAACTCGAACAAACGACTGAGCGCAAACCCAGTGGTTGAAAGCCGATCGGCTCGAGTATCGCTCAGGCAAAGAAAGTAACTTTCATTGGCCTCTCCGCCGTGGCCTGCAAAAAAGAGCGTGAAACTCTCGATTTCATCGTACCTGTCTTGAATATCAAGCAGCGTAGCTTCCAGCTGATGCCGGGCCGGAGAGTCAAGCAAATAGGCGTCCGCCGGGTTGATATTGCTCAATGGCCCCGTGGAAAGCGCCGTACGGATAGCAAGCGCGTCGCGCTCGGCTCCAGACAGCTTATTGAGAGACTGATAATCGTCACAACCTATGCACAGCAAAACCTTGGACATCACTGCTCCCTGCTACGAAATTTGGATTTTCGCGTGGCTTCCTCTGATAACGCTTGGGCTGTTTTAAGCTTCGTGACCTCATCTACCCTCGCCAGCAGTTCAGGTTCGTGGAGCGAAGGATCAGAATGGAGACGATTGGCGAGGCTGGGGTGCATGCGAAACTCTGGAAGCGATATTTGCCCATCCCGATCCACCGAGTATTCGACTTGCTCAATGGCTTTGAGCATCTGCTCGCCCAAGCTCCCTACGGATCCTTCAATGACGTTGCCGCTCTCTTCGCACGTATCTGAAATCATCTGGTAAAACGCTTTGGAAAAGCTGTCCGCCATGCCGTTGGAAATCTCATTTACCGTGCGCTCAATGACGTCAAGCCGGCCTTCCATGATGTCCTCGAACCGCAACCTTGTTTCGTGCTCAATGGTCTGAATCTGGTCTACGCGATCTGGTGCGTAGCTGTGATGTGACTGCCACGATCCTCCGTGACTGAAGCGCTGGACTTCATCGCCACCACCCAGTTGTTTGCGCGTCTGATCCAGCCTTTCCCCTGTTGCTTTCATGAACGCTCTCATGACGAGCTCCGCCTGAGCATCAAACGGGAAAGGATGAGCTTTACCCTTCATGTCTCACTCCTAATTGATCAACCCAGGCCCGCTTTGCCAGATTATTTCGTACGGTCGCAAGAGATCCGCCGCGGCCTCTACCTCAGCCCAGTGCGACTGCTTGCTCGCCACTTCCACAAGCTCCTAAGATATTTTGGTACGGGATGGCCATAGTATGGCATCTATCGCCGAAGCGTCGTCCTTACTCCATAGGCCTGCACCGCCGGACTTTTGCAGGTGGATGACATGCGCCACACCGACAACCGATGGAATCCATGCCCAGGCTACTGACTGCAGTGGCAAAATGTTTAGGAGAAGCATTTGTGGAGACCCTCGCTGGTACGCCAGAAGAAACGCATCACGTCCGGCGATTGAACAGCCCTTAGCAACTTCACGAACTCTTTGTACCATTCAGCCGCTTTATGCAGACACCCATACATTCACTACCACTTCTCTGATCAGGATTTTCTGTGGCAACTCGTAATCGGTACGCTCGCTTTTTCAACAAAAAAACAAATGCGGCGGTACAAAGCCAGGCTTCCCTCCCAGCGCATTCCTCTTCGACGCTAACAAAAAGCGTGTCGTACTCAAGCCTGGCAGCCAACCTTTCCCAGGTGCTCATGTTGGCAGTCGTAGTGGTCGGCTACGTCTACACCGTTAGGCCAGTCTTCCAGAAAGAAGTCATTTCCGAAGATCTTGCCCGTCTACAAATTGATCAGCGCAAGCTTCAACAACAGATGGAGAAGCAAACAGATTCGCTGTTGGCCGGGGAAGCCAAAAACCGAGCGCTGGCTGACGAGAGGTCTTCCATTGAGGGCCAGATTCTTGCCCTAAACCAGAAAATTGCGGCGTCTGAAAAATCCGAGCGTGATGCCAAGACACGGGCTCAGAAAGCTGCTGCGGAGGCGATGACAGCGGAGTCCACTTTGGCCAGGCTTCAGAGTCAGCACTACAACCTGAAGCTTTCAAGCCTGTTAGGACAGCAGGAGTTGCCGAGCAGTCTGGGGCTCATGCTGCAACGAACCTGGCAGTCACTTTCGGTGGATATCTTCGATGAGAAGGCGCCAGACGCTGTCGCTCAAAAATTGAAATCTACCCAAGTACAGCCCCTTGACCTCGCCAATAGCACACTTAAGCAATTGGAGGCTTCAGCGGCTAAGCATTCTCGCGACCCTGGCGGCTCATCTGACGCACTTCTTGCACAAAATTATAAAAAGGGCATCACAGAACATGCCGCAGAATTGACCTGCCCTTCTCCACCATATGAGCAGTGGCAGGTCGCATTTCAATCAGCTTTAAGTCAGACGTCTCAACCCATAAAAACGTGCATCGATGAGGCCTTCAAACAACGGGCAATTCAAGAAGGTTGGAATCCCTCACAAGTCGAAAGCCTTCGAAAGTCGGACTTTTGGAAGCAACAGGAAGGCAGTTACCGAGTGTCCTGCGAGGTTTCACATGTCTACACCGTCAAGATTGCGTTTGATGATGCTTGGAAGGCCGCAGATGAACCCTGTGAGCAGCGGCGTATATCCGTCAACGATATCGTCATGGGCTCGCCTGTGGTGAAGAAGCTCAAAGCGTTGAGTATCCATTTACCCCCAACCCCTGACGAGCTCACCCGAAAGGTCAACGCACGGGCCGCTACAGCGACTGAAGGCGGCAGGTGATACGAGTGAGATCACGACTGGGCGTACTATTGCCCAGGCGCCCAAAGTGACTCTCGGGGAGCGACGGCCGAGTTGCGCTCAACCTTTCGCATATGCCCCTGCCCCCGCTTCCTCTGCTTTACCTCGACCATATCAGCGAAGGGTCACGCCCCAACGTCGCACCTGAGCTGCGCAGTTGAATACTCTCGATAAGAATCATTGCAATGTGCCATTATTGCGCCTTGCAGCTCTCCTGTAAGTCATCAGTGGGGCTACCCTAGCGCTTACTCAAGGAAGGATATGTTCGAAGTCATCATTCCTCGCTCATTTAGAAAAATGCTGCGAGACCTAAGCAAAGCTGATCGGAAAGGCAAGAATGCAGCAGAGCGCGCTGAGGCTGCCTGCACACAAGCAACTCTTCACGGCGAAATCCGGCATGAGCGAACCCATCACGGCGAATCGCGGCTTGACTGTGAAAAATACGATCTCGGTGATGGCTACCGTCTAGTCCTTCAGCGGAACACTGTAAACTCCAAAGATTACCTAATCATGCTTTTCGTTGGTTCTCATGCAGAATCAGATACTTGGCTGGCTATGCACCGGGGTTATAAATGGGTGCGTAAGGACTCTGACGGAAAAATCGATTTCATCCAGGTTTCGAGTGCCGAAGAGCCACGTATGCCTCCCGTCATCAACCTATCGATCGACACCCCCGAGCACGTCTTAGACGAGCCGCTGCTGGCAGAATTCGGGGTAGACGATTTCAAAGGTTCCAGATTAGGAGTTGAAACTATTCAGCTACTCCTAGGGATCACGAAAGCTGATTGGGGAGAGTCTTCAGATAGCATACTCACGAAAATCGAGGATCAGGCTGATGTAGAGTCTGCGTTACTTGCGCTCGATTTACTGACTATGGCCGACCACAATGACGTCGAAGGTGCACGGCAGAGGTTGCGTTTCGACGCCCGTCAGGCTCATGAAGCAACTGAGTCGGAGCTCCTAGAGGCAGTCAGTTCGCCAGTTAACGCTGAAACCTTTTACACGTGGAAAGAAGAAGAAGGGATGCCTGACCCTTCTAATCGTGAAGAGTGGATGCTTTACCTCCACCCTGAACAAAGGAAGATCGCTCACGCTGACTTTGCTGGCCCGTCGCGCTTACGGGGTGTTTCCGGCAGTGGAAAGACTTGCGTGCTGGTGCACCGTGCTCAGTTTTTGGCCAAGAAATATCAAGAGCCCGTGCTGGTCGTGACCCTAACTGAAAGCATGCGCAAACTCCTGACATCTCTCGTTGCTGCATTATGCGGCCCAGAGCGGGCGCTGATTCACATTACGACGATCCAGCGGTACGCCCGTGAGGTTGTGCAGGAGCTAAGCCCAGCGTCTACGCGTAGGCCGGTTGAATCCTATGCCGATGATGCAATGTTTGCAGCGGTCAAGGCAGTACCTGAATTCGCCGATGGAACCCACGGCCTCGGACGACTCCCTCATGATATTAAACACTTCCTCAGGGAGGAACTGAGCTACATCCGAACTCGCCTGCTACCGTCACAATATTCGACCTACACAACTTCATCGTTCCGGCGCGTTGGCCGAGGCAAAGCTTTGGGCGAAACAGCCCGTAAGCAGGTAATGCAAGGCCTTGAAGCTTACGAGCTTTACATTACTCAGTGCGGGTCTCCAGATTTCGAGGGAATTGTCCAAGAAGCAGTGGTTTTAATGGACGCGGTTGGGGACAAGAGCAAAACGCGGTGGAGGTCTGTGTTGGCTGACGAGGTTCAAGATCTGAGCCAGAACGAAATCCAAATGCTCTCGCTGATCAGAACTCCTGCTGGTGAACCGCTCAAGACGGCACCTGATGGCCTGTTCCTTGTGGGTGATGGCGCGCAAACCATCTACAAGAGAGGTTTTTCGCTGAAGACACTGGGCATTAATCTCTATCGCGCTAGCGTATTCAAGAAAAACTATCGGAACACCAAAGAGATCCTCCAGGCTGCCTATGCCTTAATCATCAACTACGAGTTTTCTGACATTGATGAAGACTCGCAGCAAAAGCCGCTCGCACCCGACTTTGCAATTCGTCGAGGAGAGAGGCCAGGCCTCGTTCGATGTAAATCAAAAGCCGATGAGCTCGAATATGTCATGTCAGCGATAGCAAAGATCAAAGAAATTCACGGCGAGACGTCACTGAACGATGTTTGCTTAATCTCTAGGTCCAAAGGATTCCGAAACGAAGCAATTCGAGCCATGCGGGCTGCTGGAATACCATGCATTGATGTTAAGGAAAACTTCTCTATCGACTCACCTGGAGTCCGGGTCTCTACCGTGGAAAGCGCGAAAGGTTTTGAATTTGGTATTGTATTCCTCGCCAATGTTGCTGAGCTCATATCAATTCGCCCCCAACAACCGACTGACTCTGGAGACGTCGCAAAACTGTATGTCGCAATGACCCGAGCAAGGGATCTACTGCATGTCAGTTATGTTTCCAACAATGAATGGTCGCCAGTCGAAGCCCTACATACCATCGCACCTTGGTGTGAAGTGCTCAAATTTGAAGATGGTACGGTGTCGACGTTGGCCGAACACGCTTGAAGCCACTGGAGTTAAGGCATCTGTAAAACAGGCCTTTTTAGGCCTGTTGGACTGCCTGGAGGCCGCGCAGTACATGCCGTGATGATTCGTATGGATGCTAAAAATCAGATTTTCAATGAGTTGTTATGGCCCGAAATTGAGTCCAATCCAACACTGTTGGCCCGTCCTCTCACATAGACTTGACCGACACCACTTCGATATATCGGTATTTCTTTCTGGCGACCTTCACTGCTTCTTGCTCTGCCAATAGCTTGCTGAGCGTGTCGGCTTCGTGGATCAGCTCAAATGTTTTGCCTTCAAACTCATTGCCGACACGGAGGGTTACCTGCAGCCGGGGTGTGAAAGCCTTCGCGGCATTCTTCTTTGCCGCAGGCGGTGATGGCTTCACGAATCCCACTTCGGGAACCGGCTCCTGCTCGGGTGGCACAGCCACATTTGGTAAAGGCTCAGTGTCGCCAAAAAGCGCTCTGCGCATCTCTGCTTCAGTTAGATCTGGATTCATGCGATATCTCGAGGGACGGTCTGGTCAGGTCGGTCGAGTTTACTAGGGTTGCTAACCGCTGTTATCCCCCGATTTTCCAAAGGGCTTTGGTGGATGCGTAATTGCATGGACTTGACCATCCATTTGCATTCGACCTGACCAGTTGTTTGCATCGGATCTAACCAGCGTACTGGGTGCGCCTTGACCGGCAGGAATCGACCCATAGCGGACACTCACGGATGACAGCCCTTGGCCGACTGCGGCCCTTCTTGCACAGGGTCATGCAAACCTCCATCGACGGAGATATCAGAAAGACCTGCCCTGGCAAAGCAATAAATGCGTAAAACTAGGTTATTGGTGGACTTGGCCGAATCCCAAAGGATGTAGCTCAAAATAGAGGCAACCAAAGCTGCGCTGAAGCAAGCGGCGATCTTTGCCCGAGTATGTGTTCAGCTTGTCAGCCAACATCACTGAAAGCCCAACCTACAATTACCCCGACAATCAGTACCGCGAGCAATTTAATGCGATCACGAAGCTTACGCCGCTGCTTGTTAACGCGTTCCTGAGGGAGCTCGACGTGGTTGTCGAAGCCGGTGTGCAAGACCGCGTCGTTTTCCAGAATCAACGCGTAACGGTTTTGCGCTGCATAAATGCCCGCCAGCTTCTTTTCGCCGCTGTGTGCGGCATAGGGAGCATGTTCTTTATAGTCAGCCAGGCGCCGCAGGCCAGGATTGAATGAAAAACCCTGCCACTCGGGCTTGTGCGAGCCCAGCTTGTAGAAGGCGATGCCCTGCAAAACCTCCCGGGCATTGAGGAATAAGTAGGGGCTGTGCACCCGAAGATCATGGTTGTAGCTGCGCAGCCAGACTTGCAATGCCTGACGGTCGTTTTCCAGCAGAGTCATGGATTCTTCGACAAAACTTGGGCGGTAAAAATCCCAGTCGTCCTCGCAGTGGAACACCCATGACGTTTCGATCAGTGCATAAGCGGCATCCACCGAGCGCATTTGTCCGAGTTTCGGGTTGTTGATGATGAAGCGGGTGAATGGGCGCCAGTGCTCGGGGATGCAAGCTTCAACCTGGGCCTCCCCGGAGTCTTCGGTGATCAGCACGGTGCGAATCGGTGCGGAGTTGAACTGGTCAAACGTTTCAAGCGTGCGCGTCAGCAGATCGAACCGTCCGCAACTGGTGACCACCAGCGTTATATCGCTACTTTCGCTAAACTGCATCATGTGTACTCAATAATTGAAATTTCAAAAGCGATTACAGCCCCAACCGAGACATCAAGCGAATCCGGTTCAGGGTATGGCAATACTCTTCTACGGCGGGCAAGCCAAAGGCGAGCGGTGCGCGTGTCATCGCGTCTGCCTCCGGTAAGCATGAGAGGCTGCTTTGCGACTCGCGGCTCTATGTGAACTCTAAGGTTCGTTTGGTCGGGTTGCTCGCCCTGCTTGCCTCCGATCGCTAGCCATCTGCGCGCCGTCCGGCAGGACGGTTTGTCCCTCCTTCCGTACGCGTGATTCTGAGCTCCGTGACTGCAATGCCCAGAATGATTAGCGCCGCCCCTGCGAGTCTTTCAGGGGGTAAACGATCTCCAGCGAGAAAATAACCAAAAGCCCCACTAAACACAGGTTCGCAAATAAGTATCAGGGCGACCTTTTCAGGGGAAAGCACAGCCTGAGCTCGATTTTGAATGGCGTAAGCCAAGGCAGTAGCGAACAGCGCTAGCGAAAGGATGGTAACTGTCGTAGGGAGCGCCCTGGGAATAGAAAACTGGTTACCAGCCAAGCTCCATATCAAAGAAAGCGAGCCAACCAGCCCTAGCTGGATTGAAGTTGATGCCATGGAATTGGCAGGTGTTGCGAACGTTGAGACAATAACGATGTGTAATGCGAAGCATGCAGCACACCCCAAAATCAATAGATCACCGTAGTGCAGCGCGAATCCGTCAAGGCTCAGTAAAGCGAGCCCAAATACGGCAATCACTGTTCCTGCTGCCTGTTTAGGACTTGGGCGTCCTCTTCCTATGAGATAAACAAACAATGGAGTGAAAACTGTGCACAAGCCGGTGATGAACCCGGCATTGGAGGGGGTTGTGAGGGCTGTCCCTGAGGTCTGCAATGAGAACGCAGCAAAGAGGACTATTCCAGCAAATACTGCACTCACCCAGTCACGCGGTTTCAGATGTCGAAATGAGCGGATTGAAAATGGAAGAAGCGCTAGAGCCGCTAAGGTGAACATCCATGCGTTCAGCGTGGATGGAGCCATGATTGCCAACGTTTCGTGCTTAGCTACAAAGCTCCAGCCCCAGACAGCGGTGACCAGTAAAAGCGCGATAGACCATAGGGTTCGGTATGGCATAGCTGTCCCCAAGGAAGACATTTATACCGAATGCCTTACCAAGAACGTTATGTCAGCGGTACCCAGAGAGACCTACGATAATTTAGTTAGAAAGCATTGGCAACCATGAACGCCATGACTGGCGAGCTAACTCGGAGCCTAAAATCTCTACGAAGGGGATCAACAAGCATCGCCTTGCCAATGAGCATTTGCAGATCCTTTTTGTAGACTTACCGTTCACACGTTACCGAGGCGTAGCGAGATCCCCCGCCTATCCTTTCAAGCGTATTTGCCTGAGCAGTGCGAGGTGATTTCGGCAGACGCTTACGGTGCGTAGACATCCATATAGCTTGTAGCGAAGTGGTATAGAACAAGTGAAGGCGCCGAGTACGCCGGTGAGGAAGATGCTCGCTGGATATTTCTTCTACAAGGATTGAGTGCTACTTCTACGCTGGGCGCTTATGGAGTGGGAAAGTCTCAATGCGAGAGAATCTCCGCCCCCTCCAGCGCGGCAGCAGGGTAATCTAGGGAGATGAAAGGTGATCGCCACCTGAGCCCCGAGATGACGACCACCTGCCAGGCCCAGCGCTATTTGTATGATGCGAACTTGGCGCTGCAGAGGACGAGGATCAGTAACGCAGAGGTGAACAGCAAAGAGAAGCTTAGGGACGTAGCATGAGCGATAAATCCAATTGCAGCCGGGCCCATCAGTATGCCTAGGTAGCCGATCGCATTGATGATTGCCAGAGCTTGAGCGACGGGCATAACAGTCTGATGCCCGGCCTTGGAGCAAAATATCGGAACGAGATTCGAGATCCCTAATCCGACGAGTACGAACCCCAAAACCGAAACTATCCAATGGTCGATGCCCACCGCCAACGCCATGCCTCCCATCGCCAATACACTTCCTGCCAGTAGCACTGCTCGCGATCCGAGCTTGCTTACGATCCAATCGCCTGACAGTCTCCCTACTGCCATGGTCACGGAAAACGCGGCGTAACCGATGCCCGCAATATTAGGCTCCATGTCCCGATTCGAAGTGAGATAGACGGCACTCCAATCGAGCATTGAACCTTCAACCAGAAAAGCGATGAAGCACAGCGCCCCCAGCAGCAACACCAGCTTGGTTGGCTTCTTTTTGGCCGGCGCTCCCTCCAGCTCCGCGAACGGGAGCATGTGACGACCAAAAGACAAGAGCGCCGCGCCCAATCCAAGAGCCAAAATAACGATTGACTGGACGGGATTGAGGCCAAGCCAAAGCAGCAAGCTTATCGTGCCCGCGCTGAAAATATTTCCGACGCTGAACAGCCCATGAAAGCCAGACATCATCTGCTTGCCGTGGTGGCGCTCAACAAGCGAGCCTTGAAGGTTCATGTTTACATCGGCTGTAGCGATGGCGGCCCCAAACAGAAGCAGAAAAGCCAAGAGCATCCAATATGAAGTGGCTGTTGCCAGGCCAACCAAGCCAATAGCGGTAAAAGCGCTTACAAGATAGACAGTACTTCTGCAGCCAACTCGGTTTGCTAAACGGGCCACAAACGGCATCATGCACATTGCTCCCGTCCCAAGGCCCAGAAGCAGCAGACCAAGTTCCGCCTCACCTATCTGCGCCCTTTCCTTAGCAAATGGAACCAAAGGTGCCCATGCGCCCATGCCACATCCGGCCAGGAAGAATGCATATCTGGAAGCAGGTAGCGTATTAGAGGTAAAAAAAGCTTGTTCCGTACTATTCATCTAATAAAGCCTGTTGTTAGCAAACGCACACCGTGCCTGTAACATATGTCGCAGACCGATAATAAGAATTTTGCTGACGCATCCGATCTTGAGAGCTATGCCCATTTCTCAGGGATGTAGCGCTCGACAGTGAAGACGCCCGGTGAGTAGCCGAATTTTTCTCCGGAATCTTAGCCGATACGAGTCAGCGCGCAGCCTCCCTGTGCCAAGAGAGATCACCTGTCCCCACGACCAGTAGCATTGATGGGTTCTGACCTAGCAAGGTCTTCATCTTGCGCTGTGGCGTTGAACTGAGCGCATAGTGCCTTCGTCTTCTACCTCAAACTAATAAGAGATTCGTCGAAATTTGCGTCATACAAAAAACCATCAACAACACCGGTCAATTTGTTCATCCGAAAATTTCCTATGCAGCAGCTATTAGGCTCGGTCTCATGCTGAGCACTAGAAACCGTACAGATGTACGGTTTCTATCCTACTGTGAGCGCTAATCAAGGTCAATGAAATCGTACAGTTGTACGATTTTACGTCCTATGCTAATGTCAGCTGGCTGAGATAGGAGCATGCATGACGAACGAGAAACGGAAGACTTGGCGGCAAGACCCTCATCGTAGGGAGCATATCCTCAACGCAACCCTAGACTGCATCGAGCTGCACGGGGTTGCATGCACAACGTACCGAAAAATTTCCGAACTGTCGGGCGTGCCTCTCGGTTCACTTACACACTATTTTCCGAGCATGCAGGAGCTGCTGCTAGAGGCATTTCAGCTGTTGGCTCAATGCGTATCTACTCGATTTGCAGCAGCAATTCGAAAAGCAAAGACTAAAGAAGACGCTTGCCATGCGATAGTGGATGTAATCTTTGAAAGATCCACATTCGGCACTAGAACGATCCAACTGACTTGCGAACTCTATATTTTTGCGGGCCGTAACCCTGTCATGAAGAATGTTATGAGAGACTGGATGCTCGAAATCAGAGTTTCACTCGAACTCTATTTCTCCCCTTTGTCAGCAGTCGCGCTAGACGCTTTGATTGAAGGAATCATCCTTCATCGATCAGTAATCCCCATTGCTCGTGAAGACGCTTATAAAATGATAGTTAGGCTATCCGAGTTGTAACATTTAGTGGTGGTGGACGGAAAAAGAAGGCGTTATCTAGCCCGGATATCTATGCCTATACGGAATAGGGTAGCTGTAGTCACATCGGTCTTCAATGATGAGACGAACATGATGGCCTCCGGGTGCCATGCCTATACATGGGCACCTGCTGAGACCGATGGTATTTCAATCAGAACGGAAACCAAGTCGAATGGCCGCTTTTGGCCGATTACTGCCGGTCAAGACGCGTCCAGTGAGCTGGGCAGATCCGAGGCAATTAACTGGGCAAGTCGAATGCAAATGGCTGGTCAGTTGCGATGCAAACGGGTGGGCAAGTGGAATGCAATTCTCCAGGTGGACTCATACTGTCCGTATAGCCGAGGTGGATAAGGTAAGCAGCCGCGGGAGGCCGGTGCGATCCATGCCTAGGTCAGTGCCAGCAGACGACGGGATCCATAGCACCGTTCTCGTGCGAACGATGCGCGACAACATAGACACCGTCAGCTGCGATGACGAGCTCGTAATCCTCTACCCAGGCACGGTCTTCGATGACGCCGGTCTGAATAGGAGATCCGTCGCGCAAGCCGCCGCTTAGATCGCAAAACAGCATACCCGTCACCCTTCCCCGTCGCTCCAAGGCACACAGCAGGTACCCTGCAATCCCTTCAGGATCGACAGCTGATCGTGCTTTTGCAATGGCGTCGGGTAGCTTGTTGAACCAGAATTCGCTCATTTGAATAGGCTTGTGTCTAGGTGTTCGGCTTAGAGCGCGAAGCGCTCACTCATAGCAGGAGTTGAGTGTCTGATCGTAGACTCCATACGTTTGACGCGAGGCCGGCAAGTTTGATTCTCATCCTGCGCAACCTCTCACCTTGCCGGGGCGAAGTCACCGGGAGCGCTTGGGCTGGTGCATACCGACGAGCCTCACCCCTTTTTCCAATAAATCGTCGAGAATTTCGTCGCGGGACTGCCTCGACTGACTCGCCAAATCAACCAAGGCTGCACAGGCTTTTGATGCAATCGTTCGTGCCTGAACGCGCTGCGCGGTGGGTATTTTGTTCATGCCCCCACGGCCATGAATGAACGCGCTCCTAACGTTGAAAAGCACGTCATAGACGTCAGCAGCACCGGCATCATTCAGGGCCGCGGCTAAACGCCTAGCGACCCTCTTGGTGGCACTTATTTTTGGGAAATTGCGACGGTTGTTGAAATCATGGTCATCTTGCAACCCCAGGGCCGCCTCGACGGTGGTCAAGTGGGCCATGAACTCGTCGATGCCATCCGACAGAAATCCTCGAACCAGAAAATGCATGACCGGAGTTTCGAACAGCTCAGAGTCCAAGGCAGACTGGAAGGCTTGCCAGTGGGCATCTCCTAGGCCCGCAAGGAATTCGGTGGCGGCATCAGTAAGCCTTAGCTCTACCGGTCTCTGAATCTCCTCAGGCTCTCCCCATTGATCCTGGTAAATATACGGTTCCCAAGACAGGCTGTCTGGGCTTCGCGGGATTGATGGCGCGACAAATAAGTCATCGTCTAGCTGATAAATCCAAGGGATCCGAAAACCTCGCCAATCGACCTCGGGCATCATCGCCCACTCCTCCCACCGCGCGAGCAGCAAGAAAAAAAGCGCTTTCTCTACAGCAGCTGGGAAACGGCTTTTATGAGGATCAATCTCACCGAAGTCTCTACTCATCATCATCGAGAAGGCAGGCACAGCTCGATCACCAGCATCCTTTCCCGTCGCTACAATCTCTTCAACTATGAGCCAGTGAAATTGAGAGAAACCCTCGAAATTGAGATCCTGATTGGGATAGTACCTGGCGAGTCGCGACCTATCGAAGAGCACCTCTAGCTCCGCAGCAGTGAGCACCGCGACCCTAGCATTTCCGAAAGTCATTGGTGGAATCTGCTCAGCCAAGTCGAGCGGGCACAGGTAACGACGTCGTATCGTCTTCTGGGTGAACGCAGCTTCAAGCATGCTCGAGGCGAGGGTTGGGTCAAACGAGCTGGACTGCCTTGACGATGGAGACAAGCACGCCAGGCCCAACGATTTCAGCGCATGATCCAAGGCGAATGTGAGCCCGAACGTTCCCTTACCTTGCTGATACTTGGCCGCACACGCCTTTCGCAACTCATCGAAGGCGGGTTCCTTCCATAGCCCGTCAGGCCCAAGCTGCTGGAGCTCCCATAGCCTCTTTAAAGCATCGAGAATATCCGTATTCATATTGACCTCACTGGGACGTCTTCCTTTGAGTATCGCTTTCTTATCCTTTAAAGCAGGAGCTCTATGGGGGCCACACGGGCATCTCGTCCTTCGATTCTTAAACGCCGCATGAAGGCAATTGAGTTAAGGTGCCCAAGATCTAGAGGGAACCTGATTCAGAAGCTCGATCGAGACAGACTTTCTGAAGCCCTGGCCCACGAGCACAAAAATCGTGTCACTGGTTTCAAAGATGCCCCGGCCATCGTAGCTGGTCGCGTAGCCGGTCTTGATGCGCTCGTTGTTCTCATAATCTCCGGAACTGTGAAGCAGCACACTATGGGTGAACAAGACAATGGGTAACCGTCCTATGGCAGCCAACTGGTCGGCATCCACATCGAGTACATCAATAATGACCCAAGCAACCGCAGCACAGTATGCTTTACCCGTTTCTGCGACACGTGTCTTGATAAGCTCGGCTTCCGCTTCGGACGCCCCAGACAGAGGCTCGCCGTCGAGCGCGATGGCCTCCGCAATATGTAGTCGATGCATCAATCCTCCAATCCCTGTGGTACCTCGTGCGTATAGAGGTGTCCAAAATACTGTTCCACGGCGCCGGCCGGCTGGACGAGCACATAGCAGCTGCCCGTGAACGTATGGGCAAGCAAATACCCATGCTCCCTAGTCAGTTGCATGATGGCTGAGGTCTGTATCAGACCACCCTCCAGAAAGCGCTCACTCGAATCCCCGTGAATCTCACCAGCCAGGCACGCCCCGTGAGGGAACGCGCGCCATAGAAATCCACTGATCCTAAATTTGAAGCTCAGCGATGCAGCTTGAACAAGTTCGGTAGGAACCTCAATGCTGGATGTCATTAGCATGTCCCTCGGCGCCCAGCTCACTCACGATCAGAAAGTGCTGATCCCCGCCTGGAGTACGCATCAGCTTATATCCCGACCGGGCTTTCACAAGTTCCAGCGGTGGGGTGGCAACGGTCATGCCGTCGAGACTAGCCCCGGCTTTATCCCCATACACGATCGCTGCATATCGCTGCCCTACCCTTGCCGCATCGTATAGATAAGCATCAACGGTCACACCCCAATCCATGGCTTGAGCTCGGATGACGGCACTAGGAATCTCCTGGCTCTGACGCTCGACGGCTTCCTTCTCCGCGACACGCTTATGGGAAAAATTGGTCATCAAATCGAAATCTCAAAAAACGGGTCAAAGCCAGTCTGCTCGTTGGGATAACCCCGGGGATTGGAGACCACTCTGCAGCCTGCCAGCTCGACGTCCACAGCTTGGTGCGTATGGCCAAAGACCCACAAATCCGCCTTCTCGATGAGTCTGGGCCAGTCGTTGGTGTAAGCCGCATTCAGATGCCCGTCATGCTTCGTTCCCACAACTACAGGTGATGGGGCGTGGTGAGTGACGACGATCGTTTTGCCTTCAAAAGGCTGGGCAAGCTGCTGGGCCAGCCAGGCCTTGGCGGCATGGTTGCGAGTGACGAGGTCATCGGGTCTCAGGCGTCGGTATCCCGCATCAGCCCGGATGTAGTTGAAGTCGTTCATCCACTCCCAAGCCATCCTGCTCGCAGCCACCTGGTCGCCCGTTGCGGAAAAGTCCGTCCACGCTGCGGTGCCCAAGATGCGAGTGCCGTTGATGATGATGCTTTGGTTCTCGAGCAGATGGACATGGGGCTCAGCGGCGTCTCGCATTTTTTGAAGAGTTCGATCGAAGTGGCCGTCATAAAATTCGTGGTTGCCGCTGATGTACACGGTTGGGCAACTGAACGTTTCATTTGCCCACTTCACGCCACGGGCCTTCTTGTCGATGTCACCCGCAAGAATGACCAAGTCGACGTCGGGATCGAGCGCCGGCGGATCAAAGCGGTGAAATTCGTTATGCAGGTCTGAGTAAATTCGTAGCTTCATCGCTCGGTCACTTATGAATTTGCTGTGTTTCAAGGTGGTTTAGAGATTGCTCGGTGTGAGTATTCGCACACCTGTTTGACCACCTCGCCGGCACCGTTATGAGCTTTGCTGTTTCCGAATACGTTTGATCGTTCATGTGGCCTGTAACGTCTTTACTTGCGGGATTCGTGTCCCAAATGCCTAGTGGCGTACGCCAGAAAATCGTGGGCTCATTCCGTCCGGCGCCCACTCGCAAACAACGTATGAGCTGCCATTGCTTGTTTCGAAGACGTGGTATCCGTGGCTCTCGAACCTTCGACGTAGCGAGGACGTCCGAACGGTCGCTCCATCTCGAAAACGCCCGCGTTGTTCCTGGTAAACCACACCTACCAAGCAGTTGATTTCGTGATCCACGCTCGCGCAGCACATGTAAGCGGTGGCCGAAAATTCAAACTGCACGGCTATAGCACGCTCGACACTCGCGGGAATCGAGGTCGGCTTGACCTCCGCGGCGGTCTGCAAGCTGTTCAAGGATTTATAGTCTGCAGGCATAGCAATTCACTCGATCTGTCCCAGCGTGATGTCCTGTGTTGATGACCTGTGTTCAATGCACTTCGAAAAAAGGCCTGATAGCACCGTTTTCGAAGTAATGGTGGGCCACCACAAACAATCCGCCCGTGTCCGCCTCCACCACCAGGTAACCGTTGCGGTGAAACCGCCTTACAACTGGCGGCGTATGAGCTGGCAGACCCGGAGGCAGGAGGCTTATGCGGTTACAGAAGATCAACCCGGTCATCCGCGGAGGTCGATACAGCGCGCATAAAAAAAAACCCACCACGTCGTCATCTGGTATCGCCGCTTTCGCCTTTTGAATCACCGTTGGTAGCCTGTTGAAGCTGAGGTCTCTTATCGTCGACCCGAAGGTTTTGACCATGAAAGCCGAAGGGTCTGGCAATGCTGTGTGGCTCACAGGTGGTTCCTCGCTTAAATCCAGGCCTCTCGGCACATCACGCTGTTCTGTTCGCTGCACACCGATTCCGGAGACCACCGCTATCGACTTCGCGCTTTGAGCCCTTCATCCGGTTCCGAGGCCGCCTCTGCAGCTGATTACCAACATCCGACGTCACCTCGGCTGACCTAGGCTCTGCAGCTCGCCCAGGGGTAGAGGATAAAAATCACAATCGACGGTTTAGGGCTAAATTGATATCTGGTAGAGAGATGTCGCCCTGAGCTGCTGCCCTCACACGCCTGCCTGTACCCATGTCGAGGCAGGTCGAGCCACGCGCCAACGCCGTAACTGTACGACTACTATATACGGTAGAGTGTTACGGCACAACATGGCTACATCCTCGGTTTTGAGGAATGCCTGTGTCGATGAAGGTACCTTTAGCCGCGATCCTTCGCGCGCTGCGAGCTCACAAAGGGTTGACCCAAGAGTCAATCCCCGAGGGGAGCAATCGTCAGTACCTGAGTCAGCTTGAGCACGGCAAGTCGAGCCCCACATTGGACAAGCTGCAGGACTTGTCGGAAGCCTACGGGGCGTCTCCCCTATTGCTAGTCGGCGCAGCCACGCTGATCCAGGAAGGCATAACTGTTGATGCGCTCGTGGAGAGATTCGCAGACCAGATGCGCGAACTGGATGCCGCCGGCACACTCGCGGCAGCGCGGGCAGAGTTGGATGACAATGGGCTACGCAGCAGGCCAGCCGGCCGAGTGATTGATCGAGATTTGAAGACCGCTATTCAGGAGTGCAAAGCCCAGGGCTTAACCCAGGCGCAGGCGTCTCAGAATCTGGATGTGAACAAGATGACGGTCAGTCGTTACTGGCGTGAGCCAGAATGATTATTTCGGGTTGACGGATCACTAGCCCTGCGCTAGGTGATCCCTCCAAGAAGGGATGTCGGTAATGGCACTATCTAAAAGTACAAGACTTCTGGCACGTGACAAATGCTATGAAAGACACAATCAACTGAATAGCCGTGGGGCCGAATCCAACTTGTCAAGGACGCCTGCACTATTGCTCCCAGCCGCTACCATAAAATATCGGTTGTAACGAGACACAGTATCGTTGATGAGCAAGTCAAAGACAGGCCTGGGGATATGCCGTACTAGTGCCTGGCTTCCATAGACGGAAACGGGGTAGTCAAAGAAGAGCTCCATAAATGCGTCGATCAAATCAGCGGTTCGGTGCGTTTCGGTGAGACCATGTGCATTGATCCACACAAGTTTGGTGACGAATGAGGGCACCGGGCCGGGAAGCATGAGCCGTAGTGCGCCCTCCTTGCTCCTGAGCCGCTCAGCCGCGTGAAACCACGCGAGTATTCGCCTCGAAGGGAATGAAACGAACATCCCTAGATTTGCTTGTGCACCAAAAACAGCACCATTTTCGCTGACCGCAAGCGGCAAAGAGAAGCGTACTTGAGTCACGAACTGGAACAGCATATTTCCTCCAAATGATAACTATCAGTGCCTGCCACCAAACCCAGCAACAAATTCTGCTAGATAAGGGCTGCGGATTTTGGTTGAAAGCTCAGCCAGTTGGGCAAAAAGTGATCTCCCATGCTCAGGAATAAAGACGTTAGCGGATCGACCTAGCCCGGCGGTGCTATTAAAAAAATAATAACGTTGGTCAAAAAACTTGAGGTACTGCTCAGCTTCTGAGCGTTGACTGTCCTCCAAAACATCCAAAACCAAGCCCGTCAGCAGTATCGCCAACTGCCTGCGGGTAACCGGGTTTGTTAAGGGGCCCAAATGCAGATTGTATCGAAAGAGTTGAACCTCAGCCCCAACGGACTTCTTGGGAAACAGAGAGGCAATTATGCCATGTCGAGGATAAAGAAATATTTGTATTATCGTCCGAATCAACCGCCACTCAGAGTCAAATCCACTATCTAAGGCTCTAGCCTCAACGCTGGAAATAAAGGACTGTATCGACAGTAATGCATCTATCACTTGCGGGGTCAGATTAGGATGGGGGAATGCCAAAAAACTTGACTGTGAATGGTAGTCAGAAAAAAGCCTCACCGCCATATTAAGTTTATAATTGTGTTTTCCTGGCGTGTCGACCAATGAAACAAGGTGCACAGGGCAAACAGTTTGTGTGACTGAGCACCACTCAGTAAGCATTGTAGGAAGCTTGAATGATCGAATATGATCACAAAAGCACTCATAGCAAAAGGCTCCACGATAATAGCGTGGTATCAGCCAAGTGCTTTTCGGGGCGAAGAACGAAACGTCAGAATCTACCAGGCCCAACTGCTTCAGAGCGCACCTGCTGAACTCGCTGGAAAAATTAAAGTCGGGATCAAAATCATCGTTTTGCATGCAGCGTTGATACATCCCCAAAAGCTGGTGGATGGATAAATCACTGTAGATGGAAACGGCTCCTTGGCGGTACAACCAAGATGAAAACAGCTCGTTCTGGACTGGTACACTCATATGAAATGCCTGCGTCCTTATTTCCATTGGCGCATGTAAAGAGGATGGCAGAGATGCAACATGGTGGAAGCCAGATTACCTCCTGTTCTTTTATAGAGCTCCCCTAATGCTGAGCTAGAAACATTGTTTAATCCAATTGAGGCGGCGAAGCTCTTAAAGTGAGCAATATACTGACCAAGGTCTGCGAAGCTACGCAAATGATATTCGTCACGCCCCTGAACCCCCTTAATATCACTATGCTGGATACTGCGATCGTGATCCCATCTAGACAATGTCTGAGAAATGATAAAGCTCATGCCCGGCAGTGCCGAGGCAATTTTACTAAGGTGCCCTATAGTCATTTTTCTCATTGGAATAGTCACAGCAAAATCATCGATATCCTCAACAAGCAGTCTCATAATCGACTGCAGTTCAATGAGAGGATATATAAAGGCTGGAATCGGTGCCCGGTGTGAGATACCCTCACCGCCCAGCCCCAAGTGATGGTAAAACGTCTCAAGCAAGTTGAGGTCACTCATCGCTGGTCTTGATACGAATTTAAGACATGCTGACCCCATATCTTCCCCAAGACATTCCATTAATGTCGAAAGGCCTGATCCTGGCTCAGCGTTAATTATAATTATGGTCGGCTGAGCCAAGGCCAGCTGAGCTGATATCGCATCATGGATATCTTGCTGGCATGGGGTCAAACTACTTCTTCGATTTATCTGCATTGCGATCTACCTTGGGAATATGCAAGTTAAATCCGAACCGCATCGCAATATCACGCAAACGAGGGAACTGCTCCGGCGCGATGCGCTCTGCTCCTGAGTCAATAGCATCCATGGCTAGACATTTCATGATCTTGACGACGTTATCCATGATCCCTAACGACTCGGTATGGATTAACGTTCTAAGCTCCGGGGATGCGAGGTCGGATTTGAGCTTAAGCGGGAGATGAGCCTCATAGGTTGCTATGAAATTAACAAAATCCTGCCCCATCTCCCAATCTTTGACAACAAACTGCACAAAACGACGGTCGATGATTCGATCCAGCATAACGATGTCGCGTGCCTCCGTATTGCCAAAGGCGATTACACACAATTTCAGAGTACCCGACAGATTACGCATCAGCGAAAGAAGCGTACGTTTTTGAGCATATGGCTGTAGAAGGGCATCATTCAGCTCATCAAGGACGATGGCACATACGTTGTTAACCCTTATGTAATTTAGTATTAAGTCTTCCTTCCTGGCTGTGTTGCGGCCACCGACCTCAATGCCAAAGGCCTCACAGATCCGATCAAGGAGTTTATGGCGACTCGTATTTTCGGACAGCTCAACAAAGACCATTTTTTTATCGGAGTTCGCGCTTAGAAACTTCAGGCGATGCCACGCGGCCGTTTTTCCGTCCCCCCCTTCTCCGTGTATAAATATGCAAGATGCTTGAATCTGGTTCCTTGTATACAACATATGGCCTATACATTCGAACATCAAAGCAAACTTTGGAGTATCGATCCAAAAGTCATGCCTGCAAATTTCGATACGTTGAGTTGCAGAGAGATCAAGCTTATAGCGATGCTCTAGCAAAACGTGATCGTAATCTGAAGATGCGTCCATAGTCATTTTTTGAACCTGTCAATTATTAGCGTAGGTTGCATAATCTCCGGAACGCCCCGACTGCTTTGGATGATACGCGGCGCGCCAATTACTGGCTGGATCGCCGGGGGGGTGGGTAGCCGCTCTGTCTGCGCCGTGATATCTTTAGGTGGTCTCGGCTTTTTGTTAGGCTGAGTCTCCACTTCAATTGCTAGTTCGCGCTGTCGCCTCTGGGCTTCCAGAGCATGCTCATCATCAATGAGCCCCGCTGGCGCGCGGTGGCCGACATGCCTGGCACTAGACAAAGCCTTATGGCTGCAATAAGACTCCCAGTTGTTGGAGAGGCGGTTTTTAGTGTAGGTGCACGGAACATGTAGAAATCTTCCAGGAACCAATACCCATATCGAGCTCAGGTCGCCGGACTGATACCGTATCTCAACATTTCTTGCGCCGATGTAAGGATCTAGTTCGGGACTGTGATATCTTCTGCCTGAAAAATTTATTCCATATATCTGAATTGTATGATTATAAGATGGAGCCAAAAACTCAATTTCGAAGCGTTCCCTCTGATCTTGCAGGATCACTCTTTCATGGTCTAGAGCCCCCTGCGAATCGTAAGAATTCCACGCCTGACGCGGAGTACTCCCCAGACCTTCATGATGCGTCCCGTGGTAAATAATCGCTTGATCAAACAGGTATTTAGCGCATTGCGCAATATCATACTTAGCATCAAGTTCTGGGGTTAACCCCGCCCGCTGAATCACATTGCTGCCTGTATTTCCTGGCAGAAAATGTATTTCGTTCATAAATGTGCCTATAACGCGTTCGATCAAGCCACCGTACCACTTCTTGCCGATTGGGCGATGATCCCAATCCATCCCCCATCTTTTGCACATTGCAATGAACCTAGGGCTAGTGAACTCAGCAGCATTGTCTGTGTAAATTAGGAAGGGTATCCCGTAATATGGGTAAACTCTGGAGTCAAGCCCCCAGGACTCTAAAAAAGTACATTTATCCAGAACTGCAAAAGCCAACGCACTTGCAACTGTTCTTAAACTAGGGGGGCGGAGGCTCAGATGCAGACCAAGTATCACCCTGGTAAGGGCGCACATTATTATCGTCAACCAAGGACGGCCTACCAATACATCACGATCAAATTCGTCGACCAACATGATGTCGACCATAGTGTGATCCATCTGCACTTGCTGAAGCACACGTTCCATGATCTTTTTCTTAGGTTTAGCTATATACTTATTATCACCAGCCTCCTTTCCATATTTTTTGTAGTATTTAACTTTTTCGGGCTTTGCAGCTACAAATTTCCTACACTGATACTTACTGGGCGGCAACTCATCTTCAGGAACTAGCCCTTGAGCGTACTTCCAGACTTTAGCTGATGATGCACTCGGCCCGTTGTATTTCTCCTGAAACGAAAGTTCAAGAGCACTTAGCTGCCCGGGCGTTAGCTTATGGCTGCCCGGCTTCGTTCCCCTCTTCTTTCTCGCCAAGTCAAGATAGCTATTAGATTCTGAGAAGGATTTATACAGATTGTAGAATTGACTTTTTTTTACTTCCAATAGCTCCATCGCTTTAGCTTGACCTATCATGCCATCCCTAACTTGCTTGAAAATGGCATCTCGCTTCCGGGCAAGACGCAACTCTGCATCACTCACATCTAGAGCTTCATACGGTACTGCGGATTGAGTAACGGTAACGTTTGCGGGTTTCCAGGGTGCTGGGATCCTCAGGGGTGACACCTTAACTCGAATCGGCTTGGAGGTATGGATTGATACGGCCGTGCGAATTTCTTTGCTCACCTTTCTCGCCACCTATTATGTCGAAGCAATAGCAAATACCACTGGGTATGGTATCGATCCCTACATGCGTACTGGTAACAGTAATAGTTAACTTCACCAAAATGGTGAGTCGGCTTTGTAGGATCTAGGCGCGGCTCTCCTTATCAGAAACACTCCACTGAAACAACAGCTGCGGAAAATTCTATTCATGATCATTTGGCATCATCGTGCATGGTTGGCGTTAATGGGTGAGCGAGTTCTGGAGGTGCTGTTAATATCTGGCGTCAGTTACTAATGACTGAAGGTAGCTCAGCGTCCCGATGGCCACAACAATTTTTTTCACACCCTAAACCGCCAACAAACTGACAGCATGATTAACTGATTAATTGATAGGAAAAGAGCGCAATTAATCTAACCTTTCTTGCGATTTATTTTGCAAGTCAAAACAGTCAGTTGCGAGACAGGAAATTGTTTAATCACAAATTGAATTCTACAATAAGTGCGTTAATCGAAGTTTAAAGCCTAGTGATTTTAGTTATAGCCACAAACGAAGTTCGATGTTTTTTGTTCTGTCACGTCGCGCCTCTGATGCGCCCGAGTAGAATTCGCAGTCCCTGCTGCGAGACCATATCCTCGATTCTAAGCTTATGACACCTGTCGATCGACGCGCTCATAAATACTGACAGCGCTTCCCCAACGCTCGCCTGTTAAGGCTTCTCGATGCAGGTAGGCGCCCAGAAACGCGATCGCGTTGAGTGCTATACGATAACGAAGGAAGGAGGTTGCCATAGCCGGGCCTAATAATGCGCACATGCTTCTTTACAGGTTCACGCCTCATGGGAGCAGATCCCATATGGTAGAAGCCGGGTAGTCGTGGTGATACGGTGTGATGCAGTTTGCTCCGGTTGCCCCAGCCTCTGGGCGATCGCTGTCATTAAGACGGTATGAGGCTTGTGCACTTGTGAGAAGCAGGCACCTTTGAACGCATTCGCCCTTCTGGAAAGCGCGAGTGGTAGATGAACGTTGCACGGTACACAGCCGGGTCGCGAGTTATCGTACAACTGCCTATGCTTGCGCCCGTTACGTGCAGTCTTTGAGTGGAAAACAGCTGTAATTGCAGCACTTAATTGGAATCGAGAAATCTGTTTTCCAGCCAAGGACTGCCGAGACTGATTTTAGTCAATAGAATCAATCTCCTACGGAAATCCTATTAACTGGTGACCGTCACAAACCACCTGCACTGTTGCGTCCTCAAGCGTTCCCTCATTGCGGCATAAAAACCAACCCTGATCGGCAGCCGCTCGCTCGAACGCTTCAGTACACGCCACATGCTGCTCCACTGCATGGATCACTGTACTGCTCAGCCCACGACGTCGTGCCGCGGCCCTCATCCACGAAATATCCGGCGCAGTCACCACGCCAACATGCAGGTCTGGCACTCGCACGTTTCGATCCAGGTTCATCTGCAGAATCTCTGCAAACGGGATTGCCCGCCGAAACGCTGCATCAGATGGGTACCAGCGATCGATCAAGATAATGCTGCCGGGTGGCTGTTCCGGCAGCACGTGTTGGGAGATCCAGGCGCGGCTATCAGCAAAGCGCTCACACACCCGCAACTCCAATTCGCGGATGGAATTTCTCACGAACTGATTAACCAGAGCCATTGTTTGCTCTCTATAGGGATCGCGTTTGCTCTCGCTCAGTCGGATGACCTTTTTATCGTCGGCCCTCAGTACTTTCGTAACGGCCTCCAACAGTGTGGTTTTGCCGACGCCTTTGGGCCCATCCAGAGAAACAAACAGCGTGCGAGTCATTGTTCGCATCATGAGCAGAGAGTGATGAGTACTCTAACCTGATTGTTGATTGACCCGCCTGAATTCCAGGCTTGCCGGTATGGCTCGACACGGCGGCTTAGAGCGGCTGCACAAATAAAGTGCACGAGTATGTGATAAACGCATACCCCATTCTCAAACGTCATAATCCCCGGCCCGCCTGCGTGGTAATCTCGCTCGACCACGAATAGACATAGATCGTCACATGACGATGACCAGAGCCAGGAAAGAACATGCCGAAAAAATCTCACTCAGCGCTGCGCCGTAATTTCCGTGAATTGCTTGCAACACCCGCATGCGTTGAAACCGCTTCCGTATTTGACCCGATGTCGGCGCGTATTGCCGCCGACCTGGGGTTTGAGGTTGGCATCCTGGGGGGCTCCGTTGCCTCGTTGCAGGTACTGGCTGCACCTGACTTTGCATTGATCACGCTGAGTGAGTTCGTTGAGCAGGCCACCCGCATTGGGCGTGTCGCCCAGTTGCCGTTTATTGCCGACGCCGACCACGGCTACGGCAATGCCCTCAACGTGATGCGCACTGTGGAAGAGCTTGAGCGCGCCGGTGTTGCGGCACTGACCATTGAAGACACCCTGCTGCCCGCGCAATTCGGGCGCAAATCCACTGATCTGATTTCTATCGGCGAAGGCATCGGCAAAGTGCGGGCGGCCCTAGAGGCCCGTGTCGACCCTGAGCTGTCGATCATCGCGCGCACCAACGCCGGCGTGCTGCCCACCGAAGCGGTGATCGAGCGCACCCTGGCCTATCAAAAAGCCGGTGCCGACGGGATTTGCATGGTCGGTGTCAGCGACTTCGAACACCTGGAAAAGATCGCCGAAAACCTCAGCGTACCGCTGATGCTGGTGACCTACGGCAACCCCAAACTCAATGATAGCCAGCGCCTGGCCAGCCTGGGCGTGCGTGTGGTCGTTGCTGGCCACGGCGCTTACTTTGCCGCGATCAAGGCCACCTACGATAGCCTGCGCGCCCAGCGCCAATTGACCCACAGCACGTCGAACCTCAGCGCCACCGAACTGACGCATACCTATACGTTGCCGGAAAGCTATGTCGCTTGGGCTGAAGAGTTCATGGACGTAAAAGAGTAATACCTTGGCAATACCCGAGGGCAATCAACCCGGCTGCCCTCCTCCTTGTTAGTTAAACTAACCCGCGAACTAAAAACCCCGCCAACGAAAAAATCCGCCGCAGAGTCTGCGGCGGCAACCAAAGGATTTTGTCGAAGCAGAGCGGCTAAGACAGACCCAACGTTACACCCCTCGCCGATTAAACAGTGTGAAGTTTAATTAATCGAGTTTCATCCTCTGCCTGGCTGCAGGCCGCGTGAACTGTGCTTAGAATCAGCCTCGGCAAACATGTCGAACACAATAAAAACGTGTAACGCCTCACCTGAAAAACCCTGCCATACAACTTTATGCAGCATCCAATATGTGCGGTATTTCTGTGCGCGTTAATTATTCCGGGGAAGTAACAACATGATCAAACAGTGCAGCCTGTTAGCGCTGGCGGTGTGCGCCAGTATCAGCCAAATCGCGTTTGCCGACGCCGTTACAGACCAAGCCGACTCCAAGGGTTTTATCGAGGGCAGCAGCGTCACCGGGTTGTTGCGCAACTACTACATGAACCGCAACCGCGAAGGTGGCCGGGCCGATAACATCGACTGGACCCAAGGCGCGATGCTCAACTACGCCTCGGGCTTCACCCAGGGCACCATCGGCTTCGGCGTGGATGCCTACGCCTACGGCGGGCTGAAACTCGACGCCACCCATGCGGATGCCGGCACCGGTAACCTGCCGACCGACCGGCACGGCGACCCGGAGGATGCCTACGGCTCCGTCGGCGCGGCGGTAAAAATCAAGGTCTCCAAGACTCAGCTGAAATTCGGTGACATGCAGCCCACCGCGCCCGTCTTCGCCACCGGCGGCACCCGCCTGTTGCCGCAGACTGCCACCGGCTTTGACCTGACCAGCAGCGAAATCGCCGGCCTGGACCTGGAAGCCGGGCACTTCACCAGCACCAACAGTGGCATGACCAGTAACCATGACCACGATATCTACGCCACCTACGCGAATATCCCAGCCAACAGCGCAAGTTTTGTCGGCGGCAAATACACCTTCACGCCGTCCCTGAGTGCGACGCTGTACGCCGGCGAACTGGAAGACATCTGGCGCCAGTACTACACCAACCTCAACTACGTGATCCCACTGGGGCATGACCAATCGCTGGCCCTGGACGGCAACCTGTACCGCACCCTCGACACCGGCAGCGCCAAGGCCGGTGCGATCAACAACACCACGTATTCGGTGGCGGCGGCGTACTCGTTCCTGCAGGCCCATACGCTGACGCTGTCGTTCCAGAAAGTGCACGGCGACACGCCCTTTGACTACATCGGCACCGGCAATAACGGCGCGGGCGAAGGCGGCGACTCGGTGTTACTGGCCAACTCGGTGCAGTGGGGCGACTTCAACGGCCCGGGCGAACAGTCCTGGGGCATTCGCTATGACCTCAACCTGGCCAGCTATGGCGTGCCGGGGCTGAGCTTTATGACCCGCTACATCAACGGGTCGGACATCAATGGCACGCACACCCCGGACCACAGCGCCTACAGCGGCGACTACGGTGCCGATGGCGCCCACCATGAAACCGATGTGGAGGCCAAGTACGTGATCCAGAGCGGCCCGGCAAAGAACCTCTCGCTGCGCGTGCGCGATGCCATCGTGGCGTCGAATGCCGACCAGCGTGACGGTGACTTGAACGAGCTGCGGCTGATCGTCGACTACCCGTTCACCCTGCTATAAACCGCCCCCCCCCTGTGGCGAGGGAGCTTGCTCCCGTTGGGTCGCGCAGCGGCCCCAAAAGAGGGGACTGCTACGCAGTCCTACGGGAGCAAGCTCCCTCGCCACAGGTGCAGTGTCTACAAGGGTTACCCAACCCAGCCTATGGCGGCTTTAGGGATCACTTCCGATTCATCCAGCTTCGACGCAAACATGCTCACCGCCTGCACTGCATCGCTGGTACTGGTGCGAATCTGCAGGATCACCGACCCGGCCTGGTCGGCCAGGTTCACGCCACGTTGCGCGCCTTCCTGGGTGGCATTCATGCTGGTCACCGCGTCGCGGGTTTCCGACAGGATCAAGCCGATCATCTCGGCGATTTCCGTGGTGGAACGGCTGGTACGCCCGGCCAATTGCCGCACTTCATCGGCCACCACCGCAAAACCACGGCCTTGATCGCCCGCCCGCGCGGCTTCGATAGCGGCGTTGAGTGCCAGCAGGTTGGTCTGGTCGGCGATCCCGCGAATGGTATTGACGATGGCAGTGATCTGCTCGGAACGGTCGCCCAGTTGCCCGACCAGCCGTGCGGAAGCGCCAATGTTGTCGGCAATGCGGCGCATCTCGCTGGCAGTCTCCTGGATAACCTGGGTGCCATGCTCGGCGAAGCGCTCGGTTTCGGATGATATGTGATAGGCCCGCGAAGCGCCGCGGGAGTCCTCTTCGAACTTCTCGACGCGCTCGGTGATATCGCTGGCAAACTTGACGATCTTGATCAACTTGCCGTCGCCGTCGTACACCGGGTTGTAGCTGGCTTCCAGCCACACCACACGGCCATGTTTGCCCAGGCGCTTGAATTGCCCGGTGAAGAATTCACCGTTATTCAGGCGGCGCCAGAAGTCGGCGTATTCGTTGCTGTTGACCAACACCGGTTCGCAGAACACCTGGTGATGTTTGCCTTTGATCTCCGCCAGTGAATAGCCCATCACGTTCAAGAAGTTCGGGTTGGCATCCAGCACCTGGCCACGCAAGTCGAATTCGATCACCGCCATTGCTCGGTCCAGTGCGACCAGCTTGCTGCGAGTGGCAGCCTCTTGTTCGACCTTCTCGGTGACGTCCAGCGCGTACTTGACCACTTTCAACACCTGGCCACGTTCATCGAGCACGGGGTTGTAGCTGGCTTCAAGCCAAATGGTCTTGCCGTTGGCGTCCACGCGCTTGAAGGTGCCCGAGACAAATTTGCCGGCTTTGAGCTCGCTCCAGAACTGGCTGTAGGCCGGGCTGTTGGTCAACGCGGGCAAGCAAAAGTCACGGTGGGTTTTACCCGCCAGCTGTTCGCTGCGGTATCCCAGGGTGTTCAGGAAGTTGTCGTTGGCACGCAGCACCTTGCCGTTCAGGTCGAATTCGACCACGGCCATCGAGCGCTCCAGTGCGGCTATCAGTCCTTTGTACTCGGTGACTTCGGCCGTCCTGGCCGTCAATTCTGTCTTGAGTGTCTTATTGAACATGGACGTACCCTCAGCCTTGCGGAGAACCCTGTATCTCTTATCGCTATCGGCTGTTGAATACGCGACTTTACGCGTTAAAAATGATTATTTTCTGGCGTCAATTAGTCGATCATTCAGGGCTTCAAATCGTGCGACGCGAAGCGTTCGCGCATGCCCTCGCTGGCCGCCGGGCCCGCCTGTATCAGGCACGCATCCCACGGCACGACTTGCCCTTCGGCGTTTGCCATCACCGGTTGCAGCGCGCGGCCGGTGTCACGCTCCACCACCTCGACACTGGCGCCCTCCTCGGCGTAATGCCGATTGCCCCACGCCACCAATGCCATCAGGACCATGCGGAAATCCTCGCCCTTGGCCGTGGGTACGTATTCATGGCGCGGCGGGCGTTCGCTGTAGGCCCTGCGCTCGAGCATCCCCGCCTCCACCAACGCCGTGAGGCGGCGTGTGAGCATGTTCGGCGCAATCCCCAGGCTGCGCGAGAACTCGTCGAAGCGGCGCAAACCGTGCAGCGCGTCGCGCATGATCAGGATGCTCCACCACTCCCCTACCCGCTCAAGGCTGCGGGCGATGGGGCATTCGTCGCTGATGAGGGACTTGCGTTGCATGAAGGTTCCTATACGCCGGTGCAAAGTTGTGGGGTGCCATGTTACTTTCATGATGATAGTGACGTCCACTGAGTCTGTATCCCTCAACGCAAGCGGAGTCGATTGATCATGAGTAAACGTATCGTGGTAACAGGCATGGGCGCGCTGACGCCCTTGGGCGCCAACGTGGCATCTACCTGGCAGCGCTTGTTGAACGGGCAGTCGGGCATCCGCCGCCTGCCGGAAGACCTGATCGGCGACTTGGCCGTGAGCGTCGGCGGCCAAGTGCAAAGCGCGCTGCAAGACCCACAGGCTGGCTTTGACCCGGACCTGCTGCTGGCCGCCAAGGAGCAGCGCAAAATGGACCGGTTTATCCTGTTCGCCCTGGCTGCAGCGGATGAAGCCTTGAAACAAGCCGGCTGGGCGCCAAAAACCCTCGAAGAGCAGGAGCGCACCGCCACCATCATCGCCTCCGGCGTCGGCGGTTTCCCGGCCATTGCCGACGCGGTGCGCACCACCGACAGCAAAGGCCCGCGACGCCTGTCGCCGTTCACCATCCCGTCATTCCTGAGCAACATGGCCGCCGGGCATGTGTCGATCAACTACGGTTTGAAAGGCCCGCTGGGCGCGCCGGTGACCGCGTGTGCGGCAGGCGTGCAGGCGATTGGCGATGCCGCGCGGATGATCCGTGCCGGCGAGGTCGATGTGGCGGTGTGCGGCGGTGCCGAAGCGGCGATTCACCGGGTCAGCCTGGCCGGGTTTGCGGCGGCGCGCGCCTTGTCCAGCGACTTCAACGACAGCCCCGAACGCGCCTCGCGGCCGTTCGACCAGGCCCGCGATGGTTTTGTCATGGGCGAAGGCGCCGGTATCCTGGTCATCGAAGAACTCGAACACGCCTTGGCTCGCGGTGCACAACCGATTGCCGAGCTGGTGGGCTATGGCACCAGTGCCGACGCCTACCACATGACGGCCGGCCCGGAAGACGGCGACGGTGCGCGCCGGGCGATGCAGCAAGCGTTACGTCAGGCTGGTATCGAGGCCTCACAGGTGCAGTACCTGAATGCCCATGCCACCTCGACTCCGGTGGGTGACAAAGGTGAATTGGCCGCCATCAAAACCGTGTTCGGCGCCAGTGGCAGCCCGGCGATCAGTTCGACCAAGTCCGCCACCGGCCACTTGCTCGGCGCAGCGGGTGGCATCGAGGCGATCTTCACCGTGCTTGCCCTGCGCGATCAGATCGCGCCGGTGACGCTCAACCTGGAACACCCGGACGCCCTCGCCGAGGGTCTCGACCTGCTGCGCGGCACGGCGCGGCCCATGGCGATTGAATACGCGCTGTCCAACGGCTTCGGCTTTGGCGGCGTGAATGCCAGCGTGCTCTTCCGCCGCTGGCAGTAGTTTGCCCCTGGGGTAATTTTCGGGGACCATGGGCGCCTTTCTGTTATTGCCAACCAGAGGCGCCCATGGCCAACCACGACCTGCACTACACCCCCGACCCGGATGCCGATTCGATTTCCTCCGACGTGATCGGTTTCAACGGCATCCTCGTCTCCACCCAGATCCCGACCCGCGCCGACGGCAGCCTGGAACTGGGCGATATCACCGCGCAAAGCGAATGTACCCTGCAAGCACTGAAAGTCGCCCTGGAAAAGGCCGGCAGCTCCATGGACCGGGTCATGCACCTGACCATTTATCTGACCGACATGGCCGACCGCGCCGCCTTCAACGAGGTCTACAAACGCTTCTTTGCCAAGCCCTGGCCCGTGCGCGCTGCACTTGGCGTGGCTGCGCTGGCGGTAGAAGGCATGCGCGTGGAAGTCACCGCAATGGCCGCCCAAGCCTGAAGTGATGCCGGTCAGGCATTTCACAGCTACAATGCGCGCCTCAACCGTGACAAGCCTGACTAAAAAAACTATGTCCTTGCCCAAGCACCACCTGGAATTGCTCAGCCCTGCCCGCGATGTGGCCATCGCGCGCGAGGCGATCCTGCATGGCGCCGATGCCATCTACATCGGCGGCCCAAGTTTCGGCGCGCGCCATAACGCGTGCAACGACGTGAGCGACATTGCTCAACTGGTCGAATTCGCGCGCCGTTACCACGCGCGGGTGTTCACCACCATCAACACCATCTTGCATGACAACGAACTGGAACCTGCGCGCAAGCTGATCCATCAGCTCTACGACGCAGGTGTCGACGCGTTGATCGTGCAAGACCTGGGCGTGATGGAGTTGGATATCCCGCCGATCGAGCTGCACGCCAGCACTCAGACCGATATCCGCACCCTGGCCCGCGCCAAGTTCCTCGACCAGGCCGGTTTCTCACAGCTGGTGCTGGCCCGTGAGCTGAACCTGCAAGAGATCCGCGCGATTGCCGACGAGACCGATGCTGCCATCGAGTTCTTCATCCACGGCGCCCTGTGCGTGGCGTTCTCCGGGCAGTGCAATATCTCCCACGCGCAGAACGGCCGCAGCGCCAACCGTGGCGATTGCTCCCAGGCCTGCCGTCTGCCGTACACCTTGAAGGATGACCAGGGCCGCGTCGTGGCCTTTGAAAAGCACCTGCTGTCGATGAAAGACAACAACCAGAGCGCCAACATCCGCGCCCTGGTCGAAGCCGGCGTGCGTTCGTTCAAGATCGAGGGCCGCTACAAGGACATGGGCTATGTGAAAAACATCACCGCCTATTACCGCCAGCGCCTCGACGACGTGCTCGAAGACCGCCCGGACCTGGCGCGCGCCTCGAGCGGGCGCACCGCGCATTTCTTCCTGCCCGACCCGGAAAAAACCTTTCACCGTGGCAGCACCGATTATTTCGTCACTGACCGTAAGATCGACATCGGCGCCTTCGACACGCCGACATTCACCGGCCTGCCGGTAGGTGTGGTGGAAAAAGCCGGCAAGCGCGACCTGCAAGTCATCACCCATGAGCCGCTGTCCAACGGCGATGGCCTGAATGTGCTGATCAAGCGCGAAGTGGTGGGTTTCCGCGCCAACATCGCCGAAGCCAAGGGCGAGTTCGAGGAAGACGGCCAGAAGCGTTACCGCTACCGCGTCGAGCCGAATGAAATGCCCGCCGGCCTGCACCAGCTGCGCCCGAACCATCCGCTGAACCGCAACCTCGACCATAACTGGCAACAGGCGCTGCTCAAAACGTCCTCCGAGCGCCGTATCGGGCTGACCTGGGTTGCCCGTCTGCGTGAAGAACAGTTGGAAGTCACTGCGACCAGCGAAGAAGGCATCAGCGCCAGCGTTACCCTGCCCGGCCCGTTCGGCGTGGCCAACAAGCCGGAACAGGCGCTGGACACCCTGCGCGACCTGCTCGGCCAATTGGGTACTACCGAATACCACGCGACAAACATCGAACTGGACGCGCCGCAGGCGTTTTTTATCCCCAACTCGCAGCTCAAGGCCTTGCGCCGCGAAGTGATCGAAGCCCTGACCGCCGCCCGCGTGGCCCAGCACCCACGTGGTGGGCGCAAGGCCGAAACCTCACCGCCGCCGGTGTACCCGGACGCGCACCTGTCGTTCCTGGCCAACGTGTACAACCAAAAGGCCCGCGACTTCTACCACCGCCACGGCGTCAAGCTGATCGACGCAGCCTTCGAAGCCCATGAAGAAACCGGCGAAGTGCCGGTGATGATCACCAAGCATTGCCTGCGCTTCTCGTTCAACCTGTGCCCAAAACAGGCCAAGGGTGTGACGGGGGTCAAAACCAAGGTGGCGCCGATGCAACTGATCCATGGCGATGAAGTGCTGACCTTGAAGTTCGACTGCAAGCCCTGCGAGATGCATGTGGTGGGCAAGATCAAGGGGCATATCCTTGGCCTGCCGCAGCCGGGCAGTACCGTGGAGCATTTCAACCCGGAAAACATCATCTTTCAGGGTACGCACTAGCCCTTGGGGAGCGGGGCCACCACCAGCCCCGCTGCAACCCCGCTGCCGCCAGCAGGATGGCCGCCACACCCAGCCATTGCAGCCAACCCAGGCGATGCCCGAACGCAATCCAGTCGACAAAAATCGCCGCAATCGGGTAGATAAACGACAGTGCCCCGGTAATCGCCGTTGGCAGTTTCTGTATTGCGCCATACAGCAAGACGTACATCAAACCGGTGTGTACCACCCCAAGCGTCACCAGTGCCGCCCAGGCATTGGCTGACACCGGCAGGCTGTTCCAGGGCACCAGTGGCGCGAGCAGCACTGCGCCGGTTGTCACCTGGATCAACGCCATCAAGTGCGGCGGCACGTCCTTCAAGCGCTTGATGATCAGCGCGGCAATCGCATACAAAAATGCCGCACCCAACGCCAACGCAATCCCTGCCAGGTAATCCCCACTGCTGGCCGACTGGTCGCCATGAGCGGTGACAATCGCCAGCATCCCCAGGAACGCCACGCTCAACCACGCGAGCTTCTGTAGGGTGATTTTCTCGCCGAGAAACAACGCGGCCAGCATCACCAGCATGAACGGCTGCACGTTGTACACCGCCGTACTGATGGCAATCGAAGCCCGCGAATAGGACTCAAACAGCAGCAGCCAGTTGCCCACGATGGCCACGCCGCTGAGCATCGCCAGCCCGAGCTTAGCCCAACTGAGCAGGTCCAGCCGCAGGTAACCGAGCAGCGCGCACACCAGCAGCAGCGTCAGCGCACCGATCACACAGCGCCAGAACACCACTTCGATCACCGATACGCCCGACACCAGCACAAACCAGCCGATGGTGCCCGAGATCAGCATCGCGGCAACCATTTCCCACGACCCGCGACGGATGGATGTGTCCATGTTTCATGCTCCTCAAGTGAGGCTCAAGTATGGCAATCTGATGGGCAGCGGCTCCAGCGCCTAAAATAGGCCAGCAGGCCAAATGACCTTTATTAATTAGGCAGCCAGCATGATTGACACTATCGACCAGCAACTGATTAGCGCCTTGATGGATGACTCGCGATTATCGCTCAAGGCCCTGGCGGCTATCACCGGGTTGTCTTCGCCGAGTGTGGGTGAGCGCCTGCGCCGCCTCGAAGAGCGTGGTGTACTCACCCACTACACCGTTGATATCGACCCCAGCCACTTCGGCTACCTGCTGCAGGCCATCGTGCGCATCCGCCCCTTGCCGGGCAAATTGCAGGAGGTGGAGCGCCAGATCCAGGCGATCCCCGAGTTCACCGAATGCGACAAGGTCACCGGCGAAGACTGCTTTATCGCCCGTCTGCACGTGCGCACCATGGATCAGCTGGATACCCTGCTCGACCGGATCAACGTCTATGCCGAAACCAACACCGCGATTGTCAAGAAAACCCCGGTAAAACGGCGCCTGCCGCCTCTGGCCGGCTAGAGCCTTATTGAAGGCCCAGCACGGCTTATGTGGCGAGCGGGCTTGCCCGCGTTGGGACGCGAAGCGGCCCCAGTCAAGGCGCTGCGGTGTGCCAGGTAGGTTGAGGCGCCTGGCTTGGGGCCGCTTCGCAGCCCAACGCGGGCAAGCCCGCTCGCCACGAAAGGTGCGTCGGGCGCACAGCAGTCCCTGGAACGCGCGATACCGCACTTCCAGCACCTGCTGAAGGCCCAGCACGGCTTATGTGGCGAGCGGGCTTGCCCGCGTTGGGACGCGAAGCGGCCCCAGTCAAGGCGTGTCGGCTATATTAGCCGTGCAGTGCTTTCGCGGCGCACAGCAGTCCCTGGAACTTGCCATACCGCGCTTCCAGCATCGGCTGTTGTAGCCCATCTGGCAGGTACCGCGCCTTCACTGGCAGGCCTGCCGCCGAATCCACGCTTATCGCCATGAACCCCAGCTTTGCCGCGCCTATACACGCGCTCAACTCGCTGCCCTGCAAGGTGAAGATTTCCCGTTGCAGGATATTCGCCAGCAACTGCGCCCAATATTCACTGCGCGCGCCGCCGCCCACCAGGGCACATGAACTGACATCCGCACCGGTGGATTGCACCGCGCGCAACGCGTCGAGCAGGCCGAAACCCACGCCTTCCATCACTGCGTAACCGAGCATGGCCGGGGTGCAATCATGGCCCAGGCCCATAAAGCCGCCGCGCAGCAACGGGTCGTTGTGCGGCGTGCGTTCGCCGGCGAGGTACGGCAGGAACAACGGCGCATCCAACGGTACTGGCTGACTGATCGGCCACTGCGCCTGGACGTGATCCAACAATGTTTGTTCGTCCGGCATGCCGGTCAGCCGGGTGACCCAACGCAGGCAACTGGCGCCGGCCAGCATGGCGCCCATGGTGTACCAGCGATTGGGCAGCGCGTGGCAGAAGCTGTGCACCGCGCTGGTCGGGTTGCCGGCTGCGTGGTCGGTGATCGCGACAATCGCCGCGCTGGTGCCCAGGGTAATAAAACCGTCTCCGGCGTTGATCGCGCCGATGCCCACCGCCGCCACCGGGTTATCGCCGCCGCCGCCGGCAATCACCACCCCAGGCGACAAGCCCAGGCGCGCCGCAATGCTTGCACTCAGCATCGCGCTTGCCGCGCCGCCCTCCACCAGGCGCGGCATTTGCCCGGGCGCAAGCCCGGTGGCGTGCAGCATAGGGCTGAACCATTCGCGCTGCGCCACATCCAGCCACAACGTGCCGGCCGCGTCGGACATCTCGCTGATGCGCTCACCACTCAGGCGTAAGCGCAGGTAGTCCTTGGGTGACAGTACACAGTCAATCGCCGCGAACACCTCGGGCTCGTGGCGTTGCAACCACAGCAGTTTCGGCGCGGTCAGCCCGGCCATCGGCAAGCTGCCGGTGACCTCGGCAAAGCCGACCCCGAGGGTTTGCGCCTCGGCCATGGCGCGCGAGTCGTCCCACAGGATCGCCGGGTACAACACCTGGTCGTCGTCACCCAGCACCACCGCGCCGTGCATCTGCCCCGACAGGCCGATACACGCCACACGGGCATAGGCCGCGTGGCCGCGCAACTGGTCGAGTGCCTGCAGGCAGGCTTGCCACCAGTCCTGCGGCGCCTGCTCCGACCAGCCGCTGTGGCGCCGGGATACGCTCAAGCGCACACCGGCATGGGCCAATATTTGGCCGTCTGCATCCATCAGGATGGCCTTGAGTTCCGAGGTGCCGAGGTCGATGCCGAGGGATACAGGATTGCTCATACGCGGGTCATTCCAATCAGAGACAGCCACATGAATTACGCAGTTGCAAGGTCGGCGCCAGGCGCACACTACGGGCGGGCGCGGTTGGCAACGCCATGCGTTGCAGCAACAGTTCCACCGCTTGCGCGCCCAGCGCCTGCACTGGCTGCGCGATCAACGTCAGGCGTGGGACAAAAAAATCCGCCCAGTCAAAATCGTCGAAGCCCACCAGGGCCATCTGCCCCGGTACGTCGAGTTGCGCGTCACGCAAGGCGTGCATCGCGCCAAGGGTCATCAGGTTATTACCGGCCATGATCGCCGTCGGCGGCGCAGCCAGGCCCAGCAATTGCACAGTGGCCTGCCGCGCCGGCTCGGTGTTGGAGCCGCCGTTGACCACCAGTTGCGGGTCAAACGCCAACCCCGCCGCTTGCAACGCCGCGCGGTAGCCGGCAACGCGCTCGTCGGTGGTACTGAACCCCGTGCGCCCGGCGATAAAGCCGATACGCCGATGCCCGTGGCCGATCAGGTGTTCAATCAGGGCCTGGGTGGCCTGGGCGTTTTCCACTCCGACCTGATCGAACTGCTCACTCATCATCCGATCAACCAGCACCGCAGGCATCTCGTTGGCCTGCAGATATTCCAGGGCCATCGAGCCATTCGACGGTGCCAGCACAATGCCGTCGACGCGCCGGTGGTGCAGCGCCGTGACCACCCGCAGCTCCTGCTCCGGGTCATCGTGGGTGTCGACAAACAACATCATGTAGCCGTGCTTGGCGCACGCGGTTTCAATCGCGTGCACCGTTTCGCTGAAGTAATGGTTGGACAACGCCGAGATCGCCACGCCAATCGTGTTGGTACTGGAGCGGGCCAGCGAGCGCGCCAGGGTGTTGGGGATATACCCCAACTCCTGGATCGCGCGCTGTACCGCCTGCACCGTGGCCGGGCTGACCTTGCGTGTGCCGTTCAACACATGTGACACGGTCGACGACGACACCCCCGCCCTGCTTGCCACGTCATCCATGGTGACCACGGCGCGTTTCCTCTCACTGAATCAATGTTTACTCGACCAGCCGCTGTAGGTACCGACGTTATCGCGGGTGATCAGTTTTGGCGTGAGCAGGGTAACCGCTTCGGCCGGGGCTTTGTCATTGAGGATGTCATTGCCGACGTTCACGGCAGTCTGGGCCATGGCCCACGGGTCCTGGCTGGACGAGGCCTGGATCTGCGTATCGGTTTTCAGGGCATTCTCGATATCCGGCGCGCCGTCCACCGAGGTAATGATGATGCCGCTGCGCTTGAGCTGCTTGGCCGCCAGGTCACTGCCGATGGCTTGCGGGTCGTTGATCGCAAACAGGCCGTCGATTTTCGGGAAGCGTGTGAGGTAACCCTGCATCACGTTCAAGCCGCCTTCGCGCGAGCCTTTGCCATCCTGGTCGTCGGACAGCACCTTGATCTCCGGTGCACCGGCCAAGGCGGCCTTGCAGCCTTTGACGCGATCGGTCACGGCGGTGACTTGCGGGCCGTTCTGGATAATCACATTGCCTTTGCCCGAGAGCTTGTCCACCAGGTATTGGCAGGCGAGTTTGCCGGCTTCGACGTTGTCGGTCTGCACGGTGGCATTCACGCCCTTGGCTTCCACGTCCACAGCGACCACGACAATCCCCGCATCCCGGGCTTTTTTGATCGCCGAGGCCATCGCCGATGGGTCGACGGCATTGATCAGGATCAGGTCGACCTTGGACGAAATAAAGTTATCGATCTGCGAAAACTGCTTGCTCAAGTCATAGTCGGCCGACACCGACGTGACCTTGACGTTGGGGTTCAACTCCTTGGCCCGGGCAGTTGCGCCATCGGCCAGGGTCACGAAATACGGGTTGCCCAGCGAGCCCATGCTGATGCCGAGGGCTTTGAGCTCACGGGCTTCGACGGCTTGGGACATCAGGGCAGCCAAGGCAATAACGGGAAAGATGCGTTTGAAGTTCATGCCGGTCTCTCTTGTGATTGTTGTTGGAGTGAAATCAGGTCCGTGCACCGGACTGGCGATAGCGATCCAGCGCGACCGCGCCAATGATCACAATGCCCTTGATGATGTATTGCCAGATATCCGACACCCCCAGCAGCACCAGGCCATTGGTGAGTACCGCAATAATCAGCGCGCCGATCAGCGTGCCGCCGATGGTGCCGACACCGCCGGTAAAGCTGGTGCCGCCGAGGATCACAGCGGCAATCGCGTCCAGCTCGTAGGATTGCCCGAGTTGCAGGCCATTGGCGGCGAACAGGCGCGAAGCACTCATCACCGCGCCCAGCCCGGCCAACGCGCCGGACATCGCGTAGACAAACAGCAGCACCTTCCACACCTTGATCCCCGACAGCCGCGCGGCCTCCGGGTTGCCGCCCACCGAGTAAATCTGCACGCCCATCACCGTGCGCCGCAGGATGAACCACGACAACCCCACCACCGCCACGGCGATCACCACCAGCCAGGGCACGCCGAGGATCGAGTCATTGCCGATAAAGGCAAACGGCAGGTCGGGGTTGAACACGGTTTTGTCGTCGGCCAACAGGCGTGCCAGACCGCGCATGGCGGTCAGCGCGCCGAGGGTGACGATAAACGGCGGCAGGCGCATAAAGGCGATCAAGCCGCCGTTGACCAGGCCCAGTAACAGGCCAAAGCCGATCCCGGCGGCGATCCCGAACATGCCGAATTGTGGCGACATCGAGGCCTGCAAGGCCACCACTGCCGACGCCGCCAGAATCGCGCCCACCGACAAGTCGATGCCGGCCGTGAGGATCACAAAGGTCATGCCCGCCGCCAATACCACATTCACCGAGGCTTGCTGGGTGATGATCGACAGGTTCTGTACGGTCAAAAAGTTTTCACTCGCCAGGGCAAAGCCCACCAGCAGCAATATCAGCACCGGCAGCATGCCGACTGTGCGCATCAGCTCTCGCGCGCGTTCAGCCTTGCCGGTTGTCGCAATCATCGAATCAGCCATGGTTAACCACCTGATCGCCACCGGTGGCGAGGTCAATAATACGTTCCTGGGAAATGACGTGGCCCGAGGCCCCGCCGACTTCGGCCACCAACTGGCCTTCGCGCATGATCAACACGCGGTCGCATGTACCAATGATTTCCGGCAGCTCGCTGGAGATCACTACAATGCCCACGCCGGCCTGGGCCAGTTGATTGATGATGCGGTAGATTTCGGACTTGGAGCCGATGTCCACGCCGCGTGTCGGTTCGTCGAGGATCAACACATGCGGCTTGACCTCCAGCAGCCGCGCCAGCAGCACCTTCTGTTGATTGCCACCGGATAGCGCACCGACATTGACCTTGCCCGACGCCACCCGAATCGACAGTGACTTGATTGCGTCATTCGCGCGTTGCGCGGCATGGCTGCGGTCCAGCACGCCACCGGCATGCGCGTCCGGTACGCAGGCGCAGACGTTGATGTTGTCCGCCACGCTCATGTCAAGGAACAGCCCCTGGGCCTTGCGGTCTTCGGTGAGGTACACCACGCCCGCCCGAATCGCATCCGCCGGGGTGCGCAGTTGGGTGACCGTCTTGCCCACCACTTCGAGGGTGCCGCTGGTGCGTGGGTCGGCGGCGAAGATCAGCCGTGCCAGCTCGGTGCGCCCTGCCCCCACCAGCCCGGCAATGCCCAACACTTCACCGGCGTGCAGGTCGAAACTGCAGTTGCGCACGCGTTTGCCGTCGGCCATGTCGCGCACGCGCATCACTACGTTGCCGGGGTTGTACGCGGCGTGTTCCTTCTTGTAGAAGCCGGACAGGTCGCGGCCCACCATCATTTTCACCAGCACTTCGGCCGACAGCGCGTCGCGGGTCAGTTCGCCGATGTATTGGCCGTCGCGCAGCACCGAGACGCGGTCCGACAGCTCGTAGATCTCCGCCATGCGATGGCTGATATAGATGATCGCCAGGCCCTGGCTGCGCAGTTGCTTGATCAGCGTGAACAGCCGGTCGGTCTCACGCGACGATAACGGCGTGGTCGGTTCGTCCATCACCAGGATCTTGGCGTGGGCATGCAATGCGCGGGCGATCTCCACCAGTTGGCGTTCGGCAATCGACAGGCTGCTGACCGTGGTCCCAGGCGTGAACTCGGCGCCCAGGCGTTGCAGCACCTCCACGCAACCGGCCTGCATGCCCTTGCGGTCGATGGTCCAGCCGCGGCGCAGTTCGCGGCCCAGGTAGATGTTTTCGGCCACGCTCAGGTTCGGGCACAGGCTCAGTTCCTGATAGATCACGGCGATGCCGAGGGCTTTGGCGGTGGCAGGGTTGTAGGTAGCGATGGGTTGGCCGCCGATGCGGATTTCACCGCCTGGATCGGCCTGGTAGGCGCCGGAGAGGATTTTCATCAAGGTGGATTTGCCGGCACCGTTCTCCCCCATCAAGGCGTGGATTTCGCCGGGGTAGACCTTCAGGCCGACAGATTTGAGCACGCGCAGACCGTTGAAGGTTTTGCTGATGCCCTGCATCTCAAGCAAGGGTTCAAGGCTCATGGATGAGCTCCTGGATTTATTATTTTTGTAATCGAGTGCCGCCGACTCTAATGCAGATATATTTGCTTACGCAAGCGCTTGCGCCTACCAATAATCGATTAGTGAAACGTTTCATCAACGAAGAATCGTGATTTGCACCTAAATGAGTGCCAACCCCTTCAAAAGAGTGTGTGGTGCCATCCAAACGCCATAATCTCTGCTATTGTCCAACTACCTCATCTCCTCCTCATCGCTTCCGAGCGATCTTCTGTGAGCATGCTCTGCGCCATCGCCTCAAGACGACGGCGGGCCTGAACGTCACGGAACGCCCAAGCGATGGACACACCCTTACCGCCCCCGACTCAATCGCGCGCTGAAAAAATCGTCGAGTTCAAGCGCCAGAAAACCCTGCTCAAGACCGGTGCACTGCAGGACGCGATTTTCAACAGCGCCTACTTCTCCAGCATCGCCACCGACGAAAAAGGCGTGATCCAGATATTCAACGTCGGCGCCGAACGAATGCTCGGCTATGCCGCCGCCGATGTGGTCAACCGCATCACGCCCGCCGACATCTCCGACCCCGTTGAGCTGATCACCCGCGCCGCCGCCCTCAGCCTGGAACTCGACACCCCCATCACCCCGGGCTTCGAAGCCCTGGTGTTCAAGGCCTCACGTGGCATCGAAGACATTTACGAGCTGACCTATATCCGCAAGGACGGCAGCCGGTTGTCGGCGATGGTCTCGGTGACGGCCTTGCGCAACCGCAACGACACCATCATCGGCTACCTGCTGATCGGCACCGACAACACTGCGCGCAAACAGGAAGAAGCCGAGCGCAAGGGCTTTGAACGCGCATTGGAAGAAAAGAACCTGGAGCTGGAACACGCCAACCATATGAAGTCGGAGTTCCTGGCCACCATGTCCCATGAACTGCGCACGCCGCTGAATGCGGTGATCGGGTTTTCCGAGGCGCTCAAGGACGGCCTGGTGGGCGATATGAGCGAGGTGCAGCGCGAATATATCGGCGACATCTTCACCAGCGGCCAGCACCTGCTGTCACTGATCAACGACATTCTCGACTTGTCCAAGGTCGAGGCCGGGATGATGGACCTGGAGCTGGAGGCCGTAGAGCTGGCAGGCCTGTTGGCCAACAGCCTGCTGATCGTGCGCGAAAAGGCCGCGCTGCAGCGTATCCAACTGAAGCTCGACAGCCAGGGCGACTTCGGCTGCCTGGAGCTGGACCTGCGCAAGACCAAGCAGATCGTCTACAACCTGCTGGCCAATGCGGTGAAGTTCAGCGAGCACGGCAGCTCGGTGACCCTGGCCGTGCGCGAGGTCAGCCGCGACCAGGTTGGCCTGGTTCCCGGCGACTGGCCGGTGCACAGCTTTGCCCTGCCGCCCAGCGCGCACCAGCAGTTCCTCGAATTGAGCGTCAGCGACACCGGCATCGGCATTGCCCCGGACGACATGGGCAAGCTGTTCAAGGCCTTCAGCCAGATCGACAGCAGCCTGGCGCGCAAATTCGAAGGCACCGGGCTGGGCCTGGCGATGGTCAAGCAACTCACCGACCTGCACGGTGGCAGTGTCGCGGTGGCCAGTCGTGAAGACCTTGGCGCACGGTTTTTGGTGTGGCTGCCGCTGCATCGGGCGACGGAGGTTGCCACATGGCCGAAATCCTGATTGTCGAAGACAACGAGGCGAATATGCGCCTGGCCCGCCTGCTGCTGATGAATGCCGGGCATAGCGTGCTGTGGGCTGCCGACGCTGAATGCGGGCTGACCCTGGCGCGCGAAAAACAACCGGCGCTGATCCTGATGGACATTCAATTGCCTGGCATGGACGGCCTGGCGGCAACCCGGCTGCTCAAACGAGACCCCCACACCGCGCATATCCCCGTGATCGCGCTGACCGCCATGGCCATGAAGGAAGACCGCGAAAAAACCCGCCTGGCCGGTTGTGATGCCTATGTGATCAAACCCCTGCGCTACAAGGAGCTGTACGAGGTTATCGACACCCTGCTGAACCCTTCCATTACACCGCCCACATGAGTCCTCTCCATGGCCAGCTCACCCGCAACGCTGTTGATCGTTGATGACGAACCCCAGGTTCGCAAGTTGTTGGAAACCCTGCTGCGCCATGAGGGCTACCAGACCCTGAGCGCAAGCAACGGTGAAGAAGCCTTGCGGTTGGTCGCGCAGCAGCCACCGGACCTGGTGCTGCTGGACATCATGATGCCCGGCATGGACGGCTATGAAGTCGCCAGCCAGCTCAAGGGCAACCCCGCCACGGCGAATATCCCGATCATCATGCTTTCGGCCTTGAGCGAACCCAGCGCGCGGGTCAGTGGCCTGGAAACCGGCGCCGAGGAATTTATCAGCAAGCCGATCGAACGCGTCGAACTCTGGCTGCGGGTACGTAACCTGCTGCGGCTCAAGGCCCATGGTGACCAGTTGCACAAGCACAGCCAGATGCTCGAACAGCAGTTGCAACAACGCAGCGACGAACACGCGCGACTGGACGTGCAGGACCTGACCCGCCTCGAGCTGGAAAAAGCCCTGCGCCTGGCGGTCGAGCGGGATGAATTCGCCCTGCATTACCAACCCAAGGTCGAGTTGGCCGGCGGCGCCGTGTGTGCCCTGGAAGCGCTGCTGCGCTGGGACCGCCCCGGTTATGGCGCGATATCGCCGGCAGTGTTTGTGCCGGTGCTGGAAAGCCTGGGGCTGATCGTGCCGGTGGGACGCTGGGTGATCGATCGCGTGTGTCAGCAGATCGCTGCATGGCAATGCAGTGCTATCGGTGCGATTGAAGTCTCGGTGAATGTCTCCGGCCATCAACTGATCGAGGGTGACCTGATCGCCGATATCGCGCAGAGCCTGGCACACCATGGCGTTGACCCGCATTGGTTGGAGGTGGAACTGACCGAAAGCTCACTGATGGAAAACACCGAGCACACCATCACCGGTCTGCAACGCTTGCGTGCCATGGGCGTGAAAATCTCCATCGACGATTTCGGCACCGGCTATTCCAGCCTGGCGTACTTGCGGCGCTTTCCCATCGACACGCTGAAGATCGATATCGCGTTTATCCGCGAAGTCACCAGCAACCCGCAGGACGCAGCGATCACCCGCACCATCATCGAACTGGCCCATAGCCTGGACCTGCGCGTGGTCGCCGAGGGCGTCGAAACCCAGGCGCAGCTGGCGTTCCTGAAAACGGCCGGCTGCGACCAGATCCAGGGCTACCTGTTCAGCCGGCCATTGCCGATGGCCGAGCTTGAGCGGTTGCTGCTGGAAAAAAGCGGTTTAGTCGGGCCGTGACAACTCGATGCCGGCAGATGAACTGTTGTGGCGAGCGGGCTAGTGTGGCGAGCGGGCTTGCCCGCGTTGGAGTGCGCAGCGCTCCCGCTTTTTTTGGGGCCGCTACGCAGCCCAACGCGGACAAGCCCGCTCGCCACCGGGAATGAGTAAGTTGTGATTGAACCTGTGCCCGGCCGTGGTCCTCCAACGTCGATAGACCACGGCCCGGGGCACGTTCGATGACATTTATCCTATGGTTGGCCGTACTGGGTGCAGTGTTGCTGACCCTCGCCCTCACCTCCTCCTACCTGCGCTGGATGCCGGTAACCACCTCGGCGGTGTGCCTGTTGCTGGGCATCGGCATAGGCCCGTTGGGCGTGGACCTGTTGCATCTGGATATCAAAGGCTCCGCGCGCTGGATGGAGCACCTCACCGAAGTGGCGGTGCTGTTTTCGCTGTTCGTCAGTGGGCTCAAGCTGCGTCTGCCCCTCAAGCACCGCACTTGGCGCATTGCGTTCGGCATGGCGGGACCAGTCATGCTGCTGACCATCCTCGGTATCTGCGGCGTGCTGCATTACCTGTTCGAGTTGTCCTGGGGCGTGTCGCTATTGGTCGGTGCCATTCTGGCGCCGACCGACCCGGTGCTGGCCGGGCTGGTTCAGGTCAACAACGCCCAGGACTATGACGCGCTGCGGTTCGGCCTGTCCGGTGAAGCGGGCCTGAACGACGGCACGGCGTTTCCCTTTGTGATTTTTGCGCTGTTGTTTATGCAGCACGGCGGGTTTGACGGTGACTGGTTCAGCGGCTGGGTGTTCAAGCATCTACTCTGGGCGGTGCCTGCCGGGTTGTTGACAGGTTACTGGATGGGCCGGGGCATCGGCCGCATGACCCTGTGGCTGCGCATCACCAACAGTGACAGCACCCTGTCACCGAACGACTACCTGACGCTTGCCCTGATCGCCCTCGCCTACGTGGCTGCCGAGGCTGTTGGCGGCTATGGCTTTCTGTCGGTGTTCGCCGCCGGGCTCGGCCTGCGCCAGGCGGAGTTCCGGTCCACCGGCAATTCACAGACCCCCGCAGAGCACCTGGCACTGCCGGTGGTGGGCCACCTGGAAGTCGAGCCGGAGCACGCCCTGCAGGGCGATGTGAGCGAACTTCAAGACACCCAGATCGCCGCGGGCGTGATGATGGGCGACATGCTCTCGTTCGGCAGCCTGGTGGAGCGCTCAATGGAAGTGTTTCTGGTAACGGTGCTGGGGGTGGTGCTGGCCAGCCACTGGGATTGGCGCGCGCTGCCGGTGGCGGCGTTGCTGTTCTGGGTGATCCGCCCACTCAGCGTGTTTGCCATGCCTTGGGGACGCCTGATCGATCGTCAGCAGCGCGGGCTGATCAGTTGGTTCGGGATTCGTGGGATCGGCAGCATCTACTACCTGTTCTACGCGCTCAACCATGGGCTGATTGGCACCAGCAGCGCAGTGGCGGTGAACCTGACGCTTTCGGTGATCGCCTTGAGCATCGTCGTTCATGGCCTCAGTACCCAGCCGATGCTGGTGTGGTATGAACGACGTGCCAAGGTGAATATTCAGTCCTGATCCTCGGTATTGCCTACATCCGCCGCCTCATCCAGATCATTGAGTGGCACTGTTGCATCGTCCATCAACGATCCTGGGTCTTCATTGCCGGGATCGTTGAGTTCTTCTTCCAGTTCTTTGGACATGACCGTCTCCTCTAACCGCCTTGGGTGTCGATATCGGCATCGGTTTCAGGCTTGGGCTCGCGCTCGGGCTTGAAGTCCGGACTGTAGTCGTTTTCGCGCGCCTTGGGGTCGGTGGCGGGCTTCGGGTCTTTCGGCGCATCGGCCGCCGTGCCGGGCGCCGGCTCGCCGCCATCGATGGCGGGGTCGTTACGGTCACTGACTTGGGGATCTTTATCTGTGCTCATGGGTCACCTCTTTCGAAAACGCAACCTGCGTTCAAGTAAGGTCGCGCGCTCGGGGGTGAAGTTCCAATTGCTTAAGAACCGGGGTTATCCACCTGAATGTAAAACGCATAGGCGCCCAGCAGCACCCAGAACACCATGAACAACCAGGGCGCGCGCATTGAGAACAGCAGCGACTTGCGATAGCCCTTGTGGGAGGACTCCATCTCGGCAAACAACGGCGATTCATCGTAGGCCATGCCCATCACCGGCTCGCTACGCAGCAGTTCGCTCTGCTTATAGTGCCAATGGTCGATGATTTCGTACGCGGCGCGAATACCCGGCCAGGCGTTCAACGAGCTGAGAATACCGAGCAAGGCCAGGAACACCGGCACTATCAGGGTGAACAACTTGCCCCACTCCGGGTTCAGGTTGCCCATGCCGGAAACGAAGGCGATCACCAGGAATGACTGCGCCGTGAGGTAGGCGTCGGTGCGGTTGGCCAGGATGGTGGTTTCGTATTGGATTTCGCGCCGGTAAAAATCCAGGCGGTCCTTGGGCGAGCCGAAGATTTTCGCGTTGTGTTCGCTGTGATCGGTCAGGTTCGCTTCCGGGGTGTCGGGTGAAATGATTCTGGGCACATCCGTGCTCCCTGCTGGGCTGAGATACCTTAGAAGAATCGGGCTGGGGTGAAGTTCAAGTTTGTTCATGCGCCGATAGGAAACCTGCTGCGACTTGCGTAAGACGTTGTCGTGATAACAGCCAGATAATGAACTGCGCCGTGAAGGAACCAATTCAAGAGCCAGAGCGACATAGGGTCAGCGCCACGGAGGCACTTCAGAGCAGGAGCCCCGCCGAACCCTTCCATTGGCAAGTACTATGAACACTGTTTCCAGTCAGCCCCCTACAAAACCGCAGTTTTCGCTCCCACAGAGCATGCCCGCCACGCCCCCACAAGAGCGTGAGGCTTCCTACGCCCCAGCGCCACCAGCGGGCTCGCGCATCGAGGGTGATCGCGAGCTGACACGCGAGTATCGAAATGCGCTGTTAAGCACTGCCGATCACCGGCCGGATGCCAAGATCCATCCCATCCCTCCCCACTCCACATTCGGCCAGTGGTGGGCCCAGTTGCACGGCGCTTTCCAGTCACCCGACGTTAAGCAGTGGATTCAAGACAAAGGCATCGCCGTTGGGTCGATCAGACTCAACCCGGAAACGGGTCAAATCTCGTTTTCGCTTCAACGCTCGCTGGATGCAAAACAAACGATCCATACCCTCGGGCAAGACGATCCGCACTGGCGCGCGATCAGCGGGCCTATCCTCCAGGCCGCACGGGTGCTCGCTGCAGGACACCTCGACACGACATTCGCGCCGCCGGTAAGCGATATCGCTGAGCCTGTTCCATATGAGCTGGTGGGGCGTTTTTATAAAGAGAGGTTGGGCCTGACGGAACCGGCAATGCGCAAACGTGCTGAGGAACTCGCCGAAACCAAGACGTTTACCGCTCTCGACCCGACCACTGATACAAGTTTGATCGCATCGCGCAGCGAGAGCGCCCTTCAAGACCAGAAATCGCATTTGGGCGACCTGGTCAACCGGCAACAAATCGTTGTAGAACTGCAACACTTGGCCGCCAACGCAGACGCAGGGTCCATTGAGGATCAACTCAAGACCAAGAGGGTCAACCTGGCCTCCGACAGTACCTATCCTGTCAAAACCCACGCAAGCCTTCAGCAACTGCTGGAGGATCATGGCTGGGATATCCCCACCACTCGCGAAGAGGTGTTGAACCTCGCAAAATCCCTGTCGACTCCGGCCTCCAACGCACCACCGGATGGCAACCTGGGTGGCGCGTTGAACTGGCCCGTACCGCTTGACCAGAACAGCCAGCAACAATTGCAGGCGGATGTACGTGCGGGCAAGTTCGGCGATCTGGTGTTGAGCCCCTTTGGCAACGTGTTGGACTACCTGCTGAACGGCAGGCAAATTTCTCCAGAGGAGCAACGTGATCCGCGCAAGTTGATCAACGAATTAATCAATTCACCCAGGGGCAAGGCATTGGGCCAGGCCATTCAGGCGACCTTCGAGGCCCGTTCGGTTAAGGGCAGTGCCACCGACTGGTTGCTGGCGGCCTTGAACGTGACGAGCAGCAAAGGCGTCGGCACCCCGGCGTATAGCCGTACACCGGGCGTTATTGAAGGTTACCGGCCGGTCTCGGCCGACAACATGGGTAAACCTCCAGCGACGGTCATTCAGCAGTTGGCTAACCACCTGGTCGCCACAAGCAAAGCGTCATCTCCCGAGAATGCTGTGATCCAGGCACACATTTTACTGGCTAGCCAGGCACCGGAGTTCCTGGTCAAGGACATTCCGGAACAAGTGTCAGTGGGCACCCACAGCTGGGTCAGCTTCACCACGGCGGTCGCCCGTATGGAAGCAAAAGTGCCAGGCTCGACAGCGATGGCGAGCTACGCGCAAATCATGCTCGAAGCCGACATAGCACCGATCACCGAAACAGAGCGCGCTGTCGAATATGCGGCTCAGAACGAGGCTATCAAGCAATGGGGGGTCGCCAACGGCATGAGTTATCCGGTGACGGAAACTGCGATAAAGGCCGTGCGCGAGCAATTCACGGCACAAGTAAGCGAACTGAAAGCCGCAGCCGAAACCCACGTCACAGAAATGCCGACTGTCGAGTCCATTGCTTTGGAACAGCTGAAGAACGCCTTTCCAGACATGGACCCGGTACTGTTCGAGCAAAAAAATATAACGTTGCATCCTTCAAACCGGCATTACCCTGGGCCCTACTCGATACTGGATCTCTATATCGATGGTCGAGCGCTCCAGGGTTCTCCCGCGTCGGCGGATAACTGGGGTAAATTTGGTCGTACTTTTGTGCAGGTAACAACTTTAGGTGTAAAAAAAATTGATGCAGATGGAAAACCGACTGCGTGGGTCTCCTCATCGAGCGAGATAGACGTACCGAATATCCTGGAAAAGCTTAAACAGCTGCCACGCCCGGATGCACTGTTCCAGGAACCGTTTAGCAACTACGCCAATGCGGTCAAAAAAACCACTGCCGCACACTTCAAGTACCTTATTTCCAAGCTGCCGCCGGAAGACCGTGAGAATTTGGAGCATGGTAAATTAACCCCCCTCGAAGAAGTTAGATACCCTGAAACCAATCAACGCGATCGAGTGGCAGATGGCGTGTTGATATTTCAGACTGAGCGAAATGGCAAGGCCACCTACTACGAGTTTGATCGAACAAAGGGTTCCATTTCAAAGCTTCCAGAAAAAGATTACATACGGCACGCAGACCTTGTTGCTAGACCTAGCCACACCGGGATATTGGTCGAAAGAGTACAACGTGAGGGAGAGCACTCACCTGGATTACTGGATGAAAAAACCGGTATGCCAACCGTACAGAATTGTTTCGGAAGTGCCAGGACCCAGTACATTGTCAATACACTGATCGCGGACATGAACTTCCCCGCAGTAGAACGTTATGCCAAAGGCGCAACCACCTTTGACACCGAAGTGCCAGTGCATGAAAAAGTCTCGAAAGTTGCACTTGATTTTATCCCATTCTATTCAGCCATCAAAAATTTCAAATCGGGCAATATTGGCGGAGGCACTTTCGATTTGACCCTCGATATCTTCGGTTTCGCGGTCGGCTTCGGCAGTGCCTTCGCCAAGGGCGCCAAAGTCGTTGCGAGCACAGCGTCCGCACTGTCAAAAATAGGTAAGGTTGGCAGGATCGTTGGGCGGGCGGCGCTTGGCGCGCTCAACCCGTTGGACGGTGTGGATGATCTGGGGCGTGGCGCCCTTAAACTCGGTCGTGTGGCGACGGGAACTGCCTACAAAGGCGTCAAAAGCCTGCGCGGTTCCTACCAGAGTGTAAATCTGCTTGAACTGTCGAAGCGGCGTGATATCGCCGAAGGCTCGTATAAAGCCGCCAATGGCGCCGCTGAAAGCAAAACCCTGGCTAAATTAGATGAGGCGACCAACAAGTGGTACGCCTATGATCCGATCACGCAGCAGACTTACGGCAAGGCGCTGGATAACTTTGTCAGCGACACCCCCTCGGCAAACGCCCCCGACAGCTTGGGTGCCGTGGCCCACCCTAGTAAGTCGGCATCCAGTCGGCAAAGGATCGGCCTGAAGTCGCAGAGCAGTGTAAAGCCCGGCGAAGGGGCAAAACCGAATACTGTCATCAGTCAAAGCACCTTTGCACAGATGGGCGGAGCGATGAATGAGGTTCACGTGCTGGGTGGCGCAGTTCACACCTATACGGATGCCCACAAGGGCGGCACGCGACTTAATGTGGTTGCTCACGGCGTTGACCGCGGGATACTGGACAGGCTGCAGAAAAAGCCCGCTCTGGTGGAGGTTGACGACAAGCATTACACCGCAAAAGAGTTGGTTGCTCATTTGAGGAGTAAAGGCATTGATCCGGCAGACTCGCGTTATAGCAATATCCGGCTTTTGATCTGTTACTCCGCAGATGGCGCAGATAACTCGTTTGCCAAAGAATTTCAAAAAGAGGTGGGTAAGACTGTAAAAGCCTATGAAGGTACGGTGACGTTAAAATTCGGCTCGACAAGTATGGAAAAAATCCGTGACTACCTAGAGACGCAAGTTCGCGGTGAGTTTCCCAGCCTAGCTGAAAACGAAATCCATCTATTGGTAGATAGCAGAATCCAGAATATGTATAGCGGGCAAAAGGTCCAACACATCGAAAAAAACAACGGTACCCAAATACAGATCAACGTCGCAGCTCAAGGCAAAACGCCCGTGTTTGAAACACTCAAAATTGAATACAAACCGGTGCATTTCAGCTAAATCCCCCTGGCGGTAAATCAAGGTAAAAAGGCGTCGGCTCGAACCCATCAATGCCCTATCTTGGGGCGCTCTCAGCAACCCAAGATGGTGCGGCCTTGCCTCGCGCTCAGTGCGTAGCCCAGCGCAAGCAAGCTCACTTTCGCGATCAAGCGCTGAAGCGGCCTACCCTAAGGGCTTAATCAGCGTTACATGCTCATTCCGGCACAAGCATTGCTTTATCCATTCATCTGCCCGGATACAGGAGCATTCGTTACCCCCCGACCCAGAGCCGACCCCATAAGAAAGTAAGGACCAGGTCTGTTGGCACCATCAGCCACGGGCTCATAAAAAAATGCGTTTTTTAAAGCGGCAGTGCCACCCCACGCACCCCTCGGCACTGACAAGGTACTGGAATGGCTCGATCTTTCTTTGATGAAATGAATGATGCAAACGGCGAGTGCCGTGCGCACTATCAGGATTTCTCCCGCTGGCTGGCCAACACGCCGCCGGAACTGCTGGCCCAGCGTCGACGCGAAGCCGATTTGCTGTTCCATCGCGCCGGGATCACCTTCACCCTTTATGGCGACGAGCAAGACACCGAGCGCCTGATCCCCTTCGACATCATCCCGCGCAGCATCCCCGCCAGTGAATGGAGCGTGATCGAACGTGGCTGTATCCAGCGCGTCAACGCGCTGAACATGTTCCTCGCCGACATCTACCACGACCAGCGCATCATCAAGGCCGGGATCATTCCCGCAGACCAGGTGCTGGGCAACGAGGGTTACCAGAAGGCCATGGTCGGCCTGGACCTGCACCGCGACATCTACTCGCACATCTCCGGTGTCGACCTGGTACGCGACGGCGACGGCACCTATTACGTGCTCGAAGACAACCTGCGCACTCCCAGCGGCGTGAGCTACATGCTTGAAGACCGCAAGATGATGATGCGCCTGTTTCCGGAAGTGTTCGCCAAGCAGCGCATCGCACCGGTGGACCACTACCCCAACCTGCTGCTCAAAACCCTGAAAAGCTCCAGCCGCTTGGACAACCCCAATGTGGTGGTGCTGACCCCGGGCCGCTTTAACAGCGCGTTTTTCGAGCACGCATTCCTGGCCCGTGAAATGGGCGTGGAACTGGTGGAGGGCGCCGACCTGTTCGTGCACGACCTCAAGGTATTCATGCGCACCACCGACGGGCCGAAGCCGGTGGACGTGATTTATCGGCGTATCGACGACGCCTTCCTCGACCCGAAAGCCTTCAACCCCGACTCCATGCTTGGCGTGCCCGGCCTGGTGGCCGCCTACTGCGCCGGCAATGTGGTGCTGGCCAATGCCATCGGCACCGGCGTGGCTGATGACAAATCGATCTACCCCTACGTGCCGGCGATGATCAAGTTCTACCTGGATGAAGCGCCGATTCTGCAAAACGTGCCGACCTTCCAATGCCGCAAACCCGACGAGCTGTCCCATGTGCTGGCCAACCTGGCAGAGCTGGTGGTCAAGGAAACCCAAGGCTCCGGCGGCTACGGCATGCTGGTCGGCCCGGCGTCCACGGCGGCCGAGATCGAAGACTTCCGCCAGCGCATCAAGGCCCGCCCCCACGCGTACATCGCGCAACCCACCCTGAGCCTGTCCACCTGCCCGACTTTTGTCGAAAACGGCATCGCGCCCCGGCACATCGACCTGCGGCCCTTCGTGCTCTCTGGCAAGGAAACCCGCCTGGTACCCGGCGGCCTCACGCGGGTGGCGCTGCGTGAAGGCTCGTTGATCGTCAACTCGTCCCAAGGCGGCGGAACCAAGGACACCTGGGTGGTGGAGGGCTGAGTATGTTGAGTAGAACCGCAGCAGATCTGTACTGGATGTCCCGTTACCTGGAGCGCGCCGAAAACCTGGCGCGCATGCTTGAAGTCAGTTATTCGCTGTCGTTGATGCCCCAGGCCGGGCGCAGCGATGGCCTGGATGAATTGGCCATGTCGTTGCTCAGCAGCGGCACGCTGGACAGTTACCTCGAGCGCCACCAGCAGTTGGATGCCGAGCGCATGCTGCATTTTTTCGCCCTCGACGAAGAAAACCCCGCCAGCATCTACAACTGCCTGCGCGCCGCGCGGGGCAATGCCCACGCCGTGCGTGGGCGCATCACCGCCGACATGTGGGAAAACCTCAACGCCACCTGGCTGGAAATGCGCAGCATCGCCGCCGGCGGCCTGGCGCGGCATGGCATCAGCCACTTCTGTGATTGGGTCAAGCAGCGTTCACACCTGTTCCGTGGCGCCACGTCCGGCACCATCATGCGCAATGACGCGTATCGGTTTATCCGCCTGGGCACCTTTGTCGAGCGCGCGGACAACACCTTGCGCCTGCTGGATGCACGTTATGAGATGTTCGGCGAAGAATCTGAAGAAGTCAGCGACTTGTCGGCACGCGGCTACTACCAGTGGAGCGCCCTGCTCCGCGCGTTGTCGTCGTTCGAGGCGTATACCGAGCTGTATCCGAATGCCTTGAATGCGCGCTCGGTTTCGGAACTGCTGCTGCTGCGCAGCGACGTGCCGCGTTCGTTGCATGCGTGTATCGAGGAACTGAGCCATATCCTCGCCGACCTGCCGGGCAGCTACGGCCGCACGGCGCAACGGCTGGCGGCAGAGTTCGAGGCGCGGCTCAGGTATACGGGGATTGATGAGATTCTTGAAGACGGCTTGCACAGCCGCCTCACGGACTTTATCGACACCGTGCGCGAGCTGGCGCGAGCGATACATAGTTCCTACCTGGAAGTGGTCTAGGCCAGACTGAGGACTCAACTGTGGGAGGGGGCTTGCCCCCGATGGCGGTGGTGACTGACACACCGCAATCGGGGCAAGCCCCCTCCTACATTGGGTTTGTGGCGTTTATTGGTTTTTGACCAGGACGGGCTCTGCGCGGTATCTGTCGGGGAAGAGTTTTTTGAGCTGCGCCACCTTCGGCAAATCATTGATCACGATGTACGGGTAGGACGGGTTCTCGGTGAGGAAATCCTGGTGATAGGCCTCCGCCGGGTAGAACGCCTTGCCCATCTCGATTTTAGTCACGATGGGTTTGTCGAAGGCCTTGGCGGCGTCGAGCTGGGCGATATAGGCCTGGGCGACTTTCTGTTGCTCGGCATTCTGCGCAAAGATCGCCGACCGGTACTGGGTGCCGGTGTCCGGGCCCTGGCGGTTGAGTTCGGTGGGGTTGTGGGCCACCGAGAAGTAGATCTGCAACAGCTTGCCGTAGCTGACCGTGGCCGGGTCGTATGTCACTGACACTGACTCGGCGTGGCCGGTGTCGCCTTCGCTGACGGCCTCATACTGGGCCGTACCCGCCGCACCGCCGTCGTAGCCGGACACCGCGTTTTTCACCCCTTGCACATGCTGGAACACCCCCTGTACACCCCAGAAGCAGCCGCCGGCGAACACCGCGGTTTGCAGGTTGCCAGGCTCGCCGGGCAGGTCCATGGCCGGCGGGGCTATCGTGACGCCCTCCTCGGACGATCCAAAGGAAAACGCTGAGCTTTGACCGACGAAAGCGGCGAAAACCAGCACCGGTAAAAATTTGAAGAATTTCATCACAGTCACTCCAGTGCTACGGAATAAACGGGGTCAACCTGTGGGAGCGGGCTTGCTCGCGAATGCGGTGTGTCAGTTGAAGCATTGGTGACTGGTTTAGCGCATTCGCGAGCAAGCCCGCTCCCACATTGGTTGGGTTATCAACTCAGAAGATCAGTTAGCCGAAGGTGAAGGCATACGCCGACACATGCGGATCAAGAAACTCGATGGTGAACGTGCGGTCCTGCACGGCACCCGGCTGACGCACAAGCTGGTACAGGCGCTGCTCAGTCACGGTGCCGCTGCCATCCGGGGCCACGTCGGTGCCGTGGGCATCGCCCGGGGCCTGGCCGTCAATCATCACCTTGAAGCGCACCGGCTTGCCGTCTGCAGCGGGGCCGAGCACCAGGTGCAGGTCGCGGGCATGGAAGCGGTAGACAATGCGCCCGCCGGCCCCGTCGAGGGTGGCTTGCTGGCCGCCGACGTTCCATTGGCCTTCCAGGGTCCAGTTGTTCAGGGCCAGGTTGCCGGCCGCCGGGTAATTCACTACCTGGTTGGTGGCCAGGGTGGCGGTGGTGACGAAGTTTTCCGCGCGCTGGAAGCCCAGGTAGGTTTCCGGCGACTGCGCTTCATTCATGTCCGGCGCCTGCTGCACGCCCTTGGCGTCGGCTTCGATCAAGCCTCCGGCGACGTTTTTCGCCCCGGCTTCACGCAGCAGCTGCTGGATCACCCGCTCCGACTCGGCGTGGTCGCCCTCGCCAAAGTGGTGGTAGCGAATCTGGCCCTTGGCATCGGCAAAGTAATGCGCCGGCCAGTACTGGTTGTTGAAAGCGCGCCAGACCTTGTAGTTATTGTCGATGGCCACCGGGTAGGTGATGCCCAGGTCCCGCATCGCCTGGGTGACATTGTTCACGTCGCGTTCAAAGGCAAATTCCGGGGCGTGCACACCAATCACCACCAGGCCCTGGTCGTGATACTTCTCGGCCCAGGCCTTCACGTACGGCAGGCTGCGCAGGCAGTTGATGCAGGAGTAAGTCCAGAAATCCACCAGCACCACCTTGCCTTTGAGCGCTTCGGCGCTCAGCGGCGGGCTGTTGAGCCACTGCACGGCGCCGTCCAAGGACGGCAACGCACCTTCAATCGGCAGTGCGTCACTGTGGTTGGCGGCGGCCATCATCGCGCCCCCAGCCATCATCGCCCCACTCTTCTGCTGCGGCTTGGCGCTGAGGGTGTCCACCAGGCGTTGTTCAATGCCGCCGGTGGAAGCGGTCGACAGCCGTGCCAGCACACCGGTGTCCAGGCCCAGGGCAATCGCGGCCACACCGGCCAGCATCAGTGCGCCCAGGCCACGGCGCAGCCATTCACCGGCGCCGAGGGAGCGCTTCATAAACCCAAAGACTTTACCGCCGACCAGCAGCGCCAAGGCCAGGGATGTGGCAGCACCGGCGGCGTAGGCCAGCAACAGCAAGGTAGTACCGATACTGGCGCCTTGCAGCGCGGCGCCGGTCAGCACCAAGCCGAGGATGGGCCCCGCGCACGGTGCCCAGAGCAGCCCGGTGGCCACGCCAATGAGGAACGAGGCGCCCGGCCGCGGCTTTGCGTGCGCGCCGGCTGCTTCCGACAGGCGACTGCCGGCGGCCACCAATGGCCGTGTCAGGCGTTCCGACAGCTGCGGCAGCAACAGCGTTAAGCCGAACAGGGCAACGCACAGCAACGCGAGCCAACGCCCGTATTGATTGACTTGCACCACCCAGCCGCCGCCCACCGCCGCCAGCGAGGCGACCAGGGCGAATGTCACCGCCATCCCCGCCAACAGCGGCAAGCCACTGCGCAAAAACGGCTGCCCGGTGCGAGCGAAGACAAAAGGCAGAACCGGCAGGATGCACGGGCTGACGATTGTCAGCACGCCGCCCAGGTACGCGAGAACCAGAAGCCACATGAGATGAACCCTTATAAGAATAAATAAACATCGGCTTAAGCCGCCGTAAACGTCATGGCTGCGCCGTTCATGCAATAGCGCAGGCCGGTAGGTGCCGGGCCGTCATCGAACACATGCCCCTGGTGACCACCGCAGCGCCGGCAATGGATTTCCTTGCGGACCACGCCGTAGGAGGTGTCGACATGGCTGGCCACCGCGTTCTCCAGCGGCTGCCAGAAGCTCGGCCAGCCGGTATGGCTGTCAAACTTGGTCGCCGAGGAAAACAGCGGCAACGCGCAGCCGGCACAGGCAAAGGTGCCGGTGCGGTGTTCGTCGTTGAGGGCGCTGGTGTAGGGCCGTTCGGTGCCCTCCTCGCGCAGGATGCTGTATTGCGCCTCACTGAGCAGGCTGCGCCACTCGGCATCGGTGTGGCTGACCTCGAAGGTCTCGGCGGCCTCGGCCGCGCTGAGCATGTTGACTTGCCTCAGCAAGCCACCGGCCAGGACGGCGACACCCAGGCCACCACCGGCCAGGAGTATTTGTCGACGTGAGTACATAATTGCCTCCTATAGATGACGAGCCAACGATCTTGTGTGGCGAGCGGGCTTGCCCGCGTTGGAGTGCGCAGCGCTCCCGCTTTTTTTGGGGGCCGCTACGCAGCCCAACGCGGGCAAGCCCGCTCGCCACACAAGCTGGTGCACCACAACAGCCCAATAACCACCACATCAACCACAAGCAATGAGCCCATCTTGAGCCTTGGCCGGTCGCGGAATCCTCACGCAGAGTTAAACAATTCGTGATAACTACACTGCGGCAAAAGCCGCACAATGCGCGAACTCCAAAGCAAGGTTTCTCTACATGGATCAGCCCAAACGTGTCCTGGTGGTCGAGGACGATGCCCATATTGCCGACCTCATCTGCCTGCACCTGCGCGACGAGCAGTTCGACGTCACCCACAGCGCCGACGGCAACGAAGGCCTGCGCCTGCTGGAACAAGGCGGCTGGGATGCGTTGATCCTCGACCTGATGCTGCCCGGCGTCGACGGCCTGGAAATCTGCCGCCGCGCCCGCGCCATGGCGCGCTACACGCCAATCATCATCACCAGCGCGCGCTCCAGCGAACTGCACCGCATCCTCGGGCTTGAGCTGGGCGCCGACGACTACCTGGCCAAGCCGTTTTCCATGCCGGAGCTGGTGGCGCGGGTCAAGGCCCTGCTGCGCCGGGTGGATGCGATGGCGCGTAACCTGAAGATGGACGCCGGCAGCCTCGACCTCGGCCAGCTGTTCATCAACCCGCTGACCCGTGACGCGACCCTGCAAGGTCAACGCCTGGACCTCACCCCACGGGAATTCGACCTGCTCTACTTCTTCGCGCGCCAGCCGGGCAAGGTCTTTTCTCGCATGGACCTGCTCAACGCCGTATGGGGCTACAGCCATGAAGGCTATGAACATACGGTGAATACCCATATCAACCGCCTGCGCGCCAAGGTCGAGAGCGACCCGGCCAACCCGGCGCGCATCCTTACGGTGTGGGGCCGCGGCTACAAGTTTGCCGAGAGCCCACCATGAAGCTGACCCTGACCCAGCGCCTGTCGGTGGTGTTTGCCGTGTTGCTGGTGATCTGCAGCGGCACCTCGGCGTGGCTGCAAGTGCGCTCCAACCGCATGCACGAACTGGAAGTGGTGCAAGGCCTGTCCCGTGACCTGGCCGCGCATATTGCCCGTGATACCCAATTGATGGACGCCGATGGCCTCAAGCCCGACGCCGTGCGCAACCTGTTCAGCCAGTTGATGCTGGTGAACCCGAGTGTCGAGGTGTACCTGCTCGACATCAACGGCCGCGTGGTCGGCAATGCAGCGCCCAGCGGGCACCTGCTGCGCGATAAGGTTGACCTGGCACCGATCCGGCGCTTCCTCAGCGGCGCCATGCTGCCGATCCTCGGCGATGACCCCCGCAGCATGGACGGGCGCAAGGTGTTCAGCGCGGCGCCGCTCAAGGCCAACGGCGAGCAAACCGGCTTCCTCTATGTGGTGCTGCTGGGCGAGGCCCATGATGTGTACGACGCCAAGGACGCCACGGGCATGGCCCTGAAGATCGCGCTGTGGTCCATCGGCCTGGTCGCCCTGTTGTGCCTGTTGGCGGGCTTGATCGCATTCGCCTGGATCACCCGGCCGTTGCGCCAGCTCACCGATAAAGTCGGCCAGTTCGATATCAACGGCGCGCCGAAAACCCAGCAACCGGCCACGCCGGCACTCGATAGCGGCGATGAGATCGCCGTGCTCGACCACGCCTTCGTGCAAATGGAAAACCGCCTCGGCGAGCAATGGCGCGCCATTACCCATCAGGACCAGGAACGCCGGGAAATGGTCGCCAATATCTCCCACGACCTGCGCACGCCGCTGGCGTCCCTACACGGCTACCTCGAAACCCTGTCCCTCAAGGACGCCAGCCTCAGCGCCGAAGAGCGCCGACGCTACCTTGGCATCGCCCTGGACCAGAGCCGCAAGGTCGGCGGCCTGGCCCAGTCGCTGTTGGAGTTGGTGCGCCTGGAACATGGTTTTGTGCAGCCGGTAATCGAGGGTTTCTCGCTGCCTGACCTGGTGCAGGACATCTTCCAGAAATTCGAGCTGACCGCCGAAGCCCGCGCCATCACCCTCACCGCCACCCTGCCGCCGCAGGTGCCGACGGTGCTGGCCGACCTGGGGCTGATTGAACGGGTACTCACCAACCTGCTGGACAACGCCCTGCGCCACACCCCGGTAAATGGCGAAGTCGAAGTAATCCTGAGCCCCGAAGCCGGTGCGGTGGCCGTGACCGTCACCGACAGCGGCCCGGGCATTGCTGCCGAGTTGCGCGAAGGCTTGTTCCTGCGCGCCTTTACCATCGGCGGCGCGCGCCGCGATGGTGGCCTGGGCCTGCGCATCGTGCACCGCATCCTGCAACTGCACGGGCGCAGCATTCGCCTGGTGGACCGGCCGGGTCGCGGCGCGACCTTTACCTTCTCCCTAGAAACTCGAGCATCAACGCGTTGACCTGCTGGCCTCTCTCGTTCTGGATCCAGTGACCACAGTTGGCGAGCACCCGCTGCTCCAGGTCTGGCACCGCCTCCGGCATGCGCTTGAGGGTATGCGCTTCAAATACGCCGACCGGGTCACGGTCGCCGATCAGGAACAGCGTCGGCTGCAGTACCTGCCGCCCCGCCAGAATCTCGGTGCGCTGCCAGTTGCGGTCGAAATTGCGGTACCAGTTCAGCGGGCCACGAAAGCCGTGCTCGGCAAAGGTCTGCACATACACATCGAGGTCAGCGGGCGAACACCATTGCGGCAACGCGCCGGGGGGTGAGGTGCCTTCGAGCAAGCGCGCATCCGCCGGTTTCTTCTGCAAGAACACGTCCTGGTCCTGCATGAACAGGCGCAGCGTACGTTCGATATCCGCATTCAGTTCCTGCTCGGCCACGCCCGGCTCCTGGAAATACAGGATGTAGTTGAAGCGGTCCGCGTACAGCTCGCGCAAAATCTCGATCACTGGCCGCCGCGCCCGCCCGGCGAATGGCACCGACAGTGTGATCAAGCGCGTGACCCGCTCCGGCTCAAGCAACGCCAAATGCCAGGCCACCACGGCGCCCCAGTCATGCCCAACCATCACCACCTGCTCGTGGCCAAAGTGATCCATGGCCTGCTGGATATCGGCGCACAGCGTCAGCAGGTCGTAGTCGGCAACCTCGGCCGGTGAGCTCGACTGCCCATAGCCGCGCATTTGCGGGGCGAACACCCGATAGCCTGCCGCTACCAATGCCGGGATCTGCTCGCGCCAGGAGTGCCAGCACTCCGGAAAGCCATGCAGCAGCCAAATCGCCGGCCCGTCCTGCGGCCCGGCGACGTGAACACACAGCTCAATACCGTTGACAGCGATCATGTGGCGCATGGGCGTGGCCTTTCTGAAGGTTTTGCCTAGCCTGCGGGTTTCACGGCGCAGGCACCAGCATCATTGACGCGGGGAATAATTCAATCTACGACCCACCAGCGCGGCAGCAACTGGCGCACCCGCGCCTCGCCGAAACGGTCGTCGATCAACAGCACCACGCCGCGGTCGTGCTGGCTGCGGATCACCCGGCCCGCGGCCTGCACCACCTTCTGGATGCCGGGATACAGGTAGGTGTAGTCGTAGCCGGCGCCAAAGATCGCACCCATGCGCGCTTTCATTTGCTCGTTGACCGGGTTCAGTTGCGGCAAGCCCAAGGTGGCGATGAACGCGCCGATCAAGCGCGCGCCGGGTAAATCGATGCCCTCGCCGAAGGCGCCGCCGAGCACGGCAAAACCAATACCCTGGCTGTGCTCGGTGAACTGGTCGAGAAAGGCCTGGCGCTCGGCCTCGGCCATACCGCGCGACTGCTGCCACAGCGGGATCTGCGGGTAACACTCGGCCAGCAGTTGCGCCACCTGTTGCAGGTAGTCAAAGCTTGAGAAAAACGCCAGGTAGTTGCCCGGTTGTTGCGCGAACTGGCGAGCGATCAGTTCTACGATGGGCGCCAATGACGCCTGGCGATGCACAAAGCGCGTCGAGACTTGATCGACAATGTGCACCTGCAATTGCTCAGCCTTGAATGGCGATTCCACATCGATCCACGCCGTGTCCGCTGGCAGGCCCAACAGATCGGCATAGTAATGACGCGGGCTTAAAGTCGCAGAAAACAGCACGCTGCTGCGTGCGGCGGTCAAGCGCGGGCGGATGAACTCGGCGGGCACCACATTGCGCAGGCACAGGATTGAACTACTGCGCTTGCCACTGAACTGGCGCTTGCTGATATCGAAGATGAAGTGTTCATTGAACAGCTCGGCCACCTTGGCAAACTGCAGCGCTTCAAAGTAGAAGGCTTGCAGATCACCCGCCAGCGCCTCGGGATGGTCATTGAAGTAGTCGCCCATCGCGCTGGCGCACAGGCTCAGGGCCTGCAGCAGTTTTTCCGGGCGCGCAGCATAGGCCTGGTACGGTGCCAGCTGATCCTTGTGCAGCGCATTCCATTCGCGATTCAGGCGCTGCAAGGGTTTCTTCAAGGGCTCGGGCGCCATCTCGCGCAGGGTTTTGAGGCTGTACTGGTCGAGGCTCGCGCTGTACATCGAACGAGCGCGTTCTACCAGGTTGTGGGCTTCGTCCACCAGCACGGCGGCGCGCCACTGGTTAAGCTGGGCGAGGCCGAAGAGCATGGCGCCAAAATCGAAATAGTAGTTGTAGTCGGCTACCACCACGTCGGCCCAGCGCGCCATTTCCTGGCTCAGGTAATAGGGGCACACGTCATGGGCCAGGGCCACGTCGCGCAGATTGCGCTGGTTCAGCAGGCGCACCTGTGACGCGGCGATCCGTGCGGCGGGCAAGCGATCGTAGAAACCCTTGGCCAACGGGCAGGAATCGCCGTGGCAGGCTTTGTCCAGGTGTTCGCAGGCTTTGTCCCGCGCCACCAGCTCCAGCACCCGCAGTTGCAGCTCGGGGCTGCTGGTAAAGAGCACCTGGGAGGCATCGAGGGCCAGCTTGCGCCCGGGCGTCTTGGCGGTAAGAAACAACACCTTGTCCAGTTGTTGCGGCGCCAGGGCCTTGAGCAACGGAAAGATCGTGCCGATGGTTTTGCCGATGCCGGTGGGCGCCTGGGCCATCAGGCAGCGCCCGGTGGAGGCGGCCTTGTACACCGACTCGGCGAGGGCGCGCTGGCCGGGGCGAAAGTCAGCGTGGGGAAAACTCAAGGTTTGCGCGGCAGCGTTGCGCGCTTCGCGGTGCTGCATTTCCTGTTGGGCCCAGCCGAGGAACAACGCGCATTGCCTGTTGAAGAACGCTTCCAGTTCGGCCGCCTGGAAGTGTCTGTTGAGCTGTGTTTCGCCTTCGCCGACGATGTCGAAGTACACCAGCGCCAAGTTGATTTCCGTGAGGCCGAGCTTCTGGCACATCAACCAGCCGTACACCTGGGCCTGGGCCCAGTGCAGTTGTCGGTGGTTGGCCGGCTGGGCGTCGAGGTCGCCGCGATAGGTCTTTACTTCTTCCAGGCGGTTGGTGTCGGGGTCATAGCCGTCTGCCCTGCCGCGCACCTTGAGCTGCTGATACTCGCCGTCCAGGGCCACTTCATGTTGATAGTGCGCACTGCGCCGCGAGGCAACGGTGCGATGGCCGGCAATGCCTTCCTGAGCGCTGGGCGATGGCGTGAAGCGCAGGTCCAGGTCGCCGACCTTGGCCGTAAACTCACACAGCGCGCGTACGGCCACGGTATAACTCAAGCCGGCTGCTCCGCCCAGCGCACATAGCAGACAGTGACCGGCATCTGGTATTCGCCGCAGAACTCCAGCCAGCGCAGCTGGTTGTCTTGCAGGCGATCGCCGGGGCCCTTGACCTCGATCATGCGGTAGGTCTTTTGCGCAGGCCAGAACTGGATCAGGTCCGGCATACCGGCGCGGTTGGCACGGATGTCCAGCAACAGCCGTTCGAACCAGTGGCGCAGGTGTTCGGCGGGCAGGCAGTCCAAGGCCTGGTCCAGTAGCTCCTCGGTGAGCAGGTTCCAGAATACGAAAGGCGACTGTATGCCCCATTTCTCGGCAAACCGCTGGCGGATGCTGGTCTTGTAGCGCTCATCCTGCAGTTGCTCGAAACACGCGGCAAACAGCGGTGCGCGCCGCGAATGGAAGTCTTCGCTGTGCAAATCCGCCGGCCCACGCTGGAACGGGTGGAAAAACGACCCCGGCAATGGCGCGAAAATCGCCTCCCAGCACAGCAGGCCGAACAGCGAGTTGATCAGGCCATTTTCCACATAGTGCACCGGCGCCTCGGGTTCGCTGAGGTGGGCCTGCACGCAGTATTCCACCGATACCAGCGGTTCGAGCAAAGCGATTTCCAGGTCAATGCGTGTGACGGGCCGGGGCTTGGCCTTGGGCATCGCCGGCTCACCGAGCTTGCGCCGCAGGCGTGGCAACACCCGCTGCAGGTGCTGTTGCTCGGCGGGGGTTTCCGGTGCCAGGTACGCGGCGCTCGCCAGGGCCATCGCCTGGGCGTAATCCTCCTGGCGTTCCAGCACGCGGATCAACCGCGCTCGAGCGCCGGGGTAAGCGCAGTTGCGGTAGATCTGCTGCGCCAGGGCCAGCTCGGCGATGCGCTCGCAATGCTGGCCGATCTGGAATAACAGCTTGGCCCGGCGTTTTTCCAGCCAGGGGTTGTCCGTATTCAGTGTTGCCATCCGCGTCAGCACGTCTTCCAGCGCTTCGCCGCTTTCAAATGCTTGCTGGCACTGGTGCAGGAACAGGTAGCCGTGCACATCATCACGGCTGCGCAAACCACGGGATTCGGCGCAAATGTCGACCTTTTCATAGGTGTAGATGCCCAGGTCGGCCAACACAAACTCGGACCAATCCTGATACAGATTGCCGAAAAACATCAGCCGCAGGCGGTCGCACAAGTCCATGATGGTGAGGCTGTACAGGCTGTCGGCGAGGTCGGGGCACCACTCGGCAAAACTGCGCTGCTCGGTGAACTGCGCGGCCAAGCCGTCCAGCCAGTCGGCTTTATTGCCCTTGGGCTGGTCGATCCAGGGTTTGAAGGCTCCCAGCAGCTCGCTCTTTTGCAGCAAAGCGAAGAGCACTTCAAATGGCAGCGGGCAATGTGCCTCAACCCAGCCCTGCGTCAACAACGGTTCGGCTGCGGTATGGGCGCAACCGATCTCTGCGTAATTGAGTTTGCCCGCACGAAAATGCACGCCCTTGCGCATGACCATGCGCACCAGCAAGGCCTGGGAGGCTTGCGGCAACCTGTCAAATTGCTGAATGAAATGCACTTCTTCAGGATCAAGCAGGTCGGCATAGCGTTGCCCCAGCCAATGCAGGACCTGGCGGAAGTTATGCAGGTAATAGAGCGGGTCTTCGAGGGGGTTGGCCATGGTACGCAAGGATCAAATACTGGTTATGTATACAGAGTGACGACGTAAAAGCCTTGTTGCAATCGGTAATGGATAAATGGCGCAGGCAACTTTCTGGATAAAAGTGATCAGATGGGTGAGTCGATGGCGTAACATTTGTGGCCCGCGCCCATGGCGTGGGATTTTTCAGGGTTAAAGGTAAGGGTTATGAACATGAAGAATTTGGGTCTGCCACTGGTTGCACTCACTTTTCTGCTATTGGCCGGTTGCGCGACGCAAACCGTAGTGACACTGCAAAACGGCACGCAGTATTTGACCAAGGATTCCCCAAAAACCAAGACCGCCGACGGTTTCTACGAGTTCACTGACATTGCCGGCAAGCGCATCCGCGTCAAGGCCGACGACGTCGCCACCGTACGCAAAGAAGACTGATTCAGCCAATCAAATGTGGGAGGGGCGGTGCGACGACTCGACTAGCCCCCTCCCACAGGTTTAACCGATGATAATCCCCTCCCCCGTCAGCCCAACCACCCCCACCAACGTCACTGTATCCGCGCCGAAGCTGATCACCGTATCCGAGCCGTGTTCGCGCACGTCCATATTTCTCTGCACATCTTTAAACACCAGCGTGTCCGTGGGCTGATAGCCAATCACCCGGTCCTGGCCAAAATCGCCGCTGAACAACAAGGTGTTATGCCCGCTGTTGTCGCGAATCGTGTCATTACCCTTGCCACCCTCGATAAAGTCCGCGCCCTTGCCGCCCTGGATCAGGTCGTTGCCGTCGCTGCCGATGATAAAGGTCGGGCCCTTGTGCGGCTCGGCATTGCGGTTGAGGTCCTGCACCCAGGTGTTGGCCCGGGCCGGGTCGGACAGGTTGGCGACGATAATCGTGGCGTCGCGGGTCATCTGCTCATAGAACCCGGACTCCAGGATGCGCGTCATGCCGTCGCCATAACCGCTGGGCAAATGCGAAATCCAGGTTGGCAGGTTGGTGATGGAAAACGGCAGCACATTCCACAGCGTCGACGCGTAGTGGTCGTTGAAGCTGACAATATTGTCGGTGGTCGAGGCATGGGGTGTGTCGTGCACGCCCAGGGATGACCAATTGAAGGATGAGCCATCCAGCGCGCGAAACACCGGGTCGTTTTCATAGCCGACATTGAACACCTTGTCGCCGGCGCTCTGGGTCGGCGAGGCGTAGGCCACGTAGTGGGCATCCTTATAGAAACCCGCCCATTGGCTGCTGCTCAAGTCGGCCATGCTGTTGACAGCCAAGCCGCCCAGGCTGTGGCCGCTGACCAACACGTCCGCACCGCTCAGGCCATGGGCGGTGGCATAGTCGGCGACGTTTTTGAGCAAGCCGCCAAAGGCTTCACCGGCGTAGTTCCGCGCATAATCCTTGGGCCCCAGCGCTGCGAGCAGGTCGCTGACCAGGTCGCCGATGGAATCGCTGATCAAACTTTCCCGTGGGCCGGAGGTGCCACGAAAGCCAATGCCGATTTCCAACAGTTGGCCCGCGTCATCGTACTTGCCCAGCACCTCGACCTGGGCCGTGGTGTAGCCGGCCTTTTCACCAAAGAACGTGCCCCTGGCGTCAACCTTACCGGCGTAGCCCAGGGCGCTGGCGCTGATGGGCGTCCAGCCGGCTTTTTGCACCGCGTCGAGGGCGGCTTTTTCCGAATCGGGGTTCCAGGGGATACCCGGAATTACACCCTGTGAGTCGCTGCTGCCGAGCAGCGCACCGACCAGCGTGGCCGGCAGACCGAGACCCAACCCGTTGTGCTGATAGCCCACGGCAAAGCCGTTATCCAGGTTGTGGTAGGTATACAAGGTGATCGCCATGGCATCGGCGAACAGCACTTTGGAGCCCTCGGCCCCGAAGTTTTTATAGTCAAACACACCCATGGTATTGCCTCTTTTGTTATTGGTCGAAGAAGCGAATCAGTGCGGTGTCGGGCCAAAGGCCTCGTCCACCTTGGCCAGGTCGGTGTCACGCAGGTTGCCGGCGTAGTAATGCAATTTGGTCCAGGCCATCAAATAGTCGTAGCGCGCCTGGGCCAAGTCGCGACGGGTGCTGTAGAGCTGCTGCTCGGCGTTCAAGGCATCAAGGTTGACGCGCTCGCCACCGAGGATGCTTTGCTTGGTCGACACCACCAGCGCTTCCGCGGACGCCAGGGCCTTTTGATAAGCGCGCAATTTGCTCACCCCCGACAGGCACGCGCTGAACTGCCGGCGCAGCTCGATCAGGGTTTCGCGGGTCTTGCCTTCCAGCTCGTACTCGGCCTGCTCCATGGCGCGGCTGGCCTGGCGCGTGGAGGCCGAAATACCGCCACCGGCGTACAGCGGCAGGCTGACCTCGACACCAATGGTATTGGTGTCATAACGCTGGTTGTAGGTGTTGCCGCTGTCAGACTCCTGCTGGCGCGAGCTGGCATAGGCGGTGACCTTGGGCAAATGCCCGGCACGGTTGCGCTCCACTTCAAAACGCGCCACTTCCAGCGCCTGGCGTTGGGACGCGAGCGTGGGGTTGTTGCTGATCGCCAGCTCATGCCAAGTGTCGAAGTTGGCCGGTGCCAGGGTGAACGCGGCGAAACCCTGGTTCAACGGCGCAAGGTCATGGATGTCGACGCTCTGCACGCCAATCAATGCGCCCAGTTCACGTAGCGAAGCATCCTGCTCATCCAGCGCCTGGATCTCTTCGGCCGTGGCCAGTTCATAGCGCGACTCGGCTTCGAGAATATCGGTGCGCGTGCCCTCGCCCTGCTCGAACAGGTGCCGGTTCTGCTGGAACTGCTGCTCGAATGCCTTTTTCTTGGCGCGGGCAATGTCGATCTGGTCCTGGGCAAACAGCGCCTGGGTGTAATAGCTCAGCACCCGCACCAGCAGCGCCTGGCTCTTGTCGCGAAAGCTTTCATCGGCGAACAGTGCCTGGGCCACGCCCTTGCGGTAGTTGGCGTAGGCCTCGTAGTCGAACAGCGGCTGTTGCAGGCTGAAGGTCGAGCCGTAGCTGTTGTAGTTGCGGTCGTCGTGGTAACTGCCGCCGCGCCCGTCGGGCAAGGTCGCCTGGGAGTTGTTGCGGCCCTTGTTGTAGTTGTAGGACAGCTTGGGCAACAGGCCAGCGCGGCCGATAGCACGGTTTTCCAGGCCGGCGTCGCGCGCCTTGAGGGCGCCGAGGAATACCGGGTCGTTGCGCAGGGCCTGCTCGTACACATCGAACGGGCCCATGGCCGCCTGGGCATTGGCGCTGACCAGCAATAAGGCGATGAACACAGGTTTCATGCTCATTCCTCGGTCAACGCGGAGCCGGCGCGATCCAGCAGCGGCTTGAACAGGTAATTGAGCAACGACCGCTCGCCGGTGCGCACGAACATTTCGGCGGGCATGCCCGGCTTGATCACCAGGCCCTGGAGTTTCTCCAGCGCCGCTTCGCTCACCGTGGTGCGCAGCACGTAATACGGCGCGCCGGTCTTCTCATCCAGCATCTGGTCGGCGGAAATCAGGCTGACCTCACCCGGCACACGCGGGGTGCGGCTCTGGTTGAAAGCGGTGAAGAGGATATCCACCGGCAGGTGCGTGCCGACCTTATCCACCAGGTGCACCGGCAGATGCCCCTCCACTTCCAGCTGGGTGCCCTGGGGCACAATCTCCAGCAGGGTTTCACCGGCGCGCACCACGGCGCCCTCGGTATGCACGCTGAGGTTGACTGCAATGCCATCAGCCGGGGCGTTGATGTCGCTGTGTTGCAGGTCGAAGCCGGCCGAGGTGAGTTGCTGCTCCAGGGTCAGGCTGCGCAACTGCGCGTCGGCGAGCTGGCTGCGTACCTCCTTCTGGTATTCCTCACTGTGCTGTTGCAATTTCAGCCGCGATTCAAGGATGCCCTGCTCCACCCGGCCACTTTCACCGGTGTTCTGCGCCAGGTCCTGTTGCACCTGGGACAACTGGCGTTGGTATTCCATCAGCCGGTTGCGCGGGATGTAGCCGTTGTCGGCGAGGGGTTGCAGGTTGGCCAGTTGGTCGCGCAGGGATTGGGCCTGGGCATTCAAGTCGCTGCGGGCACGGCGCATGCCAGCGAGTTGCGCGGCGGCGCCGTCGATATTGGCGCGGATGCCCCCCTGCTCACGGGCAAAGGCTTCGCGGCGGCTGCTGAACAACTGGCGTTGGCCTTCCAGCACCAGCGCCAGGGCTGGCTCGGGGTTGGCGCTCAGCTCAGCGGGAAAGCGGATGCTGGCGTGGTTGTCACGCTCGCTCTGCCAGCGGGCCACACTGGCCCAGGCCATGCGGTACTGGGCTTGCAGGGATTGTACGTCGGCCTGGCTCTGGGTCTGGTCGAGACGAAACAATGGCTGGCCCTGCTTCACCGCCTCGCCCTCCCTCACCAGTATCCGGCTGACCACGCCGGGGCTGAAGGTTTGCACCGCCTTGCGTTTGCCCGACACCACCACCGTACCCTGCACCGGAATGCCTTGGTCCAGTGGCGCCAGGCTGGCCCAGAGGAAAAACCCACCGGCGCCGAGTACCGTCAGCCACCAGCCCAAACGCACGAAAAACCCCGCGTCGCGTTGCTCAAAAGTGATGCTGCTCATGCGCCTGGATTCCTTCCGGCTTGATACTGACGACTGAAACTCACCCCGGTCTTTTCCTTGGGCGCCTCCTGCTGGCCGGACAACGCGCGCAGCACCTCCTGGCTCGGCCCGAATGCCTGCAAGTGCCCTTCGCTGAGGACCAGCAGCTTGTCGGCCTGGGCCAGTGCCGAAGAGCGGTGAGTGACCAACACCACGCTGCTGCCCTGGGCCTTCATCTGCACGATGGCGCTGGCCAGTGCGGCTTCGCCGACGGTATCGAGGTTGGAGTTGGGTTCATCCAGCACGATCAGGCGCGGCCCGTCGTATAACGCACGGGCCAGTGCCACGCGTTGTTTCTGCCCGCCGGACAGGCCGCCGCCGTTGTCGCCCAGCAGCGTGTCGTAGCCTTGGGGCAAACGCAGGATCAATTCATGCACACCGGCTTGTTGTGCGGCCTGCACCACTAATGCCGGGTCAGCCTGGCGAAAACGCGCGATGTTGTCGGCGATGCTGCCGCTGAACAGTTCGATGTCCTGGGGCAGATAGCCGATGTGCGGGCCGAGGTCGTCGCGGTCCCAGCGATGGATATCCGCACCGTCCAGGCGTACGGTGCCGGCCAGGGTTGGCCACACACCCACCAGCACCCGGGCCAGGGTCGATTTGCCGGAGCCCGAGGCGCCGAGCACGCCCAGCACTTCGCCAGCGCTAAGGTTGAAGCTGACCTGCTGTAGGGTGGCCAGGCGCCGCCCCGGCGGGCCCGCGCTGACCTGTTCGAAACTAACCTGGCCCTTCGGCGCCGGCAGTTTCATCGGCGCACTGTCCGGCGGGCACTCGCGCAGCAGCTCATCCAGGCGCTGGTAAGCCAGCTTGGCCGAACTCCATTGCTTCCACACCGCAATCAACTGGTCGATGGGGCTGAGCACCCGGCCCATCAGGATGGAACCGGCGATCATCATCCCGGCGGTCATATCGCCCCTGATCACCAGCAGCGCCCCCAGCCCCAGCACCAGGGATTGCAGGCACAGGCGCAGGGACTTGCTCAACGCGGTGATCACCGAGCCGGTGTCACTGGCAGTGTTCTGCAACCCCAGGAATTTCGAGTGCACGGCAAACCAGCGGGCGCGCAACGCGCCCAGCATGCCCATGGCCTGGATGGTTTCGGCATTGTGCAAATGGCTGGTGGCCAGCTGGGTCGATTGCTGGGAGTAACCGCTGGCTTCGCCCAGGGGCTTTTTGGTCAGGTACTCATTGAGGCACGCCAGGCCAATCAACAGCACCGCCCCGGCGGTGGCCAACACGCCAAGCCAGACGTTGAAGAGGAAGATCACAAACAGATAGATGGGAAACCACGGCGCATCGAAAAACGCGAACAGTGCCGGTCCGGTGATGAATTGGCGAATATGGGTCAAATCCCCGAGCGACTGCCCGGCATGCCCCTGGCCGCGCTGCAGGTTGCGTTCAAACGCGGCCTTGTACACGCGCAAGTTGAAACGCCGCTCCAGCTGGCTGCCGATGCGGATCACGATAAAACTGCGAATAACTTCCAGGGTACCAATAAACGCGAAGAACCCCACGACCATCAGCGTCAACATCACCAAGGTGGTTTCATTCTGCGAGGACAGTACACGATCGTACACTTGCAGCATGTAAATCGAGGGCACCAGCATTAACAGGTTAATTAATGCCGTGAAGCAGCCAACACTGATCAAGATACTCTTATATTCACCCAGCGCTTTGAATAAAGGCGCCACGGCAGTGGGCTTGGCCATCTCTAATGATCTTCCTTGAACCAAACGACGCGCAATAGTTGCCCCGGCCCCTGATGCGGGGCGGCCAACTAATAAATACCGGTTTAACGCTAACTAAGGCACGCGCTGCAATACAACTACCGCGCCGGACGGGGTACGCCCCTGGTATTCACCTTCTTTCTGCCGATTCAAATGGGTAATGCCGCTGCCTTCGGCGTTCATCAGCCAGATGCCATCGGGTGTCGGCGACCAGCTCAGGGGTTTGTCCCCCAGCCATTGCGCAACACAGGCCACATCACCGCCCAGGGCATTCGCCGCTTCCAGCAGGTCCACGGCACATACCTGGCCTGCCTGGTGCAATTGCCAGTGCCCGGCCAACTGGGCGCTGGTGGGTAAAACAAGACTGCTCGCCATGACGTGGGCTCCTGCCGACACGAACATCACCTGCAAAACGCAGGCGATCAAGTTGAAAAAACGCTGCATCTTTACGCTCCCTGGGCAAAGCGCGGCGCCGAAACGCCGCGCTCTTGCATCACGCCACGATGTCGCTGACCGCCGCCTGGCCTACGGTGGTGACGAGGAAATCCGCCACGCCGTGCCCGGAAAAGTCGACTGCCAATGTCCCCAGGTTGCTGCCTGCCGCGTAGGTCAGCACCGCATCGCCGGCATGCCCGGTGAACGCGTTGACGAACGTCAGGCCTGCGCCTTTGGTGATGCCGCTGAGGTCGATCTTGTCCGAACCGGAGGTAAAGTCAAAGATCTTGTCCGCTGCACCCGGCTTGGAGTCAGAACTGGCGCCGAACACAAAGGTGTCGTTGCCGGCGCCGCCCCACAGCTGGTCTGCACCGCCACCGCCGTAGATCAGGTCATTGCCGGCGCCGCCCTTGATCACGTTGGCCGCATTGTTGCCGATAATCAGATCGTTGCCCGCGCCACCGAAGGCGTTCTCGATGGTCACGCCCTTGGCGATGGACACGTTGCCGACCAGGCCGCCAACGTCGGAGAACGAGGCCTCATTGAGGTTGATCTTCTGGTTCTGGGTAAAACCCGAGAAGTCGAGGGTGTCATTGCCGCCACCGTCCCAGACCGAGAACACCAGCTTGTCGGCGTTGGAGGTGGCGCTGAGGAAATCCCGCCCGGTGTTGGAATTGAAGCCGTAGGTGGTGTCACCGGCACGGGTGTTGTAGTTGGCGCCGTAGAGCTTCTGGATCGCCGCAATATCGTCGATCAGCGGCCCGGACGCATAGGCCTCGACCCCGCCTTTGCTGAAGTTCTGGTTGGTGTTGCTCTCGCTCCAGTAACTCATGAGGCTGTAGCCGCGCGTGTCCTGTCCATAGGTCGCGTCGTTGTAGGTCGGGTTGCCATTGCCGGCGTTGTAGTCGCCAGGGTGGGCCAGGCCGAGGGTGTGGCCGATTTCGTGGGTGAGGGTCTGCCGGCCGTAGTTGTTCAAGTCCGGGGTCTTGTTCGGCGTGTAGCTGCTGTTGGTCAGGTACCACGAGGTGCCGTCGTAGCCCGCGCCGGTGCCGGGCAGGTAGGCGAAGGCCGCAGCGCCGTCCTGGCCACCGCTGTAGTTGCCGAAGGTCATGTGGCCGTCACCGCCGCTGGCTTTCTCGGTGAAGGTAACATTGGCCACATCGGCCCAGGATTGCATGGCCAACACGGCCTGGGCTTTCTGCTGGGCGTTGAACTGGCTGAACCCGGAGATGCCATGTTTGTTCATGGTGCTCGAGGAGGCCGAGGTCAGGAAGGTGTAGGTCAGATCGATCTTGCCGTTGCCATCAGCGTCCCGGTAAGCGGCACCGTCACGCAGCAGCTGGGTTGCTGCCTGGTCGACGGAGTAGGACGGCTTGCCATTGACCGTGAGGTTGCCGCCACGGTCATACAGATGGCTGAAGCTATCGATTTGCGAATAAGCGGTGCTGGCTTGCGCCGCCGACACGATAGCCTTGTCTTTAACTTTTGACATAAACGTACTTCCTTGTTTGCAAGTGCATCAGTCTTTGATCGATAGGAACCCCGCGGGCGAGATCGTCCTATCACTCGCCTCTTTTGAAGGCGTAAGAAAACTGACACAACTTGAAATCATTCGTCTACATCTATTTGCGCGGCAAAAACATGCTGCGCAAATAACATCAGGAAGTACGAGGCCGTATCTATTGGGCGCCTTCAATTTTGTCCGACAAAAGACAGCGGGACTTATTTAAATATTAAATAGAGGTAAAGCCGCCCAAGTTGGGCGGCCTAGTTGAATAATGGATCCAATATATTGTCACGGTGTCATTAGCAACATTAAACAGCCACTACGGCTAATATAATTACAGTTGCCCCCGATAACCGGGACACCCATGTTATTTGTGGCGAGCGGGCTTGCCCGCGTTGGGGCGCGAAGCGGCCCCAGCAAAGACCAATGCGGTTTGTCAGGTAAACCCGGTGGCAGGTCTCGGGGCTGCTGCGCAGCCCAACGCGGGCAAGCCCGCTCGCCACACAGAGCCACGCCCTTTCTTCAGCGGCCGGTACGGATGGTGTTCCACACTCGCGTACGGATCCGGTCGATATTCAACGGCATCGCCTCCAACGCGAACAACTTGCCCATCATTTCCGGGCTCGGGTACACCTTGGTATCCGCCTTGATCGCCGGGTCCACCAGGCTGTCGGCGGCTTCGTTACCGTTGGCGTAATGCACGTAGTTGGTGATGCTGGCCATCACTTCCGGGCGCAGCAGGTAGTTCATGAACGCGTAGCCGGCTTTTTCGTCGGGCGCGTCGGCGGGCATGGCGACCATATCGAACCAGATGGCGGCGCCTTCCTTGGGAATGTTGTAGCCGATATTCACGCCGTTCTTGGCTTCCTTGGCGCGGCTTTCAGCTTGCAGGATATCGCCGGAGAAACCGACGGCCACGCAGATATCGCCGTTGGCCAAGTCCGCGGTGTATTTCGAGGAGTGGAAGTACGCCACGTAAGGCCGCACTTTCATCAGCAGGTCTTCGGCCTTCTTATAGTCCTCGGCCTTCTTGCTGTGGTGCGGCAGGCCCAGGTAATTCAACGCGGCAGGCAGTAATTCGGGGCCATTGTCGAGGATCGCCACGCCGCATTTTTGCAGTTTGGCCATGTTCTCGGGCTTGAAGATCAGGTCCCAGGAATCTACCGGAGCGTTATCACCCAACACCGCCTTGACCTTGTCGATGTTGTAGCCAATGCCGGTGCTGCCCCACAGGTACGGGAAGCCATGGGCATTGCCAGGGTCATTGTTTTCCAGGGCCTTGAGCAATACCGGGTTGAGGTTTTTCCAGTTGGGCAGCTGGCTCTTGTCGAGCTTTTTGAGGGCGCCGCCCTGGATCTGCCGGGCCATGAAATGGTTGGACGGGAACACCACGTCGTAACCGGATTTACCGGTCATCAACTTGCCGTCCAGCGTCTCATTGCTGTCGTAGACGTCGTAGGTAAAACCGATGCCGGTTTCTTTCTGGAAGTTCTTGGTGGTGTCCGGGGCGATGTAGTCCGACCAGTTGTAGATTTTCACCATCTCGGCGGCCTGGCTGAGAGAGGCCACCAACATCAAGGGCAACAGGGCAATGGCTTTCATGGTTCGATTTCCTGGCGGTTATAGGGCTGTTTTTATGGCAGGCGATCAAGGATCAAAGCGTTACAGAATCAATACGTAGGTCTTGCGCACGGTTTCCTGGATATCCCAGATACCGGTGCTATTGGCCGGCAACATCAGTGCATCGCCGGCTTCTATGTGAACGATTTCACCGCTGTCGGGGGTGAAGGTGCAGCGGCCCTGGATAAAGTGGCAAAACTCCTGGGATTTGATCTGCCGACGCCAGCGGCCCGGGGTGCATTCCCAGATGCCGGTTTCGACGCCGTCATTACGCTCCACGCTCAGGGTCGAGGCCACGGCGACTGGCTCGCCCAAGGGCACGGCCACCGGCGATGAGTCCGGCAGGTGGGCGTTCAGGGTGTCTTTGAATTGAGTGATGCTCATGGGTTTTCCCGTGTGAGTGAAACGACTTACTGCATGAACCCTTCCATGAACCCCGCCACGCCAGTCGCCAGCTTGCGGCGCCACGGCGCGCTATTGGGGTTGGCCAGCACTTGGTCTTCATGGACAAAACTGCGGATGATCGCGTTGTAACCCAGCCAGCGGCAGGGCTCGGGCTCCCAGGCCTTGAGCGCGTCCAGGCCGCGCTCGCGGATGACCCAGGGTTGTCGGGTCAACGGTGTATCGCGGCCCAGGATCAGGTCGGCCAGGGTCCGGCCGCCCAGGTTGGTGGCACCCACGCCCTCCCCGCCATAGCCGCCGGACAAGGCGACGCCGGTGTTGTTATCGCAGAGCATGTGCGGTCGGAAATTACGCGACATGCCGAGGTTGCCGCCCCAGGAATGGGTAATCCGCACGTTCTTAAGCTGTGGGAAGAGTTCACCGAACAGGTAGCGACGCAGTTCCACCTCGCTGTCGGTCAAATCAAAGTTATGCCGCAGCTTGCCGGCGAACTGATAGCCACCCCGGGCACCGAATACCAGGCGGTTATCCGCCGAGCGTTGGCCGTAGGTGACTTGGCGGCTGCTCTCGCCAAAGGCCTGGCCGTGGCTCAGGCCAATTTCATCCCAGGTACTGGCCGGCAATGGCTCGGTGGCGACAATCAGGCTTTGCACCGGCAGTTGAAACCGGCCCAACGGCGGCAAGGTATTCGCATAGCCCTCCACTGCGGGCACCACCCACGCGGCACGCACGCCGGCATGGGCGGTGCGCAGGCTGCCGGACTGCCAATGGGTGACCGGGCTGTTTTCATAAATCGTCACGCCCATGCTTTCCACCACCCGCGCCAGGCCACGTACCAGCTTGGCCGGATTGATCGTGGCAACATGGGGTGCATAGATACCGCCATAGGGCTTGGCGATGCGGATCTGTTCAGCCAATTGCTGCGGGCTCAGCCAACGGTAGTCGGCCTCGGTGAGGCCCTGGGCATGGAGTTTGTCCAGGTAGCGGCGCAGGCTGCCTTCCTGCTCGGGGTAGCGCGCGGCACAGTACAGCGCGCCGCCTTTGCGGTAGTCGCAGTCGATGCCTTCACGGGCCAGCACCTCGGCCACTTCGTCAGGGATAGCGTGCAGCAGGTCGTAGGACGCGCGGCGTTGTTCGGGCGCCAGGCCGGCCAGCAGGCGGTCTTCACCGAGCAGGTTGCCCATCAGCCAGCCGCCGTTGCGGCCAGAGGCACCGAAACCTGCGGTTTGCGCCTCGATGATCACGATGTTCAGCTCAGGCGCCTGGCGTTTCAGGTAATAGGCGGTCCACAGGCCGGTGTAGCCGGCGCCGATAATGGCGACGTTGACGTCCAGGTCATGGGCCAGCGACGGCCGTGCCTGCAGCGGGTCGTCCAACTGGTCCATCCATAAACTGATATTGCGCCATGCTGGCATGCCAAGCTCCCCTACCACGTTGCGATAGGGGGGATCCTAGAGCGCAGTGTCAGGGGCTGTCTTGCGCGCGTGCACGCAGGGAAATTTGTTTAACGTAGGCCTTGGGCGATTGGCCCGTATGCTGGCGGAACGCACTGTAGAACGCCGACAACGAGTTGAAACCGGCGGCGAAGGCCAGGTCGTCGACCTTTATCGGCGGCACGGCGCTGTCCAGCGCCGCGAGCAAATGCTGGAGCCGTGCGTGGTTGACGTAGCGATAGAAGCTTTGCCCCAGCACCTGGTTGAGCAAGTAGGAAATCTGATTACGGCTGTAGCCACATTCCCTGGAAACCCGTTGCAGGTCCAGCTCCGGGTCCAGGTAGGGTTGCTTGAGTTCGAAATACTGCTGCAGGTCATTGGCCATATGCCCCAGTTGCTGGGGCGACAGGCCGAGTCGGCTGACCGTGGGCCGCGATGCCTGGGCGGGCCGTTCATGCACCAGGGACGCGTATTCATTGACCCGCCAGATCAGCCCGTCACGCACAGTGATGGCCTCGCTGGTGCGAAACGACACCAGGCCCTGGCTCCCCCGCAAGGTGATGCGGTACTGGATAAACGCCGTGTCGCCATCGGCGCGGATACGGTCGGTGTGTTCAATCGCCTCGTCGGCCTCACGGGGCATGCTGGCTTGCAGGTACGCACGCAACTCGGCGTAGTCGATGACACGGTTCTGGAAGAAATCGTGGTACTGGATGTCCGGGTGGTAGTAGGACATCACCCCTTCGAGGTCGCGATGACGCCAACACAGGTGGTGGCGCAACACCAGGTCGCCCGTGGCTTGGGTGTGCTGGCAATCATCGTCTGGGGCGATGTCGGGCATGGACGGCTCTGCGGCGGGTAAACCTTGGAGATTGCCGAATTTTATCGGCACGTTCAATCACAGATTGGCGGTTCGGACTAATGGCCTTTTGCCTGGTTTTTTCCGAGGACATGACCTGCATCAAGTTAATCAAAAACAACTGCCGAACGGAGCGAAAAAAGTGCGCTCGGGGCTGCGAACGAATGCTATTTTTAGTGCTCCGACGCCACGACCAGTGACGGTCATGGCCCCCTGCCGCGAGCTAAAGGAAGCGCTCAATGAACAAGGTGGGCAAGATGAACAAAGTGACGTTCCCCAACGCCTGCCAGCTGATGCGCTGGCATTTTCATCCGATGGGTTTTGAGGGCAGCATGGATGCGCCGGGCAGTATGGTCGCCCGCCTGTTCGACCGCGCCAGCGGTGAAACCCTGATCGCGATCGCCGGCATCCCGTGCGCCACGGTGATGAACGCCGCTGATGTGGAACGTATTATCGAGGCGGTGGAGGATGAGTTGGAATGCTTTGTGCCGCCGCTATCGTTGCGGGCTTGAGCACGATTCAAAGTGGGAGGGGCAAGCCCCCTCCCACATTGGTTTCAGTAACCTTCAAGTACGCCGGTCGTCGAAGAACGCTTTTTTGCCATCCACCCGCTCCGACGCCTTCGGCACATTCACCGCCTGGCCTTCGGGCTTCTCCACATACCAATAGCAATGGCTGACCGCCCGGGTAATTCCGACATAGGCCAGGCGCAACACTTCGTCCTTTTGCGCGCTGTCATAAGGCTCGCTGTCGCCGTCCTTGCCCAGGCCCGCCATGCGATAGACCTGGTTCTTGTAGGGCGAGCTGGTCATGTGTTGGCAATCCCCAAGCAGAAACACTGCATCCGCTTGCAGGCCTTTGGCGCTGTGATAAGTCAGTTGCTTCAGGCGACGCGCTTGAGGCGGCAAGCTAGAATCTACATTAACTACAGACTGAATATGCTCTTGAATCAATAGCTTATCGCTACTTTTTCGATACAGCATCAACACCGAGTCACCCTTCTGATAGTGCTCCAGCAATTGCCGGCCCAGCGCGGCATCATCTCGCTCTTGCACCACCACCGGCACCAGCGCCTTGGGAATGCCACTGGCCTTGGCCTTTTTGCCAGGGATAGCCGGGGCGGCGCGCACGATATGCTCGGCCGCATCGATGACGTGCTGGTGACTACGGTAGTTCTCACCGAGCATCACGCGTGTGGTGCTCGGCGAAGGAAACTCCTGGTTGAACTCCATAAAGTACTTGGGCGAACTGCCGCGCCAGCCGTAGATAGACTGCCAGTCATCCCCCACGCACAGCAGCGAGGAGCGTTGCGCGCCACGGCCCACGTGCATCGCCGGGCCGCGACTACGGATTTCGCGCAGGCTGGCACGCAGCCACGAGACAATCTGCGGCGAAACGTCCTGGAACTCATCGATCATCAGGTGTGACATCGGCCGCAGCAGCGGGTCACTGAGCAGCTTGAGGTTCTCCGGGGTGTTTTCGCCAAACAACGAGAACATCCGGTTGTAGGTCATGATCGGCGGGGATTGGTCGAGCAGATGGTCTTCCAGGGCTTTCCAGAAGATGCTCAGGGCTTCAAAGAAGAAACGGTCCGGGTCGTCCTTGGCGAAACTCATCTGGCCAACGGCGGTTGGCACGTCGAGCCCGAGGTTTTCGATAAAGCCGGCTGCGGCGACGAAACTGTCCAGCAGCGGCGCCGACGCCAGTTCGCCCTTGACCTTGTAATCAAAGCCGGGACCGGCGCTGGCATCACCGGCCAGGCTGCTTAAAAGACGTCTTGATGAGTCGTAACTATCTAACCATATCAATGGCTTACGACAGAAAGCTTGAAACAGTGTGCGCTTTACCGCCCACTCTGCGCGCACCGACAGTTTTGCATTGGGGCGGCTGACCTGAGGGTTTTCCCGCGCATCGAAGCCCAGCACCACCCACGCGTCCAGCTCAGGGATGTAGCCGTGGCAATGAAACTGCGCGCCATTGATCTCGAAGGTTTCGCGGCTTGGCTCAATGCCTTTGATCGGCCAGGCGCCGGCGCGAAACCACAGGTCTTCGATCACATCGCACAGTTCTTCATCACGTTTGGCGGCCAGTTCGGTCACCGCTACGCGCTTCTGCACGTCCGGGTGGTCGCGCTCCAGCTCCCGGAGTTGCAGGCCCTGGCGGGCCAGCGGGGTGATCAGCTCGCGAAAACGCGCATGCTGGCCATGCAACCGGTGATAACAGGCGTTCATCTGCTGGCGCTGGGCGTCGCTGATGCGCAGGTCAAACGGATTGCTGTCGGCTTCTTCAACGCCGCTGCTGAGGTTCTCGAAGGCTTGCAGGCGCTCAAAACCCGGCAAGCTGCGCACCATCGGCAGGATACGTGAGTGAAAGGTACGCACCACCGCCTGAGCCTCTTTGAGACCAAGGGGTTGGCCCCACAGGCTGAGAATTTCCATGAGCTTGTTGACGAAGTCTTTGCGCGACTCACGGGTAAAGGTCACCACCGTCATCGAGCTCAGTTCAAAGCCGAGGTAATGGGTGAGCAGCAAGATACGCAGTACCAGCGAGGTGGACTTGCCCGCACCGGCGCCGGCGATCACCGACGTCGAAGGTGTATCGCTGAAGATCATCTTCCATTGTGCTGCGCTGGGCTGGGCCTGTGCCGGCAGCAGGCGGGCCACATCGGCCTTGATGCGCTTCTTGATATCGGCGCTCAGCGGCAGGCGCCAATCATCGAACAGGCTGTCATCCACGCCAGGCGCACGGTGCTCATCCGGGCGAAAGTCGCGAATCAGCAAGACCTGCCGGCCTTCTTCGATGCCGTCTGCCTTGCCTTCACGGTAACCGTATTCAACACCAGCCTCATGGCCACTGCGAAAACCGTCGGCTTGCCCATGCAACCAGGAAAACCGGTGCTGGGCGCGCAGGCGCGTCAGGCCGTGGCCGAACAGGCGCGCGGCAAGGCGCTTGAATAGCGGCATGTCTGCCAGGGGGCGCAGTTCGGGAGGCAAATCTGGCTTTTGTTGCGGCACGCGGACTCCTGCGATGAGCTGGGTTTCAACAAGTGCGCCATGGTCGCCGGAATCGACGTTCAGTTCCAGCCAATTGCTTTGCTGTCATGCAGTTAGGCGATGAAGTGAAAGTCAAAACGCCAGTAACCAATCTAATCGGTCGATAGGAATTAGGCACTTTTTACGCTTTTTATCGATCATGGGCTATTGGATGATAGGTGCATCAACAGGAGGCAATCATGCTTGAACTTCGACCTTTCAACTCTTTGGGCGGCGCCCACCATGGCTGGCTTGACGCCCATCACCACTTTTCATTTGCCGAGTACCACGACCCCAAGCGCATGCACTGGGGCAACCTGCGGGTGTGGAACGACGACATCATCGCCCCTGGCACCGGCTTCCCGCAGCACTCGCACCGCGACATGGAAATCATCACCTATGTGCGTGAGGGCGCCATCAGCCATGCCGACAACCTGGGCAACAAAGGCCGCACCGAGGCCGGCGATGTACAAGTGATGAGTGCTGGCACCGGGATCGCCCATAGCGAATACAACCTGGAGGCCACGCCGACCAAGATTTTCCAGATCTGGATTATCCCGAATGAAGCCGGGCTGCCGCCGTCCTGGGGTGCCAAGCCATTTCCACAGGGCGACCGCGAAGGTTTTGTAACCCTGGCCAGCGGCAAGGCCGGTGACAGTGAAAGCCTGCGTATTCGCGCCGATGCACGCCTGGTGGCGGCCAACCTGAAAGCCGGGGAAAGTGCCGAATACCGGCTGGACAGCGGGCGCCGGGCGTATCTGGTACCGGCCACGGGCGTGATTGAAGTCAATGGCTTGCGTGCGCAGGCTCGAGACGGGGTTGCGGTGGAGGATGAGCAGGTATTGCGGGTTACCGCGATTGAAGACAGTGAGATTGTGTTGGTCGATCTGGCTTGATCTCAACCCTGACCAATAACAACTGTGGGAGGGGCTTGTCCCCTCCCACATTTTTACATCAGGGTGTCAGTTATTCCGAAATGGCGCCGTCTACCAGCACCTGTGCCTCTTCCACCAGCTGCTTGAGGTGATCTTCGCCAATAAAACTTTCGGCGTAGATCTTGTAGATGTCCTCGGTGCCCGATGGCCGTGCGGCGAACCAGCCGTTTTCGGTCATCACTTTCAAGCCGCCAATCGCCTGGTTGTTGCCAGGCGCGTGGCTGAGGATCTGCTGGATGCTTTCGCCGGCCAGTTCGGTGGAGGTCACCTGCTGTGGCGACAGCTTGCCCAGCAAGGCTTTTTGCGCCGGGGTGGCCTTGGCATCGACACGAATGGCGAAGGGCTCGCCCAGCGCGTCGGTCAGCCCACGGTAGATCTGGCTGGGGTCCTGGCCTTTGCGCGAGGTCATTTCTGCCGCCAGCAAGGCCGGGATCAGGCCGTCCTTATCGGTGCTCCATACAGTGCCATCCTTGCGCAGGAACGAGGCGCCAGCGCTTTCTTCACCGCCAAAGCCCAGCGAGCCTTCGAACAAGCCATCGGCGAACCACTTGAAGCCCACCGGCACCTCATACAAGCGGCGACCCATGCGTGCGGCCACGCGATCGATCAGGCCGCTGCTGACCACGGTCTTGCCCACGGCCGCGTCGGCGCGCCAGTCAGGACGGTTCTGGAACAGGTAGTCGATGGACACCGCCAGGTAATTGTTCGGCGCCAACAGGCCGCCGGACGGGGTAACGATGCCGTGGCGGTCGTGGTCCGGGTCGCAGGCGAACGCGACGTCAAAGCGCTCCTTGAGGCCGATAAGGCTTTGCATGGCGTAGCTGGAGGACGGGTCCATACGGATCTGGCCATCCCAGTCGACGCTCATGAAGCGGAACGTGGAGTCGACTTCAGTGTTCACAACCTCCAGGTTCAGGCGGTAGTGCTCGGCAATGGCCGACCAGTAGCGCACCCCTGCTCCGCCCAACGGGTCTACGCCCAGGCGCAGGTCGGCGCTACGGATAGCATCCATGTCGATGACGTTGATCAGGTCGGCCACGTAGCTGTTGAGGTAATCGTGACGATGAGTCGTGTCGGCCTTGAGCGCCTGGGCGTGGGAAATCCGCTTGACCCCGGCCAGTTTATTGGCCAGCAGCTCGTTGGCTTTGGCTTCGATCCACTTGGTCACATGGGTATCGGCCGGGCCACCATTGGGCGGGTTGTACTTGTAGCCCCCGCTTTGCGGCGGGTTGTGGGACGGGGTAATAACAATACCGTCAGCCAGGCCGCTGGTACGGCCACGGTTGTAGCAGATGATGGCGTGGGAAATCGCCGGGGTTGGCGTGTACTCATCGCCTTCGGCCAGCATCACGTGCACGCCGTTGGCGGCCAGCACTTCCAGCGCGCTGGCACCGGCGGGCGTCGACAGTGCGTGGGTGTCCAGGCCTACGAACAGCGGGCCATTGATGCCTTGGGCTTCACGGTACAAGCAGATGGCCTGGCTGATGGCGAGCACGTGCCATTCGTTGAAGCTCAGTTCGAACGAGCTGCCGCGATGCCCGGAAGTACCGAAGGCCACGCGCTGGGTGGAGATTGCTGCATCAGGCTGGCCGGTGTAATAGGCCGTGACCAGTCGCGGGATATCCACCAGCAACTGGGCTGGCGCCGGCTTGCCCGCAAAAGGACTGATTGTCATGCATAAACCTCGAAAAGAAGGATTTGGAAAAAATGGCAGTTTACTGAGAGTTGGACTGCTGCGCGACGGTATCGATCCTACAGCATCAAGAGAAACTTCACGCACTCAGCCTATCTGGGCCTGACGCAGTGCTTCGCTTAATGCCACCAGGGCCTCATGCAGGTTGGGCTGCCCATGAAATGTATGGCTCATGCGCAAATGCTGGTGGTGCAGGCCACTGACGCTGAACAGTTCGCCGGGCGCCATCACCACCTGCCGGGCCAGCAGCTGCTGGAACACCTGGCGCATGTCCACGGCCCGCGTGGACCCCAGCCAGAAGGTCGCCCCGGCGGCTGGCGGCCGGTAGGTGATCTGATCCCCCAGATGCTCGTCCAGGCGCAGGCACATTTCTGCTGCCTGCTCCTGCAGTTGTTGACGCAGCGCACGCAAGTGCCGGTCAATCCGCCCACTTTGATACAGGCGGGCAATGGCGCGCTGGCGGATCGACGACAGACGGAATGAGCGCAGCAGGAACTGACGCTGCAATTCACTGCTCATGCGCCGCGACAGCAGATAACCATAGGGGGCTTCCGGCCCCAGGACTTTCTCGAACGAAGAAAATACGATCAACCGCTCCGGGTTCACCAACTCCCGCAACGCTGTTTGCGGCTCGGTGAAACTCAGGTCGCCAACGGTGTCGTTCTCCAGCAACCAGCAGCCATGTCGGTCCAACAGTTGCGCGACTCCCAGCCGGTCGCTGGCAGGCATGGCCACCCCCGAGGGCAGGCTTACCGCCGACGACAACATCACCAGTTGCACCGGCTCATCGCGTAATAGTTGATCAAGTCTCGCCAGGTCCAGGCGCCCTTCGGTTGTCCAGGGCAACTCGATGATGTGCACTCCGGCATCCTGGAACAGGCGCAGGATCAACCACTCGCAGGGCGACTCGACAATCACGGTGGCGCCCCTCAGGCCCAGCACATCAGTCAGGATGTCAAGCACACCACGCAAGTCTGCGCCGATATAGACATCGTCGGCGTGCCAACAGCGCCTGGGCGATGAGGTATAGCGTGCCGCCAGCATCGCCCGCAGCTCCCACACGCCGCACGGCTGGGACCAGGGTTGCAGATGCCGAGGATATTGGCGCACCAACTCTCGTTCCTGTCGCAACAACGTTGCATCCAGGGACGCCAGCAGCGCCGGCTCGTCGCCGCTGAGCACCACCATTCCTGGGCGGCGTGCCGCAGCGTAGAGCCGGTCAAGCAAATCACCACCCGCCCAGTTCGACGGGTTTGTCGACATGGGCCAGGCGTAATAGCCCGACTTCGCTACGGAATAGACCCTACCCTCCTTCTCCAACAGCGAATAGGCATACTGGATCGTCGAGATCGACACATTCAGGCGCCCAGCCAATTGCCGCAGGGATGGCAGCTTTACCCGCGCATCGGTGCTGACTTCGTTGATCAGGTTGATCATGTAGCGATAGACCGCCTGATAGGCGAAGTCGGCCTGCCGCTCGCCGCGCAGGATCATCGGCCGGACAATTGAAAGGCCTGCGCAGTGTTGCGCGCCGTTGCACGGGCAGTGCGCAGCATGCCGTTCGCGCCGGCCAGCGGCCGTTTGCGATACAGGTGCTGCAACAAGGGCATGGGCAGGCCGCTGGTGTCCATAGCCCACTGTTGCAACATTTCGGCGGATGGCTTGCCTTGCAGCACCTTGTGCAATTCGGGGAGTGCCACCAGCATGCCTGGGTGGCACTGGCGCAAATACCCTTCCAGCCTTTCGCCATGATGGATAAACGGCGAGAACAGCAGGCAGGTCAACTGGGTTTCGTCCAGACCAAAGAACTGGCTGGCGGAAGTGCTCGACAGCATTCGCCCTTCACGGGTGCTCGCCTCGGCCAACAATTCCTCGGACAGTTGCAGGCGACGCATATAGGGCACCGCCTGTTGGATAAAACCTTCCACCCCCTCTTCGTAGTCCAATTCACGCAGGCTTTGAGCCTGCAACCCACGCAGGTGAGCCATCAGCAACGGGTTGGAAAACGACGGGTGGCTAAAGTGAAAGCCCAGCGGGTCAGGGGCATAGTCCATGAACTCGCACAGCAAGGACGATGCCCGCAGGTCAATGTCGCCCAGCAGGTCGGCAATGCCGATGTAAGCCAGGTTGCGGTGCCCGGCGCTGCTCGGGTTGTCATGCGCTACGTAATGCTCGCCATACACATCCCGGTAGTAGCCGGCGCTCCACTCTTCCATTCGCGCGAATAACCCGTTGAGCGACGGTGGCCAGCCTTTGGAGATAGGCACACCGGCGCCCTGCGCGGTTTTCTTGAGCCAGGCAAGCAGGTGGCTTTGCTTGCGTGGCGAGTCACCACTGACCAGTGCATGCACCCCGCCGTGCCAGGTGGAGGCACGCTGGTAGAAATCCCCCAGGGCCAGATACGTATCGTTGCACAGCATCGCACGGCAGTCTCCGGAGGTCAGGTGCCCCATCATCAGCCTATTGCGCTGGCTGATCTCGCGGCCGACGGCCGAGGCCGGGCGCAAGTGGTTGAAGGGCTGGACTTCCTGGTTTTCCACCATCAGCAGCTCAACCCGGGGATCGTCGTGGAGAAACAAACGACTGTAGCCTCGATTGACGGTTTCGAGCCTGCCCTCGGTCATGCCAGCGTGCCGCAAGGTCGCGACACGCAGGTGAAAGGTACGCGGAGCGCGCCCGGCAATGGACAATTGCGCCGCGCGTAGCATCGCCAGGGCGTAGCTGCTGGTTTCGCCGCCACCATGGGCGATCAGCACCTTGTAGTCCCCGACCTGCTCCATGCCCCCGGCCGCCACAACGATTCGCTGGATCAGCAATTGCAGCGCCGTACGTTCAGCGCGATTAAAGTGTCCATTCAAGCGTTGCAGAACTTGCTGGTAAACATAACTCATAGCCTGTTCGTGAATAGTGCTCATCGTTCTACTACCTGAGTTGAAATATCAGTTTCAAGCAAATGCTTAACGTATTCGCTCGACTTATTTTACGCGGGCTAAGAAGTTCGCGCGTCATTACACCCGTCAGTGAATAGACACTAGCACCGAAGAACAAAATGACACGCTTAACCTCAGGTGCGGCCTACACGCCACAAGCGCTTCAACGCCCGGGCTTGCTGGGTCAGCGCGATCCAAGGCTGCAGCCTTAGGACCGTTCCGACAAGGTCCTACACATCTTTCACCAGCAATTTAAAGAAGTGTCCGACAAATAGACGCAAGTAACTTTCCCACTTGCCGACTGGATACAGTTTTGCGTGTGCGCCTATTTCCCTGGCACAACACTGGCGCTGCCCTATTAGTTCGAATAACTCGCGACCGACAAGCTGGGTATTCAATCATGGCTCAATCCTTGAGATGAAAGTGAAGGCGCAATTATCAGTGCTTGAATAATGATTAATAGATACAGAACACGCGCATAAACCAGTGCAGATGCGCAACGGCCGAACTATGAATGGCGCACACACAACAACGCCGCGCTGAAATCCAGAGCGGCGTCCAAGGGTAACGGTAGGAATCAGGGGCTGAAGCGCCAAACCGGTCACTTGTCGCCTGTACAGGATCAGCCCTGTAAATTGGCGCATTTGCCCCATGCGCCAGCGGTCAGGAATACTCGTTTGCGAATATTCCTACGCTTTAAACAGCTTCGACCTGCAACGCCACACGCTCACGGCACGGGCATTCGTCCATGTAACGGTGCGCTTCCACGAACTGATTGAACGGGAACACCGTGGTTTTCAACGGCACCAGCACGCGGTCGGCCGTGAGCTGGTTGATATCACGCAAGGCACGCTGCAAGGCTACCTGATCCTGGATGATGCCCAGTTCTGGCTTGCCGGTGAAGTTACCGATGCAATGCACGAAGAACTGAATGTTCTTCTGGAACGCTGCACACGCCGGGAACGGCGTCTGGTTGCCACCCTGCAGGCCATACAGCACCAGGCTGCCACGGGGCGCCAGCACATCACCGAGCAACGACATCTGCGGGCCGCCCAAGCCATCGAACACCACGTCTACGCCGCGATTGTCGGTGAACTTGTTGATTTGCATCAGCAGGTCCTGCTCTTCGGTGACGATGACCTTTTCCGCGCCAAGGGAGAGCAGGTACTCACGCTCGTCGCTGTCCTTGGTGGCAGCAATCACGCGCACCCCCAGGGCTTTGCCCAATTGCACAAACGAAGGGCCGGCGCAGTGGCTGGCGTCAGTCACCAGGGCGAATTGCCCGGGTTTGACCCGTGCCAGGTCTACGTAAGCAAAGTAGGCGATCAGCAGCGGCGTGTAGTGCACGCTGGCTTCAATAGGGCTCAAGACATCCGGATAACGGGTCAGGGCCGAACGGGGCAGGACGATCTGTTCGCCATACACCGGGTAATCATTGGGGCTCTCGGCCGGAAAACTGGCCACCTTATCGCCCACGGCCAAATCATCCACGCCGTCGCCTACGGCAACCACAACCCCGGCCATCTCATGGCCAAGGCCGGACGGCAGGCGTGCATGGGAAGACGCCAGGTTCTGGCGCCACAAAATGTCATACCAGCTGATGCCAATCGCTTCGACACGCACCTGCACTTCGCCCGGTGCGGGCTGCGCGGCTGCATGCTCTTCGCACTTGAGCACCTCGGCCGGACCAAACTTGTGAAAACGGATCGTGCGGGACATCGCAAACCTCGTCAAAGTAACCTCTAATGCCATGAACTCTATCTGGGCTTTCCGGGTAAGACCACCGGTCGCCGTTAATAGTCGACATGTCTGTCATTGATTCCGCAACTGAGGGATAACCCTCAAACAACGCAGGAAAACTCAATTAGCCGGTGCAGAGTACCAGTCTTTACCCGTAAGATTCATGCCGGTCATGCGTCTAATAGAACCTGATGGTTCTGATTATGGCCGCTCTCGTCAAGTAAGCTGACTCTTCCAGGACACAAGATGAACCGTAACGACCTGCGTCGTGTCGACCTTAACCTCTTGATCGTATTCGAAACCTTGATGCATGAGCGCAGTGTGACCCGCGCGGCCGAGAAATTGTTCCTTGGCCAGCCGGCCATCAGCGCGGCGTTGTCACGCCTACGTGGGCTGTTCGACGACCCGCTGTTCGTGCGCACCGGACGCAGCATGGAGCCTTCGGCCCGTGCGGTGGAAATCTTCGCCCTGCTCTCCCCGGCCCTGGACTCGATTTCCACGGCAGTCAGCCGCGCCGCCGAGTTCGACCCGGCCACCAGCACTGCGGTGTTCCGTATCGGCCTGTCCGACGACGTCGAATTCGCCCTGCTGCCACAACTGCTCAAGCGCCTGCGCGCCGAGGCCCCCGGCATCGTGCTGGTGGTGCGGCGCGTCAACTACATCCTGATGCCGGGCCTGTTGGCCTCCGGCGAAATCTCCATCGGCGTCAGCTACACCGCCGACCTGCCAGCCAACGCCAAGCGCAAGGTATTGCGCCGCAGCCTGCCAAAATTGCTGCGCGCCGACAGCGTACCGGGCTCCCTGAGCCTGGACGACTTCTGCGCCCGCCCCCACGCCCTGGTGTCATTCGCCGGCGACTTGAGCGGGTTTATTGACGAAGAACTGGAAAAACTCGACCGCAAGCGCCACGTCGTACTCGCCGTACCGCAGTTCAACGGCCTGGGCACCCTGCTCGCCGGTACCGACATCCTCGCCACCGTACCGGACTACGCCGCCGAGGCACTGACCTCAGCCGGCGGCTTGCGCGCCGAAGACCCACCGCTGCCGGTGCGTTCGTTTGAATTGCATATGGCTTGGCGTGGGTCGCAGGATAATGATCCGGGGGAACGGTGGTTGCGGTCGCGGATTCAGATGTTTTTTGGGGACCCCGATAGCTTGTAATGGAGTTCCAGTAAATTCCATAAAACTGTCTTATAACAGGTGCTTATTGGTAATTTCGGTCCATTGCCGCCTGTCCAAATCCAATGAAATCCACGACTCATGGGGGCATAATTGGGGGCAAATTTCGGTTCCTTAAAAAGGATGCCCCCACCGATGCCCCCTGATAATGCGGTTGTTTTGAAACGAAAACTCAGCGATGCCTTGATCCGCTCGCTGACCGAACCCGGCAAACACGCCGATGGCGAAGTTCCTGGCCTCTACTTGGAGGTAAGGGCGTCGAGCAATGTCGGCAAATCCCCTTCCAAGTTCTGGCGCTTGAAATATCGGCTGCATGGCAAGGAAAACCGCTTCTCAATCGGCGCTTACCCCGAAATAGGCTTGAAAGAAGCAAGGGACATTGCCCGCGGTGCACGCCGTGACGTGGCTAACCACACCGCTCCGCTCAAAGCTAAGACTGCCAAAATCGAGGCGCAACTCCTCAACGAGGTGCGCACCTTCGAGTATGTAGCCAAGCAATGGTTGGCATTCAAATCTGCCGAACTGGTGACTAAATCCATCTCAGGGTTTAGCGGAGCGCTGAACAACCACATCTTGCCTGCCATTGGTAAAAAACCGGTCACCGAAATCAAGCTGGAGCACATCACCACGATCATTACCGAACTGCGCCGCCAGCGCACAATGGCGATGGCCCGGCGCGTGCGCACCATCATCCGTGCCGTCCTGGGATTTGCTGAAGGGCGCGGCTGGGTTGAACGCAACGTAGCGCTCAGCAACACTGAGGAATTGAAGATACGGCATGTCGTCACCAGCAATCCGGCGATCGAAAGGCCAGCCGACCTAGGCAGGTTTCTCCTGCGTCTGGATGACTGCAACGACGGCAGCGTTGCCTCCGCGATGCGCCTGCTGATTATGTTGCCGGTCCGACCAGGCGAACTGGTGCAGATGCGCTGGGAAGATGTCGACTTGGTGGGTGCCGATTGGCGTTATGTGGTGAGCAAGACCAAGCACCTGGACAAGAGCAAACACATCGTGCCGTTGCCTGAGCAAGCCTTGGTTCTGTTACGCGAGCTACATAAAACCCGCGTGGTGGATGAAGAAGGCAAAGGCTGGGTGTTCATCTCGCCAGTCTATCCGGGTCGCCCCATAAATCCGACCTCCATGCTCAAGTCCTTTCAGCGCATCTGGCCAGAGTATGACATCACAGCCCACGGCTTTCGCGCAACCTACAGAACCATTGCCCACGAGCACTTGGGGATTGATCCAATTGTGCTCGAACTGTCGTTATCCCACCGGATGCCGGGGGCGCTAGGGGCTGTATACGCGCGCGCCCAACTGCTGGTACAACGGCGGGCAGCGGCTCAACAATGGGCTGACTATTTAGATCAGTTGCGGCAAAACGCTGCGCGAGTTACCACAGATTGACGATACAGCGAATAAAAATCAGTAGATTGAAGCTGGAAACGAGACTCGCATCTGGTATCCGCCCCATTGAAATCTAAGGGGTTTCTTTTCCACCCGGAGCAGAAAAAGAATCAATTCTGGACTTGTTTTTGGGGTGTTTCAAGAACGAAAAAAGGGATAATTCTAAGCAAGGCTGTTAGCTTCTACCCAAAGCCAATGGACGAACTATTATCAAGCTGGTGTCATTTTCACAGGATCAACAGGGTACAAGCCACCCGAAAAGACGTACCCAACTCCCCCGCTCACCAGTCAACTCAAAACCGACGAATATCGACCAACGCAGGCAACTCTTCGGGCTGGTAGACCGTAAGCAGATGTTCTGGAGCCCCCCGCCCTTGGTTTAAAAGTCATCAGCTCAGTTAGCGAACATGACCTGCGGAACTTGGTACGATCCGTAATGGCTCGAGATCCAACTCGTCAGGCCATGAGCCTCTTTTCGGATATCGTTCAGATGTTTGGATGGGCCCAGAAACGGCAACTATGGCGAACACTACTGACTGACTGAAACCCAGCAGACTTGGTAGAAATCCATAAGCTTGTACCCATTGACTACTAGGAGAAGCGAACTCGGATCCTCTCCTCTATCGAGCTTCAGCAGCACTACCTGCCGGCGCAAAGTACAATGGGATTCGCCCACTCAAACTAGAGCCCCAACTTGCGCTTTGCATCTGCCTGGGAACGCTGTGCCGGATCGGGGAGCTGCTTCAGACAGAATGGAAAAACATCCATCTGGAATATGGCGTTTGGTTTATACCCGTTGCGAATGTCAAAGGCAGCCGGAGAAAGAAGCAGACCACCACGTGTTCCTATCTGCGTTTACAACTCACTATTTCATCAAGCTTCGGCAGCTGACAGGACATTCTCAATGGTGCTTCCCCGCAAAGCATCATGACGGGCATGTTGATCTCAAGGTCATCAGCAAACAGGTTGGAGACCGACAATCACGCTTTAAGAATCGCAAGCCGCTAGCACGTCGCCGACATGATGACACCTTGGTGCTGTCCGCTGGTTTGAATGGCGAATGGCCCGCTCATGACTTGAGACGAACTGGGCAACCATGGTGCAAGCCTCGGGGATAAGCCTTGATGTATTAGATCGGTGCCAGAACCACGTGCTGGCAGGTTCCCGAGTCCGTCGCCACTACTTAGACCATGGTTATGCTGCAGAGAAAAAGCTGCTTGGAACCTGTTGGGCGAGAAGCTCATCGACATCTTGATCGACCAGGATGAACTTGGAGGGATTTGAACACCCAAATGAGGAGATACTTTGAGTGTGGGCCGCGAAACGAAACTCGTACCTAGCATCCGGCTCATTAAGATCTAGAGGTTTCTTTTGCTGACATAGCAGGAAAAGACTTAATTCTGGATTTGTTTTTGGAGAGTATCAAGGGCGAAGAACGCGTGATTCCGGGCTATGCCATTTTCTTCGCCCCATTGCCAGCCGGACGGAAAGGGGTCGTCGGCGAAGGATGATGTCCACCCCAGGCCGAGCATCTCTCAATTGACAATGTCGCAGTCCGATGGGAGTCCTGCCATCTCAGCCATTTCGCAGCTTAGTAACATGAGCTGCTGCCTAGTTACCGTCCCACGCGTCACGCGCCGCTATACCGCCGCGTGTTATACGCGAAACTGATCCATCAGCTTCATCTGTTGATTGGCCCGTGCGTTGAGCTGACTGCTGATCTGCGCCGATTCGGCGGCCTGTTCAGTCAGGGTCTCGGTCACACCGCGGATGGTCGAAACGTTGCGATTGACCTCTTCGGCTACTGCACTTTGCTCCTCTGCCGCGCTTGCAATCTGCAGGTTCATGTCGCTGATCACCGTTACCGCGTCGCTGATCTTGCCAAGCGCCTGCGCGGCCTGATGGATCTGCCCGGCGTTGTCCTGGGCGAGCGTCTGGCTGGAATGCATGGTCGCCACCACGCCCCGCGTGCAGGTTTGGATGCGTTCGATGACCATGCGGATTTCTTCGACGGAATTCTGGGTGCGCTTGGCCAAGTTGCGTACTTCATCGGCCACCACCGCAAAACCCCGGCCACTTTCCCCGGCGCGCGCCGCTTCGATCGCGGCGTTGAGTGCCAGCAGGTTCGTTTGCTCGGCAATACTGCGGATCACTTCCAGCACCGAACCGATCTTCTCGCTGTTGACCGCCAGGGCTTCGACTTCCGTCACGGCCTTACTGACCTCGCGGGCCAACGCATTAATGTCCTGGGTGCTGCGCTCAATGAGGGTGATGCCTTCCCTGGACGCCTGGTCGGCACCGCGCGCTGCCTGGGCGGCACTCGAGGCGCTGTGGGCGACTTCATGCGCAGTGGCGCTCATTTCGTTGGACGCAGTTGCCAGTTGGTCGATCTCGCGAAATTGCACCTGCATCCCTTCACTGGTCAGCCGCGCGATTTCCGAAGACTGGTCGGCGGTACCGCGCGCATCGGTAATGCTCTGCTTGATCTGCGCGACGGTGGGCTGCAGTTTGTCGAGGAAACGGTTGAACCAGTTCACGAGCTCGCCCAGTTCATCTTTCTTGCGGTAGTGCAGGCGCTGGGTCACATCGCCGTCGCCACTGGCAATCGCCTTGAGCATCTGCGCGACACTGTTGATCGGGCGCGTCACCCCGGAGGCGGTGAACCCGATGAGCAGCAGGCCCAACAGGCCTGCGCCTATGGCCACGAGCAGCGACTTCAGGGTGTCGCGGGTTTGGGTCTGATCAAGCAAGGTCTGAAGCGCTACCGAGTCGGCCAGCAATACTTGTTTGGGCAAATCAATCACCACCCCCCAAGCCGGCGCATCGGGGATTGGGGAGACGGGGTAGACGGCGCGGATCAAATCATTCTGTGCCAGCACCAGCGGTTTTTTTTGCGTCAATGCTGCGAGTATCGCCTTGCCGTCCTCGCCCATAGTGATGCTGACAGGTTTGCCGACCTGACCTGCGTCCTTGCTGTAGGCTGCGAGTACACCACTGCCGGATACAATCAGCATGCTTCCAGAGCCTTCGAACAGGGTACGCTGAGCATCGCTTGCGGCCGCTTGTAGGGCGCCGAGTGCGAGGTCTACGCCCAGGGTGCCGATCACCTTGCCATCGGCAATCAACGGCATAGACAGCGTAGTCATCACTTGGGCTTGCCCGTCCAGGTTGACGGCGTAAGGCGCCGTCAGGCACGTGCGCCACGTGTCTCGGGGGCAGGTGTACCAACTGTTGTTTGCGGTGCCGCTAATGCTCAGCTCGGTATTCTGCAGATCGATCTCTGTAATCATCAAGCTCATCGATTGGCCGCCACCCCGATTCCAGGCGCTGCTAAAGCGTCCGCTTTCGTTGGAGGCGCGCGCTGCGTCGTTAACGAACTCGCTGTCTTTACCGTCCAGCGCATTCGGTTCGTACACCAGCCAGAACCCAAGAATCTGCGGATTGTGCTCGAATGTTATCTTGACGCTATGGTTCAGTTCCTCACGCAATGTAGCGGCCGGCAACCCACGCTGGCTGGCCATGTTACGCAAGTTGTTCACCTGGTCGGCCAGAGCAGAGATAAGCAGCAAGCTGTTACCGAAGACATGCTCGAAGTTTCTAGCCTGTTCGCCGGCCTTGGCCTGCAGCAGACTCTCACCGCTGTCGGTCAGCATCTTACTACTCGAAGCACTGATCAATCGGTTGTTCTGGTCGCCTTGATAGAGGTTCATGTAGACGATCAAACCGATCACCCCCATGAGGCACAAGCCGGACAGCAGGATGATTTTCAAGCGGATGGAGAGTGCGTCGATCATCGGAGTATCTCGTGAGTGAACAGCGGCCAGTTGACCATCAGGTGGCCTGGGCCACTGACTTCTTATAGGTGATGTCATTACACCGGCCGGTCTCGCGATTTAACGAGACCGACTTGGTGATTTTGAACTGTTGACTCATGACTGCCGCTGGTCTTTACGCCGTTACTTCGCATGGTTAGTTAGTTCTGGCCAGCGGCTCGACGGTGGTGCTGGCGATGTTCGCCTACAATATTCAGCAGATCGCCCTAGGTGTGCTAGGTGAGTCGCCTAGATTCAATACAGGAATCTAGGGCCGAACATCGCTACGAAAATGTTCCCCAACCTTTTGAGACTTGACGTCGATGGTGTGAGACTGCTCGAGCGTAGCGTTTTGAGAGGCCGTCGAACATTCGTTACTCTCGTCGTCAGTCATTGATTTGCGAAAACCCTTTATGGCTTCGCCAATGTCTCCGCCCAAACCTTTTATCTTCTTTGTCCCAAAAATCAAAATCACTACAGCTAGGATTACTAGCCAGTGTTTCCAATCAAAAACTCCCATGGGTAAAGCCTCTCTCGGTAAAAATCTTGAAGAAGCGAAATTCGCTTTTTTGCGCCTAGGTCACGAAGCCATTTGGTGGCAAGAACAACGGGATAGGAAGCAATGCATATATCGTTGAGAGACGTATCGCCTCCCTGCATTCAAAGACTTCACCCCTCGAGCGCGCGAACTCGCTCGTGACGTTGCTGTTCTTTAGGTTGATCGGATAATTGAAGCGTAAAGTCGAAATCGATCTCAGCGAAGCGGCCAGTAATGCCATACGCTGCAGCGCGCTCAGGATCATCGGTAAAAATGATCTTCGCGATCAGTTCATCACGGGTGGCGTAGGCGAAATCGTCATGCAGATACCGATCGCCATCCAAATTGATTTGCGTGGTCAGATGGCGATGATCGGGCGCCGAGATGAAAAAGTGCACGTGCGCCGGGCGCTGGCCATGACGACCCAACTGGTCCAGCAATTGCTGCGTAGGGCCATCTGGGGGGCAGCCATAGCCCGAAGGAACGATACTACGAAAACGGTAACGGCCGTTGGCATCGGTAACGATGCGGCGACGAAGGTTGAACTCCGATTGAGTAGTATCAAAGTAAGAATATGTGCCGAGGGTATTAGCGTGCCAAACGTCAACTACCGCACCTGCCAATGGTTCGCCGGAGGTATTTCTAACTTGGCCTTGCATGAATAGCACAACACCTAGATCGGTACCGTCGTCTAATCGTGCCTCAAAATCCGAGAGCGGCGCACCTGCGACGTAGAGCGGACCTTCAATGGTCCGAGGAGTGCCGCCGGACTTACCCGCCAGCTTATCTTCAGCATCCATGAGGAGGTCCAGGTAATGCTCAACACCGAGTCCTGCAACCAAAAGACCGGCCTCTTGACGAACGCCAAGAACGTTGAGGTAGTTAACCGCTCTCCAAAACTCCTCAGGAGTTACCGAAAGGTCTTCGATAATTTTCACGGAGTCGCACAGAATTCGGTGAATCAGAGTTTTGACTCGTGGGTTGCCGGCACTGTTGGTGAGGCCGCTAGCGTCCTCAAGAAATTTCTGAGCATTGCTGGTATGTGAAATCATAACGGCCATTTTTTATCCTCCTCTTGTAACTCTTAAAACAGAAAAATTAAGAAAGTCGGACTTAGAGGTCACCTTCAAGAATCGACGAGGTTTGCTGGTATAGCCGTACAACCTCAATAGCCTTGAGGGTCCCTAAGAAGAATATATAAGCAGCGCATAGGCACATCCCTCAAAGGGACGGGCCTTGCGCCTTAAAAAACTTAAAAATGCGTGAGAAAAAGAACCTGACTATAAATATTACGTCGATCAGTACCGATTTGAGAACCACCTTCTAAATCAGAAGCATCAGGCTTATAAATACCCAACAAAGGCACCACTGTAAGTTCTTTAGTTGCCTGCCAACTTGCATATATATCCACCTCATTTCCGCCAAGGTTAGAAAATGTTCCAGCCCTCTTACTTAATGTATCGAAATTATATAGAAGCACACCCAGCGAGAGCGACTCAACGGGGGTGAATGAAAGAGCAACCTGATGAATTCTTGTATTAGAGTTAAATGGGCCTGCGTAATTCGAAGCCACTTCGCCCTGAAACCAAGTTCCAAGCCCGCGAATATTTCCAAAGAAGAAAGGATCGTAACCTTCAGAGAATCGGCTGTAACGATAATTTACAGAAGGTGTACCATATACATCCGAGAACTTCCAACCTGCCTCAAGATACCACGCACTTTCATTGCCAGCAGGGCGGTCCTGCCATGCATATTCGCCAGAAAGAAAAAGATCTGGGTGGCCTAAGCTACCTTGGCCTCTAACGGTATAGGTCTTAGTTCCGTTTCGACGAATTAAATCAAACTTATCATCGGTATTCAATACATCCATATATGTGAAACCGACAGTTCCTTTTTCACCCACGTTTTCTAACGTGGCGACGAAGGACTCTGCTTTGGCTTGGGCAGGGTTATCTGACTTCAACCACATCAAATCACTGCGCAAACCTTCACGCCCACCGATCCGAAGGACTGCGGTCTGGTCAAACGCCTTACGTGGAGTGATGTAATACGCACCACCACGATTCAGAGTTCCGTTAGAGATCCCTTTGCCAAGGTTCAGCGCGTCACCGCCAATAAGAAATCCATCGCCCACAACAATATTTTGCCGACCAAACGATAAATCAATTCCGTCAAGCCCAAGCGCGGGAAAGTAATTTCCCGATTTCCAGCCAAGATATGCGTCTTCGACTTTGGTAGTCCGCTCTGTGCCATCAGTCCATCCGGCAGCATCTCCTTGGCCGAACGTCGCACTACTAACCCAGTTTAAAGCACCATACACTTTTTGCTTCTGTTCGCCCGCAGAAACCCAACCGGATAATCCGTACTTAAAATATGCCTCTTGCCAATCAGTCCCCCCTTTCTTCAAAGTTCCAGACTGAGCATAATTTTGTTGGCTATGATAAATTCCAATACCGCCATCCAGATCGGCATTTAACCCGTAGCTTTCGTCCGAATATAATTCCAACGCGCCTACGCCGCTAGAGCACAGAGAAAAAGCCATAAAATAGAAACTAACTGACACGGTTCGAAGAGACGTATTCATAACTACCCTCAACATATTAGGCTTTTTATTTTTAAGCAAATCGAAGATTCGATTCACTCCTCAATAAATCATTTCAAGCTACCCAGGAAATCGAAAAAAACGGCGTAAACAAGTGGAATCGTCCCCACTACTGTTTACGTAGTTATGAATCTTCTTAACTTGATCACTAACGTAAATTGCAACGAGGTTCCACATGAGAGAAAGGATGCTGCAAGTGGCAGCATCCTATTGCGAAACTAGCTATTGCTGCCCTGAAGATTGGGCAACAGTTGATTTGCCTTTCCAAGCCAATACGCCGAGCCAAAAGAACCAGATAGGGGTTGCGTACAGAACACCCTGGAGACCCAAGCCGGCAATTTCACCGGCATCTAGTATTTTCGCAGCACTCGATAACAACCCAAAACAGCCGTTCAAAAAAGTTACAGTAGCGAAGCCTTTACGGTGCGGCCAAATGACCAACGCTAGACCTACGTACCAGACCCCGGAAAGGAAGAACTCTAAACGCCCCCACATGCCGTCCTGAACAAACATGGTGATTACACGAAAAAGCTCCGTGTAAATTTGAGCGGCGGAAGGATCCGATGCGGTAGCTGTTGCAATCGTAAGCACAGGCCACGCTACAGACAGAATCGATGCACCAATAGCACCTACCAATGCGAAAAATATGCCTGCAACTGTTGCCAGCGATACCAGAAACGGATTTTCCTGCTTAAAGTTCATCCATAGATAAATAGCAGCAGGAATGCTAAATAGGTAAAAACCAAACGTATCGCTCAGCATCATCCATTTGAGGTTGGCAGCGCCTGCGACACCAACTTGCAACTGCGCGGCAACATCACCAGCGGCCTCATATTCGAAACTACCGGCTTGGATTGCCAAGTATGTTGTCAACATACAGAAACAAATAGCTAACCAACTGGTCACTGAGACCAGCCTATTTCTACTGAGAACAAGCTGTTTGTCTAAACTATTCACAATGGGTGCTCCAATCTATATTTATAAGGTTAAGTGGACTTTATTTTGCAGATAACGGCCGCTCTGTCTTCGGGGTTTTTAAGGCCGCTAAAAGGCATACGCGTTTGAGGCACTACATCTTGGGGAGCGGCCAAGAACGCATCAAGCTTCTCGATCGTAAACACTACATCCGAGGCCTTCATCGCTGGCGAATAAATAAACCCCTCGAGCGAGCCCGCTTTTCGGCCAATAACGCCATGTAGGTTCGGGCCCAGCATCGAGTTATTACCCTCTGCAAGAGAATGACAAGCTGCACACTTCCCCCACGCTTTTTCTGCGGTCTCTGGCGAACAGTTAGCAGTATCCGCTTCTGCCAAATTCGAAACCAACATAAAAGTCAGAACCAGTGTTGTTTTTTTCATCTGAAGCCCCTCACCCCAACTGCTTCAATACAATTCTTGACGCCCGCAATCCTGTTTCAATCGCACCGTCGATAAACCCCCGCCATCCATTGGCTATGTCGGAGCCAGCAAAAACCACGCGGCCCTCGTCTTTGCGCATATCCTCGCCATACTTGCTCCACATCCCCGGCTTGTAATCGCACCAGGTCCCCTTCGAATACGGGTCGGAATTCCAGTCGTAGGCGAAACTTTCCATGATTTCGGCTCCCGGTAACAAACGAGTAAATGCTTCACGAACATTATCGTCGTCGTTTACATCGAAGCCGGGCACTGAATATCCCATAGCTACAAACTTGGTATGATGGTCAGAAATATAATCGGTATATACCAAGTTGATAGGATATCCGGAGGATGCCATACCTTGATAGCTACCTTTGTTGCCCTTAACCTTAACCTTCAATTCAAAACCAGAACCCACGTGCCGTTCTTTACTTGCAGCTACTTTTCCTGGAGATAGAGCAGGCAACCACTCAATATCGTTCCAGCAGTTCATAGGCAACGCGACGATGCAAGACTTAGCGAAATAGGTTTTGCCGTTTTCCGCAGTTACTTTTACTCCGCGCGAAGACTGCTCCACCTTTTGCACTGGCGTATTCAATTTTACTTCAGCACGACTGTCACGAAACAACAATTCAATAAGCGAAGACGTACCGGTACTAATTTTATATTGAGTACACGCCCGTAACAGACGATCCATATCGTTGCCTGCGCGCGCATACCAATGAATCTGATCCAAGTACCCAGCCTGCTCGATAGGGCCGTTCACAGCAGTAGTGAAATAAGATTCGAGAATTGCTCGGGTTTCATCAGAAACATTGATCTGTTTCATTCGCTGAGCAATAGAAATATTATCGGTCTTTAAGGAGTCCGGATTGAAATTTGGGTCATAGGGACGAGGAAACAGATCAATCACATCCTTACTAAACACTTGCATGCCTAGGTTTAACAGCTCAAAGGCCTTAGCAGGATCAAAGGGTTCGAGCTTACCATTTACCACAACACCGTAAGCAGTTGGACTTGCACCTGGCGTTTCAAGCAGCTGCAAACCATAACGTTGCATTTCCGCCCAAACATGCGGCTGGATCCAGTGGATCCATTGACCACCAACGTCTGCACGCTCGCCAAAGACCTCTGTAGTGAAAGTGCGGCCACCTGTTCGGTTGCGCGCTTCTAATACTAAGCATTTCTTGCCTCGAGTTCCCAACTCTCTTGCTGCTGTAGCCCCCGCCATACCGCCGCCGATAATAATCGTGTCGTAGCCCCCGTCAGCCGAAGTTTTTTCCGGAACATCGGGCGCAGGCTTTATCGAACTTGCCATCGCAGAATTCAGCACAGAAGCGGCAAGCACTGTGGTGGCGCCTGCGGCAATCCCTTTTAGGGTTTGGCGACGGTTGTAAGTAGCCTTTAATAAGTCATTATCGTTGTCAGTCATTTAAGTCTCGCCATTACTTTATTGGTTTAATTCCCAGGCAGTCGGACAAACAACCCATCAACTAGAGTTATATGCTTTTCGACAGCAGTTAGCACGCAAGAGATACAAATCCCAGCACCACCTAAAACCCACAGATCTAACTAATGCAAATTTATTAGACGTCAAAACCCCTATGACGTCTATCCTATTTATACTTCATTCTCATCCAAAAAATCGGCCGATTTTGACAACTCAACACCGCACTATAGAGATATGTCAGCGCTATTTTGATTTCGACTTGTAAATTCATGCTTAAACCGGCAATAGCTTTAGAGAAATCCCCCCCACAGTTAAGCGCGGTAGCTCGCTAAGTCGCTACCTGCCACAGTTAGAAATGGATCTGTATGACTGAAACTATACTCTAAAGCCCTTCTACAAACTCAACCCCTTTGGCTATAGCACTAGAACTCTCGTGACTTCTAGCCAAAGGTCACTCAGTCACCACATCGAGCTCTTATCCGACGTCGCTAATAGCGAAATGCAAGCTTCGGACACTGACACCAGCCCCCAAAGATCTCTTGCATAGAAAAGCCGTCCCATATCAGAGAAACCTTTCCCTATTCATTTCACCGCGATGCAATGTCGAACTCGGTGTTTCATTGAATAGTTTACGATACTCAATCGCGAATCTTCCCAAGTGATTGAAGCCCCAGTCAGTGGCAAGTAGTGACAAACTTTTAACCGGACCACCCTCTAAAATCTCTCTACGAACGGCAGTAAGCCTGTATTTTTTTAGATACGCCATAGGCGGCATACCGAAGTACTTTTTGAAACCATCAAAAACCTTGAACCTTGATACGCCCGAAGCTCGCTCTATATCCTCCAGACAAATATTTTCACGAGCATTATTGTGAATATAATCTCGCGCCTTTATAAGATAATAAGGGAGCTGACACTGAAGGTGCTCATTTATAAGGTCGCTATAGTTATTGCGCTGAGACAAAATTAAACCTTTGATCAGAGCAGCCTCAATATCTCGAGAAAATATAGCATGCTCAAACACACCACCGCCGCGCTCAAACTCTTCTGCGAAGTTTCGCACTAAGCGCCACCACGAAGCTGTAGCACCGTTAATTGCATCAATAACAGGTTCAAATCGAAGAGGAACGTCTAGGGTACGATGAAGCATTTCCTCAAGTGTCTGCCGCATAGACATCCGAGGAATTACAATAGAGAGTTTTCTACAGTTACCAGCCATCCACAACTCTTGTGTTTCGTGCGGAGAAACAATTAAACCGCTACCTGTATAAGAGTTAAACAACTTACCATTTTTCATTAGCTTTTGCTCTCCCATCAACGGGAGACTGAGGCTGTAACTATTTAAACAATCAGATTCTTCAATTCTTACAGTGACGTCAGCGCCATACTCCATAAAACCTAGCGCAGTGGAAAAACTGTTAAAAACCTTAGCACTATGACGAAACCGGATATCCTGAGGTTTGGTTGCCCGGAGCGAATGCGGCCCGCAAATTCGCTCCATCCATGCTTGCGCGCCGGAAAAATCAAATTGATCAACACGAATATTACCAACGACGTGACTATTCGTTTGCATGATAAGGCACTCACGGCTATTTTTTCACGCTCTAATCGGCGTGACTCAGCGCTATCCAAGCAAGTGTTGTGCCGACGAACCGCTCAACCTTAGGAAAAAAAATATCGGGATATCAATATGAAAATTTACGGATAACCCCACTCAAAAAAATCAGTTCCTGGGCCGATTCAGATCAATAAATTATTCGATAGCACCAAAACAGTGCTCATTTTTTTAGCGACTAGACCTACGTCGTTACCATCATTCCCGACTGCCCAGACTAGGTAACAGATGCCTCGTAGCTCAGTGTGACGCTACAGCGGCTCCGACAGCTCTTGATCACCTGGCGTCATCCGGAAACGATCCAAATGCAGCCCGAAAAACTGGCTCAGGATAGCGGTTTCGAAGACGTATGCCACCGAGCCACCCCCTCATTAAAGCCAACCAATTTGGATAGTATCAGCGGAATAATCGGACAACTTCGCCTATATAGCCCGTAATTTCCACCTGAAGCATTATTGCGAGCACCATTCATGATCAAAACAAACGAATTTGCCCTGCATCCTACCGGAGAAAATTGCCCTGAATAACGGGTCGACACCATTCTACTCAAGACAAGTAACACCCCCCCCCACAAACAACAATGATTATCACTATCAATTACGGCAATCGTCAAATTGCTGCTCTCATTTCGGATGTTTCTAATCTCATTAAGTGGCTTTAAGTCATCAATAAATTGGATAGACCAATCGGCGCCCGCCACCTCTAATAGGAACCCTGCATAACCGCACGATTGAGGATCTACCCATGAGCCGTATGCGTGATATTAACCAATGGAAAGAATATATCGAGAGCTGCTTGGATTTTCGAAGCGAGGAAGGCATCTATCGCATTGCCCGTGATATGTTCACGGAGCCAGAACTTTTCGATCTGGAAATGGAATTGATTTTCGAAAAAAACTGGATCTATGCCTGCCACGAAAGCGAGATCCTAAACAAACACGACTTCCTTACAATGCAAGCAGGCCGTCAGCCACTTATTATTACGCGTGATGGCGAGGGCAAGTTAAACGCTTTGATTAATGCGTGCCAACACCGTGGCACTACTTTGACTCGCGTCGGCAAAGGTAATCAGTCGACTTTTACCTGCCCTTTCCATGCTTGGTGTTATAAGAGCGATGGGCGACTTGTAAAAGTCAAGGCACCTGCTGAATATGGGGAAGACTTCGATAAAGCCACTCGTGGATTGCAGAAAGCCCGTATCGAAAGTTATAAGGGTTTCGTCTTCGTCAGCCTTGACGTGAATGGCACTGATTCGCTTGAAGATTACTTGGGCGATGCCAAAGTATTCTTCGATATGATGGTCGCCCAATCGCCCACTGGCGAACTGGAAGTGCTGCCGGGCAAATCCGCCTATACCTACGATGGTAATTGGAAGCTGCAAAACGAGAATGGTCTTGATGGCTATCACGTCAGCACTGTCCACTATAACTATGTGTCGACCGTGCAACACCGTCAGCAAGTTAACGCCTCCAAGGGGCATAACGCCGGCGAATTCCTCGACTACAGCAAGCTAGGCGCAGGGGATGCCGAAACCGACGATGGCTGGTTCGCCTTCAACAACGGCCACAGTGTCTTGTTCAGCGACATGCCGAACCCGGAGGTTCGCCCAGGGTACGCAACCATTATGCCGCGACTGGTGAAGGAATACGGCCAGGACAAAGCCGAGTGGATGATGCATCGCCTACGCAATCTGAACGTCTATCCGAGCATGTTCTTCCTTGATCAGATCAGCTCACAACTGCGGATCATCCGACCGATTGCGTGGAACAAGACTGAAATCAACAGTTTTTGTCTTGGAGTGAAAGGCGAGTCCGATGCCGACCGCGAAAACCGCATCCGCCAATTCGAAGACTTCTTCAATGTGTCCGGCATGGGAACTCCCGACGACCTCGTCGAGTTTCGTGAAGCGCAGCGTGGATTCCAGGCGCGCCTGGAGCGCTGGAGCGACATCTCCCGTGGTCGCGACAAGTGGACAACAGGACCGACGAAAAACACGGACACCATTGGCATTTCTCCCGCCATGATCGGGGCCGAATTTACACATGAAGGCCTATACGTGAATCAACACGGCAACTGGCAGAAGTTCCTGCTCAATGGTCTGGCGCGCAAAGCAGCCGATGCCCAAGCGCTGAAGTTGAAGGAGGTATAAGGCAATGAACGTCGAACTTCAGTATCAAATAGAACAATTCCTTTACAAGAAAGCAGAGCTTTGCGATGACCAGGATTGGGACGGCTACCTCGCGCTATTTAGCGAAGATAGCGTGTTCCACCTTCCCCAATGGGATTCCGAGCACATCTACACCACCGACCCCAAGCGCGAGATGTCGCTGATTTATTATCCCAATCGCGGGGGCCTGGAAGACCGGGTATTTCGAATTCGTACAGGCAAAGCGGCCTCTGCGACACCGCTGCCAAGGACATTGCATCAAATAAATAACGTGCGGATTAACCCGTTGGAGGGTGGCGATCTTGAAGTGCGCGTTAATTGGCAGACTTTGTATTACCGCCAGTCCTTGTCTGAGCAATTCTTCGGGCGTGCTACCTACACGCTTCGACCGCATGGCGATAGCTGGTTGATCTCCAAAAAGCACAGCGTGCTGCTGAATGACAAGATCAATTCAGTGCTGGATTTCTACCATATTTAAGTCCGAGAAAGGTTAAATCATGTACAAGGTTGCGTTGAACTTCGCCGACGGTAAAACACTGTTTTGCCCCGTCCAGCCTAACGAAATTTTGCTGGACGCTGCGCTCAAAAGTGGGATCAAAATCCCTCTGGACTGCCGCGAAGGGGTTTGCGCGACCTGCCAAGGCCGTTGTGAATCCGGAAGTTACACTCAGGATTACGTAGACGAAGAGGCCCTTTCCAAACAGGACTTAGCGGATCGCAAGATTCTATCGTGCCAAACAAGGGTGTTGTCCGACGCATCCTTCTATTTCGACTTCGACTCGACACTGTGTGGAAGTACTGGAACCTCGGAATTGATAACGACTGTCACTGACGTCATTCAAGTGTCTGATAGCACCGCAATATTGAAGGTAGAGTTGGCCTCCGGTGCTGCTCCACTCAATTATCTACCCGGCCAATATGCGCGCCTGCAAGTGCCGGGCACCGGTCACAGTCGCTCCTATTCGTTTGCCTGTGCACCCGGAAGTAGAACACTTGAATTTCTGGTTCGGCTTCTACCCAGCGGGGTCATGACCGACTACGTGCGCGATCGTTGCAAAGTAGGCGACATCATCAAGATGGAGGCGCCATTGGGAGCCTTCTACCTAAGACATATCGACCGTCCGGTGTTGATGGTCGCAGGCGGAACCGGACTGTCCGCCTTCCTCGGCATGCTCGACCAGTTGGCAGAGCAAGGTGGGGCCGGGTTCCCTGTCCATCTTTTCTATGGCGTCAGGACAGAACAGGACCTGTGCGAGATTCCGCGTATCGAGGCGTATAAATCAACGATTCAAGCCTTCGATTTCACACCGGTCCTCAGCAATGCCGCTGACGATTGGCAGGGTAAAAAGGGGTTTATTCCTGAACACCTCGCCCCCTTTGAGGATTCAGACAGCCCCTTTGACCTGTATATGTGCGGCCCTCCCCCAATGGTAGAGTCTGTAAAAACCTGGCACATGGAAAAAAAACTTACTTTCGTCAGAATGTATTTTGAAAAGTTTACGGAAAGCAATACCTAGGTTCATTCAAACACTGCCGATAACGCGGGGAAGACTTCCCTGATTTGCATTGTTTTAATGATTAGCGGCACCGCAAGCCCAGCTGATTTTATTGACTGCTAGTTATGTACGCAGGTTATTTATGTCCACTTTATCAGTAAAAATAGAAAGCATTGAGGCGCTTACTCCCCGCATTCGACGCTTGGTATTAGTTGCTCATGACGGTAGGCGGCTGCCTGAATTTACCCCAGGCGCCCACCTTGAGCTGCACATCCCAGGTGATAGAAAGCAAAAGCGTGCCTATTCAATCGTGAATGTGTCGGCAGGCGACCACTATGAAATAGCCGTGCAACTCGATGACAAAAGCACGGGAGGTTCGAAGTGGGTACATACACTTACTGAAGGTCAAGTCATTGAGGTAGAAACACCTCGCAATCATTTTCCACTGGTCGACGAGGCGAAACACATACTGTTGATAGCCGGTGGAATCGGTATTACACCGATGCTGAGCATGGGCCGCGCACTGCAAGCGTCCAAAAAGGCTTTCACCCTGCATTACGCTGGCCGCGATGCCACCCACATGGCGTACCTGGATGAAGTCCAGTGTTTGGGCAACAGCCAATGCTGGATAAGCGGCGGAGACGCCAGCAAACGTTTTGCCGCATCCACTGTATTGGCGACACCATCCGAAGGCACTCATCTGTATATATGTGGCCCCGTAGAGATGATCACCTCGGTCATACAAATCGCTCGGGAACTTGGCTGGCAGGAAGATCACATCCATTACGAACTGTTCGCCGGTGCCCTTGAAGAAGATGGCGACCAAGCGTTTGAAGTAGAACTTCGCGCCAGTGGAGTAACGCTTGCAGTGAACACAGGCCAGACCCTCTTGGACGTGATGATCGAGGCAGGCCTGGACCCGATGTTCGACTGCCGACGTGGTGATTGCGGAGTATGCGTAACTCAAGTCATTGAGGGTGAACCCGATCACCGTGATATCTGCCTGTCTGATCGCGAGCGCTCCGGCGGCGCCTTCTGCACCTGTGTTTCTCGTGCCAAGACTGCCAAGTTGGTACTTGACCTCTAATAAGTAAAGGAGCGAACAATGATTCCCAGCAATGAACAAATTGCCGATTTGATCCGGCCCGACAGCGTTCATAAAAGCGTGTACACCGACCCTGTTCTCTTTCAACTCGAAATGGAGCGAATTTATGGGCATGCCTGGATTTATGTGGGCCATGAGAGTCAAGTAAAGAACCCTGGCGATTACCACACAACCCGGATCGGCGACCAGGATGTGGTGATGGTTCGTGCGCCTGACGGCAAAGTAAACGTCCACTACAACCGCTGCCCTCACAAAGGCGCAAAGTTGGTGGCGGACGGTGACGGCAATGTCGGCAAATTCTTCCGCTGCCCCTACCACGCCTGGACATTCAAGTTGGACGGCACTCACCTGTCGGCGCCGCTGAAGAGCGGCTTCGAGGGCACATGCTATGACCCGAAACATCCGGATTTCTCCATGGCCAGTGTGGCCAGGGTCGATAGCTACCGCGGCTTCGTATTCGCCAGCCAGGCGTCCTACGGCGAAGACCTGAAGACGTTCCTTGGCGGCGTCGTCAGCTCCATCGACAACATGTGCGACAGATCTCCGGTGGGTGAGCTTGAAGTAGCGGGCGGTATTTTCCGCGTCCAACAACGTTCCAATTGGAAAGTTTTCTACGAAAACCTCCACGACACCATGCACGCACGTGTCACCCACGAGTCATCAGTCGATGCAGCTCGGGAACAGGCTGAAGCCATCGGCGAGATGCCGTTCGAACTGCTGATCATGGATGGCAATGGCGAGCCCTATGACTTCTGGGAAAAGCTGGAACTGCGCGCCTACCATAATGGCCATGGCTACATGGAGGCGATCTTCGATCCGGATGCCGCCGAGAAGGACGAAGTTTCCCGCGCGCACTTTGAATGTTTGAGCGAAGCCTACGGAGCGGACCGCGCCCGTGAAATCATGGGCATGAACCGCCATAACACCGTGATTTACGGCAGCGGATCGCCTCATACCGTCTTCATGCAATTTCGGGTTATCCGCCCGGTTGCTGTCGATAAAACCATGGTGGAGATCCAGACGTTCCGCTGTAAAGGTGCCCCAGATGTAGTGTTCGATCGGGCACTAACTTACGCCAACGTCATCAACTCCCCCTCTTCCAATGTCATGCCGGACGACGTTGAAGTGTATGCACGCTGCCAGGAGGGCAACATGACCCGAGGCGGCAACTGGATCAGCATGCACCGTTATGTCGGCACCGACACCCTTCTTGAAGACGGTGCAGTCTCTACCAATGGCACCAGCGAACTGCCCATGCGTAATCAGTTTGCAGCCTGGAAAAAGTTCATGACCGGAACAATTATCGCCAAGGAGAGCAATAATGTTGCTTGACCGCGCTTTCAACGTAAATACATCCGACCTCAAGCCTGCACTTGCCGAAGAAGCCACCCTTCGCTCGGTCGAGCAGTTTCTGTTTAAGGAAGCTCGTCTGCTGGATACATGGAAGTTCTGGGAGTGGGACAAACTCTTTACCGACGATGGCATGTATTGGGTGCCGCAAAAGCATAACCAGGTAAATCCTTTCGATCATATTTCTCTGTTCTGGGAAAACCGCATGCTGCGCGAGACGCGTATTCGTCGCGTGGAGAATGCGCGTAACTGGTCACAGCAACCACAAACTCAAACAGCGCACCTGGTTGGGAATGTGTGCATCGAAGGTCTGGACGAGGATGATTACCTTGTGGTCAGCGCGGTGTTCCAAGCCACGGAATGGCGCTTGGATCAACGTCAGCTCGCCGGGCGTTACACCTACAAACTTGCCGGCAATAAAGTGGAAGGTTGGAAGATCAAGCTCAAGCGTGTTGACCTGGTCAATTGCAATGATGTGTTTGCCAACCTGGAGGTATTTGTCTGATGGAGCGGCCCGTGGTTATCGCGCTCCACTATCAGAATGATGTCCTGCATCCGGAAGGACGTATCAAGGTAGGCATGGACGAAGATGGGGCCGTTCGCGCGAATCTGATTGCCTCTGCGACGGCATTACTTCGTGGCGCGCGATTAAACGGCTGGCCCATCCTCCATGCGCGTGTCGCGTATCGAGGTGATTACTCCGACTTGATTGCCAACGCGCCCATCTTGAAGAACGTAAAGAAGATAGGTGCCGTGATTGACGGCACGTGGGGCGCCGAATTCCTCGACGCGTTGAGCCCCCATGAAAACGGCAGGGAATTCATCATTACCCACAAGCGGATCAATGCGTTTTACGGGACGCATGGGGAAGCACTTCTAAACATGCTTAACGCGAGGACGCTGATCATTGCCGGCGTGGCAACTCATTCGGTAGTGGAAAGTACCGTAAGGCACGCCGTGGACTGCGGTTATCACGTAGTCGTCCCTGCAGATGCCTGCTCTGCCGCAGAACCGGCGGCGCATCAAGCGTCGATTAATAGCATGAGCTTAATCGCTGAAATTTCCAGCGTTGACCAATTGTTCAAGGTGCAATCATGAGCCTGACAGGAAAAGTCGCAATCATCACGGGAAGCACCCAGGGACTTGGTCTGGATATTGCTAAAGTCATGATAGCCCAAGGGGCGGAAGTCATGCTGGTTGGTCGCAACGCCAGTGCCGGAAGAACATTATGCGACGAGCTGGGTCCATGGGCTTCCTATACAGAGTGCGACGTGGAAAACGATCAAGATATTGATAAGTGCATTGACAATACAATCAATCAATTCGGGAAAATTGATATTCTGGTCAATAACGCATGTATCTACACTGATTTGGGCATCCAGTCTTCAAGGGAAGATTGGCACAAAAGCCTGAACGTCAACGTCATCTCTGCCGCCATCTTCGTGCAAAAAGTATCTCCGCTTCTAAAGCCTGGCAGCACGATAGTGAACATCACCAGCACGGGTGGGAAATTCGGTGCAGCAGGCCGCGCACTCTACCCTGCGTCTAAAGCCGCGATGCTTCAATTGACCAAGAATTTCGCCGTGAGCTTGGCACCCAGGGGCACGCGCGTGCTGAGCGTCTCACCGGCGTGGACCTGGTCCCCAACCGTAGCCAACCTGACCAATAACGATATTGCGCTCGCTGACCGCGTCGGCGCTGACTTCCACCCTCTAGGGCGTATCGGACGCGGTGAGGAAGTCGGGAATGTGGTCGCTTTTCTCTGCACACCCGGCGCCTCTTGGATGACCGGTGTGGATATACCTGTAGATGGAGGTTTTTCCATCCTGGGTCCAGACAGAGGTATATCACCTCGTGTGTGGTTCCAGCGTCATTCCGATTCTCAATAGTTTGATCGAGAGGAACATAAAAATGGGCGAATTCATCGGTATCCAGACCCTGGACAAAGCACAAACGTTTCGCGGCTATCTTGCTGTTCCCGCGAGCGGAAAAGGCCCGGGACTGGTTCTTGGTCAGGAAATTTTTGGCGTCAACGCAAATATGCGGGCCGTTGCAGACCTCTATGCTGAAGAGGGATATGTGGTACTGGTGCCCGACCTGTTCTGGAGAATGGAGCGGGACGTCGACCTCGGTTACACGGAACAGGATTTTGCAAAAGCGATCGATTTCTTCCAGCGCCTGGATTTGGATCTGGCTGTTGATGATATTTCTGCATGCTTTGCCAAGCTCAAGACCCTGGACCAGGTCGAAGGTGATGACTTGGGTTTCGTCGGTTTCTGCATGGGCGGCAAACTGGCGTATCTCACGGCCACACGCACCAAGGCTGCTTGCTCCGTCGGTTTCTATGGCATGGGTATCGAAAACTATCTCGACGAAGTGGATAACATCCAGGGGCGGCTGGTTCTTCATTTTGCCGAAAACGATGCTTACTGCGACGCCCGAGCCCGCGCCAAAATCAGCTCAGCATTAAAAGGCAGTAAAGGCTCGGAGATCTATGTCTATCCGAATGTCGACCATGCTTTTGCACGTGTAGGTAGTGACCACTTCGACAAACCCGCTGCCCTTATGGCCCACGAAAGAACCATCGCCGCGTTGAAGCGGGAGATTGGTCCAAACTTCAACCTTTCTGATTTGTGGGACGAGCATGTAAAGCATGAGTTCGATACTCGGGACGTTCCTGCAACGATGGCAACCATGGTCTCGGAACCCTACGTCAACCACATTCCGACGATGACTGGTGGGGTTGGCAGCAAGCAACTGAGTCGTTTTTATCAGCACCACTTTGTCCACGGAAACCCGCCGGACATGAAACTGATCCCCCTTTCCCGGACGGTCGGTGCGCTCCAGATCGTCGATGAATTCATCATGTGTTTTACCCACACGACGGAGATCGATTGGATGCTCCCGAACGTGGCGCCTACCGGAAAGTATGTCGAAATCCCCATGCTGGGGGTCGTCCGATTCAGGGGCGACAAGCTCTATCACGAGCATATTTACTGGGATCAAGCGAGTCTGCTGGTCCAGGTCGGTCTTCTTGACCCGAAAGGCTTGCCTGTCGCAGGCGTGATCACTGCGCAGAAGCTTCTGGATGAGGCACTGCCTTCGAATACGCTGATGAATAATTGGAAGAATAGCGAAGCCTTGTAATGCGCCGCTGGAGAGTCCTAAGGACAGGGACGCGCAGCCCATATCCAGTTCGTTACTTCAACAATAATTTACTGCGCAAACATGACCCATAGGTGTGCTGCAATGACCGACTTAGCCCTAAAAGACCTAAAAATCTACCACCCTTATATCAATGGTAAATCCTGGCAGAGCGAAGACCAGCCGGAACAGGTCGTGATTAACCCCTACACCCAAAAAGCTATTGCACGTGTGAAGCTTGCAACGGCAGCAGACATCGATAGCGCTATCGCGTCAGCCTTCGAGGCGCAAAAGGCCTGGGGGAAAACCCTCGCCAAGGAGCGCGAAGCCATTCTCTGCCGTGCTGCGGACATCATCGAACGTCGTCGAGGCGACATTGCGAAGATCCTCATCGAGGAAGGTGGCAATGTGTTCGGCAAAGCCATGTTCGAATGCGACTACATGGTCAGCACATTTCGTATAGCGGCAGGACAGGCGCGGGATATCCGTGGCGAAACCATGCCTGCCGATGGTGCGGGTCGTATCTCGATGTCCATAAGGCAGCCGCTGGGTGTCATTGCGGGCGTTGGTCCTTTTAACGCACCGCTGCTCTTGAACGGGAAAAAGCTTGCACCAGCCCTGGCCGCCGGGAACGCGTTCCTAATGAAGCCTGCCCCGCAAACCCCGCTGATTGGTTTGCTCTTCGCTGAGATTCTGGAAGAAGCCGGCGTCCCTCCAGGCGTGTTCAGCGTGCTGCCCACTACCAATGAAGCGTTAGGGGATAAGTTCTTCTCAGACAAACGCGTGAAAATGGTGACCTTCACGGGGTCGGCGAAAGTCGGTCGGTACCTGTCCGAGCTGGCAGGGAGGTTCCAGAAGCGAATTGTCCTGGAACTTGGCGGCAAGAGTCCCATCGTCATCCTCAATGATGCGAAGCTGGACTATGCCGTCAGCGCCGCTGCATTCGGAATTTTCTTCAACCAGGGCCAGGTGTGCATGGCCAACTCCCGGATCATTGTCGAAGACGGCATTTATGAGGCGTTTTGCACTGCGTTCGTTGAGAAAGTCCGCTCCATTCGGTGCGGTGATCCTACCGACCCCACCACGATAGTGGGTCCACTGATAAGCGCCAACCAGTGCGAATTTATCCGTGGTCAGATCGACGACGCCATTGCCAAAGGTGCAACTCTGCTGACGGGTGGTGAATATCTGGGAAACCTGTTCCAACCCGCCGTATTGACCGACGTCACGCCGTCGATGGCTGTCTATGATGAAGAGAGCTTCGGACCGTTGGTTTCCATCTACAAGGCCAAAGACTTCGAGCACGCCATTGAGCTGGCAAACGATACTTCCTACGGCCTTTCTTCAGGCATCGTGACAAACGATCTTCAGAAGGCATTCGATTTCGCACTTCGTATCGACGCGGGTTCGGTACATATCAATGATAATTCTTTTGACGACGACCCCAATGCGCCTTTCGGAGGTTTCAAGGATAGCGGTCACGGTAAGGAAAATGGTCGTTATTCAATTCACGACATGACCGAGCTTAAGTGGGTGACTTTACAACTGGGGGAGCGTGCCTTCCCTATCTGATGAGCAATGTATGGCCCCATCCTGTCGGATTGGGGCCATTGCACTAAACCACACAGTCGCTGGAGATGGGTTTCAGAAGACGGAAATAATGAGCACTGAGCGAGAACTACTATTTCCGAGAAATTTTACGCGTAAAAAATCGTTTAACTGGAAATGGAGTGACCTCACCGAGTTGGTCAACCGAGGAAAAAGCTAGCGTGAATAGCTAGTTTTGATTTTTTGATAGTCGGTGTGAGGCCTACCCATTAGGAATGGAAGTCCGCCGCAGATGAGCGTTTATGTTTTCAATCCACATAGCAAAAGCTTCTATCGCCCTGTAGACGCAGCATTGCGCTGGTGCAATCTCACTCGCTACGAATCCCAAATAGTTCAGGCGGATTGGTCTCAGCCCGAGAAGCTTGCAGTCCTATTTCCCCAATGGCCCAATCTTCACATGGCTTTCGAAAGGATTTTAGACGCCATACGCAATGGTGAGCTGCCGTATGGCTGTCTCGGCATTTCTGTTCCTTTGGGAAGCTATGTAGAGCCCTATCAACTGACCATACGCCATTCGGACTTACGCCGTTGGATGGAGATTCATTACCCCGACCACAAGCCCAGTTTCTTATTCGAGTCTGGTGAAGATGCGCCTTCAAAGGTCAGTCTAGGAACTTTTCTCTCCTTGAAAGCAGATCGAGATGAGTTATCGAGAGCGTTCAAAGCGCAACAGCATCGCATTCAAGAAATCTTGGGAGAGCTCCAGTCGATTGGACTTGAAAGAGATGATCTCAAAGCCTTGGCCAAAACGAATGGTCAACTCAGCGAGCGCAGCGAACTGACCTATCACAACATCATTGGGGCATTGGTCAGCCTTCTCTTGGACCGTTCGCCTGCCGGAAAACCTCTTTCGGTATTCACGAATCAAGCAGCCATCGTTGACGCCATTGTCGCCCGCCACAAAGATGTCCCCGGCCTCAGCAAGCGCACGCTGGATGAAAAGTTTGCCGTGGCCAATCGTAGCCTCAAGAAAAACAACTGATCCAGTCAATTGCGTTGCAATGGGCTTGATTGCAATGCAATGACTCATCCCGCCTTGTGCGATTCAATCCATGTCACTTCCCACCACGCGCCAATTGGCGCCAGGAGTGACTAACATGTCCAACCAACCTGTCACCTCAGTTGAAGCACCTCAACCCCAACGCCACATCATGCGACGTGACGAGGTTGAACAAAAAACCGGCTTCAAACGTGCGCACATTTACAACCTAATGAAGGAAGGCAAGTTTCCGCGGGCGAAGCGTATTGGACTGCGCGCAGTTGGCTGGGACTCACTGGAAATCGAGCACTGGATTGCAGAACGCCTTTCGCGACAGGAGTGAGGTGATGCACGTGGTCTCTGTGGTTTCCACCAAGGGTGGGGTAGGCAAAACTACAGTAGCGGCCAATCTTGGTGGTCTGTTGGCCGACGCTGGCCTGCGTGTTCTGCTCTTGGATCTGGATAGCCAACCCACCCTCTCCAGTTATTATTCATTGAGCCAGAAAGCTCAGGCAGGTGCGTACGAGCTCATTGCACTCAATCTAACAATACCTGAACGAATAATTTCTAGGACTGCAGTCGTCGGTCTCGACCTGATTTTCTCCAACGACGATCAAGGTCGACTGAGCACCTTGTTGCTGCATGCCCCTGACGGACGACTGCGCCTGCACAATTTGCTCAACGAGTTGTGTCTCAATTATGACCTGCTTTTGATCGATACTCAGGGAGTACGCAGTGTACTGGTGGAAATGGCAATCCTGGCCTCCGATCTCGCCCTCTCTCCCATCACGCCGGAAATGCTCGCTGCCCGCGAAATGCGCCGGGGCACCTTGACGCTACTGAGTGAGCTCGAACCGTTTCGCCATCTAGGTATAGACCCGCCGCCGTTACGGCTCTTACTAAACCAAGTGAACGTCAATCGACTGGACACCCAGATGATCATCCGGAGCCTGCGGGCGACTTTCGCAGAGGCTACCAATATCTCGGTGCTAGACACTGTAATCCCGGACAGGGTGGCGTATCTCAATGCCGCCTCCCTCGGCTTACCGGTCCACCGAATAGACGCTCGCCCGTCGAGTAAACGCCGACGCTCGCAATCTGCGCTAGAAGTCATGCAGGCGCTGGCCATCGAATTATTCCCTGAATGGCGTGAAGCGATCTCTTCGGTAATGAGGTGTGCGGAGCCTCGATAAAAAATCACCCAATCAGCATTTCACCGATTTTTTTGTTTGATCGACCTTGAAGCAAATAGAGCTTGGTAAGGAGTTTTCTAATGTTGGATCAGTTTCCTATCGTTGTTCAGCCTTCCATTCGACCACGCGACGCGGCTTGCGAGGAATACTGCACCGTGGTTTTTCGTTTGCAAGGTGGGCGCTCGGCAATGGTGTGGTTCCTCGCAGAACTCTCCGAACATTTCGAAGGTTCAGGGACTGCCGAAATCGTGAAATTCGAGGTCGGTGACCATTTACATAGCCGACGTTAACCGAGGCGGTTGAGATGAAGAAGCTCAGTCAGGAGGAAATCACCGACAAGCTGCACCAGGACCACTTCACTCGAGGTCCAGAACTGGAACGCCTGTCCGATCCCGTCATAGACACTCCCATGCTGGTCACTCTGGAACAGTTACGTCCCTACGAACACAACCCACGCTTCATTCGTAACCCGCTTTATGACGATATCAAGGCATCGATCCGTGAACGCGGGCTGGATCAACCGCCACCGATTACCCGTCGCCCGGGTGAAACCTCTTTCATCATCCGCAACGGCGGTAATACGCGCTTAGCAATTCTCGGCGAGCTGTGGCAGGAAACTCGCGACGAGCGTTTCTTTCGGATTCACTGCCTGTTCCGACCTTGGAGCAATGAAACCAACACCCTACTCGGCCATCTGGCGGAAAGCGACCTGCACGGCCAACTCACGTTCATCGAAAGGGCCCTGGCAGTAGCCAAACTCAAAACCATGCTTGAGTCGGATGGCCCAGAGCTCTCACAACGGGAGCTGGCTCGACGTCTTGCCGCTGGAGGCTATCCGGTTTCGCAGTCGCATATCAGCCGGATGCTGGATACCCTCGAACACTTATTACCTGCCATTCCACAAACTCTGTATGCCGGCTTGGGTAAGCCTCAGATAGAACGTCTGATCGGTCTACGTAGTCAGGCTGAGCGAACCTGGAACCGCTATCCAACCGCCACAGTCGCGTTTGCAGAGTTCTGGCTGGAGACAATGGGCTACTTCGATAGCGATCCTGAATCTTTTGATCTTGAGCAGATCCAGGACGAATTGCTCGAACGCATGAGCCACTTTCTCGGACAGTCCTACCGTATGCTGGCCCTGGAGCTGAGCGATACCCAACGGGGCGTCTCTACGCCTTGGGCTGTCCCCACCACGCCCTCAGAAAGCAGCCATCGGCCAAGCGTGCATGAAACTGCGGCAGAGTTGCCCTACTCCGATACAAAACCCGAATCAACTGATGCCAAGAGCAAGATAGAGCCAATTTCAAAGGAACGGCTCAACGAACCCGAAACAAATACTTTACCTGCGGTCAGTCACCTATCACGCGTTCAACAGATTCGTGAGCAAATCGATCGCGAGATCATTACCGAAGCGGAGTCTTCATTCGAAACTTGCACAATCGACGACCTCTGGACCATCGCACCAACGCTGGATACGCCCGAACAACTGCGTTTAAGCATTGCAGGACTGGCTCGGGAAATGGCGGCCTATGCCGGAGATGCCGAGTGCATCATAGATCAAAAGCATGGCTTGGGCTTCGCGTTGGACATTGAGCGACTCGATCTTTCAGCACCTCGCTCGACCGGCGTTCACCTAATGCTCCTGGCCCTGCTACGCGCTCAAGACGAGGTGAACTGGGAAGATCGCAAGCAAATACCTTCCGCACTATTCGGGCAACTGTTGTTAGGGGTCTATCAACTCTATCTGCCAGATCGACCAGTCACGGACGTGGGGCTGGAGCGACTGCCTGACAGTCTGTTAATTAAGCTGTTTCGCCTGATACGCCTGGCCCGACGTCTAATCGACTTAACGCTTCCCCCTGAAGCGGAGTCACCGGAGAAGTTGCTATGAGCTTGTCTTTCAATGTGCTCAACCAAGCCATGCTGACTCAGGTGCTGCATGAGCTGCGCCTGGGTAATCTGCAACGCTGCAAAGCACTCGGACTGGGTGAGGACGACATCTATCTGTTGCAATCCTTACCGCCCACCACGCTGTCGCGCCTGGCCCATGCCACAGTGTCATGGGTCGAGGTCAAGATCGACTCGTCGTTGCTGCATCGGTTGATCGAGCAAGCCGAACGCGACGAGCAGAACGAGCGCTTGATCAATCGCGCGCTCAAGCTAGGCGCCAGCAGCACTATCATGTACCAATGCTTCGGCTTGGCGCATTCGGAAACCGCCCTGCGCCGAAGACTACTCAAGATAGAAACCCGTAAGGGCCGCCCTCAGCATTTGAGCGAAGCGCAGGAACATGCGCTTTGGCAGCGTTGGTGCCAGCTACGCGCTCAAGACGGTACCGGGGATCAGCTCGACGCCATGATGATGCTGGCGGAAGAGCAACAAATCAGCTTGACTATCGTTTGGCAGCAGATCAACCAATACAGCAACGGAACATGAACACCGCACTTTCCAGTCGCTGGCAGCGTGTCCTGCAGCAATGCACCCAGCAGCTGAGTGACCGCAGGCCCGCACGCGCTACCACTGAACAACCATCCAACCAGGCTCTGCAGACTGGCTTTCTGTTCAGTGGCCAATCACATGAAGTCGTGCCGCGTCGCCTGCTGTTGGATCATCGGCTGACACCATTGGAACGTAATGCCTGGCAGGTATTTCGACTCATGCTCCAAGGCCAGGGCGTGATCACACCGCGCTATGAGGATTTGCAGCCTTACCTCTCTAGCGTGCCCTACAGCGCGTCAACCTCACGTGAAACCATCGCTCGCGTCTTGACGATGCTCAGGCTGACGCGCTGGCTCAGCTTGGTGAGTCGCGGGCGCGATCAGCTCAGCGGACGCCTGCAAGGTTCTCTGTACGTCCTGCACGATGAGCCGTTAACCCCCGCCGAAGCCATGGAACTGGATCAGGAGTACCTCGAGCTGGTCGGACATGCCCTCGGTCATGCGACCAAGGCTGTACGCATTGTCGCTCAGCATGTTCTGGAAGAAGTTCGCCAGGACACTCGTATCGATTTAGGTCAGCTACCCACACGGCTCGATAGTTGGGGCGAACACTGGATGCAGCAAGGATTGGATCAGGCAATCGACGCCAGCATGCGCGATTCCGAACTGGGGGAAGATCACCTTGTTCGGAATCGTGTGGTACCTCGTTCGGATTCCGAACCGAGCCTGAACACCAATGTTTCCGGCGCTGTTCGGAATCCGAACGCCGCCTGTACCGTATTAAAAGAAAGTACTTGTACTGTACCGCGCGCGACCCCGGCGGTGGATAACCTGCACTGGCCCGATTCGCTGCACATGAGTCCAAGCGAGCGTCAGGCCGTTGCCGTGGCGCTGAACAAGCTCAAACCCGCGGATCGTCAGGCGGTGCTCAATGAAGCGGGGGCACGCTGTACGGCTGGAGGTATCCGCAAGCCAGCGGCGTATCTGATGGGTCTGATCCAGCGCGCACTGAACGGCGATTTTCGGCCTTGGGCAGGTCAGATAGCGCCCTCACCCGTTACCGAACCGCCCCCCAATGCACCATTACGCCCACCCCGAAAGCAGGGTCAACCCGCCTCCGCCCTCGCCCAAGCGTGTCTGAATGAGCTGCGGCAACTGCGCGGAAAACGCCCTGGACCTCAGTAGATTTGATGCCAGTGGCATCAAATCTACTGAGGTCTAATGGGAGTTCGCAAAGGATCGAATCTGCGCAGTCCGGCCGTTACAGCCATCGCCATCCCTGGAAATGATGCCACCGACGTCACTCACGAACGTCTCCGAAAATAACCCGATCAAACCGAACAGACCGCATTCAGCTTTTTGGCTGCCCTTGACCCTCATCTGTTGCAACGTTTCCGTCCAAGCCAACGCGAGGACAACATTGTGGCCGACCACTATCAACTCAATCTGGGTTCATTGCGCAGCAGCATCACCCTGACCCTGCACACTCACCACGCCGCCCGTATCTGGCAAGGTCGAAACGCACGTGAAGGCGTCCACTCGATCATGGGCATGGCCGGCTACATCAGTATCACCAACCTGATCAAACAAACCGCGGCCCAGGACGATCCCTATGCCGACTGGGCCATGGTGCAACTCGAAGAAAAACTGATGCAGGCCAAGGCTGGGATGCTGGAACTGACCCAACAGCTGGATCGGATCAGGCAGGACCTACCGACACAGATCGACATGGGCGACAACCTCAACATCCACCCCGTCACCTTGCCGTTGTACATCGGCAGCCAGCTGGGTTTTCTGGCGGTCTACTTGCTGACCGACTACGACACCCTGGTACGTCGTACCCTATTGGCCCATCACACAGCCCTGATTGGCCGCGTCGACATGGAAGCCTGGATCGACGACGGTGCCCATCTGCTGCGTAGTCTGTTCGGTCAGGCACAGCGCTATCGGCATGCCGGCGTCACGCGTGATGACATGGCGGCGAACAACGCCCGTGCCCTGGCGGCCATCGAGAAGTTGGGTTTGCCCCCGATGGACATTCTTGAGGGTCATCGCCGCTCCCAGTTCGCGCCACCGATCATTCGTCGTGGTGCTGTGCCAGTGAATGACAATGACGCGCCGGCAGAGGAAGCAGAAACCCCATCTGCGACAGTGGATGAGTCGGAGGACGAAGGATGAATCCCATGATCCCGGCTCAACCAATGCCCTTCGAAGCATTGACACCGGATGCCTATCGACAGCTCGAACACGCCGCCTCCCTAAAAGGCCTTTTAAAGCCCTTTAAGGGTAAGGGGGAGTTGGAGCACCTGGCGCAGGTGGCGAGGGAAATAGAGGCGCAGTTATGTCACCTGATGGAGGCAGTGGTGCAGCAGACCGGACAGCCCCCTTACTCACTGCTGGAAATTCGATTAGTGCTGCAGAGCACCAGTGCGGGCAGCTCCTTTTTGCGTTGGCGCACCCGTGACTTCGCCCGCATGGGGGTTGCGGTCTGGGAACACCAGGTCTGCAACAAAGCCCTGCCGCAGGTCGTACGCGAGGGATTGCACCGTTTCGAATGCGATCGCATTGCACTGAACCTACAGATGAGTGTGGTCCATTCGCTCTACCGCCAGGCCTCGACCTGTGCGATCAAAATAGACAGCGCCGAACGGCTGCTGCGCCAGTTCACAACCGCAGTGGAGGTATCACGATGAGTACTTTTTTCGTCGGCGAAGGCAATATCGGCAGTGCGCCAGAGTTCCAAGAATTTCCATCAGGCAATGACGAGCCACGGCGCTTGCTGCGGCTGAATGTCTACTTCGACAACCCCGTGCCACGCGAGGGCGGCTATGAAGATCGAGGCGGTTATTGGGCGCCGGTTGAGCTCTGGCACCGCGAGGCTGAACACTGGAGCACGCTGTACCAGAAAGGCATGCGCGTGCTGGTTGAAGGCCGCTCCGTGCGCGATGAGTGGGAGGACAGCGAAGACAACGCACGGGTCACCTTCAAGATCGAGGCCCGCCGCGTCGGTATCCTGCCTCATCGCGTGCTCAGCATGGTCATGCGGGACCGCTCCAGTGAACCGTCGTCATCTGCCTCACCCGCCGGGCAAAATACAGAGCAGGCCAGTTCACCTGCGTCGAAACCCAAAAAGCGCAGAGGATAGCCACCTACGGGCTGACAGACTTCAGACATAAAAATTGCGCCTTTGCGCGAAGTTGCTGGCCTATTATTACTCGCTGCTCGTGAAGACCCACACTGTCGTCCATGCTAAAATGGAGGAGCAGTCTCGGATCTTCAAGGCTGCCCTCGCCGACTAATATGAGGAACCTGCCATTCAGGTTTCTCATATCTCGCCACCGCTGTTTTCAACAACGCTGCTCCGAACTCAATCCGGAGCAGTTCTATGCGTCTCTTCCTCTGCGAGAAACCTTCCCAAGGTCGTGACATCGCCAAGGTTCTCGGAGCCAGCCGGCGCAGCAATGGCTGCCTGATCGGACCCGAGACTATCGTCACCTGGTGTTTCGGCCACCTGCTGGAGACAGCACCGCCTGAAGCTTATGGTGAACAATTCAAGAGTTGGTCGCTGGATCATCTACCGATCACTCCCGCGCAGTGGCAGGTCGAGGTCAAACCCAAGACTGCGGCACAGTTCAAAATCATCAAGCGCCTGCTCAGTGAAGCGACTACCGTCGTCATCGCCACCGACGCCGATCGCGAAGGTGAAATGATTGCCCGCGAATTGCTGGAGCTCTGCAAGTATCGGGGCCCTGTTCAGCGCCTCTGGCTGTCCGCACTCAACGAGACGTCAATTCGCAGGGCACTGTCCGCGCTGAAGTCTGGTCAGGAGACCTTCCCGCTCTACCACTCCGCCCTCGCCCGTAGCCGCGCCGACTGGCTGATCGGCATGAACCTGAGTCGTTTGTTTACCCTTCTTGGTCGGCAGGCGGGCTACGACGGTGTACTGTCGGTTGGGCGCGTCCAGACACCCACTTTACGTCTGGTGGTCGATCGGGATCGTGCGATTGCCAGCTTCGTCTCGGTGCCCTACTGGGAAGTGGAGGTGCACCTGTCCTCCATGGGGCAACCATTTATCGCGTCGTGGTTACCACCCAGCTTAGGACAAGATGAAGCCGGTCGTTGCCTGCATCAGACGCTTGCCCGTCAGGCAGTCCAAACAATTATTGACGGTTGCGCCGCCACAGTTCTCTCATTGCAGACTGAGCATTTCCGCGAAGCGCCGCCCCTTCCCTTCGACCTGAGCACCCTCCAGGAGATCTGCTCGCGCAAGCTGGGACTCGGCGTTCAGGAAACCCTAAACATCGCCCAAGCCCTGTATGAAACCCACAAAGCCACCACCTACCCGCGCAGCGATTGCCGCTATTTGCCAGCAAGTATGTTCGACGAGGTACCCGCGGTATTCGATGCTCTGCTCAAAACGGATCCCGTACTGCGGCACGCACTCGCAAGCCTCGATCGATCATTGCGGTCACGGGCGTGGAACGATGCCAAGGTCACTGCGCACCACGGCATCATCCCCACCACTGAGTCGGCCAACCTTGCGCGGATGTCTGAACTAGAGCGCCAAGTCTACGAACTGATCCGTAGCCACTACCTCGCGCAATTTCTCCCGCACCATGAGTTTGATCGGACCCAGGTCGAACTGGAGTGTGGCGCAGAGCGATTGACCGCTGTTGGCAAACAGATCCTGGTTCCGGGCTGGAAAGGCTTGCTCTACGAAAACACCGAGGAGGATGAGCCCAATTACAAGTCCCAAGTCTTACCCGTCTTGCAACAGGGTACGCAGTGCGCAGTGGACGACGTCGAACTCAAGTCCATGCGCACCGCCGCCCCCAAACCTCTCACTGAGGGCGATCTGATCAAGGCGATGAAAAATGTGGCCAAGCTGGTCAACGATCCACGCCTGAAACAGAAACTTCGGGACACCACCGGTATCGGTACCGAAGCCACGCGTGCCAGCATCATCAAGGGATTGATTGATCGCGGTTATTTGCTGAAGAAAAAACGCGCCTTAATGGCCTCGGCGGCTGCCCATACCCTGATCGAAGTGGTACCAATAGCGGTTGCAGATCCGGGTATGACCGCGATCTGGGAGCAGGCGCTGGACGAAATCGAAGCGGGACGTCTGACCCTGGATGCATTCGTCGCCAAGCAGGCAAACTGGATTACGCAATTGGTCGAACACTATGGATCGCTCACCTTGTCGATACCGATCAAAGCCGGGCCGACCTGCCCCATGTGCAATGCATCAATGATCAAGCGAAAGGGGAAATCAGGGCCGTTCTGGTCATGCTCCCGCTACCCAGACTGCAAGGGCACTGCCCCGATCAAAAAAGATACGCCTCGCCCATAACGCGCCATTGGAGGTCAACATAAGCATTGGGGTCAATGTAGTGGTCAGTGCATCATCAACGGTGACTGATCCCTCTCTAAGTCGATTAAGGGTTGTCCGATTTCACGGGCCAGGGCGATGCCTGTCGAAATCCATATCTGCCCCAGTTCGTTGAACGCTTTCAGGTGATCAGGATTTTCGTTGAGCCAATGAACAAGGCTGTCGAAGTGTTCGGGGTTCTCCGGGCAATCATGGATCTTGATGAACAGCTCCAGTGTTCGATCCCAGATCTGATCCATGACGTTCTCGCTCTTCTCTTCCATGCTCAACCGTTCCTCAGTTTGGCCCTTTCAGACCGCTCATTCTCACTGACCACCTCGGACTCTGATTCCTGGAGGAATAGAAGCCACGTCGCCTTACACAGCGATTTCAGCCAATATAACAACCCTATAAGTCGATACTCAACCTATAAGGATGTTCATGTCAACGGGTCTTTGCTCAACCATTCGGGTTGAACTGGAGAACTCATCACTTGGCACATAAACATCCAACCCAAGCCCAAATCGGGCGCATGATCGCGAAGCACCGCAGCGAGCGTAATCTGACTCAGGAAGAGGTGGCTGAACGCTTGGGGATCGGCAGCGAAGCTGTATCGCGTTTAGAGCGAGGTGTGGTGGAGCTTTCCGTGGTCAAGCTGATGCAACTGGCGGATATCTTCGACTGTCGGATGGATGAACTGCTGACGGCGTCGAGCAATCGCCCCAATGACCAGGGCCAGATGATCGCGAGTCTGCTGAACGGTCTGAAAGAAAGCGACCGTGCCTTTATCTTGTCAACCGTCGAACAATTAGTCGCTCATCTTGCCAACAAGTGAGTTCATTCACTCGCATCCGATACCGGGGTCTTTGAGGCGGCGCACTCTGCCTTGACGTCGTCCCACCCTCTCTGCTGTAGTGCCTAAGGATCATCGCCAACCGCGACCCAAGACCGATTCGCTCCGGGCAGCTCGGTCAGACTCTTAGAGTTCGGAGCCTTCTCCTCTGCGGGATTTCGTTCCCGTTTTGTGCTCGACCTGATCGTCGTGGCGGATGACCACTGTTGCCTCTACAAGGCAACAGCGGTCATCCGCCTCGGCGATCGTATTCAGTCCCGGAGCCCACCGGGGAAACACTGGGCACCCTTTGTGCGCGGATGCGTGCCAACAGGTTCCGACCCAGGCCACGACAAGGGTCGGTTGGCGAATCATGGCGCAGTTAAACCAGGTTTTGCGAGAAGCTTGTCGACTGCGTAGGACCGCCAAAGGTGGCTTTTCTCTTCCTCGCCTGGCACCCCGCCAGGCCAGCTCTTCACTTTCTTCAGTCCAGTGACTACCACTATATTCCAGGCATAAAAAATCGGGTTGCAGCGTCTTGACGCTCCCCTGTGACAAGCTTATACAAAGGGCGTGGTTCGCTGTCGTTGACAGCCCAGCCCAGGTAGCTTGAACCTACAAGGCTACGCCACGTTCGTGGTGGTTTACCCAAGTGCGATCAGCGTTCGGAAGCTCGCGCGGTTACCGCTTCAGCGGTGATGAATGCCCACTACCCCCTGCCAGCGGATCACCACCGCGGACGTTTCTCTGCTGCACCGCTATTCCCCCAGACGCATCGTTCTGATCGTCATCGGCTTGCCGGTGGCGAGTCGTTCATTGCTCACCTTACCCACCCTGACGGGGGCTCACTTCCCCGTCAGGGATTGTGCGCCGCCGTTTTCCCTAGAAACAGGAGAACCACCATGGCCCATGCCAACCAATCCCAAGAAGCGACCACTTACTTCAACCTCCACACCGTCGGTATCGGCTACCTCAACCGTGTCCGTGAAGTACAAGTCCGTCGCGGTCAGCCATTCATGGCCTGCGATATCGCAGCCCTGCACGGTGCCACCGATGCGGTGGAGTACACCCGCTTCGACTGCAAAGTCGCTGGGGGCGAAGCTGAACGCTTGATTCGTCTCTATATGGACGCCGTCAAAGCCGAGAAAAAGGTCTTGCTGTCGTTCCGTATCGGCGACCTGTGGATCGATCCGTTTCTCTACGAGAAAGGCGATAAACAAGGCCAACCGGGCGCCAGCCTGAAAGGTCGTTTGCTGTTTATTGACTGGATCAAGGTCAACGGCACGTTCGCATACAAAGCGCCCGCCAGGCAGGAAGCAACAGCACCTGCTGAGCAAGCGCCAAACAGTGAGCAATCCCCACCATCGGCTGATGCCGAAGCTGAGGAGACCGAAAACCCAACAGAGGCTCGGGTCAAACCTGAATCTCCACCCACTCCCCTCACGGCCCGCCGTGATGCCACCCGTACTGTTCAGTCCGCCTGAACAGTCCACGATGTTTCTCATCAAGGCGCTCCGTCGAGCGCCTTTTCTTCTATACACACGGGGGAACCCCCATGGAATCCTTCTGGCTTTGCGACGACTGCCTGTTCGCTGCGGCTTACGAGGACTACAGCACGCTATCGCTCTACTATACGACGAATGAAATCGAGAAACGCATCGCCGCGATGCAACATGGGTTAGTTCGGCTGATGCCCTTCAGCGCCGACTTCGATCCCGACGCCGGCTGGGGAATAAAAGCCTTTTCCTCGTTGCCCTGCGACAGCTGTGGTGCACACCTACACGGTCAACGCCACCGGTTTACTCGGCTGTAAATAGCACACCACCTGTTAACGCCCGCGACTCCACATCCACCTCGGGGATACCACTCCCCTCGGGCGTGTACCCCTGATTGTTCCCTTCGGAGGTACCGCCATGAACACCCAACTCACATTGATTGAGACCTCGGATTTCGAGGCTGTTCGCATTATCCAAGAAAACCAGCTGATCGACGAAGCGCTGCATATTCTGGATCGTCGGCTGTTCGCCCGCGGCCCTATCCTGACGTCGCCTGACACTGTGGCCTCATACCTAAAACTGCACCTTGCGCAACAAGAGCATGAAGTCTTCGGTGTGATCTTTCTCGATGCCAGGCACCGGGTGCTGGCATTCGAAGTCCTCTTTCACGGCAGCATTGATGGCGCCAGCGTTTACCCCAGACAGGTCGTTAAACGCTCATTGGCGCATAACGCTGCGGCCGCCATTTTTGTTCACAACCACCCCTCAGGGTGTACGGAACCCAGCCAGGCAGATCGCGTCTTGACTGCACGGCTGAAGGAGGCCTTGGCCTTGATCGAAGTGCGTGTACTGGATCACTTCATCGTGGGTGAAGGTCGTCCTCTCTCCCTTGCCGAACATGGCTGGCTTTAACCCTCACAGGCGTCTTCGGGCGCCTTTTCATTCTGGAGAGCCCTCATGAACCTCACACACCAGGCCCCAGCCCTACTGGTGGCCTCAAATCCATTTGCTCGCGGTTACGACAACCTGCATATCGAACGGCTGCTACTGATCACCTACGAAAACGACTGCCCCCCTGCTTTCGACCCGTGCACGACTCACAGGCCCATCTGCCCGACGATGAACTGCAACTGTTCCCCTGCCTGTTAAATGACGATTTCGCCTTGATCAGCGAAGGTCAATCCATTCCTGAAGAGTTGGATGAACGCTGCCAGTCCACCGGACTGGTGCGCCAAGTGATCTACGCCGTGATGGGCGAGATGTTCAACGAGCAGCATCACGTCGGCGATCTGTACTCCCTGGAAGAAGCCCAAGCCATGGTCCATCGCTTGCGCTTCGAAACGGGACACTACAGTCGAGCCTGGGAGATCAGTACCGCACACCTTCCTGAAGAAGCGATGTTCTATCTGGAAGGGTGGGTAAGTCACTCCGCTCCGAGGCAAATCGGTCTTTTGTTCGAACTTTTCGCGTTGCCGGATTGCTGCGGCATCGGTTGCAAGTTGATCGGCACACCATGGACGGACGAGAACTTGCTGAACATTGAGGACAAACGTTATTCAAGCTTGAGACAAGAGCAATTTGACGCCGGCACACCGGAAGCCCTAGTCACGGTGTTATACCTGGCGGCATTGGCGGATGTGCGATTGTTGATCTTCGACCCCAACGCCACCGTCTTGGATGGACTCGCCATTTTTGATGAGTAACAACGCGTTCTGCTTTAACACGACCCGCTTTGAATCAACTTTCTCACTGAATCGCTCCTTCACCTCATGTCAGGTTCTGCACTGAGTCTGACATGAGGTTTTTTCCATGGAGCGTTTTTTCACCCCTGTCTGCCTACTGGGTTTGTTGAGCGCCTGCACCGCGCAAATTCCCACCCCATTGCCGCCCCATCCAGAAATCGGCAGCGGCTCCAATCAGGCCCCGCACTCGAGGGGTACAGCCGAAGAAAGCCATCCGGCGGAACTTCGCTATGGCCGCTACACGCTGGTCAGCACCGAGCCCACCACGGAACAACGCAATCTTCTTGCCCAAATCATTGACGTGAGCATCCCGTCCAGCCTGAGTCCTTCGGTGCAGGATGCGTTGCAGTACGTATTGCGACGCTCGGGCTATTCGCTCTGCCCCGCTACTGCGTCGGTGAGGGTGCTCTTTACTCGGCCCCTGCCCGCGGCTCATTTCCGGCTCGGCCCGCTCTCTTTGCGCAACGCGCTACAAGTGCTAGCTGGGCCCGCCTGGCAACTCACGACCGATGAAGTCAGCCGTTCGGTCTGCTTCGAACAGCAGAAAACGGAGGCTGGCGTCGTGCGGGCCACACCAAGCTCATCCCATCAGGCGGAGGCACATCCATGAAAGCCTCGACGTTTCAAACCCTCATTATTGGATTGCTTTGCCTGGCGGCCTCCGGGCTGAGTGGTGGATTGTATAACCAGTATCAGCGCGTGGCGGAACTACAGAGCACGAACACGCAATACCGACAAACCCTGGATACCCTGCAACGTGATTCAAGCGCCCTCAAGGACACCCAGGAGAAGCTGCAGTACGCGCTGAAAGACCTGAAACAGATGGTCGATACCGGCGAGCAACAGGCCAATACCCTCGATCCGATGTTGGATCAGTGGGCGCAAGAGATACAGGAACTGCGCGATGGCCTCGCAGCCCGCGCCACCTTGGCAGACCTGACAGCGCTGCGCGCACGCCTTGAGCACGTCGAGCAGCAGCTCCTGGACCTCAAGGCTCAGCCTTCCCCCCCACCGTCGACGCCTTCCGCAACCAAACCGAAAAAGACCGCTCGCCCCAAACCTGCCCGACTGTCGCCACCGTTCTCGGTGTTGAGTGTCGAGTCCCGTGGTGGTGAGCATTTTCTGGCGGTCGCACCTCATGACAGTCGCTCTCTCACGGATGTCCGGCTGCTGCATAGCGGTGAGCAACTGGGGGCTTGGCACCTAAAAGTACTGGAACCGAACTCAGCCGTCTTCGCGGTGGCCACTCAGCCAGACCAGACCGTGCAAGTCCCTTGAGAAGCGATCATGAACAAAGCGTCACTACTCCCCGTCGCCTGCCTGGTTTCGCTACTGACCACAGGTGCTGCGATGGGTAACCCCGTCACGACACAGTCACGGTTCCAGGACACACAATCCGCTCCGCTGGGACGCTCTGACTCTGTACAGGCGGCGAGCTGGGGTCTGACGGAGCAGGAGTGGACGCGCTTCGAACAGATCCAAGCCGGCCCGCGCGGTTTCTGGAGCCCGAACCTCGATCCGTTGACCGCACTCGGGGTCGAGGCCCAGACCGAGCAAGAGCGCCAGCGCTATGCCGAATTACAGGTAGCGCTGGAAGCCAAACGCGCCGAGCGCGAGTTGGCCTACCAAAATGCTTACACCGCGGCCTGGGCCAAGCTGTTTCCCGGGCTGCTGCCGATCCAGCGCATGGCATCCCCGTCCCCTGCCAGCTCAGCGGTCATGCCGCGTCAAGCCTTGTTTGTGGAGGACCACTGCCCAGCGTGCACCGCCGAAGCGCAGCGTCTGCAAAGCAGTGACATGGCGTTCGATATCTACCTGGTGGGCAGCCAAGGCGAGGATGAACGCGTCCGTAACTGGGCTCGGCAAGCAGACGTCGATCCGGCCAAGGTCCAACGCCAGCAGATCACCCTGAACCATGACCGTGGTCGCTGGTTCAGCCTGGGAGCCCCGGGGCCATTGCCTGCCACATTTCAAGAGGTGAATGGACAATGGCAACGCCTCGACTGAGTGGTATTGCGATCCTGCTGATGGTGCTCGCCGTCCAGGCTGACGAACTTCCGCCTCCGGCCTACCAATTGGCGGCGCATGACGCCGACATTCCTTCTACGGTGCTATTCGCGATCGCCCTGCAGGAGAGTGGTATCCACGTCCGTGGTCGACTGTTGCCCTGGCCCTGGACACTGAACATCGCTGGAACACCCTACCGCTTCGCCACTCGCCACGCCGCCTGTCACGCTTTGCTTCAGGCCCTCGCCCGACATGACGCCAAGCGGGTCGATGCCGGACTCGGCCAAATAAACCTGGGTTACCACGGACAACGTTATTCCACCCCCTGCGAAGCCCTTGATCCCTACCGAAATCTGGCCGTGACCGCCGCGCTGTTGCAGGAGCATCACGCCGCCACCGGTGATTGGGTGTCAGCTGCCGGACGCTATCACCGCCCGGCAGGAGGAGCGCCGGCCGCACGTTACCGCGCAGGTTTTTCCCGGCAACTCGAACGACTGCTGATTGCCTTCAAACAGGACACACCACCATGAAGCGAATGCCCCTTACCTGCTACTTCATCCTGCTATTGGCACCTTTCGCCCAGCCGGAGCTGACCGTAGCCGGGGATCAGCCTAGCGACTTCAGTCGACCCCATTTTCAGGTTGCCAGGCCGCTAATAAACAACAAGATCCAGCCTGATCGGGCCATGCATGCGGACCTGTCCACGTTTGCCGATGAAGCTTGGATACTACCCGTCCGCAGTTCTCGCTTGAGCCCCGGCCAAATCACGTCTCGCGCCCTGAACATGCCAGGCTTACGGCCATTTTTCCTGGTGGGTGAGGATCCCCAGTCGCTGGCTTGGTTGCGTCAACGCGCGACTGAACTGCAGGAAATGGGTGCGGCCGGCCTCGCCGTCGAAGTGGCCGACACCGAAGCGTTGGACCGAATTCGAGCAGCGGCTCCCGGCATCACCATCCTGCCGGTCAACGGTAACGACATCGCCACTCGCCTGCAGATCGAGCATTACCCCGTCTTGATCACTGCCACCTCACTGGAACAGTGAGTCCAGGTCATGGCCGAGCATGCGATGGAGTCCAAGCTCCGGCCAGCAGTGGAGCTGTACACCGTAGCGATCTGCATCACCGCCGCGGTGTTGTGCGTGTACTCGCCCTGGGCTGTGGCCCTCTCACCCGAGATTGGGCGGGCTGCGGCGCTGGCCTATACCCTGTTCGGCCTTATCCGCCTGCGACAAGCCTGGGATGTGCTGCGCTATCGGCGCAATATCCGCCGACTGCCCCGCTACGAACTGACCAGTCGGCAGATTCCGGTCAGCCGTAAGCGTTTGTTTATGGGGCGCGGCTTTCGCTGGACCCGCCTGCACACCCAGCGCTTGGTCGAGGCCCAGGATCCGGCAGTCGCCCAATATGTCGACCAACCGACCAGCTATCGCCTAGCCCGAGAACTCGAACGACGCCTGGAATATGCACCGTTTCCGCTCTCGATATTGGCCCTAGTCACGGCTTGGGACAGTGCCTTCAATCCGTTGCGCCCTTTGCCCCCAGTCGGTGGCTCGTCACTTCTGCACGGGGTTGAGCCCGACGAAACGGAAGTCAGTCTGCCGCTGGGCGAACGGGTCGGACACACACTGGTGCTGGGCACTACCCGCGTCGGCAAGACGCGGCTCGCCGAGGTGTACATCACCCAGGACATTCACCGCGTCGAGCATGAGGTGGTGATCGTCTTCGATCCGAAGGGTGATGCCGACCTGCTCAAACGCATGTACGTCGAAGCTATACGCGCCGGGAGGGAGAAGGAGTTTTATGTCTTCCATCTGGGCTGGCCAGAAATCTCGGCCCGCTACAATGCCGTCGGACGTTTCGGTCGTATCTCGGAAGTGGCGTCACGCATCGCCGGACAGCTTAGCGGCGAAGGTAACTCTGCGGCCTTCCGTGAGTTCGCGTGGCGCTTCGTCAACATCGTTGCCCGCGCATTGATCGAGTTGGGCCGGCGTCCGGACTACCTGCAAATCCAACGGCATGTGGTCAACATCGACGCACTGTTCATCGAGTACGCCCAGCAGTTTTTCGCCAAGACCGACCCGAAGGCGTGGGAGGTGATCGTTCAGCTTGAAGGCAAGCTCACCGAGAAGAACATCCCCCGGCATATGATCGGGCGCGAAAAGCGTGTTGTGGCCATCGAGCAGTACCTGGCGGTGAAGCGGGTATTTGATCCGGTACTGGACGGACTGCGTTCGGCGGTGCGTTACGACCGTACCTATTTCGACAAGATTGTCGCCTCGCTGCTACCTCTGCTGGAAAAACTCACCACCGGCAAGACCGCCCAGTTACTGGCTCCAAACTACACCGATTTAGATGACCCGCGGCCAATCTTCGACTGGATGCAGATCATCCGAAAACGCGGCATCGTCTACGTCGGTCTGGATGCACTGACCGACGCCGAGGTGGCCGCCGCGGTGGGCAACTCCATGTTCGCCGACTTGGTCTCGGTCGCCGGACACATCTACAAACACGGCATCGACCATGGCCTGCCCCAATCGGGTAACAACAGTGACAAGTTGCCGATCAACCTCCACGCCGATGAGTTCAACGAGTTGATGGGTGATGAATTCATCCCGCTGATCAACAAGGGTGGCGGCGCCGGTATCCAGGTAACCGCCTACACCCAGACCCTCAGCGATATCGAAGCACGTATCGGCAACCGCGCCAAAGCTGGCCAGGTGATTGGCAACTTCAACACCCTGCAGATGCTGCGGGTGCGCGAAACCGCCACCGCTGAACTGCTCACCCAGCAGTTACCCAAGGTTAACGTGCTGACCAAGACCCTGGTGTCGGGTGCGACTGACACCTCCGATCCGGAGGCCAACACGGACTTCACCTCGTCCTCACAGGACCGTGTCAGCAGCACCAGTGTGCCGTTGATCGAGCCTGCTCACATCGTCAGTTTGCCCAAGGGACAAATGTTTTCCTTCCAGGCCGGTGGGCAGCTCTGGAAGGTTCGCATGCCTTTGCCAAGACCCTCCAACGACGATGCCATGCCCAAGGACCTGCAGGAGCTCACTCAGCGGATGCGGGCCGCCTACAATGAGCAGGCGGGACAATGGTGGAGCGCCAGCGGTGGCGGCCCAACCACCAACTTCGATCTGGATCAGGTGGGGTAGCCCGGACCCGCCACAGGTTTCGATTCAGCAGAAAACGATCCAAAAGGCGTCGCGACGACACCAACACTGCAAAGCGCAATGGAGTGAACGATGGCGAGTTCCGTCCGACACACGCAGCCACAACCGATCCAGCGTCCGGGATTGATCATCTCGGCGATTGGCTTAGTTTTACGCATCTTCGGTTTGCTGATCGCCTCATTGCTGTTTTCGATACTCATCGAGTTCGCCGGCTTGCTGCTGTTCTGGGGCGATCAGGGTTGGCGGCACAGCCAAGCCATGTTCGCGAACGAACTAGGCTGGCTGAGTGAGCACTTCAAATCTTCTCTCATCCTCCAACAACCTGGACAGACGATTGTTCAATGGCTGGATTCTCTCAATCAATGGCTATTGATTAAGACTGGCTTTGCGGATTTTGCCCGGCAGGCGCGGATGTCGAGCCAGGGCAACGGCTTCTGGGGCTGGATCAACCAGCCCTACGTGAGCATTGAGGATTTCGTAGTGGCCGCAGTGTATGTGACCTTTACCTTCGTGGTGCGCCTGACGATTCTAGTCCTGGCTACACCACTATTTTTGTTGGCCACGCTTACCGGTTTTGTTGATGGTTTGATGCGCCGCGACCTGCGCAAGTTTGGAGCCGGGCGAGAAAGCAGTTTTGTCTATCACCGCGCTAAACGAGCAGTGCTACCGCTGCTGATCGTGCCCTGGATCATTTACCTGTCATTGCCCTTTTCGCTCAATCCCATGGCCATTTTTTTGCCTTGCGCAGTGATGCTCGGAGCAACGACAGCTATCACCGCGGCGACGTTTAAAAAATACATTTAATAAAATGTAACGCTGACGTGTTAAACCATTCCGGTGAATTTGGCCAAAATCGCGACGACATAACCGCCAATAATAGACAAACCAACAATACCCAATGGCCGCTGCCACCAATCACCGCTAGGGGACGGCGGCATAGACTGCTGATAAAAATTGATCTGCCCGATCTGATTTGCGTTGACTTCGGTGGCTGCTCTATTTTGCATCGAGTTGCGCCACTGAGCTTCCTCAAGACGTTCGAGTTGAACCTGAACACGTCTCTTGAGTTGGCTAGCGGAAAGGAAAATTTGCTTTCCAATAATCATCACACCCAGCAAACCGAAAAACAGCAAATTTCCATAGCTGAGCGGGTTTTCCTGGCTGAGGGTAGGCGCGTGCTCCCATACAAAACCGATGTAGGGTGATGTGGTCTGGTAAACATCGGCTACTAAATTTTGCACAACCCCTCCCAAATGCCCAAAAATTTTTGTGCTCGCGAGAATCTCTGCTTGATGGTGCAGAAAAATCAACGATGAAACCAAATAAAATAGAGCCCCGAAGACCATCAAGGAGAAGCCCACGGCCTGTCGAATACGGTACCGCCGAATTGCTTGTTGGATGTTCACTCTCTGCAATCACTCTTCGTTAACTGATTTCGTCCGCGCTTATCTGCGCCCCGCTAACAATGTTGTTAGCGGAATCAAACGTTAACGGCTACTAATCGTTTTTCATGAGTAACCAATGCTGTACTCGCGGTCCAATCGTGTCATTTTTCCGCGTTTCGTAGCTCTCGACACGGTGTTCGAACTCGCTACACGATCAAAGACTGTATCGAAATAAAATGACGCAGCGTGTTTCGTGTTTCTTACTGCTGAGTCCTGGACGTTAGTTGAATGCTGGCCCCATCTCCAAATGGGCTATCCACATGCCGACTACATTTTTCCGAGTCTGCTCACTGTTCATATTGATGACGTTCCATAGCGGCGGCTATGCCGCATCTGCTCATGAGCGCGAACAGCTCAGCCTAGTTCAGCAGCAGCTCGACACTATTGAGCGCCTTGCGGCGCGAGCTAAGGTAGCCAGGACCTCTGAACCAAACGAACGCTATCGCTTCGACTATCCCCGCCTGTCTCAGGACATCCAACGCATTCGCCAAGGAGTGCAGAACTATCTGTCGCCCTCCCGTGCTCAACCTCACGATCCTGGTGAGCTGGTGGGCGATTACCGCCTCGGCACCCCGTCCGTGGAACCGTCGCCATGAGCATGACTGATGCCCAGATCGCCGCGTTCCAAAACGCTTCTGGCTTCTCACAGCAGAGCAGCTCGACGCTCTGGCTGTCTCTGGTTCTCGTTCTGGCTTTGCTTTGGTGTGCCTGGGTGATGTGGACGGCATACCGGGGATGGGCAACAGGCAGTGTGCGCTTCGGCGCGTTTGGCGGCAGCGCCGCGCGCGTCCTGCTCACCTTGCTGGTTCTGATGTTCTTCACCCTGCCCTAACACCGGAGATCACCATCATGCTCAAGTACCTTGTCCCCCTAAAAAACAACCTGCGTGATCGCGCCAGTCAGCGCCTGATCGGTCTGTTGTTGGTGCTCGGTCCAAGCCTTGCTTTTGCCGAACTCCCCACCATGGAGGCACCTTCACGCGGTGAGGGTTCCGGGTTGATCGAAACGATTAAAAACTACGCTTACGACGGCGGCATCCTGCTCGGTCTGCTGATCGCCCTACTCGCTTTTTTAGGGGTGGCCTGGCATTCGCTGACCGTCTATGCCGACGTACAGAACCAGCGCAAGACCTGGAAGGATCTCGGCGCCGTGGTCGGTATCGGTGCCCTGTTGGTGGTGATCATCATCTGGTTCCTGACCAAGGCTGCCGCGATTCTGTGAGGTCGATATGAACGACACTATCGAACGCCTTGTCGACGGCACCTTGGTCTTTCTGCCGGAGCGACTCAATCGTGATCCCGCCGTACTGCGCGGGTTGACCAATGATGAGATGTGGATGGCCCTCGGTGCCGGCGCAATCATTGGCCTACTGCTGGGCGTTCCTCTAGCGATCGCCACCGCCTCCATTGCCGTGGCACCGACCAGCATGATCGCAAGTATGGCGCTGGTGTTATTTGCCGGTGGTACGCTTTTACGTCGGGCCAAACGGGCTCGCCCCGAGACCTGGTTTTACCGCAAACTCGAATGGATACTCGCCAGCCGTTGGCGCCTGGGGCGCGGAAGTTTGATCCTACACTCCGGCGCCTGGACGATTCGCCGTTCGCGTCGACTGCGCCCTGCCCTGTCCCGGTGGCAACCATGAGTCGTTTTCGGAACAAGGTGGATGCCCAACAGGCACATATCTTCAGCCTGCGTCTAGCGGTAACGATCCTCGCCCTGGTCTGTGCCGGTCTCTGGTATGGCTGGCGCTCGGCACCGACCGATCTGACCGTGCATGTCCCCCCCGATCTGCGCTCGGGCAGCACTCGTAAGTGGTGGGATATTCCCTCAGAGAATGTGTATGCCTTTGCCCTGTACATCTTTGGTCAGCTCAACCGCTGGCCCTCGGATGGCGAGCAGGACTACCGCCGCGCCATCTATGGCTTGCAGCCCTACCTGACACCCGCCTGCAAGGCCTTCCTCGATGGCGACTACGAGTACCGCAAGGCCGCCGGCGAACTGCGCCATCGGGTGCGTGGCGTCTACGAAATTCTGGGCCGAGGTTACAGCGAAGATCCGGAACTCAGGGTCAAACAACTCGATCGCGACAGCTGGCTGGTCAGGCTCGACCTCAATGCCGATGAGTATTACGCCGCCGAACCGGTGAAGCGGGTGGTGGTGCGTTATCCATTGCGCGTGGTGCGGTTTGATCTTGATCCCGAACGCAATAAGTGGGGGCTGGCCCTGGATTGTTATCAGGGCACGCCGCAAAAACTCGCCTTGCCTGGAGGCCCGTCATGAAGCGGATTTTTGTTATCGGGACAGCCGTTGCGTTGACACTCTTCGGGATTCTGGCTCAGGCCGTCGAGTTGATACACTGGGAACGCCTACCCCTCACGGTCCCACTGGTGATCGGTCAGGAACGAGTGATCTTTGTCGATGAGGATGTTCGAGTCGGTGTGCCCTCAACCCTGACGGGCAAGCTGCGCGTGCAATCAACCGGCGGCACGCTGTATCTGCGCGCATCGGAAGCCATTGCACCGACCCGACTGCAACTGCAATCGGGCGCGACCGGCGAGATCATCCTCCTGGATATCGCAGCCACGCCTGGTGATCAACCGCTGGAGCCCGTGCGTATCCTCAAGAATGCTCAGGTGCAAGCTACCGAGGCTGAATCTAGCACCGTCCCTGCTCCAGAACGTATACCGATCCCGGTCGCTTTGACGCGCTACGCCGCGCAAAGCCTGTACGCGTCTCTGCGCACCGTGGAGTCCCTGCCCGGTGTACGCCGCATCCCGCTCAAGCTGCGCACCGAACTGCCAACCCTGCTGCCGACCGAAAACGTGTCAAGCAGACCGATCGCCGCCTGGCGACTCGGTAATTACTGGGTGACGGCGGTGAAGTTGCGCAATCGTGGTTCAGAGACTCTGCAACTCGACCCGCGTCGGCTTCAGGCCAAGCTGTTTGCCGCGGCCTTCCAGCATGCTTTCCTCGGGCGTGTCGGCAGCGCTGAAGACACCACGATTGCCTACCTCATCACCCGCGGTGCTGGCCTCGAACAAGCCATGATGCTCCCGCCCGTTGCGCGAGGTCCTGGCGATGAAGGCTAATGCATTGCTCAAATGGCTGGTACCGACTGCGCTGCTGGCCGTGGTGGTGATCATCCTGAAAACCTGGGTAGCGGGTGGCAGCACGCCCTCTCCAGAGCACCCAGTTGATCAGGGCAATATTCAGTTATCCACCCAGCAAGCCCAGGCGCTCGGCATTGCCGGCGATACCCCACGCGACACGGTCGCCACCCTGGTCGGGCAGGTGAAGGCCATGCGCAGCGACATGCTCAGTTTGAAGAAACACAACGAGTCGCTGCAGACGGAGAACAACCGCCTGCGCGAGCGCGAAAACAGCGTCGATTCGCGTATCCAGACGGCGCTTGGAAGCGTGACCCAGCAGGTCGACGAAGGCCGCCGCCAAGCCAACGAGGCCCGACTCAAAGCGGAACAAGACAGTCGTCAGGCCCATGGGCTGCTGACAAAGTTGCAGGATCAGTTGTCCGGACTGACCGGCAAGGGTCAGGATCTGCCGGTCGGACTGGGGCTTCAGCCAGGCGATGGCGCTCAGTTCGAGGGAGGCCATCCTGCCGGTGACACGATGCAGTGGATTGAACCCTCGGATACTCTGCCCACCGACACCCGAGAAAAAACCAAGACCTCCTCCGCACTCAGTCTGCCTACCGCCTTCAACTCATTGGAGGGTTTGAAAGATAACGCTATTGATCGCAGCCAGAAACAGCTACGAGCAGTCAGCAAGGGTGAGCGTGACCTGACGCGATCCGCTGATCGTACCGAAGGCGCGAAGCCGGTCTACACCATTCCCGAAAACGCCACACTGATGGGCTCGGTCGCGATGACCGCGCTGATCGGCCGAGTACCGGTGGACGGCACGGTGAATGATCCCTACCCCTTCAAGGTGCTGGTCGGCCCCGAGAACCTGACTGCCAACGGTATCGAGCTACCGGACGTCGCGGGGGCCGTGATGAGCGGCACAGCCTCCGGTGACTGGACCCTGTCTTGTGTACGCGGACAGGTCGAGTCGATCACCTTTGTGTTTACCGATGGCACCATCCGCACGGTGCCTCAGCCGAAGGCGGTCGCCAGCCGCAATGCCTCCACCACCCAGAGCTCAAACACCGGCAAGATCCGTGGTGGACTCGGTTACCTGTCCGATCCGTATGGCATTCCTTGCATTGCCGGCGAGCGCCGCTCGAACGCCCAGCAGTACCTCAGCAGCCAGAGCCTGATCACTGCGGCCGGCGCGGGTGTCGGTGCCTTGCTCGGGAACCAGCAAAACAACAGCAGCTTGATCAGTTCGGGCGGCAGTGCGTTCGGGGTCACCAGCAGCAGTGGCAATAGCGCACTGAATTCAATTCTCAGTGGTGGGGTCAGCGACATCCGCGAGTGGGTCAACAAACTGTATGGCGAAGCCTTCGCCGCTGTTTACGTGCCGCCCGCAGCACAGGTCGCTCTGCACCTCGACCATGAGATCACCATCGACTACGAGCCCAAGGGCCGGAGCGTTCGCCATGAAAAAGACCATGCTTCTTTGCCTGACCTGGATTAGCGCGCTCTGCTGGGTCCTGACGGGGTGTTCCACCGACAAAGACACGCTTTTGCCCCATGGCGAGCAAACCATGCTGGACATCTGGAACGGTGCCGGTTCGCAAGGCACTCAGCAGCAACTGCTGGATGCTCGGCAGCAGTTACGCCGTCCGCTGGCCCAGGCGAATTTCTCCGCCGCTCTCCAGGAACCATACACTCGCACAGCGGCGAACGAGATCCGTAACCTGTTCCCTCGCTTGCCCAATCCCGATCTAGTGCTGTACGTGTATCCGCATCTGAGCGGCACCGAGCAGGCACCGGTCCCGGGTTACTCGACCGTCTTTCCGTTCTACCAACGGGTGCAGTACGCATTGCCGGGCGAACGTCAGGAAGACTTGTAGTGCGTACCGGCGATTTGGGCAACCACACTGCCGCGTGGAAAGCCTGGCGCAATCCATTGCGCCCGCGCGCCACCTTGGCCGATGAAGCCGCACTGTATGCGCGCAACCCCAGCTTCACCGATCACCTGCCGTGGGTCGAGTACCTCGACACCAAGCAGTGTTTTCTGCTCGATGACAATCGCTCGGTGGGTGCGGTGTTCGAGTTGCTGTCCATCAGCACTGAAGGGCGCGAACCCGATTGGTTGATGGCGGCCCGCGATGCCCTTGAGGATGCCCTGCAGGATAGCTTTGACGAGCTGGATCAAGCGCCTTGGGTGGCGCAGTTTTTCTGCCAGGACGACAACGACTTCACCCCCTACCTGACCCGGCTCACCGATTATATTCAGGACAGCGCGCGAGGCACGGTCTTCACCGAGACGTATTTGGAACTCAGCCGCCGTCATCTGAAGGCCATCGCCAAGCCGGGAGGTCTGTTCGAGGACAAGGCCGTCACGCGCCTGCCCTGGCGTGGCAACAACCGACGGGTGCGTCTGGTGGTCTATCGCTGGCTTGAGTCTGACGGCGAGGAGACAGGACTCACCCCGGCGCAATCCCTGCATCAGGCTTGCGAACGGGTCGCGGCTTCGTTGCAGGCGTGCGGGGTGCAATCGACGCGAGTCGATGGCCGCGGTCTGTATGCCTGGCTGCTGCCCTGGTTCAATCCAGCCCCCAGGCTCACCGATGAAGCGCCCGAGGAGTTCTACCAACTCGCAGCCTATCCGGAGTCAGGTGATGGCGAGTCGCTGGAACTGCCCTTCGATCATGACTTTGCCGAACGGCTGTTCTTCAACGAACCGCGTTCGGATGTAGAGCACGGACTCTGGTTTTTCGACCATCAGCCCCATCGGGTCATGGTGGTGGACAAGCTGCGCCGGCCGCCGTTGATTGGTCAACTCACCGGAGAAACCCGTAAGGGCGACGCAGTGAACGCGTTATTCGACCAGTTACCCGAAGGTACGGTGATGAGCCTGACCCTGGTGGTCAAACCACAGGATGTACTCGAGGACCAGTTAAACCGCCTGGCGCGCAAAGCCATCGGTGAAAATCTGGCCTCGACCCAGACCCGTCAAGATGTTGAAGAGGCCCGCGCGATCATCGGTCGTCAGCACAAGCTGTACCGGGGAGCGCTGGCGTTCTACGTGCGCGGTCGTGATGAACAGCAGTTGCACCAGCGTTCGGTCAGCCTTGCTAATGCACTGTTAGGTGCGGGTCTGCAGCCCGTACGGGAAGGCGATGAAGTCGCCGCCTGCAATAGCTACCTGCGGTGGTTGCCGATGGTTTACAACCCGGCCCGCGACACGCACAACTGGTACACCCGCCTGATGTTTGCCCAGCACCTGGCGAATCTGGTTCCGGTCTGGGGTCGCAGCACGGGCACCGGCCACCCGGGCATCACCCTGTTTAACCGTGGCGGCTCGGCGTTGAGTTTTGATCCGTTGTCACGCCTGGACCGGGCCATGAATGGTCATCTGTTGTTGTTTGGCCCCACCGGCGCCGGCAAATCGGCGACCCTGGTCACCTTACTGATGCAGGTCATGGCCGTGTACCGCCCTCGCCTATTTATCGTCGAGGCCGGCAACTCATTCGGGTTGCAGGGCGACTACTTCGCGACACAAGGCCTGTCGGTCAACAAGGTCCAATTGAAACCTGGCGCCTCGGTCAGTCTCGCCCCGTTCGCCGATGCCTGGCGCCTGGTCGAGCAACCGGATCAAGTGGCGAGTCTGTCGATCGATGAGTGGGACGAGGATGCGGTAGCCAGTCGCGAGGACCAGCGCGATGTTCTCGGTGAACTGGAAATCACCGCCCGGCTGATGATCACTGGCGGCGAGGCCAAGGAAGAAGCCCGCCTGAGCCGGGCCGATCGCAGTCTGATCCGCGAGTGCATCCTCGATGCGGCACAGACCTGTGTCGCGGCGGGTCGCCAGGTCCTGACCCGCGACGTGCGCGACGCCTTGCTGCGCGTCGCCGCTGACACGCACTTGCCGGAGAAACGCCGCGAGCGTGCCCAGGAAATGGGTGAGTCCATCGACCTGTTTTGCCAGGGTTTCGAGGGCGAACTGTTCGATCGCGAGGGTACGCCTTGGCCCGAGAGCGATGTGACCATTGTCGATCTCGCCACTTACGCTCGCGAAGGCTACGAGGCCCAGATGTCCATCAGCTACATCAGCCTGATGAACACCGTGAACAACCTCGCCGAGCGCGACCAATATCTGGGGAGGCCGATCATCATGGTCACCGACGAGGGCCATATCATCACCAAAAACCCACTGCTGGCGCCATTCGTGGTCAAGGGGACGAAGATGTGGCGCAAGCTTGGTGCTTGGTTCTGGCTCGCCACGCAAAACCTTGCCGATTTTCCCACGGCTGCGCAGACCATGCTCAACATGATCGAATGGTGGATTTGTTTGAACATGCCGCCCGCGGAAATCGAAGAGATCGCACGGTTCAAGAAACTCACGCCGGCGCAGAAAGCCTTGTTGCTCTCCGCCAGTAAGGAGCCGGGGAAGTACACTGAGGGGGTCGTGCTGTCGAAGAAGCTCGAGACACTGTTTCGAGCCGTGCCACCCAGCCTTTACCTCGCCCTGGCCATGACCGAGCCCGAGGAAAAAGCCGAGCGTTGGACGCTGATGCAGGAGAACGGCTGCTCAGAACTCGAAGCGGCGTATAGGGTAGCTGAACGGATCGATAGAGCGCGAGAAATAGAACCCGCATAGGGGAATCTATTGAGGCTCTCGCTCTAAAGCGAGTGACCGGTTATTGCGGTACGCCCCGGAGCCGCTGCTGAATCCTCAACAGGAATCCGGCTTCGAAGGCATCCTGGCAGTCACCGACAGGAAAGGTCTTGCGGGTTTGCGCCAGCGCCCACCACAGGGGAACCTCGCCGGGCGTATCAAGCCAAGCCTGAGCACATTGCACGCCACGTTCGATCATCGAGGCAAACTCGTTGCCCCAAGGTGTCAGAAGACTTGGGCAACCATCCACCGCAGGAATTGAAATGTAGTTTTCGTCCATACACACCCTAGATTTCTGAATTATTGTTAGACAAGGAGTACAGCTTCGAAAAGCTTAACGAAGCCAAATGAACGCTCGATAACAGGCATGAGCATCAAATGGCCTAGATCAATGCCAATGTAGACTATATCCCGTGGATTGAGAGTCCCTCAAGGCGCAATTTGCGCGCATGACTCAAGACTACGAACAGCTTCGTCTGCAGCTGGCGGAAAACATCCGCTTGATGCGACGCGTGAAAAACCTTACCCAAGAGCAGCTGGCGCTCATGGCCGAGGTGGATCGCACCTACGTCAGTCAAATCGAACGATGCACGGGCAACCCGTCGCTATTGGTCCTGTGCAAGCTCGCCAATATTTTCGAAATTACCGCAGATCAGTTACTTGTGGAACCCGATATCCTGCGCAGCGCCCTTCACGTCAAATAATAGTCTCACATTTCACAAACCCGATAGATCCGCCTTCATAATCTCCACTGACAGTCTTCAATCCCTAACCGAACCTGACCAGGCCATACACCAAGAGCCTGGATCATGCCTGCTGCCTGCTCGTCAATCCCACCCACAAAGCTAAGGCCCTTGGCGCTGAGCCTCCTGCTGGCGTGCGGCCCTAGCATGGCGCTGGACACCGGCAGCATCACGTCTTCTGTGTTGTCGCCGAATTGCCTTGCATACAGGGTCGTCGGTATTTGTTTCTGGCTCCTGTGCACACCCTTAGGCTGCAAGGTCAAAACCTCGACCAAGGTACGCCATTTCATTCCTGAACTCGTGGTCTCGAGCTACGCCACCACCGGCAATAATCCCTGGACCGAGATGACCACCCTTTCCTCTCCCATCAGCGGTGCGGAAGGTGGCGGCAACCTGATCACCCCGAACACCCACCGCGACAACCTACCCCGCTTCAAGAACGTCGATGGCATCGGCCATCCCGGTGGCTGGGTCGCAACGCAACTGGCTTCGCAATCCGGCTATGCCTGCGCCAGCGGTGCAACGGCATTCATGCCCTACTACTTGAGCACCCTGGACTCACTGGCCTGGCGCCATGGCATCCCGGAAAGTCTTTACCCCGAGTCGCTCATGCCGGGGATCCGTGAAATCGGACGTCAGGCTTCGGGAAACATGTGGGGCAACGTCTATCCCCGGCAGGGCTTTCTGGTACAGCCCGACGACTTCAAGGCCGCCGCAGTCATGGCGCAACGGGCCGGCGATGTGACTACCAGCAACTGGCAACCGCATGTGTATGTACCGCTCACGCCCGCCAAACGCGACGGCTACTGGCCGCCTCGCCCGATCGTTGAAAACGACGCTTCAACCCACAAATGGCAATTGCTCTACCCTCAGGTTCAGCCCACGTGCGCCATCTTCCCCAGTGATCCGGTACAGAGCTCGGATGGCGGCTACGCCTGGTCGTTGTGGCGTCCCTACAGCTGCTGCAAGCGCGAGGGGCAGACCTTTCTGTTCAGCATCGACTTCGAAGGCGGTGCTTCATGAGTCGGCTTCTCGGACGACCATGGTTGGGCGTGACGAGTCTGTTGCTCTGCGGGCTGCTCACCATGGCCACGCATGCCGACGCCGCCGAAGGTGACTACCGCCTGGGCACTCAAGGCGAAGTACTCGACGACCGAGTGATGTACACCATTGGTGGCGGCTCGGCGGTCGGCTCACCGAGTTCGCTCTACCGACCCAGTGGTCTTGGTGTCGGCGGGTCATGGCGAGCGAACATGATGTGCGGAAACATGAGCCTCACCAACACCCTGCAAAACCAACTGAATGGCGTGACCGAAGGTTTCCAGCAGATCATGGGCAGCATCGTGCAGAACGCGACCCAAGCGGTAATGTCGCTGCCGGCGTTAATCATCCAGCGTGCCAATCCTGGCCTCTATGAGTTGCTGAGTAACGGGGTGATGCAAGGTCGTATCGACTTCGACCGCTCCAAGCTGACCTGCCAAGCCATGGCCGAAAAGATGGCGGACAAGGTCGGTCAGGCCGGCTGGGGCTCGCTGGCCAAGAACCAAGAAATGCAGGGCAATCTGGAGCAAACCGGCGGCGATGCGGTGGCCGCGGTGAAAAACACCGAGGCCCATAACGGCAACAATGGGGTGTCCTGGGTCGGCGGCTCAAAGGCCGGAGGTAATGGGCAGACGCCCATTCGGGTGACCTCCGACGTAGTGCGCGCGGGCTACAACTTGCTGCATAACCGGACGGTGGATGACAGTGCGTCAATCAGTAGCAGCGACTGTTTGGGTGGGGCCATTTGCCAGACCTGGGCTTCGCCCCAGGAGGAGTCCGAATGGGCCGTTCGCGTGCTGGGTGAGAGCGAAGTCGCGACTTGCGACACCTGCGAAACCCTGCGTGCGACCGCTGGCAGCGGATTGACGCCGCTGATCCAGGAGGCCTACAGCGAACGTCTAAAGGCCCTGCAAGGGCTGCTGTCCGGCTCACTGTCGCCTACCCCCGACAACCTGGCTAAAGCCTCCAGCCCAATGCTGCCGGTGACCCGTGCTGTGATCGAAGCCTTGCGCGACGATCCCGACCAGGATCTGTTGGCACGGCGCCTGGCCAGTGAGACGGCCTTGTCCAGCGTACTCGACAAGGCACTGCTGCTACTGCGCACCCTGCTGGCGGGTAGTCACGAGCCGAACATCGCCGCCGTCGAGCCGGCCCAAACCGCCTTGACGAAAAATATCGACGCCCTGGAGCGCGAAATCCGCCTGCTGCAGACGGAACTGCAGGTCCGGCAGATGCTCGCCACCAATACCGCCAGCCTGGTACTCGACCGGCATGCCGGTGGCGCCGATGCTTCGCGCACCGTCGAGCAAGGCGACCCTGAGCCCGGTCGACTTAATGATGCTGACGCCAGGCACAAGTGAGCCATGAAACGCTCACCGCTATTCACTCTGCTTTCAGGTCTGGGGATTGCCGCGGTGATGATCCTCACCGCCGCACTGGTCGCCTGGATCGGCCGCACTGCGCTGGGTAGTTTCGAGGTCTGGCAGCAGGCATTCGAATCCGCACGACCCAATCTGCGGTGGTGGCGCGCCCTGCTCTACGCCGCCCTCTTTGCGCTCTGGTGGGATCTGCTTCGGCGCTACCGCCATCGACCACAGGATCGACTGCGCGTGAAACGCATCGGAGCATTAGGGCTCGTGCTCTTTACCTGCGTCGAACTCACCCGACTGTGAGGTCACCACCATGCTCATGAGCACCAACAGCTACCTGGAGTTTTACCTCTCTCTGCTGGCCTGGATCATCAACAACGGCCTTTGGAGTGTCCTGTCCGACACTGGGCTATTCGCGGCGCCGTTCGGTGCGATTATCCTCCAGGAATGGCTGTCAGCCTGTCAGCAAGGCGCGGATGAAGGCAACAAGGGACTGCTCTCGGTACCGCGGATCGAGAACCGGTTGTGGCTGGCCTACATCGTCGTCTTGTTCGGCTGCGCGCCGATCTTTCCGTTGAGCCTCTCGTCAATGGCGTTCGATGATGCGGCGAGCCAGCGCTGCGGCGTGAGTGTGGCCAAGCCAGCGGAAACCGCCTGGGGGACGACCTTCAATACCATTGGCGAACGCTCCGCCAACGTACCTATCTGGTGGTTTCTGGTGCATGCCTTGAGCAAAGGCGTGACCGCAGCGGCCACCGCCTCCATTCCCTGCGCACCGGACATCCGGCAGATGCGCATGGAGATCGACAGCTCGCGCATCGACAGTCAGGTACTGCTGCAGGAAGTTGCCGACTTCACTCGCGATTGCTATGGCTACTCCCGTTCTCGGTTGTTTACCAATCGCCCGCAGTTAGACAAGGCACAAAGTCACGACGCGTCCTGGATCGGCTCAAGCTATCTTCTCGACACACCCGGCTACTACGATATGGATCGCTCACGCACACCGAGAGTCAACTGGCCGTATGACGACAACCGCGACGTTTCCTTGCCGCGGCTGGAGAATGGCGCGGGCTACCCCACCTGCAAGCAGTGGTGGAGCGACAGTGGTGTCGGGCTACGCGAGCGCTTGATCGAGCAGGTCGATCCTTCGCTGCTGACTCAGCTGAAAGGTTGGTTGACTGGGCGTTCGAGCAACGAGATCGAAGACGCCACCCTGCGCGAGCTGGTCAGCCCGCGCCAGCAATCGATGTCCATGTCGCCCGGACAGGTGTATCAGGACTACGGCTCCAGCGCTCGTGGCGGTTCGATCAATCAGGGGCTCAATAACCTAGCCACCAATACCGGGTTGGCCCTAGGTTCCTTCAGCAACTTCCCGGCAATGAATGCATTACGCGCCGCCTTGCCGATGGTGCAGGCGTTCCTGATCATGGGCGTCATCATCAGCTTGCCGTTGATCTTGCTGGTCAGTACCTACCAGCTAAAGACCGTCATGACGGTGACGTTCGCGCTGTTCACACTGCACATGCTGAGTTTCTGGTGGGAGTTGGCCCGCTGGGTCGACTCCAGCATGCTCGAGACCTTGTACAACCAGGTTTCGGCTTCCAATCAGGCGCTGTTGTCGCTGCCCACTTCCGGGTTTATGGATGGGACTGTCACCGCGCAGGTGATCGAGTACGTGATGGGGTCGATGTTCATCGTGCTACCGATGCTGTTTCTAGGGGCCATGAGTTGGGCAGGATATTCAGTCGGCACCGGGATTCAAGGTATGTTGGCGAACGGTAGCAAAGCCGCAAGTGATTCAGCGAGCAAAGGCACAGATCAAATATTGGGTGCTGCTAAGCGCTCAATTAGATGATTTGCTGTCGCCTATATAATGCCCATTGTCGTCGAAGTCACCAATGTAGAGATCAGCACCTAGGTAGTCTGGCCCTGGACTTTCCTCTTGATGATCGGAACCAACAAAAGCCCTGAACCAAAGCAAAGTGATGACAGCCAGCATCATCACAAAAAAAGTAACCAGCCAAACACTGACAAAGAGCAATCCTCCGATCAATGCCAGTTTGGCAGCCAGAAAACTCCCGCGAACAAGTAATTTACCTGCGGGCATACCTACCGTCTCCGCACGCTCAACCACGCGGAATTCAAAGGTTTTCAACCTACGGTAACCACGCTTCACCGACATACCACAGACGTACGCCCAGCGGTGGGCACGTGAACTCTGAACAGGTTGCTGAATCGGCATGGTCTCGCCCTCTTCCGAGCGTTTTCATGGTTGAGACAGGAGTAATAGCGTACTACTTAAATTGGCCCGTGCCTGACCGTTTATCAGTTTGCCCCAGCCGAAAAATCTTCGCTGGAAGACAGAAGACAATCTCCGTGAAACAGCGTCTCTACAGTCATTGACACATACAAATCGTCCGGTTAAATACAAGGTACGGATCGCTGTTATCGACAGCACTTTCCCAGGTAGCCAGAACCTTCAAGGCTACGTCACTTCAATGATGGTTCTCCCCAAGTGCGATTAGCGTTCGGTGGCTCGCACAGTGACCGTTGGTACGGTGATGAACGCCTACTGCTCTCCTGAACGCCTTTCGAGCGCTGCTCGTGAGATAAGCCCTCTTGTTTTTCTTTAACCCACGGCGGGGGAATCTTTCCCCGCACGGGACAGGTTTCTTCGCGTTTTCAACGGAGACATACCATGCCCGACTCACTGACACCGAAAACACTGAACGCCCTTCGGCTGCCCATTGTGTTCACCCCTCGCGCGTGGCAACGCGCAGTACTGCTCGATCACTCAGATTACGCTGAGAAGCTGCAGGTCGATCGGCTGAGCCACGTATGACGCGCTCACCTGTCCTCTCCACACGAGCCCTATGTGCTGTTCGAGGTAGTCCACATTCAATCAACAGATCACTTAGACCACGACCCGTCGCTGCAATTGAGTCTCACCCTACTCCAAGAATTGGGTCAACCTGGCGCCTTGCTGATAGCGCTTGCAGAAGAGGCCAACGCTAAACGCAGATAACCCTATCTCGGCTCTCAAATCCACATTCGGACAACATGCAGGACCTGAATCAATCCAACCTATCACCCACCGGGGAACCCTCCCCGACGGGCAAGGCGTTCCTCCGTTTTCTCTCGAGGAAAATGCCATGCGCGATATCTACCAAGACGTGACTGACAAGATCGTTGCCGCTTTGGACCAAGGCGTTGCCCCCTGGATCAAACCCTGGTCCTCAAGTGGCTCAACTGACGTCGGTCATCATCAACCCTACCCCATCAACGCCATCACGCGTCGTCCGTATTCGGGCATCAACTTACCGTTGCTCTGGGCCGAGGCCAGGTTGCAGGGGTTCACTCAAGATCGTTGGCTGACCTTCAACCAAGCTAAAAAGGCCAGTGGGCACATCCGTAAGGGTGAGCACAGCACTCTGGCGGTGCTCTATAAGCCGATGGAGCGCGAGGAACAGACAGAGTCAGGCCAACCCGTACTCAATGAAAACGGTCAGCCCAAGGTCGCTCACTTCGGCATTGTCAGGACGCATTTTCTGTTCAACATCGAGCAAACGGAGGGGCTCGAAGCGCTCAATGAAACCCTGTTCGAGACGGAACCGAGTGATCCCTTCCAGGCCAACAGCTCTGCGGAAAATCTACTGTTACGTTCGGGTGCACAAATCGTTCATCGGCCTACCGACGAAGCCTTTTACCTTCCGGTTGGGGATCTCATCCAACTGCCGACAAAAGCGCAATTTCACGATGAAGGTGGGTACTACGCCACCGCACTGCACGAGCTGACGCACTGGACCGGGCATCACACTCGGTTGCAGCGCGAAGGCGTGACGTCATCCTGTCCGTTCGGCTCGCCAGGCTACGCGTTTGAGGAGTTGATCGCCGAAATGGGCGCGGCGTTTTTATGTGCCTACACCGGTATACAGGGAGAGCTGAGGCACGAGGGCTACATCGAGTACTGGCTCAGCCTGCTCAAGGCTGACAAGCGCGCAATCTTTCGTGCCAGTGGCCACGCCCGAAGCGCCTCGGAATATGTACTCAACTTGGAGCAGCAACTGAAACAGACGGTAATGGATGACTCGCAATGCATGAGCGATGGAGCTTAATCGTTACCTCTCCGCTGTAAACGCTTCACAGGGCCCAACGCGAGTTGAGCCCTTTTTTCTGCGCCCAGAAAAAGCCCCATCCCGCGGGGCTCTGAGGCAAAGAATCAGAGATGGGTAAACACCCGCAACCTGTCATGACGCATCCAGGTTCTGCGCCAGAAAATCCACTAGTTCAAGCGGACTCCGGCTGTCGATCACCTTGTAGATCAGATCGCGTTTACTGCGCGGCAACTTCTTGACCACGCTCTTCGCCGAAGCCCTGACAGCTTCGTCTGTCCCATGGATACGTGCCGCAAGCAGCAGCACGAGCGTGGCGTCAGTGAGGTTCATTGCAAGACCCAAAAAATATGCACCGCAGTGTACCGACTCTTTTCTTTTCCGTACTAGCCCCCAACAAAACGATGTCTAGAAGAATCAATATTTCCATTGCCGCACAAAGGGACACGAGCCAAAAGGACGGGAAAGGGTTGGAAGGGAATGGGGACTCAAGGGTAAGAGCTCTATCCGAAAAGGCTAAAAGGCCACTGACCCAGCCACTTCCCGGAGGTCGCGATGCTCAGTCTGTTTCGCCATAAAAGGCAGAAGCTCCCTCCGCCACCGACTGTGAACGTCGCCGAAGGTTACCTGCCCATCGAGTCAGCCCGCAGCTTGTTAGCCGCGGAGCACCGCCGCCAGTTGCTCGATCGCATCTGGCAGTACACCGCCCTCTCCCACGCGCAGTTCATCCAGCTCTATTTAAATCCGATCCATCGCTACGCCGAACAGGTCCAGCAACTCCCGGCCAGCGAGTCGCACCACCATGCGTATCTCGGCGGCATGCTCGACCATGGGCTGGAACTGGTCGCCTGTGGTTTGAAACTGCGTCAGTCGTATCTGCTTCCCACCGGCGCCGCGCCCGAAGATCAAGCCGCCCAGATTGATGCCTGGTCCGCCGGAATCGCTTATGGTGCCCTGCTGCATGACATCGGCAAAATCGCCGTGGACCTGCTGGTTGAACGCCAAGATGGCCGTCGTTGGCATCCTTGGCAGGGCCCGCTGGATCAGCCCTACCGTTTTCGTTACATCAAGGGGCGCGACTATCACTTGCACGGCGCCGCTGCAGGTTTGCTCTACACCCAGATTCTCGACCGGCCCATCCTCGATTGGCTCAGTGGATTTCCGTCGCTGTGGGCCAGCCTGCTGTATGTCCTGGCGGGCCAGTACGAACGTGCCGGCGTGCTCGGTGAGTTGGTGATGCAGGCCGACCGGGTCTCCACCGCACAGAACATTGGCGGTAACCCTAGCAAGGCGCTCCTAGCGCCGATTCATTCCCTGCAACATCACTTGATCAGCGGACTGCGTCATCTGGTTCAACACGAGCTGAAACTCAACCAGCCAGGTGCCGCGGGATGGTTGACCCAGGACGCGCTCTGGCTGGTCAGCAAGACCGTCACCGACAAATTGCGAGCCTATTTGCTGTCGCAATCGATTGAGGGCATTCCCTCGTCCAACATCGCGGTGTTCGACGAGCTGCAGTCGCATGGGCTGGCCGAGTCGACCCCGGAAGGCAAAGCCATTTGGACCGCTCTGGTTGCGCAGGGAAACTGGCAGCAGACCTTTACCTTTCTGCGCCTTCAACCGGCGTTGATCTGGGGGAACGAAGACAGGCCTGAGGCTTTCAGCGGAACGGTGAGTGTTGCAATCGATGCACCCCCGACTGATGCTCCTGTATCACTGCGAGCGTCCAAGTCAGTCAGTACGAGATCAACTCAAAGCCCATTGCAGCCCGAGCCACCGGAGATGGAGGATACCGACTACCTCGGAACGTTGCTGGATATGTTCGAATTGGCAGAACCCGAGGTCAGTGATGCGCCGTCAGAAAGCATTCTCGAAATCCCAACGCCCCTTTCGAGTAACCCTGGTCAGGTTTTTGTGAATTGGGTCAAGGAAGGCATCCAGAGCCACAAGTTGATCATCAACGACAGCAAGGCCAAGGTGCACACGGTGCGCGGTTCGGTGTTTCTAGTAACACCTGGTCTCTTCCAACGCTACGTTCAGGAGTTTCCTGGTATCTCACAGGGTGCCAATCAAGAAACTGAAGAGTGGCGCTGGGTGCAGAAGGAGTTCGAGAAACTGAAGATCCACAGGAAGCGAGGCAACGGCTTGAATATCTGGGCGTGCAAAGTGCAAGGTCCCAGGAAGAAAACGACCTTGAAGGGCTATCTGATTTCGGAGCCGACGTCACTTTTAGAATCGCTGCCGCCAGATAACCCTTTTCTCGTGCTTGATGATGGCTAACGACGCTAATCACATCCTTCAGACGTTTGTTGTACTCGCGCCGCAATCCTTGCTTCCTATTTGCCTCCCTGTTCGAGGCCTGTGTCACCGAATCTTGACGTTATCTGGGCTCACTCCAGACTGGAGCGAGCCCAGTGTGATCATGCAGGCACTTCCGCGGGACGGTCAGCGATGAACCCACGCTTGCGCCAAGTGACCCTAACGAATGATTGGAAATCAGCTTCACCACTCAGCTCAAGTTCATCGGCGTGATCGGTGACGATTATCTGGGGCATGATCCCAGTCGCTTCTTTCGTTTCCTGGCAAAACTCTACGAGCTTGTCGAACATATTGGTGACAGACCCGATGTCCTCATCAACCTTTTCCACCCGATCGGTGAGCTTCGCCAAGGCCAGGGCGTTAAAGCCCTGCTGCCCGTGGTCGATCTTAGCCGGAAAATAGACCTGCGTTGGTTGATCCAGAAATAGTATTGGGGGGATCTTGCACCCATCCTTGTGCTTAAGTGCAAATACCGAATGCAAAGCCAGGAATAGCGTCAGGTGCGAATACAGCCAATTCGCACCACTGCCCATAGAGCGAAGGTACAGGTTGCCCATCTCGACGCTTTCATGCCACAAGTCGAAATTTTCGAGATCAAATTTCAGGTTTATTGGCATATAAGCAGGCTCGAAATCAAAGCCAGCACCAATTCGCGCCATTTCATTATTAATTAAGTCGCTCAGGTCGCGCATTTTCCCGGGCACGTCATATCCATCCAAGATGGGTTTAAGCTCAGCCATCTTGGCTTCAATTGTTTTCCGCGTGCCTTCAAACTCTGACTTCGGTTTATTGGAGTAGTTTTCAATCTCCAATTCCAAGCGATGTTTCACTCGCAGCGCAATCTCATCGACCGTTTTACTCTTCTTAAGATCTTCAACCTGCTTCTCCAAGCGAGTAATTCTCGACTGGATACTAGACATAGTTTCTTTTTGGTCTGTGAGCTTCTTAGCTATCTTACCCTCCTCATCGCGCAAGCTCTCACGCGCATAGGAAGAAATTTCCTGCCCGGCGCGGCCAAAGTCGCGCAATTCGACAGCAAGACCGGCAAGGCACTGCGGGTGCTGCGCTTCGATAAGGACATCCTGCCGCCCGGCACGGTCATGAATGACCTGCGGGTGTTTGATCATCGCGTCTATATCACCGACGCCGACATTGGCGGCCTGATCATCCATAACCTGGACACCGGCAAAACCGTGCGCCGCTTGAGCAACCGCCCGATGCTGCGTCAGCCCGTGGACAGCCCCTTGCTGGCAACCCATGGCCGCCTGTATGAGGACGAGCACGGCAAACGCCCGCAGGTGCACGCCAACATGCTGGAAATCACCCCGGATGGTCAGTGGCTGCTGTTCTCCACCCCCAGCAGCCCGATGTGGAAGATTCCACGCAAGCTGCTGGATGACCCGTCCGTCAGCGATGCCGAACTGGAACGGCATATTGTGAAGGCTTTCGACAAAGGCACTATCAACGGTACTTGCATCGACTCGCTCGGCAATCTGTACCTGGGCCTGGTCGAGTCGCGCAGCATCGGCATCGTTGCACCCGATGGTCGTACCGCAACGTTGATCCAGGATGACCGGCTGATCGGCCCGGATGCGCTGTTTATCGACGCCAACCGCCGCCTGCTGATCCCGGCCACGCAGGGCGAACTGCTGGCTAACTTCAACCGTGGCGTGAATGCGACTTCAGGCACCTTCAGTGTCTATTCAATGGCACTGCCGACGTTGGTGGAGGGCATCCCGCTAGGGCACTCAATGTCGTTCCAAAAGTAAATCCAAACTAACGCAGGCGCCTCTGACATAACCCGTCAAGGGCGTTCGGCTGAACGCATTTCATGGATCATGCGATACTCTGCGCCTCTTTCTTCAGAGCGCCTGACCTCGCCCATGAAAAAACCCTTCACGACCCTGGAAGATGTGGCCCTGGCGGCCAATATGTCCCGTGCGCAAACCTCCCGCGCCCTGCGTGGCGACCCCGGTGTGCGCGCCGAGACGCGTGAGCGCATTGCCGCGATTGCCGCCGAGCTCAACTATCGGCCAAACCTGGCCGCACGCAGCCTGGTATCCGCGCACTCCTCCATCGTCGGGTTGATCATTGGCGACCCGAGCAACCCTTTCCATATCCAGTTGGCCCAAGCCGTGGATCGCGCCCTGCTGGACCGTGGCTTCGAGCCCGTGACCACCCTGCGCTCGGCCGAGGACGGCTCGGCAGTGAACGAGACCGAGCGGCTGCTGCGCTTTCGGGCGGCAGGCGTGATCCTGATCGCGCCGCTGATCACGTCCAAAGCCATCAGCACCATCGCCGATAGCCTGCCGTGTGTGTACCTGGGCAGTCAGCGCGTGAACCATCCGCGAGTCACAGTGATTACCGTCGACGACAATGGAGGCGTCAGAACGGCCATGGAGCACCTGCTCTCCTTAGGCCACCGGCGTATCGCTCACCTGGGCGGTGGCAATGAAGCGTCTGCGCGGGAACGCACCAAGGCCTATTGCGAGGTGATGGAGGAAGCCGGGCTCGAACCGTTTTTCCTGCGCGGCACCCATGATGCGGCCTCGGGCCGACGCGGCGTCGACGCACTGTTCAGCGACGCCAACCCGCCGACGGCGATCTTCGCCTCCAATGACTTTCTCGCCCTGGGCGTACTTGATCGCCTCAAGGGCATGGGTTTGTCTGTGCCGGAGGATGTCTCCGTGGTAGGTTTTGACGATATTCCCAGCGCCGCGAACTCGGTGTTTTCCCTGTCGACCCTGCGCCAGGATATCCACGCCCAGGCGCAAACAGCCGTTGATTCCCTTGAGGCAATGATTGCCAACGGCGCCAAGCGCATACGTCGCCACGTGATGCCGGTGGAGCTGGTTCTGCGCCATTCCTGCGGCCCCGCAAAAGCGTCCTGACCTGCACACCCGGGGCGTTTCGCGCTCGGGGCGGATTGACGCGACATTGTGTCGCGGCCTAGAATCGCCGCCTGCCAGCACACGGAGCAGTCTTCTGCCCAGCGGTTGCTGGTTTTTTTTCGTCACAAAATGAGAACGCTCTCTTTTTCAGGTAGCGTTTATTTTTTCATAGAAAATGAGAGCGCTCTCTAAGCGTGCCATGTTGCACGCAAACCCAGCGCCGATCGCCGTACCTGAGAAGGAGTAAAGATGGATCGTCGAAGTGTGTTGAAAGCCGGCATGGTGCTGATCAGCACCAGTGTGGCTGCCTCGATTTTTCGACCTGCCGGTGCAGCGCTGCGGGTCCTCAACGGTGGCACCAAGTGGCTGGCAAAAGAAACCTTGCCGCCCTCCCCGGTTGACCCGACAAAACGCATGTTCCTGACCGACAAAGAATTCGCCCAGGTCACGGCCATTTTCGACCGCCTGATCCCGGCGGATGACATCAGCGTCAGTGCTTCGCAAGCTGGCTGTGTGGTGTTTATCGATCACCAACTGGTCACGCCCTGGGCCGCCGGTGCGTTGCGTTACCTGAGTGGCCCGGAAGAAAAAGGCAGCGACACCCAGGGCAACCAGTCGCTGAGAACCCCGGCGTATCTCTACCGCAAGGGCCTGGCCGAGCTGGACGCGTACTGCCACGCCCACCTGGGCAACAGCTTCGAGGCCCTGAGCGCCGAACAGCAGGATGAGCTGCTTGAACATATGGAAAGCGGCGACGTGCAGCTGGCGTCCATACCCTCGAACGCGTTGTTCACGCAATTGCTGAGCAACGTGCAGGAAGGTTTCTTCGCCGACCCGATCTACGGCGGCAACAAGGACATGGCCGGTTGGAAAATGGTCGGTTTCCCTGGCGCCCGTTACGACTACCGCGACTACGTCAACCTTAAAGGCCAGAAGCTGGACATTATCCCGGTCAGCCTCATCGGCCGCATCTGAATCGAACTTCATCCCAATGACGCCGTATAGGCGCATGCCTGATCTGGAAAGCATTCATGAATTACACACGACCTAAAGCCGATGCAGTGATCGTCGGCCTGGGCTGGGCCGGCGCGTTGATGGCCGAAGAACTGACTCGCGCCGGCCTGAATGTGGTGGTGATCGAGCGTGGCCCGTGGGAGCAAACCCACCGCAATATGCCGCCTAGCATTGCCGCCGACGAATTGCGCTATGGCGCACGACGCGAGGCCTTGCGCCCGCCCAGCGTCGAAACCCTGACCTTTCGCAACAACCGCCATGAAAAAGCCCTGCCCGGCCGCGACATGAATAACTGGGTGGTCGGCTACAGCGTGGGCGGTGCCGGCAAGCACTGGTCGGCCAACGCCTGGCGCTTCACCCCGGCGGACTTCACCATGGCCACGCGGGTCAAGGAACGCTACCCGCACATGAAGCTGCCTGAAGGTCTGATCGTGCAGGATTGGGGTGTGACCTACGAAGAGCTGGAACCGCACTACGATCGCTGGGAAAAAATCTCCGGCATCTCCGGCAAAGCCGGCGTATTGAATGGCCAGGTGCAACCCGGCGGCAACCCGTTTGAAGGTTCGCGCAGCTCGCAATACCCGACCCCGCCACTGGTGCGTTCGCGCTGGAATGACATCTTCCACCAGACTACCGAAAAAATGGGCCTGCACCCGTTTCCGATCCCCGCCGGCACCATCGGCGCAGCGTACACCAACCCGCTGGGGATCAATCTCGCGCCCTGCACCTACTGCGGTTTCTGCGGGTTCTACGGCTGCGGTAATTGGTCCAAGTCATCGCCCAATGCCTGCGTGATCCCGGCGCTGATGACTCGGCCGAACTTCACCCTGCTCACCGAATGCACCGCGCTCAAGGCTGAGAAAGCTGCCGACGGCAAGACCGTTACCGGCGTGACCTTTCTTGATTCGGACAAGAACATCGGCTTCCAACCGGCCGATATCGTGGTGTTTGCCGCCTTCCAGTTCGACAACGTGCGCCTGATGCTGCTGTCCGAAGTCGGCACCCCGTATGATCCGCAAACACGCAAGGGCACCATCGGCCGAGCGTATAACTTCCAGACCATGTCCTATGGCTTCCTGTATTTCGAAAACGAATACATGAACCCCTTCATCTCCACCGGCGCCCTATCGACCCAGATCGATGACTACAACGGCGACAACTTCGACCACACCAACCTGGGTTTTCTGGGCGGCGCGGGCATCCAGGCACTGAGCGACCAGGCCACGCCCATGGGCATGACCGACCGCGTGCCGGCCGGCACAAAAATGTGGGGCTCGCAGTGGAAAAAAGCCTTCCAGCACAGCTACCAGAACTACGCCAAGATCCAGGGCCAGGGCACCTCTTACGCCCACGTCGAAAGCTACCTTTCGCTGGACCCGAACTACTCGGACGCTAACGGTCAGCCCTTGCTGCGCATGACCTTCGAGTACAACGAAAACGACCGCAAAATGGCGCGCTTCGTACGCGACCGGATTGCCGATATTTGCCGTGTAAGCGGGGCCAAGACCTGGGATGCGCAGGCGTTCCCGGATCAACCGTTCTCACCGTCACGCGCGTACGACAGCGGCCATACCATCGGCGGCGCGGCCATGGGCCTCGACCCGGCCACCTCGGCCCTCAACCGTTACCAGCAGAGCTGGGACGCCCACAACCTGTTCGTGATCGGAGCATCGTCGTTCCCGAACAATGCCGGCTACAACCCCACCGGCACCCTGAGCGCGCTGACCTTGTGGACCGCTCAAGCCATCATTAACGACTACCTGCGCCAACCTGGCCCGCTGACCCGCTGAGGAACACACCGTGAAAAAGCTCACCAAGCTCGCTGCGGTCGTTGCAGGCTGCGGCATCCTCGGCGCGGCCGGGTTTATCGGGTTTGCCATCTACGGCGAACACCGCACCTTTGCCCCCGTGCAGGCCGACAACAGCGGCCCTCTGCAAGGGCAGATAAAACGCGGTGAATATGTCGCCGCCATGGGCGACTGCATGGCCTGCCACACCGTACCGGGCGAGCCGCCGTACGCGGGTGGGTACGCGCTGGAAACGCCCTTCGGCATAATCAAGGCATCCAACATCACCAGCGACACCGAAACCGGCATCGGCCACTGGGACCTGGAGCGCTTCGACAAAGCGGTGCGCCACGGCATCGGTAGTCACGGTTATCTGTACCCGGCCATGCCGTACACCGCTTACGCCAAGATGACCGACCAGGACATCGCCGATCTGTGGGCGTACATGGGTACCGTCGCGCCGGTGAAGCAGAAGGTGGTGGAGAACGAACTGCCCTTTCCTTATAACCAGCGCGTGTTGCTGGCGGGATGGAACCTGCTGTTCTTTCGTGATCAGCCCTTTACGCCGGTGCCCGGGGTGACCGCCATCATCAACCGCGGCGACTACCTGGTCAACGGTCCCGGGCACTGCGCTGCCTGCCACACCGCCAAAAATGTCCTCGGTGGCGATGTCAGCGACGCGCTGCACGGCGGGACTTTGCAGGGCTGGCATGCGCCTGACCTGACCGGTAACCACAAGGTCGGCCTAGACCAGTGGACCACTGACGACATCGTCAGCTACCTGAAAACCGGCGCCAGCCGCCAGGGCGTGGCCTCCGGCCCAATGCAGGAAGCCGTGGAATATTCCACCCAACACCTGACCGATCCGGACCTCAAGGCCATTGCCGCCTACCTGCAGCAGTTGCCAGCCAGCCCAGCGCGCAACACAGCGGCTATCGCCGCAAGCGACCCGCAAATGGTTACCGGCAAGCGCGTGATGGAAAGCCAGTGCAACGCCTGCCACAACACCGATGGTTCAGGCGTGCGCCACATGATCCCCGCGCTGAGCGCCAGCGCCCAGGTAAACGCAGAAGACCCGGCCAACCTGCTGCACGTAGTTCTCAAGGGGGCCGAAGGCCCGGTCACCACAGGCAATCCGACTGGAGCCGGCATGCCGCGTTTCGACTGGCGCTTGCCGGACGACAACATCGCGGCGGTACTCACCTACATCCGCAACAGCTGGGGCAACAGCGCACCGCGCGTAACCCCGGACGATGTGAAACACGCGCGCACTCAACTCGATGCGCAGCCATGGTTGAACCATTAATAACAATAATTGCCGGCAGTAAGCGCTGCGCCCTGCCCGGCACCACCCTTGACCCAGGAAGACCCACCTATCATGGAATTCAAGCCTCTCCGCGCACTGCCACACGGATCTGCCACCGCCCTGCTGCTCTGCCTCTGTGCCACCAGTGGCACAGCCAGCGCCGACGCCTTTGGCGCCGAATCCCCCTGGATGACCGGCGACTGGGGCGGCCTGCGTACCGACCTGCTCAAGCTGGGCGTCGATATCAAGATGGGCTACCTCGGTGAAACCGCCACCAGCCTGCTCGGCGGCTACAGCCGCCACGAACACCCGACACGCTATTCGGACCAGTTCAACCTTGGCGCCGATATCGACCTGCAAAAGTTCATGGGTTGGGAAGACGCGCTCTTCAGCGTGGCGGTCTCCAACCGCAACGGGAAGGAACTCGGTGAAAAGACCGACGACCCGAGGGCGCGCGGCATGGGGTCAACCCAGGAAATCAATGGTCGCGGCAGCGTCACACGCTTGGGTGAACTGTGGCTGAGCAAAGGTTGGCTCAACGATCGTATCAACCTCAAGGCCGGCCGCTTTGCGGTGAGCGACGAGTTTGCCGCCGAAGATTGCGTGTTCCAGAACCTGGCCTTCTGCGGTTCGCAGCCGGGCAACTACGTCGACAGCATCTACAACGGTCCCATCAGCCAATGGGCGGCACGCCTGCGCTATCGCTTGAGCGATGAGGTATATGCACAGGTCGGCGCGTTCAACGTCAACCCGTCCAACCTGGAAAACGGCAACGGATTCAAGCTCAACACCGCCGGTACCAGGGGCACGCTGGTGCCGGTGGAGTTGGTGTGGACACCCCGCGTCAACGACCTGCCGGGCGAATACCGCATCGGTTACTTTCGCAGCACGGCAGATGGCACAGACCTCTACAAAGATGACGCCAGCCAGCCCGCCGCGCTGACCGGCAACGACTACCGCAGCGTTTCAAGCCGCCACGGTTACTGGTGGGTGGGCAAGCAGCAGGTCACCTCGGTGGACGGCGACCCGTCGCGCGGCATGACCCTGACTGCCAGCGTATCGTTCTACGACCGCGCGACCACTCCCGTCGACAGCTACCAGAAAATCAGCGCACTCTACAAAGGCCCGTTTGATGCACGCCCCAAGGATGCCCTGGGTTTCGGCGTGGCCCGCGTGCATGCCAGCTCACACCTGCTGCGCAATGCGCAAACGGCCAATCAAGCCAGTGGCTTGGGCTATGACGCGACTGGCTACGTGCCAGAGCAACACAGCATGTACGTCGCAGAACTCAACTACCGCGTGCAAGCCACCCGCTGGCTGAGTGCGATGCCAAACCTGCAGTACATCAAGCACCCTGACGGCGTGCGCGAAGTGCCGAATTCGCTGGTGTTTGGCATGGAAGTGCAAACCCTGTTCTGACCTCGTGCAGGGTGCGATCAACCGCGCCCTTACGATCAGGTGAAGTCATCCGCGGCCTTGTCGTGACCTTGCCCAGCGCGTGGATTCCATTGGAACCCCGACCGGGCCACCACTCCCGCCTTCAGGCGTTGATCGTCGCCATAGTCTTCACGCGGGTGAAAAAACAGCGGTTCAACCTCATCAATAACCTCGAGCACCTGCTTGTACCTCTGCAGGTAAATAATGCGTTGTTCCTCAGACACATTGCCCGGCATCCAGGCAACGTAGGGTGGCAACACGTCAAACCCCAGGTAGCGAAATATCCCGTTGTGGATCGGCCAGAGAATATGGGTCATGCAGCCATCGATCCCATCGGGCTGATATAGGCTTTCGGCGGTGCCGGTGGTGACGCAGACCATGGCTTTGCGGCCGTTGAACTTGCCGTTGTCGTATTTCTCACCGGACGCGTACGCAAAGCCACGGGTCATGGTGCGGTCGACCCAGCCTTTGAGCACGGCTGGCATTGAGAACCACCAGATCGGGAACTGGAAAATCAATAGATCACACCAAAGCACCTTTGCCTGCTCCTGTTCCACATCAAAGGTCGGGCGGCCTTGGATGAACATGTGCTCCTGTTCAGCAGGGAGATTCAGAAACTCTGTGTTCACCCGCGGCGTGGTGATATCGGCGCCGTCGAGGGGCGCCTTCCATTCCAGTGCGTAAAGATCACTCACTTGAACCTTGTGTCCCTGGGCCGTCAGGGTTTCACTCGCCAGGTCTTTCAGTGCACCATTGAAGGAACGAGGTTCCGGGTGGGCATACACAATCAGGACATTCATCTGCATTTCCTCAAGACCAATGATGCCTGTGATTCTTACGCCTGACCCCGAGCACGACAAATCATCATTTTTAGCCGTATGAAAGAGAAAAACTGCGCCATGAAACCTGAAGTCCCCCTCAAGGCCATCGCCTGCTTCGACGCAGTCATGCGCACCGGCAGTGCAGCCCTGGCTGCCGAGCAGATGTTTGTCACCCCGGGTGCCGTGGCGCAGCAGATCCGTAAGCTTGAGGGTTGGCTGGGCGTGTCGTTGTTCACTCGCACCGTGCGCAAGCTGAATCCTACTCAGGAAGCGTTGGCCTACTGGAAACAGGTGCAGCCCGCACTTCAGACGCTGGAGAACACCAGCCTTGCGCTGCGTCACCGGCAGGGCCAGGAAGTGCGCCTTAGCCTGCCACCCGCCTTTGCCAATTCGTGGTTCGCTCGGCGCATGCCGACACTCACTCGCCAGCACACTCAACTCAAGCTGCACCTGAGTGCGAGCACCGATCTGGTTGACGTCAACCACGATGGAGTTGACCTTGCCGTACGCCATTGCGATGGGAAGGTTCAAGGGTTGGTGGCCGAGTTGTTGCTGGCGGATGAGGTCCGGGTGTATTGCAGCCCGCTGTATCGCGAGCGCCTGCAGTTACGCTCGCTCGCCGACCTCACGCGCACGACGCTGCTGTACACCACGTCGCATGCGCACTGGCCCGCGTGGCTCGCACAGCTCGGTATGGCCGATGCACAAATGGCATCCGGCCTGCGTTTCGACCAGCCCGAACTCGCCATCGATGCGGCGCGGCGGGGTCAGGGAGTGGTGCTGACCAGTCCCTGGCTGGTCGAAGAGGCCGTGGAGCAGGGGCAACTGGAGCAGGTGTTCGAAGCAACCCTGTCCGTCGGCAAGGGTTACTATCTGGTTCACCGCGCTAGCGCGCCCTTGCGTGCACCCGTCGAGCAACTCCGGCAGTGGTTATTGCAATCGGCACTTAGTTGCTCGCCTCACGTGTAGCCCGGACCAACCCATTCAACCAGTCCTGATGGCCATTGATCATCGGGTTGGGCCTAGCCATGGCCAGTTCTACTGCCGGCTTACCCTTTTGGGTTTCCTGGGTGAGGACGCGTACGCGCCCCTGCGACAGGTCCTCGATGAGCCACGCATGATGAACATCCAGGCGGGTATCGCCCTCGCCCGCCCAACCATGCCAGGCAATCCGACCTGGCTGGCCGTCCGCCGGGGGGACGAATTCATTACACTGCGCTTCGACCGGGAACCCGAAGGTTTCAAAGTAGAAGCGCATACCGTCTTCTAGCTCAGGACCCACGCCGTCATGCAAGCGCACATTCGCCGAGTTGGCGTAGTAGCTCGGCCATTGCGACGCATGGCTCAACAACGGCCAGATATCCGCGGCGGCGAGGCCGGCGACGATGATTTCATTGGAGACAAAATTCTCGGTGAAGCCTGGCAGGTAGTCTTGCGGCCAGATGATCTCGTTCATGCTCAGTACTCAGTGGTAATGGACTGGCGCCATCGTCGGTATTATCGTGAAATAAAACCAATCGTCATCTTTTATGCAGAGCATCATGAATTCTGATATCAGACACCTCGACCTCAACCTGCTCAAAGCCCTCGATGCCTTGTTGGATGAGCGCAGCGTCACCCGCGCCGCCGAGCGCTTGTCGCTGACCCAGCCCGCCGTCAGCGGAATGCTCACTCGTTTGCGCGAAAGTTTCGGCGACCCTGCAACCCCAGGCATTTGACCCGCTCACGGCGACGATGACGGTTGCGCTGGCGTCCACCGACTACGCGTTGCGGGCGGTGGTGGTGCCTTTCCTGAGCGCACTGCGCGTACAGGCGCCGAATATCCGCATCGCGGTGCAACCCGTCGACCCGCAACAGCTGCCTGGCCAGTTGGACAGTGGGGCCATCGACTTGGCGCTGGTGACACCCGACAGCACCCCGCCCGGCCTGCATTCGGCGGCGCTGTTCGATGAGCGTTATGTGTGTGTGATGCGCGCCGATCACCCTGAATTACGGCATGAGGTACTGACCCTGGAGCGCTTTTGTGCGCTGGATCATGCGCTGGTCTCCCCCGCCGGTGGCGCCTTCGAAGGGGTAACCGATCACGCGCTCGCCCGTATCGGCCGATCACGGCGCGTGACGGTTTCGGTGACCAGCTTTCTGGTGCTACCGGAGATCCTGCGCACCAGCGACCTGATCGCCGTGGTACCCCGGCGCCTGGCGTTGCACGCCGATGGGCTGGTGTTGCGCGAACCGCCGCTGGACATTCCAGGTTTCAGCAAGACTGTGGCCTGGCATGAGCGCACCCATCACGACCCCGTTCACACTTGGTTACGCAGCCTGTTGGTGGACACCTGCCTGGCACTCGACTGAACGCCTTCAAGCGCTAAGCTGCGCCTTGACCTTACTGACGATAAACGCCCCGATAGGAATTGCCGACGTAGCCGCCGGCGACGGCGCGTTACACACGTTCACGCTCAGTTTGGTGTTCACAAACAGGAAGTCGTCAATCAACTTGCCGTTGTTCGACACAGCCTGGGCGCGGACACCAGCAGGATAGGGTTTCAAATCATCCTGGTTGATAGAAGGGAAGTATTTTTGCACCTGCTTGAGATAGCCGCGCTTGAAGATCGAGTTTCTCATCTCAATCAACCCAGGCTTAAAGTTGGCCTTGAGCACTTTCAACACACCGGGCGAGGTGAATATCTCGAACAAGACGCTACAGCCTTCGCAGGCATCCAAAACCGCGATATACGATACGAAATCCCGTATTTAGCGATCGGCACCCTGTACTATCATGGCGTGCCGTTTCGCTAATAACCCATCGAGCGTTCAAGAAGGGTTATATCCAATAAAAACAATAGGAGCCCACCATGACTACCCGCGCTGTTGCTCAAGCGTATCGGGCATACAGCCTCCGAGCTCTCGACAGCGGAACAGGCAGATGCGGATGAGCTGGCCGGTGAAGCTGTTACTGCATCGACGCAACAGTCACACGGGCAGCGGCCGATCCTGAATGACGCGCTTCATGACGAGCGTCGAGGTCAGCCGTTGCACATTGGGCAAGGCTGAGAGGCTCTCGTCGTACAGCCGCTGAAAAGCCGGCAGATCCTGGGTAATGACGTGAAGCAGATAGTCCGGCTCGCCGAACAACCGCTGAGCATCGATTACCTGAGGGATCTGCATCAGCGCTGCTTCAAACGCATGCACAGCAGATTTGTCGCCCTCGCGCAGGGTGACAAACACCATCGCAGAGAAATTGAGCCCCAGCGCTCCAGGGTCCAATTGAGCGCGATAGCCCATCAACACCCCGGATTCTTCCAACGCTCGCACGCGACGATGGCACGGCGACAGGCTAAGCCCTATCCGTTCAGCCAATTCCGTGACCGAGAGACGACCGTTTTTTTGCAACTCAGAAATAATCTTGCGATCAATCTCATCCATCTGGAAGATTCTCCCAATCCAGAGCGCTAACTTGACTATCTTTAGAAGCACATTCTAATCACATTTCATTATTCTTCCTCGCGTTCATTTATGCGTGAGGCAACGAGATGCAAAGAAGTAGATGTCATCAACGGAGAGGGCCAGCGGCATGACCTTGAGTATCTTCGTTGCATTCTGGGCCGTGTCGATTCTGTTTGTAATAACCCCTGGCGCGGATTGGGCCTATGCCATTTCGGCAGGGTTGAAAGGCCGCGTGGTACTGCCTGCCGTTGGTGGACTTCTGTCAGGGCATATCATCGCCACGCTGATCGTCGCCGGCGGCGTTGGTACGCTGGTGGCCAACCATCCTTTGGCGTTATCTGTGCTGACCGTTGCCGGTGCCGGCTACCTGCTGTGGCTGGGGATCAACATGCTTGCCCACCCTGCCACGCCCCACGCGGATCAGATCCAGGTATCGGATTCGTGGCAACGCTGGGCAATCAAGGGCCTATGTGTCAGTGGCTTGAACCCCAAAGTGTTCCTGCTATTCCTCGCACTGCTGCCGCAATTTACCGATAGCACGGCAACCTGGCCGGTGCCGATGCAGATGGTGGCGCTGGGGCTTGTGCATACGCTGAGCTGCGCAGTGATCTATCTGTTGGTCGGCTATGGCTCCCAAACCGTGCTGCGTGCCCGGCCCGTAGCGGCCCGGCGTGTCAGCCGTTTCTCCGGCGCGGCCATGATCCTAATCGCGATCGTGTTGTTCATCGAGCAAGTACTGGGTTAATCCCTTTTCAGCGAGGCAACAAAATGACTGATCAGCCTGCACCCTACGGCAACGCCCAATCGGCGCCGCGCATTCGTATCCCGCACTTGAAGCAGATGAAGGTCGAGGGTCGCAAATGGGCGATGCTCACCGCCTACGATATGTACAGCGCAGCGATTTTCGAGGAGGCCGGTATCCCGGTGCTGCTGGTGGGCGATTCAGCGGCCAATAATGTCTATGGCTACGAATCCACGCTCTCGGTGACCGTGGACGAACTGATTCCGCTGGTGCGCGCGGTCAGCCGCTCAACCCAGCGGGCGCTGGTGATTGCCGATCTGCCCTTCGGCGCCTACCAGGCGTCGGCCGAGCAATGTTTTCACACCGCCGTGCGCTTTATGAAAGAGGCCGGCGCGCATGCGGTCAAATTGGAGGGGGGAATCGAGATGCTGCCCCAGGTGGAGAAACTCGCACAGTCCGGTATTCCCGTCATGGCGCACATTGGTTTCACGCCCCAGATGGAGCATCAACTGGGTGGTTACCGGGTTCAGGGGCGCGGCGATGATGCGCAACGCCTGATCGACAGCGCCAAGGCATTCGAGGCGGCCGGGGCGTTTGCGTTATTGATCGAGATGGTGCCGGGAGAAGTGGGCCGTGCGATCACCGAAGCGGTGTCGATCCCCACTGTGGGCATTGGAGCGGGTAACCAATGCGACGCCCAGGTACTGGTGTGGCAGGACATGGCGGGGCTGCGCAACGGCCGCCTGCCGCGCTTTGTCAAACAATATGCGGACCTACGATCGGTACTCCGTACCGCCGCCAGTGACTTTGCGCGGGAGGTGCAGACCGGTGAGTTTCCGGGGCCTGAACATACGTTCTGAGCCCTGAAATACTTGTCGCAACGCCCGCTCAGGGCGTTGCGCCCATCCGCTATCCCTCGTCAAAACCTAACTTCACCCACTTGACCGACCCCTTGGGTATTGCCAGACCAGAGTGCGGCAACACCTGGCGATGTCAGCCGCCCGTGAACAATCAGGTCCTCCCCGGCAATTAATGGGCGGACGCCCTTGAAACTGAAGCTGCGTGGAACGATCCCCGAATGCGCTTCAAGCAGGCTTTGCAAGGCAAGCGTTGCCACAAGCGGACCATGCATGACCAGCCCAGGATAGCCTTCAACCTCAGTCACGTAGTGCAGGTCGTAATGGATGCGGTGGGCATTGAACGTAATTGCGGAATAACGAAACAGCAGGGCTGGGTGCACACGCGTAGATCGTTGCCAATCACCTTCCGGCAGGGGCTCCCCTCCAACTACGGTGCCGTTTGCCGCCTTGTAGACAATGTCTTGCTCCTCGTAGACCTTAAGGTCGCCATCCTGACTATATTCGTGTCCAACGGTGACAAATAGCAGGCTGCCGCTACGCCCAGCCTTCTCCTCAATGGAGAGGATCGAGGACCTGCGCAGTGCCGCCACACCTATTTTCAAAGGACGATGAAACGTCAGCCGACTGCCTGCCCACATCCGCTTGCGGCCGTGTGTCTCGGGAAGAAAGTCCCCCGTCAGCGGGTGGCCATCGACGCCCAGCTCCTGGCTGTCGACGGACTCGTGAAAAAAGGCCCAGTGCCAGAGCAACGGCAGGTCCGCGCTATCGGACGGGGCCGCCCGACCAAGGGTCCAACCGACGCGTTTTACATGGGAGTGATTCAGCGAGTCATGACTCACCTGAACTTTTCCAATCCAAGCTGCGTAATCCATCTGCACTCCTAAACTTAAACAGACATGGTCCGGGCGGCACGCTCCCAATTCAGGCAGGCAAACGACCGGTAGAAAGCATTTGCAGGCTAACGATAACAGTGTTATCTGTAAAGAACACAATTATAATCACGCACCGTTTGGAGGCCGTCATGTGTTCAGCCGCATCTGCAATCGATGTTCCTGTCGCTCACAGCTATGTCAGTGGCACCCCTACCTATCCCCTCTTGGGAATGACCATTGGCGAAAGCTTTGACCAAGCTGTCAGAAAAAATCCGGATGGCTTGGCGTTGGTCATGCGCTCCCAGGGCATCCGCTGGACCTACGCTCAGCTTGCCGAGCAGGTCGATCGGTTTGCCTGTGGCCTGGTCTCGCTGGGGCTCAATGCGGGAGACCGGGTCGGGATCTGGTCGCCAAACAACGTCGAGTGGGTCATCACTCAATTTGCCACGGCCAAATTAGGGTTGATATTGGTTTGTATCAATCCAGCCTATCGGCCTGAAGAGCTTAAATATGCATTAAAGAAAGTGGGCTGTAGTGCGTTAGTCACCGCAACTCAATTCAAGAGTAGCCATTATATTGAAATGCTGTATCAGATGGCGCCGGCCATAAGTACGCAAACACCAGGAGATTTGAAGCTAAAAGACCTGCCGGACCTGCACACCATCATTCAAATTAACCAGCTGGCCTCGCCAGGTTTTATAAGTTTTGACAGTGTCAGTGAGCGAGGTCAGTTTTTCTCAATTCCGACTGTAAAACTCAAGTTTGATGACGCGATCAATATCCAGTTCACCAGCGGCACTACCGGCTCACCAAAAGGGGCCACGTTGTCCCACCATAACATTCTTAATAACGGTTACTTCTGCGGCCAGGGAATGGGGCTCACGGCCAAAGACAAACTGTGCATTCCCGTACCGTTTTATCACTGCTTCGGCTTGGTACTGTCCAACCTGGCCTGCATCAGTCACGGTGCGGCGATGATTATACCGAGCGAATCATTTGATGCTCTTTCAGTCCTTGAGGCTATTCAAGCAGAACATTGCACAGCGTTACATGGTGTACCCACCATGTTCATCTCAATTCTGGAACATCCCGACTTCCATACATTCGACCTCAGTTCTCTGCGAACCGGGATGATGGCAGGCGCACCCTGCCCTATGGACGTAATGCGCAGAATCATTTCAGATCTAGGCATGACCGAAATCACCTTCGCCTATGGAATGACCGAAACCAGCCCGATAAGCTTCCAGACCAGCCGCGACGATGTTCTTGAGCGCCGCGTCTCCACGGTCGGCTCGGCATTACCACATATTGAGGCAAAGGTCGTCGATGACGTTGGTAACATCGTTCCCCGAGGCGTTCCCGGGCAGATCTGCATCCGAGGCTACTCAGTCATGTTGGGCTACTGGGGCGATGCCGAGAAGACGTCTGAAGTACTCGACGCCAATGGCTGGATGCACACCGGCGATATTGCTACGTTGGACAGTAACGGTTACTGCAACATCACGGGCCGAATCAAGGACATGGTGATACGCGGCGGAGAAAACATTTACCCCAAGGAAATTGAAGAGTTTCTATCCGGTCACCCAGCAATCGGTGAGGTTCAGGTATTTGGTGTGCCTGACTCTAAATTTGGTGAGGAGATATGTGCCTGGGTTCGCCTTAAAGAGGACTACACGCTGGATGAGGAGGCGGTCAAAATTTTTTGCCGTGGATCAATCGCACACTATAAGATCCCGCGGTACATTCGTTTTGTGTCTGCGTTCCCCATGACAGTAAGCGGCAAAGTTCAAAAGTTCAGCATGCGCGAGGTGATGATTAATGAACTGGGACTTAGCGAAATAAAAACCGCTTGATAGCGCGCGACGGTAGTTAGTGGCTGCCGTTGTACAATCAGGGACTCTACAGGTCTTCACCTCGACAGGCACTACGTGCGAAGGTATGATTGAAAATTCCTATCTTCGCAGCCCGAGTCATTCATTTCAACGATACGAGCTTGTTTGAAGATGAACATAATTAGATAGCCCAGCGAGCCAACTATGAACGAAGAGGTAAAGCCACCCGTCGTTAAGCGTAAAGCAGCACTGAGTGCCTTTCGCCGTGAACTGATCAGGGACGCAGCCAAACAAATATTTGTCGAGGTCGGTTTGCATGGTGCGTCGCTGCGTGAAATTGCCAAAATCGCAGGGTGCACCACCGGGGCGATTTACGCGCAGTACACAAACAAGGAGGAGGTGTACGCAGATATCCTCCGTGAGTCTCTGGTCAACATGGCAGAAGCCGTCAAGGACGGTGCCGATCAAGGGCCTAAAGGCAAACAGAGCCTCGCCGCATTACGTGCCTGGTTTGAATACTTCGATGCCAGGCCTGCAGAGTTCGATTTGGGCTTTTACCTCTACGGCGGCGCGCATCCCGTCGGGGTTGGCAGTGAGTTGAACCGTGAGCTGAACGTAAAGCTCAAGGTTGTGTATGAAACGGTCGCCAACGCCATGGAAAACGACGCGATTGCGACAGCCGACAACAAGCATCATCTTGCGGTCGCAGGCGCATCGTGGATGTTTGGCATCCTGTTAATGAAAGGCACCGGGCGCCTGAAAATCCTGGAGATCGATGTGGACAAACTACTGGATGACAGCCTTAGAACACTCCAGCACGCCCACAGCGCATAACCCAGTTTAAACCGCCTCCTTCGGATACCGTGCCACTAAGGCTCGGTAGACCATCCTGCAAACTCGCCCCGTAATCGCTCGCCCTCCCCCAGCGTTTCAACTCTTCGTACCGCGATCGCCCACCCAATCCAGGCGTTTCTTAGCCTGCTTACGCTTGCTCTTTTCCCAGCGGAAAATTCATATCGGGCATCTTTAAAAATCACGCTTGCTATCTTTCCGTAACAGCGTTATTTTTTCGTCGACCTTCACAGAATGACGAGACATACGATGAATAAGAATGTTGACGTGAATTGGCATGAACGGGCTGCAGCGCTGGTGCTACCAACGGATGCCGTTATCGGAACGCAGCACGTGCGTGCGGAAAAAACCTCGCTCTGTATCAACCCGGCCAATGGCCAAGCACTGGTGGAAGTCTCCGCCTGCGGCGAACGGGAAGTGGATGCAGCCGTCAAGGCGGCGCGTCATGCCTATGAAGCAGGCACCTGGCGTCGGATGGCGCCGACCCAACGCAAGCGTCGTCTACTGGCGCTGGCTGAATTGATGCGCAAACATTCCGATGAACTGGCACTGCTAGAGTCCTTGGCGGTTGGCAAGCCCATTCGTGACACCACAACCGTTGATATTCCGGCATCAATCGCCTGCTTCGTCTGGAACGCGGAAGCAGTCGACAAGCTTTACGACCAGGTTGCGCCTACCGCTCAGGACGTCGTTGCAACCATTACTCGCGAACCTCTGGGCGTCGTGGGTGTGGTCACCCCATGGAACTACCCCCTGCTGCTTGCGGTATGGCGCATCGCCCCGGCCCTGGCCACCGGCAACTCAGTGGTGTTGAAGCCTTCTGAAGAAGCTCCGTTTACCGCTCTACGCCTCGCAGCGCTTGCCTTGGAAGCAGGTATTCCGGAAGGCGTATTCAACGTCATTCCTGGCGGCGCCGAAGCAGGCCAGGCCCTTGGTCTGCACCCAGATGTAGACTTCATCTCCTTCACGGGTTCTGCCGACGTCGGCAAAAAATTTCTGCAGTACGCAGGCCAGTCCAACATGAAGCGACTGAGCTTGGAGTGTGGCGGCAAAAGCCCTCAAGTCGTGCTGTCCGACTTCACCAATCTGGATGAGGTGGCCAAAGCCGTTACATTCGGTATCTACACCAACCAAGGCCAGGTCTGTTACGCAGGCTCACGGCTAATCGTTGATCGAAAAATCAAGGATGAGCTGGTGGACAAGATCATTGCGTCCGCCAGCCGCCTGGTCCCTGGTGACCCTTTGGATCCGCAGACCCGTCTGGGCGCCATCGTCAGCCAAAAACAACTTTCACGCGTGTGTGGCTATATCGAAGGCGCTCAACGCGACGGCGCCACCCTGCGTTGTGGCGGCGAACGCAGCCTTGTTGATAGCGGTGGCTACTACCTGAGGCCAACGTTGTTCGACGATGTACTGCCGTCCATGACGATTGCCCAGGAAGAGGTCTTTGGCCCTGTCCTGTCGGTCATTTCGTTCGACGAAGAAAGCGAAATTCTGCCGCTGGCCAACGACACCCCTTACGGCCTGGCCGCCTCTGTCTGGACTAACGACATCAACAAGGCACACCGAGTGTCCCGAGGAGTCAAGGCAGGCACTGTCTGGATCAATTGCTTCAACGAAATCGACTTCGGTGTTCCGTTTGGTGGGTTCAAACAATCTGGATTTGGTCGCGACAAAGGTATCCAGGGTCTGGAGAAATTTACCGACCTCAAAACCACTTGGGCGCGTATTCGCTAGGAGCGGACCATGATTCAGCCAAATGAACTGCCGGCAGCTGTCCGGTACGAAAAACAAGCCGGCGGCGTCGTGCTAATCACGATTAATAACGCCAACCGCGAAAATTGCATCGATGAAGCGGTCCACGAAGGGTTGTGTGAAGCCTGGGTGAAATTTCGTAAGGACCCGGAGCTGAACGTAGCGGTGCTGACAGGGGCTGGCGAGAAGTCTTTTTGTTCGGGTTGGGACATCAAAGGTTACGCGAAACGTACCTCCACCCTGAGTTTGAACGACCTGCGTGAACGCGCCGCCTATGAGCCAGGGCTCGGCGGTCTGACCCGTGGCGTCGAGGTGTACAAGCCCATCATCGCCGCGATCAACGGGTATTGCCTCGCAGGCGGAATGGAACTGGCCATGGCCTGCGACATTCGATTTTCAGTGCCCGAAGCCCAGTTTGGTGTGCTGAACAGGCGCTGGGATATCGGTTGCGAGTCGGGCCTGACTCAACGTCTGCCGCATATCGTCGGCCTGGGCAATGCGCTGGACTTGATTCTCAGCGGTCGGCAATTCACCGCTGAAGAAGCCCTGCGCATCAACTTCCTAAATCAGGTTGTCCCCCGTGAAGCCTTGTTGGACAAGGCCCTGGAATACGCCAGGCAAATTGCCGCACTCCCGCAAGCCTCGCTGCGCACTGATAAAGAGTCGGTACTGCGCGGCCTGGGTCGACCGCTGCAGGACGGGCTATGGATGGAAAACACCCTCTGGAACAGCACGGTTCACTCAGAAGAACTTGAAAACGGCATCTCCCGTTTCGGCGCGCGTCAATAACTCATCCAATAAGAGGTAATTATCATGACTAAAAACACCAACAACATGACCGGTAAAACCATCATCATCACTGGCGCTGCCCGTGGGCTAGGTCAAACCTATGCGCTGGAACTGGGCCGCTTGGGCGCCAACATTGTCCTGGCAGACTTCAATGACTGTGTAGAGTCCGAAAATCTTCTGGCCAAGGAAAATATTCCCTTTCTGACGGTAAAAGTAGACGTCGCAGACGCGACCAGCACTCAGAAGATGGCAGAGGCTGCCGTTGAACGCTTCGGCAAGATCGACGTCTTGGTCAACAATGCAGCCTTGTGGGCCGACCTCAAAAATACGCCGTTCACGGACATCGATCCGGACATCTGGGACCGCTGCATGAATGTCAACGTAAAGGGTGTCTGGAATTGCTCCAAAGCCGTATTCCCTTCGATGAAAGCGGCCGGCGGCGGCAGTATCATCAACATCGCGTCACTGGCCGCGGTCTACGGCATGCCCTATGCCCTGCACTACACCGCTTCCAAAGCAGCCGTCATTGGTATTACCCGTGGTTTGGCCCGTGAAGTCGGCCGCCACTGGATCCGTGTAAACAGCATCGCGCCGAGCCTGGTACTGACCGAGGCCACCAGCCAGTTCTTCGACGACAAGCTGGACAAAGCTACAGACGCTATCAAGTCGGGTCAGAGCCTCAAGGGCAACCTGACACCGGATGACGTCGTCGGTGCGGTCATCTTCCTCGCCAGCGAAGGCAGCGGTTTCGTTACTGGTCAGACGTTGATGGTGGATGGTGGCACTACCCTCCTCTAACACTTCTGCTCGTCACTAGCCTAAACAATAAAAAACTTCTCAGGCTCGCTACAGCCGTCTCGGTCAACGCACACGTTAGCCAGGAGGGCTGTGGGAGCTCATCCGTAAAACACGGTGAATGACAATGGCTACTGCAATCGATACAGACTCTCACACAACGCACACCACCACCCCCAAAGAAGAACGGCGAGTGATACTAGGCTCGTCACTGGGGACTGTATTCGAATGGTATGACTTCTACTTGTACGGAAGCCTCGCCGTGTTCTTCGGCTCGTTATTCTTTCCGAAAGGCAACGAAACAGCAGCCCTGTTGGCCAGCCTGGCTACTTTTGGCGCCGGGTTTGCCATCAGGCCTGTAGGCGCAATCATATTCGGGCGCCTTGGCGACCTGTTCGGCCGCAAAAAAACCTTCCTCGCCACCATTGTAATCATGGGCTTGTCTACCGCCTTGGTGGGTGTCCTGCCGACCTACGAACAAGTCGGTATTCTCGCGCCGATCCTGTTAGTGCTCCTTCGACTGATCCAGGGCCTGGCCATGGGCGGCGAATATGGCGGTGCCGCCATTTACGTCGCCGAACACGCACCTGCGAAGAAGCGTGGCTTTCGCACCAGTTGGATCCAGACCACAGGAACCATCGGGTTCTTGCTGTCACTTGGCGTCATTCTTACCTGTCGGTCACTGCTGGGTGAGGAGGAATTCCGTGCGTGGGGGTGGCGTATTCCATTCCTGCTGTCGCTGGTGCTGCTGATGGTCTCGGTCTATATCCGCATGACACTCAGCGAATCCCCGGTTTTTCTCAAGATGAAGGCCGAGCACAAGTTATCGGCCAACCCGGTGAAGGAAAGCTTTGGCGACTCGAAAAACCTGCGCCTGGTGTTCATTGCATTGTTGGGCGCCATTGCCGGACAAGCGGTCGTTTGGTACACCGGGCAGTTTTACGCCCTGTTCTTTCTGCAAAGTATCCTGAAGATCGAGTTTGGCCTGTCCACCATGCTGGTCGCGTTGGCATTGGTCATCGGAACCCCGCTCTTCGTGTTCTTCGGATACCTATCGGATAAGGTCGGTAGAAAGCCGATTATTCTTGCCGGCTGCCTCTTGGGGGCACTGACCTTCATGCCTATCTACAAGGGGCTGATGCACTACGGCAACCCCGCCTTGGAAGCGGCTATTGCTACCACCCCTGTAATCCTTACCGCCCCAGAAAACTGCAATAACTGCGATGCCATCCGCAATGAACTGTCGGCGCGTGGTGTGCCCTATCGTACGGTGATAGAGGCAAACAACAGTGTCGCTATTTCCATCGGCGACCTTAATTTGACCGCGCCCGACAAGCCGACACTGACAGCGGCGTTAGCCAGTGCCGGTTACCCGGGCGCTGCGGACCCGGCCCAGGTCAACAAGCCGATGATGTTGCTGCTGCTGGTGCTGTTGATGACGTACGTCACCATGGTGTATGGCCCCATGGCCGCCTTCCTGGTCGAGTTGTTCCCTGCACGCATTCGCTACACCTCCATGTCATTGCCCTATCACTTGGGGAATGGCTGCTTCGGTGGCTTCCTGCCGCTGATCTCATCTTGGCTGGTGCTGTGGACAGGCAATGTTTATGCGGGGCTTTACTACCCCATCGGCGTAGCGGCGCTCACCTGCATCGTTGGTTTTATCTACATACGTGAAACCAAGAATCTCGATCTGAATCGTTAATCACTACCTGCAGGTGTTGCACTTTTCAGTGCAATGCCTGCCGCGGGAGCCCCCTATGATTAGGACTGTGTTATTTGTGCCTGGGGACAGGCCGGAACGCTTCGAAAAAGCTATAGCGACAGGCGCAGGCCGCGTCGTCATCGACCTGGAAGATGCCGTTGAGCCACAGCATAAGGACCAGGCGCGCGAAAATGCTGATCGGTATTTGGCGCAGACGCGTCATCAAAATGTGATGGTCAGGATCAACTCAAATGGCGATGAGGCTTATAAACAGGACCTGGCGTTGTGCCGGGCTCACCCCCACCTGGCTGGTGTCATGGTGCCAAAGGCCGAAAGCCTTAAACAGCTGGAAGAAGTCGCTGATACCTGCCGCAAAATCTGGCCACTGATAGAAACACCTCAAGGCCTTTTGACACTCCCCGAGTCAGCGACCTGCAAAGGCATCGAGCGCTTGGTGTTTGGCGTATTGGATCTGGCTATCCAGCTCGGTATCAATGCCTACTCGCCCAGCAGTCACAGGATCTTCGACCAGGTTCGTTATGCGCTGCTATTGCACAGCGCACTCAATGGCCTGGAACCGCCCGTCGACACGGTTTACCCCGTGCTAAGTGATATGGAGGGCCTTAGCGCCTTTGCGACCGCCTCAAAGGATCTGGGCTTCGCCGGCATGCTCTGCCTGCACCCTAAACAGGTCGAGCAGGTTGACAGTATCTTCATACCCTCAGCACACGAGCAAGCCTGGGCAGAGCGCGTGCTCGAGGCGGCAAAGCAGCACGGCGGGGCGTTTTCCTTTGAAGGGAGAATGATCGATGCACCCGTACTGACCTCGGCAAGGCGCATGCTGGGTAAATGACTGTTTGACTCTTTAGCCGGGCAACTTGAACGCCCGGCGCGCATTGTTTGCCAGGAAACAGCGCTGTACATCTTCCTCCAGGTTCAACGCTTGCAGCCCTTGTAAACAATCAGCGGCAGTCAGCATCGGGTAATTGGTGCCAAACAAGACCTTTCTCTTCCCCGCTCCACGCATATACGCCACCAGCTCCGCAGGAAACCGCGAAGCCTTGTAGGCTGATGTATCCACGTAGACATTCGGATGCTTCATCATCAAGGAAATCATTTCGGCCACCCACGGAAAGCCGATATGCCCGCCGACGATGCGCAGCTCAGGAAACTCATGCGCCACGTTATCCAGATAAGGCATCGGGCGCCCTGGCTCCGACGGGCGCATAGGGCCCGCGTGGCCTACTTGCAGACAGAAGGTGATATCCAGCTCGATGCACTCGGCATACAGCGGGTAGTAACGGCGGTCATCAGGCGGCAGGCCCCAAAGCCATGGCAATACGCGCAACGCCTTGAAACCATACTGGCGGGCGCAACGGCGCAGTTCCCTGACCGCCTCCATCGGCCGGCTCAGGTCTACCGATGCCACGCCAATGACTCGCTCAGGCTGCGCCGTGACGGCCGCCGCCACTTCTTCGTTAGTGATCATCGGCCCCGCAGGTCCCCACCAGGCACTGGCGAAGACCTTCGATACGCCCTCTTTCTGGAGCGTTTCAAGCACTTGCGCCGAGGTAATGTCAGGACTGTTCTCGGCTAGCACCTTCCACGCCGTGGGCCAGCGCCGCAGAGAATCAAACATCGGGTCCTGCAAAAAGCGCTTGTTGGGAAACTGCATCCAGGCGTCGATAATTTCCACGATGTTCTTTCTCTTATTCGCCCATGATTTCCCGGCGACGCTTGTCCTGGGCCCGGCGATTACCTGCATCGCTCATGCCGGTGGGCAGTTCCTGGTCGAGCAGCGTAGTACGCAGGTCAATCTGCTGCATGACCGAATCCTGCAAGGCTTTCTTGGACATCGCATACGCCACGTTGCAATCGGGCGTGATGCATCGCGCATAGGCAATCGCGGTGGCCAGCAGTTGCGATTCCTCCACTACCTCATGGAAGAACCCGAGCTTCTCGGCCTGCTCCAGCGAATAGAGCTCACCCTTGAGGGTGGTCAGCGCGCCGACCTGATTGCCCAGCGCATACTTGATGATTTCCACATACGCGGCAGGCATCGGAATGCCGATAGGCACTTCGTTCAAGCCGAACTTGGCGTCTTTGCGAGCGGCGATACGAAAGTCGCAATCCAAGGCCGTGATCAGGCCACCGGCAATAGCATGCCCGTTGATCGCTGCCACGGTGGGGCGCGGGTACTGGAAAATACGCAGGTTGGTCGCGCGGTATTCGGCGTACCACTGGCGGATCCGCTCTTTGTTCTGGCTGCCAAATACATCAAAGCTGTACTTGAAGTCGATACCGGCTGAAAAGGCATTGCCCTGCCCGGTCAGAATCACCGGCAACTCGCTGAACTCGGTTTCGAGCCGATCAAACGCGTCATGCAGGTCCTTGAAGAAGGTGTCGTTCTGCACATTGACCTTGTTGGTATTCATGCGCACAACCGCACACCCTTCAATCACTTCAATCTGCCATGCCATGGTTCATTCCTTATCGGTGGCGCCTATGAAGCGGCGCATGAGTAAATGTGGGCGGCGCTCTAGCACACCGCCAGGGTAAGCTCTTCTTCCATGATTTCGCGCATCCTGAACTTCTGTACCTTGCCGGAGAGCGTCATTGGGAAGCCGTCGACGAAGCGTATATAGCGCGGGATCTTGTAACGGGCGATCTGGCTGCTGCAGAACTCGCGTATCTCGTCTTCGCTGATCGCCAGGCCCGGGCGCACGATCACCCAAACGCAGAGCTCCTCGCCGTATTTCTCATCTGCCACGCCGATCACCTGCGCATCCTGAATCGCCGGGTGTTGATACAGGAACTCCTCGATCTCGCGCGGGGAAATATTTTCGCCGCCGCGTATCACCATATCCTTGATACGCCCGGTGATGCTGACGTAGCCCTCGGCATCCATCGTGGCCAAGTCTCCGCTGTGTATCCAGCCGTCGCTGTCGATGGTCTGCACAGTCTTTTCCGGGTCGTTCCAGTAGCCTTGCATCAGCGAATAACCACGGATACACAACTCCCCCACGACGCCGATCGGCAAGGTGTCTCCCGACTCCGGGTGGACCACCTTGGCTTCCAGGTGGGGGTGGACTTTGCCGATGGTCGACACGCGTTTTTCCAGCGGCGTTTCACAGGTGCTTTGGTAGCTGGCCGGGCTGGTTTCGGTCATGCCGTAGGCAATAGTGACATCGCGCATATGCATGTCGCGCTGAACCCGGCGCATCACCTCAATCGGGCAAGCCGTGCCGGCCATGATGCCGGTGCGCAAGGTGGACAGGTCGAATTCGTGAAAGCGGGGGTGGTCGAGTTCGGTGATGAACATCGTCGGCACACCGTGCAGGGCGGTGCAGCGCTCACTCTGTACGGCCTCAAGGGTACGCACCGGGTCAAACGCATCGTTGGGATAGACGATGGTGCTGGCATGGGTCAATGCCGCCAGGTTGCCAACCACCATGCCAAAGCAATGAAACAAAGGCACCGGAATGCACAGGCGATCGGTGGCAGTCAGGCTCATGCCTTCGCCGAGAAAAAAGCCATTGTTGAGAATGCCGCGATGGGTCAGCGCTGCGCCCTTTGGAGAGCCCGTGGTGCCGCTGGTGAATTGGATGTTGATCGCATCAGTGTTCTTCAGCGTCGCGGCGACACGCGGGACATGTTCATCCAAGGCATTTCCCAGACTCATCAGATCGCGAAAACGCATAAACCCGGGCACGTGTTCTTCGCCCAGGTGAATGACCGCATGCAGTGCGGGCAACCTCGCAGCACTGAGCTGTCCAGGTGTAGATGTGTGGATTTCCGGCGCAATGGTTCTGATCACTTGCAGGTAATCAGTAGTCTTGAACGCGGCCATAGTGATCAATGCCTTGCAGCCCGCCTTATTCAGCGCGTACTCAAGCTCGATGGTTTTATAGGCCGGGTTGAAGTTGACCAGGATGATACCGACCTTGGCTGTCGCCAGTTGGGTTATCAGCCATTCGGCGCTGTTGTTGGCCCAGATAGCCACACGATCACCCGGCACAAGTGACAACGCAAGCAGCGCACTCGCCAGTTGGTTTACTTCGGCTTGAAGTTGCGAATAGCTGAGCCGGATACTCTGATGACACGAAACAAGCGCCTCATTATCGGGAAATCGTGCGACCACCTCGTCAAAGAAATCCCCCAGGGTTTTCTCAATCAACGGAGTGTGAATCGCGCCACGCGAATAACTTCTTTTTATTGTGTTCATCGTGTCTTTCTCAACATTGATGTGCCGCTGTGCCCTTTTGCACAGTACGAGAGTCGGCAGCGCTGGCACATTGGCAATACTGACGTTTTTTATGCCAATTTCGCCAAGCCAGCCATTCCCTGCTGGCCATGCGCCAGGCTGCGATGATTCAGGACTTACCAGAGTGGCAAGCTGTAGCCGACGATCAGGCGGTTTTCATCCAGATCATTCAGGAAGTTGCTGCGGGTGGTGGCGTTACGCAGCTTCAACGCCAGGTTTTTCAGCGGCCCGCTTTGAATGACGTACCCCAGGTCGGTGTTGCGCTCCCAGGTTTTGCCTTCGCTCAGCCCGGCCCCTCGGTCCACGTTGTCACCCGACAGATAGCGGGTCATCAGGGTTAGCCCTGGAAAGCCCAACGCGGCGAAGTCATAGTCGTAACGCACCTGCCACGAGTGCTCATCGCGGTTGCCGAAGTCATTGATCTGCACCTGATTGAGCAAGGCATCGTCCGCGCCATTGACGTAGGCGAAACCGGTGCGACCGCTGAGGTGCTGGTAGCCGGCGCTGAAGCTATGCCCAAGCATTTTGTAGGTAAACAAGGCGCCCAAAGCATCGTTGTCCACGTTACTTCCGCCGTCGGCACCAGAGTGTGCAAATCGGATATCGGACTTAAGACTTTGCCCGCCCGCCAACGGTAATTGATGCACAAGATTGATCAAGTGTTGTATGTAGATGCCATCAAGGCCGCCATAGTAATAACTGGTGGAAAGTGTCGGATTCCATTGATAGCGACCCCCACCAAACAGAAATTCATCACTGGTTTTGGCACTTCCGAGCACTATATTGCGCTTGCCGCCATTGAAGACTGTCATCACTTCGTTGTCCGAAGAGTCGCGCTGATTGACCCGATCAAGGCGGCCCAGATCAAGATTTAAACCCTCGATCTCGTTACTGGCCAACCAGGCCCCGCGAAAGGTCTGCGGCATAAGACGTGAGTCATTGCGCATCAAAGGCGGCAACACCGGCTGGAGAGTGCCGAGCTTCAAGGTGCTCTTGGAGATACGTACCTTGGCAGTAAAGCCTGACTCGCCATATTCATCCTTGGCCCGCTTGGGCCCGACCGCATTGGTCTTGAGCAGGCCGGTGCCAACCCGATCTGGGCTGGAGTCGAGTTTCAGCCCCAGCATCCCGATGGCATCAATACCGAAACCTACCGGCCCCTCGGTGTAACCGGATTCAAGGCGCAACATGAATCCCTGAGCCCATTCCTCCGCTTTATTCTGCGCCGCGCCGGCCTGGCGGAAGTCACGGTTCATATAGAAGTTACGCAGTTCCAGGGTGGATTTGCTGTCCCCCAGGAAGTCTGCACGTGCCGATCCGACCATACCCAGGACTGCGCTGGCGCACAGGACGGGCATAACTGTACCGAAGTTGAATTGCATGGTTAGTCTACCTTTCGCTATTGTTATTGTTATTGCTGTTTTTTATTTTTTTCGACTGTGACGCACACTTCAGCGCCGCCGGGATAACGCCCAACGCCACCAAATTCATTCAAACTTTCTGTTCAGAATTTCAATTGAAACGTGAGTAACTCCTTATTGGGCCGCCATGCGTAATGCACCATCCAGACGTATCACCTCGCCGTTGAGCATCGGGTTCAGTACGATCGACTCCACCAATTGCGCGTACTCGCAACCGCGCCCCAGGCGTGGGGGGAATGGCACTGTTTTACCCAGCGAGTCTTGAACGGCCTGAGGCAGTCCAAGCAGCATTGGCGTTTCGAAGATGCCGGGCGCAATGGTCACCACCCGAATGCCAAACCGGGCAAGTTCACGAGCAATCGGCAGTGTCATACCCACTACACCGGCTTTAGACGCCGCATAGGCCGCCTGGCCGATTTGGCCATCAAAGGCCGCGACGGACGCGGTGGTGATGATCACGCCGCGCTCGCCATCGCCATTGGGCGCATTGTTACTCATGGCCGCTACGACCAATCGTATGGCGTTGAACGTCCCCACCAGGTTGATCGTGATTGCGCGCGCAAAGGTATCCAGGTCATGCGGCCCCGCCTTACTCTGCACCTTCTGCCCAGGTGCGACGCCGGCACAGCAGATCAGCCCGTCTACACGGCCGAACCGGCTGAGTGAAAGGTCGATGGCCGCTTGCATGGATTGCTCTTGCACCGTGTCCGTGCGCACGAATAGCGCATCGGGCCCCAACTCATTCGCCAATGCTTCACCTGCCACCTCGTTGAGGTCAGCCAGCACCACCTGGGCGCCCGATCCCACCAGCCACTTGGCGGTGGCAGCCCCTAGCCCCGAAGCACCACCGGTGATGAAGAAAACAGAACCTTCGATTCTCATGAAAGACCTCGTGGGGGATTAAAGGGACGAACCAAATTGAGCCTTGCGGCGCTGGCAAAACGCGGCAACGCCTTCTGCAAAGTCAGCGCTGGCGGATACCGCCACGAACGTGGCCTTTTCGGCTGCCAAGGCCGTTTCCAGGTTTGCGTCCAGGCCGCTACGCAGCAAGCGTTTGATCCCAGCCTGCGCCGCGGCGGGACCGTCGGCCAAGCGTTGGGCGATGGCCAGGCCGGCTGCCGCCAGCTCTTCGCCAGGCACCACCTCGATCACCAGGCCTGCGACCTTCGCGTCAACGGCGCTCAGTTTCGGATTCAACAACGCGATGGCCATGGCTCGATGCAACCCCACCTGCCGTGGCAGATGCCAGGTGCCGCCGCCGTCCGGCGTTGCACCGATTGCGCTGTACGCCATCAGGAAACTTGCATCGTCGGCCGCGACCAGGATGTCGCACGCCAAGGCCAGCGACAGTCCGAAGCCGGCAGCGGCGCCGTTGATCAAACCCAGCACCGGACAGGGCAATTGCGTCAGTCCGGTTACCGCTTCGTTGACGGCACTGATCAGGGTTTCCAACTCATCGGCGCAGGCCTCGCTGGAGACCCTCAATAAGGTCTCGAAGCGGCGCACATCGCCCCCCACCATGAAGTGCGCGCCGCTGCTGCGCAGAACCACAACACGTGGCGGGTTCACAACCAGCGAGCGCACCGCATCTCTCAACGCCAGCCCTATGCCCAGATCCACACTGTTGCCCGTCTCGGGACGATCCAGCGTAATGAAACAGATAAGCCCGAGGCGCTCGACTTGAACGCCTGAACGGTTGTTAAAGGGAGTCGTCATACCGACCTCACCAACCGTCATGCGTGAGCCGTCGAATGTTTAGGGCGCAGAATTTCGTCGTAGTCATCCAGCGACGGAAACTCGAGCGGCGCGCGCTGATCCAGGGTCAACAGATGCTCGCGGTACTGCGCCAGGTAGTCCTCACGCGCCGCTTGGCTGATATAGGGCACATGGAAGGCTACGAATGGCGGCAAGACAGTAAGGCCGACATACCCCAACACGCCGCGCTGGATAGGCTGCAACAAAGTTTCCAGTTCACCGTGCACAGCGCCCGGACCAAACATGTGGTCCTGGCCGCCGAGCGAAAACGCAAGCATGGCTTTTTTGTCTTTCAAGCCGCCGCGGTCATAAATGCGCGCACCGCCATAGCAGTACCCCGAAATGAACACGCGGTCGAACCAGCCCTTCATGATCGCCGGCATGCTGAACCAGTAGATCGGGAAGTTGAAGATGATCAGGTCGGCGCGCTTGATCTTCTCCAGTTCAGCGAGGATGTCCGGCGCGAGGGTGCCAGTGGTGTAACCGTTGCGCTGCTCCAGGGCGTAGACCAGGTGCTCGCTGTTGGCGCGCTGGCCAAAGTCGCTGGCGCTGGCGACAGGGTTGAAGTTCATCGCGTATAAATCAGACACGTCCACCTCATGCCCCTGCCCGCTCAGCACCTCCACAGCGAGGTTGAACATGGCCGTGTTGAATGACTGCGGTTCGTTGTGCGCGTGGACAATCAGTACGTTCATGAAAGCTCCGGTCAATGGCTGATGAGCTCACTGTACGGAAGCGGATCGCGGTGCTAAATTGGCATTAATGACTATTTTTATGCGTAATTTGCCATTATGAAAATCGCCCCGCTACGTGTCGCCATTTTGGCTCTCGATGGCTGTTATGCCTCGAGCCTCGCCGGCATCGCCGACGTGTTCCATGTCACCAATGCGCACCTCAGTCGCCAGCAACACAAGACCGGTAAAGCCATTGCCCGGCCTTTTTCCTGGCAGTTCGTGTCGAACAAGGGTAAGCCCGTCACGGCATGCAATGGATTGGCGTTGAACATCGCCACCCCGCTACCGCAAGAGAAGGTCGACATGATCTTTATTCCGGGGCTGTACTACGCGGGGCATGACGCTTTCGAACAGATGCTCGAAAGCGCTGTACCGCAGTTGGAGTGGCTCAAGGCGCAATGGCGCGAGGGCGCGGTGCTGGCCGCCAATTGCACAGGCACCTTCCTGCTCGCCGAGACCGGCTTGTTGCAGGGTCGTCAGGCCACAACTACCTGGTGGCTGGAGCGGCTGTTTCGCGAGCGCCACCCTGCGGTGAACCTGCAATTGCGCTCGATGGTGACCGAGGAGGACCGCCTGTGGTGCGCTGGCGCCAATGCTTCGTATCTGCTGCAAGGGGTACGGATGGTCGAGCATTTCTGCGGCGCGAATACCGCAACCCTGACCGCCAAAACGATGCTTATCGACACCAGCCAGACCACTCAACTGCCTTATCTGCCCCTGCAGATGGAAACCGTGCACAGCGACACCATGGTTGCCAAGGCACAGCACTGGCTGCTCAAGCATTTTGCCGAGGACATCAGCTTGCCCGAGCTTGCTTCGGCGTTGTCGGTCAGCGTACGTACGCTGATACGCCACTTCAACAGCGTGCTGGGCACAACACCCCTAGCCTATTTGCAAAACCTGCGTCTCGAGATCTCCATGACCCTGCTCGAAAGCAGCGATTTGAGCATCGAGGAGATCGCCAATCAGGTCGGTTATCAGAACGCTAGTTCCTTCACGCGTCTCTTTCGCCAGCAGGTGGGTTCGACACCAGCGGCCTACCGCAGTCGATTCGCTACAACGACAGGCAATCGACAACGCTAGCCGGCCTGCCACACCACCCACAAACGTCCAAGCCATGACCCGATGCACTGGCGTAAAATTCGAAAAATCACTGAGTAGTGCGCCATCATGCACGATCAACGCTCGACAACAGATTGGGTTAAACATGCTCCTCAGACCTCATCGCTGGAGCGGTTCGAGGCGTTTTTCGTGGCTCATGCGTTCGACGCGCACCAGCACGACACCTATGCGATCGGCATGACGCTGGACGGCGCGCACCGCTTCCAGTACCGCGGCGAGTCCAACGTTTGCGTCCCCGGCGAGGCAATGATTCTGCACCCGGACGAAATGCACGATGGCTGCGCTGGAACGGACACGGGTTTGCGCTACCAAGGCCTTTACGTGCCGCCGTCGCTGGTTCAGCACATCGTCAAGGGCAAGCCGTTGCCATTCTTGAAAAGCGGGGTGTCCCGTGACCAACGCCTGGTTTCAGCGGTATTCGAACTCCTGCATGCCCATGAACTCGCCCCCCTGGCAGAAGACGATGCGCTGTTCAACTTCGTGATGACCCTCGCCGCCGTCACCGGTCAGCGTCCGGCACGCCCTGCCCACCATTTCGCCGCTGCACTGCGGGCACGCGAATACATCCACGACAACCTGGACCGACCGATCACCCTCGACCAACTCGCGGATTGCGCCGGCCGAGACCGTTGGAGCCTGTCCAAAGATTTTCGGGTGTTCTTTGGCACCAGCCCCCACCGTTACATCACCGCGCGCCGACTCAGCCAGGTCAAACAACTGGTGCAGGCCGGCCAGACGCTGTCCAAGGCGGCCATAGATTCGGGCTTTTTTGACCAGAGCCATATGTCCAGGCACTTCAAGAGAAGTTTCGGTATTGCCCCTTCACGCTGGTACTTTCCACAGTGTGACGGGTGAGTTGAAGAGATGAAAAACCTGGACGAAATTGACCGCAGAATCCTGCGCGCGTTGCAGGCCGACGGGCGTATGCAGAATATCGAGCTGGCGGACCACGTAGGGCTCTCCACGTCGCCCTGCCTGCGCCGCGTGAAGTGGCTGGAGGACAATGGCATCATTGAGCGCTACGTCGCACTGCTCAACGCCCAAAAACTGGATGTTGGCCTGACGGTGTTTGTACGGATCTGGCTGAATGGCCAGGACGCAGAAACCGTCGATCACTTTACCCAAGAGGTGTTGAAACTCCCTCAGGTGGTGGAGTGCCACCTCATGGCGGGCGACTGTGATTTCCTGCTCAGGGTAGTGGCCGGTGACCTGACCGGCTATCGCAAATTCCAGGGTGACTACCTGGCAACGATCAAAGGCGTCAAGAGTGTCAAAACTGAAGTGCCCATGCAGACGATCAAGCTGACCTCGGCATTGCCCATCTGATACTGCTGATGGCCTGCCCCCTTCCTTTGAGCAGGCTACCCGCAGTTTTTCTACTCTTCGATTTCACCGCCAAAGGCGCGCAAATGCTGGCGGAATGTCTGTTCAGGATCAGTCAACCGCGATTGCAGGTAAGTGTCGAAGCGGGCCTGTTCTCGAAACGACTTGCCCAAGCGCATTCGCGCTGCCTGGTAGCGCTCGGTGTCACGGATCGCCGTGGCCACTTCTGCCACTTCTGCTGCACGCTTCAAGGGAATAAACAGCACACCGTCATCGTCGCCCAGGGCAAAGTCTTCAGCAGTCACCAACGTAGCGCCGCACGTTGCAGACACCAACGCCTCGGTTTCACGCGGATCCAGACGCTGCGGGCCTACGGGCAACGTCCCCAAGCTGAACATGGGCAGACGAATGGCCTTGAGTTCAACCGTGTCACGGTGCAACCCCCAGATGACTACACCGGCCATGCCGGCGAGGCTTGCTTCCAGAGTCACCAGATCCCCGACACAGGCTTCGTCCATGCGCCCGCCGTTATCCACCACCAGCACATCGCCCCGTTCAGCCGTATCAATGGCCTCTAAAAACACATCGACACTTCCATAATGCCGCGCCGGACATACACGGCCCACAAAATGCGTGCCACTCCACACTGGGCGTACTGCCGAGGGTGCGAGACGCACTGCGATCCCCAAACGCATGCACGCATCGGCAACATGCGGGGTCGTCAAATCCAGGTAAGTACGCTGAAGTACCAAGGCGTCCATGTTCAAGCGCCCTCTTCGCAAATATCCAGTCCAACGGTGCGCAGGTCGCGCAGCAGGGTGTTGGTGCGGTTGGACATTGCCAGCGAATAGCGCCAACCGCGTCCCACGCGGACCGGGTCCAACGCACCCAGCAGCTCCGTGGCCGAATCAAAAATCGTTAGCTTGGCTTCGCCTTCAAGTACCTCACCCGCCTGCACGTTCTCGGCCTGAAGCCTCACAAGCTCGAACACCGCCGGCCGATCTTCTTCACCCTCGAACATCGAAGGAAAATGGCGCAGGGCAACAATGGGGCGACTGCCAAATGTGACGGCCGTTCCGTCGGCAGGCCCCGTCAGCCGGACATGACCTTCGGCAAGGCGCCGGTCCTTGACCGCCACGGTGCCGGCAAACACGCTGCCTGTCTCCTCGCCAGGTGACGCGATGGATTTAACCCCCATCGAACGAGTGGTCCAGACCGAACCGATTTTTTTCGGGTACCCCAGGGCCCAGCCGCGCGCCAGGGACGTGTCCTGGTCGACGATGATATAGGGGCAGTACTGCATCAGTTGCCCCTCATACTGGACACTGGCCAACACGATGCATTCCTTGTATTGGGCGCGAACCGGGTCCAATAACTCTTCTGCACCATTGGTACACGCCTGCCAGTCGACGAACGAGACCGTTACCAGTCCGGGTTCGTCAGGATGCAAGCTCAGGCCCGGTGGCAATAAGCGCTCGATGAATTCAGGCTCAACCCAATACTCAATGGTGATGAAGTCAGCCGCATAGTGCCAAGGTGGCGTGGGTGCGATGCTTGACTTACCGTCGGGAGAAAATGGCCCCATAAAGCCATGGGAAGAACGAAGACGAGTCATTTCATAATCCTGAGATGGTTGATGAAAAGGGTATGGTGGCGCAGACAGAACGCCCGAACGCATGGGAAGGCAGGTTACCCGTTAGCCTTTGGCAGGCGATTGCGTTTACGCCGGTGGGACCGCTGCCAGATGGCATTCACTCATGCGAAACGCCGATGTCTTGGCTTGCAATGCCAGGACCGAAATCCGCAAGCGATACACCAGGACCGGCACGCACGTAGCGCTCGGGTGACGAAAAATCCTCGTCCGAACCGTTGCCTCGATGAAACACAAGATTCAGTGCTTTGCGTTGCCCTGAGCGCACCGGCTGGACGCCGTGGCGCAAGGTCGACCAGACCAGGTCCCCCGCTTCACGGCGCGGTTTGCGTTTGACCGCCAACAGCACCACGTCGCCCTGCTGTGCCTGAACGTTGAAGGTGGCCGTAGGTGCCCGTTCATCCTGGCGCGCGATTAACAATTCACCACCCAAAAAGTCATGCTCCGTGCTGGACAGCAGCACGACCGCCTGAAAGGGGAACACTCTCTGCTCCCCCCTGACACAGTGATGCAGCCGCTCGCAGTCATCTACGCCGTAGCAAGATAGATAGCTCAGAGTGCGGTGTTGCCCCCACTCGGCACATTCCGTCACCAGGGCCTGCGGCGATGCCGGGAAGCGATAGCTGGAACCGGAGCGCTCGCTCCAGACATTGGCGAGCAAGTTCAGCGGTGGATATAACAACGCCTCTAAATAACCCACGACAGAACAAGGGTTCACCAACATGCAGACAGAACCCTGGCAAAAACCCGCCCCCACTCCACTCAACGTTTCCAGGGTGGTGACCTCCGTGGCCTCAGCTGCAGCCAGTTCCAGGCATTGAGCTTCGCTGATCAACCCTGGGAGCGTTGCATAACCGTGGATATCCAGGGCGCGCAGGGTCACCATCCAATCAATACGCTGCAATGAAAACTGAGTGGGCATCGCGGTGCCCTCCATTTTGGTAGGCATCGGAAACTCTATCGATTTTTTGACCATAGATAACCGCCGACCACTATCCCAATCGCACAGATAATCGACACGTAATACGCCGGCCCCAAAGGACTTTCCTTGAGCATCAACGTAACAACCATAGGGGTCAGGCCGCCGAAAATGGCGTAGGCCAAGTTGTATGAAAATGACAACCCGCTAAAGCGCACTACCGGTGGGAATGCCTTGACCATCACGTAGGGCACCGCACCGATGGTGCCGACCAACAGGCCTGTTACGGCATACATCGGGAACAGCCAGTTGGGATTGGCGAAGAGGCTGTGATAAAAGGTCCACGAACTGATCATCAATGCCGCACAGCCCAGCACAAACACGCGCCCGGCGCCGAACCGGTCTGCAAGCGAGCCGGCCAACACGCAGCCCAGGCTCAGAAAGACAATGGCCAGGCTGTTAGCCTGTAAGGCCGTGGTGGCGGAAAAATGGTAGACCGTCTGCAACACCGTCGGCGTCATCAAAATAACCACGATGATGCCGGCTGAGAGGAACCAGGTCAGCGCCATGGAAATCAGAATGGCACCACGATGGTCACGCAAAACCGCGCGTAACGGCACCTCGGCAGCCAGGGTTTTTCTCAGCTGCATCTCAGCAAACACGGGCGTTTCGTGGAGCCAGCGGCGCAAGTAGACCGAGAGCAAACCAAACACGCCTCCTAGCAAAAAGGGGATTCGCCAAGCGTAGTCGGCAACTTCTGCTGGCGAGTAAACGCTGTTGATCGCAGTAGCCACCAGAGAGCCCAACAGGATGCCAGCCGTCAGGCCACAGGTCAGCGTGCCGCAGGCGTACCCAACATGGTGTTGAGGCACGTGTTCGGAAACAAAAACCCAGGCCCCCGGCACTTCACCGCCAATGGCAGCGCCTTGAATCACACGCATCAACAGCAATAACAGGGGCGCTGCAATACCGATCTGCGCATAGGTGGGGAGCAGCCCCATGATCAAGGTCGGCACAGCCATCATGAAAATGCTCAAGGTGAACATTTTTTTGCGCCCCAGCAGGTCGCCGAAGTGCGCCATGACAACGCCGCCCAGCGGTCTTGCCAGATAGCCCGCTGCAAAAATGCCAAATGTTTGCATCAGGCGTAGCCATTCGGGCATGTCACTGGGGAAAAACAGCTTCCCCACCACGGTGGCGAAAAACACGAAGATGATGAAGTCGTAAAACTCCAACGCACCGCCCAGCGCAGACAGCGACAGCGTTTTGTAATCGCTGCGTGTCAGCCGGCGTGCAACGGGAAGTGAGGGTGCAGCACTTGAGGGGACTGAACTCATGGCAATGGTTTCTCTTATTGTTATATCTGCGCCCCTTTTCAGGACGAAAGGGGCTGGCAGATGGTGCGGGTGCAGAACCTCCTGTCCGTAACTTTCTCCTTAGTGGCGACTGTATCCCTTGCGTCCTCGCGCAGCCTTGTACGTTTGCAGGCGATTTATGAACGTTTGTCCTGCGCCTGCAAAAATCGCTCGATGCGACTAACGGCTTCCTGGAGCCGCTCGATACTCGTCGTGTAGGAAAAACGGATATAGCGCTCCGGTTGATTGATCCCAAAATCCAAACCTGGCCCTGTTGCCACCCCAGCCTCTTCGAGCAGCGTCATGGCGAATGCAAAGCTGTCGGTGGTGAATGCTGAACAATCGGCATAGATGTAAAACGCGCCTTCAGGCTTGGCCACCACACGAAAGCCCAACCTTGCCAACTCCGCAGACAGGAAGTCGCGACGGCACTGGAACTCCATGCGACGCGTCTCCAGCAAGTCGAGGGTTTCGGGTTTAAAGGCTGCCAGCGCCGCGTACTGGGCTGGTGCCGACGGCGACAGGAACAGGTTTTGCGCAAGCTTTTCGATGTGCCGCGTATAGCCTTCTGGCACCACCAGCCAGCCCAGGCGCCAGCCGGTCATCTGGAAGTATTTGGAGAAACTTTGAACGATCCAGACGCCCTCGCAGCACTGCAGTGCGGTGGTGGACTCCTGGTCGTAGGTGAGGCCCTGGTAGATCTCATCGAGAATAAAATGCCCGCCCTTGGCGCGGATAAATTCTGCGAACGTGCGGACCTGTTCGAGGCTGAGCATGGTGCCTGTAGGGTTGGCCGGTGAGGCAAACAGCGCGCCGGCGGTCGAATCATTCCAATGGGCTTCAAGGTCAGCCAGGGTGGGCTGGAAGTTATGCGCTTCGCCCACCGGAATCGAGGTAGGCACGCCCTCAAAGATTCGCACGAAATTGCGGTTGCACGGGTATCCAGGATCGGTCAGCAACCATTCCTTGCCCGGCTCGGCCAGGCAGGCCAGTGCGAGTAACAGCCCACCCGAAGCACCCGCCGTCACCACGATGCGTGCCGCCGGCACCGTGACGCCATAGCGCTGCAAGTAGTAATCGGCGATTGCCTGGCGCAGTTCGGGAATTCCCAGCGCCGGGGTGTAGGTGGTCTTGCCGTTGGCCAGGGCCGCCTGGCCGGCAGCAATGATGGCGGGGGGTGTCGGGAAGTCGGGCTCGCCGACCTCCATGTGCACAATGTCGCGCCCTTCCGCCTCCAGCCGCTTGGCGCGGGTCAGGATATCAATCACATGAAACGGCGCCACATCGTCCATACGGGCGGCGATAACGGGCGGTTTGATCAGTGAGTTCATGGTTTTATCCTCCATTGATAATCGGTGCGACCTGGGTGACTCAAGCCACTTTTTTCAGCGCGATCACACGACCGCGCAACACATCCAGCAAAACGCTTTCGCGCTGCCTGGCCAACGCCATGGCTTTGGCGCGAACGTGCCCATAACCGCGGATCTGCTCGGGTAGCGAAACCAGCTCCAGCAGCGTGTCGTAATGCGCGCCACCGTCCTCCAGCAGCGGCAATACCTCAGCAATCACCGCCTCATAACGTTGGATCAGCGCGCGCTCCTGACGGCGCTCGACCGAGTAGCCGAACACATCCAGCGCGGTACCGCGCAGCCCACGCAGCTTGGCGAGCAGGCGGAACACCGGCACGATCCAGGGGCCAAATTCGCTTTTTTTCGGCAGCCCTGTGTGCGGGTCGCGTTTGGCAAACAGCGGTGGGGCCAGGTTGAACACCAGTTTGTAATCGCCTTCGAACTGCTGGGAGATGCGGTCAAGAAAACCACTTTCTACATGCAGGCGCGCGACTTCGTATTCGTCCTTGATCGCCAGCAATTTGAAGTAGTACTTGGCCACGCCCTGGGTCAGTTCGCTACGTCCGTTGCCGAGCCGTTGTTCTGCGTTACGCACCTGTTCGACCAAAGCACTGTAGCGTTGCGCATAGGCGCTGCTCTGGTACGCGGTAAGGAACTGATGACGGACAGCGATCACCTCATCCAGGGTCTTCACGGGCTCCGGTGAAATACGCATACCCTGGCCAGCAGCCTTGGCCGCCAGCAATTGCTCGACAGCTTGCGGGTTGACCGCTGCCTGACGCCCCCAACGGAAGGCTTCGGTGTTCATCTTTTTGGCCGCACCATTGAGTTCGATGGCCGATTCGATCGAGGTCGCAGAGAGCGGAATCAGCCCGCGCTGGTAAGCAAACCCGAGCATGAACATGTTGGCGGCGATGCTGTCGCCCAACAACGCCGTTGCGATGCGCCCGGAATCTACAAACTCAGCACGCTCCTGACCCACCGCCTCGACGATATTGCGGCGCAGCGCTTGGGTGGGGTATTGCATGTCGGCATTGCGGGTAAAGGCACCCGGCATGGTTTCCTGGGTGTTGGCCAGGACGTAGGTGCTGCCATGGCGCGTTGCCGCTAGGGTCTTGGTGTTGCCCGCCACAATGAGGTCGCAGCCCAGCACCAGGTCGGCGCCACCGGCGGCGATACGGATGGTCTTGATCGACTGCGGGTCGGGGCCGAAGCGCAGATGGCTCCACACCGATCCCCCCTTCTGGGCCAGGCCCGCCATATCGAGCAAGCCACAGCCGCGCCCTTCAAGGTGCGCAGCCATGCCCAAAATGGCGCCAATGGTGACGACCCCAGTGCCGCCCATGCCCGCGACTAAAATGCTGTAGACCCGATCATCGATACTCGGCCGCATCGGTTCCGGCAGCAACGGTACCGCCTGCCCTTGCACGGCCGCCTCCGGCTTGCGCAGGCTGCCGCCGACAACGGTGACAAAGCTTGGGCAGAAGCCGTTGACGCAGGAATAATCTTTGTTGCAGGACGACTGATCAATTGCACGCTTGCGACCAAACTCGGTTTCCACCGGCTGCACTGACACGCAGTTGGACTTCACGCCGCAGTCACCACAGCCTTCACACACCAGGTCGTTGATCACGATGCGTTTGGCCGGGTCGGGGAAAGTACCGCGCTTGCGGCGCCGACGCTTTTCCGCTGCGCAGGTCTGGTCGTAGATCAGCACCGACGTGCCTTGCACCTCGCGGATCTCGCGCTGGACGTTGTCGAGTTCGTCACGGTGATGGAAGGTCACGCCGGCGGGCCAGGCGGTCTCCAGCGGGTATTTGTGGGGCTCATCGCTGACCACCACGATGCGCTTGACCCCTTCGGCACTGACTTGATGAGCGATGGCCGGCACGGTCAATGCGCCATCGTGTTTCTGCCCGCCGGTCATGGCCACGGCGTCGTTGAACAGAATCTTGAAGGTGATGTTGGTGCCGGCGGAAACGGCGGCGCGTATGCCCAGATACCCGGAGTGAAAATAGGTGCCATCTCCGATGTTCTGGAACATGTGCTTGCGCTTGGAAAACGGCGCTTCGCCAACCCACACCATGCCTTCGCCGCCCATGTGAGTGTAGCCCAGGGTGGAGCGGTCCATGGACTGCGCCATCCAATGGCAGCCAATGCCGGCGTAGCCTTTGCTGCCTTCCGGCAGCACCGTAGACGAGCTGTGCGGGCAGCCGCTGCAGAAGTAGTAACTGCGCGCCAGCAGCTCGGTGTCGCCCTTGACCATTTGGTAGGCACGCAGCTCTTCAATGCGCAGACGCAGGCTGGGGCTGCTACCCAATTCGAGCAGGCGTTCACCCAGGGCGATAGCGATCTGGTTGGAATCGAGGGCCATTTCCGACTGGAACAACGTCTGGCCCGCCTCATCCTGTTTGCCGATAATGACCGGGGCGCCGGCACGGCCGTAGAACTGCTCTTTGAGCTGGAATTCGAGCAGGCTGCGCTTCTCTTCCACCACCAGGATTTTGTTCAGGCCCTCGGCAAATCGTAGCGCGCCTTCGGGTTCCAGAGGCCAGACCATCCCGACCTTGTAAATGCGCAAGCCCATCACAGCGGCGGCCTGTTCGCTGAGGTTCAGATCGTCAAGTGCTTGCAGTACATCCAAATAGCTCTTGCCGTGGGTAATCACGCCAAGCGTAGCGCCAGGGGCGCCAATGACTATGCGGTCCAGCGCGTTGTCACGGGCAAAGGCGCGCGCCGCATTCAGCTTGTAGCGGTGCAGCCGCGCTTCCTGGGCGTGGGGGGTGTCGGGTTGGCGGATATTGAGGCCGTCCGGCGGCAGGGCAAAGTCCTGGGGGATTTGGATTTTCACGCGGTTGATGTCGACGTCGATGGTCGCTGTGGCTTCGACGGTGTCCTTGACGCATTTGATGCCGACCCAGCACCCGCTGTAACGCGACAACGCCCAACCGATCAGACCGAAGTCGAGGATTTCCTGGACGCCGGATGGGCTGAGTACCGGAATCATGGCGTCGACCATGGCAAATTCGCTTTGGTGGCAGGTACTGGACGATTCGCAGGTATGGTCATCGCCCATCAGCACCAGCACCCCGCCCAACTGCGCCGTGCCCGCGAGGTTCGCATGCCGGAACGCATCACCCGTGCGGTCAACGCCGGGGCCCTTGCCGTACCACATACCGAACACGCCGTCGTACTTGCCCTCACCGCTCAGGTGAGCCTGTTGCGCCCCCCAGATGGTGGTGGCTGCCAGATCTTCGTTGATGCCCGGGACAAACAGAGTGTGGTGCTGCTCAAGGTACTTTTTCGCCTTGCCCAACTGATCATCCAGACCGCCCAACGGCGAGCCCCGATAGCCGGAGATGTAGCCGGCCGTGTGATGGCCCTCTTGCTGATCACGCTGACGCTGGGTCATCGACAAACGAACCAGGGCTTGGGTGCCGGTGATGAAAATACGCCCTTGGGTAAGCGTGTATTTATCGTCAAGCTGGACGGTCTTCAGGGTCATCATTCAACTCCACCCCTTGGTGGGGTATTTATTGTTTTTAGTGAAGAGCAGGCGCGAGTTGACCTCGCGCGGCTGCAAGGGGCGGCCGCGCGTATTTCGTCTGTCTTAGGGTTAAGCGCTATGAGGGTCAGTCAGCCCGGCGTGCGCCACATCGTGTAGAGCACCAGCGTGGAGAACACCCCGATCGCCAGCCCTGCCGCGAGTGAAATCTTGAGCCCCATGACGCCACCGAAGAAGCCTCCTGTCAGGAGCGCCAGCAGCAGGTAAACGCTGTCGCTGCGTTTGCGGTGAGGGCGAATGATCAAACTCAGAAAGGGGGTCATAACCTTGCTCCGTAGCAATGACAGCCTGGATCAGCCGTCATGTGGAGCTGACTTTATCGGCTGGCGCCGCAATTGGATTGTACGTTTGTAGGTCCACACCTGGGCGTCGATACGCGCCTGGTGTACTGCCGGTCCAGCCGCGAAAAGCACGGTGAAACACCGCCGTGGAATCAAACCCCAAGCCCAGGGCAATCTGCGTGATGGACAGGTCTGTGTGGATCAACTGCTGCACGGCTATGTCTCGGCGTAGTGCGTCCTTGACCATCTGGTAACTGGTGCCCTCCTCCTTGAGCCGGCGCGTCAACGTACGGGTGGACAGCAGCAGCGCGGTTGCCGCGCCCTGGATAGTGTCAGCCTGCTTGAGATGGACCAGCAGGTATTGACGCACCTGTTGCGCCACCAGGCGCTCCTTGAGCGTGGTGAACAGCCAGTAGCGCGGGGCTTCGCGCAGGAACGGCAGCAACTCGGCCTTGCTGCGACGAAACTGCAGTGCACCCCACACGGCGTCGAACGATAACGCCGTGCACGGCTGCTCGAAACGGATGGGGCCAGGGAACATATGCATGTATTCCGACGCATATACCGGCGTCGCGAAAGAAAACGCCACGCTGTGCAGCGGGATCTCCTGGCCGGCCAACCACGACGCTACGCCGTGCACAAGTTTCATCATCAGTTCGTGACCCCAGCGCTGGGCGTTGGCGCCAGGGTCACGTGCCTCCAGCGAGATAACAAGTTGGCCGTCGTGCTCGCTGTAGCCAAAAAGATAGTCGTCCAACAACAGGTTCCAGAACCGTGTGAAGCGGTACATCGCGTTGCCCAGCGAACGAGCATCAAGCAGGCTCGAACACAAATACTTGAGCGTGCCGCTGCGCATGCGCCTGGAAAACTGCCCCATCACTTCATCATCGGTGCCCAACGCAACCTGCTGGTACAAACGCACAAACTGGTCGTAGGTGACCCGCGCGCCCGGCGCCTCCAGCAAGTGCCCGGCTATGCCTGCGGCGCCGACGAAAGCCCGGATATCGGCCTCGCTGCAGATGTTCAGAGCCCCTTGCAGCAGGCCTTGAACGAAGGTCATGGGTAAGGTGTTATCCACGGGATGCTCCACCTGCTGCACTCCTCTGCTGACGGCTGACATGGCGCGATATGCAAACTATTCGGCGGATCGGGTTATTTCAAGGCACCGGGCACGCTGGCTAAGCTAGGCCAAAGTCCATATCCAACGCAACCTAACTCGAATGACCACCTTGAAAGGGTCGCCATTGCCTGGCCGTTAATGCAAATCTACGGAGTCTGAACCATGCCGTTTGAAACCCTGCTGCTGGAAGTCCATGAGCGTGTGGGCCTGATCACACTGAACCGCCCTAAATCACTCAATGCCATCAACACCCAAGTGATCACCGAGCTGAATCTGGCCCTGGATCAGTTGGAAAAAGACCCGGCGATCGGCTGCATGGTCATCACCGGCTCCACCAAGGCATTTGCCGCCGGTGCCGATATCAAGGAAATGGCCGAGTTCACCTACCCCCAGGTGTTTCTCGATGATTTCTTCTCGGCCGCCGACCGCATTGCCAGTCGCCGCAAGCCACTGATTGCCGCAGTGGCCGGCTATGCCCTGGGCGGTGGCTGCGAACTCGCCTTGATGTGTGACTTCATCTACGCGGCCGACAATGTGCGCTTCGGCTTGCCGGAGATCACCCTGGGGGTGTTGCCGGGCGTGGGTGGTACACAGCGCCTGACCCGTGCGATTGGCAAAGCCAAGGCCATGGAAATGTGCCTGTCGGGGCGCCATATGGGCGCAGAAGAAGCCGAACGCGCCGGCGTCGTCGCGCGCGTTTTTCCGACTGAAACGCTGCTGGAGGAAACCCTCAAGGTCGCCAGCGCCATCGCCGAAAAATCCCTGCCATCCACCATGTTGGTCAAGGAAAGTATCAACCGCGCCTTCGAGTCAAGCCTCAGTGAAGGCGTGCGTTTCGAGCGCCGTATGTTCCATTCGTTGTTTGCCACTGCAGATCAGAAGGAAGGCATGGCCGCCTTCGTCGAAAAACGTGCGCCGCAGTTCAAACACTTCTGATAGGCCGAGGACTCAGCATGAGCAGCACAGAAATTGAACCCTCGATTCTGGCAACCGTACGTAATCGCATAGGCCACCTGACCCTAAACCGCCCGCAGAGCCTCAATGCGCTGACACTCACCATGGTGCGCCTGCTCCAGCAACACCTGCACGCCTGGGAGCAGGACTCGGACGTGGTGGCAGTGGTCTTGCGCGCGGCTGGCGAGAAGGCCTTCTGCGCCGGCGGCGATATCCGCATGTTGTACGAAAGCCAACAAGTAGCTGATGGCGTGCACCAGGTGTTCTTCGCCGAGGAATACGCGCTGGATGAATACATTCATACCTATCCAAAGCCAGTGCTGGCGCTGATCGACGGCCTGGTACTAGGGGGAGGCATGGGACTGGTCCAAGGCGCGAGCCTGCGCGTGATCACCGAGCGCACCCGAATGGGCATGCCTGAAGTTGCGATCGGTTTTTTCCCCGATGTCGGCGGCAGTTATTTCTTGTCGCGCCTGCCGGGCGTTTTGGGCGACTACCTCGGCGTAACGGGTGTTCAGGTGCGCGCTGCCGACGCCCTGTATGCCGGGCTCGCAGACTGGTGCATCAGCAGCACGCAGATCGCGGAGCTGGATCACTGCCTGAACAACATGAGTTGGCCCCAGCAACCCGGACAAGCGTTGCGGTCGCTGATCGCCACACTGGGTGTCAATAAATTCCCTGGGTCGGAGCTTAAGGCAATGCAGCCCGCCATTGATCAGCACTTCTCGCACCCAGACGTGCAGTCGATTCACGCAGCACTCCAGGCAGAAACGACGCCGGAGTTTCAGGACTGGGCCGAAGAAACGGTCGATGTCCTAAATAGCCGGTCGCCTATGGCGATGGCCATCACCCTTGAGCTGCTGCGCCGTGGCCGCGAACTGTCTCTAAGCGATTGTTTTGCCCAGGAGCTGCAACTCAACCTTCGGTGGTTCGCGGCGGGAGACCTGATGGAAGGCGTTCGCGCACTGCTCATCGATAAGGACAAAACCCCTGTCTGGCGTCCGGCGACCCTGGCCCAGCTTGAGCCTGCACAGGTGCAGGATTTTTTCTGCGACTTCGCCCCCGGCGCTGCTCGCCGCTACCCAGGAGCACTGGCATGCACGATCTCGAACTGAGCGACGAACAACGCATGATCCGCGACATGGCCCGCGATTTCGCTCGTGGCGAGATTGCCCCCCAGGCCGAAGCCATGGAGAAAGCCGGCTGGATCACAGATGACCTGGTAGCTCAAATGGGCGAATTGGGTCTGCTCGGGATGGTCGTGCCCGAGGAATGGGGCGGCACCTACATCGACTACGTGGCCTATGCCCTGGCCGTGGAAGAAATATCCGCAGGCGATGGTGCAGTGGGGGCACTGATGAGCATCCACAACTCGGTGGGCTGCGGCCCGGTCCTGAACTACGGCAGCCAGGTCCAAAAGGATCATTGGCTGGTGGATCTGGCCAGCGGCAAAACCATCGGCTGCTTTTGCCTGACCGAACCCCAGGCCGGCTCAGAGGCGCATAACCTGCGGACCCGCGCAGAACTGCATGAGGGGCACTGGGTGCTCAATGGCGCGAAGCAGTTTGTCAGTAACGGCAAGCGGGCCAAGCTGGCGATTGTGTTTGCGGTCACGGACCCTGCGCTGGGCAAGAAAGGCCTGTCGGCGTTTCTGGTACCCACTGACACCCCAGGTTTCAGCGTTGAGCGCAGTGAGAAAAAGATGGGCATTCGCGCCTCCGATACCTGCGCCGTCACCCTGAACGATTGCCGTATACCCGAAGCCAACCTGCTCGGCGCACGGGGCAAGGGCTTGTCGATTGCCCTGTCCAACCTGGAAGGCGGGCGCATCGGCATCGCCGCCCAAGCGCTGGGCATCGCCCGCGCGGCGTTTGAGGCGGCACTGGTGTATGCCCGCGACCGCGTGCAGTTCGGCAAGCCGATCAACGAGCACCAGAGCATTGCCAACTTGCTGGCCGACATGCACACACAACTCAATGCCGCACGCTTGTTGATCCTGCACGCTGCACGCCTGAAAAGCGCGGGCCTTCCCTGCCTGTCCGAGGCCTCCCAGGCCAAGCTGTTTGCCTCGGAGATGGCAGAGCGCGTGTGCTCCAAAGCCCTCCAGATTCATGGCGGTTATGGCTACTTAGAGGATTACCCGGTGGAGCGCTATTACCGCGATGCCCGTATTACTCAGATCTACGAAGGTTCCAGCGAAATCCAGCGGTTGCTGATTGCCCGCGAGCTGGCGAACTACTCGATCTGACTACCCCTCGAACCTTTACTTCTCAAAACGGGAGCCTTCCATGGCCCACAAAGATGTGTTCTTCGTTGGCACGGCGCGTACCGCCATCGGCAGTTTTGGCGCCAGCCTGAAAGATGTGCCACTGGTTGACCTGGCCACCGTCGCCGTCAAAGGCGCCTTGATCCATGCCGGGATCGGTGGCGAGCCTATCGGCCACGTTGTCATGGGCAATGTGGTGCCCACCGAGCCCCGGGATGCCTACCTCTCCAGAGTCGCGGCGATGGGTGCCGGGATACCCCAGGAAACCCCGGCCTTTAACGTCAATCGCCTGTGTGGCTCCGGGCTGCAAGCCATCCTGAGTGCAACGCAGGGCATTCTGCTGGGGGATTATTCAGTGGCCGTAGCCGGTGGCGCGGAGTCCATGAGCCGTGGCCCCTACTTGCTGCCCGGCCTGCGCTGGGGCAGCCGCCTGGGTGATAGCCAGGCCGTGGATTACATGAATGGCATCCTGCATGACCCGTGGAAGCGCACGCACATGGGCGTGACCGCCGAAAATATTGCCGAGCGCTATGGCATTACCCGTGACATGCAGGACTGTCTGGCCCTGCAGAGCCAGGAACGCGCTGCTCGCGCGGTAAGCGAAGGCCGATTCAAGGAGCAGATCGTCCCGGTTGAGGTGCAAGTCAAACGCCAGACGGTGCTGTTCGATACCGATGAAAACGTGCGCGCCAATCTCGACCTCGCACAACTGGGCCGAATGCATGCGGCGTTTCAGAAAGGCGGAACGGTCACCGCCGGCAATGCCTCAAGCCTCAACGACGGCGCGGCTGCTGTGGTGCTGGCAGACGCCACTGCGATCCAACAGCACAACCTGCAGCCCCTCGCGCGCCTAGTCGCGTATGCCCATGCCGGTGTCGATCCGGATTACATGGGTATAGGCCCGGTTCCGGCCACCCGCCTGGCCCTCAAGCGCGCCGGCTTGAGCATCCAGGACATTGATGTGATTGAGTCGAATGAGGCCTTTGCGGCCCAGGCCTGTGCCGTGGCGCAGCAACTGGAGTTTGACCCGGACAAGGTCAATATCAATGGTTCGGGCATCTCCCTCGGGCACCCGGTGGGCGCGACCGGTGCAGTGATTGCAATCAAGGCGATCCATGAGCTGCAACGCAGTGGCGGGCGCTATGCCCTGGTCACCATGTGCATTGGCGGTGGCCAAGGGATTGCCGCCATTCTTGAGCGGATGTAACCCACCGGTCGGCTTTTGCCCCGCAAAAACCGCCAGGCCAGGTTAAACCCACAAACGTCCAAGCCAAACGGCGATGCCTCTGTTTATGCTCTGCCAGAGAACAGCGGTATTGCCTCGGTGCGCCACTATGCAAAACGACCAACCGCAACAAGACTGGGTGAGACACGCAGCGCCAACCTCCAAAGTGGAGCGTTTTGAAGCCTACTTCGGTTCGCACGCGTTTGATCCGCACCGACACGATACCTACGCCATCGGGCGCACGCTATCCGGCGTACATCGCTTTCACTATCGGGGTGAATCCAAGCTGTGCCTGCCCGGCGAAACCATGATCATTCACCCGGATGAATCACACGATGGTTGCGCCGGCTCCGACGCGGGTTTCCACTATCGCGGCGTGTATGTGTCGCCTTCGCAGGTTCAAGACATCATCAAGGGCAGCGCCCTGCCCTTTTTCGGCGCCTGTATCACGCAGAATAAGCAATTGGCGGTGGCCGCCGACGCACTGCTCAACACACTGGATGCCGACCTGGACTCCATGGCCGAGGATGACGCGCTCTACACGTTTGTCATCACCCTCGCCAGCGTCGCCAACAGCGGCCTTGTCAGCGCTTCCCATCACTTTGCGGCTGCTGCCATCGCACGCGAATACATCGACGACAACCTCGACCAGGCGATCACCCTCGATGACCTCGCTCACTGCGCCGGGCGCGACCGTTGGAGCCTGTCGAGTGACTTTCGCGAGTTTTTCGGAACCAGCCCCCATCGCTACCTGACGCTGCGTCGCCTCGACCGGGTCAAGGCGCTGGTCCAGGCCGGGCAAGGGTTGTCGGATGCGTCGATCGAAGCCGGCTTCTTCGACCAGAGTCATATGACCCGACACTTCAAGAAGGCCTTCGGCCTTTCCCCCACGCGCTGGTGCAGCCCGCGAAAAACCTGAGGGGCAGGCGCCGCGATGAACTGGCGGATTATGCAAGTTAATCGGCGCATCGGGTTATTTAAATGCCAGTGAGGCACTGGATAAGCTAACGCCACCTACACCGGACATGACGTCCTCATCACACCTGCAAGGCTGATTCCGGCACGCACTCCACGCGTTATGGAAACGCGGCGGGGCGTAGTGCAGCACCCGCGGTGCGCAAGCACGGCAACCCCATAACAAAAAACTCCAGCCAATAACAATCAAGGTATCAAGGAGCTCAACATGTCATTGCACCCTGCCTATCAGGCGTTGCGCAGCAGCCCGCGTTATCGCGAACTGGTCCGGCGTCGCACTCGCCTGACCTTCACCCTCAGTGCCATTGTATTAGGGCTTTATTCGCTGTTTGTCGCGGCGGTGTCCTGGTTCCCCCATGTCCTGTTGCATGTGCCTGTGGGCGGTGGCATCACGGTGGGGATCTGGTCGGCACTCATCCTGATTGTCGGCTCCTGGCTCTTGACCGGGCTGTATGTGTTTCGCGCCAACCACGTGTTCGACAAGCTGAACCGGGCGCTGCTGTCGGAGGTGCAACCATGAAGGCCTCTAGCCTGTTATTCGCCACGGCGGTGCTGTGCCTGTGCAGCTTTGCGGTCCTGGCACAAACAAGCCAAGCCGTGGCGCGCCAGCCCAACATGACTGCCATTGCGATTTTCCTGGCCTTCGTCGTGACTACTGTCGGCATCACCTACTGGGCAGCGGGCCGAACGCGCTCAGCGGCGGATTTCTATACCGCCGGCGGCGGCATCAGCGGGGTACAAAACGGTTTTGCGATTGCCGGCGACTACATGTCCGCCGCCGTGCTGCTGGGTGTTTCGAGCATGGTGTTTTCAACCGGTTTTGACGGCATGATTTACTCGGTCAGCGCGATTCTTGGCTGGCCCTTGATTATGTTTCTGATGGCCGAGCGTCTGCGCAACCTGGGGCGCTACACCCTGGCCGACATCATCGCCTATCGCCTCGACCCGGTTACCACTCGCTTGTTTTCGGCGTTCAGCTCGTTCGTCATCGTATGCTTCTACCTGATTGTGCAGATGGTCGGCGCCGGGCAATTGATCAACTTGCTGTTCGGCCTCGACTACGAAGTTGCAGTGGTCTGCGTCGGTGTGCTGATGGTGGTGTACGTCACTTTCGGCGGCATGGTGGCGACCACCTGGGTGCAGATCATCAAGGCCGGGCTGTTGCTCAGTGGCGGCATCCTGCTGACCGGGCTGGCATTCCAGCACTTTGGCTTCAGCATGGAGCGCATGATTGACAGCGCCGTCGCGACACACCAGAGCGGACAGCTGATTCTCGGGCCGTTGAAGATCGCCACGGACCCGGTGTCGATGATTTCCCTGTCCCTGGGGCTGGTGTTCGGCATCGCCGGTTTGCCGCATATCATGATGCGTTTTTTCACCGTTCCGGACGCCAAGGCGGCGCGCAAATCGGTGTTGGTGGCCTATGGCTTGATCGGTCTGTTTTTTATCCTGGTGTGCATCCTCGGCACCGCTGCCATCAGCATCGTCGGCACCGACCCCAGCTACTTCGACCAAGGCGTGATCGGCGGGCCACTGGTGGGCGGCGTAAACATGGCAATCATGCATCTGGCGCAAGCCTTGGGCGGTGATTTGATGTTCGGCTTCCTCGCCGCCGTCGCCTTCGCGACGATCCTGGCCGTGGTGTCGGGCCTGGCGCTTGCCGGCGCGTCCGCCATCTCCCATGACCTCTACGCCAACGTGTTGTGCAAGGGCAAACCCGACAGCGGCAAGGAAATGCGTGTCAGCCGTTGGGCCACCGTGATCCTGGGTGTGCTGGCAGTTGCGTTGGGTATTCTGTTCAAGGGGCAGAACGTGGCGTTCCTGGTGGCGCTGGCCTTTGGTATTGCGGCCTCGTCAAACTTTCCCATTCTGCTGCTGGCCATGTACTGGAAAGGCCTGACCAGCCGTGGCGCACTGTGGGGCGGGCTGAGCGGTTTGGTCAGTTCCCTGGCGCTGGTGCTGCTGTCGCCGGGGGTATGGGTCAAGGTACTGCATCACCCCGAGGCCTTGTTCCCGTACGACTACCCCGCCCTGTTCTCGATGCCGTTGGCCTTCGCCGTCGCGTGGGGCGTTTCCTGCCTGGATCGCAGCCCGAGCACAACTACCGAGCGGGATGCCTACGAGCAGCAAAGCGTGCGCGCCGAAACCGGCTGGGGGGCGGAGAAAGCCGCACAACACTGAAAACTCTTTCCGGGAGCGTGGCGCCATCGCGTCACGCTCCTTTTTTTGCGTTATCGGGAGGCCCGACGATGCCTGTTTCTGAACGACGTTCGCATTTCATCCAGTACCGTCCTCAGGTGCTGGAACTGCTGGCCAGCAAAGGTTTCAGTCAGGTCGGCATGCGTGAACTTGCCTCCTCCCTGGGCCTGTCACCGGGTGCGCTTTATCACCATTACCCCAGTAAGCAGGAGCTGTTGTTCGACCTGATTGAAGAGCTGTATGAGGAGTTGCTTGCCGGCGTCGCTAGCGTGAGGCGCGCAGCGGTAAAAAAGCCGGAAAAACTCAACCTGTTGATCCAGGTACACCTGCGCCTGCATGCAGAAATGCCGTGGCACTTGCGCCTCGCGGAGCGCGCCATTAGGTGCTTGACCGAAGAACAACAGCAGCGCTTGTACAGGCTGCGTGAAGACTACGAAGGCGGTCTTCATATGACCTTGGGCGCACCTGCCCAGATCGTTGATCCTCAAGCAGTACCGATTGCCAAAATGATCGCCAACTTGCTGCAGTGCGCGCCCGCCTGGCTGACGGGTTTAGCGCTGGATCAGCACCAACAGCATGAATTCCTACAAGATTTCCTCACCACGGCAATAAACAAGTTGCTAACACATAAACGTACAACTCTCAGTCGTTTAGTTTAGAAAACACATAAGTGATTTTTTGAGTTCTGACATTTGTATCACGCCTTGCCCTGCGCATAATCCTCGCTGACATAAACATGTGACTGCATAACCAACACACTTTTCCGCATTGTCGGAAACGCTGCCAAAACAATAAAAACAGGTAGAGACAGTGAACATCACAGACACGCGAGTCCGCAGTATCCTGATCGCCGGCGTATTGTCGCTATCGTCTTACTCCGCCCAGGGCAATTCTTTCTATTCCTTTGGCGACAGCCTCACCGACAACGGCATTTCTGTGCGTGAATTTGGCGCAGCCATCGGCAACGCGCCTGGTCGCTACCCGGGCGCGGATGGGAAATTCACCAATGGCAGCACATGGGCCGAGGTCCTACCGGGCCTGTCCGGGCTGGCCTTCAGCGATACCAACGGTTATGCAATCGGCGGCGCAAAGAGCGGATATACCGGTTTTGACGACGCCTTGGTGGGGGCGCCCACCGGTTTTCTGACCCAAATAGAAAAGTTCAGCAGTGACGTGGTCAGTGGAAAAAAATCCTTGAGCAAAAATGACCTGATTGGCATCTGGATTGGCACCAACGATATTTTCGATGATGCGTCCCTCGCCGCATTGGATACCTACGTCAGCAATATAGAAACCGGCATCCGAACACTTCAGGCACTGGGCGCACATAACTTTGTGCTGATCGGTTCTGATGACGTCTCGTTATTGACAGACCCTTCGCTCGCGGCAGACCCGGCCCTTGAAGCGCTTTCAATTAGTGCCAAGACCTTCAACCAGCAATTGCTGGCGCTTAATATTTCCAACGTTAACATCTACTATTTCGATGTACTGAATTTACTAAAAAACACGGTAAGTGACCCCGCGAAATATGGTTTCACTCATATCACCAGCCTGGATAACTGCGAGGCCAACCAATGCGACACACTGTCCCTTGCGCAACAGAACACCTATTTAATGAAGGACAGCATTCATTACACCGATCGCTTTGAAAGGCTGATTGCGAGTTATATCGCCAATATCATCAATGCTCGAAACACCCTCAGCGTGCAATCGACCATGGTCGGTTCAGCAGGCAACCACTTTCTTCAGCCGCTGATCAGTCGATATGACCTGCGGGGTATCGATATTGAGGCGCGTAATCAGGCTTCACCCTGGACAGTTTTTATCAACGGTGGCGTCGCTAATGGGGCCGACCATTCGCAGATGCCCGGGCCTGGGCTCGACCCTGGAAAAGACACCTTCAAGAACAACGCCATCAGTATCGGAGTCGACTACCGACTCTCAAGTGAATGGACGCTCGGCGCGGCTCTTAACTACTCAGATATTGAATCGAGGCAAGCAAGCAAAGGTGGCAGCAACACCGCATTGCAGATGGGCCAAGCCGCGGTCATGGCGAGCTTTGCCGCACAAGGGACATTTATCAACATGGGGTTGGCCTATGGCGCCGGCCAGTTCGATATCTCACGGGCAGGCGTGTTCGACAACTTGGCTGCCTCACCCGATGCCAATGTGCTGAGTGCCGCAGTACGTGCCGGACAATGGTTTCGCTTTGAGTCCGTTGAGTTGGCCCCGGTGGTCGGCTTGGATTACTGGCGTAGCAGGATCAGTGGCTACACTGAGCAAGGCGATTCGCTGCTGCGCATGGGCGTGCGCGGCCAGCAATACGAACAGCTGAACGCCAGCCTTGGGGGGCAGATCGGCAAGCGCGTCAACAGCCACGGGGTATCCGTTGAGTCACTGCTGCGCCTTACCGCAGAGCAGGCCCTTACCGACAGTCATCGAACCCTTGAAAGCTATCAGCGCAACGCGCCTAATTTCAACATCAAAACACCTGTCAACGGGGCGAACGAAAGACCGTTCGGGCGGCTGAGCGCGCAAGTCGATATCCATCTGCCATCAGGATGGGGCTTGAACTTGAATGCGATGGGTACCTTCGGCAACCAGCAGGATGATCGCTCGATAATGGCTGGCTTTAGCTACGATCTCTGACGCAGGCAATGGACTTTCCGACTGGCGATCAGTGTGCATTAGCCCTACATTAGGGCCGATTACAGCCCGAGGAGCCTTCATGACACCCCCACAGGACAAAGGCACCACCTCCATTGCCCTGGTGCATGAAGCGTTGCATAGCGCCCGACACAGGTGTCTTGACCTGTCCGTGGCCCTGGCCAACGCAGAGATAGACCCCCTGTTGCTCGACGCGCCAAAAGCCCGGGTGTCGGCGACCGCCTTCGCCCGTCTGTGGGTGGAGTTGGCCGACCTGCTGGACGACGAATTCTTCGGCATCGACAGTCATCCCATGCGCCGCGGCAGCTTCAAGCTGATGTGCCAGGCGCTGCTCGACTGCACCACTCTAGGCCATGCTTTGCACAGAATGCTGGCGTTTCTGAGGCTGGTCCTGGATGACGTGCATGGCGAACTCGTGGTCAAGGACGAGAAGGCGTTTATCGTTTTGCATGACAAGGGCGTACTACGCCGCCTATTTGCCTACGGCACCTGGTTTATCCTCGTACATGGGCTTTCCTGCTGGCTGGTCAACCAGCGTATTCCCGTGCACAAATTGAGCTTTCGCGCGCCCAAGCCCGCGGATCAAAGCGATTACCGCATGCGCTTCTGCGAAGACATCGACTACGACGCCTCTACAACCTGGATCAGCTTCGACAAAAAATGCCTGGATATGAAAATCAGCCAGTCGGGCGCCACCTTGGGCCCGTTTCTCAAGGAAACGCCTGCCAGCCTGCTGGTCAGATACCGCAACGACGACAGTCTCAGCGCACAGATACGACGTTACCTCCGGGGTTTGGCCCCGGAGTGCTGGCCCGAACGCGATGACCTCGCCGGGGTGCTGCATATGTCCAACTCCACATTGCAGCGCCGCTTACAAGCCGAAGGCACGCATTACCAAAACCTCAAGGACGACCTGCGCCGCGACATGGCGATTGACCTGCTCTCCCGTGGCGAAATGACGGTCACACAGGTCGCGACCGCCACCGGTTTCCAGGAAACCAGCGCTTTTCACCGCGCGTTCAAGAAGTGGACCGGTGTGAGCCCCGGGGCGTATCGACGCGGTCAGCTCGACGAATAGCCCCCCTTTCACATTCCCCCCCTTTATCACCCCTTGAATGCCCAAACAGCTCACGCACATTGATGCGCCCAGGCATGGGCGACACGCGGACGCCTTCCTAGAATGTGGCGAAGTGGACTTCACCAACAACAATAAAATTGAAGGAGACACGCCATGCCACCAGTGAACGTCTATACGCTCGCAGGCGAATCAACATTCAACGGGTTCCACCGGCTTATTCTGTTCTGGTGTGTGCTGATCCTGATAATCGATGGGTATGACCTCGCCGTGGTCGGTGCCGCATTGCCCGCCATCATGCAGGACATGGGCATTGACGCAACCAGTGCAGGGGTCATGGCCGGTTCGGCGCTGCTGGGTACGATGCTCGGCGCAATCTTCCTGGGCACCTTGGCAGACCGCATCGGCCGACCGAAGATGATCGCCATCTGCGTCGCGCTGTTTAGCCTGTTTACCGCTGCAGCGGGGCTGACCAGCGACCCCTTCAGCTTCAGTGTTTCGCGCTTCATTGCCGGCCTCGGCATTGGCGGCGTACTACCGATTGTCACCGCACAGATGGGCGAGTTTTCGCCGGCCAGGCTGCGCACGCGCCTTGTCACCCTGGTGTTTGCCGGATACTCAGTGGGCGGCATTCTGGTTGCATTCACCGGTAAGCACCTGATCGAGAGCCATGGCTGGCAGTCGGTGTTCTTTGTGGCAGGGCTGCCGGTACTGCTGATTCCGCTGATTTTGAAGATGATGCCGGAGTCCATGGCGTACCTGCTCAAACAAGGCCGCCAGGCTGAGCTGCGCGGTATTGTGCTGCGAATCAACCCCACGCTTGAGCTGAGCGATGAGACGCTGCTGGCCGGTCATCCGGCAGAGGCCAAGGCCGCCCTCGATAGCCCGATCAAAGGCCTGTTCAGCGAAGGGCGCGGTTTCAGTACCCTGATGATATGGGCGGCGTTCATGACCGGACTCTTCATGGTCTACGCGCTCAACTCCTGGCTGACCAAATTGATGGCGATGTCCGGCCACAGTCTTGGCTCGGCATTGAACTTCGTCATTGTGTTCAACGTTGGGGCGATTGTGGGTGCGATCGGCGGCGGTTGGCTGAGCGACAAGCTCAATATCAAGCATGTGCTGATTGCGTTTTATGTCGTCGGTGCACTGGCGCTCACTGCGATGGCCTTTACTCGCTCCACCGAATTGCTGTTTGTGGTGGTGTTCATTGTCGGCGCCTCGACGCTGGGTACGCAGTTGATTGCCTACGCCTATGCCGGGGATTTCTACCCAACTCCAATCCGTTCAACAGGCGTAGGGTTCGCATCGGGGGTTGGCCGAGTCGGCGCAATCATCGCCCCGGTGCTGATCGGCTGGCTGGTGTCACTGGCCCTGCCCCTTGAGCAAAATTTCATGGTGATCGCGTTGGCGGGTCTGCTTGGCGCGCTGGCGGTTACCTTTGTCAATCAGTCACGGGCCGACTCACAAAGGGTCAGCAAGTTAACGGCACTCACGCGCTGAACCCCGTCCGAACTGAGCCATGTAAAGGAGGTACACCTTGGACCGCTTGTCACCACCGCCGCTGTCTGCGCTGCAACTGCAGCGCACTGTTGACTGGACTATCAGCTCACGTCGCAGTGTCAGGGCGTTTCTTCCGACGGCCGTGGCCCATGAGGAAATCGAGGCCATTCTGGATATCGCACGCTTCAGTGCCTCAGGCGTGAATATGCAACCGTGGCGGGTGCACGTGGTGACCGGTGACGCCAAGGAGCAGCTGTCGCAGGCCATCGCCGCTGTCGATAACGACCCGCAACTCAGTCGCGACATGCAGGACCCCTACGAATACTACCCGCGCGAATGGACCACGCCTTATCTGGATCGCCGACGCAAGGTGGGTTGGGACCTCTACGGGTTGCTGGGGATTGCCAAGCACGAAAAGCAGCGTATGCACCAACAGCACGGGCGCAACTACCGTTTCTTCGATGCCCCGGTTGGCCTGCTGTTTACCGTCGACAAGGTATTGGAGCAAGGCAGCTTGCTGGACTATGGCATGTTTTTGCAAAGCGTCATGCTGGCCGCGCTCGGGCGCGGTTTGCACACCTGCCCGCAGGCGGCGTTTCTCAAGTACCACCCGGTTATCGCGCAGACGCTGAACATTCCCGCCGACCAGATGCTGGTGTGTGGCATGAGCCTGGGCTATGCCGACCCCCAGGCGATTGAAAACACGCTGGTCACCGCACGGGAACCGGTCAGCGCTTTCGCTGTTTTTCACAATAATAATAAGGAGACCTGCCCATGATCAGTGGACTTGAGCACAACCCGGCCAACCATGTGCCCTTGACCCCCGTGGGGTTCCTGGACCGTGCTGCGCTGGTTCATCCGGAACGTATTGCGATCATTCACGGCGACGTGCGGCGCACGTGGGCACACACGCGAGAACGCTGTTATCGCCTCGCTTCAGCGCTAGTCAGCCGGGGCGTACAACCGGGTGAGACAGTGTCAATCCTCTCGCCGAATACCCCGGCAATGATCGAGGCCCACTTCGGCATTCCGCTGAGCGGTGCCATTCTCAATACCATCAACCATCGCTTGGACGCTGACGGCATTGCGTTCATCTTGCAGCACAGCGAGTGCAGGTTGTTATTGGTCGATTGCGAGTTCATGGCCGTGGCAGGCGCGGCACTGTCCAAGCTTGAGCGGCCGCCGGCCATCGTGATGATTCGCGATCACCTGGCCACCCCCTGGACAGGCGCGCAGGCACCGGACTATGAAAGCCTGCTCACGCAAGGCGACCCGCAGTTTGAAGGCGTAAGGCCCGCAACCGAGTGGCAGCCCATCGCGCTAAACTACACCTCAGGCACCACCGGCGATCCCAAAGGCGTGGTGGTCAGCCACCGTGGCACGTACCTGATGAGCCTGCTGCAAATGACCAACTGGCCGCTGCCGCAAACACCACGGTATTTGTGGACGCTGCCGATGTTCCATGCCAACGGCTGGTGCTTCACCTGGGCGATTACCGCTGCGGCAGGCACTCATATTTGCCTGCGCAAAGTCACCGCCGAGGCGGTGCTGGACGCCATCGCCGAGCACCACGCCGACCATTTCTGCGCGGCACCAACGGTGATGGCGATGATTGCCAATACGCCAGCGCCGCCGCCATTACCGCACCCGGTTCGGGTGTTGACCGCCGGCTCGCCGCCTCCGGCCTCCGTGCTGGACGCGGTAGTGGCCATGGGTTTCCAGGTGGATCACGTGTACGGCATCACGGAAGTGGCGGGCACGCCCATCAGTTGCGTCTGGCAAGACGGTTGGGACCAACTCGACGCGACCGACAAAGCCCGGCTGCGCGTCAGGCAAGGCGCTCGGGCGGCGGCATTCGAGGGTTTGATGGTGGCCGACGGCGAAACCCTTGAACCTGTCCCCCACGATGGCCAGACCACCGGTGAGCTGTTGCTGCGTGGCAACACCGTGATGATGGGCTACCTGAAAAACCCCTCAGCTACGCAAAAAGCTTTTGAAGGCGGGTGGTTTCACACGGGAGATGTCGCCGTGGTACATCCCGACGGCTACCTGCAGATCACCGACCGCTGCAAAGACGTGATTATCTCTGGGGGCGAAAATATTTCTTCAGTGGAAATCGAAGACATCCTCCACGGCCACGCATCGGTGCTGCACGCCGCCGTAGTGGCGCAGCCGGATAACAAATGGGGCGAAGTACCCTGCGCCTTCATCGAGTTGAAAAGCCAGGCACCGGTGCCGAGCGAAGCGGAACTGATCGCTTATTGCCAGGCACGACTGGCGCGCTACAAGTGCCCTAGCCGGGTGATATTTGGGGAAGTGCCCAAAACGGCAACTGGAAAAATCCAGAAGTTCATCCTACGCCAACTGGCCGGTAGCCAAGAGGCGATCACCCGCTTGGCTTCCGCCGGCTGACCCCGCCTCAGCTTCCAAACACTGTCCATATTGCGCAGCGCGCGCCGGATGCGCCTTGGGGGAGCCGTGCGCGCTGAAAACACCAAAAACAACAACAAAAGGTGCATAAGACATGCTTATGGACTCATGGAGCTGCAGACTGTAGTGATCCGAGTATCACTGGTGAGAACGTGAAGCTCAGGAACCTGAATACCCTCTCTCTGCAGTTCGTCCATTGCCCTCAGCGCGAGCGCCACAGTGACCGAACTGTCCTTGCCGAAACTGCAGGCGATCACGCAACGCCTCCCGTCCAAGATCTGCTGCTTGATAACCGCGATAGCATCATCAACTTTTCGTCAAATGGAAGCTCCGCGGTAGGCGCTTTGACCGGTGCAGCATCATGGAAGAGGGTGGCGGGGATCAATTGCATGGTGGCGGCTCAGTGATGAAAGTACACTTTAAACATATCGGCAAATCCTAATTCGCAACGACTAGGTGATGCCCTCACTGAGTCGTTCCACCACTCATGTTCAAAAGGTGCTTTTTGACAACCATTACCTGGGATAAGAAGATTCTCTGCGCAGATACGCTTGTAAGTTTCGACACTGCTGCCTTGACTGCAATGTCGAACGCCCGCGGTTGGGAGATAAAGAGCAAGCTGTTTACGCCAGGCAAAGTAGTCATGTTTGAGGGGGCGCCAATTATAGCCGTGGGAGCCGCCGGCAACGGGGCCGCAGGAAACAGTCTCAGAGATTGGCTGTTTGACCAGAATCTGAAACCCGGTTATTACCCCAGACCTTCCGCCCCTCTACGCAACGACCTCATACGGCAAGCACAAATATCTCAAGTGCTTGTGGCAGAGGATTCTTGGCTGTTTGTTCTCACTGAAACCCACTGTTGGCATGTGACCTCTGTCATTGGCATTCAGCCGAGCGTTGATGACGTAACGACGAACTCAACAGCGATCGGCCTCGGTGCAAAATATGCTCGACCCTGCCTGGCCAAAGGACTGGATGGCGTTAACGCTATCATTGAAGCCGCTAAGCACACCGACTCAGAAACTAACTTCAAAATCGAAAGCGTTCAGCACAAGCCCGGTTCGCAGATCAAACTTGAGCTCCGATCGCTAACCACCTTGAAGGATCCAGTGCGCAAAAATCGAGTACTGGCATGCGTCTTGGGAACCGCTGGCCATCTCCTAACTGCCATTTGCGGGGTCTCCCTACTGGCGGGCGGATTTGAGGGACTGACCCGCTTACTGTGGGTTGCCGCCTTAATGCTTGGGGTGATGGTGTCGGGTTGGTCGATGTTGACCTCTTTTAGATCGAAGCGAGCCCCTTTCTACACCTTGGGTGCTCTGATTTTGATGCTGGCGCCTTTGGCGATCCCAGAAACAGAAGCCTTCATCGTTGCCAACAACCTCGAATCGTTGATTGTCCTTCCGTGGTTAGCATTTGCGGTGCTATACCTTCCCACGCAAAGATTTCCGGCATTAATGAATCCCTTGATTGCTTCCTACATTGTTTCTGTACTATCTGTGATTGCAGTGTTGGTAGCCGTGGTGGGGTTCAACGACCCTCCCTACAATTGGGCCGAGGCATTTGTGGGTTTCCTGGGCGTCGGGGTTGGATTCTCTATTGTCTGGCTTTGCGCCAGGCATATCGAAAGCAACGAAAGGCGGTTTTGGCATCTATTTGATCTGTGACCTTGCCGAGGGTATCCCTCGGCTTAACACGAGCTGCATAGCTGCTCGACACGTAATCGCACCCTGAGTACGGTACGTGCGCAGCAACTCCTCCCTAAACCGGCTACCACCGTTATCATCACAGCAGATGACGTCACCATTTTGCGGGAGAAATAACAGTGCCAACCGATCTGGAGGGGCGCGTAGCGCTCAAAGAACTGATTGAGAAATACCTCCAGGGAAGAGATCCCGATTGCGACGGTCTGATCGAAGTTGTTCAGGATCCCTCGCGGCAAGTTCCGATTAGGAGTGTGCTTGAAGGACATTAGACGGTACAACAAGGCCCAGTACACGCAGCAGGAGCTAGATCTGATCGACGACCTTTTGTACATGTATGGGTGATACAGAACGTGCTGGTAGAGGGCAAATGGTTGGATAAGAACTGAATCGCGTTTGGTTTCGTAGACACTTCCAAGCCCAGCAAACCAATTACGTGGATACAAATATTAGGTCGAACACAGCCGATCGGAGTTGCTGTTCTCGACCGAGAGCGGACTAGCTGGTCCTTGATGAGCCTTGCCCTCTCCCACCCAGATCCGATGAGGAGTAACACTGAAAGCCATCGACGACCACCCTAGCCCGCCTCAGAGATCGCCAATCTCGATCGCCCACGTATCCCGCTCTAGTGGGGGCCAAACTGGGGGCACATTTGAATTTTATCCGACTGAAAACACCGTCCTAGAGCCAAGTCCAAATGTTTTTTGGCTTGCCTGAAAGTCTGTAAGCCTCTTAGGACAGGCAGTTCTTCTGATCATTTTTGCCTTTCCACAAACCATGGAGCTCCATTCACCTCCATGCGATCGCTATAATGGGGGCATATCTGAGGGCATGCTTTGGATGGTTTGAAATGGATGCCCCCAACCTAAGGTTCGACAGCCCCTTCTCGGAAAAGTCATACGCTACTGCTCGCAACCACCATCGCACGAACTGTTTTGATCAGTAGCAATAGAGTGTAGGCTCTACTCTACTAGTCTCGATGTCTGTTCTAAATCGATTGTCGTAAGCAGTGATGGCAGCTTTGGGTCGACATGAGTCAGTCGCCGTAGATGGCAGTCTAGCGATGCCGTTCAGTCGGCACAGGCAATGAGCGCGGAAATAATCCAGAGCTAAGTTAGACCTGCTTCCAGAGCATACTGATCCACGATGTCGCCAGACTCGAAAATTCCTGTCTCTACGATTTTTTCTAGAGCATTTTCGATGTCCTGAAAACCCAATCTGACATTTTTACACACTCTGGCCCGTTAGCGACCGTACCGAGTGACATTTGCACACGATCAAAGCGGAATACTTTGGGCCATAACCCATTGAAACTACTTGTTATAGTCATGGAATTGAAACAGTCAACTGTAACAAGTCCATGAGTTCGAATCCCACCGCCTCATCCGTATTTGATACGACAAAGCCATGATTATTCAGGGCTTTGTCGTTTGTGAGGTACGCGATTGTAATCGCGGATTTCGTAAATCCTTTCCGCATGATTTGTTCGGTTTCCGCAACCAAAACTAACAACCGTGTCTACAGGATCGCTCGGTTGATCTTAATTGGAGGGTCGAATTTAACCGATTGGCATATCACGCCATAGACCTGACGGAACGAATACGATGCCGCTGATTAAAAGTCTGGCGGTGCGCATCAACCCGCAGCCCGCTATTTTCCCATCCTTTAACCGTACTTCAACAGTAAACTCGCCCGTCGGGTGTTCGATCGACAAGCGCTTCATATCACCTTCCTCCACAACTGCCATGCCCTCCGCAACACTGCCTTCAATTAGGCTGGCAGCAGCTACACTGACGGCGCCAAACACACCAATGCTGGTGTGGCATCGATGGGGAATGAAACTGCGTGTGCTGATGGCCCCACCTATTTGCGGTGGTGCAATCAAGCACATCTTCGGCACGTTGCGCTGGCTCACATCTCCCAGGTTCATACGTCGCCCCGCTTGCAGTCGAATGGACTCCAGACGCTGTTTCAGTGAAGCATTGACGTCGAGTTGCGCAGGACTCTCATAGCCACTGCAACCAAGCTCTTGCGCGTTGATCAGCACTACGGGCATGCCGTTATCGATGCAGGTCACTTCAACGCCGTCGATCACGTCCCGGGCGCTGCCGGTCGGCAACAGGGCGCCGCAACTGGCGCCAGCGATATCCTTGAATTCGACAATCAATGGTGCGGCCTGTCCTGGCACGCCGTCGATACGCGCGTCGCCGTCATAGCGCACCTCACCATCAGAGGTTGGTACATGGGCGATGGCGATCTGTCCGGTGTTTTCCATGTAGATCCGCACTGGGGTGACGTCGGCTATCGCCGCCACCAACCCGCGCTCGATGGCGAACGGGCCGACACCGGCGAGGATGTTTCCGCAGTTCTGACCGTAATCGATGCGCGGCTCATCCACCAGCACCTGGGCGAAAAGGTAATCGACATCTGCACCCGCGCGGCTTGACGGTCTGATGATCGCCACTTTGCTGGTCAGTGAATCACCACCGCCAATGCCGTCGATCTGCCGCGCATCCGGCGAGCCCATCACCGCCAGCAACACGCGGTCTCGCAGCGCAGGCTCTTGCGGTAAATCGTCGGCCAGAAAGTAAGCGCCTTTCGACGTACCGCCGCGCATCAACAGACAGGGAATGCGGGTCTGCGCCATGCTCAGTCTCCCAGCTCTTCAAGATTGTCGACGTAACGCAAACCCTTTTCCGCCAAGCGCGCGCGCATGTTGTAGATGTCCAGACCCAGTTCGCCCTTGGCCAAGCGCAAGGCCTTCTGTTCCTCCAGGTCGGCCCGGGCGCGACTGGCTTCGACGACTTGCTGCACCTCGGTACGTCGCACGATCACAACACCATCGTCATCCGCAACCACCACATCACCCGGGTGCACCAGTTGCCCGCCGCACACCAGCGGCAGGTTGACCGAGCCCAGGGTTTCTTTGATTGTGCCTTGGGGGCTGATGGCGCGGGACCAGACCGGGAAGCCCATTTCGCGCAGGGTGTGGGTGTCGCGCACGCCCGCATCAATTACCAGCGCCCGAACGCCGTGAGCCTTGAGCGAGGTGGCCAAAAGGTCGCCGAAGTAGCCGTCTGTGCAAGGTGAACTCGGCGCAACCACCAGAATATCACCGGGCCGGCATTGTTCGACGGCCACATGGAACATCCAGTTGTCGCCCGGAGCGACGAGTACCGTGATGGCTGAACCACTGATTACCGAGCCTTGTTGAATTGGTCTGATCGAAGCCGCGAACAGTCCTTTGCGGCCTTGTGCTTCATGAATAGTCGCCACCCCGAAGCGATTCAATTCATCGACCAGCGCCGCTTCGGCCCGCTGAATATTGCGCACGACAACGCCAGTCTTGCCGATATGTTCGCTCATCCCAGATTCTCCGTGACACGCGGGAAAATACTCTGATAACCCTCGCCATAGACGATGTTGCGGGTTGAGGTGATCCCGACATTACGTTTGGCCTGCACACCGCGCTGCAGGGCAACGCGCGTGTAGTACTCCCACAAATGTTCCTGACCGGCCATGCACTGGATGGCCGCGTACTTCTTGTCCCAGACCTCCGTGATGTCGAGCAATACATCGGGGCGCCATTCGCATTGCTCGGGCTGGTGCGGCTCGAAACTGTAGACCGGCGGTGCGCCGACGATTTTCTCACCCGGTTTATAGCCTTCGGCCTGGGCGATGATGCGCGCCTCCTGCGTCAGGTTCATGGCCAGCGGGTGATCGTAGTTGTACGGGTCCTTGAGCGAGTGACTGAGGACGAACTCCGGTTGCACCCGGCGGAACACATCGGCAAGGCGGAACAAGGTTTCCTTGTCGGCGCGCATCGGGTAATCGCCGATATCGAAGAACTCGACACTGGCCCCGAGAATATCGGCGGCGGCCTGAGCCTCTTCGCGACGTGCGGCTTTGACCTTGTCTTCGCTCATCTCGCCCTTGCGCCACAGCTTGGCGGATTCGCCGCGCTCACCGAACGACAGGCAGACAATGTGAACGTGGTAACCCTGCTGGGCATGCAGAGCGATGGCGCCACCGGCACGCCAGACAAAATCGGCTGAGTGGGCGCTGACGACCAGCGCGTTTTTGGTTGAATCGATCATTGCGGATTCTCCTTTAGCGTTGCGAAAGAGCATCGCATCGCACCCCGCCGACGGAGTAATGCGTTCGAGTGTTCGAGGTATGCGTTTTTTTTATTGCCACTCGAAAATATCGGCGGCATAGTCGTCGAATTCGCCGACCCGCAGAGCCCTTGTCCATGGAAAACCTTGAACTGCCGAGCCTGATGCACGTGCGCGCCTTCGTCCGCGTGGCTGATCACGGCAGCGTCTCCAAGGCTTCAGTCGCGCTGTACCGGGCGCAATCGGTGGTCACCCGCTCCATTTCCGAATTCGAAGAACGGCTGGGCGTAATGCTGTTCGAGCGCCATGCCAACGGTATGCGTCTGACCAATTTCGGAGAGCGTTTGCTGCCCCGAGCGCGACGGGTGCTGGCGGAGCTTGGGAGCGTGCCTACATTGCTCGGCCTAGGCGAAAAAGCCGCGATTGAACCGCTTTATCTGTTCCAGGCGCGACGCCTGCAAGTGTTCATCAAACTCTGTGAAACCCACCATATGCAGACCGTGGCCAGTCTGCTGGGCCTGAGCCAACCGGCCGTCAGTTCGACGCTGAAAGTGCTGGAAAACGGCTGCGGCCAATCGCTGTTCGAGCGCACGCCACGCGGCTTGCAGCCGACCCGCGCCAGTCATGACATCCTGTTTGCAATCCGCCGTGCGCTGAACGAGTTGCGCCATATCGACACCGACATCACCGCCCTTCGCGGCGCCTTGCACGGTGTTGTGCACGTCGGTGCCCTGCCCCTCGGCCGCACGCGCATTCTGCCCGAGGCCATCGTGCGCCTGATGGCAGAGCATCCCGGCATTCAAGTGATCACCAATGAAAGTCCCTTCGACCTGCTGGCGACCGAGTTGCGTGCCGGCGATGTGGATTTCATTTTGGGTGCGCTGCGTTCATCGACCTATGCCAGCGACCTGGTCGGCGAGTCACTGCTGACGGAAGAAATGGTCGTGCTTGCGCGGCGTGATCATCCGCTCTGCGGCAACGGCGATTTGCAGAATCATCTGGGCAACGCGCGCTGGGTATTGCCTCGTGCTGGCTCACCGGCGCGGACGATGCTCGAGGAATGCTTCGCCGGTTTCGGCATTCCGGCGCCTTCCCCGGTGGTGGAAAGCGCCGACATGGCGATCATTCGCGGTCTGTTGTTACGCTCGGACATGCTCGCGGCCGTTTCAGCGCATCAACTGGAACAGGAAATCACTAGCGGCGAGTTGTGCATTTTGCCGCTGGAGTTGAAACAGACCGCCAGAGCCATTGGTCTGACCTACCGCAGCGGCTGCCTGCACTCACCGGTGGCGCAGGCGTTGATGGAAATGATCCGCCAGGTGATCCAGGCACAGGCCGCTGAGGCGCTTAAAGCAGGTTCAACGGATAGCTGATGATCAAGCGATTCTCGTCGAACTCATTGCTGCTGTAATCGCGGCGAATGCTCGAGTTGCGCCAGCGCAGGTTGAGGTTCTTCAACGCACCGCTTTGCAGTGTGTAGCCCAACTCGGATTCGCGCCCCCATTCCTTACCGTCGGTGACGGCCCCGCTGTGCACGTCGTCGCCGCTGATGTAACGGTTCATCAGGGTCAGACCGGGCACGCCGAGTACGGCGAAATTGTAGTCATGGCGTAGTTGCCAGGATTTCTCCCGCGCATTGTCGTAGCTGTTGTTGTAGCTGTCGTTGGCCAAGGTTCCGCCGCTGGTGCCGTTGACTCTCATCCAGGCATCATCGCCGCTGAGCTTTTGCAAACCGACGTAAAACGTGTTGCCGCCGTAGCGTGCCGACAGCAATGCCGAGAACGTGCGGTTGTCCAGATCGCCTGCGCGGGCACTGCCATCCTCGCGACCCCAGAAGTAGCCAAGATTGGCGCCCAGCGTCCAGTCACCCAGTGGTTGGCTATGAACCAGTTGCAGATACTGTTGCTGATAGATGTCCTTTAGCTGAGCATTCCACACGCCGATCATCGTGCGCTTTTCGTTGAACGCGTATTCGCCGCCGACGAAGTTGAAACGGTCAGAGGCAAACGCGGTTTTGCCCTGCATGAACATGTTTTCCATGCTTGAATCGTTGCGCGGACTGTTCTGCCGGAACTGACCGCCATACAAGGTCAACCCGGCGATATCCTGTGAAGTGACCTGACCGCCACGAAAGGTTTGTGGCAATGAGCGACCGTCGTCGGAACGCAATATCGGCAACACTGGCATCCACTCGCCGAGCTTGATTTCGGTCTTGCCGATTTTCATTTTCCCGGCGACAGCCAGGCGCCCAAATTGATCGGCAGGTCGGCCATCACTGTCCAGCGGCAGCAATTGCGTGCCTCCCGTGCCTTGCCCGCCGTCAAGCTTCAGCGAATACAGGCCCAGCACATCCACACCAAATCCGACTGCACCTTGGGTGAATCCAGAGCGGAAATCGAGAATGAAATTCTGCGTCCATTCCTCGGCTTTGCCCTGCGCATTGGCCGGGTTGGTGAAGTTGCGATTGATGTAGAAGTTGCGCAGGTTGAGATTGGCCCTGGCGTCTTCCACAAAGCCTGCAGCGCTCGCCTCGACAGGCAGAGCACAAACGGCGGACAGCGTGAAGACTACGCGTGTATTGGCGGTGATTTTCATTGTTATTGTTATCCATTTTTTTGGGATGAAGCAGTCCGCTACGCCCGCATGAGCCGGGCGCAGTGAAGTCATTCAAGGGTGTTGCGAAGCGGCCCGGAGCGAGCCGCCGATGACGCCGTGTCGTTAGCGTGGGGCCTTGCCCGCTACCGAATAGAGCACCTGCTGATTACGGGTTTTCATGAATTCCTCGAGGCTTTGTCCGCGCATTGCCGCGTATATCTGCAGATTCGGCACCCCGACCACGGCAGCGAGTTTTTCCAGCACGAAAAAAATCGCCCCGTAGTAAATCAATCCGCGCCAGTCGCGGCGTCGCAGCAGATCCCGCTCTTCATCGCTCAGCCCTGCTTGATCGAACAGCGCTTCGGGTTGGTCGAGGAAACGCTGACGCCAGTGCGGCTCGATCATGCGATGCAAAAACTTGTTCAACCGATAGCCCTTGGCGCTGCGTTCCAGGGTGAACGGATAGGTGCCTGCGAGCCTCTCGATACCCGCCAACTGATGCTGCATGTGCAGCAAGTGCCGCGCGTTGACGTCGACGGGAACGGGCCGATCCTGATTTTCCAGCAGCAGTGTGGCAATGCCGGTCATCGACGGCAGGTAGTAATCCTGGTGCAGGTTTTTCACCGTGGCCGACAGCGCGCCGCGCATGATCAGCCAGGTGATCACTTCCGAACCTTCCATGCCCCCCAGCGCGGCGTACTCGGCGTGGGTCATTTCGGTCAGCCGCTCGGGATCATTGACCAACAGATCAATGAACTGCTGGTCCCACTCCGGGTTGTTGAAACCACAGCGCTCGCCGTGCACCTGGTGGGAAACACCGCCGGTCGCGACGATGGCCACTTTCAGATCCTCGGGGTAGCTTTCAATCGCCCGGCGCAGCGCCTGGCCCAACTTGTAGCAACGCCGCGCACTCGGCACCGGGAACTGCAACACGCCAACCTGCAGCGGCACGATCTCCACCGGCCAGTCCGGCTCGCACGGCAACAGCGCCGACATCGGCGAGAAGAAGCCATGGTCGAGCGGTTTGTCGCGGAAGAAACTCATGTCGAATTCATCCGCCACCAGGCTCTCGCCGATGTGCCGCGACAGCGCCGCATGACCAGCGATCCCCGGTAACTCACGTGGATTGCCGCCCTCATCGGCGACTTCGTAGCGATCATCGACACCGAGGGAAAAGGCACCATAGTGATCAAAGAAAAACGACGTCACGTGGTCATTGAAGATATAGAAAAGCACATCCGGTTGCTGCTCCTTCAGCCACACCTTGATCGGCTCAAAGCCACGGAAGATCGGCGCCCAGGCGGCCTCATGCTGCTTATCGTGATCGACTGCAAAGCCGATGGTCGGGGTGTGAGATACAGCGAGGCCACCAATGATGCGTGCCATAACGAGTTCCTTTATTGAAAAGATTAATGCGCCAGCAAGGCCCGACTGACTCGGCGCCGTGCATGACCGTTGGCCAGGATCGCAAGTGCAGCGATAAAGGCAGGCACGCTCAACAGGGCAAACAGCAGCGGCAACCCCAACCCGAGGCTGAGCACCGCGCCACCGATGAGCGAACCAAAGATAGCCCCGAAGCGGCCGATACCCAGCATCCAGCTGACGCCCGTGGCGCGGCAGTCCGTCGAGTAGTAACCGGGTGCGAAAGCATTGAGGCCGGTTTGCGCGCCGCTCATACAGAAACCTGCCGCCACCACGCCGAATGCCAGCAGGCCCGATTCAAGGCTGAAGGCGCCCAGCAGCAGAATGAAAGCGCCACCCAGAGCGTAAGACGTGGCAATCACCGCGTTCGGATTTCGCCGGTCCATCGCCCACCCAACCACGATGGCGCCGACAGTGCCGCCAATCTGGAACAGTCCGGTGATGGTCGCGGCCCGTTCGATGGACAGCCCACCTTCACGCAGCAGGGTCGGCATCCAGCCCATGGTTAGGTAGATCACCAGCAACCCCATGAAGTAAGTTGCCCACAAGGCGAGAGTGCCGAAACGATAGTGATCGGTGAAGAGCAAGCGCAGCGGTGCTTTTTGCTGAGTTTGCGGTTCGGCAATGACGAATTTCGTCGCTGCGCTGAACGTGCCCCCCAGCTTGTTCAGCACCTTGGCAATCTGGCTGGCGGGCGCGTTGCGTGCGGCGAGAAAACGCGCCGACTCAGGCAGCAACAGCCACATCAAGGGCAGCAGCAACATCGGCAGAATCCCGCCGGCGAGCAACACCGACTGCCAGCCGTGATGGGGAATCAACCACGCAGCGAGAAATCCGCCCAACCCCGACCCCATATTGAATCCGGTGAACATGATCGTGATGAACAGTGACCGATTGCGTTCCGGCAAATACTCGGAAAGCAGTGTGGTGGTGTTTGGCAATGCTGCGCCCAGCGCCACACCGGTCAGCAGACGCAAGGCAGCCAGCTCGTAGGGATTACGTGCAAAGGCGCATGCAAGGCTTAGCACGCTGAAGCCAGTCACCGCCGTCAGTAGTACTTTTTTGCGGCCGATTCGGTCGGCGTAAGGGCCAGCGGTCAGCGCACCGATCGCCAGCCCAATCATGCCCGCGCTCATCACCGGGCCAAACGCCGCTTTCGAAAGCCCCCACTCTTGAATCAGCGAGGGGGCAATAAACCCCATCACCGCGACGTCGAAGCCATCGAAAAGCACTATGAAAAAACATAAACCCATAATCAGCCACTGGTACGGCACCAGTTTTCGGTTGTCAATCCACGCTTTGATATCCACCGTTTCACTACTCATGCTCTCACCTTCTTATTTTTGTAGAAGTCCCGACGGACGAGGCCTGTAATTGGACCGTCCACGCTAAACGATGGAGGTGACTGTAAAGCCGCAGGTATACCGCCCGCCTCTGGGAAATTATTAACCGGGTATCGATTTTTCTTATCGGGGAATCAACAGAGATAGACAGAGCGTGGTAGAGCGGGGGTGATGATTGCGGCACGAGCAGCCGCTAGTAGGAGATGCATCGTCAATAGCTGCTCCGTATTCGGTATACGGAGCAGCTCAAAACTAAAGCAATTTATTGTGCGGCCTTGATCGCCGCCAGCAACTGCCTTCCAGCCTTACCAGCATCGGCGGACTTGTCATTCATGAAGTGGGTCACGACATCGAACACAGCGCCCTGCACCGCCTGAGAAGTCGACATGTTGAATGCCATGCTCGGAGCGAGTGAACCAGTCTTCTCGGCAGCAGCGAAATCCTTTGCAGAGGCTTGTGCACAGCTATCGAATCGACTCATGTCCAAACCCTTGATGACGGGTATTGACCCCTTGTTTTGATTGAAAACATATTGAAACGACGGCTCCAGCGCTACTTTGGCCAGGTCGTTGCGGGCTGCAATATTGCCAGGGGTGTCATTCTTCGAGGCAAGTTTGAACATCGCCAGTGAATCAATGGTATAGCTGTAAGCACCCTGCGAGCCGGGAAATGGCACACAAATGTAATCTGTATCGGCAAACTTGCCCGCCGCGCTCCACTCACTTTTCGCCCAGTCCCCCATGATTTGCATGCCTGCTTTGCCATTGATGACCTTGGCTGTTTCCAGATTCCAGTCTTGACCGTTGCCATCGGGATCCAGATAACTCTGTATTCTTCGCAGCGCATTGAATACTTCAATCATTTTCGGCCCGGTGAAAACACTGTCGTCGACATCAATAAAGGCCTTCTTGAAACCATCAACGCCCATCACGCTCAAAACGAGGTTTTCGAAGATTGTCGTGTCCTGCCAGGCCTGACCGCCATGTGCGATAGCTATGAACCCTGCCGCCTTGAGCTTATCCCCAGCAGCATAAAGTTCATCAAGAGTGGTCGGCACATCGGAGATGCCCGCCTGCTTCAGAACGACAGGGTTAAGCCAAAGCCAATTGATGCGATGAATATTCACCGGTACCGCAACGTAATGCCCCTCGTACTTCATTATTTGGGCGACGGACTCGGGAAGCAGGCTGTCCCAGTTATTCGCCTTGGCGACGTCGTCAATGCTGGCAAGAAGATCGAGGCGACCCCATTCCTGAATATCTGGCGCTTTTATCTGCGCGGCGGTGGGAGGATTGCCCGATACAGCACGGGTTTTCAGCACAGTCATGGCCGCACTGCCTCCGCCGCCAGCGACTGCACTGTCCTGCCAAGTGAATCCATCTTTCTCGATGATTTTCTTCAAAACTTCCACCGATTTGGCCTCGCCCCCGGAGGTCCAATAGTGAACGACTTCAACGTTTCCCTTGGTTTCAGCGGCCTGAATCACAAGAGGAAATAAAGCGGCAAGAGAAACCATGGCTGCAAGGCGGTTCATTGAGTTCATGTCAGTACCTTATTGTTTTTTTATCGAGGTAGTGGGCTATTCGCTCAGTCTCACGCAATCATTCGAGCCCCAGACCGGCACGTCCGAGCGCGTTCAGACGCTCCAAGGTGAAACGACCTTCCCAAGTTGTTTCATAGTCTTCCCGAGGAAAATCGTCGGGTGATGCACCCTGCGCGAATGCCCTGAACACATCCTTGGCGTAACGCAGGTTTTTTTGACACATAGGTGCAGCCGGAACGTACATAACATTGCCCCAGCCTTGTTGATTTGCCACGGGTGCGACACTGTGAATTACATCGCAATGCCACCACACCGAATCGCCCGCACGGACATCCGGAATCGGACTCAGCCCTTCGAACAGCAGTGGATGCCACTGTCGGGACACCGGAAGTACCTTGCCCGGCGCAACCCCGCACAGCTCATCCTCAGGTACATCGTCCAGCAGTGGCCGCAGCAGCATGTAAGCCATCGCCTTGGGGATCGGCAAGGTATGCAGTACCCCCTGATCGGCGTTCATATCCGATAACGCGGTCCAGCCTTGAAACGTGCGGAACGCAGAGCACTTGACCGTATCTTTGTAGGCGTACTCATCGACTTCAGTACGGAAGGCTGCGTCCCAAGGGTCGTAGGCGCTGAAATCGTTGCTGTAAATTTTGTCGAATACCTTCAGGTAGGCTGGGTGCAGCCATCGCTCCAAGGCGCCCGAGTCGGTGTGTGGCCCGAGACCTTTTGAATGTGTTCCCGGAGGTCGACGCCGTACTCGATCCGGGTATAGGGCATTGATATCAGGGTTGAACCATTGCCGCCCTTGAGAATGGATCCTCCAAAGACGATTCAGAAAAGATTGTGCGGCCCCCATGCGCTCATCCTGACGCAACTGCATCTGCGACTCCGACCAATAGATCGGAAAAATTTCTGGACGCGATGCCTCCAGGCTTCCGAAAAACTGGTCCGCTGGACCACGATAAATTGCATCGAAGTGATTGCGGTCAAGGTAATCCAAAAGCCTCTCGTCCCACCCCAAAACCTGCTCTCGAGGAAAATGGTTTCTGAGCACGACGCAACCACGCCGCTTGATTAGCGCCAACTGGTCCGCACTCACTTTCCCGACCGCGATATCCTCGAACTCAAGGATCGGCCAAGCCGAACCGGTGAGCGCCTCCTGCGCCTTGATTGAGTCGATTTCAGCAACGATGAATTCGCTAACTTGTTCAAACAAAGATTCAACGTCGCCGATCTGCGCGCGCAAGGCGCGCTTCATTTTGACGATGCTGTCTCGATAATCTTGCGGAAGCGTTTCGCTTTCGAAGGCACGGTATTTACTCATGGGAACTACCTGCTGTTTTTGTTATTCATGCAGGTATGGAACCACTTTTAAATAAGCACACGGCAGCCTCATTTGAAGCGTCGACTAGTACGATAATGGCGTTTTGAGCCAATACGATCGGAGTATCCACCCACTAGATTTCTGACCTTCACTGAAAATGATGGCTGTGCGTTTGACGAAACGCGGAAGGTGTCAGCCCTTTCAACGCCTTGAACTGGCGGTTGAATAATGCCAGCGACGAGTAGCCCACCTCCTCCGCTATTATCGATACCGGCGAGTCGCCCTGCATCAGCAACGCACAGGCATGGCCGATGCGCAGTCGAACGATATAGTCCAAGGCGGTACAGCGTGTATGCCGGCGAAACATTCGATGGAAAGCAGACAGACTGACGCAGGCCAGCTCTGCTAACTCGGCAACATTGATTGCCCGGGCGTAGTTACCATGTAGGTAATGCAGAACTCGATGAATACGCGCGTCTTCGACAATCTGATCACCGGCCTGCCCGCCTGGCGTCGGCAGGATCCGAGTAGCATCAGCGTCTCTTGCCAGCCTGTCGAGCACCGTTAGCAATGCGATCAAGCGCTGAGGCGGCGTCTGATTGACCATTGCCTCGATGTAGGAGCGTACTTCACTGGAGGCCCTACCACTGAAACTCACCGCGTGTTGAGCTGCCGCCAGCAATGGGCGAACCGCAGCCATTTCCGGAAACAATGTCACAAGCGAGTCGGCCCAAGCAGCGGAAAACCAGATAACCAAGGCAACATGCGGCTGATCCTCATCAATACGCTCCGCTGAAGACCAGCTATGAGGAATATTCGGCCCTACAAGAATCAGGTCTCCATCGTCATAGCGCGCTACGTCATTACTGATGTAGCGATGGCCGCGACTATTGAGCGTGAGTGTCAACTCATATTCGGGATGATGATGCCACTCGAATGGAATCGCATCCGGCAAACGCCTGTTCAATAGCGTCCAAGAGGTTGCAGCCTCTGTGGGTACTTTCTCGAAGCTGGGTTTCATGACATCGACTCGGCCTAGCAAGGGACTTGTATCGCCATCATCGTAACACCCACTACTTCTGCAGTGAGCTGACGAGATCTCAACGCGTAAAATCGTCGGCCGCCTGATCATGACATTGACCTGCACGAGGGTTCCATTGAAAACCGGAGCGCGCCAGCACGCTTGGATTTTATCGCTGGTCGCTACCGTAATCCTCGCGTGGATGAAAGAATAGCGTTTGCGTCGCTTGAGGTACACGCAACCTGGTTTGGTAAGCAGCCAGGTATTCGTTGCGCACCTCGAGTGAAAAGCTGCCAGGCATCCATGCGACGAAAGGATGCTGCGTAATCGAACAAACGATGAAATTCGGGTCAGCCTCCCCCGCGCTGGCCAATTCATGGTTCTCCAGGCGCATACCAGCGGTTACTCGTGATGATCCGCAACTCAAATTGCATTTGAATGCGAGCACAGACCTCCTAGACGGCGATCAGGATACTTGATATTGCGGTGCGTCATTGCTATGGCCATGCCCTAGGGCTCACTGCCGAATTAATGCTGCCCGGAGAAGTCAGGGTGTATTGCAGCACACTGCGGCTATTTGAAGTTTCGGACTTGGTGAAGGCAACGCTGTTGTATACAACTTCACATGCGAACTGGCCCAAATGGTTTGCCCACGCCGGTTGACCGCAGACAGATTTGAAGATCGGGATGCGCTTTGATCAATCGGAACTCGCCATTGACGCGGCGCGGCGCAGTCAAAGCGTGGTGCTAACAAGTCCCTGGCTTGTCGAAGATGCCTTGGAGCAAAACCAACTTGCGCAGCTATTCGATACTTCCTTATCAGAGGGCGAAGACTATTACCTCGTTCATAGCGGGAATGCTCCGCATGGGTCCGCAGACTGACTGAGGCAATGGCTTCTGAAAGCCTCAAAGCTGTAGCAAGCGCATTACCGGCAACCGATGTGAGATCTCACACCTGAAGCAATTAAAGCGATGCGGAGATGGATGATACTCGCTGCGTACGACATGACAGCGCCATTCTCTTGTTTTGGGATTGATGAGCAAATTTCATGAACCCTTGCCGATTTAAGCGTCTAGTACCTATTCGGTAGCTCGCTTACTGTTCCCCAACGCCTTATTCGGGAGAACGAAATGCACAACCGCACACTCGGCAACAGCTCACTTGAAGTATCGGCACTCGGCTTTGGCTGCATGGGCCTGAGCCATGGCTACGGTCCAGCGACAGAAACGCAGCAGGCGATCTCGCTGATTCGCACGGCAGTTGATCGAGGCGTCACGTTCTTCGATACCGCCGAGTTCTACGGCCCCTATCTCAATGAGCAAGTAGTTGGCGAGGCGCTGTTCCCGGTTCGCGAACAGGTCGTGATCGCCACCAAATTCGGCTTCGCCGTCGGTGCCGACAACACAAAGCAGACTCTGGACAGCCGGCCCGAACGTATTCGGGTCGCCGTCGAAGGTTCGCTGCGCCGACTGAAAACCGATTACATCGATTTGCTTTACCAGCACCGCGTCGATCCGGACGTGCCGATCGAAGACGTCGCCGGGACGGTGAAAGACCTCATCGGCGAAGGCAAGGTCAAGCATTTCGGCCTGTCGGAGGCCGGAGCACAGACCATTCGCCGTGCGCACGCGGTGCAACCGGTCACGGCGCTACAGAGCGAATACTCGCTGTGGTGGCGCGAGCCCGAGCAGGAAATCCTGCCGACGCTGTGGGAACTGGGCATCGGCTTCGTGCCGTTCAGCCCTTTGGGCAAGGGTTTTCTCACCGGCACGGTGTCGGCGGAGGCCACTTACGGCAGCGACGATTTTCGTAGCATCGTGCCGCGCTTCAGCCAGTCGGCGCTGCAAGCCAATCAGGGGCTGGTGATATTGATTCGTCAGATCGCCGCGCAGAAACAAGCCACGCCGGCGCAGATCGCTTTGGCCTGGCTGCTGGCGCAGGCACCGTGGATCGTACCGATTCCGGGCACGACCAAGCTGCATCGCCTGGAAGAAAACCTCGGTGGCGCGGACATCACGCTCGATGCAGCGGAGCTGAAGGCGATTGATGCTGCGCTGGCGCAGATCCGCATCGAAGGCGAGCGCTATCCCGAGGCCCTCAAGGCACGCGTCGGCCGATGAGCAAAGATCACGATCCGCTGCGGCGCACGGTCATCGCTGCACTGGCCAGCGCCCCGCTGCTGTCACTCGCCGACACGCAAAGCCCCCATGAAACCCCGCGTTCCGGTTCGCGGATTCTGGTCGCGTACTTCTCGCGCTCGGGCAATACCCGCGTAGTTGCCGGGCTGATCCAGCGTGGACTGGGTGCCGATCTGTTCGAGATTCGCCCGGCCCACGCCTACCCCGAGGACTATCTGGAAACCGTGGAACAGGCGCGTCAGGAGCGTGACAGCGGCTTCGAACCCGAGCTGCAAAACAAGGTTCACGCCCTCAGCGACTACGACACGATCTATCTGGGCTTTCCGATCTGGGGTGAAACCGCGCCGCCGATCGTGCGCGCCTTCCTCAGCGCCCACGACCTGACCGGCAAGACCCTCATCCCCTTCAACACCCACGGCGGTTATGGCTTGGGCAACAGTCGCAGCGTGCTCGTCAAGCACACGCCGAAGACTAAGGTTCTGGAAGGTTTTGTGATGAAGGGTGAGCAAGAGCGCAAGACCATGGAGCGCGTGAATGGCTGGCTGAGCGATCACCCCCTCACGCGTTAATCGAATTCTGTACGGAGTGACATCATGAAAATCCGCACGTTGGGCAATAGCCTGAAAGTGTCCGCACTGGGCCTTGGTTGCATGAGCATGACGTCGGCCTACGGGCCGGCTGCCGACCAAACCAGCATGATCAAGCTGATTCGTTCGGCCCACGAGCAAGGCGTCACCTTGTTCGACACCGCTGAAGCATATGGCCCGTTCGCCAATGAAGAACTGCTGGGCGAGGCCTTGCAGCCGATCCGCGAGCAAGTCGTTATCGCTACCAAATTCGGCTTCGATATCGACTTGGTCACCGGCGCACGCGGCGGCGGAACCAACAGCCGCCCGGCGCATATCCGCGCCGTGGCCGAGGCGTCGTTGAAGCGTCTGCGCACCGATTGCATCGACCTGTTTTATCAGCACCGCGTTGATCCGCAGGTACCCATCGAAGACGTCGCCGGCACGGTCAAGGAGCTGATCGCCGAGGGCAAGGTCAAGCATTTTGGCCTGTCTGAGGCGGGTGTGGAGACCATACGCCGGGCTCACGCGGTGCAACCGGTCACGGCGGTACAGAGCGAATATTCGCTGTTCTGGCGCGGCCCGGAGCTGGAACTGCTGTCGGTGTTGGAAGAACTGGGGATCGGTTTCGTTCCGTTCAGCCCGCTGGGTGCCGGTTTCCTCACCGGTCAGATCGACGAGCACACGCAGTTCGACGCGAGCGATTTCCGCAATTTCGTCCCGCGCTTTTCCCCTGAAGCGCGCAGGGCCAATCTGGCGTTGGTCGATGTGGTGAAAGCCGTCGCGCAACGCAAACACGCCACGCCGGCGCAAGTGGCCCTAGCCTGGTTGCTCGCACAGAAACCGTGGATCGTGCCGATCCCGGGTACGACGAAACCGCATCGTCTGGAAGAAAATCTGGGCGCGGTCGAGCTGCAATTGACCGGAGACGATCTGCGCGTGATCAACGAGCGGATGGCGCAAATTCAGGTGCACGGTGAACGCCTGCCGGAATCGGCACTGAAAATGACCGGACTTTGAGTCTACCCAACGCGGCGCTGCGTGGGGCGCCGCTTTCATTGCCTGACCGGAGTTGATCCGATGAACCGATTGATCGCGCCACTCGTGGCTTTCTCACTCATGACCGCAGAAGCCCAGGCTGCTAATGAAATCCGCATTACCCCGAACGGTACCCAGCCCTCGATCAAGGGCGCGGCGCAAAACTTTACCGGCGCGGTGCGCGTCGATGGATTATTCAAAGGTGACGCTCCCGCGCGCATCGGCGGCGGCACGGTGACCTTCGAACCTGGCGCACGCACGGCGTGGCACACCCATCCACTGGGGCAAACGCTGATCGTCACCGCTGGCGTTGGCTATGTGCAGCAAGAGGGCGGCCCGCGTCAGGAAATCCGTCCGGGCGACACTGTCTGGATTCCGCCGAACACCCGGCACTGGCACGGCGCCACGGCCAACAGTGGCATGACCCACATCGCCATCGCCGAAGCCGAGGACGGCCAGACAGTCACTTGGGCGGAGCAGGTCTCGGAGGCGCAATACGCCGGCCAATGAAGTTACGGAATGTGTCGAAGCTGTTCGCTCGACACTCTTGCGGCGAACCGTCATCTGACCTCCAGGCCCCGTAACAGCGGGTTCGCGCGAGGTTTTCAGCAGTTTTGGCAACGTCGACTCATGAGTTTTACTCAGGAGTCCATGCGCCTTTTCGGGGTTAATCGCCACAAACATCCTCCGTACGATCCAGCCACACCTCGCAGTGACCTGCAATGGACGGAGCCTTTCATGATGACCACTGAAGTACGCAACCGCACCGCCCTCCCCGCATTTATCGCGCTTTGTCTGGGCGTTGCGGCGATCTTCAGCGTTCCCATTCAAGCAGCCGAGGCATCGCAGACCATGACCAACACACTTGCCAGCGCAGCCAGCTTGTCGAGCCAGCAACAAGCCATTCCACTGATCGCGGCGTTCATGGCGACCAGCGACATGCCCAACCTCAACACGGCGCTCAACCAAGGGCTTGATGCCGGCCTGACCATTAGCGAAACCCGCGAAGTTCTCGTGCAGCTTTACGCCTACGTCGGCTTCCCACGCAGCCTCAACGCCTTGAATGAATTGATGACCGTGGTGCAGGCGCGCAAACAACGCGGCATCGAAGATGCGCCGGGGCGTGAGCCGAGCCGGGCGATTCCGGTCGGGGATGAGCTGCTGGCCGCGGGCACGGCGAATCAAACCAAGATTTCCGGCGCTCCGGTCAAAGGCCCGGTGTTCGAGTTCGCTCCGGTGATCAACCGCTTCCTGCAAACCCACCTGTTCGGCGACATCTTCGAGCGCGACAACCTCGACTGGCAAAGCCGTGAACTGGCCACTGTCGGGGCCCTGGCAGCAACGCCGGGGGTCGAGCCGCAGTTGCGCTCGCACATGGCAGCGAGCCTGCGCGTCGGGCTCAGTGCGGCACAGTTGCACCAAGTCACCGAGCTGCTGAAAAAGCATGGCGATGCACAGACCGCCGAGCGGGCCAACGCAGCGCTGGTCCAAGCCCTCACGGCTTCGAGGAAATGACATGAGAACTGCAAAACATTTGCTGAGCGTCACGCTGTTGAGCCTGTTGGCGGCCTGCGCGAACCACCCCGAAGGCCCGCTGCTGATCCAGAAACAAGGCAGCTTCGCCGCAGGCGGAACGATGACCACGGCACCGGGCACCTTCAACCCGCGCCAACCGATGACGCCCAACGGCCAGACCTACCACGGTGACCACGCCTACGCCTTCTATCAAATCCCGGTGGACGCGCGAAAACTGCCCATCGTCATGTGGCACGGCGCGGGTCAGTTTTCCAAAACCTGGGAAACCACCGCCGATGGTCGTGAGGGTTTTCAGAACATCTTTCTGCGCCGCCACTACGGCGTCTATGTGATCGATCAGCCCCGGCGTGGTGATGCCGGGCGCAGCATGGTCGAGACCACCATCAAGCCTGTGCCGGACGAACAACTGTGGTTCAACCAGTTCCGCATCGGCCTTTGGCCCCGCTACTTCAACGGCGTGCAAGTGGCACAGGATGCCCAGACCCGCGAGCAGTTTTTCAGGGCAATGACGCCGAACACCGGGCCGTTTGACATGGGCGTGGTCTCCGATGGTGTGTCGGCGCTGTTCGACAAAATCGGCCCCGGCATCCTGTTTACGCATTCTCAGGGTGGCGGGCCGGGCTGGTTGACGGCTATCAAGAACGACAAGGTCAAAGCCATCGTGGCGTTCGAACCGGGCAGCAGTTTCGTGTTTGCTGACGGTGAGGTGCCGGCGCCGATCCCCAGTGCGTTCGACACGGTGCAAGGCGCAGAGGTGCCGATGGAGCAATTCATGGCACTGACGCGTATTCCGATTCTGATCCTGTACGGCGACAACATCCCGGAACAGGCAGTCGATCTGCCCGCTCAGGACAGTTGGCGCGCACGCCTGAAAATGGCCCGGCTCTGGCGTGACGCGGTCAATCGCCATGGCGGTGATGTGCGACTGATACACCTGCCGGAGATTGGCATTCACGGCAACACCCATTTCCCTATGTCGGATCTGAACAACGTGCAGATCGCTGACCTGGTCGCGCAGTTCCTCAAAGAAAAACAGCTGGACTGACCCAAATACTTTTGCAACTGCCGCCTTTTTTTGCTCAGGAGCTTCACGTGAAGAACACTCTCAAAGCCACGTTCATGTCGGCATTGGTCGGCCTCTCGGCAGGCGAAGCCTTGGCCGCCGACTACAAGAAGAACCCGTTCACCCTCGCCTACGACGGCGCGATCACCCGCAACGAACCGGGCAAGGTCAACATTCACCCGGTCAGCTATAAGCTCAACGGTCTGGACATCGCCGCCAACGTCTACACTCCTGCCAACTACGACGCGAAGAAGAACTACCCGACCGTGGTGGTTGCGCATCCGAATGGCGGCGTAAAAGAGCAAGTCGCCGGTCTGTATGCCCAGCGCCTCGCCGAACAGGGCTACATCACCATCACGGCCGATGCGGCCTATCAGGGCGCCAGCGGTGGTCAGCCGCGCAGCATCGATAAACCGGCGTATCGCATCGAAGACATTCACGGCATGGCCGATTTCATCAGCCAGTTCGCTGGTGTGGATGACAACCGCCTGGGCCTGCTCGGCATTTGTGGCGGCGGTGGTTATTCGTTGGCGGCGGCGCAAACCGACAAACGCTTCAAATCCCTGGCGACGGTGAGCATGTTCAACTCGGGTCGAGTACGCCGCAACGGCTACAACGACTCGCAAATGGACAGCATTCAGCAACGTTTGCAACAGGCATCAGTAGCGCGCGCGCAAGAGGCAGCGGGGGGCGCAGTGCTGTATTCGGGGGATGCCAACCTCACCGACGAGCAGATTGCCGAACTGCCTTTCGAACTGTATCGCCAAGGTTATGAGTACTACTGGAAAACCCACGCGCACCCGAACTCGACCTTCAAATACACCACCAGCAGCCTTATTGACCTTATGCGTTTCGACGCCACCGACCATATCGAGTTGATCAATCAACCCTTGCTGATGATCGCCGGCAGCAAGGCCGACAGCCTGTACATGACCCAGGATGCGTTCCCGAAAGCCATCGGCACCACTGACAAGGAAGTGTTCATCCTCGATGGCGCCACACACATCGAAACCTACTGGGTGCCGCGTTATGTCGATGCGGCGATCGGCAAACTGACGGATTTTTACGCACGCACCTTGTGATCAGCGCGCCAAGGGTCGCGCATCCGTGCGCGACCTGCTTTCATGGAATAATCACGCGCTCCTCATGAGAGGTACTCATCAATGTCCCGCCCCAATCTCAACGACCTGCAAGCCTTCGTGGTCATCACCCGCGAAGGCAGTTTTACCCGTGCTGCCGCGCAACTGGGCGTTTCGCAGTCGGCGCTGAGTCACACCATGCGCGCCCTAGAAACTCGGCTGGGCGTGCGCCTGTTGACGCGAACCACACGCAGCGTTTCGCCGACCGAGGCCGGCCAGCGCTTGTATCAGTCGATGGCGCCGCGCTTCGATGAGATCGAACTGGAACTGGCTGCTGTCAGTGAGTTTCGCGACACGCCGGCCGGCAACGTGCGGATCTCGGCGTCCGAACATGCAGCCAACAATATCCTCTGGCCGAAGCTGCTGAAGGTGTTGCCCGACTACCCGGACATCAAGGTCGAAATCACCGTCGACTACGCCCTCTCCGACATCGTCGCGCAGCGTTATGACGCAGGTGTGCGCCTGGGTGAACAGGTGGCCAAGGACATGATCGCCGTGCCGATCGGTCCATCCTTGCGTATTGCAGTTGTCGGCTCGCCTCAGTATTTCCGGCATCGGCCTTACCCGATGGAACCGGGAGATCTGGCGGCACACAACTGCATCAACCTGCGCCTGCCGACTCACGGCAGCCTGATGCAATGGGATTTCGAAAAGGATGGCCACGAACTCAAAGCTCGCGTCGAAGGCCAATGGACATTCAACAGCAGCGTGCCAATTCTGCGTGCGGCCGTGGCGGGATGTGGCTTGGCTTTCCTGCCAGAGGACATGGTGGCGAAGGAGCTTGGCGACGGTAGCCTTGTGCGGGTGTTGGAAGATTGGTGCCAACCCTTTGCCGGCTACCATCTCTACTACCCCAATCGCCGTGAACATTCGTCAGCGTTTGGCGTTGTAGTTGAGGCGTTACTCTACAAGCACTGAGTCATCGACCTTCAAGGCGCATGAGCTTCATCCGCCCCACAAACCCGTGAATGAGCAAATGCTTTTGATCGGTTGCAGCCGGAAGCGACCGGCTGCAATGGGGCGATTACAGCTGACTTTGAGTGGTAGCTATTGGCTGTGGGTTCAACCAGTCGTTCAAAAGCAGCAGCTATCAGCCATAGACGACCCTATGCAACAGTCTTTGTTCGCGCCAAAGCAGTCGTATCTCAACATCGGGGGATTCGACAAAGGTATGACTGCTTCCCCCTGACTCTCTCGTAATGCTTGAGCTCTTATTCTAAAGGCAGAGGACGATCTGTGATGACGTGCTTCATCACTAACGTCGATGTGAGACGCTGTACGTTAGGTAACCTAGACAGTTCTTCATCGTAAAGCTTCTGAAAGGCTGGAAGATCTGCTGTAACCACCATTAGCAGATAATCAGGATCGCCAAAAAGTCTTTGTGCTTGGACTATATAGGTAACTCGCGGTAGAGCATTTTCGAAATCCGCTACCGCTTTTTGGTGCCCCTCTCGAAGGGTTACGAATACAAGGGACGAGAAATTCAGACCTATCTCGGTCGCCGATAGCTGAGCACGGTACCCTTTGATAACGCCTGCATCCTCCATCGCCCGAACGCGTCGATGGCATGGAGACAAACTGAGACCCACACGGTCGGCCAATTCTGTCAGCGACTGGCGACCATCCTGCTGTAGCTGCGCAAGAATCTTCTTATCAGTTCGATCCATTCAGAAAAACCTTCTAATGCAGTCCGCCTTGGCGGGTTTATTCGAAAGATAATACCACTTGGCTTTCTTTATCCTTCCACCACAGTGTTTCAGGGCGGTAAACGGCGCACTGAACTGATGAAAAAAGAAGGATTTGATCGTGACAGTGTCTTTGATGATGGCCTTCTGGGCCGTATCATTTTTGTTTGTTATCACGCCTGGAGTCGACTGGGCCTACTCGATATCGGCAGGTTTGCGAGGTCGTGTTCTACCCGCCGTAGTCGGCATGCTTTCCGGTCACCTTTTGGCCACGTTGATCGTCGCTGCAGGCGTGGGCGGGGTGTTGGTCAAAATACCCCATGCGTTGCTGACATTAACGCTAATGGGGGCGGCCTATCTCCTATGGCTCGGCTTCAACATGTTGCTAAAGCCTTCGTTGCCTGCTCAAGGAGCATCCAGCGGTGACAGTAGCTGGATGGCCTGGGCGATAAAAGGACTGTGCGTCAGCGGTCTCAACCCGAAAGTTCTTTTGTTGTTCCTGGCACTGCTACCTCAGTTCACTGATGCGTCAGCGGGGTGGCCAGTAGGGGCTCAGATTATCGCGTTAGGTTTGATCCACGGTTTCAGTTGCGGCGTCGTCTATCTTGCGGTTGGCTACGGCGCCGGAGCGGTGCTTGCTTCACGTCCAGCAGCGGCTACCTATGTGAGCCGGATATCGGGAGCCGCGATGATCGTCATTGCTGTGGTTCTTGCTGCCGAACGGCTGACCATTTGAATTAAGGAAGCAAAATGTCTGATCAAATCACCGCCCCCTATAACAGCCCTCGTCTCGGCAGGGTAAGAATTCCACATTTACAAGACATGAAGGCACGGGGTCAAAAATGGGCCATGTTGACTGCTTATGACATGTACGCCGCGTCGGTGTTTGAGGCAGCAGGAATTCCGGTACTGCTCGTAGGCGATTCCGCCGCCAACAACGTTTATGGGCACGACTCGACGTTGCCGGTAACAGTTGACGAGATGCTGCCTCTGGTCAGGGCGGTTTCGCGCGCTACTGAGCGGGCGTTGGTCATTGCGGATTTGCCTTTTGGCTCTTATCAGGGATCGCCTGAACAATGTTTCCATACCGCAGCCCGTTTCATGAAGGAAGGCGGCGCTCATGCCGTAAAGCTCGAAGGTGGGATCGAAATGCTTGCGCAGGTTGAGAAGTTGGTAGGCGCAGGCATTCCAGTTATGGCTCATATCGGTTTTACCCCGCAGGCAGAACACCAGCTGGGCGGATACCGCATTCAAGGCAAGGGCGAGGACGCTCAGAGTTTGATTAACTTGAGCGTTGCCTTCGAGCGTGCAGGGGCGTTTGGCCTGCTTATTGAAATGGTGCCAGGAGACGTGGCTACGAGGATCACCGAGACAGTCTCCATCCCTACCGTCGGAATCGGTGCAGGTGTTGGCTGCGATGCCCAGGTACTCGTCTGGCAGGACATGGTAGGGCTTCGTGATGGTCAATTGCCGCGATTCGTCAAACAGTATGCGGATATGAGAAAGGTGATGGGTGACGCTGCAAAAGCCTTTGCAAAAGACGTCGAGTCGGGCTCATTCCCAGGGATTGACCATACGTTTTAAATCGTCGGAGATGCCAATGAACGCAATGCGCCAGAAAGCAATTGAAGGACTTAAGGAAGGCGATACTTTCGAAATCAAACGCACTTTTTCGCACGCAGATATCGTTCAGTTTGAGGTGCTATCGCGCGACCACAACCCGGTGCATTCCAACGCTATGTACGCGGAAGCAAAAGGCTTTGATGGTGTCATCGCTCATGGCTTGCTGACTGCGACGCTGATTACGGAAATCGGAGGGCAATTGGGTTGGCTGGCCACCTCTATGAATTTTCGCTTCAAGCGCCCCGTTTACATTGGTGATGAGCTGACTTGCGTGTGGAAAATCATGGGGATTGATGACGGAAATCGAGCGCGAGCCGAGGTAACCGTGAACAACATTAACGGCCAGGCTGTCTTGCTCGCAGACACAACAGGGCTGATCCCCACTGACACCGAGAGGAATCTACTCGCATCAATAAAAATTGATGAAACTTAGATTTATAGCGGTGGCCAAGACATGCCAAAAACACCTCTTATATAGGAACCACGCATGCAAGACTTAGTAACATTTATTGTTAGACCAGGAAGGGGAATTGAAGACGCCTACTTTCTCCTGCTAGCTGCTTTCGTTGGTGGCGCTGCGGGAGTATTACTGGCCTACAAGGTATCGCTATGGGTGGGATTGCCCTTTGCACTAGTCGCGACCCTGATGCTTTATTTCACGTGGCGAACCCCAAGCTTGGTGCCTCTACCCTCTGAGAGACCAACGCCTAATGAGCCGTAGCATGAGGGGATAGAGGCGATCAAACTGGAATAATCACCTAAAGCCTGCGAAAGGCTTGCTGCTTAACTCGCACTTTATAAAACGCAGATTACCGCTTTTGGCTGATAGCAGAGGACGCTTTAACCATCATGCCGGCCGAATGACATCGATATACTTTTAGCGTTCGTCTAATACAAATCCAAAATCGTCGCTGGACACTTGAGCCGCTTCGCTGAGCCGTTGACGTAGTGCAACGGTCAGCTGTCGTTCCACCTCCTGAATCGCCACTGTTTCCGTAGAAACCTCCAAGCCCAGGAAACCAATTACGCGGATACAAATATTCGGTCGAACACAGCCGATCGGAGTTGCTGTTGTCGACCTAGAGCGGATTAGCTGGTCCTTCCTGGCTGATTGCACTGTGGAGCCGTGAATACGGTTGATGTTTTGAGCGACATCATCGGCCACGCCACTCTGTTGTACAGAGGCACTGGCAATCTGGGCGTTCATATGACTGATGGCGCCAACCTGCTCGCTGATCCGGGCCAGTGCATTCTGCGCGCTGCGGGTTTGAGTGACAGTTTGGCTCGCCAGCTCGCAATTGTTGCGCATTGTTTGCGAGGCGGCTTCCGTCCCCAATTGCAGCGTGCTGATCATCTCCCGAATTTCCTCGGTTGACTGCTGGGTACGGTTGGCTAACGAACGGACTTCATCCGCTACCACCGCAAATCCGCGTCCATGCTCTCCTGCCCTCGCCGCTTCAATAGCAGCGTTCAGAGCCAGCAAGTTGGTTTGAGAGGCGATGGCGTTGATGACATCGATCACTGACTCGATATTTTCACTGTATTTGGATACCTGATTCACGGTGCCCGTGGTTTGCTCCAGCGTTATGGCCAGTTGCTCAATGGCACGGGCAGCACTTGCAACCAATTGATTACCGTTTTCCACTTCAATGTCAGCCAGACGGGAAGCATCAGCTGCCTGCGCGGCGTACCCAGATACTTCGCTGACAGTCGCGGCCATTTGCGTGATGGCGGTAGCCACCTGCTCGGCTTCGTGGGTTTGTAGGTTGATCTGGTCATTGTTGGTCGACGAGGTGGCAGACAATTGGATGGAGGAATGATTGACCTCCTAGGCCGCCCTGCGCACTTGTTGGACAGTCTCCGCCAAATGCACAAGAGCGTCTTTCAGCACCCCCATCACGCTGTTGGGGTAATTGGTGGAAATAGTCTGGTTCAGATCACCAGCCGCCAGACGCTCAATGGCCAATGCCACCTCAGTGGGCTCCGCGCCCAATGTCGATTTAACGAAGCGAATAATCACCGCCGACAATGTGACGCTCAGCAACAGGGCAATTGCGGTCGCGATTAGCATCGTATAACGTTGGTCTGAATAGGTATTCCGAAATAACTGAACAGGCAGCGAACGACTCGGCTAGTTTTTTCAGCGTGCTCTTGGAGGTTAAACTAAGGACGCACCGACAGACTGCACTGTCCTAGCCGCCTGTAATTTGATCGATTATTTGAAGGAAGACCTAAAGCACGACTTGGTTGAGCTTGTTGTGGAGGCCGGTGACTAGGACATGACTGCTACATTCGAGATGGCAAGCAGATCACGAAATGACTATTCAAGGCTGGAGTTGTTCTGGTCTGTCGATTGACCGCATTTGGCCATGCACCTCTTACTCATGTTATTCCCGAACACAAAATTTCTGCCCCCCCCCCCCGAAAGCAGCCTGTCAATATTGGGGAACATCCTGCAGTCCCCACCCAACCTGCCGATAACCCTACTAACCGCATGTCGCTATTGGCGCGCGATGGCGTGCCACATGCAACGATCGATGGCGCGATCAGCCAGCTCCTGCTGACGTGGGATGTTGCCGCGTCCATCGCGCCGCCCGCTCGGTTTTGATCCGCAAACGGCGGGTGTCGGCGAGCGCCGTCGGCTTGGTAGACGGTGCGGCTTTGCCGGGCAGGCCCTTGCGCTAGGTCCCTAAGCGCCCTCCTCTAACCGACGATAATTTCAAGAGGGAATCATCTCTCGTATACGAGAAGCGATGGCGTCGACCGCGAAGGGTTTCGTCAGAACGGCCATGCCTTTTCCCAGAATAACGTCACCCATCACTGCATTTTCGGCGTAACCCGTAATGAATAAGACTTGAAGTCCAGGACGGGCTTCCCGAGCGGCATCTGCCATCTGCCGTCCGTTCATTCCGCCAGGCAGACCTACATCCGTTACCAATAAATCGATCCGAACATCCGACCGTAAAATTTTCAAGGCCGTGGCACTGTCGCTGGCTTCGAGAGCCGCGAACCCCATGTCGTGCAATATGTCCGTGACCAGCATGCGTACGGTTGGCTCGTCATCCACTACCAGCACCGTAGCCTCGTGCACTGAAGGCGTAAGCATAAGCGCCTGTTCTACAGCCGATTCGGCATCGTCATGCCCATCATGGCGCGGTAGATAAATACACACGGTTGTGCCCTTGCCTAGCTCTGAATAGATCCGCACTTGTCCACCCGATTGCTGGGCAAAACCATAGATCATCGAAAGGCCCAATCCGGTGCCTTCGCCAAGGGGTTTGGTCGTGAAGAAAGGTTCGAATACCCGCTCAAGCACGTCGCGTGACATTCCGGTGCCGGTATCGGTTACGCAAACCGATAGATACTGACCTTCCACCATATCGAGTTGGCGTGCGGCCTGCGCACTCAACCATCGATTCGCGGTCTCGATAGTAATACGCCCGCCGTCCGGCATCGCATCGCGTGCATTGATCGAAAGATTCAGCAGTGCATTTTCAAGCTGCGGTGGATCAACCAACGCCATCCAGAGGTCCAGGACGGCGACGAGCTCAAGTTGGATGGTTGGCCCTACAGTGCGGCGAATCAAGTCCTCCATCCCTGAGACTAATCGATTCACATTGGTTGGCTTGGGATCGAGTGTCTGTCGGCGCGAGAATGCCAGAAGCCTGTGGGTTAAAGCGGCGGCTCGTTTTGCCGAGCTCTGCGCAGCATCAATATAGCGATCCACCTCGTTGAACCGCCCTTGACGTATACGAGACTGCAGCAACTCAAGGCTACCGGAGATGCCAGCCAACAAGTTGTTGAAGTCGTGAGCAAGACCGCCGGTCAACTGGCCTACAGCCTCCATCTTCTGCGCTTGGCGAAGGGCTTCCTGCGTTAGGAACAGGTCCGCGGTACGCTCTTGAACTCTGGCCTCAAGCGTGTCGTTCAACTCCTGCAAGCGCACTTGCGCAAGCTTGGTTGCGGTCACGTCACGTGAGGTAGACAGCAGTTTTTCCGGGAACCCATCGGGTCCCATCACGGGGGTGACGATCACGTCCCACCACCGCGGAGTGCCCTTCATGGTCTTAGCAAAACCTTGGAAGCGGCCGATACGGCCTTCTTTAGCCTCGGCCACGGCGTGCAAAACTTTTCCATGTTCCTCGCCTTGCCATAAGTCAGGCCAGCAAGCGCCTTGGATGGCACCGAAGTCATCGACTTCCATGACACACATGCCGCCCTCAGTCATGAACTCCAGACGGGCATCCAGGTCGAGCACTTTGATACAGTCAGCGGAGCTTGCAAGGACACGACGGTTGAATTCCTCACTGGCTCGCAGGGCCTCCTCCGCGTCTTTGCGCTGAGTCAAATCCACCGTGACCACCAAAAGATTTCCAAGCAAACCCTGGGCGTCAACAATGCGCTGGATGCTGCTGTTGGCCCAGACCAACGAGCCATCAAGGCGGCTATAACGCTTATCAAGGGCAGTAATGCTGCCCGTACGAAGCGCTTGCTCTACTGCTGCCAGGGTGGGAGGCAAATCCTCGACATAGGTGACGTCTGCGACGCCTAGTTGGAGTACCTCTGCCTCAGAACGCCCAAGAATACGGCATAGTTCGCTGTTCACTCGAATGAAGCGGCCTGCGGCATCCACCTCAGACATGCCCACCGTAGCGCTTGTAAATATGACTCGTAGCCGCTCCTCGCTTTCGCGCAATCTTGCTTCGGCGCTCGTACTTTCGAGCACCGACCACTGGCGCTCGGCCGTACGTAACCTGTCGCATCGGGCAGCCTCCAGATGCAACGCAATGAGATCCGCGAAGCCTTTGCCCATGCCAAGAATTCGTGGGTTATCGAGTGAGACCGGGTGTTGATGCATCGCGCACAGACCGCCCCATAGGCGGCCATCTTTCAAGACGATCGGTATGAACAGATAGCTCTGAAATCCATGCACCTGATGAATTGGATAACAAGGGTGTGAAGGGTGCGCTGCAAGATTGCCAATGACTACCGCTTGGTGAAATGTGCCAGCCTGATGGTTAAGGGCAGACAGACATTTCAGCTCATCGCCCGGATGCAAATTCAAACCGATGTCATCGCGTACCGCGCAGATCAGTGAAAGATCGTGGGTAACACGAGCAACGGCTGCAAAGCCCATCCCGGTCATAGCGCACGTGGTTTCCAGCAACGCAGAAATTGCGCACATGCACGCGATGTCCGCTTGGTCGATTGCGAATTCAGACGGACCCACAAAAACGACCGACATATCTGGCATGGCAGGTTTACTCGAAAAGTGAATGTTCAGCGTTCATAAGATTTTTCGCCAGAATGCACCTGACCTTTCCCACCGCACGATTGGGTGCGGGGGCTGAGCCGTGATTTGTTCTGGCTCAAGCCAAGCCTAACCGACGACCTCAACCCTCAGACATCCGGATGGAGTAAACGTCCACCTGAGAAATGAGAAGTTCATACCTTTTAGCGACGTGGATAAGGGTTCTGTACAAATCGTTACCACAGCCCCATCCCTTAAAAAACGTGACAGAAAAAGTGATGGCCAAGCGACATCAATGATCTCAAAGCGCTCCAAAATTGTACAAAAATAAATATCTGTACAACTTTCAATAAAGTTCTCAATCTCGGCGCCGACACCATGAGTGAAATGTTTAATTACATAAAGACGTGATTAGCCGACTGAGCCGAATAGAGCCAGGCACTCGAGAAAATGGAACGTTCTCAACTACACCTATCCACAAACTGTCCCATTCCGGGCTGTGAGAACTCCATGAATATCCTTGCTCCTGCCGTACACCTGGCTAACCAATTACGCTTTCGCACGAAATTCGCTGTGCTTGCAGCAATCGTTCTGATCCCTCTGGTTCTGCTGGGTACGAGCGTCATCCATCAGATCAATGAAAGCATTGAGGTCATTCGCTCGGAACAATTGTGCCAGCGCTATCTGTTGGACGTAACGCCTGTACTGCGCTTATCAATGTTGCAACGCGCGCTCACCAACCGCTTTCTCAGCGGTGATAGAGCCGCTCAGTCCGATCTATCTGCCAACCAGGAGAAGCTGGAGGCCGCGTTTTCGAAACTGGCCGCCACCGACAGGCAATTCAACACGCAACTGGAAACCGGTGATCGCGTGCAGCGCCTGCACACGGGAGCGCAGAGGTTGATCGAGCAAGCAAAAGCCGATGCCAACCAAAACGAGATGTTCGACAACTGGAACGATCAACTGACCGAGACACTGAACTTCGTTTACTACGTATCGGCCACGTCGGGCATGGTGTTGGATGAAGATTACGCATCGCTGTTCATGATCGACCAGAGCACCTTGAGGCTGCCACGGCAAATCAACATCGTCGGGCAATTGCGCGGGCTTGCCAGCGGACTGCATGACGGGCAAACGTTGAGTGCGGGTTCGCGCGGCGTGATCAAGTCGATGCTTAAAAATGAGTTACTCATCCACAAAGAACTTCAGCAAAGCCTGGCCCTATTGCGCCGCAGGGAACCTGCCCTCGCCGATAGTATCCAGGCACCGATCACCAGTGCTTTTGCGAGCCTGGACAGCTTCCGCGCCGACCTCGAAGTCTTGATTGGCGCACCGAGCGACACCATCACCGGCGTTCAGAATCTGCCAGCCAAAGGCAATGCTGTGGTGGCTGAGTTGTACAAGGCGCAAGACACGCTGCAAGACGCACTGCTGAATACGCTTGAACGCCGAGCTCAGGAGAAAACCTCGGAACGTCTGTTCATCCTGGGCATGTTTGCAGTTCTTGGGCTGTTGCTGGTGTATGTGTTCAGCGGCATCTACAGCGCTATGCGCCGCACCCTCAACGATGCTTTGGTAGCTACCCAACTCATTGCGCAGGGTGACCTGAGCGTGCGCATTCAAGTACGGGGCAAAGATGAAATGGCCGACGTGGGCAACGGCCTTAACCATATGGTGCAAGCCTTTAGCTCGTCGCTTGCTCAGGTCGAGCGCAGTTCACAATCGGTCTCCGACGCGGCTGAGCGAATAGGTGTGTCGATTGACCGGGCTAAGCGGTCCATGAGCGCCCAGCAAAGCGAAACCGAACAAGTCGCCACGGCCATCAATGAGATGACCACCAGCGTTGCGGACGTGGCGCAAAACACCGAGGGTGCCGCCCACGCCGCCGAGCACGCCAGCCAATCCTCCAACGCCGGCCTGGCAAAGATGCAGGAAACCCGCGTGACCATTGAAGCCCTGGCGGATGAGGTGGAGCGCAGCGCGCAAAAGGTCTCGGCGCTTGCGCAACACAGCCAGCAGATCGGTGGCGTGATAGAGGTGATCCGTAACATCGCTGATCAAACGAATCTGCTGGCGTTGAACGCCGCCATTGAGGCCGCCCGCGCCGGCGAGCAAGGCAGGGGCTTTGCGGTGGTCGCGGACGAGGTCCGAACTCTCGCCTCGCGCACGCAAAACTCAACAGAAGAGATCCGCCGGATTATCCAAGAGCTGCAACTGGCGACGGACGCTGCCGTCGAGCAAATGAAAGCGGGCAAACTGCGCGCCAAGGAATGTATTGATTCCGCCGACCAAGCCTCCACCAGCCTGGACGCAATCAACGATGGCGTTGAGCAAATCGTCGGCATGAACACCCAGATAGCCAGCGCGGCGGTTCAGCAGCACGCCGTCTCGGAAGATATCAATCGCAACGTGACCGAGATTCGCAACGGCAGTGTTGCGCTGATGGAGGGCATAGAAGACAACGCTGTGACGGCCGAAGAGCTTTCGCTGCTGGCAGGGGAACTGCGTACTGTGGTTTCGCGCTTCAAACTTTAAAGCGACACACGGGGAACTCCAATTTATGGAGATCCCCGGACTTTGTTTGCGAGCCTACCCAACCCCACTGGCGGTTTCTGGATCGCCGTTGACTAGAGCGCCCGCCGTCACTCCAAAACCTTGGGGTGCAGCCACTCAATTTAAACGCGGTGCTTGAATGGAAGTGAGTCGTGCATACCGCCCAGGCCCCCGAAGCCCACTGATGGAAAGTTCTAGGGACGCAGGGCGATAAACGCAAAAGGGAGCGCCTCTGTCGAAACGTCCTTTTTTCTCAACTCAGCGGCGAAAGAGACGGTCTAGAACCAGCAGAGCAACTGCACCAATCGCGATTGCAGCAACTGGTTTTTCTTTAACAAACGTAGATACGCTATCCAGTGCATCACCATAGGTCTGGGTCAACTGACCAGCAGCTTGGCGACCAGTACCTTCAGCCTCCAACTTCGAATCACCAAACAGTTTCCCGACTGCGCTCTGCGCTTTGCCGGCAACCTTTTCTACGACGCCTTCTACCTGTTCGCTCTTCATGATTCACCAAACCTTCGTGTGTGATTGAGTAACCCAGGATAAACCTGGGCTTGAGGCAACCTTCACGGAATTAGGGCGGCTCTGGTAATGATTAGTTCAAAGTTGATGAGGCTCAAAGGCAACCCACTGTCATTAACCCGAAAACGTCAAGAAACGGCCCCCGCTGACGATATGCAGACGCCCCCAGCCATACCCCATGTACTTGCTGATGAAACCGTTGAATCGCCATGAACCGCACAACGCTCGCTGTTAGTGAAATTGCTACTCAACTCGCAAAAATTACCTGGTTACGCTCCTGATGTTTGCCTCGATACAACGCCTGATCCGCGCGATTGAGGGCGCTTCCAAAGCTTTCTCCATAGTGAATTTCGCTCACGGCCAGGGTGGCGGTGACGATAAGTGGAGAGTCATTCAATTCCCCAACCCATTCGCGGATCCGCAGCAGGATTCGATCCGCCACGGCCTTTGCCGCATGTGCAGATGTGGAAGGCATCAGCACCAGAAATTCTTCGCCACCCCAGCGTGAAGCCACATCTGTGGCTCGCAAATTACTGCTGATGGCTTCAGCCACTCGCTGGAGGATCAAGTCGCCCCGCTCATGGCCCAGACGGTCATTGATCTGTTTGAAATGATCGATATCCAGCAGGATGATCGTTGACGATCCCGAATCGGTTAACTGCAGCACCTCATGCATTACCCGGCGCCGCGTATAGAGATTGGTCAGGCTATCGCGATTGGCGGTCTAAAACAGTTTTGCTTGCATTGAACGCGTGAAGCGTACTGACAAGGCTGTGCAATCCAGCAGCACGCCAAGTGCAGCCAACACATTTACGACGCCAAATATCTCAAGCCACTGTGGCGCCACGCCGGAGTTGATACCAAGGTGTTTACGCAAGGCGAAACCACCCACCGACACGGCCAGGATAGCCAGGTAGAGCAACAATCGTGGTAAGAGCGCATCTTGAAAACTGAACGCGATGATGGGGATTAAGCAGTAAAGGTAAAAATAAAAATTGCTGTCCCAACCCAGCACCCAAGTTGCCAATAAAGCGTGCAGAATAATTTCTACACTCATCAATACGCCGGTGAGGCTGTAGCGTCCTGCGCGAATAGCCTTCACGCAAGCTGCATAACCGAGGACGCTCAATACATTACTCACCGCAAGGGAAGGTAAGTGCATCACGCTAAAGATGAAAATGAATATGAAGTGAATGCAGAAGCCGAGCTTCACAATGGGCACGATATGCTTCCAGAACTGCGCGGTGGTTTCACGGAACAGTTGCGCATGGTCACTCGGCGATAAAATCCGTCCAAAATCTGGTTCATTGAGGAGCCTCTTATGTGCCTTGGCGAGCAGACACGGCAAGACCTCAGCGGGGTTTAACGAGGGCGCCCCAATTCGAACCAACTGATCTGCAATCTCGTACCGGTTCAAGTCACTCATGAGTGAAAGCTCTATCAGCTCGTAGGCGAGTGAATCGCTCTTGGTTTCGTAGACACCTCCAAGCCCAGCAAACCAATCACGCGGATGCAAATATTAGGTCGAACACAGCCGATCGAATTTGCTGTTCTCGACCAAGAGCGGATTAGCTGGTCCTTGATGAGCCCTGCCCCCTCCCGCCAGATCCGATGAGGAGTCACCCTGAAAGCCATCGACGACCACCCTGCTCCGCCTCAGAGATCGCCAATCTCGATCGCCCGCATATCCCGCGCTACTGGGGGCAAAACTGGGGGCATATTTTAGTTTTTCCGACCTGAAAATACTGCGCTAGAGCCCAGTAAAAATGTTTTTTGGAAGCTCTGACAACATGGAGCAACTATGACTGACAGCTCTCGGCCGATTCTGTTGAAAAAGTAGCTCCCCTGGCTGGCCTCCGGCAAAATCTCCGCATTGGCCAGCAGGGAAGCACGCAACATGATGGGACAGTTATCGAGTGGGCAGGAGCAGCTGTTTTACTCGTTCAACCTTGAAGATCACATCCCAGCCACTCACCTTCTACGCAACATTGATCGGTGTCTTGATCTGAGCGACCTGCGCCATTACCTCGGCGATTTCTATAGCCCGATTGGGCGTCCGTCGATTGATCCTGAACTGATGATCCGCATGCTGATCGTCGGCTACTGCTATGGCATCCGCTCCGAACGGAGGTTGTGCGAAGAGGCCCATTTGAACCTGGCGTATCGCTGGTTCTGCCGATTGAGCCTTGAAGATGAAGTCCCCAACCACTCGACCTTTTCCAAAAATCGACACGGCCGTTTTCGGGACAGTGATCTGTTTCGCTGGTTGTTCAATGAAGTACTGCGTCGCTGCATGGACGCTGGTCTGGTCAAGGGCGAAGGTTTTGCCGTGGACGCCAGCATTATCAAAGCGGATGCGAGTCGGCAGCGCGGCGCACCGGGTGGTGAACCGGTCAACTGGAGCGATCCGGTTCTGAGGACCCGCGCCGTGCGTGAGTACCTTGAGGCACTTGATGAAGAGGCTTTGGCCGAAACGCTGCCGAAGCACCTGTCGCTGACGGATCCTCAAGCCCGCTGGACCGCTGCTCCAGGAGGCCCAGCTTTCTACGCTTACTCCACGAATTATCTGATCGATACAGAGCACGGCGTGATCATGGATGTGGAACCCACACCGGCTCATCGAACCGCAGAAGTCGAGAGCACCAAGACGATGATCGAACGGGTTGAAGCGCAGTTCGACATCAAGCCGGAGCGCCTCATTGGCGATACTGCTTACGGTACAGCGCCGATGCTGGCCTGGATGGTGGAGGAAAAAGACATCGAGCCGCATGTGCCGGTGTGGGACAAAACCGAGCGCAAGAACGACAGTTTTTCGAGCAACGATTTCCACTGGAATGAAGAGGCTGAGGAATACCGCTGCCCGGCCGGCAACCCATTGCGCAGCGAATGGCGAGCCTTCAAGAATGAGCGTTCACACGTCACCAAAGCCAACACCATTATCTTCCGATCCCGGCAGACCGACTGCGCTACGTGTTGCCCGAACACCGCGTTCCGCAAGATCGCTCGCAGCGTCCATGAAGCCGCTCGCGATGTGGCTCGGCGCATTGCAGCAACGCCGGAATATCAGCGCTCTCGCCACGAACGTAAAAAGGTCGAAATGTTGTTTGCCCACCTCAAGCGCATCCTGAAATTGGATCGCCTGCGGCTACGTGGCATGAGTGGCGCGACGGATGAATTCACGCTGGCCGCTGCGGTGCAGAACCTGCGACGGCTGGCCAAATTTTCATCTCAAGGGCCACCAGTCACGGGATAGGTGCGCCTGCACCAAGCAAAAAACCTCAATTTAACCCAATAACAGAGCAGCAAAGGTCACCGAAGGGCCGAAAAACCACTCAATGTGGTGAGTAGGTTCTCCGGTGGTGGTCGTGCCTGAGTTCAGGCGATCTGAAAATCCGACTTTTTCAACAGAATCGGCCAATAGCAGACAGATCGTTCTACAGCCTCGGCGCTTTGTATCAGCCAGCAGAGCACTAGCGCAGAGAGGAAAAATACTGAGTAGGCGGTTTACCCAGTGCTTTCTTGAACATAGTGATGAATGCATTAACAGAGTCATATCCCAGGATGCCCGCCACACGTTGCACGGATACCCCCTCCGCCAAATGACTCAGTGCGATCATCAAATGCAATTGTTGACGCCAGCGTCCGAAGCTCAGTCCGGTCGTGCTTTCTACAAGCCTGGCCAGCGTTCGTTCACTGGTTGCAAGCCGAGTGGCCCACTCGCGCAACGTGGTTCGGTCGCCTGGATCTGAGAAGAGCGTATCCGCGATTTGTTTGATCTTGGGGTGGTCTGATATCGGCAAATGCAGCTCTTTCAGCGGGGCATCGGAAAGCTGCTCAAGCAGCACTGCAACCAGCCGAGCTGTCTTGCCCTTGGAATGGTAAGCAGGTTCCTGTTCAGCGAGATGCAGGACCATCTCCCGAACAAGGGGCGTAATGGCAACCGTGCAGCATTCTTCAGGCATGGCTGCCGCACCGGGCTCAACGAACAGAAAGCAGGTCCGGGCGTTTGCGGTCACTCGGCAACTGTGCGGCGTGCCGCCAGGGATCCATACGGCGTGCTGGGGAGGGACAAGCCAGAGTGCATTTTGCACCTCACAGCTCACTGCGCCATGCAAAGACAGGATCAGCTGGCCTTTACGATGATCATGCGGGCGGGCACCCGAATCATTGAGGTCAGGCGCAACCTTGAGGGCAATCGCTGCCTGGGCGAAAAGGTCTGAATCGAAATCTTCCGGCGAGGAAACGATATTTTTTGAGCTTGGCATAATTTAGGTATCGGGTGTCTTGATATCTATATTATACGGGCCTGAAGTTCTCTACAGTTGTCTTCTTTCAAGAGGACAGATAAAGAATATGTCAGATACAAAAAACAAGTGGCATGCCATCGCGCTCGTCGCAGGCATTCTGCTTATCGCCGTGAACCTGCGCGTTCCCTTTACCAGCATCGCGCCCGTTTTGCCGCTGATCCAGAATGATTTTGGCTTGAGCGCCTCAGCTCTAGGCCTGCTTACTTCACTGCCATTACTTGCCTTTGCCGCCTTCTCCCCGCTCAGCGCATCGGTCGCCCGCAGGTTCGGCATCGAGCGCACGCTTTTCGGTGCACTGTTGGTCATTTCAGCGGGCATCCTGCTCCGCTCCTCAGGCAGCGCTTGGGCCTTGTACGCCGGTACGATATTGATAGGCACTGGGATCGCCCTGGGCAACGTGCTGCTGCCCGGCCTGATCAAACGCGACTTCTCGACAAAAATGGCGTCCATGACCGGCGCTTATTCCATCACGATGGGTGCAGCGGGCGCTGTCGGTTCAGCTGTAATAATTCCGCTGACCCAATCATGGGGATGGCCGATTGCCCTGAGTTTGTTGGTCGCAGCCCCGTTGTTGGCGCTGGTGGTGTGGCTGCCGCAGTTGAAAAAACACGAACACGTAAATCTGTCAGGTCCGAAACAAGCGCCAACCGTGGCCGTCTGGCGTTCGCCGCTGGCATGGCAGGTCACACTGTTCATGGGGCTGAACGCGATGCCTTTTTATGTCGCCGTCGGCTGGCTGCCGACCATTCTGATGGACCATGGCATATCCCCGGAGCAAGCAGGCACGGTACACGGCACGCTTCAACTGACCACGGCCATTCCCGGCCTGATTCTGGCGGCCACGCTTCGCCGTCTCAAAGACCAGAAACTGGCAGCCGCTACCGTCAGCCTGTTAACCGCCTCATCCCTGATCGGGCTCATTTCCGCGCCAGACTACGCCATGTTGTGGGCCGCGTTCCTGGGCTTCGGCTCTGGTGCCAGCATGATGCTCGGCCTGACCTTCATCGGCTTGCGCACAAAAAATGCCGGTGACACGGCGGCACTTTCAGGAATGGCACAGTGCGTCGGCTACCTGATGGCAGCCGCAGGCCCCTTGCTGCTGGGCCAACTGCACGACTGGACCGGTAGCTGGACAGCACCGCTGCTGATCACAGCCGCAATCTCCGTAGCCGGCGCATTCACCGGCATGCTGGCCGGGCGCAATGTTCAACTTGAACCTGCTGAATCATCGTCGCGAACAAGCCCGGCAATCCAGTCCGCGAATGCGCTCACGGCTGGCGATAGAAAGCGCTGATGCGGGTATAGCAGATGCACAGGAACCGATGCAGGCTGCCAGTCAGCAAGCACTTCGACCAGCCGCCCTTCTCGCAGATGCTCGCTGACTACGTTCTCGGCGAGCTGCACCAGCCCGAAGCCTTCAAGGCACATTTTGATGTAAAGCCCAGTCTCGTTGACAGCCGCTGTGCCGTTCACCGGGACTGAGATCTTTTCGGTGCCACGGGCGAAGCGCATTTCACCTGCTTGTCTTGCGCGGCCCGAGAAGTAATGGATGGCCCGGTGGTGAGACAAATCTTGCGGAATTTGCGGAGTACCGTTTTCTTCGAGATAGGCGACAGAAGCACACGTAACCCAGCGAAACCGGCCGAGTGGGCGCGCAACGAGCGTTGAGTCATCGAGCTCGCCTGTACGAATGACGCAATCGACACCCTCTTGCACCAGATCAACCTGCCGATCGTTGACGCCTATCATCAGGTAGATATCCGGGTAGCGCCTGTAGAAGTCTTGCAGGTTTGGCATGACGATGAAGTGTGCAATGCCACCCGGCATATCGACACGCAAACGGCCCTGTGGCCGTTTTACGGAATCCGTCAGACTGGTCTCTGTGTGTTCAATCAGCTCCAATATTTCCCGGCACTGCGCCAGATATTGTGCGCCCTCAGACGTCAGGCTGACCCGCCGCGTTGTTCTGTTCAGCAGGCGCACCTGCAAGTACTTCTCAAGATTTTTAACGCTGCTGGTCACTGTCGAGGCTGGCAAAGAGAGCGTCTGCGCCGCCTGAATAAAGCTTTCTGCTTCAGCCACACGAACGAAAACCTGCATCGCTTGAATACGGTCCATGACTGTTAGCAGCCTCAAAGCAGTGATCGGGGGAAGTCGTTATTATTCGTAAATATTGAATAATAAAAACAGTTTAACCATCTTTTTCCCGCAGTACCGCATTGCGTACATTGCTTCCAACGAAATTTGAAGAGGTGTACAGAAAATGGCTGAATATAACCGCAGCATCGTGCAGGCCCCGGCCGCTCCGGCCGCCCGCACCCTTATCCGCGGCGCCACTGTGCTGAGCATGGATGGAGATATCGGCAATCTGGCGCGCGGCGATATCCTTATCGAAGGCAGCACCATCACGGCCATAAGTGAAAACATTGAGGCCGGCGACGCTGTTGTTATCGAGGCATCCGGCATGATTGCCATGCCCGGCATGGTCGATACGCATCGTCACTCCTGGGAGGGCCAACTGCGTCGAATCAACCCGAATGCCGAAACCCTGGAAGACTACTGCAACGCCACGCACTTCTCGTTCGCCAAATACTATCGCCCGGCTGATATGTATATTGGCAACCTGCTGACTGCATTGGGCTGCATCGATGCGGGCATCACGACCGTGGTCGATAACTCGCACAACAGCCGTACCGGCGCGCACTCCGATGCTGCGGTAGAGGCGCTGCTTGATGCTGGTATCCGATCTGTACACGCCTCCGGTGCGCCAGTTTCCGGTGAGTGGGACAAAGCCCACTGGCCCGGCAACCTGGAGCGTCTCCAGGAAAAATACGTCAATAACGGTGACAACCCGCTGCTCTCGCTGGCGGTGATGGCGCAGCTTGAACCTGAGCTGTGGGCTGAGGCCAGGCGTCTGGGGCTGCCGATCATCACCGAATTTTTTGGCGGGGACATGGCAGCTGAGTTGGAGGGTTTGCATCGCGAGGGCCTGCTGCGCCCCGATAACATCTTCAACCACTGCACCTCGCTGCCGGACGCCGGCTGGAAAATCATTCGCGAGGCTGGCGTGCGGGTCAACGTATGCCCGCGTTCAGATGCCCACTACGGCATTGAAGATGGAATGTTCGCCATGCAGTCGGCCCAGCGTCACGGCATCAGCCCGGGGCTGAGTGTCGATAACGAAACCTCCTATAGCGGTGACATGTTCATGGAGATGCGGGTGGCGTTCTACCTGCAACGCGTCATGGGCATGCACCAGCAGCGCTGCTGCGGCGCAGAGCATCATCCGGTGACCCTGCCGGCTCATGGCCTGCTCAAAGCCGCCACTCTTGACGGCGCCACCTGTGCAGGATTGCAGGACAAAGTCGGCACCCTGGCCCCCGGCAAACAGGCCGACCTGATCCTTATCAATGCGCAGGACATCAACCTTTACCCGTCGGGTAACGCATTCGGCACCGTGGTACACGCGGCCGAACGCAGCAATGTCGACACGGTCATGATTGGCGGGCGCATCGTCAAGCGCGGCGGCAAGGTGCTGGGCGTGGACAGCGAAAGGCTGCGTGCAGCAATCGACGAATCCCGTGAGCATCTGTTTGCTGCCGCAGGCTACCAGCCGGATATTTTTGCCGAGACATTCATGCCGCTTGAGTCAGCCAAGTAAGGAGGCGCGAAATGAACGCAGCTTACTACCTGCTGGCCATCGCCGCGGGGCTTGGCATTACCCTGCAGACCACGCTGAATGGTCAACTCGCTAAAGGTGTGGGTGGAGATTCCGTAGCGGCGGCGCTGTTCTCATTTACTGCCGGAGCGGTGTGCCTGGGCGTCTTTTCATTGATGCGTGGCGGGATAGTGGCCTCACTGGCGGCTATACCTGCCCAGCCCTGGTGGAGCCTGCTGGGCGGTCTGCTGGGTGCCGGTGCCTTGCTTAGTTATGTGGTGCTTGCGCCAAAAATCGGCCTGTCAGCCCTGCTGGGCCTCGCTATCGCAGGTCAGATTATCTCCTCACTGGTTATCGATCATTTCGGATTGATGGGGGCATCGGAAAGGCCGGTGTCTCTCATCAAGTTGGCCGGGTCGATGGTGATGCTCGCAGGACTGGCCATCGCCCTGTTCGGTGACAGGTGGTCAGCGCTTTTCTCCAACTGACTGCCTTGTTTGCCCCATCCTGTTTCGTAGGACGCAACCATGTTTAAAACCCTAAGCGGCACCACCAGTCTTCTTGGCGAGTGCCCTGTCTGGTGTGAAAGAACGGAACGCCTGTTCTGGACCGATATCCCTGGTTGCGAACTGCTTGCTCTGGACCCCGTGAGCGGTGAAGTACAGCACTGGCGAGTGCCCGAGCCGCTGGGGTCGTTCGCCCTTACGACCAATACAGACGTATTGCTAATGGGATTGGCCTCCTGCCTAGGTTATTACAACCTGAGTACTCTTCGCTTCACCAAAATTACCATCACGCCTGGAGTACCCGGAACCCGGGTCAATGATGGCCGCTGCGACCGTATGGGCAACTTTGTGTTTAGCACTATGGATGCCGGTGAGGCGGTGCAAACTATAGGGCGATTTCACCGGTTCAATGCCGCGACGCTCAAGACTGAAACGCTGGACCTTCCCGAAGTGGCGATCCCGAACAGCATCTGTTTTAGCCCGGACGGTTCCACCATGTATTACGCGGACTCCCTGCAAGGATGCATTTTCTGCTGCGATTACCCGTCGCTAGAAAACCAGCGTGTATTCACTACAGTCAACGGTCAGGGTGCTCCAAACGGTTCTTGTATTGATGCGCAGGGCTTTCTCTGGAATGCGGAATGGGGCGGTAGCAGAGTCGTGCGTTACGCGACTGACGGCAAAGTTGACAGCGTGATCGACTCCCCGTGTATTCAGACCACTTGTCCGGTGTTAGCGGGACTTGGTTATGAAACGCTTTACTGCACCAGCGCACGGATAGGGCTGGATAAGCCGGCAGATTTCGATGGCACGCTGATAAAAGCCGAAGCCGTTTTAGCTGCCGGATCCCCTGAAGAGCGATTTACAGGACGACTGCACTGAATAGTAGGTTCTAGCCTGTCGCGCCGTTCTGAATGCCAACTTGGTAGACGCGTATGAATGACCGCTTCTGGCCGATTTCTGCCTGTCGCGACCGGCTGAAACCGACCCAAAGCTGACGGTGGCGACAGTCAGAGATCGGCCAAAAGCAGCTCCTCAATTCAGGGGCGTTTTCGTCCGAAAAAACACCATTCGGAAATGTCTGAAAGAGGACGCGCAGGCACCTACCTCAAGGACGATGCAGCCCTGTCGCATCCCGCCAGTACAAGGTTTTTTCGAACTGAAAGCTAATAAGAAAGAAAGCCGAACACGACTGAGATATGGACCGAGCGATTTTATTCAGATCTTCCATAGCCGACTCCCCCTCTGGTTCGGGCCCTTTAATTCTGATGGTGCAACGCACAGCGACAGGGAAGTCGATACCCATTGTATTCTCAGCATAAATCGTAGGGGCATCGAGTACGTCATTGGTACTCAATTTAAGTCCCGAGGTAAATTCAGCGTATAGCCCATTTCCTGCGACCTCTATTTCCCAAGCACCGGCATTCGCAACTGCCTTGCTCAGCGTCGAAATTGTGAGCGTACTATCAGCTTCCAAGCACAGATCAAGACTCATGAATCCTCCCTTTTCCTTGGCTGCACACTTGCACCAAAATTTTTGAGTGCGATCTTCGCGACAGTGTATTTGGCTAGGGGTTTGAACGACCTCCGCCGTTCACTATGGGCGGGAGTCGACCCAAAGCCGACATAACTCCGTGCATTATCGTTTTTCCACAACAACCACATAATCGGAGAAGTCGACATCACCCACCCCGTCGCTACATTCCAACGTCATCGTGCCATCGGTCCCGTGGACGTGAATTCCAGCATTGCCAACCCATGCATTCATGCCAAAAGCGCTCTTCCAGACGTTCCAGATTTTTAGAACGTTTCCACCTTTAGAAAACACTTCTATCTCCAAAGCATCGGGACTGGTATCAGACCACAAAACTATTTCGGGACAGCCGTTGCCAGAGCCTTCGACGACGATTTGCCCGCCCATCATCTTTAATGCCAATCCTTGCACTCGACCGTTCGTAGCGCCCAATCGACGAACTGAAAAGACGGTTCTGGGTTCTGTGATCTTGATCTCCATTATCGCAACGATAGTTTTTCCATTGAAACTTATGGGCTTCCCTTTGGTGCGCATAAATGTAGAGGAGAGTGTTTCTTCCATTTTTTGATCCCCGGAATCTCTCAGGTGCCTTGCCTCAGTTTGGCCTAGCGAGGTTAGCATCCCTATACCTTAAGGGATTATGAATGGCTGCTTTTGGCCGAGGCTGTGGAAAAACGTTTTTGAGCGCGACAGGTACTCAAAACCGAACCGAAAATCGCGTTTCTACGCAAAATCCACATCTGCTGACGTACCGATAAACTTCAGATTTGACGTAGACGCGGACACTTAAATTTTGGTGAAGCGTTTTTACACACTCTGGGCCATTAGCCGCCATTTACTAAAAGCCGCTTTCGACTCAAAGCTGGCAATGGCGATACCCCAGACTGATTCCGGCCCGATACGATAGAAGCATTTACAACACTTGGTCGTGCCCAGCCCCATTGTTCGGGAACCTTCTGGCCACTTAATAAGAACTAATGCTGATCGTCTGGAGGGACGGTAACGGGATGAAGAAAAGAGTTCCAGGCCTTGTATGTTTCATGATGCTTTTTGACTTCCTCATCCCAATCAGGCCCTGAAACTCTCTTCGAGACCACCATCATCATCATTTTGGTATTGGCGGCATCAAGCTCAACTAGTAGCTCGTGGCATCTAAATCTAAAATCATCTATGTCTTCCATATACTCACCTTGCGACAGGTCTAGCCGGATATACCGGGTCATGCCCATTTTCGTAATGACAAGTCCCCAAAGACAAAGGTTCATTGAGCAGCCGAGTTTCTATTCGGCATGTTTTGAACAGACTGCATCGCACAGCAGCTCCAACAACTCATTCGCCAGGACCGCCGCTTCTTGTCGATAGTCGGCGTTCCAGCGGCACGACCAGTTATCAGGCTTTCCCTCATCCTCCCATTGCGCCAATGCAAGCCCGTTGAGTATTTCCAGCTCGAACCAAACACGCTGCCAAGCGACGGCGTCCTGGACTGACGCCGTGTCTTGCCATAGGAATTCTGTTTGCACGACAAATGCCGACCATGCAAACAGATCCTCTGAGGCTCGCTCACCGATCATTCGGAAGTATTTTGCGCTAGCCAATCAACGATTCCTTGTAGTCGTTTACCTGTTTAGTAAACGTCTATCCCCGGATAGAGATCCGCGGGTGGACGATAATTGGGGTTCTCAAAGCGGCTGTTCTCGTAATGGGTTTTGGCCGTCGGTCCATCGCCGTTATAGGTCACCTGCGGGTTTGGCGTGAGATGCCAACCGCTTCCTTCCTTGTCGCGCTCGATCAGTGATGCGTATAACCTACAGTTGCCTGATGAGCCGGATGTCAGCCTGAACTGGTAATAGCGTCCGGCTTGGGGCGTGAACTTAGTCGAGACATAGCAGGAACGAGTGCGTGTCCCCTCCCAGAATAGATCCACTTGCGTTTCGATACCGGGTCGGATCTGCGTTTCGTAATAGTCCCATGTAAGGTCTTGCCCTGCCTTTGGCATGCCCACGTCCTGTGTGTGGGTGAACGGCAGGGGGCCGGTGCGAACGGCGCCGCCCGAACGTTTGCCGTTTTCGTATTGGTAAATTTCGGCGTGCTGCGTGTAGTCGACGATACGTACCCAGGCAGGGTTGGGCTCGTTTTCGGGCGCGGTAAAGTAGTTGGTATGGGGCAAAAACTGGCAGCCTGCGAACAACGGCAATGCAAGCAGGCAGAGCAGAGGGCGTATCGACATGAAGCCTTTCCTTTTGCGGAGTCAGGGTTACAGACAGCAAAAGAGGAGGCGCATTGCGTAAAAGCTGAAAATTTTGTGGCTGAATCGTCGCGACGATATCGGTTTCAACCGGTCGCGACAGGCAGAAATCGGCCAAAAGCGGCCCTTCGCAACAGGCATAAATCGGCCAATAGCAGTCATTGCTTAGGCGCTGAATCGGAGGCTGTGGACACGTGAGGTGATGAGGATTCGAATCTCTCCTTCACCGCCAAATTACGAGAACGCAAACCCCTGATTTTCCTAGAGAAAATCGGGGGTTTGCGGTTTTTTGCACCCGAAAAATAGCTCCATGGGACCGCCATGGGACTGGCGCCCCTATTTGGTGCGAAATTCGTGCCTTCAAGAAAGACCTGATCGGTAGTCCTAGGCCGCTATAAACCTGCCATAGCGCACGGTTTGAACGCACCAGTCCAGCCCGCTTCGGAGACGATTTATTATTAGAGGCCGGTTATCCCCTAAGTGTGGCGTACCTTCCGAGCTGCCGCGTTTAGGTTGACGAGGGGTATGGTGCAGATCTGAGTGCTCAATTGTGAGCGTCAACGCCATTTACGAAATTAGCTCATCAGGTACCGTTCGTGCCAATTGACTGATTTATTTTTGATAAAAATCGAATGTTTCTTTATCAATTTCATTTGTATGTCCACTCGCGGAAATCGGTATGAATTTTAGAGAAACGTATCGCGTCTGCACTAAGTGCTACCACCCTTTAAACCCTGATATCGGCGACGCCTGTTTATCGCCTGAGACTATTTTTCGCTCGATTTGCCCAAAATGCAGACGGTGTGTTTCGTTGGCTATGATTAACGAAGCACTGCGCCAAAACGTGTATAAATCGTGTTTATTAGTGAAGGCGCGAAAAAAATAAACCTGTGTCTCGGTTAATCCATTCGAGTGTTTAAATATGTCGAGCCCATCGAGATGGATGCTCGCTAAGTTGGCGATTGCCAATAACGCCGCTTATGTTCAAAAGGCCCCTACACTTGAAGCCAGTGTGGGGGCTTTTTTGTGGGCCGGTGAAAACCAGCCCCCCCTGCGCTGGTAGACCAACCCCCACAGCGGTGGTTTTACGCAGTGACCGCTAATTCGATCAGGAAGCGCCTTCCTGGCGTTATCCCTCACCTCAACAATAATGGGTGAAAGAATGAGCGTCGTATTCTCGCGCAATGGTGTCAGCATGCCCGATCTGGTCCGCACCAAACTCGCCAATCACCTGGCACGCCTCGGCCGCGCAGCAGATGTGCCTGCCTTGGCACTGGCCGAAGAGCGCGCAGAAGGTTTTGTGGAGGGGGTGGAAGCCGCACGTGCGCTAACCCCCGCTACGATTGAGCGGTTGTTTATCGCTGTTGAAGACGCCGCAGCACGCCGCCGGCGGGATCTGGCGCCATGAATGGTGAAGCGATCCAGTCAGACACCTTGAGCGCCCTGGTCAGCCAGCACGCGATCCGCGAAACGGTGGTTGTCCCGTACATGGCATTGATTTCACGGCGACGCGTTCATTAGCCATCCTGACCGCGATCAGCAAAACGCACCGCGATAGCCTGGAATTGCTCATGGTTGGCCAGGAAAACCTCGCAAATATCTGGATCGAAATGCGTAGCACATCCCTGGCGGATTATCTCCAGCGCCTGATCGTGTGACATGCCTTTCTTGTATACGCGTCGGCTAATCAGCGCGTCATAGACATCCGCCAATGCCATGAGCCTGGCGCTGATGGGGATGTCATCGGCACTCAGCCCATCGGGATAACCGGTACCATCCCACTTCTCGTGGTGGCTGTAGGCGATCTCCTTGGCCAGGCGCAGAAATCCCACCGAGGTGCCCAACTGCTCTTCGGCATGCCGGATTGCATCGCGTCCCAGTACCGTATGGGTCTTCATCGTCTCGAACTCTTCCGGCGTGAGGCGCCCCGGCTTGAGCAGTATGTCATCGGGGATGCCGATCTTGCCGATGTCATGCAACGGAGCTGACTTAAACAGCAGGCGGATACTTTCGTCATTGAGAAACTGCTGGAACCTCGGATGTTCGCGAAGCATCTCGGCCAGTAGTCTGACGTAGTGCTGAGTTCGTCGAATGTGGTTACCCGTCTCATTGTCGCGGGTTTCGGCCAGCGAGGTCATGGCCTGAATGGTCACATCCTGGATGGCGATGACCTCGGCGGTGCGGCGCTGGACTTCCTGCTCAAGGTAAGCCTTCTGATCACGCAAAAAGTCGGCGGCCGCCTTGATCTTCAATTGGGTTTCCACCCGTGCCAGCACGATGGGTGGGTTGATCGGCTTGGTGATGTAGTCCACGGCGCCCATCTGCAAACCCAGGATCTCGTCTTCCATTGTTGCCATGGCGGTGATGAAGATTATCGGAATATGAGCGGTGCGCGGATCGCGCTTGAGCTGCTCTGCCACCTCATACCCCGACAGATCAGGCATCATGATGTCGAGCAGAATCAGATCCGGGCGAGGCTCCTGCACCGCTGCCTTCAGCGCGCGCTCACCGCTGATGGCAACCCGCGTGCGGTAGATGTCCTTCAGCAGGCCATTGATCAGCGTAATGTTCTCCGGCGTATCATCGACAATGAGGATGATCGGGCGAAGTGAGTAGTTTAGCGTTTCACTCATGATGCTCCCTCCAGCACGGGGTATCGCGGTTCGTCGATGCACGTTTGAGGGTTAGCCGTGCGGCCTCGAAGTCAAAGTTGTTCACCTCATTCATCAACTGCTCGAAACTGTCCTGGCCGAGTGCTCCGCGCAACGAATCCGCATACTGTTCCATATAATCCGGCGCTGCTCCGTCATTGGCCTCCAGCAGGTGGATGAGCGCTATGGCATGCTGTGCCCAGTCGACGCTCGATACCACCGCCGGTGCTGCCTGGCCGCTACCCAGCGCTTGACGGATTGCATGCACGGCCAGCGAGAGCGCCTCGATCAATTCATTCACCAATGCGTCCGACTCAGCGTGTGCCCTGATCGCGGTTTCCAGCTTACCGGCCATGGCTTGCAGGCCGCTGAAACCGAGGTTGCCTGCAACGCCTTTCACGGTGTGGGCCATTCGCTCGGCCGTCGCCCGATCACCCGCGCGTAGCGCGTTCCCCAGCGCTTGCCCTTCCATAGCCCTGCGGTCGGCAAATTGACCCAGCAGCTTGATGTATAGCTGGCGATTGCCCGCCACTCGCCTCAGTCCGTCGGCGCTATCTAGCCCTGGAATGTCCGGTAGGCGCTCCTCGCCCGATGCGGCGCTGGACGGCTCCACTGCAGCCGACCGAGGTACGACCCAGCGCAGAACCGTGGCGATGAGTGCTTGCGGATCCACGGGCTTGGTCACATGGTCGACCATGCCCGCCTCGATGCAGCGCTCCCGGTCCTCGACCCTGGCATGTGCGGTCATAGCAATCACCGGGATCTGTGCGCAGTGAGGCCCGACGCGAATACGCCGGGTCGTCTCGAGACCATCCATCTGCGGCATCTGTACGTCCATCAGCACCGCGTCGTATTGCGCTGCAGCCAACATCGACAGCGCCTCGCAGCCGTTGCCGGCAACTTCCACCAGGGCACCGGCAGCCTCGAGAAGCTCCCTGGCAATCTGTTGGTTGATTTCGTTGTCCTCCGCGACGAGCAGGCGCACTCCGGCGAGCACCTTCGCCTGCGCAATGGGTACGGTTAGCGCCACCACGCCCGTTTGCGGCGCGAATAAGTTGATCAGTACCTCTACCAGCGAGGACTGGTTGACCGGCTTGACCAGGAACGCGCGAATGCCGGCCGCTTGCGCAGCGGCGTGCATTTCGTCATGCCCAAATGCACTGACCATGACGGCGTACAGTGCAGGCTGCAGGCCAAGCGCCCGGCGCGTCGTCTCGATGCCATCCATCTCTGGCATTTGCCAATCCACCAATAGCGCCAGGAATGGGTGGTCGGCCGAAGCACCGCGAAGGCTCTCCAGAGCAGCCTCGCCTGACGCCACCGCGACCGGCGAAAGCCCCGCTACGCGAAGCATGTCGGAAAGGATCTGGCGCGCGTCGGCATTGTCATCGACGACCAGGACGCGCGCTCCGGCGAGCTCCGCAGGGACAATCTGGCGCTGCGTACGCATGTGCTGGTCAAGACCAAGCCAGACGCTGAAAGAGAAAGTGCTGCCGTTGCCCGGTTCTGAGTCAACCGCGATCGTTCCGCCCATCAGCTCGACGATGCGCTTCGAGATGGCAAGGCCCAGGCCGGTACCGCCGAATTGTCGCGTTGTGGAGCTATCGGCTTGGGCAAAGGCCTCAAAGAGTCGCCCGGTTTGCTCGGGAGTCATGCCGATACCGGTATCGCGGACACGAACCTGCAGTTGAACTTTGTCGCCGGTGCGGCCCAGGTTGCGAACCACGACCGTCACCTGCCCCTGTTCGGTAAATTTCACTGCGTTGCCTACCAGGTTCAGGATGACCTGGCCCAGACGCAGCGGATCTCCAAGCAGCGTATCGGGAACGTCCGACGCCCGGTCGAACAGCAGCTCAATGCCCCTGTCGTAGGCCTTTTGCGCAATCAGCGAGGACACGTTGTCGAGCACTGCGTCTATCTCAAATGGCACTGCCTCGACGCTAAGCTTGCCGGCCTCGATCTTGGAGAAGTCGAGGATGTCGTTGATGATGCCAAGCAGCGAAGTGCCCGCGTTGTGGATCTTCGAGACATAATCGCGCTGCCGCTGGTCCAGAGAAGTCTTCAGCGCAAGGTAAGACATGCCGATGATCGCGTTCATGGGCGTGCGGATTTCGTGACTCATGTTTGCAAGGAAGTCGCTTTTTGCCCGCGTCGCCTCTTCAGCAATCTCCTTCGCCCGCTGCTGCGCGTGCTCTGCTGCCTTACGCTCGGTGATGTCCTGCAGCCAGCCGAGCAGCCCTTGCTCCCCCTGGATCTGGATTGGCAGGTAGGTGACAAGCATGGTGCGTTCGCGTCCCTGCCGGTCACGCATCGGTACTTCCTGGTCCTTTGCGATGCCGTCGTCCGTGAGGCGTTCGACGATGGCTTCGCGATCATGCCCATTCGCGTAAATCTGCGAAGCAGCGTCACCGACGCCTACGCCGAACGTTTCACAGAAGCGGGGGTTGGCGAAGCGGATCACGCCCTGGGTAGAAAAGGCTATGTTGATTGGACTCGTATCGAGGATTGCCTGCAGCCGCGCGCGTTCTTCGCTAAGCGCCACTGCTGCCGCATGATGATCCGTGACATCGCGCACCCAACTGGCGACCAGGGTCTCACCGTGGATTGTCACGAATGATGCACCGACCAGAACCCAGAGAATTGATCCATTTTTGTGCCGCAGGCGGGTCTCGAAGTTTTCGACCTTGCCGTTTCGTGTCAGCAGTTCGAGGAAGCGTTCGCGCTCCTCAGGGTCGAAATACAGGCTCGTGGCGTTGCGCCCGAGCAGGTCCTCGCTGACATAACCGGTCGCCTGCGAAAAGCGTTGGCTTACTTCCCTGACAGCTCCGTTCCGATCTGCCAGCACCAGGCTGGCGGGGCTGGTATCCATGAGCACGCGGGTGAAAGCCTCGCGCTCGGCTAGCTCTGCGGCAACGCGCTTGCGCTCGTCTACTTCCCGGTTGAGGCGTCGGTTCCAGGCCAGCATGGCGCCGAGCAACAGCAGGACCGCGACCAAGCTCGGTATCGCCCAGCTCATTACGGTTTTAATATCGAGGCCGTCCTCGTTGAGGGACTCCTCGAACAGCCGGTATTCCATGAGCGATACGCGATAGTACCGCCGCCAGCTCGCATCGAGCGGCGAATCAATGCGATTGCTGGACTGGAAGAACTGCTCCAGCGCTCGTGCGAGATCCGGCGCGTTGCGCGCAACACCCCACCCAACGCTGGTCGCTTCGCTGACCGGAAACGCAATGGAGAGACGTTCGGGATCTTCACGAGCCCAGCGCAGCGCGCTTTCACTACCCAACACCGTGAAGTCCACCTTCGCATCGGCTACCAGTTTCACCGCCTGCTCGGTTGGCGCATAGACGATTCTGACCGGCTGACTGGATAGAGGACCGCGGTTGGCTTCATCGATCCACTGCTCGTAGCCCGTACCCTTCTGCACTGCCGCCGTCAGACCGAGCAGATCAGACACCTCGTTGCCAAGGGACTGGTTGGAGCGATGGGCGATGACCAGGTTGCGTACCCGGTAATAGGGCACGAGCAACATCTTCGTTTCGCGCCAAGGGACGATCTGCAAGTCATTTGGATAAAGATCACAGCGGCCTTCGGCGAGTAGCTTCGGGTCGTAGCTTGCCTCGCGTACGGTCTCGCCCCGATCGTCGTGAAACTGCGCATCGAAACTCGGCAGTTCCGTTACCTGTGGGCGTAAACCGAGTGACCGCGCGAACGCCTCCGCGTTAGTCCGGTAGAAAGAAGCGCTTGAGCCAGCCACGCATATGCGCAGGACGCCGCTTTCCCGAATCTGGGACAGCGTACGTGCTTCCACGCATGGCATGCCCAACACCAACAAGCTTACCAGTGCAAGCAACGCTCCCAAGCGCGGCTCTGTTTTCAAAATGCTCCTGCTGGTAGGTAATTGCTCACTATCCAACTCCACATATCCTTGTGAACGCCCTTGCACGAGCTTGTCCGCCGTTCTGCACTGGTATTATAGGTTTTTGGAGTGTAGGCATACGGTGCAGCAAGCGCCAGCAACAAAAACAGGGCCAGCTAGCAACTTCCCACTGCTACTCACCGTCCGGAGAGTGAGTTTCCGGACGCTTACTTAATACTCGCACACCTAAGTTTCTCCAATGTCCGGAAATGGCCGGGAGCTGTCTGTTCCAGGGAAGCAAACGCCAGCCACGCCGCAAGCGAGTATAGCGGCCGCTTGCGGCGTGGCGCGCGATTGCTGGCCCTGTATGAGTGATGTCACAATGTCGCGCCACGCCTTGCACGCTCAACCACGAGCGCGATCCATGGACTCTCACGATGCCCAGCCGCTGTTGCTGTTCTAACGCGCTCGACCGGCCGGAGAGACTTCTGTTGGTTCGGCTGCGTCGACTACTGTGTTTCGTGTTGCTCTCGGCTCAGGCTGCGTGGGCGAGTCCGGTCACTAAACAGAATAGTGCTGAGCAGGTTATTGATGTACAGCTACGTTGGCGGCATCAGTTTCAGTTCGCGGGCTACTATGCCGCCATCGCTCAGGGCTATTACCGTGAAGAAGGACTGGACGTGCGCTTGCACGAAGGTGGCCCCAATGTCACACCGGTCGAAGAAGTGCTCTCTGGGCGTGCCCAATACGGCGAAGCTAATAGCGAATTGCTCTACGCACGCCTGCATGGAAAGCCCTTGGTAGCGCTGGCGGTGATTTTTCAGCACTCACCTTCCGTGCTCGTGGCTCGCACAGACCAGGGTGTTCGCACTGCGCACGACCTGATCGGCAAGCCGTTGATGCTGATGGATGCGCAGACAGATGCCGATTTTCTGGCGATGTTCCGTAGCGAGGGTATACCCCTCGAAAAACTACAACTGCTACCCAGCAGTTTTCAAATTGGGGATCTGGCCAGCGGTAAAGTGACGGCGTTCAACTCGTACCTGACCAACGAGCCCTTCTACCTGCAACAGCGGGGCGTGGAATACAACATCATCTCGCCCGTCACCTACGGGATCGACTTCTACAGCGACATCCTGTTCACCAGCCAGGCCGAGATTGACGAGCATCCACAGCGCGTCGAGGCCTTCCGCCGCGCTACCCTGCGCGGCTGGCGCTACGCGATGGATAACCCCGAGCAAATCATAGACCTGCTGCTCAATCAGTATTCGGTGGACAAAAGTCGCGCGCACTTGCAGTTCGAAGCTCAGGCCATGCGTCCGCTGGTGGTATCTGACCTGATCGAGATCGGTCATATGAACCCAGGGCGTTGGCAACGTATGGCTGAAACTTTCCTCGAACTGGGTATGGTCGACACTATCGCCGGGCTGGAAAACTTCATTTACGATCCCAACCCGCCGCAACTCGTTGAGCGACTGCGCAAGACCATTGTTCTGATCAGCATCGGCGCTGTGCTTGTCCTGATGTTCGCTCTGGTTCTGTTGAATTCCCAGCGCCATCTACGCAACGAGATCAAGTTGCGCAAACTCGCCGAAGAGGAAGTACACAAGCTGGCTTTCTATGACAGCCTGACTGGCTTACCCAATCGCAATAGTTTTATTCCCTTCGCTAGTCAGAGGCTGCTCGATGCAAAGAATCGTGGAGAGCATCTGGCCCTGTGCTATATCGACTTGAACCACTTCAAGCAGATCAATGATCGTTATGGCCACCAGGCGGGCGATGCCATGCTGATCCACGCAGCCTCGGCGATCAAATCCAATATTTGCGAGTTCGAAATAGCTGCCCGCATGGGCGGTGATGAATTTATCTTGCTGCTCGACGGCGCGCATCGCAGAAGCGATATCCAGCGCATCACAGGTGAAATCTGCGAAGCCGTCGCCTTGCCCATTCCATGGGAAAACAGCCAGATCAAGGTTAGCGCTAGCCTAGGGGTGGCGTGGTATCCGGAAGATGGTGAAGGCCTCGACGATTTGATTTTCAAGGCTGACACCGACATGTTCCAAAGCAAAGCCAGTATCGCTGCGCACGCTTGAAGCTGCTGCGTGGTGCCCCTGCGAAAAGACTTGGTGGTTAGAAACCAGTGCGCCATTGCGGTGTGCGTGTGTCGTCCTTCGCATGAGGCTTCAATTCAGCGCAGTTGACTGGCCCGGATTGTGAAAGCTGAATGGCCACTTCTGGCCGTCTGCTGCCTGTCGCAACGGCAGTTTTTGGCGAATGCTGGCCCTCACTCTAAACCGTTTCATGCACTTAACTCACGGGTGGCTCAGGACATCCGCCTCCCCCGCTGCTACGCTTTCGGCTCCTTCATTGGAGTCGAAACAATGCCCACTGAATATTCACTGCCTGATGTCCTTGAGCGTCTGTACCAAAACCAGCTCGCCTTAGAGGCGGCGGTGATGGAGTTGACGTTGTGGATTGAGCGCAAGGGTACGACGGACACAGGCGACAATATCCGCGGCGCGCTACAAACGATTGGAGAGAACGCCGGACACATCAAACAAGGTTTGGCAAAACTGAAGGCCCGAGGCCCACACTAATTAAGCTGTCCACGACGTCCCGCATGCGACAGCCTTGCTTGGACTTTGTGCGCTTACAGTCCGGGCCATCTGTTCGGCGCAAAGGATGACCCCACACTTTACAGTTCGTCAGGTACAAATCCTAAACTCCCTGCTTTTATGTAAAATGGCATAATATGCCAACGTTCGAAACAATATGTTTGCCCAGAGTTGGAGCTAATGATGGCGACGCGAAACGTTGTGCTCACCCCTCACCAAGAACAGGTTATCCAGGACCTGGTCCAGTCCGGCCGTTATCAAAATGCCAGCGAAGTAATGCGAGAAGGCTTAAGGCTATTGGAGCAACGCGTCGCCGAAGATACCGCCAAAATTGAGGCCCTGCGTCAGGCGACCTCGATCGGCATCATGGACCTTGAGCACGGGCGCTTTACTCAGGTGAACGAAGGAGATCTGGAGCACTACCTCGAGGGCTTGAGCCTGGAGGCCACCCTCCCCGCGCGAGAGAAACACTGAGCATGCCGCAGTATCGGATTTCCAACGCGGCGCGTGCCGACATTGTCGACATCCTCAGGCTCTCCCAAGCGCAGTTCGGCGATCAAGCACGCCAGCGCTACCAGGCGCTGATCCTCGCGGCGCTGCAAGCGCTTGCCGACACGCCTTATTGCATTGGCAGCCATGACCGCGATGAGCTTGCACCGGGCCTTCGCAGCTATCATCTCACCTATTCACGCCAGCAGGCCAGACATCCCCATGGAACGGTCAAAAGCCCACGCCACGTCGTATTTTATCGTTTGGCAAATGACGACGTGATCGAGGTCGTCCGACTCCTTCATGACGCCATGGAAGTGCAGTTGCACTTACCTAACGACTGATCAGCGACCTGGCCCAACGGCTTAACTGGCCAGGAATAGCGAAGGTAAGGCGTCCCCTCTATATCTCAACCTGAGCGCCCTCGTTGTCAGCCGACTTGGCGGCCAATTGAGGCGGGAGGTTCGGTGTCCACCGGGCTATCGAGACCCACGACCAGAGCCCTGGCAACATCACGCAGAGCACGAGCATCTCACGGGTCAATTTCAGGATAGGTGCAGAGAGACAGACCCGACAACTCCACTTAAGGATGTCGACTCATTACCCAAATCCTCTTCCGAGCGACCAAGGATTTGCCAGATACGGGTTGCTCATCCAGTATACGGAGGCGCACTGAATACCAGTGACGGCCACCCAGACCCATGTCAGAAATCGCCATTCGCGATCGCTCGCACACCCTGTGCAATTGGGGGCATAAATGGGGGCATAATTCGCTTTTTTCAAGCTGAAACTACTGTCCTAGAGCCTAGTCAAAATGTTTTTTGGCGACCCTGAGAGTCTCTAGGCGTCTTCTTACAGGCTGTTCGGCTGATCATTTCTGGCTTTTCATAGGTCATGAAAGCCCACTCACTTCCACACTATTGCTACAGTGGTGGCATATCTGAGGGCATGCTTTGGATGGTTTGAAAAGGATGCCCCCACCTTTCGAGGCTATTGAGAATCGCTAAGCCGGTACTTTCCGGCCTCAATCTTCACCATGAGCTTCTGCCCACAGAGACTGCCTATCGCGCGGCCCGCAAGGCTCTCGATGGAGTCATCCAGGTCACTGGTTACCAACCCATCCCGCAACCATTGCACTACCTCGGATTTGGTGGCAACGGTCGCCTCATTGCGCATCCGAAACTCGACGATCGTAGTGGCGAGGAATAGGACAGGGACTTCACTAATCCCATGCACTGGGTCATTAGAGCGCGGAAATTGAAAATTGCCGACCAGTGCGGCCACCTTGATTAAAGACTGCCCGCGCTTCATTGATCGCGCAGTACCCAATTCAACCGCCTGCTGGCGTCGTTGCCTGTGAGCGGCATATCGCTGTTCCCCTAGGCGGACAGGTAGTAGCATCACTTGACTAACTGTGTCGCGATAAGGGGAACGCCAAGTTAGACATCTCCAGCCTATGCTTGGACTGCCCACGTCAAAAATCGACGGTAGCCGATAGTTGCAACGTACGCGGATACCCCGGGGAAAATGCGCCATAGGACGCGACGCCCGACCAGTACTCACGGTCGAAGACGTTCTGTACCGTGGCGCGGAACGTCGTCGGCCGCCCTTCTATCTTGGTGGCGTACCGCGCACCGGCGTCAATCCGGGTCCAGGCATCCAGCTGCTGGGTGTTGGCCTGGTTGACGTATTGGCTGTCGGTGTAGATCGCGCCACCGGTAAGGGTGAAACCTTCCAGCCAGGGGGTGTCGTATTCCGCCCACAGGTTGGCCTGGATGTCGGGCACGCCGACCGGCTTGTTGCCCTGGTTAGCGGCAGTCGCAGATTTGGTCAGCTCGCCATCGAGGAAGGTCACCCCCCCCATCAAGCGGGTGCCGGTGGCCACTTCGCCGAACACACTGAGTTCCAGGCCACGGTTGCGCTGCTCGGCCTGCACCGAATACACACCATTGGCGCCCAGTTCACCGGCAGGTTTTTCGATCTGAAACAGCGCCACCGTGGTCATGAAGGTGCCGTGTTCATACTTCACCCCCAGTTCGTGCTGCTTGGACTCATACGGCGCAAAGGTTTCCCCGGCGTTGCTCGCCGTGCCCGGAGCCGCATCGCCTTTGCTCAGCCCTTCTACATAGTTGTAATAGAAGGACACGTCCTCCCACGGCTTGACCACCACGCCCAGCAACGGCGTAGTGGCGTTGGCGCTGTAGCGCGAGCTGACGGAGCCGGCGGCATTATAGTTACGTGACTCGATAAACTGTCGGCGCACGCCCAGGGTCAGTTGCAGACGGTCGTCGAGCATCCCCAGGGTGTCGGTCAGCGCCACCCCGGACAACTCCGACTCGGAGATACGCAACACCTTGGGCGTGTTGATGCTTTGCTTGGGCGTGTCCACCGGGTGATAGATATTGGAGAGGATTGCCGTGCCGTTGTTGATGCCCCGCGACAGCTCATCCTGGTAACGGGTCGCCATCAGCGTGGTGGTATGGGTCACCGGGCCGGTGGCGAAGAGCCCGCGCATGCCCACATCGGCGGTAGATCGGTCGACGTTGAATTTGTAATAGCCCGGGATGTTGCTGGTGTCTCCGGCATCATTGAGGATGCGCGGCACCTGGTCGGACATGCGCTTCACATCCGACTTGCCGCCCCCCGCATGCGCGAACACTGTGAGGTTGTCGCTCAGGTCATATTCACCGCCGAGCAACGCGGACTGTTCCTTGGTGTCCGACCAGCCCCATTTTTGCGGCAGGCTGGTGCGGCCATTCGGGGCAGATGGCACGTCAACACCGGGTGCGATGGTGAACGGGCGCGAGGCGCCGTCGAAGCTTTCTTTCTGGCTGATGTAGTCGAGGTTCAGCCGCAGCCGCTCGCCGCGATAGTCCAGGGCGATCGCGCCGATTCCCACGTCGCGATGCTGGTCGTTGACGGCCGTATCGCCGCCCTGCAGGCTGCCGTTGAAGCGCACGCCGAACTGGTTTTCCTCACCAAAACGCCGACTGATATCCAGATGCCCGCCCGCTTGGGAGTCCGACGCGTAGCTGCCGGTAAAGCGGGTCAGGTCTTGGTCCAGCGGCCGCTTGGGGACGATGTTGATGACACCGCCGACACCACTGTTGGGCGAGATGCCGTACATCAGCGCGCCCGGCCCCTTGAGCACTTCGACACGCTCGGCGTACTCGGTAAAGACCCGGTAGTTGGGGGCCACGCCGTATACACCGTCGTAGGCCAGCTCACCCAGGTTGCCTTCGCCGATGGCAAAACCGCGAATGAAAAACGAATCGACAATCCCACCCGTCTGCCCGGTGGAGCGCACCGAGGGGTCGCGCTCCAGCGCATCGGCGACGGTGACGGTTTGCAGGTCGGCGAGAGTTTTGGCGGTGTAGCTGGTGACGCTGAACGGCGTGTCCATCAGGTCTTTGTTGCCCATCATGCCGAGCCGTGCGCCGCGTGCCACCTGCCCACCGGCGAGCACATCGGGCAGCGCCGTCGGGCCGTTGTAGCGGCCGTCAATCGTGGTGGTGTCAAGGGTCAGGCTGGGCGTGCTGTCATCCGTGGCGGCAGGCGTTGGTGTCTCAGCCCAGGCATTGGCGCCCGCTGCGACCATGACGAAATTCAACAGGGCGGTTCGAATGGCGAGAGTTAACACGCGCTCACCGCAGGGCCGACTGGCAACAGGCATGACGAGAGGATCCTTTCAACGAGAGAAAATGGGAATCACTCCTAATGCCAGTCGACCTGCGAAAAAGTATCACCCTCCCACCTGATTTTTTTCCATGGATCATTCGTACAGGCGATCCAGCGGTATCGCGATGACCGGCAGCGCCGGATCAAACACGTGCCGCGTGGTCTTGTACGGAAAGATCTCGCCGCGAGCGATGGTGTGGAAAATCCGTGCAACCTCGAACGCGTGCCCCGTGTGCCAGTGCCGTACGCACACCCGTGGGTCCGCATAGTCAAGCTGGATGCACGGCACCCGACACAGACCCAACTGCAACGCCGCGTTCAGGCGGTGATTACCGTCCATCACGATGCCTTGCGTGCGCTCGACGATGATCGGTTCCAGCCAATGCCCTGCGCGGATAATCGAGTCGCATAGCCGCTGCACATTGGCCGGATCCACCTGTTCCGATTGCAGCACATCGCACACGGGCCGCAGCGCAATCTGATAGGCCTGCCCCATCCCCCCCTGCCCCGGCAGCATGTTCAGCAGGCTCCGGTCTTGGCGACCGCTGCGTATCGGCGGGCCAGATCCAGCAGGCGTTGCGCCTGTTCGATCAGCGGCAGATCGACCATTTCGCCGTCAACTTGCACCGCATGGCTCCCCCCGGCCACGGCACTCATCACCCGATCCGCCCAGGCCAATTGGTGCGCATCGGGCAGGAACGCGCGCTGCACCGTCGCCAGCTGCGCCGGATGGATGCACAGCTTGGCCCCGAACCCAAGTGAACGAGCGTAGAGCGAGTCGTGGGCGACCACCGCAAGGTCGTTGATTGCAGGCGTAACCCCGTCGATCGGCGCCGGCAAACCCGCAGTGCGAGAGGCCAGCACGATGCGGCTGCGTGCGTACAGAAACGCCTCAGGCACCTGGGCGCAATTGATATCCAGGGAGAAATCCAACGAACCGAAGGCCAGGCGCGCCAGGCCGGGTATCGCGGCAATCGCCTCCACCTGCTGCAAGCCTTTGGCCGTCTCGATGATAGCGACAATGTGCAATTGGGGTTGCCACGCCAGCAACTGCTCGACCACCCGCGCCAACGTCTGGGGAGCCTCGGCCTTGGGCAAAAATACCCCGGCGCAACGCTCGGGGTAACGCATGTCGCCCAACCACGTGAGGTCCTGACGGAACAACGCGCTGCCGACACTGTTGAGCCGGATAAACCGCTGGCTCGCAACGCTTGGCGTACTCTCCTGCCACGCCCATACGGCAGCTCGGGCAGCGGCTTTGCTCTCGGGATGAACCGCATCCTCAAGGTCCAGGATGATTGCATCCGCCCCGGCCTCAACCGCTTTGGCAAAACGCTCCGGGCGGTTCCCCGGAACGAAAAGGTAGCTGATGGGAAGCAGGGCGGTCGTGCTCGGACGATCAGTGTTCATTGCATCTCTCCTTGGCGTGCATCAGTCGTGTTTTTTGCAAAATTTTCAGGGGCCCCAGGGCGGATAAATTGCGCCTCTGGCACCGCCCCCGCCGATCAACGTTTAACCCCTTATTGATCAATGAATTAACACCGCTTTCAAACTAGGGACGAACGCCCGCAAGAGCGTGCAAATACACGTTCGCGCAACGCCCTTGAGCCGGTATTAATTTGAAATATTTGAAAACCTTACTTGATAATCGTTCTCGGTAGCAATATTGTTCACGCCGCCAAGAGAAACTTTTCCTCGGCACATGCAAGTCTTAACGCTCACCCAAAGTATGGCTTGGCGACATCATTCACCCATCGCTCGCCGGTGAGTTAGAGCAGTAAAACCAGCAGTTAGTGGCCGTTCGCTACACCCGTATAAACCTTATGGAATGGGGTTCTTATGCAACTTTTTTGTGAACAGTTTATTACCATCAAAGCCACAGTTTCGCCTGCAGGATTCGTGTGGCATCCACCGCCAAACGTATAAGCATTAAAAAAACGACGAGCGACAAGACCACATTCATCAATCTTTTTCAGTGATTGAAATATGAATGACGACGCTATAAGCGCCAGGGGATAGTTATGTCTATTGCAACAACGCGCGTCAATGAAGCGCGGACCGAAGTTTATCTTTCGAATATGCTTAATCCATTATTGGACGCAAGCATCGCACAGCTGCTACATAGCCAACCGGACAAACTGCTGGAACTCGTCGCGCAACACGGCTCCCCCCTGAATCTTGTATGGCCACATGCCTTTGCGCTGAACACCTGCGCATTGCAAACAGTGCTGAAACAGCATGAAGTTCAGCACGCGATCTTCTATGGCGCCAAAGCCAACAAGTCGCAATGTTTGCTGGGCGCGGCCAAGGCGTCCGGTATTGGCGTCGACGTTTCCAGCATTTACGAGATGCACGCAGCACTGCGCGCCGGGGTGCCGGCCGATCAGTTGTGTGCCACCGGCCCGGCCAAAACCGAGGATTTTCATCGGGCGCTCGTGCATGCCGGCGCACTGATCTGCGTGGATTCACTGGAAGAATTCGACCATTTGAAAACACTGATCGAAAGTCGCAGCGCGGCCATCAAAGCCAGGGTTTTATTGCGTTACAGGCCAAAAAACTGTGCGACCAGCCGCTTCGGAATGGGCGCCGCCGAGCTGTTGGCGTGCTTGCATTTACTGACCCGACTTCGGGCATTTTTTGACCTTGAGGGTTTCCATTTTCACCTCGGTGGCTATGGGTTCGAATCTCGAGCACAAGCGTTTCGTGAAGTGACCGATTTCGTCGATGTGGCTCGGAAGATGGGGTTGACCCCGACCATGATAGATATTGGGGGAGGCTTACCCATCCGCTATATCGAGCCACACGCCTATGATCGATTCCTACAAAACGACAACACGCCAAGTCACTATTACAACCAGTCAGTGCCCAACGCTTATTACCCTTACGGCAGCAACTTGACGGCAAGCGAGTGGCTGACGTTATTTCTGGAAAGCGCCTTTTCGCCGCAACAAAGCATTGCCCAGTATTTGAAAGCTAACAGCATCACCCTGGCATTGGAGCCGGGCCGAAGTCTGGTGGACCAAGCCGCAATCTCGGTATTTCGCATTACACGCAGCAAAAAACTGGCCGATAACAAAACGGTCTTGTTTGTGGAAGGCAGCAGCTTCAGCGCCTGCGAAACATGGTTCGCATCCGAATATTTGATTGATCCGATTTTAATCAGTACGCCGCCAACCTCAGCAACACCGATGCAAGCCTATATTGCCGGGCATAGTTGCCTGGACGACGACGTCATTACCCAACGACTGATCAACTTTAGCGTTTCCCCCAAAGCCGGCGACTTATTGATCTATGCCAATACCGCCGGTTATCAAATGGACTTGCTGGAGAACGAGTTTCATCGCCACCCCCTGCCCCGGCGAATGGTGGCGACCTGTTGCACGCAAGGTAACTACGCATTTTCACCTGACTACTAGAGGGAGTACTTCCTATGATACTGACCAAAGTCTCCGAACTGATTGGTAATACGCCCATGTTGGGTATTTATATACCGGGCACTGACGCCCGGCTGTTATTAAAAATAGAAAAGAATAACCCCGGCGGCAGTATTAAAGACCGCATGGCGCGCAACATGGTACTCGCCGCACTCAAGTCCGGACGCTTGAAGCCGGGCGGCGTGGTGGTGGAATCATCTTCGGGCAATACCGGCATCGGCCTGGCCATGGCCGCCGTCGAATTCGGCCTGCAATTTATCGCCGTGGTCGACCATCACGCGGCGCAGGACAAGATCGCGGTGATGAAGGCACTGGGCGCCGATATTCGGTTTGTCGCGGGGACCTACCGCGAAGACGAAGTCGCGGTGGTAGAGCGCCAGCGCCTGGCGGCCGAGCTCGCCGAGCAGATTCCGGGCGCCGTCTTTATGAACCAGTCCGACAACGCCGCCAACGCCGGCGGCTACAGCGATTTTGTGCGGGAAACCATCGCTCAGGCCGAGGGTGTTATCGGCGCGTATGTCGGTTGCGTCGGTACCGGGGGCTCAATGACCGGGATTGCCCGAGGTCTTAAACAGCACAACCCCGACATCGTGACCGTGGCGGTGGAGCCCGCAGGCTCCATCGTCTTCGGGCACCCCGGCTATCCGTATTATCAGTCGGGTACCGGCACGCCTGCCGGGGACACAGTGGGGCTGGTGCTTGATTACAGCTGCATCGACCTGGGGGTGCAGGTCACCGACTCACAAGCCTTCGAGACCGCCCGCTATATCGCCCGCCACCTTGCCCTGCTGGTAGGCGGCTCAACCGGTGGCGCTATTTTCAAGGCCCTGGAGCTGATTCACAAAGGCGTACTGAGCGGCAATGTGGTGGTGCCGATTGCCGACGGCGGCGAAAAATACTTGCACACGGTCTTCGATGATAAGTGGCTGGAGGAACGCGACTTGCTCGACCCCGGCGTCGCGTCGCAGCTGGATGCCTGGCTGGGCAAGCACCACTGGCAGGAGTCCAGTTCCGCCCCGCTGCAACTCAGCGTCGCATGAGCCTCTTTCGACTAAGGACTGCCTCTAAATGAAACCGCTGAAAGTCGCCATTTGCGGCGGTGGCCGAACCGGTCATCTCAACGCAATCCTGTTCAAGCAACTGCCCGACGTCCAGGTTTCGCTGCTGACCAGCAACCTGGAAGTCGTCGATCACCACGCCCGGCAGGTACCGCTCCAGGCCCTGCTGCCGGACGGTTCCACACTGAATGCCCGACTGGACCGGGTGACCGCTGAGGCCAGGCCCGCCGTGGAAGACGCCGATATCGTCATCATCACGGTGCCAGCCCATGCCCGCGCTAAAACCCTGCAAGCCATCGCGCCGCATTTGAGCACCCGCAAACCAGTGTACATCGGTGCGATTCCGGGCTTCTGCGGGTTCGACTGGCTGGCCGAGGCCACACTGGCAAACCATCCGAACCTGGTGATCTGGGGCATGAAGGACGTGCCTCATACCGCCTTTGAACTCAAGCCCGGCCGGTCGATAAAAATGGGCGGCGGCAAAAGCCAGCTGTATGTCGCGACCCATGCCCGCGAATCCCAGGCATCGCGCCAGCACCTGCACGACATCCTCGCACGGCTCTACGGCCCTTGCGTCACGCTGCTCGATCACTACCTGGAGATCACTCTGACGCCCGGTAACCCGATCATGCACAGCTCGGTGATCTACGGGTTGATCGGCCCCTACGGACAATGGCACCGCAAGATCTTTCCGCAGCGCCTGAGCTGGTGGACGGAGTGCCCCGAACTGGGCGCCTACTTCCTGGAACGCATGGATCAGGAAAGCCAGGCACTGTGTGCGGTCATCAGTGAGCGCATGGGCGTCGACCTGTCGTCCGTCAAATCCTTGAAACAGGAAATCGTGGAAGCGTACGGCGATCAGATTCGCGACCAGAGCAGCATGCTGTCCATTCTGCGCACCAACCAGGCCTACAACGACATCCTCGCGCCCATGGTGCCGGCTGGTGATAACCGCGCCGGGTATGTGATCGAGCGTGAGAGCCGTGCGTTCAACGAAGACGTCGCCTATGGCCTGGTGCTGCTGGTGGAAATGGCCAGGCGGTTTGAGCTGAAAGTGCCCTATATCGAAGAAGTCCTGCACTGGAGCGTTGCCTATATGCAAGGCCTGCGCGACTCGGCGCTGGATTACTTCCCGAGCCAATGGCCTCGCACGGCATAACCTTTTAATCAATGACTCAACGAGCAGATAGCTGATATGGATGACCTCAACACCTTGATCGCCTACTCCCGCAAGAACGCCCTGCGCCGGCTGATTCGTTGCTTGTTTGCGGAAAATATCCTGGATCGTTCGGCGCTGGCGTTTACCCAAGACGGCCATCAGGCCACCTACCCGCTCAAGCAGAGCGGCGCGCGGCTTTTTTTCTCCGAGATTACGCTGGGCCCGGCTGATACGCTGGTCAATGAGGGCGACGTGGTGCTGCTGACGGCCGAAGGCGTGCGCCAGGTGATCTCCCGCCATCAGGACTTGCTGGATGTACTGCGCGACAGTTTCGACTTCGAGCCCAGCGACGAAGGCGTGGCCGGTCTCAAATCGGACATGGAAAACAGCCTGCTGAACGACGCCCATGCACGCCAGTATCGCCAACACTGGAACGCCCGGCTGGCTCAGGCCGCTCAAGATCAGGGGCTCACCAGCCTCACCGATTACTTGCGCCGGCACTCGAGCACCAAGGACGCCGCGATCTTGCTGGATCAGTGGGGCTCGCTGGAAGGCCACCCCTACTACCCGACCTGGAAAGCCCGCCCTGGGCTGAATGACGCTGAAGTCGAACAGCTGTCCCCGGAGTTCAACGCGCAGGTTGCCCTGCGGATCGCCGCCTTGCGTGCCGACATGGCCAAAAGCGAAAGCATGCCTCACGTGACCAGCTACCAAGCCTGGTTCGCCAGCAACTTCCCGGCATATTGGGAGCATTGGAAGGCGGCGCTTAACGCCAAGGGCCTGGATGAAACGCAATGGCTGCCGCTGCCGATTCATGCCTGGCATTTGCAGGCGTATGTGCTCAAGACATTTGCTGCGGAAATCGAAGAAGGCCTGCTGATCACCGATGGCCCGGATATCCAGACGCTGCCGACCATGTCATACCGCACAATGATGCCGGTGCTGGACCCTGCTGCGCCGCTGATCAAATTGCCCATCGCGTTGTGGATGACCAGCGAGTTACGCAGCCTGCAAGCCAAGTCGATCCATATGGGGCCGCGTATCAGCACGGTAATCACGCAAATCCTGGAAGCCGAAAATGGTTTCGACCAGCAACTGGAAATTTTCCCGGAAGAAATCGGCGTGCGCTACCGACACGCGATCACCCAGGATGACGTTCCGGGAAAACACTTGTCCGTGGTGTTTCGTGCCAGTCGGCAAGCGTTCGAACGCAGCGATGATCGCCTGCCGATCACTGTGGCCTCGTTGTTCACCCGCTTGCCGGGCAGCGGTCGGCCACTGTTTACCGACCTGATCGAGCGCGACGGGGTGCGTGCCGACGCCGCCAGCGTCGAACAGTGGTTTCGCCAGTATGCCAAAGTCGTCACTCAACCTGTGGTGGCGATCTATCTGTTGTACGGTATCGGGCTCGAAGCGCACCAGCAGAACACCATGGTGCTGTTCTCACCCGATGGCTTGCCGCGCAGCCTGCTGATCCGCGATTTTGGCGATGGCAGAACCTACGCCCCGCTGCTGGAAGAACGCGGTTATACGTTACAGCCGCACGTGCAGCCTGGCATTCTGCCTACGGTCTTTACTGGCGATATCGAGCCGGTACGCACGTTTGTACTGGACGCCGCGTTCCTCACACACTTGCATGAAATGGCCCTGTGGCTGACCAAGGAGTACGCCATGGACAACACACGCTTGTGGGCAATATTGCGCGAGGAAACCGAAAATGCCTTTGCTGCCGTGCGCGAGCGGGTCGCGCCGCAGGTGTGGGAAGTCGAGCGCCAGGCCTTTGTTGAGGATCCATGGCCTACCCGTTCGTTGCTGCGTATGCATCTGATGCAGTATTCCAACTACCGTTTGCAGCACACGCTGACCAACCCGCTAGCTGCCGTTTAATTACCGAGGCCGTCTCATGTCCCAAGCAGGTGCCATCCAGGGTTCGAGTGTGAGAATCCTCATTTATCTTCTGTTCGCGATCCAACTGGTCTCCATGGGCGCGATGGAAATGAGCGGGCCGTTCTGGCCCGTGCACCTGCGCGGGCTGGCCTCTTCGGAGTCGGTATTCAGCTTCGCCAGCATCGCCGTGTACGTCGGGCCGATGCTGGGCATCATGCTGACCAGCGCATTCTGGGGCCGTATCGGCGATCGCTACGGCCACAAATTAATGATGATCCGCGCACTCGCGGGATTATCCCTGACCCAGCTCGGGCTGGCGTTTTTCAGTGACATCTGGGTAATCCTGGTCCTGCGTTTTCTGCAGGGCGCCTTTGCAGGCTATATAGCCCCGGCGCAGGCGTACGGGGTGAGTATCGAAGCCCCGTCGCGGCGGGCCCGGTTATTTGCGATCCTGCAGATATCGACCAATGTCGGCTCACTGCTGGGCGCGGTTGTTGGCGGCATGATCCTCGATTACGCGACGTTTTTCTGGATCAACATCGTCGCCTCGGTGCTCTGTGCAGTCTGTACCGTAATCGCTGCCCTGACGTTGCCGGATGTGCCGCCAGTACAAAAAAAACCGACGGTGACTACCCGCACGCCGGCCGCAGGCACCGCCAGCGTATGGCGCAGCTCTCCGCTGCTGTCACTGCTGTGCGTCATGGGGATCTTGCTGCTGGCGCGCATGCTGCCGCAGACGTCGTTCTCGCTGTACGTGAGCACGACGTTCGAGGTCAGCAACTCAGTCGTCGGCCTGTGCTACGGGTTGCTGGCGCTGGGCTTTATCCTGTCGGCAACAGCGTGGTCACGCTACTTTGAGCATCGCTCCCAGGCAGAAACGCTGCAACGCATCACGTATATCGTCATGGGCTGCATCGCCCTGACCGCAGTGGCGGGCGTAACGCGCAGCCCCGTGGTATTTATCGTCGCCTACTTCATTTGGGGGGTACTGCTGGGGGCGACCACGCCCGTGCTGATGGCATTGGTCTCGAAAACCGCCGACAGCTCGCGACAAGGCTACGTACTGGGTATTGCTCAAAGTACTGCGCAGTTCGCCTCGATTGCCGGCATCTCCATCGGTGGCTTGCTGAGCCAGGTCTACGGCCTGCAATACGCCTATCTTTTCGTGTGCCTGGCCTATGCAGTGGCGCTGATTCCCATGCTCGCGTTGCGGTACTGGTCGGTGTGCGAACCCTCCAATCGCGTTGCGGGCAGCGACTGAACAAGGGGTAATGGTTTGAACATCGAACAACTGCGTGCCGACACACCGGGTGTCGAGCATCTGCTCCATTTCAATAATGCCGGTGCGGCGCTGATGCCTGAGCCGGTGGTCCAGGTCATCACCGGGCACCTGCAGCAGGAGGCCCGCCTCGGCGGGTATGAAGCGGCCGCCCAATGCGCGCCAGAACTGGAGAATGTCTACGCCGCCATTGGGCGCCTGATCAATGCGCGCCCCAATGAAATAGCGGTGGTCGAAAACGCCACCCGTGCCTGGGACATGGCCTTCTATTCACTGGCGCTGAAGCCCGGCGACGCCGTGCTGACATCCATGACCGAATACGCCGGTAACTACATCCCGTACCTGCAACTGAGGCAACAGCGCGGGATCGAGATCCGCATCATTCCCAACGATGAACACGGCCAGGTGTGCCTCGCGGCCTTGGCGACCCTGCTTGAGGACGAGCGCGTCACCCTGGTATCGCTGCCGATGATCGCCACTAACGGCGGGCCTGTGCAACCCGTCGAGCAGATCGGGGCCCTCGCCCGGGCGGCGGGTGTGTGGTTCCTGCTGGACGCTTGCCAGGGGGTGGGGCAGGTGCCGATCGATGTGCAAAAAATCGGCTGCCATATGCTCACCGCCACCAGTCGAAAATACCTGCGCGGGCCCAGGGGCATGGGGTTTCTGTATGTCGAACAGTCCCTGTGCCAACGCCTGGAGCCGGTGTTTCTTGACCTGCATGCGGCCTCCTTGCTCACGGCGCATAGCTTTAAAATTCGCGAGGATGCGCGACGTTTTGAAAATTGGGAATGCAACGTCGCGGCCAAACTGGGCCTGGGGGCAGCGGTGGAGTACGCATTGGCGCAAGGCATTGAACCGATGTGGCAGCGCATCCAGCACCTGGCGGGCTACTTACGCCATCGGCTGACCGCGGTGGCGGCTCTCGAACCGCAAGACCTGGGCCGTGTAAAGTCCGGCATCGTCACCTTCAGTCATCGGCACAACAGCGCCCCACGGGTGCAGCAGTGGCTCGCAGCGCAACCCAAGCGCATCAACGTGAGCACCTCGACGGCGGGCTCGACCCTACTCGACATGCAGCATCGGGGCTTGCTTGAAGTCAGCCGTGCGTCGGTTCACGCTTACAACACCGAAGCTGAAATCGACGCGCTGGTTGACGCCTTGATACGCATGTCACACGCCTGATCACGGGACACGATCACGCTTGCGCTCAAGTCGGTTTGTCAACTAGCATTGGGAATACTTCTCAATTACAAACAAATCTGCCGCCATGAGCGAAACCTCTTCCGCGAATCACCTCAATCACCTGCGCGCCATCGAGGCCCTGTACAGCGGGCATCACGGCTGGCTGTACGCCACGCTGAAGAGAAAACTGGGAAACGCCATGGATGCGGCGGACCTGGCGCAGGACACCTTCACCCGCATCCTGGCCTCACAAGTCACGGTGATCGACCAGCCACGGGCGTACTTGAGCTGCGTGGCCAAGGGCATTCTGATCAACTGGTACCAGCGCAAGGCACTGGAGCGCGCCTACCTGGATGCACTGGCGAACGTGCCCACCCACGAAGCGCCGTCGCCCGAGGCGCATTTCCTGGTGCTGGAAACCCTGCACGAAATCGACGCCATGCTCGATACCCTGGCGCCGCTGGTCAAACGCGCCTTCCTGCTGTCGCAGATCAATGGCCTCAAGTACGACGACATCGCCGAGCAGTTGGGTGTATCGCTGATCACCGTCAAGCGCTACATGAAACAGGCCTTCGTCCAGTGCCTGATGCTGGTGGAGTGAATGCTCGGTCTGCGCAAGGAACCGCCACTGGACCCTCAGGTACTCGAAGAAGCCGCCGAGTGGCTGATGCGCTTGAGCGAGCGCGAACTGAGCGAGCACGAACGTGCCGAATGGGAGCGCTGGAAGGTCAGCAGCCCGGAGCGTGATCGCGCCTGGTCGCGGGCGCAATTGCTGCAGAGCAAGTTCGGCGGGCTGCCGCCCTCCCTGGCGATGTCGGCACTGGACCGGCCGAACAGCCCGGAACGCCGTGCTGCGTTGGGCAAGCTGGCGATCCTGCTGACGCTGATGCCGGCGGGCTGGGGAAGCTGGAAGCTGGCGCAGTCGCAGCAATGGTCTGCGGACTACCGCACCGACGTTGGCCAACGCCGCGAACTGACCCTGGCCGACGGCTCGCACCTCACTCTGAACACCGATACCGCCATCGACGTGATGTTCGACGACCGCCAACGGCTCATTCACCTGCGCGAAGGTGAAATCCTGGTGCAGACCGCCGTGGACACCGCCCCCCTGCCCCGGCCTTTCCTGATCAGCACCCTCCAGGGGCACATGCAGGCGCTGGGCACCCGCTTTACCGTGCGCGAAGTGAACTCGCGCACGCACCTCGCGGTACTCGACGGCGCGGTGAGCGTGAAATTGGCCGAGAGCCGCCAGACGCCGCCGCTGATCGTCAACGCCGGGCAGCGCACAGACTTCTCCTCACAGACCTTTGGTGACCTGACGCCGACCGATCGAACCCTCGGCGCATGGGCCCAAGGCATGTTGATGGCCGACAAGATGCGCCTGGCGGATTTCGTCGCAGAACTTGCGCGCTACCGCAGAGGCTTCCTGCGCTGTGATCCCGCCATCGCCGACCTGCGCATTTCCGGGGCTTATCCGATCAGTGATACCGATCGCACCTTGAGCATGCTGGTACACACCTACCCCGTGTTGGCCAACCGGCATTTGCACGGTTATTGGGTCACGCTCTCGCCCGCCTGATCCCGCGCAAAAAAACTGTGGCCCGGGTGATACTTTTTTCGATCTCGGCTGGCTAACACGGGAATAGCCTTTTCCTCTTGTCCATTGGGTCATCCATTCATGCTCGTAGCACGGCCCCTGCGTCCGGCTCGTCCGTTCAAACCGATGGTGCGCGGCGCAGTGCTCAGCCTGCTGCTGGCCGGTGCCGTGTGCCCGTCGGCCCTGGCGGGGGTGCCGGCCCAATTGGACTCGGTCGCGTTGCAGGCCTACCACATTGCCCCCGGCCCGCTCGGCGCGACGCTCTCAAGCTTTGCCGTGGACGCCGGCATTGCCCTGGCGTTCGAGCCGTCGATCACGCAAGGGCTGACCAGCCCTGAACTGCGCGGGACTTACTCGACGCAGGAGGCCGTCACGCGGTTGCTCGAAGGCAGTGGCCTGGAGATGGTGTTGCGCAGCGATGGCAGCTATACCCTGGTCCTGCGCAGGGTAACGCTGGCAGCCACCACGGTGGATGCGCCGCAAAAACATACCGATAGCCTGCCGCCGGAGTATCCGGGCGGCCAGGTGGCTGAGGGCGGGCGCCTGGGCCTGCTCGGCAATACGGATGTGATGGACGCGCCCTTCAGCATCAGCACCTATACCGCGTCACTGATCAAAGACCAGCAGGCGACCACCGTGGGCGACGTGCTGGAGCGCGACTCCTCAGTGCGCTCCACCGGCCAGACGGGGGGGATCGTCGATTCATTCTTTATCCGTGGTTTTCCGGTGGGCGAAGGCAACCTCGGGGAGCTGGCGTTCGACGGCGTGTATGGCGTGGCCTCCAACTACCGGGTGTTCACCGACTACGCCGAGCGCATCGAAGTGGTCAAAGGCCCCGGCGCGCTCCTCTACGGCATGTCCCCCAACAGCGCAGTCGGCGGCGTGATCAACGTGGTCCCCAAGCGCTCCCTGGACGAAGACCTGACCCGCGTCACTGCCAGCTACGCCCAGGACCTGCAACTGGGCACCCACGTCGACCTGAGTCGGCGGTTTGGCGAGGACCGCCGCTTCGGCGTGCGGGTCAATGGCCGTGTGCAGCAGGGTGACACCGTGATCGACAAACAATCGCGGGAGGTCGGTGTGAGTGCCATCGCCCTGGATTACCAGGGCGATCGGCTGCGCACCAGCCTCGACCTGATTGCCCAGCAAGAGCAATTTGACGCGGCGTCACGGCCATTTTTGATCGCTCCCGGCGTGCCGGTTCCGCACGCCGCCAACGGGCGTACCAACGTCAGCCAGGAGTGGGGCTGGTCCAAGACCCGCGACCAATCGGCATTGCTGGGCGGCGAATATGACGTGAGCGACGCACTGACCCTGTTCGCCCATGCCGGCGGCGGGAAATCCAACGTGGCACGCCTGTCCGACCAGACCCCGACCATCATCAATACCGCCGGTGACACCTCGTCGACCCCCGGCTATTACCAATTCAAGGTCCGGCGCTACACGGTCGACACCGGTGCCCGGCTGCGCTTCGACACCGGGCCGATCAGCCACAGCACCACGCTGCAAGTCACGCGCTATCGCGATGAGTTGTCACGCGGTATCCGTTCCGGCGCGCCGATCCTGTCGAACATTTACCACCCGGTGGAGCAACCCGAGGCTGACATTGCCGCACCTGCCACGCCAAAAGTCTCGGCGACCGAATTGTCAGGCGTCGCGGTGGCCGACACCGTGTCGATGCTGGACCAGCGCCTGCAGGTGACTGCCGGCCTGCGCAAACAGAACATACGGTCCAACAACTACAACGCAGCAGGCGCGGTGACTACGGCGTACGACGACGGCAAGACCACGCCGCTGTTCGGGGTCGTGGTCAGGCCCCGTGAGCATGTGGCGCTCTACTACAACTACCTCGAAGGCTTGAGCAAAGGCGATATCGCCCCCGCAACGGCCTCGAATGCGGGCCAGATCTTCGCCCCCTACGTCTCGCGCCAGCATGAGGTGGGGCTCAAGCTCGACTACGGCACGGTCATGTCCACCCTCGCGCTGTTCCAGATCACCAAACCCAGCGGCGAACTCGCAGGCACCACCTTTGCGGTACAAGGCGAACAGCGCAACCGGGGCCTGGAGCTGAACGTATCCGGCGAGGCTGGCCGAGGCACGCGCCTGCTCGGCGGCGTGACGCTGCTGGATGCGCAACTGACCAAAAGCGCGGTTGCGGCCAACCGAGGCAACACGCCGGTGGGGGTGCCCAAGGTTCAAGCCAACCTCTGGGCCGAGTGGGACGTGCCCTGGGTCGAGGGGCTGACGCTGACCGGCGGCGCCCTGTACACGGCCAGCCAATACGTGAACCAGGCCAACACCCAGCAACTGGACCCCTGGACCCGCTTCGACGTGGGTGTGCGCTACAGCACGCGCATCGCCCAGCGGCCGACGACTTTCCGCGCCACGGTACAGAACGTGTTCGACCGCGAGTATTGGTCGGGCGTCGCCTCGTATGGGGCGTTTTCCCAAGGCTCGCCACGCACCCTTCTACTGTCGACCACGGTCGATTTCTGAAACCTTCGGCCCGGCACGGCGAACGCACCCGCCCTGCGGCCCGACCACTGTAAAGGCTTTAACCATGGTGACCATTGTTCGACGCAGCCACGCCTTCGCCGGGCTGCTGTTTGCAGGTTTGTTAAGCTGGGCACTGCCGTCAACGGCGGCCGAGCCGGAGCCGACGCGCACCACCGTCACCGACTTGCTCGGGCGACAGGTCAAGGTGCACCTGCCGGTCAGGCGGGTAATTCTGGGGGAAGGCCGTCAGTTGTACCTGGTGGCCGCGCTGGATACGCAGAACCCCATCGAGCGCATCGTTGGCTGGCGCAAGGACTTGATCCAATCCGACCCGGACACCTACGGCGCATACCTGCGCAAATTCCCTGACATCGCCAAAATCCCTACCTTTGGCGGCTTTGAAGACGGCACCTTCGATATCGAGCAAGCCATCTCCCAACACCCCGACGTGATCATCCTCAATATCGAGGCCCAGCACGCAACCGAGGATGCCCGCTATATCGAAAAGCTCGACGCGCTGGGGATCCCGGTGGTGTACGTCGACTTTCGCAACCACCCGATGCAGAACACCGAACCCACCATGCGCCTGTTCGGCCAGTTGTTCGGCAAAGAGGCGCGTGCCGAAGCCTTTATCGAGTTTCGCAACCAGCAGATCCGCCGCGTCACCGACGTGATCAACGCGCAGCACCCTTCGCGCCCCAGCGTGTTCATCGAGCGCATCGGTGGCTACACCGACGATTGCTGCCTGAGTTTCGGCAATGAAAACTTTGGCCTGTTCGTCGACATGGCCGGTGGCAATAATATTGCCCGAAACATCATCCCCAGCACGTTTGGCCAACTGAATCCCGAGCAGGTGGTTGTGGCCAACCCGGAACAGGTGGTGATCACCAGTGCCAACTGGGAAGCCTTTGCCCCTGGTGGCCACTGGGTCGGTGTGGGCCCCGGCGCCGACATGGCGCAAGCCCGGCGCAAACTGGCCTGGTACACCGGGCGCCCGGCCTATGCCGGGATCAAGGCGCAGGATGACCAGGCGTTCCATGCGATCTGGCATCAGTTCTACAACAGCCCTTATCAGTTCGTGGCCATCCAGCAATTGGCCAAGTGGTTTCATCCGACACTGTTTACCGACCTGGACCCTGAAGCCGCGTTTCGCGAGCTGCATCAGCGATTCCTGCCGGTGCCCTACGAGCCGGGCTACTTCGTGAGCCTCAAGCCATGAGCGCGGTGATTCAACGCGACACCTATCGGCGCCTGGTGCTGCGCAAACGCTTGATCCTCGGTGGCTTGGCCCTGCTGCTGTTTTGCAGTGTGCTGCTCGACCTGGCCCTGGGCCCGGCCAGTTACAGCGTGCGCGACGTGCTCGGTGCACTCTTTGCACCGGACAGTGCACCGGCGCAGGTTCGCGTGGTGATGTGGGACATCCGCCTGCCGATCGCGCTGATGGCGGTTGCCGTGGGCGCGGCGTTGTCATTGGCCGGGGCGCAGATGCAGACCATCCTCAATAACCCGCTGGCCAGCCCCTTCACCCTGGGCATTTCCGCCGCCGCCAGTTTTGGCGCAGCCATGGGGCTGGCGTTTGGGGTGGCGCTGTTTCCGTTGGCGGCGCAGTACATGGTGCCGGTGAACGCGTTCATCATGGCCATGCTGTCGGCGTTGCTGATTCACTTCCTGAGCCTGCGGCGCGGGGTTACCGCAGAAACCATCGTGCTGCTGGGGATCGCCCTGGTGTTCACATTCAACGCGTTATTGGCGCTGGTGCAGTTTTTTGCCACCGAGCAAGCCGTTGCGGCCGTGGTGTTCTGGACCATGGGCAGCCTGACCAAAGCCACCTGGCCCAAACTGGGGGTGATCTGCCTGATTATCGTGATCACCCTGCCGATCTTTGCCAAACGCGCCTGGGCCCTGACCGCGCTGCGACTGGGTGACGACAAGGCCGCCAGCTTCGGTATCAACGTGCGCAGCCTGCGCTTTCAGACGCTGATCATGGTCAGCCTGCTCGCCTCGTTCCCCGTGGCCTTTGTCGGCACCATCGGCTTTATCGGGCTGGTCGGCCCGCATATTGCGCGGATGTTGATCGGCGAGGATCAACGCTTCTTCCTGCCGGCCTCGCTGCTGACCGGCGCGCTCATTCTGTCCGCCAGTTCGGTGGTGAGCAAAACCCTGATCCCGGGGGCGATCTTCCCGATCGGGGTGGTCACGTCGTTGATCGGCGTGCCGTTTTTCATATCGCTGATCCTCAACGGGAAGAAAAACACATGGTGAAGATTCAGCTGCAAGACCTGGGTGCCCGCTACGGCCAACGCACGATCATCCGTGGCGTGACCACCGCCGCGTTCACCGGCGGCCAGGTGGTCGCAGTGGTGGGGCCCAATGCAGCGGGCAAGTCCACCCTGTTCAAGCGCATGGCCGGGCTGATCGACGGGCCGGGGCAGGTGCTGCTGCAAGACTCGAAAAAGGGCCAACAGGGCATCTGCTACATGCCCCAGGGCTTGAATGCGAGTGCGCGGTTGACGGTCTACGAATCGGTGCTGCTGGCCCGCAAGCAACTGTCGCCGCAATGGACCGTGCACGATGACGAGCTGAACCTGGTGGACGAAATGCTCGCCGCCCTTGGCATCAGCGACCTGTCCTTTCGCAACCTCGGCGAACTCAGCGGCGGCCAGCAGCAACTGGTGTCAATCGCCCAGACACTGGTGCGCGAGCCGGAAATCCTGCTGATGGACGAGCCCACCAGCGCCCTCGATATGCATCGTCAGGTTCAAGTGTTGAACTTCATGCGCGCACTGGCCCGCAAACAGCAGGTTGTCGTGTTTATTGCCCTTCATGACCTGAACCAGGCGTTGCGCTTTGCCGACCAGGTATTGGTGATTGCCGACGGCACTGCGCAGGGCAGCGGCGTGAGTCATGAGGTGATCACCGAACACATGCTGCGCGAGGTGTACCAGGTTGAGGCGCGGATTGAGCAATGCAGTCGGGGGCAACGACATATTTTGATCGATGGCATAACTTGACAGCTACCCAACCCTAACCACAACTTCATGCGAGAAGCTGATGCACTACCTCTGCTTGCCTTGCGGCCCTCCTCCCGCTACTGAGGGAATAATTCGAGTTTTTCAAGCTGAAACTACTAGCGTAGAGCCAAGTCGAAATGTTTTTTGGCGATCCTGAGAGTCTTTAGGCGCCGTCAGGCAGGCTGTGCAACGCCTTGCCTGACCAACCTACTGACCTTTTAACAAACACCCGGCAAGGGCTGGACCGAAAACACCAACCCCCGCCCTCGCCCACTCCTCACTCAATTCGGCGATGGCTGAACATCCTTGAAGCTCAACCCCGAGCTGCCGGTGACCTGCCAGGGATTGGCGTTGCCATGCTCGCTGAACACCACGCGTTCGAAGCGTGAATCCTTCAGGCCGTCGATGCGCGCTCCGGCGGCGCCTCGAAAACGTACGTCCTGGAAAATCAGCCCCTGGTGATAGGCGTTGTGCTGGCTGTCACCCTTGACCTCGATCGCACTGCCCTGGGCATTCTCGACGCTCACATTGCTCACCCGGATGTCCTTGAACTGCCCCGCAATCGTTGAGCGCTGGTAATCGAGTTTGGCGTTCGGGTCGTTGTAATCCAGGGTAAAAATGAACGCCTGCTTGAGCGTGTTGCGAATGGCCGAGTCGCGGAATGTTACGTTGCGCGCGCCGCCGCCCATGAAGTTGGTGCTTTTCATGCGTAGCCCGGCGTCGGTGCCGTCAGACACGTTGTCTTCGGCGAGGATGTTCTGGATCCACGCACCGGTGTGGCTGCCGGCAACCACCATGCCGTGGCCCTTGCGGAAGTAGTTGTTGAAGATCCACGCATCTTCCTGGGGCGGCTGGTTCACCGCGTCGGCACCGGTGCCTGCGGCGAAATTGACGCAGTCATCGCCGGTGTCGAAGAAGTTGTTGAAGACCATCGCGCCCTTGCTGTTGGCGAATTCGATGCCATCGCCGTTGTTGGCGTCGTAGGTCTTGTGGGTGGTGTTGGCCAGCACCACGTTTTCGGTCTCAAGGTTCATGATCCCGTGGAACGCCGGGTTCAATACGGTAAAACCGCCGTAGAACACGTGCTTGACGTTGCGCAGGGTGATCAGCGAGGAGCGCATCTGGCCGTATGCGTCCTTGACGTTCATGCCGCGCGCCACGGCCTGCTCCACCTGGGCCTTGGCCAGAATGTCGTCCTGCAGGTAGCGGGTATTGTCGCTGGGCAGATAGAACGGCAACGGCTGGCCCCGCTCATCGATGACATCGGCTTTGCGCTTCCAGCCATTGCCGTCCAGGGTGCCCTTACCGACGATGCGGATGTTTTCAAATGCCTGATGCTCACGCGGATCGCGCGGCAACGCGTTGATCAGCGAGGCCGGGCGTACCGTGGTGGAATACGGGTATTGGATGTAGCCCGCCAGCGGGTAATCTTCGGCGCGCTCAGAGCCAAGCAGGGTCGCGCCTTCGGCGATCTCCAGGGTCATGTTGCTCTTGAGGTACAGCGCGCCGCTTTTGTAGATGCCTTTGGGCAGCAAGACTTTGCAGCCGACGGTGCAGGCATCGATGGCGTTCTGGATTGCCAGGGTATCGAGATGGCTGCCATCGCCCTTGGCGCCGTATTTTTTCACGTCGAACAGCGCCGGGACCTTGGTGGTGCGTTGCAACACGGGGGCGCTGTCGGCCGATTCTTTACCGTTGCCATCCACCGCGCGCACGGTGAAGCGGTACGCAGTATCTGGTTTGAGACCTTGTGCGGTGTAGCTGTGAATGCCGATGCGATGGTGAAAGTTCGCCGTGTCCTGCTGGTAGAAATGGTCGATGTAGGGTTTGGCTGGCGACACCAGGTCGTTGTTGGCGTTGCTGCTGCCCAACAACTTGCCGTTGGCGTACACCCGGTAGTCCTTGATGTCGGCGTGATCGGCGGGTTTTTCCCAGACCAGAATGATTTGCTGATCATCAAAGGCCAGGGTCGGCACCTGCACTTTCGATGGGGCCTGCAGGGCCCACGACAGTGGGCTGCAACCCAGCCCGAGCAGCGTCAGCGCAAGGCGCGCAGTGCGCGTTCTAGAGGTTTGATACGGCATATTGTTCTCCTTGTTTTTGCCTGTGATCACACCGGGCGGCGTTACGCCGACAGCCCGGCTTTAAGCAAGCGGCGCCACCCCGGCGCCGCAAACCGGCGCGTTACTGAGCGCCGAGGGACTTGATCAACACGGCCAGTTGCTCAACTTCATCCGGCAGCAGGTCGGTCAACGGTGCACGTACCGGGCCTGCGTCATGGCCCACCAGGCGCGCACCGGCCTTGACGATACTCACGCCATAGCCTTCGCAACGGTTGCGAATCGCCAGGTACGGCAGGAAGAAATCATCGATCAAGCGGCCTACGGTGGCGTGGTCATCGGCAGCCACGGCCCGGTAGAAATCCATCGCGGTTTTCGGGATGAAGTTGAACACCGCCGAGGAGTACACCGGCACGCCAAGGGCTTTGTAGGCAGCGGCATACACTTCTGCGGTCGGCAGACCGCCGAGGTAGGTCAGGCGATCACCCAGGCGGCGACGGATGCTGACCATCGATTCGACTTCACCAATGCCGTCCTTGAAGCCGATCAGGTTCGGGCAACGTTCGGCCAGTTGTTCCAGGCTGTCGGCGTTGAGGCGGCACAGGTTGCGGTTGTACACCACCACGCCGAAGTCGACCGAATTGCACACTTGCTCAACGTGGGCCACCAGGCCTTTCTGGCTGGCTTCGGTGAGGTAATGCGGCATCAGCAGAATACCGGCGGCACCAAGGCGTTCGGCCTCTTGGGCGTAAGCGATGGCTTGCCGTGTAGGGCCGCCGGCGCCTGCCAGGATCGGCACCTGACCTTTGCAGGTGTCCACGGCGGTCTTGATGATCTGCGTGTATTCCGTGGCTTCCAGGGAGAAGAATTCCCCGGTCCCGCCGGCGGCGAACAGCGCACTGGCGCCGTAGGGTGCCAGCCACTCCAGGCGGCGTGCATAGGTGTCGGCGCGGAAGTCGCCGGCGGCGTCAAAGTCTGTAACGGGGAACGAAAGCAAGCCGGAAGACAGGACTGTTTTTAGTTCTTGTGGCGTCATGTTCGCAAACCTCAAATCGAAAATTGAATGGAATACCTTGAGAGGTACGTCATCGTACAACTAAGAATAGATCAAAGCTACCCACAAAACAGCTTTACTGGATTATCGGATTTAATCCCAATGAATATTGGGTTAAATCCATTTTTTCATACTCTGCAGCGTAGACCCCGCCACAGAGTCATACGATGACTATGTGATTCAACCCACTCTGCGGCGTTCAGACTCTTGGCTGAAGTCACGACTGGCCTGCACCAGCATTCGCGTGTAATCGTGCACCGCCAGGTCCTGGCTCAGCGACTGGCTGTCGAGCAATTCGACGATCTTGCCCTGCTGCATCACCGCCACCCGGTCGCACAAATGCGTGACCACGCCCAGGTCGTGGGTGACCAGCAAGTAGGTAAGTTTCTCGCGCTGGCGCAGGTCCATCAGCAGGTTGAGGATTTCGGCCTGCACCGAGACATCCAGCGCCGAGGTAGGCTCATCCAGCAACAGCACACGCGGCTCGAGGATCAATGCCCGCGCGATGGCGACGCGCTGGCGCTGGCCGCCGGACAGCTGGTGCGGATAGCGAAAGCGAAAACTGTCATTGAGGCCGACCTTGAGCAGGATCTCGTTGATCCGGTCATCCTTGTCCCCTACCCCGTGAATAATCAGTGGCTCACGCAAGGCAGTGTCAATCGTGTGCCGGGGGTGCAGCGAGCCGTACGGGTCCTGGAACACCATCTGCACCTTGCGAAAGTGCTCCTTGGGAATCTTGTGCTGCAGCGGTGCGCCGGCAATGCTCAGCTCACCGCTCCAGTGCCGGTATTGCCCGGCCAGGCAACGCAGCACGGTGGTCTTGCCCGAGCCGGACTCCCCCACCAGGCCGAACGATTCGCCGTCGGCCACGCTGAGGCTGACATCGTGCAGCACCTGGTTGATGGCAAGGCCTGTGCCGAAGCTCAGGTTCAAGGCGTGTGCTTGGATCATGGGCATGCTCGGTTCCTCAGTGGGTCAGCCAGACGGGATCGCGCTTGAGCACCGGCAGGTGCACGCGGCGGTTATCCATGCTCGGCAGCGCGGCCAGCAGGCCACGGGTATAGGGATGCTCGGCGTATTGCAGGTCGCAGGCGGCAAGGGACTCCACCACCCGCCCGGCATACATCACCAGCACGCGGTCACAGTAGTTACGCACCAGGTTGAGGTCGTGGCTGACAAAGATCAGCCCCATCTGCTGCTGCTCCACCAACTCTTCCAGCACATTGAGCACTTGCTGGCGCACCGAGACATCCAGCGCCGAGGTGGGCTCGTCGGCAATGATCACCTCGGGACGGGTGATCACCATCATTGCGATCATGATGCGTTGGCCCATGCCCCCGGACACTTCGTGGGGGTACAGGTTGTAGACGCGCTTGGGGTCACGGATGTGCACCTGTTCGAGCATCTGCAACACCCGCTCGCGGGCATCGCTGCGGCTGGCCTTGTGATGGGCCAGGTAGGCCTCGGCAATCTGGTCGCCCACCTTGACCACCGGGTTCAACGAGTACTTGGGGTCTTGCATGATCATCGAGATGCGCTGGCCGCGAATTTTCTGCATGGCCTTTTCACTCGCCGAGAGCAGGTCTACCTCGCCAAACGCCATGGTCTTGGCGGTAATCCGCGCACTCGGCGGGTGCAGTTTGAGCAGGCTGCGCCCGACGGTGGATTTGCCTGAGCCGGACTCACCGACAATTGCGAGTTTTTCGCGCCCCAGGGTGAAGGACACATCGCGCACCGCGTGGGTTTCTTTTTGGCCATTGACGAAGCGCACGTTAAGCCCTTCGACATTCAGTTTGATGGCGGACATAAGGTGTTCCTCCAATTATTCGCTGCGCGGATCAAGGATGTCCCGCAGGCCATCGCCCAACAGGTTGAAGGCCAGGCTGACCAACATGATCGCCGCGCCCGGTACTGCCACCAGCCACCAGCATTCGAGCATGTAGCGCCGCCCGGTAGAAATCATTGCGCCCCATTCCGGCAGCGGCGCCTGGGCGCCCAGGCCGAGAAAGCCCAGGGCCGCGGCCGTGAGGATGATGCCGGCCATGTTCATGGTCAGGCGGATGATCACCGAGGACAAACACATCGGCACGATATGGCGCAGGATGATCCGCGCTGGCGACGCGCCTTGCAGTTCCACCGCAACGACAAAATCAGCGTTGCGCAGGGACAGGGTTTCGGCCCGCGCCAGCCGCGCAATCGGCGGCCAGGACGTCAGGGCAATCGCCACCACCGCGTGCTCGAGGCCCGGGCCCAGGGCAGCGATAAACGCCAGCGCCAGCACCAGGCTCGGGAACGAGATGAAGATGTCGGTCAAGCGCATGAATACGGTGTCGACCACACCGCCGAAGTAGCCCGACACGGTGCCGATAAACAGCCCGATCGGGCCGACGATCACGGTGACCAAGGCAATGATGTACAGCGTGATCCGCGAGCCGTAGACCAACCGGCTGAAAATATCGCGGCCGTATTCATCGGTACCGAACCAGTGCGCCGAACCCGGCGCCTGCAGCGCGTTGGCCAGGTTTTGCGCGACCGGGTCATGGGTGGCGATCCACGGCGCAAACGTCGCTACTACCACCAGCAGCAGCGCAACCAGCAAGCCGGCCAGCGTCATCGGGTTACGCAACAGGTGGCGCAAAATCCGCAGGCCGCTTTTGCACAAGGCATCAAAGCTGGACCCAGGGGACTGTTCCACCGGCCGCTTCGCCGTGGATTCGATCGAAGACAGATTGGCATTCATAAGCATCTTCTCTGTGTGAATTCAGGTTTGCCAGGCAGGCCTGGCCTCACTCAACGCTGCTTGTAGACGCCCAGGTAGCGGGTGGCCTCGGCATCGTCACCGGTGAACCCCTTGACGTCGGCAGCGCTGACCACGGTGTCGGTCATCTGCGAAACCATCAGGATCGGCCCCACTTGCTGGTCGTAGAGTTTCTGCGCCTGGTGATACAGGCTGATCCGTTGCGCCGCGTCGCGCTCCACGCCGGCCTTGTCGATCAGGCTGTTGAGCGGCGGGCTGAAGAACGAGGCACGCCAACCCTGGAAGTTCGGCAAGCCGGCGTCATCGCTGTTGTTGGGGTTGTAGGCAAACGTGCGCAGGCTGAAATACGGATGCGGATACCGCTCGGCGCCCCGCGCAACGATGATTTCGAAATTGCGCGCACGCATTGCGCCGTACACCTGGTTGCCGGTGCCGGTGACGATGCTGGCCTTGATCCCGCCTTCAGCGAGCGTCGCTTGCAGGCGCGCGGCAATGTCAATGAACGGCGGTTCGGATAGCGTACGGATGGTGGTGTTGAAACCCTCGGGGTAGCCGGCTTCGGCAAGCAGTTTTTTCGCCTGGGCCACGTCCATGTGATAGCCCGGATCTGGCAGGCGCGCCTCCAGCCCCAACTGCATCGGTTGCTGGTTGAGCTTGCCGTAATACGGCATTACCTGGGTGTCCAGGCCCTTGTAGTCGATCAGGTTGCGCACGGCCTCACGCACCTTGGGCTTGGCGAATTCGGGTTGTTTCATGCTCATGGCGACGTAGTACATCGTGCCGCGCGGCAACGATTGCACCTGGAGTTTTTCCGAACCGTCGATGGCGCGAATGTCCGGCGCCGCCATGCCATACGCCAGGTCAAGGTCGCCGCGCTCAAGCATCAGGCGCAGCGACTGCGACTCGGTCATGTGCCGCACCACCACACGCTTGAGCTTGGCCGCCCCGCCCCAGTAACCGTCAAAACGGGTCAGCAGCAGCGAGTCGTTGGCGCTCCATTTGGTCAGCACAAAAGGGCCGCTGCCAGCCTCATTGGTGACCAGCCAACCGGCGCCCAGGTCGCCGTTCTTTTCATGCGCCAAGGCGGTCTTGCGATCCACCACCACCGCACTTGGCGAGATCGCCAGGGAGTCCACCAGCAACAGCGGGTCCATGATTTGCGGCAAGTCGACCACCAGTGTGTGGGCGTCGGTGGCGCGGATCAGCGTCTGGATATTCTCGACGCTGTAGCCATAGGCTTTCCAGGTGGTGGCCAGGCCGAAGTTGAGTTTCATCACGCGGTACAGCGACCACGCCACGTCCTCGGCGGTCAACGGGTTGCCGGAATGGAACTTCACGTCCTGGCGCAGATGGAATGTCACCTGCTTGCCGTCTTCGCTGATCTCCCAGCGTTCGGCCAACTGCGGCAGGTGTTTTTCCGGGTTGCCCTGGTCACGCTTGATCAGCGTGTCATACAGGTTGGCGTTAACGCCGGAAGCGTCCAGGCCCGGGGCATTGGCCGGGTCGATGGAGAACAGGTTGACCATGCTCATGCCGACGATCAATTGGTCGGCCGGGGTCTTGGCGTGAGCCATGGCCATCGTCCCCAGGGACAGGACGGCAGTCAGCAGGCTCAGGTGCAGGGTTGAAAAGGCAGCGTTCATTTAAAAATCCTTGTTTTTATAGTTTTATCGGTCCTGCAACAGCGATACGGCTCAGCGGGTGCGGGGGTCGAACACCTTGTACAAGGCATCGCTGATCAGGTTGAGCGCGACAAAAATCAAGCCGATCACCAGCACGCAACCCATCACTGCGTTCATGTCGCCGAGCATCAGGCTGCTCGTCAGGTATTGGCCGAAACCCGGCCAGGCAAACACGGTTTCGATCAGCACCGCGCCCTCCAGCAATGAGCCGTAGGCCAGTGCGACGACGGTCAGCAGTTGCACGAGGATGTTGCGAAAGGCGTGACCCCATACCACTTGGCGCCGGGAAAGCCCCTTGACCCGCGCAGTGATGATGTATTCCTGGGACAGTTGCTCGAGCATGAAGCTGCGGGTCATCCGGCTGATATAAGCCACTGAGTTCAGGCCGAGAATCAGCGCCGGCAATACGATGTGGCGCAAGGCGCTGGCAAAGGCATCCCAGTCGCGCGCCAGGGTCGAGTCAATCAGCAGCAAACCGGTGACTTCCGGGACCATGCCGTCATACGCCAGGTCGATGCGCCCTGCTCCGCCGGCCCAGCCAAGCCATGCGTAGAACACCAGCAGGCCCATCATGCCCAGCCAGAAAATCGGCGTGGAGTAACCAAACAAGGTGATCACCCGTGCCACGTGATCGCCGAGCCGCCCCTGATTGCTGGCAGCACACACGCCGAGCGGCAGGCCGATCACTATGCCGAACAAAATCGCCAGGGTTGCCAGTTCGATGGTTGCCGGGAACACCCGGAGGATGTCATCGAGCACTGGGTGGCCGGTCAGCAGCGCGTTGCCAAAGTCGCCGTGGAGCAGGTCGTTGAGGTACAGGCCGAATTGGGTCCAGATCGGCTTGTCCAGCCCCATCGACCGGTACACCTGGTCATAAGTGGAACTGTCCGCGTCCGGCCCGACCACTGCGAGCACCGGGTCCAGCGGCATGACGCGGCCGATGATAAAGGTCAGGGCCAACAGGCCAAGCAGCGTCACCAGCACCGTGCTGGCGCGCCGCAGCGTATTGGAAGCGCGAGCGCCCATGACAGAGGCAGTCATAACAAACATAGTGAGCTCCTGATAAATCGGTCACCGCTGCAGCAGAGGCGCGAGGCTTGCCCCGCGCGGTGTTCAGCGCTTCTTGTAGACGTCTTTGTAGCGCGTGGTCGCAGCCGTATGGCCCTGGAAGTCAGCCACATCGGCATACACCACCACGGTGTCGGTCATCTGCGAGACGGGCAAGATAGCCCCGACCTGTTGATCGACCTGCTCCTGGATTTCCCGGTACTGGGCCAACTGCTTGCCACTGTCAGGCTCGACTTCCGCACGCTCGATCAGTTGGTTCAGCTCAGGGCTGTAGAACGCGGTGCGCCAGCCCTGGAAGTTGGTCAGCTTGGCTTCATCGCGATTATCCGGGTTGTACACCAGCGTGCGCAGGCTCGAATGCGGATGGCGCTCCGCCCCGCCACCGCCGCGCCCGACGATGATGTCGAAGGTGCGCTCGCGCATGGCACCGTAGATCTGGTTACCGGTGCCGGTGATGATGCTGGCCTGGATGCCGGCCTGGGCCAGCGTCGACTGCAGGTTGGAGGCAATGTTGATGAACGGCGGTTCGGCCAGTACACGGATGGTGGTCTTGAAACCGTTTGGATAACCGGCCTCGGCCAGCCAGGCCTTGGCTTGCTCGACGTTGAGCGTGTAGCCCGGGTCCGGCAGGCGTGCGGGCAGGCCCAGGGGCAACGGCCGCTGGTTGATCACACCGTAATGCGGCATCACCGTGTGGTTGATGCCCTGGTAGTCGATCAGCGAACGCACAGCCTTGCGCACCCGGGCGTCGGCGAACATCGGCTGCTTCACACTCAGCGCGACGTAATAGAGGGTGCCGCGCTGCAGGGTCTGGGTGCGCACCTTGTCGCTTTTCTGCAGGGCTTCGATATCCGGCGCGGACATGCCTTTGGCGATGTCCAGGTCACCACGCTCGATCATCAGGCGCAACGACTGCGATTCGGTCATGTTGCGCATGACAATACGCTTGAGTTTGGCCGGGCCAGCCCAGTAGCCATCGAAACGATTCATCAGGATCACGTCGTTGGCGCGCCAGTCATTAAGCACGAAGGCACCACTGCCGGCCGCGTGCGTCACCAGCCAGGCGGCGCCCATGTCATCGTTTTTCTGGTGCTCGAGGACTTTTTTGCGATCGAGAATGAACGCACTCGGCGAGGTCGCCAGGGTGTTCAGCACCAGCAGCGGATCGGTTGGCCGTGGCAGTTCGATCACGAAGGTCGAGGCATCCGTGGCGCGCATATAGCGTTCGACGTTGTCGGCGGTGAAACCGTAGGCCTTCCAGGTCGAGGCCAGCGCGAGGTTGAGTTTGAGCACCCGCTGCAGCGACCAGGCAACGTCTTCGGCACTCAAGGCATTGCCGGACTGGAACTTCACCCCGTCACGCAGGTTGAAGGTCAGGGTCTTGCGGTCATCACTGACCTGCCAGCGCTCGGCCAGCGCCGGCACCAGGCGATCCGGCTGCGCGACATCTTGCACCAGCAGCATGTCATAGAGGTTGGCGTTGATCTCCGAGACGTCCAGCCCGGTAGCGGCAGCCGGGTCCAGGGACAACAAGTTGATCATGCTCATGCCGACGATCAGTTGATCGGCCGGGGTTTTGGCAAAGCTTGCAGGGACCGCGGTAACCGCCAGGGCGGCGACGAATACCCGCGCCCACAGCGAAGGGAAAATGTTCATAACGAGAGCGCCTTTCTTATATTTATAGGATCTCTAGGACAGCCCGGCATGTACCGGGCTGTCCGTGTACACGTCAGAAGCTTTTAAGCGTATTGGTCTCGATGAAATCGAAATCGAGATCTTCACCCAGGCCCGGTAAATCGGACAGGTGTACAAAACCGTCGCTGTCCATCGGGTCGACCAGCCGCTTGAGGTACGCCGGCACCTCGTCGTAATCCAGGTACGGGTGCAGCAGCCCGCGTTCATACCAGGTGCAATTCTTGATCGAGCCCACCACGGCCAGGTTCGCCGCGCCATTGCCATGAATCTCGCAATCCATGCCAAAGGACTCGGCCATGTGCGCCACCTTCAGGCACGGCGCGATACCGCCGACACCCGCTACACCGGCGCGCAGGATGTCGCAGACATCATGCTTGACCCAGCTGGCGCGGCTCAGGTGTTTGCCCGATAGGGTTTCCGGCCCCAGCACTGGAATATCCAACTGCCCCGCGAGCCAGGCATAGGATTCGGCTGACTCCTCCATCATCGGTTCTTCGAACCAGGCGAAGTCAAGTTTCTCCAGCTCGCGCCCGATGTAGAGCGCCTCGGTGCGGCTGTACCAGTGGTAACCATCGAGCATCAGCGCGATGTCCGGCCCGACGGCTTCGCGCACTGCGGCACAGGCCTTGACGTCGATGCGCGGGCTTGGAGCAAAGGACACCGGCGGCATCCAGGTGTGCAGCTTGATTGCCTTATAGCCGCGCTGTACCAGGGTTTCGGCAAACCGGCCGTAGTCTTCCGGGGTTGCCAGGCCACCCGGCAACTCGTCGCCGCACATGGTGGAGCCATACGCCGGCACCTTGTCGCGGAAACCACCGATCAACTTGTGCACCGGCACCCCCAGTTTGCGCCCCGCCCAATCCCACAGCGCTTGCTCGACCAGGGCCAGGGCACGGTCAGTCAACTGGCTGGCGCTGCCGCGTTGCCAGTGCGCCAGGTCATGCCAGATTTTTTCGCGATCAAAAGCGTTCTGCCCCACCAGCACCTTGCGCACAAAACCATCCAGCACATACGGGCGGATCAGCTCGGGGGCACCCAGGGCATAACCCTCTTGACCGTCTTCAGTCTGGATGCGCAGCAAAGCCATTTGCGCCTGGGTGACATCACCGGGGTGGGCATGACCTGCGCTGTCCACCGCGCGACGGGTTGGGTAGGAAAACACCTGGACGTTGACTGCTGTGATTCTCATGGACGTCTTGAGCCTTTTTATTGGATTTGTGACGGGAATGTCGTCTGTTGAGACCGAGCATAAGTCATCGTACAACACTTGAAAAGACCCAATAACCTCTCCGATCTCTTTCCGTCTATCCGCTATAACGGTACAAAACCCCCGTATTTAAAGACGACTACCGAATAACAACATCGGCTGTAAAGCAGCATTCATTGGGGCTATTAGTTTCAAGATGTTTCAAAAGCGCCAATAACCCATAGACGAGTCATCTTGTCGTACGATAACGTATATCGGCACTCTGGATGAGATCCATACGCAACAAAAGCTGTCCGTAGTACCCGTCAAACGACCCTAACAAAAACAAAAAAAGAAGACCGTATGAACACCACCCTACGCACCCTCGTTACTGTCGCGACCCTTAGCCTGCCGTTCTATGCCAGCGCTGACTCTGCCAGCATCAACTACCGCCATCAGTTCACCGAGGAAGACAGCGCCCATGCTGACCGAATCAAGCTCAACTACCGCCTGGACAGTGGATTGGGTTTTGAAGCGGAAATGAAATACCGCACGGCCGGGGACCGCAAAGACGTCGCCTACGACAACATGGTCAACAACGGGCACGAGTTCACCGTGAGCTACAACTACAAGCTCAGCGCGCAATCGACCTTGACCCCCGCGTTCCAGATGGACAGCTCGAAGGACTCGACCACCTACAAGTTCGGCCTCAAGTACAACTACAAGATCAACGACGCCTTCTACGCCGCCACGCGCTATCGCCTGGACGCCAAGAAGCTCGACCGCGATCAGGTCAACAAAGACATGCCGGACCACATCAAGGATGACCAGACCACCCATCGTTTCGAAGGCTGGCTCGGCTACACCCCGGCCAGTAAATGGGCGTACGAGTATCAGTTCATCTATTTCAAGACCGACTACATCCGCTACGACAACAAGAAGAGCGACTACGAACAGAACGTGATCGTCAAATACAAGCTCAACAAGGACTGGGCACCGTTCATGGAAATTGGCGATGTCAAAGTCAGCGCGACGTCCAAGGACCGCCAGGCCCGGTGGCGCCTGGGCGTCCAGTACAACTTCATGTAACGCCTGACACGCCTGGCCTGGCGAGCGCGCATCGCTCGTCGGGCCAGCGCCCCGCTCCACTGCCTCTTTTACTCAGCGCTCAATGGAAGACCTGACTATGTCCAAGCAACCCCTCTCGCCCAAACCCTTCACCCGCATTCTGCTGACTGGCGCCGCCGGCGGCCTGGGTCAAATCCTCAGGGAAACCCTGCAAGCCCATGCCGACATCGTGCGGGCTTCGGACATCAGCGCGATGACGCCCAGTCGTGGCGACCACGATGAAGTGATCCAGTGCAACCTGGCCGACAAAGCCGCCGTCGCGGCACTGGCCAAAGACGTGGATGCCATCGTTCATTTCGGCGGGATTTCAGTCGAGCGACCGTTCGAAGAGATTCTGGAGGCGAACATTCGCGGCACCTTCCATATTTATGAGGCGGCGCGACAACAGGGCATCAAGCGAATTGTGTTTGCCAGCTCCAACCACGTCACCGGTTTCTACCCGCAGGACGTGGAGCTGGACGCGCACTCACAGCGCCGCCCGGATGGCTACTACGCCCTCTCCAAGGCATACGGCGAAGACCTCGCGGCGTTCTATTTTCATCGCTACGGGATTGAAACCGTGAGCTTGCGTATCGGCTCCTCGTTCCCGGAGCCGCGCAACCGGAGGATGCTGTCGACATGGCTGAGCTACGCAGACCTCGATCACCTGGTGGCGCGCGCACTGTTGGCCACGGAGGTCGGGCATAGCGTGGTGTATGGCGTCTCGAACAACATGCAGCGTTGGTGGAGTAACCGGCACGCGGCTCACCTGGGCTTTGCGCCGCAGGACAGTTCGGAAAAATTTCGCGAGAACGTCGAGAGACAACCCCAACCTGCCGCCGATGAACCCGGCGGCCGCCTACAAGGCGGGGCTTTCACCGCTGCCGGGCCGTTTGAAGACACTCACTGATTCGGCCTCAGCCGTTCAGCGCTTCGGCGGCGGCGGCTTCATACGCACGACGCATGCGCTCGCGGCTGTTGGAAAGGTGCAGGCGCATCGCCGCCCGGGCGGCGTCGGCATCACGCCGCGCAATGGCCTTGTAGATATCCTCATGCTCGCGGCTCAGGCGCGCAAGGTAGGGTTCCTTGTCAGCGTTGACCACGCGCTTGGAATGCAGGCGCGTACGCGGCAGGATATTCAAGCCCAGGTGCAACATGATGTCGGTGAAGTAGCGATTGCCGGTGGCCAGCGCGATTTGCTGGTGAAACTGGAAGTCTGCCGACACCGCGTAATCGACGCTCACCGCGCGTGAATTGAGCGCGTCCAGCGAGTCGCGCATCACCTGCAATTGCTGGTCGGTACGCCCCAGGCACGCCAGGCCGGCGGCCTCCACTTCCAGGCTGATGCGCAACTCGAGCACCGCCAGCACATCCTGCAAGGTGACAATGGTCTCGGGGTCGATCCGAAAGCCGCTGGGGCTCGGGATATCGCACACAAACGTGCCGACACCATGCCGGGTTTCCACCAGGCCCGACGCCTGCAGCCGCGATATTGCCTCACGCACCACGGTGCGACTTACCCCGTGCTCGGCCATCACCTCGGTTTCGGTGGGCAGCTTTGTTGCACGCGCGAGTTCGCCGGTACAGATGCGTCGAGAAAGCTCGGTGACCAATTCTTCGGCCAGGCTTCGGTGCTTGCGGCGAACAGTGGGTTGGACGTTCGGTTTGTTCATCAAGAACAAAACTCTCGATTTGCGAATGAGCACACATCATAGCGCATTCAGTTGTACGACAACGAAACGACACATGATAGTATTTCTCATGCAGCGGACGTTCGATTCGCTGCACCGATGACACGGACGTCCGCTCGAGAAACGCGCCACACCTACGCGCGTTTAAACACTCAAGTTAATCAAGGATCTGATTATTCATGACAACACGACCAACCTTCACCACGCGCAAACTTGCGACTGCCATCCTCGGTTCCCTCGTGCTTGGCAGCCTGCCGGCGCACGCAGCGGACATCTGGCTGGATTCGGCGACGACCGGCTGGGCCACTCAGAACGGCGGCACCAAGGGCGGCTCCAAGGCAGCGGCGGCTAACATCTACACGGTAAAAAACGCTGCCGAGTTGAAAACCGCACTCAGCGCTTCGGTGGGAACCAACGGGCGTATCATCAAGATCACTGGGGTGATCGACGTCAGCGAAGGCAAGGCTTATACGACGACTGCTGATATGAAGAAGCGTGGCCGCCTGGATATTCCCGGCAAAACCACCATCGTCGGCACCAGCAGCACTGCCGAAATCCGCGAAGGTTTCTTCTACGCCAAAGAAAACGACGTGATCATTCGCAACCTGACCATCGAGAACCCTTGGGACCCGGAGCCGATCTGGGACGCCGATGACGGCAAGGACGGTAACTGGAACTCCGAATACGACGGCCTGACCATCGAAGGCGCCAATAACGTGTGGGTCGACCATGTCACCTTCACCGACGGTCGCCGCACCGATGCGCAGAACGGCACCGCCAACGGCCGCCCGAAACAGCATCACGACGGCGCGCTGGACGTGAAAAACGGCGCCAACTACGTGACCATCTCCTACACCGCGTTCAAGTCCCACGAGAAGAACAACCTGATCGGTTCGAGCGACAGCCGCACCACCGATGATGGCAAGCTCAAGGTGACGATCCACAACTCCCTGTTCGAGAACATCTCGGCCCGCGCCCCACGCGTGCGCTTCGGCCAGGTGCACCTGTACAACAACTACCACGTGGGCAGCACCAGCGATAAGGTCTACCCGTTCTCGTACGCCCATGGCGTTGGCAAGGGCTCGAAAATCCTTTCCGAGAAAAACGCGTTCGAGATCAGTGGCATCAGCGGCTGCGACAAAATCGCCGGCGATTACGGTGGCAGCGTGTACCGCGACAACGGCTCGACCCTGAATGGCAGCGTGCTTAACTGCCCCTGGACCACGAGCATCGGCTGGACCCCGCCTTACAGCTACACACCGCTGGCGGCCGATAAAGTCGCTGCGGACGTCAAGGCCAAGGCCGGTGCCGGCAAGCTCTGACTGAACGATTACACCGCGTAATGAAATGAAAAAGCCCTCGGTGACGAGGGCTTTTTTGTGCGCGCCGTTGGCTACTGCACCAACTGGTTGATCTCGATGATCGGCAGCAGCACCGCCATCACAATCACCAGCACCACCGCGCCCATCACCACAATCATCAGTGGCTCCAGCAGGGCCGTCATGCCCATGGCGCGGCGCTCGATATCGCGTGATAGAGTCTGCGCCGCCCGCTCCAGCATCGGCGGCAGCGAGCCGGTTTTTTCGCCACTGGCGATCAGGTGGATCAGCACCGGCGGGAAGACTTTATCCACCGCCAGCGCCGGGGCCAGGTTGACGCCTTCGCGGACTTTGGCGGTGGCGTCGTTGACACACTGGCTCAGACGGTCGTTGGACAGGGTTTGCCGCGCCGCTTCCAGGGCGCGCAACAGCGGCACCCCGGCGCCGCCCAGAATTGCCAGGGTCGAGGCAAACCGTGCCGTGTTCAGGCCGAGTACAAAACGCCCGATCAAGGGCAAGCGCAGCACCCGGCTGTGCCAATTCAGGCGCGCCACCGGGTTACGCAAATACAGGCGCCATCCCCAGAAGCCGGCGGCCATGCAGCCGAAACACAACCACCCCCAACCCCGAATGAAATCACTCGCATTGAGCATCGCCAGGGTCAGCCCCGGCAGGTCCTGGCGCGCCTGGGAAAATGCACTGACCACCTGCGGCACTACATAACTGAGCAGGAAGATCACGATCGCAATCGACACCAGCCCGACCACCCCAGGGTAGATAAACGCGGTGAGGATCTTGCTGCGCAGGTTGTTGCGTTCTTCGATGTAGTCGGCCAAACGTTCCATGACCTGGGCAAGGTCGCCGGACTCTTCGCCGGCGGCAATCAACGCGCGGTAGATCGACGGGAAATCCCGTGGCCGTGTCGCCAGCGCCTCCGCCAGGCGCATGCCGCCGCGTACATCGGCACGCACCGCGCTCAAGGTCTGGGCGATATGCTTTTTTTCCGCCTGCTCCACCGTGGCACTCAACGCCGCTTCCAACGGCAGGCTGGCGCCCAGCAGGCTCGCCAGTTGCCGTGTCGCCCAGGCCAGGTCGTTGTCGGAGAATTTGGCACTGAACAATGCACCACCGCCGGCAGGCACAGGGTTTTCCAGCTGCACCGACAGCGCGGTGAGGCCACGGCTGCGCAACACGCCGAACGCCGCGCGCTGGCTATCGGCTTCAATGTGCCCGGACTCAAGTTTGCCGGCGGCATCGGCGGCTTCGAAACGGTAGCGATTCATCAGGCGTCCCGTGTTACGCGCAGGATTTCTTCCGGCGCCGTAGCCCCTGCGCGCACCCAACGCTCACCGTCTTCGCGCAGGCTGAACATGCCCGCTTGGCGAGCCGCGGCGCGCAGGGCCTGTTCACCCGCCCCTTGGTGGATCAACGCGCGAATCCCATCATCGATACAGAACAACTCATGGATGCCGGTGCGGCCGCTGTAGCCGGTGTGGTTACAGGCCGCACAACGAAGCGGCCGCCACGTGCCAGGGTGGGCCGGGTCTTCCTGCTTGCAGTGACTGCACAGGCGCCGCACCAGCCGTTGCGCCAGCACGCCGAGCATCGAAGACGCCAGCAGGAATGGCTCGACGCCCATGTCAATCAGGCGGTTGACCGCCGATACCGCATCATTGGTGTGCAGCGTGGCCAGCACCAAGTGCCCGGTGAGCGAAGCCTGCACCGCGATCTGTGCGGTTTCGAGGTCACGGATTTCGCCGATCATGATGATGTCCGGGTCCTGGCGCAGGATCGCCCGCAGGGCCAGGGCAAAGGTCATGTCGATCTTGGCGTTGACCTGGATCTGGCTGATACCCGGCAGGTCGTATTCCACCGGGTCTTCAACAGTCAGGATATTGCTGGTGCTGGCGTCCAGCCGTGCCAGGGCGGCATACAGGCTGGTGGTCTTGCCGCTGCCGGTGGGCCCGGTGACCAGGACGATGCCGTGGGGCTGGCGGATCAGGTTGTCCAGCTTGGCCAGCACCTGCGCATCCATACCCAGGGTTTCCAGCTGCAGGCGCCCGGCTTGTTTGTCGAGCAAACGCATCACCACCCGCTCGCCGTGGCCGGTGGGCACTGTGGATACACGGATGTCGATCGGCCGCCCCGCCACGCGCAACGCGATGCGGCCGTCCTGGGGCAGGCGTTTTTCGGCGATGTCCAGTTGCGCCATGATCTTGATTCGCGACACCAGCGCCGCATGCAAGGCCTTGCGCGGCGAGACCACGTCACGCAGGGTACCGTCGACGCGGTAGCGCACCACGGAGTGGGTTTCGTAGGGCTCGATGTGGATATCACTGGCCTCGTCGCGAGCGGCCTGGGTAAGCAGCGCGTTGATCATGCGAATCACCGGCGCGCCGTCCTGGGTGTCGAGCAGATCGGTGATTTCCGGTATGTCTTGCATCAAGCGGTCTAGGTCGACTTCGCTTTCCGCCGCGCCCACCACGGCCGCCGCGCTACCGGTGTCGGCGTACGCGGCGGCGAGCAAGCCGTCGAGTTCTTCGTCGCGCACCTGCTCGAGCTGCGCCGGGCCGAACTGGCGGCGCACTTCGCTGATCGCCCAGCCGGGCGTCGACGGGCACACCGTCAGCACTGCGCCCTCCTCGCTGCTGCGCAGCAGGATGCGTTGGGCCTTGGCCCAGGCGTAGGGCAACATGCTCATTGGAGTGGTACTGCGCGAATCGTCGCGGGGGGTTGCCCGCTTGCCGGCACCGCCGGCACACCCACGGCTGCGGCCGGCAATTGCGGCGCCTGCATGCCCGGCATCGCCCAACTGCGCTGCGGTTGCAGCGCGCCCTGGGCGCGGCGCATGAAGTCGTAGCGGTTGAGGGTAATCGCCCGTCCGGCGGCGCTGTCACGGACGATATAGGGCCGCAGGAATACCATCAGGTTGGTCTTGGTGGTGGCCCGGCGCTCGTTGCGAAACAGCGCGCCGAGCCCGGGAATACTGGATAGCCAGGGCACCGCCTCGTTGCTCTGGCTGTAGCCGTCCTGCAGCAGGCCGCCGAGCACCATGATCTGCCCGTCATCGAGCAGGATGCTGGTGTCGATCGCGCGCTTGTTGGTGACCACGCCCGCCGAGGTCGCACTGCTGGAGGCGCGCTCATCAATGCTGCTGACTTCCTGGTAGATGTCGAGCTTGACCGTGCCGCCTTCGGAGATCTGTGGCCGTACATTGAGCTTGAGCCCAACTTCTTCCCGCGTCACCGTCTGGAACGGGTTGTTGCTGGTGCCACCGCCACCGGTCACGTAGCTGCCGCTGACAAACGGAATGGTCTGGCCGACAAAAATGCTCGCGGCTTCGTTGTCCAGGGTCAGCAGGTTCGGCGTTGACAGCACGTTGCTGCCGCCCTTGCTCTTGAGCGCGCGCGCCAGCACCTTGAGGTCCACGACATTGCCGATACCGGGGATGTTCACCGTGCCGCTGATGTAACCCACGCTCAGGCCGCCGGGGAGCGCGTCGATACTGCTCAGGCCGCCGGTCTGCAAGCCGCTGCCGCCCAGGTTGGCGCCGCCGATCACGCCCTTGCCCGCCAGGTCGCCGCTTTGCCATTGCACGCCAAACTCGTTGGCATCGTCTTCACCGACCTCGACGATCAGGCTCTCGATCACCACCTGTGCGCGGCGCTGGTCCAGCATGTCGATGACTTCGCGCAGGTTGCGGTACAGCGGCTCGGGTGCAGAAATCAGCAAGGTGTTGGTGGTGGCGTCGGCCTGGATCGTGACCCCGCCGGCGCTGAAGGCGACACTTTGGTCCGCCGCCGGGGCACTGGCCTGGCTGCTCGAATTGCCGCCACTCTGCCCGTAGCCCGTGCTGGTGCCGGTACTCGACGTCTGGCTGGAGCTGCTTTGGTCGCTCTGCCCGTCACGGCTGTTGCCGCCCATCGCGCTCAATACCGAACGCCCGGTATCAGCGGTGCCGCTGTCGCTTTCACCGGTGAGCAAACCGCGCAGCGCCTGAGCCAGCTTCGCCGCCTGGGCGTTACGCAGGTACACCACGTGCAGGTTGCTCGGATTGCTCTGGGCGTTGTCGAGCTTGTACACCAGGTTACGCGCCAGCTCAGTGCGCTCGGGGCTGCCGGCACGGATGATGATCGCGTTGGAACGCGGGTCGCCGACCACCGAAATCTTTTGGGTGGCGTCGTTGCCCGGCTGCTCGAGCAACTGCGAGACCATGCTGGCGATGTCCACCGCGATGCCGTTCTGGACCTGCACCACGTCGGTGTCGATGGCGCTCGGCGTGTCGATACTGTCGATCAGTTGCGCCACGCGCGTCAGGTTGTCGGCGTAGTCGGTGATGACCAGGGTGTTGTTGCCAGGGTAAGCGTTGATCGGGTTGTTCGGCGAGACAATCGGGCGCAGCACCGGGATCAGGTTCACCGCGTTTTCATAGTGCAGGCGAAACGTGCGCGTGAGCATGCCATTCGCAGCCGGTCGGTCGGCACTGTAGATCGGCCCGCCGAGCAACTTGGCATCGGCTTCCGGCACCACATGCGCCACGCCGCCGACGTCGACCACGCTAAAACCCTGCATGCGCAGTGCCGCGAGCAACATGTCGTAGGCCTTGTGCGCCGGTACTTCGCCTTCGGACACCAGCGTCAGGCTGCCGGTCACGCGCGGGTCGACCAGAAACTGTCGGCCGGTGGCGCGGGACAGCCCGCGCACCACGGCTTGAATATCGGCATCGACGAAATTCAGGCTTACCGGCTGGTTGCCCAGCGGGTTGCCCTGCGCTGTGCTGCCGGCACTCGCGCCGCCCCGGCGCGGCGGATTGACCAAGGTGCGCTGCGGCCGTGCTTGCCGCTCGATCTGCGTCTGCGCGCGCTGGCGTTCCAGCAGTACGTCGCCGCTGCGCTGGGTATTGGCCAGGGGCTGGCCGAGTTCACTGTCGACCAGCAGCGGTGGCGGGTTAGACGCGGTTTGTGTGCTGCACGCGCTCAACGCCAGTAACAGAAATGGCGCGGCGTTGCGTACATAGTTGGAACCTGACCACTTCATGAAGCTTCCTTAGTGCCAAACGCCTGATCCATGCGGACGGTTCCCGACAGAGTGCCTGCCGTATCATCGGCCTTGGCTTCATTTGCACGCTGCAAACGAGCCTCGACCACTTCCAGAGAAAATTGCCTAGGGTGGCTCACCAGCCAGCCGATGACGACATCGGCCGGCGCCGCTTCGAACGTCAATTGCCAACCGCTCTCCAGTGGCTTCAGCTGGTAACGTCCGGCCAGCCCGCGCGCGTCCAGGCTGTGGCGCAAGGCCGGCTCAAGCGGCTGGCCGGCGGTCGCCGTCGGCACCTCGCGCAGCAACACTTCAAGTGCCTGGGTTTGCGCGCGCAGCTTTGGGGTTTCAGCCTGCCAGTGGTCGAGTTTTTCCAGCGGTGGCTGGACCAGCACCAGCCAGCTCAAAAGCCCGCCGAGCAGCACCGCGGTGCCCGCAACCATGCGTTTTTCACGCAATGACAGGCCGCGCCAAAGTACCCGTGCGCGAGCGTTGAAGTGCTGCCATTGGCCACGCCAGGGTTTCAGGGAATGCTTATTCATCGTCGGCTACAGCACCGGAGTCGGGTTCGCGGGATTCGGCATCGGCCGGGCGCAAGCGCCAGCCCGTGGGTGTGGCGTCAGCGGCGACACCGGCCTGGACCAAGGTGGCTTTCCAGGTAGTGTCGGCACTGTTTCGCGGCGCATCGGCGGGCAAGCTCAGGAGCAACTCACCGTTCGCAAATATCAGGCCCTGCACACTGCCCACCATGAACGGCATCGCGTTGGCCGCTTGCAGCACCAGGCTGGCAAAGCGCTCGGACGCGTCGCTGCTGGCTGGGTGCTGCCGGGCGCTCAATTGCTGACGGGCTTGCTGCAGTGGATTGAGGATCACCGGCAACTCGGGAAAGGCCTGTTTGACCCGCTGAGTCATCTGCAACTTGAGTTGCTGACCTTCACTGGCCGCGCGTGCAGCGTAAAGATTCAGGCCCAGCAGCCACACGCCGATTGCCAGCGCGCAACAGGCCAGCGCCCTGCCCCAACCCGCTGGCGGCCCCGGTACCTTGCCGACGCCGCCGTGCAAACCCCATGCAGGCAAAGCAGCCGACCAGCGCTGCTGCTCAGTGTGTGGCTCGCGCAGTGCTGCGGGTGCGTCGCCACGGAACCAGACCAAGCGGCTGCCACTGGCCGCCAGCGCATCCAGGCTCGCCTGAACCTGCGGTTCGACCGCGCCTTGCTCAGGGCTGTGGCGCAGCAGTAAATGCCCCTCCAGCACACACGCACTGATGTGCCCGGCAGCCGGCACCGGCAAGCCATAAGGCGCGGGGTAAAGACCGCGCAGCTTTAAGCGGTGCTGGCTCAACATCGCACCGAAGCGCTCCAGCACCGCTGTCGGCAACCAGCTGAGGAACACTTGCCCATCGGTATCGCGGGGGCTGTGAGCGACATGCATCAGTTCGCTGCGGCCGAGGATCAGCGCCTGCGCGGCACACCTCACCGCCGCCTGGATCTTCGCAGCCGACAGCGGCGGCAATTGCACATGCGTGAGGACGCTGTCCGTGGGATGAAGAAAGCACTCCACGATCTGCGATTGAGCGGCCTGCCCCAGCAACGCCAGCGTACTGACCCCGGTGTGGCTGACGCGACCGGTGCGGTCCAGGTGTGCGAACGCAAACTCGGTATCCGGCGTGAGGCTGTCCAGCGGCGGCAAGGCAATGCGTACACTCATACGCCCAGCCTCGACCAGATCACCTTGGGCATGTCGCTCTCCGAGCGATACAGCAATGCGTCCAGGCTGACCCGACGCTTGTCGCGACGGGCCTGGCCGTGAAGCAGAAACCACTCGCTGGTGATGCCGACGTCAAGATCGTCGACGCTCAATTGCGGCGCCCGCAGGCGATTGAGAAAGTCGCCACGGTTGATAAACCATTGGCCCCGATCACGCTCTGCGACCAGGGCCTGCGCCTGGGTCAACGACAACCCAGGCACCACCGCGGCGAGTACTTCGGCGCTGGCGGTATTGCTGTTGACCCAGGTACTCACCGGGATAACGCTGACGTAGGGTGCCAGGCGCGCCAACACGCGCTCGTTCACGCCCTGGATACCGCGCAGGTCATCGAGGCTGCGCAGCATCGGCCGGGTCGCAGGCACGGGCTGGGCGTCGGCGTCGGGCGACGTCGCACGGCCGCTGTTAAAGCGGTTTTGCACCGAGTTTTGCGCGTGTTCTTGTTGCGGATAAGCGGCAATGACGCGCTGACTGATGCGTTGCGCGACGCCGGCTTCAATGCCCAGCATGGCGCACAGCTGCTCAAAGCTGCGTAATTGCCTGACGCTGACGCGCTGGCCGGCGATCAAGTTGCGCAGGTTGAATTTGCCTTGCTGGTCTTCCAGGCGCCCTTCAAAACCTGCACCCGGCGCGCCGTGCTTGATCGGTTGCGCCCACGGCTGGTCGAGCCGCGTGGGCGCCTCCTTGCGGCGCGCATCCCACAGCAGTTGCCGACTCAGTTCCAGGCCACCGAGCAACACCGCGCTGCCTTGCAGGCGTGACTGTTCAGCTTCCAGGGAGCGGGTAAACACACTCTGGCGGGTAAGCATGCCGGCGGCGATGACCGCTACCACGGCGGCGATCAGCAAGGCGCTGATAATCGCCATGCCGCGCTGTTGCGTCACGTTGAGCGAAGGGTATTTCATGGCGGCGCTTAGAGCTGCCAGGAGCCGATATCGGCGTTCACACCGTCGCCGTCAGGTTGACCGTCTGCGCCGAGGGAGAAGATGTCGACTTCGCCGTTCGCGCCGGGGTTCAGGTAATGGTAAGGGCGACCCCACGGGTCATTGGGCAAACGCTCCAGGTAGGAGCGCCAGTTGCTATTCTTGGCGTCTGCCGGGCGCTCTACCAGCACTTTGAGCCCCTGGTTCATGTTCGGGTAAGTGCCGTGATCGAGGCGATAGAGCTTGAGTGCCTGCATCAGCCCGGCGACATCCTGTTTGGCCGCCGTGGCCCTGGCCTGGTCCGGGCGGTCGAGCACCTTGGGTACGACCATGGCCGCGAGGATCCCGAGAATAACCACCACCACCATGATCTCGATCAGGGTGAACCCCTGCTGACCACGGCCACCTGCAGACTGAAATTTGACGCGAGCGACATCCATATCGACCATCCTTGGCTTGTTTGCGATTCGGCGCGCAGTGTAACAAATGAACTAAATAGTGTATTGAAAAAACTCAGCAGCACGCTGGGTCTTTTGCGTGTTTTCGAGTGTTATCCTGCACGCCGGTTTACGCTGAAGAGTCACCCATGGAGCTGTCGCGCAAGGAGCAAGGTTTTACGTTGATCGAGGTGCTGGTGGCGTTGGCGATTATCGCCGTGGCCATGTCGGCAGCCGTGCGCGTTGCGGGCCTGATGACCCAGAGTAATGGGCTGCTGCGTGACCGAGCACTGGCACTGCTGGCGGCGCAGGGCCGACTCGCCGAACTGCGCCTGGAAGGCCGGTTCGTAAAGGGGCACAAAGCCTTCGAGTGTGATCAGGGGCGCCTGCAACTGCGCTGTGAGCAAGTCATCGCGCCAAGCGCAGACCCACGGCTGATGCGCGTCACGCTGCAGGTCTCGGACCGCGAGCGCGAGGCACCGCCGTTGGCGCGGCTCGAGACACTGCTCGCCCAGCCCCTGGAAAAGCGCGAATGAACGGGCTCAAGGCCGGGTCAGTCGTGGCATCGCCGGGACGTCGGGCAGCGTGCTGACCTTGAATCGAATCTGCTCGGTGCCGCGCTCGATCACCACGGTGTCCCGCTCAATCGCCACCAGACGCACGCCCTGGAGCAGGCGCTCACCCACCAGAAAACCGCGCGGTGGTGCGCCGTTGAGGCTAAGGATTGCCACCGCGCCGTGCGCCCCGGTCATCACCCCCGAGACCTTGAGATCCACGCCTGCAGGCCTGTTGGAAAACCACTGCAACGCGGGGCTGTCGACCGCGACTGCCGCGCCTTCGCGCTCGGCCGGTGGTGTGCTGGATTGGGCCGGGGTCAGCAGCAGTGATGACCAGACCACCACGCCCGCCAGCGTCGCGAGCAACGCCGCCGACTGCAGCAGTTGCGCGGGCGATAAACGAAAAGTGTATGCCAAGACCAAACCTCCTTGTTGTCCTGTCGCGCAGTCTACAGCACAACAACGAGGTTTTTTCTCCACGACGACGGAGCGTTACGTGAAGACCCCAGCCAGGCAACAAGGCTTTACCCTGATCGAATTGATGGTGGTGCTGATCATTATCGGCATCGCCAGTGCGGCGGTCGGCCTGAGTATCAAACCCGACCCGCTGCACCTGCTGCGTCAGGACGCTAATCGCCTGGTCCAACTGCTGCAGGTCGCCCAGGCCGAAGCCCGCGCCGACGGCCGCCCGATCACCTGGCACGCCGACGCCAAAGGGTTTCGCTTCAGCCGCCGCGATGAACAAGGTACGGGCTTCGATCAGTTCAAAGGCGACCCGCAACTGCGTCCCCGTGCGTGGGATACGCCAACAGTTCAGGTGCGCGTCATTCCCAAGCAACGAGTAGTACTCAACGCCGAATGGTTCGACACGCCGTTGCAGGTGCAACTGTCGGACGGCCAGAACAGCCTCTCGGTACTGCGCACCGCGGCCGGGCAATTTGGTGTGGGGGCGACGCCATGAAGACCCGGCAGCAAGGTTTTACGCTGATTGAAGTAATGGTGGCGATCATGCTGATGGCGATTGTCAGCCTGATCGCCTGGCGCGGCCTCGACAGCGTGACCCGTACCGACCAGCATTTGCAGGCCAGCACCGAACATACGGAAGCCATACTGCGTGCCCTGAACCAACTGGAGCGCGACCTGGCCCTGCGCGCCAGCACCGAATTGCGCGTGCCGAACCTGACCGGGCACGAGACCGAACCTGCGCAAACCCCGGCGGCGATCAGCGTGCGCAGCGCGGACAATCAGCGCTTTCGCCTCGACGTGATACGAAGCGCGCCTGCATCGGCAGACGGTCTGCAGCGGGTACGCTGGTGGTTGCAGGGCCAAACCCTGTATCGCGCCACAGCGCCCGCGCGCAGCCACTTCCCACTGCCCGCGCCGGGCGAAGGCGTGGCGGTATTGGACAAGGTCAGTGACCTGCAGGTGCGCGTCTGGGAACCTGGCCAGGGTTGGCGCCAGCTGAGCGGCAATCGCAAGGACGAACCCCAGGGCCTGGAGATCAAACTGACTCGCCAGACATTACAGGGGCCAGAACATTACCGGCAGGTCGTGGGCCCGTTGAATTAGGCTCGCTGCAGCCCCAAGTCATGGCTGTTTTAACCCGCGCCAGGGGTTTTACCTGTGTTGCCGTTCAGTGCTCAATAATAGGAATGGCGGTAGTTTCACCGTGACGCACACACGGCGGTGCCAAACACAACGTATTGCGCCCCAAGCCCTTGGCTTCATACAGTGCGGCATCCGCACGGGCAAGCAGGCTGGCCGTGGTGTCAGCTTCGTTTGGCACCACGCAACAAACACCGATACTGATGCGCAATGCGATGGTTGCCTCGCCAAACCGAGCCGGTGAATCCGCCAGCGACGCGCGCAACTCGTCCAGAACCGCCACCGCGTCATCGGGGCTGGTGAGGGGAAGCAACACCAGAAACTCCTCGCCTCCATAACGACCAATACTGTCGGATGCACGAATTCGCTGGGTGAGATGGTTGACGCAGTGGCAAATCACCTCATCACCGGCCAGGTGCCCATACACATCATTGATCTGCTTGAAATGGTCGATGTCGACCATCGCCACCGCCAGATAGGAAGCGTCTCGACGCGCGCGTTCCAACTCTTTGCAAAACTGCTCAAGGACCGCTCTACGATTGAGAATCCCGGTCAGCACGTCTCTTAACGCCAGGCGCTGGAATAGCGACTCACTGCGTTCTTTGGCCAGCAGCACCAGCCCGAGGGAAATCATCATCGCGGTGAACGTGCCGATACTGACTGAGATGGTTTGCTTGAGGTTACTGACGTCATAGCGCATCTCGGCAGCTCCCCCGCCGATGATCGCGACTACCCGCATGCCCAAACCGATCAGGCTGATACTCGATCCGATGATCAACAGCATGCGCGCACGCCCCTGAGCGGGGATGTAGCGGCGCGTCCAGTAAATGATCAAGGCGCACTGCACCATCAACACCAGCGTGGCAGCGAGCATTCGCGGTTCCAGCGTGTCGATCAGACTGACCATCAATGCGAGCATCAATGCCGCAGGCGCAAATATCCGCCACCAGGAGACGGGCAACTCGACAATGCGAAAGATGCTGGCCCCGTAAAAGGCCAACGCAACCGCCAGCAATGTGTTCGCAGCCCCGTAGGTCAACCACAACGGCGCGTGGCCGTACAAGGTATATCCAACGTAAGCCAGGGCATGTGCCAGCAAACCAAAGCCAATGGTCAGCAAGCCGTCACGCCTGTTGAACTGTCCGACCAATATCAGACAAAACGCCATGATCGTCGCCACTAAGGCAACGCAGGCAAAAAGCGTGGGGGTATGGGCAATCATCAAGTCTCACCAGGCGCGGTCAGGAGCAGCTCGGGTGGAGTTTAGTCGAGTAGTCGGTCGGTTAGTCGGCCACCGTTAGGATTATCCTCAGTTCGCCTGGGAGCCAGGCAATTGCGATCCACTGCTGAATTCAACTCACAAGGGCGCTCTTTTTACTGAGGCTAATCAACCAGCGTTTCTCCCCGTAAAGTTGAATCAAGCCATTCCAGGAATATGAAAATGACAGATGTAACAGTGGTAATCGGCGCGGGTTCGATTGGCCAAGCCATCGCTCGGCGTGTCAGCGCGGGCAAACATGTCGTGCTCGCCGACCTGCGAAAAGAAACAGCTGAAGCCGCGGCGAAAGTCTTGGGCGATGCCGGTTTCGAGGTCACCACGTCAAACGTTGATGTCTCGTCCCGCGCATCCGTCCTGGCCCTCGTCGACCTGGCTACGAGCATTGGCGACATCACTGGAGTCATCCACGCAGCAGGTGTTTCGCCTTCGCAGGCGGCTCCGGCGACCATTCTGCTGGTCGACCTCTATGGCACCGCGCTGGTGTTAGAACTGTTTGGCGATGTCATTGCAAAAGGGGGTTCGGCAATCGTTATCGCCTCGCAGTCAGGCCACCGCTTGCCAGCGCTGACCGCTGAGCAAAATAAAGCCTTGGCGTTGACCCCGACTGAGCAGCTGCTCAGTTTGCCGATGCTGCAACCCGAACAGGTGACCGACCCACTGAATGCCTACCAGATCTCCAAGCGCGGCAACTCCCTGCGCGTCGCTGCGCAGGCTGTGCGCTGGGGCAAGCGCGGTGCGCGGGTCAACACCATCAGCCCAGGCATCATCTTTACCCCATTGGCCCGGGACGAGCTGTCTGGCCCACGTGGCGACGGTTACCGGCGCATGATTGAATCCAGCGCAGCCAAGCGTGGTGGTACGCCCGACGAAGTCGGTGCGGTAGCGGCGTTGCTGATGGGCCCTGAGGGCACGTTCATCACCGGTAGCGACTTCCTGATGGACGGAGGCGTCACCGCACAGTATTGGTACGGTGAGTGATTGCACTAACCGCGCGGCTCTGGGGATGACGCTGCCAAACCATTCAGCCCGTACCGGGTTGGTTGCACTCTTGGCCGCGCGCCCATTCACGTACCGCCTCGGCGAACATTCGCAGTGCCATCGGCGGGTGCCGGTTGGCCGGGTAGTACAGGCATGCGCCGGGGTAGTACGGGCCCCAGTCTGGCAACAGATGCACCAGGCGACCGGCCTGCAGATGCTCTTGAACTTGAAGCTCCGGCAGCCACGCAATGCCGATGCCGGCCAGCGCGGCCTCCGTCATCAAGTTGATGTTGTCCATCGTCATCGGCCCATCGACATCGATGCTGGCGGTTCTGCCCTGATGGCCTAGATCCCAGCGAAACAAGGTGCCGCTGGCGAAACGAAAGCGAATGCAACGGTGCGCCTTGAGGTCATGCGGCGCCTTAGGTTCCGGGTGGTGAAGCAGGTAGTCCGGAGAGGCAACGGCTGCAAATCGTACGTCGGGGCCAAAACGCACCGCGATCATGTCTCGGGGCACGTCGTCATACAGGCGAATACCCGCATCGAACCCATCAGCGACGATATCGACCAGGCGGCTGTCCGCAATGCATTCGATATGAATCTGCGGGTTATCGCGCAAAAAACCAGGCATCACGTGCCGGATCAGTGGCTTGAACGATGACTCCGACGCGCTCAGCCGTATCGACCCGGAGGGCGTGTTGCGCTCAGAGGTCACTTCGTTAACCGCGCATTCAAGATCGCCCAACAGCGGTTGTACGCGCTTGAACAATTGCTCCCCGGCCTCCGTCAGCGCGACAGAGCGGGTTGTGCGGTTGAACAGCCGCAGCTCCAAGCGCGACTCAAGGCCCCGCATCGAATGGCTAAGGGCCGAAGCCGACACACCAAGAATCTTCGCAGCGCCGCTGAAACTGCGTTGTTCTGCGATCGCAATAAAAGCCGTCAACTCAGGAAGTCCAGCGCGGATCATTAATGAATTCTCCTCAGGTGCTCATGAAGCAATGCGCGCATTGTTGAGCGATACACAGCAATCTAAAGTGTACCAATCAGTTACTTGCTTGCGAAGGAGAAGAAACATGCAGAAACGTCATTTAGGTAAAAGCGCTTTGCAAGTCTCCGCCATTGGCTTGGGCTGCATGGGCCTGAGTTTCGCCTACGGCCCCGCGCTGGAGCGCAAGGCGGCAGTGACCCTCATTCGTGATGCGTTCGACAAGGGCGTTAATTTCTTCGACAGCGCCGAGGCTTATGGGCCCTACACCAACGAAGAACTGCTGGGTGAAGCGTTGGCGCCTATGCGGGATCAAGTCGTTATTGCAACCAAGTTCGGGTTCAAAAATGGCGTGCCAGGTGCAGGCCTCGACAGTCGGCCTGAAACTATCAAGTCGGTGGTCGAGGCCTCGTTAAAGCGGCTTAACACTGACCGCATCGACTTGCTCTACCAGCACCGCATTGATCCCCAGGTGCCGATTGAAGAGGTTGTGGGCGCCGTTAAGCAACTGGTCGAAGCAGGCAAAGTTCTGCACTTCGGGATGTCAGAAGCGGGGCCCGATGCAATTCGCCGCGCGCACGCCGTGCTGCCTGTCGCGGCCTTGCAAAGTGAGTATTCGTTGTGGTGGCGCGAGCCTGAAGAGCAGATCTTGCCGGTACTGGAGGAACTCGGAATCGGCTTCGTGCCATTCAGCCCGCTAGGCAAAGGCTTCCTTACCGGAGCCATCGATGCCAACACCAAATTTGCCGATGACGACTTCCGCAATGTAGTCCCGCGCTTCACCGAAGAGAACCGCAAGGCCAATGCAAAACTGGTCGAGGTACTCGGGCAAATTGCCGATGGTCAAGGCGCAACACGCGCGCAGGTTGCCCTGGCTTGGCTGTTGGCGCAGAAGCCCTGGATAGTGCCGATTCCAGGGACCACCAAGTTGAATCGACTGGAAGAGAACATCGGCGCCGCCAGTCTGGTTCTGAACACGGCCGATCTCAGCGCCATCGCGACGGCATTGGAGCAGGTCAAGATCGTAGGCGATCGCTACCCTGCCCATTTGCAAAAGAACGTTAACCGCTGAAACCCTGCACCCGTGCTTGCCGCCGATAGCCCTGGAGGGGCGTCGGCGGTCTTGCTTTGTGCGTCGATATTTCAACAACAAAGCCGGCAACCACTACGCCGCCTGCCCTCGTCTTATTCCGTTCAGCTGACTTTACGACCTTCGACCGGATAACCGGGATCAGTGAATCCGTGCGTCGACGCGTGCCCCGGCACCACCAGGCTGTCGACCAGCTTTTCATCCTCCGGCCCCAGTTCCAGCCCCAGAGCTTGCAGGTAGCTGTCCCAGTGAGCTTCCGTGCGCGGGCCTGCGATCGCGGCGCTGATCAGCTGGTTTTTCAGCACCCAGGCGATGGCAAAGGCCACTGACGTGGTGCCACGTTCGCTAGCATGCTGGGCGATGGTCTGTGCGATCTTCAACGACTCAGGGCGCCATTCTGTCTGCTGGATACGCTTGTCACCGCGCCCTGCCCTTGTATCAGCTGGCGGCGGCGCATCCACCGGGTACTTACCGCTGAGCACGCCCCGGGCGAGCGGGCTGTAGGGCACAACGCCAATGCCGTAGTTGCCTGCAACCGGCAATTGCTCAACCTCGGCAATACGATTGACGATGTTGTACAACGGCTGGCTGACAGTTGGCCGCTGCATGCCCAACGAATCGGCGATGCGCACCATCTCGGCGATTTTCCAGCCGTGGAAATTCGAAGCCCCGTAATAGCGGATCTTGCCCTGGCGAATCAGGTCTTCAATCGCTCTCAAGCCTTCTTCCATCGGCGCATCACTCAAGGTGCGGTGGAAATACACGATATCGATATAGTCGCTGCCCAGGCGTTTAAGGCTGGCCTCGACATTCTGCATGATCCATTTGCGCGACTGCCCCTGTTGGTTCGGGCCCGCATCGGCTGACGACGGGTAACCGAACTTGGTTGCGACGATCCAATTGTCACGCTGAGCCGCAATGGAGCGGCCGACCACTTCTTCCGAGCGCCCAGCGTGGTAGGCATCCGCCGTGTCGATGAAGTTGATGCCGGCGGCACCGGCCTTGTCGATGATGCGCTTACTGGTGGCTTCGTCAGTCTCACCGCCAAACATCATGGCGCCCAGGCACAAAGGCGATACTTTCAGGGCGCTGCGGCCCAGATAACGGTAATTCATCATTAACCCTCAAAGGCGTGGAAAGATGAATTGATCCTAGCCCCATTCGGATTGGTGATTAAGGTGCAAAAAAAGGATACGGCCATGAGGCCAATTCATGAATGAATTACGCCTTGTAGCGCAACGCGTCCACTACCAGCGCAAGGGCTCGTGATGACTGCCGCCGGCTCGGGTAATAGATATGCAGGCCGGCAAAGGTCGGAAACCACGCCTCCAGCACCCAACAGAGACGGCCGGCGGCAACGTGCTCTTTAACCAGGTCGTCAGGCAGATACGCCACGCCGCATCCGTCCAAGGCCGCCGCGAGCATCGGGTAGGTGCCATTGAAGGTGAGTTGGCCCTGCACCCGAACCTGTAACTCACGCTTACCGTTGGCGAGCTCCCATGGGTAGCAACCGCCATGGGTAGGGAGCCTCAGGTTGATGCAATTGTGCGCGGCCAGGTCGTCCGGATGCTGCGGCGCGGAGTGCGCGTGCAGATACGCAGGCGAGGCGACCATCGCCATGCGCATGTCGGGGCCGATCCGCACGGCAATCATGTCCTGGGCAACCTGGCTACCCAGGCGCACGCCAATGTCATAACGCTCGGCAACGATATCGGTCAGGCCATAGTCGGTGATGATTTCGATGTTGATGTCTGGATAGCGCGGCATGAATTGAGCCAAGCGCGGCCACAGCACTGCGTTCGCAGCGTAATCGGTGGCTGATATGCGCACCGTACCGCGAGGCGAGTCACGCAGCTCGACCACCTCGGCAAGGTCGGCTTCGATCTCTTCGAAGCGCGGGGCCAGCTTGTTGAACAGTTGGTCTCCGGCCTCGGTAGGCGCCACGCTGCGAGTGGTTCGGGTCAGCAAACGCACGCCAAGTCGGGCTTCCAGCGCGCGGATGGTATGACTTAAAGCCGACTGCGAAACGCCGAGCTGAGCGGCAGCGCGGGTAAAACTGCGTTCCCGCGCGACCGCTACAAATGCCAATAAGTCGCCATAGCCTTCGCGCGCCATTGATGAACCTCATTCATAAAGTGATGGTTGTATAGCCTATCTCACATCAATTGGAAGGTGTCAGAGCGATCCGGTTTACTGATGAATCCAACTCATGACTTCATGCAGGTTATACGTCTTAATCAATAGATCGCAGTTGCCTACCATGGGCGTGTCAACACGCCAATGGGAACGCCCGATGAAACTGTTCACCGCGACTACTTTCGCCACCCTCCTCTTCGCCGCTGCCGTGGACGCCGACCAAGGGCTGCCGCGCCCGGACCCGAAGCCATCACCCGATGTGCTCGAAGTCACCCCGCAGCTTTACAAATACACCACCGAACTGCTGTTCGGCGAAGTGTGGAAACGTGCAGAGCTGATACCCCGAGATCGCAGCCTGATCACCTTGTCTGCCCTGATCGCCAGTGGCCAGATCCCGCAACTCACCGGGCACATAAAGCTGGGGCTCGACAATGGGCTCAAACCCAGTGAGATCAGCGCAATCATTACCCATTTGGCGTTCTACTCCGGCTGGCCTAACGCGATGTCGGCGGCCGGCGTCGCCAAGCAGGTATTCAGCGAGCGAGATATCCCTGCCGACGAGATTTCCCCTCCCACGCAAGCTCCCCTGACACTTGATCCCGAGAGTGAAGTAAAACGCCGAGCCGCAGTCGAGTCCGGGGTGGGTGGGGTAGCACCGGAGCTGGCCCGTTACACCAATGACGTGTTGTTCGGCGACCTGTGGCGGCAAAGCAATCTGAGTGCCCGGGATCGCAGCCTGGTCACCGTCGCCGCGCTTATAGCCCAAGGCCAGGCGGCGCAACTGCCGTTCCACCTCAACCGCGCCATGGACAACGGCCTGAGCCAAGCCCAGGCCGCCGAAGTGGTGACGCATTTGGCGTTCTACGTGGGCTGGCCGAAGGCGATGTCGGCCGTGCCGGTACTCAAGGAGGTCTTCGCTTCGCGCCGGTGAGGTTGGCTGACACTGTGCAGTGGGCCGGCATTGATGAATTCATCTCATAGGCCCGTCCGGAGTTACCCGGCTAGTGCGCGTTGTGATGACTGGATAAATTGCTATTTATCCTATTACGACCACTGCCACTCAATCCGAGCGAGAACATGAAGACGAGAACGCTAAGCGATGGACTCACGGTTTCCGCCTTGGGCCTGGGCTGCATGGGCATGAGCTCCGGCTACGGCCCGGCAGCAGACGCCGAGGAGATGATCAAGCTGATACGCACAGCGCACGATCAAGGCGTTACCTTGTTCGATACGGCAGAAGCTTACGGCCCCTTCATCAATGAAACATTGCTCGGTACCGCGTTGGCGCCGATCAGGGATCAGGTGGTCATCGCCACCAAGTTCGGTTTCGACATCGACCTGGAGACGGGCGAACGACGCGCAGGTACCAACAGCCGTCCCGAGCATATCAAGGCTGTCGTGGAAGCATCGCTGAAACGCTTGCGTACCGACCGTATTGACCTTCTGTATCAGCACCGGGTGGACCCTGGCGTGCCAATCGAAGACGTCGCCGGCGCGGTACAGCAACTCATTGCCGAAGGCAAAGTCGGGCACTTCGGGCTTTCGGAAGCGGGTGTCCAAACCATTCGCCGCGCCCATGCCGTGCAAAAAGTCGCTGCGGTTCAAAGCGAATACTCATTGTTCTGGCGGGCACCGGAGCAAGAGCTGTTGCCTCTGCTTGAAGAACTCAACATTGGGTTCATGCCGTTCAGCCCACTTGGCGCCGGGTTTCTGACCGGGAAGATCGACGAGAACACCACCTTCGATCCAACGGACTTCCGCAATGTTGTGCCCCGCTTCACCCCCGAAGCACGAAAAGCTAATGCGGCATTGGTCACCGCGATCAAACGTTTAGCCGATCGCAAGGGCGCAACGCCGGCACAAATCGCTCTAGCCTGGCTGCTCGCGCAAAAGCCCTGGATTGTGCCGATCCCAGGTACCACCAAGCAGCACCGCCTTGAAGAAAACCTGACGGCCGTCGAACTCGAACTGACCCAAGAGGATCTGCTGGAGCTCGATTCAGAAACATCAAAAATCCAGGTACAGGGTGATCGATTGCCTGAAGCGGCGATGAAAATGGTCGGGCAATAAGCCCATCTCTTGCGCTCAATCAAAGGACTTTCAGGGATGACAGAAACCCTCTCGCTGGATATCAGCCGTCGTCGACTGCTCACTTTCGCCGCAAGCGTTGCCGCAGCCCCAATACTCGCGGGCGCGCCGTCTTTTGCATCAGGCGCATCAAACGCGGCCCAACAGCCTGTTAAGACGCCTGGGCGCCGAAGGCTGGGCTCGCTGGAGGTTTCGAGCGTGGGGCTTGGCGTGCAGAACGTGAGCCGAACGTATCAGACGACCATTCCCAGTCGGCCAGAGATGCTCAACATCATCCATGCAGCGTTTGACCAAGGCATCACCCTTTTTGACGCCGCTGAAGCCTATGGCCCGCTTGAAGTGGAGAGAATCCTCGGCGAAGGCGTCGCCTCTTTTCGAGACCAGGTGGTGATCGCCACAAAATTCGGCTGGAACATCGATTCCGAAACGGGTGTGCGCAGCCCAGGGCTCAACAGCCGTCCGGAGCACATTAAACAGGCCGTCGAGGCCATGTTGAAGCGTCTCAGAACAGACCGCATCGATTTGTTGTACCAGCATCGAGTCGACCCCCAGGTTCCTATTGAAGACGTTGCCGGTGCAATCAACGACCTGATTGCCCAGGGCAAGGTACTCCATTGGGGTCTTAGCGAAATGGGACTCGGCACCCTTCGCAGAGCCCACGCTGCCAGCCCGTTAAGCGCCGTACAAAGCGAATATTCGATGCTGTGGCGCGGCCCCGAGGAGGGTGTTCTCTCGGTATGCGAAGAGCTCGGGATCGGATTCGTGCCCTGGAGCCCGTTGGGCGTAGGCTTCCTCACCGGCGCGATCGACGCTAAGACGCGATTTGCCGATGGGGATATCAGAAAACTGGAAAGCCGGTTCGCCGAAGACAACCTCCCCTCCAACCTGAGGCTCGTGGCCTTGCTCAACACCTGGGCGGAGCGCAAACAAGCGACACCGGCACAGGTTGCACTGGCCTGGTTGATGGCGCAAAAACCGTGGATCGTGCCTATCCCTGGAACAACACAGATGCCGCACATGCTCGAGAATGTCGGGGCAGCTTCAATTCAGTTCTCATCGACAGAGCTCACCGAGCTTGATGATGCCCTGTCCGCGATCAAGATCCAGGGCGCGCGGTTGCCTGATACGGTGCTGGCCTACTCCGGTGTTGAAGCGCCCTTCAAGCAGTGATCTGATAGGGCACGCGTCGGGTGCTTGCTTACAACGCGTGCCTTAACGTGCCTTAAAGAGTCATCAGCTTTTCCTTGGTAATCGGCAAGCTGCGAATGCGTTTCCCAGTGGCGTGGTAAACGCCATTGGCGACCGCCGCTGCCAGCCCCGTCACACCGATTTCGCCGATACCGCGCGCACCGAACTCGCTCAGGTTGTAATCCGGATAGTCGAGCAGCGTCACATCGATATCAGGCAAGTCACCCTGCACAGGCACTACGTATTCGGCGTAGTTATTGTTAACCGGCAGACCGCTGCGCTGATCGTTTTCCGATGCTTCAAACAGCGCCATACCGAGGCCCATGATGATTGCCCCTTCGACCTGATTGCGTGCAGCGAGTGGATTAACCACCTTGCCCACATCGATGGCACTCACCACCCGTGCTACCCGCAGGCGCGAGATGCCCGGGTCCCAGCGCACCTCGACAAAGTGCGCACCGAAAGAGCGATAGGAAAAGTCGCCGCCCTTGGCCCCGCTCTGGAAGTTGCCCTCAGCGCGAGCGATGCGCTGGTGGCGCAGCACCGCGGCGAAACTCACACGCTGATCGCCATTGACCAGATGGCCACAATCGACGGCAAGGCTTGCCGCGTCGCTGCCTGAAAGCAGCCCACCGCTCATCACCGCATACTCGCGCAGCTTGGTAAGCGCGGCTCGTGTGGCGCCGGCGATCGCCGGCAGGATGCTCGCCGTGGCCCAGGAACCGCCGGCCAATGCGCCTGGAGGGAAGGTGGAACTGCCCAGTTGGACCTCAATACGCTCGAACGGCAGGCCAGTCAGTTGAGCGACGGTCTGCGCCACCACTGTATAGGTTCCGGTGCCGATATCCTGCTGACCGCATTGAACAAGCACGGTGCCATCCGAGCGAATAATTACGCGGGCGTCGGTGGGTACCTGGAAGGCCTCCCAATTGCAGGCGCCCATGCCATAGCCTATGACTTCATCACCGTCACGCATTGATCCAACCGCTGCATTGCGTGCGTGCCAGCCAAATCGTTGTGCGGCGGTATCAATCGCTTCGGGCAGATGATTACTCGACCACTCCAGGTTCAGGCTTTCGTCGCGCGTGGCCAGATTCAGCTTGCGAAATGCCAGTGGGTCAATGCCACGCAACAGCGCCAATTCGTCTATCGCCGACTCCAGTGCAAACAGGCCAGGGGCGGCACCCGGTGCACGCATTGACGTGGGCGTGCCGCGATTCAGCGGGCTGTTCTTGTGATTCACCAGCACGTTCGCACACGAATAAAGGCTGCGTGTGACGCCACCGCATGCTTCGGTGTAGGCATCGGTGGTCGAGGTGCTATTGAATGATTCATGCCGAATCGATACGAGTTTGCCGTTTCCATCGGTGGCCAGGCGCACTCGCTGCAACGTTTCAGGGCGATGGCCAGCGGTGGTAAACATCTGCGCCCTGGGCAGCATCAGTTGTACCGGTCGCTTAACGACCTTCGCGGCGGCGCAGGCGGCTATCGAATGAGGCCACGGCCAGAGTTTGCTGCCAAACCCCGAACCTATGAAGGGTGCATGCACTTCAACACGGTCTGGCGGCAGATCGAAGACATTCGCCAACACGTTGCGATGATTCACCACCCCCTGCGTGCCTTCGTAGACATACAGCTTGCCGTCGCGCCAATACGCTGTGGTCGCATGCATCTCCATCGGGCTGTGGGTTTCGACCGGCGTGTTGTAGGTCTGGTCGAGCCGGCTGGCAGCCGTTTGCCAGGCTGCCTCGGGGTCGCCTCGGCTGTGCCCTCGCCCGCCCTCGCGTGCGCCCTTTTGCTTGAGTGCGTCCTTGAGATTGGTAATGGCCGGACTTTCGGCATAATCGACCTTGACCTGAAGCGCCGCGGCACGGGCCTGCTCGAATGTGTCAGCCACCACCAGGGCGACGAACTGCCCCGGATAGGCGACCTTGTCGTCCTCGAAAGGCAGGCGACGCTCGTCGACCTTGGCCGCGCTGAGTATGTCCTTGAAGGTCATGGCCACATCAGGCGTGCGGTGCAACGCGGGAAAATTGCCATGGTGCAGCACAGCGACCACGCCTGGCATCGCGCGTGCCCGGGTGTCATCGATGGCCACGACCCGGCCGTTGGCGATCGTGCTGTAGACGCCGTAAGCATAGGCCATCCCTGGCAAGGGATGGTCCGCGGCATAGCGTGCTGCACCGGTGACTTTGAGGCGACCGTCGATACGTTTGTACGGGGTGCCGATTATGGACTGGCTCATCAGGGTGCCCTCCTATGCGGTCAGATCACGAAGATTGCGAGTCACGACCTGTTGGCCGAGCGGAATCTTGAACGCGTTGTGCTCATAAGCGCGGGCGCCCTGCATGGCGCGCTCACCCACCTGTGTAAACAATCCAATATCAACGTTCTGACCGACCAATCCGCGCTCGGCTTCCAGCGCCCGCCAGGGCTTGGTGCCCACGCCTCCGAGGGCAATTCGCGCTGCGGTTATACGCTGACCATCCAACACCACGATGACCGCACTGGACGCCAGAGCGAACTGATAGGAATCCCGGTCACGCAGTTTCAGGTAAGCCGAACGACTGTTCGCCAACGCTGCATCCAGGGTCACGTGCGTGATCAATTCATGGGGCTGCAGCGCATGCTCCTCCCAAGGCGTCTGCCCCGGTAGCTTATGGAAATCGCCGAAGGGAATCTCACGCACCCCGTTCGGGCCTTGAACCGTCACCTGCGCGCCGATTGCGGCCATTGCCACGCACATGTCGGAGGGGTGCGTCGCGATGCAATGCTCGCTGGTACCCAGCACTGCATGCACGCTGCGGTTGTGGCCACCGATAGCGGCGCATCCGGAGCCCGGCTGGCGTTTGTTGCAGGGCGAGATACCGTCGCGAAAATAACTGCATCGCACGCGTTGCATCACGTTGCCGCCGGTGGTGGCCTTGTTGCGTAGCTGCGTAGACGCCCCCGCCAGAATCGCCTGGGACAACACGGCATAACGCTCGCGGATCAGCGGATGGCTGGCCAGTGCGGTGTTGCTGACCAGCGCGCCGATGCGCAGACGACCATCGGCGAGTGGCTCAATCTGCTTGAGCGTCAGGTGATTGATATCCACCAGACGGTCAGGCTGCATCACATCCAGCTTCACCAGGTCGAGCAAGGTGGTGCCGCCCGCCAAGTAAAACGGCTGGCCTGAAGCGGCGTGGTTGCTCACCGCCTGGGCCGGCGATTGGGCGCGGGCATAACCGAAAGTACGCATCAGGCCGCACCTCCCATTTTCCCGCGTGCCGACTGAATCGCCGCGAGAATGTTCTTGTAGGCGCCGCAGCGACAGATATTGCCGCTCATCGCCTCCTTGACACTGGCATCGTCGGTGCCGATGTTTGGATCATTGAGCAGCGCCACGGCGCTCATAATCTGCCCCGAAGTGCAGTAGCCGCATTGGTAGGCATCGTGATCCCAGAAGGCTTCCTGCACAGGGTGCATATCGTCACCTTGAGACAAACCTTCAATGGTAGTGATGCTATCGCCATCGTGTTGCAGAGCGATTGAAAGGCAAGCGTTGATCGCAACCCCATTGACCAGCAAGGTGCACGCACCGCACTGGCCGTGGTCGCAGCCCTTCTTGGTTCCGGTCAGTTGCAAGCGGTCACGTAAGACATCCAGCAGTATCGCGTTAGCCGGAACATTGAGTTTATGCAGTTGCCCATTCACCGTGAGCTGGATACGTCGCTCGCCCGCTCCGGGCGCACCCTCATCGTCGATCACCTGTGGCGCCAGCTGGGCAGCCACCACGCTGTCCGGGATCCAGGTCGACACCGTCGCTGCGGCGATGCCTGAAACACCAAACTTGAGAAAGTTGCGGCGTGAAGGTGTGACGCTCGACGCCTCAACAACCGGTGAACCTTCGGGTTGGTTTAAATCTCTGGTTTCTGTCATCAGGTTTCACCTTTGAACGGGCGCAGCTACGTTGGCTGCCGGGTGAGAATCACAAAGCCTTGGCGTAGTCTTCGTCGGACACTTGCTCCAGCCATTGAACCGCGCTGCCATCAAGCAACTCGGCGATTGCAATATGGCTCATGCCATTGGTGAGCGTTGCGCCATGCCAGTGCTTGGCGCCAGGGGGTATCCACACAGTGTCGCCCGGACGAATCACCTGAGTTGCCTGGCCCTCTTGCTGTACCAGGCCGACACCGGCAGTCACTATCAACGTTTGCCCCAAAGGGTGGGTGTGCCATGCAGTACGAGCACCAGGCTCGAACGTGACGGTTGCTCCGCTGACGCTAGCGCCATCCGCGCCCTGGAACCGGGCATCAACCCGCACTTTTCCCGTGAAGTATTCCACGGGGCCGGAGGTCGACGGCTGAGACCCCGCCGGCGTAACGGTCACCAATGGGTGGTCTTCGCCGGCAGCATCGAATGCAAGCAGCATCAGCGCCGTGCCAATCGTTTGAAGCAAACGTGCAGATTTCAATGTGGCGCTGAGCGCGGGAACGTGAACTGCTGGCATAGGATGTCCTCGATCGGTGTGCATAGCAGGGATAGCCCAGTTTTGAATGTAACCTTTACGGATAAAGCTGATTAGTAGGCGCAAGCCCAATAACCTCATGAAGAGGGCTCATCAATGTGTGGTGGCCGTCCCGCGACCAGAGCCGCCCCCGCCGCAAAGCCCAGACTTGGGAGCGCTGCAAAATCTGTCATTGCATTCACCACTGCGCTATCTCGCGGCGGTGACGCCTGACTGGGCGATTCGCACCTGGTCACCTGAACTTAGTCCGTCGGGGGGATTGGCAATCACCTGATCAGCCTGGCTGACGCCGTCGGCGAGTTCCACATAAGCACCGTGGTCGCGGGTCACCGTGACCTTCTGTAACAGCACTTTCCCAGCCGGATCTACCGTCGCCACCTGTACGCCACTTTTGCCGACGATGAGCGCGCTGGGCGGCAGGCTGAGCGTGTTGGCCGCCAGCGCACCTTCAAATTGCACGGTGGCAAATGACCCTGGCAGCAGGTATCCACCTGCGTTTTCTACGCTGAGCTGGACGCGATTGAGGCGTGCCTATGAATCAGAATTGCTGACGTTGATCGGCCAGCTAGGCCATGCGCCTGGCGGGCCGTTGCGCGAGGGTGCACTCACAGCGATTTTACCCATGCTGAACAGCCTGCCCACGTGGCTGAGCCCGATGATCGATAACGCTCGGCGTCGAGTTATTACCAAGACCCTCGCCGACGCGGTATTACAGGCAATAAAGTCTCTACCTTGAGTGCCCCGGCCGCCCTTCAAAACAGCGCTGTCTCTATTCTCCCGCCCTCTGGCCTTATTGATTCTGCTCTGCATGGGCCAGAGAGCACGACAGCTGACGGTAGGCGTCAGCCTCTGCCAGGTTCCAACGAGTGCCTGGTGTGTCGAGTTGACCGTTTCGCGTGCTGCATCAATCGGGGTACTGATTGCCTGAAATGACGAATCCAGGGGCCGCCGACTCACTGCGTCTCATCGACAACGCGCATTTGCATCTGATTCATTCGACCGCCGTGCACCGTGAGCGCGGAGAATGCCGTGTGAATCTCACTCAGGTCGGCGGCCGTTAATTGAATGCTGACCGAGGCCAGGTTCTCTTCCAGATGGTTCAATCTGCGGGTGCCGGGAATCGGCACAATCCAGGGTTTCTGGGCCAGCAGCCAGGCGAGCGAAACCTGTGCGGCAGTAGCGCCTTTACGCTGCGCAAATGCCTTGAGAAAGTCGATGATCGCGGTATTGGCTGCCAGGTTTTCGGGGCTGAAGCGGTCGAAACCACTGCGCAGGTCGGTCTTCGGATCGAGCCGGGTACTGGCAGTGAGGGTGCCGGGCAAATACCCCATTCCGAGCGGCCCCCAGGGCACAAAACCGATTCCGAGTTGTTCACATGCCGCCAGCACGCCGTTGTGCTCGACCGCTCGTTCCATCAGCGAGTATTCGCTCTGAACCGCCGTCACCGGCTGGACCGCATGCGCCCGACGAATCGTGCTTGCACTCGCTTCGGAGAGGCCGAAATGTGCCACCTTGCCCTCCTTGATCAAGTCGCGAATCACACCTGCCACCTCCTCGATCGGCACTGAAGGATCGACTCGGTGCTGATAGTAGAGGTCGATATGATCGGTACGCAGGCGCTTGAGCGAACCGTCAATGACGGCCCGGATATGTTCGGGACGACTGTTGAGACCACCGGTGCCGATATCGAAACCGAACTTGGTGGCGATGACCACTTGATCACGAAATGGCGCAAGCGCCTCGCCCACCAGGTCTTCGTTGGTATAGGGCCCGTAGATTTCGGCCGTATCAAAGAAGGTGACGCCCTTTTCATAGGCGCTGCGAATCAGCTTGATGCCTTCTGCCCTGTCTGCCGGCGGGCCATAGTTGGCGCTGATGCTCATGCACCCCGCGCCTAACTCGGAAACCACCAGGTTGCCCAGTGTGCGCTGCTGCAGGACATGTGCGCCCTCAACGGGCTGGTGGGTGCCAGGCGCGCTACGTGATGCAGCGGCCCACGACAGCGGGCTGACAGCCAACCCTGTGCCAACGATGGCCGATGTGATGAGCACGTCACGACGGCTGAGGGTGGGTGAACCCAAAGCGTTTGAGTCAGACGTGTTGGTATTCTTTTCCATGTCAATTCCTGTCTGCTGGATCTGCGCCTGAAGTATGCGTCGACCCATAGCCAGATGTATTGCCCGATCTACCTGTTTGATTGCCTGATTCAATCAACGACTGCCGAGCAGATCTGCGCTGAGCGCAGCCAACAGCTCAGGCAGTTGCGCCCGCAAGTACTCGACCCAGGTGCGTACCTTGGCATCCAGGAAGCGCCGCGACGGGTACACCGCGAAAATGCTCCGTTCGCGCAGCGTGTAAGCCGGCAGCAAGCGCACCAGCGAACCGTCCTGCAAGGCTGGATGGGCGCTGAAGAACGGCAGCAGGCCAATGCCCATGCCCTCTTGGGTGGCCTTGACCATAGCGTCGGCAACGTTGGTGGTGAAGGCGTTGCCGGGGGCAATGGCAATCTCGCCCTCTTCGCCTTGGAACAGCCACTCGTCCTCCTGAAAGTCGCGTAAGTGCAGGCGTCGGTGTTGCAGCAATTGATGCGGGTGTGCGGGCACGCCGTGTGTGGCCAGGTAACCGGGGGCCGCGCAAGGCACGCTGAAGAGCTGGCCGACCGTCTGGCTGACCAGGGCCGAATCTGGCAACGCATGCGCAATTGAAATCACCACGTCATGCCCCTCTTCAAGGGGATCGGGGTTGTGCTGGGACAGGGTCAGTTCCAGGGACACCTGCGGGTACCGCTCGCAGTAGCGCGCGATCAGCGGTGTGATCAACACGCCAAGCCCACTCATGCAATGCACGCGCAAGCGCCCGCGCGGGTTGAGGTGGGCGCCGCTGGCTTCGGCGCTGGCCGCCCTGACGTCATCGAGGATGCCGCGGCAGCGCAGCAGGTAACGCTCGCCCGACTCGGTGAGTCGCAGGCGTCGGGTGGTGCGGTGCAACAGGCGCGTCTCGAGGTGCGCCTCCAGGTCGGAGATCAACCGCGAGACTTGCGCGCCGGACACCCCCAGAACCTCGGCCGCCGCGGCAAAACTGCCGCTGTCGACGACCTGGGTGAATACTCGCATACCGTTGAGCAGGTCCATCAATATCACACCTCGATTACTACGCAATACGTACGAGTCATTTACCGCTTCCAGGCTTTAACGCGGCGCTACAGCCACTACACTGGAGCCTACTGACAGAGGGTCATCCCATGAACATTCGGTTGCTCAGCCTCATCCTGCTTTTCACCGCCCCCGGGGCTTTTGCCGCCGGTGGCGATGAGAGCCCGGCGCCTGATATCCAGCACATCGTTTCCACCACGCCGGTGCCGCGTAGTTGCCAGGTAGAGCCTGCCACCCTGGTGTACCTCGACAGCCAGGGCGTCAGTCACACGCTCAACTACAAGGTCATGGGCACGTGCGAAGGCGGGGTTTAAAGCAGCTTCCAGGTGTAACTGAGGATGAGACGGTTCTCATCGATATCACTGCGGTAGTTGGAACGCGCCATCACATTGCGCAGGCGAATGCCCAAGCCGCTCAGCACACCACGCTGCACGGCATAACCGATATCGAGGTCGCGCTCACGGTCCTTGCCTTCGTAGCCGGCCCCGGTGTTGACGTTATTGCCGGTGATATAGCGCACCGTGGTGGTCAACCCCGCAATGCCCAGCGCCGCGAAATCGTAGTCATAGCGCACTTGCCAGGAACGCTCGTCGGTATAGGCGAACTCGTAGGTGGGCACCTCGTTGCCCAGCGGCGTGACGTTGGCAAACACACGTGGGAACGCGCTGTCGCCGTACATTGCCTGATAACCGAGATAGAACGTGTGGCCACTGCGCTTGGCCGACAGCAGCGAGAAAAACGCCTGGTTATCGAGCTTGCCGAGCAATTGGTTGCCGTCCTCGCGCGCGTCGTAGTAACCCAGGTTGGCGCCCAGCACCCACGCCCCTAACGGCTGGCTGTGCTTGAGGCCAACAAAGGCCTGCGCGTAGATATCCTGCAACTGAGCCTGCCACAGGCTGACGCTGGTGCGGTTGCCGTTGAAGGCATAGTCGCCGCCAACATAGTTGAAGGCATCACTCTGTGCCCCGCGCTGCGGCACATGCCCGAGCATGGCGAGCATCTTCTCGTCACCCGCCTCATTGCGCAGGCTGGTGGTGGTCAAATGCCCGGCCTGCAGGGTGAGGCCGGCGATCTCGCTGGAGCTGATGCTCACCCCTTGGTAGCTCGGCGGTAGCAGGCGAATATCGCTGAAGGCCAGCACCGGCAGGTTGGGCTGCAGTTCGCCGGCCTTCAGCTCGGTCCTGGACACCCGGGCCTTGAAGGTCAGGCCCAGGCGGCTGTAGTCGTCGGCGGCACGGCCGCTGTCCTTCACCGGAAGTAAACCGCTATTGACCCGGTCCGGGCTGCTGTCGAGCTTGATCCCCAGCGTGCCCAGTGCATCCAGGCCAAAGCCCACCGGGCCTGGGGTGTAGCCGGATTTGTAGGTCAGGATAAAGCCCTGGCCCCATTCTTCGGCCTTGGATTGCTGATTGGCACCGACGATGTCCGAGAAGTCGCGGCTGAAGTAGTAGTTGCGTGCCTGCAAGGTGGCCGTGGAGTCCTTGAAAAAACCGCCCTCGTCAGCCGTCGCCGCAAGGGGCACGCCCATCAGGGCGAGCCAGATACGTTGTGTGTTCATGTCGTTGCTCTTAGTTATTGTTATCGACGGTTTGGCGGTCACAGCGCCTGGGCGGCCGGCAGGGCAATACGCGTGCGCCGCTCATTCAGGGCAAACACGCTCATCGCCAGCGCCGCAATGGCGCCGGGGATGGCAAAGGCCATGAAATTCAGTTGCAGAGGCAGTTCGATCGCCATCAGCGCGCCCCCCAGCAGCGGGCCGACAATGGCGCCGTTGCGCCCGATACCGGACGCCCAGCCCAGGCCCGTGGCACGAATAGACAGGCCGTAGAGTTGCGCCGCACCCGCATACAGCAGGATTTGCGTACCGATGGTGGTGGCACCTGCGACGAAAATCAGCAGGTACAGGATCGGCATCGGGCTGTTGATGCCCAACAGGCTGATCGACACCACTGCCGCGATAAAGAAGCAGATCACCACTTTGACCAGATTGAGCCGATCCCCCAAGCGGCCACCGATCAGCGCCCCCGCCATACCGCCCAGGTTCAGCGCAATCAGGAACGACAGGCTCGAACCCAGGCTGTATCCGGCGCCGGCCATCAGCTTGGGCAACCACGAACTCAATGCATAGACCATCAGTAGGCAGCAGAAAAACGCAGTCCAGATCATCGCCGTGCGCACCGCCAGGCCATGGCGAAACAACTCCACTACCGACGCGCCCTTGCCTTTGCTGTCAGCGATGACCAGCCTGTCCTCGGCCTGGATCTGGGTACCCGGCGACACCCGATTAAGCAGCGCCCGGGCCTGCTCCAGCTGACCCTGGCGAATCAAAAAACCGATGGATTCGGGCAACCCGTACACAATCAACGGCAACAGCAGCAGCGGAATCACCGCCACAAAAAACATCGACTGCCAGCCATACGCCGGCAGCATGAAAATACCCACGCAGGCGGCGAACATGCCGCCTAGGGAATAACCGCTGAACATGAAGGCCATCAAGGTGCTGCGGAATTTCTTCGGCGCATATTCGTTGATCAGGGCCGCCGCGTTAGGCATCAGCCCGCCACAGCCAAGCCCGGCGACAAACCGGCAGATGCCGAACTCGCTGGGGCTACTGGCAAAGCCGTTGACCACGGTGGCGATGCTGAACAGCGCAAAGCAAAAGACAATGCCTTTCTTGCGGCCGAAGCGATCCGCCAAGGTGCCGAAGATCAGCGCACCGAACATCATGCCGAACAGCGCATAGCTGCCCAGGGCGCCCGCCTGCAACGGCGTCAGCCCCCACTCGCGCATGATCGATGGCAACACCACGCCGTAGATAAACAAGTCATAGCCATCAAAGATCAACAGCAAGGCACACAGGCTCACGATCAGCCAATGGAAGCGGTTGAAAGGCGCATTATCAATAATCGAATGGACGTCATGGGTACGCATGGCAGTGCTCTCTTTATTGTTGTTGTGAGTCAGTGTCTGCAGGTAAAACGCGCTTCAGCCGAGGTCGCCACCGCCTACCGGCAAGGTCACGCCGGTGATATAGGAGGCCTCGTCGGAAGCCAGGAACAGAATCACGCCGGCTTGTTCGTCGATGCTGCCGTAGCGTTTCATCGGGCTGCTGTCGAGGGTCTGGTCGACGATCTGCTGGTACCACACGCGCTCCTGCTCGCTCTGCGGCTGGCTGTTGCGCGGGATACGCCGTGGCGGTGCCTCGGTGCCGCCGGGCGCTGTGGCGTTGACGCGAATGCCACTGCCGGCGGTCTCCAGGGCCAGGCAGGCGGTCAGGGCATTCACGCCGCCCTTGGCTGCGCCATAGGGCACGCGGTTGACCCCACGGGTGGCAACGGACGACACGTTGACAATCGCGCCCCCACCCTGCTCCAGCATGTACGGCAGCACGCAATGGCAGCACCACAGCGTAGGGAACAGCGAGCGACGCACTTCGGCTTCGATTTCAGCCTCGCCATAGTGCTCGAAGGGCTTGGCCCAGATGGTGCCGCCGACATTGTTGACGAGGATATCGAGGCGCCCGAAACGCGCCTTGGCGGCGGCCATCACCCGCGCGCACTCGGCATGCAGCTCCAGGTCGGCGCTGAGCGTCAGCGCCCGTGCGTGCTGCAGCTCATGCACAAGCTCGGAGCGATCCACCGCGACCAGCCAGGCGCCCTCCTCCAGCAACCGCTCGGCGACGCGCCGTCCGATCCCCTGGGCGGCGCCGGTCACCAGCGCGACCTTGTTGTTAAACCGTTGATTCATGCGGGTGTCCTCAGGCGGCATCGCACTTGGCGACGGCGTTAGGGGTGAATTTCTCGTAATGGAAACTGGCCGGGGTCACGCCCTGTTGCTTGAAGTGCTGACGCACCGCATCGACCATCGGCGGCGGGCCGCACAGGTACACGTCAACATCGCCGCCGTGCAGGGCTGCGTCGGCCATGTGCTGAGTGACGTAGCCCTGCCGCGGGTGAGTGGTTTGTGGATCCGCCACGCAGGTCACCAGGCTGAAGTCGGGCAAGCGCGCAGTGAAGGCCTGCAACGCCTCGACCATTACCAGGTCCTGATCCCGCGTGACGCCATAAATCAGCCTGATCGGGCGGGTTTCCTGGCGCTGCGCGAGTACTTCAAGCATCGACAGGAACGGTGCCAGGCCGGTGCCCCCGGCCAGTAACAGCAGCGGCCGCACCACCTCACGCAGGTAAAAACTGCCAAGTGGCCCGGTGATGGCCACGCTGTCGCCCGGCTGGGCGCGCTCCAGCCAGCTGCTCATCAACCCGCCGGGCACGTGCTTGATCAGGAAGGTTGCACGGGTGTCGCCCGGGCGACTGCTGAAAGAATAAGCGCGCGTCTGCCCGCTCTCCGGTACGCCGATGTTCACGTACTGGCCGGGTAGAAACACCGGCGCCTGGTCCAGCTCGAAACTCACCTCCAGCGCGGCATCCGCATGGCGGGTGATGCCGGCCAGCGTCGCGGCAAAGTGGCCGGTACCGGTTTTACAGGCGCTGGACGCCATCGGCACCGCAATCACGCAATCGGAGTGCGGCACCATCTGGCAGGTCAGCACCTGCCGCGCCTGCGCTTCGTCTTCGCTCAGGGCGTCTTCGATATAGTCGTCGCCCAAATCGTAGGCGCCGGTTTCACAGCGGCATTTGCACGTGCCGCACACGCCATCCGAGCAGTCCATGGGCAAGTTGATACGTTGGCGAAAGGCGGCATCGAGCACCTTTTCACCCGCCTTGCAGTCGATGAAGCGGGTCACCCCATCCTCGAAGTTGAGGGCGATGGCATACGTCATGGCGGTGTCCTCAGATGTGGTAGATGTCGATGACCTGGTGGATGTAGTCGTTTTTCAGTACCACTTTCTTGCGCGTGATCAGCGGCTGTTCGCCGCCGATATCGAGGCGATAGAAGGAGGTGCCGAAATAGCTGTCGGTGGTCTTGTAGCGGTGGCTGAGGGTGTGCCAGTTGAAACGCAGGTCCACTTGCGCGCCTTCGTCGGCCAGCACTTCGAGGTTGCAGAGCATGTGCACGGTGCGCGGCTCGGGCGTACTGGCACTGGAGCGCTCGGTCTTGATCCGGAAGATGCGGTCTTCTAGGCCGTCACGGTTGGGGTAGTAGATCAGCGAGATTTCCCGCTGCGGGTCTTCAGTAAGGGTGTCGTAGTCGTCCCAGGCGGGCATCCAGAACTCGGCCTTGGGGGAGTAACACGCCAGCCACTCATCCCATTGGCGGTCGTCGAGCAAGCGCGCTTCGCGGTAGAGAAAGCCCAGCAACTGGTCACGCGACAGGCTCATGGCTGCACCTCCCGGTCACTGGCGATCAGCCCTTGCTGTTCGCGCTGGATCGCGCGCTGCAGGCTTTGGGCCCAGTGCGCGTGCTGGCGCACGAACAAGCCCTCGTCCTCGGTTTTCACCCCGCTGAGCTGCGGGTGCATGCCCATGGCCAAGGCATTTTCATCAGCGCCTTCCACCCACTGTTTAGCGCCACGACTGAGGTCGTTCCACAGGCTGCTCGCGCCCTGGTAACCGGTCTGGCAGGCACGGAACTCTTCCAGGTCATCCGGGGTGCCCATGCCGCTCACGTTGAAGAAATCTTCGTACTGGCGAATCCGCGTGGCGCGCTCCTGGGCACTCTCGCCGATGGGCGCCATGCAATAAATCGTCACTTCGGTTTTGTCCACCGCGAGGGGGCGCACCACACGGATCTGGGTTGAGAACTGGTCCATCAGGTACACATTGGGATAGAGGCAGAGATTGCGGGTCTGGTCGACGATAAAGTCGGCCCGCGCCTGGCCCAGGCGTTCGGTAAGCGCCTCACGGTGCGCATGCACCGGGCGCACCTCGGGGTTGAGCAGGCGCGTCCAGAGCAGGATATGCCCGTGCTCGAAGGCGTAGACGCCACCCAGGCTTTTCGACCAGCCATTGGCGTCGACAGTGCGCGTGCCTTCGGCCTCATAGTTGCGCCGGCCCATGGTCGCCGAGTAGTTCCAGTGCACCGAGCTGACGTGGTAACCGTCCGCGCCGTTCTCGATCTGCAGTTTCCAGTTACCGTCGTAGACGTAGGATGAACTGCCGCGCAGCACCTCCAGGCCCAGGGGGGCCTGGTCCACCATCTGGTCGATGATGACGCGGGTTTCGCCCAGGTAGTCGCTCAGTTCCGGCACCGCGTCGCTGAGGCTGCCAAACAGGAAACCACGGTAGTTTTCGAAACGCGCCAGGCGCTTGAGGTCATGGGAGCCATCGCAGTCGAAGCTGTCCGGGTAGGCGCCGGTCTTGGCGTCTTTGACTTTGAGCAGCTTGCCGGCGTTGCTGAAGGTCCAGCCATGGAATGGGCAGGTGAATGAACCTTTGTTGCCTTGTTTGCGCCGGCACAGCATGGCGCCGCGATGCGCACACGCATTGACCAGGCCATGCAAGCTGCCGTGTTTGTCACGGGTGATGACCACCGGTTGGCGGCCGATCCAGGTGGTGAAATAGTCGTTGATCGCGGGCACCTGGCTTTCATGGGCCAGGTAGATCCAGCCGCCCTCAAAGATGTGTTTCATCTCCAGGGCAAACAGGTCGGGGTCAGTGAAGATGTCGCGGCGGCAGCGGAACACCCCACTGGCGGGGTCTTCCTGTACGGACTCGTGCAATTGGCTGGCGAGTCGGTCGAGTGTACTGATCATGGGGCGGGCCCTCCGTTGTTCTTGTATCAGGCGCCCTCACCGTACGTGCTCGCCCAGCGCGGCAATATCCGCTGCCTGCACATCGTTATCCGCCTGGCGCACGCTGCCTAACGATGGCGTTTCCAGGTCTGCGACGGCAGCTCGCCGAAGCGTTTTCGATAGGCCTCGGAAAACCGCCCCAGGTGCACGAAGCCGTGGTCCAGCGCCACCTCGGTGACGCTGCGCGTGCTGCTCAATTGCAGACGGGCGTGCACCCGTTCGAGCTTGCAGCGGCGCACATAGTCGCGCGGCGACAGCCCCACCTGGCGTTCAAACAGGCTATACAACGAGCGCTCGCTGACCTTGGCCACCGCCATCAACTGCTCAACGCTGATGTCATCGCCCAGGTGCTGCTCGATATATTCGCGCACCGCTTCAAAGCCACCGCCGTGAGCAGCCTGGGGGATCACGCGCAACACGTTGCTGGCCAGCAATGCCAGCAGCTTGTTCGCCACGATGCGCTCGTATAGGCCTTGCATATGTGGCTCGGCGGCGTTTTCCGCCTCATGGCAGATCAGCCCGAGCAACGGCAGGAAGCCGCCCATTTCGCTGAGCGCATGGCGGGCCGTCGCGAAGCGGATGCCCACCTGCGGCAGGCTCCAGTGCTGCTCAAGGCAGGCATTCTCCAGCAGGCGCACCGGCAGCTTGATGATGAATTTCTCGCAATCGGCGGAATAGGTCAGGTCCACCGGGTCATCCGGGTTGATCAGCAGGATTTCCCCCGGCCCGAACACGTCATCCTTGCCACGGGCACTGGAGCGGCAATGCCCGCTCAACAGAATCTGCAAGTGATAGATGGTTTCCAGCGCCACCGATGTGACCCGTACCGGCGCGCCGTAGCTGATGCGGCACAAATCCAGGCTGGCGAAAGTGCGGTGGCTGATACTCGCCTCGGGGCGCCCCTTGGGCGGCAGGCGAATACAGTGGCTGCCCACATGCTGGTTGACGTAGTCCGACACAGCATAGGCATCGGCACGCTGGAATATCTGGCTGCGCTCACTCAATAGCACGGTCATGGTTGCGACTCTTTTATAGTTATTGAGGGCAGGCTGACGCGTGGGGTTTGCAGCGTCCAATATGGATAAGGTCTGCATGAATACCCTGCAGGTATTGTTGGCTGTTCTGCTACGAAGCCTTGATGAGCACTTTTCGTCGGCAACCCTCGAAATGCCACGTTTGGCCTGGGCTGGCGCTTGGGAAAGGGTGTATACGGCGACATAGCGGCAGGTAAGGCGCCAGGACCTCAGGCGCGATTCAAGATTTATTTTGACTTACTCTAAAGGGTCGCATCGCCATGAAGCAGGGCAAACCACCCGTTAGCGCAGCCCCTAGCGATAACCCTGCGCCTGAACATCGAATAACTCGGCATAACGCCCGTGTGCAGCCATCAGCTGGCTATGGTTGCCCTCCTCCAGGATTCGCCCATTGCCCAGCACGATGATGTGGTCTGCATTGCGCACGCTGGAGAATCGGTGCGAAATCAACAGGGTCATGCGGCCCTTGGCATGTTCACGGAAGTGCTCGAACACTGCCGCCTCCGCGCCGGCATCCAGCGCGGCCGTGGGCTCATCAAGAATCAGCAGGTCTGCCTCCTGACGCATATAAGCACGTGACAAGGCGACTTTCTGCCATTGCCCGCCAGACAGTTCCTGCCCGCCAAGCCAGCGCCCCAATGGCGTTGCATAGGACTTACTCAGGCGCTCGATGAATTCGGCAGCCACCCCTTGAGTCGCCGCCGCGCGCCAGCGAGCCTCGTCGTGCAACGCCTCGACGTCGCCCACCCCGAGGTTCTCACCGACGCTCATCTGGTAGCGGATGTAGTCCTGGAAAATCACCCCGATGCGTTGTTGCAGTGCGTGTTCATCCCACTCCTGCAGGTCGCTGCCGTCCAGCAGGATGCGGCCCTCGTCCGGTGTGTAAAGACGCGTCAGCAGTTTGATCAGGCTGGTCTTGCCCGAGCCATTCTCACCGACCAGCGCCAGGCTTTGCCCCGGCGCCAGGTGCAGGTTGATGTGACTCAATGCCGGCTGTTCAGCGCCGGGGTAGCGGAACCCTACCTGCTCGCAGCGCAAGCCATCGCCGGGATTCGCTCCTTGGGTAAGCCGGCCGCGCGGCACTGTCACCGGGGTTAGCAGGTACTCATAAAGGTCCGACAGGAACAAACTGTCGTCATACAGGCCGGCAATCGCGCTGAGGCTGGCGGTGATCGCGCTTTGGCCTTGTTTGAACAACACGATGTACATGGTCATCTGGCCCAGAGTTGTCTGGCCTTGCACGGTGTCCAGCACCACCCAGGCGTAAGCCAGGTAAAACGCCGCGGTGCCCAGCAGGCCCAAGGCCAAGCCCCAGGCATCGCGGCGCACCGTCAACTGACGGTCCTCCGTGTACAAGCGCTGGGCGTTGTCGCGGTAACGCTTGAGGAACAGCGGCGCCAAGCCAAACAGCTTGACCTCCTTGGCATGGGCTTCGTGGGACAGCAGCGATTCCAGGTAATTCTGCTGGCGGGTCTCAGGCGCGCGCCGGTGGAACAGGCGGAACGCATTGCCCGAAAAATGCGTCTCGGCGAAGAACACCGGCAACGCGCCGACCACCAGAATCACCAGGGCCCACGGCGAAAAATGCACCAGCAGCACGGCAAAGCTGATCAGCGAGATGAGGTTTTGCACCAGGCCCAAGCCCTTTGTCACCAGGCTCAGCGGCCGGGTCGAAGCGCCCTGGCGCACGCGCACCAGTTTGTCGTGAAACTCAGCGTCTTCAAATTGCAGCAGTGAAAGGGTCTGGGCTTTCTCCAGAATCATCAGGTTGACCCTTACCCCCAACTGCACCCGCAACAACGATTGTTGCATCGACAATGCACGCTGCGCGGCGGCCAGCAGCGCCAGCACTCCCGCCTCGGCCAGCACGTAGCGCATCACCGGCCAGACGGGTGCCTGGCTGCCAGCGGCATGAATCTGCATGGCGTGGACCACGCCATCGACAATGCGCTGGCCGATCCAGGCAGCCAACGCCGGCAACAGCCCGGCAATGATCGTGGCCAGCAACAGGCCCGTGAACAGTGGCCGCGACGTGCCCCACACCAACCCCAGAGCCCGGCGCGCCTGGATGGAAAACACGCTCAATCGGTTCAACAGCACCATCAATGGCATCGACTCCCTAGGGGTTCTGAGATCTGGCTGGATTGCCGGTGAAGATCGCTGCGCGCGCCTGCGACTCTCGGCGCCAGCGGATTATGCCAGGCCGCGACAGCTCGCACATCCTGCGGCGAGGCGCGATGCAACCCACCACATAATAAAAATAGATGATCTTATAAAACCTCAAAATAACAATGTCTGATAATTAGCTTATTCCAAAAAAGACTTTCCCCACGGTTTTTTATAGAGATATCTTCATTTCACAGACCGACCCCATGCCTGGCGGAGGACGTACCCACAGCCACCAGGTTGCCTACATGCCAGACATCACAAGCCCCGCGCCGCTGAAAAAATTCCACCTGTCGTTGTTGACCAGCTCCCTGCTCCTGGCCGCCGCGCCCTCCTTTGCCGAGACCGCGACCGAAGACGCCAAGCTCGGCACCGTCACCGTGATTTCCACCGGCTTGCGTGGCCAAGCGCGCACCGTGGCCGACAGCCCGGCGCCGATTGACGTGATCAACAGCGAGCAGTTGCTCAAGACCGGCCGTGCCGAGTTGTCCGAGGCGATTGCCAAGCTGCTGCCCTCCTTCAACTTCGGTACCAATATCGCCGGCTACAACTCGGTGACCCGCCCCCTCAGCAATCGCAGCCTCGGCCCGGCCTACACCCTGGTGCTGGTCAACGGCAAACGCCGCCATAACGGTGCCACCGGCCAGCGCGGCTCGATCGATAACAGCGGCGCGAATGCCGTGGACATCGACCTGATCCCGGTCAGCTCGGTCGACCATATCGAAGTGCTCAAGGACAGTGCCGCCGCCCAGTACGGCTCGGATGCGGTGGCCGGGGTGATCAATATCATCCTCAAGTCCGCCAACAACGGCGGCCACCTGGAGACCAGCTATGGCCAGTTGTATTCCGGCCAGGGCGAAACCATCAAGGTCGCCGGCGACCAGGGTTTCAAACTCGGCGATGGCGGTTTTTTCCACTTCTCCGCCGATGCACGCAAACGTGGCGAAGCCTCCTGGAACGACAAGGCCGACAGCAGCGTACGGGCCTTCAACGACCCGGCCAAGGAAGCCGCCTGGGACCGGGTGGCAATCAAGAACGGTGACCCCGACCTCAAGGCCTTCAACCTCGCCTACAACGCCGAGCTGCCCCTGGAAGACCTGACGCTGTATTCCTTTTCCACCTACGGCGAGCGCGATGCCGAAGCGGCCAACTATTTCCGCCTGCCGACCGGCACCGCTGCCGTGCCCGAGGTATTCCCCGACGGCTACTACCCCCTGAACAACATCAAGGACCGCGACTACCAGTTGCTGTTCGGTGGCAAGGGCCAACTGGCCGAGTGGAAATGGGACCTGAGCACCACCTACGGGCGCAACAATGTCCACCATTCCAGCGACCTGAACATCAACCCGTCGCTGGGCACGGCCTCGCCGACCAAATTCGACAACCTGGCCACCTTCCGCTTCGAGCAGTGGGTCAACAACCTCGACTTTACCCGCCGCTACGACAGCCTGTTCAACCTGACTTCGCCGGTGCAGGTGTCGGCCGGCCTGGAACATCGCTGGGAGCATTTCAGCACCTTCGCCGGCGACCCCGAGGCCTATATCACCGGCACCTACCCCGCGGCGTCGGGCGCGCAGGCGGCAGTGACCATTCGCCCCGAAGATGAAGTCAGCCTGATCCGCAACAACTACGCCGGCTACCTCGACCTGGGCTTCGACCTCACCGAACGCTGGTTCCTCGATGTGGCCGGGCGGGTCGAACATTACGACGATGACTCGGGCAACACCTTCGGCCTGAAAGTGAATTCACGCTATGAGCTGACCGACACCGTGGCGGTGCGGGGCACCGTCGGTACCGGTTTCCGTGCGCCGTCGCTGACGCAGATCGGCTACACCGTGGCCGACAACCGCGTGGCCACCGACGTCAATGGCAACGTAGTACCGGCGGTCACCCGCCTGACCCCCTCGGGCAGCAACCTGGCCAAGGCCCTGGGCGGCGATGACCTCAAGCCGGAGAAGTCACGCAACCTGGGCCTGGGCCTGACCTGGCAACCCGCGCCGCGCACCAGCATCACCGCCGACGCCTACCTGATCGACATCGATGACCGCATCGCCCTGACCAGCAATATCTACGACCGTGGCAACGGCGCGATCAACGCCATCCTGGCCGCCCAGGGCGTGCCCACCGGCACCTGGGTCAACTACTACACCAACGCCTTCGACACCCGTACGCGTGGCCTGGACGTGGTCGCCGACCACACCACGCCGCTGGATGCCTGGGGCGAGGTGCGCTGGAGCCTGGGCTTCAACTGGAACAAGACCACGATCGAAGGCACCCCGGATACCCCGGCAGCGCTGGCCAATTCCGGCGTGACCCTGGTGGGCCGCGACCGCGAGGGCGACCTCACCGATGCCACGCCGAAGACCAAGTGGATCCTGGGCGCCAATTGGAAGGTCGACGACTTGGCGGTCAACCTGCAAACCGCCCGCTATGGCGCAGTCAAGACCCTGGCGGTCAACCCCACGGGCGACCGCAGCTTCGGCGCCAAATGGATCACTGACCTCGACGTCAGCTACACCTTCGTCGACAGCCTGACCGTAAGCATCGGCGGCACCAACATCTTCGACGTGCGCCCCGACCGGCACGCCGTCTACAGCAACCTGGGCCTGGCGCCGTATGGCAACCCGCCGTTCTACCCGGGTGGCGGCTACTGGTACACCAAGCTGGCCTACGACTTCTGATTCAAACCGCCAAACGAGGGCACCCCATTGAACACCTCCAACTTGATGAGCCGTCTGCTGGCCCCCTGCGCCCTGGCGATAAGCCTGGCCGCCTGTTCACCTTCGGGTGACCAGGCGCAGGCGAACAAAACCCTGAATATTGCCTTCTTCGGCGACAACACCACCCTGGTCAGCGTTGACCCCTTCCAGGTCTACTGGCTGGAACACCGGGTGCTGTTGCGCAATGTCGCCGAGTCACTCACCGACCAGGACCCGGCCACCGGCAAGATCATCCCCTGGCTGGCCAAAAGCTGGGAGATCAGTGACGACGCGCTGACCTACACCTTCCACCTGCGCGACAACGTCACCTTCAGCAACGGCGAGCGCTTCGACGCCAAGGCGGTGAAAACCGCTTTCGACAGCGACAAGGCGCTGGCCACCGCACTGCCGGCGACGTTCGGTGCCACTTACCTGGCGGGTTATGACCACGCTGAAGTGGTCGACGACTTCACTGTCAAGCTGGTGCTGGCCAAGCCCAACGCGGGCTTTCTGCAGGCCACGTCCACCACCAACCTGGCCATCCTCGCACCCGCCTCCTACGCACTGACGGTCAAGGAGCGGTCACTGGGCAAGATCATCGGCACCGGGCCGTTTGTGCTCGCCAGCTACACGCCGGAAGTCGGCGCGCACCTGACCAAGCGCAAGGGTTACGCCTGGCCCTCGGCGAATATGAAGAACCCGGGTGAGGCGCACCTGGACGCCGTAGACGTCAGCTACATCCCCGAAGAGAGCGTGCGCAACGGCCTGTTCCTGCAAGGCAAGGCCGACATCCTGTGGCCGCGCAACCCGTTTTCGGAAGTCGATCTGAAGCTGTTCCAGTCCAAGGGCGCGACCATTCAAAGCCGCTCACTGCCGGGCCCGGCACTCAACCTGTACCCCAACACCCGTGGCGAACGCATCCTCGCCGACCAACAAGTGCGCCTGGCCGTGCAGAAGTCCATCGACCGTAAAAGCTACGCCAGCACCGTGTATAACGCCGAGTTCCCGGTGGTGGACGGCATTTTCGACGTGACCACGCCCTACTTCAAAAGCCAGGGTGCCAAGCTCGCCTACGACCCGGCAGGTGCCGAACGCCTGCTCGACCAAGCCGGCTGGGCCAAGGGCGCGGACGGTTATCGCAGCAAAAACGGCAAGCGCCTGAGCCTGAGCTACAACATCAGCCCGGCCGAAACCGCCGGTGACGTACTGATCCAGGACCAACTGCGCAAGGTCGGTATCGAGTTGAAACTCAGCGTGGTGACCCGCGCCGAATGGGTCGCCAACAACTCCGCCGGCAACTACGACCTGACCATCAACTACATGACCCGCGCCGACCCAATCATCCTGCAAACCATCCTCGACCCGCGCAGCGCCAACAGTTCCACCGTGGCCACCAACACCTATGAACCGGCGGTCCTGGATAAAGCCAAAGGCTTGTTTGATGCCGGCATCACCGCCACCCAAGGCGCACAACGTGCCGCTGCCTACGGTGACCTGCAGGACCTGCTGATCGATGCAAGCTCGGCGTTCCCGGTGTACGAGCGTGTCTGGCAGGCGGCGACGTCGCCCAAGGTTAAAAACTTCCGCTGGACCGCCGAGGGCTTCGCGCTACTGGGTGATATCGAGATCGGCACCCCATGAGCCGCTACCTGATCGGTCGCGTCGGCCAGGCGCTGCTGGTGCTATGGGGCGCCTATAGCATCACCTATTTCATCCTGTACCTGCTGCCGGGCGACACACTGTCGATCATGCTCAGTGCCTCGGGCATGGAGGCCGATTCGCTGTCGGTGGCCGACCTGGCCAAGGCGCGGGCCTACTACGGCCTGGACAAGGGCCTGTTCGAGCAATATGTCGACCTGCTGTTGGGCGCATTGCACGGTGACTTCGGCCAATCCCTGTCGCTCAACCGCCCGGTGGCCGAGTTGCTCGCCGAGCGCTTGCCGCAAACCCTGTCCCTGGCCGGCCTGGCGATTGTGCTGTCGCTGGTCGGCGGCATCGGCCTGGCCTACCTGACGGCCTACATCCGCTGGCAACCGCTGAAAAAAGCCCTGGCCCGCCTGCCCTCCCTGGGGTTTTCGGTGCCGGTGTTCTGGATGGGCCTGTTGCTGATCCAGGTGTTCGCCTTCGGTCTTGGCTGGTTCCCCGCCACCGGCAGCCGCGGCTTTGAAAGCCTGGTGCTGCCGGCGATCACCCTGGCCATTCCGAGTGCGGCGGTGTACGCCCAAGTGCTGCAGCGCAGCTTCCAGGGGGTGTGGCAGGAGGCGTATATCGTCACCGCCTACGCCAAGGGCCTGAGCCGTGGCCAGGTGCAGGCGCGCCATGGGTTCAGGAACGCTGCGCTGCCGATCCTCACGTTGATCGGCCTGCAAGTGGGCAACACGGTGTCCGGGGCGGTGCTGGTGGAAACCATCTTCGCCCGCTCCGGCATCGGCCGCCTGGCTCAGGAGGCCGTGCTGCGCCAGGACATCCCGGTGGTGCTGGCGATTGTCGCGGTGTCGGCGGCAGCGTTTGTGTTGGTCAACCTGCTGGTGGACCTGCTTTACCCGTGGCTCGACCCGCGTATCTCCCACACGCCAAAGGTGTCCTAGACCATGACTATCCTTGAGCAAAACCTGGGCCTTACCACCACCCTCTGGCAACGCCGCACCCGCCGGCAACGCGCAACGGCAGTGGTGCTGCCATTGCTGCGGCGGCCGGGCTTCAGCCTGGCGTTGCTGATCGTGCTGTTTTCCTTGCTTGCCGCCGTGGCACCGCACTGGCTGACCAGCTTCGACCCTTACGCCACCGCCCCTGCCGTCAAGCTCACTGCGCCAAACCTGACCCACTGGTTCGGCACCGACGAGCTGGGCCGCGATCTGTACACCCGTGTTGTGTATGGCTCCAGCCTGTCGGTGCTGGCCGCCTTCCTGGCGGTGGGGATCGCGCTGTTGGGCGGGTTGGGGCTGGGCATTCTGTCCGGCTTTGCCGGCGGGCGTATCGATGCGGTGATCATGCGGTTTATCGACGTGTTGCTCGCCCTGCCCGGCCTGCTGCTGGCGCTGGCAATCGTCACGGCCATCGGCTTCGGTACCGTGCCGGTGGCCATTGCAGTGGGCGTGGGGATTATCCCCGGATTCGCCCGCACCACCCGCGCCGAGGTGCTGCGGGTCAAGACCTTGCCTTATGTGGAAGCCGCGCGCCTGGGCGGCGCCAGTTGGGCGCGCACCTTGCTGCGGCACATCCTGCCCAACGCCTGGGGCCCGGTGGCGGTGCTGGCGACCCTGGATTTCGGTGCGGCCATCCTTGCCACCGCCGGCCTGAGTTTTCTCGGTTTCGGCGCCGCACCGCCGGCGGCCGAATGGGGCACGTTGATCGCCAACGGCCGGCATTTCCTGATCACCGCCCCGTGGGTGTCGTTGCTGCCCGGCCTGTTCCTGGTCGCGGTGGTATTCAGCCTCAACCATATCGCCCGCACGTTCGAGGAGGTTCAACGATGAGTGCTCTAGTGGATGTTCGCCATCTGAGTGTCAGCTACCGGCACGGCAACCTGGCAGTGAACCGGCTGTCATTGACCATCGCCCAAGGCGAGACGCTGGCGATTGTCGGCGAGTCCGGCTCGGGAAAATCCACCCTGGCCAACGCGATCCTCGGCCTGCTGCCGGACAACGCCGCAATCAGCGCCGGCGAGCTGTGGGTAGACGGCAATAACCTGACCCACGCCAGTGAACGACAGAAACGCAGCCTGCGCGGGCGCACCATCGGCCTGGTGCCCCAGGACCCGATGGTCAGCCTCAACCCCACCCTGCGCGTCGGCCAGCAGATTGCCGAGGCGCTGATCCTGGCCAAGGGCAAGCGCTACCCCGGCGTCGATGCGGATATTGTCGAGTTGCTGCAACAAGTGGGCATCGACAAGCCGGTGCTGCGCGCGCGTCAGTACCCGCATGAACTCTCCGGCGGCATGCGCCAGCGCGTGCTGATCGCCATCGCGCTGGCCGGCAACCCACGCCTGATCATCGCCGACGAGCCCACCAGCGCCCTTGACGTGACCGTCCAACGCAAGATCCTCGACCACCTGCAACGGCTGGTCAGTGAGCGCGGGATTTCCTTGCTGATCATCACCCACGACCTCGGCGTGGCGCTGGATCGTGCCGACCGCATCCTGGTGATGCAACAGGGCCAAGTGGTCGAACAAGGCGCGCCCCGGCAGATACTCGGAGCCCCCAAACATGATTACACCCGTGCATTGATCGCCGCCGCGCCGGCCTTCGCCAAGCGCCGTGAACCGTTGATTCGAATTGACCCGATGCAGGAACCGATCCTGAGCCTGAAAAACGTCGGCAAGACGTTTACCTTGCCCAAGGTCAAAGGTGAAGAAAGCAGTTTTGTGGCCTTGGAAAACCTGAGTTTTGAGGTGTACCCCGGGCAGACCCTGGCAATCGTCGGCGAATCCGGTTCGGGCAAAAGTACCGCGCTGCGCATTGCCCTCGGCCTGGAGAAACCCACCAGGGGCCAGGTCTGGTTTGAACAGCAGGACGTCACCCACCTCAGCTGGCGCGACTTCCGCCCGCTGCGTCAACGCCTGCAACTGGTGCAACAAAACCCGTTTGCTGCGCTGGACCCACGCTTCAGCGTGTTCGACAGCATTGTCGAACCCTTGGTGTCGTTCGGTTTGCTCAAGGGCCCGGCCCTGGAACAGGCGGCCCGCGAGCTGATCAGCCGCGTGCATTTGCCAGTGAGTTTCCTCGACCGCCTGCCGCGCGAGTTGTCCGGCGGCCAGTGCCAACGGGTCGCCATCGCCCGCGCGCTGGCGTTGAAGCCCGACCTATTGCTGCTCGATGAACCGGTCAGCGCCCTCGACGTGTCGGTGCAGGCCCACATCCTCGAACTGCTCGAAGAACTGCAACGAGAAATGGGCATTGCCTACGTGCTGGTGTCCCATGACTTGTCGGTGGTCGCCAACTTCGCCCATGAAGTGCTGGTGTTACGCAATGGCCAGGTGGTGGAACAAGGCTCGGTGGAGCGGATCTTCAACCGGCCGGCCGGCGACTACACCCGTGAGCTGATTGGCGCCATCCCTGGCCAGCAAGCTACCGCGAGCGCCGCCTGACCGGCGCTTTACTCGGCGGCACAGTCACGCGCCGTGATGCCCTTCTCCTGGGCATACGCGGCAGACTTGGCCTCGATCAACGGACGCAGGGTGGCGCGGTCGGCTTGCAGCCAGTCGGTCACCAGCACCCACTTCTGCCCATCCCACTGCTGCACCCGGGCTGAACCGCCGCCCTCATGGTCGGCGCAGGACAGCTTCAAGGGCGCCAACAACCCTTCGAAGCCCATGGCCTTGAGGCGCGCGGCGTCGATATCCAGGTGTTCGAACGCCCAGCGCGTTTCCTCGCCGTTCAGTGCCCGGTTGCCGAACTTGGCCTGGCCGGTGCGCAGTGCTTCGACGGCAATCGCCGCATTGATCAAGCCGATGTTGTAGTAGACTTTGCCGAAGTAGCTGGTGTCCTTGAGGTTGCTCTTGCCGGGATCGAGGATGAACTGCTTGAGCTTTTTATGGATGTCAAAGTTGTCGCCACCGGGGAACGGCGCCAGTGCCTGGTAGCCCTTGGCAGCGGTGCCGGCGGGAATCACGTCGGCTTCGGAACCGGCCCACACATCACCGATCAGGCGGTCCACGGGCACGCCGAAACGCACGGCGGTCTTGATCGCCACCGGGGTCGACACGCCCCAGGTGCGCAGGAACACCCAATCCGGGTTGAGCTGACGCACCTGGCGCCATTGGGTGGATTGCTCGCTGCCGGGGTCCGCCACGGGGATCTGGATATTCTCGAAGCCGTACTTTTCAGCCAGTAACTGCATCGCCGCCTGGGTTTCACGGCCGTAGGCGGAGTCGTGGTAAACCGTGACGATCTTCTTGCCCTTGAGCTTGTCCAGGCCGCCCTCGCGCTGGGCAATATAATTAATCCCCACCGACGCCTGGCCGTAGTAGTTGAGCAACAACGGGAACGCATAGGGAAACACACGGCCGTCGGTAGATTCGGTGCGCCCGCCCGCGCCGTCGATCAGCGGGATATGGTCAACGGCGGCGCGGTCCATCAAGGCATAGGACGCCGGCGTGCTATGGGTGAAGAAGAACCCGGTCGGCGCGCCATCCAGGCCGGTCTTGTAGCGTTCGTAGCATTCGATGATGCGGTCGGTCTTCCATTCCGTCTCACATTCCTGCCAGACCAGTTTGACGCCGTTCACGCCGCCTTCGACCTCGTTGATGTAGCGGAAGTAATCGATCTCCCCTGCCCACCACGGAATCCCGCTGGAGGCATACGCGCCGACCCGGTAGGTGGCCAGCGGGATGAACTGTTGATCGTTGGCGGCCTGGGCCACGGTAGACAAGGGCCCGCCCAGGGCCCCGAGGGCCAGCAGGCTGGCGATGACGGTGCGTTGCAAGACGTTGTGCATGGGTGTGGTTTCTTATGAAAGGTAGGGGTTTCCCTCCCGTTGTCGGGTCAGCGCCAGTGGGGTGACAACACAATTCATGCCAAGCCGTCAGAGCGCGAATGTGGAAGCAGGCTTGCCCGCGATAGCCGTGTGTCAGCCAATGCCTGTGTCGGCTGATATGACGCTATCGCGGGCAAGCCCACTGCCACATTGCGGCTTGGGCAATCGAACACTTTATTGAACCGCTGTTGCGCTACCAACACTGCGCTCGCCGGGCCTGCGGCAAAATAGCGCGTTTTACTTCACGCCTTGACTGCGGCTAAATACACGCCCCTTTTGCCTCGACATCCGTGATGGTCACGTTCAAACGCATAAGCCCCTGGCTCGCCTGCATGGCCCTGTTGCTGAACATGCTGGCCATGCCGCTGAGCCGCGCAATGCAGCCGCCGGACGTCGGCCTGATGCTGTGGGGCGGTTTTTGCTCGGCAGGTGGCTCGCAAGCCCTGCCGCCAGGGTTTGCCAAGCTGATCGACCCGATGCAGTCAGGCCCGGCAAAAACCGCGATGAAACACAGCGACTGCTGCTGTGGCCATGCGGGCCTGGCCGCGCTGCCGTCTGACTACTATCGGCATTGGCTGCCACGCTTCACGCCGGATACGCTCCTCGACAACCCGCCCCTGCCAGCACTGCATCCCAGGATTCGCTGGCCGAACCTGAGCCCCCGCGCCTCGCCTGTGGCCTGATCGACCTCACATCCGTTGTGTTCGTCTTTTGGTCATCAAGAGGTTTGCCTCATGCCTGCTCCATCCTGTGTGCCCGGCGCCAAGCGTCGCCCGGGTTCGCGTTACCTGTGGCCGCTGCTTTCAACCGGCCTGTTCACGTTTCACCCGTTCGCCACCGCCGCTACTACTGAAGATTCCACCCTCACCCTCGGCACCGTGACGGTCCAGGGCTCATCCGCCAGCAGCGGCCCCTTAAGCACCGCCAGTGTGCTCAGTTCGGTGGATATTCTCGGCGCCGACATTCTCGAGAAAATGCCGGTCAACTACAGCTGGGAGCTGTTCAGCCGCGCGCCGGGGGTGATGCTCACCGAGTTCAATCAAGGCACCACTTCCGGCAAGATCTCGTTTCGCGGCTTCAACGGCGAAGGCGAAGTGAATGCGGTGAAGCTGCTGATCGATGGCATTCCGAGCAACAGCAATGACGGCAACATGCCCTTTATGGACATGATTTTCCCGCTGGAACTGGACAGCATCGAAGTGGTGCGCGGCACCAGCGATGCTCGCTATGGCCTGAACAACATCGCCGGCAACGTGAACATGCTTACGCGCACCGGCGGCGAGTACACCAAGGCACGGCTGCGCTACGGCAGTTACAACACCCAGGAGGCGCAACTCGCCAAAGGCATCGAGGGCAGCAACTGGACGCAGAATTACTTCTTCGCGTATCAGCAGTCCGACGGTTACCGCGATCACGCGCAGGCGGACAGGTTTTCGCTGTCCGGAAAATGGTTCTACACCCCGGACGACGACAGCTACCGCATCGGACTGATCGCCCGTCACTACGAAACCGAGGCACAGGAGCCCGGCTACTTGAGCGAAGACGATGCGCACCGCCACCCAACCATGACCAACAGCTACAACGCCACCGACCAAGGCACGCGGCGGATGAACCAGCTCAGCGTGCATTTCGACACCGAGTTGGCCGAGCACCTGGCCTGGTCGGCGAAAACCTACGTCAACACCTTCGATGACCGACGCTGGACCCAATACTGGCGCACCAGCGCCCAGCAGGAGCGCGACGCCTACGAAACCCAGTATGGCGCCCTCACCTCCCTGACCTGGCGGCCGCAGGTCAGCTGGCTTTACGACTTCGCCCTGGAAGGCGGCGCAGATGTGCAACAGCAACAGAACACCAGCGAACGCTACCGCACCCGGGACCGCGCGCGCCTGGCACAAACCCGCGACCAGCGATTTGACTTCGACACTTACGGCACCTACCTCCAGGCCGAGATCAAACCCTTCGAGTCGCTCAAAATTATCCCGGCGTACCGGGTCGACAAGATCCAGGGTGACTTCACAGACCAGATGACCGGCCAGGACTACGCCATCAACGACTACGGGCTGATCAAACAGCCCAAGCTCAGCGTGGTGTATTCACCCTGGAAGGTGGCCAGTGTGTATGCCAACTGGGGGCGTACGTTCCAGGTCGGCACCGGCGCGGCGGCCTACAAGATTCCGCCGAGGGATACCGACCTGGCGCCGTCCATCAATGAAGGGTGGGAGACCGGGATCAAGTTCACCCCCGCTGACTGGATCGACGGCCGCGTGGCTTATTGGCAGCAGGAGGCCAGTGGCGAAGTCAGCCGGCGGCTCAACGACCCGAGTGGCGAGTCGGATAACGTCGGCGAGACCCGCCGCTGGGGCTACGACGCCCAGTTGAACCTGCACCCCAATGAGCGCACCGAGATCTGGATGGCCTACGCCTGGCAGTACTCGAAAATCCTCCAGCCCAGCGCGACATTGCCAAACAGCAAAGGCCGGGAAATCGACCACATCCCCCACCACCTGTACAACGCCGGCATCAGCTACCAGGCCACGCCTGCGCTGCAACTCAGCGCCTGGATGAACGGCCAGACGAATTACTATCTGGAACGCGAGAACACCCAGGGCACGTACGGCGGCTACGTCTTGATGAACCTGGGGGCGACGTACCGCGTTTCTGAGTCGCTAAGCGTTGACCTGCAACTGAAGAACCTCACCAACCGCTATTACGAGTATGTCTGGTACGACCCCGACGGCGCGCAGGCCTCGCTGCATTCACCCGGCGACGGGCGCGCGTTGTATAGCGGGGTGACGCTGGACTTCTGAGCGTTTCAGCGCTCTGCCACATCTTCCGTCGCCGTGTCACGCGGCTGCACAGGCTTGCCTTTGAACAACGACGACACGGCGACGAAGAACAGCGGCACCCAAAAAACTGCCAGCACCGTGGCGGTGATCATGCCGCCGATCACGCCGGTACCGATCGCGTGCTGGCTACCGGAGCCGGCACCACTGGAAATGGTCAGCGGCAGCACGCCGAGGATAAAAGCCATTGAGGTCATGATGATCGGGCGCAAACGCATGCGACTTGCCTCGACAGTGGCTTCGAGCAGCGGTTTACCTTTCTCATGCAGCTCCTTGGCGAACTCAACGATCAGAATCGCGTTTTTTGCCGCCAGCCCCACCGTCACCAACAGCCCGACCTGGAAGAACACGTCGTTGGACAACCCGCGCATGGCGGTGGCCATCAAGGCGCCGATCACGCCAAGGGGCACCACCAACATCACCGCGATCGGAATCGTCCAGCTTTCATAGAGCGCCGCCAGACACAGAAACACCACCAGTATTGATAACGCATACAAAGCCGGCGCCTGCGAGCCGGAAAGGCGCTCTTCATAAGACAGGCCAGTGAACGAGATGCCCACACCTGGCGGCAGCTCTGCAGCGATACGCTCGACTTCGTCCATGGCCTGCCCCGAGCTGTAACCGGGCGCAGGCGTACCGAGAATCTGCTCGGCGGGTACGCCGTTGTAGCGTGACAATTTCGGCGAACCGTACCCCCACTCGGCGCTGGCAAATGCCGAGAACGGCACCATTCGGCCCTGGCTGTTACGCACAAACCATTTGGACAGGTCTTCGGCCGAGTTACGTGAGTCCGGGTCACCCTGCACGTACACCCGCTTGACCCTGCCACGGTCAATGAAGTCGTTGACGTAACTGCTCCCATAAGCCACCGACAGCGTGGTGTTGATGTCGGTAAGGGAAATCCCCATGGCCCGCGCGCGTTCATCGTCGATGGTCAGGTGGTACTGCGGTTCATCGGTCAGGCCATTGGGCCGAACGGCCGCGAGGATCGGGCTTTGCGCGGCCAGCTCAATGAACCTGCCACGCGCTTCCATGAGCTTTTCATGACCAACGTTGTCTTGATCTTGCAGGTAGAAGTCAAACCCCGTGGCATTACCCAGCTCCCGCACGGAGGGCGGCACAATGGCGAACACCATCGCGTCGCGGTACTTCGAGAACGCCTGTTGCGCACGCTGTGCAACGTTGAACACCGTGTTGTCACTGTCGCGCTCATCCCAGGGTTTGAGCAGTACGAACGCAATCCCTGAGTTCTGTCCTCGGCCGGCAAAGTTGAAACCATTGATGGTAAACACCGAACTCACGGCCTTGCCCTCACCCTGCTGCGTGTCGAGTAGAAACCCAGTCATGCGGTCGAGGACCTTTTGCGTGGTTTCGGCCGAACTGTTGGCCGGTGTCTGCACCTGCGTAAAGATCACACCCTGATCTTCGGCGGGCAAGAACGAGGCGGGAATGCGCGTAAACAACCAGACCATGCCGGCTACAATCACCAGGTACACCACAAAGCCCGGCACCTTGTTACGGATGATCTGGCCCACCCCACGCTCGTAGCCATTTACAAAGGCATCGAAGCCGCGGTTGAACCAGCCGAAAAAGCCGCGTTTGGGCTTGCCGTGCTCACGTGGATCAATCGGCTTGAGCATCGTTGCGCACAATGCCGGCGTAAAGATCAAGGCCACGAACACCGAGAGCACCATGGCCGAAACAATCGTGATCGAGAATTGACGGTAGATCACCCCGGTGGAACCGCCGAAGAACGCCATCGGCAGCAATACCGCCGACAGCACCAGCGCGATACCAATCAGGGCGCCCTGGATCTGCTGCATCGATTTGCGCGTGGCGGCCTTGGGCGACAAATGCTCCTCGGCCATGACCCGTTCGACGTTTTCGACCACGACGATGGCGTCATCCACCAGCAAACCAATGGCCAGGATCATGCCGAACATGGTCAGTGTGTTGATCGAAAACCCCGCCGCAGCCAGTATCCCGAAGGTTCCCAGGAGGACTACTGGCACCGTCATGGTGGTGATGATCGTGGCACGCAGGTTCTGCAAAAACAGCAACATCACCAGAAACACCAGTACCACCGCCTCCATCAGCGTGTAGACCACGCCCTTGATCGACTCAGTGACCACCGGAGTCGTGTCATAGGGGTAAATCGCCTCGACCCCGACCGGGAAAAAAGGCTTCAAGCGATCCACTGTCGCACGGATGGCTTTGGCCGTGTCCAGCGCGTTGGCGCCAGTGGCCAATCGAATCGCAATGCCCGACGCGGGCCGGCCATTACTTTGTGCGTCAATGCTGTAGTTCTCGCTGCCCAGGCCAATGCTTGCCACATCACTGAGGCGCACCTGGGAACCGTCGGCGTTGACTTTCAGCAGGATGTCCCCGAACTGCTCTGAGGTTTGCAGGCGCGTCTTGCCGATGATGGTCGCAGTGAACACCGTGCCACTGCGCGCAGGCAGGCCGCCAATCGCACCTGAAGCAACCTGCACGTTCTGCGCTTCGATCGCTTGCGTCACATCCACCGGCGTCAGCTGGAACTGGTTGAGCCGGGCAGGATCGAGCCACACACGCATCGCGTATTGAGTGCCCCACACCTGGAAATCACCCACGCCAGAGGTTCTGGAAATCGGGTCCTGAATGTTCGAAACGATGTAGTTGGACAGGTCTTCCTTGGTGTATTGACCGTCAGTGGACACCAGCCCGATAAACATCATGAAGTTTTGTTGGAACTTGGTGACCCGCAAGCCCTGTTGTTGCACCTCGCGTGGCAGTAGCGGCGACGCGAGGTTGAGCTTGTTCTGCACCTGGACCTGGGCAATGTCCGAGTCGGTGCCCTGGTTGAAGGTCACGATAATCCGCATGCTGCCATCGGAGTTACTCTCCGACGCGATGTAGCGAAGGTTATCGATACCGTTCATTTGCTGTTCGATCACCTGCACCACGGTGTCCTGCACGGTTTGGGCCGAAGCCCCCGGGTAGTTGACCTGAATTGCAACAGCGGGCGCCGCGATGGTGGGGTATTGGTTGATGGGCAGGTTAAGAATCGACAACGTGCCCACCAGCATGACAATCAGGGCCAGCACCCACGCAAAAATCGGGCGTTCAATGAAAAACTTCGACATGTATCACTCCGGTTCAACGCGGGCGGTTTAAAGCGCGCCTATCTTCGGCGTTGCAGCCAACTCGCGACTTGCCCGATTCAAGGCAAATACTGCCTGTTCCGGCGAACTTCGAGCCCGTCAGGGCTGATTTTCTCGCGGTCGTTGAATAATCGTCAGTTCAGGCAAGGCTTCCCCCGAATCGGGCATATAGCCAACAGGAAAGGCGCCCAACATAGACACGTTTCTTGCACGCGCTGGCGTGCCGGGCGGTGCGCACTGCGGTTGGAAAAGGCAGGCGCGCTTATGCGAATCAACAGCGGAGAACGGCATGAAAACCAGGACACTCGGTACCAATGGGCTGGTGGTTTCAGAACTCGGTTACGGCTGCATGGGGTTGAATACCACCTACGGCCAACCGTTGGACAAGGCAGCGGGCGTGCGCATGATCCACGCTGCGGTCGAATGCGGCGTTACCCTCTTCGATACTGCGGAGGTCTATGGCCCGTTTATCAATGAATCACTGGTGGGCGATGCCCTCGTCACCTATGGCGATAACGTACACATCGCGACCAAGTTCGGCTTCGGCTTGAACCCGGACGGATCGCGTTACGGCCTGGACAGTCGCCCCGACACCTTGCGCAAGGCCGTGGACGGGATGCTGGCGCGGCTGAAGGTGGAAAAGATTGACCTGCTCTACCAGCATCGGGTCGATCCCAACGTACCCATTGAAGACGTTGCAGGTGCGGTCGGTGAGTTGATCGCCCAAGGCAAGGTCAAGCATTGGGGCCTGTCCGAGGCGAGCGCGCCGACCATTCGCCGCGCGCATTCGACTCAACCGGTGGCTGCGGTGCAGAGCGAATACTCCCTGTGGACTCGGGATGTCGAACATAACGGCGTACTCGCGGCATGCGAAGAACTGGGTATTGGTTTTGTGCCATGGAGCCCACTGGGTGCGGGCTTCCTGACGGGCGCCATTACCGCCGAGACCAAAATTGACGAGAGTGATTTCCGCAGTGCGGTGCCACGCTTTTCAACCGAGGCGCGCTTGGCAAATGGGGCGCTGGTGGATGCCTTGAAGCGCATCGCCGTAGACAAGGATGCAACCCCGGCCCAACTCGCCTTGGCCTGGTTGCTGGCACGCAAGCCCTGGATCGTGCCGATACCCGGCACGACAAAATTGCATCGACTGGAAGAAAACCTCGGGGCAACGACGGTTCGGCTGACCGAGCAGGACCTGCGCACCATTGAAGAGGCGCTCGCGCGCATCCCCGTACAAGGTCAGCGCCTGCACCAAGCGGCACTTGGCCTGATCGACTCCTGACGTGAACGTGAAAGGCGACGCCCTTGCGTCGCCTGTCACCCTTCTAGACCCGGTGAAAAATATAATCAGCCTGGTTTTGCTCAGCCAATGCCACACCGAGCGCATCAAGTTGCGCGCGCAAGGTGTCGTCATCCGCCCGCACCTTCCACGCCGCCGCGGTTGGCGAGTGCTGCCCCGCATCGTAGCGATTGATCGCCGCCAGCAGGGTTGCGTGCGCGGGTAGATACACCGCCAGCGCATTGCCTTTCCACGCCGCAACGTTCAGCCCCAGATCTTCACACACGGCGATCTTTGCCTCGGCATCGTCGCGGTCGGCTTGTCGTGAGCGTTCGACCTGGTCATGCAGCAGCGGGTCGACGATCCGGTCTGTGAACAACACCTCACCCGTTTCCCATACCTGCGGCGCACAGGCCTTGTTTTCAGGGCGCAAGGCTATGAACGGGTTGATTTCCATCGGATAGATACGGCACACCAGCGGCCGCTGGTCATAAATACCGCACCGATCATCCGCACCCAGGTTCGGGCACTGCCCGAGCGCATTTGCGGCCATGACCGCAACGACACGAACGGGGGCACGCCCACTCACCACTTCAACAGCACGCTTCGCGCTGTGGGCGTATTCGCCGGGCTGCGCTGCCCAGGTCGATTCATCGAACGCCTCCAGCAGCACAGCCACATCGTGGCCTCGCAGCAACCATTGCCGGGTTTCACTCAATGTCAGGGGAATCAGGCGGCCCTTGCAGCAAACGCCGCAGCCGTTACAGGCAAATCGAATTGCGTTGTTATTCATAAAACCTACTCACACGGGTCGGGAAAGCCTTGGCACCGGTGAGTATGAAAAGTTAATCGCGCCTGAAATTGCCTTATCCAGCGGCATCATTGCCTGATTCAAGATGTTTGCTGCCCGGCTGTTTGCACAGTCGAGACAGCCACTCAATATCGCCATATCAGGCAATCATCTCCACCGTTTGAGCAAACGAGCGACCAGGGTGCCCACTTATACTTTTTTACTCTCCACCCCCATGCCGCCCCCCGGAGTCAGCCATGAAAAGAAGTGACGTAGACGAAAATCGCCGTATTTTCATTGGTACCTCAGCAGTCGCGCTGTGCAGTGTTGCGATTGCCGGGTCTGGGTTGCTCGCACCAGGCCTGGCGTCTGCTCAAACCAAAGCCGCCTCCGGCCTTACCGTCATTGGCCAGCCTGACCCACAGGGTGTCGCGATCGAGCGTGTGAGCTACCCCAACCGCAATACGGGCAGTCATATCACTGCCAACCTGTTCAAACCCGCCCACTTTGATGCCAACAAGCAGTACCCCGCCATTGTCATCACTCACCCCATCGGCGGCGTCAAAGAGCAAACCGCCGGCCTGTACGCGCTGCGCCTGGCCCAACAGGGCTTTATCACCTTGGCTTACGACGCCTCTTACCAGGGCGACAGCGGCGGTGAGCCACGCTTGATGGAACTGCCTACCGCGCGCGTCGATGACATCAGCAGTTCGGTGGACTTCCTCAACACATTGGCCCAAGTAAATGCCAATCGCATCGGCTCCCTGGGCATCTGCGGGGGCGGTGGCTATGTGCTGAACGCCGCGCAGACAGAGCAACGCATCAAAGCCGTAGCCACCGTCAGCGCCGCGGATATTGGTGACCTGCGCCGCAACGGCCTGGCCAATGCCCGTAGCTATGAGGAGCGGATGAAAATGCTGCAGGACGCCTCGGCGCAACGCAGTCGCGAGGCGCGTGGTGAGCCGATTCGGCTGACCGCGACGGTGCCGGAATCAAGCAAGGATTTTACTCCCAGCACGCCGGTCATGTACCGCGAAGGCTATGAGTATTACCGCACCCCGCGCGGCCAGCACCCGAACGCCCCCGGCCGCTCAGTGTTCTCCGCCCTGCCCGCACAAATGGCGTTCTTCGCCTTTGATCAGATCGAAACTATTTCACCACGGCCGGTGCTGATGATCGCTGGCGCTAACGCCGACAGCCTGTACTTCAGCGAAGTGGCGTACAAGAACGCGAAGCAGCCCAAGGAACTCCACCTGGTGCCCGGTGCAACGCATATCGACATGTACGACAAACCGCAATATGTCGGCCCCGCCGTCGACAAATTGTCAGGTTTCTTCGGTCAGCACCTGGTTTAAAAGGACCCTGCACATGCCACTATTTCTACGCTCCTTCGTATTTGCACTCATTGCATTGTGGACACTCGGGCTATGCCCCATCACGGCCAACGCGACAGAAAAACTGCGCATCGCCGTCATCGGCGCGGGCTCACACGGTGGCACCATCGGCCAACTGCTGGTCAAGGCCGGTCATGGCGTGATGTTCTCCTCACGCAACCCGGCAGAGCTTGATGCGATGGTCAAGGAACTCGGCCCGCTCGCGTCGGCCGGCACTCCCCAACAAGCCGCCGCGTTCGGATCGGTGGTGCTGTTTGCGGTGCCTTATAACGCCCTGCCCCAACTCGGACGCGACCTGGCCCCACAACTGCGCGGCAAAATAGTGCTGGATGCGACCAACCCTCCGCCGGATGAAGCCAATCCCCTCTCGCGCGAAGCCTACGCCAACGGTGTTGGCGAAACCTCGGCCAAGTACTTGCCCGGCACCCGCTTGGTCAGGGCCTTCAGTGCGGTGGATGCGACGGCGGTGAATGCGTCTGCGCGCGGTATCGGTGAAACCTTAGGCGTGCCCATCGCCAGCAATGACCCCGAGGCTCTACAAGTTGCTGCACAGCTGGTACGCGATGTCGCCGGTGAGCCGGTGATCACCGGCGATCTGTCCACGGCGCGCAGCTTTCAACGCGGCGGCGTCGGCTTCAGAGCCAACACCGACGCGCCGGCATTGCGACGCTTGTTGAATTTGCCGCCTGATGCATGACCCGGTGACAGCGGTCGCCAAGTCGCACGCCTGATGTCGAAAACACTGACCCGATTGATCAACAAGAGAGCTGTCAACGATGAGCGTCCTCAATATCAATGGCCGTGACTACACCGTCGACGTCGACCCCGGCACCCCTATTCTCTGGACCTTGCGCGACGCGCTGGGCATGACCGGCACCAAGTTCGGCTGCGGCGCAGCCCTGTGCGGCGCGTGCACCGTGCACCTGGATGGCCAGGCGATTCGTTCGTGCGTCACGCCGATAACCGCCGCCGAGGGGCGCAGGATCACCACTATCGAAGCGGCGACCAACGGCAGTGACCCCGTCGGCACGGCCGTGCACGAGGCGTGGGTCAAACACGACGTCGCGCAATGCGGCTACTGCCAGAGCGGCCAGATCATGAGCGCGACCGCCTTTCTCAAGGCTCAACCCAAGGGCAAGCAACCCACGGCGGCAGAGATCGACTCGGCGATGATGGGCAACATCTGTCGCTGTGGCACTTACGTGCGCATCCGTGCTGCGGTGGCTGACGCCGCCAAAGCCCTCGCCTGACAGGAGCAGCCCCATGCTGAATGATCTTTTCCCAGAGGAGCTGCCTCGCGCCTTGCAACATATGCTGGAGCGCGATCAGGTCGACGGCCCGGCCACCTACGCGCGGCGGAGTTTCTTGAAGATACTGGGTATCGGCGGCCTGGCCCTGGGCGCCTTTCCTCACCTGGCCTTGGCGCAGCAGGCCAACAGCGTTGCGGTGGAGCCGCTGAAGCCGACGCAACAACCCAACGCTTTCGTACAGATCGCCTCCAATGGCGAAGTGACGGTGACCATCAACCGGCTGGAGTTCGGCCAGGGCGTACAGACCGGCTTGCCGATGATTCTTGCCGAAGAACTGGATGCCGACTGGAGCCTGGTGCGCAGTCGCAACGGCACCAGTGATATCGCCTATCAGGACCCACGCTTTGGCATGCACCTGACCGGCGGCTCCAATTCCATCAAGAACAGCTACACCCAGTACCGCGAACTCGGCGCCCGCGCCCGCGCCATGCTGCTGGCAGCTGCGGCGGCGCGCTGGAACCTCGACGTGTCCCGTTTGAGTACCCGCGCCGGCCGCGTGCTTGGCCCGGGGGGCCGCACCGCGAGCTACGGCGAACTGGCTGAGGCCGCGATGGCAATGCCGGTACCGGACCAGGTCAGCCTCAAGGACCCCAAGGATTTCCGCATTATTGGCCAGGCTACGACGCGCATCGATGCCAAGGCCAAGAGCAGCGGCCAGCAGGATTTCGGGATTGACATGCGCCTGCCCGAGCAACTCACCGCCGTGGTGGCGCGCCCGCCGGTATTCGGCGCCAGGCTGGCGGCTCTGGATGACCGCGCAGCACGCGCCATCCGAGGAGTAAAAGCGGTCTATCGCGTGCCGCTTGATGGCGGTGCTGAAGGCGTGGCGGTCGTGGCTGAAGGCTATTGGCAGGCCAAACAGGGGCGTGATGCGCTCAATGCTCAGTGGGACACGGCGGCGGTGGAAAAGGTCGACAGCGAGCAGCAACTGGCCGACTACAAAGTCCTGGCCGGCCGCCCGGGGCCCCAGCATTTCGATGCGGATATGACACCGCTGGCAACGTCGCCGCACACCCTCGAAGCCGAGTTCGTGTTTCCGTACCTGGCCCATGCCCCCATGGAGCCGTTGAACTGCACCGTGCAACTGTCAGAGGGCCGCGCCGAGTTATGGGTCGGTACCCAGTTTGCCGGTGCCGACAACGCGGCGGCCGCACGCGTGCTGAATCTAAAGCCCGAACAAGTACAGATCAACGTACAGACGGCCGGCGGCGGTTTCGGCCGGCGCGGCATCGCCACCTGCGACATTGTGGTCCTGGCCTGTGAAGTGGCCAAGGCGGCACGAACAGCGGGGTTAACCGCCCCGGTGCGCACAGTGTGGAGCCGTGAAGACGACATCAAGGGCGGCTACTACCGCCCCATGCACCTGCACCGCGCGCGCATCGGTTTCGACGACAGCGGCAACGTCCTGGCCTGGGACCACGTGCTGGTCGGGCAGTCGATTGTGACGGGCACCATGTTCGGTGGGCGGGTGAAGAATGGCATTGATCCCACCGCCACCGAAGGCCTGCGTGAGCCTTATCCGATTCCGATGCGCCTGACGGTGCATCATCCCAAGCTCAACGTTCCAGTGCTGTGGTGGCGCAGTGTGGGCTCCACCCATACCGCGTTCGTGATGGAGACCTTGATTGATGAAATTGCCCGAGCCACCCAGCAGGATCCCGTGGCTTACCGGCTGAAACTGTTTGCCGACAAAAGCCCGCGCCATAGTGCAGCGTTGCAATTGGCGGTGGAAAAGAGTGGGTACGGCAAGCGCCAACTGCCGGCGGGTCGCGCCTGGGGTGTGGCGGTACATGAGTCGTTCAGTTCGGTGGTGGCCTATGTCGTCGAAGCCTCGGTACAGGACGGCCGTCCGGTGCTGCACCATGTGACCGCAGGCGTGCATTGCAACCTGCTGGTCAACCCGCGCAGCGTGGAAGCCCAGGTACAGGGCGCAGCCTTGATGGGCCTGTCGATGTGCCTGCCGGGCGGCGCCATCACCCTCAAGGACGGTGTGGTGCAGCAAAGCAATTTTGCCGACTTCAGCGTGCCGCGCATCGCCGATATGCCGGAGTTTTCGGTGCATACGCTGCCGAGTGCGGAGCCGCCCACAGGCATGGGCGAACCTGGCCTGCCGCCGCTGGCTCCAGCGTTCGCCAACGCCATTGCGCAGATCACCGGCAAGCCTGTACGTGAATTGCCCTTCAAGCTCGCCTGAGCAATGCGGTGCAGCCGGCTGCACCGCCTTTTTTGATTGATGAGAGAGAATCCATTTGAACCAGTACCTGAAATTACCCGGGGGCCGCGAGGCACCCCGGCTGGCACACAGCGCCATGCTCGCCACGCTTGCTCTGTCACTCGGCACACTGGCCAGCGCCGTGTGGCCGGCGCAGGCGGTGGCGAGTCAGGCCCTGGTCCAGCGTTACGCTTGCGTGGGCTGTCATCAAGCCAATGCACAGGTGGTAGGCCCTTCCTGGAAGGGTATCGCGCAAAAGTACGCTGGCAGCGATACCACGGCTGAGCAACTGGCAGCCAGCATCAAGGCCGGCGGCAGCGGCAAATGGGGGCCGATGCCGATGCCGCCACAAGCTCAGGTGTCGGACGCCGATGCGCAGTCAATCGCCCAATGGTTGCTGGACGGCGCACAATAATTGCCCTATTCGGCATCAGTTCATTGAACTGATGCCTTGGCTGCCATCCGCCGCTGACGGATTGCCAACCAATAGCACACCCCGCCCCACACGCCTGCGACGGGCACAATCAACACGGCGATAACGCCAAACCCGGCGCCCGCTGCAGTCAGCCCGACCGAAAGCCAACCGCTGAGCGCATCCCCACCGCGATACACCAGGGTCTCGATGACATTCTTGGCCTTGTACTTTTCCTCACGGCTGACGACGGTCCAGAGCACTTCGCGCGCCGGACGCACCACCGAAAATTCAATCGCACGACGCAAGCCCTGCGCCAACGCCACCGTCGCTGGCACGGGTGACAACGCCATTGCAGTGAATGCCACCAGCGTCACCATGGGCAGCGCCACCAGTGCACCGCCGATGCCAACCCGGCGAATCAACGGTCCGGTGAGCAAAAGTTGAAAGGTCAGGGTCAACGCCGAAACGATCAGATCGATGAACGCAAAAAACTGGGTTCTGCTGGCCACATCCGCGTAGCTCCCAGCGACTATCCGCCCCTGCTCGAAGTACAGAAAAGTGGCCGCCGTGGTGTGCAGGAGCATGAACAGCACCAGCCCCAGCAGATAAGGTGAGCGCGCAATCAGCGTGAGGCCGGCGAGCATGCTGCCGCCCATCCGGCGATGCCCTTGCGCCAGGCAGGCCGCCTGCGCTTCGGTACGTTGCAACAATGCCCGATAGCAACGCACCGCCAGTTCCAGCAGCAATGCTGCCGCCAGCGTCAGTGCAATGGGCCCAAGCCGGGTCGCCAGGGTGGCGGCCAGCAGTGGGCCGATGAACGTCCCCAGCGTCCCGCCCGCCGCAATAAAACCAAACAAGCGCACGCCTTGTTCGCTGGAAAAACGGTCGACCAGCACGCTCCAGAAAATCGAGACGATGAACAGGTTGTAGACGCTGATCCACACGAAGAACACCTGGCCAACCTGCACAGGCGCAATTTTTGCCGTAATCAACACACCAAACATCAGCATGGTGACTGCCACGAATCGATAGATCAGCGGGATAAACCGCGTCGCCGGCAACCGTGATACCAACGCGCCGAACAGCGGAACCATCAGCAGCATCACCACAAAAGTCGCGGTGAACAGCCACTGTAATTTGTCGGCGCCACCTTCCAGGCCCAATGCGTCGCGCAAAGGCCGCACCAGGTAATAGCTCGCCAGCACGCAGAAATGAAAGGCGAACCCCAGCACCAGCGCGGTTCTTTCCGCCGGCAAGACGTGCGCCCACTTGAGCGTCCCCGCAGGCGTCATTGCCCCCCACCTTCGGCAACCGGTACTGCGCACACCTGCGCGACCGCATTGAAGGTGCTGAATAACAGCGCGCTGGCGTGATGCTCGCGTGCCAGATGAAACAGGTCGGGCTCAGCCGTTTGGGCGCGTTCAATCGCCAGCTCGCTGTATCGCTTGGAGGGCCACAACAGTTGCATCAGCACCCGGTCGCCGGCCTCACTGACGTGCACCTGCGCGCTGATGAATCCCGGGCAGAGACAGGTGAAGCGCTCGACGCGTGCGATCAACGCCGTTACCAGATCCTGCACATGAAGTGGGTCGACGACGAACTCAACGAACTGGCTGAACTGGGTGCTGCGGTCAGGCGAACGCATGAGGGTCCTCCAAAAAAGCGCACGTGACGCTTATCGATTGGGTAAGTCCTCAGCAGTATGCGGTGCGCCCGGCACGCCACGGTTGCCTGATCGACGCGATTGCTTGCCCGATCTGACGTGGAGAAAACGCAAAAAAGTCCACACCCGCAGGGGCGTGGACTGTGTGAACCAGCAGTTACTGCTTGGCGTGTTTGGCCTGCACTTCAGGCATCGCAGAGGAGTGGTGGTTGAGGATTTTCCACTGGCCACCAACCTGCTCGTAGACGAACGTGTAGCGTGCCTGCACGTGGCGGATCTTGCCGTTCGCCTCGGTCAGGGTGAACGTGTAGACCCCGCTGTCCATCGCCACGTTAGTGCCAAGCTGGCGGATCTCACGGTAGTTGATCTGGCCTACCGGCTTGAGCATCAGGAAGTGATCGAAGTAGTCCGTGATCTGCTCCGGCGTGGTACGCACCTGATTGGATACGGTCGGCTGCAACACCGCGCCCGGGGCATACAAGTCGACCACGGTCTTGACGTTACCGGTCTGCAAGGCGCTGTTCCAACGATCAAACAACCCGGCAATCTCACGGTCTTTTACATTGGCAGGCGCCTGAGCCACTTCGCGGTAGACATAGGGTGACGTCTCGGCAGCCTGCACAAAGGGGGCGCTCAAGGCGAAAATCACGGCGATCGAGACGGTTTTGAAGTTCATTGGGATGCTCCTGTTGTGGGTGAGCACACTTTGCCAATCGCCTGCCCGCTCGCCATCGGCCAATCGGAGTCATTTAACTATGCCATTTGGCAGATGGCGCCTGACCTGCTCGACAGGGTTTAATAGCCTCCCTCGCGCTCGCGAGCCTGTGACTCCGGAGCCCAAGCATGCAAAACACGCCACACGATCCCGGTAGTGCCCTGGCTATCCGCGCGCATTATCGACAATCCGAAAGTCGCACCGCGCGTTTGCGCTTGCTGGTGGACACTGGGCAGGCGTTACCGCAACTGGCGCCTGACGCGATGCGCGAACGCGTGCTGGGCCGGGCGAGCGCGTTTCTTGCGATGGACCACGGGCTGATTCAGGAGTGGGATGTCGAGGGATGCGCCACTGTCACAGCCCGCCATGGCAGCCAGGATCGATTGAGCAGTCTTACCGCCATCGCCGACCGCCGTTTGCGCGCACCGTGCTGGCTGGAGCTGCCGGGAAGCGCCCTGCCGAGTGTGTTGCAAGTGCCCCTGCGCAGCGGCGACGGCGATGCCTTTGGTGTACTGGTGCTGGGCAACAGTGTCAGTCTGCGCGCGCCAGACCATGAAGACAGTGAATCCCTGCAATTGCTCGCCACGCTGCTGGCCGCGCACCTGGATAACCAACGATTGCTGACCACCCTCAAAACCCGCGACAGGACGCTGTCCGAGCTTGTCGACCGGTTGCTGCGCGCCCAGGAAGACGAGCGCAAACGCGTGGCCTACGACTTGCACGACGGGTTGGCGCAAACCCTCGCGGGGTTACATCAGCGCCTGCAAGGGTTTGCCGGCCGTTGCCCGACGCTACCGGGCACGCTGAACGCAGACCTGCAGGCGATTCTGAACCTGGCGCAACACTCGGTGGGTGAAGGCCGGCAACTGATCGCCGGCCTGCGCCCGACAGTGCTGGATGATTTCGGCTTATTCAAGGCGCTGGATAAAGAGGTTGACCGCCTGCGCGAAACCGCCGTCAGCGTGCAGTGGACCGCCGCCTACGCGGGGCGCTTGCCCAGTCAGGTGGAGATCGCCTTGTTCAGAATCGGCCAGGAAGCCATCAACAATATTCTCAAGCACGCGCAGGCCAGCCATGTGGAACTGGCCCTGGCACTGCACGACGGCCAGGCTTCGCTGCGGGTGAACGACAACGGCAAAGGCTTTGCGCTCGAGCAGAAACTCGATAACCCGGGTACCCAGCACCTGGGCCTCGCCACCATGCACGAGCGCGCCAGCCTGCTGGGCGGCCACTTCACCTGTACCAGCGCGATCGACTGCGGCACCCAATTGCACGCCCGCGTGCCGGCCCACCTGAATGGAACACCTCAATGAGCCAACTCTTGCGTCTGGTGCTGGCCGACGATCATGAAGTCACGCGCACCGGGTTTGTCTCGTTGCTGGCCGGTCACCCGCAATTCGAAGTGGTCGGCCAGGCCCGTGATGGCCAGCAAGCAGTGGAGCTGTGCGAACAGTTACTGCCCGACATTGTCATCCTCGATATTCGAATGCCGGTGCTCAATGGCCTCGGCGCCGCCCGCCTGCTGCAACAGCGCCTGCCGGCGATCAAGGTGGTGATTTTTACCATGGATGACAGCCCCGATCATTTGGAGGCCGCGATGAACGCCGGGGCGGTGGGCTACCTGCTCAAAGACGCCAGCCGTAACGAGGTGATCGACGCCTTGCAGCGAGTCGCCGCTGGTGAAGAAGCGCTCAACAGCGCGGTCAGCGCTCGCCTGTTGCGGCGCATGACCGAGCGCAATGCGAATGGCGCGGCGGTAACGGAAAACCTGACCCCACGGGAGCGTCAGGTGCTCGGGCTGGTCGCAAACGGGATGAGCAACCGGGAAATCGGTGAGCACCTGGGGATTACCACCGGCACCGCTAAAGCCCACGTCGAACGCGTGATCGGCAAACTCGGTGCGGCCGATCGCACCCAGGCCGCCGTGCGGGGTATCGCGCTGGGCCTGGTGACCCAGGCATGAGGGGGTTCTACGCCAGACGTTGGGCCAACCTGCCCCTGCGCGGCAAGGCGCTGGTGGTGATTTCACTGCCACTGGTGGTGCTGCTGTTGTCACTGGTGCTGATCTATATCACCGAACGGCAGACCGCCCGCGCCGAAGAGGACGTACGCCGAGTGCTGCGCGTGCAAGGCGATATCCGCGCCGTGCACACGCTGCTGGCCGAAGCCGCCGCCAGCGTGCGCGGCTACTTGCTGACCCGCCGTGACGATTTCCTGCCGGGCTACCTCAACGCCAAGCCGCAGATTGAGTCAGCGTTGCGCCGACTCGACCACAATGTTCGCGATCAACGCGTGCGCGAACAGCTCGCGTCGATCACGCCGCTGATCAATAGCAAAATCGACGGGCTGGAAGATATGCTCGGCGACCCGACCACGAACGCGGCGACGATTACCAGCATTCTCGTCAGCAACAAACACATCCTGGATGCCCTGCGTCAGCACATCGGCACCATGCTCACGCTTGAAGACTCGTTGCTCGCCGAACGTACGGCGGCTGCGGCCGAGACGCGCCAGCGGCTGCTGCTGTCCACCTGGCTGGCGGCCATCTGCGGGCTGTTTGGTGCAATCGTCGCGGTGCTGTTTCTGTCCAAGGGCATTGTTGCACGGGTGCAGCAAGTACAAGGCAACGCGCAACGCCTGGCCCTGGGGCAACCGCTGCGGCCGCAGCCGCCGGAAAATGACGAGATCGGCCAGTTGGGCACACGATTGGTGGAGGCCGGCTTGCTGCTGGCCGAGCGCGAGCGCGCATTGCGCGAGAATGAAGAGCGCTTGCGGCTGATCATCGATGGGGTCAAGGACTACGGGATCTTTGCCCTCGATATTGCGGGCCATGTCACCAGCTGGAACGCCGGCGCAGAACGCATCAAGGGCTACACCGAACAGGAAATCATCGGCCAGCATTTTTCGCTGTTCTACCTGCCGCAGGAATGCCCGCAACACCCGACCATGGCGCTGGATGAAGCCACCCGCAACGGGCACTACATGGAAGAAGGCTGGCGCCTGCGCCAGGACGGCACCCGCTTCTGGGCCAGCGTGGTGATTACCGCGCAGTACGACAGTACCGGCGCCTTGCGTGGGTTCTCGAAGATTACGCGCGACATCACCGACCGTCGCGCGGCAGAGATTGCGCTGGGCACCGCCCGTGAGGAGGCCGAACGTGCCAGCCGGGCCAAGAGTGAGTTTCTCTCGCGCATGAGCCACGAACTGCGCACCCCGCTCAACTCGATCCTGGGCTTTGCGCAACTGCTGGACCTGGATTCGGCGGTGGGGCAAAAAGCGCAAGTCGGTCACATCCTGCGCGCCGGCCAACACTTGCTGACGCTGATCAACGAAGTGTTGGACATTGCCAAGATCGAGGCGGGACGCTTGCCGCTGAACATCGAGCCGATCCCCTTGGCGGGCGCGCTGCAGGAAGCCCTGGCGCTGGTGTCACCGATGGCTGCCGACGCAGGCATCCAGTTGCGGGCGCTGCCCACGCTGGCGACGGATATCGGCATCGTTGCCGACCGACAGCGCCTGACCCAGGTGCTGCTGAACCTGCTGTCCAATGCCATTAAGTACAACCGGCCTCACGGCGAGGTGAGCATTGAAGTCAAGGTCGAGGGGCGACGCATCGGCGTGTCCGTCTGCGATACCGGCAGGGGCATCGCCGCCGATCACATCGGGCAGCTATTCAAGCCGTTCGAGCGCTTGGGAGCCGACCCGAACGTCGAAGGCAGCGGCCTGGGGCTGGCCCTGAGTAAAAGCCTGCTGGAAAAGATGAATGGCACACTGAGTGTGCACAGCCAACACGGCATCGGCTCACGCTTCACCCTGGAGCTGCCCTTCGTGTCCGTGCAGACGCCCAGCGACCCGGCAACCGCCGTGGTCGATACCACGCCGGCGCGCCCTGCCCCCTCGGTCCAGGGCAAGGTGCTGTATATCGAAGACAACCTTTCCAGCCTGGCGCTGATTGAAACCTTGCTGCACCGCAGGCCGGGAATAAAGCTGCTGTCCAGCATGCAAGGCCAACTGGGCCTGGACCTGGCCGCACAGCATGCGCCCCGGTTGATTTTACTGGACGTGTCATTGCCGGACATCGACGGCATCACCGTGCTGCAGCGTTTACGCCGGTCTGCGAACACCCGGCACATACCGGTGCTGATGATCACCGCCGATACCAGCGACCTCACCCGCCAGGCCCTGCATGACGCGGGCGCGACGGCCATATTGAACAAGCCGATTAACGTCCCCGCATTTCTTGCCCACCTCGACCAGTACTTCCCGGAGCCCGCGTGAACCTCGACCTGCGCATTCTGATCATCGACGACCAACGCCCGAATCTCGACCTGGTGGAGCAACTGCTGGCGCGCGAAGGGCTGAACAACGTGCTGAGCAGCACTGAGCCGTTGCGCACACTGGAGCTGTTCAACAGTTTCGAACCGGACCTGGTGATTCTTGACTTGCACATGCCCGAGCTCGACGGCTTTGCCGTGCTGGAACAACTCAATCGGCGCATCCCCAATGGCGAATACCTGCCGATCCTCGTGCTCACTGCCGACGCCACCCGCGACACGCGCCTGCGCGCCCTGGCGCTCGGCGCCAGGGATTTCATCAGCAAACCCCTGGATGCGCTGGAAACCATGTTGCGGGTGTGGAACCTGCTGGAAACCCGCGTGCTCTACAAAACCTTACGCACGCTGGTGCCAGCAGATCAGATTGAGTTGTTGCAGCGGCGCGGTTCAACGGACGGCACCGGCAACAACGAGGCGGCGCCGCCCGCCACTATCCGACGCTGCTAGACGCGGATTCGCTTGATGTCGCGTTGCGGCGGTTCGCCAAACAGGCGGCTGTATTCACGGCTGAACTGCGACGAACTTTCATACCCCACGATGCCACCGGCGCTGCTTGCATCCACACCCTGGCTGAGCATCAGCTGCCGTGCGGCTTGCAGCCGCAGCTGCTTCTGGTATTGCAACGGACTCATGCCCGTCAAGGCGCGAAAATGCTGGCGAAACGTCGACGGGCTCATATGGGCGTGGGCGGCCAGGTCATCCATGCGCAGGGCCTGGCGATAGTTGAGTTTCAGCCAGGCAACGGTCCTGGCAATGTGCTGGCTGGGCGACCCGGCGGCGATCACATGCAGCAGCTGTGGGCCATGGGTACCGCTCAACAGTCGCGCAATCAGTTCTTCCTTGATCAATGGGGCCAAGGTCTCAAGCAATTGCGGCTCGCCGAGCAGATCCACCAGGCGCCGCACGGCATCCAGCACACCGGCGTCCAAGGGTTGTACGGTCACCGCGCGAAATTCTTCCTCGCGCATGCGTTGGGACAGCTTCATGCGGTCGGCGACTTGCATCACGGTGGCGTTGTCCAGCGCCAGCATAATCCCCAAAAACGGTTGCGCCGCACTCGCCTGGCTGACCTGTGAAATGACCGGCAGATCAACACTGGTGACCATGGACTGGCCCGGCCCATAGGTCAGCACTTCACTGCCGACCAATACCCGCTTGCAACCCTGCAAGGTGACGCCAATGCCCAGGCCATAAATACAGTGCATGGGTGCCGTGATGTCGGGGCGCCGGTACAGGTTCAGTCCAGGCAATGCTCCAATCCTGTCGTCATCGCTACCCAATGCCGAGTCCACCGCGCCCGCAAGGCGGCTGACGGCACAAGCCATCGGTTCTTGCATGAGCACAGGTTGCACCTTTGATTCCTTGATCAGCACAGGGTTAGAGTTGGTCACGAACGACTCCGTTGCTCAAGCGAACAATATCCGCCATGACTGCGAGGGCAATCTCGGCGGGGGTCTTGCTCCCTAAGTTAAGTCCAATCGGCGCATGAATGCGCTCGAGCATCTGCGGCGCCAACGCACCAATGCGCTTGACGCGCTCGAGACGCTTTTCGCTGGTCCGCCTGGAGCCCATGGCGCCGATGTAAAAAGCGTTGGTTCTCACGGCCTCCAGCAGGGTCAGGTCGTCCATGCGCGGGTCATGGGTCAACGCCACAATCGCCGTGCCGGCATGGCATCCGCCTGCGGCAATGAACGTGGCAGGAAACACCTTGAGTACTTCCACCCCGGCCATGCTGAAGGCGGCGGTCAACTCGGCGCGCGGGTCGCATACGATCACCTCATAGCCCAAGGCAACTGCGAAACCAGCGCAGAACTCGGCCACCGGGGACAGGCCAGCGATCAACAATCGTTGGGCCGCCCCCACACGAATCCGCACCTGGTCGCCGTCAACCACAACCGGCGCAGTGGCCCCGGCATCGCTCTGATCATGTCGGGCATGTGTGCCAAGCGTGACATGCCGTACCACGCGTTGGCGGCCTTGCAGCGCGCCCAACAATACTGCGAAGTGCGCCTTCGCTGCGCAATCGGGTTCGAACTTTTCGACCAGTACATCGAGCACGCCGCCACACGGCAGCTCCAGTGACGGGGCAAGCCCGCCCTCACCGTAACGCACGACATGGTTGTACTCGACGAACTCATCGCGCCCCAACCGTTCAAGGAAGTCTTCCTCTACACAGCCTCCCGAGAGCGAACCGCAGAACTCGCCTGTCGACAGGGCTGCCAATAGAGAACCGGGCCCTCGCGGTGCCGAACCAAACGTCGCGAGCACCGTGCACAGCCAAACGCAGCGATCTTGTTCGAGCCACGTCGTGGCTTGCTGGATAACTTGGAGATCAAGGTTTTTCATGAAATGCGAACCGGCCCGGCCTTCCTCCGATGAGTGTCTTAATGTCATCGGAGTATGTGGAGTTAGCCGGCAGAGACGATTGCCTGATCAAGGGGATTTATTGCCTATTTCAACAGAAGTCGCAAAACGGGCTTGCATGTGACAAATTGTTTCTGGTTTACGCAGTGCCCAAACTGATCAAGAGCAGATGATGCCGTGAGGCCTATCCGGCAATCGTCGTTGCGATAGCAGCAACAGTCTTTTGTCATCACTCCTATTGATAGCCCCCTAACGAAACCCCCATGCTAGAGGGCTAATCTCGCGCTTATATCATTCCGAATGATAGTTACCTTTGCTTCATTCGATTCGTGACATAGCACCTCGCCGCGCATGATCCGCCCATCTCAAATACATTGGCGGATGCACCTCATGGAACAGTCACTCAAACATTTGCGCTTCCCCCTGGCGATTTTGGCCGTGGTGGTGATGAGCGCGTGCGGCAAAGCCCCGGAACAAGCGGCCGCCATGCCAGCGGCGAAAGTCAGCGTGGCCAAGGTGCTTGAGCAACCGGTCAACGAGTGGGACGAATTCACCGGTCGCCTGGAAGCACCGGAAACCGTACAGATCCGTCCACGGGTCTCTGGCCAGATTGACCAAGTCGCTTTCATCGAAGGCGCTTTGGTCAAGAAAGGCGACCTGCTGTTCCAGATCGACCCGCGTCCGTTCCAGGCCGAAGTGCGCCGCCTTGAAGCCCAGCTGGCACAAACCAAAGCCGCCGCGACCCGCAGCGATAACGAAGCGCAGCGCGGCGAGCGTCTGCGCCAGAGCAATGCGATCTCCGCCGAACTGGCTGACTCGCGTACCACCGCCGCCCAGGAAGCCCGCGCCGGCGTGGCCGGGATCCAGGCGCAGTTGGACCTGGCCAAGCTGAACCTGAGCTTCACCCGCGTGACCTCGCCGATCAGCGGCCGCGTCAGCCGTGCCGAAATCACTGCCGGCAACCTGGTGACTGCCGACACCACGGCGCTGACCAGCGTGGTCTCCACCGACAAGGTCTATGCCTACTTCGACGCCGATGAGCGCGTGTTCCTCAAGTACACCGAACTGGCCCGCCAAGGCCGTCGTGGCGCGACCACCCCGGTGTACCTGGGCCTGTCGAATGAAACCGGTAACCCGCACCTGGGCCAGATGAACTTCGTCGACAACCAGGTCAACCCGGCCACCGGCACCATCCGTGGCCGCGCCGTGTTCGACAACAGCAAGGGCGAATACACCCCTGGCCTGTATGCCCGCCTCAAACTCGTGGGCAGCGGCACCTACTCCGCCGTGCTGATCAACGACGAAGCCGTGGGCACCGACCTGGGCAAGAAATTCGTGCTGGTGATGGACGGCGACAAGCCAGCCTATCGCTCGGTGGAACTGGGGCCGAAGCTCGAAGGCCTGCGCATCGTGCGTAGCGGCCTGAACAAAGACGACACGATTATCGTCAAGGGCCTGCAGCGTGTGCGCCCGGGTTCGCCGGTCGCTCCGGAAACCATCCCGATGGCCAGCAAGGAAACCCTCGCCGCCTTGGCCCAACAACGACAAGCGCTTGAAGCCAGCAACCTGGAGCAAGTGGCGCCGGACAAAACCGCGCCCAAGCTCGCAGCCGCTGCCGCTCCACGCGGTTAAGGGATACGACTCAAGATGAATTTCTCCAAGTTCTTTATTTCGCGGCCGATCTTCGCAGCGGTGCTGTCGCTGTTGATCCTGATCGCCGGCGCGATCTCGTTGTTCCAATTGCCGATCAGCGAATACCCGGAAGTGGTACCGCCGACCGTGGTGGTACGTGCCAACTTCCCGGGCGCCAACCCCAAAGTTATCGGTGAAACCGTGGCCGCTCCCCTGGAGCAAGCGATCACCGGCGTCGAGAACATGCTGTACATGTCCTCGCAGTCGACCGCCGACGGCAAGTTGACCCTGACCATCACCTTCGCCCTGGGCACCGACCTGGATAACGCGCAGGTGCAGGTGCAGAACCGTGTGACCCGGACTCAGCCAAAACTGCCTGAGGAAGTGACGCGTATCGGTATCACCGTGGACAAGGCCTCCCCCGACCTGACCATGGTGGTGCACTTGACCTCACCGGATCAGCGTTACGACATGCTTTACCTGTCCAACTACGCGATCCTCAACATCAAGGATGAGCTGGCCCGCCTCGGCGGCGTGGGCGACGTGCAGTTGTTCGGCATGGGCGACTACTCCCTGCGCGTATGGCTCGACCCGAACAAGACCGCCTCACGCAACCTGACCGCGACCGATGTGGTCAACGCGATCCGCGAGCAGAACCGTCAGGTCGCAGCCGGTGCACTCGGTGCCCAGCCTGCGCCGACGGATACCAGCTTCCAGTTGTCGGTGAATACCCAGGGCCGCCTGGTCACCGAGGAAGAGTTCGAGAACATTGTGATTCGCGCCGGCGCCAACGGTGAAATCACACGCCTCAAGGACATTGCCCGGGTCGAACTGGGGTCGAGCCAATACGCGCTGCGCTCGCTGATCGATAATCAGCCGGCCGTTGCGATTCCGATTTTCCAGCGCCCTGGCTCGAATGCCATCGACATCTCCAACGATGTACGCAGCAAGATGGCCGAGCTGAAAAAGAGCTTCCCGGCGGGTATGGATTACCGCATCGCGTATGACCCGACGATCTTTGTACGCGGCTCCATCGAAGCGGTCGTGCACACCCTGTTCGAAGCACTGATCCTCGTGGTGCTGGTGGTGATCCTGTTCCTGCAGACCTGGCGCGCCTCGATCATTCCGTTGGTGGCGGTGCCGGTATCGTTGATCGGTACGTTTGCGGTGATGCACCTGTTCGGGTTCTCGCTCAACGCGCTGTCATTGTTCGGCTTGGTACTGGCCATCGGTATCGTGGTGGACGACGCCATCGTGGTGGTGGAGAACGTCGAGCGCAATATCGAGCTGGGCCTGGAGCCGTTCCCGGCGACTGAAAAAGCCATGAGCGAAGTGACCGGCCCGATTATCGCCACGGCGCTGGTGCTGTGTGCGGTGTTCATCCCCGCCGCCTTTATCAGTGGCTTGACCGGGCAGTTCTACAAACAGTTCGCCTTGACCATTGCGATCTCGACGGTGATCTCGGCGTTCAACTCGTTGACGCTGTCCCCTGCCCTGGCCGCCGTGTTGCTGCGCGGTCACGATGCGCCCAAGGATCGTTTCTCGAAGTTTCTCGACAAGCTTTTCGGCGGCTGGCTGTTCCGTCCTTTCAACCGCTTTTTCGAAAAAGCCAGCCATGGCTACGTAGGTACCGTGCGCCGGGTGATTCGCGGCAGTGGCATTGCCCTGTTCGTATACGCCGGCCTGATGGTGCTGACCTTCTTCGGGTTTGCCCATACCCCGACCGGTTTCGTGCCGGCCCAGGACAAGCAATACCTGGTGGCCTTCGCCCAACTGCCGGACGCCGCGAGCCTGGACCGTACCGAAAGCGTGATGAAGCGCATGTCGGACATCGCCCTGAAGCAGCCCGGCGTGGAAAGCGCGATTGCGTTCCCTGGCCTGTCGATCAACGGTTTCACCAACAGCCCGAACAGCGGCATTGTGTTCGTGACCTTGAAGCCGTTCGATGAACGCAAGGATGCGAGCATGTCCGCCGGTGCGATTGCCGGTGCGTTGAATGGCCAATACGCCAACATTGAAGAAGCCTACATGGCCATCTTCCCGCCGCCGCCGGTACAGGGCCTGGGTACGATCGGCGGGTTCCGCCTGCAGATCGAAGACCGTGGCAACCTCGGCTATGACGAGCTGTATAAAGAAGTGCAGAACGTCATCACCAAGAGCCATGGCGTGCCGGAGTTGTTCGGCCTGTTCACCAGCTACACGGTCAACGTGCCTCAGGTCGATGCTGCCATCGACCGCGAAAAAGCCAAGACCCACGGCGTGGCGATCAGCGACATCTTCGACACCCTGCAGGTCTACCTGGGTTCGTTGTATGCCAACGACTTCAACCGCTTTGGCCGCACCTACCAGGTCAACGTGCAGGCTGAGCAGCAGTTCCGCCAGGACTCCGATCAGATCGGCCAACTGAAAGTACGCAACAACAAAGGCGAGATGATCCCGCTGGCGACCTTTATCAAGGTCAGCGACACCTCGGGTCCGGACCGCGTGATGCACTACAACGGCTTTATCACCGCTGAAATCAACGGCAACGCTGCACCGGGCTACAGCTCCGGCCAGGCCCAGGCGGCGATTGAAAAACTGTTGAAAGACGAACTGCCCAACGGCATGACCTACGAGTGGACCGACCTGACCTATCAGCAAATCCTCTCGGGCAACACTGCGCTGTTCGTGTTCCCGCTCTGCGTACTGCTGGCGTTCCTGGTACTGGCCGCCCAATACGAAAGCTGGAGCCTGCCACTGGCGGTAATCCTGATCGTACCGATGACGCTGCTGTCGGCCATCACCGGGGTGATCATTTCCGGCGGCGACAACAACATCTTCACGCAGATCGGCTTGATCGTACTGGTGGGCCTGGCGTGTAAGAACGCGATTCTGATCGTCGAGTTTGCCAAGGATAAACAAGCGGAGGGTCTCGACCCACTGGCTGCGGTACTGGAAGCCTGCCGCCTGCGTCTGCGGCCGATCCTGATGACCTCGTTCGCCTTCATCATGGGTGTGGTGCCACTGGTGTTGTCCAGCGGTGCCGGTGCCGAGATGCGGCATGCCATGGGCGTGGCGGTGTTCTCCGGGATGATCGGTGTGACCTTCTTCGGTCTGTTGCTGACGCCAGTGTTTTACGTATTGATCCGTCGCTATGTCGAGCGCCAGGACGCGCGCAAAGCGGCCAAGGCCTTGAAGCTGGAGACACAGCAATGAGTGTTAAAGTCTTTCTGCCGAGCTTGCTGGTACTGGCGCTGAGCGCCTGTGCCGTCGGACCGGACTACAAAACCCAGAACCTGGAGGCGGCCAATATCACGGCCGCCGCCGACACCAAAAGCTACGACCACGCCAAGTACGAAGGCATCTGGTGGCAGCAGTTCGACGACCCTACCCTCAACCAACTGGTCACCCAGTCGTTGGACGGTAACCGCGACCTGCGCGTAGCCTTTGCCCGCCTGCGCGCGGCACGGGCGATCCGCGATGATGCGGCCAACGACATCATGCCGGTGGTCACCAGCCGGGTCAGCAGCGACGTGGGCAAAGGCCAGATCCCGGGCCAGACCACCCGGCGCGTCAACAGCGAGCGCTACGACCTGGGCCTGGACATGGCCTGGGAAGTGGACTTGTTCGGGCGTATCCGCCGTAACCTGGAAGCCAGCGACGCTGACCAGCAGGTCGCCGAAGCGGACCTGTACCAACTGCAAGTCAGCATGATTGCCGAGTTGGTCGATGCCTACGGCCAGCTGCGCGGCGCCCAACTGCGCGAACGCATTGCCCTGGACAACCTGAAAAACCAGCAGGAATCGCGCACCATCACCGTCAGCCTGCGGGACGCCGGCGTGGGTGACCAACTGGATGTGGAGCGCGCCGACGCACGCCTCGCAGCGGTAGAGGCCAGCGTGCCGCAACTGCAAGCCGAACAAGTGCGCGAGCGTAACCGCATCGCCACCCTGCTCGGCCAGCGCCCCGACAAGCTGACCGTGGACCTGAGCCCCAAAGATCTGCCGGCGATTGCCAAGGCGTTGCCGATCGGTGACCCAGGCCAGTTGCTGCAACGTCGCCCGGACATTCTCAGCGCCGAACGCAAATTGGCCGCCGCCACCGCGCGTATCGGCGTGGCCAAGGCCGACCTGTTCCCACGGGTCAGCCTCAGCGGCTTCCTCGGCTTTACCGCCGGGCGCGGTTCGCAGATCGGCTCGGCGGCCGCCAATGCCTGGTCCCTGGGCCCAAGCATTACCTGGGCCGCGTTTGACCTGGGCAGCGTGCGCGCGCGTTTGCGCGGCGCCAATGCCGAAGCCGACGGCGCCCTGGCAACGTACGAGCAGCAAGTGTTGCTGGCCTTGGAAGAGTCGGAAAATGCCTTCAGCGATTACGGCAAACGCCAACAGCGCCTGGTTTCGCTGATCCGTCAGAGTGAGTCCAGCCGCTCCGCCGCCGACCTCGCGGCGATCCGCTACCGCGAAGGCACCGTGGACTTCCTGGTGCTGCTCGACGCACAGCGCGAACGCCTGGCAGCAGAAGACTCCCAGGCCCAGGCCGAAGTAGACCTGTATCGCGGCATTGTGGCGATCTACAAGGCGCTGGGTGGTGGCTGGCAGCCGGAGACGGTGGTGGCTAGCGCCAAGTGATTTAAAGAGCTCCTTTGGTTGGTCGCATCCAGCCAATTTTTTGCCCCGTGGTCCATTCGGTCACGGGGCTTTTTTTTGGTCAGTGGCGTAGCCATTCATACGCAGTGTCGGCAGTAGCAACGGCTAGAAGAAACATGCCGCTAAACATCATGCTCCGAAGCAAATATTTGAGACCGCGGGGGAAGTCCTGCACTTGCTGGCGGTCCAGGACACCGCGCCTTATGTTCCACCATGGCATTGTAACGGCCGCCATGACTGCGCAAAGCCGAACTACTCTCCCTCGTAACGAGTTCCCCCAGAACCTTTTGCTAAAGGTGACAAGGCTACATTTGTCTAAATAGCGTTCCATTTCATCCAGACGTCTACATACCAAAAAAAAGCCAAGCAGGTTGGTGATAAACAGCAGACTCATGACGCCTGCAGCCAACCACAACTTCAGAGGTTGGTTGAATAAGCAGTCAATATTCATAAACTTTCTCACCTAAATACTCACCGAGTTCCCCACCTTTACTTCCCCCAATCGCACCCACAGTTCCGCCCGCGATCAACAAGCAACCTAATGACCCCGGCCCAGTCGTAGGGCCCAATACGGTGAAACATAATGCAGTTGCTAAAGCACCGCCTCCTATCCCCCCCAAAATTCCGCCGCCTAGTTTGCCCACTTGCACATACTTCGCCTTCGTACACCGCTCTTCCCTCCCCGTCGAACACGCCTCCTTGATCTCCAGCGCCGTGGACGCCGTACTCAACGCAATCCCCAACGGCGTCCCCGCCTTGAACACTTTCGCCGTTCTGGTTATGCGCGCAATCCTCTCGGCATAGCGACTGATTTCCCCGCTCTGTAGATAACTCCTGGTGGAGATCCCCAGCATCTTTTTGATCGCCCCTTCATTACGCAAGCCCGTGCCATAACGGGCAAAACCGCGCATCTGCGCTTCCAGTCGGCTAAACAGGACTCGGCGGCGCGACAAGAACTCATCTCGCGCGGATCCGCCGCCTCGATGCAGGGACTGTTTGTGCAACGCTTGGATTTCTTCCAGCGTCTTGACGATGTCAGTCAGGTGGCGATTCCAAGCGTCCCCCGCCGTACCGACCCCGAGCGAGGCATAACCCAGTAGTTTCTGTAGCAGGTCATAGTTCTGCAACGCAAAGTCAGCGCCGCCCTCAGCCATCACACTGTGGCGAATGCCCCAGGCCGCCTGTTTCAAGCGATTTTCTTCCGGCGTACACATCGCCGTCGTCGGGTCCCCGATAATCACCAGTTGGCCGGGTAACACCACGACATTGCGGATGTGGTTATTCAGCATGTCGAACTTTTCGGCAGCCGACTTGCTTAAGTCAAGGCGGGCTTTGAGTTCGATCGTGGTTTGCGGCCGCTCGTTGATAAACGCATAAGGCTGGGCCATGCATTCGGTCCTTGTCGAATGGAGTTGGCCGCAAAATGTAAGGAAGGCGCTGTCGGGTTGTCGTGGCTTTACCGGCTGAATTTCAGGGGCTTTTTTAACTTTGGGAAAAGGGCTACTCAGTAAACTCCAGCATCTGTCAGGAGTGGCTGTCGTCATTGAGAATCAGGCTGTAATAGTGCGCAGGATTCGATCCCGGCAGAGGGGCAAATTGTGGCGATCTACCAGGCATTGGGCGGGGGCTGGCAGACGGATACGGTGGTGGCCAGCAGCAAGGGATGTAACCCGCGTCTTTGGTTGGGCGCATCCAGCGAATTTGTTGCCCCGTAGTCCATTCGGTCACGGGGCTTATTTTGGTTGCTGGTTGCAAGAGCGGAATGCCTACTGAGTATCACTCTATTTAAGTAGCCAAAGAGCCGTGAAGTAGGTGAAGAAAACCACGCCGACGCAATGCATCCCCAAGAATATGTTTTTTAGCCCTCGAGGAAACGCCTGGACTTGCTGCCAATCAATAACACCGCGTTTCAGGCACCGCTTTGGCAGTAGCACTGCCACGGTGATCACAGATAATCTCATCATCCGCCCTCGCGCAGAGTTGCCCCAAAACCGAGAATGAAACACGACAAAGCTGCATTTATTCAGAAGGTGCTCCATGTGCTCTAGCCGTCGATAGGCGAGAAAAACGCCTACCAATACGGCAATAAGAAGCGAAACACATAGCGCTAACTCAAACAAAAAAATGACAAAAGGACTCTGAATATCACCGATATTCATAGAGTTTTTCCCCTACTAATTCCCCACCTAAGTTGCCAAGTGTACCTCCAGCGACACCCCCTGCCGCACCGCCGATTAAGAAACAAGCCAAAGAACCAGGGCCCGTTGTTGGCATCAGCACGGCGATACACAGCGACGAGGCTGCGTACCCTCCAAGGGCTCCTGCTCCAACGCTCATCGTTAGCTTTCTCACCTCCACATACTTCGTCTTCGTGCACAGTTCTTCCCTCCCCGTCGAACACGCCTCCTTGATCTCCAGCGCCGTGGACGCCGTACTTAACGCAATCCCCAACGGCGTCCCCGCCTTGAGCACTTTCGCCGTTCTGGTTATGCGCGCAATCCTCTCGGCATAGCGACTGATTTCCCCACTCTGTAGATAACTCTTAGTGGAGATTCCCAGCATCTTCTTGATCGAACCGTCATTGCCCAATCCTGTGCCATAACGGGCAAAACCGCGCATCTGCGCTTCCAGTCGGCTAAACAGGATTCGGCGGCGCGACAAGAACTCATCTCGCGCAGCCCCGCCACCTCGATGCAGGGACTGTTTGTGCAACGCTTGGATTTCTTCCAGCGTCTTGACGATGTCGGCCAGGTGGCGATTCCAAGCGTCCCCCGCCGTACCGACCCCGAGCGAGGCATAACCCAGTAGTTTCTGCAGCAGGTCATAGTTCTGCAATGCAACGTCGGCGCCGCCTTCGGCCATCACACTGTGACGGATGCTCCAGGCTGCTTGTTTCAAACGGTTTTCTTCCGGCGTACACATCGCCGTCGTCGGGTCCCCGATAATCACCAGTTGGCCGGGTAACACCACGACATTGCGGATGTGGTTATTCAGCATGTCGAACTTTTCGGCAGCTGACTTGCTTAAGTCAAGGCGGGCTTTGAGTTCGGTCGCGGTTTGCGGCCGCTCGTTGATAAACGCATAAGGCTGGGCCATGCATTCGGTCCTTGTCGAATGGAGTTGGCCGCAAAATGTAAGGAAGGCGCTGTCGGGTTGTCGTGGCTTTACCAGCTGAATTTCAGGGGCTTTTTTAACTTTGGGAAAAGGGCTACTCGGTAAACTCCAGCATCTGTCAGGAGTGGCTGTCGTCATTGAGAATCAGGCTGCGATAGTGCCCGGGATTCGACCCCGACCACTTGCGAAATGCCTTGTAGAACGAACTGGTGTCGGCAAATCCCAACCGCTCGGCAATCTCGGCAAAGCTGAGCTGCGGTTCGGCCAGCCAGACAATCGCCAACTCCTTGCGCACGCTGTCCTTGAGGCCCTGGTAGGTCTGGCCCTCCTCCGCCAGCCGGCGGCGCAGGGTGGACGCCGAAACACATAGGCTGGCCGCCAGGCCCTCGGTTTCCGGCCAGGTATCGGCAGGCAGCTGGCGCAGGTCGTGCTTGATGCGCATGGCCAGGCTGTCGGGGTCGCGGTATTTCACCAGGATATTGGCCGGCGCATGGGCAAGGAAACGCTTGAGTTCCTCCGGGCTGCGCTTGATCGGCAGGTCGAGGCAGTCGGCGGAAAAGATCATGCGGGTGCGTGGCCGATCAAACCGCAGGTTGTCGGAAAACATCACCTGGTAATCATCACAAAAGTCCGGCTGCGGGCAGCGCAGTTCAATGGCCAGGATCGGTATCCGCCGCCCCGCCAGCCAGCAGGCTACGCCGTGCACGATCATCCAGTAGGTGAAGTAGGTAAACGCGCGATTGGCTTCGGTCGCTGGCTCCAGCAACACGATTTCCGCCAGGCTTTGCTGGCGCACCAATTGCGCGGGCATGCGCTCGAGCATCAGCGAGAGGAACCCAAGGCCGGTTTCCAGCCCGTCAGCCAGGCTCGGTTGCGCCAGCGCCGCACGGCACAAAAATGCCAGGCTGCCGGATTTGAGCTTGCGCGGGTCCATGCCAAAGAACTCGTCGTCCGTGCGCCTGGCCAGCAGGCGCCACAGGCGTGCGTAGGCCGTGGCCGAAACCCGTGCGGCGGGCTCGGCCAGCAACGCCGGGTCGATGCCGACTTTATTCAGCACCTCGGTGCTCGCCGCTCCGGGCGCGCAGCTCTGCAACAGGGCTTCGCGCACGAGATGGATGGAAATGGTGTCTTTTTCCGACATGGGCAGTGGGGCAATCCGGTACGCACAAGATGGCGTGCATCATAAGGGCGGATGCCCTTCGCGACCACCGTTCAGCCCATGTTCAGGAAAGGTCAAGATTGCCTGTTTAGTAATGAGTATCATTATGTTACAACTTAGCCTCCTATCTAGTTATGCTGTGGTGGCGAATGCTCGTTCCTTTTCTAATCATGCTGCGCGAAGGCATTGAAGCCGCACTGATCGTCGGCATTATCGCCAGCTACCTGCAACAGACCGGCCGCGGCCAATGGATGCCGGCCGTGTGGATCGGGGTATTCCTCGCCGCCGCGCTGGCGCTGCTGGTGGGTGGCGGCCTGGAATTGGTCAGCGCCGAATTCCCACAAAAACAGCAGGAATTGTTCGAAGGCATTGTCGGCCTGGTGGCCGTGGGCATCCTCAGCTCCATGGTGTTCTGGATGCGCAAGGTGGCCCGTTCCATCAAGCATGCGCTGCATGAATCCCTCGACCACGCCTTGGCCGGTTCCAAGCACCAGGTCACAGCCTTGATCCTGATGGTGTTTTTCGCCGTGGCCCGCGAAGGCCTGGAAACCGTGTTTTTCCTGCTGGCAGTATTCCAACAGAGTGAAGGCCCCGGCGCGCCCATTGGTGCCCTGCTCGGCCTGATCCTGGCAATCATTGTCGGCTTCCTGATCTACAGCGGCAGCATGCGCCTGAACCTCGGTGCGTTCTTCCGCTGGACCGGCCTGTTCATCCTCGTCGTGGCCGCCGGCATCCTGGCCAACTCGGTGCAGGCGTTGCACGAAGCCGGCGTGTGGAACCACTTGCAAACCGTGCTGTTCGATTTCAGCGCCGTACTGCCGATGGACAGCCCGCTGGGTTCGGTACTCGCCGGCATGTTCGGCTACCAGGAAGCGCCGACCATCAGCACCCTCGGCGCCTACCTGATCTACCTGGTGGTGGCCCTGGGGATGTTCTTTCTGCCTGCCGCCCCGCCAGCGCCCGTCGTAAAAACCTCTTCCGTTTCCAGCCAGTAAGGACCGTCTCTTGTCCAACCCAACCCCTCAACCGGCTTCGCCACCCCGCGCCCTGCGCTGGGCCGTGGCGGGCTCGGTGGTCGTGATGATCGCCGCCGGTGCGTTGTTCTACTATGCGTCGCAACTGGCGGCGAGCAAGCGCCAGACCAACCATAATGAAATCGCCGTGACCATCCATGGCCATGCCTGCGAACCCAATGAGCTGACCGTGCCGGCCGGGCGCGCGAGCTTTCGCATCATCAACCGCTCCGACCGGGCGGTGGAATGGGAAATTCTCGACGGTGTGCTGGTGATCGAAGAGCGCGAGAATATCGCCCCCGGCCTGAGCCAAGTGATCAACGCCAACCTGCTGCCCGGCGACTATGCGATCACCTGCGGCCTGCTGAGCAACCCGCGCGGCACCCTGCATGTGACGCCGACAGCCGAATCCGACGCCCAGGCCAAGGCCAAGCCATCGATGGTGGCGTTTATCGGGCCGTTGTCGGAGTTCCGCGTGTACTTGAGCGGCCAGGGCAGCGCCTTGGTCAAGGCCGTGACCGCCCTGCAGCAGGCCATCGACGCCGGTGACCTGGCCCAGGCCCAGGCGCTGTATGTGCCGGCCCGCGAGGCTTATCAGCGACTGGCACCTGCCGCCCAGCGCCTGGCCGAACTGGACAACGCGATCAACGCCCGCGCCGATTATTTTGAAAAGCGCGAACAGGACCCCGCCTTCAGCGGCTTCCATCGCCTCGAATACAGCCTGTTCCAGCAACGCAGCCTCGACGGCCTGGCGCCGATTGCGCAGCGCCTGCTGACCGACGTCACCACCCTCAAGCAGCAACTACTGGCCCAGTCGCTGCCACCGGAGCAGCTGGTGAGCATTGTGGTGCGCAACCTCAACAGCCTGGCGGATGTACGTGCCATCAGCGGTGAGGAAGAACGCTACAGCCACGTCGACCTGAATGGCTTCGCCGCCAACCTGGAAGCCGCCCACAAGGTGGTGGAGCTGATGCGCCCGCTGCTGAGCAAATCCGCCGCTGACCTGCTGCCGAAAATCGACAGTGCCCTCGCGGACTTCGATGCCGAGCTACACGGTTTCAAGGTCGACAAAGGCTACACCACGTATGACCGCGTTTCCGCCGATCAGCGTAAGCAGATCGCCGACAAGGCCAAGGCTCTGGCCGCTGTACTCGATGGAATCGACCCCGCCCTTGGCCTTTCCGGCCTGCAGTGAAGACGACCGCACATGAGTGATTCAGAACACCTTAACCTCCAGCGCCGCCGTGTCCTGCTAGGCATGGCGGCCACCGGCGCGGCCCTGGCCGGCAGCAGCCTGAGCTGCCCGGCCATGGCCGCCGCCGCTGAGCAAGTCACCACCGCGCCGCGCAGCGACAAGACCCAGGACCACCACGAGTTTTTCGGCACGCACCAGAGCGGCATCGTCACCCCACGCCCGGCCTGCGGCATGCTGGTGGCGTTCGACGTACTGGCCGCCGACCGTGAAGACCTGGAGCGCCTGTTCCGTACGTTGAACGAGCGCATCGCGTTCCTGATGACCGGCGGCACCGTGCCGCAAGTCGACCCGAAACTGCCTCCGACCGACTCCGGCATCCTTGGCCCGGTGGTCACGCCGGACAACCTGACCATCACCGTGTCCGTCGGCGAATCGCTGTTCGATGAACGCTTCGGCCTCGCCGCCGCCAAGCCCAAGCGCCTCAGCCGCATGGTCGGTTTCCCCAACGATGCGCTCGAACCGGCGCAGTGCCACGGCGACCTCAGCCTGCAATTCAGCTCCAACACCCCGGACACCAATATCCACGCCCTGCGCGACATCGTGAAGAACCTGCCCGACCTGCTGCTGGTGCGCTGGAAGCAGGAAGGCAGCGTGCCGCCCCAAGCCCCTGCCCGCCCTGGCGAGCCAGCGCAGAGCGCGCGTAATTTCCTTGGTTTCCGTGACGGTTCGGCCAACCCGAACTCCAACGACAACACCGCGATGAACCAGATTGTGTGGGTACAACCGGGCAGCGACGAACCCCAGTGGGCCGCCCATGGCAGCTACCAGGCGGTGCGGATCATCCGCAACTTCGTCGAGCGTTGGGACCGCACCCCGCTGCAAGAGCAAGAAAGCATCATCGGCCGCGTCAAGACCACGGGCGCGCCCATGGATGGCCAACAGGAAAGCCAGGTTCCCGACTACAGCAAGGACCCGGAAGGCAAGTTGACCAAGCTCGATGCCCACATCCGCCTGGCCAACCCGCGCACTGCGCAGACTCAGGCCAACCTGATTTTGCGCCGGCCATTCAACTACTCCAACGGCGTCAATAAAAACGGTCAGCTGGACATGGGGCTGTTGTTCATCTGTTACCAGGCTGACCTGGAGAAAGGTTTTATCAGCGTACAAACCCGGCTCAACGGCGAGCCCCTGGAGGAATACCTCAAGCCGGTCGGCGGCGGGTACTTCTTCACCTTGCCGGGGGTCACGGGGCCCAAGGATTTCATTGGGCGCACGCTGCTCGCTGCAACGCATGCTCAAACCACTGCCAACACCTAAAACAAACCCCAGAGCGGAAACCGTCCCATGAAGAAGTCGTCTATCGCGTTGTCGTTGTTAATGACCCTTTCGCCGCTGGCAGCGTTTGCCGCTACCGCGCCGCTGGACCTGGTAGGCCCGGTGTCGGACTACAAGATCTACGTCACCGAAGAAATTGGTGAGCTGGTCACCCAGACCCAAGCCTTCACCGACGCCATCAACAAAGGCGACCTGGCGACCGCCAAGAAACTCTACGCGCCGACCCGCGTGCACTATGAGTCCATCGAGCCGATCGCCGAGCTGTTCAGCGACCTCGACGCGTCCATCGACTCGCGTGTCGACGACCACGAAAAAGGCGTGACCGCCGAAGACTTCACCGGCTTCCACCGCATCGAGTACGCACTCTTCTCGCAGAACTCGACCAAAGGCCTGGAGGCGCTGACCGCCAAGCTCAACACCGACGTCAACGACCTCAAGACCCGCGTCGACGGCCTGACCTTCCCGCCGGAAAAAGTCGTTGGCGGTGCCGCAGCGCTGCTCGAAGAAGTCGCCGCCACCAAGATTTCCGGCGAAGAAGACCGCTACAGCCACACTGACCTATATGACTTCCAGGGCAACATCGACGGCGCGAAAAAAATCGTCGACCTGTTCCGAGGCCAGATCGAGAAGCAAGACAAGGCCTTCCTGGCCAAGGTCGACAAGAACTTCGCCAGCGTGGACAAGATCCTGGCCAAGTACAAGACCAAGGACGGCGGCTTCGAGACCTATGACAAGGTCAAGGAAAACGACCGTAAAGCCCTGGTGGGCCCGGTCAACACCCTGGCGGAAGACCTCTCGACCCTGCGTGGGAAATTGGGCTTGAATTAAGCCACACACACAAAAAGACCCAGCCCTGTTGAAGGGGCTGGGTCTTTTTTTGCCTGTAGGTTTTAGCGCGGCAGCCTACAAGATTCGGTACAAGAGCCGCTCGATCCGCACCCGGCTGACCCGCCGCAGGAACTTGCCCACCGCTTCCGGGTAGTCCAGCAGGGTTTGCAAATCCTGATAACGCTCGATACGCGTGGTGTGCTCGAAGATCTTCGCCAGCTCGGTGCGTCGTGGCGCCAGCCACTGGCCTTGCGGGTCATCGATCAGCAAGGCGTTTTCCAGGTCCAGGCGAAATGCCCTGGGGTTGAGATTGTTACCGGTGAGCAAGGTGTAGCGCTGGTCGACCCACATGCCCTTGAGGTGATAGGTGTTGTCGCCGTCGCGCCACAGGTGAAGGTTCAACTGGCCACTGTCGATCACTGGCTGGTGGCGCTTGGCGAAACGGCGCAGGCTGATTTCATACAGGTAAGGCAATGCCGAGATCACCTTGAACGGCTCGCTGGGCGGAATGTAGAAATCGTTGGCGGTCTTGTCGCCGACGATAATGTCCACCTTGACCCCACGCGCCAACGCCCGGTTGATTTCACGGGTCACCGGCAACGGCAGGTTGAAGTACGGCGTGCAGATGGTCAGTTGCTGTTGGGCGCTGGCAATCAACTCGAGGATCACCCGGTTCAGCGGGTTGTTCTTGCCCACGCCCAGCAACGGGCTGACGGACAGGTGGCCATTAGGCAATAGCCCGGTCGTGGTGTCGTAGGCCGCATGCTTGAGGCGGCTGCGCAGGTCACCGATGTCGTTGCGCAGGCTGCGGGTGGTCGGCGGGTTCGGCAGGTCAAGACGGTGCACCGCCTTGGAGGCGATCAGGCCATGTTCCACCAGATGCTGCATGGAGTCGGCCAGGGGTGTGCTGTGGATCAAGTGGTAACGGTCAAAGCGGTACTTGTCGAACTTGTGCAGGTACACGTTGTTCAAGCTGGCGCCGCTGTACAACACACTGTCGTCGATCACAAAACCCTTGAGGTGCAATACGCCGAACAGTTCGCGGGTTTGCACCGGCACACCATACACCGGCACTTCACTGCTGTGGCGCGCGGTCATCGCCTGGTACCAGGCGCTGTTGCCTGGTTGCTTGCCGGCACCGATCAGCCCGCGCTGGGCGCGCAACCAGTCGACCACCACCACGATGTCCAGCTCCGGCCGCGCAGCCTTGGCGGCGTGCAGGGCCTCGTAGATCTCCTGGCCCGCCTCGTCCTGCTGCAAGTACAGCGCCACGATGTAGATGCGCCGAGCGGCCTGCGGGATTTTTTCCAGCAGGCAGCGGCGATAGGCATCGGCGCTGGGCAGCACGTCAATGGCCTCGGGACTAAGGGGGAAACCACGCAGTTTGGGCAACAGGGAGCGTTTGAAGAACGACGGCATAAGGCTCGCAGTGGGTCGAATCCAAAGAGGCCCCGAGCTTACACCATGGGGGTGCTCAGGTCTCGCGGTCAGCGTGGAGAAAAATTTAATTGACCATGAAGAACGATCGTTCTACTGTCAGCGACATGGACAAAATAACCAGCAATGAAACCCGCGACATTATTCTCGACGTCACCGAAAAGCTGATCTATCGCCACGGCATCGCCGCCACCGGCATGGACTTTCTGGTGAAGACCGCCGGTGTCTCGCGCAAAAGTATCTACCGTTACTTCGCCAATAAAGATGAGTTGGTGATCGCCGCCCTGCAACGCCGCGACGAGCGCTGGATGCAGTGGCTACGCACGGAGGTGGAACGTAGCGAAGGCAGCGGCGAGCGCCTGCTGGCGTTGTTCCGCGCGCTCAAGGCGTGGTTCGGTTCGGCAGATTTTCGCGGCTGCGCCTTTATCAACACCAGCGGCGAAACCGGCGACCCACAAGACCCGGTGCGCCAGTTGGCCAAGGCGCATAAACAGAAACTGTTCGAGTACGCACTTGAACTGTGTAAAGCACATGGCACCCCCGAGCCCGAACGGCAGGCCGCGCAACTGCTGATCCTGATCGATGGCGCCATTACCGTTGCCCTGGTCATGGGTGATTCAACGGCGGCCGATAATGCGCAATGCATGGCGCGAACGTTATTGGGGCTGTGAACCCACAGACTGAGCAACTTTCGATAATCCCTTATTGTTTTCAGGAGCTGCCCCATGTCATCGACTGCAGAAACACGCCCTCCACTGCCGCCGTTCACCCGCGCGTCGGCCATCGAAAAAGTACGCCTGGCCGAAGACGGCTGGAACTCCCGAGACCCGCAGCGGGTGTCCCTCGCCTACACACTGGACACCCAGTGGCGTAACCGTGCCGAGTTCGCCCATAACCGCGAAGAAGCCAAGGGTTTTCTCACGCGTAAATGGGCCAAAGAGCTGGATTACCGGCTGATCAAGGAGTTGTGGGCGTTCACCGATAATCGTATCGCCGTGCGCTACGCGTATGAATGGCACGACGATTCGGGTAACTGGTTCCGCTCGTATGGCAACGAGAATTGGGAGTTTGACGAGAATGGTCTGATGGCCAATCGGTTTGCCTGCATCAATGACCTGCCGATCAAAGAGAACGAGCGCAAGTTTCACTGGCCGCTGGGGCGGCGCCCGGATGATCATCCGGGGCTGTCCGACCTGGGTCTTTAAGACCCTGTGGGAGGGGGTTTGCTGCCGATAGCGGTGGTTCAGCTGTTGATGGGCTGGCTGATACACCGCTATCGGGGGCAAGCCCCCTCCCACATTGGATTGTCGCCTTGGCTTAGTCCTAGTTCAGGCCGACGCGATACAACGCGCCATTATCTTCATCGGTCAACACGTACAGGTAGCCATCCGGCCCCTGCCGCACATCGCGAATGCGCGCCTTCAAGCCTTCCAGCAAGCGCTCTTCATGAATCACCTTGTCACCATCGAACTGCAGGCGGATCAACTCCTGGCTGGCCAGTGCACCAATGAATACGTTGTGCTGCCAGGGCTTGAAGCGATCCGCATCGTAGAACGCCATACCGCTGATAGCCGGTGATTTTTCCCACACATGGTGCGGCGGTACGGTGCCTTCCGCCGTCTTGCCCTTGGCTTCGGGAATTGGCGTCAGCGAATAGTTGATGCCGTGGGTCGCCAGCGGCCAACCGTAGTTCTTGCCGCGCTCGATGATATTGATTTCATCGCCGCCACGCGGGCCGTGCTCGTTTTCCCAGATCGTGCCGCTCCACGGGTTCAGCGCCAGCCCTTGGGGATTGCGCTGGCCGTAGGACCAGATTTCAGGGCGCACGCCAGGCTGGCCGACAAAGGGGTTGTCATCGGGTACACGGCCATCCGGGTAGATCCGCACGACTTTGCCTTGCAGCTTGTCCAGGTCCTGGGCGGTCGGGCGATCGTTGTTTTCCCCAAGGCTCACGAACAGGTAGCCATCACGGTCAAAGGCCAGGCGCGAGCCGAAGTGGTTGCCGGTGGAGAGCTTCGGCTCCTGGCGCAGGATCACCTTGAAATCGCTCAAGCCGCTCAGGTCGGCCGCCAGGCGTCCACGCCCCACTGCGGTCCCGGCTTTGCCATCCTTGCCGCCGCCTTCGGCGTAGGTCAGGTAAACCATGCGGTCCTGTTTGAAGTCTGGCGACAGCACCACATCGAGCAGGCCACCCTGCCCCTTGGCCCATACCTCAGGCACGCCGGTCAACGGCGCAGACAGCTTGCCGTCCTTGCTGACAACGCGCAGGTGACCAGGCCGCTCAGTCACCAGGAAACCTTGCTGGTCCGGCAGGAAGGCCACGGCCCACGGGTGGTCCAGGCCTTTGGCGATGGGCGTGACGGTAATGCTGCCTTGTTCGCTGGGAAACTGTTGGGCATCAGCGGCGTGAACAGCGGCCAGGGGCAGGGTTGCGCAAAGCGCTGCGAGTAGGGTTTTACGTATCAACATAGGGCGAAGTCCTTACCGGCGATTGCCGTTGGCATCATAGGTGGGGGCTTTGGTTTCGGTGGCCGGGCGGCTCGGCGCGGCATTGCGCTGGGGATAGCGATTGCCGATGCCACCGTTTTCCAAGGTGGGTGTGCGTGGGGTCGGCGCGGTCTGGATACCGCGCGTCGTCGGCACATTGGGCTGGGTGCCCTGCATGCTGTTGGGGTTGGCCCGGTGGATCGGGCTGTTATTGGAATCGCTGTTGCCGGGCAGGCTTTGTGCCTGGGCAATTGGAATAAGTGCCAGGCCCATCACCAGCACGGCGAGGTGACGTACACAACGGTTCATGACAAAGCCTCTCTGGGGCAGGAGTACCAGCTTTCGATAACACGCTACGCCTTGGGTTCGGGTTTCGACACTAAATACTTTCTCATTTGGTGTAACACGATCTGTCCGCATGTCTGGCTGGGGAAACTTTTCGTACGACCCTCAAGTCACCAGAACACAGTCCCACCTAAAGGAATCGTACGTATGCCACGGGCAATCTGGAAAGGCGCCATCAGTTTCGGCTTGGTTCATATCCCGGTGTCGCTGGTCTCGGCCACGGCCTCCCAGGGCGTGGATTTCGACTGGCTGGACAAGCGCAGCATGGACCCGGTGGGCTACAAGCGCATCAACAAGGCCACCGGTAAGGAAGTCACCAAGGAAAATATCGTCAAGGGCGTGGCCTTTGAAAAGGGCCGCTATGTGCTGCTCAGCGAAGACGAGATCCGCTCGGCCCATCCCAAGTCGACCCAGACCATCGAGATCATCGCCTTTGTCGACAGCGACCAGATCCCGCTCCAGAACATCGACACGCCTTACTTCCTGGCACCGGACAAACGTGGCGGCAAGGTCTACGCACTGTTGCGCGAAACCCTGAAAAAAACCCGCAAGGTCGCCCTGGCCAATGTGGTGCTGCACACCAAGCAACACCTGGCGGCATTGATGCCACTGGAGTCGGCGCTGGTGCTGGTGATGCTGCGCTGGCCCGCCGAGGTACGCAGCCTGGATGAACTGGAGCTGGGCAGCGACGTGACCAAACCGACCCTGGCCAAGGGCGAGCTGGACATGGCCAAGCGCCTGGTGGAAGACATGAGCGCAGACTGGCAGCCGGACGAATATCGCGACAGCTTCCAGGAAAAAATCATGGCGCTGGTGGCGAAGAAGGCCAAGGCCGGCAAGATCGAGGATGTCGAATCCCAGGACGGCGGAGAGGAACGCAAGTCGGCCGACGTCATTGACCTGACGGAACTGCTCAAGCGCAGCCTGGCCGGCAAACCGGCGACGAAAAAACCGGCCGCGAAAAAAGCCAGCAAAAAAGCCTCCTGAGCCTGTTACCCGCGGGAGAACCCTATGGCCAAGCCCCTGAGCGAATACAACCGTAAACGCGATTTCGACATCACCGCCGAGCCGGCAGGCAGCGCCCCCGGTGGTAAACGCAAGGCGTCGGCGCTGAGCTTTGTGATCCAGAAACACGCCGCCCGCAACCTGCACTATGACTTTCGCCTGGAGCTCGACGGTGTGTTGCTCAGCTGGGCGGTGCCAAAAGGCCCGAGCCTGGACCCCAGCCAGAAACGCCTGGCCGTTCACGTCGAGGACCACCCGCTCAGCTATGGCAGTTTCGAGGGCAATATCCCGGCCGGCCAATACGGTGCCGGGGATGTGATCGTGTGGGACCGTGGCGTCTGGCAACCTCACGATGATCCGCGCAAGGCCTACGCTGCCGGCAAACTCAAGTTCAGCCTGGTCGGCGAAAAACTGTCCGGCGACTGGGCACTGGTGCGCACGCGTCTCAAAGGCAGTGGCGACAAGGAGCAGTGGCTGCTGATCAAGGAGAAAGACCCGCAGGCACGCCCCGCCGCCGACTACGACATCGTTGTCGCCCAGCCGGACAGCGTGCTCAGTGAGCCCTCGCTCAGCGGCACCGAAGCTAAAGCCAAAACCAAAACCAAGCCGAACAAGAAGTCCAAAACCAACCTTCCCGAGCAATTCACCCCGCAACTGGCAACCCTGGTGGACCGGGCCCCCGAGGGCGACTGGCAATACGAAATCAAGTTCGACGGTTACCGCATGCTCGCCCGCATCCGCGATGGCGAAGTACGCCTGTTCACCCGCAACGGTCACGACTGGACCGAACGCCTGCCACGTCAGGCCAAGGCGCTACACGCCCTGAAACTCAAGGACAGCTGGCTCGACGGCGAAATGGTCAGCCTCAATGGCGATGGCCTGCCGGATTTTCAGGCGCTACAAAATGCCTTTGATATCGGCCGCAGCCTGGACATTGTCTACTACCTGTTCGACGCGCCCTTCCTCGACGGCATTGACCAGCGTCAGGCGCCGGTGGAACAACGCCGCGCCGCACTCAAGTCCGCCCTGTCCGGCAGCCGCAGCAAGCTGCTGCGTTTCTCCGAGGCCTTTACCGCCAACCACCGCGATATTTTCGAAAGCGCTTGCGACCTGGCCTTGGAAGGCGTGATTGGCAAGCGGCTCGGCAGCCCCTATGTGTCCAGCCGCAACACCGATTGGGTCAAGCTCAAATGCCGCTTGCGCCAGGAGTTCGTGATCGTCGGCTACACCCGGCCCAAGGGCTCGCGCAGCGGTTTTGGCGCCCTGCTGCTGGCGGTCAACGACGACACCGGGCTGGTCTATGCCGGTCGCGTGGGCACCGGGTTTGACCAGGCCGCGCTGAAAAACATCTATGCGCAGCTCACGCCCTTGGAACGAAAGGCATCACCCCTGGTAAAACCGCTCACCAGTGCCCAGGCGCGGGGGGTGCATTGGGTGGAACCGCAGTTGGTCGGCGAAGTGCAGTTTGCCGAGTGGACCCGCGAGGGCGTGGTACGTCAGGCGGCTTTTGTGGGGTTGCGTAGCGACAAACCCGCCGCGCAGATCATCCATGAGCAGCCACGTGCGGCCAAATCGTTGAAGGCAGCAAAAGCCCCGAAAACCAGCGGCGTGAACATCACCCACCCCGAACGAATCATCGACCCACAAAGCGGTACGCAAAAACAGCAACTGGCACAATTTTATCAGCGCATCAGCGAGTGGCTGCTGCCCTTCCTGCGCCATCGTCCCGTATCGTTACTGAGAGCGCCGGAGGGCATCGAGGGCGAACAGTTCTTCCAGAAACACTCAGAGCGCCTGGCGATTCCCAACATCAAGCAACTGGACCAAGCGCTGGACCCGGGCCATGCGCGCCTGATGGAAATCGACACTGCCCGCGCGCTGCTCGGCGCGGTGCAGATGGGCACTATCGAATTGCATACCTGGGGTGCGACCTCCGACAAGATCGAAACGCCGGACCAGTTTGTACTTGACCTCGACCCGGACCCCGCGCTGCCGTGGAAAACCATGCTGGAGGCCGCGCAGTTGACCCTCTCGGTGCTGGACGAGCTGGGCCTCGAGGCGTTCATCAAGACCAGTGGCGGCAAAGGCCTGCACCTGGTCATACCGCTGGCGCGACGCGACGGCTGGGATACGGTGAAGGCCTTTGCCAAAGCCATCGCCCAGTTCATGACCGCGCAACTGCCCGAGCGCTTTACTGCCACCTCTGGGCCGAAAAACCGCGTGGGCAAGATCTTTATCGACTACCTGCGCAATGCCCGTGGGGCCAGCACGGTAGCCGCCTATTCCGTGCGCGCAAGGCCCGGCCTGCCGGTGTCGGTACCGATCAGTCGCGAGGAGTTGCAAGGGTTGCGTAGCGCCCAACAATGGAGCGTGGCCAACCTGCAACAGCGCCTGGACGGTTTGCAAGCGGACCCATGGGCGGGCTATGCCAATCGGCAGAAAATCACCCGCAAGATGTGGGACAAACTGGGCGCCACGCCTCCGGCGTGAGCCGCGCCCAGCAGGCTTCAGATAAGGATGAAAATGGCCGCCAATGCCGCAAAGATCGCCCACTTTTCCAAGTAGTAACGTGTGCGATTGCGTTTTTTCAGCTCTTTGCCACGCAGGCGAATCTTGTACAGGCGAGTAAAGGCACGGTTCAAGCCACCGGTCTTGTCCCCCGCATCGTTGGGCGAACCAGCGGCCGCCATCACGTTGCGGCTGAACCAACGGTTGAACGCCGCCGCCCAGCGGTATTTCATCGGCCGTTCGATATCGCAGAACAGGATGATGCGATTCTGTTGCGTGGTGTTCTCGGCGTAGTGGATAAAGGTTTCATCAAACATCACCGCCTCGCCGTCACGCCAGTAGTAATTTTCGCCGTCCACATTGATGTAGCAGCCCGGATCATTCGGGGTATCCAGGCCCAAGTGATAGCGATAGGAGCCGGCATACGGGTCACGGTGGCGTACCAGCTTGGAGCCGGGTGGCAACTCGGCGAACATCGCCGCCTTGATCGAGCCGATGCTCTGCACCAGCTCGGTGGTCCGCGGGCACAGCTTCATCGCCGAGGGGTGACTGTCGCCGTACCACTTCAAATAAAAGCGCTTCCAGCCCGACTTGAAGAACGAGTTGAAACCGACGTCGTTGTATTCATCGGAGCGCTTGATTTCGCCGGCGCGCAGCAGGTTCTGGCCTTCCTCGCGGATTTCCTGCCAATGCGCCTGCAGCGGGCTCAGGTCAGGGAAATCGCTGGGTGACAGGTAGGGTCGGCTGGGCAGCTTGGAGAACAGATAGAGGAAACAGTTGATCGGTGCCAGGAAGGTCGAATGATCACTGAGTTGGCGGCCCAGCTTGTGCCGCACTCGACCGCGCAGATGTACATACGCGATGGATGCAACGTAGAGAACAACGATGATGAGTTTCAAGGGATTTCGTCACACGTCAGAAGAGAACAGGCTGCTCATGCGTGCCCACAACGGCCGAGGATCGATAGCAGCACCTGAAATCACAATTCACACAATCGGCACGCAGGGTTGCTGGACAACCCGGCTCATGGCCATTGGCAGTTATTTAGCCACAGGTTGTAACCAAAAGTTAACTAAGAATTGTGAAAAGCTGTCTTCTGAATGTGCTGGGTAAAGACCTCGGCCGGCTCGCCAGGTGGCAGACCCGCGAGGTCTCTGCCACCTCCCTATCGGCGCGGAAAACGACGTTCGTCGAGCACTGAAAAAGGCCCGGTTTCACGTCGAACCTGAACGAAATGCCGGATCAGGGCGAACAACACCCCCAACATCAACCCTGCGGCCACACTCAATGCGATGATCATGGCGCCCCTGGGCTTGATCGGGCTCAACGGCTCCTGCGCCTGGCGGTCCACCGTCACCAGTTTCAGTGCGCTCATGTCGATGTTCAGGCCGCGCAGCCGCGCCTCTTCCGCCCACAGTGGCTCAACGTTCTGCAAGAACACATCTTCATTCTCGCGGCTGGCGAGCACCTCGACTTCGCGGTTGATATCGAGCATACGCAATTCCTTGCCAATCTCGGCCACCCGGGGGTTGGTGAAGTCATCGTTGGTACGCCGACGCAGCGCATTCCGCTCAGCCTCCAGCACCTCGCTCCCCATGAAATACAGCGGCAGCTTCTGGTTGGTCACCACAGTGCGCATCACCTGCGTTGAGCCGCGGTATGCATCGGCGCCCATGGCCGAGGGCGCAGTGGGGCTCTTGATGCCAACCGAACTGGCAATCGAGATTGCCTCTTCCAGCTCCGCAAGATGGTTAGCACGTTCCATCTTCATCTGCAGGCGCAAGGCGGTGAGTTCGTCCTGCAATTGAGCACGCTTGACCTTGTCGGCCTCCAGTAACCGGGCGATTTTCGAAGCCTTGCCTGTTTCGTAGTTGGTACGCGCCGCGTCGATCTTGCCATTAAGCTCATTGAGGCGGTTGTTGACGATCACCTTGAGGTCCGCCCCTACCTGCTGGCGCTCCATCGCAATGGCGTAGTCGACAAAGCCATTGAGAATCGCCACACCGTCAACGCCCTGGGGGTACTGCATTTCCAGGCGGATGTAACTGTTGAGTGCGTCGGCCTTGTTCGAGCCCGGCAGCATCAAGTTGATGGCGTTGCGGTTGAAAGCCTCAAAGCTCTGCTCCAGGCTTTGGCCTGGCTGCTGAAAGGCTTCGAACAGCGCGGGGTTGTCCCTGAAAAACCCGAGACGGGCCTCATAGGAATCCAGTCGGGTGCCGACCTTGGCGAGTGCATCGGCTGGCGGCAACTTGTAGACTTCGGAGCGGTTGAGCGCATCCAGCTCATTGATCGCCGCAGGCCGCAGCACGCTACTCACCTGGTAGACCCTGGGTGCCAGAAATGCGTAGCCTACTCCCAGAAGGCCCGCCAGAATCGTGCAACCGATAACCAGTCTTTTTTGTTTCCAGATCGCGTGGAACAGTTCAAACAGATCAATTTCGTCCGAAGGCAAATGTTGATGTAGCTGGGGAGTGTTGTTCAAAGTTCATACACCCTGATGAGTTGAAATCCAGCGCCCAAAAACACAGACCTGAATAACAACGGAATAAACAGGGGGCAACGTCCGGGTCCAAGGCAAAAGCGACCCTCTACCAGCAACAGGACCACCCAATGGCCTTAAACCTCACACCTGAACAGAGCAAGGTTTCGTTTGCATTACACGGGTGTCATGTCAGACAGACACTTCGAGCATAGACGGTCCATTACAAGACGTTACCCGTCGGGCAGGCAAAATAACCCTAATTACCTGTATTTAAAGAAGAAATATGATGAAAATTCAAATATAAGAATATTCCTACGCCTGATTGCAGAGTCGGTGAATAAAAAGCCCGCATTTCCTACAACCCTCGGTGATTCGCCCCTTATCAAAAAGGAATTTGTATGACGTCCCGTTCAAATCCGGACTTTCAGGCCCTGCAAGGTGCCTGGGAACAAACCTCACTCGAAGACAGTGGCGTACTCAACCCCGTCGATGCCCACAGCGCCCCAGGGGCAATCACAACCATTACCGAGGACCGCTTCGAAGTGAAGACGGTCAGTGGTGAGGTGTTGTTGGCCGGCCGGTTTTTCCTCGACAGCAGCACCGTTCCCAAGAGCATTACCTGGATAGACTCCATAGGCGAAGACGCAGGCAAGCTGTTACCCGCCAGTTATCGCCTCCAAGGGGATGAGTTTGTGTTCATTGCGGCAGATGAAAGTATGCCCAGGCCGACCGTGTTCAGTACTGGCCCAGGTCAAACTATGCGCACCTTCGTTCGCCGCGCTTAATCAGTGGGCCATTGAACCGGCGCACGCATTCTCACAAAGCACGCACTTGCGGGTCTATAGGGCGAAGCCTGCCTATTCCGGTGAATCCCTTAGCCCGCCGCTGCTCGCGGGGCGCTTGGTAGCCGTCAAGGTAAAGCACAGGGGGATCTGGGCCGGCAGGTGCTCGTACTTGTCATACAGCTCTTCACGGTTGGAGTGGGCGTACTCGTGCAAATGGCTGATCTGCAATTGCGCGTCAATCGCAGCGCTGACCACCTCCCCCAGCGTGTGCACATACCAATAGGAGGTTGGCCCGGCGACTTCGCCCTGGCCCTCATACACAATCGATTCCTGCAGCACGAACGGTTCACGCTGAAAGTACGAATTGGCCGGCAGCAACGGGTTTTGGGCCCGGGGATCAAACACCTCCAGAAACGGATGGGTCTCATACATCACCAGTGTGCCGCCGGGTTTCAGGGTGCTGGCGACATGGCGCATGAACAGCCCGACATCCGGCATCCAGCCCAGCACGCCGATGGTCAGCAGGGCGATATCAAAACGCCCATGCACCTGCTCTGGCAGATGGTGGATATCGCTTTCGATAAACTCAGGGTTATGCGGCGACGCACCTGCCAATTCTCTGGCCTGCTCCAGGAACGCCCGGGATTGGTCCACGCCCACCACCGAGCGCGCGCCCAGGCTGAACAACGACAGGGCTTCACGACCGTTGTTACAGCACAGTTGCACCACATCCTTGCCGGCGACGCCGACCTCTTGCAGCAAGCCTGTAATGGTGGGGTCCAGGCAGGAAAAATCAGCGGCGCCGACCTTGCTCGACAGCGCGGCCCAGGTGTCGGTGGTTTTGTGCAAGTCGGCGGATTGATCCCAGGCGTCCTTGTTGCAGGCAATCGCCTGTTGAGCTGAGGGCATGTCCATTGCGTCTCCAGATAATCGTTACAGCGGGGCTCAGAAAATAAGCCAAGTGCCCACGGATTAAAACCCCGAGAAGCACGCGAAACTTAACGCATAGCGCGCAGGTCATTACGCCATGGGTGTTCAGCCGTTGAGCGCCCTTGCCGAAGACCGCGCCATGGCCAAACACTCCGATCTGCGTAATACCCTGTCTCTGGACAGCTTGAATTTTTTCCTGGCGGATGTTCGCGACGGCCTCGGGCCCTATCTCGCCATTTACCTGCTGGCCGTGCACAAGTGGGACCCGGCCAGTATCGGCGTGGTCATGACGTTGGCGGGTATCACTGCGCTGATCACCCAAGGCCCGGCGGGCGCATTGATTGATCGCACCCACAGCAAGCGTGCGGTGATTGCCGTGGCGGCGATTCTGGTGACCGCAAGTTGCCTGCTGCTGCCGTTTGTCAGCTCGTTCAGCCTGGTTGCCCTGACCCAAGCGGCCAGCGCCATTGCGGCGTCTGTGTTCGCGCCGGCCATTTCTGCGATCTCCCTGGGCATCACCGGGCCACGCGCCTTTACCCGGCGCACCGGACGCAATGAAACCTTCAACCACGCCGGCAATGCCGTGGCCGCGCTGCTGGCCGGTGGCCTGGCGTACCTGTTTGGACCGGTGGTGGTGTTCTACCTGATGGCCTTTATGGCGGCGGCCAGTGTAATCGCGGTCAGTTGCGTGTCGGCCAGTGCCATCGACCATGACGTGGCCCGCGGCTTCGACCCTGCCCACGCCGGCGATCACGAGCAACCCTCAGGCCTGCGGGTGTTGCTGGCGAACCGCCCCTTGTTGCTGTTTGCCATCTGCTGCGCCCTGTTCCACCTGGCCAACGCCGCCATGCTGCCGCTGGTCAGCCAGAAGCTGGCGCAGATCAACCTGCAGATGGCCACGCCGCTGACCTCCGCGTGCATTGTCGCCGCGCAATTGGTGATGGTACCGACCGCCTGGCTGGTGGGCATCAAGGCCGACCTGTGGGGGCGCAAGCCGCTGCTGCTGGTCGGGTTCATGATCCTGCCGCTGCGCGGCGTGCTGTATACGCTGTCCAACGATCCCTATTGGCTGGTCGCCGTGCAGATGCTCGACGGCATCGGTGCGGGGATTTTTGGCGCGCTGTTCCCGGTGATCGTCAAGGACCTGACCCAAGGCACCGGCCGTTTCAACGTAAGCCTTGGCGCGCTGTCCACGGTATTCGGCCTGGGCGCGGCATTAAGCAGCAGCCTGGCCGGTTTCGTGGTGCAGCAGGCCGGCTACGACGCAGCGTTCCTGACCCTGGCGGGCGTAGCCGCGGTGGCGTTGGCGCTGTTATGGCTGGCCATGCCGGAGACCTTGGTGAAAGCATCTTTCGTGTGCCATACAACTGTCGCCTGACATATGCGACAATGCGCGCCAAATTCCAACACACATCCCCCATTTTTTGCTCAGCGACCGGGTTTCGCGCCTTGATGTCGCTGTTGATGCATGCCTGAAGGCTCCTGCCGCCACGCTCGCAACCCATTGATAGGTAAAGTAATTGATCTCCACAGCTAACATCACCATGCAGTTCGGCGCCAAGCCGCTCTTTGAGAACGTCTCGGTCAAGTTCGGCGCCGGCAACCGGTATGGTCTGATCGGTGCCAACGGTTGCGGCAAGTCGACCTTCATGAAAATCCTCGGTGGCGACCTCGATCCGTCCGGCGGCCAGGTCATGCTGGAGCCGAATGTGCGCCTGGGTAAACTGCGCCAGGACCAGTTCGCCTACGAAGAATTCACCGTGCTCGACACCGTGATCATGGGCCACGAGGAGCTGTGGAAGGTCAAGGCCGAGCGCGACCGTATCTACTCGCTGCCGGAAATGAGCGAAGACGACGGCATGGCCGTGGCTGAGCTGGAAACCGAATTCGCCGAAATGGACGGCTACACCGCCGAATCCCGTGCCGGTGAATTGCTGCTGGGCCTGGGCATCCCCCTGGAACAGCATTTCGGCCCGATGAGCGAAGTGTCGCCTGGCTGGAAACTGCGCGTATTGCTGGCCCAGGCGTTGTTCTCCGACCCAGAAGTGCTGCTGCTCGACGAACCGACCAACCACTTGGACATCAACACCATCCGCTGGCTGGAAAACATCCTGACCCAGCGTTCGAGCCTGATGATCATCATCTCTCACGACCGTCACTTCCTGAACAGCGTGTGCACCCACATGGCTGACCTGGACTACGGCGAGCTGCGCCTGTTCCCGGGCAACTACGACGAGTACATGACCGTGGCGACCCAGTCCCGCGAGCAATTGCTGTCGGACAACGCCAAGAAGAAAGCGCAGATCTCCGAGCTGCAATCCTTCGTCAGCCGCTTCTCGGCCAACGCCTCGAAAGCCAAGCAGGCGACTTCCCGGGCCAAGGCGATCGACAAGATCCAGCTGGCCGAGGTCAAGCCTTCGAGCCGCGTAAGCCCGTTCATCCGCTTCGAACAGACCAAAAAGCTGCACCGCCAGGCGGTCATGGTCGAGAAGATGGCCAAAGGTTTCGACGGCAAGCCGCTGTTCAAGGACTTCAGCTTCCAGGTTGAAGCCGGCGAGCGCGTGGCCATCATCGGCCCGAACGGTATCGGCAAGACCACCCTGCTGCGCACCCTGGTCAACGAGTTGACCCCGGACGCCGGCAGCATCAAGTGGACCGACGCCGCGGAACTGGGCTACTACGCCCAGGACCACGCCCACGACTTCGAAGACGACATGACCCTGTTCGACTGGATGGGCCAATGGACCCAAGGCGAGCAAGTGATCCGTGGCACCCTGGGACGCATGCTGTTCTCCAACGACGAGATCCTCAAGTCGGTCAAGGTGATCTCCGGTGGTGAACAGGGTCGCATGCTGTTCGGCAAGCTGATCCTGCAAAAGCCGAACGTGCTGATCATGGACGAACCGACCAACCACTTGGACATGGAATCCATCGAAGCGCTGAACCTGGCGCTGGAAAACTACCCGGGCACGCTGATCTTCGTCAGCCACGACCGTGAGTTCGTATCGTCCCTGGCCACCCGCATCATCGAGTTGAGCGCCAACGGCGTGATCGACTTCAGCGGCACCTATGACGACTACCTGCGCAGCCAAGGCGTAGTTTTCTAATACACGCCCTGCTGCACCGAAAAGCCCCGCCCACTGTGACGGGGCTTTTTTGCATCCGGCCGCCCCTGGCAACTGGGCTTATTGTGGCAAACCCGCTTGTTGTGGGCACCAGGCTTGTTGTGAGCAGCAGGCTTGTGTGGGCACCAGGCTTGTTGTGAGCAGCAGGCTTGTTGTGGGCACCAGGCTTGTGTGGGCACCAGGCTTGTTGTGGGCAGCAGGCTTGTGTGGCGAGCGGGCTTGCCCGCGTTGGGGCGCGAAGCGGCCCTAAACCCTGCCACCGCGTTTTTTATTGGTAGTACTCGGCGACTGAATTGGGGCCGCTTCGCAGCCCAACGCGGGCAAGCCCGCTCGCCACAGCAAGCCCGCTCGCTACAGCAAAAACTGTTTGCCACAACAAGCCCCCTCGCCACAATGAACACTCGCTATCAGGCTGGGGGCTGTAAAAGTAGTTAGCCTGCTTTCTTTTCCCCCACACCCTTGCCATGATGCCCTCACCGCCCGCCCGCGAACGAGTGCCCATGTCCAACGCCGCCCCCTCCTCCCTGTCGATCACCCTGCAGATCGTCTCCATCGTCTTCTACACCTTCATCGCGTTTATCTGCATCGGCCTGCCGATCGCGGTCATCCCTGGCTTTGTGCATGAACAGCTGGGTTTCAGCGCCGTGGTGGCCGGGGTGACCATCGGTTCGCAATACCTGGCCACCCTGCTCAGCCGCCCGATGGCCGGGCGCATGTCCGACAACGTGGGCACCAAGCGCGCGATCGTGCTGGGGCTTGCGGGCATTCTGGTGAGTGGCGTGCTGACGTTTTTCGCCACGCTGGTGGCCAGCATGCCAGGCCTGAGCCTGGGCATTCTGATCGTTGCACGGCTGCTGCTGGGCGTGGCCCAGGGCCTGATCGGCGTCGGTACCATCAGTTGGTGCATGGGCGCAGTGGGCGCCGAACACACGGCCCGTTCGATTTCGTGGAATGGCATTGCGTCCTACGGTGCCATCGCCATCGGTGCGCCGCTGGGCGTGGTGATGGTCGCGGAATATGGCTACAACACCCTTGGCATTGCCCTGACGGTGCTTGCGGCGCTGGGCCTGGTACTGATCCGCAACAAGCCCTCGGTGCCGGTGGTGCGCGGCGAGCGGCTGCCATTCTGGGCGGTGTTCGGGCGCATCGCGCCGTTTGGCGCCAGCCTGTGCCTGGCCTCCATCGGCTACGGCACGCTGACCACCTTTATCACCCTGTACTACCTCAATCGCGGCTGGGCCGGTGCGGCGTACTGCCTGACGGTGTTTGGCGTTTGTTTTATCCTGTCGCGGCTGGTGTTTATCTCCGCAATCAACCGCTTTGGTGGCTTCAGCGCAGCGATTGCGTGCATGGCTATCGAAACCCTGGGCCTGACGCTTTTGTGGCTGGCGCCGTCCACCGGCGTGGCGTTGATCGGTGCCGGGCTGACCGGCTTCGGCCTGTCACTGGTGTACCCGGCGCTGGGTGTAGAGGCGATCAAACAGGTGCCCAATAGCAGCCGGGGCGCCGGGCTGAGTGCGTATGCAGTGTTCTTTGATCTGGCCCTGGCAATCGCCGGCCCGCTGATGGGGTTTGTGGCGTTGAACCTGGGCTATGGCTGGATTTTCTTCTGCGCCGCGCTGCTCTCGGTCACGGCCCTGGGCGTGACGCTGCTGCTCAAGCGTCGCGCTTACTGATCAGCGGTCTGCAAACCGGCGCGGGAGGATTGCCCTAAGGTGTGGCTAAAGAAGCGCCCGGCCTCGGAGATCAGGTCGCGGTGAATGCCTTCGCGGTCAACGCCATCGGCATCCGTGCAGATCGCCGGCATCGCGGCCAATTGGTCACTGTCGCACGGAGCCATGAACACGAAGTGCCCGGCCCCGGCCAGCAGCTTGAAGTCCGGTGGCTCCGGCAGCTTGCGCGCCAGGGCAGCGGCGTTCTTGTCCACGGCCACCAGCTTGTCGCCATCGCCGCTGTAGAGCAGCACCGGCACATGTACGTCGGCCAGGGTGTGGCGGCCAAACATCAGGCTCAGCGGCGCCATCAGCATCAAGGCATGGATACGCGGGTCGGATTGTGGCTGCAGGTCGTCACGGTCCACCACCAGCTCGCCTTTGGTGGTGCAGGCGTCGCGGTCTTCCGGACGCTCCTGGCAATAGCGGCGCAGGCGGTCGAAATCCGGCTTGGCACCGGCCAGGATCAATGCGGTTTCACCGCCGGCCGAATAACCGATCACCCCCACCTGATCGATGTTGACGAACGGCGACAGCATCGGGTCGCCGAGCGTGGCGGTGATCGCTTCGGAAATCTGGATCGGCCGGCCATACAGGTTGCTCACTGTGCCCAGGCGGCTGTGGTCCTTGTAGTTGTCGCCAGGGTGCAACACCGCGACCACCACAAAGCCCTTGCGCGCCAGGGACGTGGCCAGGTCATGCAGGGCCAGCGGCGTGCCGGTGTTGCCGTGGGACAGCATCAGCATCGGGAAACGCCCGATGGCAATCTTGGAATCTTCGGTGGCGGCGACGTGGTAGGCGCCTAATTGGGTAGTGTGCTCGTCGCCGGTGGAAGGATAGAACGCAACCGCTTTAATCGGCTGCAGGTCCAGCGGGTCGAGAAACGTCATGCGATGAAAGCCCACACTCCAATGGGGGTGCGGCGCAGGCGCGGCGTGCACTGAAATCAGGCCACCGAGCAGGGAAAGAACCATAACAGCACAAAGACGCATCATGAGGATGTCCACCTTTGCTGCATTAAAACCGCCATGTCTGAATGAAAAGTCCATGATTCATGGTGCTCGCACCGGGTGATAAACCCATGTGTGCATATCCTGGGCCAAGGTAAAGACAGCGGGTAAACGAAAAAACTCCGTACTCCAGTCATTTTCAGGCGACCAGAATACAGAGTTTAGGCGCTCGGTTTCAGATTGAAACCGAGAGCAGACGAACTTTACACAAGCCTTACGCGGCGGCGAACAATTGTTCGTTGATCAATACGTTGGCGTCGTTCAGCGACTTGCTGCGCACTTCATCACCGTAAGCCAGGCCTTCGGCCCGCACGATTTCGATATCGGTGATGCCGAGGAAACCGAACAGCAGCTTCAAGTAGCCTTCATGGGCGGCGCCCGACGCTTGGCCGGCGTGCAAACCACCGGCGGTGGACACAATGATAACTTTCTTGTTGCCGCACAGCCCTTCTGGGCCGGCTTCGGTGTAGCGGAAGGTCTGGCCGGCGACGGCGATGCGGTCGATCCAGGCTTTCAGCTGGGTGGGAATGGTGAAGTTGTACATCGGTGCGCCCACCACAATGGCATCCGCAGCCAGGAATTCAGCCAGCGACGAAGCGCTCAACTCGGCTTCGTGCTTTTGCGCCGCGTCACGCAGTTCAGCAGCGGTGCCCAGTGCACCCAGGGTCGCGCCGGAGAAGTGGTTGATGCCTTCGCTGGCCAGGTCACGGTAGGTCACTTCCACACCCGGCTCAGCCGCTTGCCAGGCCTTCACTACACCAGCGCTGAGCTGACGGGACGCCGAGTTGTCGCCGAGGATGCTGGAATCGATATGCAACAGTTTCATGGTGGTTCTCCGGGTGTCGATAAGATGTTGGTAAGACTACGCATGAAACCAATAGCCGATAAGCACGCTGAAATGCGATAGTTCGTCCCATCAACAGGACAATAGGCTGATCATGCAAGACCTCAACGACCTCTACTATTTCGCCAAAGTCGTCGAAGCCGGTGGTTTCGCGGCGGCCGGCCGGCTGTTGGGCATCCCCAAGTCTCGGCTGTCGCGGCGCATTGCCGAGCTGGAGGAACGCCTGGGCGCACGCCTGCTGCAACGCACCACCCGGCAACTGACCCTCACGGCCGTGGGCGAGCGCTACCTGCGTCATTGCCAGGCGATGCTGCTCGAAGCCGAAATGGCCGACGAGGCGGTGGCGAGTATGTCCAGTGAACCCCGTGGGCGGTTGCGGGTGAGCTGTCCGATAGGCATGGCGCAGCACATCCTGCCGGAGCTGGTGGCGGGGTTCCTGGCGGCGCACCCACTGGTGCAGTTAGAGATGACCCTGGTCAACCGCCGTGTCGACCTGGTGGCCGAAGGTATCGACGTGGCCCTACGCGTCCGCGAGCTGGGCGATGAAGACCCGCTGCTGGTGACCAAACGCCTGCGCCAGGCCCAGGCTGTGCTGGTCGCCAGCCCGGCCCTGGTGCGCGATCTGCAGATCAAGACCCTCGACGACCTCAAGCAACTGCCGATTCTTGGCGCCCTGGAGGCCGATCGGCTGGTGCACCAGCGCATCCTCGACCCCCAGGGCAACCCCCACGACCTGGCGATGGAAGCCCGCCTGGGCATCGACGATTTCATCGTACGCCGGGCCAGCGCCGTGATGGGCCTGGGTTTTACTGTACTGCCGATGATGTATTGCGAAGAGGAACTGGCCAGCGGTCGCCTGGTGCAACTGCTGCCGGAATGGTCGTTGCCTGGCGGCTGGCTGCAGGCCGTGTACCCGCATCGGCGTGGCGTGCTGCCGGCCATTCGCGCCTGGATCGACTACCTGGAAGAGGGCTTCAAGGGCTGTGGAGACCGTTTGCTATGAAGATGAATGAAGAACAGGTTGCGCAATTCTGCCTGGGCCTGCCCGGCGCGCGGGAGGACTATAAATGGGGCGGCGTGCGCGTATTTTCGATTGCCGGCAACAAGATGTTCGCCCTGCAAAACCTGCGCGGTGACTCACTGGCGTTCAAGGTCAACAAGGAGCTGTTCCTCGGCCACGTCGATCGCCCAGGCATCCACCCGGCGCCTTACCTGGCGCGGGCGCAGTGGATCATCATGAACACGCCCTACCCGCTGGGCGCCGAGGAGCTGCGCGGCCTGTTGCAGCGCTCCCACCAACTGGTGGTGAGCAAGCTGCCCAAGCGTACGCAGATCGGCTTGTTGCTAGAGGACTGAGAGCAAGGTGCCGCCGAGGAACAGCTGATCCAGCCAGAACACCTGGTGCAGCAGCACAATCACCCAGAACAGCACCTGGTACGACACCTTACGCGTCTTGTGCCGGAACACCTGCTGGGCAATCAACGCCCCCGGCCAACCACCCGCCAGCTCCACGGCGTGCAGGATGTTTTCCGGGGTGCGCCAACTGTCGGTGCGGGCCTTGCGCTTGTCGCTCCAGTACAGGAAAAACGCGATCACGCTGACCACGCCATAGGCCACCAGCGGAATTACGGTTTCGCCGCGGTACCACACCAATACCGAGCCCAGCAGCGGTGCCGCGCACAGCAGCACGAAGATCAGCGCCTTGAGGCGCGGATGCTGAATGTTCATGGCTTGACGGCGGACCAGTCGATCCAACCGAACTGCCACGTGGCCAAAATCACCAGGCCGAAGGCGATCCGGTACCAGGCAAATGCCGCATAGCTGTGGCTCGCGATAAACTTGAGCAAGGCCTTCACCGCAATCATCGCGAAGATGAACGAGGTGACAAAACCAATCGCAAACACTGGCAGGTCATCCGGCTGGAACAGGTGACGGTATTTGTAGCCCGAATACACCGCGGCTCCGACCATAGTCGGCATCGCCAGGAAGAACGAGAACTCGGTAGCAGTCTTGCGGGACAGGCCAAACAGCAGGCCGCCGATGATGGTCGCGCCGGAACGCGACGTGCCCGGGATCATCGCCAGGCACTGGGCCAGGCCGACCTTGAGCGCGTCTTTCCAGGTGATGTCATCTACCGTTTCCGCGCGCACCGCATGCTGGCGTCGCTCCGCCCATAACATGATGATGCCGCCGATCACCAGCGCCGTGGCCACGGTGATCGGGTTGAACAGGTAGTGCTTGATCAGGTCGGCAAAAATCACCCCCAGCACCACCGCCGGCAACACCGCGATGATCAGGTTGACCGTGAAGCGCTGGGCGTTAGGCTGGGTTGGCAAGCCGATCACCACATCGAGGATCTTGCGGCGAAACTCCCACACCACCGCCAGGATCGCGCCGAGCTGGATGATGATGTTGAACGCTTCGAAACGCTCGCCGCCGAAGCCGATCAGATCAGCCACGATAATCTGGTGGCCGGTACTGGAGATCGGCAAGAACTCTGTCAGCCCCTCCACTACGCCAAGAATCAATGCCTGAATGGCGGTCCACAAATCCATACTTCCCCCAAAGGTCATGCTCGACGGCATGCCTTATTGATCTTTTTTAGTGGTTCACTGACGGCACGGCCGGGCGTTTATTTTCAACGCCGGCCTGCAAAAATTGCGTGAAAAATCAGGCGGAACTCAGGTTTTCCGATTTCAGGCCGAAAGCCTATCAGACAAGCGGGAAAAGTCGATGCAACGCCCACAATTATAAAAAGCACGGAGTGACAGGACGATGAACAGTTTGCGCAATATGTCGATCAGCCGACGCCTCTGGCTGATCCTGATAGTCGCCGTGCTGATGCTGCTGGCCTTGGGTTTGCTGATGCTCAAGCAGATCCATGACGACCTTTACCAGGCCAAGCGCCAGCAGACCCAACACGTGGTCCAGACCGCCAGCGGGATCCTGACGTTTTATCACGGGCTCGAAACCACCGGCGTCATGACCCGCGAAGCCGCCCAGAAACAAGCCCTGAGCGCGGTGCGCGGGTTGCGTTATGACCATGACGACTATTTCTGGATCAACGACCTCACGCCGGTGATGATCATGCACCCGGCCAACCCCAAGCTCGACGGCCAGAACCTCTCGGCGATCCGCGACCCGGACGGGTTTGCGGTGTTCAACGAGTTCGTGATCCTGGCCAAGGCCAAAGGCGCCGGCATCGTCAATTACCGCTGGCCCAAGCCGGGTGCCGACGCGCCAGTGGCGAAAACCTCGTATATCCAGCTGTTCGAGCCGTGGGGCTGGATCATCGGTTCCGGCGTGTACGTGGACGATGTGCAGGCCGAATTCAGCGGCCAGGTGTGGAAAGCCTCGTTTATTGGCCTGGGCATCGCGCTGGTGATGGGCTTGCTGGTGGCGCTGATCGCCCGCAGCATCGTGCGGCCGTTGCAGGCAGCCGTGAACGCCATGGGCAATATCGCCAGTGGTGAAAGCGACCTGACCCGCAGCCTCGACACCCATGGCCGCGATGAAGTGACCCAACTGTCCCAGCACTTCAACAGCTTTACCGCCAAGCTGCGCCAAGTGGTCAGCCAACTGCAGGTGTGCGCCAATGCCCTGGGCCAGTCCTCCCTGGAACTGGGCACCAACGCCACCCAGGCCCATGACCGTAGCCAGCAACAGTCACAGCAGATGGAACTGGTGGCTACCGCGATCAATGAGGTCACCTACGGCGTACAGGACGTCGCCAAGAACGCCGAACACGCCGCCAGTGAAATGCGCGACGCCCAGGCCCAGGCGCAGCAGGGCCAGGTCAATATCGACAGCAGCCTGCAACAGATCGATCAGCTGTCCACCACCATCAGCCAGGCCGTGGAGGTGATTCGTACCCTGTCCAGCGAAAGCACACAGATCGGCGGCGTACTCGAAGTGATCCGCTCCATCGCCGACCAGACCAACCTGCTGGCGCTGAACGCCGCGATTGAAGCCGCGCGCGCCGGCGAACAAGGCCGTGGGTTTGCCGTGGTGGCCGACGAAGTGCGCCTGCTGGCCCAGCGCACGCAGAAATCCACCGCTGAAATCCAGGTGATGATCGAACGTTTGCAAGGCCATTCGGAAGCCGCGGTGAAGGTGATCAGCGACAGCCATAGCGCGTCACAACTGACCATCGAACAAGCCGGCCAGGCCGGCGCCAGCCTCACCGCCATCGGCCAGGCACTGCGCAACCTCAACGGCCTGAACGCCTCAATTGCCAGCGCCACCCTGCAACAGGCGCATGTGGTGGAAGACATCAACCAGAACGTGACCCAAGCTGCTGGGCTGTCCCACAGCACGGCGTTGGCCGCAGAGCAGTCGAGTGTGGCCAGCACACAATTGCGTGGCCTAAGCGAACAACTCGACGGGCTACTGCGCCAATTCAAAATCTGACTCGGTTGAAAATGTGGGAGGGGGCTTGCCCCCGATGGCGTTGCGTCAGCTGCAGATAAGCTAGCTGATACACCGTCGCACCGCCCCTCCCACATTTGCCCTCCGCTGTTTTGAAGATGGCTTGCCTCTGGTTACAATCCCCGCCCTCTCCCACTCCCTCAAGGAACCGCCATGTCCGGGCTTGAACTGTTCGCCGCTGCCCTGGGGGTGATCGCCGTCTGGCTGACGGTCAAGCAGAACCCCTGGTGCTGGCCCATTGGCCTGGTAATGGTGTTGCTCTACACCTGGGTGTTCTTCGAGGTAAAACTCTATTCCGACATGCTGCTGCAAGTGGTCTACGCCGTGCTGCAACTGTACGGCTGGTGGCAGTGGACGCGCGCCGGCGCGGTCAAGCAAGGGCGCCAGGTCACCAGCCTGGGGGTACCGGCGATCATGCTCAGCCTCGCCGTCGGCGCCGTCTTCAGCCTGTTGCTCGGCGCCGCCATGGCCCATTGGACCGACGCCGCGCAGCCCTGGCTCGACGCCGCCCTCACCGGCTTCAGCCTGGTGGCGCAAATGTGGATGGCGCAGAAACGCGTGCAATGCTGGCCGCTGTGGATTGCCGTGGATGTGATCTTCGTCGGGCTGTTCCTCTATAAAGGCCTGTACCTCACCGCCGCGCTGTACGCGTTGTTCACCGTGATTGCCGTACAGGGCTGGCGCGAGTGGCGCGCCGACCCGGCGTTACAGGCATGAAGGTGGTGGTACTGGCAGGGCCTGAATCCAGCGGTAAAAGCTGGCTGGCCGCTGAGTTGCACGCGCACTTTGGCGGGCTGATGGTGGGTGAATATGTGCGGTATTTCATCGACCACCACCAGCGCGACACCACGCTGGCGGATATCCCGGCCATCGCCCGTGGCCAACTGGCCTGGGAGGACGCCGCCCGCGCCCAACAGCCACGCCTGCTGATCCTCGACACACACCTGCTCACCAATACACTGTGGAGCCAGACCTTGTTCGGCGACTGCCCGGTCTGGCTGGACGATGAGCTGCTGGCCCGCCACTACGACCTGCACCTGCTGCTGTCGCCCGAAGATGTGGAGTGGAGCGCCGACGGCCAGCGCTGCCAGCCGGAGCTGGCGGACCGTCAGGCGTTTTTCCAGGAGAGCCTGGACTGGATGTACCAGCATCGCCAGCCAGTGCTGGTGATTCGCGGCGATTGGGAGGAGCGCCGCACGGCGGCGTTTACTGCAGTGGAACAACTCCTTCAGCCATAAACACTGCACTTAAATGTGGGAGCGGGCTTGCTCGCGAAAGCGGTGTGTCAGTCAATCAATGTGTTGCTGACACACCGCCTTCGCAAGCAAGTCGAATCGTCGCACCGCCCCTCCCACAGTTTTACACCGCGTCAGGCGTTAGTAACCCAGCGATAAGCCCGTATTGCGGCGCGGATCATTCGCGCCATAGAAGCGGTTATTGCCTACCGGTTTGCCACCCAATGCAGGCGCGCCCACCAGGATCGCCGCCAAGTGGTTGGCATCCTGCGGGCCGGCAAACTTGTGGCCCCAGCTTTCGAGGATTTTCTGCGTATCCGGGCTCACCGCAAAGGTCTCCAGGTTGGTGGTTTCCGGCATCCACTGCTGGTGGAAACGCGGCGCGTCCACGGCTTCCTGGATGTTCATCTTGTAGTCGATCACGTTGAGGATGGTCAGCAAGGTAGCAGTAATGATGCGGCTGCCCCCTGGCGTGCCCACCACCATCACGGCCTTGCCATCCTTGGTCACGATGGTCGGGCTCATCGACGACAGCGGCGCCTTGCCTGGGGCGATGGCGTTGGCTTCACCCTGGACCAGGCCGTACATGTTCGGCACGCCGACCTTGACGGTGAAGTCGTCCATTTCGTCGTTGAGGATCACCCCGGTCTTGCTGGCCATCACGCCCGCACCGAACCAGTCGTTGAGGGTGTAGGTGACGGACACCGCGTTGCCCCACTTGTCGACGATGGAATAGTGGGTGGTGTTGTTGCCTTCATGGGGCGACACACCGGGCTTGATCGCCTGGGAATCCCCGGCTTTCTGCGGTTCGATGGCAGCGCGCAGCTTGGCCGCGTAGTCCTTGTCCAGCAGATGGGCGATCGGGTTCTTCACGAAGTCCGGGTCGCCGAGGTAGCTGTTACGGTCCACATAGGCGTGGCGCATCGCTTCGATCTGGTAGTGCAGGCCCTGGGCCGAGTGGTAGCCCAGGTCGGCCATCGGGTAGCCTTCGAGGATGTTCATGATCTGGCAGATCACCACACCACCGGAACTGGGTGGCGGCGCGGAGACGACGTGGTAACCCCGGTAGTCGCACTCGATGGGCGCCAGTTCGCGGGTCTTGTACTTGTCGAGGTCAGCCTGGGTAATGATGCCCTTGCCGGCCTGGCTGGAATCCACCAGGGCCTTGGCCACCCAACCTTTATAGAAGCCGTCGCTGCCCTTGGCGGAAATTTCCTTGAGGGTCTTGGCCAGGTCTTTCTGCACCAGCTTCTGGCCCACCTGCATCGGCTGGCCGTTATGCAGGAAGATCCCGCGCAGGTCTTTGTCTTTCTCGAACTCGCCGGTGGCGGTGTGCAGCAGGTCGATATCACCCTGTTCCAGGGCGAAGCCGTTTTCCGCCAGCTTGATCGCCGGGGCAATCACTTGGGCGCGCTTGAGGGTGCCGTATTTGCTCAGGGCCAGTTCCATGCCGGACACGGTGCCGGGCACACCCACGGCCAGGTGACCCTTGGCGCTCAGCCCGTCGATGACGTTGCCGTCCTTGTCCAGGTACATATTGGCGGTGGCCGCCAGCGGGGCTTTTTCGCGGAAGTCGAGGAAGGTCTTGCGCCCGTCTGCCAGTTGCACGGTCATGAAACCGCCGCCGCCGAGGTTACCCGCCGCCGGGTACACCACTGCCAGCGCATAGCCCACCGCCACGGCCGCATCCACCGCGTTGCCGCCGGCCTTGAGTACATCCACGCCCACATGAGTGGCCAAATGCTGGGCCGTCACCACCATGCCATTTTCACCGGCCACCGGGGCCTGGGAAGCGGCTTGCACACCGCTGACCGTCAACACCAGTGCAGTGGCAATCAAGGTACGGCTGAAGGGTTGGTATTTCATCCATGGCTACTCTAGTTATTGAGACGCACCAAAATAGCCCGTTGCGGATTTAATCCCCAGCGCAATGGCGTTTTTATTACAGAACTTGTCGGTCACAGAACGGACGGCAAAAAGCCCATGCTATATTTCGCGCCCTGACTGTCTGCAAGGCGCTTTGAGATGGTGATCAAAAAGACCGGTATTCGGGCCCAACAGGCCGATCAGACGCGTGCGCGCATCCTGCAGGCGGCGGTCAAGGTGTTCACCCGCGACGGCTATTCCGGCGGGCGTGTCGACACCATCTCCAAGGAAGCCGACTCCAACGACCGCATGCTTTATTACTATTTCGGCAGCAAGGAGCACCTGTTCGTCTGCGTGCTCGAACACACCTATGAACAGTTCAACAAAGCCGAAAGCAAACTCAAGCTGGACTTGGATTCACCTGTGCAGGCCCTGCGCGAGCTGGTGGCGTTTATCTGGAACTACTACGTCAAGCACCCGGAGTTCGTGGCGATCCTGAGCATCGAGAATCTACACCAGGGCAAGCACGCCAAGCAGTCTGGCGAGATGCGCAGGTTGTCGGGGGAAGCGGTCGGCGTGCTGCGCCCGATCATCGAGGCCGGCCAGGCCCAGGGCGTGTTCCGCGAGGATGTAGACCTCAAGCACGTGTACTTGATGATCGCTTCGCTGTGCTACTTCTATAACTCCAACCGACACACCCTTAGCTCGTTTCTGGATCAAGACCTGGCGGATAAAGGCCAGCAGCAGGATTGGCTGGGGTTTATTACCGACCTGATAGTCAACGGAGTATCCCCTCTCTCCCGGCAAAAATGAGATCCAAATGTGGGAGGGGGCAAGCCCCCTCCCACATTTGGATCTCAATTGTGTCAGTGAGTACCGGGGTTCGCGCGAAGGTGTGCAACCCTTTGCGCCAGTCCCTTCCACTGCGGCGCATTCGGCGCAAATTGCCCGCGCAAGTATTCGGCCAAATCCGCCACCTGGCTATCCGACAAACTGTCCTTGAACCCCGGCATATACCCCAAATCCCTGGTCGCCGGCTTGCTGATGCCTTGCAGAATCACCTTGATCAAGTTATCCGGCTGGTCGCTGAACACATTGGTATTGGTCGCCAGCGACGGACTCACCCCGAACAACCTCGGCCCCAGGCCGTCGGCATGACAGGCCTTGCACGACCCTTCGAATACCCGTCGGCCGTTGGGATTGGGCACCGTAGTCGCCACCTGCACTTGGGCAACGGCCTCGCCATTCAACGACGCCAGGTACACCGCCATCGCACGGATATCCGCCTTGGGCAATTTCGACAGTTCACTCACCACCGGCCCCATCGGGCCCGCCGCCACACCATGGGCATCGGAGTAACCGGTGCTCAGATAGCTGAACAACTGGTCCTCGGTCCACGGCGTGGGCGCTTTGGACAAGCCCGTCAGCGCCGGCGCCTCCCAGCCGTCCACCGTGCCGCCTGCGAGAAAGGACTTGCCGCCCTTCTCCGCCCCCATCAGATTTCGTGGCGAATGGCACGCAGCACAGTGGCCCAGCCCATTCACCAGATAATTCCCACGATTCCATTGCTCACTGCGCTCAGGCTGCGGGGTGATTTCACCGCGCCTTAAGTTCAGTGCATTCCACCCCGCCATCAAGGGCCGAAGATTGAACGGGAACTTCATTGCATTCGGCGTCGGCGCCTGGCTCACCGGGGCCTGGGACATCAGGTAGGCGTACAGCGCCTGCATGTCCGCATCGTTGATATTGCGAAACGCCGTGTAGGGAAACGCCGGGTACAGGTTGCGCCCATCGCGGCCAATGCCGTCACGCATCGCCCGCTCAAACGCCGGGTACGACCAGGCACCAATTCCGGTATGCACATCCGGGGTGATATTGCTGCTGTACAACGTGCCGAACGGCGTCTGCATCGCCAGCCCGCCGGCATTCGGCGCGCCACCGGGCGCCGTGTGGCACACCGCGCAGTCGCCCACCGCGGCCAGCAGGCGCCCGCGCTCCAGGGTCGCCTTGGACCAGGTGCCGGCACTGGGCGGTGCAATCGGCGCAATTTCATTGTGGAACGGCCAGGCGGTTGCCAGCAGTGCGCCCAAGGCGGCGAACAACGCGCCAAACCACCACTTGCGGCGTTTTTCCGGGGACTTGGCCGGTTCGCCCAAGGTGCCTGCATTGAGGGCGGCCAGCACCCGTTCGGGGGTGATCGGCAACTCGCGAAAACGAATGCCGGTGGCATCGTAGATCGCATTGGCAATGGCCGCCGCACTCGGCACCGAGGCCGACTCGCCGGCGCCCATGGGCGGCTGGTCCTGGCGCGGCATCAGCATTACGTCAATCTGCGGCACCTCGGGAAAGGTCAGGATCGGGTAACCGCCCCACTCCTTGCTCGCCACCGTCGACTCTTCAAAGGTCACGCGCTCTTTGAGCACGCGGCTGGTGGACTGGATCACGTTGCCGTGGATCTGATGCTGTACCCCCGCCGGGCTGATCATCATCCCCGAGTCATGCCCGATCACCACCCGCGTCACCGACACATCGCCAGTGTGTTTGTCGATGGCGACATCCGCCACCCACGCCGCCCACGCTGCGCCGAAGCCGGGGAATTTGCTGTGGATGTAGCGCGCGTAGGCGAAGCCGCGACCACGCAGCAGGTGGTCCTCATTGGCGGTCTGCATCGGTGCGGTGCGCGGCGCCCAGTTGGCACGTTCAGCGGTGGACTTCACCAGGTCGATGGCGCGCTCATCCTTGAGGTAACGCAGGCGATACTCCACCGGATCGACGCCGGCGGCAAACGCCAGCTCATCGATATAGGATTCATGCGCAAAGGTGTTGGGCAACGCCGACACACCGCGCATCCATGACGCGCGCACGATGGGTGCCATGTCATTGATAGTCACGCGCAGGTTGTCGATCGCGTAGGGCGGGATCGAGGTGCGGTCGCCCATCTCGAACATCGCCGCCACCGGCTCGACGCGGCCGGTGAGCAGCAGCGCCAGGGTCGGCGCGCCGTTGGATGGGTAGCTGGTAGCAAAGTCGTAGGCGGCAATGCTGCCATCGGCGTTGAGGCCGCCGTCCACCTCCATCAACTGCGCCGTACCCTTGGGTTCCCACAGGTGTTCCTGTTCACGGGTGAGCTGCACACGCACCGGCTTGCCCACGGCACGCGACAACAGCAAAGCGTCGGCGCACACATCGTCCGCGCAATTGCGCCCGTAGCAGCCGGAGGCTTCCATGCGGATCACATCGATCAGGTTTTCGTCGCATTCCAGCAACCAGGCAAGATCCGCGCGCAGCAGGTGCGGGTTCTGGCTGCCGGACCACACGCGGCTGCCGTGTTCCTGGTAATCGGCGACGCCACAGGACGGGCCTATCGAGCCATGCATCTGATACGGCCACAGATAACTGCGTGGCATACGCTGGCTGGCGCCTGCCAGGGCCTGGTCGACATCGCCCTGATCGAGCACCGTGCGACGCACCCGTGGGTTGTCGCGGATGGCCTGCTCTACATCACTCATGTCCGGCAGCGCGTTATTCCACGGTTTCCACTGTACCTGCAGCTCATGGGCGGCCTTGATCGCCTGTTCTTCGCGCAGCGCGACCACGCCGACAAAATCGCGGATCACCACCACCGCGACAACCCCGGGGATATGCGCGATAGACGCTTCATCCACACTCAGCAGGCTATTGCCGACAAACTCACCGCAATCCAACCCGGCATACGGCGGGCGCACCACGCGGCCATGGAGCATGCCGGGCACGCGCATGTCGTGCACGTAGGTCAACTCGCCGGTGGCCTTGCCGGGGATATCCACGCGCGCGGCGCCCTTGCCCACCAGACGGTAGTCTTCGATGGCCTTCAGTGGTGCATCGCCGCTGATGCGCAACTGGTCGTGCTGGCCACGGACCAGCTCGCCATAACTGATGCTGCGCCCGTCTGCCGCATGGATAACCCCGGCTTCAACCTTGAGGCTGGCCGTGCTGACACCCCAACGCCCCGCCGCCCGCGCCAACAGAAAACGCCGGGCTTCAGCCGCCGCGTTGCGCAGCGGGATGGCGGAGATCTGCAACGTCGCACTGGCAATCGTTGCGCCCTGATTGGGCACACGCTCGGTGTCGCCAAGCACCATCGTGACCTGCTCAAGGGTCAGGTCCAACTCTTCGGCAACGATCTGCGCCAGCGCGGTGCGGATGCCGGTGCCCAGATCCACATGACCATTGAACGCATACACCAGGCCGTCATCGTTGACGGCGATAAACAACCCCAATTCCTTGGGCTTTACGGTTGGCGTGCCACCTTTTGCCACGGGGCCCGAGGGCGGCAGCACGTCATCGACAATCAACAAAACACCGGCCTTGGCCAGCCACTGGTCTCGGGAAAGGCTCATGGTCATCAATCCACGCTCATAAGGCGCGCGGCACGCAGCACGGCACGCAGGATTTCGATATGGGTACCGCAGCGGCAGAGGTTGCCCGACAGCTCGTTGCGCACCTGGGCTTCGCTGGGGTTGGGGTTGCGGTCGAGCAAGGCCTTGGTGGTCATGATCATGCCGTTGAGGCAGTAGCCGCATTGCGCCGCCTGCTCATCGATAAAGGCTTGCTGCACCGGGTGTGGCGCCTGCCGTGTGCCCAAGCCTTCGAGGGTGACAATCTCGCGCCCTGCCGCGCCGGCCAAGGGGAATACGCAGGACCGTGCAGCGACGCCATCGATGATCACCGTGCAAGCGCCGCACTCCCCCAGGCCGCAGCCGTACTTCGGGCCGTTGAGCGCCAGGTCGTTGCGCAGCACCAGCAAGAGCGGGGTGTCCGCCATGGCGCTGACTTCGCAGGTGTTGCCATTGACCTCAAGCGTTACCGTGATGTGCTGGCTGATCATTCGCTTCGCCCGTAACAGTTGATGAAGCAGCTACTACATGAAACAGCCAAAAAAAAGCATCGCGGACCTGGGGTCTCGCGACACACATGACTGATGAAGTGACCACTACATCAACTCAGAGCAAAAACGGTGCCAAGGGCAGATTGAGCTGCCGGAGGTGAGCTGGTTTTTTTGTGGTGAGCTGTTTCTTTGTGGTGAGCTGTTTCTTTGTGGTGAGCTGTTTTTCGTGGCGAGCGAGCTTGCTCGCGTTGGAGTGCGAAGCGCTCCCAGCTTTTTGGGGGCCGCTGCGCAGCCCAACGCGAGCAAGCTCGCTCGCCACAACAGCACACTTGCCACAACAGCTCGCTCGCCACAAAAAACAGCTCACTTGCAACAACAGCTCACTAGCCAAAATGGCTCACTCAGTACAACCGTCACTCTTGGGGATCGTCGATCATCTTGCGCAGCAAAAACAGCACCGCCACCCGTTCTGCCGGGTTGAGGTTGCTCATGGTCAACTCACTGATCTGCGCCGCGCGGGGCGCGGTTTGCGCGACCAGTTCAGCGCCTGCGGGAGACAGGTCGACCACGACTTTGCGCTTGTCCTGGGGGTCGGGCTCCAGGCTGATCAACTCCTTGGCCTTGAGCCGCTCGACAATACCGCGAATGGTTGCCTGGTCCACGGCAGTCGCCTTGACCAGTTCGGTGAGAGAACTTGCACCGTGATCGCGCAGCGCACACAGGGTCACGAACTGCACGGCGGTGAGCTGGGAATCGCCGACATTCTGCTGAAAAATCGCCAGGTGGCGCTGGTAGGCCTTGCGCAACAGGTGGCCAACTTGTTCAGAAAAAACGTAGGAATCAGGCACGGCGAGGCTCGGTGGGTGGTGGGCGTTGGGGAGGCATGATGGCGGGCTTGGTGGATGTTCTCAAGGTCAACACAATCAAAATGTGGGAGGGGGCTTGCCCCCGATAGCGGTGTACCCGTCAGCTTATTTGCAACCGACCCACCGCTATCGGGGGCAAGCTCCCTCCCACATTTGAATATTCAGCGTGCCAGGGAGGCTTGCGGTGCAACCACGTCCCCCGCAATCACCACTGCCTCATCATCCAGATACACATCGCAATGCCGCAGCGGGATATCCATATGGCACGGCGTCTTGCGCGTGCCGCCCACTTCGGTATTTGGCCCGGTAGAGAACAGGAAATTGCCATAGAACGCCCGCGCATCCATGCACATGCCGTCGTTCTTGTCGTGCAGGCCCATGGCCGTCCACTGCGCCTTTGGCTGCAAACCCCAGCCGATATGGGAGATGCCATACACCTCAGGGTCGTTGAAATACTTCATGTAGTCGCGCAGGTACTCGGCCTCGAACCCGCCGTGGATGCGGGTGATAAAACCCTTCTCGATCTCCAGGGTGATCTTCTCGCGGGTGTAGGTCTTGAACGGTAGCAGGATGTCGCCGATATCCAGTACCAGCACGCCCTCGGCCGTTTCTTCGTTGGGCCAGGAAAACAGGAAACCGCTCGGCCAGTGGTCCCAACGCCCAGGCTCATCGGCAAAGCCGTACTCGGTCACCGACGGGTATTGGCCCAATGCCGCGCGAAAATCACTGCCGGCGCGGGATTTCACCTGAATCGAGCGCGCCTTCTTCAGCATCTGTTCGGCCGCCAGCACGCGCACCTTGTCTGCTTCGGTGGGCAGCATACGCGCCAGCACTTCCGGTGGCTCTACGGCCAGGAGGATGCGCGTACCGGTCTTGAGGATCTGCTCCTGCTCCGGCGAGTGCAGCAGCATCATGGTGTCAACGATCAGGTCGGCAGCCTCCAACGCCCGTTGCGCAGCGATATTGCCGGTGAGCGCGGTGTCACCGCAGTAGGCGGTCATGTCATTGCCCATCGCCTTGGGATGGTTGAACGCCGGCAGCTCCACTGCGTACACCTTGGCCCCCAGGCGCTGCGCGGCGTCCATGGCGGCGCGCACCGTGCGCGGGTCGGAGTAATGGCTCTTGAGCACGGCGACGCTCTGGGTCGGGTCGACCTTGGACAGCGTCAACACATGTTCAAACATCTGGGTGAGTTCGCAATCGCTTACCGGCATGTTCCTGTCTCCTGTGGGCTGCACCAAGTTCAGGCGTCGCGCTTCACCTTAGTGCATTTTTATAGCGTATACGCCAATTAATAACGATAAGACCTGAATTGCAGGCGGACTGCAAGCGTCGAGCCAAAACGTTACATATCCACACATACCCAACATTTGCTAGCTACGACCGGTTAAACAAAGCCAGTACAGGCAAAAATAAAATTTCACCAGCAGTCTTCCCATTTCAAAAAATGAGCGTATACACTTTAAATGCCTTGCGGACAGACGCCGCCGAAACCAAAAAGAGAGAGGATCACGCCCCATGGGAAGCACACAAAAAATCGCCATTGTCGGTGCCGGCCTGGGCGGTGCCGCAGCAGCCACCCTGTTGCAACAAGCCGGTTTCGACGTAGACATCTATGAACAGGCGCCGGAGTTTTCCCGCCTGGGCGCAGGGATCCACATGGGCCCCAACATCATGAAAATCTTCCGCCGCATGGGCATCGAAAAACAGCTGGACCTGATGGGCTCGCACCCCGAGCACTGGTTCAGCCGTTGCGGCGAAACCGGCGACTACCTCTCGCGCATCCCTCTCACCGGCTACGGCGCGTCCTATATCACCGTGCACCGCGGCGACCTGCACGCCTTGCAGATGTCCACCCTCAAGCCCGGCACCCTGCATTTCAACAAGCGCCTGGAAACCCTCGAAGAAACCGACACCCAGGTGCGCCTGACCTTCGCCGACGGCGAAGTGACCTACGCCGATATCGTGATCGGCGCCGACGGCATCAATTCGAAGATCCGCGAAGAACTGCTCGGCGTGGAAAAACCGCTGTACAGCGGCTGGGTGGCGCACCGCGCACTGATCCGTGGCGACCAGCTGGCCAAGTACGATTTGAAGTTCGAAGACTGCATCAAGTGGTGGACCGAAGACCGCCACATGATGGTGTACTACACCACCGGCAAACGTGACGAGTACTACTACGTGACCGGCGTACCCCACGCCGAATGGGACTTCCAGGGCGCCTTCGTCGACAGCAGCCGCGAAGAGATGTTCGATGCCTTCAAGGGCTACCATCCCACCGTGCAAGCACTGATCGAGTCCACCGAAAGCGTGACCAAATGGCCGCTGCGCAACCGTAACCCGTTGCCGCTGTGGAGCCGAGGCCGCCTGGTGTTGCTGGGCGATGCCTGCCACCCGATGAAACCGCACATGGCCCAGGGCGCCGGCATGGCCATCGAAGACGCCGCGATGCTCACACGCTGCCTGCAGGAAACCGGCATCAGCGACTACCGCACCGCCTTCCAACTGTATGAGGCCAACCGCAAGGAACGTGCGTCCCGCGTACAGGCGGTGTCCAACGCCAACACTTGGCTGCGCACCCAGGAAGACCCGGCGTGGGTATATGGCTATGACTTGTACGCCCAGGAGCTGAAATCGGGGGTGGCCGCGTGAGCAGCTTTCTCTACGGCGGCAACGTACAGGCCAATGGCATCCGCCAGCACTACTTGCGCTACGGCGGCCAGGGCCCGGCGCTGATCCTCATACCCGGCATCACCAGCCCGGCGATCACCTGGGGGTTTGTGGCCGAGCGCCTTGGCGCGCAGTTCGACACGTATGTGCTGGACGTGCGCGGTCGCGGCTTATCCTCTTCCGGCCCCGAACTGGATTACAGCGCGGACACCTGCAGCGACGACATTGGCGCCTTCGCCGATGCGCTCAAGCTGGGCAGCTACCACCTGGTCGGCCACTCCATGGGCGCGCGTTTTGCCGTGCACAGTGCGGTCAAACACCCCCAGGGCGTGAACCGCGTGGTGCTGATCGACCCGCCGGTGTCCGGCCCGGGCCGCCGCGAATACCCGAGCAAGTTACCGTGGTACGTCGACTCGATCCGCCAATCCCTGGTCGGCATGGATGCAGAGGCGATGCGCGCGTTCTGCGCCACCTGGACCGAAGCACAACTGCAGCTGCGCGCCGAATGGCTGCACACCTGCTACGAGCCGGCCATCGTGCGTGCCTTCAATGACTTCCACGAGGTGGACTTCCACCAGCACCTGCCCCACCTCAAGGCCCCTGCCCTGTTGATGGTGGCCGGCCGCGGCGGGGTGATCCTCGATGCGGACATCGCCGAAATCCAGGCCTTGCAACCGAGTATTCAGGTCGCCCGCGTGCCCAACGCAGGCCACATGATCCCGTGGGACGACTTCGACGGTTTCTTCGACGCCTTCGGCGACTTCCTCACCCAATAAGAATGGAGACCACCATGCACAAGCTCTACCGCATCGGCCAGATCGTGCCGAGCTCCAACACCACCATGGAAACCGAGATCCCGGCGATGCTCACCGCGCGCCAGGCCATCCGCCCCGAGCGCTTTACCTTTCATTCAAGCCGCATGCGCATGAAGCAAGTCCGCAAGGAAGAACTGGCGGCCATGGACGGTGAGTCCGACCGTTGCGCCGTCGAGCTGTCCGACGCCAAGGTGGATGTGCTGGGCTATGCCTGCCTGGTGGCGATCATGGCCATGGGCCTGGGCTACCACCGCAACTCCGAGCAGCGCTTGCGCAAGGCCACCGCCGACAACGACGCCAACGCCCCGGTCATCACCAGCGCCGGCGCCTTGATCGAAGGCCTCAACGTGATGGGTGCCAAACGCATCGCCATCGTCGCACCGTACATGAAGCCACTCACTGAACTGGTGGTGAACTACATCCGCGAAGAAGGCTTTGAAGTGGTGGATTGGCGCGCGCTGGAAATCCCCGACAACCTCGAAGTGGCCCGCCACGACCCGGCCAAGCTGCCGGCCATTGTCGCCGGGATGAACCTGGAAGGCGTCGATGTGATCGTGTTGTCCGCCTGCGTGCAGATGCAGTCGTTGCCGGTAGTGGCCAAGGTCGAGGCACAAACCGGCAAACCGGTGCTCACCGCCGCCATCGCCACCACTTACGCGATGCTCAAGGCCCTGGACCTGGAGCCTATCGTGCCGGGAGCGGGCGCCCTGCTGTCCGGCGCTTATTAAGCAGGCTGAATGAGCTTTTGTGGTGGCCGAGATTTTGTGGTGGCCGAGCTTTTTTTGTGGCGAGCGAGCTTGCTCGCGTTGGGCTGCGTAGCGGCCCCAAAAAAAGCGGGAGCGCTGCGCACTCCAACGCGAGCAAGCTCGCTCGCCACAACAGCTCGCTCGCGACAAAAAGCTCGGCTGCCACAACAGGGTATGAGTAATACCAAAATGAGGAGTCGAACACATGCACCAACAATCTGCCGACGCCAACTATCAGGGCGTGTGGGGCAACCGTATTGGCTTCGGTAAAAAAGCCGCGCTGCTGATGATCGATTTCATGCAGGGCTACACCACCGAAGGCGCGCCGCTGTTTGCGCCGGGTGTAGTCACCGCCGTGGCTGAAAGCGTCGAGCTATTGGCCAGCGCACGGCAACACGGGATTGCGGTGGTGCACACCAATATCCGCTACCATCCCGGCCATTTCGTCGATGGCGGAATCTGGGTGAAAAAGGCCCCGGTGATGAAGGACATGGTCGAAGGCAACCCACTCGCCGCGTTCTGCACCGAAGTGCTGCCTGAGGAGCATGAGGTGGTGATCACCAAGCAATACGCCAGTGCATTCTTTGGCAGCAGCCTGGCGCCGATGCTGCATGCACAAGGCATCGACACCGTAGTACTGGCCGGTTGCTCCACCAGTGGCTGCATTCGCGCCACGGCGGTGGATGCGGTGCAACACGGGTTTCGCACCATCGTCGTGCGCGAATGCGTCGGCGACCGGCACCCGGCACCCCATGAAGCCAACTTGTTCGATATCGACAGCAAGTATGGCGACGTGGTGAGCAAGCAGGAGGCAATGCGCAAGTTCAGGGAGCAATAAGACGCTATTAAGAACTGCGCCATAGAGCGTGGTCTTGCATAACACTGAGGTCTCAAGGTTGACGCTTATCCTGTGGCGAGGGAGCTTGCTCCCGTTGGGCTGCGTAGCGGCCCCAAAAAAGCTGGGAGCGCTGCGCACAAGCTCGCTCGCCACGCAGGGAAATGCGAACCCCGGACCACCTCAGTCTTCTGACACTGCCTTTGGAAGTCGCTGCTACAGCATTCCGAAGTGCTGGAACACAGCGGCAACATAAAAACCATAAGTCACCGCCAGGAGACACCCCATGCCCATTGCGAATGCAGCGCCCGCGACCACGGTCGCCGACCCGGTCAACACGCTTTACCACAAGATCACCTGGAAGCTGATTCCCTTCCTGTGCTTCTGTTATCTAGCCGCCTACCTGGACCGGATCAACATCGGCTTCGCCAAACTGCAGATGCTCGACCAGCTCCAGTTCAGCGAAACCGCGTTCGGCCTTGGCGCCGGCCTGTTCTTTGTCGGCTACATCCTCTTTGAAGTACCGAGCAACCTGGTGCTGGAACGGGTCGGCGCGAAAATCTGGATTGCGCGCATCATGATCACCTGGGGCCTGCTCTCGGCCTGCACCATGCTGGTCACCTCCACTACCCAGTTCTACATCCTGCGCTTTCTGCTCGGCGCCGCCGAAGCGGGCTTCCTGCCGGGCGTGCTGTACTACCTGACCACCTGGTTTCCCACGCATCGGCGCGGGCGCATCATTGCGCTGTTCATGATCGGCCTGCCCCTGTCCAGCGTGATCGGCGGCCCGTTGTCCGGCTGGATCATGGGCCACTTCGACCACATGGGCGGGTTGCGCGGCTGGCAGTGGCTGTTCTTGATCGAGGCGGTACCCAGTGTATTGCTCGGCATACTGACCTTCTGGGCGCTGCCCAACACCTACCAGCAAGCCAAATGGCTGTCGGACGAAGAAAAGGCCTTGTTGGCCACTGAACTGCGCAAGGACGACGCCGACGCTACCGGCAGCAAGCACAGCTTCCGCGACGGCTTCTTCAACCTCAAAGTGTGGATGCTCGGCGGTATCGACTTCTCGATCCTGCTCAGCGCCTACGCCATGGGCTTCTGGATGCCGACCTTTATCCGCAACGCCGGCGTCACCGACACCTTCCATATCGGCGTGCTCACCGCGCTGCCCAGCGTCGCCGCCCTGCTGGGCATGCTGCTGATCGGCGCCAGTTCCGACAAACACCGTGAACGCCGCTGGCACATCATCGTGCCGTTTTTCATCGGCGCAGCAGCGATGGCCACCAGCACCTTTTTCACCCATAACGTGGCGGCTACCGTGGCGCTGTTCGCGATTGCCTCGGCGGCGATCATCGGCGCAGTACCGGTGTTTTTCAGCCTGCCGGCGACCTTTCTCAAAGGCACCGCCGCGGCCACCGGTTTCGCCCTGGCCTGTTCGCTGGCGAATATCGCAGGCCTGGTGAGCAACTCATTGATGGGGGTTGCGATCGACGTTACCGGCAGCAGCGCGGGGGCCTTGTGGTTTTTTGCCGGCTGCCTGATCCTCAGCAGCTTCCTGGTCATCGCCTTGCCGGCGAAACTGGTGAACCGTTAACAACAACAATTTTTGCGGATGAATCACCATGCAAGGCTTCTTTAAAAGCTGTGCGCTGCTTGTGGCAGTCGGCCTGTGCGCCGGCACCGCCCAAGCGGCGGAAAAAGTCATATTCGACACCGATTTCAACGTGCTCAACGATGACGGCCAGGCCTTTATCATGCTCGCCCAGTTGCATGCGCAAAAACGCATCGAGCTGCTGGGCATGACCCTGGTCAGCGGCAACGCCTGGGTCGATCAGGAACAGGTCGACGCCCTCAAGGCCGTGGAACGCATGGGCGTGGAAAAAGACGTCGGCGTCTACTCCGGCGCCGCCTACCCGCTGCTGCACGACTACGCCACCTACGCGGCGGAAAAAGCCCTGTTCGGCTCAGGCTGGCCGGGGGCGTTCAAAAACCCGCGGCCTACTTCGCCGTCGCAACTGGTAGCGCCACCGGATGGCCTGGCCACCCACACAAAGTTGCGCAAGGAAACCGCCGCGCAGTTCATTGTCGACAGCGTGCGCGCCAACCCGCACCAGGTCACCATTCTGGCCGTGGGCCCGCTGACCAACGTGGCCCTGGCGATTCGCTCGGCACCGGACATTGTGCCGCTGATCAAGCGCATCGTGTACATGGGCGGCGCCCTGGAGATTCCGGGCAACACCACGCCGGCGGCGGAATTCAACTGGTGGTTCGACCCGGAGGCGGCGAAGATCGTGTTGCGCTCGCCGATCGAACACGTGATTTTCCCGAATGACGTGTGCGAGAAAGTCACCTTCGACAGGTCGGTGTATCAACGCGTGATCTCCCAGAAAGGCGCAATTGCCGACCTCTACAAACACGAGTTCGGCGCGCTTTTCGACAAGGACCCGAACTACCACAGCTTCACCTGGGACAGCCTGCCGGCGCTGTACCTGGTCAACCCGCAGATCGTCACCGAATCCCGCGATATGTGGGTGGATGTCGACGCCACGTTCGGCGCCGACTACGGCCGCGCCCTGGGCTACAAGAAAGGCGCCCCCGTAGGCACGCAGAAAGCCAAGGTGGTGTTTGGCGTGGATCAGCAGAAATTCTGGGATGGCTACGTCAACCTGGTGACCCTGCCCACGCCGGTCAAGCACTGACCGGCCGAGCGCTCCCACCTCGGGTGGGAGCGCTTGTCACTTACCCCGCCAGTGCAAAGCCGCGCTGTAGGTCTTCGATCAACGCGGCCACATCTTCCAGCCCGATATGCAAGCGCACCACCGGGTTCAGCGCGCGGTCCGGCGCACTCTGGCGGTCCTGGGTGTCGGCCACGGTAACCAGGCTTTCATAGCCGCCCCACGAAGCCCCCAGCCCAAACAGCTGCAAGCCATCGATAAAGCGTTCGAGGTAACCGGCGTCGGCATTCGCCAACTCGAACGACAACAACCCATTGCTGCCACTGAAATCCCGACGCCACAGCGCATGCCCCGAATGCTCGGGCAAGGCCGGATGGAACACCCGCTTGACCTGCGGCTGCGCCTGCAACCACAGGGCGATGTCCACGGCCTGGCGTTCGTGTACATCCAGGCGCGAGGCCAGGGTTCGCGCGCCACGCAGGATCAGGTAGGCATCGTCGGCGCTGACCGCATTGCCGAAGGTGTCGCTCATCTTGCCGAGTGCCGGCCAGGCCGCTGCAGTGGTGCAGACGCTGCCCATCATCACATCACTGTGGCCGCCGAGGTATTTGGTCAGGGCCATGATCGAGATATCCGCACCCAATGCCAATGGCCGGTACAGGTAGCCCGCGCCCCAGGTGTTGTCCACGGCCAGCAGGATATTGCGCGGCTTACACAGCGCAGCAATCGCCGGCAAGTCGCACAGCTCATACAGCAACGAACCCGGCACTTCGGCGTAGACCAGCTTGGTATTGGCTTGCAGCTGCGCTTCAAGGCCCTGGCCATCCGCTGCGAAATAACTCACCTCGATGCCGAATGGCTGCAGGAATTCACGCGCCAGCTTGCGCACCGGCGAATACACCGCGTCGGTGATCAGCACATGATCGCCGGGGCGCAGGTAGGCCAGGAATACCTGGGCGGCGGCGCCGAGGCCGGTGCCATAGAGGCGGGTGCGGAAGCCGCCTTCCAGCTCGGTCACCAGGTCTTCCAGGGCATGGGATGTCGGGTTGCCACGGGCACCATAGGTCAGCACGCGCTCAGCGTCACGGCGCGCGCGGGCATCGCGCATTTGCGCCAGGTTGTCGAACAGCACGGTGCTCAGGCGCGTGACCGGCACGTTGACCGCACGCCCGCCGTGGCCCTTTTCGGTGCGGGCGGCGTGGATCAACCGCGTGCGCACCCGCGACGGTGGCGCCAGGGGCTTCAGACTGGCGATTTCCGCGTCACTCATTTGCGCCAGCAAGCCGATTTCCCAGGCCAAGTACTGGCGCGCGGCGTCTTTGTTGCCACTGTGGCGGTCGTGGGTAAAAAACAGGAAGTCGATGCACTGCGCGTCGGCCAAAGTGTGCGCGCCCTCGTTGACCGGCAAGCCAGCGCTGGCCCAGGAGGCGAAGCCGCCGTCCAGCAACCGCGCCGACAAACCCTCGGCGGCAAACGCCGCCAACGCCGGGTCATCCGCCACCAGCACCAACGGGCGATGATCGGTATTGAGCAGCGCACGAATCGACCAGCGCGAACCGGCAATATGCCCCTTGCGATAGACCATGCTGGGGCGCAGGTCGATCAGGTTCACGTCGCTCAGTTCCAGCGCCAGAGCCTGGGCGCTGATCAACGGCAGCGCCTCAAACGCCACCGGCTGCAGCGGCGGCAAGGCCAGGCCACTGTCGATGCCGTCGCGCAATACATAGGCTTGATGCCCCAGCTGACGCAGCCAACTGGCGACAATCGGCGCACGCACGCCATCGCTGTCCACCAGCACGATGCGCGCCTGGCGCACGCCGATGTACAGGTCGGTGGACTGGATCAACTGGCCGCCCGGCGTGTGCTGTGCGCCGGGCAATGTGCCGAGGGCAAACTCCTCGGCGGTACGCACGTCACACAGGAACAGGCTGCGTTGGGTGTCATCGGCCCACTGGCGAACCTGATCCGCCGCCACCGTTACCACCCCTGCCCGTTCGGCCAATTGCCGCGCGGCCTGGCGCTGTTGGGCCAAGTTCGTGCTGACCTGCTCGGCATAGCGCCGGGTGCTGCCGTGCTCCAGCTGGAAATCCTCCAGGTACCAGCCCTGGGTGCCGTTTTCCAGCGCGTAAATCGGGTTCTTCAACCCCAGGTTGATCAGGGTCTGTGCGCCGATAATGCTGCGGGTGCGCCCGGCGCAGTTGACCACGATCGGCGTGCTCGGGTCCGGCACCAGATCATGCACGCGGTAGCCCAGCTCGCCATTCGGGCAGCAGATGGAACCGGGGATGGTCATCTTGCGGTACTCATCGAACGGCCGCCCATCCAGCACCACCAATGGCTCGCCACGCGCCTGCCACTCGGCCAGTTGACGCGCGGTGACGTGCGGGGTGTGGCTGGCCTCTTCGACCAACTCACCAAAGGCCTTGGACGGCACATGCACCCCAGCGAACAACTGCAAGCCTGCCGCTTGCCAGCCATCCGCACCGCCCGCCAGTACGTGCACATGGCGGTAGCCCAGCACCTGCAAGCGTGCGGCGGTACGCGCCGCCACTGTGCCGCCGTCCTGGTCGTAGATCACCAGGCGCACCTGCGGGTTGGGCGCCAGGCGGCGTACCTCCAGCTCCAGGCGGCTGTAGGGCAGGTTCACCGCATGGAACAGGTGGGCCTCGCCGTACTGCCCGTGTTCGCGCACGTCGAACAGGGCGATTTCCTGCCCGTCGAACAGCCATTGTTGCAGTTGACTGGGGGTGATGGTCTGGCTCATGGAAGTCCCAACAAGTTAAAAGAAGAGTTACTGCAACGCCAACGAGCGCTCGCCCGCTGCCACTTCGCGGCCCCTGGCATAGGCCCGCTGCACCGCCGGCCGTGCCTTGATGCGCTCACGCCACGCGTGGATATGCGGGTAGTGCGCCAGGTCCTGGCCCTGGCGTTGCGGTTGAATCCACGGAAAAATCGCCATATCCGCCACCGAATAGTCGCCAGCCACGTACGCCACTTCGGCCAGGCGCTGCTCCAGCACGCGGTACAGGCGCGTAGCCTCGGCATTCAACAGGTCGAGGGCGAAGGGAATCGGCTCCGGCGCCTTCTCCTTGAACAGCTGCAGCTGGCTCAGGTACGGGGTGATATGCCCCACTTGCCAGAACAGCCACTCCTGCACCTTTTGCCGCTCGGCAGTGCCAGCCGGCGGTAGGAATTGCCCGGCGCTGTCGGCCAGGTAATTGAGGATCGCGCCGGACTCGAACAGGCTCAACGGGGTGTCAGGGCGATGGTCGACAATCGCCGGTATCCGCCCATTGGCGCTGATGCGCTGGAAGCTCGCCTGCCGCTGCTCGCCTTCGCGGATATTCACCGGCAGCAGGCGGTATTCAAGCCCAAGCTCTTCGAGCAGGATGCCGACTTTCAAGCCGTTGCCGGTTGGCCAGTAATAAAGATCAATCATAAAAACCCATGGATAGATGCGGTCAAACTGTGGGAGGGGGCATACCCCCTCCCACAGTTGAAAAAGCTGGTGTGTCAGGCATACGCCTTGATCGACGGCGCCATCTGCGAGGCGTTGTAGTTGAGGATGCGCCCGTCCGCTTCCACGCCGTAACGGCCGTTGAGCGATTCCAGCGGCAAGCCGTAGAGGTGGAAGTGCAGCGTCGCCTGCTCGCCTTCAACCTTGATTCCGTGCAGGTCTTCGCCGAGGAACGAAATCGAGGTGCCTGGCTGCACGATCACTTCTTTTTCAAGACTCAGGGTGGTGAAACCCGGCTCACGGCCGTCGTCATTGCGGGCGTAGACGTAGTTGATTTCCTGGCCTTCCACCGCGCTGATGATCGCCCAGGTTTCGTGGTTGTGCGCGATGGTGCTTTTACCCGGCAACAGCGAATTCAGGTACAGGGTCGGAGTATCGCCGTCGTCATTCAGGCGATAGCGGAACGCGGTGCTGCCCTGCCCCGGCACCGGAGCGGGGAAGGCCTCGAAGTTGAACAGGTCGCGGCGCTCGGCAAGCTGCTCCAGCAGGCCGACGATTTCTACCAGGGCCGCACGGTCTACGCCGCGCTTGTTGATGACGCGAATCTGCTGCAAGAACGCTTCGATAACGGCGGCACGGTTTTCGATACTCATCACGGGTTTCCTCTTATCAGACAGACAGGCTGTAACGGCTCAAATTGGTCAACAGGTACGGATCGTGAGCGATGGGGCCACGGCGCCCCGAATCACCCAGGGCATGGCGCAGGAACGTCTGGGTGCGTTCGCTGGCCGGGTTCTGGAAAATCTGCGCGGCGCTGCCATGCTCGACAATCACACCGTTTTCGGTGAAGTACACGACGTCGCTGATCTCTTCGGCGAAGCGCATTTCATGGGTGACCAACACGCAGGTCATCCCCTCTTCGGTGAGTTCGCGGATCACCGTCAGCACTTCGCCGACGGTTTCCGGGTCGAGCGCCGAGGTCACTTCATCGAACAGGATCAATTCAGGCCGCATCGCCAGGGCACGAGCAATCGCCACGCGCTGCTGCTGGCCGCCGGAGAGCTGGCCGGGGTAGGCATCGGCCTTGTGCTCCATGCGCACCTTGGCCAGCAGCGCCCGTGCATCTTTTTCGGCATCGGCGCGGTTGCGGCCGAGCACCTTGCGCGGCGCGATCACCAGGTTTTCCAGCACCGACAAATGCGGGAACAGGTTGTATTGCTGGAACACAAAGCCCACGCGCTTGCGCAGCTCGATGCGCTGGGCTTCCCCGGCCAAGATGTCGACCTGGGTCTGGCCCACGCGAATGCTGCCGCGCTGGGGCTGCAACAGCCCGGTGATGCAGCGCAGGATCGTCGATTTGCCCGAACCCGACGGGCCGATGATCGACACTGCCTGGCCACGCAGCACGTCAAGGTCGATACCCTTGAGCACCGGGTTGGCACCGAATGACAGGTGCACATCGCGCAGGCTCACCAGGGGTTCAATAGAAGGCATAACGACGCTCCAGGTGTTGGGTCAGGCGGGAAATCGGGTAGCAGTAGGCAAAGAACAGCACCAGCAGGCTCAGGTAGATCAGTACGGTAAAACCGGTCATGTTCACGGTGTTGCTGGCGATCTGCGCGGTGTCGATCACGTCATGCACACCCACCAGGGAGGCCAGCGCGGTGCCCATGGTGACCACCGCGTAGAGGTTCATCCACGGCGGCAACATGCGCTTGAAACACTGCGGCAGGATGATCGAACGGAACAACTGGCCCCGGGTAAACGCCAGCGAGCGCGCGGCTTCCCACTGGGTGCTGGGGATTGAGCCGATGGCGCCACGGAATATCTCCGCCACGTTGGCACTGGCCGGCAAGGCCAGCCCGATCGTGACCTTGACCCAATCGGGGAACGATACGTAGCTGTTGCCGATATGAATCTCGAACGGAAACACGTAGGTGGTGAAGTAGATCAACACCAGCCACGGCGCATTGCGAAATACCTGCACCCACAGCCGCGCCACGAAGCCCAGGGGCGACAACGCCAGCGCGCCAATCAGCAGGCCCAGTACCGAACCGATGGCAATAGCCAACAGGCTGATCAGAATGTTCTGGCCAAAACCGGCAATCAGGGCGGGCGACCACTGCCATAAGGCCGACAGCACCGGGAATGAATCAATGGCCATAGCCGGGCATCCTCAGGCGCGCTTCCAGCCAGCGCCCCACACAATTGACGATAAAACTCAGCAGGCCGAAAAAGCCCAGGATCAGGATCATCAGCTCCAGCACGTTGTCGCTCTGGGTCCAGATCATGATCGCCGCGTAGGTGATGTCGCCCACGGCAATGGCCGAGGCCACGGCGGTCATCTTCACCAGGTCGATCAGGTTGTTGATCAGCGACGGCAAGGCGAAACGCAGCGCCAGCGGCAGTTGCACATTCCACAATAATTGGCGGCTGCTGAAGGCCAGGGAGCTGGCGGCTTCCAGTGTTACCGTGGGCACCGCTTCAATCCCGGCGCGCAAGGCCTCGGCATGGAATGCGCCCTTGTGCAGCGAAATCACGATGACCACCCAGGCAAACGGCGTGAGCGGGTTAGCGGCGCCGACGGCCTGGGTCAGCAGCATGTTCAGCACCAGGAACGCGCAGTACAGCTGCACCAGGGTCGGCGTATTGCGCGTGACTTCGATAAACACCCGCGCCGGCTTGGCCAGCCACGGGTTGCCCGAAGTCAGCATCGCCGCCAGGCTGATGCCCGCCAGCAGGCTGCCGATGATGGTGAACAGGCACAGCAGGCCGGTGGTCAACGCGCCCTGGACCAGGCTGCCGCGCTGGTAGGCGTCGAGCAGGAAGGTGTAATTGAGGCCGATACCAGCGGCCCAGTGGACGAACAATTCCATCATTGCAATTGCTCGCAGGCGGCGGCGATGCGCCGCCCGGCCTCGGCTACGCTGTCGGTCGCGGTGGCGATGGACAAACGGAACCACGGCGACAGCCCATAGGCACTGCCCGCGACACCGGCCACGCCCGCTTCCAGCAGCCAGGCGACCACATCAGCGTCGTTGTCGATGCGCTGGCCGTCCGGGCGCTGGCGCCCCAGCAAGCCGGCGCAACGCACAAATACGAAGAAGCCACCTTGGGGTTCGAGGACTTCCAGGCCTTCGACGTTTTTCAACGCCGCGAGCAAAATGTCCCGACGCAACTGATAGGCCGCGACCTGCTCCCCGAGAAACTCCAGCCCGCCGCTGTACGCCGCCAATGCAGCCGCCTGCCCTACCGAAGAAGCGCCGGAAGTGGATTGCGACTGAACCACAGCCATCGCGTCAGTAAGGATTCTGGGCCCAGCGCCGAAGCCGATGCGCCAGCCGGTCATGGCATAGGTCTTGGACACACCGCCCACCAGCAGGCAACGGTCCTGCAAGTCCGGAGCAACATTGAGCAGGCTCTGGGCCGGGCGGCCATCGAAGCGGATGTGTTCGTACAGCTCGTCCAACAGCACCAACACCTGAGGATGGCGACGCAGCACCGCAGCCAACGCCTGCAACTCGGCTGCGCTGTACACCGCGCCGCTGGGGTTGCCGGGGCCATTCAGAATCAGCCAGCGGGTGCGCGCACTGATGTGCTGCTCCAACTGCGCCGGCAGCAGCTTGCAGCCCTGTTCCAGGCCGCACTCGATGAACACCGGCTCGCCACCGTTGAAGCGCACGCTGTCCGGGAACGACGGCCAGTACGGCGTCGGCACCAGCACTTGATCACCGTCATCCAGGGTGGCGGCAAAGGCATTGAAGATAATCTGCTTGGCGCCGTTGGCGATCACGATGGATGCCAGCGGGTAGTCCAGCTGGTTTTCCTCGGCCAGTTTGCGTTGCACGGCAAGGCGCAGGGCTTTGACGCCGGGCGTCGGCGTGTACTTGGTGGCGCCGCCCGCGATGGCGGCATAGGCGGCTTTCTTGATGTGTTCGGGGGTATCGAAATCCGGCTCGCCGGTGGTGAGGTCGAGGATATCGCGGCCGGCTTCACGCAATTCAGTGGCGCGGGATTTGGCGGCGGCGTTGGCCGACAGCGACACCCGCTGCACGCGCCGGGACAGGCGGACGGTCATGGCTGTACCTCAAGGACTTTGCCGGGATTGAGCAGGTTATGCGGGTCAAGGGCCTGCTTGATACGGCGCATCAGGTCCAGCTCCACGGCACTTTTATAACGGCCGAGCAGGCCGACCTTGCGCTGGCCGATGCCGTGTTCGGCGCTGATCGAACCGCCGTGGGCGTGCGCGCTGTCATGCACCAGGGCACTCAGCTCGGCGTAGTGGGCCATATGCGCGTCCACCGTCGATTGCAGCGGATGGGCCACGTTGTAATGCAGGTTGCCATCGCCCAAATGGCCGAAAGTGAAGTTGCGCACGCCAGGGAAATGCTGCTGGAGCAAGGCGTCGGTATGGGCAACGAAGGCCACCACCTGGGAAATCGGTACCGAGATATCGTGCTTCATATTGCGCCCGGCGCGTTTCTGCGCCTCGCTCATGTTCTCGCGCAGCAGCCACAGGGCTTGGCTTTGCGTCAGGCTTTCGGCGATCAGCGCATCACTTAACAGCGCGTGTTCAAAGGCTTCGCCAAGGACGTGCTCGAAGGCCTCGCGCGCATGGCTTTCGCCGTGGTTATCCGACAGTTCGATCAAGGCAAACCAGGGCTGGCTGGCCGCATTGAAGGGCTGCGGGCCGTCTGGAAATTGCTCACGCAGCAGTGCCAGGCAATCGGCACTCAGCAACTCAAACGCGGTAAGGCTGGCGCCAAACCCGGCCCGGGCATGGGACAGGAATGCAACGGCCTGCGCCAACGCATCAAACGCGAGCAGCGCGGTGGCTTGGGCCTTGGGTAACGGGAACAGCTTCAAGGTCGCCGCGGTGATAATGCCCAGGGTGCCTTCGCTGCCGATGTACAAATCGCGCAGATCGTAGCCGGTGTTGTCCTTGCGCAAGCCACGCAGGCCGTGCCATATCTCCCCTTCGGCCGTCACCACTTCAAGCCCGAGGGTCAGTTCGCGGGTGTTGCCATAGCGCAGCACTGCGGTGCCGCCGGCATTGGTGCCCAGGTTGCCGCCGATGGTGCAACTGCCCTCCGCGCCCAGGCTCAGCGGAAACAGGCGATCCGCCTCGCGAGCCACGTCCTGGATGGTCTGCAGGATGCAGCCGGCTTCCACCGTGAGGGTATCGTTGTCGGTATCGATGTTGCGCACCCGGTTCATGCGGTCGAGCAGCAGCAACACCGCACGCCCGCTGGCATCGGGTGTGGCGCCGGCCATCAGCCCGGTATTGCCGCCTTGCACCACGATCGGCGCCTTCAATGCCACACAGGCGCGCACCACTGCCGCGACTTCTTCCGTGTTGGCCGGGTGCACTGCCGCAATCACCCGGCCGCTGTAGCGGCCCTGCTTGTCGGTGAGGTAATGCGCCGCTTCATCGCTGGTTTGTACATGGGCCGCGCCGAGCAGTTGTTGCAAGGTGGCGAACAACGCATCACTCATGGCTGTACTGCTCGTGCAGGTCACGCAGGGCCTGGGACGGCGCCATGCCGGTGCGCTCGCCGAGGGCAATCAGGAAACCGCTTTTATGCCACTCACGCACGATGGCATCGAGCTTGGCCTGGGTGTCGTGCTCGCCTTTGCGAATCCAGATCACCGATTTCGACGGGATCAAGTCACCCGGCAGCGGTATTTCATACCCGGCCCACTCCGCATCCCCGAGCAGCGCATGCATGGTCGGGCTGACGTGCACTGCCGCCACGCAGCCATTGCCACGCAGCGACAACAGCGATTCGGACTGGCTGCGGAACGCCTTGATCTGCGCACCGTAGGTTTCCTGCAGCGGCTTGATAAAGTTGCTGCCCTGGGACACGCACACCGGCTTGTCCTTGAGGTCGGCCCATTGGGTGATGCCGGCACCCTTGCGAATCAACGCTGCGCCACCGACTTCTTCGTAAGGCGTGGGCACGTAGTCGAGGATCTCGGCGCGCTCTTCGGTAAACTGCATATTGGCGATCAGGATGTCGACCTTGCCCTGCTGCAAAAACTGCACGCGGTTGGGCGCCAGTACCGAGACGGTCTTGGTCTCGACACCCAGGGCCTGGCCGATGCCCTTGGCCAGTTCGACGTTGTAGCCCAGGTGCTCGCCCGTCTTGGGGTCAATAGTCCCGAACGGCGGGCCACTGAGGATCACGCCGACGCTGATCGCGTGGCGCTGCTGGATTTTGTCGAGGGTGGCGTCAGCCTGGGCGAAGCCGGCGCACAGGGCCAGGCCGAGTGCGGCAAGGGTTTTCACAGACATGCTCAGGCGCCCTTGAACTGTTGCTGCAATTCCACCAATGCCGGCGAGGCCGGGCTGATGCGGTTGCGGGTCTGGGCTTCGATCAGCCAGCCGCTGCGGTGCAGTTCCTTGACGATCGGGTCGAGTTTGGCCTGGGTGTCGCTTTCGCCGCGACGCGTCCAGATCACCGAAGGCGCCGGGTTGAGTTCGGGGCCAATCACGCGGTAGTCCTTCCACTCGGCGCTGTCATTGACCAGCGGGTTGATCAACGTGGAGTCATGCACCGCCGCTACACAGTTGTTGCCGCGCAGGGCCAGCAGCGATTCGGAAGAACTCTTGAAGGCCTTGAGCTGGGCGCCGAATTCGGTCAGCGGCTTGACGTAGCTGCTGCCCTGGGAGGTGCATACCGGCTGGTCCTTGAGGTCTTCCCAGCGGGCGATCTTGCTGTCCTTGAGCACCGCAGCGGCGCCACCGATGCGATAGAACGGCGTCGGCACAAAGCCGAGGATTTCACCGCGCTCGGCGGTCCATTCCATATTGGCGATGAGCAAATCGACCTTACCCTGTTGCAGGAACTGCACGCGGTTGGCCGGCAGTACCGGCACCAGCTGCACCTGGGCCTTGAGCTGGCGCCCGAGTTCGTTGGCCAGGTCCACATTCAAGCCCTTGGGCTGTTGCGTGGCCGGGTCGATGCTGCCGAACGGCCCGCCGGACAACAACACCCCCACCACCAGCACGTGGCGCTGCTCGATTTTGTCCAGGGTCGCATCGGCCTGCGCCGCCACACTGCCGCCCAAGGCGAGCATCGACCCCAGGGCCACCGGCAACCATTTCTTGAATTTCATTGGACTTCCCCCTGGCTGATGATCGGCGTACCCCGACCTGATGGAGGGGCATGCTAGGGAGAGTGCGAGGCCAACGGAAATGCAAATATCTCATATCGTTATAACTTGCCGTATCAGCACGGCCTACCATTTTGGAATAACCCAATATTTATTGATCCACGCAAAAAACTTTTTCAGCAATACATAAATATATGTAATGTTTAACTTCGCACCCTTGATGTAAAACTGCCCCTGGAAATGGCCATGTCCACCCTCGACCTTGAACTGCTGCGCACCTTTATCGCGGTGGTCGACCACCACAGCTTCGCCGAAGCCGGCACGCACCTGGCGCGTACCCAGTCGTCTGTGACCCAACATATGCAGCGGCTGGAGCAACAGGTTGGCGTGAGCCTGTTCGAGAAACGCGGCCGGCAAAAACAGCTGACCGAGCCGGGCATGCAGTTGCTGCGTCATGCACGGCAGATGCTCTCGCTGAACGATGACGCGTTGAATTCCCTGCGTGAAAGCAGCCTCAGTGGCGTGCTGCGCATCGGCTCGCCCCACGATATCGCCGACACCATCCTGCCGCCGATCCTCAGCCATATCGCCCGCTCCGCGCCGCGCCTGCGCCTGGAGATAGACGTGGGCCGCAGCCCGTTCCTGATGGACGACCTGCACCGTGGCAAGGTCGACATGGTGATTTCCACCCGCGCCGACCCGAACCTGGAAGGCTTTGCGCTGCGCACCTCGCCGGTGTGGTGGATCTGCTCGGCGCAGTACATTCACTCGCCGAGCGAACCACTGCCGCTGATCCTGGTGGACGAGCCGAGCATCTACCGGCGCTACGCCCTGGAGGCGCTGGAGCGGGCAAATATTGCCTGGCGCCAGGCGTACCTGGCGTCGAACCTGATCGGTATCAAGGCCGCCACCCGTGCGGGGTTGGGTGTGACCCCGCGCAGCATGGAAATGCTCGGTCCGGATATGCGCGTGCTGGGTGAAACAGACGGGCTGCCACGGCTGCCGGACGTCACCTATTACCTGTGGATTCGTCCGAACACGGCCAACCCGATTGCGCGCAAGGCCTATGACTTGATTCGTGCCAGCCAGGGCTTATAGAAATCCAAATGTGCGAGGGGGCTTGCTCCCGATGGCGGTGTATCAGTCTCAATAGCTTTGCCTGACACACTGCTATCGGGGGCAAGCCCCCTCCCACATTTTGATCTCCATACACCTGTCCCATCAGCTAGAATCGGCGCCATTATTTGCCCGCCTCCCTGACACGAGCCCCTCATGAGCTTTGATTTCGACACGATCCACCCTCGCCACGGCACCGGCAGCACCAAGTGGAACCGTTACCCCGCCGACGTATTGCCGATGTGGATCGCCGACATGGACATCGCCGCGCCGCCTGCCGTGCTGCAGGCCTTGCATGCGCGCCTGGACCAGCAGATCCTCGGCTACAGCGTGGCCGGCTCGGATGTGCGCGAGGCCATCATCGCCGACCTGTGGGCCAAGTACGCTTGGCGTGTGCAGCCGGAAGACCTGCTGTTTCTGCCTGGCGTAGAACCGGGTTTCAACATGGCGCTGCACGCCTTTGTGCAACCGGGCCAGCCGGTGGTGCTGCAAACCCCCAACTATAGGCCGATCCGCCTGGCGCCCGGGCACTGGAACCTGCCGCGTATCGAAGTGCCGTTCGAGCTGGTCAATGGCGAATACCTGACCCCACTGCCAACCCTGCACCAGGCTCTGAACGGCGCTGGCGCGCTGCTGTTGAGCAACCCGCACAACCCGATGGGCAAGGTATTCCCCCGCGAAGAACTGCTGGCCGTGGCCAACGCCTGCCTGGAACACGGCGCGTTGATCATCAGCGATGAAATCCACGCCGAGCTATGCTTCGACGGCCGCCGCCATATCCCCACCGCCAGCCTCAGCCCTGAAATCGCCCAGCGCACCATCACCCTGATGTCGGCGAGCAAGGCCTATAACGTCGCCGGCCTGAAGACCTGCTTTGCGGTGGTGCAGAACGCCGAGATCCGCGAGCGCTTCAACAACGCCCGTTGCGGCATGGTTGACAGCGTCAGCCCCCTGGGCCTGGAAGCCACCCGCGCCGCCTACAGCGAATGCGGCGAATGGCTCGACGCGTTGAAGCAGTACCTGCAAGCCAACCGCGATTACCTGCTCGACGCGGTGCAAAACCGGCTTCCCGGTGTGGTGATGCATGCACCGCAGGGCACGTTCCTGGCCTGGCTGGACTGCAGCGCCCTGGGCCTGGACGACCCACAGCAGTTCTTCCTCGAACAGGCCAAGGTCGGCTTGAGCGCCGGCATCGAATTCGGCGACGACAGCCAGCAGTTCGTGCGCCTGAACTTCGGCTGCCCACGGGCAATGCTGGAAGAGGGTTTGCAACGCATGGAGCGTAGCCTGCAAAACCGCTAAAAACGTCGGGAACCCACGCAGGCGCTTTCATCACTCATAGCAGTCCCCTCTGCCCATTGTGCTGTTGAAATTTCCCTGGAGTCCGTCGTCTATGCTTGCGATCAGTCCGTCTACCGCCACGCCGGTGTATCCCTTCGATTCATACACCGGGGAGGCGCTCCCGCCTGGGCCGTCATACCGCGTTGATGAGACAGATAGCAGACAAAGCCCGCGTCCTTCCGTGCGTACAACAGGGTTCGGACACCCGCTGGCGGTCCCCCCTGGCGAGCGTGAGAAGGCCAACTACAAGAAATTGGCGCAGGCCGTGCAAGCCGCACTCCCCTACCCACGCGCGGTGGCCAGGCAGTGGGCGCAAGACATCCTGTCCAAGCTCGGCGCACCGCAGCAAGATCCAGACACGCTGTTCTTGAACCGCTTCCGGCATGCGCAAAACGCCGACACGGTCACCGGCTGGGAACACCTGAATGAAGAGCCGAGCCTTTCCCAGCCACTGCCGCAAGCATTGCTGAGCAATTTCAGCGAGCACGACCAACTGCCCGGAGTGCTCGACCAACTGGCGGGCGTTTACAAGGTAGGTGCCGGGCACAGCAAAAAGGGCGGTTACGGCGCACACAACCAGGTTGCGCTGCTGCCGTCAGATATCATGAAGGAAGCGCGCAAGACTGATTTCCAGGCGCGCATCACCCAGATGCAAGCGCGTTTCTGGCGCGATCAAGGCGATAACTACCGCACCACGTTGAAAGGTGAATTTATCCACCGCGCCCGCCAACAGCTCAAGAACTACACACAGGCATCACCCGCCGAGCGTGACAAGATGCCGGCAGAGCAGCGTTTTACCCGCGAAGACTATCGCCTCGTCATGGGCGCTGCAGCCAACGTGCCACTTGACCGAAAGCAGCCCCTTACGGTCGCGCACTTACAGGCCCAGAGCCCGGCAAAGGGTGTGGTGCACGTTCATGCGTTTGATATCAACGGCTACCGCTCCAACGATATCCTGCGCTTTACCGCGCCTGACGACGGCACCCTCCCGCCATTGCGCGACCGTCGTGATGGCGTGCAAATACTCTACGTGCCCGGCCATCAACCAGCGTTTCTGCGGTTTGCCTCGTTGACGAAAATGGATGAGTGGGTCGCCGCCCAAGGCGGTGACGATAAAACGCGCAAAGCCATGGAATCGCACTTCTCCTTAAGGCACCTGCAAGACAACAGCGTCGGCTTCTGGAGCGGCGTCAAAGCGTTCATCACCGGTGACGAGCAATCCGACAAAGGCGTGGACACGTCCTTCAAATACCTGTCCAGAGGCTACTGGGACTCGATGGAGGGCACCGTAATCGACCGCACCAACGAGGTCATTCACGGTGATGTATTCAGCGCCATGCGGGACGCTACCCGACTGCGCATGAGCAGTGATGCGGATGTGCTGATCAAGTCCAATGGTGAAGTCAGCCGGGACACCTGGCTCAACGACCTGACAGTGGCAGCGGGGCTTGTCAGCAAGCTCGCGGTGATCGCCGAGCCGGCAGTGGTCGGCACCGCCGTCGCTACCAGCCTTGCAGAGACTGGCCTGGGCATTGAAAAGGCCGCTTCCGGCGACACCCAGCGCGAGCGCACGGAGGGCACCGCCAGCGCGCTGGATGGAGCAGTCAATACCTTGTTCTCGGTGGTGGGCAACGTGCGGGTGCCAGCCCGTGGACAGCCTTTCAGCAAAACGGCCTACACATTGCCACGCGCCAATGGCTATGACGTGGTGAGTGACGGCAAGGTCTACCGTTACCAGCAAAACAAACCTGGAATTTTGACCGACCTCGAATCAGCTGGGCATAACGACCCGCTTGAAAGCTTCGAAGCGACATGCCCTGCTCCCACGACGAGTGGGCGCGCGCGTCGTGGGGGCAGCGATGAATGTTTCACTAAGAGTATTGCGGACCTGCCAATGCCCGCCGCCCAGCTCCAGGCCATGGAACATGTCCAACTGTTTCCATCAAAAGCGGGGTTACTCAACAAGGGCAAAACGGTGATCTATGAAAAACGCCTGCACATTATGGTAGACACCGATACCGGGCCTCGGCTGGTTCCCGGCACCACTGCCAAGCGCATTACCTACAGAAAGAAAGTGAATGGCAAAATCGTTGCCGATCCGGGCTTCGGCTTGTATTCAGCTGGCACCGAAGGCGCATGGGCCAAAGACACGCGCGTGGTCAGGCTGAAAAAGATCAGCAACGCCAGTGATGACGAGCGCCAGGTCAGGGGGGTGGTCGTCACCAGTGGCGCCGACACGTATCTGGTGGTGGAGGCGGATGTCGGCGAGTTCTACTACGCACGGCTAGGCCCGACGCAGACCGGCACTATCACGTTCAGCAAATGCGGGCCCTTTCAACAAAGCCTCGTGAACGGCTACCGTCGGTTTCTGGGCAGTGACCTCGACACGGGCGCAGACCTCGTCGCCGCGAGCAAACTCCAGCAGGCCAACCGGCCAGCGGAAAAACCGGGCGCCTCGACCCGCCGGATAAAGCCCCCTGCACCGCCGAAACCGAGCAAAACCGTGCATGTCGAGATGAGTGAGTCGATAACGCTGGACACACGCAGCGACGTGCTTTCGACCCGCGGCCTGTCTGACTGCTCGGCACTGGTGGTGCTCAGCGGCTGGAACGGCGCCATCTACCAGACGCGCACGCTGATGCACCTGGGTGGCAGCAGCCTGGAACTGGGCCTGCGCGGTGGCAACACCCAGCAGCTGATGCACACATTGCGGGCTTCATTGAACAATGACAGCCAGGTCATCCTGGTCGGAGGTATCAATTCAGACTCGCTGCAAGGCATGGCAACTACCATCGGGCAAACGTACCGTGGCGAGCAACCGATCCGCGACCTGCTCGACCCTCGCTCAGGCGCGAAAGTGACGCTCGCCAGTTCGTCCGGCATTACCGTCAACGCCGATGGTACGTTCGAATTGGTCGAGGGGTCTGGCAAAGGCGTATTTTCCCGCGAAGACATCGCAAGGATCTTCGAACGCGTTGACTGAACAGGCGCGCACCGGGCCTGACTTCACGCATGTTGGAGGGGCGGTGCGACGACTCGACGTGCTCCCGATAGCGTTGCGTCAGTCAGCTTATCTCTATCTGACCCACTGCCATCGGGGAGCCCCTCCCGCATTTACAGCTTGGCGATGGACACTTCGGTGGACTTCACGAAGGCAATCACTTCGCTGCCCACTTTCAATTCCAGGTCACGTACCGAACGCGTGGTGATCACCGAAGTCACGATGCCGGAGGCCGTTTGCACGTCGATTTCAGACACCACTTCCCCCAGCAGAATTTCCTTGATCACACCCTTGAACTGGTTGCGCACGTTGATCGCTTTAATGGTCATGTCGGGTTTCCTTTAGCTGTTGGGTCAATCCGCACGAATGCGCAGGCCCTCAAAATGCGCCATCGACCAGAACATTAAAAGGAATATATATCTATTTGTTTATTCCATACAGATATATCAATCGCCACGCCCAGGTCATGCCACTAGAAATGGCTTGCTTCAATTTTCACCCCGTTCACCTGGGGCACTCGCAAGGACGAGCCAGCCTTACGTGGGGCAGTGATCGTCATCAGCAGGCCGTCGTTGGTGATAAATGTCGGCCGCGCCCTATCGTCCGTTGAGTCCTTGGCAAATGCCTGCCGGATAACCAGCTTCTGCGTTTGCCGATCAGTTTGCCCGTACAGGATCACCACCAGATCGCCCTCGGGTGAAACACTCCAATCCGCGACTTGCGCGGCGCTGTAGTCCAGCCTGATCACACTGTCGGCCGGATCAACAATGGTCACACCCAGATGGTGCTTGTTGATCACGTACGTATTGAACCCGCCCTCGGCAAAGATATCGGCGCCACCGTTGACAACAATCACGTTCGCGCCCTTGCCGGTGTAAGCCACATCGTTATCACCATTGAGGGTGATGAGATTGTTTTCGTCATTGCCCTGGACCAGGCTTTCGCCGTTCTCCACCGTCGTCACATTGGAAAATGACTGGGCGTGGGCGATTTTTTTCACGCCGTCCGTATTCGACTGTTCGGTTTTTATCGCGACGGTGTGGGTCTTGAGGTTGATCACATGCCCTACGTATTGGGCGGTTTTATCCTCTCCTCCCTCCCTATAGGTGCTGCTGAGCGCCCCCGAAAAGGTCAACGTATTGCGCCCGCCGCCGCCATCGATTGAGATTTGCCGGGGGCTGAAACCGTCCTTTTCGGTTTCCGCGACTTGTCGGGCGCGCTCCAGGGTCTGGCGTGCATCGGCGTTGATGACAACCGTATCGTCCGCACTGCCCCCCTTGATTGCTTTTTTGCCACCGCCGAGTAAGAAATAGTTGGGTTTGGTTTCCATCCCTACCACCCAGTCATCGCCGTCCCCCATGTCCCAGAGCGTGGCCTTGTGTTCGCCCTGCTCGCCTTCTACAGCGTGAACCGGCTTGCCGTTCATTGATTTGAAAGGGCCGAGAAAGCTATCGCCGCCCCCTTTGGCACTGACTGTCGGGACCTGGCCCGGTACCTTGATCTGATGCAGCAGCCACGTGACCGGTGAGTACCAGAGCGCGGGCGTAAGCCGGACCTTGCCCGGAGTCTGTTTGGCCTCTACATCAGTCGAACCAAAGACAACACGCTCGAAATACTCCTTGCCCTCACCCTTGAGGAAAGCCTCATAACGGGCCTGGTTCTGCGCCGCGTACTCTTTGGCGTATTTCGCTTCCAGATAGGGTTTCATCACCGCGAATCCAGGCTCAAACCCCAGGAATGACTGCATGCCGAGCGTGAATTTCTGCACACCTGACAGCGATGTATGTTTATCGATGTCCTCGACGGTGCGCACGGCTGAATAAATCGACTGCGCAACCATCAATGTGCCCGCCACGATCAGGCCCACCGGCCCGGCGACCCCGGCACCCGCCATAAATGCAGCGCCCAGAGTGATGGAAGTGACGGCATTGGTCACGGCGAAAGCCCCATTGACGTAGTGGTCCTGGGCCTCTTTGCCGCTGCTGCGGGCGGCTTTCTTGAACGAGTCGACGGCGTTATAGGTATCAAACGGCACGCTGAATACCAGGCCTACCCCGCCGGCGGCCTTGCCGATCATCTTGCCCAGGCTGCCGGCCTTGAAACGCATGATGGACGGCGCCTTATCCGCGATGGCTTTTTGCGCGACCTTGTTCAAGCCGATTTCTGCACCCAAGCCGACATAATCCGCAGCCAAGGCACCCAGGCCGATCGCGCCGGCAGTGGTATTGCCCTGTTGCAGGTTATCGACGGCACTGCGCAGCGCCTGAAAGGTGCTGAAGGCCCGAAACCCCAGCCCTGCGGCTTTGCTTGCACCCGCTGTATCCGTAGACCCCGAGGAGAAAAAATCCGCTGCCAGCGGTTTGTTGTTGCTCTGCAACCCTTGCATGTCCGCGGCGTGCTGCGCCATTTCGCGCAGGGGCGTTTGCAGCGATTCCGGCACATGCCCACCGTCGGCGCGGCTGATCAAGGGGGGATTGGCTGGGTCACGGTTCGTCGCGATTTCACCGAGGATATTTGCCACGCGGTCAGTGACGTCACTGGACGCCGCCTTCAGGTTCGCCGCAAAGCGGCTGTAATCGATCTGTAAGCTGCTAGCCAGCTTGCGCCCCTGCGGGTCTGCCGTCAGCGCGTCTTCAATCGGCTGGCCGTCGAGCCTCGCGCCCATCTTGTAAAGGTCGACACGGCTGACCTGCGCTTCGCCGATGCGGATCGGGGGGCGGGTCTTATCGAGTTTTTGCAAGCGTGCGATATCGGCCTCGTCGGTCGACCTGCTCGCGCTGGCCAGTGGCGTTGCAACCGGCCTGACGTTGGGAACCGGTGCCGGTGGCGGTGACAGCAGCGTTTTGAGCCCAGCCTCCGCGCGGTTGTCGAGTTGCCCATCGTAGAGACGAGCGGTGAAGGCTTCCGAGAGGAAATCACCTGCACTTCTGTGCGCACGTTTGCTCAGTTGATGACCGCCGCCGGTATACGGGTCGCGGTTTTCAGCCATCGCGAGGAACGCCTTGGGCTGTGCCTTGTAGTAGCCCACCATGCCGAGTTTGCCGGCAATCAGCGCGGCCTGCTTTTGCACGATGGGATCACCGGCAGAGCCTGGGGCCTGGTTTGCGATTCGATCGGCGACGCTGTTGTCGCCCAGAGAAGGCGGCGCAAAAAAATCGTCGCCGATAATCAGGGTGGGCGGTTCTCCCAGACACAAGCGTGTTTCCGGTTGATCGCCGGGGTTGGCAACCACCACGTCCATCTTCGTACCCAGTGAATTCGCCGTTGCCGGATCACGCTGTTGAAGCTTGAGCAGCGCGGCGTCAACAGCGGTGAATACCAGCCTGAGCTTGTTCAGATTGAGGTGGCCATGGTTTTCTATCCTGACGTTTACGCCCTGTAAAACCTTGTTCCGGGCCTCTCTGGGCTCCCCCAGGTTCTGCGCGGCCAGCCTTGCCCGCTGCTGCTCAATAAGTTCAAAGGCATAAGGATAATCCGCAGGCGCGCTAGCTTCATTGATCGTGTTGGTAAGCTTTTGTTTGAGCATTCCCATAACGGATTTCAATAGGCTATCTGGGTGATCCGCAATAAATTTTTTGACACGGCGCAATACCTTCAGCGCCTGCTCGTACTGGGACATACCTTTGAGCTGGTGGAGTTTATCCAGCCCTTCTGACACTTGGCTGTAGGCTCGACGGTGCGACGCGGCCGGGGCCGGGCCATAGCTGCGAAAGTCGTCTGCCGTCGGCACGCGGGAGGCATTGATGATCTCGACGGAATCGAGCCCGCTCAGGGGCAGGTCATAGGTAAACCTGACACTATTGTTGGCACTGGAATATTCAGGAATGCGATTTGGGTTAAATACACTGATCCTGTATTTCGGATCGTTTGGTGCGCTTTGCTTGATAGGGGGAACGGCTGACTTCAGCTCGTCGCTGGTGAAGATCTTTTTCAACCCCTGTTCAAACGCCTTGGCCGAAAAGAATTCGACAAAACCAAGGTTCGGGTCGTTGTAGTAGTAACTACGCTGGCCTTGGGGGGTGACGATTACACCTGCGGTCACACGATGGGCCTCGGCACCTATAAAGAGTGTTTTGGTGGTGGGCGAACCGATCAGCTGGGGCGCTATCGTGGTGTACGGAGCAACCCTCAAGGTGGCGGGGTCATGCCCTATTGAAATAATACTCACCCGCGCCTGGATTTCTCTGACAATCTGAAAAAACGCCTTGGATTCGGGAGCACCTGGGTTGGCCAACGCCTGATAGAAATTGCCCAGCAGGACATGCTGTTTACCCTCCGCCACGGCGAACGCCAACAAATGTGAGATTGCCGCGCATTCACCACCCGATGCCTGGTTAGTGAAGGAGAGATAGTAACCTTGTGCCATCGGCGTCACTTTCACCTTCTCGCCCGTCATCAGCTCCGTGAATTGCAGCACCGCGGCCTGATAAGGAAAGGCACTGCGCTGTTCGCTCAAACGCCACAACGCCCCCAACTGCTGCGGGCCTAAGTGTTTATCCAGCGCCAGCCGCATGAGGGCCACGTGGCTCATCGTTGCGGAATAACCCGGCAACTTGACGGTGGTAGGAGACTCGTAGCCTTTCAGGTATGCACTGTGATCCATGTGCCTGGCGTCAATCACCTTGGCGTGAAAGTGCTTCGGTACGTCTTGTTCCGGTATTGCTTTGGAGGCCGCTTCGTAGTCGTCGTCTACCGCTGCCGAGTCATCCTCGCGAACGCGGTTATGTGCTGATGCGGAGTGCTGTTCAAGCGGCACGTTTGAAAGGTTACTGGCGGACTCGCCAGGGATGGGAAAACCTGAACCTGCCGGGAAAGACGACAGCTGCATGGCGAACTCCTGATAACGACTCAACCTCCCTGTCCCGTGGATGTTCCTAGGCCGCCAACCTATCAAGCGGAGGCGAAGGTTCTCTATCAGACTTTTCCTCGCAGCCCGTGAAGATGTTGCTCTGGCAACATCAGTTCAACAATTTGCCCGGTAACACCACAGCGCCCTTCCCACCCAGCCCCGAAAATACGTTTGCACGCCTAATGGCACAGAGACTGCATATTCCTGTAAAGCATGAACAACCATGCCAGTTCGATTTTCTGAATATAAGAAAAGCCTTCTCTCAAACGCCTTGCCGGAGCTGTTCCATGAAACCCTTTACCAGACGTCTATTGAGCGCTTGCGCCCTCGCCCTCTGCCTGCAACCGCAGGCCTTTGCGGCCGACACCGATCCGGCCGAAGTCAACCTCGACTACGCCTACTACTCGCCTGTAAGCCTGGTGCTCAAGCACTTCGGCTGGCTGGAACAGGCGCTGCCCCAGAGCAAGGTCGGCTGGGTACTGAGCCAGGGCAGCAACCGCTCCCTGGAATACCTCAACAGCGGCGGCGTGGATTTCGCCTCCTCGGCCAGCCTGTCCGCCGTATTGAGCCGCGCCAACGGCAGCCCGATCAAATCGGTGTATGTCTACAGCCGCGCCGAATGGACCGCCCTGGTGGTACGCAAGGACTCGCCGCTCAAGAGCGTCACCGACCTCAAAGGCAAAAAAATCGCCGCCACCAAAGGCACCGACCCGTACCTGTTCACCCTGCGCAGCCTGCAGTTGGCCGGGCTGAAAAAGGACGATGTGGAACTGGTGCACCTGCAACACCCGGACGGCCGCACCGCGCTGGAAAAAGGTGATGTGGACGCCTGGGCCGGCCTCGACCCGCACATGGCCGCGAGTGAAATCCAGGCCGGTTCACGCCTGCTGTACCGCAACAAGGATTTCAACAGCTATGGCGTGGTCAGCGTCACCGAAAAGTTCGCCAAGGCGCATCCGCAAACCATCACCAAGGTGCTTGGTGCCTATGAAAAAGCCCGCGACTGGGCGGTGAAGCACCCGGATGAGTTCGCCAAGCTGCTCGCCGATGAGTCCGGCCTGCCGCTGGAAGTGGCCAAGCTGCAACTGTCGCGAACCGACCTGAGCACTCCATTCCTGAGCAGCAAGGATGTGCTGGCGTCGAAAGCGGCCGCACCGATCTTGGTGTCCGAAGAATTGGTGCGCAAAGGCGTCAATGTGGACCAAGTGATCGACCAGTTGATCGACACCTCGTTCGGCCAGTAAGGAGTCCGTGATGACCAGCAAAAGCCAAGCATTGCCCCTTCCTGTACCGGTGACGGTCAACCGCAGCGCCTGGCCACGCAGGCTCAAGGGGCTGGTGTTGCCGGTGCTGATCCTGCTGGTTCTGGAGGCGGTGGTGCGCGTGGGTTGGCTGCCGTCCTACCAGATGCCAGCGCCGAGCGAGATCGCCGTGACCCTCGCCGACCTGGCCCAAGGCGCCTTGTGGAAACACATCAGCGCCAGCCTCGCACGGGTGCTGCTCGGCTTTGCCATCGGCGCCAGCCTGGCCCTGGTATTCGCCGCCTGGGTGGGCTTGAGCCGTGAGGCCGAGGCGTATCTTGAGCCGACCTTCGCCGGGCTGCGTTCGATCCCGAGCCTGGCCTGGGTGCCGCTGTTGCTGCTGTGGCTGGGAATCGATGAAACCTCGAAAATCGTGTTGATCGCGATTGGCGCGTTTTTTCCGGTGTACCTCAATGGCGTGGCAGCGATCCGTGATATCGACCGCAAGCTGGTGGAGGTCGGGCAAATGTACGGCTTCAGCCGGCGGCGCCTGGTGCGGCGCATCCTGTTGCCTGCCGCGCTGCCCGGGCTGTTCACCGGGTTGCGCAGCGGGTTGAGCCTGGCGTGGATGTTCCTGGTGGCGGCCGAGCTGATCGCGGCCACCAAAGGCTTGGGTTACCTGCTCAGTGATGGGCGCGAAACCTCACGGCCGGACATCGTGCTGGCGGCGATCATCGTGCTGGCGTTGCTGGGCAAGGTCAGCGATGGCCTGCTCGCCGCGCTGGAGAAACGCTGCCTGGCGTGGCGCGATACCTTTCAGGGAGCCGGACAATGAGCACGCAGCCTTTGCTGGATATTCACGTCGCGCGCAAAAGCTTTGCCGACACCACCGTGCTGCAAAACGTGCGCCTGGCCTTGCAACCACGGGAGGCCGTGAGCCTATTGGGCCCCAGCGGCTGCGGCAAAAGCACCTTGCTGCGCATCGTCGCCGGGCTGGAAAAGGACTTCCAGGGCGAACTGCGCAGCCCCGATGGTGAAGTCGCCTTTGTATTCCAAGAGCCGCGGCTGATGCCCTGGCTCACGGTGGAACAGAACATCGGTTTCAGCGATGACAACGGCTACGACAAGGCCTGGGTCGCGCAGTTGATCGAGGAAGTCGGGCTCAAGGGCTTTGCCCAGGCGCTGCCCAAGGCGTTGTCCGGCGGCATGGCGCAACGGGTGGCCATCGCGCGGGGTCTGTACTCACGCCCGCAGGTGCTGTTGCTCGATGAACCCTTCAGCGCGGTGGATGCCTTTACCCGTATGAAACTGCAGGACCTGCTGCTGCAGCTGGCCGCCCACCATGCCATCGCGCTGCTGCTGGTGACCCATGATGTGGACGAGGCGCTGTACCTGAGTGATCGGGTGCTGGTGATGGATAACCGGCCGAGCAGCATTCGCCAGGAACTGACGGTGGACCTGCCCCACCCGCGGGACCGTCGTGACCCGTTGCTGGCGCAGCTCAAGGCGTTGTCCTTGACCGAGTTGCAGCGGGCGCATGTGATCTAGGCTATCGAGCCAAGGTTTTGTGGCGAGCGGGCTTGCCCGCGTTGGAGTGCGTAGCGCTCCCAAGATTTTGGGGCCGCTGCGCAGCCCAACGCGGGCAAGCCCGCTCGCCACAAAAGCCCGTTTGCCACAAAAGCACTCCCCCACAAAAGCCCGTTTGCCACAAAAGCGCCCCCACAAAAGTCTGCTTGTCACATAAGCCGCATCAGGCAACAACTTAGTCGGGCTCAAGGGCTTTGCCCAGGCACTGCCCAAGGCGTTGTCCTTGCCCGGGTTGCAGCGGGCGCATGTGATCTGACACCACAGTGAGAACACTGCTGATCAAATGTGGGAGGGGGCTTGCCCCCGATAGCGGACTGTCAGTCGCCAGATGTACTGGCTGACACACTGCTATCGGGGGCTAGCCCCCTCCCACATTAACCTTTGGTGTATTCAGGAAAGTGTCACCCAATACTTGGTGCGGGCCTGCACTTTGAACCCATGGGTCTGGGCCAGCAGGTTCAGGATACGGTCGGTGTCGTCGAGACGGAAACTGCCGGTCACGCGCATCGCCTCCAGGCTTGAATCCCAGCGCAGCACACCCGGGCGATAGCGCTCCAGTTCCCGCAGGAAATCCCCCAAAGGCTGGTTCTGCGCCGTCAACACACCGTCACGCCAGCCCAGTTGCAGCACATCAAAGGGCGCCCAGGCGCCGAGCCCGGCGGCTTGCAACGGGGCTTGCTGGCCGCCTTGCAGCGTCGCCAGTTGCCCCTTCAGGTCACGCACCTGCACCGCCCCCTTGAGCACCGACACCAGGCAGCCGGACGCCAGTTGCCGCACACACACTTCGGCCTGGCTGACGCGCAACTGGCCGTAGCGGGTGTGTACGGTCATTGCCGTGCCCCCCGGTACGTTCAGCGCCAGCTCACCGTCCACCAGGGTGATGCGCCGCTGCGCCAAGTCCACGTCTACCGCCGTGGCGGTGTTGAGTTGCAGGCTGGCGCCATCGGCCAACGGCAGCCGTTTGCGCTCGCCGGTGGCGGTGTGCAAGTCGGCACGCCAGGCCTCGATGGGCAATTGGCGGCTGAGCAGCCACGCCGCCGGCACCAGCGCGGCGAACCCCAAGGCGCGCTTGAGCACGGCACGGCGGCCGGGTTGCGGGCGGTCGAGGCTGGCCATGGCCAAGACCTGGGGTAACCCGCTGAAACGCTGGCGTAAGGTTTGGGCTTTTTGCCAGGTCTGTTCATGCTGGGGATGGCTATCGCGCCACTGCTGCAACGCAGCATGATCCCGTTCGGTCGCCGCGCCGGATTCGAGCAGCGCCAGCCACTGGGCGGCGGCGCGCGCAACGTCAGGGTTCACAGGTCCACCAGCAAGAGATGTTCGTAGGCCTGGGCCATGTAGCGTTTCACGGTGCGCTCGCAGACGCGGAGGCGCTCGGCGATATCGCGATACCCCAACCCTTCCAGCTGGCTCAATAGAAAGGCGCGGCGTACAGACACCGGCAGGCCATCGAGCAACTCATCCAGGGCCTGCAGGGTTTCCAGCACCAGCCAACGCTGTTCGGGCGACGGCACACTGGCCTCGGGCAGGCTGGCCAGGGCATTCAGGTAGGCCTGTTCGAGGCTGCGCCGCTGGTGGAAATTCACCAGCAAGCGCTTGCCGACGGTGACCAGGTACGCCCGCGGTTCCTGCATCTGCGCAAGCGGCTGGGCACTGGCCAGCACCCGCAAGAACGTATCCTGGCTCAGGTCTGCCGCATCCCAGGCATTACCCAGGCGCCGCCGCAGCCAGTTTTCCAGCCAGCTGCGATGGTCATGGTACAGGCTCGACAGGGTCAGCTCGGGGGCGTGGGTCGTGACAACGGCATCATTCATGGCAAGCAACCTGCGCGGCGCGAGTGAGTCTCAAATGAGATTCATTCTATTTAATATCCTGCCGCGACACCATGATCTTTTCAACATTGCGTCTAAGCGGATACCTCTGCGTCGAACACCTGCCCGCGCCCTACCACACTGGCAGGCGCCAACACTGCCCCCGGTGCCAGCACTGCATTGGCGCCAATCCGGCTCTGGTCGCCGAGCAACGCGCCAAATTTGTCGCAACCGGTGCGTTGCAATACCCCGTCAACCCGCACCAACACTTCCTTGTCCACGCGCTCATTGCGGTAGTTGGCGACGATGCTGCCCGCCTCCAGGTTGATACCGTGGCCCAGCACCGAGTCGCCGACAAAGTTGAAGTGCGCCAGCTTGCTGCCACTGAACATAAACGTGGTTTTCAACTCCGCCCCCGGGCCGATGATGCAGTGCGCGTCCACCCAGCAACCACCGCGCAGCAAAGCGCCGCTGGCGATAAAACACTCGGCACCGATGATCAATGGCCCCTTCAACAACGCGCCGGGCTCGACCGTGGCGTTACGGTGGACGGCGATTTCATTCTCGATGAGGTAGTCGTCGGCAGGCAGTTGCGCGAGCAACTGGCGAACCACCGCCGGGGCCTGGCTGACCAGCGCCCAGGGGGCCAGGTCAACCCAGGGCGCCAGCGGGGATTGGGAGATGTCGGCGATGTAGTCGGTCAGTCGGATCACTGTCGAACCCTCTGGAGTTCAGGGAAATTGAAAACGCTAGCATGCCGGCGCGCGCAAACGCACCTTTACTATTTGTCTTGTTATGGATATTTTATCCATAAATGCACACGAGGCCCGCCCCCATGCAATTGCCTACCTACCCTGATGTCATCGCCGCCGCCGAACGCCTAGAAGGGGTTGCGCACCGGACACCGGTTTTCACCTCACGTACCCTCGACGCCGAAACGGGCGCACAGGTATTTATCAAATGCGAGAACCTGCAACGCGCCGGTTCGTTCAAGTTTCGCGGTGCTTTCAATGCGCTGTCGCAGTTTGACGCATTGCAGCGCAAGGCAGGGGTGGTGGCCTTTTCATCCGGCAACCATGCCCAGGGCATCGCTCTGGCAGCGCGTTTGCTGGACATACCGGCGACCATCGTGATGCCCACCGATGCACCCGCCGCCAAGGTCGCGGCCACCCGCGAATACGGCGCCAGCGTGGTGCTGTATGACCGGTTCACCCAAGACCGCGAGCAAATCGGCCGCACCCTGGCCAGTGAACACGGCATGACCCTGATTCCCCCCTACGATCACCCCCACATCCTCGCCGGGCAAGGCACCGCCGCCAAGGAACTGCTTGAGTTCACCGGCCCCCTTGATGCCTTGTTCGTCGGCCTCGGCGGCGGTGGCATGCTCTCGGGCACGGCGCTCTCCACCCGTGCACTGGCGCCGCAGTGCCAGCTGTTTGGCGTCGAGCCCGAGGCCGGCAATGACGGCCAGCAGTCGCTGCGTACCGGCAGCATTGTGCATATCGACACCCCGGTAACCATTGCCGACGGCGCCCAGACCCAGCACTTGGGCAGCTACACCTTCCCGATCATCCGCGACCTGGTCACCGATATCCTCACCGTGTCGGATGCCGAGTTGGTGGCCACAATGCAGTTCTTCATGCAACGCATGAAGCTGGTGGTGGAGCCGACCGGCTGCCTGGGCCTGGCGGCGTTGCGTCGACTGGGCCAGCACTTCAAGGGCCAACGTGTGGGAATTATCGTCACCGGCGGCAATGTGGATATCGACAAGTACACCACCCTGCTCAGCGAGGCCTCATGAACGTCATCCACACCCCCACGGCAGCCACGCCCGCCGGCCATTACGCCCAGGCAATCGGCCACGCAGGCACGTTGTATATCTCCGGGCAGCTACCGGTGAGCGCAGATGGGCGGCATAACCCGTCGGCGCCGTTTGCCGAGCAAGCCCGGCTGGCGCTGGCGAATCTGCTGGCGATTCTAACGGCCGCCGGCGGCACGCCGGAGGATCTGGTGAAGGTCACCGTGTATGTGGTCGGCGTTCAGCACTGGCCAGCATTCGACCAGGTCTATGCGGCCGCGCTGGGCGAGCATCGCCCTGCCCGCGCGGTGGTGCCAGTGCCCGAGCTGCACCACGGTTATCAGGTGGAGATTGAAGCCGTGGCGCGTTATTTGGCGTAGGTGTAGACCGCCGCGCGCGACACGCCCAAGTGCGACGCCACAGTTTCCATCGCCCGGCGCACGTCCATGCAGCCCGAGTCTTTGAGTTCTTGCAGCAGCACCCGCCGATCCGCGGTCTTGAGCGCACGCGGCGTGGTGGCCAGGCGCGCGGCGAACTGATCGATGCGCGCGCGGATGGCGTCCGCGCCGGAGGGGTCCAGCGACTCACCAGGCGTGTCGCCGCTAAGCGAACCGAATTGCTCCAGCAGGCCCTGCAGGCCACGAAACAAGGAGAGGTCGACGTTCATGCACAAGGCGGCGACGTACTGGCCGCTGGCGTCCTTGATGCCGATTGAGGTGCTCTTGACCTGGCGCCCATCGGCGAACTGGTTCTGGTAATTGGCAATCACCTGCGGGTAGTCCGGGTCGGCGATGCGCGCCAGGCCCAGCTCGGTGGCAGGGTCACCGGGCTGGCGGCCCGAGAGGTTGTTGTGGATGGCCAGGATCGCGTGCTGCGGGTCGCGTAAATCGTGCAGCACCACTTCGCAGAACGGGCTGAAGGTTTTGCTCAAGCCTTCGGCGATCTGTTCGAGCTGGCTGATCAGGTGGGTTTCTTCGGGAGAGGTGTTTTTCATGCAAGACAACATATCCAGTCCTGGACAGGGCGTCAATTTTCGCCCTGCCCCTCATTGTGGAGCCCGCACCATGGACACCCCAGCCGTACTGATTGACGTGGTAAAAATGCAGCGCAATATCCAGCGCATGCAACAACGTGCCGACGACTTGGGCGTGTGCCTGCGCCCCCATGTCAAAACCCACAAGTGTGCCCAGGTCGTAGCCGCGCAAACCGCTGCGGGTGCGCGTGGCATCACGGTTTCGACGCTGAAGGAAGCCGAGTACTTCTTCGACCTGGGCATCCTCGACATCCTCTACGCCGTGGCCATGGCCCCGCATAAATTACCCCAGGCCCTCGCGCTGCGCCGCCGCGGCTGCGCGTTGACGCTGGTCACCGACAGCCTCGCCGGCGCCCAGGCCATCGTCGAGTTTGGCCGCCTGCAAGGCGAGACCTTTGCGGTGATGATCGAGATCGACTGCGACGGGCACCGTTCTGGGGTCAAGCCCCATGATCCGGTGCTGCTGGAGATCGCCCGCCGGCTGGGCGACAACCTCACCGGCGTGTTGACCCATGCCGGCGAAAGCTACGGCCTGGACACCCCCGAAGCCTTGCAGGCCATCGCCGAACAGGAGCGCGCGCGCTGCGTCGAGGCGGCTGAGCGTATTCGCGCCGCCGGCCTGCCCTGCGCCCACGTGAGTGTCGGCTCCACGCCCACCGCGCTGTCGGCGGTGAGCCTGGAAGGTGTCACCGAATTGCGCGCCGGCGTGTATGTCTTCTTCGACCTGGTGATGCACAACATCGGCGTCTGCCAAACCGATGAACTGGCCTTGAGCGTGCTGACCAGCGTGATCGGCCACCAGGCGGAAAAAGGCTGGATCATCACCGACGCCGGTTGGATGGCCATGAGCCGCGATCGCGGCACCCAGTCACAAAAGCAGGACTTCGGTTATGGCCAGGTGTGTGATGAACAGGGTGCAGTGATCGATGGGTTGTTGCTCCGCAGCGCCAACCAGGAGCATGGCGTGGCGCGCTTCAATCAACCCGGCGTGGATGTGGTCGCGCAATTCCCCCTCGGCACTCGCCTGCGGATTCTGCCCAACCATGCCTGTGCAACGGGGGCACAGTTCGGCAGCTACAACGCTGTTTTGCCAACCGATGACGTGCAGGTATGGGAGCGGTTACGCGGCTGGTAACCGACGTTGCAACGCCAGCGAAACAATCGCTGGCACGTTCTTGAACGTCAAGCATCCTGCAGGATCAGGTCGGCCCCCTTCTCTGCCACCATCAACACCGCCGCATGGGTATTACCCGAGGTCACGTTGGGGAAGATCGACGCATCGACAATGCGCAGCCCCACCAGCCCATGCACCTTGAGGCGCTTGTCCACCACCGACACTTGCGGGTCCGAGCCCATGGCGCAGGAGCCGCACAGGTGGTAGATGGAGCCGCTGTTTTCACGGAAGTATTGCAGCATCTGCTCATCGGTCTGCACCGCTGCGCCCGGCAATACCTCGGCCACGGTGACCCCTTTGAGGGCCGGGGCCTGCATGATCTTGCGCATCAGCCGGCTGCCCTGGATCACCTCGTCGATGTCCTTTTCGGTGCTCAGGTAGTTGGGGTCGATCAGCGCGGCATCACGCGGGTTTTTCGAGGCGATGCGCACCGTGCCACGGCTGGTGGGGCGGCACGGGTTGAAGCACAGCAGGAAGCCGGAATACGGCTCGGGCTTGAGGCTGGCCTTGTTGTTTTTCGGGATCTGGTACGACAGCGGGTTGAAGTACAGCTGCAGGTTCGGATCGGTTTGTTCAGCATTGCCGCGAAAGAACCCGCCGGCCTGGTTGACGCTCATGGCCAGCGCGCCCTTGCGGGTCAGCAGGTACTTGAGGCCGAGTTTCAACTGGCCGAACAACGAGCTGAGTTCGTCATTCAAGGTCGGGATATTGGCCTTGTAGTAGTAGCTGGCGCACAGGTGGTCCTGCAGGTTCTCGCCCACTGCCGGCAAGTGCTTGACCAGCGGGATGTTGTGTTCGGCCAGCAGTTGCTGGTCGGCCACACCGGACAGTTGCAGCAGCTTCGGCGTATCCACCGCGCCAGTGCACAGGATCACTTCCTTGCGCGCCGTGAATGTACGGGCCACGCCATGCTGGGTCACGGCAATGCCGGTGGCGCGTTGCTGGTCATCGAACAGCACGCGGTCGACCAGGGCATGCAGCTCCACGGTCAGGTTCGGCCGCCCCAGCGCCGGGTGCAAGTGCGCAAAGCTGCTGGAGCAACGTTCGCCATTGCGGGTGTTGACGTCGTACAGGCCGGCGCCCTCGAAATTCGGGCCGTTGAAGTCGTCGCTATGGGCGTAGCCCAGCTGTTCACAGCCCTTGAGGAACACATCGCAGATCGGGTGGGTCTGGCCCTTCATCGGCGTGATGCTGATGGGGCCGCTGCCGCCGTGGTACTCGGTGTCGCCCAGGGGGTGGTTTTCCAGCTTGCGAAAGTACGGCAGCACATCGGCGAAGCCCCAGCCGTCGTTGCCATTGGCCGCCCAGTCATTGAAGTCATGGGCCTGGCCGCGCACGTAGATCATCGCGTTGATCGAGCCCGAGCCGCCCTGCACCTTGCCCCGAGGCGCGTAGATTTCGCGCCCCGCCAGCTGCTTTTGCGGCTGGCTGTAATACATCCAGTTGAAGGTCGGGTTGTAATACATCTTGGCGAAACCGACCGGAATCTTGAACCACCAGGAGCTGTCCTTGCCGCCGGCTTCCAGCAGCAATACCGAGTACTCGCCCGAGGCGGACAACCGGTTGGCCAAGATGCAGCCTGCGGCGCCAGCGCCAGCGATGATGTAGTCGTATGTCATTCACGGTTACCGCGTAAGTCGTTTTTATTAGCCCTTGGCGGGCGAAGTGTCTTTGACATCAGCCGGGGTCGGCGCCATTTGCAGGTGCAGGCGCTCACCGGTGTAGGGCGTGTGCTTGCGCACCACGTCCATGTTCAGCTCCACCCCAAGGCCCGGCTCGGTGGACGGAATGATGTAGCCATCCTCCCACTGCAACGGTTTGGTCAGCACTTCGGCGTGGAAGCCGCCCCAGGTCATGATGCTTTCCTGGATCAGGAAGTTCGGCGTGCAGGTGGCCAGTTGGAAACTCGCCGCCGCGCCAATCGGGCCGTTGTACAAGTGCGGCGCGATTTGCGCGTAGTAGGCCTCGGCCATGCTGGCGATTTTCTTCGCCTCCAGCAGCCCGCCGCAGCGCGCCACGTTCATCTGCAGAATCGATGCGCCGCCGGCCTGCAGCAGCTTGAAGAACTCGTACTTGGTGGTCAGCCGCTCACCGGTGGCAATCGGGATGCTGGTCTTGGCCGCGACCTGGGCCATGGCGTCTTCCTGACCCGGCGGCACCGGCTCTTCGAACCACAACGGGTCGTATTTTTCCAGGCGCCTGGCCAGGCGGATCGCCGACGACGGCACCATCTGCCCGTGGGTGCCGAACAGCAGGTCACACTTGTCGCCCACCGCCTCGCGGATCTTGCGGCAAAAGGTTTCGCAGCGTTCCAGTACTTCCAGGGAGATCTGGTGGCCGGAATACGCGGTGTACGGCCCCGCGGGGTCGAATTTCACGGCGGTGAAGCCTTTGTTCATGTTCTCGACGGCGCACTCGGCGGCCAGGTCCGGGTCGTCGTAGTCGTACTCGCCGTTACTGTTGACCGGGTACAGGTAGGTGTAGGAGCGCAGACGCTCGTTGACCTTGCCGCCGAGCAGCTCATAGACCGGCTTGTTGGCGGCCTTGCCGATGATGTCCCAACAGGCCATTTCCAGGCCGCTGACCACGCCCATCATGGTCAGGTCCGGGCGTTGGGTGAAACCGCTGGAATAAGCCTGGCGGAAAAACCGCTCGATATGGTGCGGGTCATGGTTGAGCAGGTAGCGCTCAAACACATCCTCAATAATCGGCAGCATGGCCTTGGGGCCGAAGGTGGCGGCGTAGATCTCGCCGACACCTTCGATGCCGCAGTCGGTCTTGAGCTTGACGAACAGCCAGTACATGCCACCGATGTGCGGCGGCGGGACGGCAACGATATGAGTTTCGAGGGCGACGATTTTCATCTCAGGCACCTGTCTGGTTGAATTTTTTACGCTGGATTCGGGCGCGCAAGGTCAGCGCCGCGAGGGTGCCGAGCACGCCGATAAAGGCGATGTAGCCGAAATACAGGTTGTAGCCGGCCTTGCCTGGGTAGGTCTCGGTCAGGTAGCCGTTGATCAGCGGGATAAACGTGTCGGGCAGGTAGCCCACCACCGAAACAATCCCGATCGCCAGCCCGGTGATGCGCAGCGGGATGTCGCAGCTGTCGAGAATGGCCCAGTACAGGCCGCGAATCGCGTAGGTCATCAGGCCGATAAAGATCACCGTGCCAATCAGCAAGCCCAGGCTGTTGAACGCCGGGAACACGATCAGCCCGGCCATGGCCAAGGTCACCAGGGCCAGCGCGACAATCAGCACCGAGATATTCGAGAACTTGTCCCCCAGCCAGCCACCGCCGATGCCGCCGATAGGGCGCATCCACAGCTTGATGGTGGTGATGGTGCCGGCCATTACGGCGGTCATGCCGCTGCCTTGCAGGTAGTCGGAGAAGCTGTAGGTCGCCCAGAACATGTGATAACCGCAGAACACAATCGCGGTGACCAGCCACAGCTCGGGGATTTTCACCAAAATCGCGAGGTCGGCGAACAGGTTGAACCTACCCTTCTCCACCGCTGCCGTCTCGGCCATGGATTTGGGGTCTTTCAACAGCACCAGCACGCAGCCGATGGCAATGCAGGTGAAGGAGTACAGATAGACCACCTGTTTGAAGCCTTCGGCTGCGGTTTGGCTGCGGGTTTCGGTGGCGTAGGCGAACAGGCCCAGGGCCACGGTGGCCAGCAAGGCTTCCACCAGACCACGGCCGCCATCGAGGATGCCGAAAAACCGCCCCTGCTCGCGGTGATGGGCAATCATCTTCACGCGCTTGAGCACCGAAGCCCAGAACGTCAGGCCGGTGGTGAGGCCCCAGCAACCGAAGATGATCATCAGGCCGGTCATCGACGGCACGTTGGAGTACCACAGGCCCAACGCACCGGTGGCGACCAGCGAGAAAAAGATCAGGAAACGCGGCGGCAAACGGTCGGCCAGCCAGCCGCTGGGCAGGTAGCTAAGCAAGAAAATCGTGCCGAGCATGGAGTACAGGTAGCCCAGCTCGCTGTGGTTGATCTGGAACACGTCCAGCATGGTGGTCTGGTAGACCTGGCGCAGGTAGAGGATCGGGTAGATCGCCCCGGCGGCCAGCACCAGCAGCATCAATTGAAAGTAGCGACTGGCGGTGTCGCTGTTTGCCGCAGGCACGGCAACGGAAACCTGGGCAACGGGTGCAGGCTTGGACATCTTGAAGACCTCGGGCACCCACTGTGCAGGCGCCCTGATAATTGTTTTTATTGATGGTGCACGGGTGTTCGTAGATCAGTACTTCATGACCACCAGGCGGGTCTGGGTGAACTCAAGCATCCCGTGCTTACCGTCATCGCCGCCCAGCCCTGAGCGTTTCCAGCCGGCGTGGAAGCCCTGGTACGGGTCCGCCGGGGTGCGATTGACGTACAACTCACCGGCTTCGATGGCATTCGCGACTTTCATCGCCGTGCGGTAGTTCTCGGTGTACAGCACCGACGACAGGCCGAACTGATGGTCGTTGGCCATCGCCAGCGCCTCCTCGATGTCGCGGTACTTGAGCACCGGCAACACCGGGCCGAAGATTTCTTCCTGGATGATTTCCATGTCCTGGCGGCAGCCACTGAGCAGGGTCGGCGGGTAGAAATGCCCGGGGCCGTCGGGCAACACGCCGCCTGTTTCCAGTACAGCACCGGCGGCGACGGCGCGCTCGACCATGGCGTGGATGTTGCGTTGCGAGCTGGCGTTGACCAGTGGGCCCATCAGGCTTTCGTCGTTGGACCGGTCGCCGAACTTCACTGCGCTGATCTTGGCTTTCAGCAGGGCCAGGAACGCGTCGTAGACACTTTCGTGCACGTACACCCGCTCCACCGCCGTGCACAGCTGGCCGCAATGGGTGGTCTTGGAGGCGACGATAGCGCTGGCGGCTTGCTCCAAATCTGCATCAGCCTCGATGATCGCCGGGGTCTTGCCACCCAGTTCCAAGGATGGCTTGGCGATATTGGCCTTGCAGTAATCCAGCACGATGCGCCCGGCATTCACACTGCCGGTGAGGGTAATCAGGCCGACGGCCTTGTGGGTGCATACGCTGGCGGCGGTGGCGTGGTCCATGGTGAGGATGTTGATTACGCCCGCCGGGATGCCCGCTTTGACCACTGCCTTGGCAATTTCAAACGCCGACAACGGCGTGTTGTTGCTCGGGCGCACCACCACGGTGTTACCGGCGATCAAGGCCGGGGCGATCTTGCGCAGCAGGGTGTAGACCGGGTAGTTGAACGGGATCAGGCAGGCCACGACGCCAATCGGCTCGCGCTGCAGGAACAGGTTTTCGTCCGGGGTATCGCTGGGAATGATCTCGCCTTCGATGCGGCGTGCCCATTCGGCGTGGTAACGGGTGATCTGCGCGGCGTAGCGTGCTTCGTTGCTGGCATCGCTGCGGCTTTTGCCGGACTCGCTGGCCAGGGCCGTACCGATGGCTTCAGCGCAGGTGTCGAGTGCATCGGCAAAGGCCCGCAGGTGCTCGGCGCGCTCGATACTGGTGAGTTTGCCCCAGGTTTTCTGGGCGCTGGCAGCGGCGTCGACGGCGGCAATCGCCTCGGCAGGCGTGGCCGCGCTGACGTGGCCCACCAGGGTTTCGGTGGCCGGGTTGTAGACGGCGATCAGCGCATCGCTGGCCGGTTCGACAAAAAGACCGTTGTAAAAATTGCGCTCGAGTTGCATGTGGTTTGCCCAACGTTGTTGTTATCCGAGTGACATGCAGTCTTGTCATCGGCCAGCCGTTGGACAAACGATTTATTGCGTGGGGTAACGTGCAAAAAACGCAGGTTAGTCGGTTTTTCCCCTTACAAACCGCGCTTGCGCAGCCACTGCAGGAAGCCCTTCTTCACCGGCACCACCGGTGCCTCCTGGGTCAAGACCTGCGCGGCGTGCATGCGGAAATCCAACAGCGCTTTCATGGCCTCGCCGATGTCGTGGCGCGCATCCAGGCACGGCTTCAAGTATTCCTTCTCGATGCGGTACAGGGTGCAATAGGTCTTGGCGGAAAAATCCGCCAACGTGGCTTCGTCGGACAGAATCCCCGCCTCGCCAATCACCTCGCCCGGCCCCATGCGGCCGGCCTCGAACTTGTGGCCGCCCTTGGTCAGCATCACCGACACCACGCCGGACTCGACGATGAACAAATGATCGCTGACCTCGCCGGCCGGCAGGATCATCTCGCCGGCACGGTAGCTGTGCAGGGTCATGTTCTGGCTGAAGGTGTCTTTTTCTTCCTGGCGCAGGGTGGAGAAGATCGACGAGCGTTCCAGCAACGCCCGCGCTGCGGACATGGCTGGCGGCGCAGCGCTTTCGGTGGCCGACAACACCCCCACGCCTGCCGCCTGCAAGTGCCGGAAGGCTAAATCGTAAAGCTGGTTGCGCACCTCGCGCTTGAGGGCCATGGCGGGCACAAACCCGCTGATTTCATATTCCACGCCGCCGCTGCCCGAGGTCTTGAACGCCACGCTCGGTGCCGGTTTGGCCAGCAGTGGCCGGCAACCCTGCATGGCGCGTTCGAGCGCTTCGATCACGGTTTGCGGGCGTGCATGGGGGCTGACTTGCAGACTGACCGCCAGGCCGAACATGTCCGCCGGGCGCGAGAAGTTGATGATCTTGGCCTTGGCCGCCAAGGAATTGGGGATCACCGCCATGCTGCCCTGGGAAGTTTGCAGGCGTGTGGCGCGCCAGTCGATGTCGGTAACGCGGCCTTCGGTGCCGTCGATGGAGATCCAGTCATCCAGCTGATAAGGCTTGGTGGTGTTGAGCACGATCCCGGAAAACACGTCGCTGAGGGTACTTTGCAACGCCAGGCCGACGATGATCGCAACCGCGCCGGAGGTGGCGAGTACGCCCTTGACCGGCAGGTCGAGCACGTAGGCCAGGGCGGCGATGATTGCGATCAGGAAAATCACCGCGCCCATCAGGTCCTGCAACAGCCGCCCCGTGTGCCCGACCCGCTGCATCATCAGTGCACCGAGCAACACCGTAAGGGTACGCGCCGCGAACAGCCACCAGCCGATCTGCAAGGCCGTGGCGGCCAAGTGCAAGGCAGTGTTGTCGGCATACGGCGCGAGCTGCATGGGGTTCATGCCGTCGTTGAACAGCACGGCACTGAACACCGCAAAGATCACCAACCGCGCCGCCAGCTTCCAGTTGGCGAGGTTGGCGGAAATAAGGCGCCACACGGCGATGTCGATAAAGATCAGCGCCAGGGCGCACAACATCGGGTGATCAGCGATAAATGAGGGCATCCAGGCGACTCCAGGGCGAATGCCGAGAAGATCGCATGAATTGAGAACACTGGAAACAACCTGCAGTGAGTATAGGTTTGACCAATGCGCTTATGTGGCGAGCGGGCTTGCCCGCGTTGGGCTGCGCAGCGGCCCCAGTAAAGGCACCTGTTGTTTTCCTGAAAGAACTCAGTGCCTGGTTTTGGGACTGCTGCGCAGCCCAACGCGGGCAAGCCCGCTCGCCACAAAAGCTTTTTTGCCACAGGGTTTTGTGGCGAGCCGTCAGGCGTGCATCTGGCCGAACTTGCCGGACTGGAAGTCGGCAAACGCCTGATGAATCTCCTGCTCGGTGTTCATCACGAACGGGCCGTGGCCGACGATGGGCTCGTCGATCGGTTCGCCGCTGAGCAGCAACACCTTGGCGTCGTCGTTGGACTCCAGGGTGAGTTGGCTGCCATCACGCTCGAACAGCGCCAATTGCCCAGGCCGTGCAACCTCTTCGCCGTTGACCAGCACCGCGCCTTGCAGGATGACCAGCGCGGTGTTGCGGCCGGCGTGCAGGTCCAGGGTCACGGGCTTGCTGGCGTTGAGGCGCAGGTCCCACAGGTCTATCGGCGTGAAAGTGCGCGCGGGCCCCTGGGCGCCGGCGAATTCACCGGCGATCAAGCGCAAGTGCCCGGCGTCGTTGGCCAGCGGCAGCACGGGGATGTCCGCATCGAGGAGGGTCTGGTAGCCCGCATCGGCCATTTTTTCCTTGGCCGGCAGGTTGACCCACAGTTGCACCATCTCCAGCGCGCCACCTTTGCGGGCAAAGGCTTCGGAGTGGAATTCCTCGTGCAGGATGCCCTTGGCGGCGGTCATCCATTGCACATCGCCCGGGCCGATTTTGCCGCCACCGCCAGTGGAATCGCGGTGTTCGACTTCGCCGGCGTAGACGATGGTCACGGTTTCAAAACCTCGATGGGGGTGCTGGCCGACACCGCGACGCTGATCTGTCGGGGTGAAATCGGCCGGGCCGGCGTGGTCCAGCAACAGGAACGGGCTGATGTGCTTGCCCAGGTTGTCGTAGGAAAACAGCGTGCGCACCGGGAAACCGTCGCCGACCCAATGGCCGCGAGGGCTGGTGTAAATGCCGATGAGTTTTTTCATGGTGGTCCTCCAAAGTGCATACACCTTAAAACCCAGATCAATTTAGCGCTAGACAGCAAAAACAGCCTTGAGCGTCCCACTGATGGGACGGTATACAGGCTCATCGCTACAAAAACAGCGTTAATGATAATGACTCGTAGTAGTATCCACCCTCTCCCGCTCAACCCTCCGAGGGCTGCAATGCCGTTTGCCCCTGCGCCTGCCGCGCCGCGCGTACTGGTGGTGGATGACCACCGCAAAATTCGCGAACCCCTGGCCACTTACCTGCGCCGCCATACCTTTGAGGTACGCACCGCCGAAGATGCTGCCGGCATGTGGCAATTGCTCAAGACCCAGGCGTTCGACGTGGTGGTGCTCGACGTGCTGCTGCCAGATGGCGATGGCTTTGAGTTGTGCAACCAGTTGCATCGGCGCAGCAACACCCCGGTGATCCTGCTGACCGCCCGCGACACCGCCGCCGACCGCGTACGTGGCCTGGACCTGGGCGCCGACGACTACGTCACCAAACCCTTTGAGCCGCGCGAACTGGTGGCGCGCATCAACAGTGTGTTGCGCCGCCAAGGGCGCAACACCGGGCCCGCCGCCCCCAGCGGTGGCCCGCAGGCTTACCGGTTTGCCGGCTGGCATTTCAGCGTGAGCAGCGCCACGCTACGTCGCGACGCCAGCCCGGCGATCCAGCTGAGCACGGTGGAAAGCCGCTTGCTGCAAGTGTTCCTCGCCCACCCCAACACCCTGCTGCCCCGCGAGCGCCTGATCGACCTTACCGCCGCCGCCGACAGTGATGTGAGCGACCGCGCCATCGACCGCCAGGTCAGCCGCCTGCGCCGCAAACTGGCCCAGGGCGATGCCAGCCTGGACCTGCTGCGCACCGTCTGGGGCGGCGGTTACCTGCTGGCCGCCGAGGTCAGCGCATGCACACCCTGAGCCGCCTGTGGCCGCGTACCCTGGCCCGCCAGTTGAGCCTGTTGCTGCTACTGGCGCTGCTCGCGTCAAACGCCATCGCCATGCTGTTCCTGCAACGCACCGGCAGCCTGATCCACCCGTTGTCGCGCAGTTTCAGCCTGGAACGCCTGAGCATCGCCCATCACACCGCGCTGGACCTGACCCCAACCGAAACCGCCCACTTGCTGGCCGCCATGAGCACTGATGGTGCGCACTTCTGGGTGGCGCCGACGCCAGACGTGGCGCCGTTTGAGCCGCGCGCGGAGGAGCGCCGCCTGGCCAGTGAATTGCGCAGCCGATTGCAGTTGGATAACAACGCCGCTGTCGGCGTGCAGTTGGAACGCATCAGCGGCGCCGACGCCCGCACCCATGTGTTCAGCCCCGCCGGCTGGGCACCGTTGCGCCTGCGCAGCAGCATCGCCCTGCCGGGCGGGATGTACCTGAACGCCGTGCAATTTCCCGCCGGCGCCTACGAATGGGGCCGCGTGTTGGCGTACAGCCTGCCCGTGACCACCCTGCCGGTGCTGCTGATCGTGATGTTTTTCATCGCCCGCGTGGTGCGCCCGGTCAAAACCCTGGCCCAGGCCACCGAACGCGTGAGCCGCGGTGAATGGATCGCCCCGCTGCCCGAGCGCGGCCCACAGGAGGCGCGCGACCTCACCGCAGCGTTCAACACCATGCAGGCCAACCTCGCCCGGCATGTGGAGGGCCGTACGCGGATGCTCGCGGCGGTCAGCCATGACCTGAACACGCCGATCACCGAATTGCGCCTGCAAGTGGAGTTGCTGGAGCCCGGCGCGGCCCGCGACGACATGCTCGAAAGCCTCGCCGAGTTGAGTGCGATGGTGCGCGAAACCCTGAATTTCGTGCGTGATGACGCCGTGCAGGAAGCCACCGCCACGGTGTCCCTGAGCGGCCTGCTGGATGATCTGGCCAAACGTTACCAGCGTCTGCAACAGCCCGTGGCCTGGGCCGGTGCGCCGCCGCTGATGCTGACGTGCCGCCCGCTGGCACTCAAACGCGCGCTGACCAACCTGATCGACAACGCCCTGCACCACGGCGGCGACACCCACCTGAACCTGTCGCACGAGGACGACGGCTGGCTGCGCGTGGAGATTCTCGACCACGGCCAAGGCCTGCCCGAGGACTGGCTGAGCAAAGTCTTCGAACCCTTTGTACAACGCGGCGTCAATGACGGCGGCGTGGGGTTGGGCCTGGCGATTGCACGTTCGTGCATCCAGGCCCATGGCGGCGAGCTGGTGTTGGAGAATCGCCCGCCGGCCGGCCTGTGCGCGGTGGTGCGCTTGCCCGCCGCGCTTTAGAAGTTGAGCGTGGCGCCCATCCACAGCGTGCGTCCGTAGTTCACCGTGCCGTAGGTTTCATCGTCCAGGCGCTTGTCGGTGAGGTTGTTGAGGGAGGCGTTGAGGGTCAGCGAATCGGTCACATCAAAGGAGCCGCCGAGGTCGGCGGTGGTGTAGCCCGGGGCGGGCTCGTCGGTGAGGGTATTGCCGGTTTCTTCGCCGTAGTAACTCAGCGACGCCCAGGCCTGGGTGCGGTCATTGAGGGTCCATTCGGTGCGCACATTGGCTTTTTGCTCGGGCGTGAGGGCCAGGGGCGCGCCTTTGTTGGCACCGCTTTTCTGCTCGGAATCGGTGTAGGTGTAGTTGGCCTTGAGCAGCACGCTGGGGTTGATGTCCCATTGGCCGTTCAGCTCCACGCCCTGGATGATCGCTTTGTCGACATTGACCCGCTCCATGATGATGTAGTTGTTCCAGCGCTGGTCGGTGGTGACCGTCGAAAGCTTGTCCTGGAAGTCGTTGTAGAACAGCGTCACGCCGCCCGACAGGTTGTCGCGGTTGCTCCACAACGCCGACATTTCATAGTTGGTGCTGGTTTCGGGCTTGAGGTCGGGGTTGCCGAACATCACGAAGCGATTGCGCCGCAGGTAGGCGTAGTCCTCGACCACCGCGCGCAGCTCCGGCGCCTTGAAGCCACGGGCGATGCCGCCCTTGAGCGTCCACTGCTCGGTGGCCCGCCACACCCCGTAGACCCGCGGGCTCAGGTGGGCGCCATACTCTTCGTGTTCATCCAGGCGCAGGCCGGTGGTCAGGGCGAAGCTGTCGGTGACCGACCATTCGTTTTCGGCGAACAGGGCTTTTTGCACCACCGAGAATTTATAGTCGACGCGATCCCCCAGGCCCTGGTTCCAGTCAGTCAGCTCGCTTTCATTCCATTGCAGGCCCACGGTGCTGACGTTATGCGCGGTGGGCACCACCAGCTTGGCGTCGAATACGGTGTTCTTGATCTCGGGTTTGCGCCCGTAGATATCGGTTTGCGCAGGCGTGGCCTTACCTTCGCGGCTGGAGGTTTCCTGGGACAGCGCGATGTCCGAGGTGGCCCAGCCCCAACGCCCCTGGTGCGACAGCGACCAGTGATCGCGGTTGTTTTCCTGCTCACGGGTAGCCCAGTTGGCGCTGATGCCGTCGCCATTCTTGAGCCGCGTGGCACCGGCTTCCAGCAGGATGTCGTGGTCGATCGTCGGAGTGAAAGCCAGGCGCGCAGTGAGGTCGCGGTGGTCGGCCTTGCTGAAACCATTGGTCTGTTCGAGGTCGTTGTCCGCCTGGCGATCCAGGTAACGGCCCCATACCTGCAAGCCGAGGAAGTCTTCCTTGAGCGGGCCGCTGAGGTAGAACTGGGTCTGGCGCGCGTTGCCCTGGTCGCTGTGCTGCCGCGCCGAGTAGTCATAGCCAATAGAGCCGCCCCAGGTCGGCGAAACCTTGCGCGTGATCACGTTGATCACCCCGCCAATGGCGTCCGAGCCGTACAGCGACGACATCGGCCCGCGCACCACTTCAATCCGCTCGATGGCGGCGGCCGGCGGCACAAAGCTCTGCTCGTAACCGCTGTTGCCGTTGACCCGTGATTCCCGCGCGCTCTGGCGTTTGCCGTCAACCATGATCAAGGTGTAATCGGCCGGCATGCCACGGATCGAGATGTCGGTTTCATTCGCGCCGCCGTTAACCGTCACGCCTTCCACATCGCGCACTGCATCGCCGAGGTCGCGGTAGGACTTGCGCCGCAGCGTCTCGCCATCAATCACCGTGACCGAGGCCGGGGCATCTTCCACACTTTGGGCAAAACCGGACGCCGTCACCACGACGTCATCGAGCGCCAAAGGCTCGTCGGCATGGGCGTTGAAGCTACCGGCCACCAGCAGGGCCAGGGGTGTGAAGCGAAAAGCAGGAAGCATGGGCGTGGACCTTAGGATTCGTCTCAAAAGAGAATCGTAATCATCCAGCCCCGAATAACTTGGACAAAGTGTGACAACTCAAGCCGCCGGCGCCAGGACCACGCGCCGCTCGCGCAACAGGTGAAACGCCACGAAGGCGGTCAGCGCAAAACACGCCTGAAGGGTGATCATGGGCGTAGCACTGCCGTCACGTAGATGGCTCAGCAGCACACCGCTGCAGGTCGCGCCAAACATCTGCGCAAAGCCCATCAACCCCGCCGCCAGGCCAGCGCGGTGCGCATTGGGCATCACCCCGCCGGTGACCGCCCCCGGCAATACCAGGCCGCCGCCGAGGGTAACCAGGGCCACCGGAATGTCCAGGCCGAGTACCGACAGACCGAACAGCCGGTAAATGACCAGCGCAGAAATGCCGCCGATCGCCACCAGCATCACGCCCATCGCCACGATCCGCTGCGGCCCCAGGCGCAGGATATTGCGCCGGGTGTAGGTGGAACCGACGATCAGCATCGACACAATCACGCCAAAATTGACGCCGTACTCAAGGCTGCTGAAGCCCAGTAGGTTGATAAACACCGCCGATGAACCGGCGATCACCGCAAACATGGCGCCATAGGTGCACGCCAGGGCCACGGCGAACGCACGGTACTGGCGGCCCTTGAGCAAATCCAGGTATTGCCCGCCGAGGGTGCGCCAGTGGCCGGCCTTAGGGTCGAGGTAGCCGTTGCTCTCGCGAAAAAACAGCAGCGCCAGCAGCAACACCACGCAGCCGATAGACAACGCGAGGAGGATGGGCGCACGCCAGCCCAGCAGCTTGATCAGCAGCCCTCCCACCATCGGCGCCACCACAATGGCGTAGAGCATGCCGATCATGGTCAACGCCAGGGCCGGCCCCGCTTCGGCCTTCCACACATCACGCACCACAGTGCGCGCCAATACCAGCGCAGCGCAGGCGCCCAGGCCTTGCAGCACACGCGCGGCGATGAATTGCTGGATGTCGTTGACCAGCAGCATCGACAAGGTCGCCAGCACATATAACGCCAGGCCGCCGAGCAGCACCGGGCGGCGGCCGATACGGTCCGACAGCGGCCCGAACAGCAACTGCCCCAGGCCAAAGGCGGCCACAAACGCCGACAATGCCATCAACGCTGAACCCGCCGGCGCCAATAGTGCCTGCTCGATGGCACCCAGGCCGGGAATGATCAATTGGGTCGAGACTTCACCGAGTGCCGTGAGGGCCACCAGTAGCAACAGCAAATTTCTCGAGGGGGCCGGGGCGTTCGACATGGGGATTATCCGGGGGCTGGATTAATTTATATTTCGACCATAATATGAGCGAAAAATTATGTCCATAATTTTTTGCCTAATGGTTACCCCCGGAGCCCGCCATGCACCCTCTTCCCCTGCGTCTTCTCACGCCCCTGGCGCTATTGATCGTCCTCAACGGTTGCAACAGCCAGGCCGACACCGCCGCCCAAGTGCCGCAGCCACGCCCGGTCCTCGCGGCCAAGGTCGAATCCGCCGGTACCCAGCAAAGCGCCTACACCGGCGTGGTCGCAGCCCGCACCGAAAGCGACCTGGGCTTCCGAGTCAGCGGCAAGGTCATCGAACGCAAAGTCGACCCCGGCCAGCACGTCTCCCGTGGTGACACCCTGCTGATACTCGACATCGGCGACTTCGAACTGGCGCTGCGCTCGGCAAAAAACCGCGTCAACGCCGCCCAGGCCCAACTGCGCCAGCGCCGAGACGATGAAAACCGCTATCAACGCCTGGCCAACACCGGCGCGGTGTCGCGGCAGATCTTCGATCAGTCGGCGACCAACCTGCGCGTCGCCGAAGCGGAACTGGCCTCAGCCCAATCGGATGCCAGCCAGATCGAAAACCGCCGTACCTACTCGGTGCTCAAGGCCGATGGCGACGGCATCATCACCGACGTGCGGGTCGACCGTGGCCAGGTGGTCGCCGAAGGGCAGATCGTCGCGCGCCTGGCCCATGACGGCGCCCGCGAAGCCATCGTCAACCTACCGGAAAACCAGCGCGACCAGGCCTCGCAGAAAGCCCTGGCCTTCCCCTTCGGCGCCTCCGACCAGGCGGTGACGGCCAGCCTGCGCGAATTGTCCGCCAGCGCCGACCCCACCACCCGCACCTACCGCGCCCGCTATGTATTGCACGGCGCGGTCGACCGCTTCGCCCTCGGCTCGACCATCACCGTGCGCCTGCAAGGCAACGGCCAGGCCCAGCAAACCCGCGTGCCCATCGGCGCCTTGCAGGATGCCGGGCAAGGCACCGGCGTGTGGCTGATCGGCGCCGACGACAAGGTCAGCTTCGCCCCAGTCAAGGTCGCCAGCCTGGGCCAGGAAGATGCCCTGCTCGACAGCGGCGTAACGCCCGGCCAAACCATCGTCGCCCTTGGTGCGCACCTGCTGCACAGCGGTGACGCGGTACGCCTGCTGCCCGCCCAGGTGCTGGCCCTCAACCGCAAACAGGACAACTGAGCATGCGCGGGATCAACCTCTCCGAACTGGCGGTCAAGCACCGCGCGGTCACGCTGTTTCTGATCATTGCGATCCTCGCCGCCGGGATCTTCTCGTTCGGTAAATTGGGCCGCGCCGAAGACCCGTCGTTTACCGTCAAGGTCATGACCATCACCGCCGCCTGGCCCGGCGCCACCGCCGAGGAAATGCAGGAACAAGTCGCCGACCGCCTGGAAAAACGCCTGCAGGAACTGGACTACTACGACCGCGTCGAAACCATCGCCCAGCCGGGTTTTGTGTCGATGCGCATGACCTACAAGGAGTCCACGCGCCCCAGCGAAATCCAGGACCTGTTCTACCAGACCCGCAAAAAGCTCAGCGATGAAGCGGCAAAACTGCCCAATGGCGTGATCGGGCCGTTCTTCAATGACGAATATTCCGATGTGTACTTTGCCCTGTACGCCCTCGAAGCCGAGCACCTGCCCCATCGGCAACAAGTACAGATGGCCGAGGAACTGCGCCAGGGCCTGCTCAACCTGCCGGGGGTGAAGAAGGTCAATATCCTTGGCGAGCAGGCGCAACGGATCTTTGTCGAGTTTTCCTACGAGCGCTTGGCAACCTTGGGTATCAAGCCCGACCAGATCTTCGCCGCCCTCGCCGCGCAGAACGCCGTGGCGCCGTCGGGTTTTGTCGAAACGGCCGGCGCGCGTGCTTATATTCGTATCGACGGCGCCTTTGACAGCCTGGCGCTGATCGAAAACGTGCCGTTGGAAGTCAACGGCCGCGTGCTGCGGATCGCCGATGTGGCTACGGTCAGCCGTGGTTATGAAGACCCGCCCAGCTACCGTATCCGCCATCAGGGCGACCCGGCGCTGATGCTTGGCGTGATCATGGAGAAACACTGGAACGGCCTGGAGCTGGACAAGAGCCTCAAGGCCCAGGAAGCCCGGATCCAGGCAGACCTGCCGCTGGGGGTGAACTTCGCCAAAGTCTCCGACCAGGCCAAAAACATCAGCCTGGCGGTGAATGAATTCATGCTCAAATTCTTCGTCGCCCTGGCAGTGGTGATGGTGATCAGCCTGTTGGCCCTGGGCTTTCGCGTGGGCCTGGTGGTGGCGGCCGCGGTGCCGCTGACCTTGTCGGTGGTGTTTGTGATCATGCTGCTGACCGGGCGTGAGTTCGACCGCATCACCCTCGGCGCGCTGATCATTTCCCTTGGCCTGCTGGTCGATGACGCGATCATCGCCATCGAGATGATGGTGGTAAAACTCGAAGAAGGCTTTGACCGGATCCACGCCGCCACCTTCGCCTGGAGTTCCACGGCCGCGCCGATGCTGACCGGCACGCTGGTGACCATCATCGGCTTTCTGCCGGTGGGTTTTGCGCGCTCGGGCGCTGGCGAATACGCCGGTAATATCTTCTGGATCGTGGGCTTTGCGCTGATCGCCTCCTGGCTGGTGGCGGTGGTGTTCACGCCGTACCTGGGAGTGAAACTGCTGCCAGCTATCAAGCCGGTACCCGGCGGCCACGATGCGATCTATGCCGGGCGTTACTACCAGAAATTGCGCAGCCTGGTGGAAGCCTGTGTCCGTCGCCGCTGGCTGGTCACCGGGCTGGTGGTGGCGGCGTTTGTGCTGTGTGTAGTGGGCATGGGCGTGGTGAAGAAGCAGTTTTTTCCCAACTCCGACCGCTCCGAGCTGATCCTTGAGGTGTATATGCCGCCCGGCAGCGCCTTCAAAAGCACCGAGGCGGTGGCTGCGCAACTGGAAAAAGCCCTGCTGCAAGAGCCGCAGACCGCCATGGTCGACACCTATGTGGGCGGTGGCGCACCACGCTTTTTCCTGTCGTTGAACCCCGAGCTGCCCGACCCGGCGTTTGCCAAGTTGATCGTACAGACTCCGGATTCCCACGCCCGCGACGCACTCAAGCTACGCATGGGTGAGCGGATCGCCGCAGGTGAATTCCCTTCGGCGCGGGTCCGCGTGACGCAACTGCTGTTCGGCCCGCCAGTGCCATTCCCGGTGGTGTTCCGCGTCTCCGGGCCGAATGTGGATGTGTTGCGCGGGTTGTCCGAGGACGTGCGCCAGGTGGTCGCGGCCAACAAGCTGACCAAGGACGCCTTCCTCGATTGGGGCGAACGCACCAGCGGCTACCGCCTGGTACTCGATCAGGACCGCCTGCGCCTGCTGGGATTTACCCCCAACGAGGTCAAATCCCAGCTCAACGCCCTGCTCAGCGGCAACCCGATCACCGAAGTGCGCGAGGGTAACCGCACCGTGTCGGTAGTCGCCCGTGCCCAAGGCAACCAGCGCGAGAACCTCGGCAACCTCAACAACATGACCCTCACCAACAGCGCTGGCACTTCAGTGCCGCTGGCCCAGGTCGGGCATTTCCAGGCGGTGATGGAGGAACCGATCCTCAAGCGCCGCAACCGCGCGAGCACCGTGGAAGTGCGCGCCGACATCGTTGACGGCGTGCAACCGCCCGACGTGGAAATGGCCGTATACAAAGACCTGCAACCGCTGATCGCCAAGCTGCCCGCCGGTTATCAGATCGACATCGGCGGCCCGGTGGAAGAAAGCGCCAAGGCCAACGTGGCCCTGGCGGCGCTGTTCCCGATCATGATCCTGCTGACCCTCACGGTGATCATGTTCCAAGTGCGCTCCTTTGGCGTGATGTTCATGGTCTTCGCCACCGCGCCGTTGGGCCTGATTGGCGCGGTGCCGACGCTGCTGCTGTTCAACCAGCCGTTCGGCTTTAACGCGATTTTGGGGCTGATCGGCATTGGCGGGATTCTGATGCGCAACACGCTGATCTTTACCGACCAGATCCGCCAGAACCAGGACCACGGCATGGCGATCCGTGAGGCGATCATCGAAGCCACCGTACGCCGCGCCCGCCCGGTGATATTGACGGCGTTGGCGGCGGCGCTGGCGTTTATCCCGCTGACGCTGTCGGTGTTCTGGTCATCCCTGGCGTATGTGCTGATTGGCGGGGTGCTGGTGGGCACGCTGTTGACGCTGCTGTTCCTGCCGGCGCTGTGCAGTCTGGTGCTTGGGCGGGAGAAGACAAAAGCTGTCGATGAATCCCACGTAACGGCCGGATAAGCACTACAGATATCGCCTGAAAACCTCTGCAAAGTCCTTCGCCTGATCACACAGCGCGAGGGATTGCAGATGGTTTTTCTGGCGGGTGTTTGGGTTGATGGGGCTGGCTCTTGATCGTCGCGACGGGCCAAACCATTGGCTTGCTGGTGCGCGCGGCCATGGCTTCGAAGACCCGAGACGTCGAATCAGTTTTTGGCGATTTCAAGCGCTGCTTGAACAGCTATGAAACCTGGGCGGAGAGCTATTACGACAGAGAACAAACTAAAGGCGTGGAGCTTTCCCATTACGACCCCAGAGGCTTCTTCGCCGACATTTATCGCTTAGCCAACGAGGCCTGAAAAGACGATCTCCAAAAAGCCAGCCACGAAGACCAATCAACATGGTGAGCCCCCCCCCACCTCACTGCTCCCCACTCCCCGTGGCGAGCGAGCTTGCTCGCGTTGGGCTGCGAAGCGGCCCCAGTCGGGACACTGCGGTGCTTCAGGAAGATTGGCGGTGTCTGATTTGGGGCTGCTGCGCAGCACAACGCGAGCAAGCTCGCTCGCCACAAGAAGCTCAGTGGCAAGCTCACTCGCGCTAATCAAATCACCGCTTCGACAACTCCATAATCATCCGGATCAACAAGTAAATCCGCGGCGCCACACTGCCCTCCCCACTCCATGTGGCGAGCGAGCTTGCTCGCGTTGGGCTGCGAAGCGGCCCCAATAGGGACAATGCAGTGTTTCAGGTAGATTGGCGGCGCCAGGCCTGGGGCTGCTGCGCAGCCCAACGCGAGCAAGCTCGCTCGCCACAAGAAGCTCAGTGGCAAGCTCACTCGCGCTAATCAAATCACCGCGTCGACAACTCCATAATCATCCGGCTCAACAAGTAAATCCGTGGCGCTACACTGCCCTCCCCACTCCCCGTGGCGAGCGAGCTTGCTCGCGTTGGGCTGCGAAGCGGCCCCAATAGGAACAATGCAGTGTTTCAGGTAGATTGGCGGCGCCAGGTTTGGGGCTGCTGCGCAGCCCAACGCGAGCAAGCTCGCTCGCCACAAGAAGCTCAGTCGCAAGCTCACTCGCGCTAATCAAATCACCGCTTCGACAACTCCATAATCATCCGGCTCAACAAGTAAATCCGCGGCGCTACACTGCCCTCCCCACTCCATGTGGCGAGCGAGCTTGCTCGCGTTGGGCTGCGAAGCGGCCCCAATAGGGACAATGCAGTGTTTCAGGTAGATTGGCGGCGCCAGGCCTGGGGCTGCTGCGCAGCCCAACGCGAGCAAGCTCGCTCGCCACAAGAAGCTCAGTCGCAAGCTCACCCGCACCAATCAAATCACCGCGTCGACAACTCCATAATCATCCGGCTCAACAAGTAAATCCGTGGCGCTACACTGCCCTCCCCACTCCATGTGGCGAGCGAGCTCACTCGCACCAATCAAATCACCGCGTCGACAACTCCTTAATCATCCGGCTCAACAAGTAAATCCGCGGCGCTACACTGGCCTCCCCACTCCATGTGGCGAGCGAGCTTGCTCGCGTTGGGCTGCGAAGCGGCCCCAGTCGGGACACTGCGGTGTTTCAGGAAGATTGGCGGTGTCTGATTTGGGGCTGCTGCGCAGCCCAGCGCGAGCAAGCTCGCTCGCCACAAGAAGCTCAGTCGCAAGCTCACTCGCACCAATCAAATCACCGCGTCGACAACTCCATAATCATCCGGCTCAACAAGTAAATCCGTGGCGCCACACTCTCCACCTCGGCATACTCCTCTGGGGTATGAATGTTCCCGCCGACAATCCCAAACCCGTCCAGCGTCGGCGTGCCCACCCCGGCTGACAAGCTGGCATCCGCCGCCCCGCCGCTGCCTTCAATGGTGAGTTTTTTGCCCAGTTCGCCATAAATCCCCTGGGCAATCGCCACCAGTTTGTCAGACTCCGGCGTCTGCGGCATGGGCGGCAGACCACGTTGCAGGCTGGTCTTCACTTCGGTTTCGGGGATCAGTTTGTTGGCCGATACCCGCGCCAGGTCTTTTTCGATGCGATCGAACTCTTCCGGCAATGCCGCGCGCACGTCCGCCTTGGCGGTGGCCTGGTCGGGGATCACGTTAGTGCGGTCGCCGGACTTGATCACGGTGAAGTTGATGGTGGTTTTCTTTTCTTCGTCGCCCAATTTGCCCAGTTGCAGGATCTGGTGCGCGGCCTCCATGGCGGCGTTGCGTCCCAGTTCCGGGGCGACGCCGGCATGGGCGGCCTTGCCTTTGACTTCGACCACCGCCGTGGCGCTGCCTTTACGCCACACCACCAAGCCGTCTGCCGGGCGGCCAGGTTCCAGGTTGAGGGTCACGTCGTGGGCCTTGGCGGTGTTGCGGATCAATTCGGAGGCGGCGTCGGAGCCGGTTTCTTCACTGGCGTCGAGCAGGAAGGTGATTTGCGCGTAGTCGTTGAAGCCCTGGTTCTTCAGGACTTTGAGCGCGTAGATGCCGGCAACGATACCGCCCTTGTCATCCATCACGCCGGGGCCGTAAGCGCGGCCGTCCTTGATGTGGAATGGGCGCTCGGCGGCCGAGCCTTCCTTGAACACGGTGTCCATGTGCGCCATCAGCAGGATCCTGGCCTTGCCGGTGCCCTTGAGGGTGGCGATCACATGGCTGTTGTTGGCGGCCTTGTCGGGCACCAGCTCAATCGTGAAGCCAAGTTGTTTGAGTTCATCGACGGCGATGTCGCGCACTTGGGTCAGGCCCGGCTCGTAGCCGGAACCCGAGTCAATGTTCACCAGGCGCTCCAGCAGTTTAAGGGCCTCGGCCTTGTACTGCTCGGACTGCGCCTGGATCTGTTTATGCGGTTCGGCGCTGTAGGCCGGCATGGCGAAGGACAAGGCCAGCGTTGCGGCCAGGAGCGTGCGTGGAAAGTTGAAGAGCATGAACCGATCCTTGTTTTTTGTTAGCGGGGACCGCCACACCCTACCCCACTAGACCGATCGCAACCAGCTCCCCTGTACCGAACTGACGCGGTTACGCCCGCTGCTCTTGGCTTCGTACAGCGCCTGGTCGGCGTCGTTGAGCCAACTGGTGGAATCGGCATGGTCGGGTTGATACGGCGCCAGGCCAATGCTCAGGCTGGCGCGCAAGGTCGGGTCCTGGGCATAGGCCAGCGCGTTGAAGCGGTTGCGCAAGGCGTCCATCACTTCCGCCGCGCGGTTGAGGGGCATGCCCGGCAGGATCACGCAGAACTCATCGCCGCCATAACGCCCGGCCAGGTCGGTGGCGCGCAAGTTCTGGCGCAGCACTTTGCTGAGTTGGCGCAAGACGATATCCCCGGTGACATGCCCGTAGGTGTCGTTGATGGTCTTGAAGTGGTCGATGTCGATCAACGCAATCGCCGCGCCCTGTTGCTCGCGACGGCAGCGCTGGAACTCGATCTCCAGGTGGTCTTTCCAGGCACCATGATTGAGCAGGCCGGACAGGCTGTCGGTGCGGCTCAGGGCCAGCAGTTCACGTTTGTGGCGGGCCAATGTCACGGCCTGGCGGTAGCAGATCCAGCCGAGGGCCAGCGGATACAGCATCAGGATCGGCAGGCACGCATACAGCTGGGCCTGGGTGGTCACGGCAATAAACGCCGGCGCGAATATCAGCAGCGCGGCGCCGATGCCCAGTGCCTGCGCCACCCAGCCTGCAAGCATGAACCGAGGACCGCCGATGGCCACGTTATTCATGGTCATCATCGACAATGTGGTCACGCCGGGCAGCGGGTTGAAATGCATGGCACCGACCCAGAACCCGCCGCAAAACGAATCGAACAGCAAGTGGCGCCGCTCGCTGCGCAGTGCGTGGGCGCTGCGCTGCGACATGCGAAAGGCCAGGTGCGGCCAGACAAATGCGTTGATCAGCATCCAGGCCCACACCCACCAGGCCGGGTTCAAGGGGTACATGGCGAACACCACGCACACAAAGCCGAGCGTCAGCCCCAGCGTGCGGGATTTGTACAGCCGTGAGGCGAGTTGAAGTCCGTTTCCTTCTGCAGCTGACATGGTGGGATGACATCCTGAAGGAATGCCTGGAGTCTATCAGGGCACCGGCAAATCGCCACTACCACTCATAAGCCCACAACCCTCAGTGCGAGAACCCGCGCGCCAGCATCAGCGCCACGCCCAACAGCAATACAGCGGTGGCCCGCTGCAACAACACGCGACGCTTGGGGTTCTCCAGCAGGTGCTTGATGCGTTGCCCGAAGTAGCAATACAAGCAGCCACTGGCAAATTGCAGCAGCAGAAAAGTCAGCCCAAGAATGGCGATATCCGCCATCGAACTGTGCTCCCCTGCCCCGGCGAACTGCGGGAATACGGCGCTGAACATGATGATGGTCTTGGGGTTGGAAAACCCGGTCAACAGACCTTTGCCGAACAGGCTGCGCGCGCCCTCCACCGCGCTGGCTTGGTCCAGCGACATGCCACTGCTGGTCCACTGTTTGTAGGCCAGGTACAGGATATAGGCCACACCGACGAACTGGATAGCCTGGGTAATCGCCAGGTTGCCCTTGATCAATTCCGAGAAGCCCACGGCAAACACCAGGATCGAAATCAGGTACGACACACTGGCGCCGAGCTGCGCCGGGATCGAGCTGCGCAAGCCGGCCTTCAGGCCCAGGCTCAACAGCAGCAGGGTCATGGGGCCGGGGCTGAAGGTCATGGTGAGGCAAAACAGCAGGAAGTAGAGAAACGAGGAAAGCGTCAATGCGCTGGTCATGGCCTTGGACCTTGATGAGAAGGCCTGCAGTCTAGGCAAGCGCCATTGCACAGGGCAGGTAAAGTGAGGCTTAATCCGGCCAGACTTTACCGGTAAAATCACCGGCAAACACAGGGAAGGTTTATGTTTGTATCCGCCATCGCCTTTGCGCCAGGCACCCCCAAGGTGCAGCAGATTGTCGACGCATTCAGCCAGGCCATCGAAAACGGCGAATGGGCGCCCGGCAGCAAGTTACCGTCGGTGCGTGAGTTGACCGCGGTATTGGGCGTGAGCAAATTTACCCTCAATGAAGCGCTGGACCGCCTGCGCGGACGCAACCTGCTCACGTCCAGCCAGGGTCGTGGGTACTTCGTGGCGATGCATAGCGTGCGGCCCGCCTCGTCGGCGTGGGTCGAGTTGCTGCCCCAGGACTTGCTCAGCGTGTTGCGCCGGCCACTGGCCACGGTCTATGGCGACCTGCGCCCCGGCGGTGGCCACCTGCCGGAGCAGTGGCTGGATACGGACGCGATTCGCCAGGCCATGCGCAGCGTGGTGCGCGCGTCCGCGTTGCGCATCGCCGGGTTAGGTACGCCAGCGGGGTTGTTGCCGTTGCGTCAGGCCTTGCAGCAGAAGCTGCATGCCGACGGCCTGTCGGTACCGGTGGAACAGATCATCACCACCCCCAACACCGTGCAGGGCCTGGACATGCTCATGCGCCTGCTCGTCAGGCCCGGCGACAGCGTGCTGCTGGACACGCCGTGCTACTTCAACTTCCACGCCAACCTGGCGTTGCACGGGGTCAAGGTGGTGACGCTGGAGCGCCGCCCCGACGGCTTCGACTTCACCGCCCTCGAACAGCTGCTGAGCGAACACCGGCCCAGCCTGTACCTCACCACCAGCGTGCTGCAGAACCCCACCGGCCATTCTTTCAGCCCCAGCCAGGCGTTTCGTCTGCTGCAACTGACCCGCCAGTACCACTGCCATATCGTCGAGGATGACCTCTACGGCGACCTGCACCCCAACCCACCGCCGCGCCTCGCCGCGCTTGCTGGCCTGGAGCAGGTTACCTACCTGTCGGGGTTCTCGAAAATCCTCAGCGCCAACGCCCGCGTCAGCTACGTGGTGGCCGCGCCGCAATTGGCGGCCAACCTGACCAATATGAAATTGATGAGCGGCGGCGTGACCTCGGAGCTGTTCGAGCAGATCGTGTACCGCATGCTCAGTGAAGGCAGCTACGCCCGGCACCGCAAGCGCATGGTCCAGCGCTTGCTGGAAGCCGGTGCGCGCGTCGAACAATGGCTCAAGCGCTGCGGCTGCGAACTGCCGATGGGCTATGAAGGCGGGATGTTTATCTGGGCGCGCCTGCCACCGGCGGTGAACGGTGAGCAACTGGCCCAGGCTGCGCTCACGCAAGGCATGGTGCTGGCGCCGGGTACGTTGTTTGGCTATGACCCGGCGCACCGCGACTGGATGCGTTTCAATGTGGCCCACAGTGATGAGCCACAGGTGCAGCGGGTGTTCGAAGGGTTGCTCAGGGCCTCGCGCGCCCCTTGAGCACGTTGCGTTTATCGACGATGCGCCAACGAGCGCACACAACGATCCCCCAGGCTCTGCACGCCTTGCACCAACACCACCAGCACAATCACCGTGACCACCATGATCTGGTTATTGAAGCGTTGATAACCGTAGCGAATCGCCAGGTCGCCCAGCCCACCGCCGCCGATTACCCCCGCCATCGACGAGAAGCCGATCAACATCACCAGGGTCAAGGTCACCCCGGCCACCAGCGCCGGCAACGCTTCGGGCAGCAACACCTTGGTAATCACGTGGCGGATATCACCGCCCATGGCCACGATGGCTTCGATGCGCCCCTTGTCCACTTCATCCAGGGCGGTCTCGACAATGCGCGCAAAAAACGGAAACGCGCCGATGGTGATCGGCACCACTGCGGCGGTGCTGCCCAAGGTGGTGCCGACAATCAGGCGCGTCAGCGGTATCAGCGCGATCAGCATCACCACAAACGGCAACGAGCGCCCGAGGTTGATCACCCCACCCACCGCCCGGTTGAGGCGCGGCAACGGCAACAGGCCGTCGCGCCGGCTGATAAACAGCAGGACGCCCAGGGGCAAGCCGATCAACAAGGTAAACAGCCCGGCCAGCAACACCATGTACAGGGTTTCGCCGGTGGCGTTGAGCAGCAGTTGCAGGATGTCATTCCAATCGGTCTTCATACCGCCCTCACCACGGCTAGGTTGGGTGTCAACGAACGGCCCAGGCGTGACGACGGGTCTGCCTGCAGTTGCACCAGGCTGCCGCTTTCGACCACGCGGCCATCGGCCAGGGACACGGCACTGTCACAGATCGCCTTGACCACCTCCAGCTCGTGGGTGATCAGCACTATGGTCACACCGAGCTGGCGGTTGATGTCGCGCAGCAGTTCCAGGATCGACGCGGTGGTTTCCGGGTCGAGGGCACTGGTGGCTTCATCCGACAGCAGATACGCCGGGCGCGCCGCCAAGGCGCGGGCGATGCCTACACGCTGTTTCTGCCCGCCGGACAGCTGCGAGGGAAACGCCTGGGCCTTGTCGCTCAGCCCCACCAGTGCAAGCAGCTCGGCCACTCGCGCGGCGCGTTCGGCCTTGGGCACCTTGGCGATCTCCAGCGGCACCGCGACGTTATCCGCCACGTTGCGCGAGTGCAGCAGGTTGAAGCCCTGGAAGATCATGCCGATGCGCTGGCGTTGCTGGCGCAGGGCCTTGTCACTCAACAGGGTCAGGTCCTGGCCGTCCATCAGGATACGACCGCGGGTAGGTCGCTCCAGCAGGTTGAGGCAGCGCAGCAAAGTACTCTTGCCCGCCCCGCTGCGCCCGACAATGCCGAAGATCGAACCTTCGGCAATCTGCAACGACACGTTATCCAGCGCCGGCGGCTGGCCGTCGGCGTAGGTTTTACTGACGCCCTCGACGACGATCATTCGGCCGCCACCGGGATCACCGAACCGGCGTATTTCTCACTGATGAACTTGGCCACCGCCGGTGAACGCAGGTCTTTGGCCAGTTGCTGCACGCGTGGGTCTTCGAGCAATTTGGGCGTGGTCACCAGGATGTTCGCGTACGGGTTGCCCTTGGCCTGCTCCAGGCCGAGGGCATCCTTGGCCGGTTCCAACCCCGCTTCCAGGGCGAAATTGCCATTGATCACCGCCAGGTCTACATCATCCAGCGCGCGGGGAATCTGTGGCGATTCAATCTCAAGAATCTTCAGGTGCTTGGGGTTTTCCGCGATGTCCTTGGGCGTGGCCTGGTCCTTGGACGCGTCGTTGAAGCCCGGCTTGAGTTTGATCAAGCCATTGGCTTGCAGCAGGTACAGCGCGCGGCTGAGGTTGGTGACGTTATTCGGTACGGCGACGGTGCCTTTGTCCGGCACCTGGGCCAGGCTGGTATGGCGGCGGGAATAGATGCCCAGCGGCTCGATATGCACGGTGGCGGCCACCGCAAACTTCTGGCCGAGCGCCTGTTCCTGCGAGTTGAGGTACGGCAAGTGCTGGAAGTAATTGGCGTCGACATCGCCATGGGCCAGCAACTCGTTGGAGTTCACGCCGCTGGGGATCTCGATGATTTTAAGCTTCAGGCTTGGGTCGAGCTTTTGTACGAACTCAAGAATCTGCGCGTGGGGAATCGGGTCGGCGGCGACGCGCAAGGCCTCGGCGGCCGACACATTGAACGTGGCCAGCAACACTGCCAGGGTCAGTGCGGATTGCTTCAACATGGGGTGATCTCCTGATCAGGCGGACAGTGCTTGGGGAAGAATGGCGTCGGCGTAGAAACGTTGCGCGACATCAGGGTGGGAGCGCAGGCGGCCCTTGAGGTAGTTCCAGCCCACATCGCGCAGCAACGGGTTGCGCGGGTCGCTGGTGGGGCCATGGGCATCGCGCAGCAGTTCGGAGGCCAATTCATACACCGGCACCACCGCGTCCAGCTGCGCGCCGAGGAAAAACGCCAGGGATAAACGCTCGCTGCCCACCGGCGGCGACACCACCCGGTGTACGGTGGCCCGCAGGTAACCGTTGCTGGCCAGTTCCAGCAGTTCGCCGATATTCACCACCAGGGTATCGGGCCGTGGCGAGGCATCGATCCAGCGGCCGTCCTCCACTTCCACCTGCAAGCCGGCCTGCTGGTCTTGCAACAGGAAGCTGAGGAAGCCGGAATCCTTGTGCGCGCCCACGCCCTGGCGGCTTTGCTGGGCATGGCGACCGGGGTAGCGGATCAACTTGATGTGTTCATTGGGTTTGTCGCCGTACAGCGCATCAAACGCCGTTTCCGGCAGGGACAAGGCCTGGGCGAACGCACGCAACAGGCGCAGGGCCATTTGCGTCATCGCCTGCTGCCAGCCGAGCACCAGCGGTTTCAACTCGGGCAAGGCCGCTGGCCATTGGTTGGGGCCCTGCAGGCGGGCCCAAGCGGCCGGGTGTTGTTCCACGGTCAAGGGCGCGCGCTCGGCGCCGACGTCGAACTGTTCGCGCAGGTCGGGCTGGCCACGGGTGATCTCCGAAGCCGCGCGGTTGTAACCGCGAAAATGCGGCGAGTTGAGCATGCCCACCGCCAGTTTGTCCGCCTCAGGCAGGGCAAAAAACCCGCGCGCCTGCTGCTGCACCTGGCTCAACAGCGCCGGGTCGATACCATGCCCGGTCAGGTAGAAAAACCCGATGTGCCGGGCGGCCAGCCTGAGTTCATCGAGAAACTGCTGGCGCTGCTGCGGGCTGCCGTCCAGCTGCGACAGGTCCAGCAGCGGCAAGGTGGTGATGGATTGCACGTGGGACATCGGCGGTTCGCTCCATGAACAAGCGTCTTCAGAAGCATCCAAGCTAAACGATCTTAAAAACCATTAATAAATATCTTTTTAGCATTAGCTTAGGCAGGTCGAGACACCTCAATCGACGGTTTTTTGCTTCGGCGTGTATCTCCTTATCGCCAGATACACTGCAATACAAAGGGCACAAGGCAAGCGCCGCGACAGTCGCTAGACTGCGCCCCAATGAGCATTTAACGAGGGAGTCAGCATGGATCATGTCGATCACATCCTGATCGTCGATGACGACCGGGAGATCCGCGAACTGGTGGGCAATTACCTGAAAAAAAACGGCATGCGCACCACCGTGGTCGCCGACGGCCGCCAGATGCGCAGCTTCCTCGACACCACCCCGGTCGACCTGATCGTGCTGGACATCATGATGCCTGGCGACGACGGCCTGCAGCTGTGCCGCGAACTGCGGGTGGGCAAGCACAAGGCCACGCCGGTGTTGATGCTGACCGCGCGCAACGACGAAACCGACCGCATCATCGGCCTGGAAATGGGCGCCGACGATTACCTGGTCAAGCCCTTCGCCGCTCGCGAACTGCTGGCGCGCATCAACGCGGTATTGCGCCGTACGCGGATGCTGCCGCCAAACCTGGTGGTCAGTGAAACCGGGCGCCTGATCCGTTTCGGGCGCTGGCGCCTGGACACCACCGCGCGTCATCTACTCGACGAAGACAACACCCTGGTCGCCCTCAGCGGCGCGGAATACCGCCTGCTGCGGGTGTTCCTCGACCACCCCCAGCGCGTGCTCAACCGCGACCAGTTACTCAACCTGACCCAGGGCCGCGACGCCGACTTGTTCGACCGTTCCATCGACCTGCTGGTGAGCCGCCTGCGCCAGCGCCTGCTGGATGACGCCCGCGAACCGGCCTATATCAAGACCGTGCGCAGCGAGGGTTATGTGTTCTCCCTGGCCGTGGAAATCCTCGAGGCCGATCAATGACCGTTCGGTTCGGCTGGCCACGCACCCTGGCGTCGCAGTTGTCGCTGATCTTTCTGATCAGCCTGGTGTGCGCCCATGGCTTGTCCTTCAGCGCGCAGTTCTACGAACGCTACACCAGCGCGCGCAGCACTATGTTGGGCAACCTGGAAAACGATGTCGCCACTTCCGTAGCAATCCTCGACCGCCTGCCAGCCAACGAGCGCGCCAGCTGGCTGCCGCGTATCGACCGGCAGAACTACCGTTACCTGCTCAACGCCGGCGAGCCCGGCCAGCCCTTGCGCAGTGACGACATGCCCATGGCCGCCACCTCGATTGTCGATGCGCTGGGCGAACACTACAGCCTGAGCTTTCGCGAGATTCCCGGTGGGCAGAAGCATTTCCAGGCGCACCTGACCCTGGCCGATGGCAGCCCGATCACCCTCGACCTGCGCCCCGCCGCCATGCCTGTCGCCTACTGGCTGCCGGTGGTGCTGGTACTGCAACTCGCGCTGCTGCTGGGTTGCACGTGGTTCGCCGTGCGCCTGGCCATCCGCCCGCTGACCCGCCTGGCGCGCGCCGTGGAAACCCTGGACCCTAACGCCCATCCCACGCCGCTGGATGAGCAGGGCCCCACCGAAGTGGCCCACGCCGCCGCCGCCTTCAACGCCATGCAACAGCGCATCGCCGAATACCTCAAGGAGCGCATGCAGATCCTCGCGGCGATTTCCCACGACCTGCAAACCCCTATCACGCGGATGAAGCTGCGCGCCGAATTCATGGAAGATTCAGTCGATCGCGACAAACTCTGGAGCGACCTCGGCGAGATGGAACACCTGGTACGCGAAGGCGTGGCCTATGCCCGCAGCGTGCACGGCGCCACCGAAGCCAGCCACCGCATCGACCTCGACGCGTTCCTCGACAGCCTGGTGTTCGATTACCAGGACATGCAAAAACAGGTCAGCCTCAGCGGCAAAAGCGCCGTGGTCCTCGTCACTCGTCCCCATGCACTGCGCCGGGTGCTGGTCAACCTGGTGGACAATGCCTTGAAATTCGCCGGCGCAGCCCAGGTGGAAGTCGGCTCGACGGCCAATGGCGAGCTGTCGATCAAGGTGCTGGATAACGGCCCGGGCATCGCCGAGGATGAACTGGAGCAGGTGCTGCAACCGTTTTACCGGGTAGAAAGCTCACGCAACCGCGGCACCGGCGGCACCGGGCTGGGGTTGGCGATTGCCCAGCAACTGGCCGTAGCGATTGGTGGCTCGCTGACCTTGAGCAACCGCCCGGAAGGTGGGTTGTGTGCGCAGATCAAAATCAGCCTGTGATGCCGAGCACAATCTAAATGTGGGAGGGGGCTTGCTCCCGATGAGGGTGTGTCAGTTGATCAATCTGTCACTGATCCACCGCCATCGCGGGCAAGCCCCCTCCCACCTTTGAATTGCGCCCAACTTCAATGATCAGTTCGCCGCCGTAGACGGCTCCAACTGCCGCTGCGCCAACCAGATTTCTTCCTGCAACCACTGGCTGAACACCTGCAACTGCGGCAGATCGGTCTGCTCCGGCCGGGTCACCAGCCAATATGATTGGTGGCCCTCTACATGCACGTTGAGCACCTGGGTCAACTGCCCGGACGCCAGCTCCGACGCGACCATATGCCAGTCGGCAATGGTAATGCCCAACCCATCGGTGGCCGCGCGAATGGCCAGGTCCAGCAGGTCGAACTCATAGCCGCCCTGGGTATCCACCCCGTGGATGCGTGCGGCATCCAGCCAGTGTTTCCACGTGAGGTAACGCTGATCCTCGCTGGCCAGCACATGCAGCAAGGTCATGCGATTGAGGTCCACGCCGTCATCGCTGCACTCGCGGGCATACAGTGACGGCGCGCACACGGCGATATGCCGCTCCTGCACCAGCAGTGAACTGTCCAGGCCATCCCACTCACCGTTGCCAAAACGGATCGCGCAATCGAGGGTGCTGGTCTGCGCCAAGCTGTCCTGCAAACAAGTGGTGATGCTCAGTTCCAGCTCGGGATGGGCCTCGCGCAGGCGCCCCAGGCGCGGCATCAGCCAGCGGCTGGTAAAAGTTGGCGGGGCGTTGACGTGCAAGCGGTTGGAATGGGTTTTCTGCTGGATGCTGCGCACCGTCAGCTCGATCTTGTCGAACGACTGATGCAACGCGCGCAGCAACACCCGGCCGGCACTGGTCAGTTCCAGGTGATGGTGACGGCGCTCCAGCAGGTTCTCGCCCAGCTGTTCTTCCAGTTGCCGCACCTGGCGGCTCACCGCGCTCTGGGTCACATTCAACAGTTCTGCAGCGCGGGTAAAACTGCCGGTGCTGCCGGCCACTTCGAAGGCCTTGAGGGCATTGAGACCGGGCATTTTGCGTTTCATGGGAGGCACTCGAAGGCGGCTGACGAGGTGCCAAGCATCCCACGAGCCAGCGGTTTTTTCCTAGCCAACATGATTTTTTGTATCGGGCTGCAACGATGTATGCCTCACCGGCGCGTCTATCTCGACAGCTTTCCCTGCCCCCGCTGACTAACATGCGTTTAACGAACGTTTAAGCGCTGAATTTATCGTTTGTCGATCGCGGCAACGATGACAAAAACTGCGGCCATCTCTAATAAAAACAACATGAGAGCAGCCCCATGTCCGATTCCAACGTTCTAACGACCCTGGACGGTAACGCGCCGCACACCGCCGTCGATGCGCTGTGCAAGCAGGTGCAAATTGGCGAGATCAACCGCCGTCAATTCCTGCGCACCGCCACTCTCCTTGGCATCACTGTGGCCAGCGCCTCCAGCTTCATCGGCTCGGCCGTGTTCGGCAGTGCTGCCCAGGCCGCCGACGGTACCCCGGCACGTCAGGGCGGCAGCCTGCGATTTGCCTGCGCCATCCAGGAAATCCAGGACCCGATGCTGATCACCTGGATCGAAGCCTCTAACCTGTTGCGCAATTCCCTCGAATACCTCACCTGGGTCGATGCCGACAACATCACCCACCCATACCTGGCCGAAAGCTGGAGCCCGTCCGAGGACCTCACCACCTGGACCTTCAACCTGCGCCAGGACGTGAAGTGGAGCAACGGCGACAGCTTCAACGCCGACGACGTGCAACACAATATCCAACGCTGGATCGCCGCCGACTCCAAGTCGGTCAACCGCACCGCGTTCCAGGACATCAAGGCCTTCGAAAAAGTCAGCGACTACCAGTTCCACCTGCAACTCAAGCGGCCGATCCTGGCGATTCCGGAGATGCTCAACGCGTTCACCTGCGCCCTGGTCCATCGCAGCTTCAAGGCCGGCGATGACTGGGCGAAAAACCCGTTGGCCACCGGCCCGTTCAAGCTGGTGTCGTTTGCGGTGAACAAGCAGGCGACCTTCTCCAAGCGCGCCGATTACTGGGGCAATCCCGCCAACCTCGATGAGCTGCGCTACATCGACATGGGCACCGACGTGTCCACCCACCTCGCCGCCCTGCAAGCCGGGCAAGTCGACGTGCTCTACCGCGTCACCGTGGCCGAGCTGGACCTGGCCAAGCGCCTGCCCGGTGCGCAATTGCTCAGCTGCAAATCCGCGCAGACCGTGGTGATGCGCATGGCCTGCGACCAGAAGCCCTTCACCGACGTGCGCGTGCGTAAAGCCGTGGTGCTCTGCGCCGACAACGCGCAGATGCTCAAGGTCGCCTATCGCGGCATGGGCACCCTGGGTGAAGACCACCACGTGGCGCCGTCCCATCCCGAGTATTTCCCACTGCCCAAGCGCGAGCGCGATGTGGCGGCAGCGAAAAAACTCTTGGTCGAAGCCGGCTTCCCCAATGGCCTGGACATCGACCTGATCGTCGGCAACACCCAGGGCCGTTATGAGCAGGACTGCGCACAGATCCTGCAACAGAACTGCCTGGAAGCCGGCATCCGCATCAATCTCAAAGTGGTGCCCGCCGCGCAGTACTGGCCGATCTGGGACAAGGCCGCCTTTAGCCTCACCTATTGGGCCCATCGCCCGCTGGGGGTGATGTCCCTGGAGCTGGCCTATCGCGGCGGCGGCGCCTGGAATGAAAGCCACTACAGCGACCCGGCCTTCGATGCCGCCCTGGACAAAGCCATGGGCATCATCGACCCCAAGCAACGTGCGCAGGCCATGCACAGCGTCGAGCAGATCCTGCAGGACGCGTGCGTGATCGTGCAGCCGTTCTGGGGCGACAAGTTCACCGCCGTGAGCAAAAAGGTCCAGGGCTTCCAAGTGCACCCTTCCGACTTCTACCCCATGGGCAATGTCTGGCTGAGCGCCTGATTCCCAGACGCTACACCCCCTTCCCTGTCGGAGCATGCACCTGATGGTTCATTTTCTATCGCGAAAATTGCTGATGCTGTTGGCGACCCTGCTGTCGGTGTCGCTGATTGTGTTCCTGGCCCTGGAACTGAACATCGAGGACGTCGCAATCAACGTCCTCGGCCCCTACTCCGCCGCCGACCAGCGCGCGGCGTGGTTGCTGGAACACGGCTACAACCAACCGTTCGTGTGGCGCTACCTGGTGTGGCTCAAGGACTTTGTCAGCGGCGACTGGGGCACCTCGGTCTACTTCCGTGAGCCGGTGCTCAAGCTGTTGCTGCCCAACCTCTGGCAAACCCTGACCCTGGCCGGCCTGGCCTTGCTGGTGATGGTCCCGGTAGCGCTGACGTTGGGCATTCTCGCCGGGATTCGCCAGGGCTCGCCGGTCGACCGGCTGGTGTCGTTCCTGTCGATCGTCACCACCTCGATCCCGGACTTCGCCAGCGCAGTATTTGTCTCGGCGATCTTTGTGTTCTGGCTCAACTGGCTGCCCGGCGTGAGCAGCATGAGCGACGGTTTCAGCGCGGTACAACTGGTGCTGCCGCTGATGGTGCTGTGCCTGTTCGGCATCGGCTACCTGGCGCGCATCACCCGCGCGTCCATGGTCGAAGTGATGCAGGCACCGTACATCCGCACCGCCCGGCTCAAGGGCGCCTCGACCACGCGCATCGTGCTGCGCCATGCCCTGCGCAACGTGCTGATCGCGCCGGTCACGGTGATCATGCTGTACATCCCCTGGCTGCTGTCGAACGTGATCGTGGTCGAGGTGTTTTTCGCCTACAAGGGCTTCGGCTCGATGCTCTATACCGCGTCGCTCAACCATGACGTCTACCTGATCGAAGCCTGCGCGATGATCAGCGGCGTGGTGGTGGGCGTCAGCAAGATCTTCTCAGACCTGGCCTACACCTGGCTCAACCCGCGCATCACCCTGCGCAGTCTCGGCGGAGGCCGCCAATGAACCTGCTCAAATCCTTCAAGCACCCGTTGGCCCTGCTCGGCCTGTTGCTGGTTGGCGGCTGGCTGCTGATCGCCGTGTGCGCGCCGTGGCTGGCGCCCCATGACCCGCTGGAAAGCTTTACCCCGCTGCTCACGCCGATGACCGCCGGCGATGACGGCGCGAGCTTCCTGCTGGGCACCGACATGATTGGCCGCGACATTCTTTCGCGGCTGATCTGGGGCACACGCACCGTGCTGTTCTGGTCGGTGCTCGCGACCCTCACGGCGTTTGCCGTGGGCATCGCCATGGGCCTCTGCGCCGGTTACTTCGGCGGCTGGGTGGATGCGGCGCTGTCCTACCTGGCGGACACCGTGCTGTCGTTCCCGGTGCTGGTGCTGTACATCGTGATCATCATCGCCCTCGGCGCCTCGGCGCTGAATATCCTGATTGCGGTGACGTTCACCAGTGCCCCGGCGATCTTCCGCATCATGCGCGCGCTGACCATCGATATCCGCTCGCGCGACTACGTGCTCAGCGCCGTCACCCAGGGCGAAGGCGCGCTGCGCATCATGCTGGTGGAAATCCTGCCCAATTGCGGCGGGCCGCTGATCGTCGATTTCTGCCTGCGCATCGGCTACACCGCGATCATGATCGGCGCCCTCGGCTTCCTCGGCCTCGGCCTGCCGCCACCGACCCCGGACTGGGGCGGCATGATCAACGACGGCCGCGCCATGGCGATTACTTTCCCGCACCTGGTCATTTTCCCGTGCATCGCCATTTCCACCCTGATGCTCGGCCTGAGCCTGCTCGCCGACGGGCTGGATGAACACGCGCAGCAAGGCGCAAGGAGTTGAGCATGAGCAGCCATCAAACGGTGTTGCGGGTCGAGAATCTGTCCGTCGAACTGCCCAAGGGCGCGGACCGCAGCCATGCGGTGCAGGGCATCAGCCTGGACGTGCGCAAGGGCGAAATCCTCTGCGTGATCGGCGAGTCGGGCTCGGGCAAATCGGTGTTGTCGGCCGCGATCATGGGCGATTACGCCAAGGGCCTGCGGCATGCCGGTGGGGTCATCGACTTTCTTGGCGATGACATCTGCACCCTGGATGACACCCGCCTACGCGCACTGCGCGGCAACCGCATCGCGATGATTTTCCAAGAGCCCATGGCGGCGCTGAACCCGGCGATCCGCATCGGCCGGCAAGTCGAAGAAATCTTCGACATCCACGCGCCGCAAATGCCCGCCGCCGAACGTCGCGAACGCATGCTCGCGCTGCTGGCCTCCACCCATCTGCCGGACCCGCCGCGCATCGCCAACAGCTTCCCGCATCAACTCTCCGGTGGCCAATGCCAGCGGGTAGTGATCGCCATGGCCCTGGCGATGAACCCGGACCTGTTGATCGCCGACGAACCTACCACGGCCCTCGACGTGACCAACCAGGCCCAGGTGCTGCAACTGGTGCGCGACCTGCGCGGGCGCGGTCAGCACGGCATTCTGTTTATCACCCACGACTTCGGCGTGGTCGCGCAAATTGCCGACCGCATTGCTGTGATGGAAGGCGGCCGCCTGGTGGAAATCGGCACACGCGACCAGGTGTTGAACGCCCCCGCCCACGCCTATACGCGCAAGCTGATTGCGGCGGTGCCGGCCCTGCATCCCGAACTGCACGTGCCAAGCGCCGACGGCGATATGGCCCTGCGCATCGAGCACCTGACTAAAACCTACAACGTCGGCGGCAGCTCGGTAGCTGCGCTGCGAGATGTGTCGCTGAACCTGCCACGGGGCAAGACCCTGGCGATTGTCGGCGAGTCCGGCTCGGGCAAAAGCACCCTGGTCAAGGCCGCGATCCGCCTGGTGGACAGCGACAGCGGGCATGTGTGGGTCGGCGATACGGATTTTCTCGCCCTGCGCGGTGGCGCATTGGCGGCCAACCGGCGGCGCATCCAGATGATTTTCCAGGACCCGTACGGCTCGCTGAACCCCCGCCATCGGGTGGGCGACATCATCGCCCGCGCCGCGCAATTACGCGGGTTGTCCGCCAAGGATGCCTGGGCCGAGGCCGGTGATTTGCTCGAGCAAGTGGGGCTCAAGCGCGATGCCTTGCAGCGCAAGCCTCGGCAGTTCTCCGGCGGCCAGCGCCAGCGCATCGGCATTGCCCGCGCCCTGGCGATGCGCCCGGAAGTGCTGATCGCCGATGAAAGCGTGTCGGCGCTGGATGTGTCGGTGCAAAAACAGGTGCTGGAATTGCTCGCCGAGCTGCAACAGCAGTTGAACCTGAGCATCCTGTTTATCACCCACGACCTGCGCGTGGCAGCGCAGATCAGCGACCACATCGCGGTGATGCGCCAGGGCGAAGTGGTGGAATACGGCAGCGCCGAACAGGTGCTGCTGCGCCCACAGAATGCCTACACCCAGGCGCTGCTGGCGGCCGCCCCGGGTGCATCCGAACTGCCCGCCGGCGGGCCACCGCTGCGGCTGATCCGCCCCGCCGCGCACTGAGTTCGAACCTTTACCCCGCGTCGCAGCATTCGCTGCGGCAACGGGCTGCTGTTGCCTAAAAAAACTAAAAAGAGAGTAAAACCATGCGACCAACGATGCGCTACTTCACCCTCATCCCCGTGCTCGGCGCCCTGGCGGCACCGGCCATGGCCGTACAAGTCACCGACAACCTCGACCTCGGCGGCGCCATCCGGGCGCGCTGGGACTACGACCCGGACCGCGATATCCAGAAGTTCGGCCTCGACACCGTGTTCCTCAGCGCCAAGTACAACTCCGACAGCTGGATCGGCGAGGCGCAGTACCGTTTCTACGGGCGCTCCTACCCGTACCAGTACACCAAGAATTACGGCGATATCCAGTTCGCCAAATTCGCCTGGGTGGGCTACAAGTTCAACCCCGAGCAGCAGGTGCAAGTGGGCCTGAACACCGTGCCGTTCGGCCTGCAGCCGTACTTCGGCAGCACCTTCTACGAAACCCTGGGCAATGTGATCGGCCTGGAAGACGTGCAACAGGTCGGCGCCAAATACGTGCAGCAGAGCGGCGACTGGAATCTCCAGGCCGGCTACTACCTGCGCCCCGCCTGGCAAGGCAAGGGCACCAGCAAGGGCGTGACCTACTCCAGCGTGGTCTCCGGCGCCGACAGCTACGTGGCCGACGGCAGCGACAACCAGGAACGCAACACCGTGGTGTTGCGTGTGGCCAAGGCCTTGGACCTGGGCGACTGGAAATCCGAAGTGGGCGTTTCCGGCCTCACCTCCACCCTGGAAAACAAAGACACCGGCAACGACGGCCGGCGCAACGCGGTGGCCATCCACTATCTGGGCAAAAACGGCCCGTGGGGCGTGCAATTGCAAGCGGCGCGCCAACAAATGTCACCGCGCAACGCCGGCACCGACGAAGTCGTGACCCTGGGCGGCTACGACGGCACGTTCAACGTCGCCAGCCGTGGCAACCTGTATGTCGCGGACTTGAGCTACGACGTCGGCGGCAAATACCTGTGGGACCAGGTCAGCGGTGTGAAGCTGTATGCCAACTACAGCGCGTTTGATAAATCCGCGGATGAGTTCAAGACTTCGCAGCGGGTGATCCTCGGTACGTCGTTTTCGTTGAGCAAATTGTGGATCGCCACGGAGTGGTTGATTGGCAAGAACGACCCGTATATCGGCGGTAGCAGCTATACCCAGAGCTTGGCGGCTGGGGGGAGTAACCAGTGGGAGAATCAGCTGTATATGAATATTGGGTATTACTTCTAACTTAGCGGCGTTTGCACTGACGCCATCGGGGCGGTGCGACGATTCGACAAGCCCCCTCCCACACTTTGACCGCGCCGCCTATCAAATGTGGGAGGGGGCTTGCCCCCGATGAGGCCAGCAAATCCCTACAAAAATAAAGTATGGAACCCACCCATGCGCCACCTCCCCGCCCTCAACATGCTCCGCGTCTTCGAAGAAGTCGCCCGCCACCGCAGCTTCAGCCGCGCCGCCGTGACCCTCAACGTCACCCAAGGCGCCGTCAGCCGACAGATCAAGCAGCTCGAAGACTACCTCGGCGTTGCCCTCTTCATCCGCACCCCGCAAGGCCTGTCCCTGACCGAAGCCGGCTTCGCCCTTTCACCACACCTGAGCGATGCCTTTGACCATATCGAGCGGGCCCTGCACGCCGTACGCGTGCCCAACCTGCGCCAGCGCCTGCGCATCGTGGCGCCGCCGACCTGGGCCACGCGTTGGCTGTCCGCGCATTTGCGCCACTTTTGTGAGCGCTACCCGGATATCAACCTCAGCGTCACCCACCAGAACAGCCACGCGAGCCTCACGGAAATCGACTGCCAAATTCGCTTCGGCCTGGAGCCGGCGGCGCAGTGCAGCAGTGAGTTGCTGGTGATGGAACGCCACATCGCCGTGGCCAGCCCCGAGCTGTTCACGCACGGCCAACCGCCGGATCTGCGGCGCTTCCCCTTGCTGCATATCCTGCACGACGGCAAACGCTTGAAAGTTTGGGAAAACTGGTTGGCGGCGATGGGTCGGGATGATGTTGAAGCGGACCAGGGCCTGGAGTTCAGCACCCTCGACCAGGTGATCCACACCGCCCTGGCGGGCGGTGGGCTGGCCGTGATCGACCGGCAGATGATCGAGCGCGAGTTGGCCAATGGCAGCCTGCTGCCGATCACTCCCGTGGAAGTGATCGGCCCCTATGGCTATTGGCTGGATGTGGCGACGGACAAACAGGGTTTATCCAAGGTTCGGCTGTTTACCCAATGGCTGAGCCAACGGGTTACAGCCCACCCATCAACAGGTACTTGATCTCCAGGTAATCCTCCAGGCCGTACTTGGAACCTTCACGGCCCAGGCCCGACTCCTTGATGCCGCCAAAGGGCGCGACTTCGGTGGAGATGATCCCTTCATTAATACCGACCATGCCCGCCTCCAACCCTTCGGCCATGCGCCACACACGGCCGATATCGCGACTGTAGAAGTAGGCGGACAGGCCGAACGGGGTGTCATTGGCGCGTTGCAGCACTTCGGCTTCATCGCTGAAGCGGAAACAGGCGGCCACCGGGCCGAAGGTTTCTTCCTGCGCGATGAGCATGTCGCCATTGGCTTCGGTGAGGATGGTTGGTTCAAAGAAGGTGCCGCCGAGCGCGTGGCGACGACCGCCGCACAGCAGCTTGGCGCCCTTCTCCAAGGCGTCGCCGACGTGGGCTTCGACCTTGGCCAGCGCGGCGGCGTTGATCAGCGGGCCTTGTTCGGTGTCGCCGTGCAACGCGCTGCCGACGCGCATGGCGCTGACCGCTTCGGCCAGCTTACGGGTGAACGCCTCGTACACGCCGTCCTGAATATAGAAACGGTTGACGCACACGCAGGTCTGCCCGGTGTTGCGGAACTTGGAGGCCATGGCACCTTTGACGGCCGCGTCGAGGTCGGCGTCGTCGAACACAATGAACGGCGCATTGCCGCCCAGTTCCAGGGAGACTTTTTTCAGCGTGTCCGCCGCCTGGCGCATCAGCAGCTTGCCGGTGCGCGTGGAGCCGGTAAACGACAGCTTGCGCACCACACTGGAGGCTTGCAGCGCGCCGCCGATGGCCACGGCGTCACCGGAGACGATATTGAACACGCCGGCAGGAATGCCGGCCTGCTCGGCCAGCACCGCCAGGGCAAAGGCCGACAGCGGGGTTTCTTCCGAAGGTTTGAGGATCATGGTGCAGCCCGCCGCCAGGGCCGGGCCGACCTTGCGGGTGACCATGGCCAGCGGGAAATTCCACGGCGTGATGGCGGCGACCACGCCAATCGCTTCCTTGACCACGATGACGCGCGCATCGGCCTTGTGGCTGGGGATCACGTCGCCATAGGCGCGTTTGGCTTCTTCTGCGAACCACTCCAGAAAGCTTGCGGCGTAGACCACTTCGCCCATGGCTTCGGCCAGGGGTTTGCCCTGCTCCAGGCTGAGCAATTGGGCCAGGTCCTGCTGGTGACTGAGCATCAGCTCGCTCCAGCGCTTGAGGCGCTGGCTGCGTTCCTTGGCGGTGAGTTTGCGCCAGGCTGGCAAGGCCCGGTTGGCGGCGTCGATGGCCTGCTGGGTCGCTTCGGCAGCGGCGCGCTGCACCTCAACGATCAGCGCGCCATTGGCCGGGTTGTACACCGGGTAGGTCGGCCCACCGCTGGTCCATTGACCATCGATGTAGTTGCCAGTACGGATCAGCGCGTTCATGCCACGGCCTCGGTCAAGGTGAAACGGTCCTGGCCCGGGCGGGCCTCACGCAGGATGCGCTTGCCGGCGGTGTAGTCGTTGATCACGTCGCACGGCGTGTAGTTGCGTTCCAGTTCGTGCAGCTCTTCGGCGTCGAGATGGGTGTCGAGGGCCGCCAGCGCGCTGTCAAATTGCGCGGTGGTGTCGGCGCCCACCAGCATCACGTCGACGCCGGGGTGGTTGGCGACCCAGGCCTGGGCGATCTGCGCGTTGGACACGCCACGGGCCCGCGCCACGCGCTGTACCGAATGGGCAATATCGAACGAAGCCCGGTCGCTGTACATCTGCTGGGTAAAGAAGTCGGTCTGGTTGCGCGTCGACTGCACTTCGCCGGTGAGCAAACCCCGCGCCAGCGGGCTGAACACCGAGACGCCGAGGCCCTGGTCGCGGCAGAACGGGATCATCTCGCGCTCTTCTTCGCGGTAGGCGCAGTTCAGTTGCAGCTGCATATTGATCGGCTTGACCCAGCCATTGCGCTCGCAGGCCATGAGGATCCTGGCCAACTGGCCGGTGAGCATGGTCGACACGCCGATGTAGCGCGCCTTGCCGGAACGCACGATGTCGTTCATCGCGCTCATGGTTTCTTCGACCGGGGTGTTCACATCGAAGTAATGCAGCATGAACACGTCGACGTAATCCATCCCCAGGCGGCTCAGGGAGGCGTCGATGCTGTCGAGGATGTGCTTGCGCGAATGGCCGCTGGCGTTGATACCGCTGCGGGTGCCGTAGCCGACCTTGGTGGTGACCACAATGTCTTCACGCCGCGCCACGCGCTTGAGGATGCGCCCGACCACTTCTTCGCCGACGCCTGCGGAGTAGAAGTCGGCCAGGTCGATAAAGTTGACGCCGTTGTCCAGGGCGTGGGCAACGATAGGCTCGCTTTGCTTTTCGTCGAAGATCCACGGTTTCCAGTCCGGGGTGCCCATGTTCATGGTGCCCAGGCACAGGCGCGAGACTTGCAGGCCGGAGTTGCCCAATCGTGTGTATTGCATGGGGATGCCCTCAGGCCTTTGGCGTGTAGAAAGGGTTGCTGATGTGGTTGACCACATCCGCCAGTTGCGTGGTGTACGGCGTGCCGGTCAGGGCGGCGCGGATCGCGGTGCGGCAGGCGTTGTAGTTGTTGAGGTACACGGCGTCGAGGTCATCGCAGGCCGGGTTGACCCAGTTGGCGGTGACGATGGCCCACTCGTCTTCGGCTTCCGGCGGCAGGGTGCCGTCCAGCAGCGCTTCGAGCACGGCCTTGGCGATGCCGGCCTGGGAGGCGCCCCAGGTGGCGTTGCCGTGCAGGTCGCTGCCGATGGCCGCCTTGTTCACGTAGAGGGTCATGGGTTTGACCGGGATATTCGGCTGGGCAATCACCATGAACGGGCAATGGCCCTGGCTTGGGGAGGCCAGGCTGTTGGCGAATGCCTGCCCGGCCGGGCCATTGCGCGGGCCGATCAGGATGTTGATATGGGCCGCGTTGACGCCCGGGCCTTCGAAGCCTTCGCCGATGTACAGATCCAGTGTTTTCATTGCGCAAACGCTCGTTGTTGTTGTGGGGAGCTGGTTGGCGAATTTTTAGCACTGGCGGTGAAAGGGGCCGTAACCATTAAAAGTCATGGGGCTGTGAGTTTTGCTCATGGCGCCTGCGACGCTGGATGCCCTTCTTGTGCGTTGACCATCGTTATCACACACCATATAGTGTGCCCACAAACAGAACAGACCACTACATAGTGTGCAGTATCGGTATTTACCGACCACACTATGCGCAGTATTTCAATGCCTAGTAGCCTGCAAATCGCATATTTTTGGACGGGTTCACACACCGTCAGAACAGACCAGGAAGGAGTATTTCAATGCTGAGTTGGGATGAAGTCGACAACGAAGACACCGGTGCAGCGGTGATCAGGGGCGCCAACGCCGGCCACGCTACCGAAGCCAACATGGACCGCCTCGACGGTGCCGGCGCCGCTGCCGCCCTGGAAGCGCGCAACGTGACCGCCAACGACTCCGCCGCGATCATCCGCGCCAAGGCTGCGCTGGACAAACTCGACGTCGCCGAAGGCCTCGCCGAACTCGAAGGCTCCGCCGCCCGCGTCGCCGTTGACGAAAAGCGCATGATCAACTGCCGCGCCGACCTCAACCAACTCGTGCCCTTCAAGTACGACTGGGCCTGGCAAAAGTACCTCGACGGCTGCGCCAACCACTGGATGCCGCAAGAGGTCAACATGACCGCCGACATCGCCCTATGGAAAAACCCCGAAGGCCTCACCGACGACGAACGCCGCATCGTCATGCGTAACCTGGGCTTCTTCTCCACTGCGGACTCGTTGGTCGCGAACAACCTGGTCCTGGCCGTGTACCGCCTGATCACCAACCCGGAGTGCCGCCAGTACATCCTGCGCCAGGCCTTCGAAGAAGCGATCCACACCCACGCCTACCAGTACTGCATCGAATCGCTGGCCATGGATGAAGGCGAAATCTTCAACATGTACCACGAGATTCCATCGGTCGCCAAAAAGGCCGCATGGGGTCTGAAATACACCCGCTCGATCTCCGATCCGAAGTTCGAAACCGGCACCGTCGAGACTGATAAAGAGCTGCTGCGCAACCTGGTCGCCTACTACTGCGTGCTGGAAGGCATCTTCTTCTACTGCGGCTTCACCCAGATCCTCTCCATGGGCCGCCGCAACAAAATGACCGGCGTCGCCGAGCAGTTCCAGTACATCCTGCGCGATGAGTCGATGCACCTGAACTTCGGTATCGACGTGATCAACCAGATCAAAATCGAAAACCCACATTTGTGGGATGCCGAGATGAAGGAAGAAGCGACCCAGATGATTCTGCAGGGGACTCAGCTGGAGATTGAATATGCGCGCGATACCATGCCGCGCGGTGTTCTCGGCATGAATGCGGCGATGATGGAGGACTACCTCAAGTTCATCGCGAACCGTCGTTTGTCGCAGATTGGCTTGAAGGAAGAGTACCCAGGGACGACTAACCCGTTCCCGTGGATGAGCGAGATCATGGACTTGAAGAAAGAGAAAAACTTCTTCGAAACCCGTGTGATCGAATACCAGACCGGCGGCGCGCTGAGCTGGGATTAATCCAACACTGCCTTAAAAATGTGGGAGGGGGCTTGCCCCCGATAGCGGTGCATCAAACACAGGTGTGCTAACTGACACTTGGCTATCGGGGGCAAGCCCCCTCCCACATTGGTTATCGGTGATCCATCGACTTTACAATCACTCTCTTATGCCCAATCAAACCATCAAGACCCCCTGCGTCGGCCTGTGCTCCACCGTTTACGGGGACTTGGTCTGCCGGGGCTGCAAGCGTTATCACCATGAAGTGATCCAGTGGAATGGCTACAACGCCGAAGAAAAACAAGCAGTGTGGCTACGCTTGGAACAGCTGTTGGTACAGGTGATGGCCAGCAAGCTCGAAGTGTTCGACCCCCAGCGCCTGCGCCAGCAACTGGAAGACCGCAAGATCCGCTTTATGGCTCACCAGTCAGCGTATTGCTGGGCTTACCAGCTGATTGCCCGCGGGGCGCGGGTGATTTCCAAGCTGGACGCCTATGGGCTGGCGTTGCTGCCGGAATTCCGCGAGCGCAACCTCACGGAGTTGCGTGATGCGATAGACCGGGAATTTTTCCTGCTGTCCGAGGCGCATTACGAACGGTATATCGCGCCGGGTTTTCTCAAGGAAGCCTTTGGGCCGGCGCTGATCGCCACCTTCTAGCCTTGCCGTCAGCTATGCACCGGCAAGGCCAACCCGAACAGCACAAAAAAACCACCGCAGACTTTATTGAATCGACGCCCGGTTCGGGCCAACCACGGCCTGACTCGGTGAGCGGCGCTGGCCACCAGGTACTCAACGACAAATTCCACCACGGCATAGGTCAGCGCAATCGCGGCGGTCTGCGCGATGAGGTTTCTGTGTGGGTCCAGGAACGGCGGAATAAACGCGGTGAACAGCAGCAGCGCCTTGGGGTTGGATATCGCCGAGACCAACCCTTGGCGAAACAGCGACCCACTGCGCAGGCTGTTGGTAACGGGCGCCTCCAAACTCACCGGAGCCGCGCGCCACAACCCGAACCCCAGCCAGATCAGATACAGCCCGCCCACCACTTTCAAGACCATGAACCCGGTGGCCGACGCCTGGATCAGCGCGCCCAGGCCCAACGCGCAAAAACACAGCACCAGCGCAAACCCGAGCACCCCGCCGGAGATGGTGAACAGCGTTTTGCGCGACCCGTGCAGGGCGCCATGGGTGAGCACCAATAATGCATTGGGGCCTGGCACGACAGCGATGCCCAAGCAGGTAATGACGTAGAGCAACCAGGTGTCGAAGGGCATGATCAAGTCCGGCAGGCGTAGGTTCAGGCGAGGATTTTGCGAGTGAACAAGCTTTATGAAAAGCGCATAATTCACGGTATAGCCATTCGATAAACGAATAGAGGTCACCCCGATGCCTGCCAGCAATTTGCAGATTGATTGGCTCAAATGCTTCGTGGCCGTGGTGGATGCCGGTTCGCTGTCGGGCGCGGCCCATGAGGTCAACCGCTCGCAGTCCGCCGTCAGCATGCAAATGAAAAAGCTCGAGGCCGCCCTCGGCCGACCGTTGTTGAGCCGTGGCCCTCGGCACCTGCAACTGACGGCGGATGGCCAGACACTGCTGGGCTACGCCCGGCGCCTGCTGGCCCTGCACGCCGAGACACAGGCGGCGTTTCACGGCGAAGAACTGACCGGGCGCATCCGCCTTGGCGTGGCTGAGGACTATGCGGCGATGTACCTCACACCGGTACTCAAGCGTTTCTCGCCGCGCTACGCCGGTGTGGAAATAGAACTGACCTGCGAGCAATCGACCGCGCTGATCCCACGTGTACGCAGTGGCGACCTTGATCTGGCGCTGGTGTCGCGGGACAGCCCGCAAAGCGGCACTTTTCTGTTCAAGGAGCCGATGGTGTGGGTTGGCTCGCCCCAGTTCGAACTGTGGCGCCGCGACCCGCTGCCGATTGCCGTGTACGAAAGTGCCAGCCTGGCGCGGCGTTATGCGGTGAATTCGCTGAGCCAAAAAGGCCGCGAATTCAAGGTGGTCTACAATAGCTCCAGCCTTGCCGGCCAGGTAGCCGCCGTTGAAGGTGGGCTGGCGATTGCGGCGATCACCCAATGCACCGTGCAGGCCTCGCTGCAGGTGCTGAGCAGCGAACACGGCCTGGGCAGCATTGAGCCCATGGAGGTTTCAATCCTGCGCAGCCGCGCCTCGCGCGGGTCGGAGGCGGTCGATAGCCTGCATGCATTCATCATCGCCGCGCTGCGCCAGCCGGCGTAGCCGCTGCGGCTACCCAACGTCCGAGGCAAGGCAGGGCTTAAAGCCGGTTGCACGGGATGGCCCCATGCATCTATTTGGGTTCCCCCCCCACTGGCGACAATTGTGTTTAAAATGCCGCCCGCTCAACGACCGACGCTCAACGATGACCCCAGACGCACTTGCCACCCTGCACGCCCACCTGCTCACCGCCCTGGCCAACCCGCCAGCCGAAACCCGGCGCCTGTTCCACGGCCGTGGCCGCTGCTGGCCGGGCCTGGAGCAGTTGACCGTGGATTGGTTGCAAGGTGTGCTGCTGGTGGCGCTGTTCAAGGAGCCAGAGCCGGCGCACTTGGACGCCTTGAAGCAATTGCTGCAAGCAGAGTTCGCGGCTTATACCGTCGCCCTGCAACACCGCTACCTGCCGCAAAGCACCACCGAATGGCTGGTGGGCAACCCCGTCGATGAGCTGACCATCACTGAAGGTGGCCTGCGTTACCTGATCGACCTGGGTAAAAAACAGAATAGCGGGCTGTTCCTCGACATGCGCTATGGCCGCAACTGGGTACGCGAGCAGGCCAAGGGCCAGCGGGTGCTCAACCTGTTTGCCTACACGTGCGGGTTTTCCGTGGCCGCCCTCGAAGGCGGCGCCGAACACGTGGTGAACCTGGATATGGCCCGTGGCGCGCTGAGCCGTGGTCGCGACAACCATCGCCTGAACGGCCATGACCTGAGCAAAGTCGCGTTTCTGGGCCATGACCTGTTCAAATCCTGGGCCAAGGTGACCAACAGCGGCCCTTACGACCTGGTGATCATCGACCCGCCGTCCTTCCAGAAAGGCAGCTTCCTGCTGACCAAGGACTATCAGCGCGTGCTGCGCCGCCTGCCGGATTTGCTCACGCCACACGGCACGGTCCTGGCCTGCATGAACGACCCGGCCTTGGGCGAAGACTTCCTGATCGACGGTGTCACCCGTGAAGCGCCGGGCCTGCGTTTTGTCGAACGCTTACAAAACCCGCCCGAATTTCCTGATATTGACGCACAAAGTGGCCTAAAGGCGTTGGTGTTCCGCCAGGGCTGATGCCGAAACCTCCTACGCTTGCTACGCTAAGCAATACACCGGGGCGGTGAACCTTATCCCCCCCTTCCCGGTCGATACCTGCATTCCCCGGCCAGACTCGACGGTGTCACACCGTCGGCTGCCCTGTTTCACTTTTGGAGAACCGCCCGTGATATCGACCCTGCATGTAGCCAGACTCAAAGCCTGGGGCGCCCACGGCTTTACCGCCACCGGCGTGGTATTGGCCTTCCTGGCCACTCTGGCGCTGCTGGAGAACTCACCCAAGGCCTGCCTGCTGTGGCTGGGCCTGGCGCTGGTGGTGGATGGCGTCGATGGTTCACTGGCGCGACGGGTCAATGTCAGCACGGTACTGCCCAGCTTTGACGGCTCGGTGCTGGACCTGGTGATCGACTACCTCACCTACGTGTTTATTCCGGCGCTGTTTATCTATCGCTATATCGACCTGCCGGACTTCACCCACCTGTTCACGGTGTCGGTGATCCTGGTGTCGTCGTTGTTCTGTTTCTGCAATGTGAACATGAAGAGCAAGGACAATTACTTTGTCGGCTTCCCCGCCGCCTGGAATGTGGTGGCCTTGTGCGTCTACATCATCCAGCCGGATGCCTGGGTGACGTTGCTGACGGTGATCGGCCTGGCGCTGCTGACCGTGACGCCGATGAAGTTTCTGCATCCGTTCCGGGTGAAGCGGTTTATGCCGATCAATATCACCGTCACCACCATCTGGTTGCTGTGCAGCTTTCTGATGGTGGTGGATTATCCCAACACCAATCCATGGACGTTTGGGTTGTGGTCGCTGATGTCGGCGTACTTTTTGGGGATTTGTATCTGGCGTACGGCGCTGGAGTGGCTGGACAAACGTCACGGTTAAACGCGGTAATAATGTGGGAGCGGGCTTGCTCGCGAAGGCGGTGAATCAGTCAATGTATTAGCTGGCTGACACACCGCTATCGGGGGCAAGCCCCCTCCCACATTTGGATCTGGGTACATCAGGCAGGTAAGATGGCAGCCCTTCGCACAGCGCCCTGCCAAAAATAAGCCCTGCCCATGCCCTTCGAACTCAGTGTTGACCTGACCACCCTCGCCATCCTCGCAGTGGTTGCCTTTATCGCCGGTTTCATCGACGCCATCGCCGGCGGCGGCGGCCTGCTCACCACCCCGGCGCTGCTCACCGCCGGCATGCCGCCGCATCTGGTATTGGGCACCAACAAGCTCAGCTCCACCTTCGGCTCGGCCACCGCCAGTTTTACCTTCTACCGTCGCAAGCTGTTCCACCCACGCCAGTGGGTGCATGCCATCGTCGGTACCTTGATCGGTGCTCTCACGGGTGCGGTGGTCGCCCACTACCTGCCCGCCGAAACCCTGAACAAGATGCTCCCGGTGATCGTCTTCGCGTGCGGTGTGTACTTGCTGTTCGGCGGCACGCCCAAGGCGCCGTTGGACGCCGATGCGCCGATCAAGAAGAAATGGCAGGCCACCCAGGGCTTCGGCCTGGGCTTCTACGACGGCGTCGCCGGGCCCGGCACCGGCGCGTTCTGGACCGTCAGCACGATGCTGCTGCACCCCATCGACCTGGTGAAGGCCAGCGGCGTGGCGCGCAGCATGAACTTCGTCAGCAACGCAGCGGCGCTGACGGTGTTTATCATCAATGGCTCGGTGGACTGGATCGTCGGCCTGGCCATGGGCGTTTCGGTGATGTGTGGCGCGTTCTTTGGCGCTCGCAGCGCAATCAGCGGCGGCGCCAAGTTCATTCGCCCGGTGTTTATCACCGTGGTCCTCGGCCTGACCGTGCGCCTAGCCTGGCAGCACTGGTTCAGCGTGGCCTAAGCGGCGGGCCACGTAGAGGTCGATCAGGTACCGCGCAATCGAGCGTGACGCCGGCAACGGCGGCAGGTCGTGGATGTTGAACCACTGCGCGTCTTCGATCTCGTCGGCCTGGGGCACGATGTCGCCACCGGCGTACTCGGCATGGAACCCCAGCATCATCGAATGGGGGAACGGCCAGCACTGGCTGCCCATGTACTGGATGTTCTTGACCTCCACCTGCACCTCTTCGCGCACCTCGCGGATCAGGCAGTCTTCCGCCGACTCGCCCGGTTCGGCAAAGCCGGCCAAGGTGCTATAGACCCCGGTCACAAAGCGCGGCGATCGCGCCAGCAGGATCTCGTCGCCACGGGTCACCAGCACGATCATGCTCGGCGAAATCCGTGGGTAGCTGCGCAGGTCGCAGGCCTGGCAGAACATCGCGCGCTCGCGTGGCACCTGGACCATGGCCTGGCCGCAACTGCCGCAGAACCGGTGCTCCCGCGCCCAGGTGCCGATCTGTGCGGCGTAGCCGAGCACTTTGTACAGGGTGTGATCACCTTGCAGCATAAAGCCGCGCAGGCCCTGCCAGCTGCACCCTGGCACCTCGGTCGCCGAGTTCAACTCCAGCAGGTACACCGGCTCGCCATCGAGGTGGCCGATGCCATGTTCGGCGAACACCGCCAGGTCCTGGCGCTTGAGCCATTCCCTGGGGAACAACGGGCCGTTGTCATCATGCAAAAAGCCCTCGCGGCTGCGGGCGACGGCCCAGCCGCCTGGGGCGTCGTTGTCCAGCAGCGTTGTGGTAATCCAGCCTGGGGTCATGTCAGTCAATCCACGAAGTCGGGTTTCTGCTTACTCATATGGGCCGCGATGGCCACGCGCAGGTCGTTGGATTGCAACATAGCCGAGTTCCAGGTGGCAACGTATTCCAAGCCATCATTGACCGTATGGTCACGCATGTAGCTGATCATGGCCTTGGTGCCGGTTACGGCAATCGGCGACTTAGCGGCGATTTCGTGGGCGATTTCCATCACACCGGCCAACAGGCTGTCCTGATCGGGGTACACGCGATTGACCAGGCCGATGCTGTGCGCCTCCGTAGCACCGAACTGGCGACCGGTGTAGGCCAGCTCACGCAACATGCCGTCGCCGATGATGCGCGGCAGGCGTTGCAGGGTGCCGACGTCGGCGGCCATGCCGATGTCGATTTCCTTGATCGAGAACTGTGCCCCCTCGGCGGCGTAGCGCATGTCACAGGCGCTGATCAGGTCGATGGCGCCCCCAATGCAGTAACCCTGGATCGCCGCCAATACCGGCTTGCGGCAGTTGTCCACGGCGTTGAACGAGGCTTGCAGCTCAAGGATCTTACGGCGCAGCAGGCGCGCGTTGCGGCCCACGTCCTTGCCGAATTCGTTGGCCACCGAGGCCAGCATCATCAGGTCGATACCCGAGGAGAAATGCTTGCCGGCCCCGCTCAGCACCACCGCGCGTACCGCGTCGGTGTCTTCGACCCATTGGAAGATGTCGATGATTTCGGTCCAGAACACCGCGTTCATCGCGTTGATCTTTTCCGGGCGGTTGATCTGCACATGGGCAACGTTGCCGGTGAGTTCGACGACGAAAGCTTGGTATTCGGACATGGCAGTGATCCCTGACTGGCGAGTGATAAGGCCCGAACTATAACAAGGGTGCACCACGGCGCATCGGCCAAAAGCGGGACTGGCAAAGGTAATGAAATGTTGTGAACGCGCAGTTCATGCGGCGCCGATACATTTCACCCGGGAGGTGCACTTTATCGGCTATACAATCAGGGTCATTGCCTGGAGCCACGTATGCCGACCACCTTGCGTTCATCCCTGCTGTTGGCCCTGGTGGTCGTATTGACCGGCATTGGCGCGGGCTTGGGCGGCATGCTCCTGGCCTTGCTGCTGCATGGCATCCAGCATTTGGCGTACGGTTACAGCCTGGATAGCCTGGTCAGCCATGAGAGCTTTTTGTGGGGCGTGACGGCGGCCGCGCCGGAGCGCCGCCTGGCCGTGCTGGTGGTGTGCGGGTTGGTAGCAGGCCTGGGTTGGTGGGCGGTGTATCGCTATGGGCGGCCATTGGTGAGCATCAAGCAGGCGGTGTCGGAAAAAATCCCGATCATGCCACCCAAGACCACCCTCGCCCACGCCTTGCTGCAGATTATTACCGTGGCGCTGGGTTCGCCGCTGGGGCGCGAAGTGGCGCCACGGGAAGTCGGGGCGCTGGTCGGCAGTTGGTTGTCGCAGCGGGCACGCCTGGCGCCGGACATGCACCGCCTGATCGTCGCCTGCGGCGCGGGTGCCGGGTTGGCCGCCGTGTATAACGTGCCGTTGGGTGGCGCGGTGTTTGTGTTGGAAGTGCTGGTGGGTGCATTCAGTTGGCCGGCGGCGATCATCGCCTTGGCGACTTCAGCGATTGGCGCGGCGGTGGCGTGGATCGGGCTGGGCGCCGAGTCGCAATATGGCGTGCCGCATTTTTTGCTGAGCCCGGCGCTGATCACCTGGGCCGTCGTCTGTGGGCCGCTATTTGGCCTAGCCGCCTACGGGTTCACGCGTCTTACCGGCCACGCCCGCGCGCATGCCGCACGCGGCTGGCGCCTGCCGGTGCTGGCGCTGATCAACTTTACCATCATCGGCGGGCTGGCAATGCTGCTGCCGCAGATCCTCGGCAATGGCAAAGGCCCGGCGCAACTGGGTTTCGATAATCAACTGACGATCGGCCTGGCCGCGCTGTTGCTGCTGGTCAAGGTGCTGATCACCACCAGCAGCCTGCGCGCCGGGGCCGAGGGTGGCCTGCTCACGCCGGGCCTGGCCAATGGCGCACTGTTGGCGATTATCCTCGGCGGCGCCTGGAGCCTGGTGTGGCCCGGCGTGCCGCTGGGGGCGTTTGCGATCATCGGCGCAGCGGCCTTTCTCGCGGCCAGCATGAGCATGCCACTGACGGCCATTGTGCTGGTGGCGGAATTCACCCGTATCGAGCATGACTTTCTGGTGCCGATCATTCTGGCCGTGGTCGGTTCGGTGTGCGTGAAAGAGCTGCTGCAACGCTGGGAAACTGCTGGAAAAAAACCCGTCTAGGCGCCATCCTTCGCGCTTTAAGCCGCCCTGTCAGCGGCGCTCGACGTTTGAAGGATATGCCCATGCACGCCCAGCCCCTCGCCCCTGCCGATTTCGAATTCATCGAAGAAACCCTGCTCAAGTACGGCGACGACCATTCAGTGCTGAACCTGGCCGAACTCGACGGCTACTTCACCGCGCTGGTGTCCAGCCCGGAACAAGTGGATGTGGCCGAGTGGTTCCCGGCGATCTGGGGCGGGCAGAACCCGGAGTGGGACAACATGGACGAGGCCCAGCGTTTCCTCGAACTGTGCGTACGCCATATCAACACCCTGGCGGGCCAACTGGCGACGGATGCTCAGGGTTTCAAGGCGCGCTTCGATGACACCGAACACCAGGGCCACGTGGTCACCCTCGCCGAGGAATGGTGCTTCGGCTATATCCGTGGCGCGGCCATCGGCAACTGGCCAGCGCTGCCGGCCGCCCAGGCCGCGCTGCTGGAGAAAATCTCCTGGTGCGCCGAGCAGGACAATTTCGAATTGCCTGCCGACCTGGATGTAGCGGCCCACCAGCAACGCGTCAGCGAAATCGAACCGGCGGCGCGGGCGCTGCATGATTATTGGCTGGCCTTGCGCTAAGCCTCGACAAGCACCGCTGCTTTGGCCGATTATTCGGGTCCGCCCCGTCGGCCACTCCGTGCCACCTTGCCTTGAATCAGGAGCCTTGTACCTTGAGTTCGCAGAAAACCGTGACCGTTACACCGCCCAATTTCCCCCTCAATGGCAAGGTCGCGCCCCCCGGTTCCAAATCCATTACCAACCGCGCCCTGCTGCTGGCAGCCTTGGCCAAGGGCACCAGCCGCCTGAGCGGCGCGTTGAAGAGCGATGACACGCGCCATATGTCGGTGGCCCTGCGCCAGATGGGCGTGACCATCGACGAGCCGGATGACACCACCTTTGTGGTCACCGGCTCCGGCAAATTGCAGTTGCCGACGCAGCCGCTGTTCCTCGGCAATGCCGGTACGGCCATGCGTTTTCTCACCGCCGCCGTCGCCACCGTGCAGGGCACCGTGGTGCTGGATGGCGACGGCTATATGCAAAAACGCCCAATCGGCCCTCTGCTGGCGACCCTGCGCGAGAACGGTATTGCCGTCGACAGCCCGACCGGTTGCCCGCCGGTAACCGTGCACGGCGTAGGCACAGTGGCGGCCAAGCGTTTCGAGATCGACGGCGGCCTGTCCAGCCAATACGTCTCGGCCCTGCTGATGCTGGCTGCGTTCGGCGAAGCACCGATTGAAGTGGCGCTGACCGGCAAGGACATCGGCGCCCGCGGTTATGTGGACCTGACCCTGGACTGCATGCGCGCGTTCGGCGCACAGGTCGACGTGGTCGACGACACCACCTGGCGCGTCGCCCCTACCGGCTACACCGCGCATGATTACCTGATCGAGCCGGATGCCTCCGCCGCCACCTACCTGTGGGCCGCCGAAGTGCTGACCGGTGGGCGCATCGACATCGGTGTGGCTGCAGAGGCATTCACCCAGCCGGACGCCAAGGCCCAGGCCGTGATTGCCCAGTTCCCGAACATGCAGGCCACAGTGGTTGGCTCGCAAATGCAGGACGCCATCCCGACCCTGGCCGTGCTGGCCGCGTTCAACAACACCCCGGTGCGCTTCACCGAGCTGGCCAACCTGCGGGTCAAGGAATGTGACCGCGTGCAGGCGCTGCATGATGGCCTGAATGAAATCCGTCCGGGCCTGGCGACGATTGAAGGCGATGACTTGCTGGTAGCCGCCGACCCGGCGCTGGCCGGTACTGCGTGCAACGCGCTGATCGACACCCACGCCGACCACCGCATCGCCATGTGCTTTGCCCTGGCGGGGCTGAAAGTCGCCGGCATCCGCATTCAAGACCCGGACTGCGTGGCCAAGACCTATCCTGAGTACTGGAAGGCCTTGGGCAGTCTCGGCGTGCAACTGAGCTACTGAGGCAAACGCGTCGGAATGGGGAGGCAATGCACATGACAATTCGCCAACCCTGCCCACCCGGCGCGTGTGTCTGTGACCGCGAACAACTGCTGGAAAACCCCGGTGCCGACCTGCGCATCCTGCACCTCACGCGTCAGGAAGAGAAACGCCTGATCGAGCGCCTCGAAGACCTGCAAAGCCTGCAAGACCTCGAACGCATGCAACAGCGCATGTACGAGTTATTGGGCATTCGCGTGCATGTCGCGCCGGGCCACACCGAGGTCAAGAGCATGCGCGGGATCCAGATCGTCATCGACGACCTGCCGGGCATGTGCCGCAAAACCCGCCAAGCGATTCCGGCAGCGATTCGCCGGGGCATGGAAAAACGCCCGGAAATTGCCTACCGCCTGCTGGATGCCCACGACCTGTTTCGCGAAGGCTGAATCAACCGGCGACCGCCTCGGCCTGGAACAGGCCCCGCCCTACGGCATTGGCCTTGTCCAAATGCGCCTGCGCGCTGCCGTCTTCCGACTCCAGCAACAACTCCGACGTCAGCACCTGCGCCCCGCAGTAATCAAAGATGCCGTAATCGATCTGCGTGCGCATCGCCTTGGCGTAACCATGCCGATCAAACGCGCTGGCGTCGGCGGCGCCCAGGGCCAGCAGATGCACTTGCAAGTGCCGCAGTTTCTTCACCACCGGCGTGTCCGGGCCATAGTCAATCGCCCAGCCGTTGACGAACACCCTGTCGACCCAGCCTTTGAGCAGGCCCGGCAGCGACCACCAGTAGATCGGAAACGCCAGCACCACTGCATCGGCGCGGTCGATGCGCGCCTGTTCGGCCAGCACATCGGCCGGCGGCGTGGCACGGCTGCGGTGCACCCGCTGGTCAGCGGCGGTGTAGCGCGGGTCGAACCCTTCGGCGGCGAGGTCGGCGATCTCATAGGTGTGGCCGCCAGCACTGAGGCCGGCGCCGACTTGTGCGGCCACGGCATGGGTGAGCGAGTGAGGGTCGTGATGAGCAACAACGATAAGGGCGTGCATGACATTGACTCCATTTGCGCTTAATATACTTTTAGTAAGTTAAGCCACTAAGTTACTTTTGGTATATAAGCATGTCAAGCCCTGACTCCCCTGCCCCACGTCGGCGTTTATCCCGTGAAGATCGCCTGCGCCAGCTGCTTGATGTGGCCTGGCAACTGGTGCGTGATGAAGGCACCGAGGCCCTGACCCTCGGCCGCCTGGCGGAACTGGCCGGAGTGACCAAACCGGTGGTCTATGACCATTTTGTCACCCGCGCGGGTTTGCTCGCCGCCCTGTATGAGGACTTCGACGCGCGCCAGAACCAGGTGTTTAGCGAGGCCATCGAGGCCAGCCACGCCACCTTGCAGGACCGCGCGTGGGTGATCGCCTCGTCCTATGTTGATTGTGTGTTGCTGCAGGGGCGCGAGATTCCAGGGGTGATCGCCGCACTCAGCAGTTCACCGGAACTGGAAACCCTCAAGCGCGAATACGAGGCGATTTTCCTCGACAAGTGCCGCGACGCACTCTCGCCGTTTGCGCCGGGTGGCAACGTGTCCCAGGCCGGGTTGCGCGGCATGCTGGGGGCGGCGGAAGCCTTGTCCCAGGCGGCGGCCAGTGGTGAGGTCAGCCGTGAAGAGGCGCAGCAGGAGTTGCTGGCGACCATCCTGGCGATGGTCAATCGCGGGGGCGCTTGAGCCAGGGCGCAGCGCTCCCTTTTTTTGGGGCTACTGTGCAGCGCTCTTTTTTTGGGGCTGCTGCGCAGCCCAACGCGAGCAAGCTCCCTCGCCACAGGGTTGTGCAGTCAGCGTAGGTGTTCGTTCACGAACAACTGCACCTTGCGCGTCAGTTGATCCAAGTGGCGATCGCGCTGTTTCTCCGCATCCACCATCGCCCGCTTGCCATGCTTTTGCAGCAGGTAGGTGTGAATCTGCCGCACTTCCAGCGAGCTATAGATAGCCGCCACGTCCAGCACGCCCATCAGGCCATCGGTGGCATAATCGCGGGTATTCATCAGCACCTGGGTGCCCCGCGCGCCGCGCACCTGAAAGCCCATGGCTGCAAACACCGGCACTTTCTCCACGGCGCACGCCAGTTCGGCGTGGGGGTAACGCGCCAGTACGTCCTGCAGCATCCCGCGTGCGATGCCCTGGCGGCGATGCCCGGCCTGTACCGCCATGAAGGCGATGCCGCAGGCTTCGGGGTCGTCTTTAACCGGCAGGTACAGGCAAAAGCCCAGCACTTGATCGTCAACCGTCGCCACGACCAGCTCGACCGCAATGCCTTTCGAGCCGCCGAGGGCTTCCAGGTACAGGTGCACCTCAAAGCCAATGGCGTACTGGTAGATGTTGTAGAGCAGGTTGCTTGGCTGCAGGGCCACGCTGCTGATGTCGGTGAGGTTGTCCACCACCATCTGCAGGATCTGCGCGTTGATCGGCTCGGGGCACGGTGTGGTGTAGCGGGTAAGGCTGAACATGCAAATTCCTGGGGTTTCGCGTCAAGGCGGCGGGGATTGTACCTGCTCCGTGCACACCTCGCGCAAACAGCCACGCCACCTCGGCTTGATCCTCGACGCCTCGGCATTGGGTTTGAGCCTGCTGGCCACCGTGATGGCATGGGGCCGCATCCACGGGATGAGTGCAGCGCAGAACACCCGTTGAGGCAAAAAAACAAAAAAGGCGTTGCACCAGACCGGGTTACATCGCGCATCATGGGCGCTTTCAAGCTCAAGGGTAACGTCCATGCGCGTTCTGTCATTGATGATGGGTCTTACGACGCTGGCCGCCAGTACGGTGTTCTGCGCCAGCGCGATGGCGAATGAAGAAACTCAGCTGGTGCAACAGATCAATGCGTACCGCAGCCAAGTGCAGCGCTGTGGTAACCAGGGTTCCCAGGAACTGCCGCCGCTGGCCAGCGACACGCGGCTGGTGCTGCCGGCGACGAATGTCGGCGATTTGCAGCAGGCGCTCGCCCGGGCCGCCTATCCGATGGTCAACGTGCAGGCCATCAGCCTGTCAGGCCCCAAGGACGCCCAGGCGGCCATGAAGGCGGTGCGCGAGAGTTTCTGTCGCGTGGTGCTCGACCCGCAATTTGTCGATATCGGCGTGAGCAATAGTGGCCAGGACTGGCGTATCGTGCTCGCCCGCCCCCTGCTGTCGAGTGGCCTGGGAGATTGGCAAACCGAAGGCAGGCAACTGCTTACGCTGATCAACGCCGCCCGTTCGCAACCGCGCCAGTGCGGCACCCAGGCCTTTACCGCGACCACGCCGCTGTCGTGGAACGACGACCTGGCCGGCGCCGCCAACAGCCACACGCGCAATATGGCCAATGGCAACTTCTTCGACCACCTCGACCACGACGGCCGCACCCCCGGTGACCGTGCCGAACTGGCCGGGTATATCGCGAAAAACATCGGCGAAAACATTGCCGCCGGCCTGGATACGCCGCGCAAAGTGGTCGACGGCTGGCTCGCCAGCCCGGGCCATTGCGCCAACCTGATGAACCCGCAATTTCGCGAAGTGGGCGCAGCCTATGCCATGGACCCGAAGAGCGACGCAGGGATTTACTGGACCGGTTTATTCGGCAGCCAATAGGGTTTGGGCAAGTGCCCAATCCTGCGGCTGGGAAGCCCTCCAAATGAATGGAGCATCAAATTGCCATCTAGGCAATAATTGCGCTGAACTGGCAGCGTCCAAGCAGGTCTTTAGCTGTGCGCCAGGCATTTTCCGAGCGTGTTGAAGACCCTGCCACACAAGGTGTACCCGCAATGATGAATTGGCTGCAAAGCAGCAGCGATATGGCTGAACGGGTGCGCTTGCATGACTGGGCCGCAACCCCGCTGGGGCCATTGGACCAATGGCCCGACGTGTTGAAAACCACCGTCGCCCTGTGCTTTGCCTCAAGCTTTCCCCAGGCGATTGTCTGGGGCCCGCACTTGACCACGCTGTACAACGACGCGTTTATTCCGATCCTGGGTAACAAGCCGAGTGCGCTGGGCCGTCCATTCAGCGAGATATGGAGCGAGGCATGGGAGCACATCAGCCCCATCGCCGATGCAGCCTTCCAGGGCCATGCCACCTATATCGAAAACTTCCCGTTAGTGATCGAACGCGGGCTGGTGCCGGAACAGGCCTACTTCACCTTTTGCTACAGCCCGATCCGCGACGCTGAGGGCCGGGTGGTTGGCCTGCTCGACACCGTGTCCGAAACCACCGCAACCGTATTTCTGGCGCGCCGCCTGAGCGTGCTGGATGCTATCGGTCACGCCGTGGCCAACGCCGCCGATGCCGAAGCGATCATGACCAGCACCACCCAACTGCTGGCCGAACACCTGCAGGTGAGCAATTGCGCGTATGCCGACATGGACGCCGATGAAGACGGCTTCACCATTCGCGACAATTGGACCGCGCCCGGTTCACCGAGCATCATCGGCCGCTACAGCCTGGCGGCGTTCGGCACCACGGCGGTGAACTGCCTGCGTGCCGGCGAACCGCTGGTGATCCACGACAACCTACGCGAGCTGCCGCCCGACGAATCGGCGACCTTCCAGGCCTTGGGCGTGACTGCCACCATTTGCATGCCCTTGATCAAAAATGGCCGCCTCACCGCCTTGATGGCTGTGCACGACAAAAGCGCGCGCCTCTGGTCGCCTTACGACCTGGCGTTGCTGCGGGAGGTCACCGAACGCTCCTGGGCACACATCGAGCGGGTGCGCGCCGATGCGGATGTGCGTGAGGGTCTGGCGGCGTATGCCGAGCTGAACACCACACTCGAACAACGGGTAGAGGAGCGCACCCTCGCGCTGGCCCAGGCCGAAGCGGCGCTGCGCCAGTCACAAAAGCTCGAAGCCATCGGCCAATTGACCGGCGGCGTAGCCCATGACTTCAACAACCTGCTGACCATCATTCGCTCCTCGGTGGACTTCCTGCGCCAGCCCGGCCTGTCGGAAGAACGCCGCCAGCGCTATATGGGCGCGGTGTCCGACACGGTTGAACGGGCGAGCAAACTGACCAGCCAATTGCTCGCGTTTGCCCGCCGCCAGCCCTTGAGCCCGGAAGTCTTCGACGTGGGCCAGCGCGTGCAGAATATCGGCGAGATGCTCGAGAGTGTCACCGGCGCGCGCATTCGTGTGCAGGTCGAGTTGCCGCCGCAGCCGTGTTTTGCGCGGGTCGACTCCAGCCAGTTTGAAACCGCGCTGATCAACATCGCCCTCAACGCCAGGGACGCGATGGACGGCCAGGGCACATTGGCCCTGCGCGTCGCCGGCGACCGCACGCTACCGCGTATCCGAGGGGATGCAGGGTCGCACCAGCCCTATATCGTGGTGTCGCTTGCCGATACCGGGCCCGGCATCGCAGCGGATACTGTCGAGCGGATTTTCGAGCCGTTCTTCACCACCAAGGCCGTGGGCAAAGGCACCGGCCTGGGCCTGTCGCAGGTATTCGGCTTTGCCAAGCAGTCCGGTGGCAATATCGACGTGGCCAGCACCCTCGGCCAAGGCAGCGTGTTTACCCTGTACCTGCCACAGGTGGAAGCCCAGGCCGCTGCGCCCGCAAGCCTGCAGGAAACGCCGACGCCCACCCATGACACCAGCCAGTGCCGCGTGTTGATCGTCGAGGACAATCTGGAAGTAGGACGTTTCGCCAGCCAGATCCTGCAAGACCTGGGTTACCAGACCACCTGGGCAACCGACGCCGAACAAGCGCTGGCGCTGGCCGGTAAGGATGCAATGGCGTTCGATGTGGTGTTCTCGGACGTGGTCATGCCCGGCATCACCGGCGTCGCCATGGCCAAGCTGCTGCGCCAGCGGCGCGCGGATCTGCCGGTGGTACTCACCTCAGGCTACAGCGACGAGCTGGCGGAAGACGGCTACGAAGGTTTCGAATTCCTGGCCAAGCCCTATTCCGCCGACCAGGTGTCACGGGTGTTGATCAAGGCCATGCTCAAGGACTGAGCAGCGCCCTACTCCGCCACCGCTACCTGGTTGCGGCCCAACGCCTTGGCGCGGTACAGGGCTTTATCGGCAGTGTTCATCAGCGCATGCAGGTCTTGGTCGAGGGCATGGGTGGAGGCCACGCCGAGGCTGGCGGTCAGGCCGTGCACCGGCTCGGACACCAACCCGGAAATCGCCTTGATCAACTGCTCGGCGATCGCCCTGGCGGCTTCCAGCGAGGTATTGGGCAACAGCACCGCGAACTCCTCGCCTCCCAGGCGACCATACACGTCGGCCTTGCGGAACGACGTGCTGATCACCCCGCCAATCTGGCGCAGCACCTGGTCGCCAGCCTGATGGCCGTAGGTGTCGTTGATTTGCTTGAAGTGGTCCATGTCCAGCATCAGCGCACACAGCGGCTGCTGGTTGTGCCGGCATTGCGCGTACAACACCTGGGCATGTTCGAAAAATGCGCGGCGGTTCATCAGCCCGGTGAGTTCGTCGGTCTGTGCGGCGCGGGTGGAGATGTTGTGCGCACGCTCCATTTGCCGCGTCAGGCGAAAGGCCTTTTCCAGTGCATCGGACAACTTGCGCGTGGCGCTGACCACAAAGGTCGAGAACACCAGCACCGCAATAGCCACGCCCACTTGCATCGACGATGGCTGAAACAGCAGCCACAGTGTGCAGGGCAGCAATACCAAGGCCATGGAAGCCAGCGTCAGGTAGCGATACGCCGAGTAACACGACACCGCGCTCACCGACATGCCCACCGTGAACAACATGACCAACGCCTGGGACAAGCGATCATCCGTGGGCATCACCGCGAACGCGCCGAGGCCCCAGATACCGGCAGACAGCATCAGCGTGACGCAATAGCGGCGCTCCCAGCGATCCGGCGTTCGCTCGGCGTTGGGGCAACGGAACCATTCCATGAACATCTTGATGCGCAACAGAGACGAACCCGCCAATGCTACCAGCCACACCAGGATGACCTCATGGTCAAACCGGTCCCAACACAGCCAGCAAAGCATCACGGCGGCCAGGTAACTGCCGAAAATGGCCGCAAATGATTGCCGAAACAACTGGTGCAGACGGTCGGTCCGCACCTGCTCCTCGATAAAACAATCCTGGTCCTGCCCACGCCCAAGGCCATTCATGAAATTCGCCCGATTCAACCGCTACGACAAAGGCGCCATTGTGGCACCCTGCCAGTAGCGTGGACAACAAAATCCAGCATGCTTGAGCCTTTAAAGACCCTCCGGTCGCAGAATCAGCACCCCAAGCGGCGGCAGATTCAACGACAGCGACACCGCTTGTCCATGGCGTGGCTCATCACTGGTAAACACGGCGCCACCGTTGCCGTAATTGGAGCCCGCATAGTCATCGGCATCGCTGTTGAGCACCTCGCTCCAGCGCCCGGCAAAGGGCACGCCCACGGCATACGCCGCACGCGGCACCGGGGTGAAGTTGGCCACCACCAGCACCGGTTTGCCGTCCTTGCTCCAACGCAGCCAGGCATAGACGCTGTTGATCGCATCGTCGCCGATCAGCCACTGGAAGCCCTGGGGCGCATCGTCCTGCTCGTGCAGGGCCGGTTCCTCGCGGTACAGGCGGTTCAAGTCGCCGACCAATTTTTGCACACCTTTGTGTTCGGCATATTGCAGCAGGTACCAGTCCAATTGCTGGTCGTGGTTCCACTCGCGCCACTGGCCGAATTCGCAGCCCATGAACAGCAGTTTCTTACCGGGGTGCATCCACATGAACGTCAGGTAGGCGCGCAGGTTGGCAAATTTCTGCCAGCGGTCGCCAGGCATCTTGTCGATCAGCGAGTGTTTACCGTGCACCACTTCATCGTGGGAGATCGGCAGGATGAACCGCTCGGACCAGGCGTACACCAGGCCGAAACTCAGCTCGTTGTGGTGATGGGCGCGGTACACCGGGTCTTGCTGGATGTAGTGCAGCGAATCGTGCATCCAGCCCATGTTCCATTTGTAGTTGAAGCCCAGGCCGCCCTGTTGGGTGGGCTGGCTGACGCCCGGCCAGGCCGTGGATTCTTCGGCGATCACCAGCGCGCCGGGCGCTTCCAGGGCGACCACGTCGTTCAAATGGCGCAGGAAGTCGATGGCTTCGAGGTTTTCGCGGCCACCATGGCGATTGGGCACCCACTCACCGGCTTTGCGCGAGTAATCGCGGTAGAGCATCGACGCCACCGCATCCACGCGCAGGCCGTCGATGTGGAAGTGCTTGAGCCAGTGCAATGCCGACGCCAGCATAAAGCCATGCACTTCGGTGCGGCCCAGGTTGTAGATCAGGGTGTCCCAATCCTGGTGGAAGCCTTCCAGCGGGTTGGCGTATTCGTACAGCGCGGTGCCGTCGAACTGCGCCAGGCCATGGGTGTCCGTAGGAAAATGCGCCGGCACCCAGTCGAGGATCACGCCGATATCGGCCTGGTGCAGAGCATTGACGAAATAGGCAAAATCTTCCGGCGAGCCAAAGCGCGCAGTCGGTGCGAACTGTGACAGCGCCTGGTAGCCCCAGGAGCCACCGAACGGGTGTTCCATGATCGGCATCAGCTCGACGTGGGTGAACCCCAGCTGCTGCACATACGGCACCAACCGCTCGGCCAGCTCGCGCCAGGTATATTGGCGTGCCACCTCGCCCGCCTCGTCCAGCTCGCACTGCCAGGAGCCCACGTGCAGCTCGTAGATCGACAGCGGTGCCGTGGGCTTCTGGCGTTCGACCCGCGACTGCATCCATTCATGGTCCTGCCAGTCCACCTGCAACGGCTCGGCGACTTTCGATGCGGTGTCGGGCGGCAATTGGGTGGCCAGCGCCATCGGGTCGGCCTTGAGCGGCAGAATCCCATTGGCACCGAGAATTTCATATTTGTAGGCTGCACCTGGTTGCAGGCGTGGGATAAAGATCTCCCACACGCCGGAAGGATGCCGCAGGCGCATCGGATGGCGGCGGCCGTCCCAGATATTGAAGTCGCCCACCACCGACACGCGCCGCGCGTTGGGCGCCCACACGGCAAAGCGCACGCCGTCTATGCCATCGACGCTGGTCACCTGGGCACCCAGGCAACTGCTGAGGTCGCGGTGATTGCCTTCGGCAAACAGGTACAGGTCCATTTCACCCAGCAGCAGTTGCTGGAAGCTGTAAGGGTCTTCGGTGATCTGCTCACCGCCGGCCCACTGGATTTTCAGCAGATACGCCTGACGCGTGGCGAACTGCCCGACAAACAACCCCGGCACCTGAGTCGCATCGAGGCTGCCGATCTGTTCGCCGCTGTCGCGGGCCAACACCTGGACGCTCAAGGCCTCTGGCAGGAACGCGCGGATAAACTGGCCGCCCTGCTCGTCATCGTGCGGCCCGAGAATCGAAAACGGGTCGTGGTGTTCGGCGCGTACCAGCGCTTCGACGTCCTTGGACGCCGGCAATGCAGTCAACTTCGGCTGCAGCGGTTCTTTATGTGTAAAGCTCATGACGTCTCCCCACCGCGTGCAGTTTTCGAAAAAGGTATAAGCCCACTGAGCAAGCCGTGCAGCCCTTGCAAGGGCACCGGCAGCCAGGTCGGGCGGTTTTCTGCTTCATAAGCCACTTCATACGCGGCCTTCTCCAGGCTGAACAACGTCAGCGCCGCGTCCTGGCCTTTGGCATCCTGCCAGTCATGCGCAAGTGTAGACGTAGCTGCCTGATAAGCCTGGATAAATGCCTCGCGCGCTTCCTTCAGGTAACGATCGGTGACGCGTTTGCGCGCCACATCGGCCTCCGGTGAGTGATCCACCCCCTGCACATTCAGCGCCATCGCCGCCGCGTAATCGAAGGAGCGCAACACACCACTCACGTCTTTATACGGGCTGTGCTTGCCGCGTCGTTCATGCAGCGGACGCGCCGGCTCGCCTTCAAAGTCGATCAAATAAGCATCGCCCTTCACCACCAGTACCTGGCCGAGGTGCAAGTCACCGTGCACGCGAATACGCAAGCCGCCGACCGTGGCTTTGGCCAGCGCCTGCACATGGCTGGCGATGGCTTTTTTCTGCGCCAGCAATTCACTGACCCGCGCCTGATCGGCAGGGTTCAATTGGCTTTGATGCAGCTCGATTAATTGCAGCGCGCGGTTGATCTGCGCGCCGATATCCTTGGCCCAGGCCTGGGTGTCCTTGGCTGTAGTGACCTCGGGCTTGAAGTCTTTATTGGCCGTGGGCGCACCCAGCACCCCATGCATTTCGCCCAGGCGCTGCCCGAGCAAGCCAGCGAAATCCGCCAGTTCGCCTAGGGCGTTGTAATGCTGTTCCTGTTCGGAGATGGCCTCGGCCAGTTCGTCACGGATCGCGCGCTCGAGGTTGTTCTGGGTCCAGCTCCAGGCGTCGCCCTGGTTGCTCAAGTAGCCTTGGGCGATCATCAACAGGTTGTCTTGGTCATCGGCGTCGCGACGCACCATCGAACCCAGCAACGGCGAGATATTCGGGTAATCGGCAGCGGTAAGGTAGGCGCTCATTTCCAGCTCCGGGTGCACCCCGGCACCGACTTTGCGGATCAGCTTGAGCACCAGGCTCTCGCCCACTACCACCGAGCTGTTGGACTGCTCGGCCGACAAGTAGCGCACCGGCGACTCGTCCGTCAGTTGCAACTTGGCCAAGTGCTGGGTGCCTTCAAAGCGTAAATCGCCGTCACTGGAGTTCAGTACAGTGCCGGCTTGCATGCCCTGGATCACCGCGCGAATAAAGTGTTCAAGGCTGAAAGCATCCGTCACCAACCCCACCTGACGCACCCGCCGCACCCGGGCGAGCGCCAGTTGCTGCGGCAAGGCGCTGGTGAACTGATCCTCACCGAGGAAGCCGAACGGCAGCTGATAACGGCTGACCTGGCCACCGGCAGTCACCTCAAGCTCACTGAGCAACACCGGGTGCTGCGGGTCGCCAAAACGCACGCCGTACGCAATGCGCACGCTGTCGATGGCCGTGTCCTTGCCGGCAAACCAACGCCGCTTGGGCAGCCAGGCCGGCAGCGAGGTCTTTTCCAGGGAGGTGCGGCAGGGTTCATCGAGCAATTCTTCCATGCGTTTCTTCAGCACCAGGGTGGTGAAGTCCGGCATGCTTTGCGCGGGTTCCACATGCCAGCTCGGCATCTGGTTTTCCGCTGCCAGTACAAACCAATAGAAGCCATACGGCGCCAGGGTCAGCAGGAAATTCAGCTGGCCTATCGGCGGGAACGCATTACCGCCGAGCATTTCCACCGGCACCATACCGGCGAAGGCCGACAGGTCCAGCTCGGCAGCCTGGGCACTGCGCGACACGTTGGCCACGCACAGAATGATTTCGTTACGCCCGTCTTCACCGGTGAATTCGCGGGTATAGGCCAAGATGCGACGGTTGCTCGGCGAGAGCATTTTCAGGCTGCCGCGGCCAAACGCCTTGGACTGCTTGCGCACCGCGAGCATGCGCCGGGTCCAGTTGAGCAGCGAGTGCGGGTCCTGGGCCTGGGTTTCGACGTTGACCGACTGATAGCCGTATTGCGGGTCCATGATCGGCGGCAGCACCAGGCTCGCCGGGTCGGCGCGGGAGAAGCCGCCGTTACGGTCGATGGACCATTGCATCGGCGTGCGCACGCCGTCGCGGTCGCCGAGGTAGATGTTGTCACCCATGCCGATTTCATCGCCGTAATACAGGGTCGGCGTGCCGGGCATCGACAGCAGCAGGCTGTTGAGCAGCTCGATGCGCCGACGGTCGCGTTCCATCAACGGCGCCAGGCGCCGGCGAATCCCGAGGTTGATCCGCGCGCGACGGTCAGCGGCGTAGTAATTCCACAGGTAGTCGCGCTCTTTGTCGGTGACCATCTCGAGGGTCAGCTCATCGTGGTTGCGCAGGAAAATCGCCCACTGGCAATTGGCGGGAATCTCCGGGGTCTGGCGCAGAATGTCGGTGATCGGGAAACGATCTTCCTGGGCCAGCGCCATGTACATGCGCGGCATCAGCGGGAAGTGGAAGGCCATGTGGCATTCATCGCCGTCATCACCCTTTTTGTCGCCGAAATACAACTGCGTGTCTTCCGGCCACTGGTTGGCTTCGGCCAGGAGCATGCGGTCGGGGTAATGCGCATCGATCTCGGCACGGATCTGCTTGAGCACGTCGTGGGTTTCAGGAAGGTTTTCGTTATTGGTGCCGTCGCGCTCGATCAGGTAGGGGATGGCGTCCAGGCGCAGGCCGTCGATGCCCATGTCGAGCCAGTAGCGCATCACCGACAGCACGGCCTTCATGACCTGCGGGTTGTCAAAATTCAGGTCTGGCTGGTGGGAGTAAAAACGGTGCCAGAAGTACTGGCCGGCCACTGGGTCCCAGGTCCAGTTGGACTTCTCGGTGTCGAGGAAGATGATGCGGGTGCCGTCGTATTTCTGGTCGTCATCAGACCACACGTAGAAATCCCGCGCCGCCGAGCCCGGCTTGGCCTTGCGCGCGCGCTGGAACCATGGATGCTGGTCGGAAGTGTGGTTGATCACCAGTTCGGTAATCACCCGCAGCCCGCGCTGATGGGCCGCGGCGATAAACCGCTTGGCGTCGGCCATGGTGCCGTAGTCGCTGTGCACGCCGCGGTATTCGGCGATGTCATAGCCGTCGTCGCGGCGGGGCGAGGGGTAAAACGGCAGCAGCCAGATGGTGTTTACGCCGAGGTCGGCGATGTAGTCGAGCTTGGCGATCAGCCCGGGAAAGTCACCGATGCCGTCGTTATTGGAGTCGAAATAGGATTTGACGTGAACCTGGTAGATCACCGCGTCCTTGTACCAGAGCGGGTCTTTGATAAAGGTGGCAGCCTTGGGTTTCTTCGCCATTGGAAACTCCTGAAATTCTGAAATTTTTTGTGGCTGGATGCGGTCAATGTGGGAGCGGGCTTGCTCGCGAATGCGGTGTGTCAGTGAATGCACGTGCGACTGATCTACCGCATTCGCGAGCAAGCCCGCTCCCACATTTTTGATCTGTGCCAGGCTCAGGAAACGCTGATGCGCCAGATACCAAAGGGCATCTGCGGGTCCAGGCGGGTCCACTGGGTCTTGCCGTACCAGGTCCAGCGATGGCCATTCATCAGGTCTTCACCCTGGGTTTGGGCATCGTCGGGCAGACCCAACTCCCACAGCGGCAGTTCGAAATTGGCCTCCTGGGCGTTGAACGGGTCAAGGTTGATCGCCACCAGGATAAAGTTGCTGCCATCCTCGCTGCGCTTGCCGAAATACAGGATGTTGTCGTTCCAGGCGTTGTAGAGCGTGAGGCCCAGGTGCGTCTGCAAGGCCGGGTTCTGCCGGCGGATGCGGTTGAGCTGGGCGATCTCGGCGATGATGTTGCCGGGTGCGGTGAAGTCCCGAGGACGGATCTCGTACTTCTCCGAATCCAGGTACTCCTCCTTGCCCGGCACCGGTGCGGCCTCGCACAGTTCGAAGCCCGAATACATGCCCCATAGGCCAGAGCCCATGGTGGCCAGCGCGGCGCGGATCAAAAAGCCCGGGCGGCCGGATTCGTGCAGGAACGCCGGGTTGATATCCGGCGTATTGACGAAGAAATTCGGCCGGTAGCATTCGCGCCACGGCGACTGGTTCAACTGCGCGAAGTACTCACTCAACTCAGCCTTGGTGTTGCGCCAGGTGAAGTAGGTGTAGCTCTGCGAATAGCCGACCTTACCCAGGCGCGCCATCATCGCCGGCGTAGTGAACGCCTCGGCGAGGAAGATGACCTCGGGGTATTTCGAGCGCACATCGCTGATCAGCCATTGCCAAAACGGCAGTGGCTTGGTGTGGGGGTTGTCGACGCGAAAGGTCTTCACGCCCTCTTCCACCCAGCCCACCACGATGTCGCGCAGCTCGGTCCACAGGCTCGGGATCGCGTCGGCGGCGTAGAAGTCGACGTTGACGATGTCCTGGTATTTTTTCGGCGGGTTTTCCGCGTATTTGATCGTGCCGTCCGGGCGCCAGTTGAACCAACCCGGGTGCTGCTTGAGCCACGGGTGGTCCTGGGAACACTGGATGGCAAAGTCCAGCGCGATTTCCAGGCCGTGGTCGGCGGCGGCGGCGACCAGGCGACGGAAGTCTTCGCGGCTGCCCAATTGCGAGTGGATCGCCTCGTGGCCGCCCTCCTCGCTGCCGATGGCGTAGGGGCTGCCAGGGTCATCGGGGCCGGCGGTCAGCGAGTTGTTCTTGCCTTTGCGGTGGCTGCGGCCAATCGGGTGGATCGGCGGGAAGTACAGCACGTCGAAGCCCATGTCGTGGATCATCGACAGGCGTGAGTGCACATCGTTGAAGGTGCCGTGCCGCGCGGGATCGTCGGTGATCGAGCGGGGAAACAGCTCGTACCAGCTGGCAAACTGCGCAGCCTCACGCTCCACATCGATGGGGTACACGGTGCTGATGCTCAAATAGGCGCGATGGTCGGCCTGGGTCATCAGGTGTGCACTGTCTTCGTGCAGAAACTGTGCGACCTGCTCGGTTTCCAGCAGACCGGAAAGCTCGTGGTGCAACAGCATCAGACGGTCGCGCAGCTCATTGTCACTGCGCTCGGCGGCCTGCAGCACCAGGCTGCGGCCTTCTTGCAGTTCCAGGCTGACTGGAACACCGGCCTCGTGCTTTTTACGCAATTCGTAGCAGAAGCTGGCGAAGGTATCGATCCAGGCCTCAATGCAGTATTCATGCGGGCCTTGGCTGGTGACGGTAAACGCGCCTTCCCAGCCGTTGTTGCCGACGTCGGCCATGACCACGCTGTGCCAGCTTTCTTCGTGCAGCGCGCGCCAACGAATCAGCACGGCAAGCTTATCGTGGCCGTCGGCAAAGACTTTGCTGGTGACCTTGACCCGCTGGCCAACCACGGCCTTGACGGCAAATTCGCCGCCGTCGATCACGGGTGCGGTACTTTCGATTGCGATCCTGGGCAGCAACAATGCCTGGGACAGCGGTAAGAGAGATTCTTCTGGAGCCAGTGTTTCAGCAGTCATCGAGCATCTTCCCCTTACGCCCTGTGGACGCTCTTTGCTTGATCCGAATTCTGAGACGGCGACGCTCTCCCTGAGCAGGGCCGTATAAGGTCCGAGCCTGCCCCGGCAAGAAAAGTTCAGGTGGATGTGCCGCCATCGGGCGGGGAATCTATTCGCCCTGGCAAGTGTCCACCGATAGAGCAAAGCACAAAGGAGGCCACACCGATGAATATCCCGATCCCGGCTGAAACGCCTGACCCGAATATCGACAACCCCACCCTGCCGCCCACCGAGCCCACTCCAATTCCGGAAAAGGAACCGCCAGAGAACGAGCCGCCGCCGGTTGAAGAACCGCCGACGACCATGCCACCGGTGATCGTCAGTCCTTCTCAAAGCGCTTGACGATCTTCGGCATCACGCTGAACACCGCCAAGGCCAGCAACGTACTCAGTACCGCTGTCGATTCCCGGCCCAGCCCGGCCGAGACCCCAATCGCAGCGGTCATCCACAAGCCGGCTGCGGTGGTCAGGCCTTTGACATGGCCCTCTTCATCATCCTTGCCCTTGATGATGGTACCGGCACCCAGGAAGCCGATCCCGGCAATCACGCCCTGCACCACCCGACTCATGGCATCCGCCTGGTTACCGGACATCTGCGGCACCATCACGAACAGTGCAGCCCCCAAGGCCACCAGCATATGCGTGCGGACTCCGGCGGCCTTGCCTTTGCTCTCGCGTTCAAACCCCAGGATGCCGCCCAGGATCGCCGCGATCAGCAGGCGCACGGTGATCTGCGTAAGCTGCTTTGCGTCGCCGATATCCGCAAATTCGGCCTGCAGGGTTTGCCACACTTCATGCCACCAGGCGTCCATGGATCGCGTCCTTTGTCATTATTGGTAAAGGATGGACAGCGGCGACCGCCAGTCAGTTGCCTGGAACCCCTGCACATCGGTGCCGCCTAACGTTCATAGCCCATGAACAAGGAGAACGGCATGCCCATACGTATCGAAAACCAGCTGTGCTATTTCATGCTCGATGACAATGGCCAGGAACAGAGCGTGCCGGCGACCCGGGTCAATATCGTGACCGACATCGACAAATCCATGTCCTACGTGGAGCTGGCAGCAGAGCGCATCTATATCACCGAAGCCGAGGCCGACGCCCTGACAGTCGCCGGGGCCCACGATGGGCGCCAACATGTAAAGGCCGAAGAACCTGGTTCGCTGATCTAATTGATCTGTGTCAGCCTATCCAAGATAAGCCTGCACCCCATACGCCACGGGGTGCAGCAGATTGTCGCAGGACCTCGGCTACATCCCATCTGATCCGTTCTTTATCGCCATACCTGAGTCTGTTATGCAAACAGCCTGAGACGCATAGTTCATCCGCCTGATGGAGGCTGATGAGTGAACGACCATGAGCGAAAGAATCCCAACCGTGGAAACCTTTGTCCCCATTCACCCAAAGACGGTGAAGGCCAAATCCAGTGACAACCTGATTCATACCCGCAGTTTTACCGGCCTGTTCCGCACCTTGCGCGTGGGCGGTGCAGCCTTTCTGTTCCTGGCCTTTTTCGGCACTGTGTGGCTGGATTGGGGCGGACGCCAAGCCGTGCTGTGGGACCTGGCTGAAAGTAAATTCCACATCTTTGGCGCCACCTTCTGGCCCCAGGATTTCATCCTGCTGTCGGCGCTGCTGATCATTTGCGCCTTTGGCCTATTCGCCATCACCGTGTTTGCAGGCCGGGTATGGTGCGGCTATACCTGCCCGCAAAGTTCGTTCACCTGGCTGTTCATGTGGTGTGAAAAAGTCACCGAAGGCGAACGCAACGCACGTATCAAACTGCAAGCGGCGCCCTGGAGCCTGAACAAACTGGCGCGGCGTTCGGCCAAGCACACCTTGTGGCTGGGCATCAGCGTGCTCACGGGGCTGACCTTTGTGGGCTACTTCACCCCCATCCGCCCGCTGGCCAGCGAACTGCTGACCTGGCAAATGGGCGGGGTGAGCCTGTTCTGGGTGGTGTTTTTCACCGGCGCCACCTATATCAATGCCGGCTGGCTACGGGAAGCGGTGTGCATGCACATGTGCCCGTACGCGCGCTTTCAAAGTGTGATGTTCGACAAAGACACCCTGACCATCTCCTACGACACGACACGAGGCGAACACCGTGGCCCGCGCAAGCGCGAGGCCAAGCCCGCCGAGGTCGGCCTGGGTGATTGCATCGACTGCCAACTGTGCGTGCAGGTGTGCCCCACGGGTATCGACATCCGCGATGGCCTGCAAATGGAATGCATCGGCTGCGCGGCGTGTATCGACGCCTGCGATTCGATCATGGACAAAATGGGCTATGCCCGTGGCCTGGTGAGCTATACCAGCGAGCATCAACTGCAAGGCGGCAAAACCCACCTGCTGCGGCCGCGCCTGATCGGCTACAGTGCGGTGCTGCTGGTGATGATCGCCGCGCTGGTCGTGGCATTGGTGCAGCGGCCGATGGTGTCGCTGGATGTGACCAAGGACCGTGGCATGTTCCGCGAGAACGCCCAGGGCCAGATCGAGAACATCTACAGCCTCAAGGTCATCAATAAAACCCAGCAGCACCAGGATTACCGCCTGGAACTGGTGGACGCCGAAGGCTTCCAGCTGCAGGGCAAGACTGCGATCAGCCTGGCACCCGGGGAGATCAGCGATGTGCCGGTGTCCGTGGCATTGCTGGCCGATAAACCGACAAGCAGCTCGCAGACCCTGCGTTTCAAGGTCACGGATGTCGATGAGCCGTGGGTCTACAGCGCTGCGGATAGCCGCTTTGTGGCACCGCTGAACCGCTGAATCCGACGCTAGGGCACTCCAGAGGTGGGAGCGGGCTTGCTCGCGACAGCGGCCTGTCAGGTAACACATGTATATCTGATATACCGCTTTCGCGAGCAAGCCCGCTCCCACCTTTTTACTCGGTGTTCATTTTCAAAAAATTGCTTAAGGCCACCATGAAACGCTACGAAAAATTCGCCGACGACATCGCAGAACTGATCCGCTCCGGCGTGCTCGGCCCCGGCCAGCGCGTACCGTCCGTGCGCTATGCCAGCCAGACTTACGGGGTCAGCCCATCCACGGTGTTCCAGGCGTACTACCTGTTGGAGCGACGCGGGCTGATTCGCGCACGGCCGCGCTCCGGTTACTTCGTCAACACGCACGCGCCGAGCCCGTTTTCCGAGCCGGTGGTGAGCGAGCATGTGCATGAGTCCACCGAAGTCGACGTGAGCGAGCTGGTGTTCTCGGTGCTCGACTCGATCAAAGACCCGAATACCGTACCGTTCGGCTCGGCCTTCCCCAGCCCGATGCTATTTCCGCTGCCACGCCTGGCGCGCTCCCTGGCCAGCGCCAGCCGCGTAATGGACCCGCGCCTGGTGGTCACCGATATGTCGCCAGGCAACCCACAACTGCGCAGGCAGATTGCCCTGCGCTACATGGTTGGCGGCCTGATGCTGCCCATGGAAGAACTGCTGATCACCAATGGCGCCCTGGAGGCGCTGAACCTGTGCCTGCAGGCCGTCACCGAACCCGGTGACCTGGTGGCCATCGAAGCCCCGGCGTTCTACGCCTGCCTGCAAGTGCTGGAGCGCCTGAAGCTCAAGGCCGTGGAAATTCCGGTACACCCGCGCGATGGCATCGATCTCAACGCCCTCGCGCAAACCCTGGAGCGCTACCCGATCAAGGCTTGCTGGACCATGACCAGCTTCCAGAACCCCATGGGTGCCACCCTGCCGGAGGAGAAGAAGCAGGCATTGGTGGAGCTGCTGCGCAGCCATCAAGTGCCCTTGATCGAAGACGACGTGTACGCCGAGCTGTACTACGGCCAGCACGCGCCGAAACCGGCCAAGGCCTTCGACACCGAAGGCCTGGTGATGCACTGCGGTTCCTTCGCCAAAAGCCTGGCACCCGGCTATCGCGTGGGCTGGGTGGCGGCCGGGCGTTATGCGCAGAAGGTTGAACGCCTGAAGCTGATGACTTCGCTATGCCCCTCGATGCCGGCCCAGGCGGCGATTGCCGACTACCTGCAGCACGGCGGCTACGACCGCCACCTGCGCAAATTACGCTATGCGCTGGAGGAACAGCAAAGCGCCATGCTGGCCGCGATCGCGCGTTACTTCCCGGCGCAGACGCGGGTGAGCCAGCCGGCGGGCGGGTATTTCCTGTGGCTGGAATTACCGGAGCAGACCGACTCGTTGAAGCTGTTCCAGATGGCCCTGGCGCAAGGTATCAGCATCGCACCGGGGCCGATTTTCTCAGCCACGCAGCGTTTCAGGAACTGCATCCGCCTGAACTACGGCAGCCCGTGGACCGAGGCGTCGGAAAAGGCCATGGAAACGTTGGGAAGGATCGTGCGCTCGTTCTGAGTGGGAACCGAATCGCCGTGGGGACCACATAGGAGGGTGCGCTTTTCGCACATCAAAAAAGCGTCTTTCCATGTTCCATGTTGAGGTTTCCCATGTCTATGTCCTTACCCGTAGGGCTCCAGCCGCTGCCAGTGCCCCCCAACTACATGCCTGCGGAAGAACGCAGCCAGGTGCTGGAAATGACGGGCCCCATAGGCCGCCCTGCCGGCGACCATCGTTCGGCAGACAGAATTATCGAACAGAGCCCTGTGGCCACGCGGTTCCTGCAAAGCCGCGATCATTACGAAGTGGGTGACAACCTGAAGCGCCAAGTCGGTGACTGGACCGATGCCAACCCCGACCCGGAGGCCAGGGCCAATGCAGCCTACGACCTGGACAAGGTGCTACGGTTCATCGACAACGTCGACGAGCGTAGCTTGAATGGCAGCGACAGCCACAATGGGCGAATCGATGGTTTCCGCGATACCGGCCACAGCAGCCTCGACAACTCGGAAGCCCGGCTGCTTTCGCGGTTTGCTCAGAACGGCTACGAGGTGCTACGCCGTCTTTAGGCGTTAAGTCAAGGCGCCTCAGCGCCCGCCGCCCAAATCGACAAAGGTGCCCGTGGCGTAGGAAGCCTTGTCCGACAACAGCCAGATAATCGCCTCGGCCACCTCATCCGGGCGGCCGCCACGGGCCATCGGGATGCCGGATTCAAGTTTGCTGACCCGGTCGGGGTCGCCGCTCAGGGCATGGAAGTCGGTGAAGATGTAACCTGGGCGCACCGCGTTGACGCGAATACCCTCGCCCGCGACTTCTTTCGACAAGCCCAACGTAAAGGTGTCGACTGCGCCCTTGGAGGCGGCGTAGTCGACGTATTCACCCGGCGACCCCAGGCGCGCGGCCACCGAAGACACATTGACGATGCTGCCACCCTGCCCGCCATGCTTGGGCGACATGCGCAACACCGCGTGCTTGGCACACAGGATCGGGCCCAACACGTTGGTCTTGAGGATTTTCAGGATACGAAATTCAGACATTTCATCGACCCGCGATTTATGCCCCACGGTCCCTGCGTTGTTCACCAGCGCCGTGACACGCCCAAGCTCCGCGTCCACGCGACTGAACAGGGCAATCACTTCATCTTCGCTGCTGACATCCGCTCGCACGGCAATCGCCTGGGCACCCAAGGCGCGCACCTGTTCGAGTACGGCATGCGCCGCTTGCTCATCGGACTGGTAGTTGATGCAGATGCGATAGCCTTCGCGCGCGGCCAGCAATGCGGTCTCGGCGCCAATTCCGCGGCTGCCCCCGGTGATGATCACAACTTTGTCCATGCGTGCGGTCTCCTGATCCAATCGGGTGATAAGGCTTGGATCCAATACTAACCGTCACGCACGGCTTTTGTCAGGCGCCAACGCCTCTTCGGCACGCTGGATATCGGCCATGAAACCCTCGGCCGGCAGCGGATGGCCGAGCAGGAAACCTTGCAGGGAGTTACAGCCCAGCCGCGTCAGGAAACTTTGCTGCACATCGGTTTCCACACCTTCGGCGACAATCCGCAGCCCCAAGGCCTGGCCCAGGGCGACTATGGCCGACACAATCGCCGCGTCATCGCTGTCGTGCTCGAGGTCGCGTACAAACCCACGGTCGATCTTCAATTCGTTGGCGGGCAGGCGCTTGAGGTACATCAGGCTGGAATAGCCGGTGCCGAAGTCGTCGATGGACAGGTCGACGCCCATGTCCGACAACTGCTGCAACACGGTCATGCTTGCATCAGCGTCACTCATGGCGGTGGTTTCGGTGATTTCCAGGGTCAGGCTATTGGCCGGCAACTGGTGCCGCTCCAGCGCCGAGGCCACGCTTTTGACCAGCCCGGCGTGGCAGAACTGCAATGCCGACAGGTTGACCGCAATGCGCCAGTCTTCGTAGCCTTGGGCATACCACACGCGCATCTGGCGGCAGGCTTCGTTGAGCACCCATTCGCCGATGGGAATGATCAAACCGGTTTTTTCCGCCAGTTCAATAAACGTCGCCGGCAGCAGCAGGCCCTGTTGCGGATGTTCCCAGCGCAGCAAGGCTTCGGCACCCACCGGGATACCGCTGAGCGCGTCGAACTTGGGCTGGTAGTAAAGACGGAACTGTTGTTGCTCAACGGCGTTGCGCAGGTCTTGCAGCAACTGCAATTGCTTGCGCGCGTTGGTATTCATCGACACATCAAAGAAGCTGTAACCGTTCTTGCCCATGCCCTTGGCGTGGTACATCGCGGCATCGGCGTTCATCAGCAATTCCTGGGGGTTGCCGCCGTTGCCCGGGTACATGGCAATGCCGACACTGGCGGAGATTTTCAGCTCATGCTCGGCCACCTGGAACGCCCGATTAATCAGCACCACCTGGCGCTCGGCGAGGCCGAGGGCGTCATCCGGCTGGTTCAATTGCACCAGCAATACAAACTCATCCCCACCAATGCGGGCCAGGGTGTCGTGCCCACGCAGGTCTTCCCGCAGGCGCAGGCCGACCTCACGCAACAATTGGTCACCCATATGGTGGCCAAAGGCATCATTGACCGGTTTGAAGCCGTCCAGGTCGATAAACATCAAGGCGAAACAACCGCCCTGCTCCGTCACCGCCTGCATGGCCTGCTGGATACGGTCAGCGAGCAACGTGCGATTGGGCAGGCCAGTGAGCATGTCATGCAAGGCCAGGTGGGTCAGCTCCTGGTTGGCCAGGGTCAGGGAGTCGGCGAGCACGGCGGTGCGCGCTTCCAGGCGCGCGTCGAGCAGCGAGGTCAACAGCGCGATGGCCAGCACGGCCAGGGTGGTGACCAACACCAGGTTATCCAGGCCTTTGCCGCTGAGCCCCGACAAGGCCGCGCCACAAAAACTTTCATCAGCAAACTGTGCCGCGGCCATGCCGGTGTAGTGCATGCCGACGATGGCAAAGCCCATCACTACCGCCGCGCCGCCGCGCACCAGGCGCACATAGGGTGTGCTGCGGCGCAGGTTGAACGCAATCCATAACGCGGCGCCGGAGGCGACTACGGCAATCAGCAACGAGGCGCCAAACAAGGTCGGATCGTAGTCGATGCCCGGCGTCATGCGCATCGCGGCCATGCCGGTGTAATGCATGCTGGCGATGCCGGCCCCCATGACCAAGGCGCCAAAGGCCAACTGCCAGGCAGGCAAACGCGGCTGGCTGACCAGCCACAATGCAAAGCCGCTGGACAACACCGCAATCAGCAATGAGAGCGCGGTAATGCCGACATCAAAACCAAGGGCAAATGGCAAGCGCAGCGCGAGCATGCCGATGAAGTGCATCGACCACACACCGATGCCCATGGCGATGGCCCCGCCGGCGATCCATAAATAGACGGCACGGCCCTTGGCGGTCGAGATACGGCCAGAGAGGTCCAGCGCGGTGTAGGACGCGAGGATCGCGACGCACAGGGAAATCGCGAGCAGAGAGGGGGAATAACTACCGATGAGCATGGGGCTTCTCGTGCACAACGGGTCTGGAACGCCCGTGCAAAGTGGCAAAGCGGGCGATTGTAGCGAGAATAATAATTGGGTAGTTGATTAATTATCAGACGGCCATTATTGGCAATTTGACGTCAATTGCTTGGCTTTCGAGGGATAACAATCTGGGAGGGGCTTGCGCCCGATAGCGGTGTATCAGCCAATGAACGCCTGGCTGAAAGACTGCTATCGGGGGCAAGCCCGCTCCCACACTGGGCTTGAAAATCCGGGTGAGTTCAGTCTTTTTCGGCGACAGGCGTTTGCCCATCCCACCCGCCGCCCAGCGCGGCGATCAGTTGCACACTCGCCACCAGCCGCGTCTGCAACAAGGTCAACACCGTCCGCTCATTGCTCAACGCTGTCGCCTGCACCGTGACCACATCCAGATAAGCGATCAACCCGGCCTTATACTGGTTCTGGGTCAAGCGCAGTGATTCCCGCGCCGCATCCAGGGCCTCGTTACTGACCACCGCCTCGTCTTCCAGCACCTTGAGCTGAACCATGTAGTTTTCCACTTCACGGAACCCATCCAGCACCGTCTGCCGATACTTCGCCACCGTTTCATCGTAGGAAGCCACGCTGCGATCAACCTCTGCCGAACGCTGGCCGCCGTCAAACAGCGTCATCGCCAGTTTCGGCCCCACCGACCAGAACCGGTTCGGCAAGCTGATCCAGTCGGCATAGGTACTGCTGGAATAGCCACCGGCCAGGCTCAGGCTCAGGTCCGGGTAGTAAGCGGCCTTGGCCACCCCAATATTCGCGTTGGCGGCGATCACCGAGCGCTCGGCCGAGGCGATATCCGGGCGGCGCTCCAACAATTGCGACGGCAGGCTCACGGGAATCTGCGGCAGGGCCGGAATGTCCTTGCTCACCGCCAGGTTGAAGTTGGCCGGCGCCTCGCCGATCAACACGGCAATCGCATTTTCCAGTTGGGCACGCTGCCAGATCAGGTCGATCAGGCTCGCCTGGGTGGTCTTCAGCTGGGTCTGCGCCTGGGCGACCGCGTCCTTGCCGGAGACACCGGCGCGGTACTGGTTCTCGGTCATTTGCAGGGAGCGCTGATAGGTTTCCAGGGTGGCTTGCAGCAAGCGCGTCTGTTCATCCATCACCCGCAGTTGCAGGTAGCTTTGCACCAGTTCCGACTGTTGGCTTAAACGCATCGCGGCCAGGTCGGCCGAGCTGGCTTCGGCGCTCGCCTCGTTGGCCTCCAGGCCGCGGCGCAGCTTGCCCCAGATATCCGCTTCCCAGCTCACGCCCAATTGCGCGTTAAGGGTGTCGCGGATACCGCTGCTGGAACTGCTAAGGCTGGCGCTACTGCTGCCGGTACCCTGGCTGGCGCGGGTTTTACCGGCGCTCAGGTCCACCGTGGGGTAAAACGCCCCGCGCGAGCTGCGCACCAGCGCCTGGGCCTGGCGAAAGCGCGCCTCGGCCTGGGCCACGGTCTGGTTGGACGTGTTCAGGCGCACCACCAGGTCATTGAGCTGACGGTCGCCGTACAACTCCCACCAGGCGCCGCGGGCCAGCGAATCGCTCGGCGTGGCCTGGCGCCAGCCCTGGGCCTCCTTGAATTGCGCCGGCTCAGTGACTTCCGGGCGCTTGTAGTCGGGGCCGACGGCGCAGGCGCTGAGCAGCACGCCGCAGAGCACCAGGCTTACAACACGGGAACCACGGGGCATGCTCATGGCCAATTTGGTTAAGGTTGAATCGGTCATAGCGCAGTGTCCAGGGCAGCATCGGTACGCACGCCGCGCCAGGCATTGAAGCGATGGCGCGCGCGGTCGAGATAGAGGTAGACCACCGGGGTGGTGTAAAGGGTCAGGACCTGGCTGAACACCAGGCCGCCAATGATGGTCAGGCCCAGGGGGTGACGCATTTCCGCGCCATCGCCCGTACCGAGCAGCAAGGGCAAGGCACCGAGGATGGCCGCCAACGTGGTCATCAAGATCGGCCGCAAACGCAACAGGCAGGCACTGCGAATCGATTCCAAGGGGCCCAAACCGTCGTTGCGTTCCAGTTGCAAGGCCAGGTCAATCATCAAGATCGCGTTTTTCTTCACCACGCCGATCAACAGGAACAGGCCCAGCAAGGAGATCAGGCTGAATTCACCGCCCGTGAGGTAGATGGCGAGCATGGCGCCGACACCCGCCGAGGGCAGCGTCGAAAGGATCGTCAGCGGGTGAATGTAGCTTTCATACAGAATGCCCAACACCAGATACACCGCCACCAGCGCGCCAAGGATCATGAACGGCTGGCCCTTCTGCGTCGCCGCGAAGGCATCGGCGGTCCCGGCCATCTTGGCGATCACGTCTTCGGGCAGCCCGACCTTGGCAATTGCCCGCTCGATAGCGGCCGTGCCCTGCTCCACCGTCACGCCAGGGGCCATGTCAAAGGCGATGTTTTCCGAAGCGAACTGGCCTTCATGGCTGACGCGGTCATCCGCCAGGCTATTTTCGTAATGGGCGATGGTCGACAGCGGCACCCGCGCGCCGGTAGAGGTGATCACCTGCATCTGGTTGAGGGTGATCGGGTCCTGGGCGTATTTGGGGTTGACCTCCATCACCACCTGGTACTGGTTGAGGCTGTCGTAGATCGTCGAAATCTGCCGCTGGCTGTAGGCGTTGTTCAACACCGCCGTGACCATGTCCATGTCGATGCCCAGGCGTTTGGCCTGGTCGCGGTCGACAATCAGCGTGACCTGGGCGGCACCGCGGCCTTCGCGGGCGTCAATGGCGGTGAGTTCCGGCAACTCACGCAAGGCGCTCACCACTTTCGGGTACCACAGGCGCAACGCAGCCAGGTCGCCACTTTGCAGGATGTAGGAATACTGTGCGCTGGTCTGGTCACGGCTGCCGCCGAATTGCAGGTCCTGGTCGGCCATCAGGAACAGGCGCCCGCCCGGCACCAACGGCACATCCTTGCGCAGACGCTCGATCACCGCTTGCGCCGAAATCTTGCGCTCGCTGATAGGCTTGAGGCGCACCAGCATCACCGCGTTGTTGGTGCCATTGTTGCCGCCGATAAAGCCGGCCACACTGAGCACCGCCGGGTCCTTGAGCACGGCCTTGCGGAAGGTTTCCATCTTCGGCTGCATCACACTGAAGGACAGCCCGTCATCCCCGCGCACGAAGCCGATCAATTGACCAGTGTCCTGCTGCGGCATAAATGTTTTCGGCACCACCACATACAACGCCACGTTGACACCGATGGTCAGCAACAGGCTTAGCAGCGTCAGGCGGCGATGGCGCAGCACCCAATCCAGGCTGGTGGCATAACCGGCCACCATGCGGTCGTTGATCTTCTGGCTCCAGCGCTGCAAGCCGGTCATTTGCCCTTTGACATGGGGCTTGAGCCAACGCGCGCACAGCATTGGAGTCAACGTCAGCGACACGATCAGCGACACAATGATCGCCGCCGACAAGGTGATGGAAAACTCACGGAACAGGTTGGTGACGATCCCGCCCATAAACAGGATGGAGAGGAACACCGCCACCAGCGACACGTTCATCGACAGCAAGGTAAAGCCGACCTCCTCGGCCCCCAGGTACGCCGCCTTCATCGGTGGCACGCCTTCGTCGATATGCCGGGAGATGTTCTCCAGCACCACGATGGCATCGTCCACCACCAGGCCGGTGGCCAGGATCAGCGCCATCAATGAGAAGTTGTTCAGCGAAAAACCGTACAGGTACATCACCGCAAAGGTGCCCACCAGCGATACCGGCACCGCCAGGGTCGGAATCAACGAAGCGCGGAAGTTGCCTAGGAACAGGTAGACCACCAGGATCACCAGCCCCACCGCGATCAACAGGGTCATCTCGGCTTCGTGCAGGGTGGCGGTGATCACCGGCGAGCGGTCCATGGCCAGGCTGAGTTTGACGCTCGACGGCAGCACCGCCTGCAACGCCGGCAACTGCGCCTTGATCTGCTTGACGGTCTCGATGATGTTGGCGCCCGACTGGCGGTTGATCACCAGCAACACTGCCGAATCATTGTTGAAGAAGCCACTGTTGTAGCGGTCTTCCACGCCGTCGCTGATCTTCGCCACATCGCCCAGGCGCAGGGCCGCGCCGTTCTGGTAGCGAATCAGCAGCGGTTCGTAGTCCTTGGCCTTTTCCAGCTGGTCGTTGGCCTGGATCTGCCAGTTGCGCTCGCTGTCTTCCAGGGAACCCTTGGGCCGGCGCTGGTTGGCATTGGCGATGGTGTTGCGCACATCGTCCAGGGCCACGCCGTACTGGTCGAGGGCCTTGGGTTCCAGCTCGATGCGCACGGCCGGCAGGGAGCTGCCGCCGATCTGCACTTCGCCCACGCCCGGCACCTGGGACAGGCTTTGCGAAAGGATGGTCGAGGCCAGGTCGTACAATTGGCCCTTTTGCAACACGTCCGAGGTCAGTGACAGCACCATGATCGGCGCCTGGGACGGGTTGATCTTCTTGTAGGTGGGCATGCTGCGCATGCCACTGGGCAGCAGGTTGCGCGAGGCATTGATGGCCGCTTGCACTTCCCGCGCCGCGCCGTTGATATCGCGGCCGGAATCGAACGCCAGGATGACCCGCGTAGAACCCTGGCTCGACGAGCTGCTCATGGTGGTGATGCCGGAAATCGCGCCGAACGAACGTTCCAGCGGCGTCGCCACCGTGGACGCCATCACCTCGGGGCTGGCGCCGGGCAAGCTGGCCGACACCACGATCACCGGGAAGTCGATCTGCGGCAATGGCGATACCGGCAGCAGGTTGAAGCTGACACCTCCCAACAGCATGATCGCCAGGCTCAGCAGCATGGTGGCTACCGGCCGGCGAATGAACGGTCCGGACAGGTTCATGACTCAACCGGCTCCAGGCTTTGTGGCTCTTTGCGCCAGCGACGACCAAGGCGGTCGAAGTACAGGTAGATCACCGGCGTGGTGAACAGGGTCAATACCTGGCTCACCAGCAACCCACCGACCATCACCAGGCCCAGGGGCTGGCGCAATTCCGCGCCGGAACCGGTGGCCAGCATCAACGGTACCGCACCGAACAGCGCGGCCAGGGTGGTCATCAGGATCGGCCGGAAGCGCAACAGCGCCGCCTGGTAGATGGCGGTCTGCGGGTCGAGGCCCTGGTTGCGCTCGGCGTCGAGGGCGAAGTCGATCATCATGATCGCGTTCTTCTTGACGATACCGATCAGCAAGATAATGCCGATGATCGCGATCATCCCCAGGTCATTGCCACTGAGCAGCAAGGCCAGCAACGCCCCCACTGCTGCCGACGGCAAGGTCGAGAGAATGGTGATCGGGTGGATATAGCTCTCGTAGAGCACGCCCAGCACGATGTACATGGTGACCACCGCCGCCAGGATCAGCAGCAAGGTACTCGACAGCGACGCCTCGAAGGCCTGGGCCGCGCCCTGGAACTGAGTCTGTACGCCCACCGGCATGCCGATGTCTTTCTGCGCCTGGTTGATCAGCTCCACGCCTTTGCCCAGCGCCACGCCCGGGGCCAGGTTGAACGACATCATCACCGCCGGGAACTGGCCAATATGCGCAATCGCCAACTGGGCCTGGCGCTGCTCCACATGAGCCAGGCTGGACAGGCGCACTTGGCCGCCATCGGTGGTTTTTACATGGATCTGGTTCAGCGCCGCCGGGCCCAGGGTTTCCCCGGACTGGGCCTGCAAGACCACGCGGTACTGGCTGGCCTGGGTATAGATGGTAGAAATCTGCCGCTGGCCGAAGGCGTCGTAGAGCGCGTCGGTGATGGTCGACACACTTACACCCAGGCGCGAGGCCGCGTCACGGTCGATCACCAGGTACACCTGCAGGCCTTTGTCCTGCAGGTCGCTGGCGACATCGGTGAGTTCCGGCATCTGGCTCAGGGTGTGCACCAGCTTGTCGCTCCACAGCGCCAGCAGGTCGGCATCCGGCGAAGACATGCTGAATTGGTACTGGGTGCGGCTGACCCGGTCCTCGATGGTCAAGTCCTGCACCGGCTGCATGAACAGGCGGATACCCACCAGCTTGTCGATATTCGGTTGCAGGCGGGTGATCACCTGGGCCGCGCTCAGATCGCGCTGACCGTGGGGCTTGAGGTTGATCAGCAAGCGGCCGCTGTTGAGGGTGGCGTTATCGCCGTCCACCCCAATGTAGGACGACAGGCTTTCCACCGCCGGGTCGGCGAGGATGATCTTGGCCAACTCCTGTTGGCGCTGGCTCATGGCCGCGAAGGAGATCGACTGCGGCGCTTCGGAAATACCCTGGATCACCCCGGTGTCCTGCACCGGGAAAAAGCCCTTGGGCACCGCCAGGTACAGCAGCACCGTGAGGCCCAGGGTGGCGATGGCCACCAGCAGGGTCAGCGGTTGGTGCCGGAGTACCCATTGCAACATGCTGCCATACCGCGCGATCAACCAATCGATCCACGCACCGCTGGCCTTGTAGAAGCGGCTTTGCTCCTCGTCCTTGGGCTCACGCTTGAGCAAGCGCGCGCACATCATCGGCGTGAGGGTCAGGGACACCACCAGGGAAATCAGGATCGCCACCGCCAGGGTAATGGCGAATTCGCGGAACAGCCGCCCCACTACGTCGGCCATAAATAGCAGCGGGATCAATACGGCAATCAGCGACAGGGTCAGGGAAATCAGGGTGAAGCCGATCTGCTTGGCGCCCTTGAGCGCCGCCGCCAGCGGCGTCTCGCCTTCCTCGATGTAACGCGAGATGTTTTCCAGCATCACGATGGCATCGTCCACCACGAAACCGGTGGCGATGGTCAGGGCCATCAGGGTCAGGTTATTGATCGAGAAGCCGGCCAGGTACATCACGCCGAAGGTGCCCACCAGCGACAGCGGCACAGCGATCGACGGAATAAGGGTCGCACTGACCCGGCGCAGGAACAGGAAGGTGACCATCACCACCAGGGCGATGGCGATCAGCAATTCGTACTGTACGTCTTTTACCGAGGCGCGAATGGTCTGGGTGCGGTCGGTCAGCACCGTGACGTCAAGGCCGGCCGGCAGGTTATCGGTGATGCTCGGCAGCAGCGCCTTGATGCGGTCGACCACTTCAATCACGTTGGCGCCCGGCTGGCGCTGGATATTCAGCAGCACGGCCTGGTTTTCATTGGCCCAGGCGGCAAGGCGTTCGTTTTCGGCGCCGTCGACGATCTGCGCCACATCTTTAAGGCGCAACGGCGCGCCATTGTTATAGGCCAGGATCAGTTCGGCGTATTGCTGGGGCGAGACCAACTGGTCGTTGGCGTCGAGCATCGACACGCGAGTTGGGCCGTCGAAGTTGCCCTTGGGCTGGTTGACGTTGGACGCAGCGATCAGGGTGCGCACGTCCGAGAGGTTCAAGCCATTGGCGGCCAGGGCCTCGGGGTTGACCTTGATGCGCACGGCCTGGCGCTGGCCGCCGGCGATGCTGACCATGCCGACGCCGCTGATCTGCGCAATTTTTTGCGCCATGCGCGTGTCGACCAGGTCATTCAACTTGGGCAGCAGCATGGTCTTGGAGGTGATCGCCAGGGTCAGCACCGGGGTGTCCGCCGGGTTGACCTTGTTGTACACCGGCGGTGCCGGCAAATCCTTGGGCAGCAGGTTGGTGGCGGCATTGATCGCGGCCTGCACCTGTTGCTCGGCGACATCCATATTGATGTCGAGGTTGAAACGCAGGGTCAGCACCGACGCACCGCCGGAGCTGGTGGAGGCCATCTGGGTCAAGCCGGGCATTTGCCCGAACTGGCGCTCCAGCGGCGCAGTGACCGCGCTGGTCATCACATCGGGGCTGGCGCCGGGGTACAGCGTCATCACCCGGATCGTCGGGTAATCCACCTGCGGCAAGGCCGATACCGGTAGCAAGCGATACGCAATGATGCCGGCCAATACGATGGCCAGCATGCTCAGCGTGGTAGCGACCGGGCGGAGGATAAACAGCCGCGACAGGTTCATGAACCGACCTTTTGCGCCTTGCCGGCGGTGGTGCCGGTCTCCCCTTTAGCCGCCGGCTTGCCCTGCAGGTGTTCGGTCGGGGTGGTCGGCACTTCGGTGCTGTCGTTGACCACTTCGATCTCGCTGCCGTCCTTGAGGCGGTCGGTGCCTTCCAGCACTACGCGGTCGCCAGCCTTGAGGCCCTCTTTGATGACGGTGTTGTCGCCATCGGTGTCGCCCACCACCAGGGGTTGGACCTTGACCTTCTTGTCGCCGTCGAGCACATAGACAAAGGTGCCGGTGTTGCCGAACTGGATCGCCGCCGACGGCGCCAGCACCACGTTATGCAGGGTATCGGCCAGCAGGTGCACATTGACGAACTGGTTGGGGAACAGCGCCTGATCCTTGTTATCGAAGCGCGCCTTGAATTTCAGGGTGCCGGTGGTCACGTCGATCTGGTTGTCCAGGCTTTGCAGCACGCCCGCGGCTTGCTGCTTCACGTCGCCACGGTCCCAGGCTTCCACGGGCAGTTTGTTGCCGGCGTGATAACGGCTGAGCACAGTGTCCAGGGTATTTTCCGGCAGGGTGAAGGCCACGCTGATCGGCTGGGTCTGAGTGATTACGGCCAAAAACGTAGTGTCATTGGCTGCTACCAGGTTGCCCACGTCGACCTGACGCAGACCAACCCGGCCGCTGATCGGCGCGCGGATCTTGGTGAATTCGAGGTTGAGCTTGGCGTCATCCACCGCGCCCTGATTGGTCTTGACCGTGCCCTGGTATTGCAGCACCAGCGCTTCGGCGGTGTCCAGGGTCTGCTTGGCGATACTGTCCTGGGCGTACAGGCCACGGTAACGCTGTACATCGACCTGGGCGTTTTTCAGTTGCGCCTGGTTTTGCATCAGCGTGCCCTGGGCCTGGAGCAAGGCGTTCTGGTAGCTGCGCGGGTCGATTTCCGCCAGCAGGTCGCCGGCCTTGACCATTTGCCCCTCTTCAAAGGCGATTTTCACCAGCTCACCGCCCACCCGGCTGCGCACATTGATGGTGTTGAGCGCCGTCACCGTGCCCAAGGCCTTGTAGTACACCGGAAAGTCCCCCAACACTGCCGGCGCCACGCGCACCGGCACCGGGCCGGTGGAACCGCCGAAGCCCGGGCGCATCATCCCCGACTTGCCGGCATGCCCGGCTGGCGTCTGCGCGGCACCCTCTTTGTGGCTGCCGGGCCAGAATTTCCAGCACAGGCCGGCGATAACCAGCAGCACAAGCAGGCCGAACAGCCAGCGGCGGGACTTACGGGGGGAGGATTGCATGGATTGATCAACCATTGGGCGCGAGAGCTTCTTCTTTGGGAGGCTGAAAGATAAGCACTGGAGCGCATTAAGAAAAGCGCCTTTACCGGCTATTTACCTTGGGCTTACAACTTTTAACTGTTGGCGTTTAGTGTATCGGCTATTTCGCTAAGCACCTGAAGCGCAAATGAAAACGGCCTGGACTAGGCCAGGCCGCAATCATGTAGCAAGCGTGTTACTGCAAAACGACAGTAACGCGCAGAAACAGTTACTTCAAAACAGCCAGGGCTGCTTCGTAGTTTGGCTCCTGGCCAATTTCCGCCACCAGCTCGCTGTGCAGCACGTTGTTGTTTTCGTCCAGTACCACCACGGCGCGGGCGGTCAGGCCTTGCAGCGGGCCGTCAGCCAGGGAAACACCGTAGTCGACAGCGAAGTCGGCGTTGCGGAAGTCCGACAGGCTCAGCACGTTGTCCAGGCCTTCGGTACCGCAGAAACGCTTCTGGGCAAACGGCAGGTCGGAGGAGATGCACAGCACCACGGTGTTGCTGACATCGTTGGCCTGGGCGTTGAATTTACGCACCGAGGTGGCGCAGGTCGGGGTGTCGACGCTTGGGAAGATGTTCAGTACCTTGCGCTTGCCGGCGAACGTTTCCAGGGTTGCTTCAGACAGGTCGACGGCGACCAGGCTGAATTCTGGGGCGGTGGAACCGGTTTTCGGCAATTCGCCTTCAACCTGGACAGGGTTACCACGAAGGGTGACTTGAGCCATGAACGGAATCCTTATGCTGGGTTTTGGTTAAACGAATTCGAGAGGCCGAAGTTAACCACAAAGTGCCGTGGCTACCTACCGCCAGACACAAATTGTCATGTCGCCGGGTTGTGGTTTAATTGCGCGCTTTGCGCCTGCCCTTGAAGGAAACCGTTGTTGATGAATCAGCCCGCCACCAAAGTCCTGGTCATTGGTTACGTCTGGCCGGAGCCGCGTTCCTCGGCCGCGGGCGGGCATATGATGCAGATTCTCGAGAGCTTTCTTACGCAAGGTTGGGACATTACGTTCAGCAGCCCTGCCGCACTCGGCGAGCACAAGGCCGACTTGCTCACCCTGGGCATCGCCGAATGCGCCATCGAGTTGAATAACAGCAGTTTTGATGACTTTATCCGCGAACTGGCCCCGGATATCGTGCTGTTCGACCGTTTCATGATGGAAGAGCAATTCGGCTGGCGCGTGGAAAAATGCTGCCCCGACGCCTTGCGAGTGCTGGAAACCTCCGACCTGCAAAGCCTGCGTGACGCGCGCCACCAGCGCCTCAAGGACCACCTCAAGGCTGACAGCGAGGATTTCACCGCGCTGTTCGCCCCGGCGCTGGAAGAAGAATTCCAGCGGATGGCCGACACCGACCTGGCCAAGCGCGAAATCGCGGCGATTTATCGCTGTGATATCAGCCTGATGATCTCCGACGTGGAAATCCGCCTGCTGACTGAACAGTTCAAGGTGCCCACCGCGCTGCTGCACTGGTGCCCGCTGATGATGGCGCCGCCGGCCGAGGCCTTCGCGCCGTTTGAAGACCGCGCGCACTTCCTCAGCATCGGCAACTTCCGCCACGCACCCAACTGGGATGCGGTGCTGTGGATGAAGAACAGCGTCTGGCCGCTGATTCGCCAGCAACTGCCGGGCGCCCAACTGCATATCTATGGGGCCTACACCCCGCCCAAGGCCACGGCCTTGCATAACCCGGCGCAGGGTTTTCATGTGATGAACTGGGCCGAGGATGCCCTGCAGGTGATGACCGCCGCACGTATCTGCCTGGCGCCCCTGCGGTTTGGCGCGGGCATCAAGGGCAAACTGGCCGACGCGATGCTGTGTGGCACGCCGAATATCACCACGCCGATCGGCGCCGAGGCCATGGGCGATGCGCAGCCCTGGCCGGGTGTCATCGAACAGAGCGCCCCGGCCCTGGCAACGGCGGCCGTGGCGTTGTACCAGGACCGCGAACGCTGGACCCAGGCTCAGGAAGATGGCCGCCAGTTGCTGGCCCGTCGTTATGACCAAAGCGTCCACGGACCGGCGCTGGTAGCCTGCCTGGACCATTGCCGCAGCCGCCTCGCCGCGCATCGTCGGGATAACTTCACCGGCAGCATGCTGCGCCACCATGCGCATAAAAGTACTCAATACATGTCCCAGTGGATCGAGGCGAAAAACCGCACGGTATAAACACCGAGGCTGGCGAGGTTGTGCGCAAGGGGGCATTATCCTACGCAGCAACCACAATAAAGCGACGGCAGCATGACCCGAGCAACGCGTATCACCGACCCTTCCTACGAGCTGATGGACGATCACAACGGTCTGTCCATCATCTATCGCCAACACGGCTTCCCCTGCCCGCTGGTGCGCTGGCATTTCCACAAGGAATACGAGCTGCACCTGATCGTCGCCAGCTCCGGCAAGGTATTTATCGGCGACTACATCGGTAATTTCTACCCCGAAAGCCTGTTCCTCACCGGGCCCAACCTGCCCCACAACTGGATCAGCCAGGTCGAGGAAGACGAGGTGGTGCCCAAGCGCGACATGTTGGTGAACTTCACCGACGAACTGTTCGAAGGCGGCAGCCATATTTTCGCCGAACTCAAGAGCCTCACGCCCTTACTGGAACGCGCGCAGTACGGCATCGAATTCCGCTGCAAAAAGACCATCGCCCAGGCCATGACCTTGATGCAGCGCATCGAGGACGCCCAAGGCATGGCGCGCCTGGGACACTTTTTTATCTTGCTGGAAGTGCTCAGCGCGTGTGAGGACTACCAACTGTTGTCCGGCGTGAACACGCCGCAGGTGGCCGACGAACATAGCGTCGACCGCACCAACCGCGCAGTGGACTATATCTTCGCGCACTACGCGCGGGAATTGCCGCTGGAGGAAGTCGCGGAACACTTGGGAATGAAGCCGACGTACTTTTCCCGTGTGTTCAAACAAGCCACAGGCCGCACGTTTATCGAGTTCGTCAATCGCTTGCGCATCAGCAAATCCTGCGAGTTGCTGGCCGATGGGGACAAGGCGGTAACCGATGTGTGTTTTGAGTCGGGGTTCAACAATATCTCCAACTTCAACCGGCGCTTCCAGCAACTCAAGGGGATGACCCCGTCCCACTATCGCCGCCTGGCGGTACAGCGCTTGACTGAGCAGAACATGGTGTAGATAGGCGCCTGCTATTTACCCCCATGCCTTAAAGCCTTCACCGCCACGCGCCCATAGCCACCCGCCACTACCCGCCACTACCCGCCTAATAGCTTGTAACACCAGGCGAGGAACTTCCGTGGGCGCTTAACCAATCAATCAACGATTTAACAACCCACCACTACGCAAGTCGACCCCAACCGCATCGAGGCTTTTTGATCGTCAGGCGCTGAGGGCATTGATTTCAACCTCCCTTAGAGCAAAACAACCACGACTTACTTACCAACGGATGCCGCCTCCATGAGTGACGAGTCATTACGCAGTAGCGTTCTCAATCCTTATGTCGCCCCCGCCTATCTCCCCTCCGAACAGACGATTATCAAGCCCGCACGGATCAAGCGTGCCAGTGCAGTGGTGAGCCTGGAAACCCAAAAGCTGGCAACTGAACTGATCAGAGCCGGCGACAAGGCGCTTTCATTCAAGTACAGCGTTGCGCTGAAGGATCGAGCCCTTTTCGGTCAAGGGCAAAGGCAAGGCAGGCCGGCCGCCAGGACCATTTCCGATATCCCGGCCTTCTCGACGTTCGGCATGGCCTGGGCCGAGCTGACGCATGCGATTCAAAACGAGCCATTCGCAAGCTTCGCCAGCAAACACAAGATCGACACTTCAACCCTGCGGTTGAATACTGAGTCGGGATGGCAGCTCGAATGCATTGCAGACGGCAAACGTGCGACCTTTTCTAAATACGATCCCGGCTGGTGGCAGGCGACCGCAGCGGTGACCGCCGCCGCTCAAGCACTCACGCCGACGCTCAAACTGAACATTGACTATACCGACGCAAACCATGCACCTGCGGATGTGATCGGCGACTTCTACGCTGCAAGCACCAACGGTTCAATCGGCGAAAATTTATACTCAATCTTCCAGCAGAACAAAAACCAAACGTTCGAAGCGCTGCGCGAACCTGACGCCACAGCACCAGAGTTCAACCGCCCGGCCTATAGATACGTCCGCCAACGACAGCAGGAGGCGATAGCCGATCTTTCTGTTCAAATCGCAAAAAACCCGAAACTGTTTGCACCCTCTCAACCCTCGCCCATCCCAGGCACGCCTAACCCCCCCTCCCCGGCCATCAACCCGATGGCGGCGATTGCACGCCGCCAGTTTGCCGGTGAGCCCACGCTGCACACGGTGATTGCTCGATTGCTCGGCGATAAGCTCAAAGCAAGCGCCCCGGGGCTGGACATCGACGTCAACCGACTCGCCATTGCAACACCCGACCCGGATCACCCGGGGCAATTCAAGCAAACGCACTTGATGACACTTGCCTGGGATTACCTCACAGGTGGCGACGCCCCAGTTTTCGGCACCACCCATAGAGTGCTGGATACCCGCCCTGATTTACTCGAACGAACGGGCAACCCTGCTGGCGTTCCGTTGCCCCTCGACCTATCAGCCCTCAGCACCGCCATACGTGCGCTTCCCGGCCAATTGAACGCGGCCTTGGACACTGACTCGCGGGCCTATTGGAGCCAACCCGCCTTCAGCACCCCAAGCGATGCCGGCACTGTCTTCCCAGGCAGTCACCGCGCATTGGTCAGCCATATTCTGCGCAGTAACCTGCAACAAGCCGGCCTGAAACAACCCGGGCTGGACGACGAGCAGCGCAAAACCGTGGACATGCTCGTGAGACACCCTCAAGGTTCGACGCGCCCCGCACCCCTTGGCCCCAAGACATCCGGCGCCAGCGTGTATGCCTTGCCCGGCGCCTCGCCGGACCTGCTGATTCATCGCGGTTTGTCGCAACCCGACCGCGAGATTCTCTTGCGGGTGGAGCCCAGCGGGAACATCACCCCCTACAGTTCCTGGGATCAACTGCCCAACGAAAAGCGCCACCTGGAAGCGCTGACCGGCAATATGTTCGACGCTCAGGCCGACATCGTGATCAAACAGCATCAAGGCAACAGCCTGGTCAACGCCCCACCCCTGATTGGCGCACAGCCCTCGCCGCAAGCAAAAACCACGCTGCCCGATTGGCTGGGTACAGCCGGCGAAGCCGAACGTTTTGTGATGCATGAGCTCAGTCTCGGCCTGGCCAGCTTCACTCAACTGAACAAGGGGCGCGGGTACAACAGCGACATCCCGGACATCCGCACGTTTGCGCAGGCGCAATTCGACAGGTTGCCCGAAAGCCAAAAACTGACGCAGTACGCTGCCAAGGACTTGGAGGTGGTCTTCAAGGTGCCCTACGGGACGCTGAGTTCCGGCGGTATCGACCGCCAGACCATGAGCCTGACCGACATGCTCCTCAACAATCTGTCGGGCCTGCCGGATGGCCAGATAGAAGTCTTCTTCAAGACCGGGCTCAAGGAGAACGGCGTAGAAATAAAAACCAGGGTACCCGCGCTAGAGAAAGAGCTGGTGCTCAAGGCCCTGGTCGACAACCTTGATATCGGCAAGACCTACCCCGCGTTGCTGAAGGAAAAACTGCTCGATAACCGCGCAAAAAAATCCGAGCGCCAGGCGCTGTTTGCCCAACAAGTGCCTATCGAAACACAGATGAAAGCACTGGAACTGAGCATCAAGGGCGAAGCCGGTTTCAACCCCACAGGGTTCCGCTACGTGCAGGAGATCCTCAAGCCGGGCGCCGGCCCCAGGACCGTCGACGGCAAGGACATCACCCTCCGGCCGCTGGCCTTCGATAACCAGGCCAATGGCAAAATCGATGTGGTTGAAGGCGCCTACCTGATCGAGCCCAAGGACAGTAGCACCGGCCCGCATATTCTCTATCGCCCGCTGATTGCCGATGCGCCGCTGCTGCAGTTTGCGTCGCGCCAGGCACTGCTGGAAGCCATACAGAAAAAGGGCAAGCTGCAAAACGACACCCTTGCCTGGCTGCCCGACGAAAACACGCGGCAACTCTATAGCGGCAATGGCTTCAAGCACCCCAACCTGGTGTTATTCGGCTTTAACCTTGGGTCTGTGCCCCTCAATGAGACCATCCCCCTGGCGCAGGACAGCCGTCTGCAGCAGACGCTGCAAGCCGGGACATTGATGGAGCACCTGTACGAAGACAACGCCCGGAACCTGATAAGCCTGGCTGAACACCACTCCACATCCGACGCAAAAAGCCGCTGGGCGTCCCTCAAACACGGTGGTTTCCTGCTGCTCAATGCGCTGCTGCCAGCGCTGCGTGGCCCCGCCGCCACACTTGGACTGCTGCTGCAGGCGCCGGGCACCCTCAAGGACATCGAGGCCCTGGGCGGCGATAACACCACGGACAAAGAGGCAGCCCTGACTGACCTGCTGCTCAACCTGGCGACCTTATTGGTGCATTTCAAGCCACGCTCATCGAGCGGCGCCACTAAGATGGCAAACGCCGGTTCGGTATTGGTCGAGAATACTGCGCCCTTCGCCACACCCCCGAAAAACCGCATCGTGCTGGGCGGTCCGGCGGAGATCAAACCGCTGGCTGGCGACATTCAAGCCTTTGTCGACACTTACAACGGCAAACAACGACTCAATATCATGGGTCATGGCGAGAAACCTATCGGTGAGCAGCCGGCACACATCTATGGCGAAGGCGGCAAGCAGTACACCGCTGAAGATATTGACCAGGAGTTGTTGGCGCGCGGCATAGACATTCGAAGTTATCCCGAGGTGCGGTTATTGGCCTGTTATTCCAGTAACGGCGGAGAGCAGTCCCTCGCAGCGAAACTCAACGCACTGACTGGCGTGCGCGTAAAAGGGTTCGAGCAGGAAATCATTACCGACTACGAAGGCATTGACGACGAAGATCCCTACAAGCTCTACGCCAGCGCATTGGCGCATTACCGCAAACAATACGCCGGCCTCAGTGACGCTGACATCCACCTCCTGGCCGAAAGACAACTGGACCGCAAACTTGCCGGGCGTGACATCAACTTCAACATCTTGAAAGACAACGGTACGCAAATTGAACTGAATATAGGCAGCGCGGAAAAACCGGTCTTCTATAGAACCCAGGTTGATTACCAACCGCGCACCTATGGGCCGCCAAAGATCAAACCGGTGTCCGCAAAACCGGTTGAAGTGCTGATGGGTTACTCCCACACGGCTGAAGATGCGCACTCGGTATTGTCGACTCGCAGCCTCACGGATTGTTCTGCACTTGCAGTGCTCAGCGACCTCAAGGACGGTGTCTACCAAAAACGCACCCTGATGCACCTGACCGGCAGCAATCTGGAATACGGTTTATTCGATAATGATACCTACCAACTGCTGGATGAGCTGGATCGGTCGTTGGCCAATGGTGGCAAGGTCATATTCGTTGGCGGTGTGGAGTCCCAATCCACAGCGGGCATGGGAAGTGTCCTGGATCAAAGCTACCAAGGTAAGAAACCGCTGCTGGACCTCCTGAGAAAACCGGGTGTGGACACCGTAATCGCCAGCTCACTGGGCGTTGATATCAACCCGGACGGAACCTTCAAGTTGATAGAGGGGACCGGCAAGGGCACCTTCAGCCAACCCATGATCGAGGCCGTCTTCGACTTCGCAGAGTAATCCGGGCAACCGCCTCCCCCGCGTCGGTTTTTGCAAACGGTGCGGGAACGGTGCGGATTCAGCAGTGCAAAAAAGTATCAGTCCAAGTGCGCCCAAGGATTTGTCTTATGTCTATTTGAAGGCTGTAATCAACGCACACTCTTCCTGACTGTTCGTAGGAAGACACAACAACAATAACTGTCCTTCTGTAGCCCCCTGGGCGCGGAAATGGAGTGCGCGATGAAGTTCACAGCAAAAACTCTGCTTGCCTCTACCTGCATGACAGCATGCATGACCCTCAGCGCCGTCAGCTTTGGCGCGCAAACCCTGACCATTGCCACCGTCAACAACAGCGACATGATCCGCATGCAAAAGCTCTCGAAAACCTTCGAGACCGAGCATCCGGAGATCAAGCTGAACTGGGTGGTGCTCGAAGAAAACGTGCTGCGCCAACGCCTGACCACCGACATCGCCACCCAGGGTGGGCAGTTCGATGTGTTGACCATTGGCATGTACGAAGCTGCACTGTGGGGCGCCAAAGGCTGGCTGGAGCCGATGAAAGATCTACCCGCTTCCTACGACCTTGATGATGTATTCCCGTCGGTACGTGATGGTTTGTCCGTCAAGGGTTCGCTGTACGCCCTGCCGTTCTACGCCGAAAGCTCGATCACCTATTACCGCACCGACCTGTTCAAGGACGCCGGGCTGACCATGCCCGAGCACCCGACCTGGAGCCAGATCGGCGAATTCGCGGCCAAACTCACCGACAAAAGCAAAGAGCAATACGGCCTGTGCCTGCGCGGCAAAGCCGGTTGGGGTGAGAACATGGCGCTGATCACCACCTTGGCCAACGGTTATGGTGCGCGCTGGTTCGATGAAAAATGGCAGCCTGAGTTCACCGGCCCTGAGTGGAAGGACGCGCTGAACTTCTACGTCGACAACATGAAGAAATCCGGCCCGCCGGGTGCTTCCAGCAACGGTTTCAACGAAAACCTGGCGCTGTTCAACAGCGGCAAGTGCGCGATCTGGGTCGACGCCAGCGTGGCCGGCTCGTTCGTCACCGACAAGACCCAAAGCAAAGTGGCTGACCACGTTGGCTTCACCTTTGCCCCGCACGAAAAAACCGACAAGGGCACTTCGTGGTTGTACTCCTGGTCCCTGGCGATCCCTACCAGTTCCAAGGCCAAGGATGCCGCCAAGGTATTCACCAGTTGGGCCACCTCCAAGGAATACAGCCAGCTCGTGGCCAAGACCGACGGCATTGCCAACGTACCGCCAGGCACGCGCAAGTCGACCTACAGCGACGAGTACATGAAGGCCGCGCCTTTCGCCAAGGTGACCCTGGAATCGCTGAAAGTCGCGGACCCGACCAAGCCAACCCTCAAGCCGGTGCCGTATATCGGCATCCAGTTGGTGACCATTCCTGAGTTCCAGGCGATTGGCACCCAGGTTGGCAAGTTCTTCTCCGGCGCGCTGACTGGCCAGCAAACCGTGGAGGCCGCATTGACCGCCGCGCAGACCACCACCGAGCGTGAAATGAAGCGGGCCGGTTACCCCAAATAAAGCGGGTACACCCCTTTAAATGTGGGAACTGCTTTATGTGGGAGCTGGCTTGCCTGCGATGCAGGCGGCGCGGTCTGTCAGGCAGACGGCGCTGATGCCATCGCAGGCAAGCCAGCTCCCACACTGACCGCGTTCCACCCCAGATTCTGTATGCATCTGACTGGCCATGATCACTATGAATACACCCTCCAAAAACCGCCTGGCCAACCCCGGCTGGTTTCTCGTCAGCCCCTCGGTGGCCTTGCTGCTGCTGTGGATGATCGTGCCGCTGGGCATGACCCTGTACTTTTCATTGATCCGCTACAACCTGCTCTACCCTGGCGAAAACCAATTCGTGGGGCTGGAAAACTTCACCTACTTCATCACCGATTCGGGCTTCCTGCCCGGCGCCACCAACACCTTGTTACTGGTGGGCAGCGTATTGCTGATCAGCGTGGTGTTTGGCGTGTTGATCAGTGCCCTGCTGGAAGCCAGTGAGTTCTTCGGCCGTGGCCTGGTGCGGGTGTTGCTGATTTCGCCGTTCTTCATCATGCCCACCGTCGGTGCGCTGATCTGGAAGAACCTGATTTTCCACCCGGTGTCAGGGATTCTGGCCGCCGTGTGGAAGTTATTCGGCGCCGAGCCGGTGGACTGGCTGGCGCACTACCCGCTGCTGTCGATCATCATCATTGTGTCGTGGCAATGGCTACCCTTTGCCATTCTGCTGCTGATGACCGCCATGCAGTCCCTCGACCAGGAACAAAAGGAAGCCGCACGCCTGGACGGTGCCGGCGCCATCGCGATCTTCTGGCACCTGACCCTGCCCCACCTGGCCCGCCCGATAGCCGTGGTGGTGATGATCGAAACGATCTTCCTGCTTTCGGTGTTCGCCGAAATCTTCACCACCACCAACGGGGGCCCCGGTTACGCGTCCACCAACCTCGCCTACCTGATCTACAACCAGGCGCTGGTGCAGTTCGACGTAGGCATGGCCTCGGCCGGCGGCTTGATTGCCGTGGTCATCGCCAATATCGCGGCGATCATCCTGGTGCGGATGATCGGCAAAAACCTGACTGACAAGCCTTGAGGGCCGCGCCATGACGCTTCAACAATCCCGCCGCCTGCAAAGCCTGTTGCTCGGCACGTTGGCCTGGGCCATCTCGATCCTGATTTTCTTCCCGATCTTCTGGATGGTGCTGACCAGCTTCAAGACCGAAATCGACGCGTTCGCCACGCCGCCGCAGTTCATCTTCACGCCGACGCTGGAGAACTACCTGCACATCAACGAACGCAGCAACTATTTCAGCTACGCCTGGAACTCGGTGCTGATTTCCTTCAGCGCCACGGCCCTTTGCCTGCTGATCTCGGTACCGGCCGCCTACTCCATGGCGTTCTACGAAACCCAGCGTACCAAGGGCACCCTGCTGTGGATGCTGTCCACCAAGATGCTGCCACCGGTGGGCGTACTGATGCCGATCTACCTGCTGGCCAAGAGCTTTGGCCTGCTGGATACGCGCATTGCGCTGATCATCATCTACACGCTGATCAACCTGCCGATTGTGGTGTGGATGGTTTACACCTACTTCAAGGACATCCCCAAGGACATCCTCGAAGCGGCGCGCCTGGACGGCGCGACCCTGTGGCAGGAAATGGTCCGCGTGCTGCTGCCCATCGCCAAGGGCGGCCTGGCGTCCACGGTGTTGCTGTCGCTGATCCTGTGCTGGAACGAGGCGTTCTGGTCGCTGAACCTGACCTCGTCCAACGCCGCGCCTCTGACCGCGCTGATCGCCTCCTACTCCAGCCCCGAAGGCTTGTTCTGGGCCAAATTGTCTGCCGTGTCGACCCTGGCCTGCGCGCCGATCCTGATCTTCGGCTGGATCAGCCAGAAGCAGCTGGTGCGTGGTTTGTCCTTCGGCGCCGTTAAATAATAATTCCAAGCGGAGGGCCCATCATGGCCAACCTGAAAATCAAGAATTTGCAAAAAGGCTTCGAAGGTTTCTCGATCATCAAGGGCATCGACCTGGAAGTGAACGACAAGGAGTTCGTGGTGTTTGTCGGCCCCTCGGGCTGCGGTAAATCCACCCTGCTGCGCCTGATCGCCGGCCTCGAAGAAGTCACCGAAGGCACCATCGAACTGGATGGCCGCGACATCACCGAAGTCACCCCGGCCAAGCGCGACCTGGCCATGGTATTCCAGACCTACGCGCTGTACCCGCACATGAGCGTGCGCAAAAACATGTCGTTCGCCCTCGATTTGGCCGGCGTCGACAAGAAGCTGGTCGAGAGCAAAGTCAGCGAAGCTGCGCGCATCCTGGAGCTGGGCCCGTTGCTGGAGCGCAAGCCCAAGCAGCTGTCCGGCGGCCAGCGCCAGCGCGTGGCCATCGGCCGGGCGATTGTGCGCAACCCGAAGATCTTCCTGTTCGACGAGCCGCTGTCCAACCTCGACGCGGCCCTGCGCGTGCAGATGCGCCTGGAGCTGGCACGCCTGCATAAAGAATTGCAGGCGACCATGATCTACGTGACCCACGACCAGGTTGAAGCCATGACCCTGGCCGACAAGGTGGTGGTGTTGAACAGTGGCCGTATCGAACAGGTCGGCTCGCCGCTGGAGCTGTACCACCAGCCGGCCAACCTGTTTGTGGCGGGCTTTCTCGGCACGCCGAAGATGGGTTTTCTCAAAGGCAAGGTCACGCGTATCGAGAGCCAGGGCTGTGAAGTGCAGCTGGACGCGGGCACGACCATCAGCCTGCCGTTAAGCGGCGCGACCTTGAGCGTGGGCAGCGCAGTGACCCTGGGCATTCGCCCGGAGCACCTGGAAATCGCCGCGCCGGGCCAAACCAGCCTGACCGTCACCGCCGACGTCGGCGAGCGCCTGGGCAGCGACACCTTCTGCCACGTGATCACCGCCAATGGCGAGCCGCTGACCATGCGCATTCGTGGCGACATGGCCAGCCAATACGGCGAGACCCTGCACCTGCACCTGGACCCGGCACACTGCCATCTGTTCGACACCGACGGCGTGACCGTGGCCCGACCACTGCGCGCTGCCGCCTGATTTCGCGAGATTTGTGATGAAACTGAATAAACAGAACCTCAGCCAATTGGCGCCGGAAGTGAAAATCCCGGCCTACGCGATTGCCAACACCACGCAAGGTATCGCCCATATCGGCGTCGGCGGTTTCCACCGCGCGCACCAGGCGTATTACACCGATGCGCTGATGAATACCGGCGAGGGCCTGGACTGGAGCATCTGCGGCGTTGGCCTGCGTGCCGAAGACCGCAAGGCCCGCGACGACCTGGCCAGCCAGGATTACCTGTTCACCCTGTATGAGCTGGGCGACACCGACGACACCGAAGTGCGCGTGATCGGCGCCATCAGCGACATGCTGCTGGCCGAAGACGGCGCCCAGGCATTGATCGACAAACTCGCCAGCCCCGAGATCCGCATCGTTTCGCTGACCATCACCGAAGGCGGCTACTGCATCGACGACAGCAACGGCGAGTTCATGGCCCACCTGCCGCAGATCCAGCATGACCTGGCAAACCCAAGCACCCCGAAAACCGTGTTCGGTTTTATCTGCGCCGCGCTGACCAAGCGCCGTGCTGCCGGCACCCCGGCATTCACCGTGATGTCCTGCGATAACCTGCCGCACAACGGCGCCGTCACACGCAAGGCCTTGCTGGCGTTCGCCGCCCTGCACAATGTCGAGCTGCATGACTGGATCAAGGCCAACGTGAGCTTTCCGAATGCCATGGTCGACCGCATCACGCCGATGACCAGCACCGCCCACCGCCTGCAACTGCATGACGAGCACGGCATCGACGATGCCTGGCCGGTGGTGTGCGAACCCTTTGTGCAATGGGTGCTGGAAGACAAGTTCGTCAACGGTCGCCCGGCCTGGGAAAAGGTCGGCGTGCAATTCACCGATGACGTAACGCCCTATGAAGAGATGAAAATCGGCTTGCTCAACGGCAGCCACCTGGCCTTGACCTACCTGGGCTTCCTCAAGGGTTACCGCTTCGTTCACGACACCATGAATGATCCGGTGTTTGTCGCCTACATGCGTGCGTACATGGACCTGGACGTAACGCCCAACCTGGCGCCCGTGCCGGGTATCGACCTGACGGACTACAAGCAGACCCTGGTGGATCGCTTCTCCAACCAGGCCATTGCCGACCAGCTGGAGCGCGTGTGCTCGGATGGTTCGTCGAAGTTTCCCAAGTTCACCGTGCCGACCATCAACCGCCTGATTGCCGATGGGCGTGAGACCGAGCGTGCGGCACTGGTGGTTGCAGCCTGGGCCTTGTATCTGAAGGGTGTGGATGAAAATGGCGTGAGCTACAAGATCCCTGACCCGCGTGCGGAGTTCTGCCAGGGGCTGGTGAGCGACGATGCGTTGATCAGCAAGCGCCTGTTGGGTGTGGAAGAGATTTTCGGCACGGCTATTCCCAACTCGCCTGAGTTTGTGGCAGCGTTTGAGCGGTGTTTTGTGAGTTTGCGCGATAACGGCGTCACCGCAACCCTACAACAACTCCTGAAGAAACCGGCTTAAAAAAATGTGGGAGGGGGCTTGCCCCCGATAGCGGTGTGTCAGCCAAAGATGCATCAACTGACACTCCCTCATCGGGGGCAAGCCCCCTCCCACATTTGACCGGGTTACCAATCCAACAATAATACTGCTGAGCACACCATCATGACCCAGCAAAACCTCTACCTCGGCATCGACTGCGGCACTCAAGGCACCAAAGCCATCGTCCTCGACGCCTCCAGCGGCAAGGTGCTGGGCCTGGGCGCTGCCAGCCACACGCTGCTCAGCGGCGCCAATGGCCGTCGCGAGCAACACACCCAGGAATGGCTGGATGCCTTTACCGAAGCCACCCACCGCGCCCTGCAACAGGCCGGCGTGGACGGCCAGGACATCCTCGGCATCGGCGTTTCCGGCCAGCAGCACGGCCTGGTCCTGCTCGATGACCAGGGCCAGGTGCTGCGCCCGGCCAAGCTGTGGTGCGACACCGAAACCGCGCCAGAGAACGAGCGCCTGCTGCAACACCTGGGCGGCGAAAGCGGCTCCCTGGAACGCTTGGGAGTGGCCATTGCGCCGGGCTACACCGTGTCCAAACTGCTCTGGACCCGCGAGCAACACCCGGAAATCTTTGCCCGCATCGCGCATATCCTGCTGCCCCACGACTACCTCAACTACTGGCTGACCGGGCGTGCCGTGGCGGAATACGGGGATGCCTCGGGCACCGGTTACTTCAATGTGCGCAGCCGCGAATGGGACGTGGCGCTGCTTCAACACATCGACCCCAGCGGTCGCCTGGAAGCCGCACTGCCGGAGCTGATCGAGGCCGACCAGGCCGTGGGCACGATCCTGCCGGCCATCGCCGAACGCCTGGGTATCAACCCCAATGCCCGCGTGTCCAGCGGCGGCGGCGACAATATGATGGGCGCCATCGGCACCGGCAATATCGCCCCGGGCGTGATCACCATGAGCCTGGGTTCGTCCGGCACCGTGTACGCGTTTGCCGACCAACCGAATGTGAGCCCGCAGGCCTCGGTCGCCACCTTCTGCTCCTCCAGCGGCGGTTGGCTGCCGTTGATCTGCACCATGAATCTGACCAACGCCACCGGGGTCATCCGCGAGCTGTTCGAGCTGGACTTGAACGCATTCAACGCCCTGGTCGACCAGGCCCCGATTGGCGCCGACGGCGTGAGCATGCTGCCGTTCCTCAACGGTGAACGCGTGCCCGCCCTGCCCCATGCCACCGGTAGCCTGCATGGCCTGACCATGACCAACCTGACCCGCGCCAACCTGTGCCGCGCCGTGGTCGAAGGCACCACCTTCGGCCTGCGTTACGGCCTCGACCTGCTGCGCCAGACCGGTCTGCAAAGCCTGCGCATCCGCTTGATCGGCGGCGGCTCGAAAAGCCCGGTGTGGCGGCAGATGGTCGCCGATATCATGAACACCGAAGTGGTCTGTACCGAACAAAGCGAAGCCGCCGCCCTGGGCGCGGCGATCCAGGCGGCGTGGAGCCAGTCCGGCGAATCCCTGGCCAGCCTGTGCGACAAATGCGTGAGTGTCGACCCGACCAGCCGTACCCTGCCGGTGGCCGCGCATGTCGCGGCCTACCAACAGGCTTACGAGCGCTATCAACAGCTAGTGGCAACCCTTTAAGAGCGAACGACTATGTATTTGGTGTGTGGTGAAGCGCTGTTTGATTTTTTCAGCGAGGAGGATGCCAGCGGGCAGGCTTCCAAAGTCACTTACAAGGCGATTGCCGGCGGTTCACCGTTCAATGTCGCGGTGGGTTTGCGCCGCCTCGGCATCGAGGCCGGGCTGTTTGGCGGGCTGTCGACTGATTTTCTCGGGCGGCGCCTGCTGCAAGTGCTCAGGGATGAAGGCGTGAGCGAACAGTTCCTGGTGGAATTTGCGGCGCCCACCACCTTGTCGATGGTCGCGGTGGGCGCCGACGGCTCACCGCAATACAACTTTCGTGGCGAAGGCTGCGCCGACCGGCTGCTGGAAGTCGCGCACCTGCCGGTGCTCGGCGATGACGTGCGCGGGCTGCATATCGGCTCGTTCTCCCTGGTGGTGCAACCGATTGGCGACAGCCTGCTGAGCCTGGTCAAGCGCGAAAGCGGCAAGCGCCTGATCAGCCTCGACCCCAACGTGCGCCTGAACCCGCAGCCGGATATCCAGCTGTGGCGTGACCGCGTGGCGGAGTTGGTCGAGCATGCCGACCTGATCAAGGTCAGCGATGAAGACCTGCACCTGCTCTACCCCGACCAGTCCCCAGAGAGCGTGCTGCAGGGTTGGCTGCAGCACCGTTGCCAGCTGGTGTTCCTCACCCGTGGCGGCGACGGCGCCAGCGTGTTCAGCCGCCAGCATGGCAGTTGGTCGGCACCGGCGGTAAAGGTGGTGATGGCCGATACCGTCGGCGCCGGCGATACCTTCCAGGCCGCGCTGATTGCCTGGCTGACCGAGCAGCAGCTGGATTCAGTCGCGGGGCTGCAACAGCTCAGCCGCGCGCAGATCGACAGCATGCTCGGCTTCGCCATCCGCGCGGCGGCGTTGACCTGCACCAAGACCGGGCCGGATCTGCCGTATCGTCAGCAACTGGGCTGAACACACCCGCGCCAGCCCGACTGTATAGCCGGGCATCTGCAGGTTTCAGCAGCAATCCCGGGGGCGGTCGTAGCAAGGAAGTTTACCCGCCCTGATTTACCCGGAAACCTTCTCGCCTACGGCAACGTGGCGACCACTGCATCGTCGGTGCCAGCGCTGTCTTCGGCGCCTCCTGCCACGTAGGCGCCATTCGCCGATATCGCTGTCAGCCCGCTTTCCTGACCTCCGGCGAATTGTGGGATAGCCACGGTTCCCCCCGCAGACGTCCAGGTGGCCGCCTGGGAGTGCTCACCCGCATTTTCGCTGGTGAGTGCGACGGTGTCGTTATCGCTCAACCCCACAAAGCGTATATGCGTGCCGCCCGGGATCTCCGCGATCAACTGGGTGGTGCCGGTCGAGGGTGTCCAAAATGCCAGTTGGGTCTGACCGTTATTGTCCTGATAAGACACAACGGCATGGCCGTTATTGTTCAACCCCTTGCTGCTGATTTGCGGTGTACCTGGCACCCCACTGATGGTGCTCAGTTGAATCGGCGCGGCGCTCGGGCTTGACCAGTACACAACGTGAGACACATCCGGAGCCGTGAAGTGGCAGGTGCCGAGCATCTGCACGGCATTGTTGAGACTGCTGACGGAACAGTGCGTGCTGCCGGCCGGAACGGGCAACGTCGTAGTGACCAAGGCGCCCAGCAGCCCGGTCTTTTGCACGATTTTTCCGACCAGGTTGCCGGTCGCGGGGTCCGGGCAGTTGATAGCGGTGCTCGGTACACCGCTTATAAGCGTGTTGTTAACGCTGACGGGAAGGCAGGCGTCATGCAAAGCGGATAATTGCAGCGGAACCGGACTCCCCGGAAACCACAACACAGCTGTCGCAACATGGGTCCCGCTAAAGCTCCCCCCTGCAAACACACCACTGTGGTTATAGGCGCTGATAAGCGTATACGTCTCAGGTAACAATCCCGTACCAAAAATCGACACAGCCGGCAACGCCACCGGAGCGGTGCCCGGCGCTGCGCTGTTCCACACCACCGCGGTGGATCGGTTGTCCGCCGTTTTGCACACCCCGCCAATTTGCCCACTGTTGTTGATCACCTGAGGGGCGCAGCTTTGGCCACTGACCAAGGGGGTTAACGGAGTTTCAACGCCGGGCGTGAGTGCCACCCAGGCCACAGATGGCCCCGATGAGTTACCGGGTTTGCAGTTCCCCACCACAATCCCCGCGTTGTTCACACCACGGGAAAGACATTGCGCACCGGCGGCTGTCCCCTCCCCGGTAAACGTGGCTGCGCTGGCCGGCCCCGTATAGGCGATCGAAGCCAGCATGGAGAAAGCGAGGCAACTTTTAATCAAGGTATTCATGGCTGTTCAGTCCCTGAAGCATAGATTTCATGGCCGGCAAATGCAGTTTCTCAGGCGCGGGTATACATAAGCTATGGCACAAATTTCAGCGCTGACAACTGTCAAAGTTGACAGGTTGTGCGCTGCGAAATAAAGGCGTATTGGGAGTACTACAGGCGTAGCAAACGGCAATTGCCATCTGCCAACTCGAGAGGAACCTTCCATGAAAAATGCAACGATCTGCTTATTGTGGTGCGTGGTGCTGGCGACATTGGCGGCACACGCTGAGAGCGCGAATGCAGATGGGTCAGACGATGGCGTTTACAACACGTACTTCGCTGTATTCGACTCGCAAATATTTATTGACGTGTTGCTCAAGGGCCCTTTACTTGGACTGCAGCCAACAATTGGAGAAGTCGGGATATATGGCGATATAGAGGCGGGCATCGAGAAAGACGACTTTTAACGACTTCCGCAGATGAAGCGTTGGTCGGTAAACCCAAGGCTATGCGCAGTTATTTGTACACAAACAGGACCGACTCATGGGCACAGAACGCGCTTGGGGTTACTGGGCCGTTTTAGCTGTCGGCATCCTCTCACTTCCTTACATAAATCCGCCTACGGCGCTCGCCGCCTGCACACTGACGCCTGGGCCGGGTGATGACACTTTTACCTGCGACAGCGGCAACAGCGCGGGCCTTACCGATCTGTTGGGCAACAACCGCCTGAACCTGCCGGCGGGTGGCACCGGCACTATCAATGGCAACGTCACTTTCGGCGCCGGCGTGGATGTCATCCAGATCGATTCCGGCCTGGTCACCGGCACCGTGCAGCAAGGCAATGGCATCGACACCTTCACCATCAGCGGCGGCCAGATCCAGGCCCTGGCCCAGGGCGACGGCCGCGACACGTTCCTGATGACGGGCGGCACCATTGTCGGCGCCTTCGAGGACGGCGACACCGCGCGGCAAACCGGCGGCAGCATCGGCCGGGTCGATATGAAACTCGACAACAACCTCTATGACCTGTCCGGCGGCACGATCCTTGGCAACCTGGTGACCGGTTTTGGCACCGACACCATCATCGTTTCCGGTGGTTTCATCGGCGGTAATATCAGCACCAGTGGTGGCGATGACAGCATCAGCGTCAGTGGCGGTGTGATCAATGGCGAGATTCGCGCCAGTATCGGCAATGACACCTTCAAGTGGACCCATGGCGGCCAGATCAACTCGGCGGTGCTGATGGGCGACGGCAACGACACAGCCGTGCTCAGCGGCCTGGGCGAAAGCCTGTTGAGTACCACCGCGTCGATCGACGGCGGGCTGGGCAACGACCAACTGAGCTTCGACAACAGCACCTCAAGCACGGCCGCGCGCTATATCGGCTGGGAAACCGTCAACCTCAATAACCACTCGCGCCTCGACCTGGCCGGGGATTTTTTCCTCGGTGACAGCGCCAGCAATACCGGCACGTTCAACATTGATGGCAGCAGCACGCTGGCCGTGAACCAAGGCAATCTGCGCGCTTATACGGCAGGCCAACTGACGACGCTGAACAACGCCGGCACCATCGACATGACCACCGGCAGCGCCAGTGCCAGCGACGTGCTCAGCGTGCATGGCAACTACGTGGGCAATAACGGCCAAGTGTGGCTGCAATCGGTACTCGGCGACGACACCTCCGCGGCCGACAAACTGGTGGTGGCCGGTGGCACGCTGACCGGCCACAGCCAGCTGGCCGTGAGCAACCTCGGCGGTGCAGGCGGTTTTACCCAGGGCAGCGGGATTGAAGTGGTGCAGGCGCTCAATGGCGCCGTCAGCAACGCTGATGCGTTTTCGTTGCGTGGCTCAGTGTCGGCGGGAGCCTATGAATACTTGCTGTTCAAAGGCGGCGTCACCGCCGGTACGGAGAACAACTGGTACTTGCGCTCATCGGTGGTGGCCGTGCAATCGCCGGCCGTACCGCCGGAGCCACCAACACCGCCGGTGGTGGTGCCGGTGCCTCCGATCCCGCCGACGGCACCGGTGGTTGACCCCGATGAACCGCCGGTGGAGCCGCCCACCTCGCAGCCAGTGGCCCCAATCGCACCACCGGCGCCGCCGCCCAGCCAGGTCGCGGCGGCCGCTTCACCGCAGTCTGCCGTCGGTAGCCCGGTGCTGCCGACCGCCATTGCCGGCGACGCGCCGATCCCGCTGTATCGCCTCGAAGTGCCGGTGTACTCAGTGGTCATCCCCGCCGCACAGCTGATGACAGTGCAGGCACTCGGCACCTTTCATGACCGCCAGGGAGAACAAAGCCTGCTGAGTGAAACCGGGGCGGCACCGGCCGGCTGGGGTCGGGTGTACGGCAGCGATTTCAACAAGCGCTGGTCGGGCACGGTGCAGCCGAGTTTCGACGGTTCACTCACGGGTTATCAGGTCGGCCATGACCTGTACGCCGCGCAAACCCTTGGCGGGCAGCTTCAGCGCGTTGGCCTGTTCGTCGGCCAGAGCCGCCTGCAGGGTGACGTCAAAGGCTTCGCCATGGGCTTTGCGGACAACCGCGCAGGGCGGGTAAAACTCGAAGGCGATAACCTCGGCGCCTATTGGACCCTCACCGACCCCGGCGGCGCGTATGTAGACCTGGTCGCCATGGGCACCCGACTCGACGGCCACAACACTTCCGTGCGTGGGGTGAAGCTCGATACCCAGGGGCACGCGTTGACGCTGTCCGCCGAAGCCGGCTACCGCATTACCGTTTCCGAACAGTGGGTGGTCGAACCCCAGGCTCAGGTGATCTATCAGAAGGTCGACCTGAATGACCAGAACGATGGCATTTCCACGGTTGCCTTCGATTCCCAGGACTACTGGACCGGCCGCCTCGGCGCCCGCATCAAGGGCCATTACCGGCTGCGCACCACGCCGATTGAACCCTACCTGCGGGCCAACGTCTGGCGCACTTTCGGCGGCACCGATACGGTGACCTACGCAGGCACCGACCGCATCAAAAGCGACCACGCCGCCAGCAGCGCCGCGCTCGGGGCGGGAGTGGTGGCGAGGCTGTCGTCATCGGTGAGCGTGTACCTGTCGGCCGACTACAACACCCACCTGGACGGCAACACGTTGGAGGGTGTGAGCGGCAATGCCGGCGTGCGCATGAGTTGGTGAAGATGAAGGTTTTGTCAGCCAGGCCGAAATTAATCGATGGTTAATCCCCCAAGCCGACAGTGAACCTGTACTCATTGACGGAGAATCACCATGAAATTGCGCACTGTGATGCTGTGCGGCGCATTCGCGCTGGCAGCCCTGTCGGGCCTGGCCCAGGCCGATGAGCAAAGCGCTGTAGTCAAACCCGTGCCCTACCAGTACGGCATGCCGATGAACATCGCCAAGGTCCTGGCCATGAATGAAACCCCCACAAACGACTGCAAAGTCATCAAGGCAGATATCAAGTTCCTCGACAAGGCCGGCAAAGTGGAGGACGTGAGCTATCGGAAAATGTCCGAAGCCTGCGACTTCCAGAACTGAGCCGGTGCAGCACCCACGACAAGCCCGCCTATAACGGAGTAGTCTTGCGGGCTTGTCCTACGGCTGAAAGGATTCACCATGCAGTTGAGCTTCCGCCCCCTCGCCACCTTTACCGCCCTGCTGTGCTTCGCCCTCGCCCTGGTCTGGGGATTGCGCCCCGACCTGCTGCTTTGGCTGTGGAGTGTCGAATACTCAAGCGCCACCGGGTTGGTTTCACGCCGCAACGCCGCGCTGTTCCTGGGCATCGGTATCATGTTCTACCGCGCTCGCCATACACCGCCCAGCGATACACGTCGCGCCATGACCACCGGGTTCATTGTTGGGTGCCTGGTGTTGGCCGTACTGGGATTCAGCGAATGGATCAATGGTAATGCCGGCCCTGGGATCCTGCTGGCCGTGGCAACAGAAACCGTATTGGGCCTGGCGTTTATCCAGGCCCACAGGTCTTCGGTCATCCACCCTCAAGCGTCTACCTAGTAGACGCCGCGCCCCGCCGCTCTTTGCAGGACGGGTGTGTGGGCATGCTTGAGGTCTTCGCGCAACCCGGCGATCAGGTTGCAAATGGCTCGACTGCTGTCGAGTTTGTCAGCGTTTATACCTTTGACTTCCAAATCCACCCGGTCACGGTCACGGTCGTCATAGACCTTGATCGTCAGCGAAGCATCTTCGGCTTTGGTGCATTCGCACCGTTTAGGCAGGAAACTTCCTTCAATAATACTGCGAAGTTCTAATTCCGAAAGCATGGTCAACCTCTCCTTTCTTGAGACTGCCAACAGGTTATTGTGTGTCTGGCGAGCCCTTGCCCGCCACGCCTTACCGACCCTGGCAGACGCTTACAAAACCCAGCGTACTCGGCAAAATCCAGTTCTGTTGTAACCATTCCTCATAAGCGCGTAGCGCCGTTATATAAGTAAAATCGCCATGTTCAAATTTTCGGCGAATGGCGTCGATTAATCGTTTAACCCGGCAGCTGGTATCAAACAGCGCCCTGCGCAGCGACTCTTTCGGCAACATGTCGCAAACTATCAAAGTTGATATTGGCACCCGAATTCACCGCCACCAGGGTCTGCCCCTGTACACCTCGGCCAGCTACATACTTGCGGATGCCCGCCACCGCCAGCGCACCGGAAGGCTCGGTGATCGAACGCGTATCGTCGTAGATCAGCTTGATGGCGCTGCACAGCTCGTCGTTGCTCACCGTGATCACTTCATCCACCCACTCCCGGCAGATCTCAAAGCCATAGGCGCCGATCTGCGCCACCGCCGTGCCATCGGCAAAGCCGTCGACACTCGGCAGCACCACGCGCTCACCGGCACGCAGCGCGGCCAATAGGCAACTGGAGCCTTCGGGCTCGACGCCGATGATGCGTATTTCGGGCCGCAGGTATTTGACGTAGGCGGCGATCCCGGCGATCAGGCCGCCACCGCCCACCGGCACGAAGATCGCGTCCAGCGGGCCCTGCTGTTGGCGCAGGATTTCCATGGCCACGGTGCCTTGGCCGGCGATCACCTCCGGGTCATCGAAAGGCGACACGAAGGTACAGCCGGATGCTTCGGCCAACTGCAGCGCGTGGGCCAGGGCAAACGGAAAGCTCGCACCGTGCAACACCGCTTCGGCGCCGCGCGAACGCACGCCGAGTACTTTCAACTCCGGCGTGGTGCTGGGCATCACGATGCGCGCGGCAATCCCCAATTCCCGCGCGGCCAGTGCCACGCCCTGGGCATGGTTGCCGGCGGAGGCCGTCACCACGCCGCGGCTTTTCTGCTCATCCGACAGTTGCACCAGCTTGTTGTAGGCGCCGCGGATCTTGAAGGAAAAGGTCGGTTGCAGGTCTTCACGCTTGAGCAACACCTGGTTACCTAGTAACGCCGACAACGCCGGGGCGGCTTGCAGGGGCGTGCGCACCGCCAGGTCGTAGACCGGCGCGGCGAGGATCTTTTTCACATAGTGTTCAAGTAAACCGGTGTCAGCGGTATCAGCAACGGGGTGGGCGTTCATCGGTGTCTCCTGGCTTTTTTGTACAGGGCCCTGGAGACGGAAAAACAAAACCCGCCTCTAAGGCGGGTTTGGGTGCAGCCGTGTGCTATCCCGCCAAATGAGGAATGGCGGTAATAATGCTTGGCTGGCTGCGGAAGGCTTGAAATGTCATGAGACGAAATTAACCGGCGGTTGCTGGGCAAGTCAATGGCCCAACGCCATTTAGCCGCTGGGGGTTTACGATGGATATACGAAACGTATACGCTTTGTATATCAACCCAGCACAGTGAACCCCATGGGCATCGTCAAGATTACCGACCAACTGCACGAACAACTCCGCCTGGCCAGTGCCGCCATGGATCGCTCCATCAACGCCCAGGCCGAGTTCTGGATCAAGATCGGCCTGCTTGCCGAATTGAACCCCAACCTGCCCTACAACGAGCTGATCAACAAACTGCTGCTCGACAAACCCGACCTGATCCGGGGGCGCAGTTGATGATCAAGACCGCCGCCCAACTGGCTGTAATGCGTGAATCCGGGCGCCTGCTGGCCCAAGTGTTCAGCATGCTCGACGGCTTTGTCGCCGCCGGCCGCTCCACCCTGGAGCTGGACAGCGCCGTCGAAGCGTTTATCCGCAATGACTTGAAGGCCCGCCCCGCCAGCCTCGGGCAATACGACTACCCGTTCAGCATCAACACGTCGATCAACGAAGTGGTGTGCCATGGCATGCCCAGCGCCAAGGACGTATTGAAGGACGGCGACATCATCAACATCGACATCACCCTGGAAAAAGGCGGCTACATCGCCGACTCCAGCAAGATGTACATGATCGGCACCGTCGCGCCCAAGGCCCGGCGCCTGGTGGAAATGACCTTTGAAGCCATGTGGGCCGGCATCCGCCAGGTCAAGCCCGGCGCGCGCCTGGGGGACATCGGCCACGCCATCCAGAGCCACGCGCAGGCCAACGGCTACAGCGTGGTGCGTGACTACTGCGGCCATGGCATCGGCAAACAGATGCATGAGGAACCGCAGGTGCTGCACTTCGGCCGCCCCGGCACCGGCCTGGAACTGCGTGAAGGCATGGTGTTTACCATCGAGCCGATGCTCAATCAGGGCGGCGCCAAGGTGCGCAGCCTCAAGGATGGCTGGACGGTGGTGACCAAGGACAACAGCCTGTCGGCACAGTGGGAACATACCGTGGCGGTGACGGCGGATGGGTTTGAAGTGCTGACGTTGCAAGCTTGACTCAGTGCTCTGTGGGAGGGGGCTTGCCCCCGAAAGCGGTGAGTCAGTTACAGATAAGCTGACTGACACCCCGCCTTCGGGGGCAAGCCCCCTCCCACATTGGATCGGCTCAGGCCCGGTGTCACACGACGTTGGCACCGCCGGCTATTCGCTTGAGCCCCAACACCATCAAACCCGCCCCCGCCCCCATCGCCAGCAGAAACAACGGGTACGACACCCACCACGGCGTACCCGCCGTCATCATGCTGAACTCCGACATGCCGCCAATGCTGGCAATCAGGTTGAGCGGCAGGAACACCACGTTGATCAACGTGAGTTTGCGCAGCAGGTTGTTCATGCTGTTATTCATCAGGTTGCCGCGCGCGTCGATCAGCCCGGAGAACACGTTGGAATAGATCTCGGCCTGTTTGTAGCACTGGTGGTTCTCGATGATCAGGTCATCGATCAGGCCGAGGATCTCCACGCCGAACTGCTCCTTTTCGGCGTGGTTGCGCAGCCGCGACAGCACGGCGCCGTTGCTGTGCAGGGCGTTGATGTAATAGATCAGGCTTTCGCTGAGGCTGAACATCTGCATCAGGTGATGGTTGCTCATGGACGCATTGAACTGTTGCTGCAACTCCCGCGCGACCAGCTTGATCACCTTGAGGTGGCCCAGGTAGTGGTGGATGTTATTGAGCAGCAGGTCGAGCAGCACATCCAGCGGAGTGTGCAGTGGCCGGCGCTGACCGAGGCCGGTCAGCGGGGTTTCATCGGTGGCGATCACCAACAGGCGCCCGGGTGAAAACAGCAGGCCGCAGGACGACACCTCGAACACCAGGTTGCCGCCGCCGGAATAGTTCTCCGGGCGCTTCCAGATCAGGAACAGGTTGTCGGGGTGGAATTCGATACGCGAGACTTCATCCGGGTCGAGCGCCGAGGCCAGCGCGTGTTCATCCAGCTTGTGGTGGTCGCGCAGCCACTCACGTTCGGCCAGGTCGGGGTTGTTGAACAGCATGATCGGGGCATCCAGATTGCCGCCATTGCGCAGTTTCCCATCGATCAGTTCAAAGCGCTGGATCATCGCGGCTCACCAGACCTGGCCTTGGCGCTTCAATTCCAGGCGCCGTACAAACTCCTCCAGCACCAGGCCATACAGGTCGTCCTGCAAGTAGGCATCTTCGATGCCCGCATCCAGGTTCGGGTTGTCGTTGACCTCGATCACCACCACCTTGTCACCACTTTGCTTGAGGTCCACGCCATACAGGCCGTCGCCGATCAGGTTGGCGGTCTTCACCGCCAATTCCACCACCGCCTTGGGCGCCTCATGCACCGCCAGCGTGCGGCACTCGCCGTTAATGGCCTGGCCGATGGCCTTGTGGTTGTAGATCTGCCAATGGCCCTTGGACATGAAGTATTGGCAGGCAAAGATCGGCTTGCGGTTGAGCACGCCGATGCGCCAGTCGTACTCGGTGTAGAAGAATTCCTGGGCCAGCAACAGCACCGAATGCTCGAACAGTTCGGCGGTGGCCTTGAGCAATGCCGCCTGGCTTTCGACCTTGATCACGCCCCGGGAGAAACACCCATCGGGGATCTTCAGCACCAACGGGAAGCCCAGACGCTCGCCGACCCGTTCGAAATCCTGCGGTCGCTCCTTGTAGAGGATTTCGGTGGCGGGCATGCCCAGTTGGTGACTTTTAAGCAAGTCGGTGAGGTAGACCTTGTTGGTGCAGCGCAGGATCGACGCCGGGTCGTCCATCACCACCAGGCCTTCGCTCTCGGCTTTCTTGGCGAAGCGGTAGGTATGGTTGTCGACGCTTGTAGTCTCGCGGATCAGCAAGGCGTCGTATTCGGCCAGGCGCGCGTAGTCCTTGCGCTCGATCAGCTCCACATCGATGCCCAGGCCCTTGCCCACCCGGATGAAATTTTCCAGGGCGCGGGGGTTGGACGGCGGCAGTTGCTCAGAGGGGTCATGCAAAATCTCCAGGTCGTAGCGGGCCAGGCGGCGTGAGCGTGGCTGGCGCCAGATCTTGCGGCTGAAGTTATCCAGGGCGTGGGCGAATTGATCTTCCTGGTCGTCACGCAACTTCTGCAACACGCCGGCCTTGACCCCTTCGATATGCCAGCCGTTATTCTTTCTAAACTCAACTAACAGGATCGGGCAGGCGAAGGTTTCAAACAACTGACGGGCCAAATCCTGCAACGGTTCAATATTGGTTCGACCAAAATACAGGGTCAGGGTAAAGCCTTCGGTATTACTGTAAAGATGGTGACTCAAGGCTTTATCGAGGGTTTTGTCGAGGTTATCCAGGGCCAGGCCATACAGCGACTTCCGGGTTAACTCGCTGATGGTGCGCACCGAGGGAATCACCTTGTGCCCGCGCGCTTCGGCCAGTAACGAACAGTAGTAGCCGTGCCCCAGGTACTTGTAGCTGCGGCACAGGTTGATCACCTGCACGCGCTTGCCAGACTCGTTCTGGCGGCTCTGCTCGAGGTATTCCTGGGCGGTGAGGATGTCTTCGCTGGGAAAGTAGGAGGCCCAATCTTCCTTGCGTTCAACAATGATCAACACTTGACTGGCGCCTTTGGGCGGCGTTGAAAAATAACTGCGGTCAGTTATTGTCGCCGCAAGAGTTTGCTCGGATACTTCACGCCAATGACCTTGTACCGCCGACATAATATTTGATCCGCTTTAGAGAACTCGACCTTTTCTATTAAGCACGATCATGTAGAGAAGTCCCGTTTCGTTACGCAACTTTTACGGCGGTTATATGGCTCTTTTCTTTCGCGTTGCATTACCCGACGACGTGCCGGCCTTATGCGCATTGGAGCAGCAATGTTTCAGCGGCGACCGCCTGTCCCGGCGCAGCTTCCATTGGATGATCCGCCGCGCCCACGGCCAACTGCTGGTGGCGCAAAGCGACGGGCAATTGCTCGGCTATGGGTTGGTGTTATTGCGCAAGGGCAACTCACTGGCGCGGTTATATTCCCTCGCCATCGCCGAGCACGCCCGAGGGCTGGGCGTGGGCACGCAGTTGCTGGCGCGCATCGAAACCTACGCGGCGGAGCACGCCTGCAGCCACTTGCGCCTGGAAGTGCGCACCGACAACCCCGCTGCGCTCAGCCTGTATGAACGCAACGGCTACCGGCGCTTTGCCAGGGTCGATGATTACTACGAAGACCACACCTCCGCGCTGCGGCTGGAGAAAGCCCTCTGTGGCTAGCGAGGCTTTTTGTGGTTGTGGCTAGTGGGCTTATGTGGCGAGCGGGCTTGCCCGCGTTGGAGTGCGCAGCGCTCCCAGGATTTTGGGGCCGCTGCGCAGCCCAACGCGGGCAAGCCCGCTCGCCACAACAAGCCCACTAGCACAACAAGCCCACTAGCCACAACCACAAGAGCCCGCCGGCCCCTCACGCCACCTGCTTGATCCCTGCCTTGGCCTCCAGCTCGCGCACCAGCGGCAACACACGTTTGCCGAAGTATTCGACTTCTTCCTGGAAGTGCAGGAAGCCCGCCAGCACCAGGTCCACGCCCACGGCCTTGAGTGCGACGATGCGCTCGGCGATCTGCTGCGGGGTGCCGATCAGGTTGGTTTTGAAGCCGTCGTTGTACTGCACCAGGTCTTCAAAGCTGGACTTGGCCCAGTTGCCCTCGCCTTCGGGGGAGGCCTTGCCGGCCTGTTTAGCGGCGTCGCCAAACGCGTTCACCGCTTCCGGGTCGGCCTTGTCGATGATTTCTGCCAGCACCGCACGGGCTTCTTCTTCGGTGTCGCGGGCGATCACAAAAGCGTTGACGCCGACTTTGACCGAGTGGTTATTCGCCGCGGCCTTGGCGCGAATGTCATCGACCTGGGCCTTGATGCCTTCGGGCGTGTTGCCGTTGGTGAAGTACCAGTCCGACACGCGCGCGGCCATGTCGCGTGCGGCGCGTGAGCTGCCGCCCTGGAAGACTTCTGGCTGCCCCAGCGGCTTGGGCTTGAGGGTGTAATTGTTGAAGCGATAGAAGTCACCTTTGAAGGTGAAGTCATCCTGAGTCCAGATGCCTTTGAGGGCACGGATAAATTCCTCGGAACGGCGATAACGCTCATCGTGTTCCAGCCAGTGTTCGCCGATGGCCTGGAATTCACCCTTGAACCAGCCACTGACGATATTCACCGCGATGCGGCCATTGGTGAGCTGGTCGATGGTCGCCAATTGCTTGGCCGCCAACGCCGGCTGCCACGGGCCGGGCAGGATCGCGGCGATCACTTTGAGGGTGGTGGTCGCGGCCAGCAGCGCATGGCTGAACGCCACGGACTCATGCTGGTTCTCGGCGCCGTAGCCGGCGGTGAAACGGATTTGCGTCAGGCCGTATTCGAAGCCGGCAGCTTCGGCCAGTTGCGCCAGTTTGCGGTTGTAGTCGATGCCCCAATGGGTGCGCTGCTCGATCTTGCTGACCACCAGCCCACCGCTGACGTTGGGCACCCAATAGGCAAATTTCACGGCTTGCTGACTCATCGAACGGTACCTCGTACAAAAGGGATGTACCGAGGGGTTGAGCAGCAAGCGTGCCAGCCCCGGGCAAACGCCCAGCCCAGCGGCGCCGCAGCGGAAAAACCCGGCAGGGCTGGGGTAAATTGGCCTGTTGAGGATTGCGCCGATTTGTCGGTTCACTGTTGCTGGCGCAACAGCAAGTACGCCCAACCCCCTGTAAACATTGGCCCTGACACCCGGCACGGACTGTGCAATTGCCTTTTGCATTGACCACTGCCCCGGAGCCATCCCCATGACCGAACACCATGTCATCAACCCACTGTCCATCGGCGTCGACTACCCCACCTTGGCCGCGCGTTTCCGCCCGATTTTCCAGCGCATCGCCGCGGGTGCCGTAGAGCGTGAACATAACCGCACCCTGCCCCACGCGCCGATCCAGTGGCTCAAGGAAGCCGGCTTCGGCGCGGTGCGGGTGCCGGTGGAATATGGCGGCGGCGGCGCGTCCCTGCCGCAGCTGTTCGAATTGCTGATCGAACTGGCCGAAGCCGATTCCAACGTGCCCCAGGCCCTGCGCGGGCACTTCGCGTTTGCCGAGGACCGCCTGAACGCGCCACCAAGCGCTGGCCGCGACCTGTGGTTCAAACGCTTTGTAGACGGCGATATCGTCGGCTGTGCCTGGACCGAAATCGGCAATGTGGCCATCGGCGACGTGGTCACCCAGGTCAGCCCGAACGGCGACAACTGGGCACTCAATGGCGAAAAGTTCTACAGCACCGGCAGCATTTTCGCCGACTGGATCGACGTGTACGCCCAGCGCAGCGACACCGGTGGCGATGTGATCGCTGCCACCCGCGCGCGCCAGCCCGGCGTGGTGCACAGTGATGACTGGGACGGTTTCGGCCAGCGCACCACCGGCAGCGGCACCTCGCGCTTTACCGATGCGGTGGTGGAGGCGGAAAACGTGATCGACTTCGCCACCCGCTTCAAATACCAGACGGCGTTCTACCAGTTGGTGCTGCTGGCCAGCCTGGCCGGTATCGGGCGTGCGGCGCTGCGCGATGTGGCCCATCAGGTGCGCAGTCGCAAGCGCATCTACAGCCATGGCAATGCGCCCCATGTCAGCCAGGACGCACAGGTGCAGCAGGTGGTGGGCGAAGTGGCGGCGCTGGTGTATGCCGCCGAAGCCAGCGCGCTGAAAGCCGCAGTGCCAGCACAGCGTGCGTACCTGGCGCGGTTTGCTGGGGATGACGCGGCCGAGCGCGAAGCCAATGTGGCGGCCGAGATTGAATCGGCGACGGCACAGGTGGTGGTGTCGGAGTTGATCCAGCGGGCTACCAGCGAATTGTTCAACGCGCTGGGGGCTTCGGATGTACGCCAGGGCAAGGCCCTGGACCGGCATTGGCGCAACGCGCGCACGGTGTCGTCGCACAACCCGGTGATCTACAAGGCGCGGATTGTGGGGGATTGGGTGATCAACGCGACCGAGCCGCCGTTTGTGTGGCAGATCGGTAACGGGCCGGCGAAAGGCTAGAGCCTATCACTGCTCAAAATGTGGGAGGGGGCTTGCCCCCTCCCACATTTAAATTGGGTACGGGCTTAGAACGCGAGTTTATAGCCGACGGCCATCAACATCACCGCCAGACACGGGCGCAATACGCCGTCCGGGATCTTGCCGGTCATGTGGCTGCCGATATAAATCCCCGGCAGCGAACCCATCAGCAAAAAGCCCAGCAGGTGCCAGTCCATATTGCCCATACCGGCGTGGCCCAAGCCCGCGACCAGCGTTAGAGGCACGGCATGGGCGATCTCGGTGCCCACCAGCCGGCGCGTGGCCAGGAACGGATACAGGATAAACAGCGCCACGGTACCGAGGGCGCCGGCGCCGATGGAGGTCAGCGCCACCATGGTGCCGAGGATCGCACCGGTGACAACGGTGAGCGCGTTGAGGTTGCGCGGGTGCATGTGGTAGCTATCGCCGGCATGGCGTTGAGCGAAGGCCAACAGGCTTTTCTTGAACAGAATCGCCAGGGCCGTCAGCAACAGTACGACACCGAGGGCTTGTTTGATCACCGCGTTCATCACGCTGGGGTCAGTGTGCAAGGTGGCCAGGAACCACAAGGTCAGCAGCACCGCGGGCACGCTACCGAGGGTGAGCCAGCCGGTGATGGTCCAGTCGATGTTCTTGTTCTTGCTGTGTACCAGCACCCCACCGGACTTGGTGATGGCCGCGTACAGCAGGTCGGTGCCCACCGCCGTGGCCGGGTTGATGCCAAACCACAACAGGATGGGGGTCATCAACGAACCACCGCCCACCCCGGTCATGCCCACGATAAAACCAACGATCAGGCCTGCAATCACGAAACCAAAATTACCCACTTCCATTGACGCTACCTGCGGCCTTATAAATTTCTGGCCGCAGGATAGCGATTTTTCTTATAACGACTTATATCAATATGATCTGACTTTAGATCTTTTTTTACTAAATCAATTTTTTTTGCCAACCACTGCATCCAATTGCGATGCCCATGGGTAGTACCTGCAGCAACCCTGCTGTTTCATCTAATGGAGAAACACCCATGAACGCTAAAGCCCTGCTCTGCTTCACCGGTTTGCTCATTGCCAGCCCCGCCGCCTTCGCCCAGGCCGGTTTGCCCGACAGCATCAAGGTGCCGGACGGCCATAAAGTCGCGATGGAAACCACAGGCGTCGGCGAAATCACCTACGAGTGCCGTGACAAAGCCAACGCCGCCGGCCAGACCGAATGGACCTTCATCGGCCCCAAGGCCGTGCTGAACGACCGCAGCGGCAAACAGGTGGGCACCTATTTCGGCCCACCGGCCACCTGGCAGGCCAAGGACGGTTCGAAAATCACCGGCACCCAGCTGGCCGTAGCGCCGTCGAGCCCCGGTAACCTGCCGTATCAATTGGTCAAGGCCAACCCGGCCGAAGGCAAAGGCGCGATGAGCGGTGTGAGTTATATTCAGCGGGTTGCCCTCAAAGGCGGCGTGGCGCCGAGCAGCGCGTGCACCACGGCCAACAAGGGCGCGCAGGAAGTGGTGAAATACCAGGCCGACTACATTTTCTGGGCGGCCAACTGAGTAAACCCGGCTACGCTGCCCTGTGGCGAGCACGTGCGCTTGCCACAGGGTCCGGCCATTGAGGGAAGTGTGTGTTCGATTACGAAGCCTGTCTGCTGGCCTGTGCCCGTGGCGATCAACGCGCGTTGCGCCAACTGTATGAGCAGGACAGCAGCCACTTGCTCGGCGTCGCCTTGCGCATTGCGCGGGACAAGGCCCTGGCCGAAGACATCGTGCATGACGCGTTTATCAAGGTCTGGCGCGGCGCCGGCAGTTTCGACCCCAGCCGCGGCTCGGCGCGGGGCTGGGTGTACAGCGTCACCCGGCACCTGGCCCTCAATGCCGTGCGCAACCATTACCGCGAAGTGCCGCTGGGCGAGGAACACGAACAGCTTGCCGCCGCCGACACCGTTGAATTCACCGCGCGTTCCGGGCAGATCCACACCTGCCTGGGGCAACTCGACCCGGCCCGTCGCACGTGCATCCTGCATGCCTATGTCGACGGCTATTCCCATCAAGAAATCGCGCAGAAAACGGGCACCCCGCTGGGGACCGTCAAAGCCTGGATCAAACGTAGCCTCGCCGCGCTGCGGGAGTGCATGGCATGAGTAACCCACTGGACGAACTGGCCAGCGAATATGTGCTGGGCACCCTGCCCGCCGAGAGCCGCGCCGAGGTCGAACAACGCCTCCCGCACGACGCCGAGTTGCGCGCCGCCGTCGACGCCTGGGAACAGCGCCTGCTGCCCCTCACCGCCCTGGCCGAACCGGTGCCGCCGTCGGCGCAACTATGGCGACGCATCGAACGCCACATCGGCAGCGCGAGCACGCCCTGGTGGGATCTGCTCGCGGTATGGCGCGGCCTGGCCGCTGCCGGGCTGGCGGCGAGTGTGGTATTGGCCACGCTGCTGCTGACCCGCCTACCTGCCGAGCCGAGTTTTGTGGTGGTGCTGGTGGCCCCGCAAACCCAGGCGCCGGGTTGGGTGATCCAGGCCAGCAACAATCAGCAGATCCAGTTGATCCCCTTGGGCGTGATGGAAGTACCGGCAGACAAGGCCCTGCAATTCTGGACCAAGGGCGATGGCTGGCAAGGCCCGGTCTCCCTGGGCCTGGTCACGCCTGGGCAAACCCTCTCGGTGCCGCTGGACAAGCTGCCACCGCTGTCGCCGAACCAACTGTTCGAACTGACCCTGGAAGACCCGCGCGGCTCGCCGACCGGCAAGCCTACCGGGCCGATCCAGGCGATCGGCCGCGCGGTCAAGGTGCTCTGATCAGCCGGCGCTGGGCAGCCAAACGCGGAACCGCGCACCGCCGAGTGGCGAGGCCAAGGCCGTCAAGGTGCCGCCCTGGGCCTCCAGGGCGCGGCGGCTGATCGCCAGGCCCAGGCCGAAACCGCCGGTGGCGCGGTCGCGGCTACGGTCGAGGCGGTAGAAGGGTTCGAAAATGCGTTCGCGCTGGTCCAGCGGAATGCCGATGCCGTCGTCATCCACCCAGATTTCACAGCCCTTGGGGCATACCTTGACGCCGACCTGGATGCGCTTGTCGCAGTAACGCGTGGCGTTGCGCAGCAGGTTCTGCAAGGCGCGGGCGGTGAGACGCGGGTCGAGGCTGAAACGCTCCACGGCGCAATCGAGTGCCACATCGATGACGATCTCGGGGTTTTCCAGCTCGTCATCGACGCTGCCCAGCACGCTGTCGATAAATTCGTCGAGTACCACCTCGACGCGCTCCGGCAGTTGCGCCGGGTTTTGCAGGCGACTGTAGGAGAGCAACTCCAGCACCAACTCATCCAGCTCGCGAATATGCGCCACCAGGCTTTGCAGGCGTTCGCGGCTGGCCTGGGGCAAGTCTTCGGACAGCGCCAGCGCCAGGCCGAAGTCGAGGCGCGTGAGCGGCGTGCGCAGTTCGTGGGAGACCGCGTTGAGCAGGTCGCGCTGCTGGTTGAGCAGGTGTTCGATATCGCCGGCCATGGTGTCGAATACCGCCGCCAGGCTGCCAATATTCGAGCTGGGCGGGATGCGCGTGCGCTCGGCAAGGTTGCCCTTGCCCAATTGCGCGGCGGTGCTTTTGAGGCGTTCCAGGTCACGCCAATGCGGGCGCAACCACATCAGCAGACAGGCCAGCAGCGCGGCGCCGATCAGCACATTCATTGACCAGTACAACAGGTTCATATCGAGCGGGTCCGGCGGAATGGTCAGCTTGACCACGAACTGCTGGTTGATCGGCGAACTGACTTCCTCCATCCAGCCCCACTCCCCCAGGCGAATCACCGACTTGCCCTGCTCCAGCTGCAGCGCTTCTGCGGGGGTATAGCTGGCGTCCTGGCGCAGCAACAGCTGCACTTTCAGCGGCGCAAAGTCTTGCCCCAACTGCTCGGTAACCTGCGACCAACGCTCCACCGGCGCCCGCAGGTATTGCTTGACGATCAGCTTCTGCATGCCTCGGGATTGCTCGAGGTTGTAATCCAGGTAACGATGTTCGAACAGTTGGATCACCAGCTTGGGAATCAGGAAGATCGCCGCGCTGTAAGTGACGATGGTGATCAGGTAGAGGCGTAGCAGCACACGAAACATGGCTCAGCATTCCCACTCGGAACGGCTGAACAGGTAGCCCTTGCCCCACACGGTCTTGATCTTGCGCGCCTCACCGGCGTGGTCATCGAACTTGCGGCGCAGCTTGGAGATGGCCACGTCCACCGAGCGGTCGGTGCCGTTGAACTCGATGCCGCGCAGGCGCTGCAGGATCTGGTCGCGGCTGAGCACCTCGCCGGCATGCCGGGCCAACACCACCAACAGGTTGTATTCGCCGCTGGACAGTTCCACCGCTTGGCCGCGCCAGGTCACGGTGCGCTCCGACAGGTCGATGCACAGGTTGCCCATCAGGATCTGGTCGTTGGCCGCCTGCGGCTCGGACAAACTGCTACGGCGCAGCAAGGTGCGCACACGGGCCAGCAGCACGCGTGGCTCGCAGGGTTTGGTCACGTAGTCGTCGGCGCCCATTTCCAGGCCCAGCACCTGGTCATGGCTGTCGTCGCGGGCGGTCAGCATCAGGATCGGCAGGCCCGCCGAGTCGGCGCGCAGCAGACGGCACACTTGCAGGCCGTCGAGGCCAGGCAGCATCAGGTCGAGGATCACCAGGTCCGGCGGGTTGAGGCGCGCACGTTCACGTACATGGTCACCACGGCTGAGCACGCTGACGTGGTAGCCATTGCGTTCCAGGTAGCTGGCAATCAGCTCGGAGAGCGCGGCGTCGTCTTCCACCAGAAGGATGTTGGGCATGGAGGTGTTTCCAAAAAATACAGTGATGTGTCTTACACAAATCCCACATGGGATCTTCAGTGTTTGCAGGATTGTGCAAGGATATACGCCCGCGCCGCCCCGCGCGCCGCCCCTTACATTTCTTCACACACCACCTACACAGCTTCACAGCACCACGGCGCAGGTGACCTTAGGATGCGTCAGTCAATATTGGGATAAGAGCATGTCGAAGAAACTGTTGGCGCCGTTTTGCCTGTTGGCCCTCGCACTGGCACTGAGCGCGTGTGACAAGTCCGCAGCCGAGGCGCCGGAAATGCCCCTGGCCAAGGTGCGCATCGAAACCCTGCAAGCCAAACCCCTGTCCATCACCAGCGAACTGAGTGGGCGCATCGCCGCGCCGCGCATCGCCGAGGTCCGCGCCCGGGTGGCCGGCGTGGTGATGCAGCGCGTGTTCAAGGAAGGCCATGATGTGAAACAGGGCGACGTGTTGTTTCGCATTGACCCAGCGCCCTTCAAGGCCGACCTCGACAGCGCCCAGGCCAACCTCAGCAAGGCCGAGGCCAATGCGTTTCAGGCACGCCTGCAAGAGCAGCGCTACAGCCAACTGGTAGAAGGCAACGCCATCAGTGGCCAGGACTACGACAACGCGCGCGCCGCCGTGCGCCAGACCAACGCCGAAGTCGCCGCCAATAAAGCCGCCGTCGAACGCGCCAGGCTGAACCTGGGCTATGCCACCGTGACCGCGCCGATCGCCGGGCGCATCGGCCGTGCGCTGGTCACCGAAGGCGCACTGGTGGGCCAGAACGAAGCCACGCCGCTGGCGATCATCCAGCAGCTGGACCCGATCCACGCCGACCTCACCCAGTCCACCCGCGAGTTGAACGACCTGCGCCGCGCCTTCCGCGCCGGCAGCTTGAAGCAGGTCGGCCAGGACCAGGCCAAGGCCACGCTGATCCAGGACGACGGCAGCCTGTACCCGCTGCCGGGCAAATTGTTGTTCGCCGAAATCAGCGTGGACCCCGGCACCGGGCAGATCATCCTGCGCAGTGAATTCCCCAACCCGGACCTCGACCTGCTGCCTGGCAGCTTTGTGCGCGTACGCCTCGAGCAGGCCGTGGATAAACACGGCATCAGCGTGCCGCAACGCGCCATCACCCGTGACAGCGCGGGCATCCCGATGGTGCTGCTGTTGAATGACGAGCAGGTGGTGAGCCAGCAACCGGTGGAGCTGGGTGCGGTGATCGAGGATCGCTGGATCGTCAGCAGCGGCCTCAAGCCCGGTGACCGCATTGTGGTCGAAGGCCTGCAACACGCGCGCCCCGGCGAAAAAGTCCAAGTAGAGGAATAAACCCGCCATGCCGCAGTTCTTTATTGACCGCCCGATCTTCGCCTGGGTGGTGGCCTTGTTTATCCTGCTGGCCGGCGCGCTCGCCATCCCCCAATTGCCGGTGGCCCAGTACCCCAACGTCGCGCCGCCGAAGGTGGAAATCTACGCGGTGTACCCTGGCGCCTCGGCGCAAACCCTGGATGAAAGCGTGGTCAGCCTTATCGAGCAGGAGCTCAACGGCGCCGACCACCTGCTGTACTTCGAATCCCAGAGCAGCCTCGGCTCGGCCACCATTACCGCCACGTTCCAACCGGGCACCGACCCGGAAATGGCCCAGGTGGACGTGCAGAACCGGCTTAAAGCCGTGGAGCCGCGCCTGCCCCAGGCCGTGACGCAGCAAGGCTTGCAGGTGGAGAAGGTGTCCGCCGGCTTCCTGCTGCTGGTGACCCTGACCTCCAACGACGGCAAGCTCGATGACGTGGCGCTCAGCGATTACCTGGCGCGCAACGTGATGAACGAGCTCAAGCGCCTGGACGGCGTGGGCAAGGCCCAGCTCTACGGCGCCGAACGCGCCATGCGCATCTGGATCGACCCGCAGAAGCTGATCGGCTTCAACCTGACCCCGGCCGACGTGAATGCCGCGATCAGCGCGCAGAACGCCCAGGTATCGGCGGGCAGCATCGGTGATCTGCCCGGCACTAAAACCCAGGAAATTACCGCGGCGATCCTGGTCAAGGGCCAGCTTTCGACGCCGGCGGAGTTCGCCGACATCGTGCTCAAGGCCAACCCGGACGGCTCCACCGTACGCGTCGGCGATGTGGCGCGGGTGGAAATCGGCAGCCAGGAATACCAGTTTTCCACGCGCCTGAACGGCAAGCCGTCCACCGCCGTCAGCGTGCAACTGGCACCGGGGGCGAATGCGCTGAACACCGCGACCCTGGTGCGGGCGAAGATGGATGAGCTGTCGCGCTACTTCCCGGCCAATGTGGAATACAAGATCCCGTACGACACCTCGCCGTTCGTCAAAGTCTCGATCACCAAGGTGGTCTACACCTTGCTGGAGGCCATGGCGCTGGTGTTTGCGGTGATGTTCCTGTTCTTGCAGAACGTGCGCTACACCTTGATCCCGACCCTGGTGGTGCCAATTGCGCTGATGGGCACTTTCGCCACCATGTTGTTGCTGGGCTTTTCGATCAACGTGCTGACCATGTTCGGTATGGTGCTGGCCATCGGTATCCTGGTGGACGATGCGATTGTGGTGGTGGAGAACGTCGAGCGCATCATGGTCACCGAAGGCCTGTCGCCCAAGGAGGCGACGAAGAAGGCCATGGGCCAGATCACCGGGGCCATCGTCGGCATCACGCTGGTGCTGGTGGCGGTGTTTCTGCCGATGGCGTTCATGAAAGGGTCGGTGGGGGTGATCTACCAGCAGTTCTCGCTGTCGATGGCCACCTCGATTCTGTTCTCGGCGTTTCTCGCCCTGACCTTGACCCCGGCGCTGTGCGCGACCTTGCTCAAGCCGGTTGCCAAGGACGAACACCACGCCAAGGGCGGCTTTTTCGGCTGGTTCAACCGGCGCTTTGATCAGTTTACCGACCGCTACGAAAGCTGGGTGGCCTACGCCCTTAAGCGCAGCGGGCGCTACCTGCTGATCTACCTGGTGTTGCTGGTGGGCCTGGGGCTGATGTTCAGCCGCCTGCCCTCCTCGTTCCTGCCGGTGGAAGACCAGGGTTACACCATCACCGATATCCAGTTGCCACCGGGCGCGAGCAAGAACCGCACGGTGCAGGTGGCCGAGCAGATCGAAGCCCATAACGCCGGCGAACCCGGGGTGGGCGATACCACCATGATCATGGGTTTCAGCTTCTCCGGTTCGGGGCAGAACGCGGCGCTGGCGTTTACTACACTCAAGGACTGGTCGACGCGCAGCAGCGACGATTCGGCCTCGGCGATTGCCGACCGTGCCAACGCCGCGTTCAGCGAGCTGAAAGACGCGATTGCCTACGCGATCCTGCCGCCCCCGGTGGATGGCCTTGGCACCTCCAGCGGGTTCGAGTTCCGCCTGCAGGACCGCGGTGGCGTCGGCCATGCCGCGTTGATGGCCGCGCGCACCGAACTGCTGGCCGCCGCCGAGAAAAGCCCGATTCTCGCCAACGTGCGTGAAAGCGCCCTGGCCGAAGCGCCGCAAGTACAACTTGAGGTGGATCGCAAGCAGGCCAACGCACTGGGCGTGTCCTTCGCCGATGTCGGCAATGTGCTGTCGTCGGCGATTGGCTCGGCCTATATCAACGACTTCCCCAACCAGGGCCGCATGCAACGGGTGGTGGTACAGGCCGAAGGTGACCAGCGTAGCCAGGTGGCGGACTTGATGAAGATCAACGTGCGCAACAACGCCGGGAAGATGGTGCCGCTGTCGGCGTTTGTCGAAGCCAAGTGGACCCAGGGCCCGGCGCAGTTGACGCGCTACAACGGCTACCCGGCCATCGCCATCAGCGGCGAAGCGGCGCCGGGGCATAGCACCGGCGAGGCCATGGAAGAGATCCAGCGCCTGGTCAACCTGTTGCCGGCAGGCCTGGGCCAGGAATGGACGGGTTTGTCGCTGCAAGAGCGCCTGTCCGGCGCCCAGGCCCCGTTGCTGCTGGGGTTGTCGTTGCTGATCGTGTTCCTGTGCCTGGCGGCGCTGTATGAAAGCTGGTCGATCCCGACCTCGGTGTTGCTGGTGGTGCCGCTGGGTGTGCTTGGCGCCGTATTGGCGGTGACCTTGCGCGGCATGCCCAACGATGTGTTCTTCAAGGTGGGCTTGATCACCATCATCGGTTTGTCGGCGAAGAACGCGATCCTGATCATCGAGTTTGCCAAGGACCTGGTCGACCAGGGCGAAGACCTGCTCGACGCCACCCTGAAAGCCGCGCGGTTACGGCTGCGGCCGATCATCATGACCTCACTCGCGTTTATCCTCGGCGTGGTGCCCTTGGCGATCGCCACGGGTGCCAGCTCGGCCAGCCAGCAGGCAATCGGTACCGGGGTGATCGGCGGCATGATCACCGCAACCCTGGCGGTGGTATTCGTGCCAGTGTTCTTTGTGGTGGTCATGAAGCTCGTAAGCAAACGCAACTAAACGCCGACGCTTAAGCCACAGGCCTGTTGTGGCCAACGGGCTTGCTGTGGCGAGCGGGCTTGCCCGCGTTGGGCTGCGCAGCAGCCCCAAAAAAGCCCAACTCCATTGTCTCAGCCAAAAACACGGCAACCCTGTTCAGGGCCGCTTCGCAGCCCAACGCGGGCAAGCCCGCTCGCCACAAGAATGGGTTATGGTGCTCACAACCGCCCTTACTGTGAGCCGCCATACCCTTCCTCGCCTGTCCGGCCTTGCCGTAGGCATCCTGGTGCCGGCCGAAACGCTTCAGTGAGCAGGCTTGTGTGGCCAACGGGCTTGCTGTGGCGAGCGGGCTTGCCCGCGTTGGGCTGCGCAGCAGCCCCAAAAAAGCCCAACGCCATTGTCTCAGCCAAAAACACAGCAACCCTGTTCAGGGCCGCTTCGCAGCCCAACGCGGGCAAGCCCGCTCGCCACAAGAATGGGTTATGGTGCTTACAACCGCCCTTACTGTGAGCCGCCATGCCCTTCCTCGCCCGCACTCACCCTCGCCTGTCCGCCGCCGCCGTGTTCGGCCTTGCCGTAGGCATCCTGGTGCCGGCCGAATCGCTCATCAGCAAAATTCTCATCGGCTGGAACGCCGGGGTCTGGACGTATCTGGTGCTGATGCTGTGGCTGACCATTCGGGCCAAGGCCGAAGACGTCAAGCGCATCGCCGAGATCGAGGACGAGAACGCCGGCCTGGTGCTGTTCATGGTGTGCATCGCCGCCATTGCCAGCCTGGCCACCATCACCTTCGAACTGGTCGGCAGCAAAGACCTGGCCACCTCCGAACGCCTGCTGCACTACGGCTTTACCGGGTTGACGGTGATCGGTTCATGGCTGTTGATCGGGGTGATTTTCAGCGTGCACTACGCCCGTCTCTACTACACCTGGCAAGGCAAGGAGCCGGCGCTGCGCTTTGCCGAAGGGCTGCTGACCCCCAATTATTGGGACTTCCTGTATTTCTCCTTCACCATCGGCGTGGCGGTGCAGACCTCGGATGTCGGCGTCGCCACCCGTGGCTTGCGCAAAGTGGTGCTGGGGCAATCGTTGATCGGGTTTCTGTTCAATACGGCGATCCTGGGCTTCTCGATCAATATTGCCGCAGGCCTGTTCGGCTAGGGCCACATCGACCTTACGTCTGTCTTTGTCCTACAACTCCTTGACGACTTTCCTACTTTGATGGTTTCCTGAAACCGGTTTCAGTCATTCCAATAAAAATAGAAGGTCGATGACCGTGAACAACTTCTCTGCCGCCCAGCGCAGCCGTGTGACCATGCTTGACGTGGCCCAGCGCGCCGGGGTTTCCAAGGCCAGCGTGTCGCGCTTTATCGGCGACGACCGTGCATTGTTGTCCGATGCCATCGCCCTGCGCATCGAGCAGGCCATCGAACAACTCGGCTACCGCCCCAACCAGATGGCCCGCGGCCTGAAACGTGGGCGCACGCGCCTGATCGGCATGCTGGTGGCCGATATCCGCAACCCCTATTCCATTGCCGTGATGCACGGTGTCGAAACCGCTTGCCGCCAGCACGGCTACAGCCTGGTGGTGTGCAACACCGACCGCGATGACGAACAGGAGCGCCAGCATCTCGCGGCGCTGCGTTCGTACAACATCGAAGGGCTGATCGTAAACACCCTCGGCCATCACCTTGACCAGTTGCTGGAACTGCAACGGGAAATGCCCCTGGTGCTGGTGGACCGCAAGGTCGAACCGCTGCACAGCGACCTGGTGGGCCTGGATAACCCCGCCGCAGTGCGCATGGCCGTGGAGCATCTGCAACAGCAGGGTTATCGCGATGTGTTGCTGGTGAGTGAAGCCACCGATGGCACCAGCTCACGCCTGGAGCGCCTGCACAGCTTCAAGGCCGAGATCTCCGCCCGCCCTGAGTTGACCGGCGCAGTGTTGGAACTGGATGACCAGTTGCACACCCATCTACACGCCTTTCTCGCCAAACCCGGCCCCAAGGCCTTGTTCTGTGCCAACGGCATCGCCGCGCTGGCCTGCACCCGCGCGCTCAAGGCCCTGGGCTGCGCACTCTTTGCCGACGTCGGCCTGATCGCCCTGGATGACCTGGACTGGTACCCACTGGTGGGCAATGGCATCACCGCCCTCGCCCAGCCGACCGAGGCCATCGGCGCCAGTGCATTCGACTGTTTACTCAAGCGCCTGCGTGGCGACGCTGCCCCCACGCGCACCCTGGATTTCTTGCCAGAGCTGATTATTCGCGGTTCGACTCAACCCATCTAAATTTTTTGCACAAAAATGAAACCGGTTTCAGAGGTAAACAACAATGCACAAATACCCCGTTTCCATCAGCCTCTCCAGCTACGGCGCCGACCTGGTACGCCAGCAGGGCCAACTGAGTTTTGTCCAGGTGCTGGCCGCCGCCGGTGCCCGGCGCATTGAATGGCGTGAAGAACTGCTGACCACCGAACAGCCCGCCGAGCTGGCCCACGCGGCCGCCGAGCAAGGCCTGGAATCGGTGTTCTCTTCGCCGCTGGAGTTGTGGGTCGCTGGCCGCGCGCAACCGAATGCCGAACTCAGCGCCACCCTCGACCGCGCCCAGGCCTTTGGCGCGCGCTGGCTGAAAGTCTCCCTGGGCTACTTCACCGACACCAACGACCTTGAGAGCCTGCACGCCCTGCTCCAGCGCCACCCGGTCAGACTGCTGGTCGAAAATGACCAGACCCTGCACGGCGGGCGGATCGAGCCGATGCAGCGTTTCTTCACTGAAGTTGAACGCCTGGGCTTGCCTGTGAAGATGACCTTCGATATCGGCAACTGGCACTGGCAGGACCAATCCGCCCTGACCGCCGCGCGCCTGCTGGGCCGGCATGTGGATTACCTGCACTGCAAGGCCGTGGCCCGCCGCCCGGACGGCAAGCTGGTGGCACTGCCGCCCGGCGCCACCGACCTGCATGTGTGGGAACAACTGCTCAAGCACATGACCCAAGGCATTACCCGCGCCGTGGAATTCCCGCTGCAAGGCGCCGACCTGGTCGCGGTCACCGCGCAGCAGGTCGCCACCCTCACCAGCCTTGGCCAACCCCATGGGGAGCACGCACATGTCTGAGATCGATATCCTCTCATTTGGCGAAACCATGGCGATGTTTGTCGCCGAGCAGACCGGCGACCTGGCCCAGGTGGCGCAGTTTCACAAACGCATCGCCGGGGCCGACAGCAATGTTGCCATCGGCCTGTCGCGCCTGGGCTTCAACGTGGCGTGGTTGAGCCGCGTCGGCAATGATTCCCTCGGGCGCTTTGTGGTCGACACGCTGCAAAAAGAAGGCCTGGATTGCCGGCATGTGGCGGTCGATCCGCTGCATCCCACCGGTTTCCAATTCAAGTCCCGCGAAGACGCCGGCGCCGATCCCCAGGTGGAATACTTTCGCAAGGGCTCGGCGGCCAGCCATTTGTCCGTCGCCGCCATCAGCCCCGCACTGTTGCAGGCGCGCCACCTGCACGCCACCGGCATTCCGCCGGCGCTGTCCGCGGCTACGCATGAATTGTCTGTCGAGCTGATGACGCAAATGCGCAAGGCCGGGCGCAGTGTGTCGTTCGACCCCAACCTGCGCCCGTCGCTGTGGGCCAGCCAGGCGCAGATGGTCCGCGAGATCAACAGCCTCGCAGGCCTGGCCGACTGGGTCTTGCCAGGCCTGGGCGAAGGCCGCCTGCTCACAGGTTTCGACGACCCGGCGGATATCGCCGCATTTTACCTCGACAGGGGCGCTGAAGCCGTGGCGATCAAGCTGGGCGCCGACGGTGCCTACTTCCGTACCCACATGGACCAGGGCTTTGTCGCCGCCGTGCGGGTGGACAAGGTGGTCGATACCGTAGGCGCCGGCGATGGCTTTGCCGTCGGCATGATCAGCGCCCTGCTGGAGAACCTCAGCTTCGCCGAAGCGGTACAACGCGCCAACTGGGTCGGCAGCCGTGCCGTGCAAAGTCGTGGCGATATGGAAGGCCTGCCCACTCGCGCGGAGTTACCCACCCGATCCGTCGCATGACCCACACCCTGTTGCCACAACTACAACAAGCTCAGGAGCAACCCCATGGAAACCGTGAAACTCGCCACCCGCCGTTGGTGGTACATCATGCCCATCGTCTTTATCACCTACAGCCTGGCGTACCTGGACCGCGCCAACTATGGCTTTGCTGCCGCCTCCGGGATGGCTGAAGACCTGATGATCACGCCGGGCATGTCGTCATTGCTCGGCGCGCTGTTCTTCCTCGGTTACTTTTTCTTCCAGGTACCGGGCGCCATCTACGCGCAAAAACGCAGCGTGAAGAAGCTGATTTTTGTCAGCCTGATCCTCTGGGGTGGCCTGGCCACCCTGACCGGCGTGGTGTCCAACGCCTACATGCTGATTGTGATTCGCTTCATGCTCGGCGTGGTGGAAGCGGCCGTGATGCCGGCGATGCTGGTGTACCTGTGCCACTGGTTTACCCGCGCCGAACGCTCGCGCGCCAATACCTTCCTGATCCTCGGCAACCCGGTGACCATGCTGTGGATGTCGGTAGTGTCGGGCTACCTGGTGCAGCATTTCAGCTGGCGCTGGATGTTTATCATTGAAGGCCTGCCGGCGGTGCTCTGGGCGTTTATCTGGTGGAAGTTGGCCGATGAGCGTCCCAAGGATGCCAAATGGCTGAGCGATGGCGAGAAACAGGCGCTGGAAACCGCGCTGGCCGCCGAGCAGGTTGGTATCAAGGCGGTGAAAAATTACGCCGAGGCGTTTCGCTCGCCGAAAGTGATCATCCTGGCGCTGCAGTTCTTTTGCTGGAGCATCGGCGTGTATGGCTTTGTGCTGTGGTTGCCGTCGATCCTCAAGAAAGGCTTGCAGATGGACATGGTCGAGGCCGGCTGGTTGTCGGCGTTGCCTTACCTGGCAGCGGTGATCGGCATGCTGGTGGTGAGCTGGGGCTCGGACAAGCTGCAAAAGCGCAAACGTTTCGTGTGGCCGCCGCTGCTGATTGCCTCCATCGCCTTCTATGCGTCCTACGTGCTGGGCGCCGAACACTTCTGGTGGTCCTACACCCTACTGGTGATTGCCGGGGCCTGCATGTACGCGCCCTACGGCCCGTTTTTTGCGATCGTGCCGGAAATCCTCCCGGCCAACGTGGCCGGTGGCGCCATGGCGCTGATCAACAGCATGGGCGCCCTCGGTTCGTTCGGCGGCTCGTACCTGGTGGGTTACCTCAATAGCAGCACTGGTTCGCCCGGCGCCTCTTATCTGCTGATGAGCGGTGCGCTGATGCTTTCGGTGGTACTGACAATTTTCCTCAAGCCCGGCGCCAGCGACCGTGAACGCGCGCCGCAGCCAACCCTCGATTTAAAGGTGAACACCCGATGAAAAAGTCTGTGGTTTTGTACAAAAAACTCTCCGCGCCACTGATGGCCCGCCTGCATGAAAAGGCCGAGGTCACGCTGATCGAGGCGCTGGATGAAAACGGCCTGGCGAAACTGCGCGAGGCCTTGCCCGGCGCCCACGGCCTGCTGGGTGCCAGCCTGCGTCTGGATGCGCAGTTGCTGGACCTAGCGCCGCAGTTGGAAGCGGTGGCCAGCGTGTCGGTGGGCGTCGACAACTACGACATCGACTACCTGACCCAACGCGGCATCCTGCTCAGCAACACCCCCGACGTGCTGACTGAAACCACCGCCGATACCGGCTTCGCGCTGATCCTGGCCACCGCCCGGCGGGTAGTGGAGCTGGCCACGCTGGTCCGCGCCGGCAACTGGAACCAGAACATCGGCCCGCTGCATTTTGGCAGCGACGTGCATGGCAAGACCCTGGGCATCATCGGCATGGGCCGCATCGGCGAAGCGTTGGCCCAGCGTGGGCATTTCGGCTTCGGCATGCCTGTGATCTACCACAGCCACTCGCCCAAACCGCTGGTCGAGAAGCGGTTTGGCGCGCAGTACCGCAGCCTCGATGACTTGCTGCAACAGGCCGATTTTGTCTGCCTGACCCTGCCATTGACCGCCGAAACCGAAAAGCTGATCGGCGCCGAAGAATTTGCGCGGATGGGCCCGGAGACGATCTTTATCAATATCTCGCGGGGCAAGGTGGTGGACGAAGCGGCACTGGTGGAGGCCCTGGAAAAACGCACCATCCGCGCGGCGGGGCTGGACGTGTTCGAAAAGGAACCGCTGGATCACAACTCCGCCCTGCTGCGCCTGAACAATGTGGTGGCCACGCCGCATATAGGCTCGGCGACACATGAGACGCGGGAGGCGATGGCTAAGTGTGCGGTGGATAATCTGCTACAGGCACTGGCCGGGGAGAAGCCCAAGAACTTGGTGAATCCCACTGCCTGGAAGCAGTAAACCCTGACACCATAAAAACCAATGTGGGAGCGGGCTTGCTCGCGAATGCGGTGTGTCAGTCGAAAGATGTATTGACTGATCCGCCGCATTCGCGAGCAAGCCCGCTCCCACAGTTTTGACCGTATTTCAGATCAGATCACAAAGCGCGCCACCATCCCATTCAAGTCCACCGCCAGGCGCGACAGCTCATGGCTGGCCGCGCTGGTCTGGTTGGCGCCTGCCGCCGACTGCGTGGCCAGGTCGCGGATGTTGACCAGGTTGCGGTCCACTTCGCGGGAGACTTGGGCCTGTTCTTCCGAGGCGCTGGCGATCACCAGGTTGCGTTCGTTGATCAGGCTGATGGACTGGGTAATTTGCTCCAGGGCCACACCGGCGGCGCGCGCCATTTCCAGGGTGTTCTGGGTGCGTTGGTTGCTCTGCTGCATGGACTGCACGGCTTCGCCGGTGCCGTTCTGGATGCCGGCCACCATTTTCTCGATTTCCTGGGTCGACTGCGCCGTGCGATGGGCCAAGGCGCGCACTTCGTCCGCCACCACTGCAAAGCCACGCCCGGCTTCACCGGCGCGCGCCGCTTCGATGGCGGCGTTGAGTGCCAGCAGGTTGGTCTGCTCGGCAATCGCGCGGATCACGTCCAGCACCTTGCCGATATCCCGGCCCTGGGAAGCCAGGCCTTCGATCAGCACCGCGGTATTTTGCACGTCCTGGGTCATGGTCTGAATCGCGCCGACCGTCTCCACCACCCGGTCGCGGCCTTCGCGCGCCGCCTGGTTGGACTGGCCGGACGCCTCGGAGGTGGACACCGCATTGCGCGCCACTTCTTCCACCGCAGCGGTCATCTCGTTGACCGCCGTGGCGGCCTGGTCGATTTCATTATTCTGCTGCTGCAAACCCCGCGAGGCTTCTTCGGTGACCGCGCTCAACTCTTCGGCCGCTGAGGCCAGTTGCGTGGCTGAGCCGGCGATGTGCTGGATGGTCTGGCGCAGGTTGGCTTGCATGGCCGACAACGCGTTGATCAGGCGCGCGGGCTCATCCTTGCCGTGATCTTCTATGACGTTGGTCAGGTTACCGCCGGCGATGGTTTCGGCCACTTCCACGGCCTTGCGCAACGGTGTGACGATGCTGCGGGTCAGCAGCCAGGCCAACAGCACGGTCAGCAATGCAGCCGCCACCGAGACGGCAATGACGCCGGTGATGGCGCCGTCGTAACTGCGCCCCGCTTCGTCATCGGCGCTCTTGGCGTCCGCCGCATTGATAGCGATCAGCTTGTTCAACTGCTCGCCCATCTGGTCGGTGCCGTCTTTGATGCGGCTGTTGATCAAGGCGCGCATCTCATCGACCTTGCCTTGCTTGGACAACGACAGCATCTCGGCCTGGGCCTGGGTGTAGTTGTCCAGGGTCGCGACGAACGTTTTGTACAGCGCCGCCTCCTCCGGACCTGCCGGCAACGCGGCATAACCGGCCTGGGCGGTCTTCACTTTGTCGGCCAGCACGCCCATGCGCACTTCGGCTTCCTGCAAGCCCGCAGGCTCGCGGTTGACCAATACACGAAATGACAGGATGCGCAGGCGCAGCACGTTCTCGGTGATGTTACTCAGGTAGGTGACGCTCGGTAGCTGGTTTGCGCTCATGTCCACCGACGACTGGCGGATCTGCGTCATGCGGTTGACCGCAAATACCCCCAACACAACCACTAACAACGCAATGAAGGCGAAACCCAGAAACGCGCGTGGGGCAATATTCAGATGACGAAGGGACATAGGGGGGTGCTCTCAGATGGAGTGTTTGCGAGCGTCCCTGCTGCGAAACGATCCGTCAGCGTCAACGCGCTGCTCAGACCTTGGTCACCACTGTTGTAATTGGTATGTGGGCCTATAGGAGGTATCGGCCGGGTCCGGGTTTTTATGCAGGGCTTTATAAATATTTTTTTACACTTCTGACGACTGGCTGTTTCTGGCATCCTGCGCCTCCATTTTCTGACCCGAGCCCTCATTTTGTCTGACGCTCAAGCCCCCCGCCCGCGCTATAAATCCGACCTGATCTACGGCCTGGAAGACCGCCCGCACTTCACCGCGGCGATTTTTGCCGCGCTGCAGCATGTGCTGGCGAGTTTTGTCGGCATCATCACCCCCACCCTGATCGTCGGCGGCGTGCTCGGCCTGGAAAGCGAAGTGCCCTACCTGGTGAGCATGGCGTTGTTTGTGTCGGGGCTCGGCACCTTCGTGCAGGCGCGTAAGTTCGGCCCCATCGGGTCGGGCCTGTTGTGCCTGCAAGGCACCAGCTTTTCTTTTATCAGCGTGATCCTGAGCGCGGGTTTCATGGTCAAGGCCCGGGGCGGCGGCACCGATGAAATCCTCTCGACGATCTTTGGCATCTGCTTTTTTGCGGCATTCATCGAAGTGGTGCTGAGCCAGTTCATCGGCAAGCTGCGCAAGCTGATCACCCCGGTGGTGACCGGCACCATCATTACCCTGATGGGCCTGTCGCTGATCAAGGTGGCAGTCACCGACATGGCCGGCGGCTTTGGTGCCAGCGATCTCGGCGCAGCCAGCAATATGGGGCTGGCCGCACTGGTGCTGCTGACCATCGTGGTACTCAACCGCTTCAACAACCCGTTCCTGCGCCTGGGTTCGATCGTGATCGGCCTGAGCCTGGGTTTTGTGGTGGCCTGGTGGATGGGCCGCGTCGACATGGCCGCCCTGCCCCACGTGCCGTTGATCAGTGTGCCGGTGCCGTTCAAGTACGGTTTTTCGTTCGACTGGGTGGCGTTTATCCCGGTGGCGGTGATCTTTCTGATTTCACCCCTGGAAGCCGCCGGCGACCTGACCGCCAACTCGATGATTTCCCAGCAGCCAGTCAAGGGCCCGCTGTATATCAAGCGCATCAAGTCGGGGCTGTTGGCCGACGGCCTCAACTCGGCCATGGCCGCCACCTTCAACAGCCTGCCGATGGTGACCTTCGCCCAGAACAACGGCGTGATCCAACTGACCGGCGTGGCCAGCCGCTACGTGGCTTACTTTATTGCCGGCCTGCTGGTGCTGCTGGGGCTGTTCCCGATGATCGGCGCGGTGCTGCAATTGATGCCCAAGCCCGTGCTGGGCGGCGCCACCCTGATCATGTTCGGCACGGTGGCGGTGGCGGGTATCAAGATCCTTGCCGAAGCCGGGCTGCATCGGCGCAATGTGCTGATCGTGGCGATCTCCCTGGGCATGGGCCTGGGCGTCGCTGCCGTGCCGGAGGTACTGCGCGATCTGCCCAAAGCGCTGCATAACATCTTCGAGTCGCCGATCACCGTGGGCGCATTCTGTGCAATCGTGCTGAACATTTTCCTGCCGGAAGAGTTCATAGAGCTGGAAGAAGATGAATTTGATCCGGAGTCCTCTACCCTCAAAGTGATGCAGGACCCGGACGTCACGAAAAAATAGGAGCACCGATCGATGCGCAAGCTCATGGTTCTATCGTTTTTGCTGCTGACCTTGAGCGCCTGCGCCCTGCTCCCCAACCGCGACCCGGTGACTATCAACGTGGTCGGCATCGAGCCGCTGCAAAGCCAGGACCTGGAAGTGCGTTTCGCCGTAAAGCTGCGGGTGCAGAACCCGAATGAAACGGCAATCGACTACAACGGCGTGGCCCTGGACCTGGAGGTCAATGGGCGGCCGTTGGCGTCGGGGGTGAGTGACCAGACCGGAAGCATCCCACGCTTTTCCGAGACGGTGCTGATGGTGCCGGTGAGCGTTTCGGCGTTTTCCGTGTTGCGCCAGACACTGGGCCTGAGCCAGACCCAGAGTTTGAACAACCTGCCGTATGTGCTGCGCGGCAAGCTGGCGGGTGGGTTGTTTGGCACTATGCGCTTTGTCGACCGCGGAACCCTGGACCTGCCTAATACAGCGACCTGGTAGACGGTTACTCCTCTGTATCAAGCAGGCTTGTGTGGCGAGCGGGCTTGTGTGGCGAGCGGGCTTGCCCGCGTTGGGCTGCGTAGCAGCCCCCAACAAGTACACCACGTTTTCCAGGTACACCGCAGCGCCTGGTTTTAGGGCTGCTGCGCAGCCCAACGCGGGCAAGCCCGCTCGCCACAACTGCACTTCATCTTTCACGGTGTTTCAGTCAGTGATGTAGCGCACGCCCGGCTTGGCGCGCTCATCCACCGTCAGCTCGAAGATGTCCGGCCGCGCATAATGCCCCACCACGTCATAGTCATACCGCGCGCGCACCAGGTCGTCGGTGTTGATCTGCGCGGTCAGCAGCCCGGCGTCATTCAGCAGCGGCCCGGCCAGGATGTCGCCCATGGGGCCGACGATCACGCTGCCACCGGCAATCAACGGGCGGTTCGCAGGCCAGTTGACCACCTCTACACCCAACGCCTCGGGCGACGCCTGCACCTGGCAGGCGCTGACCACAAAACAGCGCCCCTCATGGGCCACATGGCGCATGCTCACCTGCCACATCTCGCGCTCATCCACGGTCGGCGCGCACCACACTTCCACGCCTTTGGCGTACATCGCGGTGCGCAGCAGCGGCATCATGTTTTCCCAGCACACCGCGCCGCCAATACGCCCTACGGCGGCATCCACCACCGGCAAGGTCGAACCGTCACCTTTACCCCAGATCAACCGTTCGGTGCCGGTGGGCATCAACTTGCGATGCTTGGCCACCAGGCCGCCGAGCGGTTCGAAATACACCATCGTGCAATACAGGGTGCTGCCGCTGCGCTCGATCACACCGAGTACCAGGCTGGCCCCGGTGCGCGCCGACAGGCCGGCCAGGGCTTCGGTCTCCACGCCCGGCACGTCGATGGCATTGGCAAAATACCGCGCAAAGGCTTCGCGGCCTTCGGGCAGGCGGTAGCCCAACTGGGTACCGAAGCCTTCACCTTTGGGGTAGCCACCCAGCAGCGCTTCGGGCATCACCACCAGTTGCGCACCACTGCGCGTGATCTGGTCTTCATAGGCAAGGATTTGCGCCAGGGTGTCGGCCTTGCCGCCTGGCAGAGCGCCAATTTGCAGGGCGGCTACGGTAGAAATGGGCATCACGATCACTCCGAATCAGGGGGGTTGCCCATTCTCGCGCCAGCCTCGATCATGAATAAAGCCCACTTCAGTACTGAATGATATGAGCCAAACAAATATCGACCAGGTCGACCTGAACCTGCTGAAAACCTTCGAAGCCCTACATGACGAGTCCAGCGCCAGCCGCGCGGCGCTGCGCCTGGGCGTCACGCAGTCGGCCGTGAGTGCAGGCCTGCGGCGCTTACGCGAGGTATACGGCGACCCCTTGTTCGTGCGCACGGGCCGGGGCCTGGCGCCGACGCTGCGGGCCAATCAACTGAAACCGGTGATCAGCGAAGCGCTGGAGCGCTGCCGGCAAAGCTTGGCGATGGTCAACCCGGATAACCAGCAGTACCAGGGCCGGTCCGTGGTGCTGGGTTTATCGGATGATTTCGAGATTGCCTACGGCCGCCGGCTGATCGCTGCAATCGCCCGGCGTGCACCCAGGCTGCGAGTGATTTTCCGCCAGACCCACAGCCAGATCGTCGCCGGCGCCCTGCTCGACCGCAGCCTGGACCTGGCGATTACCGCTGGCGGCTTGGCACAGGGCCGGTTGAGTCGACAGGTGCTGGGCGAAGGCGATTATCGCTGCCTGCTGGACTCGGAGCAGACCAGCATCAGCCTGGACGAGTTCGTGAGGCGCGAGCATATATTGGTGTCATCCGGCGGGTTCATCGGGATTACCGATGAAGGCTTGGCGGCACACGGGTTGAACCGCCATGTGTGCGCGTCGACCAGCCACTTTGCCGCGCTGCCGTTTTTGCTCAAGGGCAGCCAGGCCGTGGCGACCATTCCCGGGCATGCCGCCCAGGCCATCGCCGCCATGACCGGCCTGCGCGTGCTGGCGTGCCCACTGGCATTGCCACGCTACCCAGTGGAGCTGGGCTGGCGCACCCAGGCCCAGCTTGACCCGATGTTGTTGAAGGTGCGCGAGGCGCTTGTCGAAAGTTTTACTTCGCCGCTGCCATCAGTTTGTTGACTTCACTGCGCACCATGTTGGAAAACTCTGGCGGCGACATGCCGTCGAGTTCCGCGCGGACCCACTCGGCCCACTTGCCCTTGCGCTTGGCACGCTCGCCGAACAACCGCGCGGCTTCGCCCTTGGCTTTGCCCAGGTTGGTCTGCCACAGGTCGTAGAGACGCGACTTTTCATCTTCCAGCTCGGCGCGTTCGGCGAGGGTCTTATCGGCCAGATTGAAGCTCATGTTGAATTACCTGCTACACAAATAGGTGACATCTTACACGCTAGGTCAAAAATTCCTGATTCGGATTTTGCTCGCAACCGCCCCTGTGGCAAAAAAACTGCAACTTTTTCCGCCGCCCGCCACTCCATTGTTCACTGTCACATTCACCCGCAAGGAGTCACACCATGGCCCGCAAAACTGCCGCCCAAGCCGTCGAAGATCAAATCAAGGATCAAGCTTTCAGCGAACTCACCGCGCTGATCGAAGAGTCGGACAAACTGCTCAAAAGCAGCGCCTCCCTGGTGGGCGAGGAAGGCGAAACCTTGCGTGAGCAAGTCGCCATCAAGCTCAAGCAAGCGCTGGATTCCGTGTCCAACGTGCGCGAACGCAGCAAGCCGGTCGTGGATGCCACCGAAACCTACATCGGTGGTCACCCATGGCAGACCGTGGCCATTTCCGCAGGCTTCGGCCTGGTGGTTGGCCTGCTGCTGGGTCGCCGTAACTGATACGCCGGGGCTGCGCCGCTCGCGCAGCCCCGCTTACCCAGCCAGTTCCTGCAACTGCTGAAGATCCTTGGCTTCAATCTCAATCCCGACTTCCTGCGACTTCGCCCGTGTGCGATGACGTCGATCCCCCGGCAACCGCCGCAACCCCGCCGCATGCATCTGCCGCACCAGCTCCTGGCTGCGCTCGGCGAAGCTTTGGCCAGCGGTTTTGCTCGGGTCAATGAGGATCAGCAATTGCCCGGTCCAGGGGGTACGAGCACCTGGGTGATCAGCCCAGTTGAATTCGAAGGAAAAGTTACCGCCAGTCAAGGCCGCCGCCAGCAATTCGACCATCATCGACAAGGCCGAGCCCTTATGCCCGCCAAACGGCAGCAGCGCACCGCCTTCCAGCACGGCCTTGGGGTCGGTGGTGGGCTGGCCCAGGCTATCCACGCCCATGCCGGGCGGCAGGCGCTCGCCCTTGCGCGCGGCAATCTGTACGTCGCCGTGGGCAATCGCGCTGGTGGCCAGGTCAAAGACAATCGGTGCGCCATCGGCACGTGGCGCGGCGAAGGCAATCGGGTTGGTGCCAAACAGCGGTCGGTCGGCGCCATGGGGCACCACGCAGGTCATGCTGTTGACCACGCTCAGGGCCACCAGGCCTTCCTCGGCGAACGGTTCGACATCCGGCCACAGCGCAGCAAAGTGATGGGAGTTATGGATCGCCAACAGCGCAATGCCGGCACTGCGGGCCTTGTCCACCAGCAGCGCGCGGGCGGCGGCCAGCGCCGGCTGGGCGAACCCATTGCCGGCATCCACCCGCACAAAACCCGACGCTACATCAGTTACCACCGGCACGGCCTTGCCGTTGACCCAGCCGCTGGCCAGGGTGCTGAGGTAACCGGGGATACGGAAGATCCCATGGCTATGGGCGCCGTCGCGTTCGGCACTGGCGCAATTGTGCGCGAGGATCGCGGCCACCTCGGGCGAGGTGCCGTGTTTCACGAACACCGTTTGCAACAACCCCACCAGGTCGTTGTAACAGATGAGCGCTGTAGCACGTTCAGCTATCGGGGACTGGGCAGACATCTGTAGCTCCGATTTTATAATTGGGAGAGGCAACAAGAATCCAGACCGTCGATTAAACAACGCCGCCCGTGCCTGCTGTCAACGGGTGCTTGTCAGTACGCGCCAGTTATCTACCGCAATCCTTGCTTGGCCGGCACCTAACGTGGGGCCTTCTAACCGCCGCAACGCAGGAGAACGCAACATGGCGCACGTCACCCCACCCTATTACTTTGAAGAATTCCTTCGCCCGGTCAGCCGTAGGGTGCCCACCCCACGGGAGCGGGAGCTTGGCTTCACGGTGAAGGATCTTGAATGGCTGAACACGGTGTACCACGCCACTGACTCGGCACGCAGTGACTCGACGGTTCGCGACCACCCCATGCGAGTAGAAAGGTTACTGGTCAACCTTAACGGCAAGCCCGCCCTTCCCCTGGCGGGCACCTTCATGATGAGCCCCACGCCCGACGACGCAAAAGCCGTGCTCTATACCCCTTACGGCGGCCTGGAGCTATTCGGCAGCCACGCCGACTTGCTCGATGCAGTGCGCAAGCGCCTCACACGTGCAACCCCGCGCGCTGAGTTGCTGCAATTTCTGTCAGTGGCCGAACGTCACGCGTTGGGGCCAAATGCTCAGCTGACGCTGACCACCACGGTTATCCAGGGTTCGGTAATGGAGGACCAGGAACAAGCCATCCTGGCTGGCCAACAGAAAAACGTCGAGATGATGCTTGACGAGTTGCGCCTACTCCCCAGCCTGAACGCGATGCTCGACACCTTGCTCGGCATCATGGCCCGCTCGTATTTCCCTGGCCTGGACCAAGCCGGCACGCGCGTGAACTTCTTTCGCCGCACTGCGGCTGGCGAGGACGGCCACTGGGTTGCCTCTGAAACACTGCGCGACGCACTGTTGGGGTTCTATGTCCAGCAAGCCTGGCCAACGGACCAGACACGGCGGTTTTTCAACGCCGCCCATGACACCCGCGCTTTCACCAAGAAACAACTGGCCCAGGATCAGCAACACTGGAACAGTCTGGTCGAGCAAACCAGCGGTGCGCTGTCGAAGTTGTTGATCAGCCTGCTGCAGACCTACTGGAATGAAGACGCCGCCGTTGGCCAATCGCGCCTGCAGTTTTTCGCCGAGGTGATGCGGGACAAATTCCGCGCCGACCTGCTGTTCAAACACCAGCAAACCATCGTGTCCGCTGATGAAAGCCAGACATTGCGCGGCACGATCCTGCCGGACCAAGCCGCGCGTATAGCCTTGAACAAGCACTTCAGCGTAGAAAAGGTGCGGGTTGATACAACCTTTCAGCACCCTGTCGACCTGGCCAGCACCCTGATGATCAGTCACTCCCAGGCCTATCTCTATACCCAAGCGCGCGGCTTGCAGGTGCTCGCCAACTTGAGCGACCTCAATGACACCCTGCTCAGCATGCTCAAAACTGCCGGCTATGAAGATGAGCTGCTCAATTTCCTGTCCCTGGATGAGCGCAGTGTGTTTGTGGGCATGGACCAGATACAGGTGACCGGCAAGCCTGTGGTCGGCGATGTGTTTCAGGAAATGCTCGAAGACATCATCACCAAGCAGTCCGACAACCTCGAGTATGCATTGGGACTGTATCGGCGCAGCGAGGGTGGTATCGACCTGGGTGCACTGCTCGAAAGCGCCTTGGATGTACGCAGCATGCTCGACAGTCGGCTGCTGGATCGCCAGGCAGACGGCCGCTGGAGCGTTCACCCGATCGCCAGCAGCAATGGCGGTTCCACTACAGTCCAGGCAGAAAAAGCTAACCTGCACCTGCAGCGCCTGCAGGTAGTCGAGGCGGCTTTGGCGCTGGACCGCAGCCAGTCTCCGACGTTTGCCAAAATCGGCCTGCACACGCTGCCGGTCACGCTGCTGGAGAATAACCGGGCAGGCCTGAGCCACGGAATGCTGCAGGGGCTGGCCGGTGAAATGCAGCTGAGGCAACTCAACAAAAGTCTGCCAGCCAACGCGCTGGCGCTGCTGGACAGCATGCTCCACGCCGACGGCATGACCCGGCAGAAACGCCACGGCCTGAACGGGTTTATACCGGACGCGTTTGGCCTGAGCCTGTTCGTGGGTCCGCAGACTACCGCCCACGCCCTTGCCAATTGCTTTGTGGTGACCGAACGTGGCGGCACCGACCCCGTCCATTCAGGCGCGGCGCTACTGTGGACGCCCCGTCGCGGCTATGAATTTTTTGCCTCGATCAAGGCCTTGCGCGACGCCCTCGAGCAACGCCTGCAGGGCCCTCAGCAGCGCCTACCGCTGATGGAGAACCTGCCGCCCTCCCAACGTGTGCCGCACCAGGCTTGCCGACTAGGGCCATTGCGCCGCATCGATGGCCACTTGCTGGACGGCCGTCAGCAGACCTACAGCGACTTCATACGTGACCAAATTGACTTCCTGCGCTCGATGGGACTGAGCAAAAAACGCTTTGCGGCCTGCATGGATGGCTTGATCCAGCGTTCGCCCCCAACCAACCTGCCCAGGGCGATAGCCATCGCGCAGGCCACCGTCCACCAGCAAGCATTGCCGGTATGGCTGGGCATGGCACGGCCGCACGAGCAGATCCTGCACGCCGAATTGCTTGAGCAGTACCGCATCAACGCACCCGACGAGCGCGACTACCTGCACAGCATCACCACCCTGCGCGAGCAGGCCTTCAGCAGCCTCTCGACGCTGCTCAATGCACGTTTTCCAGGCCAGGTGATCAACCCGGACAACGTACTGATACCTGGCCGTATCCACCTGGCGGGCAACACACTGACCCTGACGGACTTCGCCCTGCGCCACTGGCCCGAGCTACGCGCCGACGATATCCGGCCACACTCGCGAACGGCCACGCCGTTGCCGGCAGCACTGGACGGCAGTGCCGTGGTGCAACTGGTTCGCCAGCTGGACTTGAACAGCCTTTACCAGCAACAACTGACCACCCACCTCAAAGGCGACAGCGAGGATACCCGCGAGCGTCGCCGGTTGTTCTATCGGCAGTTGCCCTGGCAATTGCTGCAATATGCCCATCAACTCACACTCGATGATCAGCTGTCGGCGGCGGCCTGGGGTTTGATCCGGCAAGTCTTTGATATGCCGGATGCCGTCGCGCGTGCCGCAGTGGCTGATGCTACGGCGAGCATTCGCGCCCTTGAGCTGATAGCCACCCCAGGCGCAACGCCGGCCAAGGCGCTGGGCTGTTATGTCATCGCGCAAACCGATGCCACCGGCCCGCTTGTCCTGTATGCGCCCTATAGCCCGCGCCACCTGTTGACGGAATACGCGAGTGAAGCCGCGTTGCTCAATGCGTTCACCGCCGCCGGCGCATTGCAGGATTGGGTGACAGGGCAAATGGCGGCGCCTGATCAAGCCACCTATCGCAATTTACTCAGCCAGCCAGGCGGCCGAGGCGCCTCGGAGATCCGCCTCGGCACCGCCCCGATCGCCGGCAACCTGCTCACACAGCTGTTTGCGGACAATAGCGAGATGTTGCTGCGGATGCTCACGTGTCAGTTCTCGCAAACGGGCAAGGCACATTGGGATGCAATCACCAGCCTACTTGCCGAAGCGACCCCTAAAGGGTTGAAGTTCATGGCCGGTAAACTCGCCTACCCGCTGGTGGTGTGGCGCAGCTTTAAGCTGTTTAAAACCTCCGCCGAAGACCTGCAGCAACACCGCTGGCAACACGCGCTCAAAACCTTTGCCCAGGGGGTGGCCGAGCTGGCCTCTTTGCGCAAGGAATTGGAGCATCTGGTGCCGCCCCCAGCGCCTGCATCAACGCATGAAGTCACGCTGGAGCAATGGCTCAAAGCCCCTCCACCCGCCGCACCGACGCTGGCTGAGCTGGACCTGACCGCCCCTGGACGCACCCGGCTGCAGGCGTTTGAGGCCCACGATACGGCCCTGGCGGACCTCACGCTCAGCACGCTGCCCCACCTTTACCAGGAGAAAACCGGCAGCCGCCATTTTGTGCCATTGGCCGGCAAGGTTTACCCGGTAAAAAAAGCCGGCAAGCACTGGCGCCTGAGCCAGGGCGGATTAAACGGCCCTTATATACAAAGCAATGCCCAGGGCCAGTGGACGCTGGACCTTGACCGGCATCACCCACGCTACGGCGGAACCTTGGGGCGCTACGCAGGCAAGGTGCAAACCTGGGCCGCTGAACGCGAAGCCATCAATATCGAAGCGGTGGGCATGCCAGCGATTGCCGCGCTATCCAGCTGGAAAGCACAGTGCATCAATGAAGCACTCAACGTCGCGACCTACTATGCGGTTACCTGCAAACGCAACCTGCGCCACTTCGCGACCCGCCGCGAACCCCGCAGCCGTGTCGGGCAGTTTTTCACTGAGATGTTCGGTGTCGCCACATTGACGTCCGATCAAGTGCACAGGGTCGAGCGGCTTATCGACGCGGTACTCGATGAGTTGACCAACCACACATTGACCGGCGCTGACTCGCAGCGTTTTGTCTGCGGCACCCATCGCTACAGCCCGCGGGACACATTTGCCTTCGTGATACCCGACGATCCGGACCACAAGATCTACTTGCTGGATCGGTTCTTCGATCCGGGCCTGGACGTGTATCAAAACCGCATGAACACGCCGTTCAACATATCGGCCCATGCACGCGCGACCACCTTGATTCACGAGATCTCACACGTGAAATCCTTGACCGAGGACCTGGCCTACCTGGACAGCATGCGACCGTTCCAGGACCTGATCAATATCAACATCCAAGGCGCCGCGCGCTTGCAGACCGACCTCGCCAACCTGCGTAAAACCGCGCTATCGATACTGACGCCTGCCACACAGCTGTTCGCGACATGGGACCAATTCGTACAAGACTGGGAGGACTTCGGCAGCGACCAGGGCACCTCGGCGCAAAAGAAAAAAGTCCTGGGAATCACCGGCGGCCAGACCCTCCAAGAGGCGCGGAACATCTTCATGACCGATGAAAATAAACGTATCGACACGATCCTGGCCAATGCCGACTCCGTTACCTACCTGATCAGCCAACTCGGCCGGGCACTGGATGCGGGCGCCTGAAGCGCGGTGGTTGCACACAACCCGACTAAGGATTTCTTAAGCATTTTCGTATTCAATTGTAAGAACATCCTGGGATTTTCAGAGGTGGCATAAACGAGAATAAATTCCAATTGATGTGCAATCGCCATGATGGCTGTTCTCGCCGTCCACCTCGGGAGGTTAGAATGTACGAAATCAGGATGAGTTAATGAGCGAAAAGTCCATTTCAGAAGCCGAATATGACGCCATCACCGACGCCGCCGCGCATTGGTGCATGCGCCTGCACGCGGGTGATTGCACCACGGGTGAACGTCAGGCTTTTGCGCAATGGCATGATTCCGACCCGCTGCACGCCTTTGAATATGCAGCGATGCTGGAAATCTGGGACGTCGCCGACCACCTGCCACGCAGCGAAACTACGCCAGTGGTGGTGCCGTTCAAACCTCGCAGCCGGCTGCGCAACTATGCGGTAGCGGCGGCGATCTGCCTGACTGCATTGCCGCTGGCGGCTTTTACCGGCTGGGAAGCCGGTTGGCTGCCAAGCTCCTATGAGCGCTACCAGGCTACCAATAGTTTGCGCCAGGTCACCCTTGGTGATGGCAGCCAGGTGGAACTCAACCTGGGTACCGAATTGGTCTACAGCAATTACAAGGACCAGCGCCGGGTCACATTGAAAAAAGGCGAGGCGTTCTTCAAGGTGACCCACGACAGCGTGCATCCGTTTGTGGTGCGTGCTGGCACCGGCCAGGTGCGGGTCACGGGCACCCAGTTCAATGTGTGGAAGTATGAAGACCAAGTGCGAGTGATGTTGCTCGAAGGCTCGGTGCAGATTTCCAGCGACCAAGTGCACGGCAGCGTACCCCTCACCCCTGGCATGCAGGCCAGCTATCAACAGGGCGACGCCACGCCGCGCGTGCGCGAGATCGCGGCCAATGACCCGGCCCTGGCCTGGCGCCAGGGCAAGCTGATCCTCGACAACCTGGCCCTGGCCGAGGCCTTGCCGCTGATCAACCGCTACCTGAGCAAACCGGTCATGCTGGCAGACGCCAACACCGGGGCGATCCGCATCGGCGGCATCTACAACCTCGCCGAGGTCAACAACCTCGTCTCCTCCCTGCCCAAGGTTTTGCCGGTCTACCTGACCCAGAACCAGGAGGGCAACCCCGTACTCAATTCCATCCCGCGTAAAACGCCAAAAGGCTGAGCCTTGCCCGCAGGCCGGGGTTCACTCGCGCCTGCAGTGTCCATTTTTGAAACACCCACCCGCCCTGAACCGCCCGCCCCGAGCGGATTCATAGTTTTGTCACGCCGGGTGTTACAACGCTGATACAGCCGGGTGAAACGTTTGTGGTACGGCCGGTTGCGCAGGCCTGGACGGCAGGTGTATCAGCCATGAAACAACGCTTACATCACTTTGCCCATCTATAACCACAACCCATTGAATAACAAAGATAAATAAAAAGCGGCACGCCTTCTGCTCTATCCCTTACAGCGCTGTTTAGGGTCAGCGTGAAGAATAAGGAATGCCGCCGTGATCACACTCACTCAAGGTTCGATAAACGTACTGCTGATCAGCTGTGTACTCAGCGCTGGCATCAGTGCCCCGAGCTTTGCCGGTGACGGCGTGATCGTGACAGGCCGCAACGTACAGGCTCACATGTACGGGCGTGCCGCCTTCGGTAAAGACCCCTACCCCACCACTGCCAACGCCAACCCCAGCAAAGACATCATCGGTGCCACCGGTGAACTCAGCGATATGGACATCGGCGGTATCAGCAGCGGCTCAAGCATCGTCCGCGCCATTCAGTCCAACGGTACCTTGACTGGCCTGCACGCTACCCAGAACAGCATGTCGACCCTGGGTTCCGGCACCGCCGCCGCCCACGGCAGCGGCAGCAGCATGGGCGGGCAGATCAGCGACTCGATCCAGCGTGGCATGGCGCCCCTGAACAACATCGGCAGCATGATGGGGGGCAAATGATGAATCGCTCACTGCTAATCCTCGCCCTGCTGGCCAGCACCTCGGCATTCGCCGACGACACCGCCATGATCAACAACAGCGGCAAACAGTACGGCGGCGTCCTGTCGATCAACCAGGCAGGTGGCGACCAGAACCAAATGTCCAACAGCCGTGCCATCGCGCTCGGTGGCCAGGCCACCAACCTCAATATCCAAAGGCTCGACGGCAAGGTCGACCCGTCCCTGAACGCCAAGGCGGCGATCCAGGGCAACTCTTTTACCAATGGCAACGGTGTACTGGGCATCAACCAGTCGGCCGGGGCCAATAACCAACAAATCAACGCCGTGCGGATCAGCATCAACCCTGGCCCGCAAAGCATCGATGACAGCGTCTTGTTGCAACAGAACACGACGCAGTTGACCGACTCAGGGCTCACCCCCACCACTGGCAGCCGCCAGGTCGTTACCAGCGACCAGGCCTTCACCGGCAGCCGAGGAGTGATTCAGGTGAACCAGAGTGCCGGGGTGGGGAACCGAGTGGCTAACACCCTGGGCATCACTATCAAGTAAACGCTTGGTAGCACTAGTTAGACCGTACCAACACTTAACCAACTAATTAGAAGCAAGGAGAAACACCATGAAACCTCAAATGGCTCTGAAACCAATGGTTTTCGCTCTCGCCGCACTCATGGCTGCTGCTGCTCAAGCAGGTGGTGGCTGGCACCCTGCGCCTCAACCAACCGGGGTTGTCGCCTCTGTCGTCACCGATGTACAAAACAGCGGCGGCAATAAGTTCGATGACACCAAAACCGAAAACAATGCCTCTGCCGATAACTCGGTAAACGGCAACAGCGGTAACACCGGTGTTAACGTTCAGTCGGGCAGTGGTAACCAAGCAGACAACTCCGGTGCTATCTCCAGTGCCAAAGGTGACTTTGCAACCGTATTCGCGGTCGTCGATGTCAATCAAAACAGCGCGCTGAACAACTTCGTCAACAAAGGCACCCAAAACAACGCGTCTGCGGATAACGCCCTTAACGGTAACTCCGGCAACCTGGGTTACAACGGCCAGGCCGGTCAAGGCAACCAAGGTAAAAACAACCTTGCAATTACCACCGCTGATGGCAAAAACATCGCAGCGGCTGCCAACACCGAGCAAAACTCGCTCGCCAACAGCTACCTGAACACTGCTGCTACCAGCAACGGGTATGGCCATGGCAGCAAAGCTCAATACGTGTCCAACAACTCCAGCCTCGACAACTCGGTTAACCGCAACTCCGGTAACGTGGGTGTGAACCTGCAATCCGGCTCGGGCAACCAAGGCAGCAACAGCCTGTCGATCGGTCAAGGTTGCACCGTCTGCGCCAGCGGCGTGCGCTTCTGATCCAACGGGGCCTTGGCAACAAGGCCCTTCTTTCAGTGTCCAACAGGTCATTCGATCATGCGCCTCGCGACCCTCACCCTCCTGATGTTACTCACCGGCCCCGCGTGGGCAGGCACCATGGCGATCTCGGCCATGCCTGGCGGTGCAGTAATCTTCAAGAAGGTCGAGAGCATCCGTGAGCGCCGGTTCGCCAACCTGGTGGAACAGAAAACCGATTTCAGCTGCGGTGCTGCGGCACTCGCCACCATCCTGCGCCAAGCCTACTGGCTGGACGTCGACGAAGAACACATCATCAAAGGCATGCTGGTCACCGCTGACCAGGACCTGGTACGCACCCAGGGTTTTTCCATGCTGGACATGAAGCGCTACCTCGAAAGCATCGGCATGCGTGCCCGGGGCTACAAAATCGCGCCAGACACCCTGGTTACGGTAAAAATCCCCGTAGTAGTGCTGCTGGAAATTCGTGGCTACAAGCACTTCGTGGTGATGCAGCGCGCCGACAAGGACTGGGTCTACATTGGCGACCCGGTACTGGGCCACAAGCGCTATTCGCGTGACGACTTCGTCAAAGGCTGGAATGGCATCGTTTTCGCCGTGCTGGGTGAAGGTTACGACAAGGCCAACGTCTTGCTCGACCCGCCCACTCCGCTGACCGCCAAGAACCAGTTGAATGAGTTCAGGCCTGTAGGCGATGCCGAGCTGATGGACTTCGGTTTTATCCAGAGCGACTTCTTCTAGAAGCGCAATAAGGGGCAGGACGCTCCAGGAGCAGAAGATGAACACTTCCCGTTGGCTGACGGTCATGTGTCTGGCAGCCTCAATGCCCGCTTATGCTTCATCGGGGTTCAAACCCATCGAACTCAAGGATTCGGAAATGGCCGACTTGCGCGGCCGTTATGTCATGCCGGGGCGAATCATCAGCTTCGGCATTGTCATGAGCAGCACCTGGACCAATGCCATCGGTGACACCATTACCGGCAAGGCCAGCATGCAGATCGACTCATCGACCATCACCCCACAGTTCTACGTGCAAACCACTGGGTCGGCCGGTACCGGCACCAACCAGAACACCGGTACCGGCAACGTCACCGGCGGCGCCGGCCTCGGTAGCGGCCAGGGCGTAACACAAAGCGTGCGCACGGCCGGCGATGGCAACACCGCCTACAACAACGTTGGGATCAACGTGACCAACGGATTTGCCCCGGCCAATATCGTCGAATCGGGCAAAGTGCTGGTGGCTGGCGGCGTGGTCACCGGCGACAGCCCGGCCGGCCAGGTCAGCGTATCCGCCAACAACGGCGGCTTGCAGATGGCGATCCAGGCCAACCACAACCAGGGCAACAGCCTGCAACAGATCGGTGGCGGCACGGTACTGCAGGGCACGGTGTTAACCGGCAACACCAATTTCGTCAACAACATGACCCAGCTCAACGTCGTGATGAATAACAACGGTTTGAACAACGGCGCGTTGAACTGCAATTTGGACCAACTCAAAGGCCTACGCACCCTCGGATATTGAACTACGCTGACCACCGGCACTTACGCATTAGAAAAGGACGGCTTATTTCATGCATCGATCGTTATCACTTCGCGCGGTGGTCTGTTTAAGTACGCTCTTGCCCGCATCCATGTTGTATGCCGCGCCAGACGCCGATATCGAAACCCTCAAACAGGAACTCCTGGAACTCAAGCAGCGCTACGAAGTACAACAAAAAGCCCTGGCAGTTCTTGAGCAGCGTGTGCGCCAAGTAGAAGATCAACCGGCGACACCGGCCCCGAAACGCCTGGCCAAATCCCCGGCAGACTTCCAAAAAGCCAGCGGCGCTACGGTTGCAGGTACGGGCGCTGCTGCAGCCTCCGGCGGCGCGGGCGGTGGCGGCGGCAGTTCTTATGGCCAGTCGCTCAAAGACGACTCCGCTCCGGCGCAGAGCGTGAGCAACTTGTATAACGAAGCCAGCGGCTTTTTCGGCAATGGCAAATTCAGCTTTGAAACCGGCGTGACCTACGCCCGTTACGACGCCCGCCAACTGACCCTCAACGGGTTCCTGGCGCTGGACTCGATTTTCCTCGGCAATATCAACCTGGACCGGATCAAGTCCGACAACTGGACCCTGGACCTGACCGGGCGCTATAACGTCGATAACCGTTGGCAGTTCGACGTGAACGTGCCCGTGGTGTATCGCGAGTCGACCTACCAGTCCGCCGGCGCCGGCAACAACGGCACCGCAACCTCGGAAGCCTCAGTCACCCGCGACCCGACCATCGGCGACGTCAACTTCGGCGTGGCCTACAAGTTCCTCGACGAAACCCCGACCCTGCCGGATGCCGTGGTGTCGGTGCGGGTCAAGGCACCGACGGGCAAAGAGCCGTTTGGCATCAAGCTGATCGGGTCACCCAACAACGACAACCTGTTCGTGCCGGAAAGCCTGCCTACGGGCAACGGTGTCTGGTCGATCACGCCGGGGATCTCCCTGGTCAAGACGTTCGACCCGGCGGTGCTGTTTGGCTCGCTGTCCTACACCCACAACTTCGAAGAGTCGTTTGACGACATCAGCAGCGACGTCAACCAGAAAGTCGGCGGCAAAGTCAGCCTGGGTGACAGCTTCCAGCTCGGCGTCGGCGTGGCCTTCGCGCTGAACGAGAAGATGAGTATGTCGTTCTCGGTGTCCGACCTCATACAGCGCAAAAGCAAGCTCAAGCCTAACGGCGGTGACTGGCAATCGGTGGTTTCCAGCGATGCCAACGCCGGCTACTTCAACGTGGGGATGACCATTGCCGCGTCGGAAAACCTGACCATCGTGCCGAACCTGGCGATTGGCATGACGGATGATGCGCCGGACTTTACGTTCAGCCTGAAATTCCCTTACTACTTTTAACTGGAATGGCGGCGCATTTTTGTGGCGAGGGAGCTTGCTTGCGTTGGGGTGCGAAGTAGTCGGATTTTTTAGGGCTGCTTCGCAGCCCAACGCGGGCAAGCCCGCTCGCCACAGCGAGTCCGCTCGGCACAAGCCAGATCGTCACAGGGGGCCAGATCGCTACAGGAGGCGGCAGAGGGAGTACTTTTGGCACAAGGAAAAGCCCCGCAACGATAAGGGTCGTTGCGGGGCTTTTCGGTTTACCCGCCCTAGCGGATCTGGTGTTTGTGCAGCAACCGGTAGAACGTGGGCCGGGAAACCCCCAGCACGCGGGCCGCGACACTCAGGTTGTCGCTGTGCCGGTTGAGCACATCGCACAACGCCTGGCGTTCGGCGCGGTGCTTATAGTCTTCCAGTGTAGCCATGGGTGGCGAAATTGCCTGTTCGCCTTGCAAGCCCAGATCAACGGCCTCTATCTGGCGCCCTTCGGCGAGCACCAGGCCCCGGCGCACACGGTTGGCCAACTCGCGCACATTGCCCGGCCAGGGGTGCTGCCCCATCGCCACCAATGCATCTTCGCTGAAACTGCGCGGGCGTCGGCCGGTTTCCTGGCTGTAGAAGCGTGAAAAGTGGTTGGCGAGCATTGCCACGTCGCCATGACGATCGCGCAAGGGCGCGGTCATCACTTGCAGGACATTGAGCCGGTAATACAAATCCTCGCGGAAGGTGCCCTTCTCCACGGCAGCCTCGAGGTCAACGTGAGTGGCCGCCAATACCCGTACGTCCACCGGAATCGGCTGGCTGCCGCCGACCCGCTCGACCTGTTTCTCCTGAAGAAAACGCAGCAGATTGGCTTGCAGTTCCATCGGCAAATCGCCGATTTCATCCAGGAACAGCGTGCCGCCATTGGCCGCCTCGATACGCCCGACCTTGCGCTGATGGGCGCCGGTAAACGCGCCCTTCTCATGGCCGAACAATTCGGATTGGATCAAGTGTTCCGGGATCGCCCCGCAATTGATCGCGACAAACGGCTTGGCGTGGCGCTGGGACTGGCGGTGCAGGGTCTTGGCCACCAGCTCTTTACCGGTACCGCTGTCCCCACGAATCAGCACCGGGGATTCGGTTGGCGCCAACTTGGATAACAATTTACGCAATTCGCGGATCGGTCGACTGTCACCCAGCAGCTCATGCTCGGGTTCATCCACCGGCGTGTGGCCCTTGCCGCGCAGCCGCGCCATGCCGAAAGCACGGCCGAGGGTGACCTGCACGCGAGAGACGTCGAAGGGCAAGGTGTGGAAGTCGAAAAACCATTCACAGACGAAATCGCCGACGTTCTGCAGGCGCAGCACGTCCTGGCTGAGTACCGCGATCCATTCGGTGCCGCTGCGGCCGATCAGCTCCTTGACCGCTTCGGGGCGCTCCAGGTGGTAGGGCTGCAAACGCAACAAGCCAACGTCGCAGGTGCGTTCACCCACCGTCTCCAGGGCACAGCTGTCCACTTCCCACCCTGCGGTGCGCAAGCCGGGCAATAGCCCGTGGCAGTCGTCACAGGGGTCGACCACAAGCAAACGACGCTGCACGGGTGTAACAATCATGACTATTCCTTGGCGTCAAAATTGTTAAAGTTATTAATAAACAATGCTTTGTGACGCCTGGCGCTAACACTAGCAAGATCTTGACACAGCGCTTGTACCGTTTCGCTATAAGTGCGGGCAAAAAGCCACCAACCCACGCTTTCGGCAAAAAAGTTGCACCGCGCGGAAACTTTCATTCAGCTTTCAAAACAGCCGCTTACATGACTTTAATCAGGGAAAGTTAAAATTTCTGGCTCTAACATGTGACCCGTACCCGGTCATCGTGCATCAGTACAAGTAACCCGCCGCATGGTCAGCCCAACCACCGGCACTCACTTGAATGGGCAATAGAGAGAAGACTCACATGAACGCCCCGCTCCGCATCAACGAAGCTCTTTTGATCGCAGACCGTGCTTTCCAACCCTTTCAGTGCGTGGCCTGGCACGATGGCAATGGCGCCCTCAGCCTGAGCGTCATCGACCGCACCAATACCCGTATCGGCAGCAAACAACTGTCGTCGAGTGCCTATACCGACCCGGCGCAGTTGGAAGACTTGCTGTTGCAAGCCCGCGCCGAGCTCGATAAAGATGGCTACCAGTTGCAGTCCTGGGCAATGCCAAAGTAAACCCACGCGACAACTTCCGATCACTGCAAGAGTGATCGGAAGTTAAGCGTTAGAACCTGGGTTTTATCGCGCGGCGAGAATAAACCGTTCGATGGCTTCTGCGGCACCGTCGTCAACATTGCTACCAGTAACCACAGTAGCCTGGCGCTTGACGGTTTCTTCCGCCTGCCCCATGGCAATCGACAGTCCGGCCACGTGAAACATCGCGGGGTCATTGCCGCCATCGCCGATGGCCGCCGTCTGCTCCATAGGCACGCCCAGGTGCGCAGCGATGGTCTTCAACGCCTCGCCCTTGTTGGCCAGCATGGCCGTCACATCCAGATAGACCGGTTGCGAACGCGACACCTGGGCCAGCCCGTGCACCTTGGGCTGCAACTGCGCCTCCAGCTCCATCAGCAACTGCGTGTTGTTGCTGGCGGCGACGATCTTGTCGACCCGGTCCAGGTACGGCTCGAAACTCTCCACCACCACCGGCCCATAGCCGAGGCCATCGGCTTCGCGCTGCAGCATCGGCCCTGGCGGATCACGGCGCAGCCAATCACCGTCGGCAAACACCCACACTTCCACGTCCGGCTCGGCTGAAAACAGCGCCAGGGTCACCAGCGCCGCTTCCGCGGGCAGATGGTGGGCGACCAGAATGCTGCCGTCCGGGTTGATCAGCGTGCCACCATTAAAGCCCGCCACCGGCACATCGATACCAAACGTCTCGATCAAGTGCAGCATGGCCTTGGGTGGCCGCCCGCTGGCCAGGCTGAAAAACACCCCAGCGTCGCGCAAGGCACTGACCGCGTCGGCCGTACGCTGGCTGAGGCGGTGGTCCGGGTGCAGCAAGGTGCCGTCCACGTCACTGAGGATAAAACGGATGGGATGAATCGCTGCATCACTCATCCGAGGCTATGCCAGGTACGGCCATCGCGGGCCAGCAATGCATCGGCCGCTGCCGGGCCGTCTTCGCCGGCCTTGTAGGCCTGGATCCCATCGTCCTGCTTCCACGCGTCCAGGAACGGCTGCACCGCACGCCAGCCGTTCTCGATGTTGTCGGCACGCTGGAACAGGGTCTGGTCGCCAGTCATGCAGTCGTAGATCAGGGTTTCGTAGCCAGTCGAAGGCTGCATCTCGAAGAAGTCCTTATAGGCGAAACCCAGCTGGATGTTGGCCATGTCCAGGGTCGGCCCGGGCTTTTTCGCCAGCAGGTCGAACCACATGCCTTCGTTCGGCTGGATCTGGATCTTCAGGTAGGTAGGCTTGAGCTCATCAACTTCAGTGTCGCGGAACTGTGCATACGGCGCCGGCTTGAAGCAGATCACGATTTCGGTGTCGCGAACGCTCATGCGCTTACCGGTACGCAGGTAGAACGGCACGCCAACCCAGCGCCAGTTGTCGATCATCACTTTAAGTGCGACAAACGTCTCGGTGCTGCTATCCGGTGCGACATTCGCCTCCTCGCGATAACCCGGCAGCTGCTTGCCGCCGATTTCCCCGGAGGTGTACTGGCCACGTACCGAGTTTGCGCGGGCGTCCTCCAGGGACCATGGACGTACGGCGCCGATGACCTTGGCCTTTTCACCGCGCACGGCGTCAGCCCCAAAGGCCGCTGGCGGCTCCATGGCCACCATCGCCAGCAGCTGGAACAGGTGGTTGGGCACCATGTCCCGCAGGGTGCCGGTTTTTTCGAAGAAGTTGCCCCGCGTTTCCACGCCAACGGTTTCGGCGGCGGTGATTTGCACATGATCGATGTAATGGTTGTTCCAGAACGCCTCGAACAGCACGTTGGAGAAACGGCTGATGAGGATGTTCTGCACCGTTTCCTTGCCCAGGTAATGGTCGATGCGATAGATCTGCTTCTCGCTCATCACCTTGAGCAGGCTGGCGTTCAACGCTTCAGCGGTGGCCAGGTCGGAACCAAAGGGCTTTTCGATCACCACGCGACGGAAACTGTCGTCGGTTTCCGTCAGCAGGCCGGCACTGCCCAGGCGCTGCACCACATCGCTGAAGAAACGCGGTGCGGTAGCCAGGTAGAACACCGCATTGCCGGTGCCACTGTCGGCGATCTTCTTACCGATATCGGCGTAGGTGCTGTCGTCGAGGAAATCCCCCTCGACGTAGCTGATGCCCTTGGCCAATTGCGCCCACAAGGCCGGGTCCAACGCGTTGTCGGCGTTGCCCTTGACCTTGCTGGCGGCTTCGGTGCGAATGAAATCCTCGAGTTTCTTGGCGAAGTCGGCGTCGCTGATGGCGTTGTGATCAACGCCGACAATACGCAAGCCGTCGCCCAGCAGCCCATCACGACTGAGGTTGTACAACGCCGGCATCAGCAGGCGTTTGACCAGGTCACCATGGGCACCAAACAGAAACAGGGTGGTGGGTGGAGCGGGTTCGGCCTTGGATTTCTTGCCGTTGGCGGTCATTTTTTGGAAGTCTCCACGTGGCCACCGAAGCCGAAGCGCATGGCCGACAGCATCTTGTCACCGTAAGTGCTCTGCTGGCGCGAGCGGAAGCGGGCGAACAACGAGGTGGACAGTACCGGCACCGGCACCGCCTGTTCCATGGCGGCTTCAATGGTCCAGCGGCCTTCACCGCTGTCGGCCACGGAGCCGGAGTAGCCGTCGAGTTTCGGGTCGGTCGCCAAGGCATCGGCGGTCAAGTCCAGCAACCAGGACGACACCACGCTGCCACGGCGCCAGACTTCGGCGATATCGGCAACGTTCAGGTCGAAACGCTGGTCTTCCGGCAGGTTTTCCGAATTCTTGGTCTTGAGGATGTCAAAACCTTCGGCAAACGCCTGCATCATCCCGTATTCGATGCCGTTGTGGATCATCTTGACGAAATGCCCGGCGCCCGCTGGGCCGGCGTGGATGTAGCCCTGCTCGGCGCGCTTGTCAGCCGAGGCAGAACGGTCCTTGGTCCGCGGGATGTTGCCAAGGCCCGGGGCCAGGCTGGCGAAGATCGGGTCCAGGCGCTGTACGGTCTCGGTGTCGCCGCCGATCATCATGCAGTAGCCACGCTCCAGCCCCCAGACGCCGCCGGAGGTGCCGACGTCGACATAGTGCAGGCCCTTTTCCGCCAGGGCCTTGCCGCGACGTACATCGTCCTTATAGTTGGTGTTGCCGCCGTCGATGATCACGTCACCGTCTTCCAGCAGCTCGCTCAACTCATTGATGGTGTTTTCAGTGGGGTCGCCTGCCGGCAGCATCACCCACACGGCGCGAGGCTTTTGCAGCCCGGCGACCAGGGCTTTCAAGTCGGCAACGCCGGTGGCGCCCTCCTCGCTCAAGCCTTTGACAAATGCTTCGTTACGGTCGTAAACAACGGTGGAATGCCCATTGAGCATCAGGCGCCGTGCAATATTCCCGCCCATGCGGCCTAGTCCGATAATCCCCAGTTGCATGTGCTGATGCTCCTAACTACTAAATAAATGTGTGCATAGTTTATAGCGCAATGAGGCTAATGAGGGTTAGTCCAGAGCCGATCGTGGTAGTTTCATGACAAAAAAGTGGCCATCGTTTCACCATCACGGTACAAAAAGTCACACGACCATCAAAAATAAAAAAGTTCCATTGCTCGCAAAAAGAATTCAGAATTGTCCTGACTGCTGCCGAGAACCTCGACTCAAGCGTTCTGGCACACCGCGACACACCGGCTATTTGCGAGGTAAGCAATGAGCACTGCACAGATGACCCGCCCCCCACAGACCCTCTACGTCACTATGCGTCGCGACGAGTTGCGCCAGTTGAAAGACGAACGCGATCAATTGCAGCAGGAGGTCATGCGTCTACGTGCCCACATCATTCAAGCTCAGCTGGACCAGCCTTCCGGTGCGCAACCGGCACTCTGCTGAGCCCGGTAATCACTTTGTAAGATAACCGCTACAAAAATCTCACAAAGTTTTCACATGCCCCTCCCGATACTCCCGCCCCCAAGGGCCACCTACTTCAAGGGTGGCCTCTGTTGCGTGCAGCCCTGCGCGTCAACTGAAGAATTATCGGGTTGGAGCGCTGGATGGCAATGTTCAAACGCAGCACTAAGTCTGCGAAAGGCTTTGATTGGGCCGGTCTTGGCTGGTTGTTCCTGTTTTTCTGGTACTTCTCGGGCATTACCCAACTGCTGATCCAACTCAGCGGCACCTCCGGCTTCAGTGGTTTTCGCCAAGCGTTCTTCATGAGCGCGATCTGGCTCGCACCTCTCCTTGTATTCCCGCGCCGTACGCGCTTGCTCGCTGCCATTATCGGCGTGGTGCTGTGGGCCTGTTCCATGGCCAGCCTGGGTTATTTCTTCGTCTATCAGCAGGAATTTTCCCAAAGCGTCATCTTCATCATGTTCGAATCGAACATCTCTGAAGCCGGCGAATACCTCACCCAGTACTTCGCCTGGTGGATCGTGCTGGCGTTCATTGCCCACACCGCCGTCGCCATTTTCCTATGGACCCGAGTACGCCCGGTTTACCTGCCCCGTGCCCAGGCGCTGGTGGCGGCGACGGCGATCCTGGTGGCCATCATTGGTTACCCGCTGGTCAAGCAGATCGCCCGCAGTGACACCCTGGAAGATGCCATCGATCGTTTTGAAGCGCGCATCGAGCCGGCCGTGCCATGGCAGATGATTGTCGGCTACCACCGCTACACCCAACAACTGGACAACATGCAGGGCATGCTCGACAGCGCCAGCCAGATCCCGCCCTTGACCAACCTCAAGGACACCATGGCCGGCCAGCCCTCGACGCTGGTGCTGGTCATCGGCGAGTCCACCAACCGCCAGCGCATGAGCCTCTACGGTTACCCGCGCAACACCACGCCGGAACTGGACAAACTGCGCGACCAACTGGCGGTGTTCGACAACGTGATCACCCCGCGCCCCTACACCATCGAGGCGCTGCAGCAGGTGCTGACGTTCGCCGACGAGGAAAACCCCGACCTGTACCTGAAGACGCCGTCGATTGTCAGCGTGATGAAACAGGCGGGCTACAAGACCTACTGGATCACCAACCAGCAGACCATGACCAAGCGCAACACCATGCTTACGACCTTTTCCGAACAGGCCGACGAACAGGTGTACCTGAACAACAACCGCAACCAGAATGCCCGCCAATACGACGGCGACGTGCTGGAGCCGTTCTCCAAGGCCCTGGCCGATCCGGCCGAACGCAAATTCATTGTGGTGCACTTGCTCGGCACCCACATGAGCTACCAGTACCGCTACCCGCCGACATTCGACAAATTCACCGACCGCCAGGGCGTGCCCGCCGGCATCAGCGACGACCAACTGCCGGTCTACAACAGCTACGACAATGCGGTGCTGTACAACGACTTCGTGGTGTCGAGCCTGATCAAGGACTACGCCAAGACCGACCCCAATGGGTTCCTGCTGTACCTGTCGGACCACGGCGAGGACGTGTTCGACTCGGCCGGCCACGCCACCCTGGGGCGCAACGAAGGCAAGCCCACGGCGCCGATGTACACCATCCCGTTCATGGCCTATGCCTCGCCGAAATGGCGTGAGACCCACGACTGGAGCTTCGCTGGCGACTTGCAACGCCCCTACACCAGCTCGCAGTTGATTCACACCTGGGCCGACCTGGCCGGGCTGAGCTTCAACGAACTGGACCGCAGCAAGAGCCTGGTGAGCGACAGCTTCAAGCCACGCCCGCAATTGATCGGCAACCCCTACATGCGCCAGCAGAAGGCCCTGATCGACTTCAGTATGCTCACGCCGAAAAAGGCCAACCCGTTGAACGTGGTGCTTCAGGAACCACCGGCTCAGTAATAGGCCGGCAGCCATCACGACAGGTCCTCCCCTTTCCGGGGAGGGCCAGCGTCGAGCACCTTGCGCCCTCGCTTAACATCAATCGCCAATTTGATAAAAAATATTACCGGCGCGTCAGTCTTTATAACTGCATTTACCGGGGTAACCCGCGCGCCGTCACGCGTGCACTGATTTTATAGATCCAAGCGCCCCGCCGAAGTTAACGGAATATTTAACTTGGGGTCATCATCACGTTAATTCCCACTTAATAAGATCGCTCCATAGTTGCGCCATGAATCTGATCAAGGAGCGACTGGATACCGATCACTCTTAATGGGAATACTGCCATGAAACTCTCTACCGTACTGCTTGCCAGCCTGATGACACTGACCTCCGCCGCCGCTTTCGCAGAGGGCGGCGCGGAGCGTTCAAAACAGTTCTACAAGAGCTTCGCCTTCGAACAGAGCCAGATCCACAGCACTAACGAACGCATTGCTGCCGCCGACGGCAAAGACAGCAAAAAGGTAACGGCGGAACAAGCCACTACTGAGCAACAACCGAAAGGCTGATTTAACCGTACTACCCTCTGCCATTCCGCTCCGATGGCCAAGGTGAACTTGGCGCCATTTAATGGCGCCTTTTTTTTGCCTGTTATTTATTAAAGCGGTTTGTTCCAGAACAACATGCCACCGAACTCCGGATCAAACTTGGAATCATCAAAACCAAACTTCCGATAGGCCGACTGGGCCACGGCATTGCCTTCGAGCACTTCCAGCGTGATCTTGCAGCAACCCCGCTGCCGGGCGATTTCCTCGACCTTCTGCAGCATTTTCTGGCTCAGCCCCAGGCCACGAAACGAACTCATCACCACGACGTCATGCACGTTGACCAAAGGTCGGCAGGCAAAGGTGGAAAAACCCTCGAAGCAGTTCACCAGGCCCGCCGGTTCACCGCCTACAAAAGCCAGCACACTGAAGGCATGCGCACGCTTAGCCAGTTCGGCCGGCAATTGTTCCAGCAGATCTGCCGGCAGGCTATGACCCCCACCCATCGGGTCTTCGGCGTAATGGTTAAGCACCCGGCCAATGGCTTCGGCGTGCACTGGGTTGGTGTAGCTGGCTTGCAGCACCAGGATATCTGGGGTGTCCATTTCCTTCCTCGATCACGGCAACAAGGGAATCGGCTCCCTTTGAGGTGCACGATTGTAAGCGGGGAGCAGGCGTGGGATGAAGGAGATAAACTACAAATATCTGCCTGAAAACGCGAAAGGAATGCTGCGATTTTGTGTAGACCTGCCTCAGCCAAAGCGTTGCCGCTGCATCTCTTGCAGCCGGCTCAGGGTGCGGCGGAAGGGAAACTCGAGGTAGCCCTCGGTATACAGGCTGTCCAACGGCACCCGGGCCTCGATATACAGCGGCACCTTACGGTCATAACACTCGTCCACCAGCGCGATGAACCGCCGCACGCTGTCATCGTGTACCGACAGTTGCGGCAACTCGCGATCACCCGCCACCACACGCTCGGCACCGTCTTCAGTGCCACGGGCAATTCGGCCCGGACGTTTCTGCGCGCTCAGGTTGGGCACTTCGCCCAGCAGGATGGCGTTGAAACGATCACACAACAGCATGAAATCCATCGCCGCCAGGGGCTGCTCGCACAAGTCGGCGTAACGACACCACAGCACGCTGTCACTCGACTGCACCGTCACAATGCAGCGGTGGCCGACACTCACGGGCCCCGGGCGCAGCACTTGCCCTTCGGCCAACTGCCGGAACACGTGCGCGAGCGCGTCGGGCTGGTTCACCCAATAGCGCTGAATGCCAACACCTGGGTGCAAGCGATGGTCCGCTCCGCCGTCCACCGCCACCACCTGCATGTGCTGTTTGAGCGCAGCGATGCCCGGTAGAAAGCGCTCGCGGTTGAAGCCGTCGGCATACAACTGATCCGGCGGCTGGTTGGAGGTGCACACCATGACGACGCCTTCCTCGAACATCACCTGGAACAGGCGGCCGAGGATGATCGCGTCGCCAATGTCATTCACGAACAACTCGTCAAAGCACAGCACGCGCACGTCCCGGCTGAGTTCGCGCGCCAGGGCCTGCAACGGGTCATGGGTGCCGGTGAGCTGGAACAAGCGCTGATGCACCCACCCCATGAAGTGATGAAAGTGCTGACGCCGCGCCGGCACCCGCAGGCTCTGGTAGAACTGGTCCATCAACCAGGTTTTGCCGCGCCCCACCGGCCCCCATAGATAGACGCCATTGATCGGCGAACGCCGCTGATGCAAGGCTTCATGGCAGGCCTGCAGGGCCGCCACCGCCTGGCGCTGGGCGTCGTCGGCGAAAAAACCCTGCTGGGCGATGGCGTGTCGGTAGGCACTGAGAGGCGAGTCGAAAGTCATGCCCGCCAGTATGACCTACAGGGAAATATCCAGCCGCGAAATCTTGCCCTGCGCGTTCAGGCGAAAGGTGTAGCGCAGCTCCAGCGGGCTGCCGGGAAAATTGCCGGAGACGGCGTTGCTGACCAGCACCTTGCCGGTGCGATGCTGCACCTTCAGCACTTCGACCCGGGGCTGATAGCGGCGCCCGGTGTCCTCCATCCAGCGTGCAATGGCGGCGGTGCCGACCTGGTGTTCGCCTTCATCGAATACATGGGCATCGTCGGCGAAACAGTGGGCAATTGCCGAGGTGTCGCGGGTATTCGCTGCGGCAATATAGGCGACGATGGCCGGGGCCAATTCTGGGTGGTTACCGGACATGGCACAGCTCCTTTTTAGTGATGTATAGCGCCATGCTAAGCCAGGGTTGTGTCAGTTTTTGTCAGGAGTAAACGGCCCGGTTTCATTTTGCTCCATCAACTTGCGCCAGCCCCGCAGCCAGTCACTGCGCCGCCCCGGATAGCGTTCGCCGAGGGTTTCGGCAGTGGCTACGCGGTCGGTGCGAAAAGTGCGATACGCGCCGCGCAATTCACACCAGGCTACGATCACCCGCACCTCATTGAGAAACCCCAGGGCCAGGGGCCAGATCAGGCGCTGGCTCTGGACCTGGCTGGCGTCGGCGTAGTCGATATGCAACTTGGCCTGGGTACGAATGGCTTGGCGAAACACATCCAGCGGCACGCAGTTTTCCGGGTAGCCAAAGCCCGGCGGGCCGGGCAGCAACGTCGGGTTGCGCAGGGCTTCCTGGGCCGCCGGATCCAGCACATCGGCGATCTTGGCCAGGGCGTTGGCCGCCGCTCGGCTGAGCACATCATCGCCACGTTGATCCACATAACGCAGGCCCAACACGATGGCCTCGGTTTCTTCGGCATTCAGCATCAAGGGCGGTAAAAACAACCCACTGCGCAGCACATACCCTACCCCCGCCTCGCCGAAAATCGGCGCGCCCAGGGCCGTCAACTCGGCGATGTCGCGATACAGCGTGCGCGCTCGGACACCTCCAATTGTGCCGCCAGCACGGCGGCGGTCACCGGGCGTTTCTTGCCCCGCAGGGCCTGTAACAAGGTCAAAAGACGAGTGGTACGCGACACGTGGATCCCGCCAAAAATGAAAAGTCTCGCAGCTTAGCAGAGCCCCTTGTCAGAAAACGTCAGCAGTAAAAAAGCCCCTTGACCGAATAGATTACCAAGATCATATTAAATACATGTTGATAAACATGTAATAGCCATCACAGCCTCAGGAGTCCTCGTATGCACAATAAAGTCTTTGGCCGCCGCAGCGGTCTGCAGGTATCGGAATTGGCCTTGGGTACCGGTAATTTCGGCACGGGCTGGGGCCATGGCGCCGAGCGCGATGAAGCCAAGGCGATTTTCGACGGCTACCTGCAAGCTGGCGGCAACTTTCTCGATACCGCCAACGGCTACCAGTTCGGCCAGGCCGAACAGCTGCTGGGGGAATTTATCGCCACCGAGCGCGACAACCTGGTCGTGGCCACCAAGTACACCCTGCGCACCCAACCTTCCGATGAAGGCACGATCAGGCTGGGCAACAACCGCAAGAACCTGGTGCGCGCCGTCGAAGAAAGCCTCAAACGCTTGAACACCGACCGCATCGACCTGCTCTGGGCGCATATGAGCGACAACGTCACGCCCATGGAAGAGATCCTGCGCGGCTTTGACGACCTGGTCCGCGCCGGCAAGATCCACTACGCCGGCCTGTCCAACTTCCCCGCCTGGCGCATTGCCCGCGCCGACTTGCTGGCCGAAGTGCGCAACTTCGCGCCGATCATCGGCATCCAGGTGGAATACAGCCTGGTCGAACGCAGCGCCGACCGCGAGCTGTTGCCGATGGCCGAGGCGTTGGGCCTGGGCGCTACGCTGTGGTCGCCATTGGGCGGCGGCTTTCTCACCGGCAAGTACCGCGAAACCCAAGGCGACAACCGCGCCAACAAGATGGGCATCCTGGTGCACGCGGAGAAGAGTGCGCGTGAAACCGCGGTGCTTGACGCACTGCTGGCTGTCGCTGGTGAAGTTGACGCCACGCCCACCCACGTCGCCATCGCCTGGCTACGGGAAAAGGCACGCCGCTCCACCACCGCGCTGGTGCCGATCCTCGGCTCGCGTACCCGTGCGCAACTGGACAACACCCTCGGCGCTTTGAATGTGCAGCTATCGGCCGAGCAAGTCACCCGCCTCGACACCGCCAGCGCCATTCCGCTGGGCGTGCCTCACGGGATTATTGCCGAGCGTTTCCCCCTCGATAACGGTTCAGACACCCCTCGCCCGCCGGTTATCTGAGGCGAAAAAAAACGGCCTGGTGAACAGGCCGTTTTTTTATTCAACGATGCCGCTTAAGCAAGGCTTTTGCTGACCACCTCAAACACATCACTCGACAGCTCACCGGAAGCACGAATGCGCTCCAGCTCGCCCTTCATCAGCGCCTGACGTGCGCTGTCGTATTTGCGCCAGCGGGTCAGCGGCGCCAACTGGCGCGAAGCGATTTGTGGGTTGAAGCCGTTCAACTGGATCACCAGGTCCGCCAGGAAGCGATAGCCCGAACCATCCGCCGCATGGAAGTTGATCAGGTTCTGCCCGGCAAACGCACCAATCAATGCGCGCACCTTGTTTGGGTTCTTGATGTTGAACGCTGGGTGTTCCATCAACGCCTGGACCCGCGCCAGGCCGCCCGGCAACGTGCTGCCAGCCTGCACGCTGAACCACTGGTCCATGACCAATGGGTTGTCCTTGAAGTTCTCGGCAAACACCGCCAACGCCTGGGCCTTTTCTGCCTCGAACGGCGAATTCACCAACACGGCCAACGCGGTCAGGCGCTCGGTCATGTTGTCGCTGGTGTCAAACTGATCGAGGGTGGCCGCCAAGACTTCCGACTTGCCGCTGAGCATCAGGTACGACAGCGCAATGTTCTGCAGGGCACGCCGGGCGAAATGCTCGGCGGCGGCGACATACGGCGTCTGCTTGGACAGCTCGCGATTGGCCTGGTAACGCAGCCACAAGCCTTCGAACAGGTGGTCGGCCAGCTGCTTGCGGGCAAACTCGCGGGCGGCGTGGATGGCGTCTACATCCGCCACTTCGCTGATTTCGGTCAGGTAGGCTTCGCTCGGCAACGAGAGCATCTCGGCAACCATCGCCTGGTCCAGGCTGTCGTCGCTCAACACCGTGCGCAGCGCGTCGATCAGGCGCTGGTCCAATTTGAGCGGCTGGCCCGCCTGATGCTGGCCAATCAGCTCCTGCAACACCTGCACCGACAGTTGCTGGCCGGCATCCCAACGGTTGAAACCGTCGCTGTCATGCTGCATGAGGAACATCAGTTGGTCGCGGCTGTACGGGAAGCTCAGTTTCACCGGTGCCGAGAAGCCACGCAGCAACGAAGGCAAAGGCTGTTCGGCGATGTCGACAAAGGTAAAGGTCTGTTCGGCCTGGGTCACCGAGATCACCCGGGACGTAGCGCCAGCAGCCGCCTCACCGGCCAGGCGCAAGGCGATACCGGCGCCCTGCCCGTCCAGCAGGCCCAATGCCACCGGAATCACGAACGGCAGTTTTTCCACCTTGTCCGGGGTCTCAGGGCAGCTCTGGCGGAAGGTCAGGCTGTAGGTTTTGGCCGCAGCGTCGTAGGACTCACTCACCGCCAGGCGTGGCGTACCTGCCTGGCTGTACCAGCGTTTGAATTGGGTCAAGTCGGCGCCGTTGGCGTCTTCCATGGCCTTGATGAAATCATCACAGGTCACGGCCTGGCCGTCATGACGTTCGAAGTACAGGTCGCTGCCTTTACGGAAGCCTTCGGCGCCCAGCAAGGTGTGGATCATGCCGACCACTTCCGAGCCCTTTTCGTACACGGTGAGGGTGTAGAAGTTGGAGATCTCGATGAAGCTGTCCGGGCGTACCGCATGGGCCATGGGGCCGGCGTCTTCGGCGAACTGGTGGGTCCGCAGGTAGGCCACGTCCTGGATGCGCTTGACCGTGGCCGAGTTCATGTCGGCGGAGAAACCCGAATCACGGAACACCGTGAAGCCTTCCTTCAGCGACAGCTGGAACCAGTCGCGGCAGGTCACGCGGTTGCCCGACCAGTTGTGGAAGTATTCGTGGGCGACAATCGCCTCGACCCGCTGGTGCGCGGCGTCGGTGGCCGTTTCGGCACGGGCCAGCACGGCACTGGAGTTGAAGATATTGAGGCCCTTGTTCTCCATCGCGCCCATGTTGAAGTCGTTCACCGCGACGATCATGAAGATGTCGAGGTCGTACTCGCGGCCATAGGTTTGTTCATCCCAGCGCATGGATTTTTTCAGGCTGGTCATGGCGTGCTGGCACTTGTCGATGTTTTCCGGCTCGACGTAGATGCGCAGCGCCACTTCACGCTGGGTCATGGTGGTGAAACTGTCTTCAACGCACCACAAATCACCGGCGACCAAGGCGAACAGGTAGGCGGGCTTCTTGAACGGGTCTTCCCAGGTCGCCCAGTGGCGGCCGTCTTCACCCGGGCCGCTGGCGATCGGGTTGCCGTTGGACAGCAGCACCGGGTAGCTGTGCTGCTCGGCGATCACCGTGGTGGTGAACGTGCTCATCACGTCCGGGCGGTCGAGGTAGTAGGTGATCTTGCGGAAACCCTCGGCCTCGCACTGGGTGCAGAACATGCCGCTGGATTTGTACAGGCCTTCCAGGGCGGTGTTGGTTTCCGGGTGGATGCGCACGCTGGTGTCGACCGTGAAGGTCGCGCTGGTCGGGTGCAGCGTCAGGTGGCTGTCGGTCAACTGGTAGTCAGCCTCGCTCAGCTCACGGTCGCCGAGGTTGACGGTGAGCAACTCCAGTTGCTGCCCATCCAGCACCAGCGGCGGCAAGCCGGCGCCGCGCTCGGGGTTACGGCGCATCACCAGCTGCGCGTGGACCAGGCTGTGGTCCTCGAACAACTCGAAGGTCAGGTGCGTTTCCTCGATCAGGTAGTCCGGCGCCTGATAGTCCTTCAGGTAAATCATCTTCGGTTGTTCGGTGCGCATGGTGGCATCCTTCTACTGATGCACGGCGAGCTGGTAGGCCGTGTATTTACGAATATTGATAACGCCGGTGTCGAAGATCAGGTATTGGCCCTTGACCCCCAGCAGCGTACCTTCGGCAATCGGGTTCTTGTCCAGGTTGAAGCTGACGATCTTGGCCGGATACTGCTCTACCGGGTAGCGAATCTCAATCGGCTCGAGGTCGGTCACCGCTTGGATGGCTTGTAGGCCAAAGCGTTCCTGCAAGGCACTTATGCCTTCGGCGCAGGACGCAAACAACTCATCGCGCACCTGCTTGAGGTCCACCGCCGTTGCGTCGCCCTTGAGCAGTGCGCGCCAATTGGTCTTATCGGCAACCTGGCTGCGGAACACATCTTCGACGAAACCGGATTGCTGGCGCGTGGCCACGCGCATGATCGGCAACGCCTGGCTCGCGCCCTGGTCGAGCCAACGGGTTGGCAACTGGGTAGCGCGAGTGATGCCGACCTTGATCCCTGACGAGTTGGCCAGGTACACCACGTGGTCGGTCATGCAGAATTGTTCGCCCCACCCCGGATCACGGCAGGTGCCGGCGTCGTAATGGCAACGCTCGGGGCTCATGATGCACAGGTCACACTGGGCCAGCTTGGTCATGCAGGGGTAGCAATAGCCCTGGCTGAAGCTGGTCTTGGTCTTGCGGCCGCAATGGCTGCAATGGATGGCACCGAGGTACTCCAGGCGAATGTGGGTGCCGATCAGCGGGTTGACTGGCACCTCGGTTTCGCCCAGACGAAACGCATATTGAACGGTCGGCTCACCAAGTTGCGCCGACATTTTGCTGACTGCACCGCGACCGATTTCAATCAATGGATCGCATCCGACTTGAACAGGATGTTCGGTACTGGTTCGGACTTCGACGCGCATTCCTGCGGGCCCATGTAGCCGGTGCGCTGGTCTTCCGGCAGGTTCTGGATTTCCCAGGCGATCACCGCCTGCAACGACAGCTCGCGCTGCTCGGCGCTGAGCTTGCGGCCATCGGACCACTTGCCGATTTCCACGGCGAGCTTGAGGCTCTCGTAGATGTCCGGGGTAATGTTTTCAATCATTTCAGCAAAAGAGGACATTAGGCTCTTCCTTATCAAATAGACGATTTGCGACGGTTATACACACCGCCCAGCAAACCGGTCAGGCAACCGATTACCAGGCCGCCCACATGGGCCGCATTGGCGATTTCGCCGAAACCGATCATCGAGACCAGCCCCGACATGCACAGCACCAGCCATATCAGCATCATCGCCAGCACCCCACGGGGCAGGCGATAGGCCGGGTTGGGCGAGATCAATTGAAAGATCCAGCAATGCCCGAGCAGGCCATACAGCACGCCGGACAAGCCGCCGAACAGGCCCGGGCCGCCATAGGCGTACTGAGCGTAGTTGGAGACCAGGCTGAACAACAGGGTAAGCCCGAGCAGGTTGATGCTGCCCTGGCGCGCTTCGATGCGCCGGCCCAACTCCCAGTACCACATGCCGTTCATGGCCAGGTGCAGGATGCCGAAGTGGATCAGCATCGGCGTGACCAAGCGCCACCCCTGGCCCGAGGCCAACATGTCGGCAAACGGCGTGAACTGGATGTACTCGCCCATCACCCGGAACGGCAGAAACGTCAGCCAGCTCATGGCTTGCAGGTTTTCACCGAGCAAGGTCACCGCGCCGACGAGCATGCTCGCCAGCAGTACCAGTGCCGTTACCGGGCTATGGCGCACTTGCTGGGCAAAGCTTGGGCGCTTGACCGGCGCCTGCTCGGGAATGTCCAGTTGCTGGTCCGGGTCACCCGCGGGAAAACGCTGGTACAACACGCGCACGTCGTCGCTGATGGTCTCGGGCACCCACAGCACTTGCTCGCCAGCTTCCTCGCTGACGCGATGGGGCACTTGCATACGTTGCAGCAATTTGACGAAGCCGCCCAAGTCGACGCTCAGGGGCAAGCGCAGTACAGCCACGGCACTCATTGGATTACCTCAGGTCGCTCAACGTCGACCCATACGAATTTACGCGGATCCAGTTGGGTTTCCTGGTCCAGGCGGTACGCCACCAACTTGCCGTACAGCACTGCGCTGTAGTCCAGGCAGGCCAGGTTCGGGCGGATCGGCGCCGGTTTGCCGCTGCGCCAATAATGGCCGACGAACAGCAAAGGCTCGTCGACGCCATAGCGCAGCAGGGAGTTCTTTTCGGTGGACGACAACGGCGTGCGCGCCACCGGCTCGGGCAAGGCGTCGGGCTGGAACACGATGTCGCCGTAGGTTTTCGGGTCGTCTTCCCAGAACTTGGTCCGGAAGAACGAGCGGGTCAAGCCGTCGCCTCCCGTCAGCGTGAGGCCATCCGGCAGGCGCATATCGGTGCCGCGCAGCAGGCGGTCGAACGCGTTGCAGGCAAAACTGCCCGGCACGGCGGCGGCCTGCAGGAAGTGCTGATCGATGCAGCCGTCCGGGAAGGTGGCGCGCAACGGCTGGATAAAACCGTCATCCCAGCACGCGTGCACCACGCGGAAACGCCCGGCATCCACAAACAGCGGCATGTCATAGAACCAGCCGAGGAAGTCGTGCCAGTCGGCCGGGTGGTGTTCGAACTGGGTCAGGGTCTCGTGGATCAACCGCTCATGCCGTGGGGTATGTTCACGCACGAACTGTTTGCCACTGCCGGGCGGTGCCGGCGTGGCCCAGCCCAACGCATTGAACTCATGGTTGCCCATGATGCACAGCGCCTGGCCGGCCTCGGCCATGTCGTGGACGATATGCAGCGCCTCGCGAATGCGTGGGCCACGGTCGATGATATCGCCGAGGAACACCGCCATGCGCGATGGGTGGCGCCAGGTGCCGCCCAGCTTGTGGTAGCCCAACTGGTCGAGCAAGTGCTCAAGGGTATGAGCGCAACCGTGCACGTCACCAATCAGGTCGTAGCTACGCGCGGGATCGAGCATCAGTCGCCTCCACCCCCCAAGCGGCTGCCCCAGCCCAGCTTGGTGCGGCACACTTCGTAGTAGTTGTGGTCCAGCGGGTGGATCAACCGCAACTTCTGTGCCTTCTTGCTCACGGTGATGGTGTCACCGGGGGCGCAAGTGAAATGGTTCTGCCCGTCACAGGACACCTGCGGGTAGATCTGCATGTCTTTGGACACCACGATTTTCAGCTCACTGTTGCCATCGACCACAATCGGCCGGCTGGACAACATATGGGGGTACATCGGCACGATCACAATGGCATCCAGCTTGGGATGCATGATCGGCCCACCGGCAGACAGCGCGTACGCCGTGGAACCGGTAGGCGTGGCGACGATCAGGCCGTCGGCCTTCTGGCTGCACACGAACTGGCCGTCGATATACAGCTCGAACTCGATCATCCGCGTGGATTTACCGGGGTGCAGCACCACGTCATTGAGGGCGTCACCCTGGCCGATGGCTTCACCGTGGCGGCGCACTTCGGCCTGCAGCAGGAAGCGGTTTTCTACCAGGTAGTGGCCGTCGAGCACCTTGGCCACTTCGACTTCCAGCTCATCCGGGCGGATATCCGTGAGGAAACCCAGGCTGCCACGGTTGATCCCCAATACCGGCACGTTATGTCGCGCCAGGGCGCGGGCCGCGCCGAGCAGGCTGCCGTCGCCGCCGACCACAATGACCATGTCACATACTTCGCCGAGCATCTTGCGCGACGAGGTCTGCAGGCCGTGGCCGGGGAGAATCTCGGCGATGGTGTCTTCGAGGATCACATGCAGGTGGCGTTCCAGCAGGAACTTTTTCAGCCGGCGGACGGTGTCCAACACCTGGGTACTGCCCAGGCGACCGATAATGCCGATATTGCGAAATTGCTCCATGGGGCTCCTGCGGGATTTGGGGTGTGGCAAAAAAGAACGATTATGGGCGAAAGGCCGCGTCAGGCAAAACCCTTTGTCGCCGCGCAGCCTTGATGACAATGGTTCTCAGCCACCCGTACCACGCGTAAAAGGCTATGCTCGGACCATGACTGTGTTCCCGGATTTGCACACCCTACCCCGCCAATTGCGTCACCCTGAGGTGCGCGACCTGGCGTGGGTGATGCTTGCCCCGCCGATGCTCGCGCAAACGCCCTGGCCCCAGCGTCACCCGCTGGCCGGCAGTGATTGGGTGCAGGCGCCGCACCTTCTTGAGCACTGGCTGCGCACACTCGACCACGACAGCAGCGCCCTGCAACACTGGCTGAGCCAGTCACGCACTCGCCGCCTGGGCCTTTACTACGAACGCTTGTGGCAATTTGCCGTGCAGCATGCGCCCGGCGTGGAACTGCTGGCAGCCAACCTGCCGATCCGCCGCGCCGGGCATACCCTCGGCGAGCTGGACATGCTGCTGCGTGACAGCGATGGCGTGCACCACCTGGAACTGGCGATCAAGCTCTACCTCGGCCCGCAGGCCGGCAACGGCCAGGACACCGCCCAGTGGCTTGGCCCCGGCTGCCATGACCGGCTGGACCGCAAGCTGGCGCACCTGGCCCAGCATCAACTGCCGATATCCGCACGGCCGGAAAGCCGTGAAGCGTTGGCGGCGCTGGATATTCAGCAATTCGATGCGCATTTGTGGCTCGGTGGCTACCTGCTCTACCCCTGGCCAGGCCAGGCCGTACCACCCGAGGGCGCCCACCCGCAGCATTTACGCGGGCGTTGGTTGCACCAGCGCGATTGGCCGGACTTCGTACGCGCCAGCGCGCCGGGCCGCTGGCAGCCCCTGCCCCGGCATGCCTGGCTCGCGCCCGCGCATTACCTGGCGGACGACGTATGGAGTGAGGAACACATGCAAGGCTGGCTCACGGACCTCGACCCGATGGCACCGGCGCAGCTATTGGTGCGGATGGTTCAAGTCGGCGATGACTGGGAAGAAGCCGAGCGGCTGTTTCTGGTGGCGGATCTTTGGCCGAATGTGCCGGGGGCGGGCTGATGGTTTTGTGGGGTTGGTAAGGGCCTCATCGGGGGCAAGCCCCCTCCCACATTTGGAATGCATTGCAAAATGTGGGAGGGGGCTTGCCCCCGATAGCGAGGGTCCAGGCTCTACAATTTATCGATATGCCGATAATCCAATTGCAACTGCGCCGCCAGTTCGTGAGCGCGCCCTAACCGGATCGGCCCACGCTCAATATCCACCAACATCCCCGGGCACCCGAGCAGCGGCAAACCGCTGATGTCCTTGAGCCGGCCATCGGTAATCACTAGCAACCGCTGCTGCTCGGCCGGACAGCGCTTGCGCCGCGCCGCCAGCCACTGCCCGGCTTCGCTAAGCGCCGCGAGCAACGGCGTACCGCCGCCCGCCCCCAGCTGTTGCAGCCAACCTGCCAGGCTTTTCGCCGCTTTCAAGCCCTGCACCTGCCACGTCGGCGACTGCCCACTGGCCGTCAGCAATGCCATGCGCGCCCGCTGTCGATAAGCGTCATCAAACACCTGGGCCAATAACCCTTTGGCATCGGTCAAGGCACGATGGCGCCGGGTGGAGGCCGACGCGTCGACAATCACCAGCCATAACTCATGGGCCGATTGGCGGCGCAGTTGGTAGCGCAAATCCTCGCGGGACTGCGGCCGCCCACCAAGCAAGGTACCCGGCCAATTGATCGCGCCCTGCCTGGCACTGCGCGCCTTGCCCTGCCGCCCCCTGTCCAATCGCCCGGCCTTGGGGCGGGCATCCACCCCCGTGTCAGGTCGGGGGTGGATGCCTAGGGCTTTTTTGGCCAGGCGGGCACGTCTCGGCGAGCGCCCGTGGGCAGCGGCGGCGCAGGCATATCGCCCCATTGGCCTTGGCCGGGCGAGGTGTCCGACGGTTTGGGTGCCTGGCCTTCAGGTGGCGTACCGGCGGGCGGGGTTTGCGCCTGGCGACGGTGGCGCAAGGCAAACTCCGCGACGGCGTCTATATCGTCCTCGGTGATGGCGCTTGCCCCGCGCCATGCGGCATGCGCCCTGGCGCCGCGCAGCCAGACCAGGTCTGCACGCAAGCCATCAACCCCGGCGGCAAAGCAGCGCTCGGTGATCTGTGCCAGTGCCTGGTCATCCAGCACAATGCTCTCCAACCGCGCTCGCGCCTGGGTGCAGCGCTCACGCAGGGCCGCCTGCTGCTCGGCCCACTGCGTGCAGAACGCAGCCGGGTCGCTGTCGAAATCCAGGCGCCGACGGATAATCTGCCCACGCTCGGCCGGCAACGTCTGCCCGCTCAGCGCCACGTTGAAGCCGAAGCGGTCAAGCAACTGCGGGCGCAACTCGCCCTCCTCCGGGTTCATGGTGCCGATCAGCACAAAGCGCGCCGAATGCCGATGGGAGATGCCGTCGCGTTCGATCAGGTTGGTGCCGCTGGCGGCCACGTCCAGCAGCAGATCCACCAAATGGTCCGCCAGCAAGTTGACCTCATCCACATACAGCACGCCGCCATCCGCCTTGGCCAGCACGCCCGGGGAAAACTGCGCGCGGCCTTCGCCGAGTGCGGCGTCCAGGTCCAACGTACCGACCAGGCGCTCTTCGGTGGCACCCAACGGCAAGGTGACAAACTGCCCGCTGGCCAACAAATCGGCCAGGCCGCGCGCCAAAGTGGATTTGGCCATGCCGCGTGGGCCTTCGATCAGCACACCGCCGATCTTCGGGTCGATGGCGGTAAGGCACAGCGCCAGTTTCAGGTCGTCGGCGCCGACCACGGCGGACAGCGGAAAATGGGGAATGTCAGTCATTCAGGTTCTCTTCAAATTCTGCGGTGCAGATAAACACCCTTTAGTGAACGGCTTTTCGTGGCGAGCGGGCTTCTAGTGGCGAGCGGGCTTGCCCGCGCTGGGCTGCGCAGCGGCCCCTATAAGTGAAACCTATGCGTCCTGAAAAAACGCGCTGTGCAATTTTGGGGCTGCTGCGCAGCCCAACGCGGGCAAGCCCGCTCGCCACGGCAAGCCGGGGTCCGGCGCCTCTAGTCTTCTTCTATATCCAGCAACAGGTTTTCCAACGCCTCGCGGTACGCCCCCGGCTCCTGCCACAGGCCACGCTGCTGGGCTTCGAGCATGCGCTCGGCCATGTCGCGCAGTGCCGCGGGGTTGTGCTGCTGCACAAAAGCGCGGGTGTCGGGGTCGAGCAGGTAGGCGTCGGCGAGCAAAGCGTATTGATGATCGTCGATCAGCGCGGTGGTGGCGTCGAATGCGAACAGATTATCCACGGTCGCGGCCATTTCGAACGCACCTTTATAGCCATGGCGCTTCACGCCGTCGATCCACTTGGGGTTGGCGGCGCGGGAACGGATCACCCGGTTCAGCTCTTCCTTCAAGGTGCGGATCTTCGGCAGGTCGGGCTGGCTGTGGTCGCCATGGTAGCTGGCGGCCTTGTCGCCGCTCAGGGTTTCCACGGCAGCGAGCATGCCGCCCTGGAATTGGTAGTAGTCGTTCGAGTCGAGCAGGTCGTGCTCGCGATTGTCCTGGTTCTGCAACACCGCCTGCACTTGGCTCAGGCGCTGGGCGAATTGCTCACGGGCGGCGGTGCCTTCATCGGCACCGCCATAGGCGTAGCCGCCCCAGTTCAGGTAAACCTCGGCCAAGTCTTCGCGGCTTTGCCACAGGCGCCCGTCAATCGCGCCCTGCACACCCGCCCCATAAGCACCGGGCTTGGCGCCGAAAATGCGCCAACCGGCCTGTTTCGCCGCCGTGTCTTCATCCAGGCCAGACTTGCGCAGCGCCTCGCGCTCGCTACGCACCTTGGCGGCCAGCGGGTTCATGTCGTCCGGCTCATCCAGCGCCGCCACCGCCTGCACCGCCGCATCGAACAGGCGGATCAGGTTGGCGAAGGCATCGCGGAAGAACCCGGACACGCGCAACGTCACATCTACGCGCGGGCGGTCGAGCAAACTGACGGGCAGGATTTCAAAATCATCCACCCGTTGGCTACCGGTGGCCCACACCGGGCGCACGCCCATCAGCGCCATGGCCTGGGCGATATCGTCACCGCCGGTGCGCATGGTGGCCGTGCCCCATACCGACAGGCCAAGCTGGCGCAGGTGGTCGCCGTGGTCCTGCAGGTGACGCTCAAGGATCAGGTTGGCCGACTGGAAGCCAATGCGCCAAGCCGTGGTGGTCGGTAGGTTACGCACGTCGACGCTGAAGAAATTTCGGCCGGTGGGCAACACGTCCAAACGCCCACGGCTCGGCGCGCCACTTGGCCCCGCTGGCACGAAGCGACCACCCAAGGCATCCAGCAAACCGCGCATTTCCGCCGGGCCGCAGGCATCCAGGCGCGGCGCCACGACGATGCGCAGGCTTTCGATCACCGCCTTCACCGCCTCCCAGCCAGGCTCTTCCAACTGTTCCAGCGGCCCTTCCAGCGCCTGCTCGATCAAACGCGCGGCATACAATTCCAGGCGCTCGCGGGTATCACCGGCAGTGCGCCACAATTGCGCGTCGATCTTCTGCAATACCGCCGGACGGCGCCCGGTCCACGGCTCGGCCAACGCGCAATCGAGCGGGTCAAAGCCCAGCTCGAAGGCCTTGGCCAACACGCGCAGCAGGCTCGATTGCGGGCCACGGCCATCGCCACGCGGGATGCGCAACAAGGCCAGCAACGTGTCGATGCGCAAGCGGCCCTCCGGCGATTCGCCAAAGATATGCAAGCCGTCGCGGATCTGCGATTCCTTCAAGTCACACAGGTAGGTATCCAGGCGCGGCAGCCACACGGCGGCATCGGCGTCGTTATCCAGCTCAAGCTCCTGGTCGATGCGGGTTTCGCGCACCAGCTTGAGGATGTCTTTCTGCAGCTCAAGAGCGCGGCGCGGGTCGAGCAGTTGCGCCTCGTAGTACTCGTCCGCCAACAACTCGAGGTCGCGCAGCGGGCCGTAGGTTTCGGCGCGGGTCAGCGGCGGCATCAAGTGATCGATGATCACCGCCTGGGTACGACGCTTGGCCTGGGCGCCCTCGCCCGGGTCGTTGACAATGAACGGGTAGATATTCGGCAGCGGCCCGAGCAGCGCATCCGGCCAGCAGTTTTCCGACAAGCCCACGCCTTTGCCCGGCAGCCATTCCAGGTTGCCGTGCTTGCCCACATGGATCACGCCATGGGCGCCGTAGGTATGCCGCAACCAGAAATAGAACGCCAGGTACGCGTGGGGCGGCACCAGGTCCGGGTCGTGGTACACCGCGCTGGCGTCGACCTGATAACCCCGTGCCGGCTGGATGCCGACAAAGGTCAGGCCCAGGCGCAGGCCGGCGATCATCATGCGCCCGTCGCGAAACATCGGGTCGTTATGGGGTGCGCCCCAACGTTCCAGCACGGCTTGCTGGTTGGCGGGCGGCAGGCGCTTGAACATCGCCTCATAGTCGTCCAACGCCATGCTTTGATGGCAGGGGCGCAGGTCGAGGCTGTCGAGGTCGTTGGTCACGCCGCCGAGCAGATCATGGATCAGCGCGGTGCCGCTTTGCGGCAGCGTATCCGGCAGCGGGTAACCTTCGGCCTGCAGGGCACGCAGGATATTCAGCGCGGCGGCCGGCGTGTCCAGGCCCACGCCGTTGCCGATGCGACCGTCGCGAGTCGGGTAGTTGGCGAGGATCAGGGCGATGCGTTTGTCGGCATTCGGCACCCGCGCCAACTCGACCCAGCGGCGCGCCAGCTCGGCGACAAAATCCATACGCTCGGGCGCGGCGCGGTAGCACACCACGTCCGACTGGCTGCGCTCGCTGCGCCAGGCCAGGTCCTTGAAGCTGATCGGCCGACTGATAATGCGCCCGTCCAACTCCGGCAAGGCAATGTGCATCGCCAGGTCGCGCGGGCCCAGGCCCTGCTCACTGGCCTCCCAGCCGGGTTGGTTGTCTTGGGCGCAGATCGCCTGAATCACCGGGATATTGCGACGAAACGGGCGCAGGTGCGGCGCTTCGGGGCTGGATTGGGCAAAGCCGGTGGTATTCAGAATCACCGCCGCGCCTACTTCGTCCAGCAGGTCCTCGACCACCGCCAGGCAGCCGGGCTCCTTCAAGCTGGCCACCGCCATCGGCAACGGGTTGAGGCCCGCCGCCTGCAAACGTTGGCAGAACACGTCAATAAAACCGGTGTTGGCCGCCTGCAAGTGGGAGCGGTAGAACAGCACCGCCGCCACCGGCCACTCGGCGCGCCAATCCGCCTGCCAGTCAGGCAGGCTCGCATTGGCTGTATGCGGGTGATAAATCGCAGTGCGCGGCAGTGTCTGCGGCTCGGCCCAGGCATAGTCGCGGCCCAGATAGCCACTTGCGAGGCAGCGATAAAAATCCAGAGCATTGCCCAGGCCACCCTGGCGCAGGTAGTGCCACAGACGGTCGCGCGCCTCGACACCCACGGTACTCAGGCCGCTGAGTTCCGGGTCGGGGCGGTCATCGCCCGGCACCAGGATCAGCTGCACGCCGCGCTCGGCCAATTCCACCAACCGCTCGATACCGTAACGCCAATAACCGATGCCGCCATGCAGCGAAATCAGGATGACCTTGGCGTGGCGCAGCACCTCGTCGACGTACAAGTCGACCGAGGCGTGGTTCTGCACCTGCATCGGGTTGGCCAGGCGGAAACTGGGGTAATCCTCGGGCAACTGCTGCGCCGCTTCGGCCAGCAGTGCCAGGCTGGAATCACCGCTGCAGAGGATCACCAGCTCGGCGGGAGTTTGTCCAAGGTCGGCAATATTGTCGTCCGAGACAAAACCACCGGGCTGAGTCCTGAGCAGGTGCATGGGTTAAACGCTGAGGGCAGCGCGCAATTGCGCTTCAAGGCCTGCCGCGTCCAGCTCCTGGCCGATCAGCACCAGCCGCGTGATGCGGGCTTCGTCAGCGCCCCAGGCACGGTCGAAGTGCTTGTCGAAGCGCGTGCCCACGCCCTGGATCAGCAGGCGCATCGGCTTGTTCGGGATGGCAGCGAAGCCTTTGACGCGCAGGATGCCGTGTTGCACCACCAGTTGGGTCAAGGCGTCGAGCAGCAGCGCTTCGTCGGCTTGGGGCAGGTCAATGGAGATGGAATCGAAGGCGTCGTGGTCGTGGTCGTGGTCGTCTTCACCTTCGTGGTGATGATCGTGATGGCTGTGGCGACCGTCGATATGCTCCTCGGAGCCGGCGCCCAGGCCGATCAGCACGTCCAGCGGCAGGCGACCGCTGCTGGCTTCGATGATCTTCACCGCAGGCGGCAGTTCTTCAGCGACTTCCAGACGCACGCGGGCCAGGTCTTCGGCGCTGATCAGGTCGGATTTATTCAGGATCACCAGGTCGGCGCTGGCCAGTTGGTCGGCGAACAGTTCGTGCAGCGGCGATTCGTGATCCAGGTTCGGGTCGAGCTTGCGCTGGGCATCCACCTGGTCCGGGAACGCGGCGAAGGTGCCGGCGGCCACGGCCGGGCTGTCGACTACGGTGATCACCGCATCAACCGTGCAGGCGCTGCGGATTTCCGGCCACTGGAAGGCTTGCACCAAGGGTTTTGGCAGGGCCAGGCCGGAGGTTTCGATGAGGATATGGTCGAGGTCACCACGGCGGGCAACCAGCTCGCGCATCACCGGGAAGAACTCTTCCTGCACGGTGCAGCACAGGCAGCCGTTGGCCAGCTCGTACACGCGGCCGTTGGCTTCTTCCTCGGTGCAGCCAATGGAGCATTGCTTGAGGATTTCACCGTCGATGCCCAACTCGCCGAATTCGTTGACGATCACGGCAATGCGACGGCCCTGGGCGTTGTCGAGCATGTGGCGCAGCAACGTGGTCTTGCCCGAGCCGAGGAAGCCGGTAACGATGGTGACGGGGAGTTTGGCCAGTGTTTTCATCGGATGCCCTTTGGGGCGGGCATACGGGACGATAGGCCCTGCGGCGGCGCGCAGAAGCGGATTTCGTCACCGGATCACCCCGCCCGGTTAAAGTAGAAAATCGGTTGCGAGGCAGGTCTCCTGGCTTGGGGCTTACGGGTCTTGCGACCGGCGCTGGCTGCGCCTTCCCGCCGTATCGGCAGTGGCGTGGCAGTCAACTGAACCCTTCACAGTTGCGGGGGCAGCCGCGGCTTGAACCGCGTTCCCTTCTTAGCTCCGGCCTGGGCCGAAGAACCTCGAAGGTGCAAGGCTACAGGGGCACGCTGCATTTGACTACCGTCGCCCGCCCATGCTCTCCTACACATCTTGTTTCGGGTGCCCCTCACGGGGTGAAACGGGAAACCGGTGAGCCATGGTCTATGGTAAGTCCGGTGCTGCCCCCGCAACGGTAAGCGAGCGAAGCGTCATGGCCACTGTGCACGTGCATGGGAAGGCGATGCTTTCAGGACTCTAACCAGAATCCCCTCGCAAGCCCGGAGACCGGCCCGAAAAATTCAGATAACAAACCCGCGGTGGGCGGGCGCTGTTCAGAACCCTGCGTGCCTGGCTCGCGGGGTTTTCATGCGCCTGTGCACCCTGACACTCGTAAGGGACGCGCCATGTCGATCATCAGCAGCACTTCGCACACCGCCAGCAGCACCTCAACCCTGAGCCAGCGCCTGACCGCCGCCATCGGTGCGTCGATCCTCGGTGCGTGCCTGGTGTATTTCGCCGGTTTCTCGCATATCGAGGCGGTGCACAACGCCGCTCACGATACCCGCCACAGCGCCGCGTTCCCGTGCCACTGAGGCCTGCCGACATGATCAAGCGTATTGCCCAAACCGCAGGCTTCACCGGCCTGTTGGCCGCCCTGCTGCTGACTCTGCTGCAAAGTTTCTGGGTCGCCCCGTTGATCCTGCAGGCGGAAACCTTTGAAAACGCCCCGGCCGCCACCGAAGTGGCCCATGCACACGCCGCTGGCGCCGCCGAGCACAGCCATGACGCCGAGGCCTGGGAGCCGCAAGACGGCTGGCAGCGCGTGCTGTCCACCACCGGTGGCAACCTGGTGGTCGCCGTCGGCTTTGCCCTGATGCTGGCGGGCCTCTACACCCTGCGCACCCCGACCCGCACCGCCCAAGGCCTGCTGTGGGGCCTGGCCGGCTACGCCACCTTCGTGCTGGCGCCCACCCTGGGCCTGCCGCCGGAGTTGCCGGGCACCGCCGCTGCCGACCTGGCGCAACGCCAGATCTGGTGGATCGGTACCGCCGCCTCTACCGCCGTCGGCATTGCGCTGCTGGTGTTCGGCCGCAACTGGCTGCTCAAAGTGCTGGGCGTGGCGATCCTGGCCGTGCCCCACGTGATCGGTGCGCCACAACCGGAAGTGCATTCGATGCTGGCCCCGGAAGCACTGGAAGCGCAGTTCAAGATCGCGTCGCAGCTGACCAACGTGGTGTTCTGGCTGGCCCTGGGCCTGATCAGCGCCTGGCTGTTCCGCCGCAACCGCGACGACCACTACTCGGCATGACCCTGGTGGTCGGCCTGGGCTGCCAGCGGGGCTGCGAAGTGCACACCCTGCTGGCGCTGTTTGACCGCGCCCTGGCCGAAGGTGGGATCGACCGCCAGCGCATTACCGCGCTGGCGAGCGTCGATCTGAAGCAGGATGAGCCGGGGCTGCTCGCGCTGGCCGAGCGCCTGCAGCTGCCCTTGCAGTGCTTCAGCGTCGAGCAATTAGCCGTGTATGAAAGCCGCTTGAGCCATAAATCGGCCGTCGCATTCACCCATACTGGCTGCTACGGCATCGCCGAAAGCGCCGCCTTGGCCCTCGCCGAAAACCTCGCCGACGCCCCTGCCCGCCTGCTGATCACTCGCCAAAAAAACGCCCAGGCCACCTTTGCGTTGGCCTGCGCCGGCTAAAACCTCGATAATCGCCCTTTGCGAACATGAGCAGTCTTCATGCTCGCCCGTTTTTCGACAGGAATTTTGCATGACCGTCTACTTCATCGGCGCCGGCCCCGGCGACCCGGAATTGATCACCGTCAAAGGCCAGCGGCTGGTCCGTAGTTGCCCGGTGATCATCTATGCCGGCTCGCTGGTGCCGGCGGCGGTACTGGAGGGGCATCAGGCTGAACAGGTGGTCAACAGCGCAGCGCTGCACCTGGAACAGATTATTGACCTGATCAAGGCGGCGCACGCAAAAGGCCAGGACGTGGCCCGCGTGCACTCCGGCGACCCGAGCCTGTACGGCGCGATTGGCGAGCAGATCCGCCTGCTACGTGAGCTGGGTATCCCGTTCCAGATCATCCCCGGCGTTACGGCGGTGGCCGCGTGCGCAGCGTTGCTGGAGGCCGAACTGACGTTGCCGGATATCGCCCAGAGCGTGATCCTGACCCGCTATGCCGACAAAACCAGCATGCCCGCCGGCGAGGCCTTCGACAGCCTGGCGCAGCACGGCACGACCATGGCGATTCACCTGGGGGTCAACCATCTGGAGAAGATCGTCGCCGAACTGCTGCCGCACTATGGCGCAGATTGCCCGATTGCCGTGGTGCACCGCGCAACTTGGCCGGATCAGGATTGGGCGATTGGCACCCTCAGCGATATCGCTGAAAAAGTCGCGGCCAAAGGTTTCAAGCGCACGGCGCTGATTGTGGTGGGACGGGTGTTGGCCAGTGACAATTTCAGTGAATCATCGCTGTATCGGGCTGGGCATGCGCATCTCTATCGCCCATGAGTTTTTACTTTATAAAAACTAGACAAGACACTGATTTAATTGACTAAATACAAAACAAAATGTGGGAGGGGGCTTGCCCCCGATGGCGATGTATCAGGCTACTCATGAGGCGACTGACACACCGCTATCGGGGGCAAGCCCCCTCCCACAGTTGATCTGCTTTGTTAGGAAGATAGCGTAACCATTTGAAATACAAGCATAAAAAACGGCGCTCACGGGGCGCCGTTTTTTTGTTCGCAGTGAACGCCTTACTCAGTAGTAAGCGTTTTCTTTCTGCGTGTGGTCGGTCACGTCACGCACACCCTTAAGCTCCGGAATACGCTCCAGCAGGGTGCGCTCGATACCTTCGCGCAGGGTCACGTCCGCCTGGCCGCAGCCCTGGCAGCCGCCACCGAACTTCAACACGGCGATGCCGTCTTCAACCACGTCGATCAAGCTGACCTGGCCGCCGTGGCTGGCCAGCCCCGGGTTGATTTCGGTTTGCAGGTAGTAGTTGATGCGCTCGTTCACCGGGCTGTCGGCGTTGACGTTCGGCACCTTGGCGTTGGGCGCCTTGATGGTCAACTGGCCGCCCATACGGTCGGTGGCGTAGTCGACCACGGCGTCGTCAAGGAAGGCTTCGCTGAAGGCATCGATGTAGGCGGTGAAGCTTTTCAGCCCCAGGGCGGTGTCTTCAGGTTTCTCTTCCCCAGGCTTGCAGTAGGCAATGCAAGTCTCGGCGTATTGGGTGCCGGGCTGGGTGATAAAGACGCGGATACCGATACCTGGGGTGTTCTGCTTGGACAGCAGGTCAGCCAGGTAATCGTGGGCGGCGTCGGTAATGGTTATGGCAGTCATGGAAACTCCTCACAGGCTTGCCGGCAGTTTACGCCAAATTATTACCGAGGTACAAAGTCCTAGTGTTTTTGTCGGGATAGTTTTTGGCCGCGTGGAGTGCTGAGTACATATCCGTTATTTAGGCAATGGCGGATACGCACTCAACAACCCACTCACAAATTCTCATACCGATTCATGTCCAACACCCCCTCTTCCACCGGCGTGGTTTCACGAATGTACTGCGACAAATCGTGGAAATACTGCCAGAACAACGGGTGGCTGCGGCGTACGCCCCAGCGGTTGACAATCGCCTCAAAACGCTTGGCATCCTTGGCCCGCTCCATTTCGGCAACAAACTGCGGCACGTCCCCGGCCGGGATATTGAACATGAAATTCGGATAGCTACTGAGCACCCCAGGATAAATAGTCACGGTATCCAGCCCCGGCTGATAGCGATAAGCCTCGCCCAGCAGGAACGCCACATTACTGTGCGCACGGTTGCGCAACATGCTGTAGACCACCCGTTTGCCGTCGGCGGTTTCAATGCGCAGCATCGTGGCCTCGGGCAACTGCTCGATAACCTTGAGCCCGGCTGCCGGGCGAGATGTCAGGCGGCTCAGCGCTTGCTCGGCATCCTGCAACGCCGGATCGATACCATCCCGCGAGCAAAAAGCCCCGGAGCAGCGGTTGATCGGGTCGGGGCTGGCGTTCAGGTCGCCGTAACGGCTGAGCAACTGGTTGGCAAAGTCGCGCTTGGGATCCTTTTCATCCAGGTGCAAGCCGGTGGGCTTGTCGTCGTCAATGGCTTCATAGTCCAGCCACAGCTTGATCTTGCCACTGTTCTGGTACCAGTCGTCCATAAAGTCGTCGCGGCTGTCGGCCGGCATCAGCCGCAGGAAATTCTGCTCGGCGCCATTGCGGATCAGGTCGAAATACAAGCGCGTCTGAGCCTGGTGCGACACATTGCCGAACACATCAAAGTTCACCGCCAGTTGATAGTAGGTGCGCTCCAACAACGGATAGTCGAACAGCCACATCGTCTGTGGCACTTCGCCGATCAAGCCTTTGCTCACCGCCGCGCTGTCGAAGTGGCGGAAGATCGTCAGCAGCGCATTGTCATTGCCCGCCCACAGGCTCGACCAGCTTGGCGGCGGCAGGTCGGCGTAGCTGTCACGGCGCAAGGCCTCGTATTCATTGCGTTTATCCCGGTATTTGAGCCACAGGCTGAGCACACTGCCGACATCGTCGATCTGCCCCGGCATCGCCAGCAGTGGCGTGGCCTGGCCTCGATAGCGGGCATCGTTGACATACAGGTCGTGGTCCGGGTCTTGGAACAGGGTCCAGAAATTGTCGCGAATCACGTCCGTGGCGATCTGCCCACGGCACACCGGCCCGCGAATAAAAGTGCGCACGAAGTATTCGGCGTTATCCAGCATGAACTGGTAGCGCGCCTTGGCCGGGATCGCTTCGAAGGTCTCGAATGGGTTGGCGCGGCGCCCGGGACCGTAGCCCGGCAAGGCATTGACCTGCCAGTCAGCGGCGTAGAACAGCTGTTTGATCCGTGCCATTTTCGCCGCGCTGAACGGGTAAGTGATGTGGGTTTTGTGCACGATCACGCCCTGTACCGGCCACAAGCGGTAGTAAACCTGGGTACCCGGGTCATCGTTGGGGCGGCGCGTGGCGATCAGGTCGATGGGCTGGCCACTCGGCGTGCGCGAACGCACCCATTGGAAGAAATGCCCCGGTTCGCCATTCTCGAAATAGATATGGGCCAGAAACAAATGCTCGAACAACCAGCGTGCCACCAGGCTTTCACGGGCGCCCGGCTGGTTGAACAGGTTTTCCCACTGCTGCACCTGCAAGGCTTCCTTGGCGCTGGGCGCCAGGCCCTGCTCATCAATCGGCGCCCCGGAGGCCAGCCAGCGTTGCAGCGTCTGGTATTGCTGGTCGGTCAGGCCGGTGACCGCCAGCGGCATGCCTTCCTTGGGATGAGCGCCGGCGTAGGCGTTGAACTCGCCGGGCGTGGCGCACATGTTTTCACGGTTCAGGCCCAATACGATCTCGTCGGGCAACTTGGCGTTGGGCTGCAGCGGCGCGTTGTGGCCCAGCTCCAGCATGCGCGCCATCAGCGCCGCCTGGCTGCCCTGGGCGTCCAGCACGGAATAGAAGCCTTTCTGCTGCCAGGCCTGCTTGCCGAAAGCGTCATAGAATAACCGGGTGGTGGGTGTGGCCTGGCTGCGTTCGCCGTCGTAGACCGGTACTTTAGTGGCACCGCGCGCCGCCCCCTCGGCACTGCCCAGGTTGAGCTGGCAGGCGGAGTCGTAGCAGGCATGGCAGGCCACACACTTTTCGGTGAAGATCGGTTGGATGTCGCGGGTGTATGAAATGGAACCTTCTGCCAGAGCGGTACTGGCGACCAATGCCAGGACGGCGCTGACGATAAGACGAAGTGACATGTATCCGGTCCCGATTCAATGCGTGCGCTGAAAAATTGCCGACGATTCTACCGATGTCGACACGCCATCAACATGAACGATATTCATGCAAAACCTGGCCATGCTCCAAAACCACACAGGTTTGCTATGATCCACGCCCTCCGTAATACCTGACCAGAGTAGTCCCATGTCCGATCGTAGCGCTCGTCTGCAAGCCCTCCAACAAGCCCTCAAGGAACGCATCCTGATCCTCGACGGCGGTATGGGCACGATGATCCAGAGCTACAAACTGGAAGAGGAAGACTACCGTGGCAAACGCTTCGCCGACTGGCCAAGCGACGTCAAGGGCAACAACGACCTCTTGGTCATCACCCGCCCGGACGTGATCGGCGGCATCGAGAAGGCCTACCTGGATGCCGGCGCCGACATTCTCGAAACCAACACCTTCAACGCCACCCGCATCTCCATGGCCGACTATGGCATGGAAGAACTGGCCTACGAGCTGAACGTAGAAGGCGCACGCCTGGCGCGCAAGATTGCCGACGCCAAGACCGCCGAGAACCCGGCCAAGCCGCGTTTCGTTGCCGGTGTACTCGGCCCGACCAGCCGCACCTGCTCGCTGTCGCCAGACGTGAACAACCCCGGCTACCGCAACGTCACCTTCGATGAGCTGGTGGAAAACTACACCGAGGCCACCAAAGGCCTGATCGAGGGCGGCGCCGACCTGATCCTGATCGAAACCATCTTCGACACCCTCAACGCCAAGGCGGCGATCTTTGCCGTGCAGGGCGTGTTCGAAGAGCTGAACCTCGAACTGCCGATCATGATTTCCGGCACCATCACCGACGCCTCCGGCCGCACCCTGTCGGGCCAGACCACCGAAGCGTTCTGGAACTCCGTGGCCCACGCCAAGCCGATTTCCGTAGGCCTCAACTGCGCCCTGGGCGCCAGCGAACTGCGCCCTTACCTGGAAGAGTTGTCCAACAAGGCCAACACCCACGTCTCGGCGCACCCCAATGCCGGCCTGCCCAACGAGTTCGGCGAGTACGACGAACTGCCGTCGGAAACCGCCAAAGTCATCGAAGAATTCGCCCAGAGCGGCTTCCTCAACATCGTCGGCGGCTGCTGCGGCACCACGCCGGGGCATATCGAAGCCATCGCCAAGGCCGTGGCCGGTTACGCACCGCGGGTGATCCCGGACATTCCCAAGGCTTGCCGCCTGTCGGGCCTGGAGCCGTTCACCATCGATCGCAGCTCGTTGTTCGTCAACGTCGGCGAGCGCACCAACATCACCGGTTCCGCACGCTTTGCCCGGCTGATCCGCGAAGACAACTACACCGAGGCCCTGGAAGTCGCCCTGCAGCAGGTGGAAGCCGGCGCCCAGGTGATCGACATCAACATGGACGAGGGCATGCTCGATTCGAAGAAGGCCATGGTCACCTTCCTCAATCTGATTGCCGGCGAGCCGGACATCTCCCGCGTGCCGATCATGATCGACTCCTCCAAGTGGGACGTGATCGAAGCCGGCCTCAAATGCATCCAGGGCAAGGGCATCGTCAACTCCATCAGCATGAAGGAAGGCGTAGAACAGTTCATTCACCACGCCAAACTGTGCAAGCGCTACGGCGCCGCCGTGGTGGTGATGGCCTTCGACGAAGCCGGCCAGGCCGACACCGAAGCGCGCAAGAAAGAAATCTGCAAACGCTCCTACGACATCCTGGTGAATGAAGTTGGCTTCCCGCCGGAAGACATCATCTTCGACCCGAACATTTTCGCGGTGGCCACCGGCATTGAAGAGCACAACAACTATGCCGTCGACTTTATCAACGCCTGTGCCTATATCCGCGATGAACTGCCGTATGCGCTGACCTCCGGCGGCGTGTCCAACGTGTCGTTCTCGTTCCGTGGCAACAACCCGGTGCGCGAGGCGATCCACTCGGTGTTCCTGCTGTATGCGATCCGCAACGGCCTGACCATGGGTATCGTTAACGCCGGCCAGCTGGAGATCTACGACCAGATCCCGGCCGAGCTGCGTGATGCGGTGGAAGACGTGGTGCTCAACCGCACCCCGGAAGGCACCGACGCCCTCCTCGCCATCGCCGACAAGTACAAGGGCGATGGCAGCGTCAAGGAAGCCGAAACCGAAGAGTGGCGTGGCTGGGACGTCAACAAGCGCCTGGAACACGCACTGGTCAAGGGCATTACCACACATATCGTTGAAGACACCGAAGAGTCCCGGCAGTCGTTCGCGCGCCCGATCGAAGTGATCGAAGGCCCGTTGATGTCCGGCATGAACATCGTCGGCGACCTGTTCGGCGCCGGCAAGATGTTCCTGCCCCAAGTGGTGAAGTCCGCGCGGGTAATGAAGCAGGCCGTGGCCCACTTGATTCCGTTTATCGAGCTGGAAAAAGGCGACAAACCGGAGGCCAAGGGCAAGATCCTGATGGCCACGGTGAAAGGCGACGTGCACGACATCGGCAAGAACATCGTCGGCGTGGTACTGGGGTGCAACGGCTATGACATCGTTGACCTGGGCGTAATGGTACCTGCGGAGAAAATCCTGCAGGTGGCCAAGGAACAGAAGTGCGACATCATTGGCTTGTCTGGCCTGATCACACCGTCCCTGGATGAGATGGTGCACGTGGCCCGCGAGATGCAGCGCCAGGACTTCCACCTGCCGCTGATGATCGGTGGCGCCACCACCTCCAAGGCGCACACGGCGGTGAAGATCGAGCCCAAGTACAGCAACGACGCGGTGATCTACGTGACCGACGCCTCGCGTGCGGTGGGTGTAGCCACGCAGTTGCTGTCGAAGGAATTGAAGGCCGGTTTCGTCGAGAAAACCCGCCTGGAATACATCGACGTGCGTGAACGTACCGCCAACCGCAGTGCGCGCACCGAGCGCCTGAGCTACCCGGCGGCCATCGCCAAGAAGCCGCAGTTCGACTGGAGCACTTACACGCCGGTCAAACCGACGTTTACCGGCTCCAAGGTGCTGGACAATATCGACCTCAAGGTGCTGGCCGAGTACATCGACTGGACGCCGTTCTTTATCTCCTGGGACCTGGCCGGCAAGTTCCCGCGCATCCTTGAAGATGAAGTGGTCGGTGAAGCCGCCACCGCGCTGTACGCCGATGCCCAGGAAATGCTCGCCAAGCTGATCGACGAAAAACTCATCAGCGCCCGCGCCGTGTTCGGCTTCTGGCCGACCAACCAGGTGCTGGACGATGACCTGGAAGTGTACGGCGACGACGGCCAGCCGATTGCCAAGCTGCACCACCTGCGCCAGCAGATCATCAAGACCGACGGCAAGCCGAACTTCTCCCTGGCCGACTTCGTTGCACCTAAAGACAGCGGCGTGACCGATTACATCGGTGGTTTCATCACCACCGCCGGCATCGGCGCCGAAGAAGTCGCCAAGGCCTATCAGGATGCGGGCGACGACTACAACTCGATCATGGTCAAGGCCCTGGCCGACCGCCTGGCCGAAGCCTGCGCCGAGTGGCTGCACCAGCAGGTGCGTAAAGAGCACTGGGGCTACGCCAAGGACGAACAGTTGGACAACGAGGCGCTGATCAAAGAGCAGTACAGCGGCATCCGCCCTGCCCCGGGCTACCCGGCCTGCCCGGATCACACCGAAAAAGCCCAGCTGTTCCAACTGCTCGACCCCGAGGCGCGCGAAATGCACGCCGGCCGCAGCGGCGTGTTCCTCACTGAGCACTATGCGATGTTCCCGGCGGCGGCGGTCAGCGGCTGGTACTTCGCCCACCCGCAGGCGCAGTACTTTGCCGTAGGCAAGGTCGACAAGGACCAGGTCAACAGCTACACCGCGCGCAAAGGCCAGGATCTGGCCGTGACCGAGCGCTGGCTGGCGCCGAACCTGGGCTACGACAACTAAGCCGCGCTGGATTGTCTATGCTGTCCCTCACACACCTGGTGTCGAGGGACCCATGGACGATCAAAAGCCGCCGACCTTCTGGCAGATGCTCCACAGCGTGATGGCCGCCGCGTTTGGCGTACAGAGTGGCAAGAATCGCGCCCGCGACTTCACCCATGGCAAGCCCAGCCACTTTGTGATCCTGGGCATTTTGTTTACCGCCGTGTTCGCGCTGACGCTGTTTGGCATCGTCCTGCTGGTGTTGCACCTAGCCGGCGTGTGAACCCAATCAAAAATGTGGGAGCGCGCTTGCTCGCGAATGCGGTGTGTCAGCGAAAAAATTATCGACTGACACACCGCATTCGCGAGCAAGCGCGCTCCCACATTTGGGTCCTTATCTAACTTGAGATCGCATGTTGCCTACTGGTGGCTGACCCAGAACACGGCGGTTCCCACCACCAGAATTATCAAGAACAGAATCGCCCAGGCATCCACGGTACTGTCGGGTTTACGGGCTTTGGTCGGATTGCTCATGGCATCGCCTCTTATCGGTTTTATAGGTGATTGCACTCAAACACGCTCACAGTAAAGTCGACGATTGCCCGCATGACAAATGTGGGTATCGCGATAACCGTTCTCATTAGTCAATTTGGTTATTTGCATATACTCAAACATCACTTTTGCGCATAAACGCAAACTGGTATCGTGCGCCGGCTCCGTTGGGAGTGCGCGGCCGTGCGCGCAGATTTGCCGAGAACAGGACCTATATGTACGTATACGACGAATACGATCAGCGCATCATCGAGGACCGCGTCAAGCAGTTCCGTGATCAGACCCGACGCTACCTAGCAGGTGAACTGAGCGAAGAAGAGTTCCGCCCTCTGCGCCTGCAAAATGGCCTTTATGTTCAGCGCTTTGCGCCGATGCTGCGGGTGGCCGTGCCCTATGGCCAACTGACTTCGCGCCAGATGCGCATGATGGCCAAGATTGCCCGCGACTTCGACAAAGGCTATGCCCACATCAGTACCCGCCAGAACGTGCAGTTCAACTGGCCGGCCCTGGAAGATGTGCCGGACATCCTGGCTGAACTGGCGACCGTGCAGATGCACGCCATTCAGACCAGCGGTAACTGCCTGCGCAACGTGACCACCGACCAATTCGCCGGTGTTGCCGCCGACGAGTTGATCGACCCACGCCCCTGGTGTGAAATCGTGCGTCAGTGGACCACCTTCCACCCCGAATTCGCCTACCTGCCGCGCAAGTTCAAGATCGCCATCAATGGCTCGACCTCGGACCGCGCCGCCATCGAAGTGCACGATATCGGCCTGGAGCCGGTGTACAACGCGGCCGGCGAGCTGGGCTTCCGCGTCCTGGTGGGTGGCGGCCTGGGCCGTACCCCAGTGGTTGGCGCGTTCATCAACGAGTTCCTGCCGTGGCAGGACCTGTTGAGCTACCTCGACGCCATCCTGCGGGTCTACAACCGCTATGGCCGTCGTGACAACAAGTACAAGGCCCGGATCAAGATCCTGGTCAAGGCGCTGACCCCTGAGGTATTCGCGCAGAAAGTCGACGCCGAGATGGAACACCTGCGCGGCGGCCAGACCACCCTGACCGAAGCCGAAGTACACCGCGTGGCCAAGCACTTCGTCGACCCTGAGTACAAGGCCCTGGCCAACCAGGACGCCGAGCTCGCAGCGCTGGATAAAGAGCACCCGGGCTTTGCCCGCTGGCGTGGCCGCAACACCCTGGCGCACAAGAAGCCGGGTTATGTCGCCGTGACCCTGTCGCTGAAACCCACCGGTGTGGCACCGGGCGATATCACCGACAAGCAGCTGGACGCCGTCGCCGACCTGGCCGACCGCTACAGCTATGGCCAATTGCGCACTTCCCACGAGCAGAACATCATCCTCGCGGACGTTGAGCAGAGCCAACTGTTCACCCTGTGGGGCGAGCTGCGCGAAGGCGGTTTCGCCACGCCGAACATCGGCCTGTTGACCGACATCATCTGCTGCCCGGGCGGCGATTTCTGCTCCCTGGCCAACGCCAAGTCGATCCCGATTGCCGAATCGATCCAGCGCCGTTTCGACGACCTGGACTACCTGTTCGACATCGGCGAGCTGGACCTGAACATCTCCGGTTGCATGAACGCCTGTGGTCACCACCACGTCGGCCACATCGGCATCCTGGGCGTGGACAAGAAAGGCGAAGAATTCTACCAAGTGTCCCTGGGTGGCAGCGCCAGCCGCGATGCGAGCCTGGGCAAGATCCTCGGCCCGTCCTTCGCCCAGGAAGCCATGCCCGAGGTGATCGGCAAGCTGATCGACGTGTACATCGAACAGCGCACCGAAGATGAGCGTTTCATCGACACCTACCAGCGCATCGGCATTGACCTGTTCAAGGAGCGCGTCTATGCAGCGAATCATTAAGAACAACGAAGTCCTCGACGAAACCTGGCACCTGCTGCCCAAGGACGCGAGCTTCGACGGCATCTCCAACTGCGACGACCTGATCGTGCCGCTGAACCTGTGGCGCGAACATGGCCACGCCCTCAAGGCCCGCGACGGCGGCCTGGGCGTGTGGCTGGACGCCGATGAGGAAGCCGAGGAAATCGGCGAAGACGTGGAGCACTTCCAGGTTATCGCGCTGAACTTCCCGGCCTTCACCGACGGCCGCAACTACTCCAACGCGCGCCTGCTGCGTGACCGTTACGGTTACAAAGGCGAGCTGCGCGCGATTGGTGATGTGTTGCGCGACCAGTTGTTCTACCTGCGCCGCTGCGGGTTCGATGCCTTCGCCCTGCGCGCCGACAAAGACCCGTACGAAGCGCTGGAAAGCCTCAAGGACTTCTCGGTGACGTACCAGGCTGCAACGGATGAACCGCTGCCACTGTTCCGCCGCCGCTAAGACCGAATCTGCAGAACAAAGCAAAACCACCTGTGGGAGGGGGCTTGCCCCCGATAGCAAAGTGTCAGTCAACGGTTACATGACTGACTCACCGCTATCGGGGGCAAGCCCCCTCCCACATTTGGATCTGCTTACTGTCGACCAATCTTGATCGACGCCAGCACCTGCTTCTGCTCCATGGAGCACGGTACCCCTTCCGGTTGCGCCCGCACCGCCTCGATCACGCCGAGCAATTGCGCCTTGCTGTGGGCCAGTTGCGCCTGCATCCCTTCGATCTGCACCACCTTACGCTCCAGCGCCTCGATCAACGCTTCGCGCTTGTGCTCACCCGGCGCGGGCATCAATGCCTTGAGTTCCTGCAAAGTAAACCCGGCCTGCTGCGCGCTCTGAATCAATTGCAAGGTTTGCAAGGCTTCCGCCGGGTAACGCCGATAGCCATTGGCCTGACGCCCAACTTGGTTGATCAGCCCTTCAGCCTCATAAAAACGAATACGCGACGCCGCCAGCCCACTCTGTTTTGCCAGCTCACCAATGTTCATCCCGACACCTGCTTGACATTAAAGTTAACTTTAAGCTTAGCCTGAGGCCTCCCCCGTTCAGGAGTCAACCCATGTCACCCTTTGAAGCCTTGCAACTGCCCAACGGCCAAGTCATCGCCAACCGTATCGCCAAGGCGGCGATGGAAGAAAATATGGCTGATGCCAACCAGGCGCCGTCCCGCGAGTTGAAGCAGCTGTACAAGGCTTGGGCAGACGGTGAACCCGGCCTGCTGATCACCGGCAACGTCATGGTTGACCGCCGCGCCATGACCGGCCCAGGCGGCGTGGCCCTGGAAGACGAACAGCACCTGGCCAGCTTCCGCGAATGGGCCGACGTAGCCCGGGCCAAGGGCGTGCACTTCTGGGTGCAGCTCAGCCATCCGGGGCGCCAGACCATGGCCAACCTGGGTCAGCAGGCACTGGCACCGTCTGCCATCGCGCTGGACCTGGGCGGTTTTTCCAAGATGTTCGCCAAGCCGACGGCCATGACCGAAGACAACATCCAGGAGGTGATCAAGCGTTTCGCCACCAGCGCGCGCCTGGCCGAGAAAGCCGGATTTACCGGCGTGCAGATCCACGGCGCCCACGGCTATTTGCTCAGCCAGTTTCTCTCGCCTTTGAGCAACCACCGCACCGACCGCTGGGGTGGCACCCTGGAAAACCGTGCACGCCTGCTGCTGGAAGTGATTCACGCCGTGCGCGCCAGCGTCAGCCCGTCGTTTTGCGTGGCGGTAAAACTCAATTCGGCCGACTTCCAGCGCGGCGGCTTCGATGAAGCAGATGCCCATGCGGTGGTGGAAATGCTCAACCCGCTGCCCATCGACCTGTTGGAATTGTCCGGCGGCAGCTACGAAGCCCCGGCCATGCAAGGCGAAGCGCGGGACGGCCGCACCCTGGCCCGTGAGGCGTACTTCCTGGAATTCGCCGCACACATGGCCAGCGTCGCCGCCATGCCCGTGATGGTCACCGGTGGCATCCGCCGCCTGCCCATCGTGCAACAGGTGCTGGACAGCGGCATCGCCATAGCCGGCATCGCCACCGCCCTGACCCTGGAGCCACAACTGATCAAGCATTGGCGCGAGGGCCGCGACCTCAACCCGCAACTCAAGCCCATCGACTGGAAGCGCAAACCCCTGGCGTCCCTCGCCACCCTGGCCGTGGTGCGTGACCAGATGCGCCGCCTGAGCCGTGGCCGCCTGCCCAATGCCAACGCCTCCCCCTGGCTGGCGTTGGTGCGCGACCAATGGTTTATCGCGCGGCGCACCCGGCAATACCGCGCGGCCATGACGCAATCTTCATGATTTAAGGCGGAGCATTCGCCGTGATCGAACTGTCCCCTATTGATCAGCAGTTTTTAACCTCACTGACGATTGGAGTTCTTCATGGCGAAAATCAACCTGGCCCAGCAGCTGGCGACCACCCTTGAACAGGCGGGTATCAAGCGCATCTGGGGCCTGACCGGCGACAGCCTCAACGGCCTGACTGATGCGTTGCGCAGCATGGACAGCATCGAATGGATGCACGTGCGCCACGAAGAAGTCGCCGCCTTCGCCGCCGGCGCCGAAGCGGCCGCCACCGGTGAGCTGACCGTGTGCGCCGGCAGTTGCGGGCCGGGCAACCTGCACTTGATCAATGGTCTGTTCGACTGCCACCGCAACCATGTGCCGGTGCTGGCGATTGCTGCACAGATTCCGTCGTCCGAGATTGGCCTCAACTACTTCCAGGAAACCCATCCCCAGGAACTGTTCAAGGAGTGCAGCCACTTTATCGAGTTGGTGACCAACCCCGAGCAGATGCCCCAGGTGCTGCATCGCGCCATGCGCTCGGCGATCCTCAATCGCGGCGTGGCGGTGGTGGTGATTCCGGGGGATGTGTCGCTGCTCGAAGTGGAAGACAAACTCAAGCCGTGGCCAGCCCTGCACGCGCCGCGCACGTTGCCGGCGGAACCAGACCTGCAACGCCTCACCGAGATCCTGCAAAGCAGCCAGAAAGTCACCCTGCTGTGCGGCAGCGGTTGCGCCGGCGCCCATGATCAAGTGGTGGCCCTGGCCGACACGCTGGGCGCGCCCGTGGTACACGCCCTGCGCGGCAAGGAGCACGTGGAGTGGGACAACCCGTTCGATGTGGGCATGACCGGCCTGATCGGTTTCAGCTCCGGCTACCACGCCATGCTCGACTGCGACACGTTGATCATGCTCGGCACCGACTTCCCCTATCGCCAGTTCTACCCCACTGACGCCAAGATCATCCAGGTCGACCGCAACCCCCAGGCCTTGGGCCGCCGCGCCACGCTGGACCTGGGCATCGCTGCGGATGTGAGTGAAACCATCGACGCCCTGCTGCCGCGCCTGACGCGCAAGACCGATCGCAGCTTTCTCGACACATCGCTCAAGCATTACACCAAAGCCCGCCAGGGGCTGGATGACTTGGCGCAGCCGTCCAAGGCCAACCGCCCTATCCACCCGCAATACGTGGCGCGCTTGCTCAGCGAACTGGCGAGCGACGATGCCATCTTTACCGCCGACGTCGGTTCACCGACCGTGTGGGCCGCGCGTTACTTGAAGATGAACGGTAAGCGCCGCCTGATTGGCTCGTTCAACCACGGCTCCATGGCCAACGCCATGCCCCAGGCCATCGGCGCACAGGCAGCGTTCCCCGAGCGGCAGGTAATCTCGATGTCCGGCGACGGTGGCTTCGCCATGCTGATGGGGGATTTCATCTCGTTGGCGCAGCTGAAGCTGCCGGTCAAAGTCATCGTGTTCGATAACTCATCCCTGGGTTTTGTCGCCATGGAAATGAAGGCAGCGGGCTATCTGGACGCCGGCACCGAGCTGAAAAATCCGGACTTCGCCGCCATGTCCAACGCCATGGGTATCCTCGGCATTCGCGTGGAGCAATCCGAAGACCTCGAACCGGCCCTGCGCCGCGCCCTGGCCCATGATGGCCCGGTGCTTGTGGATGTGGTCACGGCCACTCAGGAACTGGTGATGCCGCCGAGCATCAAGCTGGAACAGGCCAAGGGCTTCAGCCTGTACATGCTCAAGGCGGTGATGAGCGGGCGTGGGGATGAAGTGATTGAGCTAGCGCGCACTAACTGGTTGCGCTGATCTGAAACTGTGGGAGGGGAGCAAGCCCCTCCCACGGTTGTTTTGATTGTCAGATCAGCCGTGTTGTTTTTCTACCCACTTGCTGTAGGCATCAATAAAAGCCTGCAAGAACGGCTTGGTCTTTTCCGAGACTTTTCCCGACTCGTCAAACACGCTGCCGGCGCCGCCCAGGTAGGCTTCCGGTTGCTGCATGCACGGTACATCGAGGAACACCAGCGACTGGCGCAGGTGATGATTGGCGCCAAAACCGCCAATGGCGCCCGGCGACACACTGATGATCGCCCCCGGCTTGCCACTCCAGGCGCTTTGCCCATAGGGGCGGGAACCCACGTCAATCGCATTCTTCAACGGCGCGGGCACGGAGCGGTTGTATTCGGGGGTCACGAACAACACCGCGTCGGATGAACTCACCTGTTGACGGAAAGTACTGTAGGCTGCCGGCGGTGTCGCACCGTCGATGTCTTCGTTGTAGAGCGGTAAATCGCCAATTTCCACAATGTTCAACTTCAGGTTGGCAGGGGCCAGTTCGGCCAATGCCAGCGCGACTTTGCGGTTGATCGAGTCTTTTCTCAAGCTGCCAACCAGGACGGCAATCGTGTAGACCTTGCTCATTGAGGTTTCCCGACGTCTGACTAAAGGAGCTTGTAGTTATAGAGGCTTCACGGCGCGATCACCAGAAGGTTGTGATAATTCGCCGGGCGCTTGTTTCGTTGTTCAATGCGTAGGAATCGTCTGAAAACATCAGCGAATTTTATTTTTCCCCATAGGTAAACTACCCCGCTCTATGACGGTCTACAGAACCGCAAATCGAGTGTTTATCTCCAGAGGTTCTAAACAGATGGCAGCAGTACTAGTCGGACAGTTTCATGCCAGAGACGCAGAAGGACGCGTGTACTCGGTGCATGAATTCCAGGAATCCAACCCGGCGCAAGGCGACCTGGCTGGCTCGGCCCCTACCACCACCTACAAGCTGGCCATTGGCGACCGTGTAGAAAAACTGGAAGGCGATGAGTTCAAACTGATCCAGTCGGGCACCATTCTCGTGCGCGAATCGCAAACTACCCTCGCGTCATAAGTTCGATCCCCCGAACGTACCTGCTCAGTCCTGGCCATTGACGGCATCGACTGGGCCGGGCGATCAGGGCTTGCGCAGCTCCGTCACTTCCAGCGCCTCACCCTCCACCTGCTTGAGCGTCACCAGCACCCGCCCCCGCTCGCCCTCCACCGCATACATCAAGCGCTTGTAGCCTGGCGAATTGTTTGCGGGATACGCAACTACCTGCCTGACCATTGTCATGCCCAGCACGGCACCGACCTGCTCGCCCACCTGCTCCTGGGAACGGATAAACGTTTCGAGCGCGAGGTTTTCCGGCGTGGTTTCGTCGTGATTGCTGAAGAGATAAGCAGCCACGCACCCTACGGTCACCAGGACCAGGAGTTGCTTGGCCGTTACCCCGAGGAAGCTCGAGGGCATAGGCATGTGGGACCGGACCTGTTTTTGTTGTAATGGTCGTCAGTGATCAGTCGAGCCATTCTAATGCGGTCTGGGCCGAACACCAGATCACCGCGCAGTCTTTTTTGCGCTGGCCGGCCTGTGCCATTGAAACCCCACCGCACTGCACATAGACTCCGGCGATGCGTTTACGTCATATCGAAGTGATTCAGGCCATCTTGCAGACCGGACACCTCGGCACGGCCGCCGAATGGTTGCAACTCCCCGTGGGCGATGTAGAGGCAGCGCTCAAGGACGCCGAGCAGCAATTGGGCTTCATGCTGTTCGCCAGCGTGCGGGGGCGCTTGCAAGCCACCCGCGAGACCCTGGAGCTGCAGGCCGAAATCGCCCATGTGTATGAAGCGCTGGAACCCGTGCAGCGCCTGGCCAGCCGCTTGAAACACCACCACGCCCCAACCCTGCGCGCCCTGTGCACGCCGCCCCTGGCCAATCAGTTGTTGCCGCAAAGCATTGCGTTGCTGCGTCGGCGCTTTCAGGACACGCCCTGCAACCTGTCGAGCCAGCCGACCCGGGACATCGTCAGGAGCCTGCTGCTGCGCGACGCCGACGTGGGCCTGAGCCTGCACGACCCGGAACACGCGCAAATCCACAGCCGCGTGCTGGCCCAAGGCAAACTGCAACTGCTCGCCCCCCACGGCTGGCTCAAGCCCAAGCAGAAGTACATTGCGCTGCAGGACCTGGCCGGCCAGTCGATGATCGGCCTTGAAGGCCAAGACCCGCTCAGCCGCCAGTTGGACGCCAAGCTGCAAGCCTTGCGCCCGCTGCCGGTGGTGCAGACGCGGGTGCAGACCTACCAGATGATGCGCAGCATGGTGGAAGCAGGAGAAGGCCTGGCGATTGTCGACCCGTTCACCGCTTACGGCGCGCGCGAGGCGGGGTTGGATGCGTGCCCGGTGTCGCCGCCGATAGCTGTGAGCCTGTATGCGCTGACGCTCAAGGAGGCCACGGCCTCACCGGCACTGAATGCGCTGCTGGAAATCGTTGCGCAGAAGGCTGAAGGCCTGATTCTTATGTAGCAGCGACATTGAACAGTCGGTACCAGAAAATCGCCACTTCACGGGTTTGCGGGTCGATGCCGCGATAGCGCAGGTGGTCGATCCCGCCCATCACATAGCCGCAACGTTCATACAAGCGGCAGGCCCCGAGGTTGTTGTTCTGGGTTTCGAGCATCATGCCCGGCAGGTTTTTCTTGCGGCTCCAGAACTGCGCCACATCCAGCAAGGCCTTGGCCACCCCGTGCCGACGCGCGGGCAAGACCACCGCCAACTCGTCGACATGGGCAAAACCGTTCCAATTGGTACTGACCACGATATGCCCGACCGCACGATCATCCAGGTAGGCCATGAAGATTGCACTGTCCGGCGCGTCGCGAAAACTGGCGAACTCTTCGGGGTCGATGCCGTAGCACTTGCGGTACGGCACGATGCGCTCCACGGGCCACTGATCGACGCGCTTGCCCATCTGCGGCTCACCGTAGGCGCTGACCTCAAAGCTGAAGTCATTGCCCCACACGTAGGCATCGAAGCCTTCGTCGGCGACGCGAACACTGAGCCCCGGATACTTCGGGTTCATTACAGCTTGCATAAACATTTTTAACCCTTGATGCAGTCGACGGTGTAACAACGACCACTGCCGTCATCTTCGTGTTGCAACCCATGCACATCGGCGACAAAACCGGGAAAACTGCTATCGAACGTCCGGGCAAAGGCCAGGTAGTCAATAATCGATCGCGTCGACTCGGTGAAACGCTCACCCGGCATGATCAGCGGAATGCCGGGCGGGTAAGGCACCAGCATCACCGCGGCGATACGCCCCGGCAAGGCATCGATGGACACGGCCTCCACTTCGCCCTTGACCAGTTGGTCGTAGGCATCTGCCGGTTTCATCGCGATTTCCGGCAACACCGTGTACATCCGCTTGAGGTGCTTGGCGGTCGCGTTGCTACGGTAACAGCTATGCAACTGATCGCACAGGTCGCGCAAACCCAGGCCCTGATAACGCAGTGGGCCTTGGGCAAACACCGATGGCAAACAACTGGCCAGGCTGACATTGGCGTCGTAATTGCGTTTGAACTCCAGCAACTCGGTGAGCAAGGTACTCCATTTGCCTTTGGTGATGCCCATGGAAAACAGCACGAGGAAGGAATACAGCCCGGTCTTTTCCACCACCAGCCCACGCTCCCAAAGGAATTTGCTGACCACTGCCGCAGGGATTCCGCAATCGCTCAAGGCGCCCCCGGCGTTCAAGCCGGGCATCACCAAGGTCACTTTGATGGGATCCAGCAGCACGTAATCCTCGGCGACGTCGCCAAAGCCGTGCCAGTCATCCTCGGGTTGCAGCAGCCAATCCGCCGTCGCCACCCGGTCGATACCGGCCACCGACGGCGGCTGCCAGATGGAAAACCACCAGTCTTCGGCAGCAATGTGCTGGCGCAGGTTGGCCAGGGCGCGGCGAAAACTCAGGGCCTCGTCGAACATTTCCTGCAACAGCGAGCGCCCCGCCGGGCCTTCCATCATCGCCGAGGCCACGTCCAATGACGCAATGATGCTGTACTGCGGCGAGGTGGAGATATGCATCATGAACGCTTCGTTGAAACGGTCGCGGTCCAACTGGCGCGCGCCGCCGTCCTGCACGTGAATCATCGAGGCCTGGCTGAACGCCGCCAGCAGCTTGTGGGTGGAATGGGTGGTGAACACCAACGGGCTGTCCGGGGTGCGCGAGGTGCCCATGCCGTAGCGCCCGGCAAAGAACTCATGAAACGCCGCATAGGCATACCAGGCCTCGTCAAAGTGCAACACCTCGACACTATTGCCCAATTGCTGCTTGATCAGCTCGGCGTTGTAACACAAGCCGTCGTAAGTGGAGTTGGTGACCACCGCCAGCTTGACCTTGGGCGGACGGCCACGGGCCAGCGGGCTGGCATCGATCTTGGCGCGGATCGACTCGGGGCTGAACTCGCTCAGCGGTATAGGGCCGATGATCCCCAGTTCGTTGCGCTCCGGGCACAGGTACAGCGGGATCGCGCCGGTCATGATGATCGAGTGCAACACCGACTTGTGGCAATTGCGGTCGACCAGCACCAGGTCATCGCGCCCCACCATGGAGTGCCACACAATCTTGTTGGCGGTGGATGTGCCGTTGATCACGAAGAAGGTATGGTCGGCGCCGAAATTGCGCGCGGCGCGGGCCTCGGCTTCGGCCAGGGGCCCGGTGTGATCGAGCAATGAACCCAGTTCGGGCACCGATACGGACAAATCCGAGCGCAGCGTATTTTCCCCGAAGAACTGATGAAACGCCTGCCCTACCGGACTTTTGCGGTAGGCCACGCCACCACCATGGCCGGGGGTATGCCAGGAATAGTTGGAGTCGGCGGTGTGTTGCACCAGGGCTTTGAAAAAAGGCGGCAACAGGCCATCCAGGTAGCTGCGCGCCGCACGGGCCACTTGCCGGGCCAAAAACGGCACCGTGTCTTCGAACAGGTACAGGATGCCGCGCAGTTGGTTGAGTTCGCTCATGGCATCGGCTGGCGCGTTTTCCAGGGTCACTTGTTCGCCCAAAGCGAAGATCGGCAGGTTTGGCGCCCGCAGCCGCGCCAGGCGGATCAGTTCGACCATGTTTTGCAGCAAGTGGGTGTTTTCGCCGGCGCCTTCGGCGGCAATCAGCATGCACGCGAGGCCATGATGGGTGGAGGCCACCAGCCGGCCTTCGGCGTAGTCCACCGCGGAAAAGATACTGAAGCCCTCCTGTTCCAGCTCTTTGGCGATGCCTCGGACCCGGTCACCGGCAACGGTGTCGGCCTTGATGTCACGGTGCACGATCAGAACGGGGAACTTCAGGTCTTTGTACATGAGTGCTTGTAGTCCTGAGGGCTATGCACTCAAGGGTAGAAGCTGGGACGGGATGTGGCGAATGAAGATTTTGCCGACGATGGAGATCAACTGTGGGAGCGGGCTTGCTCGCGAATGCGGTAGTTCAGTCGACTCATCCAGTGACTGGTATACCGCATTCGCGAGCAAGCCCGCTCCCACATTTTTGACCGTATTCAGTCAGGGGTTATTGCTGGGTCAGCTGGGACCACAACGCCGGTGCGCCCGCCGACTTCGCAATCGCTTCCAACCGCGCTGCGTGCTCGGCCAGGTCCTGCTCACTGGCGCGGATGATCGTGGTGGGCGTGCGGTCTGCCGGCAGGCGACGGATTTCCGAGGGACGGTTGCCCGAACCCTCTGCCGAGCCGCTGCCGTCGGAGGCATTACCCGCCAGCGACAGGCTGGTCTGCCCACCGGTCATGGTCAGGTAGACGTCGGCGAGAATCTCGGAGTCGAGCAAGGCGCCGTGCAGTTCACGGCCGGAGTTGTCGACGCCATACCGTTTGCACAACGCATCGAGGCTGTTGCGCTGGCCGGGGTGACGCTCCCTGGCCATCATCAAGGTGTCGAGAATCGAGCAGTGCTGGGAAATATCCGCGCGTTCCGTTTGCCCCATCAGGGCAAATTCGTTGTTGATGAAACCAACGTCGAACGCCGCGTTATGGATGATCAACTGGGCGCCGTTGATGAATTCAAAAAATTCATCGGCGACCTCGGCGAAGCGCGGCTTGCCCTTGAGGAACTCGTCGGTGATACCGTGGACGCCGATGGCACCTTCGTCACTGTCACGGTCCGGCTGCAGGTAGACGTGGAAGTGCCGCCCGGTAAGGCGCCGACCCATCAGCTCAACACAGCCGATTTCAATGATCCGGTGGCCGTCGGTCACCGGCATGCCGGTGGTTTCGGTATCGAGTACAACAGATCGGATGGCCATCAGGGTTCAGCTCTCAACGGTGGTATACAAAGGGCGTGATCTTAACACGTGACGGGCATCAGCTCTGCTTGTAGCCGCGCACTTCGTCCACGCCACGGTTGGCAAGCTGGTCGGCGCGTTCGTTACCCGGATGGCCGATGTGCCCGCGTACCCACTTCCAGGTGATGTCATGGCGATTGCATTGCTCGTCGAGCAATTGCCACAGGTCGGCATTTTTAACCGGTTCCTTGGCAGCGGTCTTCCAGCCGCGCTTCTTCCAGTTGACCATCCACTCGTTGATGCCCTTCATCACGTATTGCGAGTCGGTCACCAACAGCACATTGCAACGCCGCTTGAGTTCTTCCAGGCCGCGAATGGCGCCCATCAGCTCCATACGGTTGTTGGTGGTATTGGCTTCGCCACCCCACAACTCCTTCTCCACGCCCTTGCACACCAGCAATGCGCCCCAGCCGCCAGGGCCTGGGTTGCCTTTGCAGGCGCCATCGGTGAAGAGTTCTACGCTATCGGTCATCGGTTGCTCGGTCTGAATTCAAAAGAGGTTTTACGGTTCGCTTTGCTTGCGATTGACCTTGGCCATCGGCATCGGTACCAGCTTGCCCATAGGCTCACGGCGTACCTGGCGCACGGGGCGCAGGCCAACCACGATCTTGCGCGCGACCAATAAATAGAAGCCGCCACCCGACAGTTGCCAGGCACCCGCGCGGCGTTCCCAGCCGGCCAGGCGGCCTTGCCACTTGGTCGAGGCAAGCGGCGGACGATAGCACCCGAAGCGGCGTTTCTCCAGCGCGAAGCCCAGCAGGTTCAACCAGTCGCCCACTCGTGAGGGCGAGATGCAACGCGCCTGGCGCAGGCCGTCATGGGCGAACACGTGGCGCAGGCCCCAACTGCTCCAGGGGTTGATGCCGATAATCAGCAAATGCCCCCCCGGGCGCACACTGCTCGCCGCTTCGCGCAGCAAACCGTGAGGTGACAGGCAGAAATCCAGGCCATGCTGCAACACCACCACATCGGCGGCGTGCTCGCTCAGCGGCCAGGCCTGCTCCTCACAGACAATTTCCACCCCTGGCAACGGCGCGCCCAGGCGCACATTGCGCTGCACCTGCGGCGCGGCGGGCGGGGTCTGGGCCGACGGGCCGTAGTGCACCAGGTAACCGCCGAAGAACCGCCCCAGCTCGTCTTCGAGCATGCGCCGTTCTTCATCCAGCAAAAATTGCCCAATCGGCCCGGACAGCCATTCGCGGGCCGCACTGATCAGGGCCAGCCACTCAGGATCGGCCTGGGCGAACGCTTTATCAGTCATTGCATTCTCCAACTCGCCTAGACGTTCTAAGATGCACCAATGTGTTCAGCTTGGCGAATCGAAGAATGATACAGATCAGTGCCCTGCCCGCCTTCACCGATAACTACATCTGGTTGTTACAGGACCCGCACACCCAACGCTGCGTCGTGGTCGACCCTGGCGACGCCGCGCCCGTGCTGGCCTGGCTCAAACAGAACCCACAGTGGGCCTTGAGCGACATCCTGGTCACCCACCATCACCACGACCATGTCGGCGGTGTCGAACAGCTCAAAAGCCTGACTGGTGCCACCGTCTACGGCCCGGCCAATGAAAACATCCCGGCGCGGGACGTGGCCTTGCAAGATAACGACCGCATCAACGTGCTGGGCTGGGACTTCGATGTCTACGCCGTGCCCGGCCACACCTTGGGCCATATCGCCTTTTATCACCCGGGCGTGCTTTTGTGTGGCGACACCCTGTTCGCCGCCGGCTGCGGCCGTTTGTTCGAAGGCACCCCGCAACAGATGCACACCTCACTGGAGCGCTTGGCCGCCCTGCCCGCCGAGACACTGGTGTATTGCACCCACGAATACACACAAAGCAACCTCAAGTTTGCCCAGGCCGTGGAACCGGACAATGCCGATATCGCCGAACGGGTGGAACACGTCCAGCAATTGCGGGCCCGCGGCGAGATGACTTTACCCTCCAACCTGGCCCTGGAAAAACGTACTAACCCTTTTCTGCGCACCGCTGAAACATCCGTTAAAGAAAAAGCGGACGAACGGAATGGCCGCGACAACCGCTCTGGGGCCGAGGTGTTTGCTAGCTTGAGGGCGTGGAAAGATAAGTTCTAAGCGCACGCAATCTGATACGTAATTTCTGAATGGTTGACCGCAACCCAAGCGCTTTCTAGAATCGCCCGACATTTTTGCCCGGAACTTACTTCCAGCCAATGTCGTCATCTATTCGTAAATCCATTTCTTCAGACGCATTGACCCGCCTGGCTCAAGCTGTGGCGGTGGCTGTGTCCGCCACACTGGCGGGCTGCCAATCAAGCAATTTCACCGCACAATCCACCGTGCAACCCAAGCCTAACCTCAGCGCCAAGATCAAACAGAAACCGGTTATCTGGCTGTCGGAAAAGCCAGCTCCCGAAGTACCCCAGGATGTCTGGGAACGCATGCGACGGGGCTTCCAAATGCAGGAAGGCCTGGGCGTCAACCCGCGCATCGAGCAACAGCGCTTATGGTTCGCCAGCAACCCATCCTTCCTGGAGAACGCCGGTGAACGCGGCAGTCTCTATATTCATTACATCGTCGAACGCCTTGAAGAACGCAACATGCCCCTGGAGCTGGCGCTGCTGCCAGTGATTGAAAGTGCCTACAACCCGATGGCCTATTCGCGCAGCGATGCGGTCGGCCTGTGGCAATTCATCCCCTCCACCGGGCGCTACTTCAACCTGCGCCAGACCCGTGCCTACGACGGCCGCCGCGACATCACCGCCTCCACCACCGCCGCCCTGGACTATCTGACCCGTCTGCACGATATGTTCAACGGCGACTGGCTGCTGGCCCTGGCGGCCTATAACGCCGGCGAAGGCACGGTCAGCCGCGCCATCGAGCGCAACGAGAAGCTCGGCTTGCCTACCGACTACTGGAACCTGCCCCTGCCCCAGGAAACCAAGGACTACGTGCCCAAGTTCCTGGCGCTGTCCCAGGTGGTGCTGGCTCCCGAGGCCTATGGCGTGAACCTGAGCCCGATCGCCAACACACCGTATTTCGAAGTGGTTGAAGTCAAGCAAAGCATGGACCTGTCACGGGTTGCCGCGCTGGCCGAAATCGACGAAGACGAGCTGTTCCAGCTCAACCCGGCGCTCAAGCAACGCACCACCCTGGACGGCCCCCAGCATTTGTTGGTGCCCAGCTCCAAGGCGCAACTGTTGACCAGCACGCTTTCGACGATGAAGCCGGAAGAATTGCTGGCCATGCGCCCGAAAAAGCAGGTATTCGACGAAGTCGAGACGGCGCGAGTGGCCGGGCGCACCCGCAACTACAAGGTGCGCAGTGGCGACAACCTTACGTTGATCGCCAAGGCGAACAAGGTGGATGTGCATGACCTGCAGCGCTGGAACAAGCTCAACGGCCAGGCCCTCAAGGTCGGCCAGACCCTGGTGATGCAGGACACGCGCAAGCTGGTGGCCAAGGCCGACAGCAAGAAGCCGGTGCAATACAAGGTCAAGAAAGGCGACTCGCTGTACATCGTCGCCAAGCGTTTCAATGTCGAGATGCAACATCTCAAGCGCTGGAACCCGCGCACTGGCCAGGCGCTGAAGCCGGGGCAGATGCTGGTGGTTTCAGGGCCGCGTTAAAGCCTCAAGAGCACCGCCAAGCTAATTGTGGGAGGGGGCTTGCCCCCGATAGCAGTCTGTCAGCCACCCGATTCATTGGCTGATACACCGCTATCGGGGGCAGGCCCCCTCCCACATTGGATCTGCGCTGGTTCCGAGCGGCTTTTTCCAACCGGAACAAGCTGTTACTGTACCGATCATAAAGCCCAAGCCGCCTGGATCGGATCTCTGACTTGAAGCGTCCCCTCCTTCTACTAATAAGTCTGGCCTTGAGCTTTGGTGCGAACGCGACGATTACCGAAAGCCACGGTTACACGCAGTTCGGCACGCTCAAGTACCCGGCCAAATTCACCCACTTCGACTGGGTAAACCCTGCAGCGCCGAAAGGCGGGACCTTGCGGGTCATGGCATTTGGCACCTTCGATACGCTCAACCCCTACACCTTCAAGGGCTCAAGCCCGGTTTCCACGCCCAATTTCCTGCAATACGGCGTCAACGAGCTGAACGAGCCGTTGATGGTCGGCACCGGCCAGTACGCGCCGTCCGGCGATGAGCCGACGTCCAGCTACGGGTTGATCGCCCAGTCGGTGGAATACAGCGAGGACCGCAGCTGGGTGGTGTTCAACCTGCGCCCCGAAGCACGCTTTCACGATGGCAAGCCGATTACGGCCTATGACGTGGCGTTTTCCTATCGCACCCTGCTGACCGAAGGCCACCCGCAATACCGCACCAACCTGCAGGAAGTGGCGCGGGTCGACATCCTCAACCGCCATCGCATCCGTTTTGTCTTCAAGCGCGCCGGCAACCCGTTGCTGATCTTGCGCCTGGGCGAGCTGCCGGTGTTGCCCCAGCATTACTGGAAAGACCGCGACTTCAAGGCCACCACTTTCGAGCCGCCCCTGGGTAGCGGGCCCTACCGCATCAGCAAGGTCACCCCGGGCCGGCAACTGGTGTTCGAGCGGGTCAAGGACTACTGGGGCAAGGACCTGCCGGTCAACCAGGGCTTCTATAACTACAACAAGGTCGAGGTGGAGTTCTACCGCGACAGCGACGTGGCGTTCGAAGCCTTCAAGGCCGGCGAGTTCGATATCTATATCGAGCACCAGGCCAAAAACTGGGCCAATGGCTACAACTTCCCGGCGGTCAACCGTGGCGACGTGATCAAGGCGCAGATCGCCCACCAGATCCCGACCCAGAGCCAGGGCCTGTTCATGAACAGCCGCCGGCCGACCTTCAGCCAGACCAAGGTGCGCGAAGCCCTGGGGTTGATGTTCGACTTCGAATGGACCAACCGCACCCTGTTCAGCAGCGCCTATAAACGTACCTTGAGCTACTACCCCAACAGCGAATTTTCGGCGACCGGCGTACCCACCGGGCACGAATGGCTGATGCTCTCGCCGTATCGCGATCAACTGCCCGCCAACCTGTTCACCCAGCCGTTCAGCCTGCCCCAGACCGACGGGCGCGGCATCCCCCGCGACACCATGCGCCGTGCCCTGGGCCTGTTGGGCGACGCCGGTTGGAAGTTGTCGGGCCAACGCCTGCTGAACAAGGATGGGCAACCGCTGCGCTTCGAGATCCTGCTGGTCAACCCGAACCTGGAGCGCATCCTGCAGCCCTACGTCGAGAACCTGATCAGCATCGGCATCGACGCGCGCCTGCGTACCGTCGACCGCGCGCAGTACAAACAGCGCCTGGATCAGTTCGACTTCGACATTATCCTGATCACCCTCAACCAGACCTTGAGCCCCGGCCTTGAGCAGTGGCAGTACTTCCACTCCAGCCAGGCCGCGATCAAGGGCAGCAAGAACTACGCAGGCATCAACAACCCCGTCGTCGATCACCTGCTGGAACAACTGCTGGCCGCGCAGACCCGCGAAGAGCAACTGGCCGCCGGCCGCGCCCTCGACCGGGTGCTGCTGTGGCAGCACTACAGCATTCCCAACTGGTACCTCAACTATCATCGCCTGGCGTACCGCAACCGGTTCGCCTTTGTCACCACGCCGCCCTACAGCCTGGGCCTGAGCGCATGGTGGCTGAAAGCTTCGGAGAAAGCCCAATGATGTGTTTGCGCCAAGCACTGATCGCCAGCCTGTTGCTGTGTTCCGCGGCCCAGGCCGCGCCGCAACATGCGTTGACGCTGTACAACGAACCGCCGAAATACCCCGCCGACTTCAAGCACTTCGACTACGTCAATCCGAAGGCCCCCAAGGGCGGGACTTTCCGCGAATCGAGCATGGGCGGCTTCGACAGCCTCAACCCGTTTATCAGCAAGGGCGTGCCGGCCGACAACGTCAGCCTGATCTACGACACCCTGGCCATGCAAAGCCTGGATGAACCGATCACCGAATACGGGCTGGTCGCCGGCAAGATCGAAAAGGCCCCGGACAACAGCTGGGTACGCTTCTACCTGCGCCCCGAGGCGCGTTTCCATGACGGCCACCCGATCCGTGCCGAAGACGTGGTGTTCACCTTCCAGGAACTGATCAAGGAAGGCTCGCCGATCTACCGCACCTATTACGCCGACGTCGACGAAGTGGTCGCCGAAGACCCTTTGCGGGTGCTGTTCAAGTTCAAACGCACCAATAACCGCGAATTACCGTTGATCCTCGGGCAACTGCCGGTATTGCCCAAGCACTGGTGGGCCACGCGGGACTTTGCCAAGGGCAACCTCGAAGTGCCGCTGGGCAGCGGACCGTACAAGGTCGCCGAGGTCAAGGCCGGGCGCATGATCCGCTATGAGCGGGTCAAGGATTACTGGGCCAAGGACTTGCCGATCACCCAGGGTTTCTACAACTTCGACAACCGCATCACCGACTACTACCGCGACAGCACCGTGTCGCTGGAAGCCTTGAAGGCCGGGCAGTTCGACTATTGGCTGGAGTTCAGCGCGAAGAACTGGGCCAACGCCTACAACATTCCTGCGGTTGCCGAAGGCCGGCTGATCAAGGAAGAAATCCCCAACGGCAACCCCACCGGCATGCAGGGTTTCGTGTTCAACACGCGCAAGCAAATGTTCCAGGATGTGCGCGTGCGCAAGGCCATCAGCCTGTTGCTGGATTTCGAGTGGAGCAACAAACAGCTGTTCAACGGTGCCTACACGCGCACCCGCAGTTACTTCGAAAACTCGGAAATGGCCGCCACCGGCCTGCCCGGCCCGGATGAGCTGAAGATCCTCGAACCGCTGCGCGACAAGATCCCCGCCGAGGTCTTCACCCAGGCCTTTGCACCGGCCAAAACCGACGGCAGCGGCATGATCCGCACCCAACAACGCGAGGCCTACCAACTGTTGCAGGAGGCCGGCTGGCGCATCGTCGACGACAAAATGGTCGATACCACCGGCAAGCCGGTAACCATCGAGTTCCTGCTGGCCCAGACCGAATTCGAACGCATCCTGCTGCCCTTCAAGCGCAACCTGGCCGACCTCGGCATCGACCTGGTAATCCGCCGGGTCGACGTCTCGCAGTTCGTCAACCGCCTGCGTTCGCGCGACTTCGACATGCTGGTGGGCAGCTTCCCGCAATCCACCTCGCCGGGTAACGAGCAGCGCGAATTCTGGAAGTCCTCCAGCGCCGACAAACCCGGCAGCCGCAACTACATGGGGCTCAAGGACCCGGCCGTGGACCAACTGGTGGAAGAGTTGATCGACGCCGACTCGCGCCAAAGCCTGGTGGCGCATGCCAAGGCCCTGGACCGGGTGCTGCAATTTGGCTACTACGTGATCCCCAACTGGCACATCAAGACCTTCCGCGTGGCGTACTGGGACCATCTCGGCCACCCGAAAACCCCGCCGCGCTATGACGTCGGCACCGCCACCTGGTGGGCCAAGCCAGACGCCAAGCCGGCGGTCCCACTCGATACCACCCAGACCGCCGATCCGGCGAGCGGAGGCGATTAAATGCTGGCCTATATTGTTCGCCGCCTGTTGCTGATCATCCCCACGCTGTTCGGCATCCTGCTGATCAACTTCATCATCATCCAGGCCGCCCCCGGTGGTCCGGTGGAACAGATGATCGCCAAGCTCGAAGGCTTTGAAGGCGCCACCAGCCGCATTGCCGGCGGCGGTGCCGAGGTGTCGGTGGCCGGCTCCAGCAGCTACCGTGGCGCCCAGGGCCTGGACCCGGCGCTGATCAAGGAAATCGAGAAGATGTACGGCTTCGACAAATCGGCGCCGGAACGCTTGTGGATCATGGTCAAGAACTACGCCCGCCTGGACTTTGGCGACAGCTTCTTCCGCGACGCCAAGGTCATCGACCTGATCAAGGAAAAGATGCCGGTGTCCATCTCCCTCGGGTTATGGAGCACGCTGATCATGTACCTGGTGTCGATCCCACTGGGGATCGCCAAGGCCACCCGGCACGGCAGCCATTTTGATGTGTGGACCAGTTCGGCGATCATCGTCGGCTATGCAATCCCGGCGTTCCTGTTTGCGATCCTGCTGATCGTGGTGTTTGCCGGGGGCAGTTATTTCGACTGGTTCCCCTTGCGCGGGCTGACCTCCAACAACTTCGATGAACTGAGCTGGGGCGGCAAGATCCTCGACTACTTCTGGCACCTGGCGCTGCCGATCACCGCGCTGGTGATCGGCAACTTCGCGACCATGACCCTGCTGACCAAAAACAGCTTTCTCGACGAGATCAACAAGCAGTACGTGGTCACCGCCAAGGCCAAGGGCCTGACCAACCACCGCGTGCTCTACGGCCATGTATTCCGCAATGCGATGCTGCTGGTGATCGCCGGTTTCCCCTCAGCGTTCATTGGGATTTTCTTCACCGGCTCGCTGCTGGTGGAAGTGATCTTCTCCCTCGACGGCCTGGGCCTGATGAGTTTTGAAGCGGCGATCAACCGTGACTATCCGGTAGTCTTCGGCACCCTGTTTATCTTCACCCTGCTGGGGCTGATCGTGAAACTGATCGGCGACCTCACCTACACCCTGGTCGATCCGCGTATCGACTTCGCCAGCCGGGAGCATTGAGATGAACCTGTCCCCCCTCAATCGCCGTCGGTTCGAGCGTTTCAAGGCCAACAAGCGTGGCTGGTGGTCGCTGTGGCTGTTCCTGATCCTGTTCGGGCTCAGCCTGGGCGCGGAGCTGATCGCCAACGACAAACCGCTGGCCGTGCATTACGACGGCGACTGGTATTTCCCGGCGCTCAAGCGCTACCCGGAGACCACCTTTGGCGGCGAATTCCCGCTGGAGGCCAACTACAAGAGCCCGTATATCCAAGAGTTGCTCAAGGCCAAGGACGCCTGGACGCTGTGGGCGCCGATTCCGTTCAGCTACCAGAGCATCAACTACGACCTGAAAGTGCCGGCCCCTGCGCCGCCGTCCAGCGTCAACCTGCTGGGCACCGATGACCAGGGCCGCGATGTGCTCGCGCGGGTGATCTATGGCTTTCGCGTGTCGGTGCTATTTGCCCTGACCCTCACCGTGCTCAGCTCGATCATCGGCGTGATCGCCGGTGCCTTGCAGGGTTTCTATGGCGGCTGGGTCGACCTGGCCGGGCAACGCTTCCTGGAGATCTGGTCCGGGTTGCCGGTGCTGTACCTGTTGATCATCCTCGCCAGCTTCGTGCAGCCCAACTTCTGGTGGCTGCTGGGGATCATGCTGTTGTTCTCGTGGATGAGCCTGGTGGACGTGGTGCGCGCCGAGTTCCTGCGCGGGCGTAACCTGGAGTACGTGCGCGCGGCACGGGCGCTGGGCATGCAGAACGGCGCGATCATGTTCCGCCACATTCTGCCCAACGCCATGGTCTCGACCATGACGTTCATGCCGTTCATTCTCACCGGCGCCATCGGCACCCTCACCGCCCTGGACTTCCTTGGCTTCGGCCTGCCCGCCGGTTCGCCGTCCCTCGGTGAGCTGGTGGCCCAAGGCAAATCCAACCTGCAGGCGCCATGGCTGGGCATGAGTGCCTTCGCCGTGCTGGCGATCATGTTGAGTTTGCTGGTGTTTATCGGCGAGTCCGCTCGCGATGCCTTCGACCCGAGGAAATGAGATGAATCAGGACAATCTGATCGAAATCCGCGACCTCAGTGTCGAGTTCGTCACTGGCGAACACCAGCACCGCGTGGTCAACAACATCAGCTTCGATATCAAGCGCGGTGAAACCATCGCGCTGGTGGGTGAAAGCGGCTCCGGCAAATCGGTGACGGCCCATTCCATCCTGCGCCTGCTGCCCTACCCGCTGGCGCGGCACCCGAGCGGCACCATCGAATATGCCGGGCAAGACCTGCTGACCCTCAAGGAAAAAACCCTGCGGCATATTCGCGGCAACCGCATCGCGATGATCTTCCAGGAGCCGATGACCTCGTTGAACCCGCTGCACTCCATCGAAAAGCAGATCAATGAAGTGCTCGGCCTGCACAAAGGGCTCACCGGCAAGGTTGCCACCCAGCGCACCCTGGAGCTGCTGGAACTGGTGGGCATCCCCGAACCGCACAAACGCCTCAAGGCCCTGCCCCATGAGCTGTCCGGTGGCCAACGCCAGCGCGTGATGATCGCCATGGCCCTGGCCAACGAGCCGGAGTTGCTGATTGCGGATGAGCCAACCACCGCCCTCGACGTGACGGTGCAGTTGAAGATTCTGGAGCTGCTCAAGGAGCTGCAGGCGCGTTTGGGCATGGCACTGCTGCTGATCAGCCATGACCTCAACCTGGTGCGCCGCATCGCCCATCGGGTGTGCGTGATGCAGCAGGGTTGCATCGTTGAACAGGCCGAGTGCGAGACGCTGTTCCAGTCGCCCCAGCACCCTTATACCCAGGAATTGCTGGCGGCGGAGCCCAGCGGTGGGCCGGCCGGCAACGCGGTGGGGCCGCCGTTGCTGGAAGTCGATGACTTGAAGGTGTGGTTCCCGATCAAGAAGGGCTTTTTGCGCAACACCGTGGATTACGTCAAGGCGGTGGATGGCATCAATTTCAGCCTGCCCCAGGGCCAGACCCTGGGCATCGTCGGCGAAAGCGGCTCGGGGAAATCTACCCTGGGCCTGGCGATTCTGCGTTTGATCGCCAGCAAGGGTGGGATTCGCTTCGAGGGCCAGCAGTTGGACAAGCTGACCCAGCAGCAAGTACGCCCGCTGCGCCGGGAAATGCAGGTGGTGTTCCAGGACCCCTTCGGCAGCTTGAGCCCGCGCATGTGCGTCAGCGAGATCGTCGGCGAAGGCCTGCGCATTCACAAGATGGGCACCCCGGCCGAACAGGAAGCGGCGATTATTGCCGCGCTCAAGGAAGTCGGCCTGGACCCGGAATCACGCCATCGCTACCCCCACGAGTTCTCCGGCGGCCAGCGCCAACGCATCGCCATCGCCCGCGCGCTGGTGCTCAAGCCACGGCTGATCCTGCTCGACGAACCGACCTCCGCGCTGGACCGCACGGTGCAACGCCAGGTGGTGGAGTTGCTGCGCAGCCTGCAGGCCAAGTACAACCTCACCTACCTGTTTATCAGCCATGACCTGGCGGTGGTGAAGGCCTTGAGTCACCAGTTGATGGTGGTCAAGCACGGCCAGGTGGTGGAGCAAGGCGATGCCAAGGCGATTTTTGCTGACCCGCAGCATGCTTATACGCGGCAGTTGCTGGAGGCGGCGTTCTTGGTCCCCGCCTGACCTAACACGGTCAACAGGTGGGAGAGGGCTCGCCCCTCCCACCCTTGGCTCTGCCCGCTCAAGCCTGCCTGGGAGTAAACCAATATCATTTGCGCGGACCCTTTCCCTTTGCTTTAATCGCGACCAATTCTTATTTACGCCAATTCTTTTGCGCGGGATGGCTATTGTGTCGACCTCTTTCACCCACCTCTACGGCACCCACCACAGCTGGCTGCTCGGCCTGCTGCGCCGGCGCCTGAATGACCGCTGGGATGCCGCCGACCTGGCCCACGACACCTTTATCCGAACCCTCACCCGGCCCCCGATCGACACCGACCAAGTACGCCAACGTTCCTACCTCGCCACCATTGCCCGCGGCCTGTGCATCGACCACTGGCGCCGCCGGCAGTTGGAAAAAGCCTGGCTCGAGAGCCTGGCCCTGCGCCCACAGGACGTGCAACCGTCGCCGGAACAGCGCGCCATCATCGTCGAAACCCTCTACGAAGTAGACGCCATGCTCGCCCGCTTGCCCAAAAAGGTCAGCGAGGCCTTCCTGCTGGCCCAACTGCACGGCATGCCCTACAAAGAGGTCGCCGCGCAACTGGGCGTGGGTGAACGCATGGTCAAGAAGTACATGGCCCAGGCCCTGCTTCACTGCGCAATCCTGGAAGCCGAACTCGACGGGATGCTGGTGCAATGAAGCCGTCGGGCCAGCTCAGCCATGCCAGCCTGGAACAGGCCGCGCACTGGTACGTGCGCCTGCAGGATCAAGGCAGCGCCCAGGAGCAGCAACGCTGGCAGGCCTGGCTCGCGCAGAACCCCGACCACCTGGCCGCCTGGCAGTATGTGGAGCGAGTCAGCCAGCGTTTCGCGCCGTTGATGGAGCACACCCACGGCGCCGGCCGTGCCTTGCGCAGTTCGCGGCGCCAGACCCTCAAGACGTTGCTGGTGCTGTGCACCGGGTCGACGCTGGCCTGGGGCAGTTGGCGCCACACCGCCCTGCCCCGGCTGGTGGGCGGCTGGAGCGCCGACTACGCCACCGCCAGCGGCGAAACCCGCGACGCGCTGCTGGCCGATGGCAGCCACGTATGGCTTAACGCCCTGAGCGCGCTGGACGTGCGTTTTGATGCCGCGCAACGTTTGCTGCACCTGCGTTTTGGCGAAGTACTGATCGACACGGCCAAGGATGCCAGTCGCCCATTCCTGGTGGACACCGACCACGGCCGCCTGCAGGCCCTGGGGACCCGCTTCAGCGTGGTGCACGAAGACGAGCGCACGCGTCTCAATGTGTTTGAAGGCCGGGTACAGGTCAGTACGCGCAACCAGCAAGTGCGCATCATCGAGACAGGTCAACAAGTGGTGTTCACCGGCGACGGCTTCAAACCGACCGCCCCGGCCTCTCCCGCCCGCGAAGCCTGGAGCCGTGGCGTGCTGTTGGCCGACAACCTGCCGCTGGGCCAACTGGTGGCCGAACTGAACCGCTATCGCCCCGGCCACCTGGGCTGTGACCCGGGCGTGGCGCAACTGCCGGTGATGGGTTCCTTCCCGCTGATGGACAGCGACCACGCCTTGCACCTGCTGCAAGCCGCGCTGCCGATTCGGGTGGATCGGTTGATGCCCTGGTGGGTCACCGTAGGCCCGCGCTAAAAAACTTCCAGCCGCCGGTTCCCTTTTTCAACACTCGTTCGGTTAACCCTGCAGACGCTTTTATTTCGCCGATCGATTTGATCCAAAGGGAAACTTCATGCCGCAACCTGCTCGCTTCGCGCTGCGCCCACTCGCGCTGGCCACCTCGCTGTTTTGCCTCGGCGCACCTACGGCGCAGGCTGCCGAGGCACCTTCGACCCAGGAAACCAGCCGCAGCTACCACATTGCCGCCGGCTCCCTGGTCAGCGTGCTGAACAGCTTTGCCGAACAGTCAGGGGTGTTCATTGCCGGGCATAACAGCCTCGCCGCCGGCAAAACCAGCCCCGGCCTGAATGGAAACTACACCCCGGCCGGCGGCTTGCAGCGCCTGTTGCAGGGCAGCGGCCTGCAGGCCCAGCCCCAAGGCAACAACGGCTACGTACTGGAACTCATCCCGGCCAACACCGGCGCCCTGGAGCTGGGAGCCACCACCATTTCCGGCCAGGACCTGGGCGCCACCACCGAAGACACCCATTCCTACACGACGGGCTCCATGGCCTCGGCCACCGGCCTGCCGCTGTCGATGCGCGAAACCCCACAATCGGTCACCGTGATCACCCGCCAGCAGATGGACGACCAGGGCTCCAATAGCATCGCCGACACCCTGCGCCGCGCGCCCGGCGTCAGCGTGCAGAATTACGACAGCGAGCGTTGGGAGTTTTCCAGCCGTGGCCTGCCCATCACCAACTTCCAGTACGACGGTGTGAACTCCACCTACGACGGCGTGTACGACTACGGCACCACCAGCACCGACATGGCGGTATACGATCACCTGGAAATCATCAAGGGCTCGGCGGGCCTGTTGAGCGGCTCCGGCGACCCGTCGGCCACGGTCAACCTGATCCGCAAAAAGCCCACCAAGGACTTCAAGGCCTCGGTCACCCAGACCTTCGGCTCATGGGACAACTACCGCACCGAGGGTGATATCTCCGGCCCCTTGACCGAGTCGGGGAATGTGCGCGGGCGCTTTGTCGGCGTGTACCAGGACCGCCAGTCGTACCTGGACCACTACCAGAACACCAAGGATATTGCCTACGGCATCCTCGAAGCCGACCTGACACCCGACACCCTGCTGACCTTCGGCATCGACCAGCAGAACACCCGCTCACGCGGCGCCAGCTGGACCGGTTTCCCGATGTACTTCAGTGACGGCTCGCGCACGCATTTCTCGCGTTCGTTCAACCCGGCCGCCGACTGGAGCCGTCGCGACTTCCAGAACCAGACACTCTTCGTCTCGCTCAAGCAAACACTCGCGAATGACTGGTCGCTCAAGGTCAGCCTCGACCGCAAGCGCAGCCAACATGACACCCTGCTGGGCTCCGCCAGTGGCGGCAACCCGGACCCGGTCAGCGGCGAAGGCATGTACATGTTCATGGGTAAATACAAGGGCGACCAGGTGCAGAACACCCTGGATGTCAACATCAGCGGGCCGTTCAGCCTGTTCGGCCGCGAGCATGAATTGATCATGGGCTTTATGGCCACCCGCTCGAAGCAGGACGTGCCGGTGTACGGCTCGATCTACCCTGGCGTGGGCGGCAGCATCTTCGACTGGCAGGGCGAATACGCCAAGCCGGACATCCCCCGCACCGGCCAGAACGACATCGTGCAACGCCAGACGGGGGCCTACCTGGCCACGCGTCTGAAACCCACCGATGACCTGTCGGTGATCCTCGGCGCGCGGGTGAGTACTTTCAGCGGCTCCGACACTACCGATTTCTACGACCCGACCACCACCGACAATCGCACCACCTATCACCAAAGTGGGGTGGTCACGCCTTACGCCGGAATCGTCTACGACCTCAATGACACCTGGTCGGTCTACACCAGTTACACCCAGATCTACCAACCCCAAACCAGCAAGGACGCCGACCGCAAGCTGCTTGACCCGGTCGAAGGCCAAACCTATGAGGCCGGGCTCAAGGCCGCGTTCTACGATGGGCGCCTGAATGCCAGTGTTGCCGCGTTCCGCATCGAACAGGACAACGTGGCCGAGTATGTCTCGGGCTTCGAAACCGACTCGGTGTATCGCCCCATCGCTGGCGCCACCACCAAAGGCTTTGAGGCCGAACTGTCGGGCGAAGTGCTGGACGGTTGGAACCTGTCGGCCGGCTACACCTACCAACACACCCGTGACGCCGATGATGGCTACGTGTACAGCTCCGTACTGAAAACCACCACGCCGCAGCAGGTGGTGCGTCTGTTCACCTCCTATCGCCTGCCGGGTGCACTGGAGAACGTCACCGTGGGTGGCGGGGTGAACTGGCAGAGCGAATTCTTCGCCAATGTGTTCCAGCCCGACCCGAACGACACGGTCAACTTCGGCAACGACGCGCGTATCACCCAGGACAGCTACTACCTGGTGGACCTGATGGCGCGCTACCGCTTCAACGATCACCTGAGCACCACGCTCAACGTGAAAAACCTGTTCGATAAAAAGTACTACACCGGCCTGAACAACTTCAGCACCGGGTTCTACGGCGAACCCCGCAGCCTGCAGTTGGCGACCAGATGGGACTTCTAAGCTGACGGGCGTGGCGCTGTGTGCAATGATCGTCCCTCGTTCTGCCAAGGGATGGACCCACCGCCATGTCAATGCACAACACCGCATCCCCCTCGCCGCGCTTCTGGCGCGACGAGCGCCTGCCGTTCATTGAAGCGCGCACCATCGAAGACGGGCGCAAGGTCACTTACACCCGGCATGCCCACGAGCATTTTTCCATCGGTGCAATCACCGCCGGACGCAGCTATTACCACTACGGCGCCGAGACCTTCCAGATCGGCGCCGGCACTGTGGTGTTGATGAACCCCGGCGATGTGCATGCCTGTAACCCCATCGAAAACGAGCATTGGTCCTACCACATGCTCTACCTCGATACGCCGTGGCTGACCGACTTGCAGTACCAACTGGGCTTCAGCACCGACCAGGGTTACCGCCCGTTCAACACGCCCTACACCCAGGACAAGGCGCTCTACAGCGGCTTGCTGGCGTTGTACCGGTTACTGGTGGATGAGCAGGCCGATCTGCTGCAGAAACAGAGCGCGCTGGTGCTTTACTTCAGCGAGGTCCAGCAGCGCCTGAACCCATCGCCGACCCCGCCGCGTGAGGTCAACCACAAGCTTGAGCGCGCCGCCGACTACATCCGCGAACACTGCACCGAGGCCCTGAAGCTGGAGGATATCTGCCTGGCCGCCGAGCTATCGCCGTCGTATCTGATTCGCGCATTCAAGCGGTATTGCGGGCTGACGCCGCATGCCTTCCTGGTCAACCAGCGCATCCAGTTTGCCCGCAGCCAATTGCGCAATGGCGAGTTGATCGCGGATGTGGCCCTGGCCGCCGGCTTTGCCGACCAGGCGCATTTCCAGCGTGCCTTCAAGCTGCATTTTGCCGCCACGCCCGGGCAATACCGTGACCGGCTCAAGCCATCAGCAAATAACCCACACTGGCCACCAGCAACGCGGCCATTGAACGGTTGAACAGCCGCACGCCTTGAGGGTTGCCCAGGTAACGGCGCAGAAAGGTGCCGGCGTAGGCCCAACACGCCACCGACAGGTAGCAGATCACCAGGTAGAGGCCTGCAAACAGCCATACCTGCCCGGCGTCGCCATCGGCTACAAACAAGCCCATCCCCGCCACGCAAGCCAGCCAGGCCTTGGGGTTGAGCCACTGCATGATCGCGCCGTAGAGCATCGACGGTGCCGTGGCCGTGCCCTCGGCGTCCAGGCGGCCGTCGTCGACGGCCAGTTTCCAGGCCATGTAGAGTAAAAAAGCCACCCCGCCCCACTGGATCAACTGGGTCAATAGCGGCCAGCGCAGCAGCACTTCATGCAAGCCCAGGCCGATCAGCACCAGCAGCAAGGTGAAGCCGACGGCGGCGCCGAACACGTGTTTCTGGCTGGCGACAAAGCCGAAGCGCGCACCTGAACTCAGCGCCACCACATTCACCGGTCCCGGCGTAATGGACGTGGCCAAGGCGAAGGCGGCCATGGAAATGATCAAGCTCATTGCAGTTCCTTTTTATGATGCTGCGTAAAGAGGCTTGAACGGTATAAGACCCATCCAAAACGGTATTGAACAAAATCACCCTGGGCCCACAAACCTGGCTGGCGCCGGTGCTAGAGTTCACGACCAACTGTTCGATTGATCACTGCAAAAAGGAATCGCCATGTCACGTCGCCTCTTGGCAGTTGCCTGCCTGATGCTGTCCTTCACTGCGGCCCAGGCCGCTGAACGCTGGGAAACCCTGCCACCGACGCCTGCCCCGGTGGCTGGCGCAAAAACCGGCTACGCCGCCGTCAACGGCATCAAGGTCTACTACACCCAAACCGGCCATGGCTCGCCGGTGGTGCTGCTGCATGGCGGGTTGTCCAACTCCGACTACTGGGGCAACCAGGTCAAGGCCTTGTCGGCCAAGCACACGGTGATCACCCTCGACAGCCGTGGCCACGGGCGCAGTTCGCGCAACGAAAAACCCTACGGCTACGACCTGATGGCCGATGACGTGGTGGCCGTGCTCGACAGCCTGAAAATCCCCCGCGCCGATATTGTCGGCTGGAGCGACGGCGCCATCATCGGCATCGACCTGGCCCTGCGTCACCCGGACCGTATCGGCAAGGTTTTCGCCTTCGCCGCCAACACCCAGACCGCCGGCGTGAAGGACGCCGTGGAAAAAAATCCGACCTTCGCCGCCTTTATCGAACGCGCCGGCAAGGAGTACGCCAAGCTGTCGCCGACGCCCAAGGAGTACGACGCGTTTGTGGAGCAGATCAGCCATATGTGGGCCAGCCAACCGAACTGGACGGATGCGCAACTGGCGAGCATCAAGACGCCGATCCTGATTGCCGATGGCGACCATGACGAAGCGATCAAGCGCGAGCACACCGAGTACATGGCCGCGACGATTCCCGGTGCCGGCCTGCTGATTTTGCCCAACACCAGCCACTTTGCCTTCCTGCAAGACCCGGCGTTGTTCAATGCCGCCGTATTGGGCTTCCTCGATAGCAAATAGACCCTGTACCCTGTCGGCGCGCCGCTATGGCGCGCCTTCAGTTTCCAGCCAGGTCAGGATGCCAATGCCCAACCCGATTCCACGCCGGCGCGACGCCGTCGTCACCCGCGACGCCATTTTGTTGTCCGCGCGCAAAGCGTTTGCCCAGGCGGGCTATGACGCCGCCGGGCTGAGTGAAATCGCGGCGGGTGCGGGGGTGACCGTGATGTTGATCAACCGCTACTTCGACTCCAAGGAGCAGCTGTTCACCGAAGTGATCGCCAAGACCCTGGCCAAAACCGATCCGCAGGTAGTGATCGACTTGCTCAAGCCGCTGCTCCATCAAGGGGGGGACGGCGCTCCCGGCCCTACTTGACGAACAATTCGCGGTCCCGCGCCTTCACATGGCCGGGGCGGTAATAGGCGTCGAACCAGGGTTTTTCCCCCGGCGCCGGCGGTTTGGCCAGGCGCAGGGTTTGCAGCGCGCCGGGTTGGCTGGCGTTGACGCGAAAGTGGAAATGGTCGAACAGGCGCAACGCCTCGATGGCATACACCACGGCGATCTTGCGGTCTTCGATACGGATCAGGTGGTCGCCGTTGTTCTTCTCCCCGCCCCCGGCCAGGTTGGATGAGCCGGTGTACACCGTAGGGTTGGCGCCGTTGAAATCGGTGACGACAAACTTGTTGTGCACCATGTTCCCGGCATTGCCCGACCACTCGGCCTTGAACGGCGCCGGTGCGTTGCTGGCCAGGTAGGCGAACGGCAGCAACCCCACCGAGCCGTCCGGCTTGCGCACTGCCAGCTTGCCGGCGCGCTGCGCCACACCGTAGGAGAACAATGCGCGTTGCATCAACTCATCCAGTGCGGTGCGCACTTTGCCGTTGATCAGGTTGAGGAACACGATCGAGTACAACACGGAACTGGTGGCCTGCTCGATGCTGGTCGCGATGGGGTCCAGGGACAGCGCGCTGTCGGCATGCGGCGCAAAGCACAGCGACACCTTGGAGCCGGGCTCGTCGCGCACCACCCACCATTGCTGCGAAAGCGGATTTTTGCGAAACGCCGCGGGCGCGGTCCAGTAGGCGTCGAACACTTCGCCGAATTTACCGGCCACGCTTTCATCGTCAAACAGCAGCACGTTATTGGCCTGGATATACAGACCGCGCAGGGCAAAGTTGGTGGAGCCGCCCAGCACCCGGATCGCCTTGCCGTCACGGCGCACGATCAACACTTTGTTGTGCTGCTGGCTGGAGAAATGCAGGCGCTTGACCTGCGCGCCGGCGGCGCTCAAGCGCGCGGCACTGAGGCTTTCGCAACTGTCGGCGACGCCCTGCTCGCCATGGTCGTCGATGATCGTGCGCAGGCGTGGGCCGAGCTGCTCCAGGCGGCGCAGAATATCGGGTTCCTTGCTTTCGTAGATCAACGCATCAAGGGTCAGCCCGGGGTCGCTGGCGACTTGCTCCAGCACCTGCAAAATCAATTGCCGCGCCTCGAAACCCAGCCAATGGTAGTTGCGTTCAAAGGGCGCCATGTCCAGGTCCAGGTAGGCCCTGGGGGCTGAGCGCGCTGGCGGCAGGATGCGCGTTTCATTGTCGAAGCGATCGCCGTAGGCCTGGGACGACGCAAAGCCACGAGTAAAGCCGATATTCACAAAGCCACTGATGGTTTGCGCTTCGAGGGACACCTGCGCCTCCACGCTGACGCCCTTGCGCAGCGTGCCATCGACCTGCATATAGCAGGCAGTGACACGGTAACGGAACAGCCCCGGCAGGATCTCGCTGGGCACATGGATCCAGCGGAATTTCTGGAACGGCGCCTCGGTGGAGGGAAAGGTACGCGGCCGCTCTGGCGTGGGTGGGTAGTCAAAGTGCAGGCGGTTGTGCAGTACGCCCCAGTGGTCGGCACCGGGGTAGCGCACCTCGATGCTGAAGCCGACGAAATCGGCGGTGGCCAGGTCCGGCGCAAGGTCAAATGCCAGCAAGGCGGCCCCCTCTCCGCGATACAGCTTGAAGGTCAGCCCTTGAAACGTGGTCTTGCTCTCGAAATCGGCGCTCAAGCGATATCCCTTCTGCCGGCAGGCGGTGTGTTGAGTCTAGCGCCTGCGCCGCATCAAGCCACTGGTGCTTGCGTCACGATAGCTTCGATACCTAGCAGACGGCTGTGTTCGGCCGAGGATTTTGACCAGCGCTATCGCCTGGCGATGCTGCCTTAGCGCTGGGCCGGGATGCGGATTTCACCGGCGCGGCATTGGCTTTTCACACTGCGCGGGCAGCCGGTAAACGCCAGGTCCTTGGTCAGGCATACACGCACCTCCGACAGCACTTGGCCTTTGCAGATCACCGCCAGGCCATGGTTGCCCATACGCGGGTTGCTTTGGCGAAATAACGCCTCGATCTCGCTGGCCGGCAACGATGGCGGCGTGTTGAACGGCTGCAATTGCGTCGGGATGGCAACCACGCCCAGCGCCGTGTCGGTTTTCTCCAGATAAGCCAGCGGCTCAAGCCCCGTGCAGGTGCCGTGCTTGGCCCACTCATGCTTGAGCAGTGAGCGCGTCGGGAACAGCGCCGCGCCTTTGTCCAGTTCTTCGCGAGACAAGCGCGACTGCGGCGCACACGACGCCGGCCACCCGCCCTTCGCGTATTGCGGCCACAAGCCGTGCAACACAAAGCCGTAGCCCTTGCCTGAACACTGCTCGTTGTCCGGGTGCGTCAGGCAAAACGTTGGCGACCACGACAGCGACAACAGGTAAAAATCAAATTCCCCTGGTGTGCCCTGGCTACGTGGGGCCGCCATTGCGCTGGTGGCCAGCGCCAGCCACATCACCATCCAGTATTTCATCCGGCTACTTTCCTTGAACTGACTACGCAGGCAGGTTGGGGTTACGTTGCAGCACCTTGTCGAGGATGCGATCGGTCTTCAGCGCCTCGATCGCCAGTGAAGGATGCTCGGCCTCACCGCGAATATGCGCGTTCATGGCCAACACATGATGCCACTGGATATGCGTGTGGCACGGCACTTCCAGCACTTCGTCGGTGTCGGCTTCCAGGCGCAACGGTTGGTCTTCGAACACCGAAAACTGGATGCGCCCGTGGCTGCCGATCAGCTCGACCCGATCTTCCCGACGGTCCGCGACAAAATTCCAGCAGCCCATGCCCAGCGCGCCCGAACTGAAGGTCCAGCAGGCCGTCACCGCGTCTTCAGCCGCATACTTCCCGGCCTGGCGCGCGGTAAAACCCGACACTTCGACAATATCCCCGGCCAGGTACTGGAACAGGTCAAAACCATGGCTGGCGAGGTCGGCAAAGTAGCCACCGCCGGCGATGGCCGGGTCGGTGCGCCAATTGGCGGCGCTGGCATCCTCGGCGGCCGGTGGTTTGCACAGGGTCCAGGTGAGGTGGCGCAACTTGCCGATGCGCCCGGCCTGCAGCCACTCGCGCACTTGCTGGAAGCGCGGCAGCGAGCGCCGGTAATAGGAGACAAACAGGTGCAGCCCGGCGCGTTCGAAGGTGCGCTGCATCAGCGCGCTCTGCTCGGCATTCAGCGACATGGGCTTCTCGACGCAGCAATGCTTGCCGGCGGCCGCCACCATCAGGCTGTATTCCAGGTGGCTGGCGGGCGGTGTCGCGATGTACACCGCGTCCACCTCGGGGTCGTTGATCAGCGCCTGGGCGTCGGTATAGAAACGCGCGATGCCGTGGCGCGCCGCATAATCGCGCACGGCTTCCTCGCGGCGCCCCATCACGGCCACCAGGGCCGAGCCTGGCGCTTTGTAGAAAGCGGGTCCACTCTTCAATTCAGTGACACTGCCACAACCGATCATGCCCCAGCGTACGGTGCTCATCTGTTTTCCTCGTACATTTTGGTCAGTCGGGCAGTATCCACATCCCCACTCCATCGCGCCACACCCACTTAGCATGACAATTGCATTACACTTTTATGACAATCATCCCGCTGCGGGGGCACAGACGATGAAAATACGCGCAACGGTCATTTGCGAACACGAGGGGCATATCCTCTTCGTGCGCAAGGCCAGGTCAAAATGGGCATTGCCAGGCGGCAAGGTCGAACGCGACGAGCGCCCGGTCGGCGCGGCCGAACGCGAGCTGGAAGAAGAAACCGGGTTGAACGTGGACGGCATGCTCTACTTGCAGGAGCTCAAGGCGCGCGACACCGTGCACCATGTGTTCGAGGCCTCGGTGGTGAATATTGCCGATGCACGGCCTTGCAACGAGATCGTCGATTGCCGCTGGCATGCCTACGGCGCCGTAGACGAACTGGACACCACCGACGCCACCCGCCACATCGTCAAATCCTTTCTACGGCGCCTGTAACTGCGCGCTCTGCCCACTTTCGACCAACCCGCGTTTTACCAAGCCATTCTCTTTCTGCCGTTCGACAAAGGACCTGACGAACGCGGCAGCGGCTGCATGTGCCACCGGAACCGCCATGGCTTGGCGGATCGTCATGAAGTCATCGTCGACCAGGCGCCATTGCCCGGTGACTCGCGTGTGCAAAAAGTCCCGCACCCCTGCCGCGGCGTCCAGGCCCTGCTCGATAAACCAGTCCACCGCCGCTGCCGACGTCGGCGCGCGCACCAGCTCGGCGTGTTGCACCGTGCGGCTCAGGTACAGGTCATAGGCGGCGCCCTGGCCCACGGCAATGCGCTTGCCGGGCGCGTCCAGTTGCGCCACCTGGGTCAGCGGCGAATCCGCCGGCACCAGGTAGGTGCCCTTGATCGCCACGTAGGGCGCGCTGAAGGCAATCTCCTGCTCGCGTACCGGCTCAATCGCCAGGAACGCCACACGCCAAACGTCTTCAGCCAGCGCGGAAAACACCTTGCCTGCCGCCTCGAAGGTGACCAACTCCAGCGCCACACCCAACTCCTGCGCCAGCGCCGTGGCCAACACCACGGAAACACCCTCGGGCTGCCCACCCGCACCGCGTTGCGCGAGCACCGGGTTGCCGAAGTTGATGGCCGCGCGCAGCACACCCTCCGGGGCGAGTTGTTGCAGTACCTGAGGGTCAATCATCGAGCGCTCCTTGACGGGTCCGTTGCACGGTCTTGCGGATCAAAAACGGCAATACGCCGCCGTGCATAAGGTACCCAAGCTGTTGTAGCGAGTCGAGGCGCAGGGCGCATGCAGTGAGCTCCGCCCCCTGTGGCGAGGAAGCTTGCTCCCGTTGGGCTGCGCAGCAGCCCCAGTGAATGCTACAGCGTACTGCCAGACAGAATCAGGTCGCAGGTTTTGGGGCCGCTTCGCAGCCCAACGGGAGCAAGCTCCCTCGCCACAGGGGCGGGGCGGCATTTGTGTACTCAGCCCCTCGCCGCAGCGCAAAAAACTCAAGACCGCGGCTTCCCCCCCACCGCCCTGGCCTGCCCTCGCGTATACAACGCCTCCACCAATTTCTGCCGCTCCTCCTGTGGCAACCCGCTGGCAAACTGTGCCAACGTCGTATCCACCAACGCTCGCAGCGCCGCATCCGCCTCGCGGGCCTTGGCCAACTCGGCCACCAATACATCGCGGTCCAGGGTCGGCGCCTCCAGTTGCTTGATCACCCCCAGGCGCGCTTCACGCCCGGCCATGACTAACGGCTGGCTGTCCGCTCGGTTATGCCGCAGCAATTGGCGCAGTTCTCTACGACGCTCGGGCGGTAGCTTGACCATGGCCTGGCGCAGCCCATGCTGGTTGACCACCGCTTCGGCCGGCGCGGCACTGGTCTTCCAGTGATAAAGACCGCCTCCCACCCCGCCGATCAAAAACACATTGAGCAGTACCGAAACAAGCAACCACGGCTTCAGGGGTTGGGCAATCATTGCTCGGTTTCCTCGGCGTTGACGGTAAAGACGACTTCGGCGTCGCCCTGATCGAAGACGCTGGGCAGCACTTCGGATGACAACATCGGCAGCGGCACGCTCATGGACGCCACCAGCGTGCCGGTGACGACCCCGGCAATGCCCACGCCCACCAGGCCGGCGGGCGATAACCAGCTGGCATAGCGTGACCAGAATGAACGTGGGAAGGATTGACGTACCTGGCGGATCAAGGCCGCATCCGCCAAAGTCGGTTGATGGCTGTTCAACTGGCCGTCGAGCCAGCGCGCGTCGGACATGGCGTCGCGCACGTGCACATCACCGCTGTCGAGCAACGCCTGGGCGGCGACCTGTTCAGCGGCAGGCCAGCGATGCAGCTCGGCCCCGTAGGCGTCGGCCAGGTAAGCAAAACGTTCGGGTGTCATGGTTTTCCCCTTCCTGGGCGGGCAAGCCCGGGTGTGTCGGCAAGTTGGCTGCGCAACTGGCGTCGGGCCCGCGACAGCAGGCTCTCCAGTGCCTCGACGCTGATATTCATCAGGGCCGCGGCGTCGATATTCGACAGCTCCTGGTAGTACTGCAGCACGATGGCTTCGCGCTGGCGTTCGGGCAAGGCCGCCAACGCGGCGGCCATGCGATCACTGCGGTCCTGGCTGTCTAACTGCTCTTCGGCGCCGGGCGAGGTGTCCACCAGCGCGGCCGCCTCCTCGTCTGTCAGCGGGCGCGCCTTGCGCCGGCGCAAGCGGTCGTGGCACAGGTTGAGCACGACCCGGTGCAACCAGGTGTCGAATCGCGCCTCGCCGCTTCGCCAGTGGGCCGCCTGGCGCCAGATGCGCAGGAAACTTTCCTGGGCCACGTCCTTGGCCTCGTCGGCATCGCCCAATAGCCGACTGGCAAGCGCGAGCAGACGCGGGAGCTTGCGCGTGACCATTTCATTGACGGCGGCAGGTTCGTTATTGCCGATACGGGCCAACAGCTCAACGTCCGGATCAGTCTCTTTCAATCGGGCAACTCTCGGCTAAAGGTCAGGTTTCAGCGGTTCCAATGCCCTTCGCGCCAGTACCAGTTCGGACCATGGGCTTCCCAGTGGCCCGGCTCCCAACGCGCATTGCGCATCACCGGCTGCCAGTGGCCGGGTACCCAGGCGTAGCCACGTCCTTCCCAGCGCCAATGCCCACGGTCCCAGGCGTAGCCGGGGCGCTCGGCGGGGATCATCTCCACGCGCTGCGGTGGCGGCGCCTGCTGGATGATGATTTCGGTCTGGGCAAATGCCGGGGTGCTGACAAACGCAACAAGGGCCAGCGGAGCTAGCAAGGCAAAACGCAATGTGGCCAGAGGTTTCATGGCAACTCCTTCATGCAACGAGCGAAAGTGCAGGTTGCTGATGGGTTGAACGGCGCGTGTAGAAAAACCCGTCGCAGGCTGCGCAGATTTTTTCCAACCGAACTCGGGAGCAGTATTGCTCAGGGGATGGCGGGGCTTGATGAAATGTTTGAAAGCATCGCGACGGATTCAGCCCGGTGCCCGCGTTGAAGGATTAACGCAGGTAAACCCAAGAGGAAACACTATGTACCGTCGCCTTACCATGCTGGTTGCCGCCTTGCTGATCGTCAGCCTCAGCGGTTGTGTGATCCTGCCGGAACACCGCCATTGCTGCTGGCGTTACTACGGTGCGCTCGACACACCCACCCCCACCGTCAACGGCTAACCTACCGCCGCAAACCCACGGCGCCCGGCCTTGATCTCGGTGCGCAGTTCGCCGATCAGGTTTGAGATGGAACGGATGCTGTCCAAACCCTCGGGGGACACGCAGGTCAGCAGCAAATCGACGCGACCGGAAACCGGCTCGAACACCTTGATGCGCAACGAGCCGTCGCCGTTCACGGTGCAATCGCATGCAAGCGGCAGGAACCCCGAGGCCATGATGCGGTTGAATTCGACGATGGACATCATGATCAGCACCCTCCCCTGCGCCTCACCCAGTTGTGGTGATGCACCCAGCGTAGATGAGCTTTTGCGCGGGCTCGGACTATTACTCGAAAGTGCCAACCACGCCTCATTTCGCCGCAAAAACGCCGATTGGCTGACGCCAGAAAACCCACCGAACGACCTCCCGTCTGCTGCCCAGGCTGGGGCTTGACTCCGCACGCCGATCAAAAGAGGCTCTCGGCTATTCGCCATTTTCCCGAACATCCCCATGAGCATCGTGCCCCCGAGCCAGCCCGACAGTGACGTGTACAAAACCCTGCTGGAGTCGACCAAGGCCATCCCCTGGCGTATCGACTGGCAGACCATGACCTTCAGCTATATCGGCCCGCAGATCGAGGCGTTACTGGGCTGGACCCCGCAAAGCTGGGTCACGGTGGACGACTGGGTCGAACGCATGCACCCGGATGACCGCGAATACGTGGTGAATTTCTGCGTGTCGCAATCCCGCGCGGGCGTGGACCACGAGGCCGATTACCGCGCACTGACGGTGACGGGCGACTACGTGTGGATTCGTGACGTGGTGCACGTGGTGCGCAAGGACGGTGAAGTCGAGGCGCTGATTGGCTTTATGTTCGATATCAGCGAGCGCAAGAAAACCGAAGAACACCTGGTGCGTCTGCAAAAACAACTTGAGGAATATTCCTACCAGGATGGCCTCACCGGCATCGCCAACCGGCGCATGTTCGACACCGTGCTGGAACGCGAATGGGCCAGTGCGCAGCGCAGCCAGTTGCCATTGTCGCTGATCATCCTCGATATCGACTTTTTCAAGCAGTACAACGACCACTACGGGCACATAAAAGGCGACGAATGCCTGCGCCAGGTAGCTCGCACCTTGTCGCAGGCGGCCAACCGGCCACGGGATTTCATTGCGCGTATCGGCGGTGAGGAGTTTGTGTGGTTGCTGCCGGAAACCGATGCGGCGTCAGCCCGGCAAGTGGCGCGACGCTGCCTGCATCTGATCCGCCAGCAGCAGATCGAGCATGGTTTTTCGGCGGTTTCGAACCTGCTGACCTTGAGCCTGGGCGTGGGTACGCGAACCGTCACCCCCGACCAGCCCATGCTGGAATTTGTCGAAGCGGTCGACAAGTTGCTGTACCAGGCCAAACGCAATGGGCGGATGCGCGCGGAGTTTGCCGGGGATGAAGTTTGACGTCGGGGTCAAATCGCGGGCAAAAAAAATCCCAAGTAGCTGATGGAAACTTGGGATTTAAAAATGCATAAACCGTGGGAGGTGAACGCCCGGCAATAATACCCAGTGTAAAAAGGCGGAACAAGATTATTTTAATCCTTTCGTCGGATTAAAAGCGCTGTAAGTCATTCAATAACCACACATTTTTAAAGGTAGTGAGAGTTATAAATGCCACTTTTTGGTGCAACTAAGCGCATATATCCATTGATAAAAAGTGGTTATTGACCGATCTCTTCCGACAGTTCGCACCTCTATCGCGAAGTTCGAGACCGCCCCTAAGGCTCCCCATGTTGCTGCCGCCGGAACTGCCCCGGCGCCAGCCCATGGGCCTTGCGAAAACACCGGGAAAAGTACGCTTCATCGGTAAACCCGCAGCGATGCGCGATGACACCGATCATCTGCGTGCTGTTGAGCAACAGCGTACGCGCCAGTTGCATGCGCCGGTCGAGTACCAGTTGGGAAAAGGGTTTGCCGGTTTCCTTGCGCAACAGGTGGGTCAGGTAGTTGGGGGACAGGAAGGCCGCGGCCGCGGTGTCCGTGAGGTTAAGGGTCGGCTCGTGCACATGCTCGCGGATATGCGCCTGCACCCGCGCCAAGGCATCCTTGCGCCCGCGTCGGGTGGCATTGTTGGCGGCGAAGGCCTGCAACGGCTCGGCGTAGTGCTCACACACCAGGCCGATCAACTGAAACAGGTAACCCTTGAGGCGCTCGCGGGCGCCGAAGGTGCGGTGGGCGTCGAGCTCGCGCATATGCGCGAGCCAGGTTTTCACTTCGTCGAACGCCGCGTCGTCGAGGATGAAATCCAGCTGTTCCTGGAAGCGAAACGGCGACAACTCCGGCGCCTGGCCGATGGGAATGTCTTCCAGGTCCAGGGGGTCGCAGGTCAGTTGTGGCAGGAAAAACGCCTGGCTGAAATTGATCAGCATGAAGTCGCCATCCTCGGGATGGGGAATCACATGCAGCCGATGGGGCAGGATAAACGCCAGGGCTTTGCGCGGAAACGGCCGTACGGCGCCACCGATATGCTGCACGGTGTCGCCGCCGAGGTTGATCTGGATCTGGAAGTACTCATGGCGATGGGGGCTGGTCAGCGCCGCCCTTCCGCGCTTGTCGCGGATATAGAAGTCGGGGCGGTCGCTGCGTTGTTCCATGCCGTACGTGGTGACGCGGGTGCCTGGCATAGCGCTCTCTCGGGTGGCCTGGGCCTGAATCGAAAGGCACCACTGTAGCCTCAAGCCTGGCTGAGGGTAAAACTCAACTCGCCGACGCCGTCGATGCCGGCGCTAAGCACATCGCCCGGTTGCAGCGCACCGACGCCGGCGGGGGTGCCGGTGAAGATCAGGTCGCCGGGTTTGAGCGCCACCGATCGGGAGGCGTAGCTGATCACTTCGCTGACATTCCAGATCAGGTCGGCCAGGTCACCGACCTGGCGTTGTTCGCCGTTGACCTTGAGCCAGATTTTCCCGCGTGCGGGGTGCCCGATGGCGCTCACCGGTTGCAGTGCGGTGGTCGGCGCTGACTCATCGAACGCCTTGGCCCAGTCCCACGGGCGTGAGAGCTTTTTCGCCTCGGCCTGCAGGTCGCGACGGGTCAGGTCGATACCGACGCCATAACCCCAGACGTGGGACAACGCGTCTTCAACACTGATATCCACCCCGCCTTTGCCAATGGCTACCACCAGTTCGACTTCATGGTGCAGGTCGGCGGTCAGCGGTGGGTAGGCGATCACACCCGAGGCCGGGACCACGGCGTCTGCCGGTTTCATAAAGAAGAACGGTGGCTCGCGGTCAGGGTCGTGGCCCATTTCCCGGGCGTGCTCGCTGTAGTTACGGCCCACGCAAAACACCCGGCGCAGGGGGAAACGCGCAGCACCGCCCTGTACTGCCAGGGACGGTGTTGGCGCGGGGGTGAATACATAATCGGTCATGGCCTGTGCCTCTTGGTTTACCTGGCGCCAGTATGGCCAGGGCCCGCGGGGTGAAGTTGGACAGGCTTACGCAGATTTTGCACTGGGCGGTGCTTGCAGCTGCGGGGCCCGCGTCAACAGGCGATACAGCGGCAGGCTCGCCGCCTGGATCAGCAACATGCGGATCACCTGCATCGCCGTCACCAGGGTGACCGCCAGGCCCAACGCCTCGGCAGTCAGGCTCATTTCCGGCGCACTGCCGGGCATCATGCCCAGGGCCAGGGACAGCCATGGCAGACCCAGCCAGGTGCCCAACCCCAAAGCCGCCAGCGCCGTGGCCAGCACCGACCCCGCCAGCAACAGCAACACCTTCGCCAGAAAACCCGGCGCGCGGCGTAGGAAACTACGGTCAAACGCGACACCCAAAGCGCAGCCGATCAACAACTGGCCAGTGCCACTCAGCCAACCGGGCATGCTCATCGACAGGTTATTGCAACCCACGCCCACCGCGCAGATCAGCAACGGCCCAAACGTCCAGGGATTGGGCAGCTTGCAGTGTTTAAAGGCCAATGCGGCGAGCCAGCCCATCGCCAGGATAAAGACCAGCCACGGCCAGATCACCGGCAACGCAGGATGCGGCACCCCGTGGGGCACCCCGAAGGTGACGACGGCGGGTACTGTCAGCAGAATCAACAGCAGGCGGATGCTATGGGCGGCGGCGATAAACCCCGCGTCGGCCTGACGCTGGCGGCCCAGATGGACCATCTCCGAAGAGTTGGCCGGCATCATGGCGAAGAACGCCGTGCCCAGCGGCACGCCCCAGCGATGCAGGATCAGCACCGACCCCAGCGCCAGCACCAACGTGAGCAACACCGCCAGCACGATCAACCCCAGATGCGCCGCCACTTGCTGCATCACTGGCAACGTGAAGTGGCAGCCGATGGCGACCGCCACTATCACCTGCCCGGCTTGACGGCCGTAGGGAATTTCCGGCACCAGGCCGCCAGCGCAGCGGGTCAGCAACACCGCGACCAAGGCTCCGATCACCCACGGCAGCGGCCACCCGGCCCAACTCGCCAGGCTGCCGCCCAAGGCACCGACTATCAGGGTTATAAGCCAGTATTGGCGAAGATTGAGCATCATGTTGGACCCGGCATGGAGAAGGATGGCGCAAGGTTATAGACTTGCCTTCATCACAGAAAATATCCATTTGTGAAGCAAGCCATCACTCTTTGTTATGCGAGCCGATATGAACCTGAAAGCGCTGGAATATTGCGTCGAGATCGCCCGCCAAGGCAGCTTCACCAAGGCCGCGCAGGCGCTGCATGTGGCGCAACCGGCGCTGAGCATGGCCGTCAGCCGCTTGGAGGATGAGTTGGGCGTGGCGTTGTTCAACCGTGCCACCCGGCAGATCAGCGTGACCGCCGAAGGCCAGCTGTTCCTGGCCCGCGCCGAAGCCTGCCTGCAGGGCCTGGCCGGGGCCCGCCGTGAGTTGCAGGACTTGACCCAATTGCACAGCGGCGAAATCCGCATCGGCGTGCCGCCCATGTATGGCATCCGGCATATCCCGGAGCTGTTGATGCAGTTTCGCGCGCGCTACCCGGGCATTGCCATGCATGTGGTGGAAGGCAGCGCCGATGACATCAGCGAGCGCTTGGCCACACGGCAGATCGATGTGGCGTTGCTGGAGTCGCGACGGGTGGACCCGGGCTGGGAGTCGGTGTTGCTCGGCAGTGATGAGATGGTGTTGTGCGTCAACGTCCAGCACCCGCTGGCACGCCTGCGGTCAATCCCGGCTGAACGCTTGAAGGGTGAGGCGATGCTGGTGTTCGACAACACCTTTTTGCAGCGCCACCTGCTGGACGCCTTTTGCAGCCATGCTCGGGTGAGTTTCAACATCGCCCTGGAAAGCAACTTCGTGCCCCTGGTGATCGCCGCGACCCGCAGCGGCATGGGGGTTTCCACCCTGCTGCGTTCGGTGCAGGAGCAGGAACCCGGGCTGGTGGGTGTGTCGTTCGAGCCCGCGCAGTTCATGCACTTCAACCTGTGCTGGCGCGCCAGTGAATACCTGTCCCAAGCCAACCGACGGTTTATTGAAACGGCGCGAGTGTATTTCCAGGAAGACGCCAGCTCGCCGCTTACGCGTTAAGCCACTCGCCCGATCATTTACGCGCTACTTTGTAGCGCAGGCAATCCTGGTAGAAGCCCTGGCGAATCGCCTCGGGTTTCAGGCGTGAACGACTGTCATAGGTCTGCTCGGTGATGCCCATGGCCATCATGCGCATCCACGATTTGTTGAACTTGATGGTCTGGATCTTCTGCCGCGCGGCGTACAGCGACACCCCCGACAGCTTCAACTCCTGGGCCCTGGCGGCCGTACCGGCGCCCCAACTGCACATGTACTTGTCACCCTCGCGCAGCTCCCGTGCCTGCACAGCAGCTGCGCCGCCGGCCAGGGAACAGGCGATCAGCATGATTCCAACAGTGCGCATTTGCTTCCTCACCTAACCACCTGAAAATAAAAGCGATTCTGGCGAGGATTTGGTTACAGGGGGGCCATTAAATTGCCTTCTTACGCACAACATCCGCCACAAATAACTGAAGCCCCCCGCAAGAAGCTGAAGCCCCCCCCGCACAAAACTGTGGCGAGCGAGCTTGCTCGCGTTGGGGCGCGAAGCGGCCCCTCTTCAAGACAATCGTGTTCTTCAGGTAAACCGCGATCCCTGGTTTTGGGGCCGCTACGCAGCCCAACGCGAGCAAGCTCGCGCGCCACAACAAGCTTGCTTGCCACATTGACTGCGCTGGCTAGGACAAACCAGATCAGCGATCACCACTGATAGGTCGCACTCGCCTGCACGGTGCGCTGTGAGCCATACCAGCACCACGAGTAGGAATAGCACGACGCGACATACTCTTTATTCGCCAGGTTAGTGGCGTTGAGCGCCAGGCGCAGGTTGTCCTTGAGGTTGGCGATATTCGCAATGTCGTAATGCACCGCCGCATCGAACAAGGTGTAGCCCGGCACCTTCAGGGTGTTGGCGGTATCGCCCCAGGACGAACCGACATAACGCGCGCCCGCACCGGCACCGAAGCCCTTGAGGTGGCCGTCGTGGAAGGTGTAGTCGGCCCACGCCGAGGCGGTGTGGCGCGGCACACCATAGGTGGTGGTGCCTTCGGCCGGCACAGGCGCGCCGACACCAAGGTCCGTGACAGGCGCATACCGCACGGTGCTGTTGGACTTGCTGACGCGGTTATCCAGGTAAGCGTATGCCGCGGTTATATCCAGGTTGTCGTTGAGGCTGGCCTTGCCTTCCAGCTCAAAGCCACGGGATTGCTGTTCGCCATCCTGGATGCTGCAACGGCCGCTGCCGCACAGGTGGGTTGGGTCCGGGTCCATGGTCGGAACGTTGGTCTGGCGCAGGTCGAAAAGCGCCGCGGTAATAAAGCTGTTGCTACCCGGCGGCTGGTACTTGATGCCGATCTCATACTGCTTGCCTTCCGTCGGTTTAAACACTGAACCGCCGAACCCGGTGCCCGACTGCGGGTTGAACGACTCCGAGTAGCTGGCATACGGTGCCAGGCCATTGTCGAACAGATAAACCAGCCCTACGCGGCCGGTAAACGCCTTGCTGTCCAGGGACGACTGGCTCTTGACCCCGGTCCTGAGGGTTTTGGTGGTGCTGTCGGTGCTGGCCCAGTCGTAACGACCGCCCAGCAACAGCACCCATTTGTCCCATTTCATTTGCTCTTGCAGGTACACACCGGTTTGCTCGCTGCGCGAGGTGGCGTCGGTGGCGAACGCCGGCGTGACCACCGGGGCACCGTAGACCGGATCGAAGATATCCAGGCTCGGCCCAGTGCCGAACCCCTGCTTGGTATCGGTGCTGGTGTTCTGGTAATCGAGCCCCATCAACAAGGTGTGCTGCAGCGGGCCGGTGTCGAACTTGGCTTGCACCTGGTTATCCAGGGTGTAGGCATCCATGTCGACATCTGCGGCGATGGTGGACCGGTTGGAGGTACGGTAATCCGCCTGCAAGTTGCTGTTGTAGATGCTGCGGTACACCCCTTCTGCCCGCAGGTAACGCGCGTTCTGGCGCACGGTCCACACATCGTTGAAGTGATGTTCAAACGCGTAGCCGATGGAGTAATACTCGCGGTCGCTTTTCTCGAAGCTCTTTTCGCCGTCGTAGAAATCCACGTCGATATTGCGCCCGGTCGGGCTATGCAACACCGAACCCCACGCGGGTACCGAGCCGTAGGACGCACCCTTGGGGTCCTTCTGGAAATGCCCGAGCAGGGTCAGCGAAGTGTCTTCGTCCGGGCGCCAGGTGAACGCGCTGGATAATGACTGGCGACGGGTCTCGGTGTGTTCGACCTGGCCGTCGGCATCATCGAAAAGGCCGGCGACTCGGTAGGAATAAACGCCCTGATCGTCGATTGGGCCGCTCATGTCGAAGGTGGTGCGCTTCTTGTTGAAGGTACCGTATTCGACGCCCACTTCATGAAACGGCGTGTCCAGCGGGCGCTTGGTGACCATGTTGATCACCCCGCTCGGCGTGCCTTGCCCATAAAGCACCGAGGCCGGGCCGCGCAGCACTTCGACGCGCTCCAGGTCGAACGCATCTTTTTGCGGCAAGGCGTCACGGCTCGATGGCATGCGCAGGCCGTCGAGGTAGGTGGCCGGAGCGAAGCCGCGAATGGTCAATTGGTCCAGGCGCGAAGCGGTGGCGCCACGGGTTTCCGGGACTACGGCGGCGCTGTAGCGCAGGATCTGGTTGAGGCTCTCGGCGTTCTGCGCGCGCATCTGGTCTTTGGTGACGATGGAGATCGACTGCGGCGTCTCGATCAGCGCAGTATCGGTCTTGGTGCCCGACAGGCTGCGGGTGGCCACGTAGCCGGACACCGGCCCGGTCGGGCTTTCGCTCCGGTAGGCGCCGCTGATGGTGGTGGCCTGCAACTCCATGGCGCCGCCGTTATCCGGAAGCGCTTCCAGACGGTAGCGGTCCGCCGAGATTTTCAACGCTTGCAGGCCGCTGCCCGCGAGCAACTGCGTCAGCGCCACGTCGGTGTCGTATTGCCCACTCAGGCCATTGCTGTGTTTGCCGCGTGTGAGGCTTGCGTCGAATGCCAGCACCAGGCCCGCCTGCTCCGCCAGGCTATTGAGCGCCTGGCTCAAGTCACCGGCCGCAATCGAAAAGCCGCGCACCGTGCTGCTGTCTGCAGCGACGGCGGGTTGGACAGCCAGCAACGGCACGGCGGCAAAAGCTATCGCCACTGACAAGGCCAGTGGGTGCAAGGGACGAGCAAGGCGCGACATGGGAAATCCTGCGTAATAGAGGTTCTATTAACCATGACGGCCACCTCGGAAAATCGGGCAAGGATGCGAGGCGTTTTTATTTGAGAATCTTTTTGGCGGGTTACCACAATCAGCTACGTCGCTATTTTGTGTGGCCCTTGGGGCGCCCCTTTCGCGGATTTTTCCCTTTGCTGGTAAGCACTTTCTGATTTTTCCAACCGTTCATCCAGCCGCTTTTGGCTGCGGCAGACTCCGACACCTTGCCCCCTGTCGAGACGTCACGGATGACTCACACCGCCCACATTGCCTTTATCGAACATGAACTGGATGGCTTCCATCAGAGCCTGGCGGTGTATCGCCAGCAGATGAAGAGCTGGTATGGGCGTGCACTGGATTCGGTCAGCCACGCTGCGGATTTACCGTCGTTGCTGGGGATGGATCGGGTGTTGCGGGTGGGGGCTTCGCAGACCTCGGTGAGCATCACTGATCCGGACGTTCTCGGCAGTGTGGTCATGTGCCAGCTGGGCGGCGAGCTGAAGATCGAAAGCCAGTTCGAGTCTGTGTACGACGTGCCGATTGGCGACATTCCGGTGGAGGTGATCGGCCTGGATGACGGCAGTACGACCGTTGTGATGTTGGATGAGCACGGCAAGGGTTCGCACCCCTGTGCCGCTGGCAAGCGCTATCAGGTGCGCGTGCAGGGCGGCGTCTCGGCGCAACAGGTGGATGCACTGTTTGCCTCCTACGCCGGGCTGACGTCGGACCTTGAACAATGGCTCCGGGAGCAGTGGCAAGGTTTCAGGCCGCATTGGACAGCCTCTACCGCCAGCGCCATCGGCAGCGGTGTGCTGGCCGGCAGCTGGGCAGCGATCCGCGATGTGTGGGACAGCATCAAGCTGGTCCAGGCCATTCTTGAAGACCCGTTGAAATACGCCGAACAGTTGGGCGCCGAGGCGGCCAGGCTGGCGAAAATCGCCACTGATGCACCCAAGGTCATGGAACAGGCGATGTTGCTGGCCAGTGATGAGGCGGCGCTGTTCCTGATGATGCGCACGGCGATGCTGTGGCTGGACGCCCTGCCGCCCAGCGACATCGCCGAGGCCGCCGCCGGGTTTGTGGTGTCGTTGTTGGTTGACCTGGTGATCGCTGTGGTGCTGGCGATTGCACTGCCGGCGGCGGGCGTGGCCTACCTGAGCTTGCGGTTGGTCAAATACGGCAAGCAGATCATGGCGATGGCCATCGGCTTTGTTGAGAGCCTGTTCGCGATTCTTACCAGGTTCATGCAGGCGGTGGATCGCTACAAGGCCGTGGCGGTTCGCGGAGTGGTGGGTGGGCTGAAGCAAGGCACGATGCAGATGCGTTGGCGTGCGCGGCAGAACGCGGTTTTGAAGCAGAAAGAGCACGTTGATGACGTGCCCGTGTCGGCGAAAAACCCGAAGGGGGATGCGGCAGCTTCTGCGGATAAGACTGCGACCAATGGTTGCCCGGTGTCGATGGTTACCGGGGAGGAATTGCTGACGCTGACCGATGGGACGCTGGATGGGGTGCTGCCGTTTGAGTGGACCCGGGTGTATCGCACCAGTGCGGTGGAAGTGGATTGCGGGTTGGGGTTTGGGTGGAGTCATTCGCTGGCGCAGCGGCTTGCTGTTTCTGGCGAATCGGTGGTGTGGACGGACCACGAAAATCGGTCGACCACCCTGCCCTTGCCTACCGTTTCTCGACCGGCAATCACCAATAGCCTGGCTGAAGCGGCGATCTACCTGAGTGATTTGCCCGATGAGCTGATCCTAGCGCAGGCCACGCGTTTCTATCATTTTCGCGATGGCGTGCTGGTCTCGATCAGCGATGCGTATGACAACCGGCTGCGGATTTTTCGGGACTACTCCGGGCGTATTGAGCGTTTGGATAACGGTGTCGGGCGCTCGCTGTTTTTGCGCTATGCGTCGGGTCGCATCGTCGCGGTGGACTATCAGGTTCAGCGCGCCAAGGGCCATGAACCCTTTGAATGGGTTACCGAGTTTTGCATTGTTTCCTACGCCTATGACGACGCTGGCCGGCTGACCTCGGCGACCAATGCTGTAGGTGAATGTGAGGTTTATCGGTACGACGATCAGCACGTCATATTGGAACGTGGGCTGGCCGGTGGGGCGAGCTTCTTTTGGGAGTGGGAACGCGCGGGTAAGGCGGCACGCTGTGTCCGGCACTGGGCCAGCTTTTCGCAGATGGACACGCGCTATGCCTGGGACGACAACGGCCGCGTCACCGTGCATAACGCCGATGGTAGCCAGGAGGTCTATGTCCACGATGACCGCGCACGGCTGGTGCAGCGCATCGATGCGGATGGTGCCGAGCATTTCAAATCCTATGACGACAAAGGCCGGCTGACGGTTGAGCAAGACCCGCTGGGGGCGGTGACGGCGTATCAATACGACGAAGCCGGACGTCTGGTGGCGCTGTTTCCGGGGGATGACGAGCCGACTTCCTACGAGCATGACAATGGTTTCGTACGGGTCGTGCGGCGTGGAAAAGCAGTCTGGAAATATGAGCGCAATGACCACGGCGACATTACGCGTAAGACCGATCCCGACGGCCACATTACCGACTACAGCTACGACAAATATGGACAACTGATTGGGGTTTGGTATCCCGACGGCAGTTGCCATCGGCTGGTGTGGAATGAGCGTGGGCAGCTCATTGAAGAACAGCTGCCAAATGGTGGGATCAAGCGTTATCGCTATGACGATCTTGGGCGGCAAGTGGCGCGGGAGGATGAGCATGGCGCGCTGACCCAGTATCAGTGGAACAGCGTGGGTCGCTTGACTCGCTTGGTGTTACCAGGCGGCGCGGCGCGGGAATACAGCTACAACCCCTACGGAAAAATCACCGCTGAACGTGATGAACTCGGGCACGTCACCCGCTACGAATACGCCGATGGGCTGCACCTGATCAGCCGCCGTATCAACGCCGATGGCAGCCAGGTCAAATACCGCTATGACAATGTTCGGTTGCTGCTGACCGAAATTGAAAATGAAGTCGGCGAGACTTACACACTCGACTACCACCCCAACGGCCTGATCCAGCAGGAAACCGGGTTCGACGGCCAGCGTACGGCTTACGCTTACGACCTCAACGGCAACCTGCTGGAGAAAACTGAATACGGCGACGACGGCAGTCAGCTAATCACCCGCTACGCGCGCGATCACGCCGGCCGCCTCGTACGAAAAACCCTACCAGACGACACCCTTGTCGATTACGCCTACGACCGCCAAGGCAACCTCCTTAGCGTCGAGGACGGCCACTGGGCGCTGTCCTACGAGTACGACGCCCAAAACCGCCTCACCGCCGAGCACCAAGGCTGGGGCACCTTGCGCTATGGCTACGACGCCTGCGGCCAACTGCAAAACCTACGGCTGCCGGACAATAACCGTCTGGTGTTCAACCATTGCAAAGGCGGCCACCTCGCCACTGTCGAACTGAATGGCACAGTACTGACGTCCCACCTGTTCAAAGCCGGCCAGGAACAGCAACGCCAACAAGGCCAACTTCTCAGCCACTACCACTACGACGACCAACAGCGCCTGCACGCCCACGCCGTCACCCAACAGCAACACACCCTCTACCAGCGCCAATACGACTACGACAAATCCGGCAACCTCACCCGCCTGCTCGACACCCGCAAAGGCGAACACCACTACCACTACGACCCCCTCTCGCGCCTCACCCGCGCCGACCACTCCCAAGACATCCAGGAACGCTTCGCCCACGACCCCGCCGGCAACCTGCTGATGCAAGACCGCCCCGGTCCCGACATCGTCGCCGGCAACCGCCTGACCATCCAGGGCGACCGCCACTACGACTACGACGCCTTCGGCAACCTCATCCGCGAACGACGTGGCAAAGGCCACGCGCTAATCACCGAATACCGCTACGACAGCCAACACCGCCTGATCGGCCTCACCCAACCCAACGGGCAAACCGCCAGCTACCGCTACGACCCATTCGGGCGGCGCATTGGCAAAACGGTGGATGCCATCACCACCGAGTTTTTCTGGCAAGGCGACAAGCTGATTGCCGAACACCACGCGGGTCGCCATCGCAGCTATATCTACGAGCCCGACAGCTTCCGCCCACTGACACTCCTAGAAGGCTACGGCCCAAAGGAAACCAAACCCTACCACTACCAACTCGACCACCTGGGCACGCCCCAGGAACTCACAAACCCCGACGGCGAAATCGTCTGGTCCGCGCACTACCGCGCCTACGGCGAAATCACCCGCCTCGACGTGGGCAAAGTCGACAACCCGCTGCGCTTTCAGGGCCAGTACTTCGACCCGGAAAGCGGGCTGCACTACAACCGCCATCGCTACTACAATCCGGATATTGGTCGCTACCTGACACCGGACCCGGTGAAGCTGGCCGGTGGGATTAACGCGTACCAGTACGTGCCTAATCCTACGGGGTGGGTGGATCCGTTAGGGTTTTCCTGCGTCCGCGGTAACTGCCCAGGGCAACAAAATAAGCCGCAAAAGCGACATGGGGAATCCCCTCCGGATATAGGAGAGGCGATTCACTCATCAACTTATGAGCAAGCTTTGAACAAAGCGCTTGTATGGTTATTAGAATATGACTTCCGAGCAGAGAAACCAAAACTAGGTAAATTCGGGAACCGTAAAGGAGAACCCATAGGTATGCAAACCGCCGACAACAAAACCGGCTATCGTGTTGAACACGATGAAAAGAGTGGTGCACATATCAACGTATGGACACATAGAAAACACGGCCCTCATTACACATTTGAAGGCGACCACAAAATAGTATTCCAGATAACTAAAAGGTTTGCAAAAAAATGACCTATCTCGATGAAGAACTAATTGAAGACTTTAAAAAAATAAACACACCAATAGTTATTTTACCCAAGGAAAGACACAATTCAATTGTACAAAAAATAAACGACAACATTCCTTTTTCTGGAAGTCAGATTGCATGGAGCTTATTGGAAAAAAGCACGTACCTCGGTGCAACAACTTCGCAACCCGCCCTGAAATCACTTGATAAAAAAATCAAGCTGATTGCTGAAGGTGATGTGCTTTTGGTTGGCGATTCCACCGACAACGCCTACTCGATAAACGTTAAAGACCTTTTCTTGGCGCTTCGAATATTTTCGACAATACCGCAACACACCTACATAACTCAGGAAGATCAGAGCTGGATAGCGTGCATATCATTTGAGGGTGATATTTATTTTGCAATCTTATGAACCCAGCCTAAATCTCGAAACATTGACAACTAAATATTTAGCACAGGTAAAAAAAGCGACAGACCTGCTCGAGCAATCATTTGGAAGCAAAAATATTCTGAGATTATGGCGCGCAAAAAAATCCCGCGAAGAGGCTCAGTCACCGACTGACGTAACTTATGAGCCACATGGAATTGATTGCAGTGTTTACCTATCCGAAGTACGTGTCGCGTGAAACTTCATTCACCGATTGGAAATGGGATGGCGCTATTGAGTGGAACCGTCCCCAGAATTGATGACATTCTGGATGTAGAGGTCGACCTGGATGAAATCTTTTCCTGGGGACGAAATATCACAGCCTCATCTGGTAGAACCCCAAGCATCTCGGTTGCAAACGGCATCACTCAAATAACAGCTGAACTGATCCAAGGTACAGACGAAGAATGCACAGCATTACAATTCGGTGATTCAATACTTATTATTGAATTGGACACGCCAATAGCGGAAAAAACCGGGTTCGTTGACGTGATAACAACCAAAGTCCGCCTGCATCCAACAAACATTTAACCCCCCTCACCCCCACGCCACCACCAACAACCCCACCCCCAACACCAAACACAACGGCGAATAAAACCACGTATCCAACCTCGCAAACCGCGACCCGCTGACCTTCTTGAAAAACCCCACCAACTCCGAATCGCCAATCGCCCTGGCAAACATCACCACGGCAATCGCGCTGATCCCCCATTGCAACGCGCCATGGGACACTGCCGAAAAGTACAACCCTGCCCGCAGGCACACCAGCAGCGCAATCGCGACCAGGCCCATGGCCACGAGGAAGGTGCCCAACGCCGAGGGTTTGAACGCCGGGCGTGGCCCGCTGGCGAATTCGCCGGGCAGTTGGGGGATGGCGGCGAGGCTGCCGAGTTTGCCGCCGGCGGCCCAGTACAGGTGCACCATGCTGATGCAGGTAAACACCCCGACGATCCATCGTGCGATGACAAAGCTCATGGCTGGTTCTCCCTGAAAAGGTGCGAAACAGGATAGTCGCCCTGAGATTTTTTGCAGGCATTTCGTCGGCGGCTGATGGTAAAGTGCCGCCCCATGAAAATCGCCCGTGCCGACCGCTCGCTCATTGCCTGGATGCTTTATTGCTGCGTCCTGTTCAATGTGTTCGCTTGCAGTATTGGACATGGGCAGATGGTGGGGATGCAGCTCAACGGCATCGGCGGGCAGTTCTGTACCGTGGACCCGCGCACCCAGGCGCCCACACCGTCCAACTCCAGCGACGAGAACCTGCCCACCCTGGCCAAAGCGTTCGGCTGCCCGCTGTGCTCCACCGGCGGCATGGGCCCGGCGCTCAATTCCAGCCTGAATGTGGCGGTACTGCCGCAACCGCATGCACCGCCACCGGCAGTTGTCGCCGCCGCTGACATCCCCGCCCGGCTCACCTGGCCCACGGCCCATCCACGTGCGCCGCCCGCTTTTGCCTGATCCCTGCGCTTTTTGATCTGCACCGACCACCGTTTCCGCGAGGAAGTACGGCGGCCGTGCGTTGTTTCAAGCCAAGTTTTTCAGGATTCAACCATGAAACATTTACCCCTGTTGGCGGGCCTGTTCGGCTGCCTGCCTGTCTGCACCTGGGCCATCGAACTGGCCCCCACCACCATTGATGGCGAGCAAACTGCCGAGCCGGGCCTGGCCCTTGACCAATCCAGTGGTGTGGCGTCGCGGTTGGGATTGAGCGTGCGGGAAACCCCAGCGTCGGTGGCCATCGCCAATCGCAACGATATCGAGCGCCATGGCGCCAAGACATTTCGTGATGCGGCCAACACGCTGCCCGGCGTCAACGCCAGCGCGCCGCCGGGTTTTGGTGGGTTTGTGTCGTATCGCGGATTTACCAGCAGCCAGATCACCCAGATGTTCAACGGAATCAACGTTGCCACGGGGTTGGCCCGGCCGGTGGACGCCTGGATTTATGACCGGGTGGAACTGGTGGGCGGCCCCTCCTCCCTGATCAACGGCGCCGGCTCCGTCGGCGGCTCGCTCAACTACGTCACCAAGCTGGCCACCCGCGAGGAACAGGCCGCCGAAGGTCAACTCACCTATGGCAGTTATGACACGGCCGGCATGGCCTTTGGCGTCAACCACGCCCTGACCGAGCCCGGTGCCGACGTGCAGCATTACGCGCGCCTGGATGTAAGCCGCAATACCAACCACAGCTACATCGACCGCGACCAGCGCGACGCCTGGAGCCTGGCGTTTTCCCTGCTCAGCGACCTCACCCCCAACCTGTCCCATACCCTGGCGCTGGAATACCAGGATGAGCATGAAGACAGCCCCTATTGGGGCACGCCGGTGCTCAACCCCAAGGCCGGCGAGCTGAAGATCGACACGCACAACCGTTTCAACAACTACAACGTCGCCGATGGCCGCTACGAGCAACGCACGATCTGGGCGCGCTCGATCATCGACTATCGCCTTAATGACAGCACCACCCTGAAAAACACCCTGTACCACCTCGACAGCCAGCGCGATTACCGCAACCTGGAAACCTACCAGTACAACGCCAACAACAGCGCGGTGAACCGCTCTACCGCCTACCAGGTGCGCCATCAGGGTGAGCAGAACGGCAATCAGTTCGAGCTGCGCCATGACGCCAGCCTCTTCGGCCTGTCGACCACGTGGTCGGGTGGCTTCGAGTACAAGGTCAACAGCACCACCAACACCCCGCTGAATGTGCCAGGCAACAGCACGGTGGACCCGAACAGCTTCGACCCCGGCCACTTTTACGACATCCCGCGAACCCGGGAAAACTTCGGCAAGGACAAGACCAACGAGGTCACCACCAAAGCCTTGTTTGTGGAGAACCGCCTGGGCCTCACGGATAAATTGGCGTTGCTGACCGGGTTGCGTTACGACGCCATCGACCTGGATGTGACCAACCATCGCGTAGTCACCGCCACCAACCCACGCCACTTCAAGCGCAGCTGGGAACCCGTGACCGGCCGCGTGGGCCTGACGTACCAGCTCATCCCCTCGGCCAATGTGTATGTGCAATACAGCACGGCCGCCGAGCAACCGAGCAGCACTACCCAGGTGTTCGATGTCTCGACCGGCAAGCAATGGGAAGTGGGCAGCAAGCTCGATTATCTGGACGGCCGCGGCTCGGCCACGGTGGCTGCCTACAAAATCGAGCGCAAGGACTTTGCCGTCACCGATCCATTGGACCCCACCAGCAGTATTCCGGTGGGCGCGCAGTCGTCCAAGGGTATCGAATTGGCCAGTTCATTGCGCATCACCCCAAGGCTGTTGGCGGAGGGTAACTTCGCCTGGGTGGATGCCGAATACGATGAGTTCAACGAGAAAATCGCCAGCGGCGCCGTAGTCTCGCGCAAGGGCAATACGCCGACCAATGTCCCCCAGCGCGTGGGCAACCTGTGGCTGACCTATGATTTTGCCGAGGATTGGCAAGGCGGCGTGGACGCGCGGTATGTGGCGCAGGTGTATGCGGACAATGCCAATACTCAGACGGTAACGGCCTACACGCTGTTCGGAACATTCCTGCGCTATAAGGTTGACGCGCATACCTCGGTCACCGCTCGGGTACGCAACTTGACGAACGAGGTGTATGCCGAGTTTGCGCATGTGTCGCCAGCGTATTACCTGGGTTCTCCGAGAACATTCGAGGTGGCCGTGCAAACCCGGTTCTAGACCTGGAATGCAATAAAATGTGGGATGGGCGATGCGACGATTCGACTTGCTCCCGATGGCGGTGTGTCAGTTGACAAATTTTTATCTGACCCACCGCTATCGGGAGCAAGCTCCCTCCCACACTACTTCAAGCTCGCCTCAACCTTCTGCGCCACGTCCTCGGTCAACCAGGCTTTCCACACCTGCGGGTGTTCCTTGAGGAACGCCTGCGCCACATCCCGTGGCGCGGTGTGGTTCTCGCTCATGGTGGCCAAGGCTTTGTTCAGCGGCTCGATCGGAAACTCGACCTTCTCGAAGAACTCGGCGATCTGCGGGTGCGCCTTCTGGAACGGCGTGGACACCCCGATACTCAACTTGGAAGCCAGGGAACGGGTGGGCTTGGGATTCGGGTTGTCCGCGTCCGTGAGTGTTTTCCACGCTTCGGCATCAAAGGGTGGTTCCTCCAGTTGGATCAGCTTGTAACGGCCCATCAACGGAGTCGGCGACCAGTAATAGAACAACACTGGCTTGCCGCGACGGATGGATGAGGCGATTTCGGCATCCAGTGCCGCACCGGAGCCGCTGCGGAAATTCACGTAGCTGTCGTCCAGGCCGTAGGCCTTGAGCTTCTGCTTGTTGACCACTTCCGAGGTCCAGCCGATGGGGCTGTTGAGGAAACGCCCCTTGCCTGGAGATTCCGGGTCCTTGAACACGTCCTTGTAACGCGCCAAATCCTTCACGCTCTTGAGTTCCGGGGCCAGTGGCTTGATGCCTTTGGCCGGGTCACCCTTGACCACGTACTCCGGCACCCACCAGCCCTCGGTGGCGCCCTTGACCGTGTCGCCCAGGCCCACCACCTTGCCTTCGGCCTCGGCCTTGACCCACACCGGGCTGCGGCCGGCCCATTCCTCGCCGATCACCTGGATATCGTTCTTGGCCAGGGCGGTTTCCAGGGTGATGGTGGTGCCAGGCAAGGTGTCGGTGGGCAGGTCGTAGCCCTTCTCGACAATCACCCGCAAGACTTCGGTGATCAAGCTGCCGCTTTCCCAGTTCAAATCGGCGAAATGTATCGGGGCCTCGGCGGCCGAAGCCGGCAACGGCGCCACCGATAGCCCCAGGGTCGTCAGGGACACGGCCAACAGCGTTCTCAAACGTTTCATGCCTGCGCACCTCGCAATATCGCGGCCAATAGCGGACGGCTTTGCTGCGTGTGCGCGAAGCCTCTGAATAGTTAAGTCAACTCAACTGTAGTAGAGGTTCCGGGAGATAAAAATGTATCGGGTGTTTATGCATCACTCGCTGGCCTTGAAGGTTACCAATTCACCCTTGCGCCACTTGGCGGCCTTGCCGGTCACGGCCTTGAGGGTCTTGGTCAGGCCTTCCTGCAGTTGCTGATTGGCGGCGAACACCAGCATCACGCTGTGGCCTTCCTTAAACACAATGCCCTGGCCCTCGGTCGAGGAAACAAACGCGTAGTCGCCCAAGCCATACACCGTCAACTTGATGTCACGGAACTTCAATTCAAACTTGCCGCCTTCCCGGCTGGGCAATACCGCCGCACGAAAATGATCACCCACTTTGAGTTCAAGGCGGGGTTTATCATCAACCACCAACGCGGCCTCGGTATCGATTTCGGCAATGTAGATGCCTTCCGGCGTCTGCTCTGTGACGTAAACAAAACGGGACTGAAACAGTTTTACCAACTTTGCGCGCAAATCACCCAGCACGAACAACGCGTGCATATCCAGATTACTGACTGCCAAGGAAACGCCCCCACATCGAAAAAGGCGCCACCCGCCAACGCGGGCAGCACAAAAAACCGGCCATCACGGCACGAGCACACAGCGTATTTCTGAAAAAAAAACTGAAGGAGATCCCACTGTCGCGCCATAAGACTAGTACAGGTGTACGCGATGGACCTTGTGCAAGGTCATCAGGCATCACAGGAGATCACAGGTTCAACGGTCCGAGAATACGGGCCGACCAACTTCAGAGAATAACCCAATTAAAAATGCAGTTTTCCGACATCAACACAAAAACAAATACACGCTCATGGAACCAGGCGTCGGCTGCCGACGACAATACTAAAACAGCTACACAGGTCAAAACTACTCAAAACGCTACAGATGGGTCAACCGGATAGATCGAAAGGAGCAGGCCATGCAACGACCGCACTACCACGCTATGCCTTCGCACACTCGCTCATCAATTCAGCACGAGGCTCAATACTACCCTTTGCAGGGCAACGATGGGTGCCAGGATTCGGTTCTTTACCAAGTCGTACCTGCCGGCAGAAACTTTTTCCATATTCGTGAAGTGCTCAGCGGCCGAATCAAAGGCTTTCGCAGTGACCACATCCAGGCCTGTGAATTGGCAAAAAAACTCGAAGCCAGCCTGCATGAACCTCACGGTGGAATCGTTTCGTCACCCCGATAACTTTACTGCGCCGCCGACCCGCAACAACTGCCATACTGGCCCGTCCACTGAAGTTTGTGCCTTTGGCCCAGGTTTCTACCAGTGCAGTTATCTCCAAGGGAAGGCTCTACGTGACGGAATTTGATATCGGCGAATTTTTCATCCATGGCGACGCAAGAGAGGTTGAAGGCGAATTCCAGGCAGTTATCGTGATGCGGGCCAAGCCACCGCTGAACACCATCACCACGCACCAAGTGGAAAAAGATCGCTGGTTCAAAACTGTCGAAGCCGCCGCCATCGCCGGAAAAGAGGCCGCCCAGGCCCTTAAAAGCGCCGTGGATGCAGGCGCACTGAACGCCTGAAGACTTCCAACAGAACTATGCCGCGTCACAAGCCTCCCATGCATAACGCCCACACCCTTGCATGGAGAACGATATGGACGCGCCAATCCCTACCCTGGAAACCCTGTTCGAACAATTGGGCCTGGATTCATCCCCGGAAGCCATCGATGCGTTTATTGTCGCGCATCCTCTGCCGGAAGACGTGAAGCTGATCGATGCGCCCTTCTGGTCACCCCAGCAAGCCCAGTTCCTCAAGGAAGAGCTTCGCGACGACGCGGACTGGGCAATGGCGGTGGATGAGCTGAACCAACGCCTGCATCAGCCGCACTGAGCCCCCATCAATGCAGGCTGTCTGAACGCTCCAGACGCAACAGTGCCTGCCAGGCAGCCCTGCATTCCTCAGCCTCATCGCGGCTGGCGAACGCAGTGCCGCGCTGCTCACCGTTGAGCAGCACCACCCAACAGGCTCGCTGGCCCAATGCACGCAGGGTTGGTGGGACGCCACTGCCAATCATCACGGCGACATCGACTTTGGTTTGCATGGAGCTTCTCCGTAACATTAGTTAGCTGGCTAACAATGTTGGCCATGCTACGGTTTTCCTCCAGTTAGAAAAAGCTATCCCCGGAATAGCTCCATTGCATAAACGGCAATAATCCCTAGCGCCCGCCCTTGGCCCCTTCCGGTTTATAGCCCAGGCGCAACCCGCCCCAATGCCGGCCGTTGACCATGATCGGCACCGACAGGTCGTGCATCAGCTCGCCGGTGTCACGGGTATAGGTCTGCAACAAGACCGCTTGCTGATGGCTGCCGCAGCGGATGCCGGTACGGTCTTCGAATTTACGTTTGGTACGGTTTTGAACCGCGTCCACTTGGGCGTCGCCGGTCAGCGCCTGGGAAAACGCCTTGTTGTGCGTAGGCACATAGCCTTGGGGCGTGCAGGCGATGGCGAACACCAGGCCTTCGTGGCGTGGCAGCAACGCTTCCTGAATGGCCGGCAACACTTGGTCGGTGTAGCCGTCGAAACGGCTGTGGAATTTGCTTGGGTGGGTGTTGGGGATCGGCGTATAGCTGCGGTTGAACAAGTCATCCAGGCTGATGCGGTTTTGCTGCACATCGGCCTCGAATTGCGCAGCGATCCGGCTCGCGCCTTCGCGCGCCAGGTCGTAGACGCGCTGGTGATAGTCATCCAAGCCGACTTCCGCCAGACGCTCGCTGATGGTTTCGGCCTGCCCTTCCATCTGTACGGCAGCCTCGGCCAACTGGCGGGTTTGCTGGTCGCTCACGGCCAGGTCGCTGCGCATTTGCTCCACCGCATGGAACAGGCTGTCGAGCTGGGCACGGTTGGTGTCGGTGCCCTGGGCGATTTCATTGACCTGGCCTTCCACATCCGCAGCCAGGCTGGCGATGCTTTGCAGTTGCTCGCCGGCATGCTCAACCTGCTCGACGCCGGTGTGCAGGTCGGCCGAGAGCTGGCGAATCTGCTCCACTACCTGGGCGGTGCGTTGCTGGATATCAGCGACCATCACGCCGACTTCATCGGTAGCCGTGGCCGTGCGGCCCGCCAACCCACGCACTTCATCTGCCACCACGGCAAACCCACGCCCGTGTTCACCGGCGCGCGCCGCTTCAATGGCAGCGTTAAGCGCCAGCAGGTTGGTCTGGCTGGCGATGGACTGAATCACCAGGGTCACCCGCTGGATTTCCTCGCTGCGCTGGCTCAAGGCTTCGATCAGCTCGCGACTGGCATTCGCACGCTGGCTGAGCTGATGCATACGGCTGATCGACTGCGCCAGCACTTCCCGGCCTTCGGTACTGCGCCGATGCGCCTGGCTGGCCGCTTGCAGGGCCTCACGGCTGAGTTGCGAGGTGATCTTCTCGGTGCCGATCATCACCTCGGCACTGCTGACAATCTGCTTGGCCGCGCCCAGTTGTGACTGCAGGCGCGCCGCCAGTTGCTTGACCGAGAAGGCCACGCCGGCAGCAGAGAGCGCATTGTGGCTGGTGGTGTAGGACAGATCGCGAGTCAGCTCGCCAATCGCATCACTGGCCTCGGCCGGTGCAATGCGCGGGGCGCGGTGTTTAAGGTTGGGCAGCCAGATCACCAGCAAGGCCAGCGGCAGGCAGAGGTATATCGGCAGGCTGGCAAACGCCAGGCCCAGCAGTACCAGCACCAGGGCGATGCTCTGCATGAGCGGCGTCAGCCAGCCGGGCAACCCGCGCACCACCGGTTGCGGTGGCACTGCTGCGCCCATCAGAGATCCGTCTCCAGCCATCTTCGTCACCCCACTGCTTGTCATTATTGTCGCTGCATTAAACGCCACTATCGGGCCATTATCCATGGGCCTTTAGTGGGGTGGCTTGCAGCAGATCAATAGACGGGGTGTAACGGGGCATATCCCTGGGGCGCCGAATGCGCGGCGCCCCAGCTTCAGCGCATCAGGCTTGGCGCTGGTGCTTGTCGATCTGCTCGTGGCGCTCTTGCGCTTCGATGCAGTATTTGGTGGTCGGGCTGATCAGCAGGCGCTTGAGGCCGATAGGCTCGCCGCTGTCGTCGCACCAGCCAAAGGAGTCTTCCTTGATGCGTTCCAGTGCACGTTCGAGCTGCGGCAGCATGCGCTGGTCGCGGTCGATGGCGTTCACCAGCCAGGTACGCTCTTCTTCAACGGAAGCGGCGTCGGCCGGGTCAGCCGGGGTGTCCAGGCTTTCAATGGCGATACGGTTCTGTTCAATGCGCTCATGGTGTTCCACTTTCATGTCTTGCAGCAGCTGCTCAAAAAAAGCGTGCTGTTCGGCATTCATGTAGTCATCCGCCGGCATGGCCAGCAACTTTTCCTTTGTCATTGATTTCTCTATAAAAAATACGTGCATTAAGGCGAATAAGGGAGCGTTCCGGCCGACCTCTGCAGGTCTCGGAAAGGCGCCGTCCATTCCAAGCGCCACCCGGCACTCAATTTACGAGGGGCGGCAGTCTAAGGCCGACTTGAGGGCGCAGCAACTGAAAAGACAGGCATTTTTTCCGATATAACCCCAAAAGGCACCAGGACGGGCTTGGCGAATGGTTATCGGAGTGCGTTTATAGCAAGAAATTCAAGTTTGTGGAGCTATATAGAAGACAAACGGTTGGATCTGCCGGGTGATTATCAAATGTGGGAGGGGGCTTGCCCCCGATGACGGTATCTCAGCCAACAGATTTATCAACTGACCTGCCGTCATCGGGGGCGAGCCCCCTCCCACATTTAGACCTGCACCAGGCTCAAGTTCATTCAGCGCTTGAGTTTGCGCTTGTTACGGTATTGGTCGATCACCACAGCGACCACGATGATCAAACCCTTGATGATGTCCTGGATATACGCATCCACGCCTACAAAGGTAAACCCGCTGGCCATCACCCCGAGGATCAGCGCGCCGATCACGGTGCCGGTGATGCGCCCTACTCCGCCTGCCAGGCTGGTGCCACCGATCACCGCGGCGGCAATCGCATCCAGTTCATAGGACATGCCCATGCCCGCCTGGCCGGTCGCAGCGCGGGCCGAAGCCACCACACCGGCCAGGCCTGCGAGCAAACCGGCGATGCTGTAGACGATGATCAGGTGACGCTTGACGTTGATCCCCGAGGTGCGCGCCGCCTGCATGTTGCCGCCGATGGCGTAGGTGTACTTGCCGTACTTGGTGTAGCGCAGGGCAATGTGGAAGATCACCGCCACCACCAGGAAGATGATCACTGGCATCGCGCCATGGCCGATGGCCGTGTAGGAATCCGAGAGCATGCTCACCGGCTGGCCTTCGGTGTAGTAACGCGCCAGGCCACGGGCCGAGACCATCATGCCCAGGGTCGCAATGAACGGTGGGATACCGGTGACGGCAATGATGCTGCCGTTGATCGCCCCCGCCAGCAGCCCGACACCCAGGCCCATCGCCACCGGAATCCACACCGGCAAGTCGGTCAGGGACGGGAACACCGCGCGGGAAAAGTCGGAGGTCTGCGCCAAACTGGCGGCGATCATCGCCGACAGCGCCAGCACCGAGCCCGAGGACAAGTCAATCCCGGTGGTGATGATCACCTGGGTCACGCCGATGGCCAGCAGGCCGATGATCGACACTTGCAGGATCATCAGCACCAGGCGCTGGGAGTTCATCAGGAAACTCTGGTCGCGCACGATCCAGCCGAACACCTCAAACACCAGGCCGATGCCGATCAGCACCAGGAAGATGCTCAGCTCGGTCGGCAGTCGCCGCCGGTTCTTGACCGGGGCCGTGGCAGGCTTGTTGTCTGTTATTGCGTTCATAGCCAATCACCTTCTTATTCTGTGCAATTCTTCAGTGGACCGCGGTCATACCCGAGGCCAACTGCATGACTTTTTCCTGGGTCGCATCCGCGCGGTCCAGGGTGCCCATCAATTCGCCCTCGTGCATCACCATCACCCGGTCGCTCATGCCCAGCACTTCGGGCAGCTCCGAGGAAATCATGATTACCGCCATGCCCTCGCTGGCGAGGAAGGAGATCAACCGGTAAATCTCGGCCTTGGCGCCGACGTCGATGCCACGGGTCGGCTCATCGAGAATCAGCAAGCGTGGGTTGGTCATCAGCCAGCGCGCCAGCAAGGCCTTTTGCTGATTGCCGCCGGACAAGGTGTCGATGCACTGCTCCAGCGACGGCGTCTTCACCCGCAGCTTCTTGCACATGTCTTCGCACAGCGCGCGCAGGGCTTTCTGCTGGATAAAACCGTTGCCCGAATAATGCGGCAGCACCGCCATCTCCATGTTCTCCAGCACCGACAGGCACGGGAACAGGCCACTGAGCTTGCGGTCCTCGGTCAGCAGCGCAAAGCCTTTCTCGATGGCCATGTGCGGGTCGCTGATGCGCACCGGCTTGCCGTCGAGGCTGATTTGCCCGCCGTCGCTTGGGGTGATGCCAAAAATCGTTTCCGCCACATTGGTGCGGCCGGAGCCCATCAAGCCGGCGATGCCGAGGATCTCTCCGGCATGCAGGTCGAAGGACACGTCCTTGAACACCCCGTCCAGGCGCAGGTCGCGCACCGACAGCAACAGCTCGCCGATGGGCGTCTCACGCACCGGGAACAGCTGGCTCAGCTCACGGCCGACCATCATCGAGATCAGGCTGTCGCTGTTCATGCTGTCGGCGCGTTGCAGGCCGATGTAGTGACCGTCGCGGAACACCGCCACTTCATCGGCGATGGCAAACACTTCGTTCATTTTGTGCGTGATGTAGACGATGCCTTTGCCCTGGGACTTGAGGTCGGCAATGATCGAAAACAGGTGGGCCACTTCCTTCTCGGTAATGGCGGAAGTCGGTTCATCCATGATCAGGATGTCGGAGTCGTAGGACACCGCCTTGGCAATCTCGACCATCTGCCGCTCGGCAATGCTCAGGTTGCCCACGTGCTCTTCCGGGTCGAGGTTGATGCGCAGGCGCGCCAGCAACTCGGCGGTGCAGCGGTGCATTTCGCGGTGGTTGACCATGTGCAGGCTGTTGAGCTGCTCGCGGCCGATCCAGATATTTTCGGCGATGCTCATGTGCGGCATCAGGTTGAGTTCCTGGTGGATCATCGCGATCCCGGCCTTTTGCGCCGCCAGGGGTGTTTCAAACACGATCGGCTTGCCCCGCAGGCGGATTTCACCGGCGTCCGGCTGATAGATGCCGGCGATGATTTTCATCAGCGTCGACTTGCCCGCACCGTTCTCACCCATCAGCGCCAGCACGGTGCCGGGGCGCACCCGCAGCTGCACGTCGGCCAGGGCCACGACGCCGGGAAAGCCTTTGCTGATGTTGACGATTTCCAGCAGGTAGGGTTCGTCCAGCGGCAACGGCTGGACACCGGGGGGCTGCGACACAGCGGCATGAGCGAGCATAGGGAGGTACTCCATCGGCAAGGCGGGCACGACCGCCCTGCCGGTTTATTGTTGTTATGTAGGGGCTACTTGAAGTCTTTGACGTTGTCCGGCGTGATCAGCTGGAACGGGATCACCACGTTCTGCTCGATGGGCTCGTTCTTGGCCATCTTGCGCGCAGTTTCCACCGACTTGTCCGCCTGGCCCTTGGCATCCTGGAACGCCGACACGGTCATGTCACCCTTGGTGATCGCGTTCAAGCCGTCCGGCGTGCCGTCGACACCGGCAATCAATACGCCTTTTTTGCCTGCCGACTTCAGCGCCATGGCGGCACCGATGGCCATTTCGTCGTTATTCGACAGTACCGCCTGGAAGTCGCGGCCCTGGGTCAGCCAGTCGTTGACCAGGGTCATGCCCTTGTCACGCAGCCAGATACCGGTCTGTTCCTGTTCAACCTTGATGCCGGGGTACTTGGTCAGGACTTCCTTCACACCTTTGGTGCGGTTGGTGGTGGAGTTGTTCGCCAGGTCACCCAGCAGGATCACGATGTTGCCCTTGCCACCGAGTTTTTCGGCGATGTACTGCATTTGCAGCTTGCCGGCCTCGACGTCATCGGAGGTCACGGCGGCGACGCCTGGGGCCAGGGTTGGGCTATCCGGGCGGCGGTTGACGAACACCAGCGGGATTTTCGCGGCGGTGGCGGCCTTGATGATGTTGGCCGTCGAGGCGGTGTCCACCGGGTTGACGATGATCGCGTCGACCTTCTGGCTGATAAAGTTCTCGACCTGGCTAAGTTGCTTCACCACGTCGGCGCGGGCGTCTTCGAACTGCAGCTGCACGCCGTCACCCTTGGGGTAGGACTTGGCTTGCTTGTCCATGTCCTCGCGCAGGTAGGTCAGGAAGGTGTCATCGAAGGCGGACATACTCACGCCTATCTTCAGGTCGGCAGCCGCGGCAACTCCGCTGGCGAGCAGCATGGACAGGGCCAGCGCGGTAAAACGGATCGGGGTCTTCATGAACGGTCTGTCTCCACTTTCTTGTTGGTTTTTTGGACGTTGCGTTTATCAGAGCTCGGCGGGCAGTCGGACGACCGGGGCGCCAGGGATGCAGCAGACCAGCGCGCCGTGATTTTCGACGCACAGCACATTAAGGAAGGAGAAGTAGAACGGCCGGGCGCGGGGCAGACCGCGTGGCGTGTGGGCAGGGCGTAAAACTCGCAGTACAGCGTTGAAGATTTTCATCTGACGGTACCTGGTTGTTTTTGATCTTGTTTTTGTTGAGTCGCCGGGATCGAGTCCAAGACGTACTTTATGCAACCTGGAAAAGACTTTATTGGAAAATAATTTCCATATCAACCTGTTTTAGAATTTTATTCTATTTTTGTTGAAACCACTTGCTGGCGCTCGGCGCTGAGGCGTGCGGCGTCCAATATACGGGTGGTTTCCAGCGCGTCATAGGCATCCACCGGCAATGGCCCCTGCCCTTGCACAGCGGTTTGCAACTGGCGGTAGAACTGTGTCCAGCAGCCCTTCTCCGACGGCACGCGTTCGCGTTCCGGACCTTGCTCGAACCAGCCCCAGCGGCGATGCTCCTCGGCGCCCCAGTGCTCACCTTCGGTTTTCGGCGACTTGCCGGCCATCAGCGCCTCTTCCTGGCCATCCAGCCCGTCCACGGTGTAGCAGCCCAAACTGCCACTTACGCGAAAACGCGGGGCCTGGCTGTTTTGCAGGGCATTGCCCCATAGATGGGAAATCACCCCGTTGGCGTGGGTCAGGGAAACGAAGAAACCGTGGTCCAGCGTAGGGTGTTCTCTGCTGTAGTGCAGCTGCGCAAACACCCGGTCCACCGGGCCAAACAGTTGCAGCGCCTGGTCCACCAAGTGGCTACCCAAGTCGCGCAGCCACCCGCCGCCACTGGCATTGCCCACGGCCTGCGGGCTATAGCGCTCCACGCGGGATTCGAAACGGCTGATACTGCCCAGGGCGCCGGCATCGATGAGTTTGCGCAGGGTCAGGTAATCCGAGTCCCAGCGCCGGTTCTGGTAAACGCTCAGCAGCACCTCATGGCGCTCGGCGGCAGTGATCAGCGCCTGGGCCTGTTCAGCATTGGCGGCAAAGGGTTTGTCGCTGACCACGGCGACGCCATGTTCGATGGCTTCCAGCACCAGGGCCGGGCGGCCTTTGAGGGTGGTGGAGATGACCAACGCGTCAACGCCGGCTTCGACGATCTGGCCGATGGAATCGAAGGCCTTGAGACCTGGGTGGTCGGTTGCCAATTGCTGGCGACGCTCGGGGGAACGGGTGACGACACCGACGAACGTGGCGCCGGGCAGTGTTGCAATCAGCGGCGCATGAAAAAAGCGCCCTCCATGGCCGTAGCCGACTAGTCCGATTCGCATGATTAGATTCCCTCTTGAATTGGAAATCGGATCAAAGGTGGGAGCTGGCTTGCCTGCGATAGCGGTGTATCAGGCAACGAATCTGCCACTGACAGACCGCAATCGCAGGCAAGCCAGCTCCCACATTGACCGTATTTCGTCAGTGGAGCTGTGACTTAGCCGTAGAAGTGCGGACGCTCCGGCAGGCTGACTTTCACAATCTGCTCACTCGCCTGCGCTTCAATACACGCATCCGCCGCCACCGCCGCCGCAAACCCATCCCACGCCGACGGCCCACCGACTTGCCCGGCGCGCACGCTATCAATGAAGGCTTGCAACTCCACGTCATAGGCACCGATAAAGCGATCCTTCCAGTCCATCAGGATGGCATTGGACAACTTCGCCTCGCTGCGCAATTGCACCTGCGAAGGTTCCGGCAATTTGGCGATACCGGTCTCCCCCACCACTTCGCACTGGATGTCGTAGCCGTACTGACAGTTCACAAACACTTCCACGTCGATACGCGTGCCCTTGGCGGTTTCCAGCAGCACGATTTGCGGGTCGCGCAGGTGCGCCAAGGCCTTGCTGGTCTTGCGCGGGAATACCACCTGCACCGACACGTAATCGTCGTTGAGCAACCAGCGCAGCACGTCCAGCTCGTGGATCAGCGTGTCAGTGATCGCCATGTCGGTCTTGTAGTTCTCGCCCACCGTCGGGTTACGGTGCGCGCAATGCAGCATCAACGGTTCGCCGATCTGGCCGCTGTCGATCACGGCCTTGAGGGCGCGGTAGCCTTCGTCGTACGGGCGCATGAAGCCCACTTGCACCAGGCGCTTGCCGTGCGCCACTTCGGCCTCGACGATCTTGCGGCAGCCTTCGGCGGTGACGGCCAAGGGCTTTTCGCAGAACACCGGTTTGCCGGCGGCGATGGCCGCCAGCACGAATTCTTCGTGGCTCGGGCCCCAGGAGGTCACGAGCACCGCCTCGACCTGCGGCGAATTGATCAGCGCATGGCCGTCCGGGTACACCTCGGCGTCCAGCGTCAAATCAGCCACCACCTTGGCCGCTTGCTCAAGGTTAATGTCGGTGACCGCCACCACCTGACTGTTGAGCAGGGTCTGGCTGCAACGACGAATATGGTCACGGCCGATGGCACCGGTACCGATCACTCCAAGCTTCAACGACATACAAACACTCCTCTTGTTATTAGTACTGCCGGGCCTTCGCCAGGTGTTCATTGAGTTTTTTTGCCGCGGCGTTCGTGCGTTCGCTGGTGGACACCTGCGCCACGCCCACCCGCCACCACGACAGGTAGCCGTGGATCATGGTCTTGGGCAATACCTTGATATCGATCAGGGTGGACACGCTTTGCGTGCGCGCATCCGCCAGGGCGGCTTCCAACTGCTCCACGGTGCTGACCTTGTAGGTCTTGCAGCCATAGGCCGCCGCGCTCATGGCAAAATCCACCGGCACCAGGCCGCCGTCGAGCTTGCCGCTCTCGGGGTTGCGGTAGCGGAATTCGGTGCCGAAGCTGTCCATGCCATTGCCGATCTGCAGGTTGTTGATGCAGCCGAACGCCATGTTATCGAGGAGCACCACGTTGATCTTGCGCCGTTCCTGAATCGAGGTGGCCAGCTCCGAGTGCAGCATCATGTAGGAGCCATCGCCGACCAGGGCGTACACCTCTTTGCTCGGCTCGGCCAGCTTTACGCCGAGTGCGGCGTTGATCTCGTAACCCATGCACGAATAACCGTATTCGACGTGGTAGGTGTTCACGCCCTTGCTGCGCCAGGCGCGCTGCAAGTCGCCGGGCAGGCTGCCGGCGGCCGCGACGATAATTGCGTCGTCGGCCAGGCTTGCATTGAGCACACCGAGCACGCGGCTTTGGGTAAGGCAGGAGCCGGTCAACTCGATAAATTCGCGCAGTACCGCACGGTCCAGGTGGTCGTCGACCTCGGGGACGAAGCCATCACCCGCATATTCCACCTGATGCACGCGATCCACCTCGGCCTCCAGCTGTGCCTTGGCATACGCGATCTGCTCGCCCCAGCCGGAACGGTAATCGCCCAAGGCGTCGGCCAACGCTTCGAGGGCGACCTGAGCGTCGGCCAGTACCTGCACAGCGTCCAGCTTCAAGGCGTCGGCAGGGCTGATATTGAGGTTGAGGAACTTCACGTCGGCGTGTTTGAACAGCGATTTCGACGAGGTGGTGAAGTCGGTATAGCGGGTGCCGATACCAATGATCAGATCCGCCTCCGGCGCCAACAGGTTGGCCGCCAGGCAGCCGGTTTCGCCAATACCGCCGAGGTTCAGCGGGTGGCTTGAAACTACCGCGCTCTTGCCCGCCTGGGTTTCGGCGAAGGGAATATCAAAGCGCTCGGCAAAGGCCTGCAACGCGGCATTCGCACCGGAATACTTGACCCCGCCACCACAGATAATCAGCGGTTTGCGCTTGCCTCGGAAGGCGGCCAGCGCGTCGCCGATCATCGCCGCCGTGGCCGGGCGACGATCGATGCGGTGCACACGCTTTTGCAGGAAATAGTCGGGGTAGTCCCAGGCCTCGGCCTGCACGTCCTGAGGCAAGGCCAGGGTCACCGCACCGGTTTCCGCAGGGTCGGTGAGCACGCGCATGGCGTGGATCGCCGCCGTCATCAACTGTTCGGGGCGGTTGATGCGGTCCCAGTATTTGCTCACCGAACGGAACGCGTCGTTGGTGCTGATGCTCAGGTCGTGGAACTGCTCGATCTGCTGCAGCACCGGGTCGGGCTGGCGGCTGGCGTAGACGTCGCCCGGCAACAGCAGCAACGGGATACGGTTGGCCGTGGCAGTCGCGGCGGCGGTGAGCATATTCGCCGCCCCCGGGCCTACCGAGGCCGTGCACGCATAGATCTTGCGGCGCAGGTGCTGCTTGGCAAACCCGATGGCGGCGTGGGCCATGCCCTGCTCGTTGCGGCCCTGGTGCACCACCAGGTCACCACTGTCCTGCTCCAGGGCCTGGCCCAGGCCCAGCACGTTACCGTGGCCGAAAATGGTGAAGACTCCGGCGACAAACTTGCTCTGCACGCCGTCGACTTCGATGTATTGGTTATCCAGAAACTTCACCAGGGCCTGGGCCATGGTCAATCGTGTTGTGGTCATGTTCGCACCTTGTATGAATGCAAATCTGTCGATCAACAGTGATCCAATGTGGGAGCGGGCTTGCTCGCGAATGCGCTGTGTCAGATACAAATTCTTCAACTGATACAGCGCATTCGCGAGCAAGCCCGCCCCCACACTTTGGCCGGCGTCAGGTCCGGGGGGCTTGCAAATGGGCGATGCTTGCGCCGATGGCCTGCTGGATATCGGCCAGTTCATGCACGCTGGTCGCAAATGGCTCGAACGACAAGTAGCCGCTGTAACCGCTGCTGAGCAAGGTGTCGATCTGCGCGGCATTGCCGAGGATATCGCCCTCGCCCACCAGCACGCGGTGGCCGTCGCGGATCGAATTGAGCGGCGCCTCGGCATCCTCCACGCCGGAGATATGCACCAGCCCGGTCAGTTCGGGGAAGAACTCATGCTCGTTGGCCAGGTGGTGGTGGAAGGTGTCGTGCACCACGCGGAACACATCCAGGCCACCGATGGACTTGATCGCGTCCACCGCCACGCGTTTGCGGCGCAGGGCCGACTCTTCGAAGCCCAGGGGTTCGACGAACCCGAGAATCCCATGCTCGCGCAGGATCGGCGCCAGCTCGCTCAACGCTGTGCGTAAACCGGCGGCACGCTGGGCGTCGTTGCGGGTGTCGCCGGGTTCGTTGAGTGGGCACATCACCAGGCCCTGGGCCCCGCATTCACGGGCGTACGTCGCCAGTTCGAGCGCCTGGGCGCGGCGTTCGTCGTTCCACACATCAAAGGGGTACAGCGCGTTGATCGACAGCACCGTGATGCTCTGCTCAGCGCACAATTCACGCACGCGGCTGGCCGGGGTGCCGTACTCGATTTCGCGATTCTTGAGGTCGTTGCGGATCTCAATGGCATCGCACTTGAGCGCGGCCGCCAACTGGATGAAATCCGGCAGGGACAGGTTGGGCGCGACCATGCGGTTCAGGGCAAAGCGTAGAGGCGACTTCATTATTGTTGTTCTCCGTCCAAACCGGTTAAAGGTCCAGCAGCCAGCTGTGCTGCGGGTCGTTGTGGAAATGCCAGGCACGTTTGGGGCCGGCCATCACGTTCAGGTAGTAGGACTCGTAGCCATAGGGCACGCTGACCGGGTGATACCCCTTGGGCACCACCACCAGGTCGCTGTTTTCCACGGCCATGGCCTGGTCGATGCTGCGATCGTCGGTGTACACCCGTTGGAACACAAAGCCCTGGGGTGGGTTGATCTGGTGGTAGTAGGTTTCTTCCAGGAAGCTCTGGTGCGGCAGGTCGTCGGTGTCGTGCTTGTGCGGCGGGTAGCTCGACGAATGCCCGGACGGCGTGCGCACTTCCACCACCAACAGCGAGTGGGCCGGTGAAGTGTCCGGCAGGATGTCGCACACGTAGCGGGTGTTGGCGCCTTTGCCGCGCACGCTGCGCTTGCAGTCCTCGGGGCGGATCAGGCGAGGCGTGTACCCTTCGGCACCCGGCGCGGCGCAGACGGCAATCTGCACATCGCTCAAAGCGCTGACCTGGGCATCGGTACCGGGCGGCAGGTACGCAGCGAACGGCGATTTTTCTTCGAACACCGACTGGCGATCCCCGAGGTTCTGCCAGTTGAAACCTTCACCCTGGATATTCACCCGGCCGCTGAGCAGCACCAGGCACAGTTCTTGGTCACCGGCGCTGACCGGCAAGGTCTCGCCCAGGCTCAGGCGGTAGGCTTTGAACCCTACGTACTCCAGACGGCCTTCTTCCAGGGCAACCATGGTTTGCCCGCGTTTGCTGCTTTTAACCAACAGGCTCATCACTTAGTCCTCTCACTGAGAAGCGCGCGCAGGGTGTCATACCCCTTTTTCGCGTAGATATAGCTGGGCGCCACCGCCGGGTCCTGCTCGGCTTCCACCACCAGCCACCCTTCGTACTTGGCGGCCAACAGTTCATCGAGCAACGGCGCAAAGTCGATATCACCGTCGCCGGGCACAGTGAAGGTGCCGTTGACGATGCAGTCCGGGAAGCTCCACATCTGGTTGCGCGCCAGTTGCACCACCGGCTTGCGCACGTCCTTGAAATGCACGTGGCATACACGCTCGATGTGTTTGCGCAGCACCTCCAGAGGCTCACCGCCGCCCATGTAGCAGTGGCCCGAATCGAACAGCAAGCCGACTTCCGGGCCGGTACGGCGCATCAGTTGGTCGATGTCTTCCGGGGCTTCGACGTAAGCGCCCATATGGTGGTGGTAGGCCAGGCGCACGCCCTGGGACAGGGTGAATCGCGCCAGTTCAGTGAGTTTGTCGGCGTAGTCCTGCCAGGCCTGCTCACTGTGGAAACGCGGGCGTTCGATCAGACGGATGCGTGAGCCCTGGATCGAATCGGCAACTTCGCCGTACACCAGCACCTTGGCGCCGTTCTGCTTCAGCAGCTCGACGTGACCGGCGATGGCCTCGATTTCCTCCGCGACCGAGCGCCGCGCCAAGCGGCTGGAATACCAGCCGGACACCAGCGCCAGGTCATACGGGCGCAGCACGTCGCCGACGCCCTTGGCATCCTTGGGGAATTTGCCGTTGAGTTCAAAACCTTCGTAGCCGATCTCCTTGCCCTCGCTCAAGGCAGTGCTCAAGGGCGTTTCACCGCCCAGGGCCGGCAGGTCGTCGTTGCTCCAGGAGATCGGGTTGATGCCAATTCGGATTGCGGGCATGGCTGCACCTTTATTATTTTCAGGTATTACTGAGATCTGCTTTCTGCTTTCTGCTTTATGTGGGAGGGGGCTTGCCCCCGATAGCGGAGTGTCAGGCAACACTTCTGTAACTGAACTACCGCTATCGGGGGCAAGCCCCCTCCCACATTTGAATGTATTTCACATTAAGAAGCGTGTTTAGGTTCGAGCACTGCGCCAGGCGTTGATCAGCTGTTCGAACGTGGCCTGCACCTGCTGAATCAGGGTTTCATCATCAATTTCCCCCGCCATCCATGCCTTGCTCGGCGCCTGGAAAATCGTGCGGCCCACGGCAAACCCACGGCAGGTGGTGCTTTGACTGGCTTGCTGGAAGCCATCGGCAAGAAATTCGGCCGACGCATTCAGGCCCAACAGCACCACGCCACGGCAGTACGGATCACGTTCATGGATCAGTTCGTCGAGCTTTTTCCAATCCTCGGCCGACTGCGCTTCGATCTTCCACCACGCCGGGTAGATGCCCAGGTTGTACAGGCGCTTGAGGCTGCGGTAGAGCACATCGGGGTAAGTCGACGGGTGATCCTTGGGCGGGATGACTTCCAGCAGCAACTCATGGCCGCTGACCAGGGACGCCTCGTACACCGCCTTGAGCTGCGCTTCCTGCTCCAGGCGCAGCATCGGCTCGTCGTCGGGGTGGTATTGCACCAGGCACTTGATGATTTGCTCCTGGGGCCAGGCGATCAGGTTGCTGCCGATCGAACGACCATGCTCGAACGCCAGCGGACGTGAGTTCTGCACTTCTACCGGGCGCGCGATCCACCAACCACGACCGCTGGCGGCGTTGAGCGCGTCCTGGCCGAAGCGTTGGTCGGCCAACAAGCCCACGTCAGCCTCGACGCCCTGCTCGGCCAACTTGGTTTCCACGCGCTCGATGGCCTGGATAAACAGCTGCTTGATATCACTGATGCGTGCCGGGTCCTGGCCGCCTTTTTGCGCCAGGTCCACCAGTTGCCAGCGGTGGTCGAAGGCGAACACGAACAACTGCTTCCAGGCCTTGCGCGGCACGCTGACACGGTGCAGGCGTTGCAGGGTCAGGTCCTGGTCGGGCCGGGTAATCGGCACCGGGCTGTTGAACAGGTAATCCAGTTCGGCAGGGGTCGGCATCGCCGGTGCGCAGGCGTGGCGCGACACCACCAGGCCGCCGCAGGCATTGGCCAGCTGGCTGCAACGCTCATCGCTGGCATCGTTCAGCCAGCCACTGAGGAAGCCCGACATAAAGGCATCGCCAGCGCCCAGCACGTTGAGCACTTCAACCCGTACACCGGGGTAGATCGCGCCGTCTTCCAGGCGCGCAGGGATGGCGCCGTGGATCACCGTGCAGCCCTGCGGGCCGAGCTTGACTACCAGGGTCGCCGGGGTCAGTTCGCGCACGGTGCGCAGCGCGGTGAGCAGGTCTTCACTGCCGCCGGCGATCAAAAATTCTTCCTCGGTGCCAACGATCAGGTCAAACCGCGGCAGGATTTTCTGCACGTGCTGGCTGACATTCTGGTCGGCCACAAACCGCGTCTCGCCATCGGCCTTGCCCGCCAGGCCCCACAGCACCGGGCGGTAGTCAATATCGAGGACACGCTTGACGTTGTGCTTGGCCGCGTAATCCAGGGCCTGGATGCTGGCCTTGTACACGCTGTCGGTGGAGAAATGCGTGCCGGTGATCAGCAAGGCCTTACTGGAGGCAATATAGGCTTCGTTGATGTCTTCGGCGCGCAGGGCCATGTCGGCGCAGTTTTCGCGGTAGAACACCAGCGGGAAGGTTTCGCGGTCCTTGAGGCCCAGCAGCACCAGCGCGGTGAGGCGTTCCGGGTCGACCTTGATGCCGCTGACATCGCAGCCTTCACGGGCCAGGGACTCCACCAGGAAGCGACCCATATGGTCGTCCCCTACCCGGCTCAACATCGCCGAACGCAGGCCCAGGCGGGCCGTGCCGAAGGCGATGTTGGCGGAGGAACCGCCGAGGTATTTGGCGAAGCTGGACACGTCCTCAAGCCGCGCACCTACTTGCTGCGCGTAGAGATCGACGCCCAGGCGCCCCAGGCAAATCAGATCCAATTGACGCCCACTGGCAAAACGAGTCTGGCCCATGCTGGCTCCTGTTATTTTTATCAGCCTGCGTTGTGCCGCCGTGGCGACGGCAAACGCTCTTGGTGGGAGCAGACTAGAACGTCCGGCGGCCGCAATCAATATTTATTCCATAATTATTTTTAGTGGAATATTTTTTCCAATAAGCCAGCATAATGGCATGCCAGCCGCCGTGCATCGTTTCAGCAGGCCACGCGGGCCGTGATGCCGGGGTATTTTTTTGCGCCTACCCTGTAGACTTGCCCTACCCATCAGCGCATCAGAAGAACAACGCCAGAAGGATTGCCCATGTCCCGCACCGATCCCGAGACCACCCTGGAAGACACAGTCGCCAGCCCTCCGATCAATGCCGAACGTCTGTTGCAGCTGATTACCGACGAATACGAGAGCCTGCCGCGCCAGCTCAAACGCATCGCCAGCTACATGAGCCAGCAAAGCGACCGGATCATGGTGGACCGCATCAGCGATATCGCCCGCGAGTGTGAAGTGCACCCGTCGGCCATCGTGCGCTTTTCCCAGCGTTTCGGTTTCAGCGGCTTCAGTGAGATGCAGGCGCTGTTCCGCGAGGCCTACACCCACAAGACCACGCCGGTGCAGAACTACCAGCAGCGCATTCGCAGCATGATCGCCAACAAGTCGCAGAAGGCCAGCGGCGGTGACCTGGCGCGCGAATGCGTGAATGCCACCCTGTCCGGCATCGAACGGCTGGGGCTGGAGCTGGATGATGTGGCGTTCGACAAGGCCGTGGACCTGGTGGTCAACGCCGACAACATCTACGTGGTCGGCGTGCGCCGCTCCTTTGCCGTGGCCGATTACCTGGTCTACAACCTGCAGCACACCAACAAGCGTATCCACCTGATCTCGGGCCTGGGCGGCAGTTATCGCGAGCAGATGCGCAGCGTGCGCGCCAATGACCTGGTGATTGCGATCAGCTTTACGCCCTACGGCAAAGAGACGCAGCATTGTCTGCGCATCGCCCAACATCATCAGGCCAAGACCCTGATCATCACCGACAGCAACCTGTCGCCCCTGGCCAAACGGGCAAACGCGGTGCTATTGGTGAATGAAGGCTCATCGTTTGCGTTCCGCTCGTTGAGCGCCACCTTGTGCCTGTGCCAAGCGCTGTTTATTGCGGTGGCGTACCGGTTGGAATTGAAGGTGGATGAGATTCATGAGCAGGTCGGGTTTGATGACTGAGCCTGTGGCGAGCGGGCTTGTTGTAGCAAGTGAGCTTGTTGTGGCAAGTGGGCTTGTTGTGTCAAGTGAGCTTGTTGTGGCGAGCGGGCTTGCCCGCGTTGGGGGCGCGAAGCGGCCCTAAAACCAGCCGCCGCGTCCTACCTGGAGTAACGCGGTGGCCTTATTGGGGCCGCTTCGCAGCCCAACGCGGGCAAGCCCGCTAACCACAATAAGTCTGCTAACCACAATGAGCATGCTGACCACTACAAGCCTGCTGGCCGCGGTGAAGCCAGTTAAGCCACCATCAACAATTGCGTGAGCACTCGGCCATGAAAACGGATCTGCGCCAGCGTCAACGCGGTGTAGCCGATGATCACCGCCGGCGGCAGGCGCGCGTTGACGCAAAACTTGCCCAACCCTTGCAGGGTCAAGCCGACGGCCGCGGCGCGGGTGCAGAAATCCTCTTCTGCCACACCCGCTGGTAACCACAGCACAAAATGCAATCCGGCCTGTTGGCCGCTGACGGCCCAGCGTCCGCCGAGGCATTCGAGCAGCGTATCGCGCCGCGCCTGGTAAGCCTGGCGCGAGGCGCGCAAGTGGCGCACAAAGGCGCCGCTGCCGAGAAATTCGATCAAGCCCAACTGATCGGTGACGCCCACCGAATGCCCGGTCAGTTGCAGGGTGCGCATTAACGGTCGGCGCAAAGCGGTGGGTACCACCATGAACCCCACGCGCAAACCGGGAAACAGGTTCTTGTTGAAGCTGCCGCAGTAGATCACCCGGTCGCCGCCATCCAGGGATTTAAGGGCCGCCAGGGGCGCGCTGTTGTAGTTGTATTCGCTGTCGTAGTCGTCTTCCACCACCCAGGCATCGGCGCGTGAGGCCCAGTCCAGCAGCGCCAGGCGGCGCGATACCGACAAGGTCATGCCCAGCGGCGCCTGGTGCGCCGGGGTGACGTAGGCCAGCCGCGCGCGCTCGGGCAGTTGCGCGGTCTCGAGCCCCTCGGCCGTCACGGCAATCGCCTGCACCTGCGCGCCCGCCAACGCGAACAGACGCCGCGCCGGTGGGTAACCGGGGTCCTCGACACAGGCAATATCGCCGGGTGTGAGCAGCGTGCGCGCGATCAGGTCGAGGGCATGGCGAATGCCCGTGGTGACGATCACTTCATCCGCTTCGCAGTGCATGCCGCGATGGCTGCGCAAGTATTCGGCGATCTGCGCGCGCAGCTCAGGCAAGCCCGCCGGGTGCGCCGCCTCGAGCGCACCGGGGCCGACCGCGAGCAGGCCACGGGAGATACACCGGGCCCAGGTTTTCAAGTCGAACAGGCTGGCATCCGGGCGCCGCGCAACGAAGGGCACGTGGCTCTGCACGCCCGTTTGCGGGCGGTCCACTTGCACCTCGCGGCGCGGCTTGGGATGAGGGAGTGCGGCGGCGATAAATTGCTCGGGGATCACCGCACACACCCGCGTGCCCGACCCCGCCACCCGCTGCACATACCCTTCGCTGTGCAGCCGCTCGAACGCCGCTTCCAGCGTGCCACGGGACACCTGCCAGCGCTCGGCCAGGCTGCGGGTCGACGGCAAGCGGCTGCCCGCCGGCAACTGCCGGGTCAGAATAGCCGCGCGCAAGGCCTCGTAGGCACCCTGCTGCTTGCCTGTGTGCAAGCTGTCGGGACGTGGCAGGTCCAGGGCAGAAGCGGCTTTTCCTCGGCTCATAGTGGTCCAATCTTTATTGGGTTAAATGGCTCTAAGGATTAAACCACAAAGCCAATAGAGTGCGGGCTCTACCCTTGCGAAGAAACTTCCCATGACTCAACGCACCCTCTCCTCCGGGTTCTGGCTGGTGCTGCTGACCGTGCTGATCGGCCTGCCGCGCATCACCCTGGACATGCACCTGCCAGCCCTGCCCGCCATGGCCGACTACTTCCAGAGCAGTGACAGCCAGCTGCAACTGACCCTCACGCTGTACACCCTCGGCTCGGCGATCTCCCTGCTGGTCAGCGGCCCGTTGACCGACCGTTTCGGCCGGCGCCCGGTGCTGTTGGCCGGGCTGTTGCTGTATGTGCTGACCACCGTCGCCTGCGCCCTGGCCAACAGCCTTGGCGTGCTGATCGTCGCCCGCCTGTTCCAGGCGTTGGGCGGCTGCTGCACCACGGTGATTGGCCGCGTGATCGTGCGCGATTATTTCGACCGCCACGAACAGGCGCGTCTGCTGGGCCTGATCTCCATGGCCATGGCCATATCGCCCATGGCGGCCCCCGTGCTGGGTAGCCTGATGCTGCCGTTTATCAACTGGCGCGGCCTGTTTGCGTTGCTCGGCGTGATCGGCGCGGTGCTGTACCTGGTGGTGTACCGCCGCCTGCCGGAGACCCGCCCGCCGGAAGTCGCCGCTGCGCCGCCGAACAACCTGCTGCGCATCTACGGCCAATTGCTGCGTGACCGCCATTTCCTGCGCTATTCCCTGGCGATCGGCTGCGTGTACAGCACCTATTTTCCGTTTATCAGTGAGTCTTCGGCGCTGCTGCAACGCGGTTTTCACCTCTCTGCCACGGCCTATGCACTGGTGTTCGCCGCGACGATCAGCGGCTACATGCTGGGCGCCAACCTGTTTCGTCGGTGGGTGTTGCGCTTCGAGCCCGATCGCCTGATCAGCGCCGCCATCGCCCTCAATGTGTTCGGCAGCGTGATCCTCGCGGTTGCCACTACCACCTGGCCAGAGCAATGGCTGGCGATTGTGCTGCCGATGGTGGTGATCATGGTGTCGGTGGGGATGGTGATTCCGGCGTGCCAGCTGTCGGTGTTGCAGCCTTACGGTGCGATTGCCGGGACGGCGTCGGGGTTGTTCTTTTTTACCCAGATGTTCCTCACGGCGGTGAGCAGTTGGGCGACCGGGTTGTTGTCTGACGGCACGTCGCAACCCTTGGTGATCATGACTTCAGTGGCCTGTGCACTGCTGGTGAGCAGCTGGCTGACGCTCCAAAAAACAAAATGTGGGAGGGAGCTTGCTCCCGATGGCGGTGTATCAGTCGCCGGCAATACCGACTGACCTACCGCTATCGGGAACAAGCTCCCTCCCACAGGGGACCGAGCCAGGCTCAGGTTTAATGCATGAAGATCGCAATCAGGATGATCACAGGGATAGGCACACCGAGGAACCAAAGCAGTAATGAGCGCATAGTGTTCTCCTTGAATTAACGGACAAAGTGTTCGGTTTCGACATACACCACCGCATCCCGGCGGCGGCCGCCAAAGGTTGCAGCGAAGCTGGCAAAGAAGGCGCCAATCAACAGCGCAACGAAGGTCCACAGCGAGGCATAAGCGGCAGCTTTGGCGGCAGTGTCGGCGGCTTGCTTGGCTTTGAGCTTGGCGTCTTCGATGGCTTTGCGCGCATCACCATAAACCTTGTCGACACGCGCTTCGGCATCGGCCTGGCTGAGGTTGGTGCGCTGGCTGATCAACTGGGCCAGGTAGGCGCGGTCTTCAGCGGCGAGTTGGCCGTCGTTGCTCACGGTGCGGGCAAAGATGCGCGCCACCACCGCGTGGGCCGCATCATCACTGACAGCGGCTGGGCGGTCGTCGCGGAACAGGCTGTCGACGTAGTAGCCGAAGTCATCGCCCTTCACGCCCTGCGCAGCAGTGCCGGCAGCCTGGGCCACGCCCGAGGCCACGCTGGCACCCGCCTGCACGCCACCACCCACCACACTGCTGACCGAACCGACCACCAGGGTCGCCGTCACCAGCGTTGCCACGGCCCAGGCCAGGAAGCCATGGGCGGTGTCGCGAAAGTACACCTCATCGCCATGCATGTTTGCCCACTTCACCCGCAAGCGGCCGGCGATATAACCGCCCAACCCGGCGGCGACAATCTGGGTAAACGCCAGCCAGATAATCGTGGAAATGCCAAGGCCCTTGGCGCTGATGCCGCTGTTGGCCCACGGCGATACCGCCGAAAAGCCCAGGCCGAAGCCCAGCAATACCAGGATCAACGACAGTGCCGCCGCAGCCGCGGCCCCGGCAAAGATCGCCCCCCAGGAAACCCCGGAGTGCGTGCTCGATTCTTGTAGCGTGGATGACGATGTGATCATTGTTGTTATGCTCCCGGCAGGAAAAATGATGTTACAACTCTCAAAAGGGACAGTGCAGGCAACGTGCCAGCCGGGATTAAATTTAAAAACGTTATATTTCAACGAGTTAAGTAAATTGAACTTAGTCGAACCATGCAAGTTGCAAGAAATGCCGGTTAAGGGCGGGCGTTATGCAAGCCCCTCCCACACGGCCACTGCCCGGCATGAAACTTGTGTCAGTTTTGCCAACATGAAGTTTAATTTAGGAAGCGTTCAGGCAAACCTTGGCAAAATGTGTCCACTTCTAGTGTGAATCGCTCACCAGGTAATCCTATGACCCGTATTTTGACCATCGAGGATGACGCCGTAACAGCCCGCGAGATTGTCGCGGAGCTGAGTAGCCATGGACTGGAGGTAGATTGGGTGGACAACGGCCGCGAAGGCCTGGTGCGTGCAGTGAGTGGGGATTACGACCTGATCACCCTTGACCGCATGCTGCCGGAACTCGATGGCCTGGCCATCGTCACCACCCTGCGCACCATCGGCGTGTCGACGCCGATCCTGATGATCAGCGCCCTCTCCGATGTGGACGAACGCGTGCGCGGCCTGCGTGCCGGGGGGGATGACTACCTGACCAAGCCCTTTGCCTCCGACGAAATGGCGGCACGCGTGGAGGTGCTGCTGCGGCGTAAAAGCACGGTCAAGGAATTCGAAACCGCACTGCGCGTGGCCGACCTGGAACTGAACCTGATCAGCCGCGAAGCCAGCCGCGCCGAGCAGCCGCTGAGCCTGCTGCCCACCGAATACAAACTGCTGGAATTCCTGATGCGCAACACCGGGCAGATTCTGTCGCGGATGATGATCTTCGAGGAAGTCTGGGGCTACCACTTCGACCCGGGCACCAACCTGATCGACGTGCACATCGGCCGTCTGCGCAAGAAAATCGACCCGCCGGGCCTCACGCCGCTGATCCGCACGGTACGAGGTTCCGGCTATGTCATTGCTGAACCCCTCTAAGGGCTGGCGCTCTTCCAGCAGCCGCTTGCTGGCGCTGTACAGTTCATTGTTCGTGGCCTGGAGCTGCATCCTCATGGGGGTGCTGTACTACGAAGTCTCGGGTTACCTGGGTGACCTGTCGCGCCACTCCCTGATGCAGCGCCAGCACCTGTTCCAGCGTTTCGACGGCGAAGAACTGGTGGAAGCGCTGACCACCAGCATGACCTTCGACATGAAGGGCGTCGACGCCTACGGCCTGTTCGATGAGCAATTTCGCCCTCTAAGCGGGCCGATCCGCGCGATCCCGCCCGACCTGCCCCTGGACGGCAAGATCCACGCACTGGCCAATTGCGTCGATTCCGACGACCCCAAACTGCCCAAGGACAGCTGCGACGCCGTGGCCACCCACACCGACGACGGCCGCTGGCTGGTGCTGGTGCGCGCCAATGGTTCGTTGTTTGGCGTGACGCGGATCATCTGGCATGCGCTGCTGTGGGCGCTGTCCCTGACCATTATCCCGGGCGCCGCCGGTTGGCATCTGCTGCGCCGACGCCCGCTGCGGCGGATTCGTGGGATCCAGGCCAGCGCCGAGGCGATTGTCGCCGGCGACCTCACCCACCGCTTGCCACTGTCCAACCGGCGAGACGAACTGGACATGCTCGCGGCCATCGTCAACGCCATGCTCGACCGTATCGAGAAGCTGATGAACGAGGTCAAGGGCGTGTGCGATAACATTGCCCACGACCTGCGCACCCCACTGACGCGCCTGCGCGCGCAGCTGTATCGCATCCGCCAGGAGGCTGAGGAAGATTCCGGCTACGCGGTAAAACTCGACGACGCGATTGCCGAAACCGACACCCTGATGGCGCGCTTCCGTGGCTTGTTGCGCATCTCCGAGCTGGAAGACCACCAGCGCCGTTCCGGCTTCCTGGTGATGGACCCGCTGCCGCTGCTGCGCGAGTTGCATGACTTCTACCTGCCCCTGGCGGAAGAAGGTGAATTGCAATTGCGCCTGGAAGCCCCGGAATCCTTGCCATGGATCACCGGCGACCGCGCCCTGTTGTTCGAAGCCTTGGCCAACCTGCTGAGCAACTCGATCAAGTTCTCCCCGCCGGGCGGCGAAGTGATTTTGCGCGGGCTCAATGATGCCGGCAGTACGCGCATCGAAGTGCACGACTCCGGGCCGGGCATCCCGGCGGCGGAACGTGATGCGGTGTTCCAGCGTTTCTATCGCGTGGATGAAGGCGACCAGCAAGGCGGCTTCGGCTTGGGCTTGTCGATTGTGGCGGCGATCATCAACTTGCATGGGTTCAAGCTGGAGGTGGGTAGCAGTGAACAAGGGGGGGCCAGGTTGATTCTGGAATGCCGCCAGCAGCTGATGCCCGAGGCCTGATCCAGGAGACTGTGAGGTCAAAATGTGGGAGGGGGCTTGCCCCCGATGACAGTGTGTCAGTTAGCATTTCACTAACTGACCCACCGCTATCGGGGGCAAGCCCCCTCCCACATTTGGTTTTGCATCGGCTGGTAGATCAAGCCGGGAAGTTGGCCCGCAACGCCTCAAGCCCACCGCTGTACACACCGGCAAACAGCTCTTCCACCGCCTGCTCCGTGGTCCCCGCCGCCGGGGTGAACACACCCGACCACGTCACCTTGGCCGACGACTCGCTCAACGGCTCAACCTGCAACGTCGCCAGGTACGCACTCACCGGAAACGGCGATTCCTCGATGGTATAGCTGTAGCTACGGCCGACGTTATCAAAGCTCTGCAGACGCTCCACCACCACGCCACCGTCGGCGGTTTGCAGGTGACGCACGCGGCCGCCATCGCTGGGCTCGCTCTTGACGATAAGCGGCAGCCAATCCGGCAGGCTGTTGAAGCCGCCGACCAATTTCCAGACCTGATCGGCCGGTACCGGGATTTCAATCACAGAAGACGCTGTTGCCACGATACATACTCCAGAAGATAAACAAGCATTCAGATCGCCATGCTGTCGACGACACCGCCGTCGACCCGCAGCGCGGCACCGGTGGTGGCAGACGACAAGGGTGAAGCAATGTACGCCACCAGGTTGGCCACTTCATCCACATTCGCCGCGCGCTGGATGATCGAGGTGGGCCGCGCATTGCGCACAAACACATCGGCTTCATCCCGTGCACTGCGCCCGGACTTGGCGGTGGCGTCCTTGAGCATCTGCTCCAGGCCGTCGGTAAAGGTCGGCCCCGGCAGGATCGCATTGACGGTAACGCCAGTGCCCGCCAAACGCTTGGCCAGGCCGTGGGACACCGCCAGGTTGGCGCTTTTGGTCACGCCGTAGTTGATCATGTCGGCCGGCGTCGCCACCCCGGATTCCGACGACAGGAAAATCACCCGCCCCCAGCCCTGCGCCACCATGCCGGGTGTGTAAAACCGCGCCAGGCGCACACCCGAGATCACATTGACCTCGTAGAAGCGCGTCCATTCGCTGTCGGGCGCTTCAAAGAAATCCACATCGTTGAAGATGCCCAGGTTGTTGACCAGGATATCGGCGCGCGGTTCGGCGGCGAACAACGTCTCTGCGCCCTGTGCCGTACCGAGGTCCGCCACCAGGCCGCGCAGGTCGGCGCCGGGCACCGCCTGGCGAATGCTTGCCAGCGCGTCATCCACCTTGCCCGCTTCACGCCCGATCACCACCACGGTAGCCCCGGACTGCGCCAGGGCCTGGCTGATGCCCAGGCCGATACCGGCGGTGCTGCCGCTGACGATGGCTACTTTGCCGCTTACATCGATTTTCATCGGTAGAACTCCTGAAGTTAACGCGGCAGAGGTGCGCGGTCCGAAATCAAACGGGCATCACGCAGGGCCTGCCAAAAGGCCGCCGGAATGTTCTCTGACAACGCCGCGACGTCTTCGGCAATCCGCCCCGGACGACTGGCACCGGGAATTACAGCAGCCACCGCCGGATGTGCCAGGGAAAATTGCAGCGCCGCGGCTTTCACGCTCACGCCGAACGCCTGGGCAATCGCCTTGATCTGCTCGACCTTGCTGATGATCGCCGGGCTGGCGGGCTGGTATTCAAAGTGTGCGCCGCCGGCCAGGATGCCCGAGCTATAAGGGCCGCCCACCACGATCTCGACGTTCTGCGCCAGGGCCGCCGCCATCAACCGCTGCAACGCACGCTCGTGATCCAGCAGCGTGTAGCGGCCGGCCAGCAGGAAGCCGTCGGGCTGGGCTTCGCTCAGGTCCAGGGTCAGCTCGCACGGTTCAACGCGGTTTACGCCCAGGCCCCAGGCCTTGATCACGCCTTCTTCACGCAGGCGGGTCAGCACCTTGAATGCACCGGTGCGGGCCTGGTTGAAGTACTCCAGCCATTGGTCGCCGTAGAAGTCCTGGGCGATGTCGTGAATCCACACGATGTCCAGGTGGTCGGTTTGCAGGCGCTCAAGGCTGTCTTCGATGGAGCGCAAGGTGGCGTCGGCGCTGTAGTCGTTGAGCATCTTGTTCGGGCGGCCGTGTTCGAACACACCGCTTTTTTCGCCAAGGTCGCGGGCGCTCGCTTCGACTTCATCGAGAATCACCCGGCCAACTTTGGTGCTGAGCACGTAGTCATCGCGGTTGTAGCCTGAAAGGGCCTGGCCCAGGCGGATTTCCGACAGGCCGGAGCCATAGAACGGCGCGGTGTCGAAGTAGCGCACGCCGTGGTTCCAGGCGGCCTCGACAGTGGCCTGGGCTTCTTCTTCAGGGATGGCGCGGAACATGTTCCCCAGTGGTGCGGTGCCAAAGCCCAGAACGCCGGGCAGTTTGTCTTTCAAGCTCATGATGGATCCTCATTCGGTGCGGGGTCTCGGTGACCGTTGAGCAGATCCTAGATTGCAGAGATCGGACCGTCCAAGACATACTGCGACCAACTTGAGTCTCTACAGGTCTTAAACATGCTTGACCTCCGCCAACTGCGCTACTTCGAAGTGGTCGCCGAAGAAGAACACGTCGGCCGCGCGGCCGAGCGTCTGCACATTTCCCAATCGCCCTTGAGCCGGCAGATCGCCCAGCTTGAGGAACGCCTGGGCCTGACCCTGTTCGAACGCAGCCAGCAGCGCATCCGCCTGACCCGCGACGGCCAGACCTTCCTGGCCGAAACCAAGGCCCTGCTGACCCACGCCAACCGCCTTGAGTCCCTGGGCAAACGCCTGGGCCGGGGCGAAGAAGGTGGGCTGTGCATCGGCTATATCGAAAACGCCATGCATGCCGGCGTGTTGCCGAATGCCTTGCGCGTACTGCGCGATGACCGGCCTGGCGTGCATATCAAGCTGTACAACCTGCCCTCCCTCGAACAGCTGGAAGGCCTGCGCCAACGCAGCCTGGACGTCGCATTGGTGGCTGAACCACCGGCCGCCGACGACCCGGACCTGACCGCGCAGCAAGTGCTGGACGACCCGATGTTGCTGGCCCTGCCGGAACATCACCCGTTGGCCCAGCAGAAAGAATTACTGCCCGTGCACCTGGCCGAGCAGCAGTGGATCGGTGTGCAGCGCAAACCTGGCGCCAGCCCCGCCGATGACTTTGTCGCCGCCTGCATCCGCGCCGGGTTCACCCCGCAGATCCCCATGGAAGCCAGCGAACCGTTCACCGCCCTGGGCCTGGTGGCCTCCGGGTTGGGCGTGGCGATGGTGCAAAAAGGCCTGAGCCGCAATGCACCGCCTGGCGTGGTGTTGCGCGAGCTGCCGTGGCTGACCTACACCACGCCGCTGTGGGCGGCGTGGCATCGGGTCAACCTGCGGCCGCTGGTGGAAACGTTCAGGAAGGTGCTGACCGATCCCCAGGCTTGAGCCATCGCTCGTGGATACGCGTGGAGTTGACGAACAGCGCAATCCCGATAAACACCAGGGTGATGGCTATGCCCTGCTCGCTGCGCAGCTGTTCGTCAAAAAACAGGTACGAGGTCAGCAACCCGGACACCGGCACCATCAGCGACAGTGGGGCAACCGCCGACGCCGGGTATTTCTTCATCAGGTTGTTCCAGATCCGGTACCCCACGAGGGTGGTGACGTAACACTGGAACACAATCGAGAAGCCCGCCCCCCAGGTAAAGTCGGTGATCAGGTTGTACAACGGTTCGGCGCCCTCGAACCATAGGGTCATCAACAACAGCACCGGGATGGAAAACAGGCTGGACCACACGATAAACGCCACCATGTCCTCGGGTTTGCGCACCTTGACGATCAGGTTGCACAGCGACCACGAAAACGCCGCCAACAGCACCAGCACGATTCCTACGGTGGTCGAGACTGCGTCCGACAGCTGCAGCATGACCAGCAACCCCACCGCGCAGAAGGTCATGCCCGCGCCCTGTATCCGATTGATCGGCTCGTCCAGGAACCAGCGGCTCATCAGGATGGTGAAAAACGCACTGAATTGCAGGAACACCGAGGACATGCCCGCCGACAGTCCGTGGTACATGGCCACATTCACCACGCCCCAGAGCCCGGCGCCAAACAGCACGCCGTAGGCAATCAACGTGGCATAGGACACCTCGGGCGGGCGCTTGATAAACAACACCAAGGGCACCGCGCAGAAGGTGAACCGCAACAACGTCAACACAAACGGGTCGAGGGACTGCAACCCCAGGCCGATCACCGAAAAGTTGGCGCCCCAGATGGTCGTGACGGCCAGGCCGGAAAAAAGGTCTATTTTGCTCAATCTCATGGCGCGCCCCTTATGCCAGTGTCTTGGGCGCAATGCCGTAGTACACGAAGTTGTCGAAATCTTCGTGGCGGTAGGTGTCGTGGCGTTCGTAGTAGTTGTAAACCACCGAGAGCTTTTGCTCGGTAACCGTTGGCTCGCTGTCGTGCAAGGTCTTGCGCCCCTGCATGATCAGCAGCGAGCCTTTTTTCGCGTAGATTTTCCGGTGCTCGGTCCAGGGCTCTTTCTGGCTCGGGTGCGCGCGTTCTATCTGCATGCGCAGGGGCGCTTCCTGGTTAGTGGTGAGAAACAGCAACACCGTGATGCCATTGGTGTCGTAATGCAGCCCGAGGGTGCCGCCGCCCGGGGGGTAGGCCTTGATATTGATATCCGACAGCGGGTACGGCGACACCACCGTGTCGGTATGCGTAACCAGGCTCACCAGTGGCACCAGGCTGTGATAAATCGCCGGCAATTCCGGCAGGTACCAACGGATATCATCGCCCTTGAAGATATGGTGGTTGTAGGCGCCGCCCAGATCGGAAACAGCATCGGTGCCGAGGCTCTGGTGGTTGACCAAATCGACCCCTTGCTCGCTGATGATGATGTTGACCCGTTCCGCCAGGGCGTCACACAGGTCATCTGGCACCAGGCCGTCGATCACGGTCGCGAGGTTATAAAAGAAGTCATGCCGGTGTTTGTTGATGTCGAACATTTCCATACTCCCTGTAGTAAAAAGCAGACGCCAGACCGGCGCCTGTCCAAACGGGAGCGGAATTTACTAAAACGTTTAACTGCCCGTAACTGACCGTACGGACAGTTGAAAAGGCCTGGGGAAAGTGTAAGGAAAAAGCACGTCGTCCTTTTCCGGGGTGATGAGCGCTGAATAAACCGTCTGATTAAACCAGCTCGCGCAAGCGGTACCACAACATCCCCAACGCCAGCAGCGGCGAGCGCAACGCCTTGCCGCCGGGGAAGGTCATGTGTGGCACTTGGCTGAAAATATCCAGGCCCGGACTCTGGCCTGCGTGAATGCCTTCGGCTAACAGCTTTGCACACCAATGGGTCACGTTGAGCCCATGGCCGGAATAGCCCTGGGCATAGAACACGTTCGGGTACTGCTTCAATCGTCCCACCTGGGGGAAACGGTTGGCGGTGATGCCGATCTTGCCGCCCCACTGGAACTCGATGGCCGTGTTGGCCAACTGCGGAAACACCTTGAGCATTTTCGGCTGCATATAGGCGGCGATGTCCTGCGGATCACGCCCCGAATAATGGCAGGCGCCGCCGAACAGCAGGCGACGGTCAGCGGAAAGCCGGTAGTAATCCAGCCCGACTTTCTGGTCACACAGCGCCAGGTTCTGCGGGATCAATCCGTTGGCCAGCGCAACCGACAACGGCTCGGTGGCGATGATGTAGCTGCCCGCCGGCAGCACCTTGCCGCTCAAGCGCGGCTCCAGCTCATCGAGGTGCGCATTGCACGCCAGCACCAGGTTAGCCGCGCGCACGCTGCCGTTGGCGCAGCGCACCTGCACGGTGTCGCCGTGGATCAGCTCCAGCACCTCGGTGTGTTCAAAGATCCGCACCCCGAGGCCCTCGGCCACCTGCGCCTCGCCCAGCACCAGGTTAAGCGGGTGCAAGTGCCCGGAGCCCATGTCCACCAGCCCGCCGGCATACACTGTGGAACCCACCACCTGCTGCATGTCCTGCGGGCCTACCAGGCGGGTTTCGTGGGCATAGCCCATGCGTGCCAGGCCCTCCTGCTCGGCCTTGAAGGCGGCGAACTGCGCCGGGGTGTTGGCCAGTTCCGCAAAGCCCCATTGCAGGTCACAGTCGATGGCGTGCATGCGAATGCGTTCGCCCACCAGCGCCACCGAGTCGATACCGGCGCGCTCCAGGTAGCTCACGCCCTCCTCGCCCACATACTTGGCAAAGCCGGAAACGTCATGCCCGATCCCCCGGATCAACTGCCCACCGTTGCGCCCGCTGGCGCCCCAACCGATGCGCCGAGCCTCCAGCAGGATCACCGAGAGCCCGCGCTGGGCCAGTTCGATGGCGGTATTCACGCCGGTGAAGCCGCCACCGATCACACACACGTCGGCGCTCAGGTCGGTGCCCAGGGGCGCGCGCTGCGGCATGGGATTGGCCGAGGCGCGGTAGTAGGACTGGGCGTGGTCGAGGCTCATTTGTTGGTCTTCACTTTGCTCCAGGCGCGGGTCATCAGGCGCATGGTCGCCGGGGTCGGCGTGGTGGAAATATACAGTTTGTCGAGCACCTCCTGGGACGGGTACACCTCAGGATTGTTCACCAGCTCCGGGTCCATGAAGGCCTTGGCCGCCGGGTTGGCGTTGGCGTAGCCCACCGAGGCGCTGACCTTGGCGATCACCTCGGGGTCGAGCAGGTAGTTGATGAACGCATGGGCTTCTTTCGGGTTGCCGGCGTCGGCGGGAATCGCCAGCAGGTCGAACCACAAGTTGGAACCTTCCTTGGGAATCGAATAGGCGATGTTCACGCCGTTCTTGGCTTCCTTGGCGCGGTTGGCGGCCTGGAACACATCGCCGGAATACCCGAACGCCACACAGATATCACCGTTGGCCAGGTCCGAGATGTACTTGGAGGAATGGAAATAGGTGATATACGGGCGCAGGGTCAGCAGCTTGGCTTCGGCCTGTTTGTAGTCCTCGGGGTTTTCGCTGCGCGGGTCCTTGCCCATGTAGTTGAGGATTGCCGGGAACAGCTCATCCGCCGAGTCGAGGAACGCCACGCCGCACCCGCTGAGCTTCTTGATGTTCTGCGGCTCGAACAGCACCGCCCACGAATCGATATGGTCGATACCCAGCACCTGCTTAACCTTGTCGACGTTGTAGCCGATGCCATTGGTGCCCCACAGGTACGGCACCGAGTGCGCGTTGCCCGGGTCGTTTTTCTCCAGCAGCTTGAGCAGCTTGGGGTCCAGGTTCTTGAAGTTGGGCAACTGCGCGCGGTCGAGCTTGAGGAATGCGCCGGCCTTCACCTGCCGCGCCAAAAAGTGGTTGGACGGCACCACCACGTCATACCCGGTGCGCCCCGCCAGCAACTTGCCCTCCAGGGTTTCGTTGGAGTCGAACACGTCGTAGATCACTTTGATGCCGGTCTTGGCCTGGAAATCGGCCAAGGTGGTCTCGCCAATGTAGTCGGTCCAGTTGTAGACGCTGACCGTCGGCGCGGCCTGGCTGGCACTGCTGAACGCCGCCACCAGGGCCAGCGGGAGAAGCTTGTTGACGAGACGCATATCGACACCCCTTTATGATTTTTTTTAGACACTCAACAGCAGGAACTCACGCTCCCAGGAACTGATCACCCGCTTGAAATTCTCATGCTCGGCGCGCTTGACCGCGACGTAGCCGCGCACAAACTTGTCGCCCAGGTACTGCTTGACCGTGTCGCAGTCCTCCATCCGCGCCAGCGCGTCTTCGAGGGTGAACGGCAAGCGCAGGTTGCGCCGCTCGTAGGCGCGGCCTTCCACCGCAGCGCTGGGTTCGATCTGTTCGATCATTCCGAGGTAGCCACACAGCAGACTAGCGGCAATCGCCAGGTAGGGATTGGCATCGGCACCCGGCAGGCGGTTTTCCACGCGCATCGCATCGGGGCTCGACGTGGGCACGCGCAGGCCAACGGTGCGGTTCTCTTCGCCCCACTCCACGTTGACCGGGGCCGAGGTGTCCGGCAAAAAGCGCCGGAACGAATTCACGTTGGGCGCGAACATCGGCAACAGCTTGGGGATGTACTTCTGCAGGCCGCCGATGTGGTGCAAAAACAGTTGGCTCATGTGGCCGTCGGCATCGACAAACACTGGTTTGCCAGTGGCGATGTCCACCACGCTCTGGTGCAGGTGCATGGCGCTGCCCGGTTCGTCGGCCACCGGCTTGGCCATGAAGGTGGCGGCCACGTTGTGCTTGAGCGCGGCTTCACGCAGGGTGCGCTTGAACACGGTGATCTGGTCGGCGAGGTCGAGGGCGTCGCCGTGGCGGAAGTTGATCTCCATCTGCGCCGGGCCGTCTTCGTGGATCAGCGTGTCGAGGTCCAGGCCCTGGAGTTCACACCAGTCGTAGACGTCTTCGAACAGCGGGTCGAACTCGTTGGCCGCGTCGATGGAAAACGACTGGCGCCCGGTTTCGGCGCGACCGGAGCGGCCCACCGGGGTCTTCAACGGCAGGTCCGGGTCTTCGCAGCGTTGGGTCAGGTAGAACTCCATTTCCGGCGCGACAATCGGCTGCCAGCCCTGGTCGGTGTAAAGCTGCAGGACTTTTTTCAGCACGTTGCGCGGCGACAGTTCGATCGGGTTGCCCTGCTTGTCGAAGGTGTCGTGGATGACGATGGCGGTGGGCTCGATGGCCCACGGCACCACATAGGTAGCGTTGGAGACCGGGCGGCAGATCATGTCGATGTCGGCCGGGTCGAGCAGGTCGTAGTAGATATCGTCGTCGACAAAGTCCCCGGTTACCGTTTGCAGCAGCACACTTTCCGGCAGGCGCATGCCTCGCTCATGCAGGAACTTGTTGGTGGGCGCAATCTTGCCGCGTGCGATGCCAGTCAAGTCACTGATCACGCATTCGACTTCGGTAATCTTGTGTTCTTTCAGCCAGGCGGACAGCTGATCGAAGGGGGCGTTCATAAGGACCTCGTCATGGGTTGGATGCCACGCCGGCTTGTACTGGCGGCGCATTGAGGTCTATCTTGGGCCAGCCTTCACACGGCATCTATCCACTTTGCACGCAGCACAACGCACCAATAGAGTGCGCACGGATCACCCATGACACAGGCAACCGCTTTGCGCGTACAGGCCTTCACCACCGGTGATGTGGCCGCTCAATGCAGTGCGACACCCGGCTGGGTGCAGCAGTACCAACAGATGTCCCCAGGGCATTTTGCCGGGCAGATCCGTTACCTCGACCTGCAAGGCGTGGAGGTGTACGAAGAGTGCATGAACACCCGCGTGGAGCAGCACTTCAACGCGCCGCCAGGGTCGCTGGCATTCTGTTTCGATGGCAGCGACAACGCGCTGTACATGCTCAATGGCGAAAGCCGCAACACCTGGATCACCCCGGAAAACTACCGAGAAGTGGCGGTGGTGTTCGGCCCACAGTTCTTGCAGCGTCATGGGCTGGACATGGCGAAGCTGGAAGGTTTGTTCATGGCGCCACTGAGCTGCCAGCAGAACGCGCTGTTCACCCGCTGGCTCAGCGGCACGCTGACACGCTTGTCCACGGTGCTCGCCCCCGCCTCCCTCACTCAGCAACTGCTCGACGACTGCTTGTTCATCCTCGATAACGCCTGCGTGTGCCTGGACCGCAGCGCCTTGCAGCGCCGCAGCGCAGAGCGCCGGTTGATGGCACGCGTGGGCGAATGGTCGGCGGATGCCCCGGATGAAACCGTCAACCTGCTGGAACTGGCGCAGATCGCCGGCGTGCCGTTGCGCCAGTTGCAGCAGGGCTTCAAGACCTACACCGGGATGAGCCCGGCGCAGTGGTTACGCTTGCGGCGGTTGAATGGGGCGCGGCGGGAATTGCTAAGGGGGGCGGATACCACCGTGGCCGAGGTGGCGATGAACTGGTCGTTCTGGCACTTGGGGCGGTTTTCCAATAGCTATCGGGCGTTGTTCAAGGAACTGCCGAGCGAAACCCTGAAACGCTCGCTTTGAAATGTATTCAAAGGTGGGACGACTGAGACGCGATGTCTCAATGTGCGAATCATTCTCGAATACTTGTAAAAGTGCGCGCTTATGCCTAGCTTATGCGCCCCCCGCCCTGCGCTTTAAGGCCCTGCCCCCATGGTTTTGCGTTTTCGTCCCGTCGTCACCTCACGTTTCGCCCTCGGCCTGCTGCTCAGCGGCGGTATCGGCAACAGCCTTGCGGCGGAGATCGAATTGCCTGCGGTGAAGGTCCAGGGCCAGGACGAATCCGGCTACCGCGCAGATACTGCGTCGGTGAGCGGCCTCGATGAAGCGCCGCTGCTGGACACCCCGGCCTCGATCACGGTGCTCAACGCCGCGCTGATCAAGGACCAGCAAGCGCGCCTGCTCAGCGAAGTGCTGCGCAACGACGCCTCGGTGGGCGACAGCTACGCGCCCATTGGCTACTACGAAAACTTTGTGCTGCGCGGCTTCTCGCTGAATGCGGCCAGCAGCTACAAGATCAACGGGCGCACCATCACCGGCGAGCAGAACGTGGCCCTGGAAAACAAGGAGCAAGTTGAAGTGCTCAAGGGCCTGGCGGGCTTGCAAAGCGGGATTTCCGAGCCCAGCGGCGTGATCAACTACGTGACCAAGCGCCCGCAGGACGTGCGCTCGGTAACCGTGTCCAGCGACGATCGAGGCAGCGGTTATATCGCCACCGACGTCGGCGGCTGGTTTGGCAGCGAGCAGCAATTCGGCCTGCGTGCCAACGTGGCCCATGAAGACCTCAATTCCTATGTGGAACACGCCAATGGCCAACGCGATTTCGTGTCCCTGGCCTTCGACTGGAACATCAGCCCCGACGCCGTGCTGCAACTGGATGCGGAATACCAGGACAAGAGACAGCGCTCGGTACCCGGTTACCAACTGCTCGGTGGCACCGAACTGCCCCATGACGCCTCGCCGAAAAAGTTGCTGGGGCACCAGAGCGGTTCCAAGCAGGTGGGCATCGACTCGCTGAACCTCAACGGCAAGTTCGAATACCGCTTCAGCGACCAGTGGAAAGGCAGCGTCAGCGCGGCGCGCAGCAAGGTGGTGATTGACGATTACAGTTCGTTTGCCTGGGGCTGCTATGGCTCCAGCAGTTGTACCGCGAAGGTGCCGAACTACTTCAGCCCCGAGGGCAATTACGACGTCTACGACTACCGCAGCCCCGACGACACACGCCGCGACGATGAAGTGCAGGCCGCCATGACCGGGCTGTTCAACACTGGCAGCCTTGGCCATGAGCTGACCTTCGGCACCAGCGCGTTCCGCCGTGTGATCGACAAGCGCGAGTCAGTCAACGATTACATCGGCACCACAGATATCGACACGGATGCACCGACGTTCACGCCCACCGATAAGCCGTTGAACGACAGCCATCGCAACCTCGACAGCCGCCAGTACGGCCTGTTCGTCAGCGACCGCATCCGCTTCAACGACCAGTGGCAAACCCTGTTGGGTGGCCGCGAAGTGCGCCTGGATGAAAAAGCCTTCGACGGCACCACTGGCAACCAGACACGCCACACCCAGCAATACGTGTTCCTGCCCCAAGCCGCGTTGATCTACAAGCCGATTGAAAACATCTCGTTGTACACCAGCTACAGCAAAGGCCTGTCCCTGGGCGGCACGGCGCCGTGGTTCGCGGAAAACAACGATGACACCCTGGCCCCGACCACCTCCCGTCAAATTGAAGCCGGGGTGAAATACGACTGGCGCCGCATCAGCTTCGCCGCCGCCGTGTTCCAGACCCGCCAGGCGTACCAATACGCCAAGCCGGACGCCGCCGGCGACTTCACCTACGTGCAACAGGGTGAGCAGAAGAACACCGGGCTGGAGTTGTCGGCCAACGGTTGGGCCACCGAGCGCCTGCAGATCGCCACCAGCGTGGCGGCAATACGCGCACGGGTCACCGGCAGCGGCACGCCGGAATACGAAGGCCACCAAGCGATCAACGTGCCCAAGTTACGTGCCAGCGTGTACGCCGACTACGCCCTGCCGTGGGTAAACGGCCTGGCGGTGCTGGGCGGCGTGCAATACAGCGCCAAGAAGTACGCCAATCGCACGGGAAATGTGGAGGTGGGGGATTATGCGGTGGTCAACGTCGGCAGCCGCTACACCACCAAAGTGGACGGCTACGAAACGGTGTTTCGCCTGAGCGTCGACAACCTGTTCGACAAGCGCTACTGGCGCGACGCGGGCGAGTACATGGGCGATGACTATCTGTTCCAGGGCGCGCCACTGACGGCGCGCCTGAGTGCTTCGGTCAACTTCTGACGCTTACCACAAGAAAGCCGCTTACTTGGGCATCTTGCGGAAACCGACCGCCAGGCGGTTCCAGCTGTTGATGGTGGCGATTGCCACGCTCAGGTCGACCTGCTCCTGGGCGCTGAACTCGGCGGCCAGGGCGTTGAAGTCTTCGTCCGGGGCGTGGGTGTGGCTGAGCAAGGTCAGGCTTTCGGCCCAGGCCAACGCGGCGCGTTCACGCGGGGTGAAGAATGGCGTTTCACGCCAGGCTGACACGGTGTACAGGCGGCGTTCGGTCTCACCGCCCTTGCGGGCGTCGGCGGTGTGCATGTCGAGGCAGAACGCGCAGCCGTTGATTTGCGAGACGCGCAGGCGAACCAGTTCCAGCAGGGGTAGCTCGATGGAGAGTTTGCCGACGGCGGCTTCCAGGGCGAGCATGGCTTTCATGGCGTCTGGGGAGGCGGTGTAGAAGTCGGTACGGGCTTGCATGGTGGTGCTCCAGAGTGGTTGGGGGTGGTGGCTAGGTTAGTCACCGGGGGGGGCTGGAGGAATATCCAATTTGGGGGAAGAATGGGTGACCAATGTGGGGGGGGGGGACGGGGTTGGGTACATATCCGTTGCTGCGGTAACGGCGGCTATTGGTTCCGCTCTTACAGCGGGTCACTTTTGGAAAAGAGCCCCAAAAGTAACCAAAAGGGCTCTTGCCCCAACACTCGGCACCTCGCTTAGGCTCGGTGTGCCCTCACTCCGGCTTGAATCCGTGGGCCGCCGCCATGGGCCATCCTTGGCCCATCGCGGCTAACCCGGCGTCCTGCCGGGTTACCCACGGATTCAAGCCTGCGTTCGGCCAGCGTGTTTAACGGGGCGCCTAAGATCAAGATCAAGATCACGATCAACAGCGCAGATCAAAAGACCGCTGACTTCGTCAGCGAAAAGGATGTAAGGGCCACAGCAAAAACAAAGCAAAGCAACAGCGCTTTTGATCTACACCACTCAGGTCGGCTACTAGGCCGCCGTGCTCTGCTTTTGATCTGCTTTGGCTTTTGATCTTGATCTGAGGCGCCCCGTTAACCACGCTGGCCGAACGCAGGCTTTGGAGCGTGGGTAACCCGGCAGGACGCCGGGTTAGCCGCGATGGGCCAAGGATGGCCCATGGCGGCGGCCCACGGTCCAAAGCCGGAGTGAGGGCACACCGAGCCTAAGCGAGGTGCCGAGTGGTGGGGCGAAGCGTTTTTGGTTACTTTTTGCGCTCTTCAAAAAGTGACCCGCTGTAAGAGCGGAACCAATATCAGCCCCCACCCAAATAACGGATATGTACTCAGCGGCCGCCGCCTCCCCCACCCACAGCCATATGCTCCGAAATCCTGGCCCGCAACCACCGCTCCGCCGGATCATTGTCATGCACCCCACTCCACACCATCGACAACTCCGCCGCATCAATCGCAAACGGCGGGTCCTCAGCCCGTAACGTCGTCCCCTCAGTCAACGCACACGCCGCATAATCCGGCACCGTCGCAATAATCTGCGTGCCCGCCAAAAGCGCCCGCAACCCACTGAACTGCGGCACCGCCAACACCACCCGCCGAGCCCGGCCAATACGCGCCAGGTCCAGGTCGATATTGCCACTCAGATCCCCGGAAAACGACACCATCGCATGGGGCCGCTCGCAATAATCATCCAAGCTCAGCGGCGCCAAACCGTCATCCCCACGTAGCACCTTGCACGGAATATCCCGCAGCTTCTTGCGCTTGGCATTCGCCGGCAAATCAGTCGTGTAGCTCACCCCCACCGTAATCTCACCGCTGGCCAGCAACGACGACATCAGCAAGTAATTGGCCCGCCGTACCACCACGACAATCCCCGGCGCCTCTTCCCGCAATCGGCTGAGCAAGGGCGGGAACAAGCCGAACTCAGCGTCGTCGGACAAACCGATACGAAACACCGCACAACTGGTCGAAGGGTCGAAATCCTTGGCGCGGCTGACTGCGCCAGAAATGGTGTCCATAGCCGGTTGCAGCTCCTTGAGTATCGCCATGGCGCGTGGCGTGGGCTCCATGCCCCGCCCGTTGCGCAGCAGCAACGGGTCGTCGAACAAATCTCGCAAGCGCCCCAATGCCGCGCTCACCGCCGGTTGGCCCATGAAGAGTTTTTCGGCCACCCGGGTCAGGTTCTTCTCGAACATCAACGCTTCGAAAATCACCAGCAGGTTCATGTCGACGCGGCGCAGGTCGTTGCGATTCATGGTGATATCCAAACGGTTAGCAGTTCATAAGATAAGCACGCAAAACGCCACTTAGATTGCATGCCTGTGCTGTCTTTTTTGACGATTTTCGCCGCTGCACCTGGCGAAATTAACAACGATTAACTCGTCAGCCAAGCGGTCGGGTGACAAGAATGCAGGCGTCTACACTGCATCCATTCACCGGGAACGCTCCCATCGACTGCGGATAACCGTCATGGCCCGAATTGAGTACTGTACTCCCCGCTTATCCGCTACCGGCGGCCTATGCCCTCGGCGCGAGCGTATCGCCAAGCAATTGATCCTCGCCAACCTCGGCGAAAGCCTGGCCATTGCCGACCTGGCCCAGGCCTGCGCGCTGTCGCGCAGCCACTTTTCCCGCGCTTTCAAGTGCACCACCGGGCTGTCGCCCCAGGAATGGATCCGCCAGCAGCGTATCCGGCGCGCCAAGGAGCTGATTACCCAGTCCTCCTTGAGCCTGACGCAAATCAGCCTGGAGTGCGGCTTCTGCGACCAGGCGCACTTCTGCCATATGTTCACGCGCAGCGAGGGTGTCAACCCGATGACCTGGCGAAATCACCAATTGCGTCACAAGCCTCAAGAGATCGCTGCCTAGTGGTCCGCACGTACCTGGAATATGCTGGCCGCTTACTTTACCCAGAGCACGGCCACCCATGAGTGACCAACGCGATCAGGCCGTGCATTTTGGCCCCTACCGCATCCACCCGCACCAGCGCCTGGTGTTGGAAGCCGGCCGCCCTCTGCGTTTGGGGCGGCGGGCGGTGGATATCCTGCTGATCCTGCTGGAGCAGGCCGGCAATGTCGTGAGCAAGCAGGAACTGATCGCCCGGGTCTGGCCCAAAAGCGTGGTCGAGGACGGCAACCTGCGGGTGCATATGGCGGCGTTGCGCAAGGCACTGGGCGATGGCCAGGCCGGGCAGCGCTATATCGTGACGGTGGCCCAGCGCGGCTACAGTTTTGTGGCGCCCCTGAGCATCGAACCGATGACAATGCCCACCGAAGGCGAACCCCAACGCCCGTGCCACAACCTGCCGCTGCGGCGCACCCGCATGATCGGCCGCCAGTCGCTGATCGACAGCCTGGTGCAGCACTTGCCCGAGCAGCGCTTTATCACCCTGACCGGCGCCGGCGGCATCGGCAAGACCACCGTCGCGCTGCGCGTGGCGGAATTGCTGATCGGCCACTACCGCGACGGAATTCGCCTGCTGGACCTGGCGCCCCTCAGCGCACCGTCGATGATCCTGCCTAACCTCGCCGCCCTGCTCGACCTGACCCACACCGAGCACGAACCGCTCGCCGAATTTGCACGCCGCTTGCAGGAGCGCCAGGTGCTGCTGGTGATCGACAACTGCGAACACCTGCTGGACGATATCGCGCTGATCAGCGAAACCCTGCTGCGCCATGCCCCCAAAGTGCACATCCTGGCCACCAGCCGCGAAGCCCTGCGCGCCGAGGGTGAATATGTGCAACGCCTGGAGCCCCTGGCCTGCCCGCCCGCCAGCGGCAACCGCGCCCAGGCCCTGGGCTACCCGGCCCTGCAATTGCTGATCGAGCGGGCCATGTCCCATCAAGACAGCTTTGAACTCAGTGAAGCCGAACTGCCCCTGGCGATTGATATCTGCCAGCGCCTCGACGGCATTCCGCTCGCCATCGAACTGGTGGCGGCGCAGATCGAGCGCTTCGGCCTGCCCAGGCTGCTGGTGCAGATGGAAGACAACTTCCGCCTGCTCACCCGTGGCCGGCGCAGCGCCCTGCCGCGCCATCAAACCTTGCGCGCCACACTGGACTGGAGCTTCGACCTGCTCACCGGTTGCGAACAGATTTGCCTGCGCCGACTGGCGGTGTTCCGGGGCGGCTTCAGCCTGGCCAGTGCGGCGGCGGTGATTGCTGGTGAGCAAATCGCGCCCGCCGAGGTGTTGGGGTCGATCACCCAACTGGTGGCCAAGTCCTTGCTGAATGTGGAGCCCGGTGATGACGAAATGGTCTACCGCCTGCTGGACATCACCCGCACCTACGCCCTGGAAAAACTCAGTATTGCCGACGAGCTTGGCGCCACCCGCGAACGCCACGCCAACCGCTGCCTGACCTTGATGAACCAGGCACAGGACGATTGGGAGCAAACGGCGACGCAAATCTGGATCGACCGCTATGCACCGCTGCGTGAAGACATCCGCGCCGCCCTCGACTGGGGCCTGGGCGAGCACGGTGTGCACCTGCTGGGTATTCGTCTTACCGTCAGCGCCATGCCGTTGTGGCAGGAACTGTCATTACTGCGCGAGCACGGCCTGTACGTGGGTAAGGCCTTGGCGCGGCTCGAGCAATCCAATGCGCCGAGCCAGCGCTTGCACATGGCCTTGCAACTGGCGCACGGCAGCTTTTGCTATCACACCCAAGGCGGTACGCCACAGACCGTCGATGCCTTTGCCTGCGCGCAGCGCCTGGCGGAGGCCGGCAAGGACCTGGCCGGGCAGTTGCGCGCGGTATCGGGGCAGATGGCGGTCAGCCTGTGCGATGGCAACTATCGCGAGGCCCTGGTGCAAAGCCTGCATTTCGATCAACTGCATTTTGATCCGTCAGCCCCCCAGGCCGAGCCGTTGCTGGCGCTTAGCGCCCAACGCCTGCGCGTACTCGCGCAGCACTTTGCGGGCCACCAGGCGCTGGCGCAGCAGAATGCCGAGCAGGTGATCCAGCGCATGGCCCAGAGCGGCCATCTCAACCGCTTTACCCATGGTTTTGGCGTGCAGTACGACCAGAGCGTGGCCTCGTTGACCATCCTCGCGCGTATCCTCTGGTTGCGCGGCTTCCCCGAGCGCGCGGCGCGCACAGCTGAACAGGCCCTGACGCTGGCGTTGCAGATCAACCACGGTACGTCGATCTGCTACACCCTGGCCCTGGCCGGGGTGGTGATCGCCCACTACAACGGCGATAGCCTCGCAGCACGCGATCAGTTGGACCTGCTGTTGCAGCAGGCACAAAAACATTCGGTGCAGTTGTTCCACACCTGGGCGCGCTGCTACGAGGGCACCACACCCATTACCGAGGTGCAGGGGCTCGGCTTGGTCGAGGACATCCTGGTGACTTTCAACGCCCACGCGGTAGACGACGCCTTGTTCGAACGCGCCAGGAACGGCGCGGCCGGCTGGTGCACCCCGGAGATTCTGCGGGTGCGCGCCGAGAGCCTGGCCGATACCGGCGCCGCCGAAACGTTGCTGCTTGAAGCCCTGGGCCTGGCGCACCAACAAGGCGCGCTGGCCTGGGAGCTGCGTTGCGCAATGTCGTTGGCGCGACGGTGGCAGACCCAAGGCCGCGTGCAGCCGGCCCGCGACTTGCTGGCAAGCGTCTATGGGCGGTTTACCGAAGGGTTTGCCACCCAGGATCTAGTCCGCGTACGCAGCCTGCTCGACGAGTTGCAGGACAAACGCCCGGCCTGAAAACGGCCCCAGGTAATGCCCATAACCCTGTTGCAAACGCGCCACCTGCAGGGGGTCGCGCAGTTGCGCCAAGGCATAGCTGCGCAGGCAATTGAGCAAGCGATAGCGCGGGTAGCCGGGGCCGGGTTCAAGGGTCAGCAGCGACGTGTCGACCAGGCGTGCGAGCAAGTAGGACAGGTCGGCGTGTTCCAGCTCGGTGCCGGCCACCAGTTGACTCAAGGTGGGCAAGCTCACCGCCATCTTGAACAAGCCCAGTTGCAGGAACAGCCAGCGCTCCGGCAGGCTCAGGCGTTCGTAGGTCCAGTCCAGGGCGGCAGTCAGGGATTGGTGGCGCTCCACGGCCGTGCGCCGGCCACGGGTCAGTACCTGCAAGCCACGGCGCAACTGCGTCTGCACGCCGCGCACGCCAAGGGCGTCGACTTGGGCGGCAGCGAGCTCGAGGGCCAGGGGAATGCCGTCGAGACGCCGGCAGATATCCCGCAGCGGTGCCAGGTCCTGAGGGCGCAAGACGAACCCCTGCTGGCCGGCACACACCCGCGCCACGAATAACTGCACCGCCGGGTTGCCCATCGCCTGTTCAACACTGCCCAACGCCGCCGGTGCGGGCAGCGCCAGTGGAGGTACGCGCATCACCCATTCGCCAGGGGCATGCAGGGCTTCGCGGCTGCTGACCAGCACGCTGACCCGGGGCGCCTGCTCGCGTAACACCCGCAGCAGATGCCGACAGGCGCCAAGCAGTCGGTCGGCGCCGTCGAGTACCAGTAATAGTTGCCTGCCGGCCAATTGGCGACACAGTTCGGTGGCGCTGCCGCTGGGCTCCAGCTGCAGCGCGGTGGCCAGGTGGCGCAACATCGTCAGCGGCGCTTCGACAGTAGCCAGGTCGACCCACCACACGCCGTCGCGATAGCGCGGCAACACCCGCTCGGCCAGCGCCAGGGCCAAGGTGCTCTTGCCCACGCCGGCGCAACCGGTGAGGGTCATCAACTGTTGCCCGGACAAGCGCCGCACCAATACGCCCAACAGTTCTTCGCGACCGATCACCGGGCTGAGCCGCGCGGCCAGGTTGTGCTGCGCGGTAGCGGCCTGGAGCACGCCCTGCACAGGCGCCGCGAAGCAGTAGCCGCGCAAGGGGTCATTGAGAATCAAGCGCTGCCCGTCGAGGGCACGGCGCAGTGCGGCGATGTGCACTCGCAGGTTGTTCTCTTCCACCACGCTGCGGGGCCAGACCCGCTCGATCAACTCGGCCTTGCTGAAAAACTGCCCGGGCGCCTCCAACAACACCGCGAGGATATCCAGCGCACGGCCGCCCAAGGGCACCGGCCAGCCAGCCTTGCTGACCAGCCGCTGTTGCCGGTGAAAGACATAGCCGCCGAAGCGCACCGTGCCATCAGCGTCAATCGCCTGAGGGTTGTTCATGACTGTTATCGCGCTGGAACGCCCGACCTTGGGCGTTCGCGCATCCTTTTCCATGGGCTCGACGTTATCTTGCCACCTACCGATGACAGGACAATGCTGGCACAGGGAGCGACACGGACAATCGGGTGCGCGAGACGGACATTCTGTCGTTAACTGAACTGCTGTCGGTATTGGGTAGGGTTGAGGCCGAGTTTTTCGCTGAACAGAAAGCGCATATGCCGCACGCTGCCGAACCCGGCATGGAAGGCCACGGTCTTGAGCGGCAAGTCGGTGGTTTCCAGCAGTTGCCGGGCGCGGTCGATGCGCGCGCCTTGCAGGAAGGCCATGGGCGTCATTTGCACGTCCTTGGCAAACAACCGCGCAAAGTGGCGCGCACTCATGCCGGCCAACCCGGCCATGGACTCAATGGTAAATGGCTGCTCCAGATGCGCCAGCACATGATTCTGCACACGGGTGATTGCCGTTTCCTGGGGCGCCACGGCGGCGGTCATCGGGCTGAACTGGGCCTGGCCGCCCTGGCGCTTCATCACCACCAGCAGCACCTTGGCCACCTCCACAGCGACTTCCTTGCCATGGTCCTGGGCCACGACCGACAGCGCCAGGTCGATACCGGCGGTCACCCCGCCGGAGGTGATCAAGCGCCCGTCCTGCAGGTAGATGCGATCGGTTTCGACGATAGCCTGGGGGAATGCCTTGATCAGCCGATCGGTGTAGTGCCAGTGGGTGGTCACGCGGTGATTGTCCAACAGCCCTGCGTGCCCCAGCACAAAGGCACCGGTACAGATCGAGCCAAAGCGCCGCGCCCGTGGCGCCGCAGCCTTGAGCCAGGGCAGCAACGCGGGGTGGCACTCGTTATAGGCGCCCGGCCCGCCGGGCACCAGCAGCAGGTCATAAGCGCCCTGGGCTTGCTCCAGCAACAGGTCCGCCTGCACCACTACGCCATTAGACGCGCGTAATGGCCCGGGCTCGGTGCCGATGGTGAGGATCTGGTAATGCGCCGCTGCCGGCAGATAGCGGTTGGCAATCGAAAACACCTCAAGCGGCCCAGCCATGTCGAGCAGCAAGAAGTCCGGAAACAGCGCCATGGCCACGGTTTTCATAAAACGGGAAGTCCATCGAGAAGGAATGCGGAGAGCATTATGGCACGTTCATTACTGTCAACTCTAAAGGGACAGTTATTCAGATTTTAGCTTCTTAATGAATTATTCGATAACCATTAATCTTCTTCTCAACGCAGGAGCCCTGCATGTCGCAGCCCGCTCTCACTTGAGGACACCACCATGCTGACCCTTCGCAAAGCTTCCGAACGCGGCGCCGCCAATCACGGTTGGTTGAAGTCGTTCCACACCTTCTCGTTCGCCAACTACTGGAACCCCGAAGAACAGGGTTTTTCCGACCTGCTGGTGATCAACGATGACCGCGTTGCGGCCGGCAAAGGCTTCGGCCAGCACCCGCACCGCGACATGGAGATTTTCTCCTATGTGCTCGAAGGTGCCCTGGAACACAAGGACACCCTGGGCACCGGCTCGGTGATCCGACCTGGCGACGTGCAACTGATGAGCGCCGGCAGCGGCGTGGCCCACAGTGAGTTCAACCACAGCCAGAACCGTGGCGTGCACTTCCTGCAAATCTGGATCGTACCCGCCGTGGCCGGTGCCGAACCGCGCTATCAACAAGAGCACTTCAGCGAGGCGCAGAAACGCGGGCGCTTGCAGTTGATCATCTCGCCGGACGGTGCCGACGGCTCCCTTAGCGTACGCCAGGATGCACGGGTGTATGCCGGGCTGTTCAATGCTGACGAAACCGCAAGCCTGGACCTGCCACCGGATCGCCACGTGTACATCCACGTGGCCCGGGGCAGCGTTGAGATCAACGGCCAACGCTTGCAGGAAGGCGACGGCGCCCGAGTGCGTGATGAGCGCCAGATTCGCCTGAGCCAGGGCGAGGACGCCGAAGTGCTGGTGTTCGACCTGCGCCCTCAGGAAGTGCCGCAGATGCCATGACCGGCGTTGCGATGGCCTGCCATAACGGGCCATCGCTGGCATCGATAGTCACCATCAGCGCAATGAAGTTCTCTTAAAAAATGCAACGCGTAACATCAAACCCATACCAGCAACAACCCAACTAAAACACTCGGAGCACACCATCATGAAACGCCAAATCTTGCTTAGCCTCGCTTTCTCGGTACTCGCTGCAAACGCATTTGCTCACCCTGTAGTCGCTGAAGGCGGTGCGGATCGCCTGATGGAAAGTCGTGTAGCTGAAGGCGGGTCGGATCGCCTGCTGGAACGCCGCGTTGCCGAAGGTGGTTCGGATCGCCTGTTGGAACGCCGTGTAGCTGAAGGTGGTTCGGATCGCCTGTTGGAACGCCGTGTAGCTGAAGGTGGTGCAGATCGCCTGCAGGAACGTGGCCTGGCTGAAGGCGGTGCTGATCGTCTGCAGGAACGTGGCCTGGCTGAAGGCGGTGCTGATCGTCTGCAGGAACGTGGCCTGGCTGAAGGTGGTGCGGATCGTCTGCAGGAACGTGGCTTGGCTGAAGGTGGTGCGGACCGTCTGCACAGCAACAACGCTTGACCCCGTGCTGTTCGCGGGGCACCCCAAACCGGCCTGATCAGCCGGTTTTTTTTCGCCTTGGTTTTTAAGTTCACAGTAAGAAACCCGCCAGGGCCACCCTTACGTTCTTTGCCAGCATTGCCTGACCTGGATCGGCTCGCAGGGCACCCGGCCCAGATTCCGCCCTCCTGTAGGCGACTCCCGCGCCTTAAATGGACAAGGCTTAAACCCTGCCCAGCGCAAAAAACCTTTTGCGCTAAAATACTTACCGAGCATTAAGAATTTGCACTAGCCTATGTGTAAGTTCACGTAAAGCCCCTCGCAACAAGCGCTTACTTCCTTGCCCGCACACAAAAATAACGTGATGAATGTTAAAATTTGTCACGTTTGGCCGTAATCAATTCGATTAGTATCTAAATGCTAGCAGCGATTGAACTGACGGCCTTGCATGCCGGAATAGGGAGTAGGGTTATGCATTTTTCCAATGTCCTCGCTATTGCAAGGACTCCCTCCAAATCGGAGGACTTTCGGGAGCTGATAGTTCGCACTGTAGCGGATAATTTAAAAGTCGATACACGGTGCTACGGGCAACTAAGCGACACCCAGGAAAATCACGGACATTACCGTGCCATCATTATAGAAATCGATACACCCTCTGCCAGCAATCAAACCCTGGACATAATAAGAAAGACCCGGAACGAAAATCCGGGCTGCAGTATATTTGTCGTGGTGACCTTTGCCTCTACTTTGAGCAAGACTAAATATTACCTGGCCGGTGCGGATTACTGCGTCAAGGTGGTAGACACTTCCCCCGAACAGAAATTAAGCCAATTTGATGCCTTTCTCAGTGAGAGCGCCCGCCTGAACCACCGCGAACTGGTACTCGACCAAGACCATATGTGTATTTATGGCGACGGCAAAAAGTTGGAAATATCCTTCGTCGAGATGAAAGTACTCGAGGCACTCATCGAACAGAGACTACTTAGTCATAATGAAATCGCGAGTGTCATGGGGCTTAACACCAAATACTACGATTCCAGGGCGTTGGAAAAGTCTATCAGCCGCCTGCGCAGCAAAATCAAAGCGCACTACGGTGACAATATCATCCAGAACATCCGTGGCTACGGCTATAAGCTCAGCCGGGGCCTTATTTGCGTCAACCATTTCCAACCCGTCAAGGAGAGGTCGAACCGTGAATAGCAGAATAAAATCCCGTGCCGACACTGAGGGCGCCAAGTTCATCAGGCAGGCCATCCTCTCGCGCAGTCATACCTTATGGGGCAATGAGTTCAGCATCGTGGGCACCGCCCCTGGCGAACAGCCCGACAACGCCTACTGCGAGGCGCTGCGCCATATCAGCCGCCGGCACACGCCGACACAGGCCGCCAGCCACACGTTCCTGCGCATCGACCAGACCGCCCTGATGAGCGAAGCCACCCTTACGCAGCTGACACAGGCAGCCCGGGACCTGGAAAAACACCAACAACACCTCACACTCAGCATCGACAACCCACTGGACGCACTTCCCGGGCCAGTGGAGCGCAGGGCAATGGTGCGCCAGCTGTATAAACTCAAAGACCAGAGTGGTATCAAGCTGGCCTACAACAATTACACACTCGATACAAAGCCATGCGATCTATTGATTGACCTGACACTGTACGACTACATAAAAATGCCCTTCCCCGACTCGGCCCTCAGGCTGAGCCTGAACACACGCTCCGACCTGTTCGATCGGCTCTATGACCGTATGCTGGAGCTGATCAATGTCACTAGAGTTTGCTTCATCGCCGACCATATAGAGTTTTCCGACAGCGCAATGCTCGCTAGAAACTTGCCGTTCGAATACTTTCAGGGCGGCTATTACTCGCCCGCAGACCGCTTATAAACTTGCACCTTCCCGATCTCGGTGGACACGATGAGCTCATTCAAGAAATACGCCTTTGCCCCGACACTTCCGGCGATCGCATTGCAGGACTTCAGGCCCAGCGCAGAGTTATTCCACTATGACGCAAACCCTTCGATCCTGCATTCCATCACCTTGCCCTACCAACCCTTTGACGCTACCTGGCAAGATTCAAGAACCTCCCTACCCAAGGATCAACACAGCGCCGCCAATACCCATACTCGCCCTCCGGAAATAGCCACGCAGACCACCCAGCTGTACCCACAGGATTTCTGGCTGCTGACCCAGCATGACCGAACACTGGTCAAGGGCGGCTTGCGCATTTCGTTGACGACCATTGAGTCTGCCCTGATTAAAAAGATGCTTCACCATGAGGAGCGCGTGGTCAGCAAGGAAGAGTTGATTCGTAATATCGGGCGCGAGCCGGAACAATATCGCGGCTTGGAGATGTGCCTCAGTCGCCTGCAGGAAAAGTTCAAGCGAGCCAACCACGGCGAGCGCCTGTTTCGTGCAGTAAGAAACCGTGGTTATTGCCTCACGCAAAAAATCAGGAAGCCGCTCGATCCCCCCCAAGCACGTCGATAAAACAATAAATAATTATAACCTTATCACTCACCCTGCCTATTACCGCCCTCTTCTATCTGCCTTTTTATAACACCTCAACAACAATAAGATCGTGACCTTGTTATAACTCGTCAGCCAACCTCCCCTGCCGCTCATTACTATCAATGGGTACGCGTTTGCGCGTGCCTGTCGTTTGAGTGCGGTTATACCGCGACCTGATTAATCACGTGCGTGGTCACCACCGGGAGCAGAACTATGCTGAATAATACTAGAATGCATCGCAACCTGACCCCCAAGGGTTTGACGTTCTGGGGCCAGTGGACACTCGCATCAGGTTTGGTCGTTACCCTGTTGTTTATGTTGGTATTGTTCAAGACCGGGCAACTTGAGTATAACTACCGGGTGTTGGCCGCCTTCACCATACTGGCCTCTCTTCCGGCCTACAGTTTGTGCGATGTCTACAGTAAAAAAGATGATTATGGCGTAGGCTTGGGCCGGTTGTTCATGGGCTGGCTGCTGACCGTGGGTATCCTGTTCGCCGTGGGCGTGGCCTGTAATGCCAGTGCCTTGTTTCCGTTGGAAATACTGTTGCTGTGGGCCGCCGTCAGTTACCCGCTATTGGCGCTGTGTTACATCCCCCTGCATAGCCTGTCCCGCTACTACCATCGCCAGCTTCACGAACGGCATAAGTCATTGATTGTGGGCACCGGCAAACTCGCCGTCGACCTGGCCAGAACCCTCTCACGCCAGAAGCGTTCGCCCCTGGTCGGGCTGGTCGGTAGCCACACCGAAGCCGCCCAGGACGCACAACCGCAGATTCTCGGCGAGCTGCACCAATTGCCGCAATTAATCCGCCAGCACGGCATACGCCGGCTTTACATCACCCATTCCCTCCAGGAAGCCACACACATTGAGGCGTTGTACCTCAACCTGCTGGAGATCAGCGTGGATGTGATCTGGGTGCCCGACCTCAATAACATGATGTTGCTCAACCATTGCGTGGCCGAAGTTGACGGGCTGCCGGCGATCTTCCTTAACGAAAGCCCGCTGACCAGCCGCCCCACCGCTGCACTGAGCAAAGCCCTGCTGGACAAGAGCCTGGCCCTGCTGGCGATCATCGTACTGAGCCCGTTGCTGCTGCTGTTCGCCCTGCTGATCAAGCTCACCTCCCCTGGGCCGGTGATCTTCAAGCAGGACCGTCATGGCTGGAATGGCCAGGTGATCAAGGTATGGAAATTCCGCTCAATGCGCCTGCATGACGACAGTGAGGTGCGCCAGGCCAGCCGCAACGACTCGCGCATCACGCCGGTGGGCCGGTTTATCCGACGCACCTCTATCGACGAGCTGCCGCAGCTGTTCAACGTGCTGCAAGGGCATATGGCGCTGGTCGGCCCACGGCCGCACGCGATTGCACACAATGATTACTACTCGGGGAAAATCCGCGCCTACATGGCCCGCCATCGGATCAAGCCGGGGATTACCGGCCTGGCCCAGGTCAATGGCTGCCGAGGCGAAACCGAGACTCTGGAGAAGATGCAGCAACGCGTGGATATCGACCTGCGCTACATCAACACCTGGTCGCTGTGGCTGGATATCAAGATTCTGCTGAAGACGCCGTTTACGCTGCTGTCCAAGGACATCTACTGACCCTGGAGCCCTCGTACTTATGTGGCGAGCGGGCTTGCCCGCGTTGGGCTGCGCAGCAGCCCTGAAAACCACACCTCGGTTAATCAGCATGCACTACGGTTTAGCTTATTGGGGCTGCTTCGCAGCCCAACGCGGGCAAGCCCGCTCGCCACAACCGCGCTGTGCAAGTTCTAGAGCATGATTTACTCGGTGATCTTGCCGAGGTTGTTGTAGAACAGCGCGTGTCAGCGGTGCTGCTGTCCAAGGACATCTACTGACCCTGGAGCACTCCTGCTTATGTGGCGAGCGGGCTTGCCCGCGTTGGGCTGCGCAGCAGCCCTGAAAACCACACCTCGGTTAATCAGCATGCACTAAGGTTGAGCTTATTGGGGCTGCTTCGCAGCCCAACGCGGGCAAGCCCGCTCGCCACAACGGCGCTGTGCAAGTTCCAGGGCATGATTTACTCGGTGATCTTGCCGAGGTTGTTGTAGAACAGCGCGTGTCAGCGGTGCTGCTGTCCAAGGACATCTACTGACCCTGGAGCACTCCTGCTTATGTGGCGAGCGGGCTTGCCCGCGTTGGGCTGCGCAGCAGCCCTGAAACCCACACCTCGGTTAATCCGCAGACACTACGGTTGAGCTTATTGGGGCTGCTTCGCAGCCCAACGCGGGCAAGCCCGCTCGCCACAACGGCGCTGTGCAAGTTCCAGGGCATGATTTACTCGGTGATCTTGCCGAGGTTGTTGTAGAACATCGCGTGTCAGCGGTGCTGCTGTCCAAGGACATCTACTGACCCTGGAGCCCTCCTGCTTATGTGGCGAGCGGGCTTGCCCGCGTTGGGCTGCGCAGCAGCCCTGAAACCCACACCTCGGTTAATCCGCAGACACTACGGTTGAGCTTATTGGGGCTGCTTCGCAGCCCAACGCGGGCGAGCCCGCTCGCCACAACGGCGCTGTGCAAGTTCCAGGGCATGATTTACTCGGTGATCTTGCCGAGGTTGTTGTAGAACAGCGCAGTGTCACGCCCATCCGTCATCGAATGCAGTGAATACGCACGGTTCAACCGCGCCCCGCCATCGCGTGTCAGCGGTGCCCACACCAGGTTGGCACGGCGCATGGTCGACAGGCTCATCAGCTCGTCAAACGGAATGGACAGGTAGAGGCCTTTGTCGAAGCTGCCTTCGCCATACTGTTCGGTGGACGCGGTGGTGCGGGTGATCCAGGCGCCGATACGCACGCCATTGCTGAACTCGCGCGACAGGTCCAGGGTTGCGCCCCAATCCCTGGCCAGGTAGCGGCCGACACTCAACGCGCCCTGCAGGTTGAACGGCAAATCGGTATAGCCCGTGATATGCCCGGTGACCGTGCGGTAGTCGCGCAGGCTGAAATCCTGCTCGAAACCGCGCTGGCGCACATAGTTCAGGTCGGCACCCAGCGCCCAGCGCTGGCCCATCGGGCGGTACAGCAACTCACTGCCGACGCCGGCGTACATCGACTCCAGCAAACCACCGTAGACCATGCCGTACAGGTCCTGGTCCAGTTGCTCCGCATGGTTGAGCTGAAAGGTCGGCAGGGTCACATCGGAGGCGGTCATGTACTGGCGCAGATCGGTGCGCACCCGTGGCAAACCACTGGGCGCATCGTAGGTAAACCCGTCGTAGTTGTTCAGCAGGTTGACGCTGAGCAGGCCACTCCACCAAGTGTTACGGGTAAAGCGGTACTCCGCGTCGAGGTCGGCGGAAACCTGGTAGAGCAAACCGTCCGGCCCGCCGACATTCTGCTTGTAGCCGAGCCCCAGGCCATAGCTGAAGGGTTTGCGCGGCGGGGTATAGAGCACGGTCTGGGTGTTGGCGCTGGCGCGATTGACCTCGGTTTGACGGTGCAGGTTCTGCAGGTCTTCGCGGTTGTTGAGCACCTCGCGGAAGGTCTTGCGCGGCACGCTGGTTTCCTCGATGGGCATCGCATAACGCTCGCTGACCAGGGTGAACCAGTCAATCTGGTCATTGACGCTGGCGTCCAGGATACGGCTGGCGCGCCCCACGGCCTTGGCACTGTAGAAATAGCGCTGCTGTTCGCCATACACCAGTAACTCCGGCCCGCGTTGGGCGATGCGTTGCACGTTGTAGCCGGCGTTGTCGTGCAGGCGCCGGGACACGGCGGCCCAATCCACCTGATCCATCGGTGTGGTTGGCGCCGCGGCCGGCAACTTGGGCGCCGGCGGGTCATAGGTTTTAACCGGTGCCTTACGGCTGACAAAATTGGTGTGCAGGGTGATCCCGAACATGGCGGTGTTGCCACGCTCCCAGGCGGCACTCACGTCGATGGAATCCGCCAGTTTGTAGACCAGGCCGAGGTTGACCGGCGAGTCCTGGCGTTGGTTGTTATCACGCGGTTCGCTCTGGTAGTCGTTGCCTTCGTATTCCAGCTTGACGCTCAATGGCGCCCACGGCGTCTGGTAGGCGATCCCGCCGAACAACGCGGGTCGCCCGCGAAAGTAGCCGTTGGAGAAACTGCCGGAGCCTTCGGCGGTGGGGCGCTCGTTGAACCGATCATCCAACGCGCCCAGCGGGTTGCCGAAATCACCGCGACTGCCCAGGTAACCCCAGGCGATGCCGGCACTGAAATCCACATCCCCATAGCGCTTGTTGGCCACCAGGTATTCGCTGGAAAACAGCCCGGTGCCACCCAGGTCCATAAACCCCAGTGCCACCTCCGGCAGCCAATGGTTTTCCTGATACAGGCGCACTTTCGCGTCGACGGCCTTGTCCTTGTAGCTCTGGCCACCGCTGAACGACTCGGCGCCATACGGGCGGTTGGTGATCGCGGTGTAGCGGAACGTGCCTTCCAGCCAGTCCAGCGGTTGCGCGGAGAAACTGTAGCGGCTGTAGGGCTCGGTGCGGTTGGCATTCACACTCAGTTCGCCAACCGGCGCCATGCGCGCGGTGGGGGTTTGCAGCAGCCCGACGCCACCAAAATCGCTCTGGGTGTAACGGGGATCGCCGTGTACGACGCCACAAGGCACCAGCAGCACGGCCGCAATACATAATTTCAAGGCGTGACCTCGGCCAGGGGTTGGGTGGCAAGAAACTCGGCCAGTTGCGGGTTCAGCTCCGGGGTGGGCGGGTCCAGGTCGTCGCTGCGGATCGGCACCAGCAGCGTGCTGCCGGGCGCGGGCGGCGCGCCGTTTTCGCGGTTCCACGCGGCAATGCCCAAGCGTGTGACGTGCCCGTCGGGCTGAATCAGCCAGAGGTAATCGCTGTCGGCATCGGCCAGTGCTGGGCAGGCGTCAAGGTAACTGCGGGCCGTCTGCAGCGGCTGGAATACCAGGCTGCATGCAGCACTGACCGCGCCCAATACGCGCACGCGGTCCGGCCGTGGTGGGTAGATCAGGCGGTCGCCGTCGTTGACCACCGGGTTGGGCGCAAAGCCGACTTCCACCGCCACCGGGTCGAGCACCGCCATCTGGCGGCCGGTCACCGGCAAGGCCAGCACCTGTTGATACAGTTGCGCCGCCGCACGCGCGCGGCTTTCGCGCCCGGCGGCCAAGGCGGCACGGTGCAGTGTGTCCAGATCGAACAGCACGCCGGCCTTGAGCCGGGCCTGACGCTCCAACAGCGGTTGGCGCAGCCAGGCCGCGCCCAACCAATAGCCCTCGGCATCCGGTTGCGCTGCACTGATCACGTCGAGCAAACGGGCGCCGGCCTGCAACGGGACCGTGCCCGGCATGCGCACCTGGCCGCTCACCGTCATCGCGGCGGCCTGGCATATATGGACGCAGCTCCACAGCAGCATCAGCGCGGCGATTTTTCCAACAGTCATGGGGCATCCTTGCGCGTGGGTTGCAACCGAGTGATGGTCAGGGTCAGGCTGGGCGTGAGGTGCTGCTCGCTCTGCACGATAAAACCGTCCACGGGGTCGACCCAGTAACGGTTGCGCGCCTTAAAGCCGGCGGCTTCGACGTCTTCATCGAGCCGCAGCAAGGTGTAGGGCTGGTCGAGAATGTCGACGGTTTCAAGGCCCTTGCGGGTGATGTAGCTGGAGACCTCGATGCCCAGGCGATAGCCGTCCACCACGTCGATCTGCCGGGTGCTGCGATAGCCATCCGGCACGCGGTGCAGCCCTTGCTGGAATGGCGAGCGGCCCTGCCAGCGCGTGCCATCCAGGTCGGCGCCGAGGCCGACGGTGCGCACTACCAGGCCATCGCGCAGCAGTAGCACCTGCTTGCCGGAGGCGACCCAGAACTGCAAGTCACCACGCTGGCGAATCAGCGCCATCACCCCTTCGCTGGACACCGTGGTGACCTTGATCTGGGCAAACGGCACCGAATCCACCTGGGCCTGGGTCAACTCCAAGGGCGCCGGCCCGGCCACGGCCGCCTTGAAGGTATCCAGAGAAGCGGTCATCAACGGATTGCAGCCACTCAACAGCCACGCCAACCCTGCGTAAATCACGATTTTCACAGGTTCCACCTTATCGGCTGCTGGCTTCGCTCAAGTTGTTCTGGGTCGACGCGCCGATCCCGATGATCGAAGCGGACGGCACCAACTGGCTGATAAAGCGGTTCCAGCGCGTGATATTCGCGGGGCCGACAAACACCACGTCCTGGGGTTGCACATCAAAGCGCGTGGCCAGGGCCATGGCCGAGGGGGATTGGGCTTGCAGCTGGAACACCTTGGCCGGTTCCACATCGATATTCTGCGCACCACGAATCACGTAGATGGCATCGGCATTGGAGGTGTTCTGGTTGACCCCGCCCACCGAACCCAACACGTCGGAGAGGTTCATGCTGCGGGTCTTGAAACTCAGGGCACGGGGTTGCATGACCTCGCCCATCACATAGATACGCTTGCGGTCGTTGTAGGCCAGGTACAACTGGTCGCCGTCCTTGAGGTAGATGTCGTTCAAGCGCGATGCCTCGAGGTTGAGCGTGTCGAGGTCAAGGCTGTAGCGCTTGCCGCCACGGGTGAGCGTGAGGTTCGACAGGTCGGCGTTGATCGGGTCGATGCCGGCGGCGCCAAGCGCCTCGGTCACGTTCATGGCGATGGTGGTGATCGGCACAGGGCCGGCCTTGATTACCGCGCCGGTGATCACCACTTTCTGGCTGGCGAAGCGCAACACACTGATATCCACCTGGGGGCTGTCGATGTATTGGCGCAGCTTGTCGGTGATCTCACTGCGCAGCGCTTCAATCGATCGGCCCTTGGCGACCACCTCGCCCACATACGGGTAAAACAGGTTGCCCTCGGGGCTCACCAGACGACCATTGGCGTCGATCTGCTGTTGCGGGCCGGACGGGGCGGTGAGTTCGGGGTGGTCCCACACCGTGATATACAACGCATCATTGGCGCCGATCAGATAGGGCCCGGGTTTATAACTCAATAGTTCCGCCGGGATGGAATAAGGCACACGCGTGGCGGCGTCCATTGCCAATAACTTTGGGGTAATTGGAATTAAGTCCACGCGACTGTTTTCGGCGCCGCCGCCTTCGGTCAACGCGGCAGTATCCATATATTGACCCGGCGCAAACATACAGCCTTGCAACACGGCAGCGGCCACGGCTGCCATAGAAAAAATACGCATCATAGTGTTAGGACACTCGCGATAAATCGACAAGAAAAAAAGACCACTTGGGCGGGGATTCCAAGCGGCCTTAAAAGCGGAAGGTTGACAACTTAGTTGCTGGTACCCGTGGTACCGGTAGTGCCGGTGGTACCCGTAGTGGTGCCGCCATTGGAGCTGCCGCCACTATTGGAAGCAGCGGCAACACCGGCAACAAGGGCACTGGCGACCAGCAGGGTTTCGCCTACCGTCACAGAACCCGCCACGGTGGTATCGAGCCACAACGGCAACTCGGCGGCCGACGCCGATGTGCTCAAGACACTGAACACAATAATAGCCAGTGGTAATCTCATCTCAGACTCCTTATCGTCAGTGAGTAGGCAAACCGATAGTGCCATTCAACTAAACAGCGCACCAGACGGATAACTTATAACCCGCTTAGTTGAAAATAACGTTTTCCCGGCGAAGCGCCCGGCCCTCACCGCATTGAACCCATCGACGTTATTTAAAATGTTATTAATTGTCGGAAACTTCAGGCCCTGCCGTACTTGTCTTCAAACCGTACAATGTCGTCCTCGCCCAGATAAGAGCCTGATTGCACTTCAATCAATTCCAGCGCGATCACGCCGGGGTTTTCCAGGGCGTGCACCTGGCCGATGGGGATATAGGTCGACTGGTTTTCCGACACCAGGTAAGTCTGCTCGCCATTGGTAACCCGCGCCGTGCCGCTGACCACGATCCAATGCTCGGCACGATGGTGATGCATCTGCACCGACAACTTGGCCCCCGGCTTCACCGTGATGCGCTTGACCTGGTAGCGCTGGCCGTTGTCCACCGAGTCGTACATGCCCCACGGCCGGTAAACTTCGCGGTGGTTGAGGTGTTCATGACGCCCGGCTTGCTTGAGTTGGTCGACGATGCCCTTGACCTGCTGTACCTGGTCCTTGTGCGCGACCAGCACCGCGTCCTTGGTTTCGACAATGATCAAGTCCTGCACCCCCACCGTGGCCACCAGCCGGCTGTCGGCGTGTACGTAGGTGTTTTGCGTGTCCAGTGCCAGCCCATCACCGCGTATCACGTTGCCGCTGCCATCTTTTTCGCTGGCCTCCCACAGGGCCGACCAGGAACCGATATCACTCCAGCCCGCCTGCAACGGCACCATCACCGCGTCGTCGGTTTTTTCCATCACGGCGTAGTCGATGGAATCGTCCGGGCACGCGGCGAAGGTAGCGGCGTGCACGCGGGTAAACGGCAGGTCCTGGCTCCCTCCTTCCAACGCCACGCGGCAGGCTTCGAGGATAGCCGGCTGGTAGCGTTCCAGCTCTTCCAGGTAACGGCTGGCGCGGAACATGAACATGCCACTGTTCCAGTAATACGCACCGCTGGCCACATACTGCGCAGCAGTAGCGGCATCCGGCTTTTCGACAAAGCGCTTGACCCGGTAAGCGCCCTCGCCCACCGCCGCGCCCTGCTCGATATAGCCGTAGCCGGTGTGGGCGCTGGTAGGGGTGATGCCGAAGGTCACCAGTTTGCCGTCAAGCGCCTGCGGCAGCGCCACTTCCAGGCTGGCATGAAACGCCGGAATATCCTCGATCAGGTGGTCCGCCGCCAACACCAGCAGGATCGGATCGTGGGACTCAGCCACCGCCTTGCACGCTGCCAACGCAATGGCCGGCGCGGTGTTACGCCCAGTCGGTTCAAGCAGGATGCTCGCGTGCTCCATGCCCAACTGGCGTAATTGCTCGGCCACCAGGAAACGGTGCTGTTCATTGCAGATCAACTGCGGCAAGGCGACGTTGGCCCCCGTTAGCCGCGTGATGGTCTGTTGCAGCATCGACAGCTGCGCATCGGTCAGACGCAGGAACTGCTTCGGGTTCAACTGCCGCGAGAGCGGCCACAGGCGCGACCCCGAACCTCCCGCCATGATCACCGGTAATAACATGAGAACATCCTCGGGAGAGAGATTCAGAAATAGGCACGGGTGTGTTCATGCACCCGCGAGCTGAAGCGCAGTTCGTCCTGGGGCCACCAGCGGTATTGCTGATGCTGCTCCGTGGGCGGCTGCAGGGTTTCGTCATCGGCCAGTTCCAGGCAGTAGCTGAGCACCACGTAATGGGTGTCCGGCCCGGACCCTGCGTTGGCAAACACGCTGTCATCGTAAAAGTGCTCGAACACCCCCAGAAGCCGCGCCTGGGCCCGCTCAAAGCTGCGCCCCAGTTCGTCATGGGTGATGCGCCGGAATGCGCTGTCCAGGCGTTCGTTTTTCTGGATACGCCCGCCGGGCACGAACCAGAAGCCATAGGCCGGCCGGTTGACCCGCAGGCCCAGCAAGGCATCGCCCCGGCTGTTTGTTACTACCAAGTCGATCGCCACCAGTGGCGTCGACGCGACGACCGTCGTGAAGGTCGGTGAATCAAGCCACATACCCGTCAAACCTGTGCCAGAAAACGTTGCAGAATGCGTTCCTTGTCGAGGAACTCCTTGGCGTAGTTCAACGCCACTTCATTGCGCGGCGGCAATGCCAACACCCGCTCGATCCCCGCGTTCAGGGCCGCGACCGACTCCGGCTCAATCAACACCGCAATGCCCGGGTGTTCCTCGCACAGGCGGCCGAGGGTGGTGCCGGGGTCGGCGGTGATGATGGCGTTGCCGCCCACCGCCAGGATATTGGTGAGCTTGGAGGGCAATACCGCGTCGGCCACCCCGCGTTTCTGGATCACCAGGTGCGCGTCGGCCGAGGCCAGCAGTGCCGGTAAAGCGTCATAGGCTTGCAACGGCGCAAACAGCACATTGCGCAGGCCGGCATGCTCTACACGCTCGAGCAAGCGCGCCTTGCCGGTGCCCTGCCCGACGATCAGAAATACCAGGTCCGCACGCTCGGCATGGGCCTGTGCGGCCTCGAGGATCAGCTCCAGGCCCTGCTTTTCACCAATGTTGCCGGCGTACAACAACACCCGTGTGCCGGGGGCTACGCCGAGGCGCTCCAACAGTGCGCGACTGCGCGATACCTGGCGAAAACGCGCGGTCTCCGACCAGTTCGGAAAGAACACCAGCCGCTTGCCAAGAACCCCTTTGCCACGGGCCTTGTCGAGCATGCCGGTGGAAATCGTCGAGACCCGGTCAAAGCGCCGCAACAGCCAGCGCTCGATGCCAAACGCCACGCGGCGCAACAGCGAACCGCCACCGATACCGAGGCCGAACATCGCATCCACCTCGTAATCCTGGATATGCAGCACCGAGCGCGCACCACTGAGCTTGGCCAGCAACAGCGCCTGGGGCGCACAAAACAACGTGGGCACCACCAGGATCACCAGGTCCGGCTTCCAGCGCAGTTGCGCCAATACCGCCAGCATCGAGCTGGCAGAGAAGCTCGCCAGGTGCAACAAACGCGTCAACCCGGTGGGCTGGCGCGGCACATACAGCGGGCAACGAATCACCGTCACGCCGGCATCCTGCTCGGTGCAAAAACGCCACGCCGAATAGCCCTCGCCCACCTGCCACTGCGGGTAATACGGCGGGGCCGTCACCACGCGCACTTCATGGCCCTGGCCCGCCATCCAGCGCGCCTGCTCACCGCTGTACTTGCCGATGCCAGTGAGTTCCGGGCTGTAGTTGATGCCATACAGAAGGATCTTCATCACTGGCCCCGAGGCTGTTCGAGGGCGGCGAGATAGGCGTTATAGGCATCGCGCAGGCCTTCCTCAAGCGGCACATAGGCTTCCCAGCCCAGGGCATTGATGCGGCTCACATCCAGTAGCTTGCGCGGCGCGCCGTCGGGTTTACCGGCATCGAAGCGCAAGCGCCCGTTGAAACCGGTGACCCGCACCAGCGCCTGGGCCAGCTCGGCGATAGTGCAATCGACCCCCGTGCCGACGTTCAAGTGCGAGCACATCGGCTGGGTCTGCTCGCGATAGCGCTCCTGGCTGATTTCCATCACATGCACGCTGGCCGCCGCCATGTCATCCACGTGCAGGAACTCACGCCGGGGCCGTCCGCTGCCCCAGATCACCACCTCGTCGTCACCGCGCTGCGTCGCCTCGTGAAAGCGGCGCAGCAAGGCCGCGATCACATGGCTGTTTTCCGGGTGATAGTTATCGCCAGGCCCGTACAGGTTGGTGGGCATCACGCTGCGATAATCACGGCCGTGCTGGCGGTTGTAGCTCTCGCACAACTTGATGCCAGCGATCTTGGCCACCGCATAGGGTTCGTTCGTCGGCTCCAGCGCGCCGTCCAACAACACTGCCTCGATCATCGGCTGCGGCGCATGCACCGGGTAGATACACGATGAGCCGAGAAACAACAGCTTCTGCACGTCGTGGCTATGGGCGGCATGGATCACATTGGCCTGGATCATCAGGTTCTGGTAGATGAAGTCGGCCGGGTAAGTCGCGTTGGCGTGAATCCCGCCGACCTTGGCCGCCGCCAGGTACACCTGGCCCACCCGGTGCCTGGCGAAGTACGCCTGCACCGCCGCCGGGTCGAGCAGGTCCAGTTCATCGCGGCCGGCCGTGAGAATCTGCGTATACCCCAGCGCCCACAACCGCCGCACAATCGCGGAACCCACCATGCCACGATGGCCGGCGACAAAGATCCGTGCATCAAGATCGCGTGCCATGCTCAGTTCTCCACGGCGATCGGCGCGTCATGCCCGTGCAGGCGCAACAAGGCGTGGCGCTGGGCGACTTTCAGGTCTTCGCGCACCATCTCCGCACACATTTGCTGTGCACTGATCTCAGGCACCCAGCCGAGGATGCGCTTGGCCTTGGCCGGGTCGCCAAGCAAGGTTTCCACCTCCGCCGGGCGGAAGTAGCGCGGGTCGACGCGCACAATCACATCCCCCACCAGGATGCCCGGCGCCAGGTCGCCGTCTACCTGCTCGACCACCGCCACTTCGTCCACGCCCGCGCCTTCGAAGCGCAAGCGCACCCCCAGTTCCGCCGCCGACCAGCAAATGAACTCACGCACCGAATACTGCACGCCGGTGGCGATCACAAAGTCCTCGGGCACCTCCTGTTGCAGCATCATCCACTGCATGCGCACGTAGTCCTTGGCGTGACCCCAGTCGCGCAGCGCGTCCATGTTGCCCATGTACAAGCACTGTTCCAGGCCCAGGGCGATATTGGTCAGCGCGCGGGTGATCTTGCGGGTCACGAAGGTTTCACCACGCCGCGGCGACTCGTGGTTGAACAGGATGCCGTTACACGCGTACAGCCCATAGGCCTCGCGAAAATTTACGGTGATCCAGTAGGCATACAGCTTGGCCACCGCATAGGGCGAGCGCGGGTAGAACGGCGTGGTTTCTTTCTGCGGGGTTTCCTGCACCAGCCCGTACAGCTCGGAGGTCGAGGCCTGGTAGAAGCGGGTCTTTTTTTCCAGGCCGAGCAGGCGAATCGCCTCGAGGATGCGCAAGGTGCCCAGGGCATCCACATCGGCGGTGTATTCCGGCGAGTCAAAGCTCACGGCGACGTGGGACTGGGCGCCGAGGTTATAGATTTCGTCGGGCTGGATCTGCTGGATGATGCGTGTCAGGTTCGACGAGTCCGCCAGGTCGCCATAGTGCAGGATCAGGTTTTTATGCAGGGCTTGAGGGTCCTGGTAAATATGATCGATGCGCTGGGTATTGAACGACGACGAACGTCGCTTGAGGCCGTGCACGGTATAGCCTTTTTCCAGCAATAGTTCCGCCAGGTACGAGCCATCCTGACCGGTGATTCCGGTGATGAGCGCAACTTTGTTCATGTCAGTCTCCCAATTGATAGGCGAGCGAAGGCCGACACCCAAACTTGGGTGTTTGTTAAAACGCTCGGTTACTTCGGTGTGGGCAGGTTCAAGTTATGCCCGGTCAACTTTGAAAGTTCCCGGACAATGGCTTCCTTATCGTTTAAATGCGCAATTGCGGTTTCCAGCTCCAGTACCTTGGCGCCCACCAGGAAGCGGTACCAATAGCCCTGGAGCAGGTGATAGACCAGGCCGCTGCGGCCATCGAGAAACCCCAGCTGGATGATGTAGCGCCAGAGGAAATAGGCGGTGGAACTCAGGGTGAACGGCACACGGTTGTACAAACGGTTCTTGACCAGGCGCTTGACCTTGGCCTGCAACGAACTCTGCCCCGTATGCAGTTCATCGCGAATCGCAAACAGCCCCAGCCGCGCGTTAAGCACTTCGATCGCTTCGCGGGTGGCGTACCCGTTGTGTTTATGGGTGAAGAAGGTCAAGTCGTGCAGGTTATGGTCGGCAAACCCGCCTTCCAGGGTGATGGTGCGGCCCTCCGCCACCGAGATGTGCTCGTCCATCCAGCGGTCTTCCATGCGCCCCAGCCCCGTGCGCCACAGCCGCAGCATTCGCAATGGGTAACGGCCGCCGTGGCGCACCCAGCGGCCCATGAAAATATGCTTGCGCTTGAAGTTGATGCCGCTGATATCGTCGGCCAGGCCCGGCAGCCGAGCATTGATTTCGGCAGCCAGGTCGGCCTCGATGATTTCGTCGGCGTCCAGGCGCATCGTCCAGTTGCCGGTAATCGGCAAATGGTCCAGGGCCCACTGGAACTGCTTCGCCTGGTTGACGAACGCGTGCTGCACCACCAGCGCACCGTGGCGCCGGGCGATGTCACAGGTGTCGTCGCTGGAGAACGAGTCCACCACCAGCACTTCATCGCTGAAGGCGCGCACCGAGTCGATCGCCCGGGCGATGTGCAGGCTTTCGTTGTAGGTGAGGATGATCACGCTGACGGTTTCACGCTTCATCTCAACCACCGTGCAGTTGCAGGACTTCGGTGGTCAGCCGGCGCGGTGAACGCGCGGCGCGGAAGTGGCTTTCCAGGGGCAGGCCCACGGCGATCATCATGATCAACCGCTCGCTGGCCGCAATGGCGCCAATGCTGCGGATCTTGTTTTCGACTGAATTGAGCACCGCCAGGTTCAGCGGGCAGGCGCCCAGGCCATTGGCATGGCAGGCCAACAGCAGGCCCATGGAAAACAGCGCGCCGTCCACATACAGCTGGTTGCGCTGGCCGGCGCCGCCCCAGGCGGTGACTTCCGAGGTGACCACGAACAGGTTGTCCACCGACTGCGCAAACCCACGCGAGCCGCCTTGCAGGTCGAGCAATTGCGCGATCACCGCGCGGTCCTGATACACGTGCACCCGCGACGACTGGCGGTTGCACTGCGACGGTGACGACTGCGCCAGTTCCACCAGCGAGGTCAGCAAGTGGCGGTCGATCTTGCCGGCCTGGAACATGCGGCAACTGGAGCGCGATTGCAGGAACGCCTTGGCGTCGAGCCCACCGTTGCCCAGCCACGGCGCGGCGCGCTTGATGCCGCCCGTGCCGAGAGTGCCGTCGCGCTTGAGGTGCTCCACGTAGGCGTCGAGGTAAAATACAAAATCATCGCTGATGCCCAAGGTACGGTGCAGGTCGAGGTAGCCCTGGAAAGCACCCAGGGCCATCTCCAGCGGCAGCGCCGAATAGCTGCGGTCGTACTCGTTGAGCATATGGATGATGGCGTTGATCTTGTCCTTGCCGAACAGTGGCTTGGGCTCCTTGAGGGACAGGCCTTTTTCCACGGTGTGGGTTTCGATCAGGATCTTGTAGAACAGCTTCTTGTTGCGGCTTTCCAACGGCGAATAGCCGTTGTGGCGAATAAACCTGAGCATGTCGCGAAAGAACTCGCTGACGAAATACATCAACTTCCATGCCTTATCCATCATGCGTTTCACCTGTTTCATAGTGCGATGTCTCGAGGTTTTAAAGGGCGGCATGGCGCACCGACGCAGATCATCCAGGCCGCCAGGTCCGAGGTGACCACCGAACGCGCGCCGACCACACAGCCCTCCTCCAGCACGCAACCGGGATGGATAAAGGCCTCGGCGGCCACCCATACGTGGTCCTTGATCACGATCTCCCGCGTCACCAACGGCCGCAGCAGGCTGCGAGTGTCGTGGGTGCCGGTGCACAGGAAGCTGCGTTGGCTGATGGTGACTTTGGAGCCCAGGGTGATCCTGGCCATGGCGTACACGTCGACCCCATCGGCGATGGCGGTGTAGTCACCTACCTGCAGGTTCCATGGCGCCCAGATGCTGCACGTGGGCGCAATCCGGCAGCCCACGCCGACCTTGGCGCCAAAGCAGCGCAGCAGCCAACGCCGCCAGCCATGCAGCATCCAGCGCGGCGTGGGGCGAAACAGCAGTTGATAGACCAGGCTCCACAACAGGCGGCGCGCCTTGTCGCTGCGGGGCAAGGTGTCGACATACTTGAGTTGGGCGAAATCGCTCATGGCTGCAGCGCCGCCAGCTGGTCCAGCAGGTAGCGCTCGCCCACCTGCTGCAGCGCCTGGCGCCGGGCGCGCACCGCCACCCAGTCGATAGGCGCGGCGATCAGGGCCTGCACCTGGTCGGCGTTATCCGCCGGCAGGAAGCGCTGGGACAGTTGCAACTTTTCCAGCAGGTTGCGCACGCGGGCGTTCAGCGAGGCCTTGGTGCCTGGCAGGCCCACGGCAATGAACGGCTTTTCGAAAATGATCGCGAACACCGTGGCATGGAACGAGTTGGTCACCACGTAGGCGCTGTCCTTGAGCAGCTTGAGCCAATCCTGCGGGCCGACCTGCACGGTCTGCCCGATCTGCCGCCAGCGCCGATGCGCGTTGTAGGGCGAGACAATCGGCCCGGCCACATGGTGCGACAGCGCCTGGGCCACTTCGCGCACGCCCACGCCGGTACGCAGCGCGTAGCAGAACACATGGCCGGTGCGGGTCTGAGTGGCTGTGGCGAGCAGCGCCGAATAGTCGCGGTGCAACAGCGTCGGGTCGGGGACGCACTGGGCCGCCAGCCCTGCCACCTGCTGCACGATGCCCACGCCACTTTCCTCGCGTACGCTGATCGCCGCTAACTGCTTGAGCAGGCCCTCGGCTTCGGCATGGTATTCGGGCTCCAGGTATTCCTTGCCGAAACTGGCGGCGTAGGAGATGCGTCGAATCGCCTTGTCGCAGTCAAACGCCAGGAAATACGCAGGGTCCAGGCCGGTCTGGCCCGACGGGTTCCAGATCTGGTCACTGCCCGCCACCAGCAACTGCTGGCCGGCGACAGCCTGGTTGAGCTGGTCGGCGTGGGCGTAACGCGGTTCCTGGATATTCAGGAAGCGTGCCTTGAACGCCTGGAACTGGCGCGACTGGGCATTCGGCCCGAGTACCCGGGTTTTCAACGCCAGGGCCTTGAGGTACAGCGCCTTGAGGTTGGCCTTGAGCTGGCGCGGGTTGAACAGTTGGCGGATCTCGCTGCCATCCTCCACGTAGGCCGGGTGGTAGTTGATCAGGCTTACCTGCAAGCCCTGCTGCTGCAGCCAGCGCTGCAAGGCATAGGCTTGCAGTACGGCGCCGAAGTTCTCGCTGAAGTGGTAGGTCAGTATCCCGGCCCTGACGGGGCGTGCCGATGCGCTCATGATCCAGCCTGTCTTGATAAGAAATGTGTAAGAGGGGCCGCCTGGCGTGCAGGCGCGGCTTTGTTGAGCAAACCGATGAACATCGACCACACCAGCAAATAGCTGCCATCAAAGGTGGTGAAGAACTGGTAGCTGGTCTTGAACGAGAAAATCAGCAGGATCGCCACCACCGCCAGCGACACCGGGTTGCGCGGCAAGCCGCTGAACAGCAGGCCGAACAGCCCCACACCGATGACCCCCAGCTTGGCGGTCACGCCCCAGTAGCCGTTCTCGATATCGAACTTGGAGTTCTCGAACCAACGCTCGTCATTGGTCGGCACGCCAGGGGTCAGCTGCTTGGCCAGGCCATTGCCGAGGAACACGGTGGCGGGGTTGTCGAGAAACGACTCCTTGGCATGGGCGATCTCGAATGCACGGGTCACGTCCTCGCCCTTCTCCTCGAACAGGTAGGTGGCAAAGCGCGACACCGCCAAGGGGCTGGCATAGAACGTCAGCGTGCCCAGCGCGCCGATGGCCACCACCAGCACTGCGAGCGACTTGAGCTTGCGCTGGGTGATCGCCGACAGCAGGATCATCACCGCCATGGCTGCGAGGATGGTCTTGGAGCCCGCCGCCAACAGCGTCACCGCAAGAATCAGCATCAAGCCGATCTTGCGCTGGCAGCAGGCATAGAAAAACAGCAACACCGCCGAGCTGGTGGGGAACAACATGATCCGCCCCACTTCGTCGCTGGACTTGGAGGCGGCGTTGGTCAGGTCGATACCCACTCCGTAGAGGCTGACCTGCAACAACTGGCCGAGCGCAAAAACATAGATGGCCCGCTCAAGGATGCGCCGATAATTGCGGCTGTGAGCACGGGCGATTTTTTCGACATGGGCGAGCACATGGCTGTACCCGGCCAACAGCAGCACAAAATACAAAAACGGAATGCCCGAACGCAGGAACTGATACAGCGAAATTTTCGCGCCGCTGCTCACCAGCACCTGCAGCACACTCGACGCCACCACCAGCGCCAGCAACGGCAGCGCCCTGGTCAACCCGCGCAGCCCATACACCACAAACGGCAGCAACAACAGCAGCGCCAACGGCTGCGACAGGTTGTTGCTCAGCGCCAGGGGCAAGGCAAAAAACGTCAGCGGCAAGTAGAGCGTGAGGCGCGCCTGGGACAACATCATGGGCCCACCTCGCTGACACGGATCAACCGCAGGTACACCAGCACCACCAGTTCCGGCAACGCCAGCAACAGTGATGCGCCCAGCAACGGGTCGATCAGTGCCTTGCACGCCAGCCACAGCAGCAAGGCCGCCAGGCTGCTCAAGGCGTAGATCAGCGACGTACCGGTGTGGCGGTTGGTGGAAATCAACATCGCCGCCAGGATGAACCAGGCCACATTCAGGATCGTATGGGCGCCGATCAGTGCCAATGACAGGCGGTCGACCTGCACCAGGCCATGGCTCCACAGCGTGATGACCTGCGGCCCGCCCCAGATACCGGCGGCATACACCAGCACGCACAGGCTCAGCACCAACGAGCTGGCGCGCTGGGTAAACCGTCGCGCCTGCTCGAACTCGCCGCGCCCGGCCAGCCGCGAGATTTCCGGCGTGAGGGCGTTGCTGCAGGTGATGCCCAGTTGGATGATCAGCCGCATCAGCGTGCGCGCCATGGTGTAACCCACCACCACCGCCGGGCCGGCAATCTGGTTGAGCACTTGCAGGCCGCCTTGCAAGGTAATCGCTTGCGCCAGCGGGATCGCTGCACTGCCCACCGCCGGTTTCCAGATAGCGCGAAACTCAGCCCACGACGCCGCCGCCAGCCCCAATAACGGCCAGGGTGAAATGCGCCGTACGAACAGGGTCACCAGCAGCAGGAACAGCACCTGGCTGAAGAACATCCCTTGGGCCAATTGCAGCTCGGAACCACCGAGCAGCAGCACGCCGATGGACAACACGATGTCCAGGGTCCTGCGGTTGGCCATGATAAAGACCCCGCCGACGGTCCGGTCGATGGTACGGAACCAGGCGTCAATCGGCCCACCCAACAGGCGCGTACACAAATAGCCGGACATGAACAGCACCACCAGGCTGGCCTGCTCGGGCGCCAGAGTCTTGAGCTTGAGCAATGCCACCCAATCGAGCCACTGGCCCAACGTCAGGGCGAACACCAGCACCAGCGCAACCACGGCCAGGGTAAAGGCCAGCGCGGTCTGCACACTGCGCCGCGCACCCGCCACATCACCCTGGCTGGCGCGCAAGGTGGCGCTGGTGGCAGAGGCCTGGGCCACCCCCAGGTCGAGCAGGCTGAGCATCGACGGGATGCCGGTGAGTACCAGCCAATCGGCATAGCGCCCTGTGCCCCAGGCATGCAAAAAGAACGGTACCAGCACCAGTTGCGCGGCCAGCGTCACCAGTTGGGTGTAGCCATAGCTCAGCACGTTGAGGCGAAAACGGCGCGCCAACGACCGGGGCATTTCAAGCACCTTATCCATGGGTCATCAGGCCTTGTCGGACTGGTAGGCGTAGCTGTAATAGCCGTAGTCGCCATAGCCATAACTGGCGGACCGGCGTTTCTCCACGCCATTGAAAATCGCGCCCTTGAGCTCGATGCCGTTCTGATAAAAGCGCCGCAGGGTCAGCTCGATTTCCTTCGCCGAGTTCACGCCAAAACGTGTAACCAACAAGCTGGTGCCGGCCTGACGCCCGACAATCGCCGCGTCGGTCACTGCCAGCAACGGCGGTGTGTCGATGATCACCAGGTCATAACGCTCGCTGACCTCTTCCAGCAACGCGGCAAAATTGGGGTGCATCAGCAGTTCCGACGGGTTGGGCGGAATCTGCCCGCGGCCGATGAAATCGAAGCGCTCCACCGCGGTCGGGTGAATCGCTTCCTGCAGGTCGCAGCGCTTGACCAGCAGGTCGGACAGCCCGGCTTCCACCGCCTGGCCGAGCATCTTGTGCAGGTAGCCCTTGCGCATATCGGCATCGATCAGCAGCACGCGCTGGCCCGACTGCGCGACGATGGCCGCCAGGTTGGCCGAGACAAACGTCTTGCCCACCTCGGGACTCGGGCCGGTGATCATCAGCCGGTTGTTCTTCGACTCGAGCATGGCGAAATGCAGGCTGGTGCGCAGGCTGCGCATGGCCTCCATCACCAGGTCATGGGGGTGATTGATGGCCAACAGCGTCGGTGCGCTGGAGCGAGATTTGGCAGCGTTGATCTCCTCGGACTTTTGCAACAGGCTGAACGGAATCGACGCATACACCGGCAGGCCGAGTTTCTCGATGTCATCCGGGGTTTCCACGCCACGGTTGAGCAGGCTGCGCACCAGCACCAGGCCCACCGAAAACATGCCACCGAGCAGCATCGCCAGCAGCACCACAATCACCTTGCGCGGCTCCACCGGTTTACTCAGGTTGGCGTCGGCGCTGTCGATCAGGCGCACGTTGCCCACGGTGCCCGCACGCATCACGTCCAGCTCCTGGGAACGGTTGAGCAACTGGGTGTAGATCTCGGTGCCCACCTGCACGTCGCGGGTCAGGCTGAGCAACTCCTGCTGGGTGCTCGGCAGGCCCTCGACACGCTTGGTCATCTGCGCCTGCTTGGCATTCAATTCAGCCAGTTTTGCCAGTAATGCACGGTAAGCCGGGTGCTGGGGCGTGAACTTGCGATCCATCTCGGCCTGTTGCAGCTTGAGTTCGGAGATACCCGTGTCCAAGGCCACCACCTGGTCGAGCACCGCCTTGGCTTCCAGGCTGATGTCGATGGATTTGCTGCGGGTCTGAAAGCGGTTCAGGGCGTTCTCGGCCTTTTCCAGGTCGCGCCGCACCTGGGGCAACTGGTCGTTGAGGAACGACAGGCTCTGCGCTGCTTCGGCCGAGGTGCGGTCGACGTTCTGCTTTACATAGAGGTTGGAAATTTCCGTCAGCGTGCGCACCGCCAGGGCCGGTCGCGTGCTTTCCAGGGAAAGGCTGATGATCCCCGACTCCTTGCCGCGCTCGATCACGGTGAGCAGGTCCTGATAGTCCGCCACTGCATCCAGGCGCGGCTTGCGCACGATCTTGAAATGCGCGCCAGGGTTGGCCCGCAGCTCCTTGATCAACACCTCGACGCCGTTCGCGGCAAATGGCTCGCCAACATGGCCCGCAGCGATCTGCTGGCCATCTTCGTCAAACAAACCGTAAGCCTGGCCCTCGCCCGCCACCAGCACCAGAGAGGTACCGAGCAGCGCAGCCGGCAGATTCAATGTGCTTAACACCAGGCGCTCGCCACCCGCCGACCATCGACTGAAACCCAGCAGCGGCGGCGCGATATCGCCGCTGTGTTCAGGCACGTAACGCCGCGCGAGGAAGCCACCGATCAACGGAAAATGCTGTGGGGTAATGGTGATATCCAGCGCCAGGGTATCGACGGTCTTGCCGATAATGGTGCGTGACTTGATCAGTTCGATCTCGGTCACCGCCGGCGACTCCTTGCCCAGCAGGCTGCTGACGTCGGAGAAGCCGAGCATGTCATTCTTCTTCGGTTCCACCTGGATCAACGCATTCGCCTGGAACACCGGCGCCGCCAGGATCGCGTAGGCCGCGCCGATCAGCATGCAGGTGCCAGTAACCCCTGCGATCAGCCATTTGTGATCGATCAGCGTGCCGAGCATGCCGAGCACATCGATCTCGTCACGGTGGGGGGTGTCCGGGGAAGCGTTCTGGGGTGAATACATAAATCGCGTCTTCGTCCTTGCAATCATTTAAAGAGGGAGCGTCAGCGCGCCAGGCGCTGGGCCCAGGCCTGTGCGGCCTGTTCGATCAATGCATAGGCCTGCACAAAGGCAGGCTTGCCCTGGCGATAGGGGTCCGTGATTTCGCGGTCGTGCTGCCACTTGCCCAACAGGAACACCTTGCCCCGCGCCTCGGGAGCCAGGTTGAGCACGCCGTCGATGTGCCGCTGCTCCATCACCAGGATCAGGTCAGCCTCGCTCACGGCGCCGGCGTCGAGTTGCCGCGCCTTGTGCGCGCGGGGCGCATGCCCGTGTTCCAGCAGTACCTGCCCGGCCGTCGGCTCCAGCGGATGGTCACGCAGGGCGGCCAAGCCGGCCGAACTCACCTGGATCCCGGAGGGCGCCAGTGCGGCGCCCAGCAAGTACTCCGCCGTAGGGCTGCGGCAAATATTGCCGATGCAGACAATCAGTATCTTTCTGAACAAGGCAACCTCCCACGCACCGCACACTTATTCATCGGCAAAAGGGACGACCTTATTTAAGTTTCTACAACTAACGACGGGGCGATTATGACCACAGCCGATAAACATCGACCATCTATCGCGTAGGACAAAAAATAACAGCGACGGTATTAACCGACTAAAAATAACATTCGAGTACTTTTCCACCTTCGCATAATAAAGTGCCACTTGAATGCAACAACGAAGGCACGGCCATGAACATGTCAAAGTTATTGGTAGAGCGTATTGGCCTATTTCCTTCTTCAGGAAATATTCATGTCGAGGTGAATAATTCGACCCGTGTTGTCGAGCGCATAAATGTGCTGTATGCCGACAACTCCCTGGACAGCGACGAGTCCTGCTCAGGGCTGTCCATGGTCTTCGCCGATTGGCGCTTCAAATTGCAGGTCAGCGATGCATTGTCGGTGTGCCTGTGCGTGGAAAGTCGCGGCGACCGCCAATTCATGCAGGTCAAGACCGCCGAACTGCTGGCGAATATCTCCGGCGCCGAGGAACGCCCATGAGCCTGTTGGGCGACGTGCGACGCGGCTATGCGCTAAGAAAGCTGACGGGGATGTTCGAAGGCTTTGGCGAACCGGCCTCGGGTGCGCAGTACCAGCGCAACACCCAGGCCATTGGCCGTTGGCTGGACCAGCTGCAGGGCAGCTCTGCCCTGCAAATCACCCATGCGTTGTTCAAGCAGATGCAGGGCGCGCACCGCCGGGGTGATGTGCGGCGTTTCAATGCGCAGACGCTGTTGCTGGAGTTGATGGTCGAAAGCAACCTGGCGCTGGACCTGGCGACTTACTCAGCCTTCCTGTGTGCCGCGTCCAACCGCCAGGAGGGCTCCTGATGCGCCTGTTCGGCACCGGACAGGCTCACCGCGACACGATTGAGCAGCCCTTCGGCGTTGTACTTGGGCACCAGTGCGCAGGCGAGCAAGAGCACCAGGCCGCCGCCAATGAATGCCGGGGGCACCTTGACCTCGGCGGGTTCGATTCGCCATAAAAACGTAATGGCCGCCAGTACACCCAGTGTCGCCCCGGCCAATGCTTCATTCAGTGGGTGGATATAAGGCGCGACACAATAGGCACTGAACCACGCACCGATCAATACACCCGCCAATGCCGCCGGCCAACGCAGCGCCGAGTTGAACTGACGCGCGACCAGACTCAACCCCACCGTTAACATCAGGCACGTGTTCATCGCATGTCCACTAAGTACGGCGATGTCCACGTATTGAAACGCTACGCCCCAGCCTTTGAATAACAACTTGCTGAACGCAACAATCGAATAAGTAATACCGACGGTCATGACCCACGCGCGCAATGCCCAAGGGTTGGAATACCTTAGCCATACGGCAATGATGATCGCGGCCGGAATCATCACGGTAATACCGCCATAGTGCGCAAGTTCTGCCCGCATAGTGCCCCACCCTGACGCGCCCGTTTCGGCGCCCATCAGACCTCAGGCCAGGGCAAATTACAACGTTATCGACGGTCAGGCTTCAGCCCTGGGCCACGCGCCGCAGATTGGTCGCCGCCGGCCGTACGTTCGGGGTCTCCACCGCCACACCGAGCAGGCCCAGCAGGCGTGCGCGGATAGCCTGGAACCCCTCCTGGCCGGTGTCCCGTGCTCGGGGCAGATCAATGCGCAGTTGCTCGGCGATCTTGCCATCGGCCAACACGATCACGCGGTCGGCCAGCAGGATCGCCTCATCCACATCGTGGGTCACCAACAACACCGCCAGGGTGTGCTTGCGCCACAGTTCAATGATCAGTCGGTGCATCTTGATGCGGGTCAAGGCGTCGAGGGCGGCGAAAGGCTCGTCCAACAGCAGCAGCTTGGGCTCGCGCACCAGGCCGCGAGCCAGGGCCACGCGCTGCGCCTCGCCGCCGGAAAGGGTTGCCGGGTAAGCGTCCAGGCGGTGCGCCAGGCCGACTTCGGTCAAGGCTTGCACCGCGCGGTTTTTCGCGTCGGGAACCCGCAGGCCGAGAATCACGTTTTTCCAGGCGCGCTTCCACGGCATCAGGCGCGGCTCCTGAAACACCGCTGCCCGCGCCGTGGGCACGCGCAGTTGGCCGCTGTCGATGCTGTCCAACCCAGCCAGGCTGCGCAGCAAGGTGGTCTTGCCCGAACCGCTGGCCCCGAGCAAGGCCACGAACTCGCCGGGGGCGATGTCCAGGTCCAGGCCATCGATGACCCGTTGTTGGCCAAACTGGCGCACCACGTTACGCAGCTGCACCGGCGCTTCACTCATAGGCATATCAGTTCCTCACAAAAGATGGGCGCCAGGCCAGGGCGAAGCGTTCGAGGGTGCGGATCAGGCCGTCGATCAACAGGCCGAGCACGCTGTAGATCAGCAGGCAGATCACGATGACGTCGGTGCGCATAAAGTCGCGCGCATCACTGGCCAGGAAGCCAATGCCGGCGGTGGTGTTGATCTGCTCGACAAACACCAGGGCCAACCACGAGATGCCCAGGGCATAGCGCAGGCCGACAAAAAACGATGGCAATGAACCCGGCAGGATCACATGCCAGATCAGCTCGCGGCGGTTGAGGCCGAGGGTGTTGGCCGCCTCGATCAGCTTGGGGTCTATATTGCGGATGCCGGCGAACAGGTTGAGGTACACCGGGAAGGTGGTGCCGGTCACGATCAGCGCGATCTTGGTGAACTCGCCGATGCCGAACCACAGGATAAACAGCGGCACCAGGGCCAGGGACGGGATGGTGCGCAGCATCTGCATCGGCGAATCGAGGATCACCTCGCCGCGCCTCGACAGGCCGCTGATCAACGCCGCCACCACGCCGAGGCTGACGCCGATACTCAAGCCGAACAACGCGCGTTGCAGGGACACCAGCAGGTGCTTGCCCAGCTCCCCGGACACGATCATCGCCCACAAGGTGCCGCCGATCTGCGAAGGCGCGGCGATCACCCGTGAAGGAATCCAGCCCAGTTGCGAAGCCAGCTCCCACAGCAGCAACAGGACGATGGGGCTGGCCAGCCGCAGCAGCACGTCCGGGGTGCGCCAGTTGCGCACCGCGCTCGGGCGGCTCTCGGCTTTATTGATGGAGAACGTCTCGGACATCAGGCTTCCTTTCTCAAAAGACACGGCCGGGAGCGCCGTTATGGTTTGATGCTAAGCGCATAAAAAACCGCAGTGAAAGTCTTTATAGGAATAACCTAATGCATTCAACATGCAAATTACTGATACACAGGCAAATACATGATTCTACTTTTTAATAATTAGGTTAGAACCAATCGGCATTTTACAGGCCCTGGCCCTGCCCCTACTTTGGACGCGAATAACCGACCCCTTGCCCGGCGGAGGTGTTAACCGCGAACACGATAAGGACAGACCATGAGCATTGAATTCATCGGCTACATCGGCGGCCACCACGCTTCCGAGATCCACCCGCGCAGCGGCCCTACCCTGCAACCGGACTACGTGGAAACCGTGGCCCGCGCCCACGAAGAAGCCGGTTTCGACCGCGCCCTGGTGGCCTTCCACTCCAACAGCCCGGACAGCACGCTGATCGCCTCCCATGCCGCCAGCGTGACCCGGAAGCTGCAGTTTCTGATCGCCCACCGCCCAGGTTTTGCCCAGCCCACCCTGGCTGCACGTCAGTTTGCCACCCTGGATGTGTTCAACGGCGGGCGCACCGCCGTGCATATCATCACCGGCGGCGATGACCGTGAACTGCGCGCCGATGGCAGCCATATCGGCAAGGACGAACGCTATGCGCGTACCGACGAATACCTGAGCGTGGTGCGCCAGGAATGGGCCAGTGAACAGCCGTTCGATTTTGCCGGCACCTACTACCAGGTCGAAGGCGCGCACTCCACGGTGAAGTCGCCGCAGCAGCCGCATATCCCGCTGTACTTCGGTGGCTCTTCCAAGGCTGCGATTGAAGTGGCGGGCAAACACGCCGACGTGTATGCGCTGTGGGGCGAAACCTATGAGCAGGTACGCGAAATCGTGACCCAGGTGCGCGCCGAGGCGGCCAAGCACGGGCGCACGATTCGCTTCAGTTTGTCGCTGCGGCCGATTCTCGCCGAGACCGAAGAACTGGCGTGGGCGCGCGCGGACAGCATCCTGCAGCAAGCCACCGCGCTGGCCGAGAAGAACGGTTTTGTACGGCGTGAACCGCCGAATGAAGGCTCACGCCGGTTGCTGGCGGCGGCGGCGCAGGGCTCGCGGTTGGACAAGCGTTTATGGACCGGGATTGCCGGTTTGCTGGGCGCGCAAGGTAACTCGACATCGCTGGTGGGCACGGCCGAGCAAGTGGCTGAAGCGCTGGTGGATTATTACGATCTGGGGATTACCACCTTCCTGATCCGTGGCTTTGATCCGCTCAATGATGCGATCGATTACGGCAAGAAGCTGATTCCGCTCACCCGCCAGTTGATCGCAGAGCGCGAGCAGGCCAAACAAGTGGCCTAAAGAACACTGCAAAACAATTGTGGGAGGGGCGGTGCGACGATTCGACTTGCCCCCGATGGCGGTGGATCAGTCATAGGTATTGTGACTGACAGTCCGCTGTCGGGGGCAAGTCGAATCGTCGCACCGCCCCTCCCACATTTTGATCTTCATTTGGTCCTGGATCAGTTTTTGTAGTCGCTATCACTGCGCTCCAACTGCCGGATCAACGCATTCCAATGCCGCGCTACGCCGGGGCCTTCACCGCTGCTGTGCGCCTTAGCCTGTTCTTCCACTTTCGCCACCACCTCGTGTGGCGGAAACACCAACTCCGCATTCCCCGCCGCCTGCGCCGCGATCTGGATATTGCACGCGCGCTCCAGGCCTTGCAGTTGCTGGAAGGCATGCTCGACGCTGATACCTGCGGTCAGCAAGCCATGGTTACGCAGGATCATCACGCTCTTGTCACCCAGGTCCGCCACCAGCCGCTCACGCTCGTCCAGGTCGAGGGCGATGCCTTCATAACCGTGGTACGCCACGCGCCCGGAAAAGGCGATCGAGTGCTGGGAGATCGGCAGCAAGCCGTCCTTCTGCGCCGACACCGCAATGCCGTCACGCGTATGGGTGTGCAACACCGCTTGCAGGTCATGACGCGCACCGTGGATGGCGCTGTGGATCACGTAGCCGGCGTAGTTGATACCCAGGCCGGTAGGGTCGTCGACGATGGTGCCGTCGAGGTCGACCTTGACCAGGTTGGAGGCGTTGATTTCATCGAACAACAAGCCAAAGGCGTTGATCAGGAAATGCTCTTCCGGGCCCGGCACGCGGGCGGAAAAGTGCGTGTAGATATGGTCGGTCCACTTGTACAAGGCCGCCAGGCGATAAGCGGCGGCCAATTTGACGCGCACTTCCCATTCTTCTGGAGTAACGCGCTGGCGAACATTGTTGGAAACGCTGGAGATCGAGGTGACGCTGCTCATGGCAAAACTTCCTGGATGGCCTTAAGGACTTCCAGGTAAGCCTAGGGGATGCAAAAAAATAATAAAAAGCACATTTTAATCTAAGCTAATTATTATATTTTTTTATATCAGAAACAGCCCTTATGCCGCGTTGCGAATCTTGTGCAGCGAATCCGCCACCAGTTTGCCAAACGCATCCACCGGCCCCTGCAGGTTGCCGAGGAAATGCGGGTAGATCAGCCACAGGTCCATCACCGGCTTGAAGTCCTTGAGCGGCATCACCGCCAGTTGCTCGCGATGGGCGCTACGTTCCAGCAACGGGCGTGGTACCAGGCCCAGGCCCAGGCCGTCCGCCACCAGGCCCAATTGCAACTCGGTGCCGAAGGTTTCCAGGTTGACCCGCAACGCCAGGCCCTGGTCCGACAACGTGCGTTGCAGGCCAGCGCGGAAGCCGCAGCCATCCGGGTTGAGGATCCAGCCGCTCTGGTACACGTCGGCCAGCTTGCAGGGCTTTTTCGGCAGTTGAGCCTTGGCGCAGACCACCACCAATTCCATCTTGCCAATGGACTCGCCCACTACGTTATCCGGGAATATCTTGCCCGCTGGGAACAACGCCACCGCGGCATCCAGCTCACCGCGCTCGATCTTGCCCACCAACTGGCTGCCCCAGCCGGTGGCGACCTGGGCGCGCAAGTCGGCGTATTCAGTACGCAGGTGCTTGAGCGCATCCAGCAACACCACATCACCAATAGTTTGCGGCACACCCAGGCGCAACAGGCCGGTGGGCGGTGCATCGGTGGCCACCAGCTCGCGCAGGGCATCCATCTCACGCAGGATCAACCGGCATTGCTCATAAACGCGCGTGCCGATCAGCGTAGGCTTGAGCGGTTTGGTGTTGCGGTCGAACAGCTCCACTCCCAGCGCCTGCTCGAAGTTCTGCACGCGGCGGGTAATGGCCGGCTGGGTCAGTTGCAACGACTCGGCGGCATGGCTGATGGACTGGCAACGAATCACTTCGACAAAGGCATCGATATCGTCAATTTTCATTTGGGCCGCACATAGAGAACAGTCATTAAGATGTGTGCGAAGCATAGTTGCAGGAACGCTGTCTGGATAGCCCGCGCTGCGATCGATAACGTCTAACGCTATGCAGACCGGTTCTAAATTACCTTCAGCTATAAGCTAATCATTAAAAAATAGCATATTAACTATAAACATTATGCTTAGATAAACCCATCAACTGCGACCACACGATGGAAGTGCCATGACCCAGGCCCGACACCCCGAGAGACTCAGAGCCTTTATAGGCGCCCTGGCGGAATTGATTGACGGCAACCCGCGTGAAGGCGACCTGTTGCACCGTGGCGGCAAGCTTCTGGCGCAACTGGTCAGCCATGATGACTGGCTCCCCGATGAATTTGCCCAGCCCAACCCCGAGCGCTACCAGCAATTTCTACTGCATGCCGATTCGCGCCAGCGCTTCAGCATCGTCAGCTTTGTGTGGGGGCCGGGGCAAAGCACGCCGATTCATGACCACCGGGTGTGGGGGCTGATCGGCATGTTGCGCGGCGCGGAGTTTTCCCAAGGCTTCGAGCGCGCGCCCGACGGCAGCCTGGTGGCTGAAGGCAAGCCCATCGAGTTGGTGCCGGGCCAAGTCGAGGCGGTGTCGCCCAAGGTCGGCGATATCCATCAGGTGAGCAATGCCCACAGCGACCAGGTGTCCATCAGCATCCATGTCTACGGCGCCAATATCGGTGCCGTGCGCCGCGCGGTGTACCAGCCCGATGGCAGCGAGAAACTGTTTATTTCCGGTTATTCCAACGCCTTCCTCCCGAATATCTGGGATTTGTCCAAAGAAAAGAGCCCTGCCCTATGAGCACCGTATCGACCCGAAGCTTCGCCCAGATTCGCCAGGCCCTGTTGGACCGTGCAGAAGTCGCCCTGGTAGACGTGCGCGAAGAAGCACCGTTTGCCGAATCGCACCCATTGTTTGCCGCGAATATCCCGTTGTCCAAACTGGAGCTGGAGGTGTATTCACGCATTCCACGGCGGGATACCCAGGTCACTGTGTACGACAACGGCGAGGGGCTCGCTCAGCGTGCGGCCGACCGCTTGCAAGCCTTGGGTTACACCGACGTCGCCCTGCTGGAAGATGGCTTGGCAGGTTGGCGCAACGCCGGTGGCGAGCTGTTTATCGATGTGAATGTGCCGAGCAAGGCGTTTGGCGAGTTGGTCGAGAGCGAGCGTCACACGCCGTCCCTGGCCGCCGAAGAGGTGCAGGCACTGCTCGACAGCCAGGCCGATGTGGTGGTGCTCGACGCCCGCCGCTTCGACGAATACCAGACCATGAGTATCCCCACCGGTATCAGCGTGCCCGGTGCCGAGCTGGTGTTGCGCGCCCGCGAGTTGGCGCCCGACCCGGCCACGCGCATCATCGTCAACTGCGCCGGACGCACCCGCAGCATTATCGGCACCCAATCGCTGATCAACGCCGGCGTGGCTAACCCGGTATCGGCCCTGCGTAACGGCACCATCGGCTGGACATTGGCCGGGCAAAAACTCGCCCATGGCCAGTCGCGCCGCTTTGCCCCGACCTCGGAAGAACATCGCCAAGTCGCCGCCGCAGATGCACGCCGCGTCGCCGACAAGGCCCGCGTCGGCCGCGCAACGCTCACTGACCTGCAGCGCTGGCAGCAGGAAACGAACCGCACCACCTACCTGTTCGATGTGCGCACCCCAGAGGAATTCGATGCCGGCCACCTGCCTGGGGCACGCTCCACCCCGGGCGGTCAGTTGGTGCAGGAAACCGACCATGTCGCCAGCGTGCGCGGTGCGCGCCTGGTGCTGGCGGATGACGACGGTGTGCGCGCAAATATGTCGGCCTCCTGGCTGGCCCAGTTGGGCTGGGACGTGCACGTGCTGGACGACCTGCAAGCCACGCACTTCAGCGAAAAAGGCGCCTGGGTTGCCCCGGTGCCCGCCCCGCCCCAGGCCGAACTGATCAGCCCGCACACCCTCGCCGAATGGCAGGCCCATGGCGACACCGTGGTGCTGGATTTCACCGCCAGCGCCAACTACGTAAAACGCCATATCCCCGGCGCCTGGTGGGCCCTGCGTGCGCAACTGCCCGCGGCCCTGGCCAAGGTGCCGGCCGCCCAACGCTACGTGCTGACCTGTGGCAGCAGCCAATTGGCACGCCTGGCGGTGGCTGAAGTTGAAGCCATCACCGGCAAACAAGTGTTCCTGCTGCAAGACGGCACGGCCGGCTGGATCAACGCGCAACTGCCGCTGGAAGAAGGTGAAACCCACCTCGCCTCCCCGCGCATCGACCGCTACCGCCGGCCCTACGAGGGCACCGATAACCCCAAGGAAGCCATGCAGGCGTACCTGGATTGGGAATTCGGCCTGGTCGACCAACTGGCCCGCGACGGCACCCATGGTTTCTATGTGATCTGATCCATGACCTACCTGCACCCACCCTGGGTGCAGGCCCCACATCCGACCCCTCTCCAGGCGGAGGCTGAACCCACACACGAGAGGACACCCGCATGCCCCTGCAAATCACCCGCCTGGAACCCACCCTCGGCGCCGAAATCGCCGGCATCGACCTGCGCGAACCACTGACCCCAGCCTTGCGCGACCAGCTGCGCAACCTGCTGCTGAAGCACAAAGTGCTGTTCTTTCGCGAGCAGGACATCAACACCGAACAGCAGATCGCCTTCGCCAAGGAATTCGGAGAGCTGTATGTGCACCCCACCACTCAACAGAACGACCCTACGCGCCCGCAGGCCCATCTGATCGAAGCCCAGGACGAGCGCAAGCTCTACGGCCCGCGCATCAGCGGGCGCTGGCACACCGACACCAGTTGGTTGCTGCAACCCACCCTCGGCGCCGTGCTGCGTGCGGTGGATTTGCCGGAAGTCGGCGGCGATACGCTGTGGGCCGACACCGGCGCCGTGTACCGCGCGCTGCCGGATGAGCTGCGCGCCGAAATCGATGACCTCCATGTGGTCCACGACTTCAAGAAGTCCCTGGACAAGGTTGGCTACGACTACCCGATCCTCGCCCACCCGCTGGTGCGCACCCACCCGGAAACCGGGGAAGACGGCCTGTTCATCAACTTCTCGCAGAACCCCTCGGTGATCGGCTGGACACCCCAGCAAAGCAAGCAACTGATCGACCGTCTGCTGCTGGAATTCAACAAGCCGGAACACCAGGTGCGCTTCAAATGGCGGCCGGGTTCCGTGGCGTTCTGGGACAACCGCTCGACCCTGCACTACCCCGTCTACAACTACGGCGACTACCCGCGCCGTATGGAACGGGTACTGATTGCCTACGACGATATTCCGCATCGGGTCAGGGCTGCCAACGCGGCCTGAGCACTTTCTCAAAGTTCAACACTGATCCCACTGTGGGTTGCGATCCCCTGTGGGAGGGGGCTTGCCCCCGATGGCGGTGCATCAGTCACAACACCTGTGGCTGACACTCTGCTATCGGGGGCAAGCCCCCTCCCACAGGGGGTCGCAACCACAGGCGGGGTAGCGGCGTTTTATCGTCTTCAGGAATCTGCTCCATGCCCCCATTTCGCATTCAATACTGCGCAGCCGCGCTGAGCCTGCTCGCCGTTACCGTCCCGGCCCAAGCCGAAGACAGCGACAAAACCCTGGGTACCGTGGTGGTCACCGGCAACCGTGGCAACCAGGCCCGCACTGTCGCTGACAGCCCCTCGCCCATCGACGTGATCAGCGCCGAACAGTTGCAAGCCAGCGGCAAGGTCGGCCTCAAGGAGTTGCTCGCGCGCCTGCTGCCGTCGTTCAACCTGCCAGCGATCAACGGCGGCGGCACTTCATGGTCGGTGCGCGGGGTGACCATGCGCGGGCTGTCGGGGGACCAGGTGCTGGTGCTGGTGAATGGCAAGCGCCGCCACAACACCGCGCTGATCAATAACCTGGCACGCATCGGCACGGCGGCGGTGCCGGTCAACCTGGACCTGATCCCGGTATCCGCCATCGACCATATCGAAGTGCTGCGCGACGGCGCCTCCGCGCAATATGGCTCGGATGCGATTGCCGGGGTGATCAACATCATCCTCAAGGAAAACGACAGCGGCGGCAGCGCCGAAACCTCCTTCGGCCGCTACGGCGCAGGTGACGGTGACACCGTGCACCAGACCGTCAACTACGGCCTGGCACTGCCCAACGACGGTTTCGCCAACCTGGCGCTGGACAGCAAGGAGCAGGAACCTTTCAACCGCACCGGCAGCGCCACCGGCCGGCTCTATGGCACCGCCGCCAACCCCGACAGCCGCGACCAAAGTGTCAACCGCCACGGCTGGAACCCTAGCTACGGCCTGGGCCGGGAGAAGGTCACCAACGCCAGCTACAACCTCGAATTACCGTTGCAGGACGACCTCAAGTTCTACTCGTTCTCCACCGCCAGCTACATGGAAACCACCAAGGTCACCGGCAACTACCGCCCCAACGAAATCACCTCGCTGGCCGGCGATCCGAACACGCCCTACCCCGACGGCATTCACGCCCAACGACGCAACCGCACCAAGGACTTCCAGGTGGCGGGCGGCTTCAAGGGGCTCGTCGGCGGCTGGGACTACGACATCAGCTCCACCTGGGGCGAAGACGATTCCACCCTCAACGCCAACAACACGTTGAACCCGTCACTCGGCCCCAGCAGCCCGACCTCCTTCAACCTGGCCTCGCAGATCTTTGACCAGTGGACCAACAACCTCGACCTCAGCCGCAGCTTCGACATCGGCCTGGACCATCCGCTGCAAACCGCGTTCGGCTTTGAGTACCGCTGGGAGAAATACCAGATCGAGGCCGGTGACTATGCCTCCTATACGCCCGGCAATTATGTACTGCCCAGCGGTCCGTTCGCCGGGCAAACACCCCTGCCCGGCCTGGCCTCCTACAACGGCACCAGCACCGCGGATGCCGGCGAGATCAGCCGCAGCAACGTCGCCAGTTACCTCGACCTGGGCCTGGACGTGACCGACCGCTGGTACGTCGGCGCTGCTGCGCGCTACGAGCGCTACACCCAGGACATCGGCAGCACCTGGAGCGGCAAGTTGTCGACGCGTTTCAAGCTCACCCCCGAATTCGCCCTGCGCGGCACCATCAACAATGGCTTTCGCGCGCCGTCGTTGGCGCAGACGATTTATGCCTCGTCCACCTTCACCTCCGGCGGCGTGATCAACGGCCAGCAGGTGTCGGTGCCGGTCAAGGTGCTGCCGGTGGACACCGCCGAAGCCCAGGCCCTGGGCGCGGAAAAACTCAAGCCCGAGAAGTCGCTGAACTACAGCTTCGGCTTCACCTACGAACCCACGCAGAATTACCGGCTGACCACCGACCTGTACCAGATCGGCATCCGTGACCGCATCGTTTCCACCAGCCTGCTCGGCGGGCCGGCGGTGTCGCAGATCCTGGTCGCCAACGGCCTGTCGCCGGGGCTGTACGCGCAGTACTACACCAACGCCGTCGACACCCGCACCCGTGGCGTCGACATCATCAACGAGTACCGCCAGCAGTTGGACCAATACGGCCAAGTGCGCTGGAGCCTGGCCTACAACTGGAACCAGACCAAGATCGAAAAGCTCCAAGACACCCCACCCGCGCTCGCCAGCCTGGGCTCCAACTACCAGATCTTCGACCGGCGCCTGCAAAAGGACCTGACCGTCGCCACGCCACAATCCAAGCTGATCCTGGCGGCCAACTGGAAGGTGACGGCCTACACCCTCAACCTGGCCCTGACCCGCTTCGGCAGCTACATCGAGGGCGACAACAACCCGATCAACGACCGCAAATTCAGTGCCAAATGGATCAGCGATGTCGATGCGGCCTACGACATCACCAAGCACTTTACCGTGGCCCTGGGCGCCAACAACCTGTTCAACGTGTACCCGGATAAAAAGGGCATCAAGGACTGGGCCGGTGGCTATGAGTACGGGCAATTCTCGCCGTTCGGCTTCGGTGGTGCGTATTACTACACGCGCCTGGCGTACAACTTTTGAGGCCTGGGTGATGACCGAGTTGAAGTGCGATGTATTGATCGTCGGCGGCGGTCTGGCCGGCACCTGGGCCGCCATCGCCGCCGCCCGCGAAGGCGTCAAGGTGATCCTGGTGGACAAGGGTTACTGCGGCACCAGTGGCGTGACCGCCACCGCCGGCCCTGGCCATTGGTGGGTACCGCCCGAAGACCGCGCGGCCGCCATCGACAAACGCCTGGGCAGCGCGTATGGCCTGGCCGATGCGCGTTGGATGGCCCGCGCCATCGACACCACCTGGACCAGCCTGCCAGGGCTGCGCGACTATTACGCGTTCCCGCAGAACGACCAGGGCGTGACTCAGTATCGCGGCCTGCGCGGCCCGGAATACCTGCGCGGCCTGCGCCGTCGGGTACTCGACATCGGCGTGACCATTCTCGATCACCACCCCGCCCTGGAACTGCTGCGTGACGACCACGGCACAGTCGTCGGTGCACGGGGTTGGCGGCGCCAGGCCGGGGGCAACTGGTTGATCCGCGCCGGCGCGGTGGTGCTGGCCACCGGTGGTTGTGCGTTCCTGTCGCGCCTGCTGGGCAACCACACCAACACCGGCGACGGCTACCTGATGGCAGCCGAAGCCGGCGCTGAGCTGTCGGGCATGGAGTTTTCCAACTACTACTGCATTGCCGCCGCCGGCAGCAGCATGACCCGCTCGATGGTGTACAGCTTTGGCGAGTACTTCGACGCGGCGGACCGCCCGCTGGGGATCGCCACCGGCCCTGCGTTTACCGAGGACCTGGCCCGGGCGCTGCTCAATGGCCCGGTGTATTGCCGCCTCAACCGGGTGCCGGCGGATATCCGCGCGCAACTGCCGAGCATCCAGCCCAACCTGATGCTGCCGTTCGCTCGGCGCGGGGTTGACCCGTATCGCGAGCGGTTTGGCGTGACCTTGCACCCCGAGGGCACCATCCGCGGTGTCGGCGGTTTACGGCTGATCGACGACGATTGCCAGACCAGCGTGCCCGGCGTATTCGCCGCAGGTGATGCCGCCAGCCGCGAACCGATTGCCGGCGCCACCTCCGGCGGCGGCGCGCAGAACTCGGCGTGGGCGCTGTCCACCGGACAATGGGCCGGGCGTGGCGCCGCGCAGCTGGCACGCCAGAAAATAGCGTATCACGGCGTAGTGCGTGGCTTTGACGGCGCAGCGAGCGATGGCGCCGGGCTGATTCAACGCATCCAGGCCGAAGTCCACCCGCTGGACAAAAACCTGTTTCGCTCAGGCAACCAATTGGAACATTCGCTGCGTGAGCTGGACAACATCTGGGACCAGGTCAGCGCCGGCACACCCGCCGCCGACAACCCTCTGCGCGCCCGCGAAACCGCCGCCATGGCCGCCACCGCCCGCTGGTGCTACACCGCCGCCGCCCTGCGCAAGGAGAGTCGCGGCATGCATCAACGCAGCGACACACCGGTGCAGAGCCCGCGGTATGACGGGCATTTGCGGCTGTCCGGCGTGGCGCAGGTCCAAGCGCGCTTCGATCCACTTGTGTCCAGCCAATGAACGTCCCCTGTGGCAAGGGAGCTTGCTCCCGTTGGGCGGCGCAGCAGCCCCAAAAAAGCGGGAGCGCTGCGCACTCCAACGCGAACAAGCTCGCTCGCCACAGGTCATTTACCCGAGGTTCTCAACCATGCTCGAACTGATCTACTCCGACCGGTGCAACGGCTGCGGCCAGTGCGTCGCCGTGTGCCCCACCAATGTGCTGGCGCTGGATGCCCACGGCACGCTGCGCATCGCCCAGCAACAGGCCTGCCAAACTTGTTTTATGTGCGAACTGTATTGCAGCAGCGACGCTTTGTACGTCGACCCGGACGCTGAGCAACTGCGCCACCCTGACCCGGTGGCAGTACGGGAGGCGGGTTTACTCGGGCAGTACCGGCGGGATTCTGGCTGGGATGAATGGGCAGATGATCCGCGCCATCAGAATGAGCATTGGCGGATGGATGGGATATTTGCGTTGGCCCGAAGCTTCGGGAGGAGCATCAAATGATGGGTGCCTCACTTCAGACCTGGCTGTCCAAATACGGAGATCGAAACACCTCAAAATGCAGATTGCTCTTTTCTTTTGGAAAGCAAATATCTGCATCATCTTCCGAGACTAAATACATGTAGTAGTCATAGCCGAAATGAAACTCACAAACCGGCGATTTCAGTTTGCACCCCAAATTTCTCACGCTGTCCGCTGCTTTCCAAAATCCCCCGTTATGTTTATCTACGTCAGGGGTAATGTACTTAAGTTTGGCAGGCGCCTTACTGTTCAGATAAATCGGCTGTCCGTGTGATCGCTCGTTGATTTTAATGTACCTGAGCCGCTTCGCCCATTCGGTATGTATGCAGCTCCAACCCCACGGATCAATCCAACCAATCGGGTTAGGCGCATAGCGATAAAGGTTGAACCCTCCCATCAACCCAATCGGATCCGGCGTCGTAAACCGCCCCACCTCCGGGTCATAAAACCGGAAAGTGTTGTAGTGCAGTTCCGTCTCCCGATCCAGGTACTGCCCTTGAAACCGCAGGTTCTGTTCTTCAACAACGTGCGGTTCCCGCACCTCTTCAGTCGTGTTACCCCACACCTGATACCGCGCCCGCCATACGGATTGCCTTTGTCCGCGCCGGTTTGGCGCATGCCGATGCCCACCACCGCACCGACAACCGCGCCCAACACATCCGCCAGCATCGAGCTGTGCAAGAGCGCATCGCCCTCGCGAGCAGCCCAAGGCGTGTCAGTCATGTGCAACGATCCCTGTTGGAAAAGCCCAGGATCAAATCACGTGGCTGTGCCCTTGCTCAGGTGAGCCTTTCCGAGTCATTCGTAGGAAAGCTCCGATGACCCACCAACCAAATGCAATTAGCGAATAATCAACCAGAACATAATCAATTATTTTAATAATTAACATATAACCAAAAAGAACTTCACAGCGAGTTTTTATGGGAATAACGTTAACCCCTCACCGACCCCTTCTCCAGGCGGAGGTAGCCGAACCTTTTTTCGATCCTCCTGGAGCTTGCATCCCATGGTCTTTACCACTCCGTTCAAACGCCTGCTCCTGGGTACCGCCCTGGCCCTTGGCCTGATCAGCACTGCACACGCCGCCGACCTGCAACCGCTGCGGGTGGCCAACCAGAAGTCCACGATCAAGGCGCTGCTGGAAGTCTCTGGCGAAACCAAGAACGTGCCCTATGAAATCCAGTGGTCGGAGTTCCCGTCCGCCTCGCCCCTGGGCGAAGCGTTGAATGCCGGGGCCGTGGACATCGGGGCGCTGGGTGATGCGCCGTACGTATTCGCGCTGGGTGCCGGCGCGTCGCTCAAGGTGGTCAGCATCATCCATGCCGAAGGGCGTAACACCACCGCCGTGCTGGTGCCCAAGGATTCGCCGATCAAGACCGTGGCCGACCTCAAGGGCAAGAAAATCGTCACCGGGCGCGGTTCCATCGGGCATTACCTGGCGATCAAGGCCCTGGCCAGCGCCGGCCTCACCACCAAGGATGTGCAGTTCATTTTCCTGCTGCCCAGCGAATCGCGCCTGGTGCTGGATAACGGCACCGCCGACGCCTGGGCCACCTGGGACCCGTACACCACCGTGGTCACCTCGCAAAGCCAGGCACGTGTGTTGATCAGCGGCAACAAGCTGCTCAGCAACCACCTGTACCTGGCGGCCACCAGCCAGGCCATCGCCGACAAGCGCCCGCAACTGGACGATTTTGTCGCACGCCTGGACCGCGCCTACGCCTGGGCCAACACCCACCCCAACGAATACGCCGCCGCCCAGGCCAAGATCACTGGCCTGCCCCTCGCTGTGCATGAGGAAGTGGCCAAGGACACCCACCTGACGCCCGTGGCCATCGACGACGCCGTTATCAGCGGCTTGCAAGCCACGGCCGACACCTATCAAAAAGAAGGCCTGCTGACCAAACACATCGACGTGTCGCAAGGTTTCGACAAGAGCTTCAACGCCAAGCGTGTCCCACTTTCCCAAGCGTCTCGCTAAAGGAGCAGAACATGAGCAAGCAACGTCAATTGAAACCCCGCCATTTGAAACTTGGCGCCATGGTCCACGGTGTGGGCCACGGCTGGGGCGAATGGCGCCACCCGAACGCGCAACCGAATGCCAGCACCAACTTTGCGTTCTACAAGCAGCAGACTGAACTGGCTGAAGCGGCCAAGTTCGACTTCGTGTTTATCGCCGACAGCCTGCATATCCACGCCAAGTCCAGCCCGCATTACCTTAACCGTTTTGAGCCGCTGACCATCCTTTCCGCCCTCGCGGCGCTGACCACGCATATCGGCCTGGTCGCCACCGTGACCGTCAGCTACACCGAACCCTACCAGGTGGCGCGCCAGTTCTCGTCCCTGGACCATATCAGCGGCGGCCGTGCCGGCTGGAACGTGGTCACCTCGTGGCTCAGCGGCACCGCCGATAACTTCGGCAAGGCCGAACACCCGCCACACGCCGTGCGCTACCGCATCGCCAAGGAGCACCTGAATGTGGTCAAGGGCCTGTGGGATTCCTGGGAAGACGACGCCTTTGCCTACAACAAGCAGAGCGGCGAGTTCTTCACCCCGAGCAAGCTGCATGCACTGAATCACAAGGGCGAGTTTTTCTCGGTCAAGGGCCCGCTGAACATCGCGCGTTCGCGCCAGGGCCAGCCGGTGATTTTCCAGGCGGGCACCTCGGAGGCCGGGCGTAACTTCGCCGCCGAGAACTCCGATGCAATCTTTGTGCATGTGGAAAGCATCGAGGAGGGCCTGGCCTACACCCAGGACCTGAAACGCCGCGCCAAAGGCTTTGGGCGTGACGTCGACAGCCTGTCGATCCTGCCGGGTATCCGCCCGATTGTCGGCCGCGACGAGGCCGAAGTGGAAAGCCGGTATCAGCAGGCCGTGGACCTGGTCACCGTGGAAGACGCCATCGTCGCCCTCGGCCGCCCGTTCAACGACCATGATTTCAGCCAATACCCGTTGGACGCACCGTTTCCGGAACTCGGCGACCTCGGCGCCAACAGCCAGAAAGGCGGCTCCGACCGTATCAAGCAACTGGCCAAGGACGAAGGCCTGACCCTACGCGAAGTGGCCTTGCGTTTCTCGCGGCCCAAGCGTGATTTTGTCGGCACCCCGGAGCAGGTCGCCGATGCGATCCAGACCTGGTTCGAAAGCGGCGCCAGCGATGGTTTCATCATCAATTCAGTGCTGCCGGATGGCTTGCAGTACTTCACTGAACTGGTGGTGCCGGTGTTGCAACAGCGCGGCCTGTTCCGCGCCGAATACACTGGCCACACCCTACGCGACAACCTGGGCCTGGACGCACCGGCCAACCGTTACAGCGTCGAGGTTGAAGAACCCCAGGAGGCGCTGGCATGAGCGACTCCCTCAACCGTGAGTTGGCTGCTCTGCACGCCGAGCGTGTAGCCACGTGGGCGCCGGCGGCGCTGCAGATCAATATCGACCAGCGCCAGCGCCTGGTGGATGAGGCCCGGCCGGACGCCTACGTGCAGGTCGGCGATGAGCTGGATCCGTTCACCCTGCTTAACGTGGAAGGCGGCGAACTGACCCGCGAGCTGCTGCTGGCCGACGGGCCGGCGGTGCTGATCTTCTTCCGCTTTGCCGGTTGCCCGGCGTGCAATATCGCCCTGCCCTATTACCAACGCCAGCTCTTCCCACGCCTGCGTGAGTTGGGCGTGCCGCTGGTGGCGGTCAGCCCGCAAGTGCCTGAGCGCCTGGTGGAAATCAAGACCCGCCACAACCTGCAACTGCTGGTGGCCAGCGACCCGGATAACAACCTCGGGCGGCGCCTGGGCATCCTCTACAGCTTCGATGAGGCGTCGCGTAATGCGGCGTTGGCCAAGGGCAATCACATCGGCGAAACCACCGGTACCGGTACCTGGGAATTGCCGCAGCCGACGGTGGTGGTGATCGCCCAGGACGGCACTGTGGCATTTGTGGAGGTCAGCCCGGACTGGTTGGTGCGTACTGAAGCCGAGCCGGTGTTGCAGGTGGTTGAGCGCTTAGTGGGTGAGCAGCCTGTACGCATCGCTATCTAAGACCACACCCCCAGATTTTGACCGAGTACATTGATCATGACTTCATCGTCTCAACCGTCTCTACGCTCCGTGGAAGTCGCCAACTTCGAAGCTTTACTCGAACGCCTGACCACTGAACTGGCGAGCACCGCGCACCTGTACGACGAGAGCGGCGCCTTCCCCCACGCCAACTTCCAATTGTTGCACCAACACGGCCTGGTCGCCCTCACCGTGCCCAAGACCCTGGGCGGCGGCGGTGCCAGCCTGCCCCAGGCGCGCAAGGCGATCAGTGCGATTGCCAAGGGGGAACCCTCCAGCGCACTGATCCTGGTGATGCAGTACCTGCAACACACGCGCCTGCAAGACAGCAAGACCTGGCCGCAACACCTGCGTACCCAGGTGGCCGAAGACGCCGTGCGCAACGGCGCGCTGATCAATGCGCTGCGCGTCGAACCCGACCTTGGCACGCCGGCGCGTGGCGGCCTGCCGGCGACCACCGCCGTGCGTACCGTTGATGGCTGGCGCATCAGTGGGCGCAAGATCTACTCCACCGGCAGCCATGGCCTGAGCTGGTTCAGCGTGTGGGCGCGCAGTGACGACGCCGACCCGTTGGTAGGCGCCTGGCTGGTGCCCAAGGACAGCCCCGGCGTGAGCATCATCGACACCTGGGACCACCTGGGCATGCGCGCCACCTGCAGCCATGAAGTGGTGCTCGACAATGTGCTGGTACCGCTGGACCACGCCGTCAGCGTCAGCCCCTGGAGCGCGCCGTCGCCGGAGCTGGATGGCGAGGGGTTCCTATGGATGTCGGTGTTGCTGGCTTCGGTGTATGACGCCGTGGCCCAGGCCGCGCGGGACTGGCTGGTGAACTGGCTGGAACAACGCCAGCCGTCCAACCTCGGTGCCGCGCTGGCCACATTGCCGCGCTTCCAGGAAACCGTCGGCCATATCGACACCCTGCTGTTTGCCAACCGCAGCCTGCTCGACGCCGCCGCCGAGGGCCACACCCCGGCCGCCAACGCGGCGCAGTTGAAGTACCTGGTCACCAACAACGCTATCCGCGCCGTAGAGCTGGCCATCGAGGCGTCCGGCAACCCCGGTCTGTCGCGCCACAGCCCATTGCAACGGCATTACCGCGACGTGCTGTGTAGCCGCGTGCATACCCCGCAGAACGACGCCGTGCTGCAAGGCGTCGGCAAAGCCGTCTTCGCTCAACGCCAGAAGGAACGCACATGAGTCAGGTGATTATTGCCAGCCAGTTGGACGAGGACTACAACGACGTCATTCGTCAGCGCCTTGCCGCGATTGACCCCGACGCCCAGGTGATCGGCGTGCCCGCAGGTGTGCCGAGCGACCTGCCGCCCCAGGCGAATATCCTGTTGCTGCGCCCGATCAACGTGCGTGGCTATACCGCTCCCGACACCCCGCCACCCGGCTGGCCCTACGGCGCGCAGTGGGTGCACCTGGTGTCGTCGGGCATCGACTTTTACCCGCAATGGCTGTTCAACGGCCCGCCAGTCACCACCTCCCGAGGCAGCGCTGCCGACAATCTGGCCGAGTTCGCCCTGGCGGCGATCTTTGCAGCCTCCAAGCATTTGCCGGATATTTGGGTGAAGGACGCGCAGTGGAACTTCACCGCCTTGCGCCCGCTCAAGGGCACCACGCTGGGCATCCTCGGTTTTGGTGCGATTGGCGAAAGCCTGGCGCAAAAAGCCCTGGCACTGGGCCTCAACGTGGTCGCGCTGCGCCACAGCCAGGCGCCGTTCGGCGCGGGTGTGGAAGCGGCCAAGGATATCCACGACCTGTTCTCCCGCGCCGATCACCTGGTAGTGGCGGCACCGTTGACCGAGGCCACGCGGCATATCATCAACCGCGATGTGCTGGGCAGCGCCAAGCCGGGGCTGCACTTGATCAATATCGCGCGCGGCGGTTTGCTCGATCAGGAGGCACTGTTGGAGGCGCTGGATAATGGCCAGATCGGGTTGGCGTCATTGGACGTGACCGAGCCGGAACCGTTGCCGGATGGGCATCCGTTGTACACCCATCCAAGGGTGAGGCTGTCGCCGCATACGTCGGCTATTTCGACGAATAGCAAGCAGGAGATTGCCGATACATTCCTGGCGAACCTCGAGCGGTATGTTGCCGGGCAGGAGTTGGCGAACCTGGCGAATAAATAAGGTCGAACAAGGTTCAATATCTGGGAGGGGGCTTGCCCCCGATAGCGGTGGGTCAGTCAATATCCCTGGAGACTGACACACTGCAATCGGGGGCAAGCCCCCTCCCACATTTGATTTGTGCAGGCCTGAAAATATAATCAGACTTGTGCATTTTACGCACCAACAAGATGCATATTATTAATACTTAACATATAACAAAACGGACTTTTACGAACGCCTTTCATATCCATATCGTTACCACCAGCACCGACCCCTGACCAGGTGGAGGCCTTGCCAACCACCACATTCTCAGGGGATTACCATGAGCCATACCCTCGCGCCCAACCGTCTCACCCTCGCCGTGTCACTCGCCCTGTTCGGCGCCTATGCCCAGGCCGACGACGCCGCCCTGCCGGTCGTCAACGTCACCGCCGAGCACCGCAGCGAAGACCTGCAGAAAACCCCGCTGGCGATTTCCGCGTTTGACGAAAAAACCCTCGACGACAAGCAGATCCGCAGCGTGCGCGACCTCTCCGGCCAGGTGCCGAACCTGACCCTCAGCCGCCAGTCGATCTCCTACAGTGCACAGACCTACGGCATTCGCGGCATCGGCGAAACCGACCCGATCCAGGAAGCCGCCGTGGCCGTGTATGCCGACGACCTGTACATCCCCCGGGCGATTTCCTCGATGCTGGATTTCAACGATGTGGAGCGCGTCGAAGTGCTGCGCGGCCCACAAGGCACGCTGTACGGACGCAACAGCAGCGCCGGCGCGATCCGCGTGATCACCCGCGATCCCAACCAGGAAACCCGCGGCTTCGTCGAACTCGGCGCAGGCAATTACAACGCGCAGAACGGCCGCTTCCTGATCAGCGGCCCGCTGGTGGACAACGCCTTGTTCGGCAGTTTTTCGGCGATACGCCTGACCCGCGACGGCACCGTGTCCAACCCTACGCGGGACAAGGACGTGAACAACGTGGATATCCAGTCCTATCGCGGCAAGCTGCGCTACAAGCCGGAGGACTCGCCATGGGATGTGCAACTGACGCTGGCCGGCACCTTTGACCGCGGCGATACCACCAGTTATTCACCGTTTGATGCCAATGGGCGCTTTGACAAGTTCAAGAGCTACAGCAGCCTCGACCCGAAAAACCGCCTCGACCAGGGCAGCTCGGTGCTGCGGGCGATCTACGCGGTTGACGACCATTTGAACTTCAAGTCGGTCACCGCCTGGTCGTCCTTCAATCAGCCGGTGGACTACGACAACTCAGGCCAGGCCGCGCTGATCCAGAACAACCTGATCCTCTACAAGCAGAACTACGCCACCCAGGAATTCCAGCTCAACGGCGACTACGATAACTTCAGCTTCAGCACCGGCCTGTACCTGTACCGCGAGCGGTTCGACGCCGACCGCGACAACCTCACCTACTCCATCGCGCGCAACCGCGTGATCGGCCAGGGCCAATACAGCACCACCAACACCGAAAGCTACGCGCTGTATGGCCAGGGCACTTACAAAGTCACCCCGCAACTGTCGCTGATCGCCGGCTTGCGCTTTACCCGCGAGCACAAGAACTTCGAGTTCACCAACTATGCGATCAACACCGACCGGCAGATCACTGGCACCAACTTCACGGCTGAATCGAGCAAATCCTGGCAGTCCACCAGCCCGAAAATCGGCTTCGAATACGCCTGGACGCCGCACCTGAACCAGTACGCTTATGTCGCCAAGGGTTTCAAGGCTGGCGGCTATGACAACCGCGCCCCCACGGCCGCTGCCGCCGAGCAGGCGTTCTCACCGGAAGACGTGACCACCTGGGAGACCGGCTTCAAGGGTGACTTCTTCGACCAACGCCTGCGCGCCAACGTGGCGTTGTTCTACAACGACTACAAAGAACTGCAGACCAACGCCTACGACCCGGCGCTGGGGGTGAGCCTGCGCACCAACGTCGGCCAGGCCCACACTTACGGCGTCGAGTTGGAAACGATCACCGCGCTGACCCAGGCCCTGCAACTGACCGCCAACCTCGGCTACCTCGAGAGCCAGTACGACGACTTCCAGAACGCCAGCGGCGCCGGGGTAGACGCCAATGGCAAGCAACTGGTGTTCTCGCCGCGCTGGAACGCCAGCGTCGGGGTCAACTACACCATCCCTGCCGGGTTGCCAGGTACGTGGCTGGCAGGCACCGATGCGCAGTTCCAGACCAAGTCCTATGCCAACGCGCTGAACGACGATATCCAGGAAGTGCCGCAGCAAACCTTCTGGAATGCCAACACCCGCTATATCAGTGGCGACGGCCACTGGACCACCACCCTGGCGGTGAAAAACCTGCTGGACCGCGCCTACCCGCAGTCCGTTGGCTACGTGCCGTCCAGCGGCGCACGCTACTACTCGGTCAACGACCCGCGCACGCTGTTGCTGTCGGTGCGCTACGATCTCTGACCACCCCAACCAACCTGTGGGAGCGGGCTTGCTCGCGAATGCGGTACATCAGATATACATGTGTTAACTGACACACCGCATTCGCGAGCAAGCCCGCTCCCACATTGGATCGTGGGGCGTTATTTGATGCGGTAGTGGAAAGTGTTGCGCACCGCCGGCACGGCCACGGGCTTGCCGTCAACGATCCTTGGCTGGTAGCGGAAGGTATTCGCCGCCGCCAATGAAGGCCGCATAAACAGCGGGTGACAACCGTCCAGCACCTTGGGGTTTTCCACGCGGCCCTGGGGGTTGACGGTGTACTCCACCGAGCAGTCGCCTTCGATGTTCTTGTCCAGGGCGCGCTCGGGATAGTCCGGTGCTTCCTTGCTCAGGGGTTGGTATTGGCGGCTGTCGAACGCCGGCGCCGGTGCAGGCGTGGCGACGCGGGGTTTTTCTGCGGCCAGTCGTGCCTGGTCCAGGCGTTGCTGCTCCAGCTCGCGGTTGCGTTGCTCAGTGGCCAGGCGCTGCTGTTGCTGTTCGATTTTCTTGTCTTCGACGCGTTTGCGCGCCAACGCGGCCTTCTCGAGTTTTTGCGCCTGGATCTGCGGGTCGACCGTGGGTTTCGCCGGCACGGGAACAGGCACGACCACCGGTTCAGGCGGCACCGGCGCAACGGGCTCAGGCACAGGCGCTGGCGCTGGCGCCGGGGGCAACATCACCAGTTGGGTATGCATCACCCGCGGCGCCTCCACCACCGGTTTCTGCGCCGACCAGCCGAGCATCAACGCCGCCAACACACCCACGTGCAAGGCTACCGCCAGGCTCGCGGCGAAGCTGTTTCTCCAGAATCCGGACGTCTGCCGGGGCGCTATCGCAAGGGTTGGACTGTGCATGATCATCGCCGTCATTGCGGGGCCTCGGTCACCAGCCCGAGGTTACTGACACCGCCTTTCTGCAACACCGCCATGGCGGCCACCACACGACCGTAGCCGGCGTTATCGTCAGCGCGGATATACACCTGCGTGTCACTGCGCGCCGCCACCACCTGCATGACCTTGGCGCCCATTTCATCCAGGCTCACGGCGCTGTCGGTCTGGTGCTGGGTGTCGAGCTCACCGCCGAGGTTCCAGTAGTAACCGCCATCGGCCTTCACCGACAGCGTGAGGATCTGTTGGCGGGTATCGGTGGCCAGGGCCTCGGCGGCGACCTTGGGCAGTTCGATCTTCACGCCTTGGGTCAGCATCGGCGCGGTGACCATGAAGATCACCAGCAGCACCAGCATCACGTCGATATACGGCACCACGTTCATTTCGGCCTTGGGCCCGTGCTTGCGTTGCGGCCTTACTAACATGGGATCGCTCCGGTTCAGGCGGCTACGGCCAGGTTGATCGGCGTACCGCGCAGGGTGCGGTGCAGGCGCACTTGCAGCTCATTGCCAAAGGCGTAGTAGCGGGTGAGCAAGGTCTGGCTGCGCGCCGCAAAGCGGTTGTAGGCGATCACCGCCGGGATGGCCGCAAACAGGCCGATGGCCGTGGCGATCAAGGCTTCAGCGATGCCCGGCGCCACCGTGGACAGCGTGGCCTGTTGCACCTGGGACAAGCCCAGGAACGAATTCATGATGCCCCACACCGTGCCGAACAGGCCGATATACGGGCTGACCGAACCCACGGTCGCGAGAAATTGCAGGCCCTTTTCCAACTCCAGTTCCTGCTCGGTGATCGCCACCTGCAGCGCGCGCTCGACACCTTCAAGCACTGCCGGATCATGGCTGTGCAGGTGCTGGTATTCCTGGACCCCGGCGATAAACACCGGGGCAATGCCGCCCTCGCCTGCCTGTACGGTTTCTCGGCACAACAGGGGTAAATCCGACGCGGCACGAAAGCGCTGGGTAAAGGTGTTCATCTGGCGCTCCAGGCGGCGCAATACGCCGCCGCGCTGGATGATCAGGTACCAACTGAGCAATGACGCCAGCAGCAAGGTGACCATCACGGCCTTGACCAACAGGCTGGCGTCGCTGATAAGGCCCCAGATCGTCATATGTTCCATCGTCGCGTGCATGGTGATGTCCTATTCGATTAAAAAGTAATGACCGGGTGATGACGGTTCAGGGCAATTTCAGTGCACGGGTCACGTCGGCCCAGGGCACAAACTTGAAGTTCTGGGTTTGCTCAGGCATGCGCTTGCGCCCGTCCTGCACCACCAGCATGCCCTGGCTCCACGGGCCGCCGAGGTTGATGGCCGTCACTTCCAGGCCATCGGTTTCCGAAGCACCATCGATGCCGGCGGCGGCGTTCAGGCCAACACGGAAAGCACCATGGACGGCAAACGGTGGCTCGGCATCCACCACCAGGTAGCTGTCGTTGCCTTGGCTGGAAATCACCAGGTAGTCGCGCTTATCGCTTTGGTACAGCGCCAGGCCTTCCACATCCGCATGCAACTGCGGGCCAACCTTGATCACGCTGGTGAGCGTGGCCGGTTGCTCGGCGCGGGCGTCCACCGCCCACACGCCGACGTCTTCCTCGCCAAGAAACAGGCGCTGGCGCTGGTCGTCGGCCACACAGCCTTCGGGCTGGCTGTCGACTTTGAACTGGCGCACCAACTCGCCCTGCACATGCCCGTCCGGCGCGCTGAGGCGGTATTGCAAAAAGGTGCCGTCCTTGCCGTTGGCAATCGCGTAGATCTCACCGCTGGCCGGCTGGAACAGGCAGATGCCGTAGATTTCCTTGAGCGGCGTGGGGACTTCACCGGCTTCACGCAGCTCGCCGCTCTGGCGGTCGATGCTGAACAGGCTCAGGCTGTTGTGATCGCGATTGCTCGCCACGGCCAGGTCGACGGTGTGCTGGCCGAGCTTGAAGCTGGGGCGCACATCCACATTGTTCAGGCGACCGACTGCCAGCTCCTGCAACAACTTGCCGTCGAGGTCGTAGGCCAGCAGGCCCTGCTTTTTATTGGTGCCGAGCACACGGCTCTTGGCCGGGGTTTCAGGGTGAATCCAGATCGCCGGGTCATCCGCCGCATCGCCCTGGCGGCCCACCGGATCGGTTTGACGCACGGCGGCCACTTCCGCCAGCACCGGTTCGGCGGCGACCGGCTTGGCCTGCCAGTCGAGTCTGGCCTGGTACAGCTTGCCGCTGTCATCATCACGCACCAGCACTTGGCGACCATTGACCGCCAGTTGTTCGGGCTCTTTCAGGCCAGGCAGGCTCAGGCTCGATTGCTCGACCCAACGCTCGCCGGTGTGCTGGAACAGGTGCAATTGCGCGGTCTTGGGGTCCAGCGCAACCACCCCACCCGGCACCAGTGCCATGGCCCCGGCTTCGCGCTTGGGGTTGTCGAACAGCGCCACCGGCGTGCGTTTCACCTCGGCTTCCGGGTGCGCCGGGTAGGCCCACCAGCCGACGTTTTCTTCATTCACCAGCAACTGGTGCGTGGCGTCGTCCACCTGGCAGAACTGTGCCGACGGCGGCAGCGGCAGGCCGCGTACGCGCTGGGGCTCACTCAATAATGTGGCGCCATTGCCCACCAGCCATTGCTCGCCCTTGCCCTCTTCGCCCACCAGGAACACAAACAGGTTGGCCGCCGTGTCGCGGTACAGGCACAGGCCATTCACCGGGTAGTCGCGGGTGGGCAGGTACAAGGGTTTGCCGAAGCTTTTGTTGGCGCTATCCAGGCTGACCAGCAACGCCTGTTGGCGGTCGTTATCGAGGCTGGCGACCAGTACCTGGGCACCGGCGGCGCGGGTGTCGAGACTGCTGAAGTTGCCGTTGAAACGCGCCAGTTCGGCACCCTTGTTGTCGAGCAACTGCAGCCCGTTGCGGGTGCCGGCGGCCAGGCGTTCGCTGCCGTTGGGCAGGAAGACCACGGCTTCGGCGCTCAGGCTAGGAGCCCAAGGGGTCAGGGCCAGGTCGGCGGCGAATGCGTTGCCGCCGGTAGCCAGGGCGATCAGCAGATACAGCTTGGAAATTCTCATGAACGAACAAATCCTTCGAGAACAATAGAGATCCATGTGGGAGGGGGCTTGCCCCCGATAGCAGTGGGTCAGCTACAGATTTATCAGCTGACGCTCCCTCATCGGGGGCAAGCCCCCTCCCACATTTCGACCGAGGTGTGGGTTAGAAATGGGTGAAGGTCAGGCCCACTTTGTAGGTGGGGCCGTACTCTTCGTATTGGCCGTTGTAGCTACGGTGGCCGGTGTAGACGAAGTACGACTCATCGGTGAGGTTCTGGGCCTCGAAGCTGACTTGCAGGTTCTTGGTCAGCGAGTAGCGCGCGCTGAAGTCGACAAAGGTCTGCGCGTCCACGTGCAGGTCATGGGCTTTGTCGTTGATCGAGGCCAGCTCGTAGAGGTAGGCCGATTTGTAGTTGGCCGACAGGCGCAGGCTGAGCTTGTCGTTTTCCCAACCGAGCATCAGGTTGCCGACGGTGTCCGACTGGTTGGGCAGGCTGATGTTGCGTTTGCGATGGGTGCCACTGGCGGCGTCGAAACCTTCGATATCCGCGCTGGAACGGCTGAAGGTGCTGTTGGCACCGATCAGCAAACCGTTCCACGGTGCCGGCAGCCAGTCGAATTTCTGCGAGTAGGCCAATTCCAGGCCGTAGAGCTTGGCGCTATCGCCGTTGGCGTAGGTGTGGGCCTCGGCGAAGTTGGTCCAGGCGCCGGTACCGGCGAGGTCAGTGTTGTAGACGAAGTTCTTGATGTCTTTGTAGAACACAAACGCCGAAACCGTACCGGCGCGGCCCATGAAGTGCTCGATGCCCAGGTCCAGGTTGCTCGACTCCAGGGGCTTGAGGTCCGGGTTGCCGAAGGTGGCTTCGTCATCATCGATCACAAAGCCCGGGGCCAGTTGGCCAAAGGTCGGGCGGACCACGGATTTGGTCCAGGCGGCGCGCACCTGGGTGTTCTTGTCGATCTGGTAGCGCGCATGCAGGCCCGGCAGCCAGTGGTGGTAACGACGCTTGGTCTCGGTGGGGCTGAATACGCCGTCGGTGGCGCCGGTACCCTTGGCTTCGAACTCGGTGCCTTCGTAGCGCATCCCGGCAATGAAGCGCCAGTCGTCGATATCAATGGTGTTCATCAGGTAGCCAGCGTTGATGTCTTCGCGGATCGTAAAGTCGTTGACCCGCGATTCGGTCTCGTCATAGAAGTCCGCCGGGTTGAGGCTACCGATCAGCTGCTTGATGGCGCTGGGGCTGATGCCCGGGCCGTAGTTGCCAAGGCGATAGTCGACGCTGCCCTTCTGGAATTGGGTGAGGTTGAGTTGGTCGGCGGTAAAGCCCAGGGTGTCGAAGTCTTCGTAGACCCAGGCTTCGAGGTCGTTGTCCTTGTTACGACGGCTGACCTTGCCACCGAATTTGACCTGGGACGCATAGCCGCTCAGGTCGTAGTCGCGGGCCAGGTCCAGGCGCAGGTTTTTCTCGGTGTCCTTGGTGTTCTGTTTTTCCCAGTCGACCTTGTCGAGGGTGAAGTTGCTGGCGTCGTAGAAGCCGGCGCCGATGATCGGGCGTGGCTTGTCCTTATCGTAGAAACCACTGTTGGCAAAGTCGCCGCCGTCGAAGGTGGCCCCGGCGATATGCGCCGGGCTGTCTTCGCTGGACTGGCTGTAGCCGGCCTGGCCGCTCAGGGTCCAGAGGCCGAGCATGCGCTCGCCGCCGAACACGTAGGACTGGATTTCCTGGGTTTCCTCGCGGTTTTTCAGCTTGCGCTTGGCTTCGGCGTCGCCCAGTTCGCCGGCGGCTAGCGGGTCGGCAAATTCGATGCTGGTGGAGTTGCGGGTTTCGGTGTCTTTGTAACGACTGTAAAGGGTGCGCAGGTAATAGCTGCTGAGGTCATCGGGTTTGTAGTCGAAGTTCAGGCCGCCACCGGCGCGTTCGCGGCTGATGTCGTAGTCGCGTTGTTCGAATTCGTTGAGTTTGGCACCGTCGGTGAAGTCCCAGGCGCCGCCGGTTTCGACGTTGTCGGAGCCGAAGTCGCGCTTCTGCCAGCTCAGGGCGGCGGCCACGCCGAAGTTGTCGATGCCGTCACCGAGGCTGAAACGGTTGCTGGCGGCGCCGGAGAATTTGGGGCTGGTCTGGCGGGTGTTCTTGTCATAGCTGGCTTCGGTGCTGCCGGTGTAGAACAGGCCTTTGTGGTCGAAGGCCGACAGGCTTTGCACGTCGACGGTACCGCCGAGGGAGTTGGCGTCCATGTCCGGGGTGAGGGTCTTGATCACCGACAGCGACTGCACCAGCTCCGAAGGCAATACATCGAGGGCCACGGCGCGGCGCGCGCTTTCCGGGGCGGGCACCAGGGTGCCGTTGATGGTCACGCTGTTGAGGTCCGGGCCGAGGCCGCGCACGCTGACAAAGCGCCCTTCGCCCTGGTCGCGCTCCACGCTGATGCCGGGCAGGCGCTGCACAGCTTCGGCGACGTTTTCATCCGGCAACTGGGCCACGCCGTCGGCATGCACCACGCTCTTGATGCTGTCGGAGCTGCGCTGCTCTTTAAGCGCCTGGTCGATGGCGGCGGCCTGGCCGACCACTTCCACATGCTCGGTATTGGCCGCCTCAGCCGCCTGGAGCCGCTCGCTGGCCATCGCCAGGGCCAAGGCAGTAAGCGTGAAGCTGACGAGCCCGGTGCGCTTGTACATGCAATCCTCCCCAAAGAATCCGTTGGCGCCAGGCAAGAGGCCCGGCAACTGGGAGGGCAAGCTAGGGGTGGGGGATGACGGTTCTGTGACAGGGGTTGGCGTCGAGGCCCGTAAACCGGGGGTTTTATCGGGTTATCAACCCGGAATGAGCTGAAATGACCTGCGCAGATCAACTGTGGGAGGGGGCTTGCCCCCGATAGCGGTGGGTCAGTTGGCCTGTCTGCTGGCTGATACACCGCTATCGGGGGCAAGCCCCTTCCCATATTTTTTGATCCGCCGCGCGGGTGAGCTGAGCTGATTCGACCCTCCCCCACCGTCACGCAACCGTCACATCCATCTGCTGTGCTGGCGCCCACGACTGAATCATCCAAGGACTCGCGGCCATGTTTTCCGTGCTCAAACCCCATCGCTGGAAACTCGCCTTGTTGCTGATCGCCGCCAACGCCGGGCTGATCCTGCACCTGGCCTGCGGCGAGCTTAAAAGCTTCAGCGAATGGGTGTGGCTGGACATCTTCGGCGAAGGCGGCTCGGCCCTGCTCGCCCTGGTCTGGCTGGGCCTGGTGCTGAAAAGCCGCCCCGCCGGGCGCGTCACCAATTACCTGGCGCTGGGCCTGTCGTGCATCTTCTTTTCCTGGTGGATCGACAGCCTCGACGAATTTATCCGCCTGCCCGATAGCATCACCTGGGACCATTGGCTGGAGTCCGGGCCGATGCCGGTGGGTATGATCCTGCTGACCATCGGCATCTACCACTGGCACCGCGAGCAGTTGGCGATCAGCGCGCAGATGGAAAAACGCGAACGGTTGTTCCGCGAGCATCGGCTGTTCGACAAACTCACGCCCCTGGCCGGTGCCGATTACCTCAAGCGCCAGTTGGCCGACAGCCTGCACGACAGCCGCGAGAGACAACAACCGCTGTCGTTGGTGGCCCTGGACCTGGACAACTTCGCCGCCATCAACCAGGCCTACGGGCATACCGAGGGTGACGCGGTACTCCAGGCCCTCAGCCATCTGCTGTTGCTCAACCTGCGCCGCCAGGACCTGCTGTGCCGCTTGGCGGGCGACCGCTTTGTGGTGCTGCTGCCCAATACCGGCGAGCACCAGGCCCAAGGGCTCGCGCTGGAGTTGCAGCAGGCGGTACGCGGCCTGGCGCACAAAACCCGCCTGCACGGTGAGCGCCTGCAACTGGCCGCAACCACCGCTGTGGTAATGGCCCTGGACGAAGCGCCCCACGACTTGCTCAAGCGCCTCAACCTGGGGCTGGCCAGGGCCAAGCAACCGCTGGCGAAAAGCGCCTGAGATGGCCGTGAAAACAGCTTGGTATGAGGCGGATACGCGCTTCATCCCCGGGCACTACCAGCCCGCCACACTGATCGACCTGGCGTTGTCCCGCGACATCGACAGCCATCGCCTGCTGCGCGGCACCGGGTTGTTCCACGAAGACATCCTGGCCGGTAACGCGCGGTTGAGCCCGCAGCAGTTTCTGGCGCTGATCGGCAACAGCCGCAAGTTACTCGACGCCGACGACAGCAGTTTTCTATTCGGCCAGCGCTTGTTACCGGGCTATTACGGCGCAGCCAGCCATGCCCTGGGGCATGCGCAAAACCTGCACCAGGCCCTGGAAATCCTCATCGAGCAACAGGTGCTGCTCAGCCCGCTGGTGACCCTGCAATTGGAGCTGGATGAGCACCACGCCTACCTGTACTGGCTGGACAACTGCGGAGCCGGGGAACACTGGCGCTTTCTGCTGGAAGCAAGCATGACCTCGCTGATTGCCATGAGCCAATGGCTCAGTGGCGAGCGCCTGCCTTGGGTGTGCAGTTTCAGCCATGCCGAGCCGCGTTATGTCGAACAGTACTGGGTGCACCTGGGTGAAGGCACACGCTTCGAGCGCCCGCTGGACATGCTCTGTATCCCCCGCGAATACCTGACTCGCGCCTGGCCTGGCGCCTCGGCCACGGCCGGCCAGGTCGCGCGTCGACAAGCCCGCGAGCAGATCGACCAGTTGGGCTTTACCGGTAGCTTTCTCGACTGCCTCTACGACTACCTGCACGCCCAGGTGCGCCAGCCCCCCAGCCTTGAACAGGCTGCCCAGGCCTTCGCCATGAGCCCGGCGACCTTCAAGCGCAAGCTGCACAAGCACGACACCGGTTATCAGCAACAGGTCGACCGGGTACGCAAGCAGGTGGCGTTGCACCTGTATCAGGTCAAGGGCTACAGCAATGAGGCAGTGGCGGCGTACCTGAACTTCAACGATGCGGCAAACTTCCGGCGCTCGTTCAAGCGTTGGACCGGCAGCACGCCGAACCTGATCCGCCAGCTATTCAACAGCCGCTAGCCAGTTGCTCGCGCAAAAAATCTACCAGCGCCTGCACCGGCCTTGAGCTTTGCCGGTGCTGGGGATACACCGCCGACAGGGTCAGGTCTTCGGGCGCAAAGTCATCCAGCACACTGACCAGGCGCCCGTCCTTCAAGGCGTCGCCGACGATAAAGGTCGGCAAATAGGTAACCCCCAGGCCGGCAATGGCAGTGTCGCGCAGCAAGTCACCGTTGTTGACCCGCATGCGCCCACACACGTTCAGCGCTTGCAGCTTGCCTTTGAAACGCCATTGCACCTGACGGCCATGGCCATAGGGCAGGCAGTCGTGCTCGGCGAGGTCATCGGGCTTCTGCGGGGTGCCGCGCCGGGCCAGGTAGTCGGGGCTGGCGCAGTACACACGCGGGATGCTCGCGATGCGGCGGGCAATCAGGGTGGAATCTTCCAGGGTGCCGATGCGCAGTACCAAATCATAGCCTTCGCCGATCAGGTCTACGGGGCGGTCGCTGAGGTCGACTTCTACCGCGACCTGGGGATTGCGCTGCAGAAACAGCGGCAACAGGCAGCCCAGGTGAGCCATGGCAAATGACAGTGGCGCGCTGAGGCGAATGGTGCCACGCGGCTCGCTGTTCTGGCCGGCGATGCCCTGCTCCACTTGCTCCACTTCACTGAGCAGACGCAAGGCGGATTCGTAGTAACTCTGCCCCAGGGGCGTTACGTCCAAGCGGCGTGTGGACCGGTTGAGCAGGCGCACGCCGAGGCGGTCTTCCAGCTGGATCAGGCGGCGGCTGACAAACTGCTTGGACAGGCCCAGCTGTTCGGCGGCGGCGGTGAAGCTGCCGGATTCCATGACCTGGCAGAACAGGCGCATGTCTTCGAAGGGGTTCATTGTCGCTTCTCGGTGGACATTTTGATGGTTTATAACCGCATGGTCGCAGCACTACAAATCAAATGTGGGAGGGGGCTTGCCCCCTCCCACACTGATTACCTACAGGCTGGAGGGCAGCTTATTTGGCCGTGAATGCGGAGTAGCTGTTCATCAGGTTGCGGTAGTTAGGGATGCGCGGCGACAGCAGGTTGGCCAGGCCTTCCATGTCGTTGCGCCAGTCCACTTGCAGCTCGCACGCTACGGAGAACCAGTTCACCAGTTGTGCGCCGGCAGCGGTCATACGTGCCCAGGCAGCCTGTTGCACGGTTTCGTTGAAAGTACCTGAAGCGTCGGTGACGACGAACACCTCGAAGCCTTCGTCCAGGGCGCACAGGGTCGGGAACGCTACGCACACATCCGTCACCACACCGGCGATGATGATCTGCTTGCGGCCGGTCGCCTTGACGGCCTTGACGAAGTCTTCGTTGTCCCACGCGTTGATCTGGCCGGGGCGGGCAATGTACGGCGCGTCCGGGAACAGGGCCTTGAGTTCTGGAACCAGTGGGCCGTTGGGGCCACCTTCAAAACTGGTGGTCAGGATGGTTGGCAGGTTGAAGAACTTGGCAACATCGGCCAGGGCCAGCACGTTGTTCTTGAACTCGTTCGGGGAGAAATCCTGCACCAGGGAGATCAAGCCAGTCTGGTGATCGACCAACAGAACGACGGCGTCATCTTTGTTCAAACGATTGTAAGCCATGGGGTTATCTCCTAACGGGGGTTTGGGTAATCAGAACGCAAAGCACGAGCAGCCGAATGCACCCCAGAACCCCTGGAAGTCGCTGACGGGCGCGCTGGAAAGCCGGGCTTTCTCGTGGCTGTGGGAGTGCACGCCGCACGGGCCGCTGCACTGGTGAACTTGCGCTTGCAGTGGCGACGTCGGACGCCAGTGACCCGGCACTTTCACCACCGGCGACCAGTCCGGCAGCACCGGCACGCGTGGTGGTGCGAAATCTTCGAAGTCGCCGGCGCCGTACACCACCTTGCCGCCGACTACGGTGAGTACCGATTCGATCCATTTGATGGCTTCTTCATCGACGCTGAAAAAGTCCGCCGACAGCGCGGCGACATCCGCCAATTGGCCGACCTTGATCTGGCCTTTCTTGCCCTGCTCGGACGAGAACCAGGCGCTGCCATGGGTGAACAGCTCCAACGCGGTGAGGCGCGGCAGGCCTTCGGCGTGCAACTCCAGGCCACCCACGGTGCGCCCGCTGACCATCCAGTACAGCGAGGTCCACGGGTTGTAGCTGGACACTCGGGTGGCATCGGTGCCCGCGCCTACCGGTACGCCTTCAGCGAGCATGCGCTTGATCGGGGGCGTGGCCTCAGCCGCCTTGGCACCGTAGCGCTCAACGAAGTACTCGCCCTGGAACGCCATGCGGTCCTGGATCGCAATACCGCCGCCAAGGGCACGCACGCGCTCGATGTTTTTCGGAGTGATGGTTTCGGCGTGGTCGAAGAACCACGGCAAGCCATTGAAGGGGATGTCGCGGTTGACCTTCTCGAACACGTCGAGCATGCGCGAGATGGATTCGTCATAGGTGGCGTGCAGGCGGAACGGCCAGCGCTGCTCCACCAAGTGGCGCACCACCGGTTCCAGTTCCTGCTCCATGGTCAGCGGCAGGTCGGGGCGCGGCTCAAGGAAGTCTTCGAAGTCGGCGGCCGAAAACACCAGCATCTCGCCGGCGCCGTTGTGGCGCAGGTAGTCATCGCCCTGATGCAGGGTGACGCTGCCGGTCCAGTTCTTGAAGTCGCTGAGCTCTTCCTTGGGCTTCTGGGTGAACAGGTTGTAGGCGATGCGTACTGTCAGCTGTTGGTCCTTGGCCAGTTGCTCGATCACCGCGTAGTCATCGGGGTAGTTCTGGAAACCACCGCCGGCGTCGATCGCACTGGTGAGGCCCAGGCGATTGAGTTCGCGCATGAACTGGCGGGTTGAGTTGACCTGATATTCCAGGGGCAGTTTCGGGCCCTTGGCGAGCGTGGAATACAGGATCATCGCGTTGGGCCGCGCCACCAGCATGCCGGTGGGGTTGCCGTTGCTGTCACGCACGATCTCGCCACCCGGCGGGTTCGGCGTGTCCTTGGTGTAGCCGGCCACGCGCAGGGCGGCGCGGTTGAGCAAGGCGCGGTCATACAGGTGCAGCACGAACACCGGGGTGTCAGGCGCGGCCTGGTTGAGCTCTTCCAGGGTCGGCATGCGTTTTTCGGCAAACTGGAATTCGTTCCAGCCACCGACCACGCGCACCCATTGCGGCGTGGGGGTACGGTCGGCCTGGTCCTTGAGCATACGCAGGGCATCGGCCAGGGACGGTACGCCTTCCCAGCGCAGTTCGAGGTTGTAGTTCAGCCCGCCACGGATCAGGTGCAGGTGCGAGTCGTTGAGGCCGGGGATCACGGTGCGGCCCTTGAGGTCGATGACCTGGGTACCACTGCCACGCAGGGCCATGGCTTCACCGTCGGTACCGACGGCCACGAACCGCCCCTGGCTGATGGCGACGGCGGTTGCGCGCGGGTTTTCACGGTCCACAGTGTGGAATTGGCCATTGAACAGAATCAGATCGGCGTTCATAGGGTTTCCTTTACAGAGGCTTCAAGCCAGGGAGCGAACAGGCGGGTGGCCGCCGGCATCAGCAGGTAGACCACCAGCAACACGATGGTCACGGTGACCAGGAAGGTGGCGACCACGTAATTGGACAGGAACGGGTGCAGGCGCAGGATCGGCCCCCACACGATCGGTACCAGCAGGGTCAGCGGCAGGATTACACACAGGGTGACCACCGCCTGCTTCCAGCGCGGCGGCTTCGCGGCGTGTTCAGTTTCGGGGTTGAACCAGAATTCGTTGACTGCGCCGATTTCGGTGTTGTCGCCGTCGGCCAGCATGGGGGTGGCTTCGGTGATCAGGGTTTTGCGCTCGGGGGAGTCGAGCCAGGTTTCCAGGTCATCGGTGGAGCGGTAGCGCAATATGCAGGTGAACAGGGCCAGGCCCGCCTGTTTGCTGCGTACCACGTCAACACCGAGGTGGCCCGGGCGCTCGCCGGCGATGCGCACGATGCGGCGTAGCCAGGCTTCGTAGTCGGCCTCCCGGCCGGCTTTGATCAGGTGTTTGACCACCAGGGTGACGACTTCGTCAGGCCCTGTCTTGGGTGCTGGTTCCATGGGGTGCCCCTCTGCCTTGAAGTTTCAGCGATGCAGGGAGTTTGCCGCGATGGGGGGAGGGAAAATTGGATGTACGTGCTGTTTGGCGGTTTGTCGGTTTGTCGGTTTGTCGGTTTGTCGGTGTACATATCCGTTGCTGCGGTAACGGCGGCTATTGGTTCCGCTCTTACAGCGGGTCACTTTTGGAAAAGAGCCCCAAAAGTAACCAAAAGGGCTCTTGCCCCAACACTCGGCACCTCGCCTAGGCTCGGTGTGCCCTCACTCCGGCTTGAATCCGTGGGCCGCCGCCATGGGCCATCCCTGGCCCATCGCGGCTAACCCGGCGTCCTGCCGGGTTACCCACGGATTCAAGCCTGCGTTCGGCCAGCGTGTTTAACGGGGCGCCTAAGATCAAGATCAAGATCAACAGCGCAGATCAAAAGACCGCTGACTTCGTCAGCGAAAAGGATGTAAGGGCCACAGCAAAAACACAGCAGAGCAACAGCGCTTTTGATCTAACCACTCAGGTCGGCTACTAGGCCGCCGTGCTCTGCTTTTGATCTGCTTTGGCTTTTGATTTTGATCTGAAATCGCCCCGTCAACCACGCTGGCCGGAATTCGACAGTGATTTGGGGGGTAAACCGGCAGGGATGCCGGTTTAGCCGCCCCGCGCCATGGATGGCGCGTGGCGGCGGCCCCCCAAATCACTGTCGGATTATGGGCACACCGAGCCTAAGCGAGGTGCCGAGTGGTGGGGCGAGGACCTTTTGGTTACTTTTGGGTCCTTCCAAAAGTGACCCGCTGTAAGAGCGGAACCAATATCAGCCGTTACCCAAATAACGGATATACACCCACTCACCCGGGCAACGGAATCACCCGCAACGCCCGCACCGACTTATAAGAAAAACTCGAATAAATCTCCTTAACGCACGGCAACGTCTGCAACACCTCCCGCGCAAACTCCCCAAACGACTCCAGGTCTTTGGCCACCACCTCCAGCAGAAAGTCATAGCGCCCCGACACGTTATGGCACGCCACAACCTCAGGAATCTCCAGCAACCGCTGCTCAAACGCCCGAGCGATTTCCTGGGTATGGCTGTCCATCATGATGCTGACAAACGCTGTCACCCCATACCCCAGCGCCTTGGGCGAGAGTATCGCCTGATATCCGCTGATCACCCCGCTCTCTTCCAGATTACGCACCCGGCGCCAGCACGGTGAAGTGGTCAGGGACACCCGGTCGGCCAGCTCGGCAACCGTTAAACGGGCGTTACCCTGCAACGCGTTTAAAAGCGCTTTGTCAGTGCGATCCAAACTCACGGGCATATCTTGCCTCTGATTATTGTTTTCATAGCAAATCCATCCAACAATCCCGAACTTATCAGCAAAAATTGCAAAATTCATCCGTGGTTATGAGCATAGCATTGTAGGAAATAAGGAGAGTCCTACATGAACAATAAACACAATACATTCGGCTTCTCTACCCGTGCCATCCACCACGGCTACGATCCCAAGGACCACCACGGCGCACTTGTGCCGCCAATCTACCTGTCGGCCACCTTCGCCTTCCCCACCGCCGAATACGGCGCCGCCTGTTTTGCCGGTGCTGCCGACGGCCACTTCTACACGCGGATATCCAACCCCACCCTGGCGCTGCTCGAATCGCGCATGGCCACCCTGGAAAACGGCGAGGCGGCGGTGGCATTCAGCTCCGGCATGGGCGCGATTGCCGCGACGTTCTGGACGCTGCTGCGCCCGGGCGATGAAGTGATCGTCAGCCAGACCCTCTACGGCTGCACGTTCGCCCTGCTGCATCACGGCATCGGCGAGTTCGGGGTCAAGGTGCGGCATGTCGACCTCACCGACCTCGCGGCCTTGCAAGCCGCGCTCGGCCCCGCCACCCGCATGATCTACTGCGAAAGCCCCGCCAACCCCAACCTGCAAATGGTCGATATCAGCGCCGTGGCCGCCCTCGCCCACCAGCGCCCCAACGTCACCGTGGTAGTCGATAACACCTACTGCACGCCCTACCTGCAACGCCCCCTCGACCTGGGCGCCGATGTGGTGGTGCACTCGGCCACCAAGTACCTCAGCGGCCACGGCGATATCACCGCCGGCATCGCCGTGAGCAGCCAGGCCCTGGCCCAACGCATTCGCCTGCAAGGCCTCAAGGATTTGACCGGCGCCGTGATGTCGCCCCAGGACGCGGCCCTGCTGATGCGCGGCCTCAAGACCCTGGCCCTGCGCATGGACCGCCATTGCAGCAACGCTCAAGCGGTGGCCGAAGCGTTGCAGGCTCACCCGGCCGTGGCGTGGGTGACCTACCCGGGACTGCGCTCTTTCCCACAATACGAATTGGCGATGCGGCAGATGAAACTGCCCGGCGGCATGATTGCCTTTGAACTCAAAGGTGGCATCGAAACCGGCCGGCGCTTCATGAACGCCCTGAACCTGTTTACCCGCGCGGTCAGCCTGGGCGACGCCGAGTCACTGGCCCAACACCCGGCGAGCATGACTCACTCCACCTACACCCCGGAAGAACGCGCGCACCACGGCATCAGCGAAGGGCTGGTGCGCTTGTCGGTGGGCCTGGAGGACGTGGCCGACCTGCTGGCGGATGTGCAGCAGGCACTGGCCAAAAGTACCCGTACGCGTCAACGTCAGAGTGCATTGACAGCACATGCCGGGCGATAGGCCTTAAGCCTGACGTTATTTCCTACAACTGTGGCCGGACCAGTCCGACCACTTTCATCGATTTTTTCCAAATTGGATCCCCATCGCGCCGCCAGGGTGTACTAGCATAAGTCCCTGCACCCGAAACTCATGGACGAATTGATGAACTCACACCTGTTCCCACATATAGGCAAGGTCATCGCCAGCACCGGCAGTCGCCATTTCCCACGCATGCTGCATGACCTCATCCTCACCCAATTGGCAGTGGACGCCACCCATATCACCCAACTACGGGTCAATTGCGAAGGCCACACCCAGCGCAAGATCAGCCCGGTCTACACCGATTCCATGGCGGCCCTGGGCGAGGAACAGCCCGCCGCGCAATTGCACCTTACCCACCACAAGGACGACATGCGCTACGTGCTGTCGGTGTACCGCTCGCACCAGTCCAAAAGCTTTTCGCCCCAGGAGCGCAGCCTGCTGCAGGACTTCTCCACCTTGCTGTTGCCCATGGTGGAAAAACACATCACGGCGATCCAGCCTTGCCGCCAGGACAGCCCTCCGGTGCCCACAGAAAACCAGGGCATAGAAACCTTGCGCCGGCGTATTGAAGAGCGCCTGGTGCAATCCGGGTTGACCTTGTCCAACCGTGAGCTGGAGGTGTGCGTGGGCCTGCTGGCCGGGCGTACCGCGCCGGAGTTGGCAGAGCAGTTGGCGTTGAAGGTCAACACCATTGAGAGCTACCTGAAACGTGCAGCAATCAAGCTGGGGATCAGCGGGCGGCATTCGTTGTTGCGGTGGATGTATTCGACTGAGGACGGTGCCTCCACGCTCCTCTGAGAAACCGCTCCCACAGTGCGGATTGCATGCCCACTGTGGGAGTGGGCTGGCACGCCCGTTAAGACGTCGGGCGTAGGCACCCGCCACCCAGCGTTGATGCTTCAATAATTTTCAGACGTGCGCTGTAGCAGTATCGCTACTGAAATAAAGAGTCTTCCCACAACATCTTTTTCGTGTACCGCCCACTCAGTGCGTATAGATATTCCGCAACTATCGGAATGCGCTCCAGAGGGTCAGTCATGAATATCCAGCAAATATCTCCACCCCCCCTGTCGCCCTTACCGTCCGCCACACCTGTAGAGGCGCTGGTGCCGCCTGCGCCCCATCAAGCCGTTGCTGTCAGCCCACCGTCAGAAAAGCGCAATGCCGACCTTCGCGCCGCAGGTGATGCGCAGGTGGCAACGTCGTTCGCGAAAACATTAAGCAGTGGCCCCGCTAAAGACTGGGTTCAACAGCCCCGCGTTGACATCCATCCGGACTCCACATTGGGCCGCTGGTATCTGCAGTTGGATGACGCGTTTATGGACCCGGGGTTTCGCGAGTGGCTTCAAGAGCAGCAGCTTGAAGAGACCACATTGACGTTCATCCCTTCCCAAGGGCAGGTCAGAGGCTATGTAAACGGTCAGTTGAAAACGTTTTGCGCATCCGACGATTCGGGATGGGCCGATATTTCCCGCACGCTGATGTCAATCCTCAAGCGATTCGCCCCCGAACCGGGTCAGGAAGTGCGATTCCCCTGGTACGGACGAGAGGGTCAGATACCGGCGCCTATCGTTGCGCAATTTTATGGCGAACCCATAAACCCAACCCCGGCACAGGCGGCAACGCGCGTCAGGCAGATAAGAGAAAACCCAAGCTTCAGGATGCCTGACAGCTATTTGTCGGCGCGCTCCGAGGAAGCCCTGTCCACGCAGGCGCAGACGCTGGGGGATGACGCGAACCGACACGCCATGATTACAGCACTCAAGTCCCAGGTTGACGACGTGAATGGGCGCGTTGATCTCGACAAGGTCCAGATCCCCATCGACCCCCGCTCTGCGCTGTTCAAAAGCACGCAGCGCAGTAGGATGAGCCTCGCCCAATTGCTGCAAAGCGATGGAACCAAGGTGCCGACCAACAGTGAACAAGCATTCGGCCTGGCGATGGCGCTGTCTTTCGATCTGGCCCACCGAGCGCCCGGGGCAGCGTCTGGTGGGGTCAGGCCAATGGCGGGTTTACTGGGCGCTACTGCGCTTCGCAGGATGAATACCCAGGTAAAACAGTGGATGACGCAACACGCGAGTCAACCCACGACCTCACAGACCAGCCCTGTAGCCGCCACGTTGTTGAGCCGGTTGCTTGGCAATCTTCCAGAGAGCACCCGGATCGCCATCCGGGACAATCCGTCCGTGGCGTTGGACCAGTTGATTCGATCACCCGAAGCCCTGGAGTTGGGCAAGAAAATACAAGCGGCACTCAAGATAATCGACACACCTACCAGCGCAATTGAAAGCGTGAGTGCGGCACTTGTCCAGGAACTTGATCCAGGGGTCGGCAAGTCGCCGTTCAATCTTGCAGGTTATGACCTGTACAGCATCGAGAATGCCGGCGCCTCGCATGCCGAGATTGTCAGGCGCTTTACCCTGCACCTTGAAGGCAAGGTTGGAGTTGAAGGCGCACCTATCGCAGCGCGCTTATTGTTAGCCACCGCTGCCCCAGAGTTTCTGGTTAAAAACGTGCCGCCGCATCTTGTCTATGGCTCTCATACCTGGGCAAATTTTGCCATAGAGGCTTCACGCATAGAGCAGCAAGTTCCCGGTGCGCTAGCGAACATGACGTTTAGCCAAGTGATGGCCTTTGGTTCCGCCCCTTCTGTCTCACTGGAAAGCGACGACCAGCTCAACTCGGCTGTACGCTTGCCGGTTATTGCCTGGGGCATTGCGAATGGGGTAATCAAACCTAATGCAGGTCATGCTTATACGCCCAGCGTGTTCACGCTCGCACTGACGGCATTGAACAAACAGCAAAAAGAGCTTGAATGGGCAAGCAAAATCTTGAACTCGCCCGCGCCCACTCGAGAAGAGATAGCGCTGGCCGAACTGAAGCGGGTATTTCCCAACATCGACCCAACCTTGGAGGTTCTGGAGCGTCCGTGGGTCAAGCACACACCTGTCTCTTTACTGGACATATACATGACCGGCCCTATCGACCCAAAGGGCTGGGAGTCGAACGACAAATACAACCTCCCATTCGACCAGATAAGTTCGCGCCTTGCACAACTCGAGCCGGACATAAAAACCAAGTTCGCTGAAAAATTTCAGACTTACCGGCAGTCTCATGAACATGCCATCGCCATTCAGTTCAAGTATCAGTTGTCTTTGTTACCCTGGACTGAGCAGGACAGTATAAAAAATGCACGTATCAGCTTTCATGAGCTGCACCGCCCTTACACCAAGGGAAAGAAAATCCATCTTTTCGGACGACCTGTTTTCAAACCCGAAAAATACAGTGACGAGGAATCTGAAAAACTAAAAGGCAGGCATGCGCTGCTCATGCGCGTAGAAAAGAAAAATGGAGGCGTTGACTACTATAACTACCTGCCGGGCCAGGCAACATTGACCCCGGCTGAAGGCTTCCCCAACACCTTGCCGGAAAACCCTAAAAAACAGTGGAGCCCAAATTTCAATCCCGCCGGCATTCGGCTTGATATAGATGACAGCGTTTATTATGCCGAGCCGAAAAAAACGCAAAAAACCGAGTCCAACGTCTTATTTTCCCATGTTGGAGAGATTAGTGATGTGCCTGAAAAACCTGAGGATAGCGACACGCTACCCGGCACCTATTTTTCCGATAGGGCCGGGGCATTAGGTCTCATCCCGGGTGAGTTTTTCACCCGTGACTATGACGCGCTTGAGCTGACCGCCAAAGGCGTCACCGAACTGGAAAAAGGTAAAGCCTTTGACGCCAAACTTAAAAGGCTATTCCTCAGTATTATCCCTTTTTACGACGGCATTCAACATGCGATCAAAGGTAATGTATCAGGTGCAGTTTTTGATATTGGTTTCGACGCGCTGGGTTTTATCATTCCCGGCGCAATGGCTGGCCGTAAAGCGTACAAGGCCGGACGCGGTGGATTCAACATCATTAAAAGCGGCCTTATCGCCGGTGCCGGGGAATCCGTGGGTATTATCGACGTACATAACATTACCAAAAACCTAAACAAGGCTGCGAACGCCGGCTATAAAGACATCCAATATCTTACAAAAAATTCCAACGCCGTATTATCACGATTAAAAGGCAAGCATGATCACTATCGTGTCAGCCAGGTATACAAAGAAAATGCCATCGCCAAAGGTTTTTTCCTCTCAGAGACTGATGCGCGATGGCACCCCACGGTCGCGATACTAAAAAAAGGAAGTTGGTATGCGTACAACACCGTCACTAAGGTGCCCTACGGTGTTCAGCTCCTGCAATTTGGTTCACTGGATGCACCCTGAACTTACTGACACCTCCAGCTCTACCTGAAAGTCATTCAGCCTCGCGCAGTATTACTGTGTAACAAAGGAGCATGCCGAACGTTCCATCGTTATAACTGTCGACGGAACGTCCCTCGCCACTTTTGCCACTTAAAACCTGAAAGAAACGGATAGCTTTCCTATGTAAATTACTCATAAGGCAAGACTATGACTCGTATAAGCTCTATTTTCAGCGACGCAACTGGCACCTTAAAACGCGCAGATTCTCCGCCCCCATCAAAAGCCCTGGCGACTGCCGGATCCAGCGCTTCAAGTTCCCCGCCAAGCACGAGCAGTCGGGCATTCGATCAAAGAGCTGTCGACAAAAACGTTGAAAGTTTCGGCACGAAAGGGCAGGCAAGTGGTCAGAAAACTTCGACCGATACTGCCGACACAGCTATCGACCCACAATTAGCTGAATACAAAGCAAAACAACAACGGGAGTGGCAAGCCCGTCAAGACGCAAGTGTCCGTGACAAGTTGTTTGATCAACCCGTTTCCGGTCGCGTAAACGGAGCCGAAGTTGAGCATTTTTCTTCAAAAAAGCTGCAAGACAACTCAGAAGCACTGGTCAAAGCCGACGCAGAAGTGAAGACTGCGCAGACCCCCTTCAGCTTCAAAAATGCCTATAAAACCGCACTCGTCAACGGGTCGGTCACGCTGCCTGTTACGATCATCGCGTTCGTCACCATCAACATTCTTAATCAGGGTACAAAAAACCTTATCAACCCGGAATCGCCTGGGGCAACAGAGCAAAGTCTTGCTGAAGGGCGGTTGGTCGAACAGAGCCAACGTGACGTTTTTCAGGCCTTGAATACATTGGGCACTCTGCGCGGTGCTCCCCTCGTAAAACCAAGCCTGCAATGGCTGGCGCAGACGAATGATGAGCGCTTGGATAGCCTTGAGGAGATGGTTGATCACGTTGAGCAGGAGATTGGAGCCCTGGCAAAAGAACTCGATATTCCCTTTCAGCTTGCGTCAACCGGTGCCCCGGAAGACGACATCGAGAGTCGCGTCTTAGGTATCGATTCCAGGCTGGCAGTGCTTTCAGCATTGTTCCTCGAAATGAAAAACAAACTGGTAACCAAAGCTGCGTAATCACCTGCATGTGCCTGAGTTCTTATGCCCCTGAAGCAAAAGGAACGCGCAGGAGCCGGCATGCTGGCGCCTGCAACTCAGTCCCGCGCCAGCGCCTCAATCGGATCCAACCGCGCCGCATTCCTTGCCGGCACAAAGCCAAACACAATGCCGATCAGCGTCGAACAGGCAAACGCGGTGACTATCGAGCCGACCGAAAACACCATTTCCCATTCCTTCACAAACACCGAAAACAGAAAGCCCAACGCGTAAGACAACGAGATCCCGATCAGCCCGCCGATCAGGCACACCATCACCGCCTCCACCAGAAATTGCTGGCGAATATCCGATTGCCGCGCGCCCACTGCCATGCGAATACCGATTTCGCGGGTGCGCTCGGTGACCGACACCAGCATGATATTCATCACCCCGATGCCGCCCACCAGCAAGGAAATCACCGCAATCAGCGACAACAGCAACGCCAGGGAGCGGCTGGTTTTCTGCACCGTCTGCATGATGCTGTCGAGGTTGTTGGTGAAGAAATCCTTGGTGCCGTGGCGTTGCAGCATGAGCTTATTGACGTTCTCTTCCACCACCTTGCTCGGCTGGCCGTCCTTGATGCGCACGGTAATGCTGTCCAGATGGCGCTGGCCCAACAGGCGCCCCGCCGCCGTTTCATACGGCACCCATACGTTCAACGCTTTGCTGGCGGCGAACATGTTTTTATTCTCGGCGGTTACCCCGATTACCGTGCACGGCAGGTTACCGACCAGGATCACCTGGCCGAGCGGGTCGATATTCGGCCCGAACAGACGATGGCGGGTGTTGTGGTCGATCACCACCACTTGGGCCTGGCGCCGTGCATCGCTGTCGCTGAAAGAAATCCCAGCTTCGAGCTTCAGGCCCTTGACCTTGAAGTAACGGTCGCTGACCCCGTTGACCTGCGCATCCAGGTCGATATTGCCAAAGCGCAGCAACAGGTTACGGCCCACCACCGGAGTGGCGCTGTCGACGTAATACAGCTGGTTCAACGCGTCCACATCCGACGGCATCAGCGTCTCGATGGCCGACGCGCGACTGTCACCAAAGCTGGTGCCGGAAAAGATATCGATGGTGTTGCTGCCAATCGCCTGGATGTCCTTGAGCACATAACGCTTGGCGCCCTCGCCGATGGCCGAGATCGACACCACCGAGGTGATGCCGATGACGATACCGAGCATGGTCAGCAAGGTCCGCATGCGATGGGACACCAGCGCGACCCAGGCCATGTTGAAGGCTTCCTTGAACAACCCCAGGCTCGCCACCAGGCGCCGCGCGCCGCTGCGTTTGGGCTCTATCGGCGCGTCGCTGGGCAGTTCCAGGCCGATACTCTGATTGGCCTTGTCACTGACGATCTCGCCATCACACACCTCGACAATGCGCTGGGCATTCGCCGCCACCTTGGGGTCGTGGGTGACGATAATCACTGTGTGCCCGGCGGCGTGCAGCTCCGCGAGGATGCGCATCACCTCCTTGCCGCTGTGGGTGTCGAGGGCGCCGGTGGGTTCGTCGGCAAGGATCACTTCGCCGCCATTCATCAAGGCGCGGGCGATACTCACCCGTTGCTGCTGGCCACCGGAGAGCTGGCTCGGCCGGTGCGTGGTATGCCCGGCCAGGCCCAGGCGCGTGAGCAATTCCCCGGCGCGGCTATGGCGCTGGGTTTGCGGCGTGCCGGCGTAGATCGCCGGCATTTCCACGTTGTGCAACGCACTCAAGTGCGCGAGCAAATGGTAGCGTTGGAAGATAAAACCGAAGTAATCGCGGCGCAGTTCGGCCAGTTGTTCATCGCCCAACGAACGGGTTTCGATGCCGTTGATCTTGTAGCTGCCGGCCGTGGCGTAGTCCAGGCCGCCGAGGATATTCATCAGGGTGGATTTGCCCGACCCGGACGCGCCGATGATCGCGACCATCTCCCCGGCCTGAATGGTCAGGTCGATGCCCTTCAGCGCAATGAACTCACGCTCGCCGGCGATAAAACTGCGGGTGATGCCCTTGAGTTCCAACAGTGGCTGGCTCATGGCTCAGTTCCCCGCCACGGCGGGCGACGCATCGCCGATCACGACTTTATCGCCTTCGGCCAGGCCTTCCAGGATCTGCACCTTGACGTTGTTATTGATACCGGTCTTCACCTCGCGAGACACCGCCCGGCCCTTGGCATCCAGCACCCGCAGCGGGTAACTGCCATCGTTGTTGCGCGCACCCAGCGCCGCCACCGGCACCATCAGCGCCGCCTGGGCGGTGTCGAGCACGATACGCACCTGGGCGGTCATGGCGATGCGCAGGCGATGATCCGGGTTGGCCACATCGAACAACGCGTTGTAGAACACCGCGCTGTTCTGCTTGGGTGTACCGGCGGTCTGGGTTTCGAGGAAGTTCTGCGGCGCCGGTTCGGTGCCACGCAGCTTGGCGTAGTAGCGCTTGTCGGCCTCGCCGAGGATGGTGAAATACACCTGCTGGCCGGGGCTGATATGGATCACATCGGCCTCGGAAACCTGCGCCTTGACGGTCATGGTGTCCAGGTCCGCCAGCTTGAGCAGCACCGGCGCCAGCTGGTTGGCGATCACGGTCTGGCCTTCCTGGGTGACGATACCCACCACATCGCCGTCGATGGGCGCGACGATGCGGGTGTAGGCCAGGTTGATCTTGGCGGTGTCGATCTGGATATGCGCGCTTTTGATCTGCGCATCCAGGGACAGCAGGTTGGCTTGTTGCACCTGGAAGGTGGATTCGGCGTCTTCGAAATCCTGGCGCGAGACCGATTCATCAACCTGCAGGCCCTTGTAGCGGTCATACACGGACTTGGCCTGCCGGAGTTGGGCCGCCGTGGCGCGGCGCTGGGCCTGCAGGTTTTCTTCGTCGACCTGGGCTTTGCGCAGGGTGTTTTGCAGGATCAGCGGGTCGATTTCAGCTAGCCATTGGCCTTTTTTTACTTTGTCGCCGACTTTTACCTTCAGCGACTTGAGCTGGCCGGAGACTTGGGCACCGACGTCGACTTGTTTGATGCCTTCGAGGACGCCGGTGGCCAGGACGGCGTTTTCGATATCACCGCGCTCGGTGGTGGCGGTGAGGTATTGGGGGGCGTCGGCGGGGGCCTGTATTGCGTAGACCGCCAGGCCGATGGCGATGGTCAACGCCGCCAGGATGCTGATTTTTTTGAATTTTGACTTTGGCATAGGAGTACATATCCGTTTTTTCGGTAACGGCTGAAATGGGTTCCGCTCTTACAGCGGGTCACTTTTGAAAAGCGCAAAAGTAACCAAAACGCTCTTGCCCCAACACTCGGCACCTCGCTTAGGCTCGGTGTGCCCTCACTCCGGCTTGAATCCGTGGGCCGCCGCCATGGGCCATCCCTGGCCCATCGCGGCTAACCCGGCGTCCTGCCGGGTTACCCACGGATTCAAGCCTGCGTTCGGCCAGCGTGTTTAACGGGGCGCCTGAGATCAAGATCAAGATCACGATCAACAGCGCAGATCAAAAGACCGCTGACTTCGTCTGCGAAAAGGATGTAAGGGCCACAGCAAAAACACAGCAGAGCAACAGCGCTTTTGATCTAACCACTCAGGTCGGCTACTAGGCCGCCGTGCTCTGCTCTTGATCTGCTTTTGACCTTGATCTGAGGCGCCCCGTAAACCACGCTGGCCGAACGCAGGCTTTGGAGCGTGGGTAACCCGGCAGGACGCCGGGTTAGCCGCGATGGGCCAAGGATGGCCCATGGCGGCGGCCCACGGTCCAAAGCCGGAGTGAGGGCACACCGAGCCTAGGCGAGGTGCCGAGTGGTGGGGCGAGGACCTTTTGGTTACTTTTGGGTCCTTCCAAAAGTGACCCGCTGTAAGAGCGGAACCATAAGCCGCCGTTACCGCAGCAACGGATATACACCCAATCACGACACCACCTCCCCAACCACCACACCCTCCAACCACCACTGCGCCAGCCCCACGACATTGGGCGCCTTGAGCAACGTAAAGTGATTCCCCAAGCCATACCAAACCTGCAACCCACTCCCCTGCTTCCCCCACCCGTCAACCATCAACCCCTGCTCCCGCTGATTACCCGAAGCATCCAAGGCCGGGTCCTGCGCCAACACCAGCCGCACCACCCCCTCAAACCGCCGCCCAGGCTGATACCGGGTGCGCAACGCAGCCGCATAGGTCCGCGAAGGCCCCGCCATCGCCTCCACCCCCGCCCGTGCTGGCAACAACCCAACCCCCACCATCCCCGCATGCAACCATTGCCGCTGCGCCACCTCATCACGCCCGGCAAACTCCACCAGATCGATGCCCAGCGACTTACCCGCCGCCAACTGCATCGCCTCGATCAACCGCACCAACGCCGCCGTGGTCGTATACGGCCTGCCCCCCCCCCAGGGGCCTCACTGTCGATCACCGTCAACGACGCCACCTCGCGCCCCGCCGCCTGCAACCGCAGCGCAAGTTCCAGCGCCACCCAGCCGCCAAACGAATGCCCGACCAGATGCACCGGCCCGTGGGGGCACTCGTGTTCCAGTGCCGCCAGATAACACCCCGCCGCAGCTTCTACCGCGCTATGCGGCACCGCCTCGCCATCCAACCCGCGCGGCTGAAAACCGAACAGCGGCCAGTCACGCCCCAGCGCCTCACTCAAGCCCACAAACCCGGTGACGCTATCCCCAGCCCCCGGCACACAGAACACCGGCGCAACCCCTGGCCGGCCGCTCTGGATGCGCAACAACGGCTGATGCCGCGCCTCACTCACTGGCGCACTCAACAGCAGGGCTGCCGTCATCGCCTGGCCCAACGCCTGGATATGCGGCGCCTGCATCATGCTCTGGTGGTCGCCGGGCACATCCACCTGGCGCAGTTGACCGGGTGCCAGGGCGTCGTCCCAACCCAGGGTCGCGCTGCGTCGCGACAGCTCGGTTGGCCGCTCCAGGGCGCTGAACAGATGCACCGGTATCGGCAGCGGGAACAGACTGTAGTGCGCCAGCGCATGCCCATGCCCGACTTCCCGCTGGAGAAAACTCACGAGGTCCGCGTCCGTCGCCGCCGCCATTTGCGCGTATAGCAAACCTTGATCGCGACAGCGTTGCAGCAGGCCCGCAAAGTCCAGCTGTCCAATGCCCGCCTCCAATTGCCCAAGGCTCGCCAACTCATGTGCACCTCCCTGTGCTGTCCAATACGCCGTGCACTGCAGCAGCAAATGCCGCTTGAGCGCATCCGGCCCGCTCCAGCGCGCCTTGCCCTGGTCGGTCAGGCGCGGCACGTAGCTGTCGATCAAGCCGAGGAACGCCACCGGCTCATCCAAGCCCAATAATTGCATCGCCACTTCATAGGCCAACACGCCGCCAAACGACCAGCCCGCGACCCGATACGGGCCATGGGGCTGGATGTCGCGAATCAGTCCGACCATGCGCGCCGCCAGGCCTTCCATGCTGTGCAGATGGGCCTCGCCGAGCGCCACGCCGGGCAGGCCGTAGATCGGATAGTCACCGGGCAGGTGCTGACCCAGCGCCGGGAAGTACACATCCATGCCACTGAATTCGTGCACCAGGAACAACGCTGGCTGCGCGCCGCTGCTGCGTACCGTGATCACCGCTGTGTCACGCAGCGGCGCCGCCGTGCGCTGGCGCAGCAGCGTGGCGATGGACGCCACGCTGGCATGCTGGAACAGCTCAGCCAAGGACACCGACAACCCTGCCTCGTCCAGCAGGTTGACCAGACGGATCGCCAGCAATGAATGCCCGCCCAGTTCGAAGAAGCTGTCATGCCGCCCCACCTGTTCCAGTTTCAGCACCTCGGCCCACAGCCGCGCCAGGCTGTGCTCCAGCGCATCCTCAGGTGCCTCGAAGTCGCGGCTGATCAACGCCTCCAATGCCGGCGCCGGCAATGCTTTGCGGTCGACCTTGCCATTCGCCGTCAGCGGCAGCTGCGCCAGCGGCACATAAGCCGCGGGCAACATGTAGTCCGGCAGTTGCGCGTGCAGGTGCGCACGCACGCTGGCGGTGTCGGCAGGCCCGGTGAAATAGGCCACCAGGCGCTTGTCCCCCGGTACATCCTCGCGCGCCAGCACCACCACCTCCTGGATACCGGCGAAGGTGGCCAGGCGCGCTTCAATCTCGCCCAACTCGATGCGGAAACCCCGGATCTTCACCTGGTCGTCATTGCGCCCGATGCACTCCAGCAAGCCGTCCGCCGTCCAGCGGCCGAGGTCGCCGGTGCGGTACATCAAGTGGCCCGGAGTGAAGGGGTCATGCACGAACTTTTCCGCGGTCAGTTCCGGGCGGTTCAAATACCCCTTGGCCACCCCATCGCCGCCAATGCAGATTTCTCCGATCACGCCCACGGGCACGGGCTGCAACTGCGCATCCAGCACATGCACCTGCGTGTTGGAAATCGGCCGGCCGATAGGCACGCTGTCCGCCGCATCGGCAAGCATGCGCACTTCATAGGTGGTGGCGTAGGTGGTGGTTTCGGTCGGTCCGTAGCAATGCACCAGGCGCAACGCCGGTGCCCGGGCCAGCAGGGTGCGGAACGCCGCCGGGTCGGCGCGCTCGCCGCCGCACAAGAGCATGCGCAAGCCGGCCAGGGCGTCGGGAATCATCTGCACGTATTGGTTGAACAGCGCCGTGGTCACGAACAGCACCGTTGCGCCCTGCAATGCCACACCAAACGCGGCCGGGTCGAGCAAGGTGGCGTGGTCGATCACCTGCACCTGGCCACCGTTGAGCAACGGACCCCACACATCCATGGTGCTGGCGTCGAACGCCGGGTTAGAGGCGAAGGCCACGCGGTCGGCGGCATTGAAGTCGGCGTAGCCGTTGTTGAGCACCAGGCGCGTGATGCCGCGATGGGGCACCAATACGCCCTTGGGCGTGCCGGTGGAGCCGGAGGTGTACATGATGTACGCCACGCTGTCCGAGGATTGCGACAGGTCCGGGTTGTGGCTCGGTTGCGGGTCGGGGGCCAGGCTATCCAGGTCCAGGCGGTGCAGCGGGTGGTCGCTGGGCGCATCGCTACGGGTCAGCAGCCACGCGGCGCCGCTGTCTTGTAGCATGAACGCCTGGCGCTCGGCGGGCGCGTGGCGGTCCAGCGGGACATAGGCGGCGGCGCATTTGAGGATCGCCAACTGGCTGATCAACAAGTCGAGGCAGCGCGGCAAGTGGATCGCCACGTGGTCACCGGGCTGCACACCCAGGCCCAGCAGGTGATGGGCCAAGCGGTTGGCGCGGGTGTTGAGTTCGCCGTAGCTCAGGGCCTGTTCGCCATGTACCGCCGCCACCGCGTCAGGCCGTGCCTGGGCCTGGGCTTCGAACAGGCGCTGTACCGTGTGTTCACGTGGGAACGGGCGGCGCGTGGCGTTCAAATCCAACAACTGCTGGCGTTCGGCGGCAGGTAGGATCGGCAGGTGGCTGACGGCGACCTCCGGGTGGTGTTCCAGCGCCTGCACCAGCTGTTCAATGGCGATCTGCAGGTAGTCGCACAAGCGCCGCGCCCCCTGCCCCGTGGCTTTCAAGGCGAACCCATCCCCCAGGTCGTCCACGCTCATCGACACGCCATAGTTGCTGTGTTCCTCGGCCTTGAGCAGTTCAATCCCCTGCCACGCCTCGGCCACCCCGGCGGATTGCGGCGCACTGTGGCGGTAGTTGAACAACACGTTGAACAACGGCGTTGCCGCCGGTACCCCGCTGCACCGCTGGGCCAGCGCCAACGATGCATGCTCATGCCCCAGCAGTTGGGTGAGACGCGCATGGGTGGCAACCACGGCCTCACGGACCGAGTGTTCACCCAGGTCGATGCGCAGCGGCAAAGTGTTGATGAACACGCCCATGGAACGCTCCGCGCCCTCGCCGCCTTGCAGCCGACCGAGCATCACGGTGCCAAACACCACCTGCTCGCGCCCGGAGACCTTGCCCAGTACATGGGCCCACGCCAGGTGCATCAGGCTCGCGGCGCTCACACCGCACTGGCGTGCCTGGCGACGCAGGCGTTGGCTCAACGCGGCGTCAATTGCCCGCTGCGCGGTTTCCTCGACTCCCAACGGTTGCACGTGCGTCGGCTCGTCGATCTCAGCCAGCATCTGGCGGAAGAACGCTTCGTGGTCATCCACCCCCAAGCGGGTCTGGGCCACATAGTTGCGATACGGCACCGGCGCGCCCAAGGTGTGTTGCGTACCGAGCAAAAAGGCTTGCATCTCGTGCTGCAAAATCTCCAGCGCCACGTGGTCCATGATCAGGTGGTGAAACAACAACGTGGCGACCACACCCTGCGGCTCCTCGGCGTACACCAGGCGCATCAACGGCGCCTGCGCCAGGTCCAGGCGCTGCGCCAGCGGCCCCGTTTCGATACGCAATGAGGCTTCGCGCCACACTACTTGCACCGGTTCTTCGAGGCCGTCCCAATGGAACGAGGAACGCAAAATGTCATGCCGTTGGATCACGGCCTGCAACGCCTGGGCAAACCGGTCCAGGCGTTGGCGGCTGTCAAAGGCAAACCGGGCCTGCAACACATAGGCGTCAGCGCCCTGCTCGGCACGATGGTGATACAGCATGCCGGCCTGCAACGGTGCCAGCGGATAGATATCCTGCACATTCGCCGCGCCACCGGGGATGCACGCCATGAGACGGTCGAGGGTCAGCGGGGCCAACTCGATCAGCGGCAACCTCGCCACTTCGCGCGCATCACCCAGCGCCGCCGCGAAGGCGCACAGGGTCGGCTGGCCGAACAGGACCTTGACGTCCGCCGACAGCCCGAGCCGACGCAGGTGCCCCATCAGGCTGACGGCCAGCAGCGAGTGCCCGCCCAGTTCAAAGAAATGGTCGTGACGCCCCACCCGCTCCACATTGAGCAACTCGGCCCACAGGCTGGCCAAGGTGATTTCCGTATCGCCCTGGGGCGCTTCGTACGCGCGCGCCGTCAGCGCATCAGCACCCGGCGCGGGCAACGCCTTACGGTCGAGTTTGCCGTTGGGGCTCAGGGGCAGCGCGTCGAGGTGCACGAACACCGCCGGCACCATGAACTCCGGCAGGGAGTGCAGCAAATGCGCGCGCAGCACCTCATTGTCACTGCGCACGCCGGTGTAGTACGCCACCAGGCGCTCGTCACGGGCGATCACCGCCGCCTCGTGGATGGCCGGGTAATCGGTCAGCCGCGCCTGGATCTCTCCCAGCTCGATGCGCAAGCCACGGATCTTCACCTGGTCGTCATTGCGCCCCAGGTATTCGATGTTGCCGTCGGCCAAGTAGCGCCCAACGTCACCGGTGCGGTACATCCGCCCCTGGGTAAACGGGTCCTGGAGGAAACGCTCGGCCGTCAGCTCGGGCCGGTTCAAATAGCCCCGCGCCACTTGCACACCGCCGATAAACAACTCGCCAACCACGCCCAAGGGCACCGGCTGCAATTGCCCATCCAACAGGTACATGCGCGTATTCGCAATCGGCTTGCCGATGGGGGTGTTGTCCGGCGTTACCGCGCCCGCACAGTTCCACGCGGTCACGTCCACCGCCGCTTCGGTGGGGCCATACAAGTTGTGCAACTGGCTGCCGGGCAACTGCTGCTTGAAGCGCCGCACCAGGCTGCCGGGCAAGGCTTCGCCGCTGCAGATCACACGCACCAGCCCGGCGGCCTGGCTCACATCGCCGTGGGCGAGGAACACATCCAGCATCGACGGCACAAAGTGCAACGTGGTGATCTGCTGCGCTTCGATCACCTCGCACAGGTACGCCGGGTCTTTGTGCCCACCCGGGCGCGCCATCACCAGGCGTGCGCCGGTGAACAACGGCCAGAAGAACTCCCATACCGACACGTCGAAGCTGAACGGGGTTTTCTGCAGCACCCGGTCATGGGCGCCGAGGCCATATTCGTCCTGCATCCACAGCAGGCGGTTGACCACGCCGGCGTGGTCGTTGATCACGCCCTTGGGTTGGCCAGTGGAGCCGGAGGTGTAGATCACATAGGCGCTCACCGCCGGTACTTCCGGGTTGGCTTGCGATTGCTGTTGCCAGCAGGGCTGGTCCAGGTCGACCACCGCCACCGCGCCCAACAGCCCACGCGTGGCCCCTTGCGCCAGCACCGCGACCGGCGCGCTGTCAGCCAGCATGTAGGCGAGCCGCTCCAGCGGGTACGCCGGGTCGAGCGGCACATAGGCGGCGCCGGCCTTGAGGATCGCGTACAGGCCGATCACCATCTCCAGGCTGCGCTCCACGCAGATCGCCACCCGGGCATCCGGCTGCACGCCCAGCGCCAGCAGGTGATGGGCCAGCTGGTTGGCCCGCGCATTCAGCTCGGCGTAGGTCAGCTGCTGCGCACCGGCCGTGACGGCAATGGCGTGTGGCGTGCGCGCCACCTGCGCTTCGAACAACCCATGCAGGGTCTGGTCGAGGTTGTAAGGCACCTGCGTAGCATTGAAACCGAACAGCAGCTGCTGACGCTCGTGCTCATCCACCAGCGGCACGTGCTCCAGCACCGCCTGGTCGTTATCGACCATGGCCTGCAGCAGCCGGGTGAAGTAACCGGCATAACGCCGCACCGTCGACTCATCGAACAACGCCACCGCGTATTCCAGCGCACCGATAATCGTGCCCTGCACTTCGCCCAGGTCCAGCGACAGGTCAAACTTGGCAAAGTGGCTGTCCTGCACGATGCCTTCCAGGGCCAGGTCACCCAGGGCCAGGGTCGCGGCGCCGCTGTCCTGCCAGGTCAGCAGGGTCTGGAACAGCGGGCTATGGGCCAGGCTACGCAACGGCCGGGTGATTTCCACCACCTGCTCGAACGGCAGGTCCTGGTGGGCCTGGGCTGCCAGCGTCTGGGCCTTGACCCGCGCCAACAATGCCTCAGTGCTCGGCGCGCCCGAGGTGTCGATACGCACCGCCAGGGTGTTGACGAACAGGCCGATCAGTCCTTCCACCTCGCTGCGCGTGCGGTTGGCCACTGGCGAGCCGATCACCAGGTCGTGCTGCCCGGACAAGCGCGACAACAACGACGCCCAGGCACTCATCAAGGTCATGTACAGCGTGGTGCCATGGCGCTGGCTCAAGGCCTTGAGCCCGGCCGTGAGGCGTTCATCCAGCTGCACCTTGACGCTGTTGCCGGCGTAGTCCTGCTGCGCCGGGCGCGGGCGGTCGGTGGGCAGCGTGAGCACCGCCGGTGCGCCGGCCAGGGCCTGCTGCCAATAGGTGCTTTGACGGTGCAGTACCTCACCGCTGAGCCACAGGCGCTGCCATACGGCAAAGTCGCCGTACTGGATCGCCAGCGGCGGCAATGGGTCAGGCTGGCCGTGACTGAACGCCTGGTACAGCGCGGTCAGTTCACGGGTAAGCACACCCATGGACCAGCCATCGGAAACGATATGGTGCAGGGTCAACAGCAGCACATGGTGATCGTCGGCCATCACCACCAAGCGCCCGCGCAGCAGCGGGCCGCGCTCCAGGTCGAACGGCGCTGAGGCTTCACCGTGGATCAACGCATCCAGTGCCTGCTGGGGTTGCGGGTGGCGACGCAGGTCTTGCACCTGCAGGGGCAGCATCTGTTCGGCCGGCACGGTCAGGACCTGGGCCCCATCCCCGTGCTGGACGAAGCGACTGCGCAGGGTGGCATGCCGCGCGACGATCCGCGCCAACCCGCGTTGCAGCACCTCCACATGCAAGTGCCCGCGCAAACGCAGGCCGATGGGAATGTTGTAGGCGGTGTTGGCACCTTCCATCAGTGCCAGGAACCACAGCCGCTGCTGGGCGAAGGACAGCGGCACCTCGGCATCGCGGCCGGCCGGCAGGATATCCGGCAAGGTACTGCGACCCGATTGCGCGAGTACCTCGGCCACCGCGACGAGTTCGGCATTGGCGAACAGATCACCGAGCAACAGCTCCACCCCCAGGCGCTGACGCACCTGGGACACCATGCGCATGGCCAGCAACGAATGCCCGCCCAGCTCGAAGAAATGATCGCGGCGCCCGACCCGTTCCACCTGCAGCACATCGGCCCAGATCTGCGCCAACAGTGTTTCGATCTCGCCCTGGGGCGCTTCGTACTCGCGGGTGAATACGGCAGCCATGTCCGGGGCCGGCAAGGCCTTGCGGTCGAGTTTGCCGTTGGCGGTCAGCGGCAGCGCAGCCAACCGCATAAAGGCGGCCGGGACCATATAGTCCGGCAGGTGCGCCACCAGGTGGGCACGAATATCGCCAACCTCCAACGGGTCCATCTGAGGGTTCTCGGTGAAATACGCCACCAGCCGCTCATCACGCACCAGCACCACGGCTTCGAGAAGCCCCGGCAACCGGTTGAGCTGGGCTTCAATCTCGCCCAGCTCGATGCGCATGCCACGGATTTTCACCTGGTCATCGTTGCGCCCCAGGTACTCTAGCGTGCCGTCGGGTAACAGGCGCGCCAGGTCGCCGGTGCGGTACATGCGGCCGTGGTTGAACGGGTCGTGCAAGAAGCGCTCGGCCGTCAGCTCCGGGCGGTTCAGGTAACCGCGCGCCACGCCCTTGCCGCCCACATACAGCTCACCGGCTACCCCCAGCGGCACCAGCCGTTGCTGTGCATCCAGCAGGTACACGGTGGCATTGGCGACCGGCTTGCCGATATGCAACGGCTGGCCGGCCTCGACCTTGCCCGAGGTGGCGACCACCGTGGCCTCGGTGGGGCCGTAGTTGTTGATCAGCTCGAAACGCTGGTTGCGCGAGAACTGGCGCAGGCGATCGCCGCCGACCAGCAAGGTGCGCAGGGTCGGGTGTTCGATCTGCTGGCTGAAGGCGTACTCGGCCACCGGGGTCGGCAGGAAGCACACATCCAGCGGCTGCGCGCACCACCAGGCCAGCAGCGCGTCGACATCTTCGGCGCCGTCATGGGCCGGCGGCAGGTGCAAGGTCGCGCCCACACACAATGCCGGCCAGATTTCCCAGGCCATCGCATCAAAACCAAATCCTGCGACGCTGGCGGTGTGGCGCCCCGCGCGCAGGTCAAAGGCGTTGCAATGCCAGTCCACCAGGTTGGCCACGCTGTGGTGTTCCACCATCACCCCTTTGGGTAGGCCGGTGGAACCGGAGGTGTAGATTACATAAGCGAGGTTCGCCGGGGTCACGGCCACTGTGGGGTTGCTCGCTGAATGGTGTTGCCAGGTGTAGCGGTCGAGGTCTATCACCGGTACATCCAGCGCCGGCAGGCGCGCCAGCAAGGCGTGCTGGGTCAACACCGCCACCGGCGCGCTGTCGGTGAGCAGGTAGCTCAGGCGCTCGGCCGGGTGGGACGGGTCAACCGGCACATAACAGGCGCCGGCCTTGAGGGTTGCCAGCAACCCGGCCAGGGTGTCCAGGCCACGGCGAGCGACCACCGCCACGCGGTCGTCGGGTTTGACGCCCAGGGCCAGCAGATGATGAGCCAGCAGGTTGGCTTGCTGGTTCAGCTCGGCATAAGTCATCTGCCGGCCCTGCTGCACGGCGGCAATGGCATCGGGCGTCAGCGCCGCCTGGGCTTCGATGCGCCCGTGCAAGGTGGTGCCTTGGGGGAAATCCGCCTGGGTTGCGTTGAACTGTTGCAGCAATTGTTGCTGCTCAGCGGCGGGCAGCACCGACACCTGGTTGAGCGCGGTGTCGGGCGCCTGCTCCAGCGCGGCCAGCAGGTTTTCCAGGGCAGTGCGCAGGTAGGCGCAGACACGCTGCGGGTCTACCTGGGTGCTGGCCAACAGGCTCAAGGCAAACCCTTCGCCAAGGTCGTCGACACTCAGGGTCAACGGGTAGTTGGTGCGTTCCTCGGCACTCAGCGCGGCGATCCCCTGCCAGGCCGACACCGCCTCGGCACTCGCCGCCGGAGCACTGTGACGATAATTGAGCAAGGCGCTGAACAACGGCGTCGGCGCCACCACGCCGCTGCAGCGTTGGGCCAGGGCCAGCGGCGCGTGCTCGTGGCGCAGCAAGGTGGTCAGGCGCGCATGGGTGGCCTTGACCCCGTCGCGCACCGCTTCAGCGCCTACATCCACACGAAACGGCAGCGTGTTGATGAAGATGCCCAGCGCCCGGTCCGTGTCATGGCTGCCCTGCAGGCGGCCCATCAGTACGGTGCCGAACACCACCTGCTCCTTGCCGGCCAGCACGCCCAGCACCTGGGCCCAGCCCAGATGGAACAGGCTCGCGGCACTCACGCCCAACTGCCGCGCCTGCGCCCGCAAGCGTTGCGACAATGCCGACGGCAGCGCCAGGTGCGCCTCGGCGATGCCCCGCGCATCGCCCTGCACATCGTGCAGGCCGAACGGCAAGGTCGGCTCGCTGATATCGCCGAGCATCTGGCGGAAGAACCCTTCGTGTTCCTGCTCACTGATGCCCAACCGCGCCTGCGCCACATAGTTGCGAAACGGCACCGCCTGACCCAGCGCCGCGGCGTGGCCGAGCAGGCACGCCTGCATTTCATGGCACACCACTTCCAGGGCGCTGTGATCGAGGGCCATATGGTGGAACAGCAAGGTGGCGACGATACGCTGATTCACCGGATCGAAGGCGCGCACCAGGCGCAGCAGCGGCGCCTGGGAGACGTCCAGGCGATAATGGCGGGCGTCGAACAACGCGTGCAACTGCGCGGCGATATCGCCGTCGGCCGGGTCCAGTTCAAGGGCCTGCACCGGCAGACGCGCCTGGCGCCATACCACTTGCTGCGGCTGCTGAAGCCCATCCCAGACCACGCCGGTACGCAGGATATCGTGGCGGTCCATCACGGTTTGCAATGCCTGGGCAAAGGCCTCGAAGCGCTCCAGGCTGTCGAACCCGAACTGCGACTGCATCACGTACGGGTCGCCCTGCTCGGCGCTGACGTGGTGGAACAAAATGCCTTCCTGCAACGGCGCCAACGGGTAAATATCCTGGATATTCGCCACGCCGCCGTCGACAGTGGCGACGATGCGCTCGATCTCCTCCTGGCTCAGGTTCGACAGGGTCAACATCGCCGGCAGGATGTGCTGCGCGCCCGCCGGGATGCCATTGGCCGGCACATCGATGTTGCCGGCCTTGGTCGGCGAATACTCACCGGCCTTGATCCGCTCGATCAGCGCGGGTTTGTGTTCACGCAACGCGGCGATGATCAACGGGTCACTCAAGGCCTGTTTGTTGCCTTGCACCGACAACTGCTCGCCCTTGAGCGCCAGTTGAATGTCTTTGCTTTTCAGGGTTGCCAACAGCTCAAAAAGGCTCACAGGACGATCTCCATTCGTTCGGTCAGCGCGGCGTAGCCAGCCAGGGTCGGCTGTTCAAATAACGCACGCACATCGGCTTCCATGCCTTCCTGGCGCAAGCGCCCGATCAAGCTCACGGCGAGCAGCGAATGCCCGCCCAGTTCAAAGAAATTATCCTGGCGCCCGACCCGCTCCACGTTGAGCAGCTCGGCCCAGAGCCGGGCCAGGAGGATTTCGGTGTCGCCTTGGGGGGCCTCGTACTCGCGCACCACCAGCGCGTCCATACCCGGCGCCGGTAACGCCTTGCGATCCAGCTTGCCGTTGGGGCTCAGGGGCAAGGCGGCGAGGTGCACGAACAGCGCGGGCACCATAAAGTCCGGCAGCTGCTGCAAGAGGTGGGCGCGCAGGTGTTCAATCTCGCTGTGCACGCCGGTGTAGTAAGCGACCAGGCGGTCTTCGCGGGCGACCACCGCGGCTTCGTTGACGTGGGCATGTTCCAGCAGGCGCGCCTGGATTTCTCCCAGTTCGATGCGCAAACCGCGGATCTTCACCTGGTCATCGTTGCGGCCCAGGTACTCGATATTGCCGTCGGGCAAATAGCGGCCGACGTCACCCGTGCGGTACAGGCGCCCGCCGCTGAACGGGTCGTGGAGGAAGCGCTCGGCGGTCAGCTCCGGTCGGTTGAGGTAACCCCGCGCCACTTGCACGCCGCCGATAAACAACTCGCCAACCACGCCCAGAGGCACGGGCTGCAACTGCGCGTCCAACAGGTACATGCGCGTATTGGCAATCGGCTTGCCGATCGGTGTGTTGTCCGGCACGTCGGGGCGCGCGCAGTTCCAGGCGGTCACGTCGACCGCCGCTTCGGTCGGGCCGTACAGGTTGTACAGGCCGATATCCGGCAATTGCTGCTTGAAGCGCCGCACCAGGCTGCCCGGCAGCGCTTCGCCGCTGCACATTACCCGTTGCAGGCCCGCCGCCTGGCCGACATCGCCATGGGCCAGGAACACCTCGAGCATCGACGGCACAAAGTGCAGCGTGGTGATCTGCTCGGCCTCGATCACGTCGCACAGATACGCGGGATCTTTATGCCCCCCGGGACGCGCCATGACCAGGCGCGCACCCGTGAACAGCGGCCAGAAGAACTCCCACACCGACACGTCAAAGCTGAACGGGGTTTTCTGCAACACCGCATCATCGGCCTTGAGGCCGTAGGCGTCCTGCATCCACAACAGGCGGTTGACCACCCCGGCATGCTCGTTGATCACACCTTTGGGCTGGCCGGTGGAGCCGGAGGTATAGATCACGTAGGCCTGGTGCCGGGCGTTAAGGCCCGGTACCTGGGGGTTGGTCGCCGGTTGGTGCTGCCAGGTGCTGTGGTCGAGGTCGATCACCGGCACCGCGCCCAATAACGGTCGGGTGGCGCCTTGTGCCAGCACCACCACCGGCGCGCTGTCCTGCAGCATGTAGGCAATGCGCTCCTGCGGGTAGGCCGGGTCCAGCGGCACATAACCACCGCCAGCCTTGAGGATGGCAAACAAGCCAACGACCATATCCAGGCCCCGTTCGAGGCAGATCCCCACGCGTGCATCCGGCCCTACGCCCAGTTCGCGCAGGTGATGGGCCAAGCGGTTGGCGCGCTGGTTGAGCGCCGCGTAAGTCAGGACGAGTTCACCAGCCTTGACCGCCACGGCATCCGGCGTGCGTTCGACCTGGGCCTCGAACAGCCCGTGCAAGGTCTGGTCGAGGTTGTAGGCCACCGCCGTCGAGTTGAACCCCACCAGCAGCTTGTGGCGTTCCTCCTCGCCGAGGATCGGCAAGCGGTTGAGTGCCTGTTGCGGCGCCTGCTCCAAGGCCTCGACCAGGCCGGCCAGGGCGACCTGCATGTAACCGCACACCCGCTGCGCGTCGATAGGCGCCAGGGCGGCGATGTCATAGCCATCGCCCAAGTCGTCGACGTTCAGGGTCAGCGGGTAGTTGGTGCGCCCGTCGTTGGCCAGGGTCTGCATACCTTGCCAGGCCTGCTGCGCGTCATGGGAGCGGGTCGCCGCGCCGCGATGGCGATAGTTGAGCATCGAACTGAACAGCGGCGCCGGTGCCGCCACGCCACTGCAACGTTGGGCCAGGGCCAGAGACGCATGCTCATGCCCCAGCAACGCCGTGAGCCGGCCATGGGTGGCGTGCACAGCGGCGCGCGCACCTTGGCCGTCAATGTCCAGGCGCAACGGCAAGGTATTGATAAACACCCCGAGGGCACGGTCGGCGCCCTCGCCGCCTTGCATCCGGCCCACCAGTACGGTGCCGAACACCACGCTGCTGCGCCCCGACGTGGCGGCCAGCACCTGAGCCCAGGCCAGGTGAAACAGGCTGGCGGTGCTCACACCGAGCAAGCGGGCCTGGGCCCGCAGGCGGCGGTTGAGGTCGCTGTCCAGGCGCAGGCGGTGCTCTTCGATCGAAGTGCCATCCCCGCGTACATCCTGCAGGCCGAAGGGCAAGGTCGGCTCATCGATATCAGCGAGCATCGCGCGGAAGAACGCTTCGTGCTCCTGCTCGCTCACGCCCAGACGCGCCTGGGCCACGTAGTTGCGGTAGGGCATCGGCGCCGCCGTGGGCAGCGCGTGGCCCAGCAGGTAACCCTGCATCTCGCGCAACACCACGTCGAAGGCGGTGTGGTCGAGGGCGATATGGTGATAGAGCAACACCACGACCACCCGTTGGTTGGCCGGGTCGTCGGCATACATCAAACGGATCAGCGGCGCCTGGCTGAGATCCAGGCGATAGCGTCGAGGGTCGAAACGCTCGTGCAGGCCGGCCAGCACATCACCTTGCAGGTGCAGTTGCTGCACGCTCAGCTCGGCGTTGCGCCACACCACTTGCAGCGGCTGCGCGAGCCCTTCCCAGACCACGCCGGTGCGCAGGATATCGTGGCGATTGATCACCTGTTGCAGCGCGCAGGCGAAGGCCTCCAAGCGCTCCAGGCTGTCGAACGCCAGGTGCGATTGCAGCAGGTACGGGTCACCCTGCTCGGCGGTGATGTGGTGGTAGAGGATGCCCTCCTGCAAGGGTGCCAGCGGGTAGATGTCCTGCACATTGGCAGCGCCACCGGGCACGCCGGCCACGACCTGATCAATCGTGGCCTGGTCCAACGTCACCAGCGGCAGCATGGCCGGGGTGATGCGCGGGCAATCGGCGCCAATACGGTTTTGCGGCACATGCACTTCGCGGCCACTGCCCACGGCGGCAGCCAGGGCGGCCAGGGTCGGCTGGCTGAACAACACGCGCACATCGGCGCTGAGGCCGACCTGGCGCATGCGTTCGATCAGGCTCACAGCCAATAACGAGTGGCCACCCAATTCGAAGAAGTGGTCATGGCGACCCACCTGTTCTACCTGCAACACCTCGGCCCAGATACCCGCCAGGGTGGTTTCGACCGCGCCTTGTGGGGCCGCATAGGCACGGCTCAACAAGGCCTCGTGATCAGGTTGCGGCAAGGCCTTGCGGTCCAGTTTGCCGTTGGTAGTCAGGGGCAAGGCGTCGAGTTGCACATAGGCCACCGGCACCAGCGCTTCGGGAAGCTGCGCTTGCAGTTGCGCACGCAGGGTTTCGATCTGCAGCGGCTGCTGCGCGGTGAACCAGGCGATCAGGCGGCCTTCGCGCACCAGCACCACCGCCTCGCCGACACCGTGCAGGGCGGCCAGGCGGCTTTCGATTTCGCCCAGTTCAACCCGCACACCGCGCACTTTGACCTGGTCGTCGTTACGCCCCAGGTACTCGATATTGCCATCGGGCAGCCAGCGCACCAGGTCGCCGGTGCGGTACATGCGCCCGCCGTTGAAGGGGTCTTGCAGGAAGCGCTCAGCGCTCAGCTCGGGGCGGTTCAGGTAGCCGCGCGCCACGCCGCTGCCGCCCACATACAGCTCGCCCGCCACACCCACCGGCACTGGCCGCAAGTGCGCGTCCAGCACATACACGCTGGCATTCGCGATAGGCCGGCCAATATGCAGTGCCTGCCCGGCACGTACGCGGCCGGAGGTGGCGACCACCGTGGCCTCGGTAGGCCCGTAGTTGTTGACCAGCGCAAAACGCCGCTCCTGGGTGAACTGGCGCAGGCGATCGCCGCCGATCAACAGGATGCGCAAGGTCGGGTGGTGCAGGTTCTGGCTAAAGGCGTATTCGGCCACCGGCGTCGGCAGGAAGCTCACATCCAACGGCTGCGCCAGCCACCAGGCCAACAATTCGTCGAGGTGTTCATTGCCCACCCCGGCAGGCGGCAGGTGCAGGGTGGCACCGCTGCACAGGGCCGGCCACACCTCCCAGGCCATCGCATCAAAACCAAAGCCGGCAACACTGCTGGTTTGGCTGCGGGCATCCACGCCGAAGGCTTCGCAATGCCAATGCACCAGGTTTTCCACACTGCGGTGTTCCACCATGACGCCCTTGGGCTGGCCGGTGGAGCCCGAGGTGTAGATCACGTAGGCCAGGTGCGCCGGGGTCAGCGCGCGCAGTTGCGGATTGCTCACGGGGTGGCGCTGCCAGGCCGGGTCGTGCAGATCCACCGTGGTGATCGCCCCCAACACAGCCTGTGTGGCGGCCTCGGCCAACACCGCCACCGGGGCGCTGTCCTGCAACAGGTAGGCGATGCGCTCGGCGGGGTAAGCCGGGTCGATAGGCACATAACCCGCGCCGGCCTTGAGAATACCCAACAGCCCCACCAGCATCTGCGGGCCGCGTCGGCAGCACAGCGCAACGCGGTCATCCGGCTGCACGCCGAGTGCCAGCAGGTGATGGGCCAGTTGGTTGGCGCGTCTGTTGAGTTGCTGATAGGTCAACGATTCGCCGTCTTGCACCACCGCAACCGCCTCGGGTTGGCGTTCGGCCTGCACCTCGAAAGCGCCATGCACGGTCTGGCCCTGGGGGAAGTCCTGGGCGGTGGCATTGAATTCGCGCAGCAGGGTGGCGTACTCCGCCGTCGGCAGCAGTTGCAGTCTGTTGAGCGGGGTGGCGGGCGCGCTTTCCAACGCCGTGACCAACTGCTCCACGGCCTGGTGCATATAGCCGCACAGGCGTTCGGCGCCGATCTGCGGCAGCGCCAATACGTGGAGGCCGAAGCCTGTGCCCAGGTCATCCACGCTCAAGGTCAAGGGGTAGTTACTGCGCTCTTCACCGCCGAGCAAGTGCACGCCTTCCCAGATACCCTGACCGTCGCGGGCCATTGCAGCGGGTGCGCTGTGACGGTAATTGAGCAAGGCGCTGAACAGCGGCACCGCCGCCGGCACGCCACTGCAGCGCTGGGCCAGCGCCAGGGACGCGTGTTCGTGGCCGAGCAATGCGCTCAGGCGCGCATGGGTCGCCTTGACTGCCACGGCAGCGCCAACCGCCACATCGACCCGCAGCGGCAAGGTGTTGATAAACATCCCCAAGGCACGGTCGGCGCCCTCGCCGGCCTGCATACGGCCCATCAACACAGTGCCGAACACCACCTCGTCACGCCCGCAGACCAAGCCCAGCACCTGCGCCCAGGCCAGGTGCATCAGGCTCGCCGCGCTGACGCCCAACAGCCGGGCCTGATCGCGTACCCGCAGGGCCAGTGCCGCGTCCACGGCCTGCGCGGCTTCCTCGATGTCGCGTCCGTCGCCCTGCACGTCCTGCACGCCAAAGGGCAAGGTGGGTTCATCGACAGCGCCAAGCAGCTCGCGGAAGAACGCTTCGTGCTCCTGCTCGCTCACGCCCAGACGGGCCTGGGCCACGTAGTTGCGAAACGGCGCCGCTGCCGGCAACGCCTGCGCCGGGTTGAACAGGATGGCGTGCATCTCCTGGCCGACCACGTCCATGGCGGTGTGGTCGAGTGCCAGGTGATGGAACAGCAGGATCGCCGCCACGCGCTGATTGGCCGGGTCCTGGGCATACACCATGCGTAGCAGCGGCGCCTGGGTGATGTCCAGGCGGTAATGCCGCGCATCGAAACGCCCGTGCAGTTGCTCGATGATGTCGCCGTCGCCCGGGTCCAGGGAGATCTCCTGCACCACCAGTTGTGCGTCGCGCCACACCACTTGCACCGGGCCGTCCAGGCCTTCCCAGACCACACTGGTGCGCAGGATATCGTGACGCACCACCACCTGTTGCAACGCGCCCATGAAGCCGTGCAACCGCTCGAGGCTGTCGAAGGCCATGCGCGATTGCAGCAGGTACGGGTCGCCCTGCGCGGCGCTGATATGGTGGTAGAGAATGCCTTCCTGCAAGGGCGCCAGCGGGTAGATATCCTGCACATTGGCGGCACCACCCGGCACGCTGGCGACGATACGATCAATGGCCGGCTGGTCGAGTTGCACCAGCGTCAGCATCGACGGGGTGATACGCGTACAGCCCGGCGCGATGCCATTGGCCGGCACGATCACCTCCCGGCCACTGCCCACCGCGGCAGCCAGTGCCGCCAGGCTGGGTTGGTTGAACAGCACGCGCACATCGGCGCTGAGGCCCACTTGGCGCATGCGTTCGATCAGGCTGACCGCCAGCAACGAGTGCCCGCCCAGTTCAAAGAAATGATCATGGCGCCCTACGCGTTCAAGCTTGAGCAGGTCTTGCCAGATCTGCGCCAACTGGGTCTCTACCTCGCCTTCCGGCGCCTCATAGCCACGGCTGAGCAACGCACTCTGGTCCGGCGCAGGCAGGCCCTTGCGGTCCAGCTTGCCATTGGCGGTGAGGGGCAGCAGCTCCAGCCAGACATAGGCCGACGGCACCATATAGTCCGGCAATTGGCCTTGCAGATGGGCGCGCAGCGCTTCAATCGGCAACGCGGCGTCTGCCGTGTAGTACGCCACCAGGCGTTTGTCGCCCGGCTCGTCTTCACGCACCAGTACCACCGCGTCCTTCACCCCGGCGAAGGTCGCCAGGCAGCTTTCGATTTCGCCGGGTTCGATACGGAAGCCACGGATCTTCACTTGCAGGTCATTACGCCCCTGGTACAACAAGGTGCCGTCAGCCCGCCAACTGGCCAGGTCGCCGCTGCGGTACAGCAGGCCCGCGCCGAAGGGGTTCGGGATAAACTTCTCAGCGGTCAGTTGCGGTTGGTTCAAATACCCCCTGGCCACGCCCGCGCCACCGATATACAGCTCGCCCACCACGCCCAGTGCTACCGGCTGCCGGCGTGCGTCGAGCACGTAGGCCTGGGCGTTCGCGATCGGTTGCCCAATCGGGATACTGCCCTCACCCACCGCCGTGATCTCAAAGGTGGTGGAAAACGTGGTGGCTTCGGTCGGCCCGTAGCCGTTGAGCAGGTGTTGCGGCTTGCCGTGCTTGAGCACCCGGCCGATCACCTGCGGGTCGAGGACATCGCCGCCGACGATCAGGTAGCGCAACTGACGGAACACCGGCAGCAGCGCATCGGCGTACTGGTGGAACAGCCCGGCGGTCATCCACATCACGCTCACGGCCTGCTCCTGCAACAGCGCACCGAAGGCAGCCTGGGACAACAGCTCCGCCTGTTCGACCACCACCACACAGCCGCCGTTGAGCAACGGCGCCCATACCTCGAGGGTGCTGGCGTCAAAGGCCGGGTTGGAGGCGAAGGCCACGCGGTCGCGCCCGTTGAAATCGGCATAGCCGTTGTTGAGCACCAGCCGCGAGATCGCGCGGTGCGGCACTTGCACACCCTTGGGCGCGCCGGTGGAGCCGGAGGTGTAGAGGATGTACGCGACCGATTCGGCAGACGCCTCCAGCTCGGGATTGCGTGGCGACAACGCCTGCAGGTTGAGGTCGGCCAGGCTACTGAGCACGCGATGCGCGCCGCTGTCCTGCACAATAAAGGCCTGGCGCTCGAGCGGCGCGTTGACGTCCAGCGGCACATACACCGCCGCGCACTTGAGGATCGCCAACTGGCAGATGAGCAAATCGAGACTGCGCGGCAGTGCGATGCCCACGCTTTCCCCCGGCTGCACGCCCTGGTTGAGCAGGTGATGGGCCAGGCGGTTGGCGCGGCGGTTGAGGTCGCGGTAACTCAGGGACAATTGCCCCTGCACCGCCGCCACCGCTTCCGGGTGGGCCAACGCCTGGGCTTCGAACAGCTGATGCACGGTGAGGTGCGCCGGGTAGTCACGGGCGGTCGCATTGAACTCCACCAGCAGTTGCTGGCGTTCAGTGGCCGGCACAATCGACACGGCCGCCAGCGGCGTGGTCGGTGCCTGTTGCAGCGCGCTCACCAGCTGGCGCAACGCGGTCAGCATGTAGTCGCCGATGCGCTGCACCTCCAGGCTGGCCTTGCCTTGCACGGTCAGGGCAAAACCTGTACCCAGGTCGTCGACATTGAGTACCAGCGGGTAATTGCTGCGTTCTTCGGAGCTGAGGATCTCAATCCCGGCGGCCGCAAACGGGCGTGCCCCCGGTGCTTCGCCGGGGGCGCTGTGACGGTAGTTGAGCAGCGTGCTGAACAGCGGCAGCGAACCGGGCACGCCACTGCAACGCTGGGCCAGCGACAACGAAGCGTGCTCATGCCCAAGCAATTGTGCGAGCCGTGCATGGGTGGCGCGCACTCCGGCTTGTACCCCGACGGCGCCGAGGCTGACCCGCAGCGGTAACGTATTGATGAACATCCCCAACGCCCGGTCGGCGCCCGCGCCGCCCTGCATGCGGCCCAGCAGTACGGTGCCGAACACCACCTCCTGCTGGCCCGACACTTGCCCCAGCACCTGGGCCCACGCCAGGTGCACCAGGCTCGCGCTGCTCACCCCCAGTTGCCGGGCCTGCTCGCGCAGGCCGAGGCTAAGTGCCGGTTCCAGCGGCAGGTGCGCCTCGACAATGCCGCTGCCGTCGCCATTCACGTCGTGCAAGCCGAAGGCCAGGGTCGGTTCATCGATATCGCCGAGCATCTGGCTGAAAAATGCTTCGTGCTGCGCCTGGCTGACCCCAAGTCGCGCCTGGGCCACGTAGTGACGGTACTGCACCGCATCGGCCAGTTGTGCGCCGTTGCCGGAAAGGCTGGCGCTCATCTCTTCCACCAGCACTTGCAGGGCGGTGTGATCCAGCAGGATATGGTGCAGCAGTAGGATGCCGACCAGGCGGCCCTGATCCTGCGTATAAGCAAAATGCATCAAGGACGCGCGGGACAGGTCGAGGCGATAGTGGCGTGGGTCGAAGCGTTGCTGCAGTTGCGCCAGCCCCCCTTGCGTCTCAATGCATTCGACGGCCAGCGGCGCCTGGCGGCAGACCACCTGCACCGGCTCGCTGAGACCTTCCCAGAGGATTGCGGTACGTAGGATGTCATTGCGCTCGATCACACTGTGCAGCGCCTGGATGAACGCGTCCACCGCCGCTTGATCCTGAAAGCCGAACTGCACCTGCAGCACGTACGGGTCGCCCTCTTCAGTGGCCAGGTGATGGTACAGAATGCCCGCCTGCAGGGGCGCCAGGCCGTAGATGTCCTGCACATTACTGATGCCGCCGGGCACGCTGCGGATGATGTGGTCGAGGCCGGCCTGGTCCAGCTCCACCAGCGGCACCATGTCCGGGGTGATGTGCTGGCTGGCCGGGGTGATCAGGTTGGCCGGGGCCTGCACCTGTTGCTGCCCACCCACCGCAGCGGCCAGCGCGGCCAGGGTCGGCTGGCCGAATAGCACGCGCACATCGGCGCCGAGGTCGACCTGGCGCATGCGTTCAATCAGCTTGACCGCCAACAGCGAATGGCCGCCCAACTCGAAAAAGTTGTCGTCGCGGCCGGCCCGGTCGAGTTTGAGCAGGTCTTGCCAGATCACGGCGATGGCGCTTTCCACCGCACCGCGTGGCGCCGTATAACCGCGTCGGGCCAGGGCGTCGGCATCGGGCGCGGGCAAGGCCTTGCGGTCGAGCTTGCCATTGGCGGTGAGGGGGAACCGCTCCAGCAACACAAAGGCGCTGGGCACCATATGCTCGGCCAGGCTCAGCAGCAGGTGCTCGCGCAGGGCGGCAACGCTGGGTTCACCTTCGGCAATCACGTAGGCGACCAGGCGTTTGTCGCCCGGCTCGTCTTCACGGGCGATGACCACGGCATCCCGTACGCCCTCGGCGGTGGCCAGGTGTGCTTCGATTTCACCCAGCTCGATGCGGAAACCGCGAACCTTCACCTGGTCATCGTTACGCCCCAGGTACTCCACGCTTCCGTCATCCAGCATGCGGCCAAGGTCGCCGGTCTTGTACATGCGCAGGCCGGTGGCCGGGTCGGCCAGGAAGCGCTCAGCGGTCAGCGCCTCGCGATGCAGGTAACCACGCGCCACACCGGCGCCGCCCACGTACAACTCGCCCACCACGCCAAACGGCAGCGGCTGGCGTTGCGCGTCCAGCACATACAATTGCAGGTCGGGAATGCGCACGCCAATCGGGCTGGCGCCGAGGTGCTGTGCATCCGCTGCCTGCAACGCGCGGTAAGTCACATGCACGGTGGTTTCGGTGATGCCGTACATATTCACCAATTGGGTGCCGGCGTTCAGCGCTCGGGCGTACCACGGCTTGAGCATCGCCGGCTCCAGGGCTTCACCGCCAAAGATCACCTGGCGCAGGGAGTGGGCCTGGGCGCTCTGGCCCTGGGCGGCAATCAACTGGCGAAAGGCACTCGGCGTCTGGTTGAGGATGCTCACCCCCGCCTCGCAGAGCAGCGCGTAGCACTCATCCGGCGCACGGCTGACCAGTTGCGGCACGATCAGCAACTGGCCGCCGTGCATCAGCGCGCCCCAGATTTCCCACACCGAGAAGTCGAACGCGAAAGAATGGAACAACGCCCATACATCATTGCTGTTGAAGCCGAACCAGTGTGCGGTGGCCGTGAACAGGCGAGCCACCTGGCGATGTTCGATCATCACGCCCTTGGGCTGGCCGGTGGAACCGGAGGTGTAGATCACATAGGCCAGGCTTGCGGGGCTCACCACAACCCGAGGGTTGACGATGGACTCGCCGCGCAGGCCATTGAGGTCGATCTGCGCCAGGTCGCCGACCAGGTGACGGGTATTGGCTTGCACCAGCACCGCCAGGGGCTCGCTGTCGGCCAGGGTGTAGGCGATGCGCTCCGCCGGATACGCCGGGTCGACCGGTACGTAGCCCGCACCGGCCTTGAGGATGCCCAGCAGGCCGATGATCATCTCCGGGCCACGCTCCACGCAGATCGCCACGCGATCATCGGGGCGAACGCCCTGGGCCAGCAAGCGGTGGGCAACCTGGTTGGCGCGTTCGTTGAGCTGGCGATAGCTGAGGCGCTGGTGGTCGAAACGCAACGCGATGGCGTCGGGCTGGGCGGCCGCGTGGGTCTCGACTTGCTGGTGGATCAGGGCAGTGTCGGCGTAGGTGTGCGGGCTTTGATTGAGGCTATGCAGCAGGGTCTGGCGCTCGGTGTCGGACAGGATATTCAGGCCGCTCAGCGGCATATCCGGTCGTCTTTCAAGGGCATCGGCCAGGCTTTCCAGCGCCGTATGCAGGTAGCCCGCCACGCGCCGTGCGCCAATGGCCGCGGGCACCATGACCGTGAGGGCGAAATCCTCGCCCAGGTCATCCACGTTCACCGTCAGCGGGTAGTTGGTGCGTTCCTCGGCGCCCAGGACCTGGATGCCCTCGGCGACCTCGATCACCTCGGCCATATCCCCTGCGGCGCTGTGCCGGTAATTGAGTATGGCGCTGAACAGCGGCGTCGGCGCGGCCACGCCACTGCAACGCTGGGCCAGCGCCAGGGAGGCATGCTCGTGCTGGAGCAAGGAGGTGAGGCGCTCATGGGTGGCCTTGACCCCGGCACGCACGCCCTGCTCGCCCACGTCCACGCGCAGCGGCAAGGTGTTGATGAACATGCCCAGGGCCCGCTCACCGCCTGCACCGGCGCCCATGCGCCCGAGCATCACCGAACCGAACACCACCGCCTCGCGACCGGACACCACGCCCAACACCCGAGCCATGGCCAGGTGCAGCATGCTCGCCACGCTCACCCCCAACGGCCGCGCCAGGCTGCGCAAGCGGCGGCTGAGGGCGCTGTCGACGGGCAGGCGCGCCTCGTCGATGCCCTGGCCGTCGCCCTGCACATCCTGCAAACCGAACGGCAAGGTCGGCGCATCGATATCCGCCAGCATTTGGCGAAAAAACTGTTCATGGGCGGCTTCGCCGACACCCTGGCGTACCTGGGCGATATAGCCGCGAAACGGCAGCGGCTCAGCAGCCTGGGCCTGCTCGCCCGCCAGGTACAGCTGGATTTCGTGACGCACCACGTCGAGGGCGGTGTGGTCGAGGATGGTGTGATGGAACAACAGCATCGCCACCACACGCTGATTGGCCGGGTCGTCGGCAAAGACCAGGCGCAGCAGCGGCGCCTGGCCCAGGTCCATGCGGTAGGTGCGCGCATCACAGCGCGCGAGCAATTGCGCCAGGACCTCGCCGCCGTCGCAGCGCGCCTCTTCACACGTCAGGCTGGCCTTGCGCCAAACCACTTGCAGTGGCTCGTCAAGACGCTCCCAGGCCATCGAGGTGCGCAGGATATCGTGGCGGTCGATCACCCACTGCAACGCCTCGGCGAAGGCATCAAAACGCGCGCGGTTGTCGAACACAAACCGCGCGTGCAGCACGTAGGGGTCGCCCTGCTGCGCCGAGAGGTGGTGGTACAGCATGCCCTCCTGCAGCGGCGCCAGGGGGTAGATATCCTGCACATTCGCCGCCCCGCCAGGGATGGCCGCGACGATACGGTCAATGGCCGCCTGGTCGAGGTTGACCAGCGGCAGCATGTCCGGCGTGATGCGATAAGCCGGGCTCAGCCAGTCACCGCCATGCTCGGCTACCAGCGCCAGCAACCGGGCTTTATGCGCGACCAGTTGGTCCCACACGGCGTCATCCAACGCCTCATCGCCCCCCAGGACAATCAGGTCGCCCTCCTCCATTTGCAGTCGGACCGCATGGGTGGAAATCGCTGCCAATAATTCGCTGAACTGCATGGGGGTAACCTGCCTGATAAGTCACGGTGGAGAAGAAAGTCCGTTTTCAGCTGCCGCTCTGGATCGTGTGCTGAGTGCCCCGGGTAAAAACCCGGGCGCAGCCGAAGGCCTGGAGGGGCTTCCGGCAGGCTTGGAAAATTAAGGGATTTGGCGCGCGGGGGGTGACATGGGAAGCGGGGACAAGCGGGAATCAGTCAGAGTTCAATCGAGTTTGCCGCGCACAGAGGCTGTCGCTCCCGACGGGAGCGAGCGAGGGGCCTAGGTATTCTTCAACTTGAGGTGACGTGCATACCAGGGCCGTCTGGGCACCCGTTTGAACAAAGTCTGCAACGCGTCATCGTCGGCGCCAAAGGTAATGCGCAAGGCCAGCTTCATGGTCTCCGGGTCCATCTCCATCGACCGCCCCATCTGCAACCCCGGCGTGGTGCTGCAGCCATGGGTGTCCGGCCCCAGCCACGGGTCATCCACCTCGACCCAGCGCCCCGGCGCGAACCACGGCACGCCATTGACTTCCAGGCGGCTGACTTCGCCCGGGTGGAAGCGCTCGTGGGCACGGAACCAGTCTTCGACACGGTCGTCGATCCAACCGTGGAAGTGCCAGAACACCGGGTTTACGTGGGAGGAGAATGGGTCGCCGAGAAAGTCGTTTTCCGGCCCGAACCAACGCCCGGCAAAATCCGCAGGGTCCCGGGCCAGCGGTGCCGGGGCGCCATTGGCCGGGTCGCGTGCCACCGAGGCCCAGCGCATGTGCAGCCAATCATGCAGGCCCAGTTCCACCTCGGAACCGAACTGGCCCAGCGTCATGCGCGACAGGTAGGCCGGGTCGCGGTACTGCGACTCCCACACCTCGAAGTTGCTGCTATAGGTTTCTGCACTTTTGATATCGCTGACCCACTGGGTAAACGTGTCATCCCCACTGGACACCCATGTCGGCGGCACCGAAAAACCGTCGTGGTTGTCGAAGTAACGGATAAACCCCAGGCGATCGCGTACCAGCTCGGGTTGAGGCAACGGAAAGCGCTGCCAGGAAGGCAACGCTTGCAAGGAACGCGCAGTGCCCAACATGTGCCGGTGCATGAAAAAGAAGTCGACCCCAGAACCGTTGCGATCCTTGCGCGGCCCGCGCGCGTCGCGTTCGTGTGCCCTGGGGCCGGGCTGCCAGCCAATCCCGCGCAGGGCTTCGCGCTTGTCTTCAGGCAGTTTGTGCCAACGATCCCGGGAGGCGTGCCATAGCTGGTGAAACAGGCGATGTTCCGGCGAAATCAGCCAGGCTTCCAGCGCCGGGTTGAGCAGCGCCCGCTCACGCGCTTCAGGGAACATCCGCTTGATCGCCACGAAGCGATTCTCGATTTCGGGCAGGCCCAGCGGCCGGTCAAGGCGTAATACGCGCCCGCTGAGGGAGACCGTGCCGGCATTGCCGAAGGCCGCCCACACCTCATCAAGAACCAGGACAAATTCATAGCAAACCGTGCCGCTGCGGCTATCCACCAACCGCCAGCTCAGGTGCCCCTGCTTGACATCCGCCAGTTCGCCCAACACCTCATAACGCGGCGCGGCGTCGCTGCGCAGTGCAGTGGCGCTGTCGAGGAAGCCGCGCACACCGCGCCCGCGTGCGGCGACATCCAGCAGCAGTTCCAGCCCCTCGACCGCAAGGTCGTCCAGCCCCGCATCTTGCCCCTCGAAACGAACGGCCCAGACCCCGCGCAACGCATTGGCCAATTGTTGCCCGGCCTTGTCCGGCAACTCCACCGAGGCCTCGCCGGGCGTGATGGGCGCGTCCGGCTGCGTCAATTGCCGATGGGCGTAATAGGCCGCCGGCACCGCCGCGCCGGTCAGTGCCAGGCCCGCGATGAAACCTCGTCGAGAAATCGTCATTGCCCTACCTGTGTCAGCCATGGAGCAGGCTTTATCAGAGCTAGAACGAGCCTGCGCCGGCGAAATTTACCCGGCTAAATTTCTGCCCTCCCGGTTCGTTCTTCCCAGATAGCAAAGGCCTCGCCTGAACCCTGCCCCCTTACGGAAAGCGACACTGAGATGGCAATGACCACACCACGTTCGAAAAAAGCTCTTCTGATCGGCCTGCCCCTGGCCCTGGCCATTGCGGCCGGCGGCGGCTTCCTGGGGTGGAAATACCTGTTCGATAACGCCGGTTATCCGCTCAAGGTGATGAAGGAGGCCAATGAAATGCAGGATCGCATCATTTCCTTCGACAGCCATATCACCCTGCCCCTGCGTTTCGGCGGCGAGGGTGACGAAGCGGACAAGGACGGCCTGGACAAATTCGACTTGGTCAAAGCCCAGCGTGGGCGGTTGTCGGGGGCGGCCCTGACGATCTTCGGCTGGCCGGAAATGTGGAATGGCCCCAATGCCCCGCATAAGCCAACGCCCGCGTTTGTCGACCAGTCACGCCAACAGCAGGAAGTGCGCTACAAGGCGATCACCAATATGGTGCGGGACTTCCCCAACCAGGTAGGGATCGCCTACACCCCGCAGGACTACCGACGCCTGCACGGTGAAGGCAAGTTCGCGGTATTCATCAGCATGCTCAACGCCTACCCACTGGGGGAAGACATCACCCAGCTGGACCTGTGGACAGCCCGTGGCATGCGCATGTTCGGTTTCAGTTATGTGGGCAACAACCCGTGGGCCGACTCCTCACGGCCGCTGCCATTTTTCAATGACACCCCCGACGCGTTCAATGGCCTGTCGGACCTGGGCAAGCGCGCCGTGCACCGGCTCAACGACTTGGGGGTGATTATCGATGTCTCGCAGATGTCGACCAAGGCCCTTGAACAAGTGGCCCAGCTCAGCCGCACGCCGATGGTTGCGTCGAATTCGGTGCCGCGCGCGCTGGTGGATATTCCTCGCAACCTCAGCGACAAGGAAATGCAGCTGATCAAGAACAGCGGCGGCGTGGTACAGATCGTGGCGTTTTCGGCCTATCTACGCCCATTGAGCCAGACCACACAGAACAAGCTCAACCGCTTGCGCGCCAAATTCGACCTGCAACCGCTGCCCAACCTGCATGTCGCGCTCATGCCCGGCGACCCGATTATCGCCGCGTGGCCCGAGCAGAAGTTCGGCCAATACGCCAGCGCGCTGTACGACATCCTCGAGGAAGAACCCCAAGCCAGCGTCAAGGACCTGGGCGAGGCAATCGATTATGCCGTGAAGAAAATCGGCATCGACCATGTCGGCATTGCCTCCGACTTCAACGACGGTGGCGGCCTGAAAGGCTTCAAGGATGTCAGCGAGATACGCAACGTGACGGCCGAACTGATTACGCGCGGCTACTCCGAAGCGGATATCGCCAAGCTGTGGGGCGGCAACTTCCTCAGGGTCTGGGACGAGGTGCAAAAAGCCGCCCAGCCTGTCGCTCAAACCACGCCTTGAACCCATAGCGAAACCCAGCCATGACCGATCGTCGTACCTTCCTGAAAACCGCCGGCGTGCTGGCCGCCAGTTTGCCCTTGGCTCATCACCTGGTGCCCAGCGCAGCGGCCGCCGCACCCGCGGCGCCGACAGATAAATGGAGCGCGCTGCGCAGCCAGTTCACCCTGGACCCGGATTATGCCCATTTCGCCAACTTCCTGATCGCCTCACACCCCAAGTCTGTCGAGGATGCGATCAACTACTACCGCGCCGAACTGGATCGAAACCCGGCCAAATGGCTGGATTGGGATAGCCAGATCGAATGGAAGCGCGAACACGAAGTACGCGAGTGGGCGGCGCGCTACCTGGACGTCAAGCCAGCCCAGATTGCCCTGACCGGCAGCACCACCGAAGGCCTGGTGATGATTTACGGCGGACTGCGCGTCAATGCCGACCAGGAAATCCTGACCACCGGGCACGAGCACTTCTCGACACGCAACACCTTGAACTTTCGCGTCAAACGCGAAGGCACCCAAGTGCGCAAGATCACCTTGTTCAAGGACCCACGCCAGGTGTCCAGCGATGAAGTATTGGGCACCATCGAGCGCAATATTCGCCCGCAGACCCGCGTGCTGGGGATGACCTGGGTACAGTCGGGCAGCGGCGTCAAGCTGCCGGTGAAGGAGATTGGCGAACTGGTACGCGAACACAATCGCCAGCGCGACGAGAAAGACCGGATTATCTACGTGATCGACGGCGTGCATGGGTTTGGCGTGGAAGACATGAACTTCGCCGACTTCAACTGCGACTACTTTATCGCCGGCACCCATAAGTGGATGTTCGGCCCACGCGGCACCGGCATCATCTGCGCAGCCTCGGAGCAGATGAACGACCTGATACCGACCTTCCCGACGTTCTCGGAAAACAACAGTTTCGGCACCACCATGACCCCGGGCGGCTACCACGCCTTCGAGCATCGGTGGGCACTGGGCAAGGCTTTCGAGCTGCACCTCGCGCTGGGCAAGGCCGATGTGCAGGCGCGCATCCACCAGCTCAACACCTACCTCAAGCAACGCTTGCAGGAACACCCGGGCATCGAACTGGTAACCCCGCAGAGCCCGCAATACTCGTCCGGCTTCACCTTCTTCCGAATCAAGGGCCAGGACTGCGACGCGGTCGCTGCCTACCTGAATCAAAACCGCATTGTGGTCGATGCCGTGGACCGCGATGTCGGCCCGGTGGTGCGCACCGCGCCCGGCCTGCTCAACACCGAGCAGGAGATTGACCGCGCCGTGGCCGTGCTGACGAAAAAATACTGAATCCTTTCCTGACACTGACGAAAAGGCTGTAAACCATGTCTCGAACCGCATTTTATCGCCTGTCCCTGGGCGTCATGCTTGCCGGCCTCGCCGCCGGCAGCGCCCACGCTGCCGCACCGGTGCCTGGCAAGGTGTTCAAGGATTGCAAGGATGGCTGCCCGGAGCTGGTGGTATTACCGGCTGGCAGTTTTGTCATGGGCACGCCCGACGATGAGCTGGGCCGCCAACCGGACGAAGGCCCCCTGCATACCGTGACCTTCGCCAAACCTTTTGCCATCAGCCGTTTCCAGGTCCAGGCCAGCGAGTGGGATGCCTATATCCGCCAGAGCGGGGTCAAGATTGCCGATGGCGACACCCGCCCTGGGCGCGCCTGCACCGCCAGTAAACCCACGTATACCCAGGGGCCCAAGCAACCGGCGGTGTGCATGGACTTCCAGGATGTGCAGAACTACGTCGCCTGGCTGTCGAAAAAGACCGGCCAGCACTATCGGATGCTCAGCGAAGCCGAACGCGAATACGCCGCGCGCGCAGGCAGCACCGGACCGTTCCCATTCCCCATGGACCCGGACACCGAATACGGCATCAGCCAGCACGCCAATACCTACGGCCCCAAGGACGGCTACAGCTTCACCTCCCCCGCCGGCAGCTACGCCCCCAACGCGTTCGGGGTCTACGACATGCATGGCAATGTCTACGAGTGGGTTGCCGACTGCTGGCATGACAGTTACGTCGGCGCGCCGACCGATGGCAGTGCCTGGCAGGACAAGAACTGCGAAACCCGCCACATCCGCGGCAATGACTGGGGCGAGGCCCCGATTTTCTCGCGCTCGGGCAATCGCAACGACCGTCCGGCCACCACCCGCGGTGACTGGCTGGGGTTCCGCGTCGCTCGCGAGCTCTGAAGCCGTGACCCGCGCTAAATAACCCGCACCACCACTCGTTCTTAGGTTAACCGCCTCGATACCCATCGAGGCGTGCACTGTGCGCCCGGCCATCCGTCCATCGCTGATAAATGCCGCGCCCTGCACTGCCCTTTGCTCACCCCCTGCCTGAAACGGGAGACTTGAATGTCCAGCAAACCTCGCGGCGCCGTCAGCGAACTCTTCGGCCTGCTCAAACCTTTCTGGCCCCTGGTCACGCTGTCCATCGCCCTGGGCATGGTCGGCGGCCTCAGTGTCACGGCCCTGCTGGCGACCATCAACACCGCCCTGCACTCACAAAGCGGGCTGACCCAAAACGTGGTGCTGCTGTTTGCCGGCCTATGCCTGCTGGCACTGACCAGCTCGATCTTTTCCGATATCGGCACCAATTACGTTGGCCAGCACATCATCGCCAAGCTGCGCCGCGAACTGGGAGAAAAGGTGCTCGCCGCCCCCATCGACCAGATCGAACGCTACCGCAGCCATCGCCTGATCCCGGTGCTGACCCATGACGTCGACACCATCAGCGACTTTGCCTTTGCTTTCGCGCCGCTGGCCATTTCCCTGACGGTGACCTTGGGTTGCCTGGGTTACCTGGCCATGCTGTCGTGGCCGATGTTCCTGATGATGCTGGTGGCCATCGTGATCGGCACCGTCGTGCAATTCATCGCCCGCTCCCGCGGCATGCAAGGCTTCGAGTCGGCGCGGGAAGCCGAGGATGAATTGCAGAAAAACTACAGCGCCATCGCCGAAGGCGCCAAGGAACTGCGCATCCACCGTCCACGCCGCCAGCGCATGTTCGTCAAGGGGATCCAGGACACCGCCAACCGCATCTGCGCCACCCAGGTCCGCTCGATCAATACTTTTGTGATCGCCAAGGCCTTTGGCTCAATGCTGTTCTTTGTGGTCATCGGGCTGGCTCTGGCGATGCAGACGTTCTGGCCCACCGGCGATCAGACCGTGATGAGCGGCTTTGTGCTGGTGCTGCTGTACATGAAAGGCCCACTGGAGCTGCTGATCGGTACCCTGCCGATTGTCAGCAAGGCACAGATCGCTTTCCGCCGCATCGCTGAACTGTCCAAGCAGTTCTCCTCCCCCGAGCCGCACCTGCTGCTGAGTGATTCAGGGGTCGCGCCGACCGCCGTGCACACCTTGCAGTTGAACAACGTCAGCTACACCTTCCCACGCGTCGAAGGCTTCGAGCCGTTCCACCTGGGGCCGGTGAACCTGCGCATCCGCGAAGGTGACATCACCTTCATCGTCGGCGAGAACGGCTGCGGCAAGACCACCCTGATCAAACTGTTGCTGGGTCTCTACGCCCCGCAAAACGGCAGCATAGAACTCAACGGCCAAGCAATCGTGGCGGCGAACCGCGATGACTATCGCCAATTATTCACCACGATTTTTGCCGACTACTACCTGTTCGACGATGTAATCCAGGGCGACACCCCCATCCCGGCCGATGCTGATCGCTACCTCAAGCGCCTGGAAATCGGGCACAAGGTGACGATTACCGACGGCGTGTTCAGCACCACCGACCTGTCCACCGGCCAGCGCAAGCGCCTGGCCCTGGTCAATGCCTGGCTGGAAGAGCGCCCGGTGCTGGTGTTCGACGAGTGGGCGGCGGACCAGGACCCGACCTTCCGGCGGATTTTCTATACCGAACTGCTGCCAGACCTCAAGCGCCTGGGCAAGACCATCATCGTGATCTCCCACGACGACCGTTACTTCGATGTCGCCGACCAGATCGTGCGCATGGAAGCCGGGCGCGTCGCCACCGAGCTGCAAACCGCCTGACAACACCGCGCTAAAACCGGAAAGAAATGTTTTTTTCCGGTTTTAGCGCGGACCTGCGTCTTATTGGTACTTAATACGAATCACTATCATTAAATAACGCCACTTAAGAGCCCACGATGTCAGCCACTCACAACTTCTCACCCCTCACCAAGGCCCTCATGATGCGCCGCGTGTTCCAGCCGCGCCTGCTGAGCGCCACCCTTGTTCTGGCGCTGCCCTTCGCCGCACACGTCCAGGCACAGACCTTTAACTTCAATGTGCCGGCACAGCCCCTGGCCAGCGCACTGCAGGCATTTGGCCAACAAGCCAATCTGCAAGTGCTGTACAGCCCGGATGACGTGCAGAACCTGCGCAGCGTTGCGGTCACCGGCGCATTGAGCCCCCAGGCCGGTATCGAGCAACTGCTGGGGAGCAGTCGCCTCGCCTACACCCTGGAAGGCAACACCTTGACTCTGAGCAGCCGTGGCGCAACCGGTGCGCTGGAACTGGGTACCACGCGTATTTCCGGCCAGGGCCTGGGCGTCGTGAGTGAAAACACCGGCTCCTACACCACCGGCGCCAGCACGACAGCGACCAAACTGAACCTGAGCCTGAAGGAAACCCCTCAGACCGTCAGTGTCATGACCCGCCAGCGCATCGACGACCAGAACCTGAGCAGCATCGGCTCGGTGCTGGAGCAGACCCCGGGCATCAACGTACAAAGCCCGGGCAGCGACCGGCTGTATGTGTTCTCCCGCGGCCTGGCCATCGATAACTATCAGTATGACGGCATGCCCACCACCTCGTTCGCGTTCAGCCAGGCATTGCCCCAGGCGCTCGCAGACATGGCGATCTACGACCATATCGAAGTGCTGCGCGGAGCCTCGGGCCTGCTGTCGGGTACCGGCGATCCTTCCGGCACCGTCAACCTGGTTCGCAAGAAGCCGACGTCGACCTTCCAGGGCTACGTCAGTGCCGGCCTGGGTTCCTGGGACTTGTACCGCACCGAGGTGGACGTGTCCGGCCCGCTGACCCCGACCGGCAACGTGCGCGGGCGCGCTGTCGCGGCCTACCAGCAGGCCAATAGCTTCACCGATCACCTGCAGCAAGAAAAAACCATCCTCTACGGCGTGACGGAATTCGACCTGAGCGACAGCACTTTGCTGACGGTCGGCGCCGAATACCTCTACAACAACCCACGTGGTTTCTCCACCACGGGTTTGCCGATGCTGGACAACAAGGGCCAGCAACTGAACCTGTCGCGCAGCGACAACCCTGCCAGCCGCGACAGCACCAACCGCCAGGAATCGGTTAACGCCTTCGCGTCGATCGAGCAGAAGCTGGACCACGACTGGAGCCTGAAGGTCTCGGCCAACTCCCTGTACGGCACCCGCGAGTACGATTCGATCATCGTTGGCACCACCACCGGTTTCGTCAACTCGCAGACCGGCGCCGGCCTTGGCTACACCGCGACCAAGGGCGACAACACCCAGGAACAACAAGGCCTGGACGTGATGCTCTCCGGCCCCTTCCAATTATTGGGTCGCGAACATGAGCTCGTGGTGGGTTTCAACTACCAGAGCTACGAAAACCGCCGCAACGGCTTCGGCAACCTGCTGGCCAACGGCACCAGCAACAACGGCGTCAGCGGCAAGCCGGTGAACATCTACACCTGGGACAACTACGCGCCCTACGCGGCCTACAACTTCAACCGTGAAGACGACAACATCGACCAATGGCAGAACGGCGTCTACCTGGCAACCCGCCTGAAGCCGACCGATGACCTCTCGGTGATCCTCGGTACCCGCGTCACCAATTACCGCTACGACGCCATGCTGCATTACAACGTGGCGAGCCTGAAACCCTTCGAAACCGACGACACCGTAAGGGTCAACGGCAAGGTCACGCCCTACGCCGGTGTGGTTTATGACCTGACCCCCAACCACTCGATCTATGCCAGCTACACCAGCATCTTCAAGCCACAGCCTTACCGCGACACCAGTGGTCACCTGCTGGACCCGCGTGAAGGCAACAACTACGAGATCGGCCTCAAGAGCGACTACTACGACGGCCGCCTGAACACCGCCATCGCGTTGTTCGAGGTTGACCTGGAAAACGATGCGATCGCCAACGGTACGGTGACCGGCAACGACAACCTGACCGCCTACGAGGCGAAAAAGACCAAGACCCGCGGCATCGATATGGAAGTCAGCGGCGAACTGCTGCCGGATTGGAACCTGAATGCCAGCTATAGCCACAGCGTGGTCAAGGACGCCGACAACGAGCGTGTGAAAACCACCATCCCGGCCGATCTGGTCAAGGTCTGGACCACCTACCGCCTGCCTGGCGAGCTGGACCGCGTAACCGTCGGTGGTGGCGTGAACTGGCAGAGCGGCATCCACATGACCGTGGACAGCTGGAGGTTGCCTGCCCCGGCCAAGGTCAAGCAAGGTGATTATGCAACTGCGAGCCTGATGGCACGTTATCAGATGACGTCGCAATGGTCCGCCACCGCCACCGTCAACAACCTGTTCGACAAGAAGTACATCAGCTCGCTGGACGAGAACTTCTACAGTGGCTCCTACGGTGCACCGCGCAACTTCATGCTGACGACCAAGTACCAGTTCTAAGAGACAACCCCGCAGCAAAAAAAATGGCGAACCTCAGGTTCGCCATTTTTTTATCCTCAAGCCCCAATTAGCGACACAGCAGAGGCGGACTGAACCGGCGAAGGCCTTTTGGTGGGCCTGTCCCCCAGCAGCGTACGCCAAGAAGCTGGCTATCTAGTCTTCTGCCTCAAGCCCTAGCGCGCCGCAGCCACCGCCCAGTCCAGGGCCCGCCGATAAATATCATCCACCGACGCCACAATACCGCCCATACGCAAGAAGTCGTGGGACAACCCCCGCTCCACCGTCAACGTTACGGGTGTCTCGCCCTGCGCCAGGGCTTCGGCGTAGGCCACGCCCTCATCGAACAGTGGGTCGTATTCCGCCAGGCTCACATACGCCGGCGCCTGGGCCTCGACCAGCGATGCCTGCAACGGCGAAGCCCGCCAGTCCTGGCGTGCAGCGGTGTCGCCATAGTGCTGGTAGAACCACTCCAGCGTCTCGCTCTCCAGCAGGTAGCCTTCGGCATAGGTACGGTGCGAGGCACGCTCGGTGGTCATATCGGTAACCGGATAGAACAGCAGCTGCGCCACCGGCGTGAGGGCAATATCGGCGGGATGGTTCGCCGCCGTGATGGCCAGAACGGCTGCCAGCGTGGCACCCGCACTGTCCCCCGCCACCACCAGGCGATGCGGGTCCAGGTGCAGGTGTTCGGCTTGCGCCTGCAACGCCGATACGCTGTCGAGCGCGTCGTGTACCGCCGTGGGGAACGGGTATTCCGGCGCCAATCGATAGGCCGGCGCCAACACCGCGAACTCACCGCTCAAGGCCAGGCGGCGGCACACCGAGTCATGCGAGTCCAGGCTGCCCACGACGTAGCCGCCGCCATGGAAGTACAGGATCGTCGGCAACACCTGCGCGGCCGTCGACGCCAGTCGATAGAGGCGCCCTTGCAGCATTGCCCCGTCGCGGGTCGGCAGTTGTACCGGGCGCACCTCAATGTCACCCGGCGGGTTGGGATCGAGGATCTGCGAGGTACGCTCGAAGTCGCTGCGGCCTTGGGCCAGCGGCAGCGCGTGCAGGGGCTGGCTTTTTCCGGTCAGCCGGCCGAACTCCGCCAGTTCCAGGAAAGCAGACAGGTCAGGATGTACAGACATGGTGGTTTTCCAATTCAAGAAAGACAAAACGGGCGATACCCATAGGTATCGCCCGTGTGTTCAACCCGCGACGGGGCTAAGGGACGGTAGGTGCTGCTGCACCTGCTGCAGCAACTCGGAGTGTTTGACAATGGTGTAGTGGTCGGCAGCCAAACGCTCGCTGAGTGCCACGTTCAAGCCTGCTTCGAACGCACGCACCGAGCTGGCCGGCAAATCGGCACGCCACCAGCACTGCGCCTGGCTGGCCGTCGCCGGCAATGCTGGCTGGCGACGGGACAAGGCCTTGAGCCGCAGCCCGACCTGGAACGCCCTGGCAGACTCTTCGCTGCCAAAGGTGGCGGTGCCTTGCGCGCCCTTGGCGAGGTCGGCAAACAGCGCCGTCAACGTCAGCAGATCCGGCTCGGCCTGTGGCAACAAACGTTCAAGGAAGGCTGCATCAGTATGCACCCCAAGAGTCTGGCGCAGGAACGCCGGCATGCCCTCGCGCCAGTCAGCATCCTCCAGCAACGGCATGGGCGCCGGAATGAAGCTGTCCACCAAGCCCAGGAACGCAACACGCTGGCCTTGTTTCTCCAGCTCATTGGCCACCAGTACCGCCAGGGTCCCCCCCAGCGACCAGCCCAACAGCCGGTACGGCCCTTGTGCCTGTTTCTGACGGATGTACTGGGCGTAATCAATGGCCATGGACGCCAGGGAGTCATCTTCCCAGTTGCGGTCCAGCAGCATCCGACATTGCAAACCATACACGCTGCACTGGCCTTCTAATTGCCGGGCCAGCGGCTCGTAATCGAACACCGTGCCAAAGCCGGCATGCAGACAGAACAACGGCGCCGCGCCACTGACATGGCCGTTGAGCAGCAGCAATGGGTCCAAGTCGGCTTCCTGCAACGCATCGAAACCTGACAGTTGGGCGATGGTCGGCTTGGCCAGCATGTCGCGCAATTTCAGTTCGAAACCCTGGATCGCCAGGCTGCGCACCTTGCTCAACACCTTGAGCGTGCGCAGCGAGTCGCCGCCCATTTCGAAGAAGTTGTCGGTCACACCGACCGCCTCAAGCTCCAGCACTTCCTGCCAGATGGCTGCCAAACGCCGCTCCAGTTCGTTGCGCGGCGCCACATATTGCTGCCCCTTGAAGTCCGGGTCCGGCAGGGCCTGGCGGTCGACTTTGCCGCTCGGGTTCAACGGCAACGCCGGCAATACCAGCAACTGTGCGGGCACCATGTAGTCCGGCAACTGACTGTGCAGCGCCTGGCGCAACTGCTCGGCCAGGCCGGGCTGAGGGCCGGCTACGACATAGCCGATCAACTGCTTGCCCGCCGAACTGTCCCGCGCCACCACCACGGCGTCACGCACCTCTGGCAGTGTGCGCAGCCGCGCCTCGATTTCCCCCAACTCAATGCGGAAACCGCGAATTTTCACCTGGTGATCCAGGCGTCCGAGGTAATCGAACACACCGTCGGCGCGACGGCGCACCAGGTCGCCGGAGCGATACAAACGCCCACCCACCTCGAAGGGGCTGGCGACAAAACGCTCGGCAGTCAGCCCTGGACGCTGGTGATAACCGCGCGCCAGCCCTTCACCGCCGATATACAACTCACCAGCGACACCGTCTGGCAACGGGTTGAGTTGATCGTCGAGCACGTACAGCGATCGATTACCGACTTGCACGCCAATCGGTGCATACGCAGCATCGCAGGCCTGCTCGGCGTCGGCCGTCCACAACAACGGCGTGACCACGGTTTCAGTCGGCCCATAGCCGTTGGTGATCCAGGTCGGGCGCAAGGTGCGCTTGACCAGTTCGAAAGTCTCGTTGGCCACGGCGTCGCCGCCGAAGCAATACACCCGCACCGCCGGCGGCGTGTCCTGGCCCTGGGCATAATCGGCCAGTTGCTTGAGGTAGGCCGGGGGGAAGCAGGCAATGTTGATCGACTGTTCATGCAGAACCTGCCAGGTTTCTTCTGCGGTCCACAGGTTGTCGTCGCGCAGCACCAGGCAACCACCGGCCAGCAAGGTGGTGAGCCAACGCTCCTGGGCACCGTCAAAGGCGAACGACATGAACAGTAATTCGCGGGTGGCCGTGTCCATCACATAGCGTTGGGCAATGGCCTGGCAATGCATGTTCAACGGGCCACGCGCGACCGCCACACCTTTGGGTTTACCGGTGGAGCCGGAGGTGTAGATCAGGTAGGCCAGGTGGTCGGGGTCAATCGACAGGCCCAGGGGGGTGTGCGCATAACCCGACAGATCGAGGTGATCGATATCCAGCACCTGCACCGCTGCGGTCACCGGCAGGCGCTCAAGCAACGCCTCGCGGGTGACCAGCACGGCCATGCTGGAGTCCTCGACGATCCATTGCAGGCGCTCCTTGGGGTAGTCAATGTCCATCGGCACATACACGCCGCCGGCCTTGTGCACCGCATACAGGGTGATGATCATTTCGACCGAGCGGTTCAATGCCACGCCCACCCGAACCTCCGGCCCCACACCCCGCTCACGCAGCAGGTGGGCCATACGGTTGGCGTGCTGCTCCAGTGCCAGGTAACTGAGCTGGCGGTCAGCACAGATCACCGCCGGCGCATCCGGTTGCCGGTGTACATGGGCTTCGATCCGTTCCAGCAACGAGGCGGCCGTTGGCTGCGGCGCTTGCAGCACGTTGCTGCGCTGCAAATGCTCGCGCTGTGGTGCGGTGAGCATGCACAACTGCCCCACGGTGCTGTCGTTGGCATCAAGCATGGCCAGCAACAAGGCCTCAAAACTGCCGCGAATACGCTGTACCGATTCGTCGCTGAAGCGGTTACGCAAGTACAGGAACTCGATCACCAGCGATTCCGTGAGGTTCACCGCCAGGTCCATCGCGTAGTTGGTGACATCCCGGCCGGTAGCGGCGCCAAATTGCAGCGTGCCCTGCTCCATCTCCTGCAGGCGATCATCGACCGGGTAGTTTTCGAACACGATGATGCTGTCAAACATCGCCCGGCCACTTTGCCCGGCCCAACGCTGGATTTCCGCCAGGGATGCGTGCTCGTAGTCCCGCGCATCCAGGTTGAACGCTTGCAACTGCGCCAACCACTCGGTGAGCGGCTGCTGCGGTTGCGGCGTCTGCACAATCGGCAGGGTGTTGATGAAGAGCCCCAGTATCTGGTCGGCCTGAGGCAGGCTGGCGGGTCGCCCGGCCACGGTGGCACCGAAACACACCGTGGCTTGCCCGGTATAGCGCTGCAACAGCAGCAGCCAGGCCGCCTGGATCAGGGTGTTGGGGGTCACGCGCCAGCGTTGCGCGCGCTCACGCAGGCGCAGGGTCCGGGCTTGGTCCCAGTTCAGGTAAATGGCTTCATGCCCACCGGGCTGGGTGGCGGGACGCGGGTAGACATTCCCGGCCAGCTCGGTGGGCCCGGTGACGCCCTGGAGTTTTTCCCGCCAAAACGCTTCCAGCGCCGTCGAGCCCTGGCGTTGCAGCCACGCAATGTAATCCTGGTAGCGACTCTGGCGGTTGCTGGCCTGTCCGTTGTAGGCCTGGAACACCTCGCCCAGCAGGCGCGAGCTGCTCCAGCCGTCCATCAGGATATGATGGCGAGTCCAGATCAGGTGGCAGCGATTTTCGTCCAGCCACACCAGCGTCACCCGCATCAGCGGCGCCTGGAGCATGTCAAAGCCCTGTCGGCAATCGGCACTGATCAGCTCGGCCAGGTCATCCGGGCCGACCTCGCGCTGGCGCCAGTCCACAATGTGCACCGCCGACGGTGCTTGCCGGCTGACGATCTGCAACGGTTGCGCCAACTCGTTGGCCGTCCAGAACCCGGTGCGCAGGATATCGTGGCATTGCTGCACCTGGTCCCAGGCCGCAGCCAAGCGTTTTACATCCAAGCCCTGCACCGGCACACAGGTCTGGTTGATATACAAATCGCCCTCGCCCGCCTCCAGGCTGTGATACAGCATGCCTTGCTGCATTGGCGACAACGGGTACATATCCAGCACGTTGCGCGCCGGCAGCGGCAACGCGTCGAGCTGCGCCTGGGTGACGCCGGCCAGGGGGAAATCAGCCGGTGTCAGGCCGACCACATCGGGCGCTACGCAGTGCTCGACCAGGGCTTGCAGCTCACGCGCGTAGTCATCGGCCAATGCCTGGATAACTTCGCTGTCGAACATCGCTGCGCTGAAGGTCCAACCCACATTCAATACACCGCCGTACACCTGGCCGTTGAGGCTCAACAGATTACCCAGCGGTGCTTCGCTGTCGCGTTCGCTGCCTGCCGCCTCGCTGGAAGGTACGAACAACGCGCCTTGATCCTGATCGAAGCTCGCGTCGAATTGCCCCAAATAGTTGAATGTCACACAAGGCAAGGCTTGGTTGCGCAGGCGTTGCTGATCAGCGTCCACCCCCAGATAACGCAGGGCGCCAAACCCAAGGCCTTTGTTAGGCACCGCACGCAGTTCCTCCTTGATCGACTGGATGCTCTGCGCCACGGTCACGCCCGGTGTAAGGCAGACCGGGTATTTGTTGGTAAACCAGCCGACGGTGCGGGTCAGGTCCAACTCATCGAACAGGTCCTCGCGGCCATGCCCTTCGAGCATCAGGCCCAGGCTGGAACGGCCGGTCCACCGGCAGATGACGCGGCTCAAGGCGGCCAGCAGCAACTCGTTGATCTGGGTGCGGTAGGCGGCGGGCGCCTGCTGCAGCAACTGCCGAGTCACCGACGCGTCGAGGCGCGTGGTCACCGTCACCGCTTCGCGCATCAGCGCCACCGGAACGTTGCGACGCCCGGGCAGGTCACTGTGCACCGGGCTTAAGCGGGCCTGCCAATAGTCGCTTTCCTGACGCAGTTCGGCCTGCCCGGCAAGTGCATGCAAGCGGTCACTCCAGGCTTTGAACGGACTGGCCTTGGCCGGCAGACGCAGGGGCTGGCCGTTGTGCAACTGCTCATAGGCCAGCTGCAAGTCTTCAAAAAGAATGCGCCAGGACACACCGTCGACGACCAGGTGATGCACCGCCAACAGCAATCGTTGCCCGCCCTGCGGCAGCGTCAGCAACACGCCGCGCAGCAACGGGCCTTGGCTCAGGTCGAGGCTGCACTGGGCGCGCTGGTAAATCTCCAGGCACTGGGCGTCAGTCTCGGCTGTTTCGCACCAGAGCAATGGCTCACGCCCTTGCAGCACGCGATGCTCGGCGGTCCAGCCGTGGGGCCCGGGGTGAAAACTCAGGCGCAAGGCGTCATGGTGGCTGACCAGCGCCTGCAACACCTGCTCCAGCAGCGCCGGTTGCAGGGGCCGCTGGGGCTCCAGCAGCACCGATTGGTTCCAGTGATGACGTTGCGGGATCGGCGTCTCAAAAAACATCTGCTGGATCGGCAACAGGCGTAATGCACCGCTGACCGGCCCCTGATCGATCACCATGGCACCGTCACCCGTCTGGGCGACGCTGGCCAGGCTCTGCACGGTCTGGTGCTCGAACAGGTCGCGCGGGGTAAAACGAATACCCGCCTGGCGGGCCCGGCTGACCACCTGAATCGAGATGATGGAATCGCCACCCAGTTCGAAGAAGTTGTCCTGGCCGCCGATGTGTTCACGCTTGAGCACATCCTGCCAGACCTGCGCGATGCGCTGCGCCAGTTCGCCCTGGGGGGCCTGGTACTGTTGGGCATGATCGGGGCTGGCAGGCGCCGGCAGCGCCCTGCGGTCAAGCTTGCCATTGGCGGTCAACGGCAGTTGCTCGAGCACTTGCACGTGGCTCGGCAGCATGTAGGCCGGCAAGCGTTCACGCAACTGCGCCAGCAGGTTCGCTACCGGCACGGCGGACACCACGTAAGCCCACAACTGCGCGCCGCTGTCGGCCATGCCGACCACCACCGCCGCATCCTCGACCCCGGGCAGGCTGCGCAGGCTGGCCGTGACTTCGCCGGGCTCAACACGGTAACCACGGATTTTCACTTGATCGTCGATGCGGCCCTGGTAGTCGAACACACCGTCCTGTACCCGCACCTGATCACCACTGCGGTACAGCCGCGCACCGCTCCGAGAGGACGGGTCCGGTACAAACCGCTCAGCCGTCAGCGCCGGCTGCCCCAGATAACCCTGGGCCAGGCCAGCACCGCCGATATAGAGCTGGCCACTGCCGCCGTTGCCGACGCCTTGCAGGCTCGCATCGAGTACCTGCACGCTGGTATTGGCCAACGGCACGCCGAGCGGAACCGTGTCGCCCTGCTCGGGCACGGCTGCCGCCAGCACGCCGACGGTGGTTTCCGTCGGGCCGTAATGGTTCATCAGTTGGCAATCGGGCGCCAACTGGCGCAGGCGATCGCGCAAGCCTGGCGAACAGGCCTCACCGCCCAGGATCAGTACTTTCGCTGGGAGCACCGCCGCCGGGTTGTCGGCGCTGAGTAATGCGGTGAGGTGCGAAGGTACGATTTTCATTACATCCACCCTGTGGGTGGCCATGTACGCGGCCATGGCGTTGGCGTCCATGGCCAGTTGTGCGCCGATCAGATGCAGGGTCCGACCCGAGCACAGCGCACCGAACAACACGGTATGCCCGAGGTCTGCGGCCACCGTGGAGATCATCGCCATACGGCTGCCGCTATCGGGCGGCAGGCGCTGCAACAGCGCCTGCACATAGTTGGCTAACGCGCCGTGGCTGACCATCACGCCCTTCGCGGCACCGGTGGAGCCAGACGTATAGATCACATAGGCGATCTGCTCCGGCAACGTCACCGTACAAGGCACCGACGGCATTTCCTGCTGGGGCTGCTGATCGATGTCGATCACGGTAAACGCGGCATCCAGAGAGCCCAGCGTGCCGCTTGCCACCACCACCTGTGCACCACTGTCGCGAAGCACATCGTTCAAGCGTTGGGGCGCGGTATCCGCCGCCAGCGGCAGGTACGTGGCACCGGCCTTGAACACGCCTAGCATGGCCACCACCATACCCACCGAGCGTTCCAGGACCACACCGACCCGTGCGTGGGGACGCACACCTACCAGGTGCAAGCGACGGCTCAGTTGCTCTGCGGCCGCCTCCAACTGACGGTAAGTCAGGGCCGCCCCCTCGTCCACCACCGCCAGCGCTTCGGGGTTCTCGGCAACCTGGCGAGCGAACAGCGCCAGCACATCCTGCTCAACAAACGCCACCGGCTCACCAACCCCCCACTGCCGGACCTGGTGCTGATCCTTGGCGTCAATCACCGGCAGTGCTTCGATACGTTGCCGAGGGTTCTCGACCACTGCCGCCAGAAGGCGCTGCCACTGACCCGCCAAGGCCTCGATCAGCGCAGCATCGAACAGCTCGCGGCTGTAGATGAAGTTGGCATCAATGCCTGCAGCGTGCTCAAACGTATTGAGGGTCAGGTCGAACTTGGCACTGTGTACCTGCGTCGCCAGGTTTTCCACCGTGAGCCCACCGCCCAACGCGCGCGCCTGGCTGGGGGCGTCATGCTGATGGTTGAACATCACCTGGAACAGTGGCGAATGACTGAGGCTGCGCTCCGGCTGCAAGGCATCTACCAGTTGTTCGAACGGCAAATCCTGGAAGGTTTGCGCCTTCAGGGCGGTGTCACGCATCTGCGCCAGCAACTGGCTGAAGGTGTCTTCGCCGCGCACGTCGGCCTTGAGTACCTGAGTGTTGACGAAAAAGCCGATCAGCCCTGCGGTTTCCGCCCGAGTGCGGTTGGCCACCGGCACACCGATACGCACATCCGCCAGCCCGCTCAAACGGTGCAGCAATGCCTGGAAACTCGCCAACAACAGGACGAAGAGTGTCACGCCCTCGCGAGCCGCCAGGGCCTTGAGTTGCTCCGACAAGGCCGGGGCCAGCGCAATCCGTGCCTGCCCACCCTCATGACTGCGCGGGCCCAGCGCTACGCGCTGCCCCGGAAGGCGCAAAGGCTGTGGTGTGTCGCCCAGGTGCCCTAGCCAATACGCCAGTTGCCGGTCACGTTCACCATTGTCCATCCAATGGCGTTGCCAGGCGGCGTAATCCGAATACTGAATGGGCAGCTCCGACGATGGCAGTGGCAGCCCACGACTGAGCGCCGTATAAGCCGCCAGCACCTCGTCGACCATCACCCCCATCGACCATGCGTCGGAAACGATGTGATGCTGCGTCACCACCAATACGCAGTCGCCTACCGCCAACTGCAGCAGCCTGGCCCGGACCAGCGGCCCGGTTGCCAGGTCGAACGGCTGCGCCAGTTGCTCCTCGACGGCGTGCGCCAACACCTCGGGATCGTCGCCAGCCAGCACCTGCACCGTCAACTCCAGCGAAGCTGGCGGCTGAATCACCGGTTCGACCTGACCATCGGCCGCCTCGACAAATACCGTGCGCAAGCTCTCATGGCGGGCGATCAGTGCATCGAAGCTGCATTGCAACGCCTCGACGTCCAGCGCTCCGCGCAAGCGAATCGCCAGGGGGATGGTGTAGGCACAACTGTGCGGGTCCATTTTCCACAGGAACCACTGGCGTTGCTGAGCATAGGACAGCAGGCGCGGCTCGTCCTCAGCACGCCGAAACACTGGGGCAATCCCATACAGGTTGATCCCCTTCTGCTTCAGCAGGACGGCCAACGCTTTCCTTTCTGGCACGGAAAGCGCGCCTACAGACTCTATTAACTTTTGCACGCCAGGTACCTCGTCAGGAAATCAGTTTCTCAAGCTCTTCAGCAGATAGACGTTTGAGAGCCCCCAACGATTTAGTCAGCTCATCCTCCAGGCTTTCATGCCCTGACTGCAGCCCACGCACATGTTCACAGAAGGCCCCCAGGTGCGGGGTTTCGAACAACAACTTGAGCGGCACTTCCACACCTTGTAGCTGGCGCAGTTGCATCACCACCTGGGTGGCCATCAACGAGTGACCGCCGAGCTGGAAGAAGTTGTCGTCCAGGCCGACCTCGGTCAGCCCCAGCACTGCTTGCCAAACCCCCGCAATCGCTTGTTCGAACTCATCCCGTGGGGCTTGGAACACCGCGCGTGACAGCGCTGCATCCGGCGCCGGCAATAACTTGCGGTCCAATTTTCCGTTGGCACTCAGCGGCATCTGGTCCAACACCAGCAGATGCGTCGGCACCATGAATTCCGGCAAGTGGCTGCGCAGCGAACTCCGGATATCCTCGAGTACCACTGCCCCTTCACACACCAGGTACCCCACCAACATCTGCTGGGCCCCGGTGCCTGCCGCCACCACTACCGCCTCAAGGACCTGCGGATGCGCGAGCAGGCCAGCTTCGATTTCGCCCAGTTCGATACGCAGGCCGCGAATTTTCACCTGGTGGTCGATACGTCCCGCGTATTCGATCTCCCCTGCCCGGCCGAACCGCGCCAGGTCACCGGTGCGGTACATCCGCTGGCCGGCCACGAACGGGTCCACCACAAAGCGCTCGGCAGTCAAGGCTGGACGCTGGTGATAACCACGTGCCAACCCTTCGCCCGCCAGGTACAGCTCACCCACGACGCCTACCGGCAGCGGTTGCAGATTGCCGTCCAGCACGTAGGTGTGCAGGTTGGCGATCGGGTGCCCGATCGGCACGCTATGGCGGTCGTCGTCCTGGCAAGTCCAGTGCGTCACATCGATCGCCGCTTCGGTAGGGCCGTACAGGTTGTACAAGCCGGCGTGGGGCAACTGTTTGAATACCTGCTGCGCCGCTTCGGCCGGCAGCGCCTCGCCACTGCAGACGATGCGGGTCAATGAGCGACATGCCTGGACATTCGGGTCCTGCAAGAACACCTGCAGCATCGATGGCACAAAGTGCAAGGTGCTGATCTGTTCGCGGCTGATCACCTCGATCAATTGCGCCGGATCGCGATGCGCACCAGGGGCGGCCATGACCAGGCGAGCGCCGGCCAACAGTGGCCAGAAAAACTCCCAGACCGACACGTCGAAACTGAACGGCGTTTTTTGCAGCACGTTGTCCGCAGCCGTCAAGCCATAAGCGTCTTGCATCCAGCACAGCCGGTTGGTCAAGGCGCTGTGACGGTTACCCGCGCCCTTGGGTTGGCCGGTAGAACCGGAGGTGTAGATCACGTAGGCAAGGTTTTCACCTGCCACCGCGACCTGAGGATTGTGTTCGGCACTGCCGGCCAATGCCAACTGATCCAGCAACAGCCGTTGCACACCGTCGACCTGGGGCAGATCGTCGGTCAATGCCGAATGACTGAGCAGCCAGCGAATACCACTGTCGGCCTGCATATACGCCAGGCGCTCGGTCGGGTAGTCCGGGTCGAGAGGTACATAGGCCCCGCCCGCCTTGAGCACGGCCAGCAACGCCACGACCATCTCCACCGAACGCTCCAACGCAATGCCCACCAACACATCTGGCCCCACGCCCAGCCCGACCAAATGGTGGGCCAACCGGTTGGCACGGCGGTTGAGTTCGCGGTAACTCAGTTGCTGTTCGCCCGCCGTCAACGCCACCTCGTCAGGCGTGCGCTCCACCTGTGCCTCGATCAGCTGTTGAACGCTGGACTGCAACGGATAGAGGGTTTGCGTGGCGTTCCACTGGTGCATCTGTTGGGCATATTCTGCCGGGTTCAACAGCATCAACTCGCCCACGCAACGCTCACTGGAGCCGCTGCAGATCGCCTCGATCAAACGTCGCAGATGGTCGGCCAGCGCCTGTATGACGGGCGCGTCGAATTCGGCTTCGGCATATTTGAAGGTCAGTGCCAGTTGCGCCCCCGCATCCACCAACAAGGTCAACGGGAAACTGGTCTGCTCATGCCCCAGCACCTCACCAAAGCGCAAACCTTGGGGAGCACCGGCCGCCAGGGCCTCGGACACCGGATAGTTCTCAAACACCAGCAGGTTGTCAAACAACGCCTCGCCACTGCGCCCGGCCCACCGCTGGATCTCGTACAACGGCGTGTGTTCCTGCTCGCGCAGGCTCAGGTTGAGCGCCTGCAACCCCTGCAACCACTGGCCGATGGGCTGGTCCGCCAGGGGTTGGCTGATCACCGGCAAGGTGTTGATGAACAGGCCGATCTGCCCTTCGATACCGCGCAGCTCTGCCGGACGCCCGGAAACCGTCGCGCCGAACGCCACGGTTTGCTGACCGGTATAGCGTTGCAACAGCAGCGACCAGGCCGCCTGCACCAGGGTGTTGAAGGTGATTTTCTGCTGGCGGGCAAAGCTATTGAGGCCTTGAGTGACCAACTGATCGAGCAGGACACGATGCTCGCCACGCCCCGTCCCACGGGTGGCCGGCAACGACCGCGGGATGGCGGCGGCCAGCAGGGTCGGCCCGGACAACGCTTGCGTCTGCTGTTTCCAGAACGCTTCGCTGGCCTGCATGTCTCGGGCCTGCAGCCAGGCAATGTAGTCCCGGTAGCGCCCGTTGTGGGTCGGCACAAAAGTACCGGCATAACGCTGCAGGACCTCCCCCAACAACTGGGCGTTGCTCCACCCGTCCATGAGGATATGGTGGCTGGTGTAGATCAGGTGATGACGCTGCTCGGCGGTGCGTACCAGCGCCAGGCGCAGCAGCGGTGCCGTGTCGAGGGCAAAGCCTGCGGCCTTCTCCTGCTCGGCAAAATGCTTGAGCCGCGCCGGTTGATCGGATGTACCGCGCAGGTCATGGGTGCTGAACGGCAGCACAACCTGATCAAACACCACCTGCACCGGCGTGCTCAGGTCACCCTGCCAGTAGAACCCGCTGCGCAGCACGTCATGCGCTTGCAGGGTGGCTTGCCAGGCAGCCCGGAACGTTTCGACATCCAGGCCCTCGATGTCCACGCGTAACTGGTTGATGTAGTCGCCCGAATCGGCTTCAAACAGGCCGTGGAACAACATGCCTTGTTGCATCGGCGACAACGGATAAAGGTCGCTGACCTGCCTGCGCTCCACCGGTAACTGGTCCAATTGCGCCTGGTCCAGGCCGCTGAGTGGGAAGTCCGACGGTGTGAAGCTGCTATGTTCGGCATCGCTGCAATGCTCGATCAGTTCCAGCAGTTGCGCGGTCAAGGCATCCGCCAGGTGCTGCACCGTGTGGGGCGCGAACATTTCGTTGCTGAAGGTCCACTCCAGCGTCAACTCGCCGCCATACACCTGGCCGTTGATGCTCAACCAGTTGCCCAGTGGCGCATCGTCACCTTGCTCGGCACCGGCACTTTCCTTGGCGGGCACGAACAAGGCCGTGTCATCGTCAAAGCTGCCGTCGAACTGCCCCAGGTAGTTGAACGTGATACGCGGCACCGGCAACCGCGCCAATGCCGCCTGTTGGTCAGGCGTGCCAAGGTAACGCAGGATGCCGAAATCCAGGCCTTTGTTGGGGATGGCCCGCAGTTGCTCCTTGATCGCCTTGATCGACACACCGAGTTCGGCGTGCGGCGTCAATCGCGCCGGGAACGCGCTGGTCAACCAGCCGACAGTGCGCGTCAGGTCGACATCGTCGAACAGATCTTCACGGCCGTGCCCCTCCAACTGTACCCACGCTTCGGCGCCGCCGGTCCAGTTACAGATGACGCGGGCCAAAGCGGTGAGCAGCAGGTCATTGACCTGGGTGCGGTAAGTGGCCGGTGCCTGTTGCAGCAAGCGACTGGTGGCCTGGCGATCCAGGCGGGTGCTTACGCTGGCGGCGTGCTGTTTTTGCAGGCTGGCGTCGGGGTGTTCGCAAGGCAGCGCAGGGTCAGCGCCGACGGGCAGGTTCAGCCAATAAGCGGCAGCGGCTGCACCGGCCGTCGTCAGGTGATGGCCACCCAGACGTTGGGTCCAGGTTTTCAGCGAGCTGGTCTTGGCCGGCAACGCTGCAGCCCCTTGGCGATAGGCTGTTTGCAGGTCTTCAAAGAGAATCCGCCAGGACACGCCGTCCACCACCAGGTGATGCACGATCAACAGCAGGCGCTGCGTCCCATCCGCGAGATCGAACAGTACGCCGCGCACCAGCGGTCCGTTTGCAATGTCCAGGCTGCGTTGCGCGCGTTCACACGCGGCCAGCAACGCGGCATTGTCGCTCACCGCTTCGTGCCAGAGCATTCCAGAGCCGGCCCCGGGCGTACGGTAGCTGGCACGCCAACCCTGCGGGCCGCCGTCGACGAAGCTCAGGCGCAGGGCGTCGTGGTGGCAGACCAGCGCGGTCAACGCCTGTTCGAGCCCTTGCACCTCCAAGTGCTCACGCGGTTGCAACAACACCGACTGGTTCCAGTGGTGACGGTCAGCCACGGCGGACTGGAAAAACATCTGCTGGATCGGCAGCAGGGCCAGCTCACCGCTAACCGGCCCCTGATCGATTCTATTGGCCGACGCCCCCTGCCGCGCAACACTGGCAAGACCCTGGACGGTCTGGTGCTGGAATAACTCTTTGGGGGTAAAGTCGATGCCCGCCTGGCGGGCCCGGCTCACCACTTGAATCGAGATGATCGAATCCCCTCCCAACTCGAAGAAGTTGTCCTGGCGACCCACCTGCGTACGCTTGAGCACCGCCTGCCAGATCTCGGCGATTTGCTCCTCGAGCGCGCCTTGCGGCGCACTGTAGGCAGCATCCGCGTGGGCCGCATCCGGCAGCGGCAACGCCTTGCGATCCAACTTGCCATTGGGCATCAGCGGTAACGCCGCTAGCAACAGGACCTGGGTCGGCACCATGTAGGCGGGCAATACTTCGGTGAGCCGTGCCTTGATCTGCTCGGGCAAGCCACTGTTGCCGGCAGCGTCGGCGTGGGCGACGACATAGGCAACCAACTGCGTGCCCTGGATGACCTCCTGGGCCAGCACGACCGCCTCGCGAACCGCGTCCAGCTCACCCAGGCGCGCCTCGATTTCACCGAGTTCAATTCGCAAGCCGCGCAGTTTGAGCTGGTGGTCGAGACGACCGATATAGTCCAGCACACCGTCAGCGCGATAGCGCACACGGTCGCCGCTGCGGTACAGGCGCGAACCCTGGCTGTCGAACGGGTTGGGCACAAAGCGTTCGGCGGTCAGTGCCGCACGGTTGAAGTAACCGCGCGCCAGGCAGTCGCCAGCGATGTACAACTCGCCAGCGCCCCCCACCGGGCATACCGCCAACCCGTCGTTGAGCACGTAGGTGCGGACATTGTCCAGGGGCCGGCCGATGGCAACGATGTCCTGGGTAGCCTGGGGTGTTGCAATGAAGCTGCAACTGTCGATGGTCGCTTCGGTGGGCCCGTACAAGTTGATCAGCGTGCCCTGCCACAGCGCGTTCAATTGCGTGACCAGGCTGGCTTTCAGCGCCTCACCGCCGGCCAGTAGGTAGCTGAGCGAACGCAACTGGGCAGCATCCGCCTGCGGGAGTACCCCTTGCAGCAACGACGGCGCCAGTTGCAGTACACTGATCCGTTCGGCGGCCACCAGTGACCAGAGCCCGGCCCAGTCCTGGCTCAGGCTCGGCGGGGCCATGACCAGTTGCGCATCGCCCATCAACGGCAGCCAGAACTCCCAGACCGACGCGTCAAAACTGAAAGCGGTCTTTTGCAGCACACGGTCGTCGGCCGTCAGCGGCAAATAACCACGCATCCACTGCATATGGTTGCTCAGCCCACGATGGCGAATCGCGACGCCCTTGGGCTGCCCGGTCGAGCCGGAGGTATAGATCACGTAGGCCAGGTGTTCCGGGTCGAGGGCAACATCGGGAACGCCAGGGTCGGTCGCGGGTGCTGCGTCGGATTCGTCCAACAACTGCAGTTGCACATGCTCCAGCGCCGGCAATATCGGCACCACAGGTGCATGGGTAAGCAACAGGCCGATGCCGCTGTCGGCAATCATGTAGGCCAGGCGTTGCTGCGGATAGTCCGGGTCCAGCGGCACATAGGCACCGCCCGCACGATGCACCGCCAACAGCGCAACGACCATTTCCACGCTGCGCTCGAACGCGACACCAACCAGCACATCCGGGCCTACGCCCTGCTCTATCAGGTGCGCGGCCAGACGGTTGGCCCGCGCGTTCAACTCGGCGCAGTTCAAGCTGCGTGGCCCGAAATGCAGCGCCACTGCTGCCGGATCGCGCTGGGCGACCCATTGATGCACAAACGGTACGCCTGGGCGATCGACGTGCGTGTGGTTCCACTGCGTGAGCATGCGCTGTTCTTCGTCACGCCCGAGCAACGGCAGGTCATCGATGCGCACCTGCGGCGTTGCGGCGAAGGCCTCGAGCAGGTTGCGCCAGTGCGCCGCCATCCCCTGGATGGTAGCGGCGTCGAACAGGTCCACGGCGTACGTCATCGACGCCCACAAGCGTTGCTCGTCCTCGAAGGTATCCAGGTTCAAGTCGAACGGCGAGGTGTGGTTGTCCCAGGTCAGGGCTTCGATGCCCAACCCCATGTCCGCTCCTTGACCCGCTTGAACCGGGCCTTGCACCTGATGGTTGAACATCACCTGGAACAGCGGGTTATGGCTCAAACTGCGTTCAGGTTGCAAGGCTTCGACCAGTTGCTCGTACGGCAGGTCCTGATAGTCCTGGGCCTGCAGCGCCGTGCGTTTGACCTGCTGCAACAGTTCACTCAGGGTATCGGTGCCGATCACGTCGGCCTTGAGTACCTGGGTGTTGACGAAAAAGCCGATCAGGCGCTCACATTCGGCACGGTTACGGCTTGCCACCGGTACGCCTACGCGGATGTCCGCCTGGCCGCTGTAGCGGTACAACAACACCTGGAACGAGGCCAGCAGCAGCATGAACAGCGTGACCCCCTCGCGCCGGCAGGCTTGCTTGAGCGCAGCCGTCAGGGCCGGTTCGATGTCGATATCGCAGCGCTGGCCGCGATAGCTGCTGATAGCCGGTCGCGGTCGATCATGGGGCAACTGCAGCAGGCTCTGTTCACCGCCCAATTGCTCGGTCCAGTACGCCAATTGCCGCTCGCGCTCGCCCGCTTCCATCCAGCAGCGCTGCCAAATGGCGTAGTCGGCATACTGGATCGGCAACACCGGCAGGCTGACCTGATGGCCCTGGCTGTAGCCCTGATACAACTCGACCAGTTCGCGCACCATGATTTGCATCGACCAACCGTCAGACACAATGTGGTGCTGGGCGATCACCAGCACCTGCTCCTCGGCCCCCAGTTGCAACAATTTGACCCGTAGCAACGGTCCGGCGAGCAGGTCGAACGGCTGCTCCAGCGTCGCATCGATGAACGCCTTGATCTGCACCGACTGCGGCGTGCCGTCCGATGTTGCAGCGTGCTTCTCGATCACCAGCGGCTGGGCCGGCTGTACCACTTGTACCGCTTCGCCATCGACGGTTTCGAACACCGTACGCAGCGCCTCGTGGCGCACCACCAGTGTGCTCAGCGCGCGCTCCAACGCCGCGATATCCAGGGCTCCGCGCAGATGCAACGCAGCCGGAATGTGGTAGGCACTGCTGCCAGGCTCCAACTGCCACAGGAACCACTGGCGTTGCTGGGCGTAGGACAATGGCAGGCGCGGCTGATCGTGGCGGCTGACCGGGATCGGCAACTGCGCCAAGGTAATGCCTTTGCTGCCGAGTTTTTCCAGGAACAGTCGACGCTGGGCCGCTGGCAACTTGATAAACCGCTGAACCAGCGAGGTGTTGTCCAATGCAGCCATGTCAGTTGTTCTCCAGTTCAGCGAGGAAGTCGTGCATATCGCTCAGGTCTTGATCCAAATGGGTATTGAGGCTGCCGGCGACAAGCTCGGCATACGCTTCGAGGGATGAGGCTTTGAAAATCAGCTCCAGCGCCAGACTGCCACCCAGCTCAAGCTGGGCCTGTGCCGTGGCCTGGGTAGCGAGCAGGGAGTGGCCGCCCAACTCAAAGAAGTTGTCGTCGAGGCCCACCTGGTCGCGCTTCAACACGCTCTGCCAGATGCCGGCCAGCGTGCACTGCAACTCGGTGACCGGGGCCACATAACGCAGGCGCCCATGTTCCAGGTCTGGCAATGGCAGAGCCTTGCGGTCGATCTTGCCGTTGGGGTTGAGTGGGAAGCGCTCCAGCAACACCCACTGGGACGGCACCATGTAGCCGGGCAACGTCAACTCCAGCGCGGCCTTGAGCACCTTGCCCAGTACCCCCGCCTGCTGGCCTGGCGCCTCGGGTACCACATAACCCACCAGCACCTTGCCGTGATCGCCGTCCTGGGCCACCACCAATGCATCGCTGACGCCCGCCTGATCCTTGAGGCGTGCTTCGACCTCACCCAGTTCGATACGGAACCCGCGAATCTTCACCTGATGGTCGATACGCCCGAGGCAATCGATGACGCCGGAGGGGCGCTGCCGAACCAGGTCGCCGGAACGGTAGAGGCGCGCGCCGCAGGTACTGGCCGGGTCCGGCACAAAGCGTTCGGCGGTCATGGCTGGGCGGTTGAGGTAACCGCGTGCCACGCCGTAGCCGCCCAGGTACAACTCGCCGGGCACGCCATCCGGCAACAGGTTGAGTTGCAGGTCGCGTACTTGCAGGCTGCGCTCGCCAATGCGCGTGCCGATCGGTGCGTAAGCCGCTTCACAATAATCATCACTGCCGGCCTTCCAGATCAGCGGGGTCACCACGGTTTCCGTCGGCCCGTAGCCGTTGATGATGAATTGCGGCTTGAGGGCGCGACGCGCCAGCTCAAAGCTGGCCTGCGGCACTGCATCCCCGCCGAAGCAATAAATGCGCACAGCCGGCGGGTTGCCGACCTTTTGCGCATGTTCCGCCAAGTGCTGCAGGTACACGGGGGGGAACGCGGCGACGGTCACGCCATGACGGTGCAAGGCGTCAAAGGTTTGCTCCGGCGTCCACAGCACTTCATCGCGCAGCAACACACGGCCGCCGTGGGTCAAGGTGGTCAACCAGCGCTCATGGGCACCGTCGAAGGCAAACGACATGAACAGTAATTCGCAATCGACCGAGGTCATGCCGTAGCGCTCACCGATGCTTGTGCAATGCATTGCCAGCGGTCCGTGGGTAACGGCGACGCCTTTCGGCTGGCCCGTGGAGCCCGAGGTGTAGATCACATAAGCGAGGTTTTCCGCGTGCAACGCCACCACCGGCTCGGTGGTTGAAAACGGCGCCAGGTCGAGTCGGTCGATTTCCAGCACGTGGGCCCGGGTCGATGGGCGCATCTGTGCGGTCAGGGTGGAATCGGTCAGCAACAATGCCGCTGCGCAATCACTCATCAAATAGGCCAGGCGCTCCGCTGGATGGGTGATATCCAGCGGCACATAGGCGCCACCCGCCTTGAGTACTGCAAGCAATGTCACCAGCAGGTGCTCACTGCGCGGCAAGGCCACCGCCACTCGCACTTCCGGGCCCACGCCCTGGGCGATCAGGGCATGAGCCAACTGATTGGCCCGGCGGTCGAGGCTGGCAAAGTCGAGGCTGCGGTCGTCCTGGATCACCGCCGTATGTGTCGGTGAATGCTGGGCAATCTGCGCGATTCGCTGGTGCACCCACAGCGCCGGCAGCGTTTCCGGCATTGAGTTGGCCGCCACCGCCGCAGCCTCCTGTGCCGGGCTCATCAGTGCAATGTTCGCCAGGCAGGTGTCCGCATGCTCTACCAGCTGCGCCAGCACATTGAGCAGGTGCCCCGCCAGGCGCTCGATGGCCTGAGCGCTGAACTGGGTAGTGGCGTAGTCGAAGTTGAGAATCAGCGTGTGCCCCGCTTCCACCGCCAAGGCCAGGGGATAGTGGGTTTGTTCATGGCTGAGCACTTCGCCAAACGTCAGCCCGGTGGCAGCACTTTGTTGCAGGGCTTCGGCCACTGGATAGTTTTCGAATACCAGCAGTGTGTCGAACAGTGCCTCTCCGCCCAGGCCGGCCAGGCGCTGGACCTCGAACAGCGGCGTGTGCTCGTGCTCGCGTACCGCCAGGTTGATGGCTTGCACCTGCTGCAACCACTGGCCGACGGTCATCTGCGCGCTCGGTTCGGCGATGATCGGCAACGTGTTGATGAACAGGCCAATCTGTTGCTCCGCACCGGGCACCTGGGCCGGGCGCCCGGCCTGTGTCGCACCGAAGGCCACAGCGGACTGGCCGGTATAGCGTTGCAACAGCAACAGCCAGGCCGCTTGCACCAAGGTATTGACCGTAACCTTCTGAGCCCGCGCGAAAGCCGCCAGCTGTTGGCTGGCGGCGCCATCCAATTCACGCATGTGTGCATTGCGGCCAGGTTCGCTATCGAGGCTGCCGAACAAGGCCAGCGCCGGCGCCAGGCGGCTCGGAGCCTCCAGGGCGTGCAGTTGTTGCTGCCAGAAGTGCTCGCTGGCGCCGACGTCCTGCGCCAGCAGCCAGCCGATGTAATCGTGATAACGCCCGGCCGGTGCTGCCACCACCAGGCCCTGATACCGTTGCAGCACCTCACCGAGCAAGCGCGAATAGCTCCAGCCGTCCATCAGGATATGGTGGTTGGAATAGATAAAGTGCCAGGTATCGTCTGCGGTTTGCACCAGCACCAGGCGCAGCAACGGCGCCTGGGCCAACTCGAAGCCACGCTGGCGCTCACTGAGCGCCAGGGCGTCCAACGCGGTCGGCACGTCAGTGCGGTCGCGCCAGTCATGCTCGACAAACGGCAGCGCAGGTAGCCGGTGTACCCATTGCAGCGGGCGTGCCAACTCGCTTTGCCAGATAAACCCGGAACGCAGGATGTCATGGGCCTGCACCGTCGCCTGCCAGGCCGCCTTGAAGCGCGCCACGTCCAAGCCGTGCACATCAACGCGCATCTGGTTGATGTAGTCACCGCCGTCCTGCTGGTACAGCGAGTGGAACAACATGCCTTGCTGCATCGGCGAAAGCGGATAGAGGTCGTCCAGTTCGGCCAGCGGCAGTCCAAGCCCGTCGAGTTGTGCCTGGGTCAAGCCGGCCAGCGGCACATCCGAAGGCGTCAACCCAAGCACGCCAGCCTCGCAGCAATGCTCCACCAACGCTTGCAACTCACGGCCGTACGCCTGCGCCAACTCAGTCATCAGCGCTGCGTCGAAGACTTCAGCGCTGAAGGTCCAGCCCAGGGCCAACTCGCCGTTATAGACCTGGCCGTTGAGCGTCAACAAGCTGCCCAGGGCCGCCTCGTCGTTCTGGTCGCTGCCGGCACTTTCGCCTGCGGGCACGAACAGCGCCTGGTCGTCGTCAAAATTGCCATCGAGCTGGCCAAGGTAGTTGAAGGTGATTGCCGCCGGTGCGCCTTGCAGCGCCGCGCGGCAATCGGCATCCCCCAGGTAACGCAATACGCCGTAGCCGATGCCTTTGTTGGGCACCGCGCGCAGTTGCTCCTTGATGGCCTTGAGCGACTCGCCCGGCAGTTGCGCCGGGGTCAGGCGCACCGGGAACAAGCTGGTGAACCACCCCACGGTACGGGTCAGGTCGATGCCGTTGAACAGCTCCTGACGGCCATGGCCCTCCAGTTGCACCACCGTGCTGGCGTGCCCGGTCCAGCGACACATGACGCGCGCCAGTGCGGTCAGCAACAGGTCGTTGACCTGGGTGCGATAGGCAGCCGGTGCGTCCTGCAACAAGCGCCGGGTTACGGCTTTATCCAAGCGACTGTATACGGTCACGGCGTGACGATTGAGCTGCCCGCCTGCCAGGTTCGCACCGGGCAATGTCTGCGCTTCCATGGCCTGCTGTGCTTGCCAGAACCCCAGCTCGTCGCGCAACGTCGGGCTGACACCGTACTGCGCCAACTGCTGCCCCCAGGCCTGTAAGGCACTGGTCTTGAGCGGCAGTTTGATGGGCTGGCCAGCCACCAATTGTCGATAAACCGTTTGCAGGTCCTCGAACAGGATGCGCCAGGACACCCCATCCACCACCAAGTGATGAACCGCCAGGAACAGCTTCTGCTGGCCGTCTACCAAGGTTGCCAGCACCCCACGCAACAGCGGTCCTTCAGCCAGGTCAAGGCTGCGCTGGGCCTTGTCGCACAGGGCTTGCCAACCTTCCTGGGTGCAGCCTTCGGCGTGCCATAGCACGTCCGGCTGCACACTCTGCTCCGGGTAGTGCGCCTGCCAATGACTGCCCTGCACGAACCTCAGGCGCAAGGCATCGTGATGGCCGACCAGTGCTTGCAGGGCCTGCTCCAGGCGCTGCGGCTCGAGCGGTTGGCGGCACAGCAGCATCACCGACTGGTTCCAGTGGTGACGCTGGCTCTGCACTTCCTCGAAAAATACCTGCTGCACGGGCAACAGCAACTGTTCGCCACGGACCACGCCCTGGTCGATAGACTGCACACTGTCACCCTGCACCGCGACACGGGCCACGCCCTGTACGGTCTGGTGCAGGAACAGGTCCTTGGGCTTGAAATGAATGCCCGCCTGCCGCGCCCGGCTCACCACCTGGATCGAGATGATCGAGTCGCCACCCAGCTCGAAGAAGTTGTCTTGCACCCCGACCCGCTCGAGCCTGAGCACTTTCGCCCAGATCTCGGCCAGTTGCTGTTCCATGGCATTCTGCGGTGCCAGGTAGTGATCTTCGACAGGTTTAAGCTGCGGCTCCGGCAGGGCCTGGCGATCCAGTTTGCCACTGGGCAATACCGGCAACGCCTCCAACACAACCCAGTGCGCCGGCTGCATGTAATCCGGCAGGCTGTCGGCGAGTTGCACCTTGATCGCGTCCAGGGCGTGCTCACTGTCGAGCACCAGGTAAGCCACCAGTTGCTGCGCCGCCGACGTGCGCACCACGGCTTCGCGCACGCTGGCATACGTGTGCAGGCGCGCCTCGATCTCGCCCAGTTCAATACGCAAACCGCGAATCTTCACTTGGTGGTCGATACGCCCGATGTAATCGAATACCCCGGCCGCGTCACGGCGCACCAGATCACCGGTGCGGTACAGGCGAGCACCGGTGGTGCTGAAAGGGTCCGGGACAAACTGCTGCGCGGTCAGCCCGGGACGGCCCAGGTAGCCACGCGCCAGGCCTTCACCGCCAATATACAGCTCGCCGATACCAGCGTACGGCAGCAAATTGGCGTTGGTATCCAGTACACAGGCCGAACGCGCACCCACCGGCTCACCGATGGCAGCATAGGTGCCCTGGGCCATTCGTTGCGCCTCACAGGCCCAGATCAACGGGCTGATGACCGCTTCGGTGGGGCCGTAGGCGTTGAACAGCCGCTCGGGACGAATCACCTTCAATGCCGCCAATTGGCCGGCACCCCAGGCCTCGCCGCCGAGGATGCACACGCGCACATCGACACCGGCCTGCGTTGGGTCCGCGTGCTGGGCCATCGCATTCAAATAGCTCGGCGGCAGGTCGAGGATGCTGATGTGGTGCTGGCGAATCTGGTTCAACAAGTGTTCGAACGACCATTGCCCCACGTCGCCCAGCACCAGGCGCGCGCCGTGGATCAACGGCATGAAGATTTGCTCGGCGGCCGCGTCAAAGCTGATGGAGGCGAAATGCAGCTGGCAATCGTCACGGGTCACCGCATAGCGTTCACCTGCCGCGCGGCAATGCATGCTCAGGGCTGCGTGCTCGATGCCCACGCCTTTGGGCTGCCCGGTGGAGCCTGAGGTGTAAATGATGTAGGCGAGCCCTTCCCCGCGCATGCCGTTCGGTACCGCAGCACCGACCTGCTCGTCACTGCCGTCCAGCAGCACGTGCTGCACACCGGCAACCACCGGCAGCCGTTCAACCACATCGGCCTGGCTGAGCAGTACCGTGATGCGGCTGTCGGCAATCATGTAGGCGAGGCGTTCAGCGGGGTATGCCAGGTCCAGCGGCACATAGGCGGCACCGGCCTTGAAGATCGCCAGCAGGCCCACCACCAGCTCGACACCCCGCGGCAATGCAAGGCCCACCGGCGTTTCGCTGCCGACGCCGGCTTCGAGCAGACGCTGGGCCAGATGGTTGGCTCGTGCATCCAGCTGGCGATAGCTCAGGTGCTGATCACCCGCGATCACCGCGATCGCGTCAGGCGCCAGCAGGGCTTGCCGTTCAAACAGGCTGATCACACTGGCGCCTTCACCCGCCGGCCGCTGCCCATGGCTGATCAGCGCACGTTGCTCGGCGGGCGTGTGCAAGGCCAATTGACCAATCGCCTGATGCGGATCGGCAACCATCGCCGCCAGCAATTGGTGCCAATGCTGAGCCAGGGTGTGCAGGGTCGTGGCGTCGAACAGGTCAGCCGCATAAATGAACGAGGCGCGCAGCCCGTGATCAGTCTCCAAAGTTTCCAGGGTCAGGTCGAACTGTGCCATGCCCCCGGCCAACACCACTTCCTCGGCCTTGAGCCCGGGCAGGCTGTCACTGCCCGCCGCGCCGACGGTGTTGAGGTGGTTGTACATCACCTGAAACAACGGGTTGTGTTGCAGGCTGCGTTGCGGGTTCAGCGCCTCCACCAGCTTGTCGAACGGCAGGTCCTGATGGGCCTGGGCCGCCAAGGCGGTGGTCTTGCTCTGCTGCAGAACCTCCAGCACCGACAACTGCGGGTCCAGTTGCAGGCGTAGCACCAAGGTGTTGACGAAAAAGCCCACAACGCCTTCCAGTTCCTGAGCGTTACGGTTGCTGACCGGCACGCCGATGCGCACGTCATCGCTGCTCGAATAGCGCTGCAGCAGCACACCGAATGAGGCAACAAACAGCTGGAAAAGCGTCAGCTGGCTGCGCTGAGCCAGGCCGCGCACGCCCGACGCCAACAGCGGATCAAGCGTGAAATCCACGCGGCCCTCGCGGTAGCCCTGGCCGTCGCGACGCGGGTGATCGGTGGCCAGTTCCAGCACCGGATGCTCGGTGCCCAATTGCCCACGCCAGTAGTCCAGTTGGCGCTGCATTTCGCCCGTGGCCAGCCAGTCGCGCTGCCATTGCGCATAGTCACTGTATTGCACCGCCAACGCTGACAGTTGCGGGGCCTGGCCGGCGTGGAACGCCGCATACAGCGCGGCGAACTCACGCCCCAGCACGCCCATGGACGCGCCATCGGAAATGATGTGATGCAACGTCACCACCAGCAGATGCTGTTGTGGCTCGAGCTGGAACACCTTGACCCGCATCAACGGGCCGTCGGCCAGGTCAAACAACGCGTGCGTCTCGGCCAGCACCGCAGGCTCCACCGAACCCGCCAGCGACTGCCATTGCACCGCAACCCGTGATTGCGCCTCTACCTGCTGGCACAACACATCGCCGTCAAGCACGAAGCGAGTACGAAATGCCTCATGACGGGCAGCCAGCGCCGCGAACGTTTGCTCCAGCGCCCGACGGTCCAGCTCGCCCTGCAGCTTGACGATGATCGGCGTGTGATAGGCAACGCTGTCGGGCTCCAGGGTCCAGAACAGCCACTGGCGCTGCTGCGCAAACGAGGCCAGCCGAGGTTGCTGGCCGGTCAGGCGCGTGAGCGCCGGACGCGTGCCGACAGGATCAGCCAGCGCCACCGCGGCACAAAACTCACCGAAGCTGGCGGTTTCGAACACCGTGCGCAGGGCCACATCAGTACCCAGCACACGTCGAGCTCGGGAGATGATTTGGGTGGCCAGCAGGGAATGACCACCCAGGCTGAAGAAGTTGTCTTGCAGGCCCACCTGCTCGACCTTCAGCACCTGGGCCCAGACGCTGGCCAGGCGTTTTTGCAGGTCGGTAACCGGCGCCTCGTACAGCACGCGTGGCAGGTCGTGCTGCAGCGCGGCCAGCGCCTGCAAGTCGAGCTTGCCATTGAGGGTCAGCGGCAGAGCATCAAGGCAGACAAACGTGGCGGGCACCATGTAGTCCGGCAGTTCGGCACTCAGCGCGTGGCGCAGCTCTTCGTTGCTGCAAGCGTGATCGAGGACCACGTACGCGACGATGTGCGGGTTGTTCGCCTCGCCGGCCACAAGCGTAACCGCCTCGCGCACTGCCGCATGCTGGCGCAGGCAGGCGTTGATCTCACCCAATTCGATCCGGTAGCCGCGCACTTTGACTTGATGGTCGACCCGGCCCTTGAATTCGATCGTGCCGTCAGCACGGCTGCGAACCAGGTCGCCGGTGCGATACAAGCGCTCCCCAGCCACACCGAACGGGTGCGGTACAAAGCGCTCGGCGGTCATGGCTGCACGCCCGAGGTAGCCACGGGCCAGGCCTGCACCGCCCAGGTATAACTCGGCGCAGGCACCGACCATTGCCGGTTGCAGGCCATCTTCCAGCACCCATGCTGTGGTATTGGGCAGCGGCCGTCCCAGGGACGCCATCGCCTGCTCAGGCAGCTCATCTGCCGTGGTCAGTACGCCAACCGTGGTCTCGGTCGGCCCGTAGTGATTGACCACGCGACACTCTCCACCCAACGCACGGATGCGTTCCAGTAATGCCGGGGAAGCTGCCTCGCCGCCCATGACCAGGCACTGGCGTGGCAACCCGCTGGCAGCTGGGTTGTCACTGAGCAATGCCTCCATATGGGACGGCACGATCTTCAACACATCGATTTGCTGTTCGGCCATGTAGGCACCAAACCGCTCTGCATCCAGGGTCAGGTCAAGGCCCAGCACATGCAGGGCGCAACCGGAACATAGCGCGCCAAACAAGGTGGTATGCCCCAGGTCGGCGGACAAGGTCGAGACCACTGCCATGCTGCGCGCATCGGCCAACGGCAAGGTGTGCAGGATGCCTTGTACGTAGTTGACCAGGGAGCGATGGCTGAGACTCACACCTTTGGCCGTACCCGTGGAGCCGGAGGTGTAGATCACGTAAGCCAGGTGATCGGGGTTCAGCGCCAGGTCCGGGTTGCTGGCGGGAAGCTCATCGTGAGCATCGATGAGCACCGACTGGACACCCGCCAGCACCGGCAGGCGTTCGCTGACGTCCGCCTGGGTCACGAGCAACCGGATACCACTGTCCTGCGCCATGTGTACCAGGCGCTGGGGCGGGAAGTCCGGGTCCAGCGGCACATACGCCCCGCCCGCCTTGAGCACCGCCAGCATGCCCACCACCATCTGCAGCGAGCGTTCGACGGCAATCCCCACCGGCACATCCGGCCCCACGCCCAACGCGATCAAACGGTGCGCAAGGCGGTTGGCCTGCGCGTTCAACTCGCGGTAGCTCAACGCATGGCCGCTGAACACCAGGGCGGTGGCGTCGGGCACGCTGGCGGCCTGGCGCTCGATCAGATGATGGATGCATAGCTGCGAATCACCCTCGACGAGCGGCTCATTGCCCTGCCCCACTGCCTGCTGCGCCTGCCCGGCCGTCAGTAGCGGCAAGTCGCCGATACGCGCCTTGGGATCTCTCACCAACGCAGCCAGCAGCGCTTGCCAGTAATCGGCCAGGCGCTCGATGGTTTGCGCGGTGAACAGGTCGCTGGCATAGGTGAAAGCGGCGCATAACTGCCCGCCACGCTCGAAGGTATCCAGGGTCAAATCGAAGCGCGTGGTACGGCTGGCCCATTGCACCTGGCTCAATTGCAAATCAGCACTGACGGTCAGGGTTTCCAGGTCGGCGACTTGCGGTTGGTGGTTGTACATCACCTGGAACAGCGGGTGATGACTCGCATCACGGGCCAGGTTCAAGCCCTCCACCAATTGCTCGAACGGCAGGTCCTGATGCGCTTGAGCCCCCAATGCGGCAGCCTTGACTTGCTGGATCAACTGGTCAGCTGGCACCTGCGCATCGAATTGCATCCGCAGCACTTGGGTGTTGACGAAAAAGCCGATCAACCCCTCTATTTCACTGCGGTTGCGGTTGGCGATCGGCACGCCGATACGGATGTCGTCCTGGCCACAATAACGGTGCAACAGGGTGCCGAATGCCCCCAGCAGCAACATGAATAGCGTGACTTCCTGTTGACGTGCGCTGTGACGCAAGCCGTCGGCCAGATCCTTGGCAATCACCCACTCATGTCGTGCACCACGCTGGCTGGGCCGAGCAGGACGCGGGTGGTCGGTAGGCATGTTCAGTACCGGGTGCTCCTCACCCAGCACTCCACGCCAATAGTCGAGCTGACGCTGTTGCTCGCCCGCCTCCAGCCAACGGCGCTGCCAAAGGGCGTAGTCGGAATACTGGATCGGCAAGGGTTCAAGACGCGGCGCCAGGCCCGCATCGATCGCACCGTACAGCTGCGTGAACTCCTCGATCAGCACGCCCATGGACCAACCATCAGAAACGATATGGTGCAATGTCAGCAGCAGCACGTGCTCCTGCTCGGCCAGCTTGATCACTTGCACCCGCAGCAAGGGCCCCTGGCTCAAGTCGAAAGGTTCCAAGGCCACGCGCTCGGCCTCACCCTGCACCCAGGCCTCCCGCGCGTCGGCAGCCCGGGACGAAATATCCGTGTGAGTGATGTGCAACGGCTGCTGGCAAGGCACTTGCCGGGCCTGGTCATCCGCGTCCTGGACAAACACCGTACGCAGCGTTTCATGGCGCTCGACCAGCGCCATAAAGGCCTGCTCCAGGGCCGGGCTGTTCAGCCGCCCGACCAGGCGCACCGCGCTGGGCAAGTTATAGGCGCCACTGGCCGGGTCCAACTGCCAAAGAAACCACATCCGTTGCTGGGCGTAGGACAGCGCCTGGCGATCCTCAGCCTCCACACCTGCCGGAATCGGAAACCGCGAAAAATCCACCCCTTCTTTCTGCAAGGCCTGCAGGAACATCTGGCGTTTTTCCAGGGGCAACCCGATAAACCGGCGAGCAAGTTTCAGGGAGTCTTCAGCATTCATTTGTTGGGATCCGGAGCAATAGGCAGGAAGCACAAAGGCACGTCGTCCCTATAAAACGAATCGCGGAGGGAAAAATTAGCGCAGGGATGCTGGCGTGGGGGAGGTGTCATCAAGGGTTACATCAAAGCCGGGAAAGGCTTCTCCAACCGAGCTAGCATTGACGAACACCACTTTTTGCAACTACATTTAGTTACACGCAGGGAACGCCGTGTCCAAAAATGAAAAGCTGCTCGCCAAACTGCTCAATGAGCAAATGGCATTTACCTGGCCCGAGCTCGTCACACTGCTCCGCTGGCTTGGCTATACACAGATCGAGGGGGCTGGAAGCCGCGTCAAATTCGACATCGGCGACCCCAGTGCAATGATCACCTTGCACAGGCCCCACCCCGGCAACGAACTGAAACACTACATTCGGCGCCAGATCATCGAACAATTGAAATCAGGAGGATGGGTTCAGTGGACAACCAACTGAAACATAAAGGCTACATCGGCTCTATCGAGGCCAGCGTCGAGGACAACTGCCTGTTCGGCAAGATCCTGTTCATCAAGGCGTTGGTGAGCTACGAAGGGAAAACCGTTGCCGAACTCGACGCGGCGTTCCGGGAGGCGGTGGAAGATTATCTCGCTACCTGCCAGAGCCTTGGGCAAACGCCGGAGAAACCTTGCAAAGGTTCTTTCAATGTCCGAGTGGGCCACGACCTGCACCTGGCGGCAGCGCTGGTGGCGATCCGCAAAAAGGTGACCCTCAACGAACTGACCCGCCAAGCGCTGGATGAATTTCTGCAGCACCACAGCAGCGATGCGTCCCCGGCGATCGGCTGATCAGCCCAACCGCCGATACCCCAACACTGCTGAACCCAGCACCACCGCCCCCGCGGCCAACGCCACCCAGAAGCCGCTGGTGGCGCCAAAATGGTCGATCATCCAGCCCGAGCTGGCGGCACCGATGGCCACGCCAATGCTGAGGCCGGTGATCAGCCAGGTCATGCCTTCGGTGAGGCGGCTGGGCGGCACGATTCGTTCCACCAGGGCCATGGACACGATCAAGGTAGGCGCGAAGAACAAGCCGGAGATGAAGATTGCCGCCGCCAGGCCCGGAATGTTGCTCACCAGCAGCAACGGCAAGGTGGTCAGCGCCGTCGCCACGCCGCAGAACAGGAACTGCCGGGGCAACGGCGCCTTGAGTTTGAGTGTGCCAAATGCCAACCCCGCGAGGCACGAACCGATGGCATACACCGACAGCACGATACTCGCCGCCGCAGGCTGCCCCTGATGCTGGGCGAACGCCACGCTGACCACGTCCACCACACCGACAATCACGCCCATGTCCAACAGCAGGATCATCAGGATCAGCACCGCAGGCGAGGCGATCAGCCAGCGGCCGTGATGATCATGGTGCGCGTGCACTGGCGGTTCAGTCGCACGCTGCAGCACAAAGGTGGTTACGCCCACCGCCAGCAGCAACGCCGCCACCAAGGGGCCGGCTTCCGGGAACAGCACCACGCTCAGTCCGACTGAAATCGGCGGGCCGATGATAAAGCACACTTCATCCAACACCGACTCCAGGGCAAACGCGGTTTGCAGCCTGGGCTGGCCCCGGTACAGCTCGGTCCAGCGCGCACGTACCATGGCCGACATATTCGGTATGCAGCCGGCCAGGGCGGCGAACAGGAACAACGTCCAGCTCGGCGCCTGCAAGCGGGTGCACAGCAACAGCATCAGCAATGCCCCGCCGCCGATCAACGCCGCAATCGGCAGCACGCGGCCCTGGCCGTAGCGGTCGACCAGCCGCGACACCTGCGGCGCGCAAAACGCCGTGGCCAGCGCAAACACCGCCGCCACCGAGCCAGCCAGGCCATAGCCGCCATGCACTTGCGACAACATGGTGATCAGGCCAATGCCGGTCATCGACACCGGCATCCGCGCCAACATGCCTGCCAGCACAAACGCCCGGGCGCCGGGGGCCTGGAACAACTCTGCGTAAGGGTTTGCCATGCTCACACCAACCGCTTGATCTGCTTGTGCCGCCACACCAACCGGTAATACGCGGTCTGCAACGCCAGCATCGCCAGGTACGTCAGCGGAAACGCCATCCACACCCCTTCCAGGCCGAAATGCGCGTTGAGCAGATACGCCATCGGTAGTTCCACGCACAGCACGCAGAATATCGAGATAGCCACCGGCATCAGCACCACGCCACTGGCGCGCATGATGCCGCCGATCACGGCCTGGAAGCCAAATACCAGGATGCTCCACAACATGATGTGCAACAGGTGTTCGGCGTTGACCCGCGCCACGTCGTCGGTGATGAACAGGCCAAGCAACCAGTGCGATAACACATAGCCCAACACAATCAGGCCACCGGTCAGGCAGGTGTTGATCAGCAACCCGGTACGCAGGATCGGCCCGATGCGTTCCAGCCGCCCGGCGCCAATCGCCTGGGCACCGAGAATCGAGGCCGTGATGGCAATCGACAGTGCGGGGAATTGCACATAGTTGACGATCTGGGTCACCGCGCCGTACGCCGCCGTGGCCTGGGAACCATGGCCATTGACCAGGGCCAGGATGACCAGCTCCGACAGCGACAGCACCACCATCTGCAAGCCGGTGGGCAAGCCGATACGCAGGACTTTGCCGAGGATCACGCGGTCCAGGCGCAAGGCCGCGAGCAGCTCACGGTCGGGCGCCATCACATGGTTTTTATGCCGCAGGCGCAGGATCAGAAACAGCATGGCCGACGCGTTACCCACCAAGCCTGCATACACCGCGCTCTGGATGCCCAGGGGCGGCAGGCCAACCCAGCCACGGATCAGCGCCGGGGTCAGCAGCAGGCCCACCAGGGTCGAGACCATCAGTGCCAGCAACGGCGAGATCGTGTCGCTGACCCCGCGCAGCAACTGGGTATAGAGAATGAACACCAGCAGCAGCGGCATGATCAGCATCATCATCTGGGCATAACCCACCGCATCGTCGAGTACATCCAACGGCGTGCCCAGCGCCTGCAACGCCGGGCGTGCGAACAGGCTGCCCAACACTGCCGCAATCAGGCCCACCAGCGCGCCGAGGGTCAGGGTGGCGCCGGTAATCGACTTGACCATTGCGGTTTCCTGGGCGCCCCAGGCCTGGCCGATCAATACCGAGGCGCCCGCCCCCAGGCCGATCACCAAGGCAATAAAGAAAAACACGATGGGGAACATCCCCGACACCGCCGCCAGCGCCTGGGTACCGAGCATTTGCCCGACATAGATACCATTGAGCGTGCCGGAAAAACTCTGCAGGAAGTTGGACAGCACCATCGGTGCCAGGAAGATCAGGTAGACCTGCCACAGCGGGCGTTGCAAAGGGCTTTGCATGAAGAACGGGGCCTCGAAGAGCTAAAGCGTCCGAGGTTTATACCGTAATTGGATCCTATCTTCCTGCGCTTTATCAGTGCAGGGGCTCAACCACCAGGCGGCCATCGTGCAGCGTTGCCCACAAGTGCTGGACCTCACCGCGCAACACGCACTCGGCAATCGCCGGCTCCAGCTCGACCCGCAAGCGCCGGTTCAATGCGCGCGCACCAAAACGCACGTCGTGCTGGCGACATAGCCACGCCCGCGCCTGCGCATCCACCGTCAAAGCGCATTGTTGCGCCGCCAGGCGTCTGTTGAGCTTGGCCAACTCCACGTCCAGCAAGGCCTCCAGCCACTGGGCGTCGATGGGCTCGAACAGCAGGATGCGGTCGATGCGGTTGAGGAACTCCGGTTCGAAGTGCCCGTGCAATGCTTCTTCCAGCACCGCCGCCTCGCCTCGGGCAAATACCCGCAGCAGGCGCCGCCAGCCCCGGGCAAAACGTTGGCGATGCCGACGCGCCTGGTGCGCGCCGATATTGCTGGTCATGAAGATCAGGCTGTTACGAAAGTCCAGGGTGCGCGTGCCGCCGGCCAGGGTCAGTTGGCCGTTTTCAAGGATGCCGAGCAGGCTGCGCACCACCTCATGGCTGGCCTTTTCCAGTTCATCGAACAACACAATCCCGGGCGTGCTGTAGGTGCCCTGGATCAACTCGCTGTTGAACAGGCTGATGCCTTCCTTGCTGCCCACATAGCCAGGCGGCGCACCGGTGAGTGCAGCGGCGTAATGCTCCTGAGCCAGGGTGTGCATGTCGATACGGCAGAAACCGTCGGCACGCCCGTGCAGTGCCTGGGCCAGCAGGCGCACGATTTCGGTCTTGCCCACCCCGGTCGGGCCCATGAACAGGTTGACGCTCAGGGGCCGGTCACGCTCGCCGATATCCGCCTTGACCACCTTGAGCAGGCCTTCCACCTGGGCCAGCGCCGCGTCCTGGCCGACAATTCGGCTGCGCAACAAGGCCATCACCTGGGCCGGGTCAAAGGTAAAACGCATGCCCTACCCCGCCGTTTTTTCTTTACCAGCGTGGGGCAGTTGCCCCACCGGGCACTCGGCCACGCCCACGGTACTGCGGGTGATTTTCTCGACATTTTCCTGGGCCTTTTGCGCGTCCAGCACCCAGGTGCGGTAGAACTCAAACGGGCAATCCGCCACGCCCTTGTCGCCATCGCCCGAGGCATGCATGCCGGTGTAACCCCGGTGCAGCAACTTGAACAGATGGTTCTGCGACTGGTCGTTAGCCCGCGCATCGCGAATCTGCAAAACCGAAAGCTGCGCGTACTGAATGCCCATTTCCTCCTCGCCGCACTCGCCGAGCGTGCGCCCGTCAAAGCCAATAATCGCCGAGTGGCCGAAGTACGAATACACCCCGTCGAAGCCCGCCGCGTTGGCCACGGCCACATAACAGTTATTCGCCCAGGCCATACTCTTGGACATCTGCACCTGCTGTTCCTTGGCCGGGTACATATAGCCCTGGCAGCGCACGATCAACTCCGCGCCCTTCATCGCGCAATCGCGCCAGATCTCCGGGTAGTTGCCGTCATCGCAGATGATCAGGCTGATCTTCATGCCCTTGGGCCCGTCGCACACATAGGTGCGATCACCGGGATACCAGCCCTCGATGGGGCACCAGGGGATGCACTTGCGATAGCGCTGCACGATTTCGCCGAGGTTATTGATCAGCACCAAGGTGTTGTAGGGCGCCTTGTGCGGATGCTCCTCATGGCGCTCGCCGGTCAGGGAAAACACGCCCCAGGTATTTGCCTGACGGCAGGCGGCGGAGAAAATCGCGGTTTCTTCACCGGGGATGCTCGCGGCGGTGGCCATCATCTCGGCATGGTCGTACATGATGCCCATGGTGCTGTATTCCGGGAACACCACCAGGTCCATGCCGGGCAGGCCCTGCTTCATGCCGACAATGATGTCGGCAATCTTCTTCGCGTTATCGATAACCTCGGCCTTGCTGTGCAGGCGCGGCATCTTGTAGTTCACTACCGCGACACCGACGGTGTCCGGGCTGCTGGAAATGTCGCCATGACGCATAACAACGCTCCTGGTCTAGTGGCTGATCATCCACGGGCGTGGCCCGGTCTTGGTCTTCAGGCCCAACGGGTTGGCCTTGCTCGGCAGCACCTTCTTGCTGGTGCCGCAACAGCTGCAACCGGCCGGGTGCCTGCGGCTTTCCTGGTATTCGCCGACAGTTTGCGGCGCGTGGGCGCTGCGTTCATTGCCGGCGATGGCCTTGCGTTGGTTGGCCGACAGCGTTTGCAGCGCCGGGGCCGATACCAGCAGTTGCCCACCCGCGCCCGCGCAGTACGGGCATTGGCTGGGTTCGTTGCGCTGGGCGATCGGCCGTAGCAGGGTGAAGGTGCCGCACGCCTCGCAGGCGTATTCGTAGGTCGGCATGGCTACAGGTCCGGGGCGATGGGCAGGTCGATGCTGCCGTCGAGGAATTTGGTCGGGCCGTTGCCGTTGGGGTTGATATCGAACTCGAAGATTTCCGTGGGCAGCCACAAGGTGGCGCAGGCATTCGGGATATCCACCACGCCGCTGATATGCCCCTGCACCGGCGCCGAGCCGAGCAGCGCGTAGCCCTGGGCAGGCGAGTAGCCAAACTTGGTCAGGTAGTTGATCGCATTCAGGCACGCCTGGCGGTAGGCGACATTGACGTCCAGGTAGTGCTGCTGGCCCTGCTCGTCCACCGAGATACCTTCGAAGATCAGGTAGTTTTTGTAGTTCGGCGTGATCGGGCTGGGCTTGAACACCGGGTTCTTGATGCCGTACTTGGCCATACCCCCCTTGATCAGCTCGACCTTCATATGCACCCAGCCGGCCATTTCGATGGCGCCGCAAAAGGTGATTTCGCCGTCGCCCTGGCTGAAGTGCAGGTCGCCTACCGACAGCCCGGCGCCGTTGACATAGACCGGGAAGAAAATCTTCGAACCCCGCGACAAATCCTTGATATCGCAGTTACCGCCGTGTTCGCGCGGCGGCACGGTGCGTGCGCCGGTGGCGGCCGCGTCGTCGCGGGCCTGGCCCTGCATCTTGCCCATGTGGGCGGTAGCGGCCAGCGGTGCATTCGCCAGTGGCGGTACGCGGGTGGGGTTGGTGTCGATCAGTTCCTGCTCGCGGCGGTTCCAGTCGGCGAGCATCACCGGGTCGGGCAGGCAGCCGATCAGGCCGGGATGGATCAGGCCGGCGAAATTCACCCCTGGGATATGCCGCGAGCTGGTGAACATGCCCTTGAAATCCCAAATGGCTTTTTGCGCGCTGGGGAAGTGATCGGTGAGGAAACCGCCGCCATTCTGGCGCGAGAAAAACCCGTTGAAGCCCCACTGGGAATCGGCCTTGGCGCCGATATCGAGCAAGTCCACCACCAGCAAGTCACCCGGCTCGGCGCCGTGCACACCCACCGGGCCCGACAGGTAATGCACGGTGGACAGGTCCACATCGCGCACATCACTGGCGTCGTCATTGTTCTTGATCGCGCCGGCGGTCCAGTCGTAGGTTTCGAGGATAAAGTCGTCGCCCGGCTTCACCCAGCAGGCCATCGGGATATCCGGGTGCCAGCGGTTATGGATCTGCTCGTTCTCGGTGACGGGTTGGTTGAGGTCGACTTTGATCAGCGTTTCGGTCATGGGCTGGCTCCTGGACGGATGACGTGGTGCGTTCGATCCAGTCTCGTGGAGCCAGGTAAAACGGGGAATACGTTGGATGACGTATAAATCTCGCAGGTGCAACACAAAACAAATGTGGGAGGGGGCTTGCCCCCGATAGCGCTGGGTCAGTCACGGTATAAGTGGCTGAACGACTGCTATCTGGGGCAAGCCCCCTCCCACATTTTGAGCGGTGTTACATCTAGACGGACAGGTAGCGGCTTATGGTCGCCTCATCCACCCGATCCCGGGTCTCTTCAATCACGAAGCGGCCCTTCTCGATCACCAGGAAGCGGTCGGCGATCTCCAGGGTGAACGACAACACCTGCTCGGACACCACGATGGTCAAGTCGCGCAGGTTGCGGATCTCTTTGAGCGTGCGCGCAATGTCCTTGATGATCGACGGCTGGATGCCCTCCGTCGGCTCATCGAGTAACAACACCTTGGGGTTGGTCGCCAACGCCCGGGCAATCGCCAGCTGCTGTTGCTGCCCGCCAGAGAGGTTGCCACCCTTGCGCGACTGCATGTCATAGAGCACCGGAAACAACGCATACAAGTCCTCCGGCACTTTGCCCCGCGCCGACGCGGGCAACCCGGTCTGGATATTCTCCAACACACTCATGCTCGGGAAAATCATGCGGCCCTGGGGCACATAGGCGATCCCGCGCGCTACCCGTTCGTGGGTTTCCAGCGCCGACACATTGTGCCCATCGACGCTGACCTGGCCTTTCCACTGCGGCAGGATGCCCATCAGGCTCTTGAACAAGGTGGTCTTGCCCATGCCATTGCGGCCCATTACCGCGACGATCTCGCGCTTGGCCACGTTCAGGTCCAGGTCGTGGAGGATCTGGCTCTGCCCATAGCCGCAGGACAACTGGTTGATCTTGAACATGCCGGACTCCTCAGTGGCCCAAATACACTTCGATGACTTTAGGGTTGCTTTGCACCGACTCCATGCTGCCCTCGGCCAGCACCTTGCCCTGGTGCAGCACCGTGACTTTGTGGGCGATGCTTTTGACGAACTCCATATCGTGCTCGATCACCAACACCGAACGGCCCTGGCTGATGCGGTTGAGCAGCTCGGCGGTTTGCGCGCGCTCGTTGACGCTCATGCCCGCCACCGGTTCATCGAGCATCAGCAACTCCGGGTCTTGCATCAACAGCATGCCGATTTCCAGCCACTGCTTCTGCCCGTGGGACAGCAGGTCGGCCTGTTGTTGCAGCAAGTCGCCGAGGAAGATCTCCCGTGCTACCTCCTCCACCCGCGCGATTACCTCGGCGTTGCGCTTGAAGAACAGCGCGCCCCATACCTTGCGCCCGGCCGGGTAGGACATCTCCAGGTTCTCGAACACCGTGAGGTTCTCGTAGATCGACGGGTTCTGGAATTTTCGCCCAACACCGGCGCGGACGATGTTGTACTCGCGCATTTTGGTCAGTTCCTTGCCGTCGAACTGGATGCTGCCGCTGGTGGCGCGGGTCTTGCCGCAGATCAGGTCGAGCACCGTGGTCTTGCCGGCGCCGTTGGGGCCGATGACCACGCGCACTTCATTGCGGTCGATATACAGATTGAGGTTGTCGACCGCCTTGAAGCCGTCGAACGATACGGTGAGGCCCTCGATGGCCAACACCGGTTTGTTCATTTCAAAGCCGACAGCGGTCATGGCTGGGTCTCCAGGATCTTGGTTTTCGCCTTGGCTTTCACCGGTGCTGCCGCTAGGGGCTTACGCCGTAACAGCTTCGCCAGCGCCTGGCGCCCGTGGCTTTCCCACAAACCGGCGAGGCCGTTGGGGAAATACATCACCACCGCGATAAACAGCCCGCCCATCAGGTACAGCCACAACTCGGGGAAGGACTCGGAAAAGTAGGTCTTGCCGTAGTTCACCAGCAGCGCGCCATACACCGCGCCCAGCAGCGACATACGCCCGCCCACCGCAGCGAAAATCACCATTTCGATCGACGGCACGATGCCCACGAACGACGGCGACATAAAGCCCACCTGCAAGGCAAACATGGCCCCGCCAATCGCGGAAAACGCCGCCGCCACGCAGAACACGAAGATCTTGAAGCTGGCCACGTCGTAGCCGGAAAACCGCACGCGCTCTTCCTTGTCGCGCATGGCCATCAACAGCCGACCGAGCTTGGACGCGAGGATGAAGCGGCCGATAAAGATGCACCCGAACAGCAAGCCGGCGTTGATGAAGTACAGGATCAGCTTGGCACTGTCGGTCCGCAGGTCCCAACCGAGCAGGGTCTTGAGGTCAGTGATGCCGTTGACCCCGCCGGTGAGGCCTTGCTGGCCGACAATCAGCACGGTGAGGATCAGCGCAATCGCCTGGGTCACGATGGAGAAATACACATCGCCCACGCGTCGCTTGAACAGCGCCATGCCGATGATAAACGCCAGCAACACCGGCACGGCGATCACTGCCACCAGGGTAAAGCTGAAACTGTGAAACGGCTGCCATAGCCACGGCAGTTCGGTGATCTGGTTCCAGTCCATGAAGTCCGGGATACCGGGGGTGGACTGGATCTTGGTGCTCTCCGGGTCCGAGGCCTCAAGCTTGAGGAACATCGCCATGCAGTAGCCGCCGACGCCAAAGAACACGCCCTGCCCCAGGCTGAGAATGCCGCCATAGCCCCAGCACAGCACCAGGCCGACCGCCACAAACGCGTAGGTCAGGTATTTGCCGACCATGTTCAAGCGGAATGCGTCCAGCGTGAGGGGGAACACCACAAGGATCAACAGCGCCAGCAGCACGATGCCGATCAGGTTTTGCTGGCCGCCCAGCAGCTTGTCTAAAGCCTTCATCCGCTCGCCTCTACTTGCGCACTTTGATGGAGAACAACCCTTGCGGGCGCAGCATCAGGATCAGAATCACCGACGACAAGGTAAGCACCTTGGCCATCGAGCCACTGAGGAAAAACTCCGACAACGATTGGGTCTGGGCGATCACGAACGCCGAGGCGATGGTGCCGAACAGGCTTTGCGCGCCGCCGAAGACCACTACCAGGAAGGTGTCGACGATGTACTGCGAGCCCGCCGTGGGGCCAGTGGAGCCGATGGTGGTGAACGCCGCGCCGGCCACACCGGCCACGCCGCAGCCAAGGGCGAAGGTCATGCGGTCGACCTTGCGGGTATTGATGCCCACTGCACGACTCATCAGGCGATTCTGCACCGTGGCGCGCACCTGCAGGCCCCAGCGCGAGCGGTAGAGCATCAGGAAGATCGCGCCAGTCAGCAGCAGGGTCAGGCCCATCATGAACAGGCCGTTGCGCGGGATTTCGATGGCGTCGGTGAAGTTCACCGAGCCCATCAGCCAGGCCGGCGGTTCGGCGCTGACTTCACGGGCGCCAAATACCGAGCGGAAGGTTTGCTGCATCACCAGGGACAGGCCCCAGGTGGCGAGCAAGGTGTCCAGCGGGCGCTTGTACAAACGGCTGATCATCGCCCACTCCACCAGCCAGCCGATGGCACCGGCGACCAGGAATGACAAGGCGATGGCGAAGAAGAAGTAATAGGGCTGGAAGCCCGGCGCGAAGTGCGCGGTAAGGCTGGAACACACGTAGGTGGTGTAGGCGCCGATGGTCAGGAACTCACCGTGGGCCATGTTGATCACGCCCATCTGGCCAAAGATGATCGCCAACCCCAATGCCATCAGCAACAGCACGCAGAACACGGACAAGCCGTTGAACCCCTGCATTGCCGCGATGGCTCCAAATTCCGATAGCCATTCCATGATGATGGTCTCCTACAGAGAGATGAAATGCAGGCTTCTGCTGTTGCCTTGCTTTTGCTTTATGTGGGAGGGGGCTTGCCCCCGATAGCGGTGGGCCAGTTAACGGATGCATTGCTGATGTACCGTCATCGGGGGCAAGCCCCCTCCCACATTTTGAAACTCAGTGTGCCCAGGGGTTATTGGTAACCCTTTGGAAACGGGTTCGGCTCGATCAGATCCGACTCGTAGATCACCTTGAACTGACCGTTGGGCAGCACTTCGCCGATCCGCGACTTGCTCCATAGGTGGTGGTTTTCGTGGATCTTCACGTAACCTTCCGGCGCGGTTTTCAGTTCGATGCCAGGGCTTGCCGCCACGACTTTATCCACGTCGAAACTGCCGGCCTTCTCCACCGCAGCTTTCCACAGCCAAGGACCGAGGTAGGCCGCCTGGGTCACGTCGCCGATCACTGCATCTTTGCCGTACTTGGCCTTGAATGCTTCGACGAAGGCTTTGTTGTTGGGGTTGTCCAGGCTCTGGAAGTACTTCATCGAGGCGTAGAAACCGGCCATGTTTTCGCCGCCGATGCCGAGCAATTCGTCTTCGGTCACCGACAAGGTCAGCAGGGTCTGCTTGGCCGAGTTCACACCGGCCGCGTTGAGTTGTTTGTAGAAGGCCACATTCGAGCCACCGACCACTGCCGCGAACACCACATCAGGCTTTTTCAGCTTGACCTTGTTGATCAGCGAGCCGAATTGGGTGTTGCCCAGCGGGTAGTAGTCTTCGCCGACGACCGTGCCATGCAGGACGTTTTCAATGTGCTTGCGCGCGATCTTCATCGAGGTACGCGGCCAGATGTAGTCGGAGCCGACCAGGTAGAAGGTTTTCGCGCCCTTGGTCTTGGCGATCCAGTCGAGGCTGGCGAGGATCTGCTGGGTCGCTTCCTGCCCGGTGTAGATCACGTTTTTCGACTGTTCCAGGCCTTCATAAAAGGTCGGGTAGTAAAGCAAACCATTTTCTTTTTCGAAGATCGGCAGCACGGCTTTGCGCGACGCCGAGGTCCAGCAGCCGAACACGGCGGCGACCTTGTCGTTGACCAGCAGCTTCTTGGCTTTTTCAGCGAAGGTTGGCCAGTCGGACGCGCCGTCTTCCTGGATCACCTTGATCTGCCGGCCGAGGATCCCGCCCGCAGCGTTGATCTGTTCGATGGCCAGGCGTTCGGCCTGGATCGAGCCGGTTTCGGAGATCGCCATGGTGCCGGTGGCCGAGTGCAACTGGCCGACGGTCACTTCTGTGGGGGTCACGGCCAGGCCTTCGTTATCGGCCAGCACGCCCTGGCTGAACAGCGCGGCCGCCAACAAGGACAAGGCCAACAGCGGTTTGGAGCGGATCAATCGTGGTTCCATGGGGCGACTCCTCTGCAATGAGGGGCTCAGCATGGCGGCAGTGGGCCAACGCGGGTATACGCAGCCTGACGTAACGGCGTACGTCATTTGACGTATGCCGTTGCGCACCATTTTCGCGCAGGATCGCGCTCCCCCAGACACTGGAGATCCAATGTGGGAGGGGGCTTGCCCCCGATGAGGGAGTGTCAGTTGATAAATGTTTAACTGACCCACCGCCATCGGGGGCAAGCCCCCTCCCACATTTGGATCCTCAGTGTGTTCAAGGGCATGGAACTTGCTCAGCCAACCTTGTCCTCTTCCGGAGTTCTCCACCGTGCACCCCACCCCCGGCACCCAGCGCATCGTCAAGATCCGCCGCGACTACAACACCTGGGTCGCCGACGAGACTATGGAAGACTACGCCCTGCGCTACACCCCCAAGTCGTTTCGCAAATGGTCGGAGCTGCGCATCGCCAACACCGCCCTCGGCGCGGTGTCGTTTCTCGCACTGGAGGCCATCGGCGGCGTGCTGGCCTTGAGTTACGGCTTTACCAACACCTTCTGGGCGATCCTCACCATCAGCCTGGTGATCTTCCTCACCGGCCTGCCCATCAGCTATTACGCGGCACGCTACGGCGTCGACATGGACCTGCTGACCCGAGGCGCCGGCTTCGGCTATATCGGCTCCACCATCACCTCGTTGATCTATGCCAGCTTCACCTTCCTGTTCTTCGCCCTGGAAGCGGCCATCATGGCCCTGGCCCTGGAGCTGTATTTCCATATCCCGCTGGCCATCGCCTATGTGATCTGCTCGCTGCTGGTGATCCCGCTGGTGGCCTATGGCGTGACCCTGATCAGCCGCCTGCAACTGTGGACACAACCGGTCTGGCTGCTGTTGCTGGTGTTGCCCTACGGCTTTGTGTGGTGGAAAAACCCGGACGCCTTCAGCGACTGGACCAGCTTTGTCGGGCGCAGCGGCGATGGCGGCGGCTTCAACCTGCTGGCGTTCTGCGCCGCTTGCACCGTGGCGCTGTCACTGGTGACGCAGATCGGCGAACAGGTCGACTACCTGCGCTTCCTGCCGGAAAAAACCGCTGCCAACCGCAAGCGCTGGTGGGCTGCCCTGCTCTGCGCCGGCCCGGGCTGGATCATTCCCGGCGCGCTGAAGATGTTCGCCGGTGCGTTCCTCGCGTTTCTCGCCCTGCAACATGAAATACCCATGGAGCGCGCAGCCGAGCCGACGCAGATGTACCTGGTCGCGTTCCGCTACGTGTTCAGCTCGCCGGAATGGGCCCTCGGCGCCATGGTGCTGTTTGTGTTCATCTCGCAGATGAAGATCAACCTCACCAACGCCTACGCAGGCTCCCTGGCCTGGTCGAACTTCTTCGCCCGCGTCACCCACAGCCACCCCGGCCGCGTGGTGTGGCTGGTGTTCAACGTGGCCATCGCGCTGATGCTGATGGAGCTGGGCGTGTTCGATGTGATCGACCAGGTGCTGGGGCTGTACGCCAACATCGCGATTGCCTGGATCGGCACATTGGTGGCCGACCTGGTGATCAACAAGCCATTGGGCCTGTCGCCCAGACACATCGAATTCAAGCGCGCGCATCTCTACGACATCAACCCGGTGGGCGTCGGCGCGATGCTGATTGCCTCGTTGCTGTCGATCCTCGCGCACTTCGGTTTGTTTGGCAGCCTGGCCCAGGCGGCGCCGCCCTTCGTGGCGCTGGGGACCGCGCTGGTGATGGCGCCGTTGCTGGCTTGGCTGACCAAAGGCAAGTACTACATCGCACGCACCAGCGACCTGCAGTTGATTCACCCGATAGCGCCTGCCACCCACGCCGTTTGCGGGCTGTGCAGCAACCCCTTCGAAACGGCGGACATGGCGTTCTGCCCGGCCTACAGCACGCCGATCTGCTCGCTGTGTTGTTCATTGGACGCGCGCTGCGGCGATCGCTGCAAACCCCATGCGCGCCTGGTCACCCAGTTCGAAGGCGTGTTGCGCTGGCTGCTGCCCAACACCTTGATGCCGCGCCTGCATACGCGTCTGGCCCACTACCTTGGATTGCTGCTGGTGCTGGAGTTGCTGCTCGCCAGTGCGCTGGCCTTGATCTACGTGCAGGCGGCCCAAGGGTTGCCGCACTCCGAGACCTTGTACCAGGCGTTTTTCAAGGCCTTCCTGACCCTCTCGGTACTGGCCGCCGTGCTCGCCTGGTGGGTGGTGCTGACCCGCGAAAGCCGCCGCGTGGCCCAGGAAGAATCGGACCGCCAGACCCTGTTGCTGATGCAGGAAATCGACGCCCACAGCCTCACCGACCAAGCCCTGCAACAGGCCAAGGAGGCCTCGGAAGCCGCCAACGCTGCCAAGAGCCGCTATGTCACCGGGCTGTCCCACGAACTGCGCACGCCACTCAATAGCATCCTCGGCTTCACCCAGATCCTGCAGCGCGACAACGCCATGCCCGAGCAGCACCAGGACGCCCTGGCGACCATCCTGCGCAGCGGCTCGCACTTGGTGTCGCTGATCGACGGTCTGCTGGATGTGGCCAAGATCGAGGCCGGCAAGCTGCGCCTGGAACTCACCGAAATTCCCTTCCCCGAATTGCTCCACGACCTCGAACAAATGTTCACGCCCCAGGCCCAGGACAAGGGCCTGCGCTTTCGCCTGGACTGCGCGGGCAAGATCCCGGCGGTGGTGCGCGGCGATGAAAAACGCGTGCGGCAGATCCTGATCAACCTGCTCGGCAACGCGGTGAATTTCACCGACAGCGGCGAGGTGTGCCTGCGGGTGAGCTACATGCGCGAGACCGCCAATTTCGAAATCATCGACACCGGCATCGGCATTGACCCGGGGCAGATCGAACGGATTTTCCAGCCCTTTGAGCGCGGCGACCTGATGCGCCAGGACAAGGGCGTGGGCCTGGGGTTGACCATCACGCGCATGCTGACCGCCTTGATGGGCGGCGAGTTACGCGTCACCAGCGAACTCGACAAAGGCACCTGCTTCCAGGTGCGCCTGTTCCTGTCCCAGGTGCGCGCACCGCAGGCGGTGGTACATGTGGAGCACGACATCATCGGCTACCAGGGCGCGCGCCGACGCATCCTGGTGGTGGATGACCATGTGGACCATCGCAAGGTGCTCAGCGGTATGCTCACGCCGCTGGGCTTTGAGGTGGTGCAGGCCAGCAATGGCCAGGATGCGATCCGCCAGGTCGCACTGCTGTCGCCGGATCTGATTCTGATGGACCTGTCGATGCCGACCCTGGACGGCTATGAAACCAGCCGCTTGATCCGCCGCAATGCGCTGTCCACGGCACCGATCATCGTGATTTCCGCCAACGCTTTTACCGACGACCGCGAACGCAGCATTGCCGCCGCCTGCAACGACTACCTGGCCAAGCCAGTGCGCACCCCGGAACTGCTCGGGCGCCTGCAACAACACCTGGACCTGCATTGGCTGCGCCGCACCAAGACCTTCACTGCGCCACCGCCGCCGAGCGTGCTGCCCAGCCCTGAGGACCTGGCCGAACTCGCCGAACTGAGTGCCATCGGCTATGTACGCGGCCTGCACGCCAAACTCGACACGATCCTTGAACAACGCCCCGACACCGCACCTTTCATCAGCAAGGTGCGCGGACTGCTCAAGGGTTTTCGCCTGGATGAACTCAACCGAACCCTTAAGGAGGCCGAAGATGAATGCACTCACCCGCAGCACTGAACCCGGCGTGGTGCTGATCGTCGATGACACACCGGACAACCTGGCCATGCTCTCCGACGCCCTCGACGACGCCGGCTACATGGTGTTGGTGGCCCTCGACGGCCTCAGCGCGCTCAACCGCGTGCAACGCCGCCGCCCGGACCTGATCCTGCTGGACGCGATGATGCCTGGCCTGGATGGCTTCGAAACCTGCCGCCGGCTCAAGGCGCAGCCGGCCAGCGCGGATATCCCGGTGGTGTTCATGACCGGGCTGACCGACAGCAAGCATGTGGTGCAGGGGTTCGAGGTGGGCGGCAGCGATTACGTGACCAAGCCGATCCAGACGGATGAGGTGCTGGCGCGGGTGGCGGCGCATTTGCGCACATCGCGGATTCTGTTATCGGCGCGGGCGGGGCAGCAGTCGAGTGTGCTGACCCTTGAAGATGCGCCGGCGCAACGGCTGCTGTCGGCCAGGTTCCAGTTGACCGAGCGCGAGGTGGAGGTGCTGCGCTGGGTGGCGTGTGGCAAGACCAATCGGGATATAGGGGACATTTTGGGGTTGAGCCCAAGGACGGTGAACAAGCATTTGGAGCATGTGTATGTGAAGTTGGGGGTGGAAACCCGAACAGCGGCCACGTCCGTCGCGTTGGCCGCCATCTGACCGCATGATGTATGGAGATCCAAATGTGGGAGGGGCGGTGGAATCGGTCGATTGAGCGTTGATTAAACCGGAACAATTGGCAGCGCACGTTTGTGCGCTGTCTTGCTGTAGGCGCCCTCGACAATTGCCCTCACCCGCTCGCTCACCGGCTCGCCCATCAAGTACGCGTCGATCTCCGCGTACGAGCAACCATAGGCATGCTCATCCAGTTTTCCCGGCACCAGCTCTTCCAGGTCGGCGGTGGGGTGCTTGTGCACCAGGTTGGCCGGCGCACCGAGGGCGCTGGCCAGCAGGCGTACCTGGGTCTTGGTCAGGCCCGACAGCGGGGCCAGGTCGCAGGCGCCGTCGCCGAATTTAGTGAAGAAACCCATCAGCGCTTCGGCGCCATGGTCGGTGCCGACCACCAGGCCACCGTGCAGGTTGGCCACGGCGTATTGCGCGAGCATGCGCGTGCGCGCCTTGACGTTGCCTTTGATGAAATCGACATGTGCGGCGCTGGCTTCGGTAGCGGTCAGGCTGGCCATCAGGCCGTCGACACTGGCGGCGATGTTGAGGCTGTCGATATGGTCCGGGGTGATGAAGTTCAGCGAGGCCTGCGCGTCAGCTTCATCCGCTTGAGTCTTGTACGGCAGGCGCATGGCGATAAAGCGCGCGGCATAGCCTTCGCTGCGCAATTGCTCGACCGCCAATTGGCACAGGCGGCCAGCCGTGAGGGAATCCACACCGCCACTGATGCCCAGAACCAGGGCCTTGCAGCCGGACTGCCGCAAGGTTCTCTTGATGAAGTCGATGCGCCGTTGAATCTCCTGGGGCTCGCCGCCCTCGACCAATGCGCGGTTGATATTCAGTTCCTGTGCGATACGGTCTTGAATCTGCATGTCACACCTCTTTGTTGCCTACATTGACCTGTGGGAGCGGGCTTGCTCGCGAAGACGGCGTGTCAGCCAACCGACTTAGTGCTGGCCCACCGCGTTCGGGAGCAAGCCCCCTCCCACAGAGAACACTTGCGCTGCGTACTGCAAAAACGACGGGTCTTCGCAGACGTTCTTGATCGGGTCATCCGAGAATTTGACCACCGGCTCACCGTGTACCCGCACCAGTTTCATCACGATGCTCAGCGGCTCCACGCCTTCCACATCGCAGGCCAGGCTGGTGCCCATGCCGAAACCAAACTTGGCCTTGCCACGCACGTGCCGCAGGATCGGCAGGCATTTTTCGAAGTTCAGGCCATCGGAGAACATCAGGTCCTTGGTCATCGGGTCGATGCCCAGTTGTTTGTAGCGGGCCAGCACTTTGTCGGCCCAGGCGATGGGGTCGCCGGAGTCCTGACGCAGGCCATCGTAGAGTTTGGCGAAGTACAGGTCGAAATCCTTGAGGAAAAAGTCGGTGCTGATGCAATCGGTCAGGGCGATACCCAGGCGACCCCGATATTCCCGCACCCAGTGTTCCAGCGCGGCGTTCTGGCTTTCGCGCAGGCGGCCCAGTTGCTGGTGCACCATCAGCCATTGGTGGGCCATGGTGCCGATCAGCGGCAAGTCGAATTCGTAGGCCAGGTGCGCGTTGCTGGTGCCGACGAACTGGCCGGGGAAGTCGCGGCGCATGATGTCCACCACTTCGCGTTGGGCCTTGAACGACAGGCGCCGGCGCGTTGAAAAGTCGGAAACGCGCAGGTCGGCCAGCTCGTCGCGGCTGAGGTTTTTCTCCAGCCAGTCGAACTTCTGGTAGAGCTTGCGGGTGACGTCCTCAAGCGTCACGTCGGGGTATTTTTCGCGGTTGCGCAACTCGCTGACCAAGGCCAGTACCGGCTGCTCGAACATGATGCAGTGCAGCATCGGGCCGACCACGCGGATGTTCAGTTGGCCGTCGACTTCACTGATGTGGATATAACGCAGGTTGAAGCGGAACAGGCCGAGGAAGCGCTCGTAATCAGGCGTCAGGTATTCGCGAAAACGCGGGTTGAACAGAAAGCGCAGCTCGCCTTCACGCATTTGCAGGCCGGCGAGTTTCTCCAACTCGGCACGCAACTCGGGGATCAGGTGAGTGAGTTTCTCCCGGGAGCGGACGATGAAGTTGTACTCCACATCCACGTTGGGGTACTGGTGCAACACCGCTTGCATCATGGTGAAGGTGTAGTAATCAGTATCGAGCAAGCCCTGGATCACCGGGGTTTCGTAGTCGTAGGCACTTTCCATGGTGGTTCTCCTTAACGCGTGGCCATCGCGGCCAGTTCTTCGCGGGTGCGGCTGATGGCGGCACCGGCCTTGTGCAACTCATTCACGGCCTGCACGCCGCCCTCCTCGCTGATACCCCGGCATGCCGGCAGGTGCAGCAGCACTTCCAGACCGGCCTTGAGCAGCTGTAACGCGGTGGTCTTGACGCAGTAATCCAGGGCCAGGCCGCCAACGATCACACGGGTTACGCCGTGGGCCTTGAGGTACTCGATGACGCCGGTGGAGAGTTTGTCGTGCAGGTCGTGGTAGCAGGCACCGTAGGGGTGCAAGTCGGGCTCGACGCCTTTCCAGATGAAGTAGTCGTAGTCATAGGGCGTGGGCAATTCGTCCAACAGCGTAAAACCTTCAGTGCCCGGCACGCAGTGGCTGACCCAGGTGACATCGGCATGGGCCAGACCGGTGGGTTGCAGCATCTCGCTGTGTTGCGTGACCACCCACGGTGCGTGCGGGGTGTGGGCATCCTTGCTGCCGACGCGATGGCCGGCGAGGCTGGCCATGTAGTTGAGTTCGGCGCCGATCTGGTCACCACCGGCCACCGGCAACTCGTTGGGGCACAGCGGCGTAAAGCTCTTCTGGGCATCGACGTCGAAAGAAGCAATGGCAGTTTTCGCAAGGGTCATGGTGGTTCTCCGGTGGCCTGGAAACAAAAGTACACGTCATGTACTTTCATTGCAAGAAACATTTGTTTATCTATGCTGAAGCCAGTACATGACATATTTGTTCGATCCGTTAGACTGTGCCCCACTGCTGTTCAGAAGGACGTCACATGCCCCTAAGCCCCTACCTCCATACTGTCGACTTGTGCGCACTGTTCTACTGTCGCGTCTCGGGCGAACTGAAACTGTTGCTGAATAAACGTGACGCTGAGCCGTTCGCCGGGCACTGGGCGCTGCCGGGCGTGGTGGTGAATGGCGACGTGCAAGATCTGAGCCTCAAGGATGCCGTGGAACGCTTGCGCGCCAGCAACAAGGTCGGCCTGCCCCTGGCCTGGAGCGAGCAAGTGGGCACGGTGGGTGATGCGTTTCGCGACCCACGTTGCTGGTCGTCGTCCACCTTTTACCTGGCGATCGTGGCAGACGAGGTGCGCCTGGGTGAGCATCAGGGTTGGTTTGCGCTGAAGGCGCTGGCGGATGGCAGTATCAAGTTGCCGTTCGACCACAACAGCATTGTGGCGGCGGTGCAGGAACGCCTGCTGTCCAAATCGCTGTACAGCAGTTTGCCGCTGTTGTTCCTGGGCGATGAATTCAGCGCGCCGGAAGCGACCACGATCTTTTCCCTGGTGCTGGAGCGGCCGGTGCTCAAGACCAGCATTCGCCAGCGGTTGTTGAAGCTGACTGAGGCGGGGTATTTGCGCGAGACCGGGCGCAAGAAGAACGGTGAAGGCGGCCGGCCCCAGGCGACCGTGCAGAACCTGAAGCCTGGAGCGGTGTATTTCTTTGATCGCAGTTTTGCCGAGTAGCCCTTATTCCAGGAAAAACAACGCCCCTCCCACATTTTTAATCAGTGATCGGCTTAGTTCATCCAGTTGCCGCCGTCGACGTTGTAGGTCTGGGCCACCACATAATCAGCCTCCTTCGAAGCCAGAAAGATCGCCATCCCGGTCAAATCCTCCGCCGTGCCCATCCGCCCAAAGGGCACCTCGGCCCCTACCCGCCTCTTCTTCTCGCCGGGCTGCAGGCCTTCGTGTTTGGCAAAAAGAGCATCCACCCCATCCCAATGCTCGCCATCCACCACGCCCGGCGCGATGGCATTCACGTTGATTCCCTGCTTGATCAGGTTCAGCCCCGCCGATTGCGTCAGGCTGATCACCGCCGCCTTGGTCGCGCAGTAGATCGCCACCAATGGCTCGCCGCGCCGCCCGGCCTGGCTGGCCATGTTGATGATCTTGCCGCCATGGCCCTGGCTGATCATCTGCCGCGCCGCCGCCTGCAGGGTGAACAGCGTGCCGGCGACGTTGATCGAGAACAGCCGCTCATAACTGTCGCGAGTGATATCGACAATCGGCGCCAGGTCGAACAGCGCGGCGTTGTTGACCAGGATATCCAGCTTGCCGGCATGAGCCACCACGGCGGCAATCGCGCTGTCGATAGAGGCCTGGTCGGTGACGTCCATCGCCACCGCGTAAGCCTGGGGGCCGAGTTCTGCCGCCGTGGCCTGGGCGCGTTGCAGGTTGATATCAGCGATGGCAACGCTGGCGCCTTCGGCGATATACGCCTGGGCAAACGCGCGACCGATACCGCGCGCCGATCCGGTGATCAGCGCGCTTTTACCTTCGAGTCGGTTCATGGAAAGGTCCTGTTCATTTAGGGTAGCCGGCGCGTTTCATTTCGCGCTCGGTGGTGGACTGGGCTTCACGCAACGCCTGATCAACCGTCATGCCGCCGGTGAGCGCCGCCGAGAACAGCTTGCCTACCGAGGTACCAATGGCCTGGAACTCAGGGATGGTCACGTACTGGATGCCCACATACGGCACGGGTTTGACCGACGGGTGTGCGGGGTCGGCGTGCTTCATCATTTCCAGGGTCACCTGGGCAAACGGTGCAGCCTCCAAGTACGCCGCGTTGTAGGTGGATTGGCGCGTGCCTGGCGGTACGTTGGTGATGCCTTCTTTATCGGCGACCAGTTGGATGTAGTCCTTGGAGGTCGCCCAGGTGATAAAGGCCTTGGCGGCGTCCTTGTGCTTGGAGGTGGCCGGGATCGCCAGGGACCAGGCGTACAGCCATGAGGAGCCCTTGTCCGTGACCTCGGTGGGGGCGGCGGCAAAGCCTACGCTGTCGGCGACCTTGCTCTGGGTTTTGTCGGTGGTGAAGGAGCCGGCGACACTGGCATCGACCCAGATCGCACATTTACCGCTATTGAACAGCGCCAGGGTTTCATTGAAACCGTTACTGGACACGCCCGGCGGGCCATATTGCTTGAGGGTGTTGACGTAGAAGTTGGCCGCTGCGGTCCACTCGGGGCTGGTCAGCTCGGGCTCCCACTGCTCATCGAACCAGCGCGCGCCAAAGGCGTTGGCCATGGTGCTCAGCAACGCGACGTTCTCACCCCAGCCGGCCTTGCCGCGCAGGCACATGCCGTACTGGCCCTTGTCCTTGGCGGTGAGTTTGGCGGCGAAATCGCCGAGTTGGCTCCAGGTCGGGTGCGCGGGCATGCTCAGGCCGGCCTGCTGGAACAAGTCGGTGCGGTAGTAGGTGACGGTGCTTTCGCCGTAGAACGGCAACGCATACAGGCTATTATTCACCGACAGGCCCTGGCGCACCGCCGGGAAGATGTCGTCGACGTCGTAGCCAGCCGGCAACTGGGTGAGCGGTTCCAGCCAGTGCTTGGCGCCCCATAACGGGGTTTCGTAAGTGCCGATGGTGAGCACATCAAACTGGCCGCCCTGAGTGGCGATATCGGTGGTGAGGCGCTGGCGCAGCACGTTTTCTTCCAGTACCACCCAGTTGAGCTTGATGTCCGGGTGCTGTGCTTCAAACACCTTGGACAGGCGCTGCATGCGGATCATGTCGCTGTTGTTGACCGTGGCGATGGTCACCGTGTCGGCAGCGTGGCTGGGCATGGCCAACGCCAGAGCGGACAGCAGGAACAATGCGTGAGGAAGCTTGAGCATGGCGGTTTCCACCTGTTGTTTTTGTTGTTGAGCGCCGATTACAGCAGCTTGGTCAGGGCCTCACAAACGAACGGCGCATGCTCGACCGATACTTTTTTAACCGCGGCCCCAGGAGCAAAAAAGTATCAGTGCCGGGCGGAACCGGGGGTAGCGCCGGCCTACCCGAGACGCGTATTTTGGCGTGACCCACTGTACAAGAGGCAGCCTCAATGCCCGTCGACCGCGCCACCCTGTTCGAGCATCGCCCCGCCGAGCTGGAGGTGATCCTGCCGGAACCGGACCACTGCTTTCGCTGGTTCGAACACGACTATCCGTTTGATCTGGCGCGCTGGAACCACCACCCCGAATTCGAAATCCACCTGATCCGCCAGGGCAGCGGCAAATTGGTGGCGGGCGACTATATCGGCGCGTTTAGTGCCGGGCATGTCGCGCTGATCGGCCCCGACCTGCCCCACGACTGGATCGGCGAACTGGCCCCCGGCGAATACCTCGCCGGTCGCGATGTGGTGCTGCAATTCGACGGCGCCGCCCTGCTCGCCCTGCGCAAGACCCTGCCGGAGCTCGGCGATTTGCACGCGTTGTTCGAACAGGCACGACGTGGCCTGGAGTTCAGCGGCGAAACGGCTGTGCAGGCGGCGCGCCTGATGGAAGCCATCGGCAGCGCCCACGGCCTGCAGCGGCTGATCCTGTTCCTGCAACTGCTGGACACCCTGAAAAACGCCACACCGCCGCAGGTAAAAGCGCTGGCCAGCCCCTGCTACGCACCGACCCTGGATGCACGCAGCGCCGAACGCATTAACAAGGCCTTCGACTACTTGATGCGCGAACTCACCGGCGACGTGCGCCTGTCGGTGATCGCGCAACAGTTGGACATGAGCGAACCGGGCTTCTCACGCTTCTTCAAGCGCAACACCGGCCACGGGTTTATCGACCTGATGCGCAAGTTCCGCGTGCAGCGCGCCTGCCGCTTGTTATTGCAAAGCGAGATGTCGGTGGCGGATATCTGTTTTGAAGTGGGCTACGCCAACCTGTCCAATTTCAACCGGCATTTTCGCATCGAGATGAACCAGACGCCCAGCGAGTATCGTCGGGAAACGGCGATGCACCTGTTCAAGCGCATCGAGAAAATGACACCCAGTCAATTTTGACCAAAAGGTCGACTAATCGCCGTTTTTTCTATTCTGTTCAACCCCTTGAACAAAGTTGGTACGCCACGTGCAAACGTTTGCGAAACGAACTTGGTAGCCAAGTTCACTGTTACCCGAAGAATCGGGTTCAAACCGCGTACGAATAGGGATTTTCAATGCACTCCACCTCAAGGCCTCGCATTTGCTTTGGTGTTTCCTTGCTACTGGCCGCCGTTACGGGAGTACTCAGTGCACCCATTTTGGCGCAGCAAAAGCCTGCCGATGACTCAGCTCAGGGCGAAACGCTTAGCCCTGAAACCAAGCCCCCTGAAGCCAACCCCGGGAAAAAAGGCGTGTACCTGTCAGACTGGTTCAACCAGGACCTGACGTTGATCGGCAGCAAAGACATCAGCTTCGGCCCCAAACCCGCCGATGACGTGTACCTGGAGTACGAATACTTCGGCCGCAAGGGTCCGTTCGAACTGTACGGCTACATCGACGTGCCCAAGATCCTCGGCATCGGCAACAGTAATGACAAAGGCGTGTGGGACCATGGTTCGCCGCTGTTCATGGAGCATGAGCCGCGTATTTCCATCGACTACCTGGCCGGTCGCAGCCTGGCCATCGGCCCCTTCAAGGAATGGTATGTGGCGTTTGACTGGATCTACGACCACGGCAGCAACCAGGCCAACCGCGCCAACACCCTGTACAGCGGCTTCGGCACCGATATCGACACCCACTCGCGGGTCAACCTGTCGGCCAACTTCTACGGGCGCTACCAGTGGGAAAACTACGGCGCCAGCAATGAATACTCATGGGACGGCTACCGCGCGCAAATGAAGTACATCGTGCCCATCAGCAGCTTCGACAATGGCGCCTCGCTGACCTATATCGGCTTCACCAACCACGATTTCGGCTCAAGCCTGCACAAGGACAACCCGGCACGCACCGCCAACTCCACGGTGGCCACCAACGTGCTGCTGTACTCGTTTACCCACCTGCGCTTCACCCTGGTCGGCCGTTACTTTCATAACGGCGGCAACTGGGAGGATGGCAGTGAGTTGAACTTCGGCGAGGGCAACTTCCGCGCCCGTTCCGACGGCTGGGGTTACTACGCCGGCGTGGGCTACCAATTCTGATCAAGGAGTATGAGATGAAAACGTTTACCCGTGTCTCACTGGCCGTGGGCCTGGCCCTGCTGCCCCACGTAGTGCTGGCGGATACTCCAGCGCCGATCAAGCCCAAGGTGATGCTGATCACCATGTTCGCCCCCGAGGCGCAAACCTGGATCGACCGCCTGGAGCTCAAGCAGGAAGTGCGCGTGCCGGGCCTGTCCGCCGACTACCCGGTGATCCGTTGCAACACCCAGGATGTGTGCCTGCTGGTCACCGGCATGGGCCAGACCAATGCCGCCGCGTCCACCCTGGCCCTGGCGTTGTCGCCCAAGTTCGACCTGCGCCAAAGCTACTTCCTGATCGCCGGGATTGCCGGTATCAGCCCCAAGCACGGCACCATCGGTACTGCCGCCTGGGCCCATTACCTGGTGGAATTCGGCACCCAGTGGGAGCTGGATTCGCGCGACGCGCCCAAGGATTGGCCGACCGGCTATATCGGCATCAACACCAAGGGGCCCAACGAGAAACCGCCGCTGGACTACAAGACCGAAGTGTTCGAGCTGAACCCCAAGCTGCAAGCCAAGGCGTTTGCCTTGTCGCAGACAGTCGAGCTGACGGAAAGCAAGGAGTCCAGCGCCTGGCGCAAACACTACCCGGCCGCACCGGCCAACCAGCCGCCGCAAGTCACCCGCTGCGACACCCTGGCGGGCAATACCTGGTTCTCCGGCACGCGCCTGAGCGAGCGCGCCGAAGTCTGGACCAAGCTGCTCACGGACAACAAAGGCGAATATTGCACCACCCAGCAGGAAGACAACTCCACCTACGAGGCGCTGCTGCGCGCCAGCCGTGAAGGCCTGGTGGACATCCAGCGCCTGGCCGTGGTGCGCGCCGGTTCCGATTTCGACCGGCCGTACCCCGGCTACAGCGAAGTCGACAACCTGCTCAAATACGCCGACCAGGGCGGTTTTGTACCGGCGCTGGAGAACCTGTACCGCACGGGGAACCCGCTGGTACAGGCGATTCTCAAGAACTGGTCGGCCTGGGAAAAAGGCGTTCCAGAAGCCTAGTGAAGATCAAATGTGGGAGGGGGCGTGTTCCCGATGCGGTATATCAGTCAGCCCATCTGTAACTGATCCACCGCCATCGGGAGCAAGCCCCCTCCTACATTAGAGATGTGTCAGGGCAGGAAAATGATCTTGTCCGCACTGCCCTGATTCACTTCTTCAAAGCACTGCACGCCATCGGCCAGCGCCACTGCGCGCAGGCCGGTGGGCAGCGGCAGCAAGCCTTCATCAAAGAAGCGGCCGAACTGCTCCAGCATGACCGCGCACTGCTCGCAGTTGTAAAGCAACGAATTGATCCCCACCACCGAGCCGCCCTTGCGGTACAGGGCCAGGGCCGGCAATTGCACGTGGCCGTCCACCGGTGCGGCAATGATCGCGATACGACCGAACGGCGCCAGGCCGGCCACGGCCGCGGGGAGCCAGAACCCGGTGGTATCGAAGATCACATCGGCACCGCCCTTGAATACTGCATTCACCTGCGCGCCGAGTTCTTCCGGCGCGGCCAGGGCAATCGCGTCGAAACCCTGCGCCTGCAGCACCTCGACCTGATCCGCCCGGCGTACCGCCGCCAGCACCTCAGCGCCGCGAATTTTCGCCAAGGCCAACGTCGCGCTGCCTACGGCGCCATTGGCGCCAATCACCAGCAACCGCGTGCCTTTGCCCACACCGCTGCGCTCCAGCGCGTCCCAGGCGGTGGTGTACGGCACGCCGAGGCTGGCGGCTTGGGCGAAACTCAGGTGGCTGGGTTTATGCGCCACGCCCTTGGCCGACACGGTGAGGTACTGCGCGTGGGAGCCGTCGGCGAAAAACCCCAGGTCGCGCCCGGTGCCCCAGACTTCCTGGCCCACCAGCGCCTGCGGGCCCTGCACCACCACCCCGGCAAAGTCCCGGCCGGGAATGCGCGGCAAGGTGGTATAGGGGAAGCGGCCGAGCAGGTTTTTTACGTCGCTGGGGTTGAGGCCTGCGGCCTTGATCTGTACCAGCACCTCATTGGCCGCCGGCACTGGGGTGGCGACGTCGACGAAACGCAGGGCATTGAGGTCGCCGGTGGCGGAAAATTGCAGGGCTTTCATGGGCAGTATCCATCGAAGGGAAAGAAGATCACGACAACCAACCACTGACCAGCTGCCGCCCCATGGGCCACAGCTTCTCGCCCAGCAACATGCCCATCAGGCCCACCAGGGCGATAGCCGGCGGCGCGGGCGAGCGGAAATCCAGGGCGCCATAGATCACGCCGACAAACAGGCCGATGGCCAGGGAGATCAGATAATTCATGGGGTGGGCGCCTGATTGATTGATGCGCTCAGTGTAGGAAGCCCGACCCTGAAGCATCGGCCAAGTGCTTCAGGATTTCGGCCAACCCACATACTGCGACGGCGCCATCCCCAGTTCGCGACGGAACATGTCGCTGAAACTGCTCGGCGAGTAGCCCAGGGAGCGCGCAATGGCGCTGATCGGTTCGCCTTGGATCAACTCTGCCACCGCCGTGGCCAGTTGCACCTGCCGGCGCCATTCGGCGAAGCCCATGCCCAGATGGTTCTGGAACAACCGCGCCAAGGTGCGCACGCTGGCACCCGCCGCTTCGGCATGCTGCTCGAACGGGATCTCCAGCGACGGCGCGGCCATCACCGCCTGGCACGCGTTGATCAGGCGCCGGTCGGCCGCCACCGGCATGCCGATGCGGATCTGCGAGCGGCGCGCTCGTTGCAGTTCCAGCAATGCCAGGCCGACCACAGCGTCGTAGTACGCCGCGTCGCCGCTGTCGCCCTGCTCCACCAGCGTCACGATCAGCTCGCGCAGCAACCCACCGACCTCAATGACTTGCACCTGGCTGTCCAGCGTCGCCGCCAGCGCCGGGCGCAGGTAGATATTGCGCATCTGCAAATCCGACACCACGCGAATTCCATGCTCCACCCCCGGCGGCAGCCACACCGCTCGCTGGGGTGGCACCACCAGGGCTTCGCGGGGTGTTTCGACCCACATCACACCGCTCATCGCATAGAGCAACTGGCCCCAGTCATGGCTGTGGGGCTCCACATACAAGCCACGCGGGTAGGTACGCGCGAGCGGTTGTACGGGGACGGCGTGATCACTGAGGTCAGGGGGCGCAGCCAGGGCCATGGGGTGCACATCAGGCAAGGGTGAGCCACCATGGTAATGACGACCGTCCGACAATCCGAGTGAATTTTTGCCGCCCAGGGGGATCACTAGCTTTAGACCACCAGGATCGATGGGCCAATGAATAACGCAAAACTGTTCGTGATCGACTACACCCTACAGGGCGAACCCAAGTCGTTCATCATCCGCCTGGAGAAGCTCGACGCTGCTGAAGCCTGGCATTGGGCAAGCTGCGACGCCGGCGTGGGCCGTATCGGCCGTTTCGCCCGTGAACAGGTGAAGAAGACCAGCCAGGAACAGGCCGAAAGGTACGGCATTACCAACGTGCAATGGCGTCGCTCGGATGCGCGCGCCCAAGCTTGATCAAGGAGCGATACCGGTGAATTTACCAGCGCAAGTCAATGGCAAGGCGCGCATTGACTACACCCAGGACACCCTGTTCGGGCCACTGGCCAAGCACGCGGAGTGCCACGTGAGCTTGCAGCATAAGCCTGGTTGGCTGGTGCTGAAGGTGTTCCAGCCACTGCCGGATGATTTGCATCACGCGCAAACCGTGGTGTTTGCGCTGGAGGGGCGACGCACAAGCGGTGTAGTCAAAGATCGACAGCGCATGTCCGATCACAGTCTGCGGCTGGAATTGGAAACCCAATAACCCAAGCCAAACAGATGAAATGTGGGAGGGGCGGTGCGACGATTCGACTTGCGCCCTCCCACACTGTCAACCGCGTTTAACCATGAGCCGACTTGGCGCACTCACAGCCCGTGGCCGCCGCGCAGGGCTCACCGTGCGCGTGGTGCTCCGCACAGCCCTGACAGCAATAACCTTTACCGTCCTTCATCACCGCATCAACACCCAGCACACATTTGCAATGTGGGCAGGCACAGGTTTTATCTGGCATGGTCAGACTCCTTCTTCATGGTCGTCCCGGTGCGGCGGGCGCCAGCACCTTAAGCAGTGACTGTCGCCCATCGTCGATGGTTCACCCCATCAGTCGGTGCGCGTATTGCTGCGGTACATGAACACCAGCGCCAGGGCCAGACAGGCCATTGCCACGATCCGACCACTCGACAGTTCTATGGCCGGGTTGCCCAGCCAGCCGAAGTTGTCGATCAGCATGCCCATGCCCAATTGGCCCGTGATCACCGCAACGGTGGCCACCGCAGTGCCGACGACCGGTACCGCGCCGACCATCACCATCATGTATACCACGCCAAACAGGGCGCCGGTCAGCTGCCACTTCGGCACCTCCAGCAAGCTCACGGCCTGGGCCGGTTCAAAGAAGAAAATAAGCAGCGCGGTGACCAGGGCGCCGACCGCAAAGGTCACCAAGCTGCTGCGCAACACGCCCACCGTCTGGCCCAGGCGACCGTTGATTGCCGCTTGCACACTCAGGACCGCGCCTGCGGCAACCACCACCACCAATAACAGAATCAGATTCATCGCCTTAACCTCGTGCAATTAGAACAAGTGCCGCCACAATCAACGCCAGGGCAATCCAGCGCTCGCCATTCACGCGTTTGCGCGCCGTGCCGAACCAGCCGAAATGGTCGATCAGCACGCTCTTGCCCACCTGGCCCGACAGAATCGCGATCATGGTCATCGCAATACCGATATGCGGCGTGGCCAGGGTCAGCACCACCACATACATTGGCCCCAGGAAGCCACCGATCAACTGCCAGCGTGGCAGGTCGGTCAATGCCGGGCCCTTTTGCGGGCCGCTGAACAGCAGCAGCAAAAACAGGATCGCCGTGCCGACGCCAAAAATGCTCAGCGTCGCCCACAAATGCCCGACCTGCGCCCCTAGAGGCCCGAGCAAACCGGCTTCCACCGACAGGCCCATGCCGGCCAGAATCACCAGCGGCAGCAACAACAACCGTAGTAGGTTTTTTTTCGGCGTAGCCTGCGCTACACCCTCGATGGAACTGGCCTGCATACATCACCTGCGCGTTAGGAAAGGAACATGGCGCGCATTATCCGGTGGCTGTCCTGTGCGATAAATGGGAGCATACGGATAACACCTTTGCGCATTACGCACAGCACGGAGCCACGATGCAGGGTTTGAATGAACTGGGTTTCAAGGCACTACGCCTGTTCGTCGCGGTACTGGACCACGGCAGTTTTTCCGAAGTGGCGCGCCGCGAAGGCCTGGCGCCGTCTTCGATCTCCCGGCAGATCCAGCTGATGGAGCAGGCCCTCGGCCAGCAGTTGCTCTATCGCCACACCCGCGCGGTCAGCCCCACCGAGGCGGGCCGCCTGCTCGGGCGGCATGCGCGCTTGATGCTCGAGCAACTGGAAGCCGCCGGCCAGGCACTGCAGGAACAGCAAAGCGAACCCAGCGGCCTGGTGCGGATCAACGCACCGATGGTATTTGGCCAGCGTCACCTGTCACCGTGGCTGGGCGAGTTGTGCCGGCGCTATCCGAAGCTGCAATTGGATATCCAGCAGACCGACACTTATGTAGACCCGTTGCAGGACGGTACCGACTTGATGTTCCGCATCGGCGTGCTCAACGACTCCAGCATGCAGGCGCGCATCTTTGCCCCCCAACGCTTTCGCGTGGCCGCCAGCCCGGCCTACCTGGCCCGGCACGGCACGCCTCAACACCCGGACGAACTGAGCAACCACCAGTGCCTGGCCTATAAGGGCATCACCGGCCAGCAACGCTGGTTCTTCCGCAAGGGCCACGGCGACTGGAAGCCCTACAGCGTCAACGGTCCGATCACCGGCAACCACGCCGACACCCTCACCCACGCCGCCGAACAGGGCCTGGGGCTGGTGGTGTTTCCGTCCTGGCTGATCGGCGAAGGCCTGCGCGCCGGCACCTTGCAGGCGGTACTGACCGACTACGAAGTGGCGACCACCCTGGAACCGCAGCAGATTGCCGCGCTATGGCCCGGCAGCCGGCGCCTGTCGTTGAAGGTGCGCACGGTGATTGATTATTTTGTGGAGTGTTTTGGGGTGGTACCGTATTGGGATCGATGAGTGGCCAGAGCTATAGAGAAAATTTCCTACCTGGAAAAGTAGGTTTGCTCTGATTTTGCGGGCCAGTATTTCTAGACAAGGACGTCTGGCGCAAACTCCGGCTAACTCTTTTTGGAGATATGCCATGGAAGTCATCTACTACAAAAAATCCCCCGCTGGACGAACTGCTTCAGCCAACTGTCGGACGAACTTTGATAGCTCTCTTAATTTTGGCTATATTTGGCCAAAATATGGGGAACGCCACATGATTACCGTACCTTTGGGTGAAGCGAAAAATAACTTGTCCAAACTGGTCGATGAAGCCGCCAGCGGCAAAATCATCACCATCGCCAAGCATGGACGTGCGATGGCGCAGCTTGTACCCGTGGGCAAATCCAAAGGTCGACGAATTGGCGCAATGAAAGGGAAGCTCGTCATCCCTGAAGACTTTGACGCCGCCTTACCTGACGATATATTGGCTGCCTTCGAAGGCAGTTCTTCATGAGAGTGCTGTTGGATACCCATATCCTGCTATGGGTACTGACTGATGACCCCAAGTTATCCAATAAAGCCAAAAAGCTGATTGAGAGTGCAGCGGAAATTTACATCAGCGCTGCCACATTTTGGGAGATGGCAATCAAGGTCGGCCTGGGAAAACTTACGGTCGACCTGGAGGAAATCCGTGAATGCTGCCTGGATAGCGGATTTGTCGAACTGCCCATCACCTCAGAACATGCTATAGCGGTAAAGGACCTTGAGCACCATCACAAAGATCCTTTCGACAGGCTCATTGTTGCGACAGCCATGAGCGAACCGATGAAGTTATTGACCGCTGATCCACAGGTCGCCCAGTACACATCCTTGGCGATCCTCGTTTAGTACCGCCCGACCTCGATCAAAACACCCACTGCCCAATCAACCACGCATTCGCCCCGCTGATCACTGCAAACAGAAACCACGCCAACACCCTCGTGGGCAGCCGATTGACGAACGGGCCCATCAGTTGCTTATCGCCGGTCATGCGGATCAGCGGGTACAGCGCAAACGGCAATTGCAGGCTGAGCACCACCTGGCTGAGGATCAGCAACTTGCCAATGGCATCGTCGCCCATCAGCCACACGCCGAGAAACGCCGGGATCAGCGCCAGCCCACGGGTAATCAGGCGGCGTTGCCAGCAAGGGATGCGCAGGTTGAGGTAGCCCTCCATGATCACTTGCCCGGCGATGGTGCCGGTAAACGTAGAGCTTTGCCCGGACGCCAGCAACGCAACGCCGAACAGGATGCTGGCAAACGCGCCGCCCACCAACGGGTCAAGCAGGTGGTAGGCGTCCTGGATTTCCACCACCTCGGTGTGGCCGGTCTTGTGGAACGCCGCAGCGGCGAGTACCAGGATCGCGGCGTTGACCAGCAGCGCCAGGGCCAGGGAACCGATGGTGTCGATACGCGCCAGCTTGACCGCGTCCTGTTTGCTGGCGAGGTCTTTGCCGATCAGCCGGGTTTGCACGATCGAACTGTGCAGGTACAGGTTATGGGGCATCACCGTGGCGCCAAGAATGCCGATGGCCAGGTACAGCGGCGCGGCATCACTGATGGCCGCCAGTGACGGCGTAAAACCGCTGAGCACGTCCGGCCAGTAGGGTTTGATCAGCACCAGCTCGATGACGAAACACACGCCGATGGTCGCCACCAGCGCCAGCATGATCGCCTCCAGGCGGCGGAAGCCCCGGTTTTGCAGGGCCAGGATCAATAACGTATCAAAGGCGGTGATGACAATACCGGTGGTCAACGACACCCCGAGCAGCAAGTGAAACGCCAGGGCGCAGCCGAGCACCTCCGCAAGGTCGGTGGCGATGATGGAGATTTCCGCCAATACCCACTGGGTTCGTGCGGAGCGCCGGCTATAGCGTTCGCGGCACAGTTGCGCCAGGTCCTTGCCGGTGGCGATGCCCAGCCGCGAGCACAGGCACTGCACGGCCATCCCCGCCAGGCTGGCCAGTAACACCACGAACAACAGGCTGTAGCCATAGCGCGACCCGGCCTCGATGGCCGTGGCCCAGTTGCCCGGGTCCATGTAGCCGATGGAGATCAGCAGCCCCGGCCCGGCAAACATCAGCATGCGCTTGAAGAATGAAGCCTTGGGATCAACGGCGACGGAGCCGGCCACTTCCGGCGGGCAGAACGGGGCGGTAGCAATTTTCGGCAGGCTGAATTTCACGCGGTATCCCAGGCAAACACTTAAGACAAGCGCGCAGCTTATCAGTCGGACGCAACCGTGCGCATCACCGTGTCCCGCGGCAGGTCAAACGCTTCCACTACCTGCACCACCAAGTCCATCTCCTGGTTCAGCGCTTCACGCTCCATGCGCTGGCGAATCACGCCGACCACCAGCACCGCCAGGGTGGTGATCGAGTACGCCGGGCCGGAAAACGCGCGCACCCCACTCACCAGCAGCATCGCGGCGGCCAACGCCTGGCCTACCACGGGGATTGCCGTGGCGGCGCCTCGGCGCAGGATAAACCCGGTCAGCCCGGCCAATGCCGTACCACTCAAGGCCGTGGTGGCCGAGCGGCCGACGTCAATGCGATTGAACAACCCCTGTTCTTTTTGCGCGGCGGCCTTGAGCTCAGCCTCGAATACCTGCCGGTCGGCATTGCTGAGTTTGTCCTTGTACTGCTCGATGAGTGTTTCCGCGACCTGGGCTTCAAGGTCCGCCAGCGCCACGCTGGCCAGGGGCTCGTCGAATTTGATGCCCAGGCGCTGCGCCACAGCTTCGGCGATCTGGCGATAGCCCACACCATGGCCCCGGGCCAGGTTCATAAAGGTATCGCCGCCCATGCGCTGCAACTCGATCGTCAGCTTGAGCGGCTCACGCACCGTGGCATCGATCGACGCACTGCGCTTTTGCGCCATCAACTCGGCGAGGAACTTCAACTCCTCCGGCCGTGCCTGCACCAGCGCCGGGAACAGCTCCGCGTCTTCCTCGGCGAAACGCACCTCACGGCTGCGCTGGTCGGAGCGGATCAGGCCACGCCGCTCGTGCAACAGGTCGGTGTACTGCACCACGGTTTGCAATTGTGGCCAATAGGCGGCGTGATCGAAGGTCGCCAGGTGCACATTGGTGACCTTGGCCTTGAGCGCCGGCGTCACCGGGATCGCATAACGGCCGATGCAGCGCTCGGTGTCGGGCTTCATGGCCAGCGCCCAGTCCTTGCTGGAGTGGCAATTGATGACCCGCCCCTTGAGCGGCGCCGAAACTTCGTCCCAGGGGCTTGAGGTACAGATCGCGCCGCCCATCAACAGCAGGTTGTCCAGCGGCAGCTCACGGGCGGTTTCCGGGCTGGCCAGCAGGCTCTTGACCAGAATCCGCGCGCCCAGTGAATGCCCGATCAGGTTGATACGGCGTACCTGCAGTGACTCGCCGTGCAGGTACGCGGCGAGCTCCGGCAGCAAGCCTCTGGCCACTTCGTCCACCCGGGCCTCGACGCTTTTATAGTGATCGAGGAAATACGCAATCGCCTTGCCCACCCCCACCGTCGCCGCACCCAGGCTGCCGCCGCCGAGCATCGCGCCGATGACATCCTTGAAAGGCGCGAACAGGTTTTCCAGGAAATGCCCCGCCGGCCAGAACAGCATCAGGTTGGTCGAGCCTTCGATACCGGCCAACTGCGCCTTGAAGCTGCCCAGTTGTTGGCGGTTGAAGAACGCCGAATAACCGTGAACATAGAGATTGAGCACATCCCCCTGGGGCTCGCCACACAACACGAACGTGGGCTTGCGGGTGCGGTGCATTTCATCCCACTGGTGCTGCATGGGGCGGTGACTCCTGGTGACAAGGGAGGGCGATATTAACAAAGGGTGAGGCTCAACGCGGTACCGTTGGGGGGAAAGGCACCCGGTTGGCGCCCTCCTCCTTTCAGAACATCGATGCGGCCTTGGACTTGGCCAGGTACCGCGCCGGCGAATCCCCCAGGTTACGGCGGAACACCGAAGTAAACGCACTGGAACTGCTGAAACCCAACTCGAGCGCCACATCGGTGATGGATGAACCGTGGCTCAGCCGCGCCGTTGCCTCCAGCAGGCAAACCTGCTGGCGCCAAGACACAAACGTCATGCCGGTGCACTCACGAAAATTTCGCGTAAAGGTTCGCCGGCTCATGCTCGACCAGTCGGCCATTTCGCCGATGGAGATTTTCTGCGTGGGCGCTTCCAGAAAGCGCTGGCAAGAACGGGCCAGGCGCGACTCGGAGGGCAATGGCGCACTGAGGGGCAACTCGGGCATGTTGCCGATTTCGTCAATCAGCAAGGTCAGCACGCAACGGTCGCGCACGCTGGGCGAAGCGGATGGCCCGATCGCCAGCGCTGCCTCCAGCAGGTGGCGCAGCAGCGGCGATACGCCAAACACCTGGCAATGGTTCTGCAACCCTGCGCGCTGGGCGGCATCGTCGTCCAGGTAGGTGTTGAGCATCACCACATCGCCGCGCATGTGCATCTCATGCGACACCCCGCCCGGCACCCAGATCGCCCGTTGCGGCGGCACCACCCAGTTGCCCAGGTCGGTGAACATCTTCAACGCGCCGGTGGAGGCATAGGCGAACTGCCCACGGCGGTGCGTGTGGCGTGGAAATACCGTACCAGAGGCGTACTCGCGCAGCGTCACCACCGCTTCAGGGCTGTCGGGTTCATAGGGCGAAAAGGTGAAGGTCGGTGGCATGGCCCGATTTTGTCAAACTATGACCTGACATAGCAAGCAGGCCAAAAGTTCCCCACCTAGAATCGTTGCTCCCCAAGTTGGGTTCATTTCGAAGGGATATTCGGACAATGACGGTCAAAAACTACTTGGACGTACGGGTAGACGGCGCTGTATTGATGGTAGGGCTCAACCGCCCGCAGAAGCGCAACGCCATGTCGCTCGAAGTCATGCACGAACTGCGCGACACCTTCAGCAACCTGCCTGAAGGCATTGGTGCCGCCGTGCTCTACAGCACCAGCCAGCATTTTTGTACGGGGTTGGACCTGTCGGAAATCCGCGACCAATCGGTGATCGACAACGTGCAGGCCTTTCGCGAATGGCACAAGACGTTCGAACTGATCCAGTTCGGCAAAGTACCCGTGGTAGCCGCCATTACCGGTGCGGCCATCGGTGGCGGCCTGGAAATCGCCACGGCCTGCAGCCTGCGCGTGGTCGATGACAGCGCCTTCTTCTCGCTGCCCGAAGCCATGCGCGGCCTGTATGTGGGGGTAGGCGCCTCGGTGCGCTTCCCGCGTATCGCCGGCATCGCCCTGATGACCGACATGATGCTCACCGGCCGCACGCTCTACGCCAAAGAAAGCTACGAGCGTGGCGTGGCCCAATACCTGGTGCCGGTCGGCCAGGCAGTGCTCAAGGCCACCGAATTGGCCCACAAGATCGCGGGCAACCTGCCCATGACCAATTACGCGGTCACCCACGTATTGCCGCGCATTGTGGATCAGAGCCAACAGGACGGCCTGATGACAGAAGCCCTGATTGCTGCGGTGGTGTCCTCCGACGTCCGCACACAGGATCGCCTGGCGGACTTCCTGGATCGCAAGAAAGACAAGATCCAAACCGCGCCAGAGGCGGTGTAACTCCCGGTCGTGAACGTTGCCGAGCGTGCCTCGGCAAACCATGGATGGCCTTCACAACTCACTATCAACCCGGTGAAACCATGTTTCAGCACAGCACTCAAGACGATCTTTATCGCAGCAATGACGCAGCCGATGAACGACTGATCAAAATCGAACGCAGCTGGCACAAACGCGCACAGATCAAGCTCGACTCCCAGCGCCCGGATATCCAGCTTGACCTGCAGGCGCCGGACTTTCTCGAAGCCCTGCTGCCCTTCGCCCATGACCCGCATTACCAGAATTACCCCCACGCCCTGAAGTTGCTGATCCTGTCGGCCGGCTGGGTGATCTACAACCAGAAAACCATCGCCATCGAAACCGAAATCATCTGCCCGTCGTGCCTGGACCTGCTGCAACTGGGCTCGCGCCTGAGTTCGGCCAGCGCCGCGACGATTTCCGAAACCCTGGCGGATGAGGCCTACCACACGCTGTTCTCGATCAACATGTGCGAACTGGCGATCACCCAGCGTGGCATCCGCATCAAATGGCCGGAGCTGGAACTGACCCGCCACCTGAGCCAGGCCCAGGCCACCCTGTCCGAGGCGGATTTCAAGATTTACCGCCTGGCCTTCTCGCTGGTGTCGGAGACGTTCATCAGCGACTACCTGGCCGACCTCAGCGACGCACCGGAGATCCAGCCGGTGTTTCGTCACGTGGTGGCCCTGCACAAAAAAGACGAGCTGGTGCACAAGCACATCTTCCCGTTGTTCGTGCAGCAGGTGGTCGGCGACTTCACCCCAGAGCAAACCGCCTTGTTTACCCGTGGCATCGCCAACTCGATCCGCGTGTTCCCGATGCGCGAAATTTCCGCGTGGCGAATCATCCTGCCGCAACTGCTCGAAGTGTTCGGCGACCGCTCGCTGCTGTTGCCCACTCAATTTATCGAGACCGGCGAAGCGGATTACTCGGCCATGCCCGAGATCCTCAGCTCAATTGGCATACATCCCGCCTCGGTGCTGCCTGAGCTGCCTGTGACGCCAGAGCCGGCGATCACCGTTTGAACCCAGCGTGCCGCTGACCAATACAAATTCAATAGAGTAATGTTTATGTGTGGATACATTGGCGTGTTTGCCAAACAACCTCGTACGTTCAACCCGAACATGTTCGATGCCGCCCTGCGCGCGATCCATCATCGCGGCCCCGACAGCTCCAGCCAGTGGTTCGACCCCAAGGGCCAGGCAGCGTTCGGCTATGTGCGCCTGGGCCTGGTCGGGCTGGGTAATGGCACCCAGCCTATCGTCGCCGACGAAGGCGACCTGGTCATGATGGTCAACGGCGAGTTCTATGACTATCAACGCATTCGCGCAGAGCTTGAAGGTTACGGTTGCCGCTTCAAGACCTCCTCCGACAGCGAAATCGCCATGCACCTGTACCGCCGCCACGGCGTACGTGGGCTCAAGCAACTGCGCGGCGAATTCACCATCCTGATTTTCGACCGCCTGCGCAAAAAGCTGTTTGCCGTGCGCGACCGAGTGGGTGTCAAGCCGCTGTATTACACCGAACATGAAGGCGCCTGGTACTTCGCTTCCGAAATCAAGGCCCTGCTGGCGGCCGGCGTACCGGCGCAGTGGGACCACGAAGCCTACGCCAGCCGTGGCTTTATCCTGCGCGACCGTACGGTGTTCAACAACATCCGCAGCGTCAAGCCGGGTTGCTGGATCATCGCCGACGAAAGCGGCCTGCAGACCGAGCAGTATTGGGACTGGGAGTTCCCCGACGCCAAAGCCACCGAGCAGCGCAGCGAAGCCGAAATGATCGACTCCCTGCGCAACACCATCGAAGAATCCGTGCGCCTGCGCCTGCATGCCGATGTACCAGTGGGTGTGTGCCTGAGCGGCGGCCTGGATTCCTCGGCGATGCTGGGGATTGCCACCGAACTGACCGGCCAGCCGTTGCAGGCGTTTCACTTGTCGTTTGAAGGCGAACAGGCCTACGACGAACGCCAATACGCCGAGATCGCCGCCCGTCATAACCGCGCACACCTCAATGTGTTGTCGGTAAATTCCTCCGACATGGCGGACAATTTCGAAAATGCGTTGTGGCACGCCGAGATGCCGTTCGCCAACGCCCACAGCGTGGCCAAGTACTTGCTGTGCAAATACGTGCAGAACCAGGGCATGCGCGCTGTGCTGACCGGTGAAGGCGCTGACGAAGTCTTCGGCGGCTACCCGCATTACCGCCGCGATATGGTGCTGTACAACCACGAACACCAGGACCCGGCGGTGATCGCCGAACTCAGCCGCCGCCTGCACGCCAGCGCAGACCGCTACCTGCCTGGCGCCAAGAATGACGTGCAGTGGGTTCAGGATGAACTGGGCCACGGCGTGTCCTGGCTGCAAACCCAGTCGGCGCTGTTCGGCCCCCTGGCGCAGTTGTACACCGACGACTTCCGTGAACGCTTCTGTGATGTGGATGCCTACCGCCAGTTCTACGACCGCCTCAGCCCGCGCGCGCTCAACAACTGGGAGCCGGTGAACCGCTCGCTGTACATGGTGGCCAAGTCCAGCCTGCCCAATGTGGTCCTCACCTCCCTGGGCGACCGCATGGAAATGGCCGGCAGCCTTGAAGGCCGCCCGCCTCTGCTGGACCACCAGGTGATCGAAGCTGCCTGCCGCCTGCCGGTCAACATGAAAGTGCGTGGTGCTACCGAAAAATACGCCCTGCGCGAAGCCATGCGCCCGTATGTGCCCCAGGCCGTGCTGGATCGCAAGAAGCAGTACTTCCGCGCGCCGCCGGCGTCCGAAAGCCCGCAGTCAAAGCTGTTTGAAATGGTCAACGACGTGTTGAGCGGCCCGGCCTTGAGTAATGTGCCGTTCTTCGATTCGCGTAAAGTGCGCGCCTTGCTGGCCACCCTGCCAAGCCTGTCTCCTGCCCAGCGCGCGTCGGCCGACAACCTGCTGATGGAAATTGCCGGGCTGTGCCTGATGCAAAAACGGTTCGCCTTGAACTGACCTGTATGCGGCGCATCGCTCCTGCGGTGCGCCGCTAGACCCAAGGAGGGTCCATGCTGAAAAAACATTTGTCGCTCGCCGTACTCGTCACCCTGGTGTGGGGGGTGAATTTCCCCATCACCAAACTGGGCCTGCGCGCGATCGACCCGTTTGTGCTCACCGGCATCCGCTTCGCCCTCGCCGCCTTGCCGCTGGTGTTCTTCATCAAACGCCCGGCGGTGAAATTCAGCTACGTGGCCGCCTACGGCTTCATCTTCGGGCTGGGCATGTGGGGCGTGATCAACTACGGCATCCAGGTGGGCGTGAGCCCGGGGATCGCTTCATTGATCATCCAACTCAGTGTGTTCTTCACCATGGGTTGGGGTTTTGTGCTGTTCAAGGAAAAAATCCGCGGGGCACAGATGATCGGCGCCGTCATGGCCCTGATCGGCCTGGCGGGCATCATTTCCACCCAGGAAGGCAACCATGCGGTGCTGGGGGTCATGTTGATCGTCCTCAGCGCGGTGGCGTGGAGCGTGGGTAACGTGATCATCAAGAAATCCGGGGTCAAGGAGATCTTCTCATTCATGGTGTGGGCCAGCCTGATCCCACCCATCCCGCTGTTTCTCACGGCCTGGCTGATGCATGGCAGCGCCGCGTTCGAAGGCCTGCAAGCCAGCCTCGACCTGACGGCGATCCTGTCCATCCTGTTCCAGGTGTACTTGGCCACGCACTTCGCCTACTGGGGCTGGAACTCGCTGCTCAAGCTGTACCCGGTGTCGACCGTTGCGCCGCTGTCGCTATTGATTCCGGTGTTTGGCATCACCAGTTCGATGCTGATAATCGGCGAGCGTATTTCCACGCCAAACCTGATCTCGATCGGGATCATCATCGCCGGGTTGGCGGTGGGGCTGTATCGCAAGCCGGCGAATCTGGTGCCTGCCGGGCGCCCGGCCGTGATGCAGGCGGAAAAATAAATCCGAACCTTGTGGCGAGCGGGCTTGCCCGCGTTGGGTTGCGAAGCGACCCCAAAAATGGGCCTGCTATGCAGTCCAACGCGGCGCTGCGACGATTCGGCAAGCCCGCTCGCCACAGCTTCGGCGTACTGCCGCCTACTCAACAGGCAAAGTTATCGATCCTTACCTGACCGTCGGGAAACGTCGCAATAATTTCCAGCTCGCCGCCCATTGCGCGGATGTAATCGCGCAACGTGCTGATGTACATGTCGGTGCGCCGTTCCATCTTCGAGACGGCGGCCTGGTTGATATTCAAGCGCTTGGCCAGACTCTCCTGGCTCAACTGCCGAGCCTTGCGCAGCTCATGCAGCGGCATTTCCTTCAGGTGTTGCTCGAACAGTTGCTTGGCGTCTTCACGTGCCTGCGGTGTCATGCGGGCTTGAAGCTCAGCGAATTTCTTAGCCATGGTTACGGCCCTCTTTACGCAATATTTCCAAATGTACGTCGTATAACTTTTCTGCCATTGGGATGTACGCCTCATACCATCGGTGTTGCCCGGTTTTATCTGCGCCGATCAGCAATAACGCGCATCGTCTTGGATCAAAGGCGTAGAGCACCCGGTAAGGTCGCCCCGCATGCTGTATGCGCAGCTCCCGCAAGTTGCCGTGCCGGGAGCCCTTGATGTCGCTGCTGTGGGGAAAGCCCAGGCCCGGCCCGAAAAGCCCCAGCAGATCCACGCTGGCAGATACCGACACCTGTTCCTTGATTCCCAGTTGCTCCCACCAGGCGCCGAATTCATCCGTGTATTCAATTTCCCAGCCCATGAAAATATGCCACCTATGGAATATAAACTCAAGAGCATAAAAACTAGTAGATAAAACGGATGAGCTGCCACCCACGGGCCCTGGGAAATTGTTTGTACGTACTTCCGGCGTGAAGGCAAACGGTCAGACGCTGCAAAAACACAATTATCGAAATGTAAAAAGCGCTCTAATACGCTCCTGTTGATTGGCTTTAAAGATCCTGGAGTTCGCAATGCCCCATGAAGGCAACCTATTACAAGCAGCCGTGGTGTTCCTGCTCGCCGCCGTGCTGACCGTGCCCCTGGCCAAGCGCCTGCAGCTGGGCGCGGTGCTGGGCTATCTGTTCGCCGGTGTGATTATCGGCCCGTCGGTGCTCGGTCTGATTGGCAACCCGCAAAGCGTGGCGCAGTTCTCCGAACTGGGGGTGGTGCTGCTGCTGTTTATCATCGGCCTGGAACTGTCACCCAAGCGGTTATGGGTAATGCGCAAGGCTGTTTTTGGCGTCGGCCTGGCCCAGGTGCTGCTCACCGGCCTGGTGATGGGCGTGGTGGCGTTGTGGCTGTTTGGCCAACCGTGGAACAGTGCAATCGTGCTGGGCCTGGGCCTGGCGCTGTCATCCACCGCGTTTGGCCTGCAAAGCCTGGCCGAACGCAAGGAGCTGAACCAGCCGCACGGGCGCCTGGCGTTTGCCATCCTGCTGTTCCAGGACATCGCCGCGATCCCGCTGATTGCCATGGTGCCACTGCTGGCCGGCAGCGATCACCCCACCACCGAAGCCCAAGGCCTGCAACATGTGTTGCAGATCCTCGGCAGTATCGCCGTGGTGATCATCGGCGGGCGCTACCTGCTGCGGCCGGTATTTCGCATCGTCGCCAAGACCGGCCTGCGCGAAGTGTCCACCGCCACCGCGTTACTGGTGGTGATCGGCACCGCCTGGTTGATGGAGCTGGTGGGTGTGTCCATGGCCCTTGGCGCCTTCCTCGCCGGCCTGCTGCTGGCGGACTCGGAGTACCGCCACGAGCTGGAATCCCAGATCGAGCCGTTCAAGGGCCTGTTGCTCGGGCTGTTTTTCATCAGCGTGGGCATGGGCGCCAACCTTAGCCTGCTGCTCAGCTCGCCGCTTGTCGTGATCGGCCTGACCCTGTTGTTGATCGGCTTGAAGCTGCCGTTGCTGTATGCGGTGGGCCGCCTGGTGGGTGATCTCAACCGCGAAAGCGCGCTGCGCCTGGGCGTGGTGCTGGCGGCCGGTGGTGAATTTGCCTTTGTGGTGTTCAAGATCGGCCGCGACCAGGGCCTGTTCGAGCCCCACCTGTACGACATCCTGGTGCTGACCATCACCCTGTCCATGGCCGTGACCCCGTTGCTGCTGCTGATATGCCCGAAGCTGTTCAAGCCCAAGGTCAAGCCGGTGGAAGTGCCCGAGGAATACCGCACCATCGAAAGCGATGCGCCGCGCGTGGTGATCGCGGGCATGGGCCGCATGGGCCAGATCGTGGCGCGGATCCTGCGTGCGCAGAACATCTCGTTCATCGCGCTCGACACCTCGGTGGAAACCATCGAGCTGACCCGCAGTTTCGGCGGCATGCCGGTGTTCTACGGCGACCCGCAACGCCCGGAAATCCTGCACGCGGCCAAGGTTGACCAGGCGGAATTCTTCGTGATCGCCATGGACGACCCGGAGATCAACATCAAGACGGCCGAGCTGGTGCGCAGCCTCTACCCACACATGAAGATCATCGCCCGCGCGCGTAACCGCCAGCACGTGCACCGCCTGGTGGACCTGGATGCGTCGCCGGTACGTGAGACCTTCTATTCCAGCCTGGAAATGAGCCGCCGCACCCTGGTGGGCCTGGGGTTGAGCCAGGCCCAGGCCGATGCGCGCATCACCCGCTTCAAGAACCACGACCTGCAGGTGCTCGCCGCACAACACGCGGTGTACGACGATGCAGCGAAGGTGATGCAAACCGCCCAGGAAGCCCGTGCGGAACTGGCGCGCTTGTTTGAGATGGATCGGCTTGAGGAAGAGTCCGACAAGGTGTGAGGCTGGGGATGAACGATTTTGCGATTTTTCTGACAGAATACGGCGCAAATTCGTTCATCACCGGAGCGCTTCATGGCCACCCTCACCAAGACCGCAGTCCTGCTGGCCCTTGCGCTCAGCGCCGGTAGCGTATTCGCCGCCGCCAAACCGAGCACGCAAACCATCTCCACCTTGGGCGGTAAGTTTTCCTTCAACCTGCCCAAGGCCTACACCGCCGACACCCTGCCGGCCGGCAAGGCCGAAGACGGTACCGCCGACACCCAAGGCACGATGTACGCCAACCAAACCACGAAAAGTGTGGTGATCGTCGCCGAAACGCTGCGCAACGACGGGGTAACCATCGGGGATAACGACCCGCAATTCCTGGACGGCGCCGTGGCCGGGTTCGTCAAGGACCAGCGCGCCGCCCTGCCCGACTTCAAGAAACTGAACGAGAAAAAACTCACGTTCAAAGGGCTCGGCCTGCGCCAGGTGGACAGCACCGCCACCCAGGGCGGCGGCAAGACCCTGAACTCCACCTTCCTTGGCGGTTCGGGCAACCATCTGCTGGTGATTCAGGCGATTTCGCGGGCCGACGATGCCAAGGGGCATGCGGCGTTGGTGAAGCAGATCACTGGCGGTAAGTAAGCCGATCGCCCCTCCCACATTTAAAACTGTGATTATCTTAGGTTCTTTTCCAACCAGGCTTTCAGGTCCTGCACTTCCGCCTCACTGATGGTATGCGGCATCCCTGGATACCCATGAAACTCAGGCTTCAGCCCCAGCCCGGTCAGCACCTCGTTCGCCCGCGTCGCCGAGGCATAGGGCAAAGCCTGATCCAACGTGCCATGGCCGATAAAGATCGACAGCCGGTTCAAACGTTCATCCGGCTTCAGCTCAGCCTTGAGCACCGGCAACACGCTGCCGCTCAGCGCCGCAATCCCACGCACCAACGTAGGCTTACGCAGCCCGACCTCATAGGACATGATCGCGCCCTGGCTGAACCCCACCAGGAACACCCGATCACTTTGGGTGTGGTACTTGGCCGTGGCCTGGGTCACAAAGTCTTCGATCAGCCTGGCGCTGCGTTGCAGGTCGGCGGTCTCGCCGTTGTAATCGGCGTCGCCAGTGGTCTTGGTAAACCAGCGATAACCGTGGGGGTCCACCGGCATCGGCGCGCGGGCCGACAGGTAGGTCCAAGTCGACGGCAGCGCGTCCTTGATGCCGAACAGGTCTTCCTCGTTGCTGCCAAACCCGTGCAGGAAAATCACCAATGGCTGGTTACGCGCGTCGCCCTGGGTCTGTTCCAGGTACGCCAACGGCAAGTCGGTACGCAGGCTGGCGTCGGCCTGGGCGGCACCGGCCAGCAGGGTCAGTGCCAGAGCAAACAGTTTGAGCATGGGACGTTACCTCAGGGTTTGCGCAACAAGTAAGTGTCCATGATCCAGCCATTTTCCAGGCGCGCCGCCTTGCGCACCCGTTGGATTTCTTCGGCCACGTCACTGACTTTACCGCTGATGAGAATCTCATCCGGCGTGCCCAGGTAGGCGCCCCAGTAAATATCCAGGTCCTGATCGGCCACCGTGCGGTAGGAGTCCTCGGCGTCGAGCATCACCACCAGGGTATCGGCATCACTCGCCTGCCCCGCGGCCAGGCGGCGCCCGGTGGTGATTTCGATGGACTTGCCGATGCGGTTCAGCGCCACCTTGTGCTGGGCTGCGAGGGCCTGCACGCTGGTGATGCCGGGGATCACTTCGAATTCGAAGGTGCAGCGGCCACTGGCCAGGATCGCCTGCAGGATACGAATGGTGCTGTCGTACAGCGCCGGGTCGCCCCAGGCCAGGAAAGCGCCCACTTCATCGTCGGCCATTTCCTCATTGATCATGCGTTCAAACGTCTGCTGCTTGTCGCGGTTAAGGTCGCGCACGGCCGTGGTGTAGTCGATATCACCGCGCACGCGCTCAGGGCAATCAGCCTCGACAAAACGATAGCCGGGCTCGGTGATATAGGTTTCGCAGATCTCACGGCGCAGGTCGATCAGCTTGTCTTTGCTCTGGCCCTTGTCCATCAGGAAGAACACGTCGGTGCGGTTCAGCGCCTTCACGGCCTGCATCGTGATGTAGTCAGGGTTGCCGGCGCCAATGCCGATGATCAGGATGCGTTTCATGGGTTGCTCTCATTGCGGGGCGACGATTTTGCCATGTGAGTCTCCAGGCGCAAGCGCCACACGCTGTTAAAGCGCAGCTCGGTGATGGCCAGGGGCTCGACGTCGATCCGATAAAACATCGTCATCGGCAGCTGCAGCACGTTCAGCAGTGCAGCCCGGATGACAAACGGGTGAGTCACAGCGACTACATGGCCAGGCTCGGTTTCAAGGGATTTCAGCCACTGTGCCACCCGCCCACAGATCTGCTGCACCGATTCGCCGCCATGGGGCGCGCTGGTGCTGTCGGTAAGCCAGGCATCGAGTTGCGCACTTTCAATGTCCCCGATGGCCTGGCCTTTCCAAGCGCCAAAATCAGCGTCGTGCAGAGCGTCTTCAATCACTGGGTGCGCGCCGAACAAACCTGCCGTCTGCCGGGTTCGTGCCTCCGGCCCGCACACCAGGCGCGGGCTTTTTTTGTAGCGCCCGGCCAGGGACAACGCCGCACCCTGCCAATCCATCGCCACCGACTCGTCATCGGGGAAACGCCCCTGTTTCTGCAGCGGCGTCACGGCATGGCAAATAAGGGTCAAACGGGTGGCCTGCATGGCTATTTCACTCGGTTTCGAAGCGCAGTCAGCGTAGACCGGCAAAGTTGTTTCACATGTTACAACGAACATGAAAGAGCAAGCCGGTTCGATGCCGGCGCGGTCGCGCCACTGTATGCGGCCCTACAGCCGTAGGCCAGAGCCTGCTTCACCCCTTATGTGTACATATCCGTTGCTGCGGTAACGGCTGAGTAGGGTTCCGCCCTTACAGCGGGTCACTTTTGAAAAGCACAAAAGTAACCAAAATGCTCTTGCCCCACCACTCGGCACCTCGCTCACGCTCGGTGTGCCCGAAAACAGGTACTACGGAGCGGGCCGCCGCGACGGGGCGTCCCTGCCCCGTCGCGGCTAAACCGGCGTCCTGCCGGTTTACCCGCTCCGTACTACCTGTTTTCGGCCAGCGTGGTTAACGGGGCGCCTAAGATCAAGATCAATAGCCAAAGCAGAGCAGATCAAAAGCTGGCCGCACACCGAGCCTAAGCGAGGTGCCGAGTGTTGCCCCCCCAGTCAATCAAACCACTCCCGCCGCCCCTCAAACGTCCCCACAATCAACTCCACAACCCCCTGCACCGCCTCCGCATCCTTTATCTGCGCATTCACCGCCAACCAAACCCGACGCTGCATGCTCTCACCCAGTAACCCCGGCAACGCCACCAACCCCCGGTCAAAGCTACTCATGTAATGCGGCAGCAACCCGATGCAGGCGCCGCAGCGGATCATCTCCAGCATCAGCGAATACGCCTGCACCTGCACCACCGCCGCCAGCCGCTGTTGCACCACCTGGTTCCAAGGCTGCAATGCATCCACCTGCGCATCCGGCTGCCATTGCACCAGCATGTAGTCGGTCAAATCCTCCACGCTGTCCGGCCGCGTGGTCAGTCGTGAGTAACGCTTGGCGATATGCGGCAGATACTGCAGGCGCGCGAGAGCCCGGGGCGGTTTGGTGGCAAAGCTCGGGCCAGGCACCGGGCTGTCGCCGTCCGCCAGCCATAGCACCACATCCACGTCCACCGCCTGCAGCGACAGGTGGCTGTCGAGGGAGATGATCTCCAGGCGCACGCTGGCGTTGCGCCGCAGCAAGGCAATCAGGTCGCGACCGAGGATGTCATGCAGGATCGGCTCGGCGACCGCCAGGCGGATCAGCGGCTGCTCTACCACCGGCAAGCGCCGCGCGTGGGCCAGGGCAACCAACTGAGCCTGTAATTGCTGGCCGTCGCGGCTGAGCACCAGGCCGTTGCCCTGGTAGCAGAACAACGCATGCCGCACCTGTTCCTCAAGCTGCGCCAGGCGCTTGCGCAGCAGGGTCGCCTTGATATTCAGGCTGCGCGCCGCCTGCATGAAACAGCCGCAACGCGCGCTCACCAGGAAATAACGTGCCACCTCCGGGTCGATCTCGTTGGCCAGCGCCAACCAGCTGCTGCGCGACTCGGCGGGTGCGCGATAGGCCGAAGGCCCTGGTTGGCCGGACGGTTCCAGTAATGCCATGTGAGACTCCCTGTCTTGTCGGTCGATGCATCCAATGCGGGTTGGCGCGTGTTACTCCAGCACTTTGTTCAACTCGGCACCGTCGATGCTCAACGTCGCGGTGTTGAGCATGCCTTCCAGATAGGCCTTGGCAATCTGCTCCTGGCGCTGGACGCGCAGGGCCTGGGTCAGGCGTTCGCGCAATTCGTCGAGGCTCGCGGTACGCGCCGGTTGCTGGCCGGTGAGCTTGAGCACATGGAAGCCCGCCCCGCTCTGCACCACGTCCGATACGGCACCGACCTTGAGCTTCGACACCGCCTCGCGCACCTGCGGCACCAGTTGCTGCAACGGCTGCATGCCCGAATCGCCACCGCGCGCGGCGGTGTCCGGGTCCTGGGAATATTGCGTCGCCAAGGCGGCAAAATCACCCGGCGCCGCCTGGGCACGGCGGCTCAGTTCCTGGGCCTGGCGGCGCACGGCGTCGGCGCTTTGTGGGTCATTCACCGCGAGGAAAATCTGACTCACCCGGTACATCGGCGGCGTTACCCATTGCGCCTTGCCGCTGTCATAAGCCTGTTGCAGTTCGGCGGCACTGGGGTAATCGGCCGGCACCTGGCTGACCGACAGCATGTAGTCGCGAAACACGATCTGTTCGGTGGCGGCGCGGGTCTGCTGTTCCACCTCGGGGCGTTGGCGCCAGCCCTGGGCGTCAGCCTGTTCGAGCACGGCCTTTTGCGCCAAGCGTGAGCGCAGCCAGGTTTCCAGCGCGCCACGGTTACCGCGTAATTGCTCGCGGGACTCGGCCGGCAGGCTGGCGAGTACGGTTTTCAGCTCCGGCAGGTCGATTTGCTGGTTGCCCAGGCGTGCCACCGCCGGCCCGCTCGGTGCAGGGCTGAGCGCCGGCGCCGGTTGTTGCGCGGCCACCGGGTCGCTGCCTGGGCGTACGCTCAACCCCACCGCCACCACCAGCAAGGCCAGCGCACCCGCGCCGACCATCAGGGTTGGCTTCTTCACAGGACAGGTGCCTCTGCGTCAGTGGCCACCGCCTCGGCCTGGGCCTGCAACTGCGCTGCCTGCTGGCTGTATTCACGCAGGTAGACAATAAACTCCTGCAGCAGGCGGTCCCACAATTCCAACTGACTGCGCAAGTGCAGTGCGCCAACACCGGCCACCACCACGTCCATTTCCATCAACAGGAATTCACCCTGCACCGACAGCCGCGCGAACCGTCGCGAGGCGTTCCATACCTGGGCCAGGCCCTCGGGCAGCTCCCCTTGAATGCGCAGCGCACAGCTGTAGGTGAAATCCACATAACTGCCCTGCTCTGCCGCCGGGTTGCCGAAGCGCACGGCAAAGCCGATGCCCTGGCTGGCGCTGAGCAACTGCACGATACCGTTCTGCTCGGTCTGGTTCACGCGATAACCGGCCTCTTGCAGCAGGTCGGTGAGGCTCTGGGTGGTCACGTTGATGATCAATTCGTTCATGTGCGGTTCTTCCTTGTGATCAATGATTGACGCCCGCCTGGGGCGCATCGAAACGGCTCTTGTACAGATCGTCGCCAAAGCCCTGGGCCAGTTCCTCGAACTTGACCCGCGCGCCGCTGGCGAAGGGCTGGCGAATACTCATCACCTCGGCCACATCGATCTTTTCGTAGGCCGCGAGCAATTGCTGGGCCACGCCGTACATCTGTTGATTCTTGACTGAACATTGCTGCACTTGTGTGTCACGTTCGCTCAGTTGTGCCTGCAAGCGGCCGCGCTCGGCTTCCTTGCCCTTGGCCAGCACCAGCAGTTCGTCATAGGCCTTCTTGAACTTACCGATCTGCTCGTTGCTCGCCGCCACCTGCGCTTGCGCCTGGTTGTGCAAACTCTGCTGCTGGCCGGCCATTTGCTCGGCCACGCCACGGGTTTTCTCCAGCTCGGCGGTCAGTTGCTTGATTTGTGCCTGAGCCTGTTTGGCCTGGGTTTCGGCGGCGATACGCGCCGCGCTGGCCTGGGCCTGCTCGCTTTGCAGCGCCTGCAATTGCTGGGTGGTGCTGCGCAATTGCGTACGCAAGCGTTCCTCCATGCCTTCGGCCGACGCCGCTGTGGCGACGAACAGCAACAGCAGCCCGCAGATTCGCGTGTTCATGTGGCATCTCCCTGCGCATTAAAAGCGCGTGTTGAGTTCCAGTTGCATCACATCCACTTCGAACGGCGCGCCATACACTTCGGACGCGCTCAACCAGCGCGCACTGGCGTAGATGTTCTTGTCGATGCCGTAGTTGCCGCCAATGAAGTAACCCTTGGCGTTGGTGCCGCCGAGGTGAAATGAGGAGTCGTTGAAACCGTCGGGCAAGGCGTCGGGCTGGATGTACTTGTAGCCGGCCAGCACGTTCCAGTCGCCGCGCTTGCGCATCTCCAGCGCGCTGCCGAGGGTGAAGGAGACCATCAAGGCATTGCCGCCACTTTCAAACTGGCCCTTGCTGTTGATGTTGTTGACGATCTCGCCCTCGCTGCGCTTGAGCATCTCGTTCTTGTCGTAGGCCAGGTTGTGGATGAAGTTGCCCTGGCTGCGCAGCTTGAAGTCGCTGGGCAGTTCGCTGTCCCAGACCAGGTTGAGGTCCAGCACGTTGAACTTGGAGGCCAGGCCGACGAATTGCGGGTCCGGCGTGGTGGCTGGGGTGGCCGGGTTGGTGGTGTTGTTGCGCAAATTGAACACCGTGTTGCCTTTTTGCATAAAGGCCACACGCGTGCCGTCGGTATCGCAACCCGCGGCTCCGGCCCACGGCGAGCAAGGGCTGGAGCGTTCGCCTTCGATATCCTGGAACTGGTAGTAGGCAGCGGCAAGCTTGAGGCGGTTAGCCCGATTGATCTTCCAGTCGGCACCGATTTGCCCGCCGAACAGCCATTTGGTTTGACTGTCTTCCTTGTCGATACCGTTGGAACTGGCGGTGTCGGAGGTGTATTCGACCGGGAACGCGCCGAGCGTCCCGAACAGGCCCCATTCGCTATTGAGGCTGTGGTTGAAGATCGCCGCCACGCCGTCGAAGTTGAGGTCGTTGGAGTACATCATGTCGGTGGAGTAGAACGGATTGCCGATGCGCCCGGCGGTCAAGGTCATGTCATCCGTGGTTTTCCAGGTCAGGTAGCCCTGGTCCAGCCAGATATCCTTTTTACCGAAGCCGCCGCCGAGGGTCTGGGTGGTGGAAACCGGGTTGTTGTCGGAGCCGGTGGCGATGCGGATGCCGGCGGTCCATTCCGGTGAAATCACCGCTTTCATGCCCAGGCGTGCGCGCAGGCGGAACAGGTTTTCACGGTCCTCGCGGGTGTTGAGCAAGGGTGGAAAGCGGGTGTTGGAGTTTTTGTTGACGTCGTAGGGGCCGGTGTCATTGAGCTTCGCGAAGTCAGTGATGTTGTTGCTGTTATTGCCCGAAAAGTAGCGCGATTCATCGCGCAGGCGGATGTCGCCATCAAAGCTGATACGCGAGATCCAGTCCGGAAAGGTATTGGGCTGGGCCCAGTTTTCCTGCTTGGCGGTGGCCATGACTTCGGCTTTGACCTGGTCGCGGATCTGATCGCGCACCGCTTGCGGCACGTACTGCACGCGCACATCGCCCGGCGCAGCGGTCGGGCCTGCGGCCACCACCGGCGCGGCATTGGCCTGCCGCGCCTGCTGGGCTTCTTTTTCGGCCTGGGCAATCAGCCCATTGGCGGTGTCCTGGGTCAACACGCCTTGTTGCACCAACAGGCGGATCAGGTTGATGGTGACGTTTTCCGAGGGGGCGACCGGGGCTGCCGCCGCCTGGCCAACCAGGGTCGCGATGACCATGCCAACCGCCAGGGTCAGTCGATTCACGGGGGAAATCATGTGTACGCAACTCCTGTAAAAAACCGTTGAAAAAAGTCGTTAGAACAGCAAACGATCAATCTGGGCGCCGGCCCTTGAGGGACAGGCGCATGGGCAGCGTCAGCGACGCCGGAGGCTTCTGGGTGGCACGCGGCGCACGCACCAGGGCGAGCATCTGGGCGTCGGTCTCGGCATCCCCGCTGGACTTGGCCACCACTGCCTTGGTCACCTCGCCTTCAGCGCCCAACCACAGGTCTATCTGTATCGAAAACGCTTTCTTGCGCAGTTCCGGGTCCTCGCGCATCAGGCGTTGGTAGGTACCGGCCAGGTACTGTTTGTAAGTACCGGTGCCCAACCCGCCGCCACCGCTGCCCGCCATGCCGCCGCCCTTGCCGGCACCGATGTTGAAACCGTCATTGCCGGACTGGGCATCGCCGTCGATCTGCATCGGGTTGGCTAAATCTTCGTTAGGCGAAGGCGGTGCTTCCTCGGCTGGCTTGACCTCTTCGGGCTCGGGGCTGGGCACCGGTTCCGGGACTTTTTCTTCGACCTGGGGCTCGGGCTCCTTGGGTTTCTCCGGCGGTGGTGGCGGCGGCGGTGGCAACGGAATAATCGTCGGCACCTTGGGCGCTTCGCGGCGCACGCCACTCATGTCATTGGCCCACTGCCATAAAAACCAAGCTGCCACGGCGCCCAGCAACAGGCCGGCGCCCCACTTCAGCGGGCGCAACGGCGGTTTCTTCTTCACGGGCAACGGCGCGATCGGGATCTGTGCGGTCATGACTCAGCCCTGGCTCGGTTTGCCGGTGACCAGCCCGACCTGGGACAGCTCCAGCCGACGCAGCAAATCGAGCACTTCGATGACTTTCTGGTACTGCACCATCGCGTCGCCGCGCACGATCACCGGGAAATCCGGGTTCAGCGCTTTCTCGATACGCAGGCGCTCTTCCAGCTCGCCGAGGGTCACCGGGTAGGCGTCGAGGAACACCTGGCCGCCGTCATTCACGGAGATCGCCTTGGTCTTGGCCTCCGACAACGACACCGAGGCGCTGGCCTTGGGCAGGTGAATCTGGATGCCCGAGACCTGGGCGGTGGCGGTGAGGATAAACATCACCAGCACCACCATCAGCACGTCCACCAGGGGCGTGATGTTGATACTGTCGACGGCGGCGTCATCGTCATCGTCGTGGGAGGCATTTACGGAAGCCATGGTGATTCTCCTCAGGCCGGAACCGCGGCGTGATGCTCGCGGCGGTGCGCGGCTTCACTGTGCTGGCTCTCGCCATGCATCTCCGCCAGGCGGGTGATGAACTCATCGACGAACACGCGCATGTCGGCGCTGACTTCCTTGTTGCGCGTGATCAGGCGGTTGTAGCCAAACAGCGCGGGGATCGCGACGAACAGGCCCATGGCCGTGGCCAGCAAGGCCGCCGCCATGCCCGGGGCGATGGCGTTGATGTTGACGTCACCGGCCATGGCCGTGCCGAGGAACACCACCATGATCCCCAGCACCGTACCGAGCAGGCCGATATACGGGCCGCCAGCGATGGCGTTGGACAGGGTCGACAGCTTGGCGCTGAGCTGCTGGTTTTCACGGGTGCGTACGCCGTCCATGGAGCAACGGATGGCTTCGATGGTGGCGGCCGAGACCGACGAGGTGTCGGCGCCCTGGGCGCGGCGGGTGCGGATCTCCTTGACCGCCACCAGGTACAGGCGCCACAACGAGGAATGGCGCAGACGTTCGCCCAACTGGGCGTCGTCGGCATACATCTCCAGGCGCGTGCCGATCTGTGCAAAGTGCTCGCGGAAGATCTCGTTGGCACTGCTCACACGGCTGACTTGGCGGTTCTTGCGCAGCATGATGACCCACGACTGGAACATCATCGCCACCAGCACCAGGATGATCACCCAGGCGTCCACCGGCACGGCGTTGAGCAGGAAGCCCAGGCTGCCAAAACCGAAGCCCGACTGTTCTTCATCCACCCCGTAGGCCACCAGTTTCGACTCGGCGCCCTGGGCATTGGCATCGGCCAGCAACAGTGCGCCCGGGCGTGCCACCTTGGACAGGCGCAGCTCATCGATGGCCCCGGCGAACGGCAGGTGCGTGCTACCAGCGTCTGGCAGGTCGGCACCAACCGCCAGTTGCGTATTGAACGCCGGCAGGGCCACGGCGAGGGTCGCGGTTTCGCGGCCGTTCACATACAGCGTGATCTTTTCGCCCTCGGCGGTGAACGCCAGGTGCTGCCATTGGCCGGGGTTCAGCGGCTGGGTCGACACGCCGCGCTGGCCGTCGACGTCAACAAACGGCATGCCCTGGTTCACGCCCAGTAACAGGCTATGGGGGCCGTCGCGGCGGGCCAGCACCACTTGCTCACCACTGGCCTGGTCCAGGCGCAGCCAGGCGCTGGCGGTGAAGGCGCCGCCGGCGGCGTGTTGCAACGACGGGCTGGCCGGCAACAGCAACGGCTGGCCGGCGAACTGCAAGGCGCGGCCGATCACGCCATCGATGCTCGCGCCGCTGGCGTTAACCGAGGTATTGGCGTAGGCCGTGGTGTCCCGGGCCGGCGTGCCGTTGGCGCCGTCAAAGTGGTAGAGCGCGGTGTAGTTCGGATCAAATGTCAGTTGCCCGTTGGCTGTGGCCGGGGCCTTCTGGTTGCCGTAGTACATCCACAGGTCCTGGCGCTGGCCGCCTTCGACCTTGGGCACATCGACCCAGATCAGCGCCATGCCCATCAGCGGGTCGAAGCTTTCGATCTGATGGTTGAACACGGTCTTGTCATCGGCACTCACAAAGCGCAGGTCGGCGCCGTCGTCCTTGACCCCGTCAAAGGTGAAGTTGCCGGTGTGCAGGCGCACCAGCAGCGCAGTGCGGCCCAGGGCCTGGCTGATCGCGGCGCCTTGGGCGGTGGTGTCTACCGAGATCTGCTTGCGGTAGTGCCAATCGTCTTGCCACCAGGCATGGGCGGTGGCCGGGAGCGCGAAGCCCAGGCAGATCAACAGGCTCAGGATTAGGCGTTGCATGGGTGAAATCTCCGGGAGAAAAAGTCAGAAAGTCGCCTGCACACTGAAGTGCAGTCGCGAGTCCTGTTTCTGGGTGTTCGGTCCATCGAGCAGCGGGTAGCCCCAATCCAGGCTGCCGGACAACCATTTGCTCAAACTGGCGCGGGTGCCCAGGCCGACACTGGCCAGGCTGTATTCGTCTTCCTGCTCGGGCAGTGGGTCGTGCAGACGCATGCGTGCGCCTTCGGCGAAGGCGTAGAAGCGCCATTCCTGCACGTAGCTGCCGAGGAACTTGGCCAGGGACGGGGTGCGCAATTCCTGGGAGAGCAGATAACCGTCATCCCCCGTGCGCTCGGCCGCCAGGTAACCGCGCACCGAGGTGGCGCCGCCGGCGGAGTACTGCTCGTTGGACACCAGCGGCCCCGAGGCCAACTGGAAGCCGGCCTTGGAGGCGGACTGCCAATCGTTGGCGAAGGTGTAGGTGTAATTCAGGTCGCCCTTGAGCACGGCAAAACTGGCGCTGGCCTTGTAGCGTTTGTAGTCGAACTCCTCGGCGTCGCTGCCGTAGCCGAAAAACGCACGCGTGCCCACCACCAGGTTCAAGCCCAGGCCCAGTTGCGATTGCTCGGTGTAGCGATAGCCGTTGTAGCCGAAGTTAAACGGTGCGTATTTGAGCGGCACCTGGTCGCTGCTGGACCCGAACTTCATCTCCTCGTCGAAATCCTTGAAGTCGATGCCGAACGAGAACGAGTTGGCCCAATTACCGGCGGCCGGCAGGCTGTAGATCGCCGACACCCCGTAGGAGTGGCCCTTGCCCAACACGTTGCTGCCGCCGATGGTCGCGATATTGCTGTCGGACTGGTAGCCGGAGAACTGCAGGCTCCATCGCTCGTTCAGCGGCGCGGTGTAGGAGCCCGACCAGACCTTGGCATTGTCGGTGTCCTGGGGGGCGGTGAAGTAGGTCAGGGAAATGCTGTGGCCCAGTTGCCACAGGTTGTCGTAGCCGAGGGTCGCGACTGAGCGCAGTTTTTCGGTGTCGGCGCTGTAGTCGTTGTTCAGACCGATGCTGGCGTGCCAGGGGTTCTGGTCCTCCACCTGCAGATCCACATCCATGGTGCCCGGGCGCTGGCCTTCACGCACCAGCGGCGTGACCTGGCGCCCGGCCCCACGGTTAAGGCCGGCGAGCTGGGTTTGCACCGTGGCAAAGTCCGGCACCGTGCCCTCCTCCAGGCCCGGCACTTGCTCGCGGATCTCCACCGGCGAGTAATGCTTGGCGCCGACCACTCGCACGCGGCCGACCTTGGTTTCGCTGACTTGCAGGTAGACGATGCCGTCATCGACCTTCTGCTCCGGCAGCTCGACAAACACCGACTGATAACCGCGCGCCTGGTAGATTTTCTGCAGCGCATCACGGGCGCCTTCGATATCGTCCAGGGTCTTTTGTGGCCCGAGAAACGGGTACACCGCCTCCTCGATCGTCGCCGCATCGAGCACGGTATTGCCGCGCACGAAGTACTCGTTGACGTCCACCTTGCGCGCCGTTTCCTCCTCGGCCCGCGCGGTTTGCGTCAAGCTCCCCAGCGTCACGCAACACAGCGCCAACGTTAATTTGAACAGATGCTCCACACCGCCCCCTGACCTTGTATTTTTATGCGCCGCCGGTTGCACGGCGTACGGCCTGCTCAATTGCTGGATATCGAGGTGCTGCCATGCCGTGCCAGCCAGGTGTGCAACAGGGCGAAGTTCAAGGAGAACTCCGGCATGTGCAGCAAGGCGCCACAAAACACGTCACCGATGATTTTCTGGATAAGTTGCACCGCGCGCGGGTTGTCCAGCAGCGTGGCGATGTCGCGGGTGAGCACGTGGATGCTCCAGACCTTCTGGTTCAGGTCCAGGCCGACGAACCAACGGAACAGCAGGTTGTAGTTGAGCTGTTCATGCAGTTGCTGTTCGCTGGGCACGGAATACAACAGCTGCAGCAGCAGGATCTGCAACACGGTCTGTGGCGCAATCGACATCGTGGGTTCGGCCGCCAGCCAGTCACGATGCTGGTCCAGTACTTCATCGATCTGCGGGCGCAGCAGCACCAGGGAATGGCCCGCCGGGATGAAGCTGGCGACTTCCTTCAAGGCGCCTTGCCAATCCTCCTGGGAGACGATCCATACCCACGGCGCGCCGTAGCGATAGACCGACACCGGCTTCTTGCGCGCCGCTTCGACGATCTTCGACAGGCGCTGATCGAGCTCCTGCATGCCGACTTTCGAGTAACGTTCCATAGTTCCCATCGCCCCACTCCTGGCATCCTGCTGGCGGTTGAAAAAAACGCCGTGCTGACGTTGTCAATCGCGATACAAAGGAGAGACGGGAGTGGCCAAGGACTACCGAACTTTTGTCATGAAAGCTTCATTTTTTGCGGTTGGGGGGTGGTATTAGAGGGGGTTCCGCTCTTAAAGCGGGTCACTTTGGAAACGCCCGAATGCCGGCCCAGCCCGAAGCAACCAAAAGGCTCGTGCCCCTCGGCCAGGCGGTGTGTAGAGCTCCAAAAGTGGGAGCGGGCTTGCTCGCGAATGCGGTGTATCAGTTAACACATGTATATCTGATGCACCGCATTCGCGAGCAAGCCCGCTCGCACATTTTTGACCTGAGTTCGGCTTGAGAAACCGCTCGGCTCTCAGGCCGCCGTGCTGTGCTTTTGATCTTAGGCGCCCCATCAAACACGCTGGCCGCGCGCAGGTTTGAACCCGTGGGTAACCCGACAGGACGCCGGGTTAGCCGTTACCCAAATAACAGATATACACGCCGTCACATATACAAAGGCAACTCATAAGACTTCTTAACCGTACGTACCACCAACGTAGAAGAATACGTACGAATCGGAATTTCCCGATAAGTCTCCAGAAACCGATAGATATACTCGGTGTACTCCGTAGCATCGCGAAACTTCGCAACCATCACAAAATCAAACTCCCCGGTCATCAAGTAACAATCCTGAATCTCCGGATGACTCGCAAGAATATGCTGCATCCTGCGATCAATATCATGGCTGTCCTTATCCAGCTTGATCAGGAAAAACGCCGTCACCTGGATACCCAGCTTGCGCTCATCCAACACCGCCACTTTAGCCTTGATAATCCCCACGCTTTCCATCCGGCGAATCCGCCGGTAACAACTGGTGGATGACAGCCCCACGCTGTCGCTCAACAAGTCCAGGCTCTGGCCGCAATCCTTTTGCAGCCGGCCCAGGATCTTCAGATCCATGGCATCGGTCATCGGTCCAATTCATCCTTGAGAAATTGCAATAAATACGTCGCCAAGACGCACCAATTTGCACAAATCCTGCGCAGAGGCTGGTTAACCTCGATTCAGCTTAGCAGCCCGGCCAACACCTGGCCTCGGGGCGGCATGAGAGGGATCTTATGATAGTCGCGAAACCGACATGGACCGCTGATATCCAAGGACTTTTCAGCGCGCCCTACTGGATACCCGCCACCGAACGCGCCGCTGTAGCCGCCACGTGGGTAGGCTGCATGAATGCCTACGAGGTGTTCCTCGAAGACCCGGGCTCGGTAAAAACCTGGTCGCAAACCATCTACCAGCACCTCGCCTCGCGCAACATGCCGCTGACCACCGACCCGCAGCAATTCTGGCCCATCGATGCCCTGGAAACCTTTCGCCAATGGGTCAACCAGGGCTGGCGGCTCGACGCCGACTCACCGTTCGACGTGGCCGAGCGCATCCCCCCGCCGACACTGCCGCAGCCCGTCCAACGCGTGCGCCAGGACATCCGCGCCCTGAGCCCGGAGCAATTGAACCGGTACCGCGCGCGCCTGGACGATGTGATGCACATCGGCGATCCGGACAGCGGCGCGCCCTGGCAGCGTTACGCCTACATCCACACAAACTGGTGCCTGCATTACCAGGAAGCGTTCGCCCTGTGGCACCGCGCGTATCTGCTGTACCTCGAAGCCCTGATCGACTGCCCGATCCCTTATTGGGACTGGATGGCCGCCGACGCCAGTGTCGACGGCAGCCCTCAAGCGGGCCTGCCCCAGGCGTTCCTCGATGAAACCTATGTGCACCCGCACACCGGCGAGGTGCGGCGTAACCCGCTGCGCTACGCGGCAGCCAAGGATGGCCGCTCCAAAGTGTGCGCGCGCGGCGACGTCGACGGCGTGGACTGCCTGTACGTACAACGCAACCCGCTGTTCTACACCCAAGGCGAGGCGTTTCGCATCGAACGTACGCGCCTGTATGGCATGAGCCGGATCTTCCAGCAGCAAGTGGTCGACGCGCTCGCCTTCAGCACCTTCAGCCAGCCCCAGGGCGTGCCGGGCTACCCGTGGGCCAACATCACCAGTTTCGACCCGCCGCAACCGGACAACCTGTACCCCAACCGCGCGCTGAATTTCGACGGGCTCTACGAGCAGCCCCACGACAACTACCACGGCTGGATCGGCGGCGACATGGCCGACAACGCCTACACCGCCTTCGACCCGGTGTTCTGCTCCTACCACGCCAATATCGACCGCATGCTGGAAGTGTGGATTCGCGCCAACCCCGCCGCGCAGTACACCACCCAGTGCGTGCTGCAACCGTTCGCCGGGCGTGAGGCCAACAGCGTGAACTTCACCAGCGCGGACGCCTGGTGCTACACCACCCTGGGCGACATGGCCCAGGACAGCCGGCATATCGGCTACGACTACGGCGCGCCCGTGGCGCCCCAGTTCGGCGCGACAAAAACCTGCTGCCAGGCACACGCAGCGAGCACCGGCCCGTGGGTGGTGTTCGACCATGTGCGCTGCACCCACGACACCTTCCTGATCGATGTATTCCTCAACCAGCCCGACGCCAGCGTGCACCACGTCAGTGCGGACAACCCCCATTACGTCGGGCGTTTCAGCCGTATCGGCATGGGCCTGGTGGATGACAAGGGCCGCTGCATCACCCAGGGCGTCTCGCGGGCGCTGAACGCCGCACGCAGCGCCAAGGCCCTGAGCCTCACGCCCACCGACGCGGCGCAGTTATCGCTGATCGTGACCCATCTCGATAGTGGCCAGGTATTGGCGCCCGACGCTTACGCGCCGCTGCCTGGCTTTATCGCCCAACTGGTGTGGGACGACCCACGCCTGACCGCCGCCGGCCCCGCTCCGAGGGCCGGTTGCTGCTCCACCTCCGCCAACACCAACGCTGGAGAACCGACATGAGCACACCCTTCACCCAATTCACCTCCCCCGCCGAACAGGCGCCCAAGGACTACAACAAGCTGGGCCTGGAAGACCAGCTATCCACCTTCGAAACAGACTGGAACAACAACGTCACCGGCTGGACCCAGATGTCGGTCATCGGCAACCCCTGGTCCAACCTCAACGACGCGCCGCGTTCGGGCTATTACAACCCCATCGAAAGCGGCTACGGCACACAGACGCCGCTGACCATCACCTGGCAGCCCTTCCCCAACCGGCTGTGGACGTTTTTCTACAATAACGGCGCGGCCGTGGTGCCCCAGCTGGGGGGCCAAGCCATGACCCTCGACCAGGTGATGGAACTGACCGACCACGGCCAGATCACCCTCAATGGCACCCTTTATTCGCTGTATCCGGACCCCGCCGCCACCCAGCTGCAGATCCCCAGCGTGCTGTGCAAATCGATCAACTGGAACGGCCCCTACGCCGACTTTTCACCGTCGGGCCCACGGGGCTGGCTGGATGAGTATTGCGAGTGGTCGATCACCCGCGACCCCGACGGCAACATGCGCAGCATCATGTTCACCAGCGAAAACCCGGCCTACTTCCTGACCATGTGGAATATCGACCCGAACGCCGTGCTCGGTCTGTACCAGGCGTATGTCGACCCCCAGGTGAAACTCGAAGACCTGTACCTGCGCTACACCGCCAACGGCCCGACCGGTAACGCCGGCGACCCGGTGATCGACGCAACCACCGGCCGCCCGGCCTACGACACCGTGAACAAATGGAACAGCGGCACCGTACGCATCCCGGGCGTCTCGGGCGGCGCCATGCACCTGACCTCCGGCCCCAACACCCTGAGCGCCGAGATCTACCTGGCGGCCGCCGCGACCATCCTGCGCCCGCTCAACAGCAGCCGTAACCAGCAAAGCCTGATCTGCTGCGCCCAGTACGGGCAGAACTATCGCAACTCCGATCCACACATCGGCTTCTCGGCCAACCAGGCGGCGGTGAAAAACCTGATCTCGCTGACCAACCCCATCGGCCTGTACCTGCAACAACCCACTTCCTTCAGCGGCTGGAAAGGCCCTCAGGGCCAGGATGTGAGCAGCTACTGGCGCGTCACCCGGGGCACCGCCGGCACCGGCCCGAACAAGTCCGACCAGATCCTGCAGGCCGTATTCGAGGTGCCGGCCAGCGCGGGGTTCTCGATCAATGACATCACCATCAACGGCACGCCAATCAACTACGTGTGGGTGATTGCCGACCAGTTGGACGTGGCCCTCAGCGTGACCCCGGCGCCGCTTGCCGAAACGCCCAAGGAGTGCGACTGCGTGGCGGCGAATAACACCGATGCGCAACCCTGGCCGGTGCAATTGCTGCCGCTGGACCTGTTCTATGGCCAGTCCCCCAGCGACTTGCCGACCAGTTTCGCGCCCGGCACCTCGGGCCAGTTTGTGCTGGTGGTGCAAGGCGCCGACCCGAACACCACCGTGGCGGATGCGCGGGTGCAGTTCTCCAACCCTGGCATCACGGCCCAGGTCACGCAGTTCTTGCCTGACGCCTCGGCGATTCCCGGGCAAACCGACGGCGGCGGCACCCAGGGCTACATCATGACCGTCACGGTCAGCAGCACGGCCGCACCGGGGCTGGTGACCGTCCGGGCCCTCAACCCCAGCGAAGCCGCCAACCCCAGTGCCACCGAACACCCGTGGGAAAGTGGCCTGGCCTTGGTGCCCGGCGCCTGACTCCCTCTCGCCGCCCACGCCCGTGGGCGGCCTCCCCGCTAGCCTTGAGCAAGGAACGCGATCATGTACAGATGGCCCCGCTTGAGTGTGTTGTGCTGGATAACCTACGCCCTGCTGCTGGTTCCACCACCGGCCAGCGCCGCCTCGGACGCCCAGACCTGCGTCAGCCAACTGGTGTTCGACCCCACCAGTGGCGGCTTCCTGCCGGTGAATAATTTCGGCACCGAGCAGGCCTTTCTGAATTGTTTTGGCTGGCAGCTGTTTATCGCCATGAACTGGCCGGTCAACCCCGGGTGGCCCGCCAACCCGAGCCTCGCCGGCGAGCCGGACACCCAGAGCAGCGCCGCCCAATTCGGCGTGCCGACCACGCCCGGGCAACCGATGAGCAACGCCCCGGTGTGGGCCAGTTACAAGGACGCCAGCGAGATCTTCCTGCCCGGCGCACCCAAGCCGTCCGGCTGGGGCGTAGAAACCCTGGTGCCGTCCAATTGCACGGCGACCGGCAACCTCAAGGCATTCTCGAGCGGCGCGCGCAAATTCATCACCGCCACTTCGGAGAGTGCGATCAACCGCAAGCACCGCTTTCACTTGTCCAGCGGTACTCGGGTGACCCTGCCGGATTCGATCATGGAAGCGTCCGGCGGCTGGCTGACGGACCAGTCGGGCAACCTGGTGTTTTTCGAACGCAAGGTCGGCAAGGCCGAGTTCGACTACATCGTCGATAACGGCCTGTACGACGCCGCCAACCAACTGGTAGTCGCGCAGAACAGCGACAACCGCCACCCCGCCGGCCTATCGCTGCCGGCCGGCAAGCTGGTGCGCGAACTGCCGGACAAGGCGCTGCCCCAGGAGGAATTGGGCGCCCTGGAACTCAAGGCCGCCTGGCGCGTACTCACCAATAAACCGCAGCTGTACGGGCGCTACCTCACCACCGTCGCCTGGCTGCAACGCCCCGACACGCTCACGTGCACTCAGGAAGTGGTGGGCCTGGTGGGCCTGCATATCATCAACAAGACCCAGACCCAGCCAAACTTTATCTGGAGCACGTTCGAGCAGGTCGACAACGTGCCCGACGGCGGCGCCACCCCGCCCGAAGGCTACAGCTTCAACAACCCGAACTGCACCGGCAGTGCCTGCACACCCAACGTCGCCCGGGTGCAATGCGACGCCAGCCACACGCCCCCCAACTGCACGCCCCTGGATCAGCCGGTGCAGGCCACGCGGGTCAACGCCACACCCCAGGACATGCAGGCACTGAACACCGCGGTGCAACAGACTTTCGCCCAGCAGAGCCAAGGCCAATCGGTATTCCAGTACTACAAACTGGTGAATGTGCTGTGGTCCAAGACCCCCAACGCGCCGAATGAGCCAGGGCCGGGGCCGAATGTGCAGACGCCGTTGTCGTATGGGCCGTTTGTCAGCGATCAGAGCGCGGTGGTGGCCAATACCACCATGGAAACCTACGTGCAGAACGATAACTGCAACGCCTGCCATCAGTACGCGGCGATTGCCGGCACCAGCGGGCTGGCTGCGGACTTTTCGTTCCTGTTCGGCAATGCCGACTCGGCGAAAAATACGCGCCTGATCAAACGCATCGAGGCGTTCAAAACTCTTAAGGATTAAGAACTGGTACTTACCCATGTGGCGAGCGGGCTTGCCCGCGTTGGGTTGCGAAGCAGCCCCAAAACCAGGCGCTGGGTTCTTTCAGGAAAACCTCAGCGCTTGTACTGGGGCCGCTTCGCAGCGCAACGCGGGCAAGCCCGCTCGCCACAGGGGAGGTGTTTGCCTTCAGAAGGGGGGCTGGCAAGCCAGTCCCACAGAACAAACAAAAAAGGGGCGATCATTGATCGCCCCGAAGGTGCATCGAGAGGTCCTGCTGAAGTACTACAAACTGATCTGCTTGCGCTCCTCATCCGTCAACCGCGCCCGCGCCTGCTCACTCAATGGCCCGGCACCCAGTACCTGCACCGGGCTGTTGGGGTTGTAGCCCGAGGTTTTCTGTTGCGGCGCCGGCGTTTGCGGTAACGGCTCGGTACCCAGGCTCAACACTTCCACGGTCATGATCGACGGCCGGCCCTGCTTGGCCGCCGCCTGCTGGCTGCGCGCCGCGTCTTCCGCCGCCTGGGACGCCGCCGCCCCTGCCGCGCTGGCCGAACTCATGGCGCCGGTGTTGACCGTGGCCGACACTGGCACCCCGGACGACTTGCCCTGGGTCTGGATATTCGCCGCGTTCACCACGCGCAAGGCGGCGATGTTGACGTTGCCCGACACGCGAATGCCCGCCTCGCCCGCATCGATGGTGCCCAACGGTGCGATCAAGTCGATATCCCCCGCCGGCACTTCCGGGATCGGGTTGAGCGTGGCGATCCCCGCACCGGTGCTCGGCACCGACGGCGACAAGCCCACGTTGCCCCAGTTGTCATAGACACGCTTGGGCGGCGTGTACACCACGGTGGTCTTGGAGCCCCGCCCGGCGTTGATGTCACCTTCGCTGGTCCAGCCCATGATGGAACCGCCGAAGGTGGTCATGATGCGGCTCTGGCCAAGCAAAATGCTGCCCAGGGAGTACAGCTGGATATCGCCGGCGCCCTGGGTGATCACACCCGCCGTGGACGGTGGCGCCGCGCCTTCGATGCCGAAGGTCTGGCGGCCGCCCGGGGTGAGCATCTGGATCGAGCCGCCGAAGTTGGTGTGCACGCCGGCACCGCCGAACATCGTGATATCACCTTTGTAGGTGATCGGGTTGCCGGCCACGTCGGTGCTCGGGAACAACGCCGCGATGGCGTCACGCCCGCGCAGGTAACTGCCCTGGCGCACGCTGCCGTCCTGGTTGTACTCGCGGCCGGCGGCCTTGAGTTCGGCAAAGTACACGTCGCGGGCGAAGACCCGTTGTTGCTCGGCGGGTAGCGCCGCGTAGTAGGCCCGCGCCTGTTCGCTGTTGCCGACAAAGCCGAAGCGCTCGGCCAGCCAGCCAACCAGTTCGTTTTCGTAGGTCTTGGCCACCTTGCTGCCCTGCAACGACTCACCCGGTTGGGCCAGGTTGGCGGGGTCGAGGTAAGCCTCGACAAATCGCAGGTAATCCGGGCCGTTGGGGCCGACGCCGGCTTGCATCACGATGCTCGCGCCGGGGCGGTTGTCGCCGGCCGCAACTGCGCCGAGGCTGTTGACCCCGACCTTGTCTTCCATCTGGATATTGCGCCCTGCCGACAGCTCCAGGGTGCCGGGGCCGGCCACATTGAAGCTGCTGTAGAGAATGTCGCGGCCGGCGCTGGCGATGGAAATGTCGGTGAGACTGCTGTGTACGAACAGGTTGCCGGTGATGGAATAGGCGCCCGTGGTCGAATCACCGCCCTCAGCGCCACTGAGTGGAGTACCGCTGCTGACAATGTCGCGACCGGCCAGCATCCATACCGGGCCCGCGCCTTCATAGTAGGTTTGCCCAAAACGTGGATTACCGGCGGTCGTAATGGTGATCGCCCGCCCACTGTTGACCCCCAGCAGGTCACCACTCAAGGCATAGAAGCGTGCAGGCTCCAGGTTTTCACCCCAGGCCGTGCTGGCCGTGTTGGGGCCAAAGGCAAACAGCGGCGATCGTCCGAAAAGCGCAGTGCTGCCGTCGCTGGACAGGTTACCGCTGCCCGTTACCGGGTTGCGATCGCTCAGAAAACCAAGGAAGGCCGGATGCAGGATCGAGGCCAGGCTATCCGGGGTAGCGCTGGAGCGGCTGATGGTCAGGTCGCCGCCATAGATCGAATCGCCCGCCAGCAACTCCAATTGCCCGTTGGCCGAGGGTGCCAGCACCAAGGCTTTGAGCGGTGCCACCGAGTTGGTATTGAAACTCGAGGCACGCCCGTAATACAGGCTGCCGTTGGCGGCGACCGCCCGCAATGTGGCGGGATAGACCGCGGCCATATCGGTTTCCAGGGTCTCGGTCAGCGGCGTGAGGTTGCCGCCAGCGGAGAACAGGTCCACCGCCGTGTGGTCGGTCCACAGGCTGAACCAGCTTTGCCCGATCCCATTGACCCCACCGTTGACATAAGCCAAGGCATTCATTTGCGGCGCGCGCCCTGGGTCGGCGACGTCCTGCAACACCAGGTCGCCCCGGGTGGAGAGACTGAAGGTTGCGTCGCCCGGCAGCAGGCTCAAACCACCCGCCGCGGCGGCGGAGGTGGAACGCAACGGATCGTAGGCCCGCACTTCGCTGGGGCTCTGGTCTCTGAGCTGGTTACCGTAACGCAAGGTCAGGCTGCCAAGGGCGCCACCGGTCAACTGCACATGCCCACGCAGGTTCACCAGTGCGCCGTTGAGGTGGCCGGTGAAGGTCTGGCTGGCTGGGTTGATGGCGCCGCCGACCCGCAGGTTCAAATCGCCGCCACCGGTCAGCTGTACGCTGCCGTCGGCCGCGACCCGGCCAGTGCTGCCGACTGCGAGTACCAAGCCCTGGCTGCGGGGGCTGACGTTTTGAGGGGTTGACGACACTGGGCGGATAAGCCCTGCATCGCCGCCTACATCAACATTGAGGTTGCCGCCGCCCAGGGTGCCAAAGCCGGTGAAGCCGACCATCTGGTCGGCACCCAGGCTTGAGACATAGGAGCCAAAGTTGATCCACCAGGCAGTGGCTTGCGCGTTACCATCGCCCTGGCGCCACAACCAATTGCCGACGTTGGCCGAATCCTGACCCAAATCGACAGCGACCGGGCGCCCGGCGCCAATCAGTGACGGGCTGGTGACATTACCCGTCAGGTCGCCACCCACTTTCAGCAGTAAATTGCCACCCGTATCCGGGTACCAGGCACGATACAGGCTGCCCGGTTTGCCATTGACCAGTTGCTCATTGTTGCCCTGGGCATTGCCCAGCACCTTGTTATTGCTGCCCAAGGCGCGTTTGAGGTTGTACGGGTCATTGGCCGAGGTGGCGCTGGATGAACTGCCAGCGGTGTAGACACCGAACAGCGACTCCATACTCAGGTTTCCGGCCGCCAGTAATTCCAGGTCCGCCGCCCCCGTGCGTATCACACTGAAACGGGTACTGCCCCCGGCCAGATAGCTTGTGCCGCCCCCCTGTGTAACGCAAAACATCGGGTATTCATCACACATGCCGGGGTACGCTTCGTTATCGAAGTCAATCGGTTGTCCCGCCATGCCGCTGTCGCCAAGCCATTCGATGGCGCCCTCCTCGCTCCATACAATTGTGGCGCCCGCGCCGGGCACTCCAAACATCCCATAGTGACTGTCGGCGAGGCGCAGATTACCGCTCACCGGGAGCGGCTGCAGCAGGCGACTATCCGCCGCTTGCGTATCAGCACCGGCCACCAGGCGCAGCGACCACGACTGCGAACCTTCCTCCAGCATCGGCGCAATCGCCCAGTTCTTGCCCTGGCGACCGGCGTCGGCAACCCGCAGTTGCACCGACTCCACGCCACCCGGCAACTTGACGTTGGTACCCGACGGCAACAAGGCTCCCCGGGGCAGCACTGTGCTGACGGCCAGCGTGACGTTGCTGACCAAAGGAACCCCTTTGGGCCAGATCAGCCCGTCGATATTGGCCGAAATGCTCAGCAAGGTGCCAGCATCCAGCTTGCTGCCGATGGCGAGGGTTTCACTCTGGCTCAACAGCGTGCCCGCCGCGAACAGCACATTGCCCGACGCATCCCGCACGGCGGCCGCCAATACCGTACCGGCCGGCAGCACCAGCGGTTGGCTGAGCGTTGCCGCAACCGGAAACCGGGTGCCCGCCTGCATAAACAGCGCCTGGGTCAGCACATCAAAATTAAGCGCCGCACCGGCTGGAAACACAGTGCCCGCTTCCAGCGTCACGCCACTGCCCGGCACCACCACCGTGCCGCCGGTGTAGTCGATACCGGCGCGCAGTACCCAGCCATTGTCATCGTCCGTCTCGAGCGGCGCCGCGAAGCCGTCGTTGATGCTGCCGTAGATATTCAGGTCGCCACCGGCACGCAGGGTCAGGCTACCGGCTTCGGTCAAGGCGGTGGATTTAAGGCTGGCGTAGCGATAGCCGGACAGGTCCAGATCGCCCTGCACCACCAGGTCGCCGTCCGCGGTTGTGCTGATGATCTCTACCCCAGGGCGCAGATGGAACGTATCTCCGTAGGTGGCGTTGTTCAGGCCGGCCAGCTTGTTTTGCACCAGGTTGTTATTCGCGCGGGCGGCGTTGATGAACGCCGTGTTAGCAGGATCGACAACCTTCTTGAGGTAGTCCTGATCAATCACCTGGTAGGGACGCCCATTCGGCGTTTCATCGGTTTTGGTCGGGGCGTCGTCATAAGTGATCATGCCGTTGAGGGCGATCGACCGCGCGCCCTGGATCGTCAACTGCCCACTGGCGTCAATGGCGATGTCATTGCCACCCAGGCGCGGCGCGTTGAGTTCCAGGGTGCCACGCGGGCGCCCGTCGCTGGTCGCAGCGTCGGTGCCATGGCGCAGGTCGATGTGCACGCCATCGGCCAGGGTCAACTGGCCCTGGCCCGAGCTGAGGACTACGGTGGCGCGGTTCGGTGAGTCGATGATCTTGCCGTAGCTGTCCACGCGCAGTTGCGTGCCATGGGCATCGAGCACGGCGCTGCCGTCCAGGGTCAGGCCGTTCTTGGCGGCCAGGTTGATGCTGCCGACGCGCTCGCCGCTGGCGTCCACCAGGCCGGTCACGCGCAGGCTGCCGTTGTCGATCGAGACGTTGATGCTGTTGGCCTTGACGCCACTGCCGATGGTCAAGTCGCCCTGCTTGAGCTGGAAGCTGCGCGCGCCGAACACCTGACCCTGGTTGAGGCGCTGGTTCAGCGCGGCAAATTGGTCGTTGAGGGTGCCGCTGCCACCCAGGTGCTGGGCCTGGATCTCCACCGCACCGGCCAGGTACGGCACCAGGGTGCCGCCAGCATCGTAGTAACCGCTGCTGCCGGCAACGATCTTGCCCGCCAGGTCGACTGTCCCCGCCGCGCTGTCCACCGCCACTGCGCGCAACCGGCCGGCCTGGTTGAATTGCGCCGACAGGTCGATGGTCGAGCCAGCCGCCTGTTGCACATTGCCCGCGCGGCTTTCCAGCAACACCTCGCCACCCGCGCTGTACTTAGTCAGGTCGTTGAAGGCAAGGGCCCGACCGGCCACATCAATCGAGGCGGCATCGGTCAGCACCACGTCGCCACGGGCGCCCAGGGTGACTTTACCGCTGGGCAGCACCACCGCGCTGGCCAGGCGAATGCTGTCGCCCTGCAACGACAACTCGGCGCCGATACCGTCGACCTTGCCCACCGCGCCGGCCGATGCGCTCACATCGATGGCGCCACCGGCCGTGATTTTATTCACCGAACCGGCTTCACCGGTCATCAGCGGCGTGAGGACATTCAGGTTGCCGCCGCTGTAGGCAAAGCCCTTTATCGCGTCGTAGGCGCCCTGGCTCTGGTACACCGACAGGCTGCCTTTGTGGTTGGCGGTGATGCGCTCGCTGGCATTCAGGTTGACGTTGGCAAAACCCAGCGCCAGGCGGTCAAAGGTCTTGGTGGTGCTCGGTTGGGCAAAGTCGCCGTAGCCGAACTCGATACGCTCGGCGTTGATGTCCAGGCGCCCACTGCCGGTGCCGGCACCGCCGGTCACTGCTGCCACAGGCGGCGCCACGGCGCCCTGCCAGATCAGGTTGGCGGTGTGGATAGTCGCCACGTCATTGGCGCCGCCGGCGCCGTAGATCGCCGGGGTGGACAGCATCAAGTTGCTCAGCAACGACTTGCCGGTCACCGCGTCATAGGTGTCCAGGGTGCTGGTGCCGTAGAAGTTGAAGCTGTCGCGCGCCGACAGTTGCAGGGTCTCCAGGGCCGGCGCGCCGAATTGGGTATCACCGCGCAGCAGGCGCTCCAGCAGTTGCTGGCTGAGGGTCATCCCCACCGGCAGGCGATTGTTGGCGGCGGCATCGGCCAGGGCTTCGGGGCTGCCGACGTTGATGCTGGACACCCCCAGATTCAGGTGGCGGGTGCCATAACGCACCGCATCGCCCATCTGCAGTGTGCTGTCGGTCAAGGCGACGATGCTGCCTTCGGAATACAGGGCCGTCTGCCCACTGCAGAGTGCGCTGTTGCACGCGCCCAGCTGGATGCCCCCACTCACATTACCGCCCGTTGACGGTGCGGCGACAACGTTGAGCAAACCGTTGGACACCGCCAGCACATTGGTCAGGTTGTAGATAAACCCGTCACGTGCGTCGTAGCTGGCCTTGCCCTGGCCGATGGTGTTGATCGAGGCGCCTTGTTCGACCGCTATATTGCCCGTAGAGGTCAGCAGCATGACCTCCGGTGCCGCCAGGTTCGCACCCTCGCGCAGGACGATGGAACTGGTGATACTGCTGGGGAGGTTGATGTAGTTGCCACCCTGGCCGTAAGTGACATAGGTCATTCCACCGATCAGCAGGCGCGCGGCGCCCATTGCATTGAGGCTGTCGGCATCCAGCGTAATGCCTCTGAAACCGCCGGTAGCCGCTTTGCCTGGCGCGACAATTTCGATATCGCGCCCTAACACGCCTCTTTCTGCGTTAATCAGCGATACGGTACCGCCGTAACCACCCTCAGCCGCCTCGAAGCGACCGATGCCCTGGAACGAAAAGGCATCCGCACCCGCGCCCGGCCGCAAGGCCAGTTGCAAGGTCTTGGCATCCACTGGCAGCAGAGCGCGGGGCACACCCAGCCTCGCGGCATCGGCTAGGGCGAATTGCGCGTAACCGGTTTCGTTGTATTGGGAGTAGCGGCGCAATGTATCCGCCGACGTGAGGATCACCTGGCTGGCTGTACTGTTGCTGATGCCGGTATTGGCGATGGACAAGCGCCCGGCCGTGGCCCATGAGCCATTGCGCAACGCCTGGGTCACACCGTCGGCGCCAAGCCCGGCCAGGCCATTGATTTCAACCCGGAAAGCGCCTGGCATCAGCGCATAGGTCGACGGCATCAGGGTGTAAGTGCCGGCAGCCAAGCCCGGCACGCCGGCGCCAATGGTGATCTGCTGGCCGATCAGCGGGTCGACCGCGCCGCCTTCCGGCGCCACGGGGGCATAACCCGGCTGCACGCCCGGCACAATCGCATAGATCGGGTTGGTGCCCAGGCCAGGCAGCACAAACCCTCCATTCGCCCCGAACTGTACCAACGGGTTGTAACGCGCATCCGTAGAGCCCCCGCGCCCGGAAATAAACCCCGCACCGAGCAGTTCGCCACCGCCGGACAGATCCACCGTCGCCTCAGGCAGCACCGCCACCGACTGGCCACCCAGAACCACCCCAACGTTCAGGCTGCCAGCCGTGTTGCCACCACCCTGGCCGATGAACGTCACCGTCTTGCCGTTGTACTTGTAGACTTGGCCATCCACCGTGCCGCCGTAAGGCAATACCAGCCCCTTGCCACTCACCGAGGTGATGCTGCCCGGCAGCAACTCCACTCGAGTAGACCCCAGGTTGCCGATCTCGATCAGCCCTAGGGGGGCACGCACCACACCGCCCTGTTTGATGGTCGGGCCACCCAGTTGCAGACGACCGAAGGCCGAGTAAGGCATGGCAGCAGTGCTGTCCCCGATGCGTGCGAGGGTCAGGGTGCGTGTTGGATCGTAGTTGAAGCCTGTGCCATTGCTGGAAGTACCCGCCAGATAGCCCGCCAGTACCCGCGCGCCCACCTCCGTCGCCGGATACAGCTGCGCCGCGCGCAGGGTCATATCGCCGCTCGTGATCAATTGCGTGCTGATGCCTTGGGCAATCACATCCGCGCCAGCGCCGGCCAGGAAGCGCAGATCACCCTGGCTGGTCAATTGCACATCATCGAACCCACGCCGTTCCAGGCTGGCCTGGCTGTTGTCGGGCCGCAATAGATAGCTCTTGTTGCCAAACAGCACGTTGCCACGCACCTCGATCAGATTGGCGTTGGCGTTGAACTGCGCCGTGGTAGCCAGCGCGGAGGGATTGGGCAACACCGGCACCGCGCGGGTGTAGGCTTCCTTGCCGGATTCTGCCGGCGCGAGGATGCCGGCCAACAACAGGTAAGGCGCTGACAGGTTGACCCGCGAGCTGGCCGCCGCGTTTTCACTGAGGTTATAGCTGCCACTGTACAAGCGCAGGCTCTGGCCCATGCTCAACGACACGTCACCGTCAAAACTCAGCAAGCCGTTGCTGAGCAGCGCCAGGTTGTCAAAGCCGCCGGCACTGATCTGGTCCACGCCGAGGCGGCCATGGCCGTACTCCAGGCTGGCGGTGGGGCTGGATTGATGGGTCTGGCTGAGTACCAGTTCTCGCACCTTGAGTACACTGTCGTTGACACCGGCCTTGAGGTAATACGGGCTTTCCAGGGCAACGGCCAGGCTGCCGCCCGCCGCACCTGCGCCACCCGCACGGGCAACGAAGCTGCCGTCCAGGTACAGGCCGTTGTTCGAGGCAAAGCTGATGCTGCCACCGTTGCTAGCCACCGGCACGCGGCCCTGGCCGGGCACATCGAGCAACGCCTGGGCGCCGGACGCGTCCAGGCGGGCGCCGTCGCGCACCACCACAAACAGGTCGCTGGCCTTGGCGATGCCGGTGGCCAGGTTGATGTCGCCACCAATGCTGATCGTGCCGCCATTGCGCACCTGGCCGTAGACATTGCCACGGTTGCTCACCGCCGTGACCGCACGCGACGCCACATCGATCAGCGCGTTTTCACCTACCCAGATCGAACGGCGATGGCCAGCGGCGTTGGCCGCTTCCGAACCCGTTGCCGTCAGGCCACCGAGGCTGACGCTGCCGCCCCAGGCGTTGAGGGTACCGTTCATGGTCAATTGGCCGACGCTGCGCAGGTTGATGGCCTGGCCGGGGTCGACACTGATCACCGCGCCCTGCCCCACACTCAAGGCCGTGGTGGCCAGTTCAGCCGCCGTGGAATTCAGATTGCCGGCGGTCAGGGTCAGGCTGGCCCCACGGCGCTGGGTCAGCACACCTTTGCTCGCGTCTTCCTGGTACAGCGCCGGCGTCCAGCGCTCAAGGGCGGTGGCCGGATCGCTGCCCGTGGGGGCCGCCGATGTCTGTTCGCCCACGCGATATACCGGCGTAGTCACATCGACCTGGGTGCCGTCCGTGACCAGCAGCCCATCATTGCCGGTGATGTCATAGGCCGAGAAGCCTTTGTTGAAGAAGTCACCGGCCAGTTGCACGGTACCTGCATCCGGCGCCGTGGCGCTGGCGCCGATCTGCACTTTGCGCGCCTGCAACGCCAGGGTGCCGCCACCGCTGACGCCATAACCGCGAATCTCGCCGTCCAACCCCAGGGTGCTCAGAGACGCCAAGGTCACATCGCCGCCCTTGCCGCCGTTGAGCTTGCCATCCAGGCCGAGGGTGCCGCCGGAGGATGTGTCCACCACGCTGCCGGCGACCAGGTTCACATTGCCCGTGCTGCGCAACGACACTTTGCCGCCGTTCACAAAGGCCACACCGCTGTTGTCGGTCGGCGCCAGCAGCAGGTTGCTCCAGCGCCCGCTGGTGTCCAGCGTGACCCCGGCGGCGACGTTTACGGTGCCGCCGCCGTTGAGGATCGTGTCACCCACGGCACCCGCTTTAAGCGGGTCGACCTGGCTGAGGATATTGCCCGCATTGATACTGCCGCCGTGGGCCGTGAGGTTGGCGTTGATCGCAACGCCACGCCCGAACAGGGTGATATCGCCGCCATCGCCCACCTTGAGCGCACCGTTGACGGTAACCTGCTGCTTGCCAGCGACCTTGATCGCGCCCAGTTGGTAGCCATTGAGCTGGTCGCTGTCGAGCACCATCTTGCCCTGGCGATCCGCCGGCAATGCGGTGGTGAGGTCCAGGCCATCGGCGATTTTCTGCGTGCTGCCTTCGATCAACACCTCGTCCGCGTTCGCGCCCAAGGCATAACGCAGCGTGCCGGTGGTCTTGTTGTACACCGGTGTGTAGCCGCCAATGATCAACTGCGCGCGCTGGGCCATAGCCTTCTGCGACTGCTGGTAACCGTCGAGGTTGATATTCGGCGCCTGGGTCTGGCGGTCGCCCTGGAACACGTCACTGATCACCTGGCCCTCGAGCACCGCGCTGGTGGTGCCGATCACCAGCTTGCCGGCATCGCGGCCCACTGTGTAACCGCTCTCGTAACGGCGCTGCTTGGCGATCATCGGGTTGTAGTAGTACTCGGTCTGGCCCCAGCGCACGCTGGTGTCTTCATAGCCTTTGTAGATCCCGGAATAGAGGATGTCGCCCGGCGCGTTGGACAGCTCGTACAGCCGCCCATCCGGGCCCTTGAGCCAGGTCTGCTGGATATAACCGGCCTGCACATCCACGGTGCCGCCCGACAGGTTGATCTGCGCGCCGGTCTGGGTCACCACGTCCTTACCGGTAAAAGTCACGGTGCCGCCCTGGGCCATCCACTCGCCCACCGAGTGGCCCTGGGTGCCGAGGTAGCCGCCGACTTCGAGCAAACCGCCGGCGGTGTACCAGCGGTCCGTGGCGTAGCCGTTGGTGCCGGCGGGCACGAACACCAGATCACGCAGGTCGACCCACACATCGTTGTTGATCAACTGCCCATCGTCACGGTTGACCGGCGCATCGCGCTGCTCATTGCCCTGCACGTTGATCTTGATGTTATTGGATTCCATCGACACCTTGACGCCGACGGCGCCCGACACGTCGATCATCGCCCCGTCGCGCACCAGGCTGCGACCGGCCGCGCTGACCGCCACCTGGCCGCCCGTGGCGAGGGTGATCGAGCCTTTCTGGAAGTCCACAGTGCCGCCGCTGACGATTTCGATGCGTGATTGATCGGTGCGGTCGGCCACGGCGCTGAGGTTGTTGAACTGGCCGGTGATCAGGTTGGCGGGCGTACCGTCAAGCTTGATCAGGCCGTTGTCTTTCTGGCCGTTGAGCGCAGTGCTGCCACTGCTGTCGAGCAGGATCGCGGTGGTGCTGCCCTCGCCCAGGGTCACGCTGCCGGTGGTGTCCGTGGCGGCGTTGAGCAAGTGGATGGTGCCACGGGTGTCCACCGAGGTGCTGGCCAGGGCCACGCCGTTTTGCTGCACCTGGTGCCCGGTCAGGGTGATGTCACCGGTGGCGGCCATGATCAGGCCCGTGTTGCTGACCTTGCCTGCGGTGCTGCCGGCCTTGAGGCTGGTGGCCACTTCATTGCCGCGCGTGGTGGAGCGGTCATTGCCGGTAGTGCCGACGCCCTTGCGGATGTAAAAGCTGTCACCGGCGGCCAGGGTGGTCTGGCCCTTGGCGGTATTGATGGTGCCGGCGTTTTCCACTTCCGAGCCCAGCAGCAAGGCATAGCCGCCGGCGTCGGTGGAGGTGGCTGGGTTGTGGGTCTGGATCACTGCGCCACGCTGCACCTCGACCTTGCCCGCCGCATCGGTGAAGGTCGGCTGGGTGCCGGTAGCGTCCACGTAAATGCCACGCTGGGTGAACTGCTCGTCGGTGATGTTTGCCGCCGCTGCCACCAGGTTACGCACGTTGACCTGGCTGGTGCCGCTGAACACCACGCCGTTGCGGTTCATGATCATCACCGTACCGGCGCCGTTGATCTGGCCCTGGATCTCGCTGGGGCGCGCATCAGGGTCGTTGACGCGGTTAAGCACGGCCCAGCTCGACTGCTGCTGGAAATCCACGCTGGTATTGCGCCCGACGTTGAAGGTCTCCCAATTGAGGATTGCCTTGTCGGCGGTTTGCTCGATGGTCACCGTGGTCTTGCCGCCTGCCTGGGTCTGCACCGGGCCCTTGGCGTTGGTCCAGCCCTGGGTCAGGCTGTTATCGACCTGCAGGCCGCCCTTGCCCAAGCCATCGGGGATCGTCGAGACCTGGCCGAACGCGGCCTGGCGCCCAGCGGCCTGCGCCGCCTGCTGCGCGGCAATCGCCGCCACGCTGGTGTTCAAGGTGCTGATGGAACGCGCCAACTGCTGGTTGACCTTCGCCTGCTGGTTCAACGTCGGAATCCCCGGCACCTGCCCGGCACTGATCCGCGCTGCCGTCGCCGCCTGGGTCGCGCCTTTGTCGGCAAACCAGCTGGAACTGAACGCCGTGGCCGCGTGGGCGTTGCCCGCCACCATCAACAACGCAATGGCCTGGGCCAAAGGCTTGAGGCGCAGGACAGGCTCTTGGGCTTTCAGGTTAACCGGTGATTTGCAGCGGACCATCGGGAATCTTCCTTCTTTGTTATTCGCCAGAGGCAAGACAAGCTCACGTATGAGGGTTAGGCGGCTGGCGAGGGGCGGGACTGAACTTCTGTCACGCAAAGTTCATAGAGGGCTGGTAACGGCGGGCACAAACGCAAAAATCAGCAACGGCACAGGCCGTTGCTGATCAGGTGTTGCAGGTCGGTGAAAGCGTGGGTTACAGCGGACGACCGATACCGTTGCAGACGTTGGTATTGCCGATGCTCAGGGCGTTGCTGGCGGTCAGGAAGCTGCCGCGAATCGCGACTTTCCAAGCGGTTGGCAGCGGTACGAAAGCATTGGCGGTGATGGCTGCATCGTTGTTGTTAGACGCGCCGTAGTGCTTGGCGAAGAAATCACGCACTTGGGTGGTCTGGGTGGCATCGGCGTAGCACTGGCTGAAGATCACGTTGGTGAAGCCCAGGATCGGGTAGCCCGAGGTTGGGTAAGGCTGCACACCGGCCACGCCATCTTTACCGAATACCGGAACCCAGCTGTCCGGGTTGGCACGCACACCTGCGGCAGGCACCGGTACTGCGCCGATAGCAGCAGAAACGTTGCTTGCGGCTGGCGACACGCCCTGGACAGCAGTACCGTTGACGACATCCTTGCCAACGCGAGCAACTTTGGTCGCGTCATCCAGACCGGCGAGGGTCGGGGCGGCGAAGTCAGGGCTCATGTAGGTGATACGCCCCTCATCGACGGTGGTATCGTTCAGCGCAGTCATCACGCCTTGACTGCCGGTTGCGGCAACGGCGCCGGCAGGCAGGCCACCGGTGTAGCTTGTGCCAAAGGTAGTGGTGACGTTGAAAGTGCCGGGCTCAGTGCACTTGGCGTTAAGGAAACGGGTAAACAGCTCGGTGGTGCCGCTGCTTTCACTGCGGTATACAACCGTGATCGGACCGCTACGGCCTGCCCCAGTGATACCGCTCCAATCGACGATACGACCGGAGAACACACCGCACAACTCGCTGACGCTGAGGTCAACGTTACTAGTACCGCTTTTGCGGAAAGGAATGGCGACCGAAGTACCTACCGAAGGCAACTGGATCAGTTTGCCCCAGGTCGCTTGACGGGTGTTTTCATAGGTGGACAGCTCAGTCGCCGACAACTTGGAATCGCTACCCGCCCAGTGCACGTTCTTGTTAGTCACGCCAGCCTGGAACTTGGTGTAGTCGTTGTTCAGGAAGGCTGCCTTGCCATTGCCGCTGCCCACGCCGATGTAGCCGGCAAAGCCAGTGGTGAGTACGCCGGAGGTCTGGTACAGCGCTTGTGGCAGGGTTGCGCCGCCGCCGTTGATGTCAGCCATTGCAGCCTGGGCCGAGCACAGTGCAGCGAGGGTCATGGATACCGCGAGAACGTTGCGCTTAAACATGAAGAAGCTCCTTTCGTCGTGTTTGTACGTTTGGGGTAGATGGCGCTTGCATGACGTCATGGCTTCGGTCCCAGGCCCGGTTCAGGGGGTGGCGAGGGGTGAGGCCATGGGTAGGGAATTTGGCAGCTTCCGATGACAGCAAAACGAAAAAACCTCGGGAGGAACACCTTGATTTTCAAAAAGATTCTCGGGTGTTTTGGTCATGCCAATGAGCGGTTTCGGGGCAGATGACAGCGGCGTTTCAACACGGCTGCGCGGCCCTGGGCTGCAGGCAGCGTAGGCCGTGTGGAAGGGGTTGGAACATGACGGAATGAGGAACCCGAGGTTGGGGGCCCTACTGAAGAAACGCAGTAAAAATGTGGGAGGGGGCTTGCCCCCGATAGCAGTGTGTCAGCTGAAAATAAGCCAGCTGAACCACCGCCATCGGGGGCAAGCCCCCTCCCACATTGGATTTTTGGTGTGTTCAAGTGACGAGTTGGTTGATCTCGATGATCGGCAACAGCACCGCCATTACAATCACCAACACCACCGCGCCCATCACCACGATCATCAGTGGCTCCAGCAACGCGGTCATGCCCATGGCGCGGCGTTCGATATCCCGCGACAAGGTCTGCGCGGCGCGCTCCAGCATCGGCGGCAACGAGCCGGTTTTTTCGCCGCTGGCGATCAGGTGGATCAACACCGGCGGGAAGACCTTTTCCACCGCCAGCGCCGGGGCCAGGTTGACGCCTTCGCGGACCTTGGCGGTAGCGTCGTTGACACACTGGCTAAGACGGTCGTTGGACAAGGTTTGCCGCGCGGCTTCAAGGGCGCGCAACAGCGGCACGCCGGCGCCGCCGAGGATCGCCAGGGTCGAGGCAAACCGCGCCGTGTTCAGCCCCAGCACAAACCGCCCGATCAGCGGCAGGCGCAGCACACGGCTGTGCCAGTTCAAGCGCGCCAGCGGGTTGCGCAGGTACAGGCGCCAGCTCCAGAAACCGCCGACGAGCCCGGCAAAACACAGCCAGCCCCAGGCGCGGATAAAGTCACTGGCGTTGAGCATCGCCAGGGTCAGTCCCGGCAGGTCCTGGCGCGCCTGGGAAAATGCGCTGACCACCTGGGGCACCACATAGCTGAGCAGGAAAATCACAATGCCGATGGAGACCAATCCCACCACGCCAGGGTAGATAAACGCGGTGAGGATCTTGCCGCGCAGGTTGTTGCGCTCCTCGATGTAGTCGGCCAGGCGCTCCATCACTTGGGCCAGGTCGCCAGACTCTTCCCCCGCCGCAATCAACGCGCGGTAAATCGACGGAAAATCCCGTGGCCGTGCGGCCAAGGCATCGGCCAGGCGCATGCCGCCACGCACATCGGCGCGCACGGCGGCCAGGGTCTGGGCGATATGTTTTTTCTCGGCCTGCTCCACCGTGGCACTCAGCGCCGCTTCCAACGGCAGGCTGGCACCCAGCAGGCTCGCCAGTTGCCGGGTGGCCCAGGCCAGATCGTTGTCCGACAGCTTGGCCGTGAACAGGCTGCTGCCGGCGGCGGCTTGCTGCCCGCCCTCAACCTGCACCAGCAACGCGGTCAGGCCACGGCCGCGCAACACCGCAAACGCGCCGCTCTGGCTGTCGGCCTCCACGTGCCCGGCCTCGACCTTGCCGCTGGCGTCGGCGGCTTCATAGCGATAGCGATTCATCAGGCGTCCCGTGTCACGCGCAGGATTTCTTCGGCTGCGGTGGCGCCGCTGCGCACCCAGCGCTCGCCGTCTTCACGCATGCTGAACATCCCGGCACGCCGCGCGGCCAAGCGCAGATCCTGCTCGCCGGCGCCGTTGTGGATCAGGCTGCGCACATCGTCATCGACGCAGAACAATTCATGGATACCGGTCCGCCCGCTGTAGCCAATCTGGTTGCACTGCGCACAGCCCACCGGGCGCCAGGTGCCGGGCGCGGCCGGGTCTTGCTGTTTGCAATGCGGGCACAGCCGGCGTACCAGGCGCTGGGCCAACACGCCCAACAGCGAAGACGCGAGCAGGAAGGGTTCGACGCCCATATCGATCAAGCGGTTGACCGCCGATACTGCGTCGTTGGTGTGCAAGGTGGCGAGTACCAGGTGGCCGGTGAGCGAGGCTTGCACGGCGATTTGCGCTGTTTCGAGGTCGCGAATTTCGCCGATCATGATGATGTCCGGGTCCTGGCGCAGAATCGCGCGCAAGGCCAGGCCGAAGGTCATGTCGATCTTGGCGTTGATCTGGATCTGGCTGATGCCCGGCAAGTCATATTCCACCGGGTCTTCCACGGTGAGGATATTGCTGGTGCTGGCGTCCAGCCGCGCCAGGGCGGCATACAGGCTGGTGGTCTTGCCACTGCCGGTGGGCCCGGTGACCAGCACGATGCCGTGGGGCTGGCGGATCAGCGTATCCAGGCGCGCCAGCAGCTGCGGCTCCATGCCCAGGGTTTCCAGTTGCAAACGCCCGGCCTGTTTGTCCAGCAAGCGCATGACCACGCGCTCGCCATGCCCGGTGGGCACCGTGGACACGCGGATATCAATCGGCCGCCCCGCTACGCGCAACGCAATGCGGCCGTCCTGGGGCAGGCGTTTTTCGGCGATATCGAGCTGGGCCATGATCTTGATGCGCGACACCAGCGCGCCATGCAACGCCTTGCGCGGCGACACCACATCACGCAGGGTACCGTCGACGCGGTAGCGCACCACGGAGTGGGTTTCGTAGGGTTCGATGTGGATATCACTGGCCTCGTCGCGGGCGGCCTGGGTGAGCAAGGCGTTGATCATGCGAATCACCGGGGCGCCGTCCTGGGTGTCGAGCAGGTCGGTGACCTCGGGCATGTCTTGCATCAGGCGGTCGAGGTCGACTTCGTTTTCGGCGGCGCCGACCACTGCGGCGGCACTGCCGGTGTCGGCGTAGGCGCTGGTGAGCAGGCCGTCGAGTTCGTCATCGCGCACGTGTTCCAGGCGCGACTGGCCGAACTGGCGGTGGACTTCGCTGATGGACCAGCCGGGGGTCGAGGGGCAGACGGTGAGCAGCATGCCGTCTTCGCTGGGGCGCAGGAGGATGCGTTGGGATTTGGCCCAAGCGTAAGGTAGAAGGCTCATGGGGTTGGGCCCGTTTTTATGGGTCCATATGCAGTTTTTTTGTAATGGCCACTAACGCGGCGCTTAAGATCAAAAGCAACGCGTGACGGCCTTGGAGCCGACCGGTTGTTTGAAGCTTGCGCATTCCCCTGTGGGAGCCGGGCTTGCCCGCGATGCAGACACCTCGGTGTATCAGGCCAACCCAGTCGCTGCCATCGCAGGCAAGCCAGCTCCCACATTTGAACCGAGCTCCACAGACACGCGCGGTCGGTTCCAAGGCCGCCGCGCTTTGGTTTTTGACCTGAGACGCCCCGTCGACCATGCTGGCCGCAGTGAGGGCATGCCAAGCCAACCGATACGTACGCCATCAAGGCCGCGCCCCCGAAGAAACCGGCACCGCCCTGATCACCGCCCTGGGCCCCTGCTGCTGCGCCCCCGGAATCGCCTTCTCCACCGCAGGCAACTGCGGCGCCTGCACATCCGGCATTGCCCAACTGTGCTCGGGCTGCAACCCACCTTGCGCTCGGCGCATGAACTCATAGCGGTTCAGCGTAATACTGCGCCCCGCCTCACTGTCGCGAATAATGTAAGGCCGCAAAAACACCATCAGGTTGGTCTTGGTCACACTGCGCTTCTCATTACGAAACAACGCCCCCAAACCGGGAATATCCGACAACCACGGCACCGCATCATTGCTCTGGCTATAGCCATCCTGCAGCAACCCACCCATGACCATGATCTGCCCGTCATCCAACAAAATGCTGGTATCGATCGCGCGCTTGTTGGTCACCGTGCCCGCCTCCACCGAGGCCCGCGAGTCCACGCTGCTGACCTCCTGGTAGATATCCAGCTTCACCGTGCCCCCCTCGGAAATCTGCGGCCGCACATTCAGTTTCAAGCCCACCTCTTCACGTTGCACGGTCTGGAACGGGTTGTTGCTGGTGCCCCCGCCGCCGGTCACATAGCTGCCGGTGACAAACGGGATGGTCTGCCCAACAAAAATGCTCGCCGCCTCGTTGTCCAGGGTCAGCAGGTTCGGTGTGGACAGCACATTGGTGCCGCCCTTGCTCTTCAGGGCGCGGGCCAGCACTTTGAGGTCGAGCACCTTGCCGATCCCCGGGATATCTACCGTGCCGTTGACCAGGCCGATATTCAGGCCCTTGGGCAGCACATCGACGCTGGTGGGGCTGGTGGGCGTGCCGTTGATGCCACTGCCACCCAGGTTGACGCCACCGAACGCGCCCTTGCCCGCCAGGTTGCCGGCCTGCCATTGCACGCCGAACTCGGTGGCGTCGTCTTCGCCGACTTCCACGATCAGGCTTTCGATTACCACCTGGGCGCGGCGCTGGTCGAGCATGTCGATCACTTCGCGCAGGTTGCGGTACAGCGGGTCGGGGGCGGAGATCAGCAAGGTGTTGGTAGTAGCATCCGCCTGGATGGTCACGCCGCCGGCGCTGAATGCGGTGTTCTGGTCGCTGGCGGTATTGCCGGTGCTTGGAGTGGTACCGCTGGTTTGCCCGTAGCCCGACTGCACGCCACTGCCGGTGGGGGTGCCGCTGCTGTTTTGCGCGGTGCTCGTGCCCTGGCTGTTCTTGCTGTTGCCGCCCATGGCACTGAGCTTGCCGCGCGCATCGTCGCTCACGCCCGTATCGCTCTCGCCGGTCAGCAGCCCGCGTAGCGACTGGGCCAACTTACCGGCCTGGGCGTTGCGCAGGTACACCACGTGCATGTTGCTCGGGTTGCTCTGGGCGTTGTCGAGCTTGTAGATCAGGTTGCGCGCCAACTCCGTACGCTCGGGGCTGCCGGAGCGGATGATGATCGAATTGGAGCGTGGGTCGCCGACCACATTGATCTTCTGGGTCTGGTCGGCACCCTGGGTTTCCAGCAGTTCACCGACCATGGCGGCGATGTCCACGGCGATGCCGTTCTGCACCTTCACCACGTCGGTGTCGATGGCGCTGGGGGTGTCGATGCCGTTGATGATCTGCGCCACGCGCGCGAGGTTCTCCGCGTAGTCGGTGATCACGATGCTGTTGTTGCCGGGGTAGGCGTTGATCGGGTTGTTCGGCGACACAATGGGGCGCAGCACCGGGATCAGGTTCACCGCGTTTTCATATTGCAGGCGAAAGGTGCGGGTCTGCATGCCGCTGCTGCCAGCACTGTACATCGGGCCGCCGAGCAACTTGGCATCGGCCTCCGGCACCACCTGGGCGACGCCGCCCACATCCACCACGCTGAAGCCCTGCATGCGCAGTGCCGCCAGCAGCATGTCGTAGGCCTGGTGCGCAGGCACCTGGCCTTCGCTGACCAGGGTGAGGTTGCCCTTTACCCGTGGGTCCACCAGGAACTGCTGGCCGGTGGCGCGGGACAGTGCGCGCACCACCGCCTGGATATCCGCATCGACAAAATTCAGCTGCACCGGCTGGTCGCCCAGCGGGTTACGCGCCTTGACGGCCGCCGGGGCGTGGCCACGGGCGCTGTTGGTCAGCGGATGCTGTACGGCGGGCTTGGGCATCGGTTCGCGCTGTCGATCCAGCACGGTATCGCCGCTGCGGCGGGTGTCGGCCAGAGGCTGGCCGAGTTCACTGTCTACCAGCAACGGCTTGGCGGCCTCCTGGCTGCTGCACGCACTGAGGGCCAGCAACAGCAGCGGCGCAACGGTGCGAAAAGGGGGGACTGACCACTTCATGAAGCTTCCTTAGCGCCAAGCGCCTGATCCATGCGAACGGTCCCGGACACAGTGCCGGCCGAGTTATCGACGCTATCCGGGGCACGCTGCAAACGCGCCTCGGACACTTCCAAAGAGAACGAACGCGGATTGCCCAGCAACCAGCCCACCACGGCGTCGGCCGGGGCGTTGTCGAAGGTCAGGCGCCAACCACCGGGTTCCAGCGCCTGCAACTGGTAATGCCCCTGCAACCCGGCGCTTTCCAGCGCCTGGCGCAACGCCGCTTCGTCAGCCTGCCGAGGCGCGGCGACGTCCTGCAACAGCACCTGCAAGGCGGCGGCCTGGGCCCGTAATTTGGGCGTTTCGGCCTGCCAGTAATCGATCTTTTTCAACGCCGGCTGCACCAGCAGCAGCCAGGTCAATAGACTCACCAGTACCAGCCCTGCGCCGATCAACAGACGCTTTTCGCGCAGGGCCAGGCCGCCCCAGAACAACTGGAACTGGCTGCGTAGACGGCGAACTTTATTCATCGCCGGCCTCCGGTTTTTCCGCCGCCTGCGCCGGGCCGATGCTCCAGCCACGCTCATCGCGTTCAGCGGCAAAGCCGGCCTGGGCCAGCACCGCCTGCCAGTCGCCCACGGCCGCCGGGTTGCGACTGTCGGCGAGCAACGCCACGTGCAGGCGGCCCTGTGCATAGTCCAGGCTGTCGACACTGCCCACCATAAACGCCAGGTTGCTGCCCGCCAGTTGCAACAGACTGCTAAAGCGCTGGCCCGGATCGGCCGCCGCACCGCTCTGGCGCGCGGCCAATTGTTGGCGGGCCTGCTGCAACGGGTTGAGCACCACCGGCAATTCAGGAAACGCCTGGCGCACCTGTTGGCTCATCAACGTCTTGAGCCGTTGGCCTTCGTCGACCTGGCGGGCGGCGTACAGGTTGAGGCCGACGGCCCAGATCGTCGCCGCCAATGCGACGCAGCCCAGCGCCCTGCCCCAGCCGCCGCTGGATGCCTGGCCAAGGCGCACCTGCAACCCCCAGGCAGGCACCGGCCCGCGCCAACGCTGGGCCGCATCCACCAGCGGCACATCCAGTGCCTGCAGCCCCAAGGGGTGCACCGCGCCTTGCTGCAGGCTGTCGCGCGTTAACAGATAACCATCGTGCAACGCCGCAGCGCCCACCGGTAAAGCATGGGGCGCCGGGTACAGGCCACGCAGCTTGAGCTGCGCCTGCGCCAACACCTGGCCGAGCCGCTCCAGCGCGGCCTTGGGCACCCAGCCCACCTGCACGCGCCCATCGCTTTCGCGCGGGCCGTGGGCGACCTGCATCTGCTCCACTGCGCCGAGGATCAGCGCCTGCGCGGCACAGGCCACGGCGGCGGCGGTTTTGGCGGCGGGTAAAGGCGGTAGTTCCAGGCTGGTCAACAGGCTGTCGCGGGGATGCAGAAAGCAGTCTGCCGCCTGACGGTGCTTGCCCAATTGCAGCAGGCTGGCGCGGCCCTCATCAGTGACCACGCCCCTCTCCAGCCAGGCAAACGTCACCTGGCTGTCCGGGCTCAGCTCATCGAGCGGCGGCAAGCCAATGCGCAGGCGTTTCATACCCCCACCCGCGACCAGATCACCCGTGGCGCACGGTCTTCGGGGCGGTGCAGCAGCGCCTCCAGCGTCACCCGGCGTTGCTCGCGCCGCGCCTGGCCCTGCAAGCGAAACCACTCGCTGGTAATCCCCACTTGCACGGCATCCACGTTGACCTGAGGCAGGTGCAGGCGGTTGACGAAATCCCCGCGATTGATAAACCAGTGCCCACCATCGCGCTCGGCCACCAGCCCATGGGCCTGCGCCAGGCTGAGCTGCGGCACCACCGCACTGAGCACCTCGGCACTGGCGGTGTTGCCGTTGACCCAGGTAATGCCGGGCAACACGCTGATATACGCCTGCATGCGCTGCAACAGCGCCGGGTCGAGGCCCTCAAGGCCGCTTAAATCGTCGAGGCTGCGCAGCATCGGGTATTTGGCCGGCAGGTCGGTGCGGTCATAAGAGGCGATCACGCGCTGGCTGATGCGTTGGCTCAGTGCCGGGGCAACGCCTATCAACCGGCACAGGCGCTCGAAGCTCTGCAATTGCTCGGTGTCCAGCTGCTGGCGGTTAACCAGGTTGCGCAGGTTGAACTTGCCCTGCTCGTCCTCGATCCGGCCTTCGAAGGCGCCGCCCTGGGCACGCGCCCACGGCTGGTCGAGGCGCGTCAGCACGTCTTTCTGGCGCGCGTCCCAGAGCAGCTGCCGGCTGCGTTCCAGGCCACCCTGCAACAGCCACTGACCCTGGATGCGCAATTGCTCGGCTTCAAGGCTGCGGGTGAACACGGTCTGTCGAGTGAGCATCGCGCCGGCGAGTACCGCCACCACTGCGGCGATCAGCAAGGCGCTGATAATTGCCATGCCGCGCTGCTTCGCCGCCGTGGGCGAATACCGTTTCATGGCGCGCCTTACAACTGCCAGGAGCCGATATCGGCATTCACGCCGTCGCCATCGGGTTGGCCGTCGGCGCCGAGGGAGAACACATCGACCTCACCGTTGGCGCCCGGGTTGAGGTAGTGATACGGGTTGCCCCACGGGTCATTGGGCAGGCGGTCGAGATAGGCGCGCCAGTTGCTGTTCTTGGCATCCGCCGGGCGTTCCACCAGCACTTTGAGGCCCTGGTTCATGTTCGGGTAAGTGCCGTGGTCAAGGCGATAGAGCTTCAGCGCCTGCATCAAGCCACCAATGTCCTGCTTGGCCGCCGTAGCCCGCGCCTGGTCCGGCCGATCGAGGACCTTGGGCACCACCATCGCGGCCAGGATCCCGAGGATGACCACCACCACCATGATCTCGATCAGGGTGAAGCCACGCTGGCCGCGAGGCCCTGGCAATGGGGTTGTTAGGCGCGCGATATCCATCTCGACATTCCTTGGCGTGGGTGCATTTCGTGGCGCAGTGTTGCAAGAACATATGTCAGTCGTATTGAAAATCCTCGGGAGTTTCGGTCGCCAATCGGTCAACTGCCGGCGCTAGTCTGCGGGCCTGTTTCCCCGCGTTGAGAACGCCATGTACAGCCGTCGCAAGGAGCAAGGCTTTACCCTGATCGAGGTGCTGGTGGCGCTGGCGATCATCGCCGTGGCCATGGCCGCCGCCGTGCGTGTGGCCGGGTTGATGACTCAGAGCAACGGGCTGTTGCGCGACAAATCCATGGCTTTGCTGGCCGCGCAAAGCCGCCTGGCGGAGCTGCGCCTGCAAGGGCACTTGCGCAGTGGCAAGCAGACCTTCGAGTGCGACCAGGGCCGCTTGAAGCTGCGCTGCGAGCAAACCATCAATGCTGATGGCCGCCTGTTTCAGGTCAATCTGCAGGTACGTGATGACAGCCGTGATGCCAGCCGCGACGCGCCGCCCCTGGCACGCCTCGACACCCAGGTCATGGCCGAGTGAGCAGCGGCAAGGTCGGCCCCGGCGGCAACTTGTCGAGGTTGACGCGCAGCTTCTCGCCGCCACGCTCGATCTCTACGCCGTCGCCTTCAATGGCTGTCAGCCGCACACCCGGGCCGAGGCGCTCGCCCAATAGAAAGCTGCGTGGCGGGCCATCGTTGAGGCTGAGGATCGCCACCGCGCCACGCGCACCGGCCAGCACACCGCTGACCTTGACCTGCAACGCCGTCGGTACAGTGGAAAACCATTGCAACGCCGGGTTATCACTGCGCGCCGCCAGGGCCTGGGGGGTGATGGCTGGCGTGTGCGACTCGGCAGACGTGAGCAGCAGCGGTGTCCACATCACAATGCCGGCCACTGCCACCAGCAAAGCCAATGCCTGCACACCGTGGGCAGGTGAAAAACGCTGGGCGAATGCCATGGGCAGGACCTCCTGTTTGTCCGTCGCACCAGCCTACAGACCAATTCGCACGTTTTTATTTCAGCGGCGTTTATTTCGTCCCGAGGCCCATCGATGAAACAGCAAGGCTTCACCCTGATTGAGTTGATGGTGGTGCTGGTGATCATCGGCATCGCCAGTGCCGCTATCAGCCTGACCATCAAGCCCGACCCGCTGCACCTGCTGCGCAAGGACGCCGAGCGCCTGAGCCAGTTGCTGCAAATCGCCCAGGCCGAAGCCCGCGCCGATGGCCGCCCGATTACCTGGCGCGCAGATGCCAAGGGTTTTCGCTTCAACCGCCGCAGTGACGACGGCAGCGCCACCGAGGCGTTCCAGGCCGACGCCCAACTGCGCCCGCGCCTATGGGAAAGCACACCAATGCAGATCACTATCGAACCCCGGCAAACCCTGGTGCTCGACGCCGAATGGATCAGCCCGCCGCTGCGGGTGGTGCTGTCCGACGGCCAACACAGCCTTAGCCTGCAACGGGATGCGGCCGGCTTGATGCGCGTGGTGACCCAACCATGAATCGATCCCAGCAAGGCTTTACCCTGATCGAAGTGATGGTGGCGATCATGCTGATGGCATTGGTCAGCGTCATCGCCTGGCGCGGCCTCGACAGCGTCACCCGCGCCGATCAGCACCTGCAGGCGAGCACCGAACAGACCGAAGTGTTGCTGCGCGCACTGAACCAGATGCAGCGCGATATCAGCTTGCGCGCCAGCGTCGAACTGAACGCACAAGACGATAACGCCAAGCCGCAGGGATTAGCCGCGGTGACGGTGCGCAGTTCCGACAGCAAGGGCTTCCGGCTGGATGTGATCCGCAGCGCAGCGGTCGCGGGGGATGGCCTGCAACGGGTGCGCTGGTGGGTAAAGGGCGACAACCTGTACCGCGCTGCAGCACCGGCGCGGGACCGATTCCCGCTGCCGGCGGCGAAGGACGGGGTGATCGTGTTGGCCGGGGTCAGCGATTTGCAGGTGCGGGTGTGGGAGGCGGATAAGGGCTGGCGACAGTTGAGTGGCAACCGCCGCGAGGACCCCTTGGGGCTGGAAATCAGCCTGGTAAGGGAGACGCCGCAGGGAGTGGAGCGCTATCGCCAGGTGGTGGGGCCGTTGAGGTAAGTGGGCGGATTGGCTCATGAGGGTTGACGGCTTCCCCCCACACGTGCGGGCTGCTCACAGGCCCCCACCTGTGGCACCAGTTGGATGTCGACGCGCCGGTTGGCGGTACGCCCCGCCTCAGTCTCGTTGCTGGCAATCGGCTGATTGGCGGCGAAACCCTGTACCGCAAAGCAGCTGTCGGCGATGTCACCCATGCGTTGCATCCAGTCGCGCACGGCGGACGCTCGGGCGTGGGACAGGGCCAGGTTTTGCTCCACTGCCCCGGTTACATCGGTATGCCCGGCGATCACGATCAGCCAGCCGGGCTGGGCCTTGATGCCGGTCAGGGCATTGATCAGCACTTTGGTGGAGTCCGGTTTCAAGGTTGCGCTGCCTGCATCGAACAGCGACAAGCTGTCCAAACGTATCGGCGCGAGCGGTGGGTGGTCTATGGTCGAAAGCCATGTTTGCCATCCAAACACAACCGCTAATGCAACGATCAAAACGCCGGCTGACAGCCACGCAGCCAGGCTCCACCCACGCAGTTCCACGTCGGGCGGCGGCAGAATGACCACGGGGGTTGGCGTCATCATCCTGATGGGCGCAAGCATCCTCTCGGCCGCTGCGGGCTGCGGCTCCTGGCGCTGGACCCAGTTGCCAAGCTGATTTCGCAGAGCCTCAAGTGCCAGCAGCGGCGCGGGTAAATGAGGCAGCAGACGCGCGTGTAAACGGTTCAACTCGACCTCCAACTGAACCAGCGCAGGCCCACGATGTGTTGCCATCACTAAGCTACGCAGCAGCAATTGCAGCTGGTCGAACAACCATCCCAACAGGTCCAGCCGCGCAGTTTCCATCAGAGGCCACAGCCGAGCCCATTCGCTGCTCAGCGCTTCCAGCAACACCACGCCTTGTGTAATGCCCTCCACCCCGTGGCGTTGGCCACGTGCCAGGGTGTAAAAGCACGCGGAATACAGTTCTGCACCATTTTGCTCGAAAAGCTCCAGGCACAACTGCTCGACCTTAGCCCATTCCACATCCGGGCAGGCCGGGTGATTCAGCTTGCCCAATTCCTCGCGCAACACGGTAAATTCTCTGAAGCCGCGCGGATCGCCGCCGACTCGAATACGCATCTCAAACAACGCTGTCATCAGGCTTCCTCGGTTCAAGGCTTCGACAGGTACTGCTGTCGTTTCAAATGGCGCACCAACACCTTGCCGTCGGGCGTCAAGGTGCTGCCGAAGGTCACCTGGTGCCCATCCTTCAGCTGCAGGTCCAAGGCATATTCCAAATGGCCCGGCAGGGTCTGGGGCAGCAGTTCGATGGCGACCGTCGCCAGGCGTGGTTCGTACTTGAGCACGGTGGTGGTCATGGTGCCGATCAAGTCATGGGCCGTGGCTGGCAGCCCTTGCATAATCCGCCCCATGTCCGGCAGCCCGTAATCCGGCAGATGGCTGAGTGCACCGGCGCGGCTGTTGAGGATGCGTTGCAGGTTGTCCAGCACAGACAGGGTGTGTTGGTCTGCTTCGCTGACTTGATGCAGGTCCAGTTCACCGTCGAAATTCTGTAGCAGCCTTTCGTAGAGCGAGGCGGTGTCTTCGGTCATGGCTCAATCCTTGGCGAGGGCCCGCAGGGTCAGGCGGTTGCCCCCCACCTCGATGAGCCGCGCCCGGTCGGGGTCGAGGTCATCGCGCGTCAGCGTCAGGCGCCAGGTGTGCAATTGGGTGTCGGGGCTGCGGAACAAGGCCACCACGGTGACTAACTGCGCGTCCTTGTCCAGCGGTACATTCAACTGCGCGCCCTCTTCGGGTCTCACCACCACCGCGCGTTTGTCCAGCAACGCGCTGGCCAACAGGTGGTCGTCATCCGCCAGCAAGGCGTCGTAGCTCGCCTGCTCTAGCGCCTTGCTGTCGCGCAGTTGGTAGACCCGCAACAGGGTGGCCACGGATAAGTCGTTCATGTTTTGGGTATCGGTGTTCAGCGCGGTGCGCGCGCTGAAGTCCAGGTGCAGGGTTTTCACCTGTTTGTAGAAGATTGCCTTGGCGGTGGATGTGGTGCCATCCGCGACGGTCTGGACCAACCCGCAACCGCTAAGCGCGGCGAGCATCACGAGACTAATAAAGGTACGCAACATGCTGTGTCTCTCTGTTGAGGGAATTAATCGACAGGCCTTGGTAGCGGCCCAGGTTGATCGTGAGGGTGTCGTGCTGCGTCGCCTCGCCCAAACCCAGCACGCCGGTCATGCCGAGCCGAATGGAAGCCTCTCCCAGCACCGGCACCGGCAAGCTGCGCACCGGCAGTGACAACTGCAGTTTTGCCGTGCAGCGCCACCCCAGGTAGACCCGCAGCAGCACGAGCAAATCGCGGTGCAACTGGCCGCCCGGTAACCAGCCGCTGGCTTCTTGTGGATCTGTGGTCAGCAGCGTCAGGCGTAGCTGACTGTTGGCGTCGTGCCCGACACGGCCCAGCGGTGTGCCTTGGGACAAGCTCACCGGGTATCGCGTGCACAGGCTCGCTGGCTGCGTCAGCGCGATCTTCTGCGGCCAATGCGCAGTCACCAGCGCCTGGGTATTGGGCGCCAATAAGGTCACCAGCGCGGTGATGCCTTCTGCATTACGCGTGGGCAAGCGCATCACACTGAGCAAGGCCAGAAAACGCGAGACCGGCGTGGCGATGTGTCGCGCAGTGCCGGGAATGCCCAGGCCGATCAGGCCCAACAGGCATTGCGAGGTGGCATCGGTGCCGCCTGCTTCGAACGTCGCTGGGTAGGAGTATTTGCGCCAGATCCGGTAGAACTGGGTGAAGATCCGATGGTTGAAAATATCCAGGAAGGCTTCCAGCGCTTCATGGCCTTCGCGACGTTGCGCGATGTCATCCAGAAATACCGTGGGCATCGGCGAGTCGACGCCGTACAAGCCGAGCAAACGGGTGCGTACCGTCGCCGGGCGTTCCGGGTGACGTTCATCGGTTTCAATCGCCTTCAACTCACCTGCTGGAAAGCCCATGCCCGGATCGGGCCGGAAGCGCACCGCGTCATCGGCGGGGTGCGCGGTGCTGCCCAAGGGCGGGTGATCCGGCGAGGCCTGTTCCAGCAACTGGCAAAAACGGTACAGGTTGGCCTCGGCCACCTGCCCCTTTAACGCCTCCAGCAAACCGCCGGTTTTCAGCCGGGAATACGCTGACTGTGGTTCTCGTTCCATCGCAGGCACTTTCCAGTAGGTTGCAGGATCAGCGTGAGCTGGGTGTACAGATGAATATCGGCATACAGGGCGAAAAAGCGGTTGAGCATCTCGCCGAACAGGCTGATGTCGCCCTCCCCCGAAAAGCCATTGGCATCCAGGGTGATTTCGATATCGACGCCACGCAGCAGAAAGCCTTTCTCGAACCGCTGCACCAGGTGATGACGTACCTCGGCAATCGCGGCCAGGCGCCGGCGATTGAGTTCACTGCCGGTCCAGTCGTACAGCGCCAGGGTGCCGCGCAGGACCTCGGCGTTGTCGAGCATGGGTAGGAAGTTGGAGCCGAGGTGGCTGAGTACGCGCCAGTGGAAACGGTCGCGGTTGGGGGGGTAGCAGGGTTGGGTTGGTGCACACAGGTTGCGCACGCGTAGGCTGGCTTGGGTGGAGCTCGCTACTGTGTCGAGCAAGGTGCTTTGCAGGGCTTTACGCGGGAGCTGACCGTTGGTGCCGGTCAGGCGTAGCGACAGGCTGTCGCTGCCCTGCAGCAAATCCTTGTCAAAACCGTCGCCGCCGAGGATCAGCCAGGTGTCATGCAAGCCGTTGGCCGAGCGTTTCAAACGGGTATGGAAATACCGCTCGGGGGCATCGTCGCGCAGCATCCCGCCCTTGTGGCGAAAGCTGCTGAACGGCACGTAGTCGTGACGCACAGCGTTGTTTGCCGAGGTGACCTGGTCGACGGAGTAGATCTCGGTATGACCGTCCTGCAAGCGCATCGGCCGCAGCAGGTAGTCGGTTTCCAAGGGCGCAAGGGTCATCGGGTCGGCCTCCAGCGGGAACAGGTTGATCACCGGCACCGCGTGCAGCCGAATATGTTCGCTGCTCACACTGAACTCATGGGGCCAGGCCTCTCGCAGCACCACGTCCAGCTCGAACCAGGGTATAGCGGCGGTGAGGTTCAGTTGCTCCAGACCACACAGGGTCACGAACATGAACTTCTCGCGAAAGGTGAAGTACTCAAGCAACAACTGATAACCGCTGAAGGCGCTGTCGCCCTTGGGCCACAGGCGATCCTCATCGGCAAACCCCTTGGCCGCGAAATGGCCCTCCAATACCTGGCGCTCCTGCTTGCCCGCCAAACGCACATACAGCGCCTGAGTGTTCAGCGTCAGTGCCTGATGCAGGGCGCTGGCCAGCGGCGCGTCTGCATTGAGGTACAGCGGCAGGCGGCTGAGGTCGATCTCACTCCAATCCGTCAACGCGCCGCAGGTAAACCGCAAGCGCAGCAGCGAGCGACCATCCGGCTCATGGGCCAGACGCACTGATTCCAGGGCCAGCGGCTGTAATGTCAGGTCCTGGGTGGTGGTGTAGCAACAACGCGTGCGTTGCGGGCCGATGGGTTGGGACAGCACCTCAAACCCCTTGCCGACCGTTTCGCTGCGTTTCATGTGCGCCAGCTCGGGCACCAATTCAACGACTGACAGCGACGGAATGGTGCGCAAATAATGCGGCCACAACAGGCTGACCAACCCTTCGGTCAGCTCCGGCAAGTCGTCGTCGAGTTTTTCCCGCAGGCGGCCCATCAGGAACGCGAAGCCCTCGAACAGACGCTCCACATAGGGGTCTTGCGCACCCGGTTTGTCCAGGTTGAGCTGGGCCGCGCGGTCCGGGAATGCTTCGGCGAACTCCTTGCCGGCCTCGCGCAGGTAGCGCATTTCGGCGTCGAAGTAACGCAGAGTCAGATTGTCCGTGTTCACAGATAAATTCCTGATGAAAGAGGGTCAGCCGCAAAGCACTGCGGCGCGTACCGGATCGATGGCCACCAGTGATGCGAGCAGTGCTTCTTTACGCTGCGTCAGGGTGGGTTTGTCGGCATCGGTACGTTGCGCTTTCAGGCGCAACAACTTGAGCAGACGAGCCTTGACCTCGAAACTCAGCTCGGGCTCCCACTCAGCCAAGGCCTGGCGTTGTGCGGTGGCATCCAGTTCCCCCAGCAGGTGAATGGCCAGGTCGCCCTTGCCGTATTGCTCGGCCACCCGCGCCATCAGCAGGCGCAGCAGCCAGCGTTGGCGCCCGGTGTGGATGCCTGGGCGTGCAGCCAGCCAGGCCAGTGCCTGATCCACGCCGTCGCTGTCGGCCTGGGCCACGGCCTCGTCCTCCAGGGACAAGATGTCGGTATCGCCAGCGACGGGCGCCACCGAGGTAACGGGTAGCCATTGCTGGGGCTGGTTGCCGCTGACGTGCTGGGTGATCCAGTCACGGGTGATTTCGTCGGCGAAGGGGGTGCCGTCGCTCCAGTGCAACAGTTCCAGGCCCGGCAAGCGTTCCAGGAACATGCCTAGGTCACGCTTGGCGATTTCAGCCCAGCGATCCTGCGGTGCGGGTTGCTTGCTCAGCGCCTGATACTGGTACCACTGCAAATCCAGCCAGAAATGGTTGACCCCCTCGGCATAGATACGCTCAACCTGCTCGATCAACTCCGTCCAGCTCTGTTGCAGGTACAGGCGCTTGAGTTGTGCGCGGTAGTCACTTCTTGGCGGGGTCAGGCGGGTGTTACCGTTCGCCTCTTCAGGCGGGGTCTGATGCACCGTGTCCCAGCGCAGGCTCTTCATCAGCCGGTGAGCTGCCAGCCAGCCGAGAGGTTGGTCGCGCAGGTAGGCGGCCAAGGCGCGGCTGCTGTCCAACAGGTCGCGTCCGGATTTGATCGGCGCGGCAGGTGCTGCAGTCGAATCCTGGCTGATAGTGTTCTGGGGGACCAACGCGTCCATGCCGCCGGACTGCGCCAGCCGCGCCGCCAAGGCGGCATACAGCGGCGCCAGGTCCGGCCGTTGCTCCTGCGGCCACAGGTTCAGCCCGCGCTCCAGCCAGGCGAGTGCCGCGGCGGTGCGTTCAGCCTCGGCCTTGACCACCTCGGGGTACAACGACAGCGTGTCCAGCACCTTGCCACTGGCCAACCATTCCAAGGCCATCTTGCGACTCTTAGGGCGAATGGGCAGCACCGCATCGGCAAAGCGTTCTACCAACGCCGCCAACAGGCTGAGGCCATCGGCCAGGCCGACTTCGCCATCCTTCTGCAGGCGTGCCCACAGGTAGTAGGTGGCAACGCGCAGATCCTTGCAACGCTCGGTCAACAGCTTCTGCGCCAGTTGGGCCACGTGCTCTGCATCGGCGCCCGAGAGTTTGTTGACCTCTTCGCGCATGCGCTGGAAATCATCGTCGTAACCGGGGTCTTCGCCGACGGCTGATTCGGCACTGATGGGCAGCAACCAGGGTTGCCATTGCAAGGCCTGTTCACGGGCGACAGACAACGCATCGCGTTCTCCCAGGCAACGGGCGATCAAGGCGCGCAGGCTCATTGGAACCCCCCGTTATCAGCGACGTACTCGCTGAGAAATATCTGCTGGGGCAGCTTGAAACCCCTTAGTTTAAGGAGCGCCAATGGCCCCGCATCCAGCTCGGTGCGCAAATGCCACACCAGGCTCAAACCGTCGGGTGCCTTGAGCACCATGCGGTAGCGGCTGTCACCATCATCCAACGGCGTGACCTGAGCTTTTTCCAACAGACGGATCAGGCCCCAGGTGCCGGGGTAGTCGCCGAACAACCGTTCGCCGGTGTGCACGCTGGTCCAACTCAGGCTCGCGCCGGCATAGTCGCTACGCCCCGGCCAGTTGAAACGCTGCCAGCTTTCCTTCTGGTTGAAATAGTGGTGTTTATCGCCGTTAAGGATGAAGGTGGTTTGCACCACATCACGCACGGCCTTGCCTTGCAGTTCAAAGCTCAGCCCCATGCCGCCATCGGTGTAGAGCACATCGGCCAAGTCGCTGAGTTGGTTGATGGCCGTCAGAAAGTGCGGGGTGAAACGCAGCCCCTGGCTGTGGCGCGGGTCGGCCACCCAACGGTTACCCTCCTTGCGCAACACACCGCTCAATTGCCGCTGTAAAAACTGCTCGATACGCCCGGAGTCCGCGCGGATCATCTGCCCCAGCATCGGCAGCGACGTGTCGCTGGCGGTGGCCGCAAAGGGGTAACGGCTGGCAAAGGCATCATTCCAATGGTTGACGATCGAGCGTTGCCACTGGCTGTTGATCCCCGCCGCCGAGGGTTGCAGCACCCGTTGCCAGGCGTGCTCCAGCGGTTGCACGAACAACGTTTGCGCCGCCCCGCTCCACTCCGCGCCCAAGCTCGCGGCCATCAGGCTGCCGTAGGATTGAGTGTCGGTCAGGTCGATGCTGCGGCCTTGGAACACGGTTTGCGCCAAGGCCTGGGTCATTTCAAGTGGGTCCGGCGCGTTGTTGACTTGCTGCAACTTCAGGCGTACGCGGGTTACCCGGGTTAAAAAGGCTTGGAGACTCAGGTTATCGGCGCCGGTCTTGCCTTCGGGGCCTTTGCCGAGCAACGCCAATAGCGGGCCGAAGGTGGCGTCCAGTGGGCCGCTTGGGATCTGGGCCATCTGGTCGATCACTGGGGCATTATCCTGCCCGATCAGCTTTTGTGCGGACTTCACCAGCGAGTCGGCCAGGGCTTGGGTTCGAGTACCGGCCTGGCCTTGATAGGCCACGGTGTTCATCAACGCGATCAGTGGCGATTGGCGTACATCGCTCATCAACGTCAACTGGTCGATGACTTCGTCAAGGCTACCTGCCTGTTGCCAGCGCAGGCTGTTGAGGAAGCTCAGCCAGGCACTGGCGTAGTCCTGGAAGTAGCGTTCGGTGAGGCGTTCGCGGAGTTCATCTGGCGTCAGCTCGGTGGCGATGTCGGCCTGGTTGTCGCTGAGTACCCAGTCGATTTCCTCGCGGCGAGCCGAAGCGATATCATCAATGGCTTGGCGTATCTGGCCTTCCCAGGCCTGGCGGGTGAACACGCCGGGCACGCTGGCATCGGTGTAGAACAGGGCCTGGGCATCGGTGTCACTCAGCATGCTTTGCAGGTATAGCTCAGGGTATTGATGCGCGGCGGTGTCGAGGATCTGCTGGTACAGCGTGGTTTCGGCGTTGCGTTGGCCCAGTTGACTGAGCAGCACTCGCCGGGCCTGGGCGACCAGTGCAGGATCGGGCGTGATGGCCCAGGCTGGGTGCGCCGCCAGGTGTTCGCTGTAGAACTGCCATAGATTGGGCGCCAAGCTCTGCCACAGCCCCGGCGACACACCGTCGCGCAATGGTTCAGCGTTACCCAACGCTTTGCTCAGGAAGCTGTCATCGGCTTTCTCCGGACGCGCCATCATCAGATAAGCCTTCAATTGCTCGTAGGCACTTTGGGCGCGCTCAGCCCGCTGTTCGCTGCCGGGAGGCAAGCTGATCAATGCGTTGAGCTGGCGTTGTAATTGGGCCGCGGCGGGGTCACGGATCAAGCGGTTGTTGGCCTCGACATAGCGCGGCCAAAAAGTGTCCAAGAGGTTCTGGTTCTGATTCAAACCGAAGCGCTGGTACCACGGCGTGCCGTGTTCAGCGCGGTAATCCAGACGTGCGAGTTCACGAACCAGCTCGTTGAGCGCGCTTACTTGCTCATCATTGCTTCCCGACTGTTGCATTGCGGCCAATGAAGTTTGCACCTGGGCGATCTGCGCACGGTTACTGGCGAACGACAGCAACAATCCTAACGTCCCAACTACCGCCAACCCCAACACCAACGCATAGCCGACACGTGGAGCACTCCAGCCCAACCGCCGGTGGCTGGTGTTATCACCGAGCACGCCATGCCACACCGGGCTAACCGGCCAGTGATTTCCCATCTCGTGCTGCGCAGGCTGAACCGGCAAGCTGAACCACAGCCCTCGCAACGGCACGCCCCTGGCGAACTCACCGGCCAGCGGCGCCAGCGTGTGGCGCCAGCAGGCAATGCCCTCGTCTCGTAACCCCTGAGACAGGCGCAGCAAAAAATCATGTTCCATCACCGTGTTCATCTGCGTTATGCCCTCACGACGCAGAGGCTCGACCAAATCAGTCAGCGCCGCTTCCAATCGCGCGGGGGTGAAACGTTCGGACAACTGGCAGCCGACCGGTTGCACCTGTCGGGTGTCCTGCGACCATAGGCTGTCGCAGACCTGCCATAGGTATAACGGCAACTGCCAGTGAAGGCACCGGGCCAGGCTGCGTAACTGGGAGGCGCCCTTGCCCATCGCAGCATCGTCGGCGGCTTGGGTTGTGTTCAGGGCCCAGACGACGCCGTCCAGTGCTCGCGAGTGGCTTAGGCCGCTCCATTTTTTCGGGAAGGACTGATCCAATGTGGACTGGGCGCTACCGCCCCAGAGTAGGACGGTGCCTTGGCTTTCCAGCCACTGTTGTTTGGCCAGGGTTGGGGCGATGGCTTCGATTTCGGCGGGTTCGCCGATGACTAGCAGGAAGCGGACTTTGCGGCGCCAGAAGAGGCCGTACTGGTCGCGCAAGTACACCTTCAGCCGCTTGGTTGCTTCGGGGTCATGGACCTCGGGAGCGGACTTATCGTGAACTAAGAGCCTGCCCTTCCAGCGAGAGGCAAAAGCCATCGTTCCCAGCGCCTTATTAGCCACACCAGCGAGGCTGTCGAGGAACAGAAATATCAAGCAGGCAATCAACAGCACTGCCGACCATTGCAATCTAGCAGCCTCATTCATTGTATGGGCCAACGGGTTATCGACCCAAATCAACAGGCCGCCAACGACTAACAAACAAAGGATCACGATCCAGGCACTGAATCTCTTCATGTTTACGATTAATCCTTATCTCAAGATCATCAAGCAGGCCGGACCACGAAAACCTGCGGGGAAACGTCCTGCAACATCACCACCTGAGGTTGGTGATCAGCACTGGCCTGCTCACTGGCAAGTACCAGTGCAACGTTACCCACCGCACATCCAGGCGAGCCAAACGAGCTATCCAGTTGATGGAGCATGGCAACGTCAACGGGGTAGCCGGCAGTACTCAGGGCAATATTTGCTTCACCAGACATATCCTTTGGGATTTGAGTGAGCCAGATGAAATGCTCTTTGCTTCCCGGCGTGAGTCCCCCAAAAAAGAAGGCGTCCTGCAACGCAAAGACGGGATCGGCCATTCGTACGGGGCGGTGTATCCAGGCGACCGGTTCGAATTTCTGTGCAATGCATTCCTCATAGGAGGCCAACAACACTGCGCAGACAGACTCGGCGTGTTCTGCAACGGGCTCCAGGAATAAATTGATTTCTAACGACAGCCAGAGATGTCGGTTGGGATCATCCAACCACGTATCGAGCCACATCAAGCCGTCGTCCTGTGTTGCAAAAAACACTTGATGATCAATACCCACTTTGTTCCAAGCCGAGCGCCATAACGACAAGACATTGTCATCACTCAACACCTGGTTATGTCGGATACGAATGCAGAGCTGCTTGTTGTGAGCGAAGCGATGCAAATCCGGGCCTAACTCGATCACCACTTGCTGCATATAAAGCTGCAGACGCTGCGCGTACTCTTGCGGCGTATGAAGCCGTACGTGCGGTTCAAGCTGGTTCAAACGCATCGTCTGCGCCATGGACTCCAAATAAACCGGTTGCAATGGATTGCCACCACGCCGAAGCGCCTCGGCGATTCGATTGTTGCCAGCACCCGAGCGATAAGCCGTTGTCAACAACGCAACAGCGCGGCGCCCCTGAATAATCAACACCTGTGCATGTTCTTCACGGCTCTCATTCCAGCTGCGTGCGTAATCCCTTCGCTTTTCATAGGTCAACAAGCGCAAGGCATAAGCCAGCAGTCCAGGTATTAACGGGAACACCACCACGCAGCACCAGAACCACATAGACATAGGCCAATGTCCCTGTGGCCACAGCAATACGACTGTGCCGCCTACCACTAACGCACACAGTAGAACCATCAACCACCAACGCCCGTGCTGAAGCGGCTGTGGTAGCGGAAGTTGCTCCGGCAAGGCCTTTAGGTCGACAGGCACGTTACCGCCTCCCGGCGTTAGGCAGTGAACTGATCAACGTACATCCGCAGTCACAGCGATGACCGTGAAGGGCGATCGGCCGGCCATTGCAGCGACTGCCAATATCCCCTTCGCTGATCTGATTACGGCCATGCCCAGGTAGTGGACATATAACCTCATCTCCCACACACGCCACTTCACGTCCCATGAACTTCAATTCACGGGCACCGGTCAGCACGTCGCCGCCCGACGACAGTTTGTCGCCGACACAAATAACGCCCCGCATAAAACCTCCTGAACTAAAACCTATGGCCCAGACTTAAGCTGCCAACTTGGGAAGAAATGAGATATCGACGTAATACTTTTCAGGGTTATCTTTTTCTACAAGCACCGTCACGGTGTCCTGCTCTATATAAGGGGTCGGATCGAACCAGATATTTTCACTTTCAAATGTATGCAACTGGCGAGTCATAGGATTCAGCCATTGGCACACCACAACAAAAGGGCTTTGCCCATTCATAGAAATGTTAGTTTTGACCTCCACCGATTGAATTTTCGCCTCTATAGCAACACCGTTGCGCTGCAAATACGCCCTTTTGCGACCTTTCAATACGCCTATCAAAAAGATAAGCCCACCGATAGACAGAAAAACCGCGCCCATTATGGCCATCACCAAGGTGGCACCCCAGAGCGCAAAAAAACTCTTGAGCTTTGCGCCCGCCGGATCAGAAGACGAGTACAGCACCTCGACTTTTTCCCCTACGGCATACGAAGATCTACTGCTACCCACGGACGACCGAAACTTGACTGGCTGCCCGTTTATTCCGATAAAACTTACGATGGGATAGTAACTGACCGAATCGCTGCTTCTGCTTTGCTCTAGGCCGGTAACAGTTCCTTGTGCGGAAATAGCGTCGAGCAAAAAATCGCTGGTGTTTTTATAAGCCAAAAACCCGCCTACCAGCAAAATGATACCGACTGCTGAAAACACGTATTTAAAAAAAGATAAAACCTTCACCTCAACCCCCTTGAGAGCTTTTCAAATCCATTATTCAATCAAATTAAATTATTTAATTGGCTTCGTGCTATTTACTACGCAGCGGGCGGTTTTTGAACTTAAAAAAAGAAAAGTAGTTTCATCCATATATCCATGGGGCTCAGCAGCCTTTCTTTGTACGTTGATTCCACCCCCCCAACTCGGATCAGCAGACGCTTGGCCACGAACCACCTTTACATCACGACCAAATTCATCTTTGAACACAGGCTTATCTGGCCCTTGAGGATCGACCATTGGTGAATATTTATAATATTCTGGATCATACCAATCCTTGACCCATTCCTCACCATTATCTGACATTGAGTAGAGACCTAAAGGATTAGCTGGAAACATGTCCACAGGCAACGGTGTTAAATACCTAGTATTCCACCCCATTTTTTTTGCAAAGTCCAACCTGTCCATTGAACTAGAAATATTAATTCCTCGAGGGCCATCATCCTCACTATTAGGGACATTCGTAGCTTTATAGGTTCCATCATTCGTAGCCACCATCAAAAATTGCCCACGGCTACGCGCCGCATATTCCCACTGAGCCTCGGTCGGCAAGTAAAATGGCAAGTCCGTTATTTCTGCCAGCCAGGAGCAGTATGCTTCAGCCTCATACCAGTCCATATGCGCCGGCAAGTCGGGCGCGCTGCTAATTACTTTAAATCGATCTCCCGCTACGTCCGTCCGAAGCGCCAACCCATTACGACTCAAATAAAACTGATACGCCTGATTGGTTATCTTAAAGCGATCAATGGAATAACTACTTAGTTTAATATTATGCAAGGGTTTGCTGTCCCTTTCTAAATCATAGGGCAGTTTCTCAGGACCATACTCCACGCCGTAGTCACCCATCAAGAACTCGCCCCCCTCGACAAAAACCAGATTTGCTTTAACTCGCTTAATAAATTCTCCGGCGCGCTTTGAAGACTTATCCCGTTCACAGACTTTCACCGATTCAGGGCGCTGATCACACCCCATCAGTATCAAGATGAAAAACACACTCAACATCAACTTTATTGCACTCATGATTACTCCAGTTATCAAGCCCATCGGCTTGACTGTGACTCACAAGGGCTAAATATGCAGCGCTGTGGGTAGTGGGGATTGGGCACCCTATTAAGGTCAAAATATTTCGTATCATTCATCGCCAAAGCGTACCCCCAAGCAACGGTTTCTTTTAATCGGTCATAAATTGCAATCAAATCGCTTTTCGCTTTCCAAAGTTCTTTATCTTGATTAATACCCTCCTGCAAAAAGCTCACTAAATGCCGTTCCTGCTGCTCCATTATCTCCAGCTCATTATCGGCTTGAGCTAAGCTGGTACCGTTTGCCGTCATACGACATAGAACCTTGCGCCATTCGGCACGAGTCTGAATACTTTTAAGTACCAAACTCACTGCCTCTTTACGTTCGCCGTAAATATCAGGAATCCAATTTTTTCCTCGATTACCCCAATCGAGATGATCCCATACCCCATGTCGGGTGAGCAGGTAAAGTAAGATACCCTTAGCCTCTGGGGTATGGTGCAAAAGCCTGTCGGGATTAGCATTAATACTTGCAGAAAGTTTATTACGTCGTCTCGACGCATCAAAATCATCTTTATTTTCGCTTACCAGGACTTTTATGAACTCGTTGAATTTATCAGCGACGTACTCAACATCGCCTTTCAATCTTCCATAGCTTTCATATAGATCACCACCCACACTTTCCATTTGCAAAACGCAGTACCAACTATAGACACCAAAAGCACTTTTATTAACCACATCAAAGAAACCATAATCCAACCGATACAACTGATAAACCAACCAAGCCCCAAACTCCACAATCGTATTAGTGCCCACCTCACAAATAAACCCACCCTTCGCACCCGCACCCCAACACAAACTCGCAGCCACATGAAAGCAGAACTTTCCGTTAATAAACGTACAGTGAAGTTTCCCTCCTGCACCCGCTCCGAGCATGCCACCAATGCTGCCGCCGATAGTGCAGAAATCGGTAAATTCACCGCTGGATTTCAATAAGCCAGCGACAGGGCTGTTGAGGTCTGTGGGCGCCGTTGGCTTGAGCCATTGCACGCCGCCTTTGAGGCTGCCTTCGGCACGCACACCCGCAAAGGCTTCGCCGGAAAGGTTCAGGCCTTCGTCTTCGGCAGCCATCTGGTTGTGAAAGGTTTTGCCTTTGGTTCTTCTTTCCTGAAAGCGCGGCAGTCGGCTGCTGGGCTGACCCGCCAGCAGTTGCTTGTCGCCGGTTGTCACCACTTGCAGTTGCCCTTCCACTTGTACCGAAGCACCGATAAAACCGTTCAATTCCGGGCTCAGGTACAGGCGCAACACGCCCATATCGAAGGTGTTGCCCTTGGCGTTGGTATAGGACAACGACCACCCCAGGCGGTCTGGCACATATGCGGTGAGGTTTACCATCCCGGACGCGACGGTAAGAGTGGCCTTGGCTTCGCCTTTGAGCGCGACATTGCCCTTGCTCGGGTCGAATTCGGCACTGGCCCCTACATTGGATACGAACCGCATAAACTGCGCGCCACCGGACACATCGACGTTGGCACCTAGCGCGGCCTTGCCCACCAGGCTCTTGTTCCAGGCTTCAGCCCATTCCCAGAGCGCGAAATCGTGATTGAGTGATTCAGGATCAAAATCCAACCCGCTCCACTGGACAATGTCTTTCAATTCGAGCTTTATTTTTGGCCAGTTCGCATCGGTCAGTTGTTGCTTGAGTTTCTCGGTATCGATGCGGCGCTGACCGTTTTTATTTTTTCCGTAGATACTCCCTGTACCGCCTTTTTTGTCGTTGCCTTTCAAAGAAACCGTATGCAGTTTTCGACCCTGCTGGCTCTTGCTGAAATAGCCTTTCCTAACATAGGCATAGCGAGCAGGCTTGACGCCGTTTTTTTTCTTCGCCCCCTGCCCCATGATCGGCAGTAGCTCAACAACATCGTCATAGCTCATACCCTCCTGGGAGAATGCCCCAAGTTTGTTGCGCAATGCCTCTCGCTCTTTTTCCAGCTTGGCCTCTGTCGCAGTCACTTTCTGGGTATAGGCCTCGGTTTCAACCGATGAAAGCGTCCTGGTTGAAGTCGTCGTGCCATAGGCCTCCAAGGCCGAGGAATAAGCCTCCTTGGCCAAATGGAACTGATTGACGCGGGTCATCATCTCTCGCCAGTGGTTTTCAAACTCACCGGCTTCGCTGTCTGCAATAAAGACCAGCTCTTCGGTCTCGGGGCAAAAATAGCACTGGGTTGACTGGTGATGCGCCACCACCAGGGAGTCCTGCTTGCTGATCTGGTTTTCAGCACTATGTACATTGGCTTCGGTCATATTTGTGGACTCCAGGATCATTCAAAAAACAACTTGATGCCTTGCGGCTCCAGGCCGTAATGACGCTGTGTGTAGCCGTTGGCATCGGTCATGCCACGCACCACGCTGCCGTCGGCCGCTTCGATGCGATAACTCACGTAGGGTTTAGGTGCATCGCTTACCTTGTCCCTGACCTGGAACCCACCCTGCATCGGGTTTTTATAGATGGGGTCCTGCATAGTCATTGCGGCGAGCGCCGAATTGAGTGACGCAGAACCACCCCAAGTAATGTTGTCGTTCTTGATCCGCAACTCCCCCGGAGCTCCGATCTCGATGGAGCCATCCTTGAGCTTGATGTAAGCGCCTCGACTGACCAGCGTGATGCCTTGCTGAGCATCAACCACGATTTCGCCATTGATGCTGTTCAGGGTCAGTGCCTTGTCCGCTTGCAGTGTCATCCCATCGGTTTGAGCCTGGATATCCACTGGACCACGGGCAGCAAAAAGCTTGAGCCCCAGGGCGTGGGCAAACAGGCTGATGGATTCACCGGCTGCTACGCTGAAACGCTTGAATACACTGACATCGGCACTCTCCCCCGCCGTAGCGGTAAGGGTGTTACCTGCGGACAATTGAATATTTGCTGGAGTCGTGAGTGCCATGCCTGCGGGAGCCGAGGCAATCAGGCCTGCGTCCTTAAGGCGTGTTAGCGCATCCTGTAATCCTTGCTGTGACTGGGCGTCGGCGGGCAAGGCACCTGATACGGAAGCGCTCTGCGCCAGGGCATTTACCAGTTGCAACGCGTTATTGAGTTGCGCCAGCGCAGCACTCATTTCGAGCATATCGCCCTGAGCTTTTGGCTGTGGATCAGCACTAATGAAAATGCCCTTGCCCGCACGGATAGCGGCATGCCCATCAGTACGCAACTCCGCGCCTTCCCCGCGAAGTTTGCGCTCGGCATCCACCAGATGCCCCAGGCTCAGTTGGCTCTTACCACTGTGTTCCGTACTGAGCTTGATATGCTCTTGCCCACGCGTGTCATCCATGCGCAGTTTGTTATTCGCCGGCGTGCGCAACACGTTGCGTTTGTAGTTGCGCAAGGTCACATGGTCGACGTGTTGGCTGTCATGCAGGGCATGGGCGATGTAGGGGCGGTCCGGGTCGCCTTGTTCGAAGGCGATGGCCACTTCGGTGCCGGCTATCAGCGGTAGATGCAGGCCATGGGTGTCACCTGCGTAAGGTCGAGCCAGGCGTAGCCAGACGCTTTCCTGGCCGGGTTTCCAGGTGTCGCGGTCGAAGAGGAAGTTGACTCGGTAGCGGCCTTCTATGTCGATTTCGGCGTAAGGGTCGTGAGCCTTCGGGCTGGTGACGCGGGCCGGGACGGTGCCGGCGATTTGTGGTTTTGGCTGCAGTTTTGGGCGAAAGCACACGCTTTCTGAATAGGGCATCGCTTCGAAAGTCGCGATAAAACTGCTGTCACGGGCCGCCGTGGTGGTCAGCCCGGTGATCACCGCGCCGGTTGTGAAAGCCGCGGGCGCAGCGCCAGACACGTTGAGCACCTGCCCCGGCGTCAGGATGGCACTGCTGCTGATACCGCTGAGTTGGGTCTGCCCGTTTAGGTAGCGCTCATGCCTAAGGCGCGCGTAGAAGTAACCGCTTTCGCTTAGCAGGCGTTCGTCTTGATCGAGGCGATCGCCCAGGGCGCTGTAGGGTTCGGCGAAGTGGTAGGCCTCGCCGTAGGTGGTGGTTGCGCCGCGGGTCTGGTCGATCTCGCCGCTCAGGTAGGCGCTGGCGTCGCGGTGCTGGTAGGCGCGAATGTGCACCTGCTTTTCGACCACCGCGTGGCTCGATTGCAGTTGCCACACCCCGTCCTGGCCACTGCTGCCGAGCCCGGATTGCGGGCGAAAAGGCAGCTCGATGTCGAACTGGTAGAGGCGTTGATCGTCGCAGAATTCGACCACATCGATACCCAGGCGGTCGTCGCTGGTGAAGCGGTACCAAATCCCTACGTCGGCCAGCAGGCGGTCGATAAAGGCCAGGTCGCTTTCGCCGTATTGCATCACCTGTTCACGCCGGGGGTAGTCGCGTTTCAGGCTGAACAGGAAGTGCTGGCCGAGGAAGCCGTGGCGGTTACGCAGGATGCTTTCGACGATCTCCGGCACCGATTGGTGCTGGTAGATGCGGTATTGCTGACCGCGCTCAAGTAACGCCAAACGCGGCCGCAACGTAACGGCATAACAGGCCTGGTCGTTGGAGCCGGAGTCGCGCTTGAAGCCGGTGATCACACCATACAGGGTGCGCAGCGGCTTGATTTCCTCGGGGCTTGGCGCCAGAAACGAGCTTTGTTTTTGCAGGGCGGCGCGCAGGCTGAAACTGGCGTCCTGGCCAAGCAAGGTGTCGGCCGCAAGGTCACGCTCGGTGCTGGTGAACTCTATGGTGTAGGTGTAGGGTTGGCTCAGGTGTTCTTGGCCGGTGAAGGCCAAGACATCGAGCCGGGCTTCGACCTTGCGCACACTCAGGGTGTGTCGGCTGTGGTCGAAAAAAGTCCGCAATCCATCAAGCATGCTCATACCTCCATCGCAACGGGCAGAGCCGGTTCGGGTACATCGGTGAAATGCAGAAGCACCCCCTCCGTCTCGCTATAACCCAGCGTCACGCCAAGGGTTTTCAACCGCGCTGCCTGGCGTTGCAGTAATTGCTGGCTGAGCACCGGCAGGATCTGCTGGTTGAGCAGGCTGTCGATGTTGCGCGCTCCGGTGTCGGGCAGTAGGCAGGCGGCGACCAGGGCTTGGTTGAGGGCCGCGTCGATCTGGCAATCCAAGCCGTAATGACGTTTTAAGCGCTTGGCCACCTGCGCGAGTTTGATCGCAACGATGCTCTGCAGCGCGTCGGCTTGCAGCGGCCGGTAGATCAGGGTTTGGAAGCGTGCCAGCAAGGCCGGTTGGAAGTGCTCGCGCAGGATTGGACGCAGTAGCTCGTGCAGGGTGCTGTCGGGGGCATCGGGGCACTCTTGTAAGAGCTCTTGCAGTTGATCGCTGCCTAAATTGGAGGTCATCAGAATGACCGTGTTGCGAAAGTCGATTTCGCGTCCTTCGCCGTCGCGCATGCAGCCGCGATCGAAGACTTGGTAAAACAGGTTGAGCACGTCGCGGTGGGCCTTTTCGACTTCGTCGAGCAGCACCACGCTGTAGGGGCGTTGGCGTACGGCTTCGGTGAGCACGCCGCCTTGGCCGTAGCCGACGTAACCGGGCGGCGAGCCTTTGAGTTGGCTGACGGTGTGGGCTTCCTGGTATTCAGAAAGGTTGATCGTGATCAGCGACTTTTCGCCGCCGAACAGTTTGTCGGCCAGGGCCAGGGCGGTTTCGGTTTTGCCGACGCCGCTGGTGCCGATCAGCAGGAACACGCCCAGTGGGGCTTTGTCGTCGGTGAGGCCGGTCTTGGCGGCGCGCAGGCGTTGGGCCAGGGCGCCGAGCGCTGGGTCTTGGCCGATGACTTGTTCGGCGAGCTGGTATTCCAGTTCGAGCAGGTTGGCTTGTTCGTCCTTGAGCAGGCTGCCCAGGGGCACGCCGGTCCAGTCGGCGATGACTTCGGCCACGCAGCGGGCGTCGACGTCGAGTGACAGCAATGGCGGCTGGATATCGCTCAATTGGCGCTGCAATGCTGTGCAGGTTTCCCGCTGCAGCGGCTGCGCCTGGCGTGCTTCAATCAGTTGCTGGGTCAGGTCAAGTTCGTGTTGGTATTGGTCTTCCAAATCCAGGGATTGGCGCTGCAGCTCGGCGTGTTGTGCGGCAATTATTGTCAGGCGCTCATCGGCACCGTTGTCACCGAACTGCTGGTCCTGCTCCAACGCCTCGCCCTCCAGTTCCAAGGCTACTTGGCGAGCACGCAGGCGAACCAACGCCTGGGGCTCGCAGTCCAGGCTCATGCGCACGCGGGCGCTGGCGGTGTCGAGCAGGTCGATGGCTTTGTCCGGGAGTTGGCGGCCGGTCAGGTAGCGTCGCGAGAGGGTCACCGCAGCCTGCACTGCTGCATCCTGGATATGCACGCCGTGGTGCTTGGCGTAACGCGCCTTGAGGCCGCGCAACATCAGGCAGGCGCTGGCGTCGTCCGGCTCATCGACCTTGACCATCTGGAAGCGTCGTTCCAGGGCCGCATCGCGTTCGAAATACTGTTTGTATTCGCTCCAGGTGGTGGCGGCGATGGTGCGCAACTCGCCACGGGCCAGGGCGGGTTTGAGCAGATTGGCCGCGTCGGCACCTCCGGCGTGGTTACCGGCGCCGATCAGCGTGTGGGCTTCATCGATAAACAGCAGAACCGGGTTGGGCGAAAGCTGTACGGCTTCGATGACGTTTTTCAGGCGTTGTTCGAATTCGCCTTTTACTCCGGCGCCGGCCTGCAATAAACCCAAGTCGAGGATGCGCACGCTGACTTGCTTGAGGCTGTCGGGGACATTGCCTTCGACGATGCGCAAGGCAAGGCCTTCGACCAGCGCGGTCTTGCCGACGCCCGGCTCGCCTACCAGAATCGGGTTGTTCTTGCGCCGACGGCTGAGAATGTCGATGACTTGACGGATTTCATCGTCACGGCCGAACACCGGATCGATCTGCCCCGCCCAGGCTTTGGCGGTGACGTCGTGGGTGAATCTGTCGAGGGTGATTTTCAGCGCGTCGGACGATTCAGTGCCGGATGCGGCGGGCAATTCGATGCGGTCGAGTGCCGCTGCTTGTTGGACCTGCGGGCGCTCTTCGGAGTGTTGATCGAGCAACTCAAACAAGCGTTGTAACTGGGCATCACTGATACTGAACAGTGGCCAGGCGGCGTCACAGGCCAGCAGGTTCGGCGTCTCCACCAGCGCACCCAGCAGGTGGGCCGAGCGCAGCGTGTTGTTGTTGCCGTCCAACGAAGCCTGCATCCACGCATTTTTTATAAGCTGTTGCAGCTTGCCGCATAGCTGCGGTTTACCTTGCACGCTGCGCGGCAGGCTATCGAGGTGGTCGAGCAGGCCATGCCAGAGGGCGTCCATATCCCACTCATAGCGACGGCCGATCAGGGTCAGGTCGCCCTCGCCCTGCTCCAGCAACTTGAGCAGCCAGTGCTCGATACTGATCACCCCATGGGCACGGCTTTGGCACAAGGTAGCTGCCGCACTCAAAGCCTGAGCGCAGAACGGGTTGAGACGGCGAAGCAAACGGGTGGAATTCTGGGCCATGGGGTACATCCCTGTTCTGGATTTTCAGCGTGTCATCAACGGAATCTGGCAAACCAGCAGGCGCAGATACGCCCGCCGGTCCTTATGCATCAGGCGCTCTGGCGTTCATTCCACGAATCGGAGTGGATGATGTTGCCGTCCTTGTAGGTCCAGGTGACCTTCTCGTAGCGCAGCTCGATCTGTTCCAGGTGGTTGTGCTTCTCTTTGCCAGGGTCTTTGACGTCGTGCATTTTTGGCGCGACTTTCACCACCTTGACGTTCTCCAGCTTGGTGTTGAAGTACTCGACTTCCTGCCCCGCATCATCGATGCGAAACCACTTGAACTCGGCACTCTTGAGGGTCTGCCCGGTGGTCACGGCCTTGTAAAGGTAAGGGCTGGACGCATCGATTTCCTTGGAAAACAGAAACGGGGTGTGTACCCGCGTACCGGTCAATTTGCCGGTGTTGTTGTCGGTAGGGATGTACAGGCTGTGGTCCTGGGCAATCACCTCGATGCTGCCTTCGCGCTTTTGCACGTCCACCGAGCCTTTGATGTTTGCGCCACCGTCGTCTTGCAGCCAGAGGTAAACGGGAATTGCCATGGGTTGAAGCTCCTTTTCTCGGAAATTTAAATGTCGCGGGATGCGACAGGGGGTTGCCTGTCTGGCCCTGCATTAGAGAGCGCGCACGCCCCTGCCTCAGGTACCAGACGGATATCAACGCGGCGGTTGGCAGCACGCCCCGCCTCGGTGTCATTAGTGGTAATCGGTTGGCTGGCGCCGAAGCCCTGCACCGCAAAACAGCTGTCGGGAATGCCGCTCATCTGCTGCATCCAGGTATGCACGGCTGCGGCACGCGCACGGGATAGCTGCAGGTTCTTGTGGGCGTCGCCGGTGGCGTCAGTGTGGCCGGCGATCACGATCAGCCAGCCTGGTTGGGCCTTGATGTCGACCAGCGCATTGATCAGGACTTTGGTCGAGCCTGGCTTGAGTTGGGCACTGCCGGTGGCAAACAGCGACAGGCCGTTCAGCCGAACGGTGTTGGCAACGCGTACCGGCGCAGCAGCCGGCGCAGGGTCTACATGCGCGGCCAACACGGCCTGCAGCGGCGCCCGCAGTGGTTCGCCGCGATACAGGCCCAAGCCGTATGCCAAGGGCGCACCGTGCCGGTAATAAGTGTCCAGGCGCTGGGCGTCCTGACGAAGCACGGTCATGGCGTCTTCACGCCAGATAAATTCGCGCTGCTCACGTTGAGTCGGTTGGGGAATCGCCGCATAGCGCCGCATATCGTCACTGACTTGACGCACCAACAAGGTGTTCTGCCATGCCGAGCTGGCGAGTGCAGCGACAGCGGTAACGGCGAATAACCACAGCGCCGCGATGCTTGCGCGTTGTGCTGGGGCACGCAGCTGGCCACGTGGTAGCAAGCTAAATAGCGGGTCCGGGAACGGCAGGATCGCATCCGCCACCAACGGCCGGTTGTCGGCCAGCGCCACTCTGCTGCGCAACCATTGCTGCCATAGGTTGCCCTTGACGGCATTCGGCAATGCCGGCACGAATTTGACCGCGCAGATCGTCGCCAAACTCGAAGCGCTGTGTGGCAGCACCGCGTCATGCAGCCAGGACACAACGCTGCTCAGCTGTACGCTCGCCTGCATCCGAGCCGCTTGTATGGATGAATCTGCGCCGTGCTGCTGCCACTCACGCAAACTGACGCAAGCGCCCGCATCACGCACACGGACGTCGGCCTGGTCGTTGGCCCAATTGAACCAAGGCTCCTCGCCCCGCGCGGTTTGCAAGTAGCTCACCAGCAACAGCGGCAGCGCCAGGCCACGCTTACGCGTCAAGGCCAGTTGATGACTGAAAGCGCGCACCTGGCCAGCGAGTACAGCACTGTCGCTGTGCTCGCCAGGGTTAACACAGAACATCACATTGAGTTGCGCGCCCCAGTCAGGGCGAAGGGCCAGGATGGCATCGGTAACAGCCGGCAACTGGTCCAGGCTGGAGACACGGACATAACAACCTTGCTGGGTCACGCGCAGGGCCATCTGTTCAACAGACACCACGCCAAATAGACCGTCCAGACCATCACCGCAAACGAGCACTACGGGCTGACGAAACACGCCTGCAGGCAGGTCCTTGATATTGGCCACCCCACGCTGTTGAACTGCACGGCGCCCTGACAAAACCCAGGCCAGCGCAACACAGCCCAATACGGTCAACACGCCAAAGGCTCGCACCCACTGTTCGAGCGGAACGATGACCAGCAAAGCGACAGCCAAAGCCCCCGCCCACAAATAAAGAATTCGACGCAGGTAGCAGGTCATTTCACCCTCCCCCTTGCCCAGGCAAGAGCGAGGCAATCGCGCCGCTCAACAGGTGATCCAACCCCCACCATGTGGCTCCCAGCAATGCAGCCACCGCCAGAACATGCGTCAGCGGTAAACGCAGCCAGGTCATCCCAGCGATCCAGTTGCCACGTCCCACCTGCGTAATCAGGCGTTGATTGATACTAAGGGGCGTAATCCGGGCTCCGAGGGCAGCCATTAATTGCTCGCGCTCTGGATCACTCAGCTCCCGGTAACGCCCACGAAAGCCCGACATCAATATCCGTTGAAAGGCCGTAATTACCTGCCGATCGGGCGCTGGCTCGCGCAACACTTCGCGCATTTCCTCGTACAGGGATTCTCCCGCCTGGTGGCGATTGAAAAACCGCGTCTGTAACGGTTCTCTGGCCCATAAGTCCCGCGCGTCTTTGTCGGCGGACGTGAGCACGGCTTCATCAAGCAACGCACATTGCGCATGGCTGATACGGTCCACGTTGCGCGGGCTCGAGCCCGCCTGCTTGAGCGCCTGCCGCACCTCCTCAACCTGCGCCACACACAGCTGCATCAGTTCGCGACCGTTCTGCACGCTGGCGCCCTGGCGCAACTCAACCACCAGCAGGTAGGTGTCTTGCAACAGTGCATCGATATCCACTGGGTTCATGAGCGCAACACCGCAAACAGTTCAAGTTTCACGTCGGCCAAGGTGCTTGGCACATAGAACGCACAGACCCCTTCATCGAGCATGGCCTGGCCCTTGGGATGGCTGAGATCCAGCGCGAAATACTGGTTTTCCAGACGTAACGGAATCGCCGCCGGCACATGGCTGAGGGACTGCAACGGCACACCATCGAGGGCGACGTTGACCAGGTAGTTGACGTCGTCCGGCGTGCCGATCTTGCACAGCCGCGGGAACTGATCCTGCAATTGCGCGGCTGGCAGGCGGCAACGCACCGACAGATAGAAATCAGCCCCATCACGCTCACGCAGGCGCGGGTCATTCAGCGTGACCTGCCAGCGATTGGCACTCACTTCTTCCAACTCCAGCGCTATTACACGCGATGGCAGGCTGGCTTCCAGCAAGGTTGAAATGGTGCGCATCAAGGGTGGCAATACGCTTTCCAGCTGTTCATGCCGATAAGCCGGAATCGTGTCGATATTGTGTTCCAGCGAGAAGGTCAGTAGCCCCCCGGCCAGCTTGATCAATTGCTGATAGACCTGCTCCGGATGCCGCGCGGGAAACGCCTGAAGATCCGCCAATACCGGCTGGTAGGTATTCAAGGCGTTGAGCAGCCAGAACAGTGAAACATCCGCCACGGCAAAGTCGGCCATGCGCTGATTGCTTTCGCGGCGCATGCCCATCAACCGTTGCCGCTTGGCGGATAGCTGCGTCAGCAGGTTGTCCAGCTGAGTCAACAGCCCCGCATGCGCAGCGAAACTCAGCAGCGGCGGCACATAGGTCGGATCAAGATTCCAGGCACCCTGCCCGTCACGCACCAGGCGTGCGACCGGGCAGGTCAGGTAGTCGGCATTGTCATCCGTGTGCAGACGCAGGCTCAGGGCGTGTTCCAGCACACCGATCGACTGCGCCTCGTCGGCATAAATGTCCTGTACTTCACGCCAGGCCTGGCGGTAACGCATAGGGCGATCGGCGCGGCCACCTTCGAACAGGCAGTTGTTGCCATTGGCCTGCTCCAGCGGCAGTGCCAGGTGCACTATCGCCTGCTGATCAGCCCCGGCCACCATTTGCGCCAGCTCCACTGCGGGCGGCAGTCTATCGACATGATCGGTATCAACCAGGGTGCCATCGGGCATACGTACACACACCTGGGTGGCCTTGAGTTTCCCCAGGCGCAAGGCCTCCGTGTCGAAACCGACCCCCAGCACACCCCAGGGGTGTACCCGCGATAAATGCGCCAGGCTCTCGTTGGTCCAAGCCTCCCAGCGTGCCTGCTGCTGGAATTGTTGCGGCGACAGCAAAGCGCCCGCGGCCCACAGGGGGCGGTCGATTTTCATCACATTATTTCCCCGAGAAGTGGCTTAGGCCTTGGCCTTGGGCATTTGCGAAACCAGCGACAAATTGACGTCCATGCCCTCGACCTGGAAGTGCGGCACGGCGTACAACTTGACGCGGAAGAAGCCGGGGTTGTCCTCGATGTCTTCCACCGTAACCTTGGCGTCGCGAAGCGGGTGCGAAGCCTGAAGGTCATCGCCGGGATCGCTCATCTCGGTCACCAACCCGCCAATCCATTTGTTCAGCTCCAACTCCAGCAGGCGGCGGTCCTTGGTAGTGCCGATGTTTTCGCGCTGGATCAGCTTCAGGTAATGGGCGATGCGTGAGAGCAGGAAGATGTACGGCAGGCGTGCGTTAATCCGGCTGTTGGCGGTAGCGTCGGCGGTGTCATACAGCGCCGGTTTCTGCGCCGAGTTGGCGGAGAAAAAGCACGCGTAGTCGCGGTTCTTGTAGTACGAAAGCGGGATGAAACCGAGGTTGGCGAATTCAAACTCGCGGGTTTCCGGAATCATCACTTCCGAGGGGATCTTGACCTGATTGCCGATGCCAAGATCGTACAAGTGGATCGGCAACTCAGTGACCGCGCCACCCGATTGCGGCCCACGAATCTGCACACACCAGCCATTGGTGATGAAGCTCTTGACCATGTTGGCCGCGAAGGCGAACGAAGCGTTGGTCCACAGGTACTTGGCGTGGTCCGGGCCCTTGACGCTCTCGACGTAATTGAAACTGCGTACCGGGATGGTGTCCGGCCCGTAGGGCAGCCGGCCCAACACACGCGGCATGGTCAGGCCGATGTAACGTGCATCGTCGCTGTCACGGAACGCCTTCCACTTGATGTATTCAGCGCGGTCAAAGTAGTTGCCGATATCCTTGATCGCGGCCACCTCCTCCATGGTGTCCTTGCCGAAGAACGCCGGGCCTACGGAACCCACGAACGGCATATGGGCGGCTGCCGCCACTTTGGAAATATTGCGCAGCAGGGCGATGTCCTGCGGGCCACGGTCGAATTCATAGTTGGAGATGGCCGCGGCAATCGGCTCGCCGCCCGGGGTGTCGTACTCCTGGGTGTAGGTGTGCAGGTACAAGCCACTTTGGGCGATTTCGGGGGCGTCCTCGAAGTCCTGCACCAGGTGGTCCTTGCTGATATCCAGCAACTCAATGCGCACGTTCTGGCGGAAGTCCGTCTGGTCAATCAGCGACTTCACACCACGCCAGGTTGATTCGACTCGCTGGAAATCCGGGTGGTGCATGACCGCGTCGAGTTGACGGCTGATCTGCATATCCAATGACGCGATATGCTCGTCCAGCAGGACCTTATCCAGGCGTTCGACTTTTTGCGGTGATTGCTTAAGCAACTTTAAAAATACACTGACCGCAGCCGTTACGCGTTCATCGGCCGACACCTCGGAAAGTGCCTCCGAGTTTTGAAACACCTCGATGCCACCCAAAACTTTAACAGGGCTTAAGTTAATCTTGCTGAACAGCGCGCCATAAACACCGCTACTTTCTTCAGACAACACTGTAGCGCCGTGCGATTGCACGTTCGAACTCTCTGTGGACATAGTGAAACTTCCCTTTTGAAACTAACGGTATGAATTAACGTTGCTCTTTAGGCGCCAAGGCAGCCAGCTCGGCGCGCAACTCGTCACTGAGCGCGTCATCCTTGAGGATGCGCTCCAACTCATGGCGGAAGGTCACGTTATCCAGCAGGTTCGATTTGAGATCACGCAACAGATTGCGCATCGCCAGCAAGGCGCGCAGTTGCGGAATCTGCCGCGCCACCTGTTCGGGCGCAAAGTCCTTCATGCTCTGAAAATTCAGCTCGACCGACGTATCCGACGCGTCGCCCGCCAAGGTGTTATCGACGGCAAGCTTGAGGCTAGGCGAAAACTCGCCCAGCACGCTGTCAAAGTTGTTTTTATTGATGTCGACCTTGCCGCGCTCAGAGAGCGGGCGCTGTTCTTTGCCGTTGCTGTAGTCGCCCATCACCATCAGCTTCAGCGGCAATTCGACTTTTTTCTGAGCACCACCGGTATGCAGGTCAAGCTTGATATTGACCCGCGCCTTGGGCACTTCGTTTTGGAAACTGTTTGAAGCCATAACCCCTCCATTCCAACTGACGAGCGGCTTACCCGCCAACCCGCCGTAGTCTACGATTCTGATTAAATTTGAGACGTTAAAGCGCTTACACAACATGAGGGGCGCTCACTTCCTGCCAAAACACAATGGACTATTTCAGATATTCCTTACTAGTCTCTACATTGCGATGGGGAGCTTTCAGCGGAGCTTTGAAGACACTTCCTACAATTCACCCCTTGAGGCAGCAATCACGCGGACTGTCCTGGGATTGCTCTTACATTAAGAAGAAGTATCAATGACGGACTTTTCAGCAAACAAAAAGCCAAACAAAACAACAAGTCTATCTATGCAATAAACATTGTTTATCTATATAGACGAGAACAACACAAAAGGCAGCTTCAAGGTATTGAAGCCGCCAAGTTATCACTGACACGCGGGGATATAGCGGGGGAACATCCGTGTAGCACTGTGCAACCGTAAATCGAAGCCTAACTCAACAAAACCACCCCACCTGGCAGTTCCGTACATTTTGCGCCATAGGCATCCCGAATCAACAACGCCACGCCCGCCAGCTGCTGCAGGCTGAACCGCGCCTGCACGCGACGCTGGCCCAGCTCCCTGTTGAGTAACAGCAACATTCCCGGCCGGTAGCGGTTGATCTCGTCCACTACCGTCGCCAGTGTGGCGTTGTTGAACACCAATACCTGTTCGCGCCAGGCCACGACCGCCTGGGTATCGACTACCACCGGTTCACCTACCTCGGCGGCGCTGTAGCTCAGCTGGCGCCCGCCCTCAAGCCGCACACTGCGACCCGCGACATCTACCGACAGCGAGCCCTCGATGCAGGTCACGCACACCTTGTTATCGGTGTTACGCAGATTGAACCGCGCCTCCCCGGCGCTCACCCAACCGTCGCCGGCCAGTACCTTGAGCGGTTGCGCAACATGGGCGAGCACTTCAACTTCGCCTTCGAGCAATTCAATGCCCTGCCCCACCCGACTGACGCGCGTCTGGGTGTTGAGTTCCAGGCTGACCCCGTCGCCCAGCAGCACTTGCCGCTGCTCGCCCACCTCGGTGCGATAGTCCGCCGTGAGGCCGGCAAAACCGCCGGGGGCACCCACGCGGACCATTACCACGGCTGCCGATGCGGCAATCGCACCGCCGAGGAAAGCACGTCGGCCGAACGAACGGGGCTGCGAGACTTGCGCCGCAGCCGGCGCCAATTGCTGCCATAACGCCTTGGCCTGCTCGAACGCCTGGGCGTGTTCGGCGCTTTGCGCGCGCCAGGCCTGCAAGGCCTTGGCATCGGCCACGGTGGCGCGGCCCGAGGTCAGCAGGAGCAGCCACTCGCGGGCTTCATCGTGCACGGGGCTGGCAGCGGTTTGCCGGGCGGTGGAGAGGCTAAAAATGTTCAAGCGCGCACATACTCACGGATTTATCAGGGACTCGACACTAAGACGGTTTTCCGGCCCCGGGACCGAACCGCTGGATCACTTTTCTTTCCAGGCGCTTGGCGCAGTGGCCGAGGGCGGCCTTGATTTCCTTCTCGACCATGCGCGTGGAAATCCCGAAACGCTGGGAGATTTCCAGGTGCGGCGCCTCTTCCAGGCGGGCGGCAATAAGGATCTTGCGGCGCCGTGCCGGCAGTTCGTAGAGGGCCTTGACCAGGGATTGGATTTCTTTCTGGCCACCCACCACCCGCGAGGGGTCCTGGGCTTCGTCAGCGCTTTGCAGCAACTCTTCCACTTCGCTGCCGGTGAGCAAGCGCGCATCGGCCTGGCGACGGTCAGCGGCAATGTTCAAGGCCATGCGGTAGAGGTAGGCGTTGGGTTGCGCCAGGTTTGGCGGCACCTCCATGCGGTCGACCCGCAGGTAGGTTTCGTGCAGGACGTCGTTGGCCAGGTCCTCCGAACCCAGGCGCTTGCGCAAACGCACCTTGAAGTCGTCGTAGGAGGCCAGGAACAGGCTGACCATCGTACTGTGCCCGGTATTTTTCATCCGCCCCAGGCTCCTTTTGCTGCTGTGCATTCCATGCGTATTCCTGTTGTGTCGGGCATCAGAAGTAACGTCACCGGCTGACGCAGCGAACTCGGTGCCGGGCGATCCACTCGCGCTGCGCCCAGGCTGCGTACCAGTGCTTCATCACGTTGTTCATCACCGGTGGAGCTGACCAGCCGGCTGTGTTCGATCACACCCAACGGGTTGACCCAAACCTGCACCAGCGCGCGAAAACTGCCGGGGCGGGTCAGGGGCGACCGGCACAGGCTGGCTTCGATCGCCTGCTGCAACGCCGTGGCGTAGCTGTTGTTGATGCGCGCCGCGTGCCGTGCCGCCGCGCCTCGGGTGGCGGCTGGCGGGCTGACCTCGGGGGTCTGCAAGGTAAATGCATCGCTGCGTGCGTAACGCGCCATCAGGCCACTCCCGGTCAGCAACATCGCCAGTGCCTCTTGCGCCGTAAAGCGCCCGCGCACGCCGATAGAGCGCCGGCCCCGGGTCAACTCACGGTCGACCAGCACCGCCATGCCGGTGGCGCGGCTATACGCTTGCAGGGCGTGTTCGAGGTCTTGCGCCGGCAGGTTCAACACCAGCGGCGCTGACTCTGCCTGCGCCGCACCACCACTGGCCAGCAGCAACAGCAAGACCAGGGCGCATACGGCACGCCTCCAGGCTCCCTGCTCACCCGCTGCTCTGCATCGCTGCACGGCCGACGCGCCCTAGAAAACCGTCATCCTGAGGCCAGTTTATGAACCTGATGTTACGGTGATAGCAAAAAAAACATCACGGTGACGAGAAGCCCGCTGCACTAGACTTGAAAGCCTAACGGCCCTTTCCCCCGGGTCCGCCAGGAGGCTCCGATGAAGCTGCTACCCCCCCTCGCCAGCCTGTTGCTGTGCGCCGCCCTGCCCTTCGCCGCCCATGCCGACAGCTGCACGGAAGTCGCGGTGGATGGCTACAAGGCGCCCGACTATGGCTGCCTGAGCCAGCAGATGGGCAATGACACGAATGCGACCAAGGCTGCGCAAAAAAACCGCGAGGCGCAAAACATCGGCGTGGAAAAACGCCTGCCAAACAAGGTGGGCCTGGCCACGCCGGCGGCCACCAGCGTGCGCATGGGCAATACCTTTGGCACATCGGTGAAACCGCAGCGGCCTTGAGCCGTTTAACGAAATTTTCAGATCCGCCCCCCTATGATTCCCCTCCTCGTTGGGGAGTAACCGGCTTCTGACTCTGTTGGAAGCGTTCGTATCAACATATTCGGCAACCTGCCGTGGTACGAACACCGTTTGGTTGGTGAGACCAGCGACACATCCATGCCTAAAGTCGGGCGTGTGGTTGTGTCGTTGTGTCCCATAGCCCGACTGGAAGCCTGACCGTGAACCCCATTTCCCTGCTCCTTCTCGCCCTGGCCATGTCCACGGACGCCTTTGCGGCGGCCATAGGCAAAGGCTCCAGCCTGCAAAAACCGCGTTTGAGCGAAGCCCTGCGCGCCGGCCTGATCTTTGGCGTGATCGAAGCCATTACACCGATGATCGGCTGGGCCATCGGCCATGCGGCCACCCGCTGGGTGGAAAACTGGGACCACTGGATCGCTTTTACCCTGCTGGTGGCACTGGGTTTGCACATGATCTGGAACGGGCTCAAGGCTGACGACGAGGAAGCCGAAAAGCCCACCCAGCACTCTTTCATGATCCTCGCCGTCACCGCGTTTGCCACCAGCATTGATGCGCTGGCAGTGGGCGTGGGCCTGGCGTTTGTCGACGTGAATATCCTGCTGGCCTCGGCGGCCATTGGCCTGGCGACCATGACCATGGTCACCCTCGGCATGATGCTCGGCCGGGTGTTGGGCACCGTGGTGGGCAAGCGGGCGGAGATGGTCGGTGGCGTGGTGTTGATGCTGGTGGGTGCGACGATTCTCTACGAGCACCTCTCGGTCTGAAACGCACACATAAACAATGTGGAAGGGGGCAAATCGAATCGTCGCACCGCCCCTCCCACATTAGACTTGCGCTGCACTCACGCCGCGTTACTTTCCTTTTTCAAACTGGCCATATCGATCACAAACCGATACTTCACATCGCCCTTGAGCATCCGCTCATAGGCCTCGTTAATATCCTGGATAGCGATCATCTCCACGTCCGAGACAATCCCGTGCTTGGCGCAGAAGTCCAGCATGTCCTGGGTCTCCTGGATGCCACCGATCAGCGAGCCGGCCAGGCTGCGGCGCTTGAAGATCAGGCCGAAGACTGCAGGCGACGGGTGCGGGCTGTCGGGCGCGCCGACCAGGGTCATGGTGCCGTCGCGCTTGAGCAGGTTGAGGAAGGCGTCGAGGTTATGCGGCGCGGCGACGGTGTTGAGGATAAAGTCCAGGCTGTTGGCAACCTTGGCCATTTCATCCGCGTTCTTTGACACCACCACTTGGTCGGCGCCCAGGCGCAGGCCGTCCTCGCGCTTGCTCGGGGAGGTGGTGAACAGCGTGACATGCGCGCCCATGGCGTGGGCGATCTTCACCGCCATATGCCCCAGGCCACCCAGGCCCACTACGCCGACCTTCTTGCCGGGGCCGACCTTCCAGTGGTGCAGCGGCGAATAGGTGGTGATGCCCGCGCACAGCAACGGCGCCACGGCGGCCAGGTTGGAATCGTCATGGGAGATGCGCAGTACAAACTTCTCCTTGACTACGATGCTGTCCGAGTAGCCGCCGAAGGTGTTCTCACCGCCGAATACCGGGCCGTTGTAGGTGCCGGTAAAGCCGTTCTCGCAGTATTGCTCCTCGCCCTCGGCGCAGGAGGCGCAGTGCTGGCAGCTGTCAACCATGCAACCGACACCGGCCAGGTCGCCGACCTTGAAGTTCTTGACGTTGCCACCCACGGCCGTCACGCGGCCGACGATTTCGTGGCCAGGCACCGAGGGGTAAAGCGTGTTATGCCACTCGTTGCGCGCAGTGTGCAGGTCGGAGTGGCAGACGCCGCAATAGAGGATGTCGATCTGTACGTCGTCGGCCCCTGGCGCACGGCGCTCGAAGGTAAAGGGCTTGAGCGTGTCCTTGGCGTTCTGGGCGGCGTAGCTGTAAGTCTTGGCCATTTCGTTCACCTGTGTGATCTGACGGTAGAGGTCAGTGGACCAGCATAGACGCTGAACCGTTCAACCGAGCACACCCGTACAAGCCCTTCGTCCGGTTTAGCGCAATAGTGAGCTAGAGTCTTTTTGCCCTACTCACCCAGGAGTTTTCCATGAGCACATTCGTTGCCAAAGACGGTACCCAGATCTACTTCAAGGACTGGGGCAGCGGTAAGCCCGTGCTGTTCAGCCACGGCTGGCCGCTGGATGCCGATATGTGGGAATACCAGATGGAATACCTGAGCAGCCGTGGCTACCGCACCATCGCGTTTGACCGCCGTGGTTTCGGCCGCTCGGACCAACCGTGGACCGGCAATGACTACAACACTTTCGCCGACGACATCGCGCAGTTGATCGAGCACCTGGACCTCAAGGACGTGACCCTGGTGGGCTTCTCCATGGGTGGCGGCGACGTGGCCCGCTATATCGCCCGCCACGGCAGCGCCCGTGTTGCCGGCCTGGTGCTGCTGGGTGCGGTCACCCCGCTGTTCGGCCAGAAAGCCGATTACCCACAAGGCGTGCCGACCCCGGTGTTCGACGGCATCAAGGAAGGACTGCTCAAGGACCGTGCGCAATTCATCGCGGACTTCAACACCCCGTTCTTCGGCATTAACAAAGGCCAGACCGTCTCCGAAGGTGTGCTGACCCAGACCCTGCAGATCGCTCTGTTAGCGTCCCTCAAGGCGACCGTGGATTGCGTCACTGCGTTCTCCGAAACCGACTTCCGCCCGGACATGGCCAAGATCGACGTGCCGACCCTGGTGATCCACGGTGATGGCGACCAGATCGTACCCTTCGAAACCACCGGCAAAGTAGCGGCCGAGATGATCAAGGGCGCAGAACTGAAGGTCTACAAGGACGCGCCGCACGGCTTCGCGGCCACTCACACCCAGCAGTTGAACGAAGACCTGCTGGCGTTCCTGAGCCGCTGATACGACTGAAACACCCTCTCCTTATTTGGCCGGGCTTGCCCGGCCTTTTTTTGCTCAGGCGAAACGCTGGCTCAGCACCAGGCGACCGGGCCCGGCGATCAGCACGCTGGTGAAAATGATCAGCAGCAACCAGCCGAACTGCCCTTCAAGCAACGTCCATTGCGGGTGCACCACCACCATGGCGATCAACAGCACCGCCAGGATCGGCAGGCACGCCAGACGCACCCGCACCCCCGTGATGATCAGCAGCGGGCAGAGTACTTCGGCAAAGATCGCCAGCAGCAAAGTGACGTTGGCGCCCAAATGAAACGGGTCTTCGATCAGCGTCAACTGCTCGCTGTAGTGGAGCAACTTGGGCAAGCCATGCACCCACAGCAGGAACAGCGCCCCACTGACCCGCAGAAACAGCAGCCCCAGAGCCTGACTTTTTGATTCGTTCATAAACGACCTATGCGCAAAAAACCGCTGGCGGTTGCACAGCGGCTATAGGGAGAGAGGGTTAGTCGATCAATGGCACATGCGCCGCACGTTTATACGGCCCGTACTCCACCGGTACCCACTGGAAGTGCTTGCCCTCGGTGGTGATATGGCCAATGCCCGGGAACGGCAAATGCGCCGCGGTCACCCAGATCTTTTCGGCAGCGGCCGCGCTGAACACCGCTTCGCGGCTCTTGATTGCCTGCTGGCCATTCACGTCAAACCCGATCGACACCTCAGGGTGCAGGAACTGCACGGCGAGGTTATGCACCAGGTCGCCCATGAACAGGATGCTCTGCCCCTGGGAGTTGAAACGGTAAGTGGTGCTGCCCGGCGTATGCCCCGGCTCCTGTGCCGTCTCGATACCTGCGATCGGCAGCTTGCCCGGCTCAAACGTCTTGAAACGCCCGGCGGCTATGTAGGGGGCGGTCGAGTCTTGGGCGATCTTGAAAAAGCCTTTGGCCGCCTCCGGGGCCTTGGCCAACGCCTGAGGGTCGAGCCAGTAATCGGCCTCGGCCTTGGCGGCATACACGGTGGCATTCGCGAAAATCGCTTGATGCTGCCCATCCACCAGACCGCACACGTGGTCCAGGTGCAGGTGGGTCAGCAGGATCGTGTCGACCTGGGACGGCTCATAACCGGCCGCCTTCATGTTCGTCGAGAGTTGCCCGGCGGTGGCGCCGATGCATTGGCCGGCGCCGGTGTCCACCAGGATCAGTTGCTTGCCGGTGTTGACCAAAAACGCGTTGAACGCGGTCTGCACGCCCGGGGTTTCGATGGAGCGGCGGGCCAGCAAGGCGCGGATCTGGCTTTGGGTCATGCCCTTGAGCAGCTTGGGCGACAGGTCGTTGTAGCCGTCGAACAGCGCCGTGACTTCATAGTCGCCGACCGCCAGGCGGAAGTAGCCTGGCGCCTGGGTACCGACCTGCGCGGGCGCGGCGGCAAACGAATGCCCCGAGGCCAATGCCACCGCGAGCGCTAAAGCAAACACCGATCTTCTTTTCATACTGTTACCCCTGAACATGCGTAAAGAGGCTGATTGTGTGCCCGCCGCGCCGCAGGAAATTGCAAGCCTGTGCTGACTACTCCTCCCCCGTGCCGGCAAACCCGGCGACGATTTCATCGATCACCACCCGCACCCGCGCCGTGTGGCGCAGGTCGGCGTGGGTGACCAGCCACACGTCGTAGGGCAGCGGGCGCGTGCGCTCCGGCCATAGGCGCACCAAGCCGTCGCGCTCGCCGGTGTACACCGGGATCTCACCGATGCCGATGCCGGCGGCAATCGAACGGCGCACCAGCAGGCTGGAACTCAGTGCCGCCACAATCCGCCCGCGCCCGAGGGGTTCGGACACCAGGGTCATGTCCTTCTGGCTTTGCAGGTAGGGTTGGTAGACCACCAGGTCGTGGCCTTCGAACAGGCTGCCAGGCTCGGGGATACCGTGGCGGTCGACATAGGCCTGGGACGCAAACAACCCCAGCGGCCAGCGCGCGATGCGCCGGGCGATCAGGTCGGGGTTGTCGGGGCGGGTATTGCGCACGGCAATGTCGGTTTCACGCTTGGCCAGGCTGAGGAACTGCGTGGACGCGTCCAGCTGCACGCGCACATCGGGGTGTTGTTCATGCAGGCGGGCAATCGCCGGGATGATGAAATCGATAGCCAGCGAGTCGGTGGTGCTGACACGCACGATGCCGGTCAGGCGGTCGTCCAGGCCCTGAATCTGGCGCTCCAGATCCAGCGCCGAGCGCTCCATTTTTTCCACCGAGCGCAGCGCGGCTTCGCCCACGGCCGTCAGGGCGTAACCCTCGGAGGTGCGCAGGAACAAGGTCGCACCCAAGGATTTTTCCAGGGCGTTGACGCGCCGGCCGACGGTGGCCTGGTCCACGCCCAGCACCCGGGCGGCACCGCGTAGGGAGGACTCGCGGCACACCGCCAGAAACACCCGTGCATCGTCCCAATTCATGCTGATTCCTTATGCTGCGTATTTGCATCAGAGCGCCGTATAATCGCTGCATTATTGCATCAATAATCTTGGATATGCTGGGCGCCAGAGAAAAATACCCAGGACCGCCATCATGCACGACACTCATTTTTCACCCCGCAGCGCGGTTTGGCTGCCGATCTTCGCCGGCCTGTGCGCCAGCCTGGTCAGCATCGGCCTGGCGCGTTTTGCCTACACACCGTTGATTCCGAGTTTGATCCAGGCGCACTGGTTCTCCGCCAACGACGTGGTGTACCTCGGCGCCGCCAACCTGGTGGGTTACCTGATCGGCGCGCTGATCGGCCGGCCCATCGCCCAACGCAGCTCTAACAAAAGCGCCCTGCGCTTCATGATGGTGGCGGTGACCCTGGCGTTTTTCGCCTGTGGTTTCCCGCTCTCGGTAGTGTGGTTTTTCGCCTGGCGCCTACTGTCGGGCATCGCCGGTGGCGCGATCATGGTGCTGGTGGCCGCCACCGTATTGCCCCATGTACCGGCGGAACGCCGTGGCCTGGCCAGCGGTGCGATCTTCCTCGGCATCGGCCTGGGCATTGCCGCCTCGGGCACCCTGGTGCCGCCGTTGTTGAGCCTTGGCCTGCAACAAACCTGGTTCGGCCTGGGCCTGCTGGCGGTCATACTCACCGCCGCCAGCTGGTTTGCCTGGCCCACCGGCACCGTGCATGAGGCACCGCTGCCGGCGGGCAGCGCAGCGCCGACACCTTCGGGGGTGTACCTGTTGTTTGCCCAATACGCCTTCATGGCGGCGGGCCTGGTGCCGGCCATGGTGTTTCTGGTGGATTACGTGGCCCGTGGCCTGGGTGACGGCGCGCATGTCGGTGCAATGATTTGGGTGATGTATGGCCTGGGTGCGATTGTGGGGCCGGTCACGTATGGCTTCCTGGCCGACAAACTCGGCGCACGCTGGAGCATTCGCCTGGTGTTGATGGTGCAAGCGGTCGCCGTTGGCCTACTGCCGTTTGCCGGCTCGTTTACCGCCCTCGCCGTACTGGCGGTGATCCTCGGTTCGTTCCCGCCAGGCATCGTGCCGCTGGCCTTGGCGCGGGTGCATGAACTGCTGCCCAACCATCACCAGCAACAAGTGGCGTGGAGCCGGGCCACCGTGTCCTTCGCCACGTTCCAGGCGCTGTCGGGCTTTGCCTACTCGGCCCTGTTCAACAGCAGCGGCGGCCAGCATGCGCAGTTGTTCCTGATTGCAGCGGCGGCGATTGTGGTCGCGCTGGCATTGGAGCTGGGTATGATCCTGCTGAACCGCCGACCACTCGCCACGGTCCCAACCCATACGCTCATCGCTACAGGTAACCTCAAATGACACTGCCTAAAGAAATGACCCTGATCGAAATCACCACCCCCGGTGGCCCCGAAGTGCTGCAACCGCGCCGCGCCGACGTGCCGGTGGCGGGCCCCGGTGAGATCCTGATCCGCGTGCACGCCGCCGGGGTCAACCGCCCGGACGCCTTGCAACGCGCCGGCAAATACCCGATGAAACCCGGCATGAACCCGTACCCGGGCCTGGAAGTGGCCGGCGAAGTGGCGGCGCTGGGCGACGGCGTGTCGGGGTTCAACCTGGGCGACCGGGTCTGCGCGCTGACCAATGGCGGCGGCTACGCGCAGTTCTGCAGCGTGCCGGCCGGCCAGGCCTTGCCGATCCCCGAGGGCATGGACTGGATTCAAGCCGCTGCCGTCCCGGAAACCTTTTTCACCGTATGGGCCAACCTGTTCGGCCTGGGTGATGCACACACGGGCCAGCGCGTGCTGATCCACGGCGGCACCAGTGGCATCGGCACCACCGCGCTGATGCTGTGCCGCGAGTTCGGCATCCAGGCCTTCGCCACCGCCGGCAGCGCCGACAAGTGCGCGGCCATCGCCGAGCTGGGCGCCGAGCCGATCAATTATCGCGAGCAGGATTTCGCCGAGGTCATCGCCGAACAAACCGACGGCCAGGGCGTGGACGTGATCCTCGACATCATGGGTGGCTCGTACCTCAACAACAACCTCAAGGCCCTGGCCATGGACGGGCACCTGGTGATGCTGGGTTTCCTCGGCGGTGCCAAGGCCAATGACGTCGACCTGTTGACCATCCTCGGCAAACGCGCGGTGATTACCGGCTCGCTGTTACGCCCGCGCAGCCACGCAGAAAAGGCTGCGATTGCCGAGCAATTGCGCGAGTACATCTGGCCAGTGCTGGCCGCCGGGCGTTGCCTGCCGATGATCGACAAAGTGTATGAATACACCGACGCGGCCCAGGCCCATGCACGGATGGAAGGCGGGGATCATATTGGCAAGATTGTGTTGCGGGTGGAGTAATCTAAAGGCCACACATCTGAATGTGGGAGGGGGCTTGCCCCCGATGGCAGTGGGTCAGCAACAGATGGTGTAGCTGATACACCGCTATCGGGGGCAAGCCCCCTCCCACATTGACCGTATTCTTAGTCGGAATAAGCGGGATAATCGGTGTACCCCACTTCGCCCCCGCCATACATCCCTTCTACCCGCAGCGGGTTCAGCGGCCAGCCGTTGAAAAGCCGCTGCGGCAGATCCGGGTTGGCAATGAACGGCCGCCCGAACGCAATCAGATCCGCTAACCCCGCGTCGACCAACCGCGCACCCCGCTCGGCGGTGTAGCGACCGGCGTAGATGATGCGCCCGCTGAACGTGTCACGCACGGCGCGGCGGAAGGTCTCCGGCAGGTCGGGCGCGTTGTCCCAGTCGGCTTCGGCGATGGAGACATAGGCGATGCCCGCCGCTTGCAGCACTTTGATCGCCTCGATATAGGTGTGGTGCGGGTCCTCTTCCACCAGGCCGATATACACGCGGTCCTGGTCGGTGCCGCTGAACAATGGCGAAAACCGCACACCGAGGCGTTCCGGGCCGACCACGGCACTCACCGCCTCGACGATTTCGCGCAAAAAGCGCAGGCGGTTGTCCAGTGAGCCGCCGTACTCGTCGTCGCGCCTGTTGGAGTGGGCCGAGATGAACTGGTTGACCAGGTAACCGTTGGCCGAGTGAATCTCCACCCCATCAAACCCTGCATCCAGGGCATTGCGGGCAGCCTGGGCGTAATGCGCCACCAGTTGCTTGACCTCAAGCGTGCTCAAGGCACGCGGCACCGGCGGCTGCACCAATTCGCCCGTACCTGGCCCGGTCTGGATAAACGCCTTGGCTTGCAACGCTGCGAGTGCCGACGGGGCCACCGGTGCCGCACCGTCAGGCTGCAAGGCATTATGGGACACGCGCCCCACGTGCCACAGCTGGGCAAAAATCACCCCACCCTCGGCGTGCACGGCGTCAGTAACCGTGCGCCAACCGTCGATCTGCGCCGGGGTGTAGATGCCCGGCGTCCAGGCATACCCCTGGCCACGGGGCTCGATCTGCGTACCTTCACTGACCATGAAACCGGCACTGGCGCGCTGGCGGTAATACTCGGCCATCAAATCGGTGGCGATATCCCCGGGTTGCGCGCTGCGTTGACGGGTCAGCGGCGGCAGCACGACACGGTTATTCAAGGTGTGGTGACCCAGTGTTATCGGGGTACTTAATACACTGTCAGTCATGCTGGAAACTCCAAATTCAGGACGAGCAAAAACACTGGCGACTCTTGCGAGTCGCCAACTAATAACGGGGTTAATTAACTTAAGCGGTGAGTTTCAGCAGGGCCTTGGCCACATCACTGGAACTGCCAGGGTTTTGCCCGGTAACCAACAGCCCATCGACAATCACGAACGACTGCCAATCAGCGCCCTTCTCATACTTGCCGCCCAACTTGATGAATTCATCTTCAATCAGGAACGGCACCACATCGGTCAACTCGACAGCGGCTTCTTCGGAGTTGGAGAAACCCGTCACGCGACGGCCCTTGATCAACGGCTCACCGTTGACAGCCTTGACGTGGCGCAAGGCACCCGGCGCATGGCACACAAAGCCAATCGGTTTACCGGCGCGCTCAAACGCCTCGATCAGCGCGATTGAAGTGGGCGACTCCGCCAGGTCCCACAGCGGGCCGTGACCACCCGGGTAGAACACGGTGTCGAAGTCGGTGGCGTTGACCGTGTCCAGCTTTACGGTGGTGGCCAGGGCCTGCTGCGCAGCCGGGTCGGCGGCGAAGCGGTGGGTTTGTTCGGTCTGGAAGTCCGGCAGGTCGCTGACCGGGTCCAGCGGCGGCTGGCCACCGGCCGGGGATGCCAGCACCACTTCGGCGCCGGCGTCCTTGAAGGCGTAATAGGGTGCAGCAAATTCTTCGAGCCAGAAGCCGGTCTTGCGGCCGGTGTCGCCAAGCTGGTCGTGAGAGGTGAGTACCATTAATACTTTCATTTTCCAGTGCCTCGATCGATGTGAATGTCAGTGTGTTCAGGGCTACCCAACAGCTGTCGGGTCAGTAACAGCGCCTGGTCAAAAGGCGCGGGTGTTCGGGTGATCTTGCTCATTACGCTGGCCCCCAGCCACAGGGCGTACAGCTGCTGGGCCAGGTGCTGCGGCCGGTGTTGCAACAACAGCGAGCCGTCTGCGACGCCGCGCTGCATGGCCACGGCGAGCAGTGCGATGGTGCGTGAGGTGCCGCGCTGCAGCGCCAGGCGCATCGGTTCTGAAAGGTCTGACACCTCCGCGCCGAGTTTGACGGCAAGGCATTTGCCCGCGTCGGTGCAGCCGGTCTGGTTGTCGATCCAGCAATGCCAATAGCGCATCAACTTGGCGCCGTGGGATAGGCCCGGTTGGTTGAAGAGTTGCTCCATGCCGTACACGTAGTTGTCGAAGTACGTGTCGAGCAATACAACGCCGAAGGCATCTTTGGAGTTGAAGTAGTGATAGAACGAGCCTTTCGGCACATCGGCGGCTTGCAGTATTTCGTTCAGGCCCACCGCCGAAAATCCTTTACGGCCGACAATCACTTGCGCCGTGTCCAGAATCGTCTGCCTTGCACTTTTGGTTTCACTGCTCATGCTTCACTCCGTCCGATTAGACCAGTCGTCTAGTTCGTTGGGTGAATGTTAGGAGCCGGAGCAAAAGCCGACAATGTCATATCCGCAAGGATTCCGGACATGGCTCGAAGTCGGTTGCCGTTTTCCCGGCGGCCGCCGACAATCCCTCTTCCCACGCCCCTGGAGACATACGATGCACAGCGTTGCGCTGATGGTTTACCCGAACTTCCAATCCCTGAGCCTCAGCCTGGGCTCGGTGTTCGAGTGCGCGAACCTGATGCGGGGCGAGCCGGCCTATGAGTTTCACCTGGTGTCGGAAAGCGGCGGCGCGGTGATGACCTCCCAAGGTTTCTCGGTGAATACCACGCCGATTCGGCCGGAAGGCTATGACACGCTGATCGTCAGCGGCTACCTGGAGTTTCGCCTGCCCGAGGCCAACCTGCTGGACCTGGTCAAGGCCGCGTCTGCGCAGTCACGCCGGATCGCCTCGCTGTGCATGGGCATTTTCGTGCTGGCCGAGGCTGGCTTATTGGACGGCAAGCGCGCCACCACCCACTGGATTCACGCGCCGGCCTTCCGCAAGCGCCACCCGGAGATCCACCTGGAAGAAGACAAACTGTTTGTGGTCGACGGCCAGGTCTGGACTGGCGCGGGCATGAGCGCCGGGGTGGACCTGGCGCTGGCCATGGTGGAGAAGGACCTGGGCAGCGACCTCGCCCGCCGCATTGCGCGCAAGCTGGTGATTGCCCAGCGCCGTGGCAGCGAGCAGTCGCAGCTGTCGGCCCTGCTGGAACTGGACCCCAAGTCCGACCGCGTGCAACTGGCCCTGGCCTACGCCCGCGAAAACCTGACCCATGATTTGTCGGTGGACGCCTTGGCCGATGTCGCCCGGCTCAGCCCGCGCCAGTTCAGCCGGGTGTTCCGCGAGGAAACCGGGCAAACCCCGGCCAAGGCCATTGAGTCACTTAGAGTGGAAGCCGCCCGGGCGATGATGGAAACCAGCCGCCACCCGGTGGAAGTGGTGGCCCGCGAAACCGGCTTCGGCGACCGCGAGCGCATGCGCCAGGCCTTCCTGCGCGCCTTCGGGCAACCGCCCCAGGCCATGCAACAGGCGTTTAATGCAGCGCCACCCGCGTGATCAGGTAAGTCACCAGCTGCGCATCGTCGTCCAACTCCAGCGCCTGCACCGGGCGCGGCAGGTTATCCAGCACCGTGCGCCAGAACGCCTGGGACGCTTCGTCCTGGTCATAGAAACGCACCAGCCAATCGGCCTCGCCGCTGCACAGCACCTGGGTGGCGATAGCGCGGCCGATGCCTTTGCGCCGGTAGCGCTTGAGGATAAACAGGTCGGCCAGCTCCAGGGCATTGATCCCCGGCAACTCACTCTCTTCGATCAACAGGAAGCCGGCGATATAGCCGTCGACCAGCAACAGGTTGGCGCTCCAGTGCGGGTCTTGCCAGTAGCGGTTCAGGTGCTCGTCGTGGATGTAGAAACGGCCGTCCGCCTCGACATCCTCCTGTTCCCAGTCCGAGGACTCGTAGGCGTAGTACTGGTAGAGATTGCGGATCAGTTCGGCGTCTTCGGGGCCGGTCTGGATCAATTCGACGGTGGTTTCAGGCATGGGGCTCTCGGTGAAAAAACGCAGGGCGCCATTGTTCACAAAAGTGCCGGCCAAGCCAATGGAAGGTCGAACCTTTCTACTCGCTGAACAGAGTGCAAATAGCGGTTGCCTCAGCCGAAACCTTGAAACATTTCGAATAAACTTCGCCCACCTCCGCTTTTCTCTCAAGGACACGTACTTTGACCACCGTCTGTTCCGCCGGCCTGGATGTGGGCTTTGCCTCCCTGGATTATCTGCAGATTTTTATCCTGGGCGTGATCCAGGGCATTACCGAGCTGTTGCCGGTGTCGTCCACCGCCCATATGCGTGTGGTACCCGCCCTGCTCGGCTGGCAGGACCCCGGCTCGGCGTTTTCCGCGGCGATGCAGTTGGCGGCCTTGGCGGCGGTGGTCAGTTACTTCTGGCGGGATGTGCGCCAAGTGACCACGGGCAGCATCGGCGCGGTGCGCCGGGGTGACTACAACGACCCCTGGTTCAAGCTGGCCGTGGCCATCATGCTGGCGACCGTACCGATCTGCATCGCCGGCCTGGCCCTGTCCTCCACTTTGAACGCCTGCAACTCGCCGTTGCGCGGCCTGATGGTGATCGGCATTTCCTGCGTGGTGATGGCGGTGCTGCTGGCCGTGGCCGAGCTGCGCGCCCGGCATACGCGGGACATGGGCCAGATGCGCCTGCGTGATGCGTTGATCGTCGGCATTGCGCAGATCGGCGCGTTGATTCCGGGCGTATCGCGTTCCGGCTCGACGCTGACGGCGGCGCTGTTTCTCAACTTCAAACGCGAAGAGGCCGCGCGCTTTTCATTCCTGCTGGGTTTGCCGGCCATCGCTCTCGCCGGCTTGAAAGAGCTGTGGGTGCTGCTGCACACCGACCTGCCCGCCCACGCCTGGCCGCATCTGTTGTTTGGCCTGGTGGTGGCGAGCGTCTCGGCGTTTTTTGCGATTTGGGGCTTGATGAAGTTCCTGGAGCGTTTCTCCACCTGGCCGTTCGTGATCTACCGCGCGCTGCTGGGGGTGTTCCTGATTGTGGCAGTCAGCACCGGGTTGTTGAGCTGAGGGAATATCACGGGGGCAGTCTGATAGAGTTGGGTTTTCAGCGCATGGCGACCCCTGAACATGTCTTTTTTAAAACGCGTCCAGCACCAGGAAATTTCACGGCCCAATCAACGCAGCTTTAAACCGGACAGCTGGAACGCGCAAATCGACCCCGCCACTGCCGACGAGCCGGATAAAAACCTGCAACAGGCAGGCCTCTGGTTTTATGCCGCATTCGAGGCGCTGCGCAAGCAGCTCAGCTACGCCGCAGACAAGAGAATACCCAGGCAGAACAAGCTGCTGGCCTTCATCACGCGCGCCAACCTGAACGCGATGATGTACGACGATACCACCCGGGAAATCGGCCAGAGCACCCGCGACCTCGACCCGGTGGAGAGCAGCAGGCTACAGATAGTACCCAAGCTTTCCGGCAATAACGGCGAGCAGTACTCTTTAGACGAAGTCACCCAGGCGGATATCGACGGGCTGTCTTTGCCGATCCAGATGGTACTGGCGCAACAAGGCGACCCTTCGGAACTTGATATCGCCACTGCGCGTTTCGACCTCAAGCGCGTCGACCATGACTATCAACTCGGTGCCTTCTACGGCGTACTTGAGCAGTACTGGGAGGATTGCCTGTGGAACGACTACCGGATCGATATAAATGACAAGGTCGTTCTCACGCCGGGAAACCGACACTTCGCCGCCTGGAAAGTGATAGGCCAATTTCGGCGCAATATCCTGGTTCATTCCAAGAGCAACGCCCGGCTCCTGAACTTTCAGAAGTACAGTGGAGAAAAAGCCCACAGCGAATTGGGCATCCCCCGCCCTATCCGTGCATTAACCACGACAGCGGACGGTGTCGCGCATTACCTCCTGGCCGATGACCACGACGTCGGGCGTTCAAGCGGCAGCATGTTCATGATCATTGATGAGGCCATGGAGCCCTACTACACCGGTTACAACGACTTTCACGCCCCCCGGCTGGCCGGGGCGACCATCAATGACGTGGTCCGGTGCTGGGCGGTTTTGTGGAGCCTGGTGAAATGCCTGTTGGAGGCCCCGGCAGTTCCGCCGGAAACGCTGCTGGGTGACCCATTGCTGGTGCACGCCGCCGCCCCGCTGATCGATAAAGCGGCACTGACCCAGGCCATCTCCGAGTCGCTGGGTATCAGCGCCGAGCGCAGCCTGGCAGTCATCGACTTTCTGACCTTTGATCACACCGACAAATCGGACAGCGGTAAGAACGAACTCTGGACTCAACCGCTGATCCCCTACAGCAACGACAAACTGCTGATTCTGTTTACGCCGTTGCTGTGCAGCACCACGCAACGCAACGTGAATATCTGGTTGCGCCAGATGGGGGCCGACCTGGCAGAGCGCGGCAATTCATTCGAAACCCATGTGCGCCAGGTCCTGGCCCACTACGCCGAGGTGTCGCGCCTGAAAAAGCACACCCGGCTGATGATGCATGCCTTCAAATTCAACTTACCCAAGACCGCTGCGCACGCGTACGAAGACATCGACCTTTTGCTGCTGATCGGCAACACCCTGGTCGTCGGCGAAGTGAAATGCTTCCTGCAACCGGCCGACGCACTGAGCACCTTCGGCCACCGCAAAAAGGTGGTCGACGCCTGCGATCAGTTAGCGCGTAAACTCGAGTACATCCGTGACCACGAAAAATCGTTCAGAAAGCAGTGCCTGAAAGCCAATTTCCGCCTGCCTGACAAGTTCACCATCCAACCCGTCGTAGTCTTGAATGGCCCTGCCCATTGCGGAATTCCCTATAACGGCACACCGATTGTCGATGTGGCCATCCTGTCGACGTTCTTCACCGGCGTGATCCGGCAAAACATTATCGAAAGCATCGCAGAGGGCGTGGTCTCCGAGGACCGGATCATTCTGTACACGGACCTTGCCAGCGCGCAGTCGAACCTCGCCGATTACCTGGCAAACCCGCCACAGCTGGGCTATATCAAAAACGGGCTGACAGAGAAAGTCTCAGGTCCTCACCACAACATCGCGAGTATCGACGACCTCTGCTACCGCCACTTCGAGGTGGTTTTATAAGATCACTTCTGCGACGCCTGCCACACGTTGCGAATCAACGCCTGCAGCTTCAAGGCTTCGGCCCAGCGATCACTGATCTCGCGGCCATCCGGGCCGGTGATGGCGTAGGGTGGCGGGCCCAGTTCGCAGGTGAACGACAGGCTCTGCGCGGCGTCGGCGCGGGTCAGCCAGTCCTGGATGCCGTAGCGCCACCAGCCGGTAAAGCGCTCGACCCAGGCCTGGTGCTGGGGAAACTCCAGCGAGACTTGCACCTGCTCGCTGCTGGCCACGCGGCCGTGGAAGCCCCAGCTGTGGCGCAGGATCGTGCGGATCTGCGCATCGTCCTCGGCGGCAGCGGGCTGCGGCAACTCGCGGCCGACCACGTAGTGGGACAGGTCGGCCAGCAGTTTCAGGTCCGGCATCTGCGCCAGCAAATCGAGGGTGAACAACAGGTCGTTGGTCAGACGGTAACGGTGGGTTTCCAGCAGGACCGGGAAGTCCACCTGCTCGGCCAGCCGTTGCCAGCCCTCGATCAGCCGGGCGGCCTCGGCCTGGGTGCGCGGGCGCACATCGGCTTGCAGGGTCAGGTGGTGGCAGCCATAGCGGCTGATCACATCCAGCGCCGCGGCGAGGTCGTCCACCGTCTGCGGAAACAGCTGGCCTTCGATCTGCAAGCCGTGGGCCTGGGCGGCGGCATGCAGCCGTGACACCTCGGCGGGTTTCCAGTAATGGTCGGTGATGCCGTCAAAGCCGGCGGCGGCGATGCGCTCAAGTTGCGCTTCGAGGGGGCCGGGCTCGGTCTGCATGGCCCACAGGGATTGGAACACCAGGAATTGGCGCATATCAGCCTCGCAGCAGGTGTTTGAGGGACAGCTCGGGGTCGCCCAGGCTGGCGATTGGCAGCGCGATGGCAGCGCTGATCAGCCGTTCGCAGAGTTTGATGTCCTTGGCCACGCTGTTGCCCGGGGCCCAGCCGCAGGCGCCTTGCAGGCGGTGTTCGGCGTCGAGGTAGAACAGCAGCAGGCCGCCGCCGGGCAGAATGCGGCTGACGGTCAGCGCAGTGATCACGCCGACGGTCTGCAAGCCCCAGTCGTATTGGTCGGACCAGAAGCCGGGGAGCGCCTCGAACGGCAATTCGCGCCCTAACAGGTTCAGTGCGGCGTGACGGCCCTGGGCCTCGGCATTGCGCCAGGTTTCCTGGCGCTGATACACACCGCCCAGGCGAAACTCGCACACATCCCCCGCGGCAAAAATATCCGCCACGCTGGTGCGCAGTTGCGCGTCCACGCGGATGCCCTGCCCGGTGTCCAACCCCGCCGCCTGGGCCAGTTCGAGGTTGGGTTGCATACCGATGCCGACCACCACCAGGTCGCAGGGCAAACGTTCGCCGTCGATCAACTGCACGGCGCCTTCGTGGATGCATTCCAGCGCCGCGTTCAAGCGCACGTCCACGCCTTGCTCACGGTGCAGGGTCAGCAGCGCGTCACTGATGGCCGCCGGCAGCACCCGGCCCGCCAGGCGTGGCCCGGCTTCCAGCAGGGTGACGGCACAGCCGAGGCTGCGCGCGGTGGCCGCCACTTCCAGACCAATAAATCCGCCGCCGACAACCACCAGCCGCGCGCCAGGGCGTAACGCGCTTTTCAGTGCCAACGCTTCATCGTGGGTGCGCAGGTACAGCACATTCGCCTGTTCCTGGCTCAGGCGCCGCGCCCTGCCGCCGGTGGCCAGCAGCAGACCGGCATAGCCAAGCCACTGGCCATCGGCCAATTGCAGGCGATGCTGCGGCGGGTCCAACTGGCTGACCGCGTTGCCGGCGATATGCTCGATGCCCAACTCGGCCAGCCGCGCGCTGTCGCACAGGCTGCACCCGGCCAGGTCCATGCTGCCCTGCAACAGGCCCTTGGACAGTGGCGGCCGCTCATAGGGCAAGTGCGGTTCATCGCCGATCAGGATCAGCCGCCCGCTATAGCCTTCTTCGCGCAGGGTCAGCGCGGCGCGGCCACCGGCATGGCCGGCGCCAACGATTATCAGAGGCAGGTTCATCATCCGGCCGTGACGGCGAGCAGTACCCGCCCCGCTTCGACCCGTACCGGGTAGGTCTTGAGGTTGACGCACACCGGTGCGCCCAGGGCCTTGCCGGAGCGGTAATCAAAGCGCCCGTTGTGCTTGGGGCACTCGATCACGTGGTCCATCACCAGGCCGTCGGCGAGGTGGATTTTTTCGTGGGTGCACAGGCCGGCGGTGGCGAAAAATTCATTCTCGGCCGAGCGGTACACCGCATAGGTGTGCGGCCCGTGGTCGAAGCGCAGCACATCTTCTTCGTCTATTTCGCCCACGGCGCAGACGTCGATCCATTGATCGTTCATGGCATATATCTCCAGGTGACACCTACCTTGTGGCGAGCAGGCCTGCTGTGGCGAGCGGGCTTGCCCGCGTTGGGCTGCGCAGCAGCCCCCAAGATCGGCAATCGAGTTTTATCTAAGGGAATGCGGCGTTCTTACTGGGGCTGCTCCGCAGCCCAACGCGGGCAAGCCCGCTCGCCACTTTTGGAGTCCTCGCCGGTATCGGCCGAGGTCGCGAGGGGCCGCTGCACGAAATACGTCGGGTCGCTGCGCTGCTTCCAGATAGTCGGCAGGATTTCCTTGTATGCCTCGAAAAGGTTGGCATACGGCGGCGGGCAATCGCCGCGGATCTCTTCGTGCAACTGTGCCAGGGCGTGGTACGGCACCATCGGGTACATGTGGTGTTCGAGGTGGTAGTTCATGTCCATGTAGATAAAGCGCAGCACGCGGTTCATGTAGATGGTGCGGCAGTTGCTGCGGTGGTCGAGTACATCCTCAGCCAGGCCTACGTGCTGGGTAAGGCCGAACACATAGCCGAGCCATGCGCCATAAATACTCGGCAGGCCCACCAGCATCAGCGGCAACCAGCTGTGCAGGTACAAGGCGGTGCCGATGATCACCGCGTAGATGCCGACCCAGATTCGTGCGGCGCGGAACACCTTGGACCATTCGGATTCGGGGATAAAGTCCGCCTCCTGGGCGCTCATCTTGCCGATCGCATGGCGCGCCACGCCGCTGAAGGTCTTCCAGGCCAGAGGCAGGTTGAACACGCTGAGAAACATCATCAAAAAGCTCGGCGGGCGCGGCTCAACGATCTCCGGGTCACGGCCAACCACGATGGTGTCGGTGTGATGGCGGGCATGGCTCCAGCGCCATACATGGGGCTCGAAGATGCACATGAAGCTCGCCACTTGGTACAGCGCGTCATTCATCCAGCGGGTCTTGAACGCAGTGCCGTGGCCGGTTTCGTGCCAGCGTGGGTTGGAGGCGGTGCCGTAGAGCACGCCATAGGCAATGAAGAACGGCACGCAGGCCCACGAGCCCCAGAACCAGAAGCCGCCAAAGCCGGTGGCCAGCAGCGCCAGCACCCAGATGCCGGTGTCGAGCAAGGCTGGGCCGTCGCGGCGCTGCATCAGTTCTTTCATGCGTTTACGCGAAATCGGCGATTGGTACCAACTGGCCGAGACCAGGCCTTTTTCGGCGGCACGCGCGGCTTCGGGGCCGGTGAGGCTGTAATCGCGCCGGGCGGTGTGAGCGGTGTGTTCAGGCATTTTTATTGTTCTCCGCAAGCGGGTGGTTTCTGGTGCTTTGTGAAACCAACGATAGAGCGCGGCTAAATCACCCTCAAGGCCTTGAATCCATTCCCTATCAAGCTATCATCCAGGCCCAGCGGGGCTTGATAGTTTTCTATCAAGACGCTCAAGGGGCCTGTCATGAACAATAATAAACGCCCGACCATCGCCACCGTTGCCGCCCACGCGGGCCTCAGCGTGGCCACCGTCGACCGGGTTTTGAATGCGCGCGCGCCGGTCAACCCGGACACCGCCGAACAAGTGTTCCAGGCAGCTGAAGCCGTGGGCTACTTCGCCGCGCGGTTGATCGGCCAGCGCATTCGCGAACGCCGCCCCACCTACCGCTTCGGCATCCTGCTGCTGGGCACCGCCCAGGCGTTCTATGCCAACCTTGCGCAGTCGATCAGCGCGGCGGCGCAGCATCACGCCACGGCCAACCTGACCTGTCAGTTCGAGTACATCATTGACCGCACACCCAGCGCCATCGTCGCGCAGATCGAACAGTTGGCCGTGCAGTGCGACGCCCTCGCCGTGGTCAGCTTCGCCCACCCGTTGATCAACGCCACCCTTGCGCAAATCCGCGAGGCCGGCGTGCCGGTGGTGGCCCTGCTTTCGGATATCCACGAGCAAGCCGCCGAGCCCTATGTGGGCCAGGACAACCACGTGGTCGGGCGCACCATGGGCTGGCTGCTGGCGCGCACCTGTGGCGCGCGCAAAGGCAGCGTCGGGATTCTGTTGGGCGGCCACCGCTTCCTCGGCCACCAGGCACGGGTCGAAGGCCTGCACAGCTACCTCGCCGAACACGCGCCGGGGCTTAAACCCCTGGACCCGCTGATCAACCTCGACAACTGCGACATCACCGAAGAAGCCACCCTCGACCTGCTCACCCGCCACACCGACCTGCGCGGCTTGTGCGTGGTCGGCGGCGGCGGTGACGGCGTGATCAGCGCCCTGGCCCAACTGCCCAAGCGCCCGGCGCTGTGCTGCATTTTGCAGGAGTCCACCGAGCTGTCGCGCCAGGCGCTGAGCCAGGGTCTGATCGATGTGGTAATGGACTCGCAGCCGCGCCAGACGGCGGTGGCATTGGTGGAGTTGCTGGTGGAATTGCAGGGGGCCGAGGGTTTTGATCCGGTGCGGCACCGGGTGTTTATACCGCCGCAAATCGTCACATCAGAAAACATGTGCACCTGACCGCCCCACCCACATTTTTGAACCACTTCAGCCGCCGCGAAAATCCCCGGCATTCAGCCCAAACCGACTCATCTTGTTGTACAGCCCGCCCCTCGAAACGTTCAGTTGTTGAGCGGCCAGGCGGATATTGCCGCCGGTCTTCTTGAGTGCCGCGACGATGGCGTGCATTTCGTGGCTGCTCAGGTCCTGGGTGGGTGGTGGTTCGTAGGCACTGGCGAGTGCGCGGGGCTTGGCGTCCAGGGGTAGATCACTCGGCTGGATCAGTTCGCTCGTGGCCAGGTTGGTGGCCCGCTCAATGGCGTTCTCCAGCTCGCGCACATTGCCTGGCCAGGCGTAGGCCGATAGCAGTTCCAGCGCTTGCGGGGTGAAACCCTGTACCGCTTTGCGCAGCGAACGGGCACAGCGCGCAAGAAAATGCCGCGCCAGCAGCGGGATGTCTTCGCGGCGCATGCGCAGTGGCGGCACGGTGAGGTTAAGTACGTTGAGGCGATAGTAGAGGTCTTCGCGAAACGCCCCCTCGGCCACCGCCTGGCTGAGGTTGCGGTGGGTCGCGGCGATGATGCGCACGTCCACTGGGCGCGAGCTTTTCGCGCCGACTCGGGTGATTTCGCCCTCCTGCAACACCCGCAGCAAACTGACCTGGGCATCGAAGGACATATCGCCGATTTCATCGAGGAAAATCGTGCCGCCGTCGGCCAGTTCGAACTTGCCCGCCGAGCCACCCCGGGCCGAGCCCGTGAACGCGCCCTCGACATGCCCGAACAGTTCGCTTTGCACCAGGTCGCGTGGGATCGCGCCACAGTTGACCGCCACAAACGGGCCGTTGGCGCGGTCGCTGGCGTTATGGATGGCCTGGGCAAACAGCTCTTTGCCGGTGCCGCTTTCGCCGAGGATCAGGGTGGTGGATTCACTGCGACTGGCGATACGCCCCAGGTGCAACGCGTCCTGGATCGCCCGTGACGTGCCCTGGATGGTGTCGAAGGTGTAACGGGCCTGGCTGCTGATGATGCGCCGGGTGATCTCGCGTATCCGCCGGTTCTCGCGCAGCGACACAATCACCCCGCCCTGCTCCAGCGGGCACACCGAGACCAGGCAGGCAAGTTGCGTGCGGTCATGCAGTTGGAAGGTGCAGTCGAGGTCCCGCACCGCCTCCCCGCCGCGCAGCAACAGTGCGGCGCTCAATTCGCTGCGGCCCAGTTGCTGGAACGGGCTGCCGAGCAGCTCCAGGCCCACGCCAAACAGCTGCCGGGCATAGCGGTTGAGCGCCTTGATGCAGCCACGCTCATCCAGCACCACCAGGCCTTCGTTGAGCACTTCGAGCATGGTTTGCTGCTCTTCAAGCAGCGCTTGCAGGGCCATTTGCCGCGAGACCGCATCGGCAGCCGCCTGCACCGTGCCGAGGGTATGGAAGTGAAACCAGCCGGGTTCGGCGGTCAGGGTCAGCATCGCCACGGTGTCGCCCTGGGCATTCTTGATCGGTGCGGCGGCGCAGTGCATGCGGCGCTGGCGCAGGCCGCTGGCAAAGTTCTCTTCGGCCAGCACGTACACCAGGCGGTCTTGGGCCAGGGCCAGGCCAGTGCAATTAGTGCCCTGCACCGACTCCAGCAGGCGGCTGCCGATGGGGGTGATGTCCACCCCGCAGAAGTACAGGGTGGTACCGCCAGCGTCGGTGAGGTTGATATGGCCGCGTGGGTTGTAGGCCAGCAAGCCCTGCATGACGTGCGCCGCAGCCTCGATCAACACGCTGTGGCTGGCGAGGGTCGCCGCCAGTGTCTCTGGGGCGACGAAGCGGTAATGGCTGTCGTCCGGGTCGATCGCCGCGTCGACACTGCGCCGCCAGGAGTCCCAGATCACCTGGCGCACCGCGCTCGGGCGTTCGACCTGGCCGGCCAGGCACGCGCGCCAGGCTTGCTCCAGCGCAATCACCGGGCCTTCATTCAGCGACGCCGGGCCGAGGGCCGTGAGGTAATCGAGATCTTGCACACTGAACGCCACGCTCATGCGGATATCCATGTTCACGTTTTTGACATGTCAGTATAGACATGTCATCAAAATGAACACTTATTACTTACATAAACGCTACAAAACCTTCTATATCAATAGCTTATAAATTGGCACAGCCCTTGCTCTTACCCCTTTGCCCGCCAGGACTGTCCTGGGGCCAACAATAAAAAAGGGGTCACTGCATGAGTACACAGAACATCCGCCTGGGCTTGATCGGTGCCGGCCGCATGGGCAGCTTCCACGGCCTGACCGCCGCCCGGCACATCCCCGGCGCCTGCCTCGCCGCCATCGCCGACCCAACCCCAGGCCAAGCCGCACGCCTGGCGGCGGAACTGGGGGTAGACAAGGTCTACACCGACCCGCAGCAATTGCTCGATGACCCGGATATCGACGGCGTACTCATCGCCGCTCCAGCCCGCAGCCACGCGGAGCTGGTGATCAGCGCCGCCCGCGCCGGCAAGGGCATCTTCTGCGAAAAACCCATGGCCATCACCCTCGATGAAGCCGATCGCGCCATTGCGGCCGCCGCCGATGCCCGCGTACCGCTGCAAGTCGGTTTCAACCGGCGTTTCGCCAAAAGCTTTCGCACCGCCCACCTGGACGTGGCCGCCGGCCGCATCGGCACCCCGCAACTGCTGCGCTCGATCACCCGCGACCCGGCGCTGAACAACCCGGCCAACTCACCGCAGTGGGTGATCTTTCTCGAAACCCTGATCCACGACTTCGATACCCTGCGCTACCTCAACCCCGGCGCCGAGGCGGTACAGGTTTACGTGATGGCCGACGCGTTGATCGCGCCGGAATACAAGAGCAAAGGCTTTCTCGACACCGCCGTGGTGACGATCCGCTTCGACAACGGCGCGATTGCCACCGCCGAAGCCAACTTCCAGGCCGTGTATGGCTACGACGTGCGCGGCGAAGTGTTCGGCAGCGCCGGCATGCTGAGCATGGGCAGCCTCAATGATTCGGACCTGGTGCGCTACCTGGCCCAAGGCATCCAGGCTGACACCCAGCGCATGGACACCGACTTGCTGCGCGATGCCTACATCGCTGAACTCAACCACTTTGCCGACTGCCTGCGCACCGGCGCCAAGCCCCTGGCCAGCGGCGAAGATGCCCGTGCGGCCCTGGCGATTGCCCGCGCGTGCATCACCTCGTTCGAAACCGGCAAGGCGGTGGCCGTATGAGCCCGTTCAAACTGGCGATCAGTGCCGAGATGGTGTTTCTCGAGCTGCCGTTTATCGAGCGCGTCAAACGCATTCACGCCCTGGGCTTCAGCGCCGAAATCTGGAACTGGACAGATAAGGACATCAGCGCCCTGGCCGCCACCGGTGCGGACTTCACCTCAATGACCGGCTACATCAGCGGCACCCTCACCGACCCCGACGGCATCCGCCAACTGCTCGAAACCGCCCGCGAGTCCCTGGGCGTTGCCGAGCGCCTGAACTGCCCCAGCCTCAACCTGCATGGCACTGGCCTGGGTGACGGCGGCCTGCCGGTGCACCCGGTCAGCCAGACCACCGGGCGCATGTGGCTGAGCGCATGCAAGACCCTGGAAAAAATCGCCCGCCTGGGGGAAGACGCCGGCCGCGTATTCCTGCTGGAAAACCTCAATACCGAAGTCGACCACCCAGGCACCCCGTTCGCCCGCGCCGACGACACCCTGGCGTTGATCGAAGCCGTGGGCAGCCCGCACCTGAAGATGAACCTGGACCTGTACCACGCACAGATCGGTGAAGGCAACCTGATCGAATTGATCCAGCGCGCAGGCGCCGCCATCGGCGAAATCCAGGTGGCCGACGTGCCTGGGCGCAAGGAGCCCGGCACCGGCGAAATCCACTACCCGGCCATTGCCCGCGCCTTGCACGCCATGGGCTACAGCGGCGTGGTCGGCCTTGAAGGCTGGGCCAGCGGCGACAGCGAGCTGGCGCTGCAGCGTTTCCGTCAGGCGTTCACCCTATAACAATAAAAGGAACATCCCTATGCATCGCCATTCATTGATCGTTGCCGCATTTTTACTGCTGTTCAGCCAATGGAGTTTCGCCGCGTACCGTATCGGCGTGAGCATCGCGCGGGTCGACGACAACTTCATGACCTACGTGCGCACGGGCCTGGAAGCCGCTGCCAAGCAACAGGACGTGCAGATCCAGTTCGAGGACGCCCAAGGTGATGTGGTGCGCCAGCTCAACCAGGTCGAAGGCTTTCTCAACCAGAAAGTCGACGCGGTGATCGTGTTGCCGGTGGACACCTCCGCCACCGCCAACATGACCCGCGCGGCCGTCGCCAGCAAAATCCCGCTGGTGTACGTCAATCGTCATCCGGATGAGCGCACCTTGCCCAAAGGCGTGGTCACCGTGGCGTCCAACGACATCGAGGCCGGGCAATTGCAGATGCGCTACCTCGCGGAAAAACTCGGCGGCAAAGGCAATGTGGCGATCATCATGGGCGACCTCGCGCAGAACGCCACCCATGACCGTACCGAGGGCGCCAAGCAGGTGCTCAAGGATTTTCCGGGGATCAAGATCGTCGAGCAGCAAAGTGCGGAATGGCAGCGCAGCAAGGGCATGGACCTGACCAGCAACTGGCTGCTGGCGGGCACGCAGTTTGATGCCATCGTGGCTAACAACGACGAAATGGCGATTGGCGCGGCCATGGCCTTGCAGCAGTCGGGCAAGGCCAAGGGTGAGGTGGCGATTGTCGGCATCGACGGCTTGCCGGATGGCCTGGCGGCGATCAAGCGTGGATTGCTCACCGCTTCGGTGTTCCAGGACCCCAAGGCCCAGGCGAGCAAGGCCGTGGAATCGGCGGTGCGGATGATCAAGGGCGAGCCGATTGAATCGGAGGTGTGGGTGCCGTTTGAGTTGATCAAGCCGGAACAAGTCGCAGTCTTCGAACAACGCTATAAATAGAGTGGACGCGGATAAATGTGGGAGGGGCTTGCCCCCGATGGCGGTGTGTCAGTTAAGAATTTATCAACTGACACTCCCTCATCGGGGGCAAGCCCCCTCCTACACTGTGACCGAGGTCAGTCCAAATCGGTGGAGCTGTGCCGCTCTGCCAGCTGCTCTTCAGGCTCACCGGAAACCCGGTTCACCCGCCGCCCCCGCTGCACCGCCGGCCGCGCCTCAATCGCCTCCGCCCAGCGCTGCACATGCTTGTACTCATGCACCGACAAAAACTCCGCCGACGCCCCATACAAGCGACCTTTGACCAAGCCACCATACCAAGGCCAGATCGCGATATCGGCGATGGTGTACTCATCCCCGGCAATGTACTCGCTCACCGCCAAACGCTGGTCCAGCACATCCAACTGGCGCTTGGTTTCCATCGCAAACCGGTTGATCGGGTACTCCATCTTGCTCGGCGCATAGGCGTAGAAATGCCCGAAGCCACCGCCCAGGTACGGCGCACTGCCCATCTGCCAGAACAGCCACGACAGGCACTCGGCGCGGGCCGCAGGCTCAGTGGGGAAGAAGGCGCCGAACTTCTCGGCGAGGTATTGCAGGATCGCACCTGATTCGAAGATACGAATCGGCGTGGCGCCGCTGTGGTCCATCAATGCCGGAATCTTCGAGTTCGGGTTGACCGCGACAAAGCCGCTGCCGAACTGGTCGCCGTCGCCGATCTTGATCAGCCAGGCATCGTATTCCGCGCCGGTGTGCCCCAGGGCCAGCAGCTCTTCGAGCAGGATCGTGACCTTTTGCCCATTGGGCGTGGCCAGGGAATACAGCTGCAGCGGGTGTTTGCCGATCGGCAGTTCTTTGTCATGGGTCGCACCGGCGATGGGCCGGTTGATGCTGGCGAAGGTGCCGCCGCTTTCGGTGTCCCAGGTCCAGACTTTCGGGGGTACGTACTCAGTCATGCTTACCGCTCCATAGGCGCTTGCGATCAACGTAGCGCTCCAGACTAAACCAAAGGTGTACGCCGTGGCACCTGTACCCGCCAGGCAATCAACACAGCAGCCAACAGCATCAGCACGCCCGCGGCGATGAACACGCCGCTAATCCCGCTGAGGCTGAACATCGCACCGCCACCGGCAGCGCCCGCTGCAATCGCCGACTGCACCGACGCCACCACCATGCCGCCGGCGCTTTCCGCCTGATCCGGCACGGCGCGGGCCACCCAGTTCGACCATGCCACCGGCACACCGCCAAAGGCCATGCCCCACAGCGCCAGCAGCAGGGCCTGCCCCGGCAGCGAAGCGGGTAGCCACACCAGTGCGAGTGCCGCAACGCCCACCAGCAGCGGCATCAGCACCAACGTGCCACGCGGGTTGCGCACCAGCATCCAGCCGGCCAGCAGCGTGCCGACAAAATTCGCCGCGCCGAACCCCAGCAGCATCAGCGCCAACCCTTGGCTGCCAACACCGGTGGTGCTTTCCAGAAACGGTCGAATATAAGTGAACAGTGCGAAATGCCCGGTGTGCACCAGCACACAACCGCACATGCCCATGGCAATGCCGGGGCGCAGCAGTACTTCCAGCACCGTGCGCAGGCGTGCGGTGCCATTCGGGGCCAGGCGCGGCAGCGTGAACAACTGGAACACCAACGTCACCACGCCCACCGCGGCAGCCGCGACAAAGGCGCTGCGCCAGCCATACAAACCGCCGAGGTAGCTGCCCAGCGGCACCGCGACGACTGTGCCCACGGCAATCCCGCTGAAGATGATCGACAACGCCCGTGGCAGCAGCGCCGCCGGCACCAGGCGCATCGCCACAGCCGCCGCCATGCTCCAGAAACCGCCGAGGGCGATGCCGAGCAGGATGCGCATCACCAACAGCACCGCGAGGCTGGACGAGAACGCCACCAGCAGATTGGACGCAATCATCAGCGTCGAAAAGCCCAGGAGCACCACGCTTCGGTCAACCCCGCGAGTCAGGCCCGGCACCAGCAACCCGGCGAATAACGCGACCACCGCCGTGACCGTCACCGCCTGCCCGGCCAAGGCTTCCGAGACGCCGAGGTCCATCGCCATCGGCGTCAACAGGCTGGCCGGCAGGTATTCCGCCGTCAGCAGGCCGAACACCCCCATTGCCAGGGAGAACACCGCCATCCAGGCCGGGCTTTCGGCTTGCGCCCTGGCGTCGATTAGGGCTGCATAGTCATTCATCACAAAACATCCTCAGGAAATCAGCGAGTCGCCAGTCTAGGTTCGCCCCTCAGGATGACCTATGATGCAAACTCTCGAGTTTTTGACCAAAACCCCGAACATGACAATTTCTGACGCGTTTACCGTCTCCTCCGACCTCATCAATGAACTGCTGCAGGGCATGCGCCTGCGCGGGGTGCAGTACCGTCGAATCGAGGCCGGGCCGGTGTTTGGCGTCAGTTTCGAGGCCAGGCCCGGCCACGCCTACTTCCACTTCCTGGCTGCCGGTTGCGCCACGCTGCGACTCGACGACGGCAGCCTCTATGAGCTGTCGGCCGGCAATGCGGTGTTTATCTCCCACGGCGGCGCCCACGGATTGCTGTCGAGCCCCGACGTGCCGGAACGCGATATCTGTAGCTTCGAGGCGACCACCCTGGGTGACGCGGTATGTGCAGTAAAGGCCAGCGCCGAGGGCTCAGCGGGCACCCTGCTCTTCAGCGCCTGCATGGAATTTGAACTGGGCAGCATCCAGGGGCTCGGCCGCTTGATGCCGGCGATGATGCTGATCGATGCGCGGGGCCAGCGTTACCCAGGGTTGATGCCGATCCTGGCGACCATGGAGCGCGAAGTCTGCAGCGCGCGTATTGGCTACGCCGGCATCCTCGCGCGCCTCGCCGATGTGGTCGCGGCGATGATTGTGCGTGGCTGGGTCGAATGCGCCTGCGGCAATGCGTCGGGGCTGGTGGCCGCGTTGCGCGACCCACGCCTGGCACGCGCGCTCCTCGCCTTGCACCAACAACCGGGCCGCGACTGGAGCGTGGCCGAACTGGCCGCGCAGGGGCATACCTCGCGCTCGGTGTTCGCCGACCGCTTCCAGGCCACCCTCGGCGTGCCGCCACTGCGTTACGCCACCGAACTGCGGATGCGCCTGGCCAGCCAATGGCTGACCCTGGAGCGCTTGCCGATCGAAGAAGTCGCGCAGCGCCTGGGTTACACCTCACAAGCCGCGTTCAGTCGCGCCTTCAAGCGCATCACCGGGCAACCGCCAGGAGCGAGCCGTGCCAGGAGCCCGGCATGAGCGGCGGTCTCGACGACATCCTCGCCGACCACCTGCACGTGGTGTTCTGCGGCATCAACCCCGGCAAGGGCTCCGCCGCCCTCGGCCTGCACTTCGCCAACCGCAGCAACCGCTTCTGGCGCACCCTGCACCTGGCCGGTTTTACCCCGGCTGAAATCCGCCCCGAAGACGGCCACACGTTGCTGCATTACCACTGCGGCCTGACCACCCTGGTGGAGCGCCCCACCGTCAGCGCAGGCGAGTTGGCGCGGCATGAGTTCACCGCTGCGGCGGCGACCTTCGAACAGAAAATCCGCCGGTGTGCCCCGCGTTTCGTGGCGTTCCTCGGCAAGCCCGGCTACAGCGCGCTGTGTGGCCGGCGCGAGATTGCCTGGGGGTTGCAGGCGCAGTTGCTCGGCGATACGGCGGTGTGGGTGCTGCCCAACCCGAGCGGGCGCAACCTGGCGTTCAGCCTGGAACAGTTGGTGGACGCGTATCGGCAATTGCGCTTGGCGACCGAGTGCCCTTAATCTCTTGGGCCCAACACCCTGAGAGCAATGGAGGCTTCATGAAACTGATCGGCATGCTGGACTCGCCCTACGTGCGCCGCGTGGCCATTTCCCTGGAGCTGTACGGGGTGGAATTTGTGCATGAACCGCTGTCAGTGTTCAGCACGTTCAACGAGTTTGCGCAGATCAACCCCGTGGTCAAGGCCCCTACCCTGGTGCTGGACGATGGCACGGTGCTGATGGATTCCAGCCTGATCCTGGATTACCTCGAAGCCCTGGCCCCAGCCGATAAAAAGCTGCTGGCGCAACACCCCACGGCCCTTGCCCGCGACCTGCATGTGCTGGGGCTGGCCTTGGCAGCCTGTGAGAAAAGCGTGCAAATCGTCTATGAGCACAACCTGCGGCCAGCCGAGAAACTGCACGCTCCGTGGCTCGAGCGCGTGACCGGCCAATTGCTGGCGGCCTATTCGCTGCTGGACAAGCAACTGCCTGACAGTGAGGCGCTGACCCAGGCGTCGATCACGGCAGCGGTGGCCTGGTCGTTCAGCCAGTTCACCGTGGCGTCGGTGGTGAAGGCGGATGCGTTCCCCAACCTGAAACGGCATGCCGAGCGGCTGGAGCAGCATCCAGCCTTCAAGCGCTACCCCATCGAATAAACACCGCAGTTCAAATGTGGGAGGGGGCTTGCCCCCTCCCACATTTGGTTTTTCATTTGGCTGGGGTTCTGGCTACACCCAACCACCATCCACAATAAAGTTCTGCGCCGAACACATCGCCGACGCGTCCGAGGCCAAAAACAGCGCCATATTGGCGATATGTTCCGGCAACACGCTGCCCGGCAGGCACTGGCTGCGGGAGATCAGTTCCCTGGCCGCGTCATCCACCCACATCGCCAGCTGTTTTTCGGTCATGACCCAGCCAGGTACCAGCGTGTTGACGCGGATGTGGCTGGGCCCCAACTCGCGCGCCAGGCCGCGGGTCATACCATGGGCGGCGGCCTTGCTGGCGGCGTACACCGAGTAGCCGCCCGAAGCCATCATCCAGCCAACCGAGCCGAGGTTGATGATCGACCCGCCACCGGCGCGTTTCATCATTGGCGCCACCGCTTTGGTGGCGAGGAAGGCGTGCTTGAGGTTGACCGCAATCAGTTTGTCGAATAGCTCCGAGTCGACCTCTTCCAGCGTATGGCGAACGTCGTTGGCGGCGTTGTTCACCAGCACCGTGATCGGCCCCAGCGAGTGCTCGAAGCGGCCGATTGCCGCGCGATAGGCGATCTCATCGGTGATATCGCAGTAGCCAAACTCGACGGTGAGCCCCTGAGAACTCAACACCGCCGCCAGGCGTTCGCCCTGGCTTTGGGCACGGTCCACAAAGCCGACCTTGGCCCCCTGTGCCGCGAAGGCCCGCACCATGAATTCGCCAATCCCCGAAGCGCCCCCGGAGATCAGCACGGTCTTGCCCTTAAGGTCGGGATAAATGGCAGGTTGAGTACTCATATAACAGTCGCCTCGCTTAAATAGTCTTATTTTATTTTGCAAACACGCGGTAAAAGGCTATAAATCTGCTGTCTTATCGACAAAATATCGCACATTAGTAGAACTATTCCAGTCATAACAACAAAAGGAAGTTCGATCATGAAGCACCCTCGATACCTGCTCTCGGGCCTTGCCATGTCCATGCTGATCGCCAGCGGCGGCGCCCAGGCCGCAGGGCTCAGCAGTGAACACAAACCCTTCGGTAAAACCAATGACGGCACCGCCGTCGAACAGTACATCCTGCGCAACAGCCACGGCATGCAAGCCACGGTGATCACCTACGGCGGCGTGTTGCAGTCGCTCAAGGTGCCGGACAAGCACGGCAAGGTCGAAGACGTGGTGCTCGGCTTCGACACGGTGCAGGGCTACCAGGGCGGCACCGCGTTTTTCGGCGCAACCATCGGACGCTTCGGCAATCGCCTCGCCGGTGGCGCCTTTGAACTCGACGGCAAACGCTACCAGGTGCCACTCAACGATGGTCCCAACTCGCTGCATGGCGGCGCCCAGGGCTTTGACAAGCACGTGTGGAAAGCCGCGCAGGTCAAGGGCAAGGACTCGGTGGGCGTGACCCTCACCTACCTGTCCAAGGACGGCGAAATGGGCTTCCCCGGCAACCTCAAAACCGAAGTCACCTACAGCCTCAACGACCGCAACGAACTGCACATCGACTACAAGGCCACCACCGACAAACCCACGGTGCTCAACCTCACCAACCACAGCTATTTCAACCTGGCAGGCGCGGGCAACGGCGACATCCTCAAGCAGGTCGCCACCTTACATGCCAGCCACTACACGCCGGTGAATGCCACGTTGATCCCTACCGGCGAGCTGGCGCCGGTCAAAGACACGCCGATGGATTTCCTCAAACCCACGCCGATCGGCCAGCACATCAAGGACGATCACCCGCAACTCAAATTCGCCGAGCCGAAACAAGGCGGGTTTGACTTCAACTGGGCGCTGGATACCAAAGGCGATATCAAGCAACTCGCGGCCGACGTGCATGACCCGGCGTCCGGTCGACGCCTGCAGTTGTTCACCACGGAACCGGGCGTGCAGTTCTATACCAGCAACTTCCTCGATGGGACGGTTAAGGGCAAGGGAGGCAAGACCTATCAGCACTGGAGCGGGTTTACCTTGGAGACCCAGCACTTTCCGGATGCGCCTAACCAGCCGAGCTTTGCCTCGACCCGCCTGAACCCAGGACAGACCTACAGCCAGAACACCATCTTCAAGTTCACCGCTGAATAAACTGTGGGAGGGGGCTTGCCCCCGATGAGGGTCGGTCAGTAACACATCTGTCAACTGACACACCCTCATCGGGGGCAAGCCCCCTCCCACATTTGCATTTTCACAAGGCGACAGTTCAGCGTTGTTTCATGCGGTCGATGACCACAGCCAATAGCAGGATTGAGCCACGGATTACGTACTGATAGAACGTATCGATGTTCTTCAGGTTCATCGCGTTCTCGATAATCGCCAAAATCAACACCCCGGCGATTACATGGCGGATCATCCCCACCCCGCCGCTCAGCGACACCCCGCCCAGCACGCACGCCGAGATCACCGTGAGTTCAAAGCCCTGGCCGATCATTGGCTGGCCCGAGGTCATGCGCGACGCCAGGATCACCCCGGCCAAGGCGCCGATCACGCCGTGCACGGCGAAGATCAGGATCTTGGTGCGATCCACATTCACCCCCGCGAGCAACGCCGCTTCCGGGTTGCCGCCGATGGCCATGGTGTTGCGCCCGTAGGTGGTGTAGTTAAGCAGCCAGCCGAAAAACATAAAGCACACGATGGTGATCAGGATCGGCACCGGCACGCCCAGCAACTGGCCGTTGCCGAACACGAAGAACTGCTCCTGGGACACGCCCACCGCCTTGCCATTCGCAAAGATGTAAGCCAGGCCGCGCACGATCTGCATGGTCGCCAAGGTGGTGATCAGCGCGTTGACCCGTAGCTTGGCGATCACGATGCCGTTGATCAGCCCCACGATCAGGCCCATCAATAGGGCCGCGCCGATGCCCAGCATCACGCTGTCGGTGTCACGCATCACAATCGCCGCCACCACGCCGGCGCAGGCGATCACCGAGCCCACCGACAAATCGAAGTGCCCCGACGCCAGGCAGAACAGCATGGTGCACGCAGCGATGCCCACCGTCGAAATCGACAGGCCCAGCCCGCGCATGTTCAGGGGCGAGAGGAAGTTGTCGATGAGCAAGGCACAGAGCAAAAAGATGCTCACCGCTGCCAGCAGCATCGCCCAGTTGTCGAGCAGTGCACGTATATCAAGGGGTTTGCGCGGCGTCGCCAACGCGTTGTGTTGGGTGCTCATAGTCGTCTCTCAGTTCGCCACGCCGCGCGGCAAGGCCAGCTGCAGCAGGTTGGATTCAGTCGCGAGTTCGCGGGCTTGCTCGCCGCGCACGGCGCCTTCGCACAGCACCAGGATGCGGTCGGAAATGCCCATCACTTCCATCAGGTCGCTGGACACCACAATCACTGCAATGCCCTGGGCCGCGAGGTTATGGATGATCTGGTAGATCTCGGCCTTGGCGCCGATATCGATGCCGCGGGTCGGCTCGTCCAGCAGCAGGACTTTCATCGGCATCGACAACCAACGGCCGAGGATCGCCTTCTGCTGGTTACCGCCCGACAGGTACATGATTTTCTGCGCCGCATTCGGGGTTTTGACCTTCATCGCCGTGATCTGCTGGTGGGCATTGCCCTTTTCCCAGCCCTCACGCAACAGCCAGCCAAAGGTCGAATGAGCCCCACGCGCACTGATGTTGATGTTCTCGGCCACGCTGGACAGCGGGATGATGCCCTCCTTTTTGCGGTCTTCCGGGCACAGCAGCACGCCGGCACCGATGGCGTCGCGGGGTGAGCGCAGGTGCAGCGCCTGGCCACACAACTCCAGGCTGCCGGCACTGGCGCGCTCCAAGCCGCTGAGCAAACGGAACAGCTCCGTGCGCCCTGCCCCCACCAAGCCGAACAGGCCAAGGATTTCGCCTTTGCGCACCTGGAAACTGACCGGCTCACGCAGGCCCGGGCCGAGCAAACCGTCGACCTTGAGCGCCACCTCGCCGTGCTCACGCGGACGGTAGTCGTAAATGTCCTGGATATCGCGACCGACCATGCAGGTCACCAACTGGTCATGGGTCAGCGCGCGCATGTCGTCGAAGGTACGCACATAGCGGCCGTCCTTGAACACGGTGACCGCATCACAGATGCGGAACACCTCCTCCATGCGGTGGGACACGTACAACACCACTTTGCCCTCATCGCGCAGGCGCGTGATGATCGCCATCAGTCGGTCGATCTCCCGCGCCGACAGGCTGCTGGTGGGCTCATCGAAGGCAATCACTTGGGCGCCACGGGACAGCGCCTTGGCGATTTCCACCAGTTGACGCTGGCCGAGGGACAGGCGCCCGAGCTTCTCATCCGGGTCGATTTCATCCGCCAGGCCTTTGAGACAAGCCAGGGCCTGCTTGCGCAGCAGCCCCCGGTTGACCACGCCGAAGCGCGATGGCAGATGCCCGAGGAACAGGTTCTCGGCCACCGTCATCTCCGGCACCAGGTGCAACTCCTGGTGGATCACCGCGACGCCGCTGGCGATGCTGTCGGCGGCGCATTTGAAGGCCATGGTCTGCGCGCCGATCTGCACGCTGCCACTGGACGGAATGTAGGCCCCGCCGAGTATTTTCAGCAGCGTCGACTTGCCCGCGCCGTTTTCGCCCATCAGGGCGTGCACCTGCCCCGGATGGGCGCTGAAGCTGATGCCGTCCAGCGCCTTGACCCCGGGGAACGTCTTGCCGATGCCATCAAAACGCAGGGCGGCGGCGGTCATTGCCACAGACCGATTTTGGTCAGTTCTTCCTTGAAGTTGTCACGGGTGATCAGGGTCACTTCATCCATCGCGGTGTACTTCGGTGGTTCAGTGCCTTTGGTCACCCAGTCGAACATCATCTTCGCGGTGTTGTAGCCCTCGATATGCGGGCTAGGCAGCATCGAGCCGAAGAAGCCGCTGTTGGGTTTTTTCAGCTCGCCGATGGCGTCGGTGCCATTGATGCCGATGCCGATCACGTTGGCCGCCTTGAAGCCGGCGCTTTCGGTCGCGCGCACGCCGCCGAGCACGGTGTTGTCGTTCATGCCGCCGATGATCAGGTTTTTCGCGCCGCTGGGCAGCTTGACCAGTGCCGAGTTGGTGGCGTCCATGCTGCCCGGTACGTCAAGCGTCTTGGCCGCGGTGAAGAGGATATGGTCCTTGGGGAAGCCCGCCTCTTCGAGGGATTTGACCGATCCATCGGTACGTTTCTTGCCGGTATCGAGTTCATTGAAGGTGTTGATCACCGCGTAGGTTTCCTTCCAGTCCCAGCCGCGTTTTTTCGCCTCGGCGGCCATCGCCGCGCCCTGTTTCTGGCCCACTTCAAACGCGGCCATGCCCAGGTACGGCACGTCTTCCATGAAGGCGCCCTTGGCATCGACGAAACGGTCATCCACGGCAATCACTTTGAGGCCGTTGGCCTTGGCCTTGGCGACAATCGCCGGGCCGAGGGACACGTCCGGCGGGCAGATCACAAAGCCCTTCGCGCCGTTGGCCGCCAGGCTGTCGATGGCCGAGAGGGTTTTTTCGCCATCGGGCACGGCGATCTTGATCACGGTAAAGCCATGCTCCTTGCCGGCTTTTTCGGCAAAGGCCCACTCGGTCTGGAACCACGGTTCTTCAGCCTGCTTGACCAGGAACCCGATCTTCACTTCTTCAGCGGTTGCGATGCTGCTGAGACTGCTTAAAGCAACGGCAGCGGCAAGGACGCGTAGAGCCTTTTTCATAAACGACACCTCTTGTTGTTGTTTTTGAGTCTTGGGGTTTAACCGGCGAAGCGATGGCAGGGTCTGCCAGGTACATCGACTTCAATGGCCAATACCGCGCCGTCCAAAGGGTGATCCAAAGGGCTGGCAGCACTGGTGATGTATAGCGTGGTGAGGTTGGGGCCACCGAATACGCAACTGGTGGGGCGGCTGACGGGCAGTTCGATGATGCGGTCGACCTCGCCGTCCGGTGTCAGGCGCAGCAGGCAACTGCCGTCCCAACGGGCGTTCCAGATATAGCCTTCAGCGTCCATCGCCGAGCCATCCGGGCCGCCACGCTCGTGCGGCCCGAACCAGACCTGGGCCGCTGCAAGTTGGCCGTCGGCCTGGATTGCATGGCGGTACAGCGTGCCGTCCATGCTGTCGCCGAAATGCACCTGGCTGCCGTCTTCGCTCCAGAGCAAGGTGTTGGGGATGCCCAGGCCGTGCAGCAGCGGCGTGACCTGCCCGCCTGCGTCAATGCGGAACAAACCGCCGGAGCGCCGCGTGATCGGCAGGTCTTCGCCCTGTTCGCCGATGTTGTTCTGCATGGTGCCCAGCCACAGGCGGCCCTGGGCATCGCAACGCGCTTCATTGCCACGGTTGCCCGCTTGCGGGTCGGCCACGCACAGCAGGGTCAGGGCCTCGGTGGCGAGGTCGAGGCGGTAGACGCCGCTGCTCAGGGTGACCAGCGCATCGCCGCGTTCACACGGGATAAATGCCGAGACATGCTCGGGTAGTTGCCAGATGCGCAACTGCCCGTCCAGCAGGCGCAGGGCCTGCTTGCCGGCGATATTCACCCAGTACAGCGCCTGGGTCGGTGCGTCCCAGAACGGGCCTTCGCCCAGTTGCGCGCGGTGCGCGGTGACAGCGTGAAGCGGCATGTTGCCTCCTGGATTTTTATTCTTCTCAGGTGCGCGTTACAGCGGATCGCGGGATGGCGCGCCATCCACCAGCCGCTGGATACGCAACGGGTTGGCGTTTTTCAACGCGTCGGGCAGCAGGCTATCAGGGTAATTCTGGAAGCACACGGGGCGCAGGAAACGATCGATGGCCAGGGTGCCGACCGAGGTACCACGGGCATCCGACGTCGCCGGGTACGGGCCGCCGTGCACCATCGAATCGCAGACTTCCACGCCGGTCGGATAGCCGTTGAGCAGGATGCGCCCGACTTTCTGTTCCAGCAGCGGCGTGAGTTCGGCGAACTGTTGGAAGTCGGCCGGCTCGCCAATGATCGTCGCCGTCAGTTGGCCATGCAGGCCCTGCAGCGCCGCGCTCAGTTGGGCTTGATCAGCCACTTCGACAAACACCGTGGTGGGGCCGAAGACTTCTTCCTGCAGCACTTCATCGCCGTCCAGCAGCAGGCGCACATCGGCCTTGAACAGCTGCGGCTGGGCCTGGTTGCCGGCTTGCGCAGTGCCCGCCAGATGCTCGATGCCTGGGTGCGCCAGCAGTGCGGCCAGGCCTTTGCCATAGCTGCTCAAAGTGCCGGCGTTGAGCATGGTTTGCGCCGGTTGATCGCCGATCAGCCGGGCCACCTGCTGAGTAAAGGCGGTGAATTGCGCCGAAGCGATACCGATCACCAGGCCGGGGTTGGTGCAGAACTGGCCACAGCCCTGGACCACCGAGGCGGTCAGGTCACGGGCGACGGTTTCCGCGCGCGTTTGCAGGGCCTGGGGCAGCACGATCACCGGGTTGATGCTCGACATCTCGGCAAACACCGGGATCGGCTGCGGGCGCGCCGCCGCCATATCGCACAGCGCGCGACCGCCCTTGAGCGAGCCGGTAAAGCCGACGGCCTGGATCGCCGGGTGCTTGACCAGCGCCTCACCGACACCGCCACCGAAGATCATATTGAACACGCCGGCCGGCATCGCGGTGGTCTCGGCCGCACGCATGATTGCCTCGGCCACGCGCTCGGCGGTGACCATATGCCCGCTGTGGGCCTTGAACACCACCGGGCAGCCGGCCGCCAGCGCCGCAGCGGTGTCGCCACCGGCGGTGGAAAACGCCAGGGGGAAGTTGCTCGCGCCAAACACCGCCACCGGCCCCAGGCCGATGCGGTATTGGCGCAGGTCCGGGCGTGGCAGCGGCTGGCGATCAGGCAAGGCCTTGTCGATACGCGCGCCGTAGAAATCACCGCGACGCAGCACCGTGGCGAACAGGCGCATCTGGCCGCTGGTACGCCCGCGCTCACCTTTGATGCGTGCAGCCGGCAGTGCGGTTTCGCGGCACACCAGCTCGACAAAGTCGTCGCCCAGGGCGTCCAACTCATCGGCTATCGCATCGAGGAACTGCGCACGCCGCGCCGCGCTCAACGCGCGGTACGCCGGGTAGGCTTGCGCGGCGGCCTTGGCGGCAGCGTCGACTTCCTGCGCGGTGGCCTGGTAGAAATCCTGGGGCAAGGCTTCGCCGGTAGTCGCATCGATACTCTGCAAGGTAACGCTGCCATTGGCGCTGCGCTGGCCGCCGATGAAATTGTGGCCGAGGAACTGGGTCATGAAGCTCTCCTTAAAGGGGGGTGACTTGGCCGGGCTCGAATACCGCGTCTGCGTGGCCGACCGTGTTGACCAGCGGCGCGCCAAACTCGGCCTGGCTGATCTCGAACACATCGCCCGGTTGGGTACGTATACCATCGGCGAATGACAAGGTGGCGGTGCCGAAAAAGTGGATATGTACGTCGCCAGGCTTTAAGAACTGGCTGTATTTGAAGTGGTGGTATTCAAGGTTTTCCAGGCTGTGGCACATATTGGCCTCACCACTGAGGAACTCGTTGCGCCAGATTTCCTCACCGTTGCGCAGGATGCGGCTGGTGCCGGCCAGGTGCTGGGGCAATTCACCGACGCGCAATTCCGGGCCGTAGCTGCAACTGCGCAACTTGGAATGGGCGAGGTACAGGTAGTTCTTGCGCTCCATCACGTGGTCGGAAAATTCATTGCCCACCGCGAAGCCCAGGCGATAGGGTTTGCTGTCCGGGCCAATCACGTACAGGCCGCCGATCTCCGGCTCTTCACCGGCGTCGTCGGCAAACGGCGGCACCGGGAATGCCTGGCCAGGGCGCACGACGATGCTGCCGTCGCCTTTATAGAACCACTCCGGTTGCACACCCGCCTGGCCGGCAGCGGGTTTGCCGCCCTCCACGCCCCATTTGAAAATGCGCATGGTGTCGGTCAAGGCGCTGTCGTCGCCGGCCTGGTGCATTTTGTCGCGCGCCGAGGCGCTGCCCAGGTGGGTCAGGCCGGTGCCGCTGATCAGCATATGGGCCGGGTCCGGGTGGTCCAGCGGGGGCAGAATCTTCAGGTCGGCGAGCAGCGCGGCGTAGTCATGGCTGTCGCCCAGGCCCAGGCTCTGCACCTGCTGCGCCAGGCCCACGCCGGCTTCGATGGCTGCGAGGGCCAACTCACGCACGCTGCGCGCTGTTTGTACTTCGCGCAGCTGGGTGCCTTCTACGACACCGACGCGACGCTCACCGTTGCGCAACTCGAACTGAACTAAACGCATAAAGCTTCTCCAGGATTTAAGGTCGTGAGGCGCCACGGGCACTGGCGGCGAATTGGTCTTGGGGCAGCACGTGCTTGCGCTCCAGCAGGCGATAAACCACGCCCGTCAGCACCAGCCCGCAGACCATCACGGCGGACAGGAAGTACAAGCCCGAGGCCAGGTTGCCGGTGTACTCCTTGAGCGCACCGATCACGAACGGGCCGATATAGCCGCCGAGGTTGCCCACCGAGTTGATCAAGGCAATGCCCGCCGCCGCACTGGCGCCGGCAAAAAACCGCCCCGGCAAGGTCCAGAACACCGCCGTGCAGGAAAACAGCGCGAACGCCGCCAGGCACAGTGCGGCCATCTGCAGCACCGGCGCGCTCAACCAGGCGCTGCAGAACAGGCCGATGGCGCCGAGCACGTAGAGCACGGCGAGGTGGCCGTAGCGGTCATTCAAACGGTCGGAACTGCGCGGGATGATCAGCAAGCCGATGATGCCGAAAATGTAGGGCACCGCAGAGATGAAACCGGTGGTGAGGTCGCTGCCGCCGAACTGCTTGATCAAGGTCGGCAGCCATAGGCCCAGGCCGTAGATGCTCAGGGTCACCGGCAGGTAAAACAGCGCCAGCAGCAACACCCGTTTGTCTTTGAGGGCGTGCAGCGGGTTGCCGTGGCGGGTCTGGCCGTAGGCTTGGAGGTCCTTGGCCAACTCGCCGGCGAGCCAGGTTTTTTCGCTGTCGCTCATCCACTTGACCTGCTTGGGGCCGTCCGGCAGGTACCGCAATACCGGCCAGGTGAGCAGGATCGCCGGGGTGCCGATCACGATAAACAACCACTGCCAGCCGTGCAGGCCGAGGATACCGTCCATGCCCAGCAGGCCGCCGGACACCGGGCCGGTGATCATCATCGCAATCGGTTGGGAGAGGATAAACAGCCCGAGGATCTTGCCGCGATGGCGCACCGGGAACCACTGGGTGATGTAGTACAGCACGCCTGGGAAGAACCCCGCCTCCGCCGCGCCGAGCAAAAAGCGCATTACATAGAAGCTGTGCGGCCCCTGCACAAACGCCATGCCGATGGTGATGGCACCCCAGGTGATCATGATGCGCGCGAACCAGCGCCGGGCGCCAAAGCGGTCGAGCATCAGGTTGCTGGGGATCTCGAACAGGAAGTAACCAATGAAGAACAACCCCGCGCCCAAGCCGTAGGCCGCATCACCGATACCGACATCCGCGCCCATGTGCAGCTTGGCAAAGCCCACGGCGGAGCGGTCCACGTAGGCGATGAGGTACAGCAGGATCAGGAAGGGAATCAGTTTCAGCGTGATGCGCCGAATCAGGCGCAGTTCCTCGCTCATGGGGTCGATCTCCGAATTGTTGTTCTTATATGAAGCTCGGGGGACGCCTCTCGCGGAAAACCGCCAGGGTCATACCTCAGTTAAGCCAGACTATATAGTAGGACTATTTGCAAAACAACACTTCCAAACCGAACATTTTGCGCTTATGTTTAGCTTCAGAGAGAACATATAGTCATACAATAAGAGAATCGATCATGTCTGATAAAAAGCCCGGCCTACGCTCCGCCCAGTGGTTTGGTACTGCCGACAAAAACGGCTTCATGTACCGCAGCTGGATGAAGAACCAGGGCATCGCCGACCATCAGTTCCATGGCAAGCCGATCATTGGTATCTGCAACACCTGGTCGGAGCTGACCCCGTGCAACGCGCATTTCCGCCAGATCGCCGAGCACGTCAAACGCGGCGTGATCGAGGCCGGTGGCTTCCCGGTGGAATTCCCGGTGTTCTCCAATGGCGAATCCAACCTGCGCCCCACCGCGATGCTCACCCGTAACCTGGCAAGCATGGATGTGGAGGAAGCCATTCGCGGCAACCCCATCGACGGCGTGGTGCTGTTGACCGGCTGCGACAAGACCACCCCGGCCCTGCTGATGGGTGCCGCCAGTTGCGACGTGCCGGCCATCGTGGTCACCGGCGGGCCGATGCTCAACGGCAAGCACAAGGGCCAGGACATCGGCTCGGGCACCGTGGTGTGGCAGCTCAGTGAGCAAGTCAAAGCCGGCACCATCACGCTGGATGATTTCCTTGCGGCCGAGGGCGGCATGTCGCGTTCGGCGGGCACCTGCAACACCATGGGCACCGCGTCGACCATGGCCTGCATGGCCGAGGCACTCGGCACCTCCCTGCCCCACAATGCGGCGATCCCGGCGGTGGATGCACGGCGTTATGTGCTGGCGCATATGTCGGGCATGCGCGCGGTGGAGATGGTGCGTGAAGACCTCAAGCTGTCGAAGATCCTCACCAAAGAAGCCTTTGAAAACGCGATCCGCGTGAACGCCGCCATCGGTGGTTCGACCAACGCAGTGATCCACCTCAAGGCCATTGCCGGGCGTATCGGCGTCGAGCTCGACCTGGACGACTGGACCCGCATGGGCCGCGGCATGCCGACCATTGTCGACCTGCAGCCGTCGGGCCGTTTCCTGATGGAAGAGTTCTACTACGCCGGTGGCCTGCCCGCCGTGCTGCGCCGCCTGGGTGAAGCCAACCTGATCCCGCACCCGAACGCCTTGACCGTCAACGGCAAGTCCCTGGGCGAGAACACCAAGGACTCGCCGATCTACGGCCAGGACGAAGTGATCCGCACCCTCGACAACCCGATCCGCGCCGATGGCGGCATCTGTGTGCTGCGCGGCAACCTGGCGCCGCTGGGTGCGGTGCTCAAGCCCTCGGCAGCCAGCCCGGAGTTGATGCAGCACCGTGGCCGCGCGGTGGTGTTCGAGAACTTCGACATGTACAAGGCACGCATCAACGACCCGGAGCTGGACGTGGACGCCAACTCGATCCTGGTCATGAAAAACTGCGGGCCCAAGGGTTACCCGGGTATGGCCGAAGTCGGCAACATGGGCCTGCCGGCCAAGCTGCTGGCCCAGGGCGTGACGGATATGGTGCGCATTTCCGACGCGCGCATGAGCGGCACCGCCTACGGCACCGTGGTCTTGCACGTGGCGCCGGAAGCCGCCGCCGGTGGGCCGCTGGCCACGGTCAAGGAAGGTGACTGGATCGAACTCGACTGTGCCAACGGCCGCTTGCACCTGGACATCCCCGACGCAGAGCTGGCGGCGCGCATGGCCGACCTCAAGCCGCCGCAAAACCTGATCGTCGGCGGTTACCGCCAGCTGTACATCGACCATGTGCTGCAGGCCGACCAAGGCTGTGACTTTGACTTCCTGGTGGGTTGCCGCGGGGCTGAAGTCCCACGGCATTCCCACTAATTGGGATGGTATGATGCCGCGAATCTAAGTCAGAGCCTCCCCGCCGTTATGGATCACCAGCCGCCCAAGCCGCGCAAGAGCCAGCATGCCCAGATCGTTCAGGACTTGGGCATGCACATCGTTTCCGGCCGCTTCAAGCCCGAAGAACGGCTGCCCATGGAAGCCACGCTGTGCGAGGAGTACAAGGTCAGCCGCTCGGTGCTGCGCGAGGCAACCCGTGTGCTCAGCGCCAAGGGCCTGGTGTATTCCAAGCCACGGGTGGGTGCGGTGGTGCGGCCACGCCTGAAGTGGCACCTGCTCGACCCGGACGTGCTGTCCTGGTTGATGCAGTCCACGCCCCATAGCGAATTCTTCAACACCCTGGCCGGCGTGCGGCGCATTCTCGAACCGGAAATCGCCGCCATGGCCGCGACCACGGCCACGGACGATGACATCGCCACCATCGAAAAAGCCTACCAGGGCATGGAAACCGCGCAGACCCACGAGCAACTGCTACAGGCCGACCTCGACTTCCACCGCGCCATCGCCGACGCCACCCGCAACGACCTGCTGGCCTATATGTGCAACATGCTGTCGCTGCCGTTGCGCGAGTCGATCAACATCACCAACCGCCGCCCGGACATCCAGGGCCTGAGCCTGCCCCGGCACAAGGCGATCCTCACCGCGATCCAGAACCGCGACGCCCTCGGCGCCCGGCACGCCTCACTGGTGCAACTGGATGACACACGGGTGGCGCTGGATACGGTGATGAACGTACTGACCCCGCTCTAAAGCCGGGGGAAATCCAATGTGGGAGGGGGCTTGCCCCCGATAGCAGTGGATCAGTCACAGCAATTTTGACTGGCCTACCGCTATCGGGGGCAAGCCCCCTCCCACATTTGCAACTGTGTGCAGCTTTATAGGGTGTAGGCAATGCCCACCTGCACCGTACGCGGCGCACCCGGATACGCATAGATATTGCCGAAGGCACCCTCTTCATACTCGCGATTGAACAGGTTCTTCACATCCAGGTTCAGCCGCACCTTGTCGTTGACCTTATAGAAGCTGAGCAGGTCGACCACGGTGTAGGCGTCCATCGAGAATGCGGTATTGGCGGTCTGGCCGGCGCGCTGGTCGACATACTTGCCGCCGGCGCCCAGGCCCAGGCCTTTGAGTGCACCGTCCTGGAACTCGTACACGTTGAGCAGGCTGAAGCTGTTGCGCGGGATGTTCAGCAGGCGGGTGCCGGAGCGGATCGTGTTGTCCTTGGTCACTTCGGCATCCACGTAGGCGTAGCCGCCAATTACGCGCCACTCAGGCGTGAGGTTGCCAGCTACGTTCAAGTCAAAACCACGGCTGCGCACCTGGCCGGCGGCGACGGAGAAGGTGTTGATCACCGGGTCGGTGGTCAGCACGTTCTTCTTCTCGATCTGGTAGATCGCTGCATCGACGCTCAATTGGCGATCGAATGCCTCCCACTTCACGCCCATCTCATAGGACTTGCCCTTTTCCGGCTCGAAGCCACCGCCTTCGCGCGCGGCGCCGGGGTTCGGTTTGAACGAACGTGCGGCATCGGCATACACCGCGACAGTCTCGGTGAGGTCGTAGATCACCCCCACGCGTGGGGTGACGGCGTTTTCGGCGGCCTGAAACGGGTTAACGCCGGGTACATAGCTTTCATAGTCATGTTCAAAACGCTCGAAACGCGCGCCCGCCAACACTTTCAACCGCTCAGTCAGCGCCACCTGATCCTGCACAAAAGCGGCGTAGGTCTTGAGGTTTTCCTTGTCGTGTGTCGGGGTGCGCGTCAGCGGCGGGCGTGTCTGACCGTAGACCGGATCGAAAATGTCGATCGGGTAAGTACCCGCAGCGGCGCTGGAGCGCTGGATGATCGACTTGTAGTCGTAATCCTCATATTCGATACCGGTCAGCAAGGTGTGCTCGAAACCGCCGGTGGAGAAATGCCCGGTCAGGTTGAGCTGGTAGTCCTTGTCGGTCCATTCCAGCTTGCGATAGTTGAAGTTGCGCTGCAGGGTGCGGCCGTCGGCGTTCAGGCTCGTCGGGCCATTGGCCTCGATGGCATTGCCTGCCAGGCTGCCATCCAACCACTGGAACCCACCGCCCAATGTCCAGTTGTCGTTGAGCAGATGCTCGAAACGCACCTGCGCCATGTTGTTGTCGTTGTGCAGTTTGCCCACGTCCTTGTCACCCCAGAAGGTGTCGCGTGACGGCGTGCCACGCTGGTTGGGGAAACGCGTCAGGCCGCGGTCCAGCGGGTGGTTGTTGCGCATGAAGTCGCCTTCGAAGGTCACCTTGGTGTCGTCCGTGGCTTGCCAAGTGATCACCGGGGCAACGCCGTAGCGTTCAGTCTCGACATGATCACGGAAGGTGTCACCACCCTCACCCACCACGTTCAGGCGATAGGCCAGGCGGCCCCCTTCATCCAGCGGGCCGGAGGCATCCAGGGTGCCACGCTGCATGCCCTGGTCATTCAATTGGCTGCCGAGGGTCACTGTGCGCTCGGCCAGCGGTTGCTTGGACACCACGTTGAACGTGCCGCCTGGGTCGCCACGGCCATACAGCATGGTCGCCGGGCCGCGCAGTACTTCGAGGCGCTCGATGGTGTTGGCGTCCGGCATGTTCGGGTAGCCACGGTTGATCGGGAAACCATTGCGGTAGAACTCGCCGGTGGTAAAGCCGCGCACGGTGAAGGTGGTAAGCCCCTGCCCGCCGAAGTTGTTGGCCCGGCCCACGCCGCCGGCGTAATCCAGGGCGTCCTGCAGTCGCGTGGCGCCGAGGTCTTCGACCACATCCTTGGAGACGACGCTGATCGATTGCGGGGTTTCATGGATGGAGGTATCGGTTCGCGTTGCACTGGCGGAGCGTGTGGCGTGGTAACCCTTGACCGGCCCCTGAGCCGTTTCATAGTCGGCGGTGCCGGTGATGCTGGTGGCTTGCAGTTCGATCGCGGTTTTTTCGACCGGCTCGACTTCGGCCCAACTGAAAGGGGAAAACGCCTGAAGCACACAAATGGAAACCAGGGTACGACGCATAGGGGATGAACCTAGTGAAAGAGCCAGACGGGGCGGCATATCTGCCAATTATTTTGCGCCGCATGGTATACCAATGATATTTCGATTGATATGTATTCTCATTCACTATTTTTTGCGTATCCGCTTGGTAACAAATTCGCCGAGCAAAAAATACGCGCGAAAAAAGCCACTCAATTGAGTGGCTCATAGGCGCTTAGGCTCGCCTCAGCGATAGCGCTCCAACCAGTGCGCATAAGGCGCTGGCAGGGTCCAGGAGGATTTTTCAACGCCCAGTTCCTTGGCGGCGAAATACGCCCAATGCGGGTCAGCCAGGTGCGCGCGGCCGACCGAAACCAGGTCAAGCTGGCCGGCCTGCAAGGCGCCTTCGGCCAGTTGCGGGGTGCCAAAACCCCAGGCGGAGGTCACCGGGATACCGGCTTCACGGCGTACACGCTCGGCGATCGGGCCCATAAAGGCCGGGCCCCACGGGATATTGGTGTCGGGGATGGTGAAACCGACGCTGACGCTCAGCAGGTCCAGGCCACCGGCCTTGAAGCGGCGGGCCAGTTCGATGGATTCCGTGAGGGTCTGCTCATCACGGCCGTCGTATTCAATCACGCCAAAACGCGCGGTCAGGGGCAGGTTTTCCGGCCAGACTTCACGCACCGCCGCCAGGGTTTCCAGGAGGAAACGACTGCGGTTGTCGAAGCTGCCACCGTAGGCGTCAGTACGCTGGTTGGAATGCTCGGAGAAAAAGCTCTGGCCCAGGTAGCCGTGGGCGAAGTGCAGTTCGATCCATTCAAAGCCGGCGTCACGGGCGCGACGGGCAGCGTCAACGAAGTCTTGGCGCACCCGGGCGATATCGTCCAGGGTCATGGCGCGTGGCACCTGGGGCAGGTTGGCACCGAAGGCAATCGCCGACGGAGCAATGGTTTCCCAGCTGCGCGCATCGGACGCCGGGATGTGGTCATCGCCTTCCCACGGGCGGTTGGCGCTGGCTTTGCGGCCGGCGTGGGCAATCTGGATGCCCGGCACCGAGCCGGCGGCCTTGATCGCCTTGACCATCGGCACGAACGCCTCGGCGTGAGCATCGCTCCAGATGCCGGCACAGCCTGGCGTAATGCGCCCTTCAGGAGATACCGCCGTGGCCTCGACCACCAGCAGGCCAGCACCGCCACGGGCCATACCGGCCAGGTGCACGTGGTGCCAGTCGTTGACGATGCCATCATCGGCCTTGTATTGGCACATCGGCGGGATGGCGATGCGATTGCGCAGGGTAACGTCTTTAAGTTTGAACGGTTCGAACAAAGCGGACATCGGAAGCTCCAGATACGAGTGAGTGATTCGATAGTTCGATGGTAATCGAACTATGGTCTCAACGATACCCCCCTGTTATCATCCGCCCCATGCGAGCCTTCAAACACCCGACCCTTCAAGACCTGACCCTCGAGCGCCTGTTGTATGCCTTGAGTGATCCGGTGCGCCTGGAAATCGTCCGCTACCTGGCCAATGTGCCCGAGGCCACCTGCGGCGAACTGGACGGCGGGCGGCCCAAGTCGAGCATGTCCCATCACTTCCGGGTATTGCGCGATGCCGGCCTGGTACAGACTCGCAGCGCGGGCACCACCCATCTGAATTCATTGCGTGGCGAGCTGCTGGAAGAACGGTTCCCGGGGTTGCTCGCGAGTATCCTCTCCCAGCATTGATCAGCGCCGAAGCCGGGCGGATCGATGCGCCCTTGCAACGGACAGCGTCACGACCAGAATTGTTCCAGACCCCACCAACGGCTTAACCGTTTCAGTCCCCGCAGCGAACCTTCCCCGCTACCTGGCGTCCGAGCTAAGGCACTGTTGCTTACCGTTCGCGCGAGGTTGTCGTTTGAAAGCCGCCATCATCAAAAAGTACCGCCTGATCATCAAGACCATGGGTTACGTGGGCTGGGCCCTGTTCTGGCTGTTGCTGTGGGACGTCGCCGTCACCGTGGACTTCATGCTGTTTCTCACCGCCAAGATCAACCTGCCGCTGATGCCCCTCACCCTGCTGGGTTCGGCGCTGGTGGTGCTGATCAGTTTTCGCAACAGCAGTGCCTACAACCGTTGGTGGGAAGCCCGCACGCTGTGGGGCGCGATGGTCAACAATTCGCGCAGCTTCGCGCGCCAGGTGCTGACCCTGCTCGACGACCACGGCAGCGAGGTCAACCCGGTCAAGGCCACCCTGCTGCGCCGCCATGTGGCCTATGTGAATTGCCTGGCCGCCCACCTCAAGGGCCAGCCGTGCCCTGACGAAGTGCGCGCATTCATCCCCGCCGAGGAGTTCGCACGCAACGGCGCCACCAATAACTTTGCCAATGACATCCTCACCGGCTCGGCGGCACTGCTGGCCAAGGAATACAAGGCTGGGCACCTGGACAGCATTCGCCTGGCGCGGCTGGAGTCGACCCTGGTGGACTTGTCCAACGCCCAGGGCGGCATGGAGCGTATCGCCAACACCCCGCTGCCCTACCCCTATGTGTATTTCCCACGGCTGTTTATCTCGCTGTTCTGCCTGATCGTGCCGGTGGGCCTGGTGGAATCCCTGGGCTGGTTCACGCCGCTGGCGTCGACGGTGGTGGGCTTTATGCTGCTGGCGATCGAACGCATCGGCACCGACTTGCAAAGCCCGTTTCACTCCAGTGAGCACCAGATCCAGATGGAAAGCATCTGCGAAACCATCGAGAAAAACCTGCAATCGATGCAGCGCGACGCGCTGGGCGGCGACCGTATCGGTTAATCACCTCTTCGCGCCTCAAGTGCTTACCCCCGCAGTCGATATACAGGGGGTACGCATGGGCCATCTCCCCTTCATAACAACACATGCGACGTTCGACGCTAGCGTTTCTGCCTTGCCAAAACTATAAATACCCGCAGGAGAAATCATGAACATCAAGCAAAAGCTTACCTGGGCGTTTGCGGGCATCGCGTGCCTGCCGGTCATCCTGGTGGCCGTGTTGGTCGTACTGAACCTGCGCGAAGGGGCCATGGCGAATTTTCTCGACAGCAGTGGCCGTGAGATTCGCCAGATCGACAATGGCATGAAGCAGTTCTTCGACGGCATCAGCCAGAACGTCGACTTTGTGGCCAAGGATCCGCGCGTTGTCGCGGCCAAGGACCTCAAGAGCTATGCCGGCGCCGACGCCGCACAAATCCCGCTGACACCGACCAATCAAGAGCTGCTGGGGATTTTCGACCAGTTCGCCAAAAGCCATCCGAGCACTGCCTACCTGTCCCTGGGTTTGAAGGACGGCGGCTACGCCAGTTGGCCCGACGACACCAAACTGAACAACTACGACCCGCGCGTGCGCCCCTGGTACCAGGCGGCCATCGCCGCGCCGGGTAAAACCGTGCGCACCGGGGCCTATTACTGGGCGCCGGACGATGTGACGCTGATCGGCACCGTGCACACCGTCGCCGATGCCAGCGGCAACATCCTCGGCGTGGTCGGCCTGGACGTGTCGCTCAAGCAGCTCACCGAACTGGTGCGTAACATCAAGCTGGGCGACAGCGGTTACCTGATGCTGGTGGAAGCCAACGGCAACGTATTGGTCGACCCCAGCGATGCCAAGCACAACTTCAAGCCCCTGGCCGACCTCGGCGCCAATTACGCCGAGCTGGCCAAGCGCGGCGACGGCGTGACCCAGATCGACATCAACGGCGTGGCCTACATGGCCAACGTGGTCAGTTCCAAAGACCTCGGCTGGCGCTTTATCGGCTTGATCAAACGTGACGAAGTAATGGCCGGCGCTACCAGCCTGACCTGGTTGATCGCCGCCATCGCGGCAGCCCTGGCCATTGTCTTCGCCATCGTTGGCGCCAGCTTCGCCAGCGTGATCGTGCGCCCGATTCGCGGCGTGGCCGACGGCCTGCAAGAGATTGCCGAGGGTGAAGGCGACCTGACGCGCCAACTCAAGGTGCAGGGCAAGGATGAAACCGCCAGCCTGGCAGGCTGGTTCAACCAGTTCCTGAGCATGATCGCGCAGTTGGTGCAGCGTATCGGCAACGCCTCATCCGACCTGCAAACCGCCGCCGCCGACACCAGCGAAGTCGCCAACAACATGAACCAGGCCGCCGGCCGCCAGCGTGAAGCGGTGGAACTGGTGAGCACCGCATTCAACGAGATGGTCGCCACCGCCAACGAAGTCGCGCGCTCCTGCAGCGCCGCCGCCACCAGCGCCGACGAAGGCTACCGCGACGTGCACGACGGCCAGCAACATATCGGCGAAGCCACCGGCAGCGTGCTCAAGCTCAGCGAAGACCTGCAAAAGTCGACCCAGACCATGCAGCTGCTGGAGCAGGACAGCAAAAACATCAACACCATCCTCGACACCATCCGCTCCATTGCCGAGCAGACCAACCTGCTGGCGCTCAACGCCGCGATTGAAGCCGCGCGCGCCGGTGACCAGGGCCGGGGGTTCGCCGTGGTCGCCGACGAAGTCCGCGCCCTGGCCCGCCGTACCGCCGACTCCACCGGCGAAATCGACAGCCTGCTCGGCAACCTCGCCCGCCGCACCCAGGAAGTCACGGTGCAGATGCAAGGCAGCCTGCAGGTCAGCCAAACCAGCGTGGAGCGTATCCAGCAGGCCCGCGACAGCTTCGACAAGATCCGTGGCTCGGTGGACTCGATCCGCGACCAGAACACCCAGATCGCCACCGCCGCCGAGGAACAGCACCAGGTGGCCGAGGAGATCAACCGGCACATCGCGCAGATCCATGCCGATGCGCAACTGGTCGAAGGCTTCGCCCACTCGGCGCAGACCGGGTCAGGCCGGCTTACGGATATTTCGGGGCAGCTCAAGGGGTTGGTGGGCCGCTTCAAGTTCTGACCGCGCACCCGGGCCCTCGACTTCACCGTTGAGGGCCTTGTGCATTTTCACCGTGTCCAACGCCCCTACCCACTTGGCGATGGCCATGGTGCCCACGCCATTGCCGATGGTGTTGGTGATCGCCCGCGCTTCCGACATAAACCGATCCACACCCAACAACAGCACCATGCCCGCCACCGGGATGGTGCCCAACGACGACAGCGTCGCGGCCAGGATAATAAAGCCCGACCCGGTCACCCCCGCCGAACCTTTGGACGTGAACATCAACACCGCCAGCACGATCAACTGGTCGGTGAGGGTCAACGGCGTATTGGTGGCCTGGGCGATGAAGATCGCCGCGATGGTGTAGTAGATCGCCTGGCCGTCGGGGTTGAACGTCAGGCCCGACGGGATGATCATCCCGGCCACCGGCTTGGACACGCCGGCCTTTTCCATCTTGGCGATCATCTGCGGCAGCACCGACTCCGACGAACTGGTACCGAGCACGGTAAACAGTTCTTCCTTGATGAACTTCAAGAACTTCCACAGGCTGAACCCGCTGTAGCGGCAGATCGGCCCGAGCACGAAGATCACGAAGACCGCGCAGGTCAGGTACACGCAGGCCATCAGCTTGCCGAGGGAGAACAGCGAGCCAAAGCCGTATTTGCCGATGGTGAACGCAATCGCCCCAAACGCGCCGACGGGCGCCAGGCGCATCACCATATTGACGATGCGAAACATGCCCTGCATCAGGCTGTCGAGCGTGTCGACAAAGGGTTTGCCACGCGGCCCTACTGCGGCCAACGCCACGCCCAGCAGGATCGAAAACAGCAGAATCTGCAGCACATTGCCCTTGGCGAAGGCATCCACCAGCGTGTCGGGAATGATGTTCATGATGAAGTCCATGAACGAGGCGTGCTTGACCGCCGTGGTGTAGGTGGCAAGGCTTGAGGTATCGAGGCTGGCCACATCGATGTTCATGCCGGCGCCGGGCTTGAACACATCCACCACCACCAGCCCGACCACCAGGGCCAGGGTCGACACCACTTCAAAGTAAATCAACGCGCGAAAGCCCACGCGCCCCAACTCTTTCATGTTCTCCATCTTGGCGATGCCGGTGACCACCGTGAGGAAAATCACCGGCGCCAGGAGCATTTTGATCAGTTTGATAAAGGCGTCACCCAAGGGCTTGAGCGCCGCGCCAGTGTCGGGCAGCAACACCCCGACAATCGCACCGAGGATCACGGCGATCAGCACTTGTACGTAGAGTTTGCCAAGTATTCTTTTCATGACAGGGCCCTGATTTTTATTGTTGTCAGGAAATGCCCGGGGATCGCCTGCAAGCAGCCGTCCCCTGGCGTTAAGCCGCAGTACTACTGTGAATCAGCGGTTGAGCAAGTCGATGACAGCATCGGTGACCTGGCGGGTGGTGGCGCTGCCGCCGAGGTCCGGGGTGTGCAACCCGCTTTCGGTGACGGCCTCGATGGCCGACATCAATTGCCGGGCTGCTGCAGGTTCGCCCAAGTGTTCCAGCATCATCGCGGCGGTCCAGAAGGTTGCGATGGGGTTGGCGACGCCCTTGCCGGTAATGTCGAATGCAGAGCCATGGATGGGTTCGAACATCGAGGGAAACTGGCGCGACGGGTTGAGGTTGGCCGTGGGTGCAATGCCCAGGCTGCCGGACAGCGCGGCGGCGAGGTCGGACAGAATGTCGGCATGCAGGTTGGTGGCGACAATCACATCCAGGGTCGAGGGCTTGAGCACCATGCGCGTGGTCACGGCGTCCACCAGTTCCTTGTCGACCTTCACGTCGGGGAAGTCCTTGGCGACCTCGTAGAAGATCTCATCCCACAGCACCATGCCGTGGCGCTGCGCGTTGGACTTGGTGACCATGGTCAGGTGCTTGCGCGGGCGGCTGCGCGCCAGTTCGAAGGCATAGCGGTGAATACGCTCGACCCCGGCCCGGGTGAACACCGAGACCTCGGTGGCCACCTCTTCCGGCAGGCCGCGGTGCACTCGGCCACCGTTGCCGGAATACTCGCCTTCGGAGTTTTCGCGCACCACCACCCAGTCAATCTGGTCGCCGTTGTGCAGCGGGCTTTTTACCCCGGGCAGCACCCGTGCGGGGCGCACGTTGGCGTATTGGTCGAAGCCTTGGCAGATCGGCAGGCGCAGGCCCCACAGCGAAATGTGGTCCGGCACATTCAAGGCGCCCACGGCGCCAAAGAAGATCGCATCGAAGGTCTTCAATTCGGCCAGGCCGCCTTCGGGGATGTAGTAGCCGTTCTTCAGGTAGTTGTCCGAGTTCCAGTCGAAATGCTTGAAGTGCAAGGCAAAGCCGGCTTTGCGCGCCAGGCTTTGCAGCACTTCGACGCCGGCAGCGATCACTTCCACGCCAATGCCGTCACCTGGGATTGCTGCAATGTTGTATGCGTTCATCATTCACTCCACTTCGTCACGTTGTTGTTTTTCCCGTTGGGCGAAGCTGTCCAAACGGGGTGTGACCGGAGTATATGTAGGGCTGCAAGCCGCATGATCGACTCGAAATCACTACATAAATAACTTTGAGTTACGAATGAGCCAGACCCTGGATTTGCAGTTTTTCTACCTGCTGGCCAATAAAGGCAGCCTGGTTGCCACCGCACGCGAGCTGGGCATCACCCCACCAGCAGTGAGCAAACGCCTGACCTTACTGGAGGCTCGCCTGGGCATCCGCCTGGTCAACCGCACTACCCGCTCCATGAGCCTGACGTCAGAAGGCGAGCTGTATTTCAGCCATGCCGCGCGCATCCTCACCCAGATCGACGAGTTGGAGCAGTTGCTCAGCAGCAGCCGTGCGACGCCCAAGGGCCTGATCCGGGTGAATGCGTCGCTGGGGTTTGGCCGCCGGCATATCGGCCCGGCTCTCGCGGCGTTTTTTGCGCAGTACCCGGAGGTGGAGATCCAACTGGAGATCAGCGACCACCCGCTGGACTTGGCCACCCACGGCTTTGACCTCGGCATCCGCTTCGGCAGCCTGCCGGATGCGACCTTCCATGCGCGCAAGATCGCCTCCAACCGCCGCCTGCTGTGCGCCTCGCCGCTGTACCTGGACAAACACGGCACGCCGCAGACACTCGCCGAGCTGCACCAGCACAATTGCATTTTCATTCGTCAGAACGAATCGCCCTATGGTGTGTGGTCGTTCACCCACGGCGGGCGCACGGAGAACATCAAGGTGCAAGGCGCGCTAGGCTGCAACGACGGCGAAGTGGCATTGAACTGGGCGCTGGAAGGCTATGGGGTGCTGCTGCGCGCAGAATGGGACATCGCCCGCTACGTGCGCAGCGGGCGCCTGCGCCTGGTGCTGGAGGACCAGACCCCGACCCGCGCCGATGTCTACGCGGTGTACCCGCAGCAACTGCACCTGTCGGCACGCGTGCGCAGCCTGATCGACTTTCTGATCGAACGCTTCAAGCACCTGGACAAGGTCGACGACGCCACACTGATGAGCGACTGATCCGGCCACGCAAGAATCTCCCCAACGGGACTTGTGCTTACGATATTATGGTATACCATCATACCGAAGACACACTCACCCCAGAGGAGCAGCTCATGAGTTTCGAAATCCGCAAGATCGTCAGCTACGTAGAAGAAACCTTCATCGAAGGCGGCAAGGCCTCCGACACCCCGGTAAAAATGGTCGGCCTCGCCGTGGTACTGAAAAACCCTTGGCTGGGTCGCGGTTTCGTCGAAGACCTCAAGCCTGAGATCCGCGCCAATTGCTCCGACCTCGGTGCGCTGATGGTCGAGCGCCTGGTGGCCATCATCGGCGGCGCCGAGAACATCGAAGCCTATGGCAAGGCCGCTGTGGTCGGCGCCGATGGCGAGATCGAACACGCCAGCGCGATCATCCATACCCTGCGTTTCGGCAACCACTACCGTGAAGCGGTCAAGGCCAAGAGCTACCTGAGCTTTACCAACAAACGTGGCGGGCCGGGTACCTCGATCCAGATCCCGATGATGCACAAGGACGACGAAGGCCTGCGTTCGCACTACGTCACCCTGGAAATGCAGATCGAAGATTCACCGCGCGCCGACGAAATCGTCGTGGTGCTGGGTTGCGCCGACGGCGGCCGCCTGCACCCGCGCATCGGCAACCGCTACATCGACCTGGAAGAGCTGGCGGCCGAAAAAGCCCAGTAAGCACCACCGGCCACCACAACAAAAAAGCATGCAGGAGCGCTCCATGATTCGGCTCACCGCTGAACACACCCCGGCTGGCACCAGTTACCTGGCGACCGGCCAAGGCCAGCCTGTGGTTTTGATCCACGGCGTGGGCCTGAATAAAGAAATGTGGGGCGGCCAGGTCGTAGGCCTGGCCACGAATTACCGCGTGATCAGCTACGACATGCTCGGCCACGGCGCCAGCCCGCGCCCGGCCGCCGGCACGCCGCTGCTGGGCTATGCCGACCAGTTGCTGGAACTGCTCGACCACCTGCAACTGCCCAAGGCCACGGTGATCGGTTTTTCCATGGGCGGCCTGGTAGCGCGGGCGTTTGCCCTGCATTACCCCGAGCGCTTGCAAAGCCTGGTGGTGCTCAACAGTGTGTTCAACCGCAGCCCCGAGCAGCGTGAAGGCGTGATCGCCCGCACCGCCCAGGCCGCCGAACACGGCCCGGATGCCAACGCCGAAGCGGCGCTGTCGCGCTGGTTCAGCCGCGAATACCAGGCGGCCAACCCGGCGCAGATCGCCGCCTTGCGTGAAACCCTGGCGGGCAACGATCCCCAGGGCTACCTCACCACTTATGAGCTGTTTGCCACCCAGGACATGTACCGTGCCGACGACCTCGGCAGCATCCAGGCGCCGACCCTGGTGGCTACCGGCGAACTGGACCCCGGCTCCACGCCGCAGATGGCCCGGCAGCTTGCCGATCGCATTCCTGGCGCAACCGTGGCGGTTTTGCCCGAGCAACGGCATATGATGCCGGTAGAATCGCCGCGCCTGGTCAACCAGCTGCTGCTGGGTTTTCTTCAAACGGCACACTCCCAACAACACCCGATAAAGGGGATCGTGGCATGACGCTTGAACGCTTCCAGATGTGCATCGGCGGTGAATGGGTCGATGCCCTGTCCGGCAAGACCTTTGACAGCCTCAACCCGGCCTTGGCCGAGCCTTGGGCGCAACTGCCCGACGCCGACGAGGCCGACGTGGAGCGCGCCGTGCAGGCCGCCCAAAGCGCCTTCGACAGCCCGGCCTGGCGCGGTCTCACCGCCACTGCGCGGGGCAAATTGCTGCGCCGCCTCGGTGACCTGATCGCCGAGAACAAAGAGCAACTGGCCCAGCTGGAAAGCCGCGACAACGGCAAGCTGATCCGTGAAACCCGTGGCCAGGTCAGCTACCTGCCGGAGTTTTTCCATTACACCGCAGGCCTGGCCGACAAGCTCGAAGGCGGCACCCTGCCCCTGGATAAACCCGACCTGTTCGCCTACACCGTGCACGAAGCCATGGGTGTGGTCGCGGCGATCATTCCGTGGAATAGCCCGCTGTACCTCACCGCCATCAAACTCGCGCCGGCCCTGGCGGCGGGCAATACCATCGTGATCAAACCGTCGGAACACGCCTCGGCGACCATCCTCGAGCTGGCACGCCTGGCCCTCGAAGCCGGTATTCCGCCGGGCGTGGTCAACGTGGTCACCGGCTACGGCCCGAGCACCGGTGCCGCCCTCACCCGCCACCCGCTGGTACGCAAGATCGCCTTTACCGGCGGCGCGGCCACGGCGCGGCATGTGGTGCGCAGCAGTGCCGAGAACTTCGCCAAGCTGTCGCTGGAACTGGGCGGCAAATCGCCGAATATCATTTTTGCCGATGCCGACCTCGACAGCGCCATCAACGGCGCGATTGCCGGTATTTATGCCGCGTCCGGGCAGAGTTGCGTGTCGGGCTCGCGCCTGTTGGTGCAGGATGAAATCTACGACGAGTTCGTCGAACGCCTGGTGGAGCGCGCCCAGCGCATCCGCATCGGCAACCCTCAGGAAGACGCCAGCGAAATGGGCCCCATGGCCACCGCGCAGCAACTGGCCGTGGTCGAAGGCCTGGTGGCCGACGCCATCGCCGAAGGCGCACGCCTGCGTACCGGCGGCAAGCGCCCGCAGAATCTCGGCGAGGGCTGGTTCTATGAGCCGACCCTGTTCGAATGCGACCGCAATTCGATGAAAATCATGCAGGAAGAAGTGTTCGGCCCGGTGGCCTCGGTCATTCGTTTCAAGGACGAAGCCGAAGCGCTGGCCATCGCCAACGACTCGCAGTTCGGCCTCGCTGCCGGCATCTGGACCCGCGACCTGGGCCGCGCCCACCGCCTGGCCCGGGACGTGCGCTCGGGCATCATCTGGGTCAACACCTATCGCGCCGTATCGGCCATGGCGCCCATCGGCGGCTTCAAGAACAGTGGCTACGGACGCGAAAGCGGCATCGATTCGGTGCTGGCCTACACCGAGCTGAAAACGGTGTGGATCAACCTCTCCCAGGCGCCCATGCCTGACCCCTTTGTGATGCGTTAAGAGTCCACGACCATGATCGAACCCGGTATTTATAAAGACGTCATGAGCTCCTTCCCTTCCGGCGTCACGGTGGTCACCACCCTCGACCCGGACGGCGGCATCGTCGGCATCACCGCCAGCGCGTTCAGCGCGCTGTCGATCGACCCGGCCCTGGTGCTGTTCTGCCCCAACTACGCCTCGGACACCTACCCGATTCTGCGCGACAGCAAGCGCTTTGCGATTCACCTGCTGTCCGCCGACCAGACCGCCGAAGCCTATGCGTTTGCCAGCAAGGGCAAGGAAAAGGCCAAGGGTATCGAGTGGCATTTGAGCGAACTGGGCAACCCGCTGCTGGCCAAGGCCACGGCGATCATCGAATGCGAGCTGTGGCGCGAGTATGACGGCGGCGACCACGCGATCATCGTCGGCGCGGTGAAAAACCTGATCCTGCCCGCAGAGCCGGTCACGCCGATGATCTACCACAAGGGCAAACTGGGCCCGCTGCCCACCCTGGCCTGAGGCGCGCTGCAGGCCAGAGGGTTTGTCGCTTAAAGAACGCGGCATGATAAACTCGGGCATGATTTCGGCTCTCAATCGGCGCCGGCTGGCTTCTGCAGCCTGCGCCGAGGCCTCCAGTTAACCGCACATTCAGAGCAGACCCCATGAAACGCCTGCCCCTCGACGACAGCTTCAAGGTCAATCACAACCCGGTTACCCTGCGCGAAATCGTGCTGGAAAAACTGCGCAGCGCCATCATGAATTTCCAGCTGCTGCCCGGCGACCGCCTGGTAGAGCGCGACCTCTGCGACCGCCTGGGCGTCAGCCGCACTTCGGTGCGCGAAGCCTTGCGCCACCTGGAGTCCGAGGGTCTGGTGGAATTCGCCGATGCCAAGGGCCCGCAAGTGGCGATCATCACCCTGGCCGATGCCGTCGACATCTATGAACTGCGCTGCGTGCTCGAAGGTTTGATCGTGCAGCTGTTCACCCTGCGCGCCAAGGCCAAGGACATCAAGGCCCTGGAAAAAGCCCTGGAGGAGAACCGCAAGGCCCTCAAGGATGGCGAGCTGCAGCAGGTCATCGATTCGGTACAGGGCTTCTACGACGTACTGCTCGAAGGCTCCGGCAACCACGTGGCCGCTACCCAACTGCGCCAGTTGCAGGCGCGCATCAGCTACCTGCGCGCCACCTCGGTGTCCCAGGAAAACCGGCGCGGCACCAGCAACCAGGAAATGGAGCGCATGGTCCAGGCAATCAAGAGCGGCGACCCGCTGGCGGCCCACCAAGCCTGCGTCGACCACGTGCGCGCCGCTGCCGCCGTGGCCCTGGATTACCTCAAGCGCAAACAGGAAGAAACCGGCAAGCTGCCGGAAATCACCCTGCCCATCGCCCTCAAAGAACCGCGCATAGGTCACTGACCATGCCCAGCCCCAGCTTTTGCCCGACCTGTGGCGGCAGTGACCTCCGTCACCAACTGCCACCGGGCGATACCCATGAGCGCTTGATGTGCCGGGGCTGCGGCTATATCCACTACATCAACCCCAAGATCATCGCCGGGTGCATCATCGAGCAGGACGGCAAATACCTGCTGTGCCAACGCGCGATCCCCCCGCGCCCCGGCACCTGGACCCTGCCCGCAGGCTTCATGGAAGGTGGCGAAACCACCGAGCAGGCGGCGTTGCGCGAAGTCTGGGAAGAAAGCGGCGTACGCGCCGAAATCCTCTCGCCCTACTCCATCTTCAGCGTGCCCAGGATCAGCGAGGTGTACATCATCTTCCGCGCCATCGCGCTGGAGATCACCGGCCAGTTCGGGCCGGAAACCCTCGACTACAAATTCTTCGCACCCGAGGACATTCCCTGGGACAGCATCTACTATCCGGCGATCCGGCAGATCCTCGAGCGTTATATCGAGGAAAGGCAGGCTGGGGTGTATGGCATTTATATCGGCAACGACGACAGCGGGAAGATTCACTTCATTCGCTGATCCCCCGGCCGAACCGCGGGCAAATGTGGGAGGGGGCTTGCCCCCGATAGCAGCGTGTCAGTCAATGTATCAGGTGACTGAACCACCGCCATCGGGGGCAAGCCCCCTCCCACATTTGTATCCGGTATGGCCTGATAAGCCTACGGCGCCAGCCCTTCAACGATGATGATCTGCGCCACCCCCGCGCCCTCACGGTGCCCCTTCGCCTGCTGATACTCGGCAGACTCATAACACGCCACCGCCTGCTCGTAGCTATCAAACTCGATCACCACATTGCGCTGCCGTGCGGGCCCGCCTTCCAGCGCCTCACTGCGCCCGCCCCTGGCCAGGAACCGCCCGCCGAACTTGGCGAACGCGGCCGGTGCGCGCTGGGTGTACTGCGTGTACTGCTCTGCGTCGGACACATCCACATGGGCAATCCAGTAGGCCTTCATCATGACATCCTCTTATTGAGTTTTTGTGGTATACCATAATACATACAACCAACAAACCGAGCATCCACCATGTCCTTCAACAGCATCGCAGACATCATCGAAGACTACCGCCAAGGCAAGATGGTGCTTCTGGTGGACGACGAAGACCGGGAAAACGAAGGCGACCTGTTGCTGCCCGCCGCGTGCTGCACCGCCGAGACTATCAGTTTCATGGCGCGTGAAGCGCGCGGCCTGATCTGCCTGACCCTCACCGATGAACATTGCCAGCGCCTGGGGCTTGAGCAGATGGTGCCGAGCAACGGCAGCGTGTTCAGCACCGCGTTTACCGTGTCTATCGAAGCCGCCACCGGCGTCACCACCGGCATCTCCGCCGCCGACCGCGCGCGCACCGTGGCGGCGGCTGTCGATATCAATGCCGGGCCCGCCGATATCGTGCAGCCGGGGCATATCTTCCCGCTGCGCGCCAAGGACGGCGGCGTGCTGACCCGCGCCGGCCATACCGAAGCCGGCTGCGACCTGGCCCGCCTGGCCGGGCACACGCCGGCCTCGGTGATCGTCGAAGTAATGAACGACGACGGCACCATGGCGCGCCGCCCCGAGCTGGAAATCTTCGCGCGCAAGCACGGCATCAAGATCGGCACCATCGCCGACCTGATCCACTACCGACTCAGCACCGAACGCACCGTGGTGCGCATCGGCGAACGCGACTTGCCGACGGTGCACGGCACCTTCCGCCTGATCACCTTTGAAGACCGCATCGACGGCGGCGTGCACATGGCGATGGTCATGGGGCAGCTGCGCCGCGATGAGCCGGCGCTGGTGCGCGTGCACGTGATCGACCCGCTGCGCGACCTGGTTGGCGCTGAGTACAGCGGCCCGTCCAACTGGACGTTGTGGGCCGCTTTGCAGCGCGTGGCGGCTGAAGGCAGTGGCGTGGTGGTGGTGCTGGCCAACCATGAATCGTCCCAGGCCCTGCTGGAACGGGTGCCGCAATTGACCCAGACACCACGCCAGTTCAGCCGCTCGCAGTCGCGCATCTATTCTGAAGTGGGCACCGGGGCGCAGATATTGCAAGACCTGGGTGTCGGCAAGTTGCGTCACCTCGGCCCGCCCCTCAAATACGCCGGGTTGACCGGCTACGACCTGGAAGTGGTCGAGAGCATTCCTTTCACCGAATGACGGATAACCGGTAAGGCAAAATGCTTGCACAAAGTTTGGAATACCATAATATGATATTCCATAGACCGAACGCTTTCGCCAAGTGCGCCCGCCAGGGATAGCACCAATAACAGCCCTTGGCACGGTCGCCTCTTGGGGCCTCGAATAGAGGTCCCGATAGACCTACTGCTCCCGATAGGCGGGCATTACCAAGCCCGCTCAATAACAAAACAAATGAGGGCGTGAAAATGGTGTTGAACAAACGTGCAACCGCAGTACTGCTCGCGGGCTTGTTGGCCACGGCAACTCACGCGGCCATGGCGGCCGAAAGCGTCAATTTCGTGAGCTGGGGCGGTAGCACCCAGGATGCGCAGAAACAGGCCTGGGCGGACCCGTTCAGCAAGGCCAGCGGTATCACCGTGGTGCAGGACGGCCCCACCGACTACGGCAAACTCAAAGCCATGGTCGAGAGCGGCAACGTGCAGTGGGACGTGGTGGATGTTGAGGCCGACTTCGCCTTGCGCGCCGCCGCCGAAGGTTTGCTCGAACCCCTCGATTTCTCGGTGATCCAGCGCGACAAGATCGACCCACGCTTCGTTTCCGACCATGGCGTCGGTTCGTTCTTCTTCTCCTTCGTGCTTGGCTACAACGAAGGCAAGCTCGGCGCCGGCAAGCCACAAGATTGGAGCGCGCTGTTCGACACCAAGACCTACCCCGGTAAACGCGCCCTCTACAAATGGCCAAGCCCTGGCGTGCTCGAACTGGCGCTGCTGGCCGACGGCGTAGCCGCCGACAAGCTCTACCCGCTGGACCTGGACCGCGCCTTCAAGAAGCTCGACACGATCAAGAAAGACATCGTCTGGTGGGGCGGCGGCGCGCAGTCGCAGCAACTGCTGGCCTCCGGTGAAGTGAGCATGGGCCAGTTCTGGAACGGCCGCATCCACGCCTTACAGGAAGACGGCGCGCCAGTGGGCGTGAGCTGGAAGCAGAACCTGGTCATGGCCGATATCCTCGTCGTGCCTAAAGGCACCAAGAACAAAGCCGCGGCGATGAAGTTCCTCGCCAGTGCCAGCAGCGCCAAGGGCCAGGCGGATTTTTCCAACCTGACCGCCTATGCTCCGGTGAATATCGACAGCGTGCAGCGCCTCGATTCGGTCCTCGCGCCCAACCTGCCGACCGCCTACGTCAAGGATCAGATCACCCTCGATTTCGCCTACTGGGCCAAGAACGGTCCGGCCATTGCGACACGGTGGAATGAATGGCTAGTCAAATGAAAATGACGGCAACCACACCGACCGGGAGCGCCCTCGGCGCTGCCGGCGCGGTACCGGTCAAAGCCACCGCGCCGTCCCTGGCCCAGCGCTGGCGGGGTTCGAGCAACCTGGTCCCGGCCCTGCTGTTCCTCGGCCTGTTCTTTCTGGCACCGCTGATCGGCCTGTTGCTGCGCGGCGTGCTGGAACCCACCCCGGGCCTGGGCAACTACGAGCAACTGTTCGCCAACTCGGCCTACGCCCGGGTGCTGCTCAACACCTTTTCGGTGGCGGGCCTGGTGACCCTGTTCAGCCTGTTGCTGGGCTTCCCGCTGGCCTGGGCGATTACCCTGGTGCCACGCGGCTGGGGCCGTTGGATGCTGAGTATCGTGCTGCTGTCGATGTGGACCAGCCTGCTGGCCCGCACCTATTCCTGGCTGGTGCTGCTGCAGGCCTCCGGGGTGATCAACAAGGCGCTGATGGCCATGGGCATTATCGATCAACCGCTGGAGATGGTGCATAACCTCACCGGCGTGGTGATCGGCATGAGCTACATCATGATCCCGTTCATCGTGCTGCCGTTGCAGGCGACCATGCAGGCCATCGACCCGATGATCCTGCAGGCCGGCTCCATCTGCGGTGCCAGCCCGTGGACCAACTTCTTCCGGGTGTTCCTGCCGCTGTGCCGGCCGGGGCTGTTTTCCGGCGGCTTGATGGTGTTTGTGATGTCCCTCGGTTACTACGTCACCCCGGCGCTGCTCGGCGGTGCGCAGAACATGATGCTGCCCGAGTTCATCATCCAGCAGGTGCAGTCGTTCCTCAATTGGGGCCTGGCCAGTGCCGGTGCCGCCTTGCTGATCCTGATCACGCTGGTGCTGTTCTACTTCTACCTGAAGCTCCAGCCGGAATCCCCGGTTGGCGCCAGCAATGCGAGGTAAGCCGTCATGCTCCTGACTCCCAATGCCATGAGCCGCAGGATGCGCTTGGGCCTCTACACCACCACCGGTTTGATCGGCTTGTTTCTGCTGTTGCCGATCGTATTTATCGTGCTGCTGTCGTTCGGCTCATCGCAATGGCTGGTGTTTCCGCCGCCCGGCTGGACGCTCAAATGGTACGGCCAGTTCTTCTCCAATGCCGACTGGATGAACGCGGCCATGGCCAGCCTCAAGGTCGCGGTGCTGACCACGGTGTTCGCCGTGGCGCTGGGCCTGCCCACGGCCTTCGCCCTGGTACGCGGGCGCTTTCCCGGCCGTGAATTGCTCTATGGCCTGTTCACGCTGCCGATGATCGTGCCGCTGGTGATCATTGCCGTGGCGGTCTACGCACTGTTCCTCAAGCTCGGCTACACCGGCACGATGTTCGCCTTTGTGGTCAGCCATGTGATCGTCGCGCTGCCGTTCACCATCATCTCGATCATCAACTCGCTGAAGCTGTTCGACCAGTCGATTGAAGACGCGGCGGTGATCTGCGGCGCCTCACGTCTGCAAGCCGTGTTCAAGGTGACCTTCCCGGCGATCCGCCCGGGGATGGTGGCCGGTGCGCTGTTTGCCTTCCTTGTTTCGTGGGACGAAGTGGTGCTCAGCGTGATGATGGCCAGCCCGACCCTGCAAACCCTTCCGGTAAAAATGTGGACCACCCTGCGCCAGGACCTGACGCCGGTGATCGCCGTCGCCTCGACGTTGCTGATCGGCCTCTCGGTGCTGGTCATGGTGATTGCCGCCGCCCTTCGCCGCCGCACGCAAACCCGGCTCTGAGCCCAGGAGAACAACATGAGTGCCGTGATCAAAGATTCTGCGCAACACAGCGGGCAACCCCTGGTCAGCCTGCGTAACCTGAACAAGTACTATGGCGAATTCGCTGCCGTGGACAACATCTCGCTGGACATCCAGGACGGCGAATTCCTCACCTTCCTCGGCTCCAGCGGCTCGGGCAAAAGCACCACGCTGTCGATGCTCGCCGGCTTTGAAACGCCGAGCAGCGGCGAGATCCTGGTGGGTGGCCAATCCCTGGTCAACGTGCCGCCACACAAACGCGACATCGGCATGGTGTTCCAGCGCTATTCGTTGTTCCCACACCTGTCGGTGCGCGACAACATCGCCTTCCCCCTGGCGATCCGCAAACTGGCCAGCGCCGAACGCGAAAAGCGCGTCGACGCCATGCTCAAGCTGGTGCAGCTGGAACAGTTCGCCCATCGCCGTCCTTCGCAACTCTCCGGCGGCCAGCAGCAACGCGTGGCGATCGCCCGTGCGCTGGTGTACGAACCGCGCATCCTGCTGATGGACGAACCCCTCGGCGCCCTCGACAAGAAACTGCGTGAAGACCTGCAAGACGAACTGCGCCAACTGCACCGGCGCCTGGGCATCACCATCGTCTACGTGACCCACGACCAGGAAGAAGCCATGCGCCTGTCCCAGCGCATCGCGATTTTCAGCCACGGCAAAATCGTCGGCCTGGGCAGCGGTTTCGACCTCTACCAGAACCCGCCGAACGCCTTTGTGGCCTCGTTCCTCGGCAATTCCAACTTCCTCAAGCTCAAGGCCCAGGGCAATGCGGTGGCCTCGTTTGAAGGCCAGTCGTTGGCGATCCGCCTGACCAGCGGGCTGCACACCGAGCAGGATGTGCTGCTGATGGTGCGCCCCGAAAAAGCCCTGGCGCTGAGCGTGGAGCAAGCCGCCGAGCAGCCGTTGGCGGCGGGCTGGAATGAGGTGTCGGCAATTGTCGGTGAGGTGCTGTTTCTGGGTGAAAGCCAGACGTGCACGGTGAAAACCCTCGGTGGCACGTCGATGACGGTCAAGGCGCTGTCTGCTGCGGGCATGCCACTCAAGGCTGGCGACCCGGTGCGAGTGCGCTGGGCCACGGCGGATGCGTGTGTGTATACCGAGTGGGCCGAAAGCGACCTGAACAAGGCGGCTGGCGCCCATTGAGCCTGCCATGTGGAGATTAATGTGGGAGGGGCGGTGGGTCAGTCAGCTAATTTGTTACTGATCCACCGCCATCGGGGGCAAGCCCCCTCCCACATTTGTATCTGCGTTTTACTTGTTAAAGCCTGCGCTCGAAAATCGCCCCTTCGATCCCCAGCACTTCGCGGGTATCGGCATAAATCCCCACGCCCTTCTCCCACACGTGCTTGATCGACTGATCAGCACAGCGGATCTGGTAATTCAACTCGAAGGGTTCATGCCGCGACAACGCATATTGCACCTCGCGCCACACGTAGTCGGCGTCCTGCGCCAGGATCAGGCTGTTGTAGGTGAACTCATGATTGTCCACCAGCCGTTCGGCCGGATAACCGGTGAGTTGCAGGCAGCCGGCGCTGACGAATTCCATGGTCCAGTCGCGGTTGTTGCGCCCGCGATAGATCAGGCCGGGCATGCTGTCGAGCAAGCTCATGCTGCTGCGCTGACTGGCCTGCAAGGCAATTTCGCGGCGTTTGTGGGCGGTGACGTCACCGGCCACCAGGTAAAAGCCTTGCGGGCCGCGCTTGAGGCTGATCTCGAACCAGCGTAATTCGCCGCTGGGGTGCACAAAGCGCAGACGCTGGTTGAACGAAGTGTCGGGGCGGCGGCGCAGTTCATTCAACGCCTGACGCCACCAGGGGCGGTCTTCCTGGTGCACGTAGTCGATCAAATTGCGTTCGCCGCCAGGCGGCCCCATCAATTCGGCCCACGCCAGGTTGAAGTGGGCGATCTGGCCGTTGTCACGCAGGCGCAGCAAGGCGGCGGGGAAACAATCCATCAGCTCGATCGACGGGAGCACAAAGGCTTCGGGGCTTTCCCTCATCTAATGGCGCTCCTCGTGCTTCAAGGCGCCGCTGTGCACCCACGCTGCCAGTTCCAGCCGCGAGTGCAGGCCGAGCTTCTGCAGCAGGCTGCGCACGTAGATTTTCACCGTGCCGTCGCTGATGCCCAGCTCGCGGCCGATCTGTTTATTGCTCATGCCAGCGGCAATCAACGCCAGGGTCTGGCCTTCGCGTTCGGTGAGATTGTCGTTGCCCGGGGCCTCGCTGTGGTGTGCGGGCTCGGCCTGGTCGGCCAACAGCGCAATCAGGGTCGAGTCCAGCACAATCGCGCCCTTGTGGCAGTTGCGCATATACGCCAGCAGCGCGTCCGGCTCGGTTTCCTTGAGCACATAGCCACTGGCGCCGAGGCGCAAGGCGCTGAGCAGTTCGTCGCGGTCCATCGAGGCCGTGAGCACCACCACCTGGCAGTCCAGGCGCAGTTGGCGCAGCTCATCGAGCACCTGCAAACCACTGAGGCCGGGCATGTGCAAATCCAGCAGCACCTGCTGCGGCGTCAAGCTCACGGCCAGGTTGATGCCTTCGCGGCCGCTGGCCGCCTGGCCCACCACTTCGAAGTCGTCACTGGCGCCGAACAACTGCGCCAGGCCTTTGCGAAACAGTGGGTGATCATCGATCAGTAATAAGGTCGTGCAGTCCATCGAGACTCCCCTGTGGCAGGTCTTGGTGGCGACGCAGGCCAAGGTGCACACGCACCCCGTGCGGGCGGATCGCTTCAATGGTCAGGCGCGCGCCGATGCTGGCGGCACGCTCGCGAATAATCGCCAGGCCGAAATGGTTGTGCTCACCGCAGGCCTGGCTAAGGCCGATGCCGTCGTCTTCCACCGCCACCGAAGCCTCGCCGTCCTGGGTCTGGCGCAGCTCGATACGCACATGCCGCGCGTGGGAATGGCGCACGGCGTTGGCCAGGGCTTCGCGGATGATCTGCAAGATCTGCAATTCGGTTTCCGGGCTCAGGGCATCGTCGGCCAGGCGGTTGTCCAGTTCGAACACGATGATGCAGCGCCGCGAGAATTCGGCCACCGAATCGGCCAGGGCCTGGCGCAGCGAACGCCCATCCATGGTCAGGCGCGCGCTGGTGATCAGCTCGCGCACCTGGCGTTGCAGTTGGCTGAGACCACTGCACAAGTCGTGCAGGGCCGGTTCGCCCAGTTGCGACTGCAAGCCATGGGCCTGGAAGGACAGGTAGCCGAGCTGCTGCGCCACCGAATCGTGCAACTCGCGGGCCAGGGCACCGTGGCGGGAGGTCGCCTGTTTGCGCTGCTGCTCTCGCTGCTGGCTGCGCAGGCGCACGCTGACCCCCACCGCCTGCGCCGCCTCCTCCACCAACTGGCGCCAACTGGCCCCGGCGCGCCTGGGAGTATCGAGCAGCAACACACCCTTTTCGCCCGGGGGCAACGCGCACACCAGGCGGTGCACGCCACGTTGCCGGCAAGGGCCGCAGGCCTGGGGGCAATCGCTGACGGCCGCGTCACGCCAGGGGCAACGCGCTACGTCCTGGCAGCCTTCGACCAAGCCGCGTCGCGTCGGGCCAAAGTCTTCGCTGCCGAGGATCAGGTTGAGCCTGGCGTTAGGCAACAGTGCGTCGAAACGGTCCAGGAAACCCGCCAAGGCACCGTCAGCGTGCAGGGGCAACCCGGCCAACAGCCGGCGCACGCTGCGCGCCTGTTCGCGGCGCACAGGCCCCAACCAGAGCGGCCAGCCTTTTGGTCGTGTCAGCACTGTTCGATAACTCCCCGTCCGGTTGCTCGGCATCTCTTGAAGCCCAGCAACTTCCATGCCCCTAAGCCCTGTACCGCAAGGCTTATCTCCAAAGGCATAGCCCTTTTTCCAGATTGAGAAGATTTTCCCCATAGGAAAGTATCTCTCCCAACAGGAAACAGAACCCGCCCTGGAGAGCCCGCATGACGCACACCCACAACCGCCCCATCGTGGTGATGCAATCGGCAAGCACCTGCACGGAGGGTGTCGCCGCACTGGACCAACCACTGCTGCTGAACGGCGAACAACCCGACTTCGCGCGGCGCCTGCAACAGGCATTGGCCAGCGCCACCGTGGGGTGTCGGCTTTACCTGCTGGGTGATGAGGCCTTTATCTGGCGCATTCACGGCGAGGCACGCGCCGCCGGCCTGGAAGAGGCTGAAATCAGCATGACCTGCACGACACCCGGCCTGCGCCAGGTGTATTGCGCGCACTGCGGCCTGACCCAAGCAGCGGGGCCGGAAGCGTTGCTCAACTGCATCGGCTGCCAGGTGGGCCTCGAGGTACGCGGGCATTTTTCCCGACGCCTGGGCGCCTACCTGGGCGTGTGCATCAACCCCGACCAGCCCTATGCGGGGTTCCAGCCATGAGCGCGGCCCTCAATGTGCAGGTCAGCGCGGCCAGGATGCTCACGCCGGTGGTGCGCGAATTCACCCTGGTAGCCTGCGACGGCAGCCTGCCTGGCTTCTCCCCCGGCAGCCATGTGCAGGTGCATGTGCCGCTGGCCGAGGGCAAGGTGCGCAACGCCTATTCCCTCACCAGCGACCCGGCGCACACCCGCCACTACCGCATCGCCGTGCGCCTGCAGGAGGCCTCCCGCGGCGGCTCGCAGTACCTGCATCGGCAGGTGCAGGTGGGCGACACCTTGCAGATCTCGCCGCCGGCCAATCTGTTTGCGCCCCACGGTACGGCGCGCTTGCATATCCTGATCGCCGCCGGCATCGGCATCACGCCGTTCATGGCCTACATCGCCGCACTCGAACAGCAGCACGCCGCGTTCGAATTGCACTACCTGTTCCGCCCGGGCCTCAGCGATGCCTACCTTGATGAACTGCAACAGCGCCTGGGTTCGCGCCTGCACGCCTATGCCAGCCGCCCGGACCTGAGCCGCATTCTCGCCCACCGCCCGCTGGGCAGCCACGTCTACACCTGTGGCCCGCAGTCGCTGCTCGACGCCGTTGCGCAGCAGGCGACGCAACTCGGTTGGCCGCCAACGCGGGTGCATTCGGAAGCCTTCAAAGGCGCACAACCGGGGCAACCCTTCGACCTGCACCTGCTGCGCAGCGGCCAACGCCTGCGGGTCGAGGCCGAGCAGAGCCTGCTCGAAGCCCTCGAACACGCCGGCCTGCAAGTGCCCAACCTGTGCCGTGGCGGGGTGTGCGGCCAGTGCATCACGCGCCACAGCGGCGGCGCGATTGAACACCGCGACAGTTTCCTCAGCCCGGCCGAGCAGGCCGACTTTCTGATGCCCTGCGTCTCGCGCGGCAGCGGCCCCTGCGTTTTGCTGGACCTCTAGGAGTGACTGCCATGCCCCTGCAATCAAGCCCCGTACTGAGTTATCGCGACGATTTCAGCTTTCGCAACAGCCCGGCAGCGATCCGGCGTTTCCCCTTTCCCTTTATCGAGGACAGCTACCTGTACTCGGTGAACATCGAACCGGCCACCTCCCGCGACCCCGGTTCCATCTACGAGCACGCCTTCGACATCGATGAGCACTACCGCTCGGAGATGGCCGAGCGCGCCCTGGTACTGGACAAAGACCCGCGCCGCTACCTGGTGATGCCGCACATGCAAACCGCCGCCTGGGATGCGTTGCAGATGCTCATGGAACACCTGGCCGCCGACTACCCAGAGGGCTTCAGCCTGGTGCGTGACGGCGACCGCTGGCATTGGCGCAACCACCTGCTGGACATCGACCAGCGCTTTATCTTCGGTGACGCCACCAGCCTGCCCTGCGCACCGCTGGAATTTATCGGCCGCCAGGTGCAGGGGGATTTCGCCTTGCTCGACCAGCGTGACGGCGACCTGTACATGGACGCCGGCCTGGTCACCAGCCCGGCCGATTGGTCCCTGGCCTTCGACGCCGGCATGAGCTTCAAGCAGTGGCATGCACCGGTGCCGATGGCCCACCAGATGGGCGTGTTCGAACGGGCGCTCAAGTACCTGCTCAACCTGCAAGTCGGCCAGCCGGTGCGCCGTCTGAACTGGACGCTGACCATCAACCCCCGCCTGGATTCGTCGCCGGAAACCTTCCATGAATGGGGCGCGGACCGCGGCAAGATCACCGCGCAAAACGTCGGCCAGCAGGTGCACCTGCGCGTCGAGTTGCAAGTGATGGCACGCCTGCCGCGCAGCAACGCGGTGATGTTCAGCATCCGCACCTACCTGATCAGCCTGGACGAACTGGTCACCAGGCCCGGTTGGGGCTGCCGCTTGCACCGCGTATTGCGCGACTTGCCCGAGCCCATCGCCGATTACAAAGGCATGACGCGTTATCGAGCAACCCTGGTCGAGTGGCTAAGCCAGTTCGACCCACAGGCCTGACTTCCCTTCTTTTACGACAAGGACCTTCACATGACCCATTCATGGCGTATTTCTGCATTGGCCGAGCGGCACCGCGCCCTCGGCTCCCATCTTGAAGACTGGAACGGCATGGGCACCGCCTGGACCTACGACAGCCCGCTGGCCGACCACCATGAAGCGATCCGCACCCGTGCCGGGCTGATGGACGTGTCCGGCCTGAAAAAAGTCCACTACGTCGGGCCTCACGCCGAAAACCTGTTGCAGTGGGCGACTACCCGCGATATCGCCAAGCTCTACCCCGGCAAGTCGGTGTATGCGTCGATGCTCGACGAGGACGGCAAATTCGTTGACGACTGCATCGTCTACCGCACCGGGCCCAACGCGTTCATGGTGGTGCATGGCGCCGGTACCGGGCACGAGATGCTCGTGCGCTCGGCCCAAGGCCGGCACGTGGCGGTGCTGTTTGACGACGACCTGCACGACCTGTCGCTGCAAGGCCCGCTGGCGGTGGACTTGCTGGCCGAGCACGTGCCCGGCATCCGCCAGCTGGCGTACTTCCACCACCTGCAAACGCGCCTGTTCGACCGCCCGGTGATGATCTCCCGCACCGGCTATACCGGCGAACGCGGCTACGAGATTTTCTGCAAGGCCGCCGATGCGCCGTTCCTGTGGGACAGCCTGCTCGAACAGGGCGCGAGCCTGGGCGTCATCCCCTGCGCCTTCACCGCCCTGGACTGGTTGCGGGTGGAAAGCTCGCTGATGTTCTTCCCGTACGACAACTCGCAGATGTACCCCTTCGCCGATCAAAAGGCCGGCGACACCCTCTGGGAGATGGGCCTGGACTTCACCGTGTCGCCCGGCAAGCAGGCCTTCCGTGGCGCCGAAGAACACCTGCGCCTGCGTGGCCAGGAGCGTTTCAAGATCACCGGTGTGCTGCTCGACGGCGTACGCCCGGCCGAGGCCGGCGACACCCTGTGGCAGGGCAACCAGCAAGTCGGCGTGATCACCTGCGGCATGTATTCGCGCCTGAGCAAACGCTCCATGGCCATCGCGCGCATGAGCGTCGCCTGCGCCGAACCGGGGATTGCCTTGCAGGTGCGCGGCAGCCTCGAAGGCAGCGCCACCACCCACGCGCTGCCCTTTGACGACCCGCAGAAAAGCAAACGCACGGCCAAGGGCTGAGCCTTCCTTCACTTTCATTCAGGAGCCTTCGATGGACGCCTCCAGCGAACATTACATCCTCAAGATCACCTGCCCGGCGGCGTCCGGGATCGTCGCCACAATCAGCGCGTGCCTGGCCCAACAGCAGTGCTACATCAGTGAACTGGCGCAGTTTGACGACGAGTTCACCGGGCAGTTTTTCATGCGTGCGGTGTTCCGTTTCAACACTGGCGTGAGCGGTGACATCGGTGCCCTGCGTGAAGGCCTCGGCGACCTCGCCGGGGGCTTCGACATGCAATGGCAACTGTTCAGCTCGCGCCAGCCAACCCGTGTGCTGCTGATGGTGAGCAAGTTCGACCATTGCCTGACCGATCTGCTGTACCGCCACCGCAAGGGCGAGATGGACATGCACATCACCGCCGTGGTGTCCAACCACCTGGACCTGCGCGCCATGGCCGAGCGCGAGGGCATCCGTTTCATCTACCTGCCGATCACCAAGGACAGCAAAGCCAGCCAGGAAGCCGAGCTGATGCGCATCGTCGAAGACACCCAGACCGACCTGGTGGTGCTGGCGCGCTACATGCAAATCCTGTCCGACGGGCTGTGCCAGCAGTTGTCGGGGCGAGCGATCAACATTCATCACTCGTTCCTGCCCGGCTTCAAGGGCGCCAAGCCCTATCACCAGGCGTATGACCGCGGCGTGAAGCTGATCGGCGCCACCGCCCACTACGTCACCAGCGACCTCGACGAAGGCCCGATCATCGAGCAGGAAATCCAGCGCGTCGACCACACCCACCTGCCCGATTCGCTGGTCGCCATCGGCCGTGACACCGAAACCGTGGCCCTCTCCAAAGCCCTCAAATACCACCTGGAACACCGGGTATTCATCAACCAGGACAAGACAGTGATCTTTCGCTGAAACCCTCAAGAGGCACGCTCATGACCCTACGTGTAGCAATCATCGGCGCCGGCCCGTGCGGCCTGGCCCAACTTCGCGCGTTCCAGTCGGCCCGCGACCAGGGCACCGCCATCCCCGAACTGGTGTGCTTCGAAAAACAACAGGACTGGGGCGGCATGTGGAACTACACCTGGCGCACCGGCCTCGACGAAAACGGCGAGCCGGTGCACGGCAGCATGTACCGCTACCTGTGGTCGAACGGCCCCAAGGAATGCCTGGAATTCGCCGACTACACCTTTGAAGAACATTTTGGCCGGCCGATCGGCTCCTACCCGCCCCGCGAAGTGCTGTGGGACTACATCAAGGGCCGCGTGGAAAAAGCCGGCGTGCGCGACTACATCCGCTTCAACAATGTGGTGCGCCAGGTCACCTTCGACGAACAGACCCAACGCTTTACCGTACAGGCCCACGACTACACCAGCGACACCCTGACCTGCGAAACCTTCGACTATGTGATCAATGCCTGCGGGCATTTCTCCACGCCCAAGGTGCCGTACTTCGACGGCTTCGAGCAGTTCGCCGGGCGCATCCTGCATGCCCACGACTTTCGTGAGGCGCTGGAATTCAAGGACAAGGACCTGCTGATCGTCGGCAGCAGCTATTCGGCCGAAGACATCGGCTCGCAATGCTACAAATACGGCGCGCGCAGCATTACCAGTTGCTATCGCACTGCGCCCATGGGCTACGCCTGGCCGGAGAACTGGGAAGAAAAACCGCTGCTCAAGCGCCTGGAAAACAACCGCGCGTACTTTGTCGACGGCAGCAGCAAGCACATCGACGCAGTGATCCTGTGTACCGGCTACAAGCACCATTTCCCGTTCCTGCCGGACGCGTTGAGCCTCAAGACCGACAACCGCCTGTGGCCAATGAACCTCTACAAGGGCGTGTTCTGGGAGCCCAACCCGCGCCTGATCTACCTCGGCATGCAGGACCAGTGGTACTCGTTCAACATGTTCGATGCCCAGGCCTGGTATGCCCGGGATGTGATCCTCGGGCGTATCCCATTGCCCAGCCAGGCCGAGATGATTGCCGACAGCCAGGCATGGCAGGCACGGGAACAGACCCTGGAAACCAACCAGCAGATGTTCGAGTACCAGGGCGCCTATATCCAGCACCTGGTGGATGCCACCGATTACCCGAATTTCGACATCGCCGCCGTCAACCAGACCTTCCTGCACTGGAAGCACGACAAGGCGGAAAACATCATGGGCTACCGCGACAAGTCCTATCGTTCGCTGATGACCGGCACCCAGTCGCCGCCGCACCACACGCCGTGGTTGCAGGCCCTGGATGACTCGATGGCGGCGTACCTGGGCGAGCCCGCAACGCCCATCAAGTCGGTCGGCTGAGCATGAACGCACCGCGTATTTCCCAACCCCGGGAGCCTGGCCTGTTTGCCCGTGCGCCGAACCTGGAACGCTACCGCGTAGCCGCCGGCGGTATGACCCTGGTCGACTTGCAGCCCGGCGACAGCCTGCAAGTGGTCGACATTGAAGGCCGGCAGACCTGCTCTCTGCTGGCCCTCGATGCCAAGGGTCGCAGCGCCCTGGCCAGCTGGGGGCTGCACGGTACAACCGCCTGCAACGTACCGGCGCGTATCGGCCAGGTACTCAACCGGCGCGGCATCGAGCCGCAGCAACTGCCCCGCGCCGCCTCGCTGTGGGACGACGATAGCCCGCCGGGCCAGCGCCGGCAGTTTGTCGCCCATGACCCGCTGCTGGTGCTCGTCGCGGCCCCCGCCGGGCCCACCGCCGTCGACCAACAGTACCGCCCGAGCGAATTGCACCTGTGGGTGACACGCGCCAACCCGTCGCCCCTGTGGGTGCCCGCGCTGCCTGAGCCGTTGGGCGAGGTGCTGGACGAGTTCACCCTGCGTGCGGGCACCGCCCACAGTTACACCGTCGCCAAGGGCCAGTTTGTGCAGGTGCTGGACGTAGCCGGGCGCCAGTGCTCGGATTTCGTCGCCCTCGACCGCCGCGCCCTGGATGCCGGGGTGGAGCTGGACCTGGACCAGACCGTAACGCGCACGCTGAACGGCAACGCCTACCCGGCACCGGGGCTGTTCTCGAAGTTTTTCGACCGGCGCATGCAGCCGATGCTGGAGGTGGTGCAAGACACCGTCGGCCGCCATGACTCGTTCGCCCTCGCCTGTGCCGCGCGTTACTACGAAACCCATGGCTATTTCGGGCATGACAACTGCAGCGACAACCTCAGCCAGGTGCTCGCGCCCCATGGGGTGCAGGCGCGCAGCGGTTGGCCGGCGATCAATTTCTTCTTCAACACCGGCATCGATGCGCACCAGCAGATGACCCTGGATGAGCCGTGGTCGCGGCCCGGCGATTACGTGCTGCTGCGCGCCATGACCGACCTGCTGTGCGGCAGTACCTCGTGCCCGGATGACATCGACCCGGCCAATGGCTGGAACCCGACCGATATCCACGTGCGCATCTACAGTGAACAGGAGCGTTTTTCCATCGCCATGAGTACTCGAACCACGGCGGATGCCGACCCGATCCTGACCCGTGAGACGGCGTTTCACTCACGCACCAGCGCCCTCACCGGCAGCTTTGTCGACTACCGCAACTGGTGGCTGCCGCTGCGCTACGACGGCTACGGCGCCACCGAGGAATACCTTGGCTGCCGCGAGCGCGTGGCGGTGATGGACCTGACCGCCCTGCGCAAATTCGAAATCATCGGCCCCGACGCCGAAGCCCTGTTGCAGTACTGCCTGACCCGCGACGTGCGGCGCCTGGCGGTGGGCCAAGTGGTGTATTCGGCAATGTGCCACGCCCACGGCGGCATGCTTGATGACGGCACCCTGCTCCGCCTGGGGCCGGATAATTTCCGCTGGATCTGCGGCGAAGACTATGCCGGCGTGTGGCTGCGCGAACAGGCGCAAAAACTCGGCATGAAGGTGTGGGTCAAGTCCGCCAGTGAGCAGATCCACAACCTGGCGGTGCAAGGGCCGCTGAGCCGTGAGCTGCTCAAGCAGATGGTCTGGACCGCACCGACGCAACCCAGCCTGGAAACCCTCGGCTGGTTCCGCTTCCTGGTCGGCCGCCTGGACGGTTTCGACGGTTGCCCGCTGATGGTTTCGCGCACCGGCTACACCGGCGAGCTGGGCTTTGAGGTGTGGTGCCAGCCCGAAGATGCCGAACGGGTCTGGGACCGCATCTGGCAACTCGGCCAACCCTTGGGCCTGGTGCCCCTGGGCCTGGAAGCCCTGGACCTGCTGCGCATCGAAGCCGGGCTGATTTTTGCCGGCTACGAGTTCAGCGACCAGACCGACCCGTTCGAGGCCGGCATCGGTTTCAGTGTGCCGCTCAAGAGCAAGACCGATGACTTTATCGGCCGGGATGCCCTGTTGCGGCGCAGCGCCCACCCGACCCACAAGCTGGTCGGCCTGCAGGTGAGCGGCAACGAGGCCGCCCACCATGGTGACCCGGTGTACCAGGGCCGGGCCCAGGTTGGCGTCGTCACCAGTGCGTGCCGCTCGCCGCTGCTGGCCAGCAATATCGCGCTGTGCCGGGTCGACGTGAGTTGCGCCGAACCCGGCACGGCGCTTGAGATTGGCAAAGTCGATGGCCTGCAGAAGCGCATCAGCGCCACGGTCAGCGCAGCGATTTTCTACGACCCGGATAAAAGCCGGGTGCGTAGCTGATTGTCCCCACACTTGTGTGTACTGCCCCACTTAAACGCTATTCAGACATGGGAATACAGAGATGGAAGCGACTACGTTCGAGGCCGTACCGCAGGCCGCCAGCTCGGCGGGCAGCCTGCACCGCAAGATCGATTGGCGCGGGGCATTCTGGGTCGCCAGCGGCGTGCCCGCGCTGGTGCTGTTCTCCATCGGCGCGATTGCCGCCACGGTGGGCAAACCGGCGTGGATCGTGTGGATCGTGTCAATCCTGTTCGGGTTTATCCAGGCCTTCACGTATGCCGAGATCGCCGGGTTGTTCCCGCACAAATCCGGTGGCGCCTCGGTGTACGGCGCGGTGGCTTGGGTGCGCTACAGCAAGCTGATTGCACCGGTGTCGGTGTGGTGCAACTGGCTGGCCTGGTCGCCGGTGCTGTCCATCGGTTCGGGGTTGGCGGCGGGGTATATCCTCACCGCGCTGTTTCCCGCCGATGCGCTGATCAACACCTGGCAGTTGACCCTGTTGGACCTGGGTTGGGTCAAGAGTGGCTTGTCGTTGCGCATCAACGCGACCTTCGGCATTGGCCTGCTGATCCTGCTCACGGTGTTTGCCGTGCAGCACGGCGGCATCCTGCGCTCGGCGCGCCTGACCCTGGTGCTGGGCGTGACCTCGCTGATCCCACTGCTGCTGGTGGGTGTGGTGCCGTTGTTTACCGGGGACGCGGCCCAGGCCAACTTCCTGCCGTTGTACCCCTTGGCCCACGACGCGGCCGGGCAAGTCATCGATGGCCCCTGGGATATTTCCGGCTGGTCGCTGATGGCCGGCGGGTTGTTCATGGCCGCGTGGTCGACCTACGGGTTTGAAACGGCGGTGTGCTACACCCGCGAATTCAAGGACCCCAAGCGTGACACGTTCAAGGCGATCTTCTACGCCGGCCTGCTCTGCATCCTGGTGTTTACCCTGGTGCCGCTGGCGTTTCAAGGCAGCCTCGGGCTCGGCCAGTTGGTCACCCCAGCGGTGCTGGACGCCAGTGGCGCGGTGGTCACGCCGGCGGTCTACAGCGGCCTGTTGTCGCCAGCGATCTACAGCGGCATGGGCGTTGGCCAGGTGATGGCCGATAGCATCGGCGGCGGCAAGGTGGTGGCCAATATCGTGCTGATCATGCTGGTGCTGGCCACGTTGCTGGCGATCATGACCTCGATGTCCGGCTCCTCGCGCACCCTGTACCAGGCCTCCGTGGATGGCTGGCTGCCCAAGTACCTGGGGCGCACCAACGAACACGGCGCGCCCACGGCGGCGATGTGGACCGACCTGTCGTTCAACCTGCTGCTGTTGCTGATGTCGGACTATGTGTTCGTGCTGGCGGCCTCGAACGTGAGCTACATCATCTTCAACTTCCTCAACCTCAATGCCGGCTGGATCCACCGCCTCGACCGCCCCGACTGGGTGCGCCCGTACAAGGCGCCCACGGTGTTGCTGGCGGCCGGCGGCGTGCTGAGTTTCGTCAACCTGGCCTGCATGGGCCTGGGCGCGGATATCTGGGGCGCGGGTACGCTGGTCACCGGCTTGCTGCTGGCCCTGCTGATTTTGCCGGTGTTCTGCTACCGCCATTATGTGCAGGACAAAGGCCGCTTCCCCGCCGCCATGCTCAGCGACCTGTATATCCAGGCCGATGACGGCCAACGTCGCGCCGGCTGGCTGCCCTATGCCACGCTGCTGGCCGGTGTGCTGGTGGTGTATGCCTGCCATCAACTGGTAGCCTGACTTATCGCTGAGGGAGCTGTCCCTCAGCGCCTTTACTCCCCCCCAGATAACGGTGACGCTTTTGACCAGCCCGCTCCCTGCCCTTGCCCGCGATATCGACGGCAAGGCCATCTCTGCCCAGGTGCTCGACGAGGTTCGCGAGGAGGTTGTGCTTCTCGCCGCCCAGCAGATCTACCCGGCCCTGGCAGTATTGCTGGTGGGGGACGACCCAGCCAGCCACGTCTACGTGCGCAATAAACTGCTGCGCGCCAAGGAAGTCGGGATCCGCTCCCTTGAATACCGGCTGCCGGATGACGCCAGCCAGGCGCAAGTGTTGGCGCTGCTGGCGCAGTTGAATGCCGACGCGTCGGTCAACGGCATTCTGGTGCAGTTGCCGTTGCCGGCGCATATCGACGAAGCGGCGGTAATCCACGCGATTGACCCGATCAAGGACGTGGACGGCTTCCATCGCGAAAACGTCGGTGGCCTGGTGCAAGGCATCGAGGTGCTCACGCCATGCACGCCGAGCGGCTGCATGCGCCTGCTGCAGGAAACCTGCGGCGACTTGAGCGGCTTGCATGCGGTGGTCATTGGCCGTTCGAACATTGTCGGTAAACCCATGGCGACCCTGCTGTTGCAGGCCAACTGCTCGGTCAGCGTAGTGCACTCGCGCAGTGTGGATGCACCGGCGTTGTGCCGGCTGGCCGATATCGTGGTGGCGGCCGTAGGGCGACCGCAGTTGATCGACGCCAGCTGGCTGAAGCCGGGCGCGGTAGTGATTGATGTGGGGATCAACCGCATCGAAACCGAGACTGGCACGCGGCTGGTGGGGGATGTGGACTATGCGAGTGCGCGCACGGTAGCCAGTGCAATCACCCCCGTGCCTGGGGGTGTGGGGCCGATGACGATTGCTTATCTGCTCAAAAACACCCTGGTGGCCAGCCAGTTGCAGCGCGCCACCTTGCCCCAGGCACTGGCGGCAGTCTGAGCCACAACACAAAACCCATGTGGGAGCGGGCTTGCTCGCGAATGCGGTGTGTCAGTCAGCCTATGCATTGGCTGATCCACTGCATTCGCGAGCAAGCCCGCTCCCACATTTTTTAGCGGTGTTTACTCAGGGAATAATCAGTGGTTGTAGGCGCGCTCGTTATGCTCGGCGAGATCGAGTCCCATCTCTTCCACCGACTCATGGGCGCGCAAGCCCACCAGGGCATTCACCACCTTGAGAATGACCCAGCTGACCACAAAGCAATACACCGTGGTCAGCAGCACACCTTTGAGCTGGGCAACAACCTGGCCACCCATGGTCACGCCTTCCACCAGGCCGCCCATGGATGGCACGCAGAACACGCCGGTCAACACCGCGCCGATCATGCCGCCGATGCCGTGCAAGCCGAACACGTCGAGGCTGTCGTCGTAGCCGAAGCGGCGCTTCAATACGGTCACGCTCAAGTAGCAGAACACCCCGCAGAGCAAGCCGATGGCCAACGCACCGCCGACGCCCACATAGGCACACGCCGGGGTAATCCCCACCAGGCCGGCCAAGGCGCCGCTGGCCAGGCCCAAGGCGCTCGGTTTGCCGACCTTGAACCACTCGGTGAACATCCAGCCGAGGATGCCGGCGCAGGCGCCCAGTTGGGTGTTGAGCATGACAATGCCGGACAGCCCGCTGAGGCCGCCACCGGAGCCGATATTGAAGCCGAACCAGCCAACCCACAGCATCGCTGCGCCGGCCATGGTCAGGCTCAGGTTATGCGCAGGCATCGGCGTGTTCTGGTAGCCCTTGCGCTTGCCCAGGATCAGGCACGCGGCGAGCGCCGCCACACCGGCATTGATATGCACGGCGGTGCCGCCGGCAAAATCCAGCACGCCCCAGTTATGCATCAACGCCCCCGAACCGCCCCAGACCATATGCGCCACCGGGGCATACACCAGGGTGAACCAGAGGGCCATGAACCACAGCGCCGCCGAGAACTTCATGCGTTCGGCAAAGGCACCGGCAATCAGCGCCGGGGTGATGATCGCGAAGGTCATCTGGAACGTCACGAACACGCCTTCTGGAATATCCCCCACCAGGCTTTCGGGGGTCATGCCGGCCAGGAAAGCACGACTCAAACCGCCGACAAAACTGTTGAAGGTCACCTGCCCCTCGACCATGCCGGTGGTGTCGACCACCATGCTGTAGCCGTAGATCACCCACAGCACGCCCACCAGGCCGGCGATGCCGAAACACTGGGTGAACAACGACAGCATGTTTTTCGCGCGGACCAACCCGCCGTAGAACAGCGCAAGCCCCGGCAAGCACATGAACAGCACCAGCACGGCGGCGGTGACCATCCAGGCAGTGCTGCCGGTGTTCAAGGTGGGTGCATCGGCGGCGTATGCCAACGGTGCAAAGGCACTGGCTGCGCATAAACCGAAGAGGGATTTGCCGAGAAGACGATTAACCATGTTCAAAGCTCCTGCGAAAAAAATGGGATGTGCCTGGCAGTGAGCAATTGTTATTAGCTGAGCCTCTTGGCGGGCTCGTTGATCTGTGGCGAGCGAGCTTGCTCGCGCTGGGCTGCGAAGCGGCCGCAAAAACATTGCGAGCGCTGCGCACTCGAACGGGAGCAAGCTCCCTCGCCACAGGTTTTCATCCAGTCTCAGTAACCGCTACCCGGCACCCAACTGGTTCCGGCCAACGGCACCCGCGCCATGGCGGCCGACTCTACCGTCAGTGCCACCAGGTCCTCGGGGTCGAGGTTGTGCAGGTGCGACTTGCCGCACGCGCGGGCCATGGTCTGGGCTTCCAACACCATCACCCGCAGGTAGTTGGCCAGGCGGCGCCCGCCTTCCACCGGGTCCAGGCGCTTGGACAGCTCCGGGTCCTGGGTGGTGATGCCAGCCGGGTCGCGGCCGTTCTGCCAGTCGTCGTAGAACCCCGCCGCCGAGCCGATCTTTTTCAGCTCCGCATCCAGGCGTGGGTGGTTGTCGCCCAGGGCAATCAGCGCGGCCGTGCCGATGGCCACCGCATCCGCGCCCATCGCCATGGCCTTGGCCACGTCGGCGCCGTTACGAATACCGCCCGACACGATCAACTGGACCTTGCGGTGCATGCCCATCTCTTGCAAAGCCTGTACCGCTTGCGGGATGGCCGACAAAATCGGGATGCCCACGTGCTCGATAAACACTTCCTGGGTCGCCGCCGTGCCGCCTTGCATGCCGTCCAGCACGATCACGTCGGCACCGGCCTTGACCGCCAGTTTCACGTCGTAATACGGCCGGCTGGCGCCGATTTTCACGTAGATGGGTTTTTCCCAATCGGTGATTTCGCGCAGCTCGGCAATCTTGATCGCCAGGTCGTCCGGGCCGGTCCAGTCCGGGTGGCGACAGGCGCTGCGCTGGTCCACGCCGATCGGCAAGGTACGCATGCCGGCCACGCGTTCGGTGACTTTCATCCCGAGCAACATGCCGCCACCGCCGGGCTTGGCGCCCTGGCCAAGGACGATTTCGATGGCGTCGGCCTTGCGCAAGTCGTCCGGGTTCATGCCGTAGCGCGACGGCAGGTACTGGTACACCAGGTGCTGGGACTGGCCGCGCTCTTCCGGGGTCATGCCGCCGTCACCGGTGGTGGTGCTGGTGCCGGCGATGGTCGCGCCACGGCCCAGGGCTTCCTTGGCATTGGCCGACAGCGCGCCGAAACTCATGCCGGCAATGGTCACCGGGATCTTCAGGTGGATCGGCTTCTTGGCGAAGCGGTTGCCGAGGATCACATCGGTGCCGCACTTCTCGCGATAGCCTTCCAGTGGGTAGCGCGACACGCTGGCGCCCAGCAGCAGCAAGTCATCGAAGTGCGGCAATTTGCGCTTGGTGCCGCCGCCGCGAATGTCGTAGATGCCGGTTTCGGCGGCACGCTGGATTTCCTGGATGGTCAGGCGGTCGAAGGTGGCCGACTCGCGCAGTACCGGAGGGGTTTGTTCGGTCATGGTGTGGCTCCTGGATCAGTACGCGGAGGCGTTGTCGACTTTGAAGTTGTAGAGCTGGCGGGCCGAGCCGTAGCGCTTGAAGTCCGCCGCCTGGTGGGCGAACCCGGCGCGGTCGAGCAGTTCCTGGAGTTCTTGCAGGTGCTCGCTGCGCATTTCTTTTTCGACGCAGTCCGAGCCCAGTGACTCCACCGTGCCCTTCACGTAGATGTGGGTTTCGTACAGCGAATCCCCCAGCGCATCGCCGGCATCCCCGCACACCACCAGGCGCCCGGCCTGGCCCATGAAGCAGCTCATGTGGCCGATGCTGCCGCCCACTACGATGTCGATGCCCTTCATGGAAATACCGCAACGCGCGCCCGCGTCGCCTTCAATCACCAGCAGCCCGCCATGGGCCGTGGCCCCGGCGGCCTGGGAGGCGCTGCCTTTAACGCGCACCGAACCCGACATCATGTTCTCGGCACAGCCCACGCCGACATTGCCGTGCACGGTGATCGATGCCTGCTGGTTCATGCCCGCGCAGTAGTAACCGGCGTGGCCCTCGATATCGATGGACACCGGCTGGTTCACGCCGACGGCGAGGTTGTGCTTGCCGTTGGAATGGGTGACGCGCCACTCGCTGTCGAGCACCTGCGCATGCAGCGCCTGGTTGAGGTCACGCACGGTGGCAGTGGAAAGATCGATGGTTTTCATATGTGCGCTCCTTAAGCTGACTGGCGTTCCCAGATGTACAACGTGGCCGGTGCCGGCTCCCAGATACGCGCGTTCTCGATGCCCGGCAGGCTCGACAGCGCCTGGTACTCGGAGGCCATGGCCACGTAGTCGTCGGTTTCGGCGAGGATCGCCGGCTTGCAGGCGATTGGGTCGCGGATCACCGCAAAACCGTTGCGCGTGCCGATGGCAAAGGTAAAGAAGCCGTCGAGGTCTTCCAGGGCATGGTCCAGCGCGTCTTTGAGCGAGTCGCCCTGTTGCAGGCGCCAGGTCAGGTAGCCGGCGGCGACTTCGGTGTCGTTGTCGGTTTCGAAATGAATGCCTTCGCGCTTGAGTTCCTGGCGCAGGCGGAAGTGGTTGGACAGCGAGCCGTTGTGCACCAGGCACAGGTCGGCACCGGTGGAAAACGGGTGGCTGCCTTCCATGGTCACCGCGCTTTCGGTAGCCATGCGGGTGTGGCCGATGATGTGGCTACCCTGCATGCCCGCGAGGCCGAAGCGCTGGGAAATTTCCTCGGGCAGGCCCATGCCCTTGAGGATCTCGATGCTCTGCCCCGCACTCATGATGCGCACGCTCGGCGCCAGCTCGGCCAGGGCCAGGCGCACCGGCGACTCGTCGGCGTGGATCTTCAACACGGCCGCACTGGCGTTCTGGAACCAGTCCAGCGAGCAGCCCAGGCGCCCTTCCAGTTCGCCCATCAGGCCTTTCCAGTCGAAGGCTTCGGTGGTGGCTTGCAGGGTCAGCTTGACCCAGCCGTCGGCGACTTCATCGCCGTAGATCGCAAACCCTGCGCTGTCCGGGCCACGGTCGGTCATGGCTTGCAGCATGGGTTCAAACAGCTGGCCGAGCTGGGGTTCCAGTCGGGGATTTTTCAGGTACAGGCCTACGATTCCACACATATCCAGTCTCCGTCACACGGTGTCAGAAAAATTCGGTATAGCGCTGGATTTCCCAGTCGCTCACATGGCGGCTGTATTCCACCCACTCCATGCGCTTGAGCTTGATGAACTCGCCCACGATCTGCGGGCCGAGCACTTCGGCGAACAGCGGGTCGGCCTCCAGCGCGTCGCAGGCTTCCTTGAGCGATTGCGGCAGGGTCTTGATGCCGCGCTCGGCGATCTGCTCAAGGCTCAGGCTGTAGAGGTTTTCGTTGCAGACGTGGTCGATTTCCAGCTGCCGGTCGATGCCGTCCAGGCCCGCCGCGATGATTGCCGCGCTGACCAGATACGGGTTGCAGCCGGCATCCGGCAGGCGGAACTCCAGGCGGCCATACGGCACCCGCACCATGGCCGAGCGGTTGTTGGCGCCAAAGGCAATAAAAGCCGGGGCCCAGGTGGCGCCGGACAACGAGTTGCCGACCACCAGACGCTTGTAGGAGTTGACCGTGGGTGCAGCGAACGCACATAGCGCCGGGCCATGGGCGAGCAAGCCGGCGGCGAAGTGGTAGGCCAGTTTCGACAGGCCCATGCCGCTCGGGTCGCTGGCGTCATGGAACAGGTTCTTGTTTTCGGCGCTGCTGATCGACAGGTGAAAGTGCATGCCGTTGCCGGCGCGTTTCGGGTCCGGCTTGGGCATGAAGGAGCAGATCATGCCGAGGTCATTGGCGATCTCGCCGGCGGCCATGCGGAAAAACGTGAAACGGTCGGCCGAGGTCAGGGCGTCGCTGTAGGTGTAGTTGATCTCGAACTGGCCGTTGGCGTCTTCGTGGTCGATTTGGTAGACCTCGAAATCCACGGCCTGCAAGGCTTCGGTCAGGCGCTCGAGGAACACACGCGAACGCGACAGGCCCTTGTAGTCGTAGCAAGGCTTGTCGAGGTTGTCGCTGGGGTCGACCAGTTGCAGCTTGCCCTGCTCGTCGCGGCGCATCAGGTTGAACTCGGGTTCCAGGCCGGTGTTCAGCGTCCAGCCTTTGTCCTGCAGGCGCTGCACCTGTTGTTGCAGCACGTAGCGGCTGTCATAGGGATGGGGTTGGCCGTCCACATGGCCGACGCACACCACCCGCCCGTACCCCGGCTGCCACGGTACCGGCGTCAAGGTCGACAGATCGCCCCGCGCCATGAAGTCCGGCCCATGGGGTTCCATGCCCATGCCGCTGATGGCGAACCCGGCGAACCCGGCCCCCTCTTCGGCCACCGTCTTGAGCCCGCAGATGGGCACCGACTTGGTCTTGGCCGCACCGTGTATATCCACAAATTGCGCAAGCACGTACTTGATCCCGTGCTTGTCGATGATGCGCTGGGTTTCTGCTGGCAACATTGCTCGTCACTCCTCGCGAAAGGCAAAACAGTGTGGATGGGCCTTGGCTGTCTTTTTATTCCTAAAAAGAAAGTTAGTTTCCTTACAGGAATGCAAGACCCTTGCCAGATTCGCGAGCGGGCGATTGAAATGCCGGTGGAAGCGCTTTTGTGCTGTATATATGGGAAAATTCTTTTCCCCGTGGGAATACGCTACCGGGGACGGCCACCAAGAGCCATGGCTTGCACATTCCTAGTGCGAAACTAATATTACTGAACGGAAACCGTGCAGGATCTGATGACTATGTCCACCGAAACCGCCCCCCGCCTCAAACTCGAGCAATACCTGGGTTTGCAGATCAAGCGCCAACGCCAGGCCCAGGACCTCAAGCTGTCCGATGTGGCGAAAATCGCCGATATCAGCCAGGGCATGTTGAGCAAGATCGAAAACGCCCAGGTGTCCACCAGCCTCGACACCCTGAGCCGCCTGTGCGATGTGCTGGGGCTGCCGCTGTCGAAGTTGTTCAGTGAATATGACCAGCAGGATGGCAGCGCTTTGCTGGTCAAGGGTGACCAGGGCATGGAAGTGGTGCGCCGCGGGACTGAGAAGGGCCATACGTACCACCTGCTCAACCATACGCGCGGGCCGAAGAAGAGCTTCGAGGCGTACATGGTGAGCATGGATGATGCGAGCGAGGAGTTTCCGACGTTCTCGCACCCTGGCACGGAGTTTTTGCATCTGCTTGAAGGCGAGCTGATTTACCGGCATGGGAACCAGCTGTATCGGATGGAAGCTGGGGATAGCCTGACGTTTGAGGGGGAGATTCCCCATGGGCCGGAGGAATTGGTGCGGGTGCCGATTCGGCTGCTTTCCATCATGAATTATGGGGGGGGTGGGGAGTGAGTTCTTTGGGGTACATATCCGTTGTTTCGGTCACGGCCGATATTGGTTCCGCCCTTACGGCGGGTCACTTTTGGAAAAGAGCCCCAAAAGTAACCAAAAGGGCTCTTGCCCCAACACTCGGCACCTCGCCTAGGCTCGGTGTGCCCTCACTCCGGCTTGAATCCGTGGGCCGCCGCCATGGGCCATCCTTGGCCCATCGCGGCTAACCCGGCGTCCTGCCGGGTTACCCACGAATTCAAGCCTGCGTTCGGCCAGCGTGTTTAACGGGGCGCCTAAGATCAAGATCAAAATCAAGATCAAAAGCGCAGATCAAAAGACCGCTGACTTCGTCAGCGAAAAGGATGTAAGGGCCACAGCAAAAACAAAGCAAAGCAACAGCGCTTTTGATCTACACCACTCAGGTCGGCTACTAGGCCGCCGTGCTCTGCTTTTGATCTGCTTTGGCTTTTGATTTTGATCTGAAATCGCCCCGTCAACCACGCTGGCCGGAATTCGACAGGGATGTGGGGGGTAAACCGGCAGGGATGCCGGTTTAGCCGCCCCGCGCCATGGATGGCGCGTGGCGGCGGCCCCCCACATCACTGTCGGATTACGGGCATGCCGAGCCTAGGCGAGGCACCGAGTGGTGGGGCGAGGACCTTTTGGTTACTTTTGGGTCCTTCCAAAAGTGACCCGCTGTAAGAGCGGAACCATACGCAGCCGTTACCGCAGCAACGGATATGGCCCCCCCAGGCGCCTCAAAAAATTCCCCTCAGTTAAAAAACTTTCCCAAAAACCCTAGACGCCCCGCCCCCATTCCCCTATAAAGCCACTTCAGGAATATTTTATTCCTAACAAGAAAACGCGCTCAAGGAACGAGCCTGCTGTCCTCAGACATTTTTTCGCTATGCGATGAGCTGCCGCCATCATCCCGAGGACGTGTCATGCAACACGAAAAAAACCATTTCATCATCAAGGTCACGTGTCCCGCCGTGTCCGGCATCGTCGCCGCCGTTACCACCTACCTGGCGGACAACGCGTGCTACATCGGGGAGATGGCGCAGTTTGACGATGACTTCAGCGGCCGCTTCTTCATGCGCGCCGTGTTCCGCTTCAACGACGGCCACACCGGCGACCTGCAACAGATCCGCGACGGTTTCGCCGACGTCGCCCAAGCCTTCGACATGCAGTGGGAACTGCACGACACCCGCGAACCCATGCGCGTGATGCTGATGGTCAGCAAGTTCGACCACTGCCTCACCGACCTGCTCTACCGCTACCACAAGGGCGAGATGGACATGACCATCACCGCCATCGTCTCCAACCACCTCGACCTGCGGCCCATGGCCGAGCGCGAAGGTATCCGCTTTATCTACCTGCCCGTGGCCAAGGACAACAAGGCCGCCCAGGAAGCCGAGCTGATGAAAGTGGTGGATGACACCCGCACCGAGCTGGTGGTATTGGCCCGCTACATGCAGATCCTCTCCGACGACCTGTGCCGGCAACTGTCGGGGCGGGCGATCAATATCCACCACTCGTTCCTGCCCGGTTTCAAAGGCGCCAAGCCTTACCACCAGGCCTACCAACGCGGGGTGAAGCTGATCGGCGCCACCGCGCACTACGTCACCAGCGACCTGGATGAGGGCCCGATCATCGAACAGGAAGTACAACGCGTGGACCACGTGTACAAGCCCGACGACCTGGTCGCCATCGGCCGTGACACCGAAACCGTGGCCCTGTCCAAGGCGGTCAAGTACCACCTGGAACATCGGGTGTTCCTCAACCAGGACAGAACGGTGGTGTTCCGGTGAGCGCATCCAAACTGATCGACGGCAAAGCCGCCGCCGCGCGGGTGCTGCTGCAAGTGCGCGACGACGTTACGCGCCTGCACGCGCAAGCTATTCAACCGGCGCTGGCGGTGATCCTGGTGGGCAGCGACGCCGCCAGCCAGGTCTATGTGCGCAACAAGATCCTGCGCGCCGATGAGGTGGGTATTCGCTCCCTGGAACACCGCCTGCCCAGCGACACCAGCACCGAGCAATTGCTGATTCTGATCGGCCAACTGAACGCCAACCCGGCGATCCACGGCATCCTCCTGCAACTGCCGCTGCCGGCGCAGATCGACGAACTGCGCGCCCTCGAAGCCATTGCGCCGGACAAGGACGTGGACGGTTTTCACAGCCAGAACGTCGGCGGCCTCAGCCAGGGGCGCGCGGTACTCACGCCGTGCACGCCCAGTGGCTGCCTGTATTTGCTCGAACAGACCCTCGGCAACCTGCGCGGCAAACACGCGGTAGTGGTCGGCCGCTCGAACATCGTCGGCAAACCCATGGCCGCGCTGCTGCTGCAGGCGGATTGCTCGGTGACGGTGCTGCATTCGCGCAGCCACAACGCCCAGGCCCTGTGCCGACAGGCCGATATCGTGATCGCCGCCGTGGGTCGCGCACGCCTGATTGACGCCAGTTGGTTGAAGCCCGGCGCGGTGGTGATCGACGTCGGCATCAACCGTATCGACGACGACGGCCGCAGCCGCCTGGTCGGCGATGTCGACTTCGACGCCGCCCTGCCCCACGTCGCCGCCATCACCCCGGTGCCCGGCGGTGTCGGCCCGATGACGATTGCCTTCCTGATGAAAAACACCGTGGCTGCCGCCCTCGCGCAACACCACGCCCTACGCAGCCAATCGGAGGCCGTATGCCATTCAATCTATTGAAGTACGGGCTGAGTTCGGAGTACCCGGTGGAGGTGGACCTGCCACCGCCCAAGGAACTCAAGCCGCGTTATGACGTGGTGATTATCGGCGCCGGCGGCCACGGCCTGGCGACGGCCTATTACCTGGCCAAGTACCACGGCATCAGCAACATTGCCGTGCTCGAAAAGGGCTACCTGGGCGGCGGCAATACCGCGCGCAACACCGCGGTGATCCGCTCCAACTACCTCACCAGCGAAGGCGTACGCTTTTATGCGGAGTCGGTGAAGATGTTCCAGAGCCTGTCGAATGAATTCGATTTCAACATCATGTACTCCGAGCGCGGCCAACTGACCCTGGCCCACACCGACGCCACCGTGCGTTCGTTTCGCCAGCGCGCCGAGGTCAACAAGCACTTCGGCGGGCGCACCGAGATGATCGACCGCCAGCAGATCCGCGAACTGGTGCCCAGCCTCAACCTCGACCCCGGCCACTTGCCGGTGATCGCCGGGCTCTGGCATATCGACGGCGCCACCGCGCGCCACGACGCCGTGGCCTGGGGCTACGCCAAGCAGGCGGCCAAGCGTGGCGTGGAAATCCATCAGCTCACCGAAGTGCAAGACCTGGTGATCGAGAACGGCGCCATCACCGCCGTGAAGACCAATCGCGGCACCATTCAATGCGGTTGCGCGGTGCAGGCGATTGCCGGGCACAGCTCGTTGCTGATGGCCAAGGCCGGCATCCGCTCGCCGATCCAGACCTTCCCGCTGCAGGCCATGGTCACCCAACCGTTCAAGCCGTTCCTCGACCCGCTGGTGAGTTCCTCGGCGCTGCACTGCTACGTGCAGCAGACCAGCCGTGGCGAAGTGGTATTCGGCGGCGGTTCCGACCCCTACCCGCTGTTCAACACACGCTCCACCTTGGACCTGAAGGAAAGCCTGCTGGCCCACGCCATCGAGATGTTCCCGTTCCTGGCCAACGCCAAGTTGATGCGCCAGTGGGCCGGTATCACCGACATGACCCCCGACTACAGCCCGATCATGGGCCTGTCGCCAGTGAAGAATTACTACCTCGATGCCGGCTGGGGCACCTGGGGCTTCAAGGCCACGCCGATCTGCGGCAAGACCATGGCCGAGCTGGTTGCCAGCGGCGGCAAGGTCCCGGAGCTGATCAAGCCGTTCGGCCTCGAACGCTTCTCGACCTTTCAGCAAGTCAACGAAATGGGCGCCACGGCGGCCAGCCACTGATGGAGAGCGGACTATGAAAATCATGACGTGCCCGCTCAACGGGCCGCGCAATATCAGCGAGTTCACCTATGGCGGCGAATTCAAGCCAATGCCCGACCCGATCAACTGCAGCGATGCCGAATGGGCCGACTACGTGTTCAACACCGACAACCTTGCCGGCGTGGTGTGCGAATGGTGGATGCACACGCCATCCAGCTACTGGTTCCTCGCCGAGCGCCACACGGTCACCGATGAAGTCCAGCGCACCTTCGACCCCAAGGAACTGTTCACTCGCCGCGTCGACTTCAACACCGCCAAGGAGATCGCCGGATGAACCGCCTCCCCGCCCCAATGGGCTTGCTGATCAGACGTGATCAGGCCCTTGATTTCAGCTTCGACGGCCACGCCTACCAAGGCTTGCAGGGCGACAGCATCGCCAGTGCCTTGTTGGCCAACGGGCGTTTCCTGATTTCCCGCTCGTTCAAATACCACCGCCCGCGTGGCCCGTTGACCATGGCCGGCCAGGACGCCAACAGCCTGGTGCAACTGCCCCACGAACCTAACGTGCTGGCGGATGCCCACGGCTTGACCGGCGGTTTGCAGGTGACCGCGCAGAACGTCAACGGCTCGCTGGACAATGACAAGGACGCCTACCTGGGCAAGTTCTCCAAATTCATGCCGGTGGGTTTCTACTACCGCTCGTTCTACAAGCCCAAGGGCATGTGGAAGGTCTGGGAGCCGATCATCCGCAAAAAAGCCGGCCTGGGCGTACTCGACCTGAAGTTCCAGCCCGAGTACTACGACAAGGCGTACCTGTTCACCGACCTCGCCGTGATCGGCGCCGGCCCCGCCGGGCTGCAGGCGGCGCTGACCGCTGCGAATGCCGGGGCCAAGGTGTTGCTGATCGAGCAGCAGCCGATCCTCGGCGGTTCGCTGACCTATGCGCGCTTCGATATCGCAGGCACGCGCGCCGACAGCCTGCGCCATGAACTGCTGGCGGCGGTGCAGCAACACCCGAACATCCAGGTACTCACCGACGCCACCTGCAACGCCTGGTTCAGCGACAATTACCTGCCGGTGATCCAGGGCAAGCGGATGTACAAGGTGCGCGCCCGGCAGTGCCTGGTGTGCAGCGGCTCGTTCGACCAACCGGTGGTGTTTCGCAATAACGACTTGCCGGGGGTGATGCTCACCAGCGCGGCGCAACGCCTGATGAAGCTCTACGCGGTCAGGCCGGGCAAACGCGCGGTGGTGCTTACCGGTAACGATGACGGCTACCTCGCTGCCCTCGACCTGCATGACCAGGGCGTAGACGTAGCCGCGCTGATCGACCTGCGCCAGGCACCGGCAGACAAAGCCCTGCCAGGCGCCCTGGCCCAGCGCAAGATCCGATGCATCAACAACAGCACGGTCTTCGAGGCCCTGCATGAAAAAGGCCTGCGGCATATCAAGGGCGTCGACGTGCGCCAGATCACCGGCCAGGGCCAGGTCAGTGACAGCAAGCAGCTGATCGACTGCGACCTGCTGTGCATGTCCGCCGGCTACATGCCGGTGTATCAACTGCTGTGCCAGGCTGGCGGCAAGCTGGCCTATGACGATCCGCGTGCAGCGTTCAGCCTCAGCGGCCTGCCGCACAACCTCAGTGTGGCGGGCTCGGTGCATGGCCAGCACCAGTTGGACAATGTGCTGGCCGACGCCACCAACGCCGTCGCCGACTGCCTGCTCGCCCTCGGCTTGAGCAGCAGCGGCCCGCGCGTGCCGCTGCGCAGTGAAGCCCAGGTGAACTTCAACTGGCCGATCTTCCCGCACCCCAAAGGCAAGGACTTCGTGGATTTTGACGAAGACCTGCAGGTGGCGGATATCGTCAACGCCACCCGCATCGGCTACCGCGATGTGCAACTGGTGAAGCGCTATTCCACCGTGGGCATGGGCCCGTCCCAGGGGCGCCACTCGGCCTTGCCGACGGCGCGGCTGGTGGCCTGGGCCACCCAGCGCAGTATCAGCGAAACCGGCGTGACCACCGCGCGCCCGCCCTTCGTGGCGGAGAAACTCGCCCACGTCGCCGGGCGCGCCTTCGACCCTTATCGGCAGACGCCGATGCACGCACGGCATGTGCAGGCCGGGGCGAAAATGATGCCTGCCGGCATCTGGCAACGCCCGGCGTATTACGGCAAGGCGCAGGACCGCGAGGCATGCATGCAGGCCGAAGCCTTGCACGTGCGCAACAAGGTCGGGCTGATCGACGTCTCGACCCTCGGCGGCCTTGACGTGCGCGGTCCGGATGCAGCCGAACTGCTCAACCGCCTGTACACCTTCGCCTTCCTCAAGCAACCGGTGGGCCGTTCGCGTTATGCGCTGATGACCAACGAGCACGGGGTGGTGATCGACGACGGCGTGTGCGCGCGGCTGGCCGACAACCACTTCTACGTCACCGCCACCACCAGCGGCGTCGACCGCATCTACCAGCAGATGCTCAAGTGGAACGCGCAATGGCGCCTGGACGTCGACGTGGCGAACGTCACCGCCGCCATCTGCGCGGTGAACGTGGCCGGGCCGGATGCGCGCAAAGTGCTGGAACAGGTGTGCAGCGACCTCGACCTGAGCGCCGAGGGCTTCCCGTACCTGGGCGTACGCCAGGGTAGCGTGGCCGGGATCAAGGCGCGCTTGCTGCGGGTCGGGTTCGTCGGCGAGTTGGGCTATGAGATCCACGTAGCAGCGCGCCACGGCCTGGCGTTGTGGGATGCCTTGATGGCCGCCGGCCAGGCCTTCGACATCCGCCCCTTCGGCGTCGAAACCCAGCGCCTGCTACGCCTGGAAAAAGGCCATGTGATCATCAGCCAGGACACCGACGGCATGACCCACCCGGCCGAAATCGACATGGGCTGGGCCGTCAGCCGCAGCAAGCCATTTTTCGTTGGCCGGCGCTCGGTGGACATCCTCGAAGCCCAGCCGCTGAAACGCAAACTGGTGGGTTTCACCCTGCCCAAGGGCAGCGTGCAACCGCTGGAAGGCCACCTGGTGTTGAACGGCCCGGACATCAGCGGCAACGTCACCTCCTGCGAATACTCCGCCACCCTGGGCCGCATCGTCGGCCTGGCCTACGCCGGTATCGAGCAAAGCACGCCGGGGCAGCGCATTCCGATTCGCGTCGAGGGCGGCATCGTCGTCCTGGCCGAGGTGGTGCAACTGCCCTTCTTCGATCCCACTAACAAACGCCAGGAGGGTTAAGCCATGACCAGTCTGAAAGCCCATGACTTGATCACGCCGTGCCGCCTGATCGACCAGACCGACCTGCCCCGGGTCGGCTTTCGCGGCAGCTATGCCGCCGAGTACCTCACCGGGCGCGGCTTTACCCTGCCGGACGCCCCCAACCACGCCACCGCGCAAGCGGATGGCTGCTGGGTGGCGCGGCTGTCACAGACCGAGTACCTGCTGCTGGGCAGCCCAAAGGATCAGGGCCAACGCATCGCCGACGAAGAGGCAAGCTGGGAACTGGACCACCGGGCCAACTACCTGCTGCCGCGCCAGGACAGTCACGCCTGTGTGCTGCTCAGTGGCGGTGTGATTAGCCAGGTGATGGCCAAGCTCTGCGGTGTCGACCTCAGCGCCGCCGCCTTCAAGCCGGGGGCGGTGGCGCAGACATCGGTGGCGCGGGTCAATGCGATCGTCATTAACTCGGGAAGCGCAGAAGCACCGGCGTTTCACATCCTCTGGGACCGCGCCTCGAAAGAGTACTTCGACGGCGCGTTGCGGGATGCGTTGGAGGAGTTTGGCGGGATCAGTTGAGGATCTTGGTCAAACATGTGGGAGCGGGCTTGCTCGCGAATGCGGTGTGTCAGTTAACACAGGTATATCTGATGTACCGCATTCGCGAGCAAGCCCGCTCCCACATTTTAATCGCAGTGCATCAGACCGTTAACGTTCAGCCCATGCTCAGTCGGTATAGCCGAGCCGCACCACCTCGGTTTTCTGGCTGTGTTGACGTGTCGCCAGGCAGTAATACAACGGACACGTCACCACCAGCCCCACCAGCCACGACAGGTCCGCGCCTTCCACCAGATTGGCCCACGGCCCCACATACAGCGAGGTATTGGCAAACGGCAGCTGCACGAGGATGCCGATGAAGTACGCCACGATCGCATGCAGGTTGAAACGCCCGTAGACCCCGCCATCCGCCTGGAAAATCGAGGCAATGTCATAGACGCCGCGCTTGATGATGTAGAAGTCGATCAGGTTGATCGAGGCCCATGGCACCAACACCAGCAACAGCGCCAGGATCAGGCCGATGAATTGCGAGATAAAGTCCGCCGACGCGCCCAGCGCAACCACGCAGCAACCGACGAGAATCACGCCCGAGAGCACCACCCGCACTTTGATGCTGGGGGTCCAGTGGCTGGAGAAGGTCTGGATCGAGGTGATGATCGAGAGCACCGCGCCGTACAGGTTCAGGGCGTTGTGGCTGATGATATTGAGCAGGAACAGCACCATCAGGATCGGTCCCAGCCAGCCGGTGGCTTGCTTGACCGCGACCATCGCTTCGGTGCCTTCGGGCGTGGCCAGTGCGGCGACCAGGCCGAAGGCAAACGACAGGATGGTGCCGAGGGTGGCGCCCAGGTAGGTGGCGAGAAACGGGCGGGTGATGCCGATGTCCGCCGGCAGGTAGCGCGAGTAGTCGCTGGTGTAGGGCGAAAAGCTGATCTGCCAGATCACGCCAAGGGACACGGTGGCCAACCAGCCGGCCAGGTTGAAGCCGCCACGGCTGAGGAAGTCCGCGGGCAGGTCATGGGCGAAGATGTAGATAAACCCGGCGAGCAACGCGCTACCCATTACCCAGGTGCCGATGCGGTTGAGGCTATGGATAAAGCGGTAGCCGATCACGCCAATGGCGGTGGCGCTGAGGGCGCCGATCAGGATGCTCGCCGGCACGGGGACCGAAGGCACGATACCGACGATGGATTTGCCGGCCAGTACGATGTTGGAAATGAAGAAGCCGATGTAGATCAGCGCGGCGAAGAACACGATCAGCAGTGCGCCGTAGCGCCCGAACTGGCCACGGCTTTGCACCATCTGCGGAATGCCCATGCGCGGGCCCTGGGCCGACACCAGGGCAATCACGATGCCGCCGAGCATGTGCCCGAGGGCAATCGCCAGCAGCCCCCACACCAGGTTGAGGTGGAACACCTGGGCCACCATGGCGCCGGTGACGATGGGCAACGGCGCAATATTGGTGCTGAACCATAAGGTAAACAGGTCGCGGGCCTTTCCATGGCGCTCTGCGAGGGGGACGTAATCGACCGTGTGGTTCTCGATCAGGGGGTCTTGCCGGGACATCTGGGGCATGGAAATGAACTCGCTTTGGTCTGATCTTATAGTTGTTTGACGCCAAACCGGGGGCGCTTCGTGGCGGCCCCTCAGATGAACACCATATTATGGTATTCCAATATTTTCACAAGACTGATCCGTAGTCTTAACCTGTATCTGATCCGTAAGTGTGCCACATAGCCCATCGCAACTTCTCAGCTCAACCCCCGTATTTACTGGCTATAAGACCAAAGGTTGACGTTTGTCGGCGGTTTGAAAAAGCGGTTGCATCGATTGTATTACGGTATACCATCAGACCTATAAATTCATAAGAACCGCTTCAACGCCAGAGGACATACCCATGATCGATGCCGCCATCTATAAACAAGTGATGGGTTCGTTTCCGTCCGGGGTCACCGTGATCACCACGCTTGATGACGACGGGCAAATCGTCGGCCTGACCGCCAGTGCCTTCAGTTCGTTGTCCATGGAGCCGGCGCTGGTGCTGTTCTGCCCCAATTACAGTTCCGACTCATACCCGGTGCTGATCAAGAACAAACGCTTTGCGATCCACGTGCTTTCCGGCGGCCAGCAAAGCGAGGCCTATGCCTTTGCGCGCAAGGGCAAGGACAAGGCCCAAGGTATCGAATGGACGCTCAGCGCGTTGGGCAACCCGATCCTGGCGAATGCCACGGCGGTGATCGAGTGCGAGTTGTGGCGCGAATATGAAGGTGGCGACCACGCGATCATGGTCGGCGCGGTGAAGAACCTGATCGTGCCCCAGCAGAACGCCGGGCCACTGGTGTATTGCCATGGGAAGATGGGGGCGTTGCCGATGCCTGCCTAAGCAACACCCGAATCCAATGTGGACAATGTGGGCAATGTGGGAGGGGGCTTGCCCCCTCCCACATTTGGACTGCTGCCCACATTTGGATTGCTGTGTGTCAGTTCCATTTGTTGTCAGGTACGAAACCGGCTGACCAACTGATTCAACGTCTGCGACAACGCCGTCAACTGTTGTGCGTCCTGGCGCGTGGAGTCGGCCAGGCTCGCCACCAACTGTGCATCCCCGTGAATCTGGCTGATGTGCCGATTGATATCCTCGGCCACCTGGTGCTGCTCTTCGGCGGCGGTGGCGATTTGCGTGTTCATGTCGCGGATCACGTCCACCGACTCGCGGATCAAGCCGAAGCTGGCCCGCGCATCGTTGATCGACACCACGGTTTCCTGGGACACCTCAAGGCTGGCATGCATCTGCTTGCCCATCTGGTGTGTGCGCCGCGCCAGGTTGCCGAGCAGCCCGTCGATTTCACCGGTGGAGTCGGCGGTGCGTTTGGCCAGGGCGCGCACTTCGTCGGCCACCACCGCAAACCCCCTCCCCTGTTCGCCGGCCCGTGCGGCCTCGATGGCAGCGTTGAGCGCCAACAAGTTGGTTTGCTCGGCAATTGAGCGGATGGTGCCCAGGATCGACTGGATGTCGTTGCTGTCTTTTTCCAGCTGTTCCATGGCCTGGGCGGAATGGCCAATTTCTTCGCTCAAACGCCCGACGCTGCTCACCGCCGCGTCGATCTGCTGCTGCCCGGTGTGGGCCTGGCGCTGGCCGTTGTCGGCCGAGTCGGCGGCCTGGCTGCAGGAGCGCGCAACCTCATTGGAAGTGGCGACCATTTCGTGAAACGCCGTGGAGACCATGTCCACCGCTTCACGCTGGCGCGCGGCGACATCGGCCATTTCCACCGAGACTTCGGTGGCACTGCCGGAGCTGCTGTGGATCTGCCCGGCAGCCTGGCCGATGCGCTGGATCAGGGTGCGAATGGCTTCGAGAAACTGGTTGAACCAGCCGGCCAGTTGCGCCGTTTCGTCGCGGCCGTTGACCTCCAGGCGCGCGGTCAAATCACCTTCACCTTGGGCGATGCCTTCCAAGCCACTGGCCACGCCACGAATCGGTTTTACGATCAGCCCGGCAAACCAGGCGCCGACCACCGCAAACAACACACCGCACACCAACGCGATGGCGGCGATCAGCCAAGTCAGCCGCACCGCGCCGGCCATCACCTCACTCTCGCGCACCAGCCCGACAAAGCGCCAGCCCAAAGCCTGGGACGGCCACACCAGCGCCATGTAACGCTCGCCAGCCAGCTCGACCTGCACCAGGCCTTGGCCGGCTTCGCTCAACTGGCGATAACCGTCACCCAGCTCGCCAAGCTGCTTGAAGTTGTGGGACGGGTCGTTCGGGTCCACCAGCACGGTGTTGTTGGCTTCCATCAACATCAGGTAGCCGCTCTCGCCCAGTTTGATCTGCTTGACCAGGTCGGTCAGTTGCTTGAGGGACACGTCAATGTTGACCACCCCGCTCGCCTTGCCCTGGCGGTCGTTGAAACTCTGCACCGTGCTCACCAGCACCACATCGTCGGCCGCCCAATAATAGGCTTGGGTGCGCAGGGTCTTGCCCGGCTGGGCCATGGCCGTCTTGTACCAGGGCCGCGTGCGTGGGTCATAGTTGGCCAGCTTGGGGTCGCCGGGCCAGAACACGTAGCCGCCGTCTTCGGTACCAAGGGACAGGTAGGTGTAGGCCGAGTGACTCTTGGCCAGTCCTTCGAACAACTCGAACAGCTGCTGGTCGCGTTCACCGGGGGCGACTTGCGCGGCATCGCTGGCCAGGTAGCGCTTCACGTCGGCATGGATGCCCTGCAACTGCGGGTGCGCGGCCAGGTAGGCGACGTTCTGGCTGATGCCTTCGAAAAACAGTTGCATGGCATTGTCGACCTGGCGAATCTCGCGGCCGCTGCTGTCGACAAAACCATCGCGGGCCTCGTGGCGCACGTTGAGGATGATCAGCACAGCCACCAGAATCACCGGTAGGCTGGCGATCACCGCAAAGGCCAGGATCAATTTTTGTTTTATGTTCATCTAGCTCGCCTTCCTTGTGAGGTGAGGGTGCGACCGTTGGAGAGAAAAGTTTTGCGGATATTCCGTATTATGGTATACCAACAATCAATCCGCCGAACAGCCGTTATCACCGGCACGCTTCATAGTGGCGAGAGCACTTAAGGGCCCGCAGTCGACAGGCCTATCACAAAAGATTCGAGGTAAGCGTCATGAAGTTTTCGCTGTTCGTACACATGGAACGCTGGGATGAAAGTGTCAGCCACCGTCAACTGTTCGAAGACTTGACCGAACTGACCCTGATGGCCGAGGCCGGTGGCTTCAGCACCGTATGGATTGGCGAACACCACGCCATGGAATACACCATCTCGCCCAGCCCGATGCCATTGCTGGCTTACCTCGCGGCCAAGACCACCACTATTCACCTGGGCGCCGGCACCATCATCGCGCCGTTCTGGCACCCGCTGCGGGTGGCGGGCGAATGCGCGTTGCTCGATGTGATCAGCAACGGGCGCATGGAAGTCGGCCTGGCCCGGGGTGCGTACCAGGTCGAGTTCGACCGCATGGCCGGTGGCATGCCGGCCTCCAGCGGCGGCCAGGCGCTGCGGGAGATGGTGCCGGTGGTTCGCGCGTTGTGGAAAGGCGACTACGCCCACGACGGCGATATCTGGAAATTCCCCACCTCCACCAGCGTGCCCAAGCCGATACAGCAGCCCAACCCGCCGATGTGGATCGCCGCCCGCGACCCGGACTCGCACAACTTTGCGGTGGCCAACGGCTGCAACGTGATGGTCACGCCATTGATGAAAGGCGATGAAGAAGTCCTCGACCTGAAAAACAAATTCCAGGCCGCCCTCGACAACAACCCAGGCGTGCCGCGCCCGCAACTGATGGTGCTGCGCCACACCCACGTGCACGCAGCCGATGACCCGCAAGGCTGGCAGGTCGGCGCCAAGGCGATCTCCAAGTTCTATCGCACCTTTGATGCCTGGTTTGGCAACAAGACTGTGCCGGTCAATGGTTTCCTGGAACCGAGCCCGGAAGAGAAATTCGCCGCGCGCCCCGAGTTCGAGCTGGAAAGCCTGCACAAAACCGCGATGATCGGCACCGCCGAAGAAATCATCCCGCGCATCAGGTACTACCAAGAACTGGGCGTGGATGAGTTCAGCTTCTGGTGCGACAACAGCCTGCCCCACGCCGAGAAGAAGAAGTCGTTGGCGCTGTTTATTGAACAGGTGGTACCGGCGTTTCGTTGAGTGAAGCCCGACGGACTAAAATCCAACACCCTCCCCTGTGGCGAGCGGGCTTGCCCGCGTTGGGCTGCGCAGCAGCCCCAGTAAATTTGGGGGCCGCTTCGCGGCCCAACGCGGGCAAGCCCGCTCGCCACAACAACCCGCTCACCACAGCAGCCCGCTCGCCACAACAGCTTGCTTGCCACAGCAGCGCGTTTGCCATAGACGATGCCGCTATTGGCTCCCACATTTTCCCCAAGCTTGCCTACACTCACTCCACACACGCGACATTTAGCCTCAGCCCATCATCGCAGCACCTGTAATAGTCTATTGCAGGACTCTAATGTACTAACCAGTTACTTATCTTGCTAAAATCGCGTCTTTGCCCTCTCTCACTCGAGTCTTTTCGATATGAAACGAGCATCGCGCGCCACTGGCGTCTCTAGATTCTTACTCCTGGGCCTGGGCGTTATCATCGCCCTGCTCGGCCTCGCGCTTGCCGTCGGCGGCGTCAAACTGGTCAGCCTGGGAGGTTCCTGGTACTTCCTCATCGGCGGTGCGGTCATGGCCATTGCCGGTCTGTTGATCGCCCTGCGCAAGCCGGCCGGCGCGTGGTTGTTCGCCGCGTTCCTGGTGGGTACCGCGATCTGGGCCGTGGCCGACGTGGGCTTGGTGTTCTGGCCGCTGTTTTCGCGGGTGTTCATGTTTGCCGCCATCGGTATGGTCGTGGCGCTGGTCTACCCGTTGCTCGTCAACAGGCCTGCACGCGGTGCCTATGGTGTCGCAGCCGTATTGGCGGTAGGCGTAGCGGTCGCGGCGGGCAATATGTTTGTCGCCCACCCGAGCGTCGCACCGACCGGCACCGGCCCAGGCATCACGCCCGTGGCCGCCGCCGATGCGCAGAAAGACTGGGCCCACTACGGTAATACCGAAGGTGGCAGCCGCTTCGCCGCGCTGGACCAGATCAACCGCGATAACATCGACAAGCTCAAAGTGGCGTGGACCTACCACACCGGTGACGTGGCCATCAGCGACGGCAACGGCGCCGAAGACCAGTTGACGCCCCTGCAGATCGGCAACAAAGTCTTCATCTGCACCCCGCACAACAACCTCATCGCCCTGGACGCCGACACCGGCAAAGAGCTGTGGAAAAACCAAGTCAACGCCAAGTCGGCGGTCTGGCAGCGTTGCCGTGGCATGGCGTATTTCGACGCCACCGCGCCACTCGCCCAGCCAACCCAGCCGAACAGCTCGCCGATCATTGCCGCCAGCGTTCCCGCCGGCGCCCAGTGCCAGCGTCGCCTGCTGACCAACACCATTGATGCGCGCCTGATCGCCGTGGATGCCGACACCGGCAAATTCTGCGAAGACTTCGGCACCCACGGCCAGGTGGACCTGAAAGCCGGCCTGGGCAATGTGCCGGACAGCTACTATCAACTGTCCTCTGCCCCGCTGATCGCCGGCACCACCGTAGTGGTCGGCGGCCGCGTGGCGGATAACGTGCAAACCGACATGCCCGGCGGCGTGATCCGTGGTTTCGACGTGATCACCGGCCAAATGCGCTGGGCCTTCGACCCCGGCAACCCGGAAGACAAGCAGGCCCCGACCGGCGACCGCACCTACGTGCGCAGCACGCCGAACAGCTGGGCGCCGATGTCCTACGACCCGCTGATGAACACCGTGTTCCTGCCGATGGGCAGCTCGTCCACCGACATCTACGGTGTGGAACGCACCCAGCTCAACCACAAATACGGTGCTTCGGTACTGGCGCTGGACGCCTCCACCGGTGCGGAAAAGTGGGTGTACCAGACCGTCCACAACGACCTGTGGGACTTCGACCTGCCGATGCAGCCAAGCCTCATCGACTTCACCCCGCCGGGCAGCGACAAAGCCGTGCCGGCAGTGGTGATCGGCACCAAGGCCGGGCAGATCTACGTGCTCGACCGCGCCACCGGCAAGCCGCTGACCGAGGTCAAGGAAGTACCGGTCAAGGCCGCGAATATCCCTAACGAACCCTACTCCCCGACCCAGCCGAAATCGGTGGGCATGCCGCAGATCGGCGCGCAAACCCTGACCGAATCGGACATGTGGGGCGCCACCCCGTACGACCAGTTGCTGTGCCGCATCGACTTCAAAGGCATGCGTTACGACGGCCTGTACACCGCGCCGGGCACGGATAAATCCCTGAGCTTCCCGGGCTCCTTGGGTGGCATGAACTGGGGCAGCATTTCCACCGACCCGGTGCACGGTTTTATCTTCGTCAACGACATGCGCCTGGGCCTGTGGATCCAGATGGTGCCGGGGCAGAAGAATGCCCAGGCCTCCTCGGGTGGCGAAGCGCTGAACACCGGCATGGGCGCCGTACCGCTCAAGGGCACGCCGTATGCGGTGAACAAAAACCGCTTCCTGTCGGTGGCCGGCATTCCGTGCCAGGCACCGCCGTTCGGCACCCTGACCGCCATCGACATGAAAACCCAGAAAGTCGCCTGGCAAGTACCGGTCGGCACCGTTGAAGACACCGGCCCGCTCGGCATTCGCATGCACCTGCCGATCAAGATCGGCCTGCCGACGCTCGGCGGCACCTTGTCGACCCAGGGCGGCCTGATCTTTATCGCCGGCACCCAGGACTTCTACCTGCGCGCTTTCAACAGCGGCAACGGTGATGAAATCTGGAAAGCCCGCCTGCCCGTGGGCAGCCAGGGCGGCCCAATGACTTATGTGTCGCCGAAAACCGGCAAGCAATACATCGTCATCACCGCCGGCGGTGCACGCCAGTCCACCGACCGTGGCGACTACGTGATCGCCTACGCCTTGCCATAACCCCCTCCAAGCGCGGTGCCCCCCGGCACCGCGCCTTCTGCTTTGGAAAACCCCGCATGACCCCCTCTTCTCATTTTTCCCTTGGGCGCCTGTTGCTGGGCCTGGCCTTTGGCGCCGCCCTGCCCGTGCAAGCCAGCGACACCACCCTGACCGGCGACTGGGGCGGCCTGCGCCGCGAGCTGGACGAACAAGGCATCCGCTTTACCGGCGACTACAGCGGCGAGACCGCCTACAACGCCCACGGCGGCCAACACCGCTCGGCACGCTACTCGCAAAACCTCAAGCTGGGCGTGCAGTTCGACCTCGGCAAGCTGTACGGCCTGAACAATGGTGACCGCATCCAACTGACCATCAACGACCGGCGCGGCAACAGCGCCTCCGAGGACCTGGTGGGCAACCGCCTGCCGATCCAGGAAAACTACGGCGGCCTTTACACCCGCCTGACCGAGCTGAGCTACGAGCGCACGCTGTTCACCCCGGCGCTGAACCTCAAGCTCGGCTACATGGCCATGGGCAATGACCTCGGCGGCCTCGACAGCGGCATTCTGTGCAATTTCATGAATGCCGGTTTCTGCGGGCACCCGCTGAACATGTCCGGCGGCAGCGGCTGGACCAACTACCCGAACGCGCGCCTGGGCGCGCGGGTGAAATACGACTTTTCGCCGGCCTGGCAATTGCGCGTCGCCGCCTTCAACGTAGACCCGGACAGCAATGGCGATTCCAGCCGCGCCTGGCACCTGAGCCCCAAGCACACCACCGGTACCGTGGTGCCCATCGAGTTGATCTACAAACACGCGGGCCCGCTGCCGGGTGAATACAAGCTGGGCTATTACTACGACAGCTCCGACGTGAAACGCATCGGCAGCGATAAAGACGTGAGTGGGCGCGGCGGTCACTACCTGCTGATCGACCAGGCAGTGTGGGCGTCCAGCGCATCCGCCGGCCGCGTGCTGCACGCCTTCGGCCAATATTCCGCCGCCAGCGAAGCGGCTTCGCCGTTCAGCAAGTGGTATGGCGCGGGCGTGGTGCTGTACAAACCGTTCGAAGGCCGACCACGCGACACCCTCGCCCTGGGCTACGGCCGTGCCGTGCCGAACCCGCGTAGTCGTGATGTGCAGGAACTGGCCGCGTTCAACGCCGGGACCGATTACCCCAACCTGAACAACGCCGAGCAACTGATCGAACTCAGCTACGGCTACCAGGCCACGCCGTGGCTGAACCTGCGCCCGGATGTGCAATACATCATCGAGCCGGGGGCGTTTTCCGGGGAGAAGATCGACGACGCGCTGGTCCTGGGCCTACAGGTCAAAGCAGTGTTCTAAATGTGGGAGGGGGCTTGCCCCCGATTGCAGTGTGTCAGCTAACCATTATTCAGCTGACCCACCGCTATCGGGGGCAAGCCCCCTCCCACATTTGTCCAAGGCAGTATTCTAGGTCGCACCCTGCTGATACTCCCTCGGCGTACACCCAAACTCGCGCCGAAACACCGTGTGCAGGTACTGCGCCGACTTGAAGCCGCAACTCGATGCAATATCGGCAATCGCCAGGCCCTGGTTTTCCAGGCCCTTGGCGGCGGCGGCGAGTTTGAAGCGCAGGATCTCGTCGTGCACGCTGCAACCGCGCACCTTGCGAAAGTGTGATTCCAGCGACGAGCGCGACACGCCCACATAAGCCGCCACCTGTGCGGTCTTGATGCCCTGGCAGGCGTATTGCCGGATAAACAGCAGCGCCTGCATCACATACGGATTACCCAAGGGTTGGTGCAAGCTGGATGCCTGCACATTGATCGCCTCCGGCGGCACCAGAATCTGCGTGCCGCTGCAGGGTTTGCCATGCAGCATCTGGTGCAACAAGGCCGCAGCCGTGCGCCCCATGGTTTCCGTACCCTGGATCACCGAGCTCAGCGGCACCCGCGTGAGGGTGCGGGTCAGTGGGTCGTTGTCGATACCGATCAACGCAACTTCCTCCGGCACGGCGATGCCGGCGGTGAGGCAGGCTTGCAGCAATTGCCGGGCGCGGGCGTCGGTGACGGCGATGATGCCGATGGGCTTGGGTAATGCCTGCAGCCAGGCGATCTGTTGTTCCACCGCGCTGTCCCACAACGGCGCGCTGGTGCCCAGGCCGCGATAGACCTCCACCGGCATGCCGTCGCGGTGCATCAGGCGCTTGAAGGCTTTTTCACGCTCCTGGGCCCAGCGGTTGGCCTGGGCTTCGGGCAGGCTGAAACAGGCAAAACGGCTCAGTCCCGCCTCGATCAAATGTTCATACGCCAGTTTCATCAACGCATCGTTGTCGGTGGCCACATAGGGGATGCCCTTGGGGTAGGCGCGCGCATCCTGGTAGGAGCCGCCCACCGCCACCACCGGCAGCTTGCACCCGGCCAGCGCCTCGCCGATCAGCGGGTCATCGAAGTCGGCAATGATGCCGTCGCCCTGCCAACGTTCGATGCCCCGCAGGCGGCACAGGAAGTCCTCTTCCAGGAACAGGTCCCAGGACGCGCGAGTGCTGCTGAGGTAATTGCCGATGCCGGTGATGATGCCCCGGTCGTAGATCTTGCTGCCGTTGAACAGCAGGGCGATGCGGTGCACGGGCGGTAGGATTTTCATTGTTGTTGTCCTGAGGCCGGTCACCACAGGTTAGTCCTCGCCACTCAAAATCGCACTACACCTTGGTGATTTTCATAATCGGCAGCCCAGGTGCCGTTGCTAGTATCGAGACACCGCCAAGAACAATAAGGAAAACGCCATGCCGTACTTCCCCGGTGTCGAGAAGGTTCGCTTCGAAGGCCCCAGCAGCGATTCCCCCCTCGCCTTTCGCCACTACGACGCGAACAAACTCATCCTCGGCAAACCCATGCGTGAGCACCTGCGCATGGCGGCTTGCTACTGGCACACCTTCGTCTGGCCCGGTGCGGACATGTTCGGCGTGGGCACCTTCAAGCGCCCGTGGCAGAAGAGCGGCGACCCAATGCAACTGGCCATCGGCAAGGCCGACGCGGCCTTTGAGTTCTTCTCCAAGCTGGGCATCGACTACTACAGTTTCCACGACACCGACGTAGCCCCGGAAGGCAGCTCGCTCAAGGAGTACCGCAACCACTTTGCGCAGATGGTCGATCACCTGGAGCGCCATCAGGAACAGACCGGCATCAAGCTGCTGTGGGGCACCGCCAACTGCTTCAGCAACCCGCGTTTTGCCGCCGGCGCGGCGAGCAACCCGGACCCGCAGGTGTTCGCCTACGCCGCCGCCCAGGTGTTCAGCGCGATGAACGCCACCCTGCGGCTCAAGGGTTCCAACTATGTGTTGTGGGGCGGCCGTGAAGGCTATGAAACCTTGCTCAACACCGACCTGAAACGCGAGCGCGAACAGCTCGGGCGGTTTATGCGCATGGTGGTCGAGCACAAGCACAAGATCGGCTTCAAGGGCGACCTGCTGATCGAGCCCAAGCCTCAGGAACCGACCAAACACCAATACGATTACGACAGTGCCACGGTGTTCGGCTTCCTGCATGAATACGGCCTGGAACATGAGATCAAGGTGAATATCGAGGCCAACCACGCGACCCTGGCCGGGCACAGTTTCCATCACGAAATCGCCACCGCCGTGTCCCTGGGGATTTTCGGCAGCATCGACGCCAACCGTGGCGACCCGCAGAACGGCTGGGACACCGACCAGTTCCCCAACAGCGTCGAGGAAATGACCCTGGCCACCTACGAGATCCTCAAGGCCGGCGGCTTCAAGAACGGCGGCTACAATTTCGATTCCAAGGTACGCCGCCAGAGCCTGGACGATGTGGACCTGTTCCACGGCCACGTCGCCGCCATGGACACCCTGGCCCTGGCCCTGGAACGCGCAGCGGCGATGGTGCAGAACGACCGCTTGCAGCAGTTCAAGGACCAACGCTACGCCGGTTGGCAGCAACCGCTCGGCCAGGCAGTACTGGCCGGTGAGTTCAGCCTGGAGTCATTGGCCCAGCATGCATTTGCCAACGAACTGAACCCGCAGGCCGTGAGTGGCCGGCAGGAGATGCTTGAAGGCGTGGTCAACCGCTACATCTACGGCTGAGTGGTTGACCTGTGGCAAGTGGGGGTTTTGTGGCAGATGAGCTCCTTGTGGCAGATGAGCTACTTGTGACAAATGAGCTCCTTCTGACAAATGAGCTCCTTCTGACAAATGAGCTCCTTGTGGCAAATGAGCTACTTGTGGCGAGCGGGCTTGCCCGCGTTGGGGCGCGAAGCGGCCCCTGTAACCGGCAACGCGTTTTAACTGACACACCGCGTCGCCTGGTTTTGGGGCTGCTTCGCAGCCCAACGCGGGCAAGCCCGCTCGCCACACAAGCCCGCTCGCCACAACAATCCGGCTCGCCATAAAGAGCCCGTTCGCCACAGCGAGCATGCTCGTCAGAGCAGGCCGACTCTCTACAAAAACCTGTGACATTTGCACGACAAATCTATGCACCGAACATCGAAACACGCTCTACAGTTCTACCCGCACCACGCTGTGTCTTTCCAACAACAATAAAAGGACGCACCACCATGAAAGCATTCAAACGTACCCTGCTCGCCTCTGCCCTGGCCCTGCTCGCCCTGCCGGTAATGGCCGATTCCGCCCACCCGAAAATCGGTTTCTCCATCGACGACCTGCGCCTTGAACGCTGGTCCCGCGACCGCGACTACTTCGTCGCAGCGGCGGAGAAACTCGATGCCAAAGTCTTCGTGCAGTCCGCCGATGCCAACGAGCAGAAGCAGATTTCGCAGATCGAAAACCTGATCTCGCGCGGCGTCGACGTGATCGTAATCGTGCCGTTCAACGCCACCGTGCTGACCAACGCCGTTGCCGAAGCCAAGAAAGCCGGGATCAAGGTGGTGTCCTATGACCGCCTGATTCTCAACGCCGATATCGACGCCTACATCTCCTTCGATAACGAAAAAGTCGGCGAAATGCAGGCCAGCGGCGTGCTGCAAGCAGCGCCCAAGGGCAACTACTTCCTGCTCGGCGGCGCGCCCACCGACAACAACGCCAAGGTGCTGCGCGAAGGCCAGATGAAAGTGCTGCAACCGGCCATCGACAAAGGCGATATCAAGATTGTCGGCCAGCAATGGGTCAAGGAATGGAACCCGACCGAAGCCCTGAGCATCGTCGAAAACGCCCTGACCCGGAACAACAACAAGATCGACGCCATCGTCGCCTCCAACGACGCCACTGCCGGCGGCGCAATCCAGGCCCTGGCCGCGCAGAAACTGGCGGGCAAGGTGCCTATCTCCGGGCAAGACGCCGACCTCGCCGCAATCAAGCGCGTGATCGACGGCACCCAGACCATGACCGTGTACAAGCCGCTCAAGCTGATCGCCTCGGAAGCAGCCAAGCTTTCGGTGCAGTTGGCGCGTAATGAGAAACCCACCTACAGCTCGCAATATGACAACGGCAGCAAAAAAGTCGACACCATCCTGCTCACCCCGACCCCGTTGACCAAGGCCAATATCGACCTGTTGGAGAAAGACGGGTTCTATACCAAAGAGCAGATTGCCGGGCAGTGACCGCGATGGCCGACTACCTGTTGCAAATGAACGGCATCGTCAAAAGTTTTGGCGGTGTCAACGCCCTCAACGGCATCGATATCAAGGTGCGGCCCGGTGAGTGCGTGGGCCTGTGCGGTGAAAACGGTGCCGGCAAATCCACCTTGATGAAGGTGCTGTCGGCGGTCTACCCGTACGGCACCTGGGAGGGTGAAATTCTCTGGGATGGGCAACCGCTCAAGGCCCAATCCATCAGCGAAACCGAGGCCGCGGGCATCGTCATCATCCACCAGGAACTGACGCTGGTGCCCGACTTGTCGGTGGCCGAGAACATCTTCATGGGCCATGAACTGACGTTGCCGGGCGGGCGCATGAACTACCCGGCGATGATCCACCGCGCCGAAGCGTTGATGCGTGAACTCAAGGTGCCGGACATGAACGTAGCGCTGCCGGTGTCGCAGTACGGCGGCGGTTACCAGCAACTGGTGGAAATCGCCAAGGCGCTGAATAAACAGGCGCGCCTGTTGATTCTGGACGAGCCCTCCTCGGCCCTGACCCGTTCGGAAATCGAGGTGCTGCTCGACATCATCCGCGACCTCAAGGCCAAGGGCGTGGCCTGCGTGTACATCTCCCACAAGCTCGATGAAGTGGCGGCGGTGTGCGACACCATTGCGGTGATCCGCGATGGCAAGCACATCGCAACCACCGCCATGGCCGACATGGATATACCCCGGATCATCACGCAGATGGTCGGCCGCGAGATGAGCAACCTCTACCCCACCGAACCCCATGCGGTGGGCGAGGTGATTTTCGAGGCGCGCAATGTCACCTGCTATGACGTCGACAACCCCAAGCGCAAGCGTGTGGACGATATTTCGTTTGTGCTCAGGCGCGGGGAAATCCTCGGTATCGCCGGGCTGGTGGGCGCCGGGCGTACGGAGTTGGTGTCGGCATTGTTCGGCGCCTACCCCGGCCGCTACAGCTGCGAGGTGTGGCTGGACGGCCAGGTGATCGACACGCGCACGCCGCTCAAATCGATCCGCGCCGGGCTGTGCATGGTGCCCGAGGACCGCAAGCGCCAGGGCATCATTCCCGACCTGGGGGTGGGCCAGAACATCACCCTGGCGGTGCTCGGTAACTATGCGCACATGACCCGCATCGACGCCGAAGCCGAGCTGGGCAGCATCGACCAGCAGATCGCGCGCATGCACCTGAAAACCGCCAGCCCGTTTTTGCCGATCACCAGCCTGTCCGGTGGCAATCAGCAAAAGGCCGTGCTGGCGAAAATGCTGATGGCCAAGCCCAAGGTACTGATCCTCGATGAGCCCACGCGCGGTGTGGATGTGGGCGCCAAGTACGAGATCTACAAACTGATGGGCGCACTGGCCGCCGAGGGTGTGGCGATCATCATGGTGTCGTCGGAGCTGGCCGAGGTGCTCGGCGTATCCAACCGCGTGCTGGTGATTGGCGACGGCCAGTTGCGCGGTGATTTCATCAATCAAGGGCTCACCCAGGAACAGGTGCTCGCCGCCGCGCTCAGCCAAAACAATAACAATCGGAAGACCGCGTAGATGAATCAGGTCAAACACCTTTTTACCCGCTACAAAATGCTCGCCCTGGTGATCGCCGTGGCGGTGATCTGGCTGTTTTTCAGCTGGCAGACCGAGGGCGGCTTCCTCACGCCGCGCAACCTGTCCAACCTGCTGCGGCAGATGTCGATCACCGGGATACTCGCGTGCGGCATGGTGCTGGTGATCATCAGCGGCGAGATCGACTTGTCGGTGGGCTCCATGCTTGGCTTGCTCGGCGGGCTGGCAGCGATTCTGGATGTGGTCTATCACATCCCACTGCTGGCCAACCTCAGCCTGGTGGCGCTGGCCGGGTTGATGATCGGCTTGGCCAACGGCTACATGACCGCCTACCTGCGCATCCCCTCGTTTATTGTCGGTTTGGGCGGCATGCTGGCGTTTCGCGGGATTCTGCTGGGGATCACCGGCGGCACCACCATCGCGCCGGTGTCGCCGTCGCTGGTGTATGTGGGCCAAGGCTATTTGCCGCATTCGGTGGGAATTGGCCTTGGGGTGCTGCTGTTTGCCCTGACCCTGTTTCTCACCTGGAAACAACGGCGCAACCGCGCCCTGCACGGCCTGGCCGCGCATTCGCTGGTGCGTGATGTGCTGCGCGTGGCGCTGATCGGCGCGGTGCTGGCCGGGTTCGTTACCACCCTCAACAGCTACGACGGCATCCCCGTGCCGGTGCTGCTGTTGCTGGTGTTGCTCGGCGTATTCAGCTACGTCACCAGCCAGACCGTGTTCGGCCGCCGCGTGTATGCGGTGGGCAGCAATATGGAAGCCACGCGCCTGTCGGGCATCAATGTGCAGGCAGTGAAACTGTGGATCTTCGGCATCATGGGCGTGATGTGCGCCCTCGCCGGCCTGGTCAACACCGCTCGCCTCGCCGCCGGCTCACCGTCGGCCGGCAACATGGGCGAACTGGATGCCATCGCCGCGTGTTTTATCGGCGGCACCTCCATGCGCGGCGGCTCGGGCACGGTGTATGGCGCGTTGCTCGGGGCGTTGGTGATTACCAGCCTGGACAACGGCATGTCGATGCTGGATGTGGACAGCTACTGGCAGATGATCGTGAAGGGCAGCATTTTGGTGCTGGCGGTGTGGGTGGATGTGAGTACGCGGGCCGGGCGGCGCTGAAGCCCGCCAACGCAAAAAGCCACTCGAATGAATAATGCCGACCAATCAAGAGTGAACACTGTACGTGTGGTGAGGGAGCTTGCTCCCTCGCCACAGGTTAGCGGTTGCCAGTTCTATCTCTTAACTGAGCGGCATTAGCCACTTCGCAGCCTTTTTGCTGGGTTTACTGGCTCAGTACAACATCACGCATCGCCGGGATGTAACCGTAGTCGTAGGCCTCCTGCACAAACGAACGGTCCCCCTTCAATACAATCCTCACCGTGGGCGCCTCGGTGCCGCCGATACGGTAGTCATCACCGGTGGTCGGTACGCTGTCGATAAACGAGGTCACCAAGCCATTGGGCATCACGCAATGCGAATACGTTTGGAATGGCTGCGACGGTGGGTTGCCAAGCACCAGGCCCGAGGCATTCATTGGCGTGTAGGGACCAAACAGATGCTCGCCAACAAACCCGTAGACGCCATCCGGCCCCGTCACGCCGTCCGCGTAAGTGAACTTGTGACTGATGGTGAACAGGTAGTACTTGTTGTCCTGGAACACATAATGCGGGCGTTCGGTTTGGTCGTTAACACCCACCGCCGTCACCAGCGGCGGCAATATTTCCCATGCTTCGCCGCTCAGATCCTTGGCCACGGCGATGCCGATGCAACCCACCTGATAACGCGCGCCGCCAACCTCTTCATGCCCCGGTGGCACCAGGCCGAGTTCATCCGGGCCTACTTCGTGAGTACCGCGTTCACCGGCGACATTGCCTTCAAACACCATGTACAACTTGCCGTCCTTAGGGTCGATAAACGGGCTGGGGTCGCGGAAGTTCCAGGTCGAATTCTGCGCTTCGGTCTGGTAATACGTGCCATCGGCTTCAAACAGCGACTTGACCTCAGTGAACCCTTCCAGCGTAACGCCGGTGTCCGAGGTGACCACCCGGCCTTTGACTTTGGCAATCGTGGCGCCCGGCGTTACGCAGGTGTAATACAGGTCGATATCGCCGCTGTTGTTGATCAGGATCGGCGTACCCGCCCATTCACGGGTGGTCGGCGAAACCCCTTCGGCCATCACGCGGCCACCGAAGATCCAGTCTTTGCCGGTGCGCGAGTACCAATAGCAAATGCGCGCATGGCCGTGACGGTCTTCCCAGTCACGCTTGATGTCGTAACGGCCATCGGCATTGATGAATTGTGGGTCATGCGGGCGACGATCTGCGGTCAACGTGAAGATGACCGACCAACCGTCGACGGATACCACCGTGCCATCCAGTTCACGCAATGGCATGGTGTCCCAGATAAACACGGTGTCACTCATGACAGGAAAGTCAGGACTCACTAACGGCTGTGTCGTCGTCGGGTCATTTTCATTAACTTTCAGCGCATCGGCCCGAGTCCAACGAGTGGGTGTGTGATTCGCAGGTTTCATGATGATGTCCTTTTACTGACGCTTTAGTGACAAGCGAAGATTAAATAACACTCACAGCCAGCAACTTGATTGCGACTGAAAAGAGCGAGCCGTTGTTGGCTCTATAAGTGCGAAACAAGGTTTAACATGGAACCTTGCTTACCTCAACATGAAGAATTATTTAGATTACAAAGGCCATCACTGTACTTATATCCTTGATATAAAAATAATGGCATGCGCTATTAAGGTCTATTTAATAGAAAGCTAGCTAAACAACTACCGTCTTTCGTGCGCGCGTATCTTTATCCACGTGAGGGTAAGCAACGCCTCGATCAATCGAGGCGCTCCTGAGGAAGGTCAACCGTTAAAGAAACGGCTGGGCTCAGCCACCGAAGACCAGCGCCGCCGCCTGAGCGCCAGCATTTTTCTGGGTGAAGTCCTTGGCCTGGACCGCGGTTTTCAAGGTGTAGCTGTAGTTGGAGCTTGCCGTCCATTGCGCCTTCGGCGACTTCTGGTTGGTGATCGCGGGCACACTGTTGGTGTCGGTGAAAGTACCGGTGCCTTTATCGTCCAACATGCCTTTATTTTGGCTACCCTCGCCGAAGTAATTACTTTCAGAAAGAATGTTGGCATTCTGCGCCAGGGTAAAGCCCAGGTGGAAGTTATTCACGTAGTTGTTATACACGTGAAAATAACCGTAACGCATCAAGCCTGGCGCGCGCACTTCCATATTGTCGAAGCGGTTGTGGCAAAGCGTCAGGCGTGGGTAGCCATTGAACTCCGCTTTGTTATCATCCGCCGGGTGACCGAAGATCAAGCCATACTTGTGATTACCGAAGAAGCAGTTGCTGATAGTGGCGTAGTCGGCCTTTTCACCGATATACACCAGCTTGTCTTCACTGCCATCCGTGGTTGACCAGGTGTGGCCGACAAAAGAGCAATGGTCAATCCAGTATTTGCTGCCGTAGTTCAGGTACACCTGAATATCGTCATTGGCCTTAATGCTTGCCGAATGCTTGAAGATAATATTCTGCAGAATGATGTTCTGCGACTGCGCGGTGGCACGCAGGTGGATATTCTCCAAGGTACGGTTCTGGAAAGAGCCGATCAGGGTCTTGTTGGCACCCATGTTCACTTTGGTCAGGCTCGACGCCGAGATATTACTGTTGATCACCAACACCCGTGGGGTGGTGTCGCCAATGTTGGCCTTGAGTTGATCCAGCGTGGTGATACTGACCACCTGGCCGGACCAGCCGCCGGTGACTTTTGCCGCAAGGGCGAAACCGGTCAAGCCGGTGAGTTTGCTTTCTGGATACGACATGAGTTCCCTCTCTATAAATAAAAACGGCTCGGGTTGACGAGCCTGTGCATCAAGTTAATCCGTTAACTTGCACACAGTGTTTGGCATGGCTGAGGTTGCCGGGTGTTGGTCGATCAGCGCTTAAACACTGTGTTTATGTACAGTATTCGACATCTGTTTCGCCGTCAACACTTGATCGCAAACAATCGGTAGGCGCTGGCCTTTTGTCATGGTTTGTAAAAGGCCAGCAAGGCATGTCGCTTTTAATTGCAGGACGTTTCCTAGACAATCCCCGGCGCCTTGTGCCTGTTGGAATCGGTGGCTAGTCTGCGATCCGTCACTGCCAAATCAGTGATCGGGTTTAGTCGCCTGCTAACCATCACGCGCACGGTCTTCCATCAGCTTTTATGGTGGCTGTGCGTAGGGCACCTTCGGGTGCGCCGGATTCGCGTGATGGCCGGTCGACTAACCTGCGTACAGCCGCCACCCATTTGTTTAGTCGCGAAGGGTGTCGACTCCTAATCATCACGGAGTTACGCCATGAACAAAGCCGTCCCCGACCCACCCCGCAGTTCAGCCAAAGACCGCGCCGCGTTCAACCGCGCCATCGACCATTACCTGCCCTCCCACGGTGTTCAAGTCGAAGAGTTGAGCTTTGAAGACGCCCTGCTCTACACCGCCAGTTTGCTCGACAGTGCTTGCGCTACTGCCCTCGATTGCGGTGAGCAATTGGCAAGCCCCGAACGGGCGAAGATTTTGGCAGTGTGGCATTTGCTGGAAATTGCCAGGACCACCGTGGATCGCTCCATCGAATGCTTAAAACCTGCAAAAGCCACTGCCTGAATGCAATAAGAAATGTGGGAGCGGGCTTGCTCGCGAAGGCGGTGTATCAGTACCAGATTTTCTGGCTGACCGAACGCCTTCGCGAGCAAGCCCGCTCCCACATTGGACCTACTGTGTTGTTGAAACCCTGCTTTGTGCTTTAAATGGGGCTATTTGGACACCGGCATCGCAAACTCCGCGCCCTGCTCGATGCTCTCCGACCAGCGCTGCATGATCGACTTCTGCTTGGTATAGAAGCGCACGCCTTCGGTGCCGTAGGCATGCATGTCGCCAAACAGGCTCTTCTTCCAGCCGCCAAAGCCGTGCCAGGCCATCGGCACCGGGATCGGTACGTTGATGCCGACCATGCCCACCTGGATACGCCGTGCAAATTCGCGGGCGATGTTGCCGTCGCGGGTGAAGCAGCTGACGCCGTTGCCGAACTCGTGGTCGTTGACCAGCTTGATGGCCTCGCCGAAGTCATTCACGCGCACGCAGGCCAGCACCGGGCCGAAGATTTCTTCGCGGTAGATGCTCATCTCTTGGGTCACGTGGTCAAACAGTGTCGCGCCGAGCCAGAAGCCGTTTTCCAGGCCCGCTTCGGTGGGCACGTAGTCGCGACCGTCGAGCAGCAGTTGCGCACCGGCTTGTACGCCCTGTTCGATATAGCCGCTGATGCGTTCCAGTGCGGCGCGGGACACAATCGGGCCCATCTCGGCCTTGAGGTCGCGGCCGTCGGTGATGCGCAGAAGCTTTGCGCGCTCGGTCAGGGCGGCGATGACTTTGTCACCCACATCGCCCACCAGCACCGCCACCGAAATCGCCATGCAGCGCTCGCCGGCACTGCCGTAGGCGGCGCCCATCAGCGCGTCGACGGTTTTTTCGATGTCCGCATCCGGCATCACCACCATGTGGTTTTTCGCGCCGCCCAAACCTTGTACGCGCTTGCCGTGACGGGCGCCGGTTTCGTAGATGTATTGGGCAATCGGCGTCGAGCCAACGAAGCTCAGGGCCTTGACGTCCGGGTGATCAAGCAGCGCATCCACCGCTTCCTTGTCGCCCTGCACCACGTTGAACACGCCTTTAGGCAGGCCGGCTTCACGCAACAACTCGGCCATGAACAGCGACGCGCTCGGGTCAGTCGGGCTTGGCTTGAGGATGAAGGTGTTGCCCGCCGCGATAGCGATCGGATACATCCACATCGGTACCATCACCGGGAAGTTGAACGGCGTCACGCCGGCAACCACACCCAGCGGCTGGCGCAGGGTCCAGTTGTCCATGCCACGGGACACTTGGTCCGAGTGCTCGCCCTTGAGCAGGTTGGGGATACCACAGGCGAATTCGAGGATGTCGATACCCCGGTCGACTTCGCCCTGGGCGTCGGTGAACACCTTGCCGTGCTCGGCGACGATTATGCGCGCCAGGTCGTCCTTGCGCTCACGCAGCAGGTGCAGGTATTCGAACAACACACGGGCGCGGCGGATTGGCGGGGTGTCGGCCCAACCATCGAAGGCGGCCTGGGCGGCGGCGACGGCTTCGGACACGGTCTGGCGGCTGGCCAGGGCGACGCGGCCGGTGACTTCGCCGGTGGCCGGGTTGTACACGTCCTGATAGCGATCATCGCGGGAAACGCGCTGGTCGTTGATGTAGTGCTCGATTGTAGTGGTCATGGCAGTCGATCCAGGTGGGTAGCGTTGGGCATACCTTAGGCTTTCACTTTGTTCCAAACCAGAGCAGAATCCTGAACTTATTGTCCTTATTGGCGAACAATACTTTTATGGAAAAGACTGAGATCGAAGGGCTTTGGACCCATATCCACTGGCTATCGGTGTTGGAAGAACAAGGCACCTACACCGCTGCCGCCGCACGTTTGGGGGTGAGTAAATCCGCCGTCAGCCAACGCATATCGGACCTGGAAAAGGCCACCGGCACGCGGCTGGTCACCCGCACCACGCGCAGTGTGCGGCTCACCGATGCCGGGCTGTCGTTGACCCGCGAAGTGCGCAGCGCTTATGCGCAGATCGCGCGCAGCTTCTCGTCGGTGCGCGACTCGGTCGGGGAGATTCGTGGTCTGGTGCGTCTTACGGCACCCGTGGCATTCGCCCGTCAGCAACTGGTGCCGCATCTGTCGGAGTTCTTGCAGCAGTACCCGCAGGTGCGCATTCAACTGGACGTGTCGGATGCCTTGAGTTCGCTGGCGGCCGAGGGCTACGACCTGGCCGTACGCCACGGTTTCCAGGTGCCGGAAACCCATGTGGCGTGGAAGCTGTGCGACACCGGCTCAGTGCTGGTGGCCACCCGGGAGTACCTGCAAGACCACGGCGAACCCCGCGAACCTGGCGACCTGTCGGCCCACAACTGCCTGTTTTACCCACGCGGCACCGACCAGCCCGCCTGGACCTTCGAGCGCGGCAGCAAAAACGTCGAGCGCCTCACCGTGCCCATCGCCGGCAGCTTCGCCACCAACAACAGCGAAGCCTTGCGCGACGCGGCCCTCAACCACCTGGGTATCGCCCTGCTCCCGGACTTCAGCGCCCACGCCGCGCTGGCCAGTGGCAAGCTGGTGCAGGTGCTCAAGGGCTGGACGCTCAAGGGTGCGTTTGCCGATGAGATCTACTTGATTCGGCCGTATTCGCCGCATGTGCCGAAGTCGGTGAGTGCGTTGGTGGGTTTTTTGAAGGAGAAGCTTTGCACTGGTTTTCGGTTTACGGGGTGAGGTTTAACGCTTGAACAAAGAAACTAAAAGTCCATAATAGACAAAATAGTTTATACGCGGAGCCTCCCATGCCCAGCACACCCCACGTCATCCACCAAACCCAAGCCCGCGAATTACTCGCCCAGGTCGACGTACCGCAGATCCTGCGCAAGCTGTTCCGCGACCTGGCCGCCGGGCAGGCGGTGCAGCCGGCGCAGCAGTTGGTGGAGTTCCCGCAGGGCGCCGGCGACTTCATCAACTACCTGGGCGTGCTGGCTGAAGATGGCGTGTACGGGGTGAAGACTTCGCCCTACATCGTGCGTGAGCAAGGGCCGCTGGTCACCGCCTGGACCTTGTTGATGTCGATGCAAACAGGCCAGCCCGTATTGCTGTGCGACGCCGCCGAGTTGACTACCGCGCGCACCGCCGCGACCACGGCATTGGCGGTGGATGCGCTGGCCTCTCAGAACGCGCGACGCCTGGCGATTATCGGCAGCGGCAAGGTGGCCCAGGCCCATCTGCATTACGTGAAAAACCTGCGGGACTGGCAGAGCATCAACCTGTTCTCACCGAGCCTGGCCGGGGCAAATTCCCAACTCGAAAACCTCGACCCGCGTTTAAAGATCGCTGCAACCTGCGATGCCGCGTTGCACGACGCCGACGTGATCCTGCTGTGCACCTCCTCGGCCGGGCCGGTGATCGACCCGGCACGCCTGAGCAAACCGGCGCTGATCACCTCCATCAGCACCAACGCGCCGCGCGCCCATGAAGTACCGCCCCAGAGCCTCCACGACATGCAGGTGTTCTGCGACTATCGCCGCACCACCCCAGGTGCGGCCGGCGAAATGCTGATCGCCGCCGAGCAGCACGGTTGGGACTCGAGCGCCGTAATCGGCGACCTGCCCGAACTGCTCAGCGAGCAAGTACCGCGCCCGTCCTACGACCGCCATGTATTCTTCCGCTCCATCGGCCTGGGCCTGGAAGACATCGCCCTGGCCAATGCCCTCTGGAGACTGTTATGAGCCACGCAGATTTCATCATCATCGGCGGCGGCATTGCCGGTGCTTCCACGGGGTTCTGGTTGTCGCCGCATGCCAAGGTGCTGGTGCTGGAGCGTGAAAACCACCCGGCCTATCACTCCACCGGGCGTTCGGCGGCGCTCTACACCGCCGCCTATGGCACCCCGCAGGTGCGTGCGTTGACCCTGGCCAGCCGGGCGTTTTTCGACAACCCACCAGCGGGCTTCTGCGAGCACCCGTTGCTGACGCCACGCGGTGAGATGACGGTGGATTTCAGCGGCGACCCGGCCGAGTTGAACGCCCAATACCTGAGCGCCAAGGCCACTGTGCCACAGGTCGTACAGCTGAACGCGGATGAGGCCTGTGCGAAATTGCCGATCCTGCGCCGTGAAAAAGTCCATGGTGCGATCTATGACCCGACCGCCAGCGATATCGACACCGACGCCCTGCACCAGGGTTACCTGCGCGGCATCCGGCGCAATGGAGGCGAAGTGCGCACCGACAACCACGTATTGGGTTTGAGCCGCGACGGCGCCGGCCTGTGGCATGTGCAAACGCAGGACACCACCTACACCGCACCGATCATCATCAACGCCGCCGGCGCCTGGGCCGATCATATCGGCGCCCTGGCCGGCGCCGCTTCTATCGGCCTGCAACCCAAGCGGCGCTCGGCGTTTATCTTCGCCGGCCCCGAAGGCGTAGACAGCCATGCCTGGCCGATGCTGGTTGCGCTCGACGAAGCCTTCTACATGAAGCCCGACGCCGGCATGTTCCTGGGTTCTCCGGCGAATGCCGACCCGGTGGAACCTCAGGACATCCAGCCCGAAGAACTGGACATCGCCATGGGCATCTACCAGATCGAAGAAGCCACCACCCTGACCATCCGCCGCCCGACCCGCACCTGGGCCGGCCTGCGCAGTTTTGTACACGATGGGGATTTGCTCAGCGGTTTCGACCCCCAGGTGCCTGGGCTGTTCTGGGTTGCGGCGCAAGGCGGCTATGGCATCCAGACCTCGCCGGCCATGGGCCAGGCCAGTGCGGCCCTGGTGCGCGGCGCGCCGCTGCCGCAAGCGTTGACACAGTTCGGCCTGGACGCTGGTATGCTCTCCCCCACGCGCCTGGAGCCCCATTGATGAACACCGCTGAACACGACAAGGCCTTGCAGAATTTTCGCGCGATCAGCGACGCAATCGCCACCTTGTTTTTTCCCCACGCCGAAGTGGTGCTGCATGACCTGCGCACGCAAAAGGTCGATTACATCGCCAATAACCTGTCCAAGCGCAGCATTGGCGATGACTCGGCGCTGGAGGACATGCTCAGCGATGACGTCAGCGAAGTGAATATCGGCCCGTACGAAAAGCTCAACTGGGACGGTCAGAAAATCCGCAGCCTGAGCACCGTACTGCGCGACGCCAAGGATCGGCCGCTGGCGGTGCTGTGCATCAACCTGAATATCTCATTGTTCGAAAACGCCAAGGCGGCGCTGGACCTATTCCTGTCGCCGAGCAAGCTGATCCCGCAACCGGACTCACTGTTTCGAGATGACTGGCAGGAACGCATCAACACCTTCTTGCATGCTTGGATGCGCGAGCGTCAGTTGAGCCTGAATCTGCTGACCCGCGACCACAAGCGCGAGCTGGTGCTGGCACTGCATGCCGAAGGCGCGTTCAAGGGCAAAAGCGCCTCGAACTATGTGGCCAATGTGCTGGGGATGGGTCGGGCGACGGTGTACAAGCACCTGAAAGAACTCAAGGGCTGACGAACCAGCCCTGTGAAAATCCAATGTGGCGAGCGGGCTTGCCCGCGTTGGGCTGCGCAGCAGCCCCAGTAAAGGCACTGACGTTTTTTCTGAAAGCACTCAGCGCCTGATTTTGGGGCCGCTGCGCAGCCCAACGCGGGCAAGCCCGCTCGCCACAATAACCCCCAACGCCGAAGGCGCGTTCAAGGGCAAAAGCACCTCGAACTATGTGGCCAATGTGCTGGGGATGGGTCGGGCGACGGTGTACAAGCACCTGAAAGAACTCAAGGGCTGATGCGCCAACCCTGTGAAAATCCAATGTGGCGAGCGGGCTTGCCCGCGTTGGGCTGCGCAGCAGCCCCGGTAAAGGCACTGACGTTTTTCCTGAAAGCACTCAGCGCCTGATTTTGGGGCCGCTGCGCAGCCCAACGCGGGCAAGCCCGCTCGCCACAATAACCCCCAACGCCGTGAAGGAATTGAAGACCTGATCAAATGTGGGAGGGGGCTTGCCCCCGATGAGGGTGTGTCAGTTGGTAAATCTGCAATTGACCCACCGACATAGGGGGCAAGCCCCCTCCCACATTTTGCCCGCGTATGACATTCAATCGCCGTAGATATCAGCTTTAAAGTACTGCTGCGAAATCTTCTGGTACTCACCACTGGCCCGAATGCCGTCGATGGCGGTGTTCAGCTCACTGACCAACTCGGTATTACCCTTGCGCACCGCAATCCCAGCGCCCTCGCCCACATATTTGGGGTCCTTCAGCTCCGGGCCGACAAAGGCGTAGCCCTTGCCCCGTGGCATCTGCAGGAAGTCATTCAACGGGATGGTATCGGCAAAGATCGCATCCAGCCGCCCCGCCGCCAGGTCCATGTAGATTTCTTCGTTATTGCTGTAGCGCTTGACGGTGATGCCCTTGGGCTCGAACACCTCGGTGGCATAGCGATCGGTGGTGGTCGCGCGCTGCACTCCCACGGTCTTGCCCTTGAGGCTGGCGTACTGGTCATCCACCACCGCGCCGTCCTTCATCACCAGGCGTGACGAGGTGAAGTAGTACTTGTGGGTGAAATCCACCGACTTCTTGCGGTCTTCGTTGATGGTCATGGACGACAGGGCCATGTCGATTTTCTTCACCTTGAGGGAAGGAATCAGACCGTCGAATTCACCTTCGACCCACACACACTTGACCTTCATCTGCGCGCACAGCGCATTGCCGATGTCGTAGTCGAAGCCAACGATCTTGCCCTCTTCGGTCTTGGACGCAAACGGTGGGTACGCCGCCTCAATGCCGATGCGCAGGGTTTTCTCGGCGGCCAGCAAGTGGCTGGACGCGAGCAGGCTGAGGGCCAGGGCGGGAATTAGGGCGCGTTTCTTCATGGTCGTGTCTCGCAAGTTGTTGTTGGTTTTGGCAAGAGAGAAGAAAAATGCAGCAGGGTATTTTTGTACTTATAATTCCATACTGGACTTTTATGTATTAATCGTCAATCCATACACAAACCCGACAATTCGCTATTAACAATCATTCTCGTTTGTTATATTCCGCCGCGCTTGCTCCCATGGCTGTCAGGTAGCGTTATGTCCGGCTCAGATCTCAAGGCGTTGTATCTCGCCCACCGCGGGGAAATCCAGGCATACCTGGACCGTCGTTTGCGCTGCAAGGAAACCGCAGCCGACCTCACGCAGGACGCGTTCATTCGCCTGTCGGAGCAGATGGGCCGCACGCGCATCGAGAATTTCCGCGCCTACCTGTTCTCCGCCGCGCGCAACCTGTTTATCGACCACACCCGCCGCCAGGAACACCGCAAAGGCGAGCCGTTGGACCAACAGGCGCCCGACAGCCTCGAGCAGCCGAGCCCGACGCTGGAGCAAGCCGCCATCGCCCATCAGCAACTCGCAACCCTTAACACGCTGATCCAGGACATGCCCGAGGCCTGCCGTGAGGTATTTTTGCTGGTACGCATCGAAGGCCTGACCTACGTGCAGATCGGCGAGCGCCTCGGCATCTCGCCGAAAACCGCCTACAGCCGCATGGTGCGGGCCCTGGACTTGTTGAAGCTGGGCATGCCCGAGTGAGCGCCTTCACTTATACTCAGCCGCTTGCCCGTGCCTCGTTGAATTGATGACCCCCATGAGTGTTGAACCGCCGCGCCTCGTCCACACCACCGCCCGTCCCGATGACGCCAGCCATCAGGCCAGCGAGTGGTTCGCCTTGATCCAGGGCGGCGCGCCGACCCCGGCCGAGCGCGACGAACTGGCCCGCTGGCTCGCCGCCGACCCGCGCAACGCCCAGGCCTACGCGCACCTGGAACAGTTATGGGCGGCCACCGCCCTGCTGGTGCCACCTCAGGTGCAAGCCGCGCCACCGCTGTCGCGCCGGCGCTTTGTCGGCCTGGGGCTCGCCGCCAGCGTGGCGGTGGTTGCCAGTGGCGCCACCACCTTGTGGCTCAAAGGCATAAGCTCGCCGTTTGCCGATGTACGCACGGCTATCGGCGAACGGCGCACGCTGCAATTGCCCGACGGCTCCAGCGTAGAACTGGCCGGCAACAGCGCACTCAACCTGGATTTTTCAGCCGCCCAACGCTCGGTGGAACTGTTGCAGGGCGAGGCGTTTTTCCAGGTCAAACCCCATGCTGCCAGAGAGTTCAGCGTGCAGACCCAGGCCGGCCGGGTGCTGGCGAGCGAAGCCGAATTCTGCCTGGCGTGCGACGCTGAATCCGCACAGTTGAGCGTCAGCCGCCACACCGTTCGCGTGATCACCCCGAACCAGCAGACCGACCTCGGCGAAGGCCTGTCGCTGCGCTTCAGCAGCACGCAGACCGGCGCCATCCAACGCGCCGAACTGGAGCAGGTGCTGGCCTGGCGCGACGGCCGCCTGGTGTTCTTCGACACCCCGCTGCTCACGGTGGTCAACCAGCTGCAACGCTGGCGCGAAGGCAAGATCTTCATCCCCGACGCACAACTCGCGGCGCGGCGCGTCAGCCTGATCCTCAACCTCAACCGCCCGGACCAGATGCTTGATGTACTGTCCAAGGCGCTGGCCGTGCGCACCACCCGCTACACCGACCTGATCACGCTGATCCAACCGGCCTAAGCGCAAATAATTCACATCGCCATCAGGTATCGCAAAGGCTCATCCGTCCTAAAGGGATTGATAGCGCGACCTCATAGGAAACCACCTGAATGGCAAAGCACCTCACACCTGGACATCCACCGGCCAAGCCATGGCGCGCCGCCGCGCTCGCCTGCACCCTGCTCATGGGCACGGTGCAGGTTCAAGCGGCGCCGGCCTCGGCCGTGAGCACCAGCGTGTCCATCAACATCCCGGCCCAGTCACTGCGCCAGGCGTTGTTGATGTTCAGCCAGCAGTCCGGGCAAAACGTGCTGCTCGACGGCAACCTGGATGGCGCCCTGCGCAGCTCGGCGGTCGTCGGCGTGTACTCCCCCGAACAAGCCCTGGCCGAGTTGTTAAAGGGCAGCGGCTATGGCTTCGCACGCACCGACGCGGTCACCGTCTACCTGGTGCCGTTGCCGCAACAAGCCAGTGAAATGACCCTGCCGGCCATCCATATCCAGGACTACGCCACGCAGGACGGCGGCCCCAGCGTCGGCTACCAGGGCAAGCCGGTGTCGAGCACCACGCGCCTGGGCCTGACCGACAAACAAACCCCGCAGGCGATCACCGTGATCACTCGCGAGCAAATGGACGACTTCAAGCTCAACAGCGTGAAAGAGGCCTTGCGCAGCGCGCCGTCGGTGACGGTGGAGCAGTTTGAAACCGACCGTACCGCGTTCACCTCACGTGGTTTCAAAATCGAAAACTTCGAATACGACGGCATGGGCCTGCCCTTCTCCGGCGGCGTGCTGGTGGGCGAACAGGACATGACCGAGTTCGAACAGGTCGACGTGCTGCACGGTGCCAACGGCCTGATGAGCGGCGCCGGCGATCCCTCCGCCACCGTCAACCTGGTGCGCAAGCGGCCCACCGAGACCTTCCAGGCCAAGATCGATGCCAGCGTCGGCTCCTGGGATAACCGGCGCCTGGGGTTCGATGTGTCCGGCCCGCTCACCGACAGCGGCAACGTGCGCGGGCGTCTGATCACCGCCCATGACAAAGGCAATTCCTACCTCGACCACTACAGCCACGAAGTCAATGTTACCGCCGGCCTGCTCGCCTTCGACCTGTCGGACGCCGACACCCTGACCGTGGGCTTCTCGCAACAGGACAGCTACTCCAACGGCAGCACCTGGGGCGGCCTGCCGATCGCCGACTACGCCGGCAACCGCATCCACTACAGCAGCCGCAGTTCCAGCGTGGGCCAACCCTGGACCTACTGGAACATCCAGACCCAACGCGCCTTCGCCGAACTGACCCACAGCTTCGACAATGGCTGGAGCAGCAAGATCACCCTGACCGGCACCAGCCAGCATTCCGATACCAAAATGCTCTACGCCATCCCCCTCACCGCCGACACCGTGGCCGCCTATATCAACCGCACCACCAGCAAAGAGCACCAGGTGACGGGCGAGGCGCAGTTGGCCGGGCCGTTCAGCCTGCTCGGGCGTGAGCATGAGTTGACCCTGGGCGCCAACTACGGCCGCCTGCACCACACCGAACGCGGGCATTACCGCACGGCGTCCGGCAACCAGGTGGAAGACCTCGCTGATGTGCTGGCCGGCAATGTGCTGGAGCCAGCGATGAACTACACCGACGACCTCAATACCCAGCTGTTCACCGACCGTCAGAAAAGCCTGTTTGCCGGGGCGCGCTTCAGCCTCACCGACGACCTGCACTGGATCGCCGGCGCGCGCATGCTCAGCGCCGACGGCGACGGCCTGGGCTACGGCTCGCCCCACGACACCCGCGTGCACGGCAAGGTCACGCCCTATACCGGCCTGGTCTACGACCTGACCCCGCAGTGGAGCGTCTATACCAGCTGGACCGAAATCTTCAAACCGCAATACCTGCGCAGCACCGCCGGCGGCATCATCGAGCCGCTGGAAGGCAAAAGCATGGAAGTCGGCATCAAGGGCAAGCTGCTCGACGAACGCCTGGGCATCAGCGCGGCGCTGTTCAAGACCGAGCAACAGAACGTCGCCGAAGCCACCGGGCAAATCGTCGGCGGTCAATATGTGTACCGCGGCGTGGACTACAAAAGCCGTGGGGTCGAGCTGGAAGCCAATGGTGAAGCGTTGCCGGGCCTGTCTATCGCGGGCGGCTACACCTACGTCAACATCGAAGACAATAATGGCGACCGCGCCCGCCAGTACGTGCCCACCCACAGCGTGCGGGGCAGCCTGACCTATCGCCTGCCCGGCCTGCCCCAGGCCAAGGTCGGCAGCCGCGTGCAATGGCAAAGCGGCACCGAGGTCGACAGCAACAGCCGTGTGCAGCAAGACGCCTACGCACTGGTGGACCTGATGGCCAGCTATGACTTCGATGCGCACTGGAGCACATCGCTGAACCTCAACAACGTCACCGACCAGAAGTACCTGCTGTCGCTGTACCAGGCGGCCGGCTCCACCAATTACGGCGCGCCGCGCAACCTGACCGCGTCGGTGAGCTGGAAATACTGAGCATGACTTTTTTGCACAACCCTGCGGTATTTTTGAGCGTTCATCTCTGATTTATGCGTGCCTATACTCGGTTCAGCCTCCCGGTTGAACCGAGGGGGCGGCCCATGACAAAAATGTCCCTACAACAATAATCAAGGACACCGACCATGACCCAGCCCTTCCTGGCCGCTCGGGATTTTCTGCTCGCTCACCGCACCGACTACGCCACCGCCGCCCGGGATTTCCGCTGGCCGCAGTTGGGCGAGTTCAACTGGGCCTTGGACTACTTCGATGCCATGGCCGAGGGCAACGCGGCCAATGCGCTGTGGATCGTCGAAGAGGACGGCAGCGAACAACGCTACAGCTTCCAGCAACTGGCCGCGCGCTCCAACCAGGTGGCCAATCACCTGCGTTCGCTGGGGGTGCGCCGTGGCGAACGGGTGCTGTTGATGCTCGGCAATGATGTAGCGCTGTGGGAAACCATGCTGGCGGCCTTCAAGCTCGGCGCGGTAGTGATTCCCGCCACGGCCCTGCTCAATGCGGATGATTTGCGTGACCGCATCGAGCGCGGGCAGGTGCGCCACCTGGTGGTCGGCGAGGCGCATGTCGGCAAGTTCGAGGGCCTGGGCGATGGCTGCAGCCGCATCTGCGTTGGCGCGGCCCCGGCGGGCTGGGTCGCCCACCATGCCGCCTTCGAATACCCCGAGCGATTCGACGCCGAAGGCCGCACCTTGGCCACCGACCCGATGCTGCTGTATTTCACCTCCGGCACCACCTCGAAACCGAAGATGGTGCTGCACAGCCACCAGAGCTACCCGGTCGGGCACCTGTCGACCATGTACTGGATCGGCCTGCAACCGGGCGACCTGCACCTGAACATCTCCTCCCCAGGCTGGGCCAAACATGCCTGGAGCTGCCTGTTCGCGCCGTGGAACGCCGGGGCCTGCATCTTTATCCATAACGTCGCACGGTTCAGTGCGCCGGCCTTGCTCGCCGCGCTGGAAAAATACCGCGTGACCAGCCTGTGCGCGCCGCCCACCGTGTGGCGCATGCTGATCCAGGAAGACCTGGCCGCCTACAAAACCCGCCTGAACCTGCGCGAACTGGTAGGTGCCGGCGAGCCGCTGAACCCGGAAATCATCGAGCAGATCCAACAGGCCTGGGGCTTGCCATTGCGCGATGGCTTCGGCCAGTCGGAAACCACCGCGCTGGTCGGCAACACCCCCGGCCAGTTGCTCAAGCCGGGGTCCATGGGCCGCCCGCTGCCGGGCTACCAGGTTGCCCTGCTGGACGCTGACGGTTTGCCGGGCACCGAGGGTGAAGTGGCCCTCCCCCTGGACGTTCGCCCCCTGGGTTTGATGATGTGCTACGAAGACAGCCCGGAGAAAACCGCCGAGGTGATGCGCGACGGTTATTACCGTACCGGCGATACGGCGCAGATCGACAGCGACGGTTACATCACCTTTGTTGGCCGCGCGGATGACGTGTTCAAGGCCTCCGACTATCGCATCAGCCCGTTCGAACTGGAAAGCGCGCTGATCGAACACCCTGCGGTGATGGAAGTGGCCGTGGTACCCAGCCCTGACCCATTACGGTTGGCGGTGCCCAAAGCCTTCCTGATCCTGGCCCATGACGCCCCCGGCAGTGCCGAGCTGGCCCGGCATATCCTTGAGTTCGCCCGCGAGCACTTGGCGCCCTACAAGCGAGTACGCAGGATTGAGTTCGTCAGCGAATTGCCCAAGACCATTTCCGGGAAGATTCGCCGGGTGGAGCTGCGGCAGATGGAAGTGCTGCGCCGCCAAAGTGATACGCGGGGGGAGCAGGAGCACTTCGAAGAGGACTTTACACAGTGAGGTTTAAGTGAGGTCTAACTGACCTCCATAGATCCACATGTGGGAGGGGGCTTGCCCCCGATAGCGGTGGGTCAGCGACAGATTTATCAACTGACACTCCCTCATCGGGGGCAAGTCGAATCGTCGCACCGCCCCTCCCACATTTAAATGCCTTCCGGTCAGGCACCTATGAATTTTAGTCGCACACAAAAAAGCCCGATGGCACACGCACATGCACCACCGGGCAAACGAAGCGACCAAGCTTCAGTAACGCGGTTTGACGGTTTTCCACTGCGGTTGGTAACGCTGCATCTGCTTCACATCATCGCGCTGGCGAATGCCGCAGCTGAGGTATTGGTCATGCAGCTTGCCCAGCTGGTCATGGTCCAGCTCCAGGCCCAGCCCCGGTGCGCGGGTGATCGTTACGCAGCCATCGACAATCGGCAGCTTGCCGCCCTTGATCACCTCTTCATCCGGCTCTTGCCAGGGGTAATGGGTGTCGCAGGCGTAGTCGAGGTTGGGCACCGAGGCCGCTACGTGGGCCATGGCCATCAGGCTGATGCCCAGGTGGGAGTTGGAGTGCATCGACACGCCCAGGCCGAAGGTCTGGCACATCTTCGCCAGCACCTGGGTGTCGCGCAGGCCGCCCCAGTAGTGGTGGTCGGCGAGCACGATCTGCACGCTGTCCTGTGCCACGCTGCGGCGGAACTCATCAAAATCGGTGACCACCATATTGGTCGCCAGAGGCAAGCCGGTGCGTTTGTGCAGCGCGGCCATGCCGTCCAGGCCGGGGGTCGGGTCTTCGTAATATTGCAGGTCGTCGCCGAGCAACTCGGCCATGCGAATAGCGGTTTCCAACGACCAGTTGCCGTTCGGGTCGATGCGCAGCGGCACGCCCGGGAAGGCCTTTTTCAAGGCTTTGATGCACGCCACTTCATGCTCGGGCTCAAGCGCGCCGGCCTTGAGCTTGATGCTTTTAAAGCCGTAGGTTTCGATCATGCGCCGGGCCTGGGCGACGATCTGCTCTTCATTGAGCGCCTCGCCCCAGCTGTCCGGCTTGTAGGGGGAATCGATATGCTCGGCGTACTTGAAGAATAAGTAGGCACTGAACGGGATCTGGTCGCGAATCGCCCCGCCCAGCAGGTCCACCAACGGCACGTTCAGCGAGTGTGCCTGCAGGTCGAGAAACGCCACCTCGAACGCCGAGTAGGCGTTGCTCACCGCCTTGCTGGCATGGGAGCCCGGCGCGAGTTCAGCACCGCTGAGGCTCGCCGGTTTATGCGCGGCCACGGTGGCCTGCACGATGGCGCGCAGGCCGTTGAGGTCGAAGGGGTCCAGGCCGATCAGTTGTTGCTGCACCTGTTGCTGGATCGCCAATGCCGGGGCATCGCCGTAGCTTTCGCCCAGGCCGATGTAGCCGGTGTCGCTCTCCACCTCGATGATCGAGCGCAACGCAAAGGCTTCATGAATACCGCTGGCGTTGAGCAGCGGCGGGTCGCGAAAGGCAATCGGGGTAACGGTAACGCGGACAATTTTCAAGAGGCGGCTCCCTGTGGACCGGAACGCAAGGCGTGTGGATGAGTGGTAGATGTGGACCGGGGCGTGGTACGCGCAAAAAACACCACCACTGCTGCCACCAGCGACGTGGCGGCAAGGCCATACAACCCGCCTTCGATGGAGCCGGTGGTCTGCTCCAGCAAGCCGAAGGTGGTGGGCGCGACAAAGCCGCCCAGGTTGCCCACTGAATTGATCAGCGCGATCACCGCCGCAGCGATTCGCGCATCCAGGTAACCCTGGGGGATCGGCCAGAACAGCGCCGAAGCCGCCTTGAAACCAATCGCGGCAAAACAGATGGCCACAAAGGCAAATACCGGCCCGCCGGTGGTGGACATGAACATGCCGAACGCCGCGATCACCAGCATCAGCGCAACCCATGCCTGCTGGTGTTTCCACTTGCTGGCCAGGGCGGCAAAACCGTACATGGCGACGATGGAGATCAACCACGGGATGGAATTGAACAGGCCCACCTCGAAGTCGCCCAGGTTGCCCATTTTCTTGATCATGCTCGGCAGCCAGAAGGTGGCGCCGTAGATGGTCAGCGCGATGGAGAAGTAGATGAAGCAGAACAGCGCGATCTGCCTGTCGGCCAGTAACTTGAATATCGACGGCCGCACGCTCTGCGTCGCTTCACGTGCCTGCTGCTCCAGCGCGATGGCGCTGACCAACGCGTGTTGTTCTTCGGCGCTGAGCCACTTGGCCTGATGGGGATGGGACTGCAGCCAGAACCACACACCCCCGCAAAGTGCGATGGAGGCAAACCCTTCGATAAGGAACATCCATTGCCAGCCGTGCAGGCTCAAGCCGCTGACACCCAGGAGCGCCCCCGACACCGGCCCGGAAATCACCGAGGCAATGGCCGAGCCGCTGAGGAAAATCGCCATGGCCTTGCCGCGCTCGGCGGCCGGCAACCATTGCGTGAAGTAATAGATGATGCCAGGGAAAAAGCCGGCTTCGGCGGCGCCGAGCACAAAGCGCAGGATATAGAAGCTGGTTTCACCTCTGACAAACGCCATGGCCATCGCCGCCGCGCCCCAGGTGAACATGATGCGCGTCAACCAGGCCCGCGCGCCGTAGCGCTGCAGCAGCAGGTTGGAGGGCACTTCGAAGATCGCGTAGCCGATGAAAAACAGCCCGGCACCCAGGCCATAGGCCGCCGCGCCGATGCCCAGGTCGGTCTCCATATGGCTGCGCACAAAGCCGATATTGACCCGGTCGATGTAGTTGACGATGAACATCACCACAAACAACGGCAGTACATGGCGCTTGACCTTGGCGGCCGCGCGGGCGAGCACGGTCGGGTCTGGCGGAGTTTGGCGGGTATCCAAGAGGCAACTCCCAATCATTGTTTTTTTAGGGACTGACTGATGATGGACGCCGGGCATTGATCCCGTCTAATCTAACTTGGCATTCGATTGATACCTGGATTAGATCAATGTTCGAGCTGACTCAACTGCGCTGCTTTACCACGGTGGCCACCGAGCTGAATTTCCGCCGGGCCGCCGAACGGCTGAACATGACCCAGCCACCGCTGAGCCGGCAGATCCAACTGCTCGAGCATCACTTGGGCGTGGAGCTGTTTGCCCGCACCACCCGCAGCGTGGCCCTCACCGCTGCCGGCCGGGCGTTTTTCATCGAGGCGCAGAACCTGCTGGAACGCGCCCAGCAAGCCGCGGTGACCGCGCGGCGTTTTGCCGAGGGCGATATCGGCACGGTCAATATCAGCTTCGTCGGCAGCGCGGTGTATGAGTTTTTGCCCAAGGTGATTGCCGAGGCACGGCTCAAGCAGCCGCAGGTGAAAATCGACCTGTCGGAGATGAACACCTACCAGCAATACGAAGCCCTGCGCGCGCGGCGCATCGACCTGGGCATCGTGCGTGCGCCCTTGCTGGAACCGGGCTACGCCACCGAATGCCTGGTGCGCGAGCCCTTTGTACTGGCGGTGCCAAGCAGCCATCGGCTGGCTACGGCCGAGACCGTCAGCGTGCACGACCTGGACGCCCAGCCCTTCCTGATGTACGCCCACGCAGCCTACCCGCCGTTCAACGAACTGCTCACCGGCCTGCTGCGCTCGGCACGCGTCGCCCCGGAGTATGTGCAATGGCTGGGCTCGTCCCTGACCATCCTGGCCCTGGTCAACGCCGGCATGGGCCTGGCCCTGGTGCCGCGGTGCGCCAGCAGCGTGGTGTTCAAGAACGTGGTGTTCCGCGATATCGACCTGGGCGAAGGCGCGCAGAGCGAACTGCATTTGATCTGGCGCGAGAATAACGACAACCCGGCGTTCGCCATGTTGCTGGAGGGGATTCGCAATGCGGTGCGCGAAGGGTGGGCCTGAACCCTCCCACTGTGGCGAGCGGGCTTGTGTTGCAAGCAGGCTTGTGTGGCGAGCGGGCTGCGCAGCAGCCCCAGCAAAGGCACCGGGATTTTTCTGAAAGCACTCAGCGCCAGGTTTTGGGGCTGCTGCGCAACCCAACGCGGGCAAGCCCGCTCGCCACAAGAGTCTAATGGCTACGGCTACCAGTCATACCAGAGGTACCAGATGATTGCGGCGACGAACCATATCACCGCGCACGCATAAGGCCACAGCGCCCAACGCTTGAGGGACAGGGGGATGGAAGCCAATTCAGCCTCGGTCACATCCCCGCGTTTGATATGGGCTTTAGGCGAGCTCAGCAATTGATTGATCAAGATCATGCGATGAAACCTGTCAATGTGTTGATTTCTGCCCCAAAAGCGTTTGTGATCGCAGACCACCTTGTTTTCGCTGAAGTAGCTCTCCAACTCTTCGAGCTTTGTGTACTCGACGAATAAAGTGACCCCTGAGCCAACGATTGCTCCTCCCACTATAAAGATTGCAGAGATGGTCTGAAAATCCATGGTCAGGCCCCCTCTGGTTGAAAGATCAAGTCACCATCGATCTCTACGATTTGCCCGCCCAGAAACGCACCGCCGGCGCCTACAACTTTGCCTCCTGCATACCCTCCCGCAGCGCCGCCAATAACGGCGCAGGCCAGCTCACCGCTTCCTTTAGCGGCGATTCCCAAAAGAATACTACAGCCGCGACGAGCCAATTTCGCGCCCGCCATCCCTACCCAATGAGCTCCGCCAACGCTCCCCGCCAACCTCCCCGTCTCCACATACTTCGTCCGCCGACACTGCGCCTCTCGTCCGTCCACACACGCCTCCTTGATCTCCAACCCCGCCACGCCCACATCCAGCGCCAAGCCCATATACGTGCCCTTCGCCAACCACTTCGAGGTTTGCGCAATTTCGCGCATTCGCTCGGCATAACCGGCGATTTCACCCTTGTGCAAATAGCTCTTGGTGGAAATCCCCAACACCTTCTTCAACGCTTGATTACCGCGCAACCCCGTGCCAACCCGCGCGGCGCCTTGCAGTTGGGTATCCAGCAGGTCAAGCAGCACCTTGCGCTGGCGAAAAAACGCCTCACGCTCCAAACCTCCTGTCCTTAAGCGTTGATGCAAATGCTCGATCTGTACCAGCGTATACGCCACTTCATCCAGATGCCGCGCCCATGCGGATGTCGCACTGCCCACGCCCAGCGAGGTGTACCCCAGCAGGCTCTGCAGCAGGTCGTAGTCATTGATCACCTGGGCGGCGGCGGCGTTGTCGCGCCCCAGTTCCCAGCGTACTTTTTCAGCATGGCGCATCAACCAGGCTTCCTCCATCGAGCAGGTCACGCTGTAGGAATCGGGCACAATCACCAATTGCCCAGGCGTCACCAGGCCACGGCGCAGGTGATGGTTCAGCACATCAAAATGATCGGAACGTTGCGGGGAAATGTCTCTGCCCATCAAGCGCGATTTCAAACTCTCGTAGTCCGTCATGCGGTCGTTGATATAGCCCTGCGCCATGCCCTGCATCCCTGAATGCAATGAAGATGGCGTCGAAATATAAGCAAGCGAATACACCTCGAACACAAGCCCGGGGGGTCTGAATTACATTTGGGAAGTTGCCTACATACCAGGGAATAAGCACCTACAAAAAAGCCGACTGCCTCATCGTCAAGGACGCCTCGTGATGACAACCACACTACCTGTGGCGAGCGGGCTTGCCCGCGTTGGGCTGCGCAGCAGCCCCAGTGAAAGCACTGAATTTTTCCTGAGAGAACTCAGCGCCAGGTTTTGGGGCTGCTACGCAGCCCAACGCGGGCAAGCCCGCTCGCCACAATAGTGCATTGGCCACAATGTCCCCTCCCACATTTTTTGCGCTGCTTTGTTTGGTGCAATCCTCTCGAATACTTGCCTGATCCTGCGAACTTGACCACATGTGCATAGATACCCCTTGCCGAGTGGTCTAGAGTTCGACAATAAGCGGCCACTGCAACCAAAAAACGGCCGCACCTACCGTTGATCAGCAGGTGAACCAGCCATGGAATTACGTATCAACCAGAAGGCCTATCAGGTCGATGCCGACGCGGACACCCCCTTACTGTGGGTCATCCGCGATGACCTGGGCCTGACCGGCACCAAGTACGGTTGCGGCCTGGCACAGTGCGGCGCCTGCTCGGTGCTGGTGGACGGCAATGTGGTGCGCAGTTGCGTCACGCCGGTGGCCGGGGTGGTCGGTCGCGAGATCACTACCATCGAGGCCATCGAAGCCGATGACGTCGGCAAACGCGTGGTCAGCGCCTGGGTCGAGCACCAGGTCGCGCAATGTGGTTATTGCCAGTCCGGGCAGGTGATGGCGGCCACCGCGCTGCTCAAGCACACCCCCGCCCCGACCGCAGCGCAGATCGACGCGGCGATGGTCAACCTGTGCCGCTGCGGCACCTACAACGCCATCCATGCCGCGATGCATGACCTGGCCGCCGGGAAGGAGACCGCCTGATGAACAAGCCTATCGATATCCCTGGCGTGGTCTTGGGTGATCCGGTCAACCTGTCGCGTCGGCGTTTCCTGGCCAGCACCGCCGTCGGGGCGTTGGTGATCGGTTTCGGCCTGCCGCTGGGCGCGTCCCGGGTACAAGCCGCCACTGGCGCTGCCGCAGAACGCGGTACTCAGGTGCCGGCGTTCCTGGAGATTCGCCCGGACGGCAGCATCCGCCTGCTCAGCCCGTTCATGGAAGGCGGCCAAGGCACGCACACCGCCATGGCGCAGATTGTCGGTGAGGAACTGGATGCCGACCCGGCCACCTTTATCGTTGAAGCCGCGCCGCCCGGCGACGCCTACGTGGTGATGGACAACGGTATGCGCATTACCGGCGGCAGCATGTCGGTGCGCATGAGCTACCCGACCATGCGTCGCCTTGGCGCCCTGGCCCGCGCGATGCTGTTGCAGGCCGGTGCCGAACAGCTCGGAGTGCCGGTGGCGCAACTGACCACCCAACCCGGCCGCGTGGTGCACGCAGCCTCGGGTCGCTCCGTGGGTTACGGCGAGTTGGCCGCCCGCGCCCTGGACATGCCGGTGCCTGACCCTTCCACTATCACGCTGCGTGACCCGAGCCAATTCCGCTGGATCGGCAAGCCGGTGAAACGCGTGGACGCCTACGACAAATCCACCGGCAAAGCGCTGTACAGCATCGACCTGAAAGTCGACGATATGCTGCACGCCGCCGTACAGCACGCGCCGCGCCTGGGCATGACCGTGGGTAGCCTGCGTAACCAGGCGCAAGTCGAGGCTATGAAAGGCGTGCACTCGGTGCACCAACTGCCCGGTGCCGTGGCGGTGGTGGCCGAACGCTGGTGGCATGCCAAGCGCGCGGTGGAGGCGATTCAGGTCGACTGGCAGGAACCGGGGGCCGACTCCAAAGTTCGCGCCATGCCCGCCGATTTCTCCAGCGACAAGTACTTCGAATTTCTCGGCGCCCAGCAAGGCCCGGCCCGTGACGACGAAAACCAAGGCGACGTGGCCGCCGCGCTGAAAAACGCCAAGACCACGGTCGAAGCCACTTACCACAACCAGTACGTCAACCACGCGCAGCTGGAGCCGCCATCGGCCCTGGCGCGCTTCAACGCCGACGGTACGCTGGACATTTGGCTGCCCAACCAGGCGCCCGATATGTTCCGCGCCGATATCGCCAAGCGCACCGGCCTGGCGCCTGCGCAGATCAACCTGCACTCGCCGCTGCTGGGCGGTTTTTTCGGCCGGCATTTCCTCTACGACTCGGCCAGCCCCTACCCGCAGGCCATTGCGTTGGCCAAGGCGGTGGGCCGCCCGGTCAAGCTGATCTGGAGCCGCGAAGAAGAGTTCCTGCGCGACGTGCTGCGCCCGGTGGCGGTGGTCAAGTTCCGCGCCGCGCTGGACGCTGACGGCTTGCCGGTGGCCATCGAAGCGGTGAGCGCCACCGAAGGCCCGAGCGAAGCCATCGCCGGCAAGCAGGGTGAAAAACTCGACCCCACCGCCCTCGAAGGGTTGTCGGGCAAAAGCTACGCGATCGCCAACAAACGCATCGCGCAGATCTACGTCAAAGGCCCGGCCATGCTCGGTTACTGGCGCTCGGTGGGCAATTCGCTCAACGATTTTTTCTACGAAGCGTTTCTTGATGAGCTGGCGGACAAAGGCGGCCGTGACCCGTATGAGCTGCGCCTGCACCTGCTACGCGACAACCCGCGGTTGACCACCCTGCTCAAGGCAGTGGGCGAGTTGTCCGGGGGCTGGAAGCGTGGCCCCTACACGGCCGAAGACGGCAGCCGACGCGCACGCGGCGTGGCCATGGCCTCGCCGTTCGGCTCCCACGCGGCGGTGATCGCCGAGGTGTCGATTGAAAAAGGCCAGGTCAAGGTGCACCACATTTGGGAAGCCATCGACCCCGGCAGCATCGTCAACCCGGCGATTGTGGAAGCCCAGGTGAATGGCGCGGTGGCCTTGGGGTTATCGCAAACCTTGCTGGAAGAAGCGGTGTACGTGGACGGCAAACCACGGGCGCGAAATTACGACCTGTACCCGATCCTGCCGCCCTCGCGGATGGCCAAGGTGCACGTAAAAATCGTCGAGAGCGGCGAAAAGATGGGCGGTATCGGTGAACCGCCGCTGCCCGCCGTGGCGCCAGCGGTGGCCAATGCGGTGGCGCAACTGACCGGCCAACGTGTTCGCAGCCTGCCATTAAGCCGACACACCTTCAGCTAACCGAGCGAGACCGCCCATGAACAACCGTCGATTCGCAAGAACCGCAGGCTGGCTGGTGCTGCCCTGCCTGGTCGCAGCCGGTGTGCTGGCCTGGTACGTCACCCGCCAGCCCGCCACCCCGTTTGAACAGGCGCAGGCCGCCACTGCCGACCCGGCGCTGGTCAGCCGTGGCGAATATGTCGCCCGCCTCAGCGACTGCGTCGCCTGCCACAGCCTGCCGGGCAAGGCCCCGTTTGCCGGTGGCCTGGAAATGGCCACGCCGCTGGGTAACATTCACGCCACCAACATCTCCCCCGACAAAGCCAACGGCATCGGTGCCTACAGCCTGGCCGACTTCGACCGCGCGGTGCGCCATGGCGTGGCACCGGGCGGCCGCCGGTTGTACCCGGCCATGCCCTACCCGTCTTACGTGAAGCTGAGTGACGATGACATTCGCGCGATGTATGCGTTTTTCATGCAGGGCGTGCAACCAGCCAGCCAGGCGAATATCCCCAGCAGCATTCCCTGGCCGCTGAATCTGCGCTGGCCCATCGCCCTGTGGAACGGCGTGTTCGCACCGACCGCCACCTACGCGGCCAAACCCGAACAGGACGCGCTGTGGAATCGTGGCGCCTACATCGTACAGGGCCCGGGCCACTGCGGCAGTTGCCACACGCCGCGCGGGCTGGCGTTCAACGAGAAGGCGCTGGATGAGTCCGGCACACCGTTCCTCGCCGGGGCGCTGCTGGATGGCTGGTACGCACCGAGCCTGCGCCAGGATCACAACACCGGCCTGGGCCGCTGGAGCGAGCCGGAGATCGTGCAGTTCCTCAAGACCGGGCGCAATAAACATGCGGTGGTCTACGGTTCGATGACCGAAGCCTTCAATAACTCCACGCAGTTCATGGCCGACGACGACCTGGCTGCCATCGCGCGCTACCTCAAAACCCTGCCTGGCGACCCGCAGCGTGACGGTTCGCCATGGCAATACGTAACCGCGGACACGCGCCAGGACATCCCCGGCGCCCACACTTACGCGACACGCTGTGCGTCCTGCCACGGCGCCGATGGCAAAGGCCAGCCGGAGTGGATGCCACCATTGGCCGGCGCCACTTCGGCCCTGGCCAAGGAGAGTGCTTCGGCGATCAACATCACCCTCAACGGCTCGCAACGCATCGTCGCCGCCGGTGTGCCGGATGCGTACCGCATGCCGGCGTTTCGGGAGCAGTTGTCCGACGCGGAGATTGCCGAGGTGTTGACCTATGTGCGCGGTACCTGGGGTAACAGGGGCGGCGCGGTGGAGGCCAAGGCGGTGGGCAAGTTGCGTGAGCATACGGACCCGGCGAGCAGCAGCCCCATTATTCTGCAGATGCGCTGACGGCTAAGCGGGTTTGCTTTGCCAAGCAAACCCGCCTGCCCGGTAGACCCCGCCCCTAGCCGACCTTGATCACTACCTTGCCAAACGCCCCCCTGGCGAGGTGTTCATAGGCCTCGACGGCCTGATCAAACGCATACACATGATCAATGACCGGGCGAATGCGGTGCTCATCGAGAAACGCATTCATACGGTCGAACGAACTGCGCGGGGCCACGGCGATGCCGCGGATCGTGGTTTGGCGGAAGATCATCGGCATCAGGTTGAGGGCCGAGGTCTGACCGGTCAGGAAGCCGATCTGGGCAATCCGCCCACCCACCTTGGTGGCGGCGATGGACTGGTTGATTCCATCCCCGCCGGCCACGTCGAGCAACAGATCGACGCCTTGGCCGTCGGTGAGTTCGAGCACTTGGGCAGCCCACTCGGGGTGGGTGCTGTAGTTGACGCCCGCAACGGCACCCAGTTGCTTCAAGGCTGCGAGATTGGTATCGCGGCTGGACGTAACGATGACCTTGGCACCCAGTGCCGTGGCGATCTGTGCGGCAAACACCGAAACGCCGCCTGAGCCTTGCACCAACACCGTCTGGCCGGCCTGCACCTGGCCGTAATCCACCAGGGCATACCAGGCAGTCAACGCAGCGATCGGCAGTGTCGATGCCTCTTCATCCGACATGTCGTGCGGTGCGCGCACGGCACTGTCCTCATGAACAATCATGTACTCCGCCAGGCCGCCTGGCAGTGGCGAGCCAAAGCAATAATCGGGTTCATCCGGGCCGGGCATGCCGTCCAGCCAGCGCGAATACAAATGGGAGTTGACCCGCTCGCCCAGCGCAAAACGAGTAACACCCGCGCCAACGGCTACCACCGTGCCGGCCATATCACTCACTGGGATCAGCGGCTTGGGTACGCGGTGTGGCTCGTAGATCCCGTCGACAATCGCTTTGTCACGAAAGTTGAGCGAGACCGCGCCCACCTTGACCAGCAACTCACCCGCCTTGGGTACGGGGGTTTCGACTTCGGCCTGCACAAGGTTGTCCAAGCCGAATTCCTGCAAAAGCCATGCTTTCATTATCTGTCTCCAGGGCGGCCGGCAGCGTCAGTGCTGGCGGCGAGGCGCACAGTGTCGAGGGATCGCTTGCGGGGATAAATGCGCACAGCCAGTCAGGATTGTTATCCTTGCAGGCAACAATCACCCTTGTGGAGCAGCGGATGGAGCTTTTACAGGCAATGCAGGTATTTGCAAAACTGGCCGAGCTGGGCAGCTTTACCAAAGTGGCCGATGCGCTTCAGACCGGACGGCCGCATGTCACACGCACCATTCAAGACCTGGAGGCATCCCTGGGTGTACGCCTGTTCCAGCGCACCACGCGCAAGGTGCAACTGACGGCCGAGGGCGAGCGCTTTTACGAGCGTGTAAAGGCGATTCTGGCGACCATCGCCGACACCACCGCGATGTTCGATCGCAGCGGCTCGACCTTACGCGGCAGGCTGCGCGTGGACATCCCAACCGCCTTTGCCCAGCGCAGTTTTATGGAAAGCCTGCGCACCTTCACCCTGGCGTATCCCGATATCGATCTGGTCTTGGGTGTGACGGATCGCACGGTCGATCTGGTCGCCGAGGGTATTGATTGTGCCTTGCGCATCGGCCAGTTGCCGGATTCGAGCATGGTCGCCCGTGAAATAGGCACCGCCACCATGGTCACGTGCGCCTCCGCCGACTACCTCACCGCGTGGGGAGTGCCAGACACCGTGCAGAGCCTGGGCGAGCATCGCGGGGTCAATTTCCTCTCGGGGCACAACAAGCGGCCGCTGGCCTGGCACTTTTCGATAGACGGTGAAGACCTGCCCTACGTGCCAAGCGTGGGTATTACCGTGAACGAGTCCAATGCCTACGTGCAATGTGCGGTTGCCGGGTTTGGCATTATCCAGGCTCCCGGTATCACCGTTGAGTCATTCCTGGCGAAAGGCGAACTGGTCGAAGTGCTGAGTGACTTGCGCCCGCGCCCGCGCCTGGTTTCGGTGTTGTACCCAAGCCGAACCCACCTTGCGCCGCAAGTCGAGGCGTTTGTGGATTGGCTCAAGGCGCACTTCCCGGTGCTGCATCCCAAGTGGTTCAGTGCACCCCAGCGCTGATATTCAGCCAGGCGCGTTTGGCGTGTGGCGCAACCGCCGCCCGTCATTTACAGGTCGTAGCGCACCGCCATGCCAAACGTGCGCGGCGCACCCACATCGATGATTTCATCATCACGGTTGTTGGTGACGTATTCCTTGTCGAACGCGTTTTTCACGAAGCCCGACACTGCCACATGCTGGGTGACTTTGAATTCGCTGCGTGAGCATACGGACCCCGCGAGCAGCAGCCCGATTAATCTGCAGATGCGGTAACTGCATAAACTCGGTCAAAAAATGTGGGAGGGGCAAGTCGAATCGTCGCACCGCCCCCCCCACATTTGGATCTTTGTACATCAGGTGGATATCAGCCAGCTTTTGATTACAGGTCGTGACTCCACCACCGCGTCCAGCACCTGGATCGCAGAAACAGTGTTAACGGCGCGCGCGTTATCCATTACGACCTCTCCTACGAGCTGCCACACAGTCGCTGTAAAGGCGGTGCCAAGCTCAGATCAAACGTTCGCAGTATCGTCGCAAGCCTGCGCAGCGCAGACACCTGTGAAAAGTGATAGTTTTTAAGATCAACCTGAAATTGTGCCTATAGCAAAAACGAGGTGGGACCGTCACGTTGGATCCAGATTTCTGTTTTCCCGGCAGCATCACAGCCCCGTGCCAAGGCTTCAGCAGCCCATTAAAAATATGCAGGATTCCTCGCCGCGCCCCGACATGATCGGGCTATGATCGACCCATCTGAACCAGACGCCCGCCTCCCCATGCCCGTTGATCTACAAGCCCTGTACCCCAAACTGATCCACCTGATGCTGGACACGGTCTTCGTCGTCGACCGTGATAACCAGATCGTGTTTGTGAGCGATGCCTGTGAGGCCCTGCTCGGCTACCGGGCCGACGAGCTGATTGGCACTTTGATCACCCATTACATGCACCCTGAAGACCTGGCGCGCACCCGCTCCTCGATTGTGCGGGTCATGAATGGCCAACCCCATGTCGACTTCCGCAACCGCTATATCCGCAAGGATGGCAGCGTAGTGCACATCCTGTGGGCGGCCTTCTGGTCCGCCGAGGTGGAGGCGCGGATCGGCGTCGCACGGGATGTGACGGCGCTCACCCAGGCCGAGGAAGAATTACGCTTCCTCGCCCATCATGACCCGCTGACGGCCCTAACCAATCGCTCGCTGTTCAACGCTCGACTGGACGCCGCCCTGCAGGCGGCGCAGCGCCACAACCGCAGCCTGGCGTTGCTGTTTGTCGACATCGATGACTTCAAGGGCATCAATGATGTGCATGGCCACGGGATGGGCGATCGCGTGCTCTGTGCGATTGCACGCAGGCTGGAGTGCTGCGTGCGTGAGAGCGACCTGGTCGCCCGGATGGGCGGTGATGAGTTCACGCTGATGCTCACGGAGATTCAGTCACGGGAGGCCGTATCCGCGAAAGTGGCACACATACTCGCGGTCATGGCCGAGCCGCTGGGGCCTGAATTTGGCGGGTTAGCCATGCCGTCCTGCAGTATCGGCGTGGCGTTTTACCCGACCGACGGGGAAGATGCCGACGCGCTGCTCAGGCATGCGGACGGCGATATGTACCGGATAAAAAGACAGCGGTTTGCAACCGAGTGACCTGAGCCAACTCTGAACCTCGCGACGCCCTCTCCACCCGCCCCCACCAGTGAACACCGCCAAAGCCCCCGCTCACGTTTTAGTGCAGGCGCATTTTTTAACACGCCATGGCTAGCCGGCGTGTCGCGACATTGCGCATGCCTATGAATGACAGGTGCAAAGGCGGCGCGATGTTAAATAATGTTAAATCAAAAAATAACTTCACATAATCCGATCATTGGAGGATTATCTCTCCAACACGCATGACACCCTGACAAAAAAACAAAACAGGATGGCAACGATGATCGACCACTCCCCGAATGCCCTGCCAGCGAACACGTTGGCGCCTGCCTCCCCTTACCTGCACCTGGATAACGGTCCGCACCGTTGTGGTGTTCACGTACCTGATGCCTTTTTACGGAGCCTCCATGAATAACAAGAATGTTGGTGTTATCGGCTTAGGCGCGATGGGGCTGGGTATTGCCCGCTCGCTGTTGCGCAGCGGCTTCAACGTGCATGCCTGTGATGTGCGCGAAACCGTCACGCAGCAGTTTGCCAGTGAAGGGGGCGTTGCCTGCCACTCTCCTGCGCAGATGGCGGCCGCGTGCGATGTGATCATCACCGTGGTGGTCAATGCCGAACAAACCGAGACGGTACTGTTTGGGGAAAATGCCGCCGTCGCCGCCTTGCGCCCCGGCAGTCTGGTGATTGGTTGCGCCACGGTGGCCCCTACCTACGCGGTAGACCTGGGTCAGCGGTTGAGCAGCGCAGGCCTGTTGTACCTGGATGCACCAATTTCCGGGGGTGCCGCCAAAGCGGCTGCCGGCGAGATGACCATGATGACCTCCGGTCCAGCCGAGGCTTATGCAAAAGCTGACGAGGTGCTCGCGGGCATGGCCGGCAAGGTCTATCGCCTCGGCGACGCCCATGGCCTGGGCTCCAAAGTGAAAATCATCAACCAACTGCTGGCCGGCGTACACATTGCCGCCGCCGCTGAAGCCATGGCACTCGGGCTGCGTGAAGGGGTCGAGGCCGATGCGCTGTATGAAGTGATCACCCATAGCGCGGGCAATTCGTGGATGTTCGAAAACCGCGTGCCGCACATTCTCAAGGCCGATTACACGCCGCTGTCGGCTGTCGACATTTTCGTCAAGGACCTGGGCCTGGTGCTGGATACCGCGCGGGCCAGCAAGTTTCCGCTGCCGTTGTCGGCCACTGCTCACCAGATGTTCATGCAGGCTTCCAGTGCCGGGTTCGGGCGTGAGGACGATTCGGCAGTGATCAAGATTTTCCCTGGCATCGAGCTCCCGACTGCCAAGACCGACCCCGTATAAGGATTGCCCCATGAACCTACCTTGCGCACGCCCCTTGCTGGGCTGCATCGCCGATGACTTCACCGGGGCCACAGACCTGGCCAATATGCTGGTGCGCGGCGGCATGCGTACTGTGCAAAGCATCGGCATTCCCAGCGCTGAAGTCGCTGCGACGCTGGATGCCGATGCGATCGTGATCGCGCTGAAGTCGCGCACTGTCCCGGCGGCACAGGCGGTGGCCGACTCGCTGGCGGCACTGGAGTGGCTGCGCGCACAAGGGTGCGAACAAATTTTCTTCAAGTACTGCTCCACCTTTGACTCAACGGCCGCCGGCAATATCGGCCAGGTCAGCGAGGCCCTGCTCAAGGCGCTGGACAGTGATTTCACCCTGGCCTGCCCGGCATTTCCGGAAAACGGCCGAACCATTTTCCGCGGGCATTTGTTTGTGCAGGATCAACTGCTCAATGAGTCAGGCATGCAGCACCACCCGCTGACCGCGATGACCGATGCCAATCTGGTCCGTGTGCTGCAATCACAAACCTCACAAAAGGTCGGCCTGCTGCGCTACGACACCATCGCCCAAGGTGTGCCAAAAGTACGCGAGCAGATTACTGAGCTGCGCGCCCAAGGCGTCGGCATGGCCATCGCGGATGCCCTCAGCGATCAAGACCTGTACACCCTCGGCAGCGCTTGCAGTGATTTGCCCCTGCTGACCGGCGGCTCTGGCCTGGCCCTGGGCCTTCCCGACAACTTCCGCCGCGCCGGCAAACTTCGCGACTTCGACCCAGCCTCCTTACCTACCGTACTCGGTGGCGAGGTGGTGCTGGCAGGCAGTGCCTCGATTGCCACCAACGGCCAGGTCGCCGCGTGGCTCGAGGCCGGGCGACCGGCGCTGCGCATCGACCCTCTAGCCCTGGCGGCGGGTAAGCCGGTGGTGGCGGATGCCGTGGCGTTTGCCCTGAGCAACCCCCACACCGTACTGATCTATGCCACCAGCCCGCCGGATGAACTCAAGGCGGTGCAACAGCAACTGGGCGCCGAACGCGCCGGCGAATTGGTAGAGAACGCCCTGGGAGAAATTGCCCAGGCCCTACGTCAGGCCGGCGTAAGACGCTTCGTGGTCGCTGGCGGTGAAACCTCTGGCGCCGTAGTCACGGCCCTGGGTGTGCGCCTGTTGCAGATTGGCGCGCAGATTGACCCCGGTGTTCCCGCAACCCTCAGCAACACTGCCGAACCGCTGGCACTGGCCCTCAAGTCGGGCAACTTCGGCGGCAGGGACTTTTTCGACAAGGCCCTTAAGCAACTCGCAGGAGGTGCGCAATGAGCAACGAAAACGCCTTGCGCGAAGAGATCTGCACCGTCGGCCACAGCCTTTATCAGCGTGGGTACACCGTCGGCAGCGCCGGCAACATCAGCGCGCGTCTGGACGACGGCTGGCTGATCACGCCAACAGATGCGTGCCTGGGCCGCCTTGATCCCGCGCTGATCGCCAAGGTCGACCTGACGGGCAAATGGGTTTCTGGCGACAAACCGTCAAAAACCCTGGCCCTGCATCGCCAGGTCTACGATCGCAACCCTGGCGTCGGCGGCGTGGTGCATACCCATTCCACGCATTTGGTGGCGCTGACGCTTGCCGGTGTTTGGCGCCAGGATGACATCCTGCCCCCGCTGACGCCGTACCAGGTGATGAAGGTCGGGCACATTCCGCTGATCAACTACCAACGCCCCGGCGCGCCCGATGTGGCGGACCAGCTCGCGCGCCTCGCCAACACCGTTCGCGGCGTGATGCTCGAACGCCTCGGCCCGGTGGTTTGGGAAAGCTCAGTCTCCAAGGCCAGCTACGCCCTTGAAGAACTCGAAGAAACCGCACGCTTGTGGCTGATGAGCAACCCGCGCCCGGCGCCGCTGGATGCCGCCGCCCTGGCCGAGCTTGAAAGCGTTTTCGGCGCCCACTGGTAGGCACCGGTTTCCCCTGCAACACCCTTAACAATAAAAACAACAGGACTTCCAGCATGACCACTATCGAGTTTCGTGTTGATGTTTGCAGCGACAAAAAACCATCCGGCGTTGTCCATCAAGGGCCGCGCTCATGAGCCCGCTTATCCTGATGGCGACCGCAGGCCTGGGCATCGCCTTGCTGCTGTTCCTAGTGCTCAAATACAAATTCCAGCCGTTTGTGGCGCTGATGTTGGTCAGCATTCTGGTGGCCCTGGTCGCAGGCGTTAAACCTGCCGATCTGGTCGCCACTATTGAAGGCGGCATGGGCAAGACCCTCGGCCACATTGCGATCATCATTGCCTTGGGTGCGATGATCGGCCGTATCATTGAGTTGTCGGGCGGGGCCGAGGCACTGGCCAAGACCCTGATTGAACGCTTCGGTAATCGACGCACACCCCTTGCCCTGACGATTGCCGGTTTCATTATCGGCGTGCCGGTGTTCTTCGAAGTGGGGGTGATTATCCTCATGCCGCTGGCCTACGGCGTGGCTCGTCGTGCTCGCAAGCCGTTGCTGATGTTCGCGTTGCCGATGTGCGCAGCGCTGCTTACAGTGCATGCATTTCTGCCACCGCACCCAGGTGCGGTCGCCGCCGCCAGCCAACTGGGTGCGGACCTGGGCCGGGTGCTGATGTTCGGGCTGCCGCTGACGGCGTTGCTCTGCTACGTTGGCTATCGGGTGGCAGGGCGCATGACGCGCCGCTTCTACCCGATGTCGGATGATATCCGCGCCGAAGTCTACGGCCCGCATGTCACCAACGACGACCTGCGCGCCTGGCAGGACGGCAAAACCCAAGCGGCGCAACAAGGTGCAGAGGCCGTCTCGCACATGGGCCTGGAGGAATCCACCAGCAGTATCGTGGCCAAGCTGCCGCCCGCCCCTGCGCCGGGTTTCGGCCTGATCGTCAGCTTGATCCTGTTGCCGATCGTGTTGATTCTGCTGGGGACGCTGGCGACGTCACTGCTGCCGGTCGAATCCACCCTGCGCGGCATCATGACCGTGCTCGGTGCGCCCCTGGTGGCGCTGCTGCTCGACACCTTGCTGTGTGCCTGGCTGCTCGGTTCCCGTCGCGGCTGGAGCCGTTCCCAGGTCTCCGATGTGATTGGCTCGGCGCTGCCGGGTGTGGCCATGGTGATTTTGATTGCCGGTGCTGGTGGCGTATTCGGCAAGGTGCTGGTGGATACCGGCATCGGCGCGGTGGTCTCCGACCTGCTGCGTACCACCGGGCTGCCGGTGCTGGCCCTGGGCTTTTTGCTGACCATGTTGCTGCGCGCCGTGCAAGGCTCCACCACCGTGGCCCTGGTAACTACCGCAGGTATCATCAGCCCGTTGATCGCCACGCTCAACCTGACGCCCAACCACATGGCCCTGCTGTGCCTGGCCATGGGCGGTGGTGGGCTGGCGATGTCGCACATCAACGACGCTGGCTACTGGATTTTCACCAAGCTGGCCGGCCTCAACGTGGCAGACGGCCTGCGGACCTGGACGGTGATCACCACCCTCCTCGGCACGCTGGGTTTCCTTATCACCCTGTTGATCTGGCCTTTTGTCTGATCGTTTTCCATCAGGAGCTCACATGCCTCGCTTTGCAGCCAACCTAAGCATGCTTTACCCCGAACACGCTTTTCTGCAGCGCTTCGCAGCGGCTGCGGCCGATGGTTTTGAGGCCGTGGAGTATCTGTTCCCCTACGAGTACAGCGCCCAGGTACTCAAACAGCACCTGAGCGACAACGGCCTGGTCCAAGCCCTGTTCAACGCGCCGCCCGGCGACTGGGCGGCGGGCGAACGCGGCATCGCCACCTTGCCGGGCCGCGAAAGCGAATTTCGCGCAGGCTTCGACCGCGCCCTGGAATACGCCGCCGTGCTGGGCAATACCCGCATCCACGTGATGGCCGGCCTGCTGCCCTCGGAGCAGCACCGTGAGCGCCATCACGCGGTGTACCTGGAGAACCTGGCTTACGCGACCGCCCAAGCACGTCAGGCTGGCGTGACGGTGTTGCTGGAGCCGATCAACACCCGCGACATGCCGAGGTTTTTCCTCAACCGACAGGACCAGGCACACGCGATCTGCAAGGAGGTCGGCGCAAGCAATCTGAAGGTGCAGTTTGACTGCTATCACTGCCAGATCGTCGAAGGTGATTTGGCGGTCAAACTGCTTCGCGACATCAACGGCATTGGCCATATTCAGATTGCCGGCGTGCCCGACCGACACGAACCGAACCTGGGTGAATTGAACTACCCCTACCTGTTCGAGCTGATTGACGAGTTGGGCTACGACGGCTGGGTCGGTTGCGAATACCGCCCCAAAAGCGACACCTCGGCCGGGCTGCAATGGTTGCGGGACTGGAAAGCGCGCTAAGTGATCAAGCCCGTGCATGCCTTGGTATGCACGGGCGCCTAAAACAAAAATAATAGGACCTACCCATGCATAGACTCAGTCCACGCCCCGCGATCGGGCTGTTGTTGTCCCTGGCGTTGCTCAGTTCCGCGGTCGGCGCCGCGTCGTTACCGGCCGCGACCGAGGGCGATTGGATCGCCCCGCAGTTCACCTTTCACACCGGTGAAAAACTCGCCAACCTCAAACTGCACTACATCACCCTCGGCAACCCCAAGAACCCCGCCATTCTCTACCTGCACGGCACTTACCGGCCCGGCAGCGATGTGCTGAGCAAGGATTTTGGCGGCGAACTGTTCGGCCCCGGGCAGCCGCTGGACGCCAGCAAGTACTACATCATTGCCACCGACGGCATCGGCGTGGGCCAGTCCAGCAAACCCTCCGACGGCCTGCGCGCAAAGTTCCCCGAGTACAACTACACCGACCTGGTCCAAGCCCAGTATCGGTTGGTGACCGAAGGCCTGGGGATCAAGCACCTGCGGCTGATCATCGGCAACTCCATGGGCGGCATGCAAACCTGGATGTGGGGCCAGACCTGGCCGCAGATGATGGACGCGCTGGTGCCCATGGCGTCCCAACCCACCGAGATGTCCTCGCGCAACTGGATGATGCGGCGTTTGCTGGTCGAGTCGATCAAGCAAGATCCGGCCTGGAACAACGGCAACTACAGTGCACAACCACCCTCCCTACGTCTGGCCAACGCGATGTTCAGCGTTGGCACCAGCGGTGGCACCCTCGCCTATCAGGCGGCGGCACCGACCCGAGCGCTGGCTGACAAATGGGTGGATGAGCGCTTGAATGCCGCGCAAACTGCAGACGCCAATGACTTTATCTACCAATGGCAATCTTCCGCCGACTACAACGCAGCCCTTGGCCTGAACAAGATCCAGGCGCCGGTGCTGGTCATCAACTCGGCGGACGATGAGCGCAACCCTCCGGAAACCGGACGGCTGGAAGCGTCGATGAAAGAGCTCAAGCATGCACGGCTGCTGCTCATCCCCGCGAGTGCCGACACCCGTGGCCATGGCACCACGAGCATGGCGAAGTTTTACCGCAAGGAGCTGGGGCAATTTATGCAAGAGACGGAAAAGGCGCGTTAGGCTGGCTGGGGGTCGGACGGCAACATCAATTCGACCCCTTGCTTGCGAATCCCATCCGCCGCCGCTGGCGCCAGCGCATCATCACTGATGATCACATCGAACTGCTCCAGCCCGGCAATTTTGTACAGGCTGAACGTGCCGTACTTGGAGCTGCTGGCCACCAGCACCGCTTGGGACGCCGACTGCATGGCCACCTGCTTGACTTCCACCTTCAGCGCCGACGGCGTAGTAATGCCGCGTCGCAGGTCCCAGGAGCTGGTCGAGATAAAGGCGATGTCCGTCACCACCTGACGCAGTGTCGCCACCGCCAGGCCGCCGACACACGAATGATTGGAATGGTCCAACTGCCCACCGGTATGGATCACCGTCACGTGCGGTGCATCCATCAACGCCTGCACCACGCCGAAGTCATTGGTCACCACCGTCATGCCACTGAGCAACTTGATATAGGGCACGATCTCCAACGTGCTGGTGCCCGCATCCAGATAAACCGTCATGTCCGCACCCAGGAGGCGAGCGGCGAGCTTGGCCATGGCTTGTTTCTGCGGCAACTCGACCACGGCCTTGACCTGGTGACTCGGCTCACTGTGAAGCTGGCTGGCAATGCGCACACCGCCCGTCACCGAATACGCCAGGCCTTCCTGCTCAAGCAGCGCGATATCACGGCGCACCGTCATGTGCGAGCAGTCGAACATCTCCATTATCTGATGAACACTCAGCACGTGATGTTTGCGCAACTGGCGCAAGATCAACTCGCGACGTTGTTCAGGAATCATCGGCGCGCCGCTTTCGGCGGCCATGTCCTTCTGGCTTGGCATTCGGTGCTCCAAAGGCTTGAATCGAGTGGCGGTGGTTGACCTACATAGTAGCGAATCCGCTCGCCGAGCTGTAACTCGCTACGGCTATTTCAACTCGCTGTCCTTGATATGCGCAATCGGCGCGAGGAGCGACGGGTCGAAGGCCTGCAGCGCACGCGATTCGAGCGAGCGCTGCAGCCAATCCGGATTGGCCAACGCGGCCTTGCCCACTGCAACGATATCAGCCCCGCTCTGCATGGTGTGGTCGGCATCCTGCAACGTCTGCACACCGCCATTGGCAATCAGCGTGACACCGGGCGCGTAACGGCGAGCCAGCGTTACCAGGCTTGCCTCGTTACCGATAAAGGCCGGCTGCCAGGCTTGATGCTCCGTCACGTGGATGTAGTCGACCCCGGCGTCAGCCAAGCTGGCGAAGATCACCTGCGCGTCGCGCTCGCCACCCGCCCATTTGTGCTGAAAGTCATTGACCTTGCCCTGGGATATACGCACACCCACCGGCGAGTGCCCGGTTACCTTTTTCACCGCGCCGATAACCTCAAGCGTCAAGCTCAAGCGCTGGCGAACATCACCGCCCCATCGATCTTCGCGTTGATTGGAATAGTCCGTCATGAACTGATCCAGCAAGTAGCCGTTGGCGCCATGGATCTCGACACCATCGAAGCCCGCGACTTCAACAGCCCGTTTCGCCGCCTGGGCAAACCCCTCGATGGCATCTGCGATAGCTTCATCGCTCATGGCCCGGGGCACTCGGTATGCACCCTCGCCGTAATAAAACTTCATCTGTTCGCCTTTCGGGCGAATCGCCGAAGGGCCGGCTGCGTGATCGACAAAGCGGTTGGCCTGACTCAATGCGCCGGCGTGCATGATCTGCGCGATTGCAGCGCTGTGATGGCGATGAATCGCCTCGACCACCGCGCGCCAGGCCAGCGCCTGTTCGCTGTCGGTGATACCGGGCTGGTTCAGGTAGCCCTGGGCATACTGCCGATCGGTGTAGATCCCCTCCGTGATGACCAAGCCAAAACCGCCACGAGCAAAACGCTCGTAGTATCGGGCCATTGTCGGTGTGGCATTGCCGCTCTCGCTGGCACTGACGCGTGTCATGGGTGCAAGCGCCATGCGGTTTTTCAGTTTAAGAGCGCCCATATCGAATGGAGTTACAATGCGCGAGTTTAGTGCTGTCATGATTTGCCCTCAATTAGTCGCCAGCCACGACGATAAGCGCGGCAATCGCCCATTAGAAGCGCACGCTTGCAATAAGGCGCCTTAACGCAAACGGTTATAGCCATGCAGATTCCCGAGATAGAGGTGTTCGCCAACGTCGCCATCAGCAACAGTTTGTCCGAGGCCGCGCGGCGGCTTGGGTTGTCGGCGATGACCGTCTCACGGCGTCTGGCGGCCCTGGAAAAAGAGCTGGGAGTGCGCCTGGTACACCGCACCACACGCTCCGTCGCACTCACGCCGGAAGGCGAAATGTACCTGCCTTACGCAAAGACCATGCTCGAGGCCAATGAAGCTGCGCGTACCACGTTGAAAACCAGTGCGGGCAGTGCCAGCGGCACATTGAGGGTTACCGCCCCCAGCGTCTTTGGCCAAACCGTCATCATGCCGTTGCTCCCAGCGTTGCTGGCTGCCAACCCGACCCTCAAGGTCGACCTGACGTTATCGGATAGCATCATCGACATCGCCGGGCTCGGCATTGATGTAGCCATTCGCATCGCCACACTGCGCGACTCAACGTTGGTGGCCACACCCCTGGCACCAAACCCGCGTGTAGTCTGCGCAAGCCCGGACTACCTGACGCAATGGGGCACACCGACGGTGCTGGATGACCTCAATCAACATCAGTGCATCGCGTTGCATAGCATGCCCTACTGGCCGTTCACCCACGGCGATAACGCTGTGGCCATTCGCGCTCAGGGCGCGTTTTCCGCCAACAGTGTCGAGGCGGTGCGCACTGCAAGCAAACAAGGTCTGGGCCTGGCCATGCTGACCTACTGGGATATCCGCAACGAGCTTGCAGAAGGCTCCCTCGTAAGGGTGAACCTTGAGGATGTACTGCCCGAGCAACTGTCGATCACGGCGGTGCTGCCGACGCGTCACCATGTTCCGCACAGAGTGCGCGTGTTCGTTGAGCACCTGGAAAAAGTACTCAACAATACTCACAGCGAACCAGACCACCTTCTGCGCCAACACCCCATCACGAATCCAGGTGCAACATGATCAGAGAGTTGAAGACATTTATCTGCGTTACGCAGCGGGGCACGTTCGCAGCGGCTGGCCAGCAGGTTGGGCTGACGCAGTCGGCCGTCAGCGCCCAGATCAAAAGCCTTGAGGACAGCTTGGGGGTCAAACTGTTTGATCGTACCGGACGCTCAGCGACGCTCAATTCAGCCGGTCAACGTGCCATTCCCCTGGCCGAGGAAATCCTGCGGCTTTTCGCTCGGATGGGTGCCGCAGACAGCGGTAATGACTTCCACGGAGCACTGCGAATCGGCGCGATCGGCACGGTTCAGACCGGGATCCTGCCGCAGGCGCTGGTGGCTTTGAAGTCACAGGCGCCTTTCATCGAAACCAACCTTGTGCCGGGTGTGTCTTTGAACCTGCTCAGCCAAGTGGACGCCGGCGAGTTGGACTTGGCCATCATGATCAGACCGCCGTTTTCCCTACCCAAGGACCTGCATGCCGAAGTCATCGCGCGCGAGGCGTTCGTATTGATCACGTCCAAAGAGGTAGTGGGTGACGACCCACTGGCGATTCTGGCGGAACAACCCTTCGTGCGGTATGACCGAGGCTCGTTTGGCGGGCGGCTGGTCACCCAGTTTCTCAAGCAGCAAAAAATCCACGTGCAGCAGGCACTGGAGCTGGATGAACTGGATGCCATTGTCAAAATGGTACGCAGCGGGCTCGGCGTTTCGCTGGTACCCAAGGCGGGTCTTTGGCTTGAACATGCGGAGGATGTCAGGGTCCTGGAGTTGCGCAAGCTGACGTTTTTCAGGGAGATCGTACTGGTCTCGAAATACCGGCAAAAACATTCGCCCCTGTTCAACATTTTCCGGACCTGCGTTCTTGACGCGGTGTGATGCCTTTCGAATGCATAGGGGCGATAGAAAATCAATCGCGGCACAGCTAGCGTTTCAGCGTTTGTACGAACCATCGTGGTGCAGCACGAACAACAATGGTGCAAAAGCCTGTGTTACCGATTTACTCATCGAAATTATTCGTGCTCAGGACACAGAATTTGCGCTTTTCCCCACCGTGTTTCCGGATAAGAATTGATTCAGATCAAAACAAATCAATAGGAAACCACCGTGAGCCTCTCCCCTTTCCATCTGGCAATTCCCGTCTACGATCTGGCCGCCACACGTCACTTCTACGGTGAGGTGTTCGGTCTTTCCGAAGGTCGCTCGAGCGACCAATGGGTAGACTTCGATTTCTACGGCCATCAACTGGTCATCCATGAGCACCCAAAAACTGCTTCGCAGGAAAGCGTGCACAGCAACCCGGTAGACGGCCACGACGTACCGGTTCCGCACTTCGGCATCATCCTGGAGTGGGCACAATGGGAAGCCCTGGCCGAGCGCTTGAAAGCGCGTGCGACCAAGTTTGTGATCGAACCCTACATTCGCTTTAAAGGCCAGGTCGGCGAGCAAGCCACCATGTTCCTGTTCGACCCGTGCGGCAACGCGCTGGAGTTCAAGGCGTTCAAGGATATGAGCCAGCTGTTCGCCAAGTAATCTGTTGTTCAAGCGACCGTCGCCATTAGAGCGACGGCGCACTCCCAAGCCGTGAAGCCTTGCTGTGTTGCGCCGGATACCTGTGAAAGCTTGTGCTTTCTCTGTCTCGCTGCACGCGCCTGGCCGATGCTTAGCCTGCCGCATGAGGATAGAGAACACTATGTCCGACCTCAGTCGCATTTTGGATGAGCCGCCAGGAGCGCCTCTTTCACCCGCTGAATGGCAGTTCGAGCCCTGCGGTGATCGCTGCGTGATCCTGATATTTGGCAGCGTATTTTCCATCGACCTCAACCGCCAGGCCGCCTCGGTCGGCAGTCAATTACGCACACTGGCTGCTCAAGGCAAGCTGCCAGGCGTCACGGATGTTGTCTCTGCGATGGTGACCGTCGGCGTTCATTACTCTCCCGAGTCAATTGCCAGCCTTTTCCCCGGTGTGTCGCCTTACGAATCGATCTGCACACTTGTGACCGAGCGTCTCAAGGATTCGCGCAGTGCTGCCGCAACGACCGGCGCTCGCCTCGACATCCCCGTGTGCTACGACCCGGAATATGCACCGGATCTTGAAGATATCGCGCAGGCCAGCGGCCTGACCACCAACGAGGTCATCGCCGCTCACTCGGCCGACTGGCTGGATGTATTGATGGTCGGTTTCGCGCCAGGCCATCCCTACATAGGCATGCACGACAACGCTCTGTCGCTGCCGCGTCGCGCCACACCGCGCACGCTGGTCAAGCAAGGCAGCATCGGCATCGCCAACCGACAAAGCGTGATTTACCCGGCTGACCTCCCCGGCGGTTGGAACCTCATAGGGCGTACACCGCTGCCCATGTTTTCCCCCTTGAGTCAGCCGCCGTGTCGTTTACAGGGCGGCGACCGGATTCGATTCGTACCCATTACCCGCCATGAGTTTGACCTGTTGGCTCGGGAGAACACGAAGTGACCATCAAGGTAATCAAACCCGGCATGCTATCTACTTTCCAGGACACCGGACGGCATGGTTTCCAGCATTGGGGCGTACCCGTGACCGGCGTGATGGATGAGGATGCGCATGCCCTGTGCAACCTGCTGGTCGGCAACCCTCGTACCTTCAGCACGTTGGAAATGACCCTGCAGGGCCCGACGCTGCTCTTTCAGGCCAAAGCCGTGATTGCGCTCGCCGGCGCGGACCTCGGCGCCGAGCTGGATGCGATTCCGCTCAAGCCCGGCGTGGCAGCCCTGGTGTCTCCAGGCAGTACCTTGAGTTTCGGCAAACGGCGACAGGGCGCCCGCAGTTACCTCGCGGTAGCTGGCGGCTTTTTGCTGCACCCGTTGATGAACAGCACCAGCACGTACTCCCGGGGCGGGTTCGGCGGGCTGCGCGGCCGTGCGCTGCAAGCCGGGGATATGATCCCTATCTGCTCATCGTTTGCCAACCCGCCTCGCCTAAGCCCCCGCTCCAACTTTGGGCTTTATGAAGCGGTCGTCTGCGAACCGATCAGAGTGATCGCGGGGCGAGAATGGAAGGACTTCTCCGCCGAGTCCCAAGCGCACTTCTTGAACCATGACTACACCCTGAGCGGTGACTCGGACCGTATGGGCTACCGACTCGATGGCACACCGCTGGCGTTGTCTTCGCCCAAAGAACTGTTATCGGAAAGTGTCGCGTTCGGCACCGTCCAAGTGCCTCCCAGCGGCAAGCCGCTGATCTTGATGGCTGACCGACAAACGACCGGCGGATATCCACGTATCGCCCAAGTAGCCAGTGTCGATCTGCCACGGCTCGCGCAGTTACTGCCGGGCGACAAGTTGCGATTCTCTCTTATAGATTTGAGCGCCGCCGAAGCATTGCTGCTCACCCGCGCTCGCACGCTCAAAGCGATGGAGGCCTTTAATGCCTGAAATAGACTTCAACAGCGACCTTGGCGAAGGTTTCAGCATTTATCGCGCAGGCGACGATGCGGCGATTCTTCCACACCTCACCTCAGCCAATATCGCCTGCGGCTTTCACGCCGGGGATTCGCGTTCCATGCGCTCAACCGTGGCGCTGGCAGCACAGTTGGGTGTGGCAATCGGTGCCCATCCTGGCTTTGACGACCTGCAAGGTTTCGGTCGCCGAATGATGACGCTGTCCGAGGATGAAGTGTACGAACTCATCGTTTACCAAGTCGGTGCGTTGCTGGGCTTTACCAAAGCGGCCAAGGTCGAACTGCGCCACGTCAAACCCCATGGTGCGCTTTACAACTTCGCGGCGGTGCACCGCCCCACTGCCGATGCGATTTGCCGGGCAGTAAAAGACATTGATCCGAGCCTGATTCTTTTCGGCTTGTCGGGAAGCGCCTTGGTCACCGCCGCCCAAGCCTGTGGCTTGACCGTGGCACAGGAAGTGTTTGCCGATCGCAGCTACCAGGAGGACGGCACACTGACGCCACGCAACCAGCCTGGCGCAATGATCGAAAACCTCCATGAGGCCATCGATCAGGTCATGAACATGCTGCATTTAGGCGAAGTGCGCACCACCCAAGGGACCTGGGTACCGGTGACGGCACACACACTTTGCCTGCACGGCGACCAGCCCGGCGCTGCAGCGTTTGCCAGTGCCATCAGGCAAGCCCTGCTCAAGGAAGGCATCACCATTCAAAAGCCCGCGCGTACGCGTATTTGAGTGACACCCATAACGTTTACCCATAATAAAAAGGAAACAACCATGCCTCGTGAATCAAACCCCTCGTTTTAACTGCCGAGCTTAAAACCTCGTCTGAGAGCTGAATAGTCAATGACGGATGCGTCTGGGCGCCTGAATGCCCGGATGAACTGTGCACTGTCGGTTTTCAGTACGTCACTTTCAAGGCAGGCCCCTCTGCCACTTAACTCTTTTGGCCATTGGCCAGAGTGGAAGGTATTTATGTCTCGTGTTCTCTCTGAAAATACGCACTCCCCGCACATCGACGTCGAGGCACACGCCACCGGCGGTACAACGCAGTCGGCCGTGATTGCCAAGCGCGCAGCTATGGCCTCGGCCACCGGCACCGCCGTTGAATACTATGAGTTCAGTATCTACGGGTATATGGCGACCATCATCGCCCCACTGTTCTTTCCCGGGGACAATCCCGCCGCCGCCCTCCTCGCCACTTTGGCGGTATTCGGCATTGCCTTTGTCATCCGCCCGATCGGCGGCGTGCTGCTCGGCCGCCTTGCTGACCGCATCGGCCGACGTCGAGTACTGCTCAGCACCGTGATCGGCATGGGCACCGCCACCGCTCTTATTGGGGTGCTGCCGACCACCGCCCAGATCGGCCTGGCCGCGCCTATCCTGCTGGTGCTGTTGCGACTGTCCCAAGGCTTCTTCGCCGGCGGCGAAGTGGTAGGCGCCGCAGCGTTTGTGGCGGAATCTTCTCCCAACGGCCGACGCGGGTTCTTCGGTTCATTCACACCGCTGGGCGTTGCCGTGGGTGGCGCCACCGGCGCGATTGTCTGCGGTATCACCACCGGGTTGCTCAGTGCCGAGCAACTGCAGGCATGGGGCTGGCGTATCCCGTTCTTCCTGTCCATCCCGCTGGTTATGTTTTCGTTTTACATGCGGCATAACGTTGAAGAAACGCCGGAATTCAAAGCCTTCCTGGAGAAGGAAAAGCCACCGGTAGCACCGGTCAAAGAGGTGTTCAGCAAAAACCTGCCGGCACTGCTGCGGGTCATCGTATTTGCGTCTGCGCAGAATGCGGGTTACTTCATCGGGATGGTGTTCATGAACATCTACCTGACCACCTACCTGCATTTCGACAAATCCAAAGTCTACTGGGTGATTGCAGTGATCAGCCTGTGCATGGCGGCGATGATGCCCTTCTGGGGTGGTTTGTCAGACCGTATCGGTCGCCGGAAGGCACTGAGCATCGGCTTTCTAGGCTACGCCATTCTGGTGATTCCCATGATGATCCTGATGGACAGCGGCAGCCTATGGATCGCTGCGCTGGCAATGTTTGTCGCCACCTTGCCCATGCCAATCGTGCAATCGGTGGGCTACCCGACTTACGCCGAGCAATTTCCGACACGTGTGCGCTACACGGCCATGGCGATCAGCATCAACCTGGGCGCCATCCTGGGCGGTGGGATCACCCCCTACGTGGTCACCTCGATTATCACCAAGACCGGCAATTTACTGGTACCGGGCTATTTCATGGCGGGTGCTGCGGTGTGTGCCTTGTTAGCGATTCTCACGCTGCGTGAAACGTCTAAGGGCAACCTCCTTAGGTAGTCCGACATGACGTTAAGCCCCTAATCCAAACATAAGGTTGCAGTTGCATGGACATTGAAAAAGTAAAAGAACTGGTCAAGTTGATCGAAGGCTCGGGCCTGGCGGAGATCGATTTCAAAGAAGGCAACAATCGGGTCCGCCTTCGTCGAGACAGTAAACCCGCCGCTCACATCCCCGCGGTGGACGCTCCACAGATAGCCGAACTGCAGCAGGCTCCGGTCAAGCCTAAACCCGTCGGGACGGTTATCTCGGCACCGATGGTGGGCGTGTTCTACCGAAAGGCATCGGCGACTTCAGCAGCGTTCGTTGAGATTGGCCAATCCGTGGCAAAGGGCGATGTCTTGTGCATCGTGGAAGCCATGAAAATGATGAACACCGTGGAGGCAACCTGCAGTGGGGTCATTGAGGCAATCATGGTCGAAGACGGTCAGCCCGTTGAATACGACCAGCCCATGTTCAACATTGTTTGAGCGACGCGGAGGTCAGAATGAGTGAAGTCGCAAAACTGCAAAAAGTAGTGATCGCCAACCGTGGCGAAATTGCCTTGCGTATCGTACGCGCCTGTAAAGAACTGGGCATCAAGACCGTCGCTGTTTACTCGACGGCCGATACCGAACTGATGCACGTGAAACTGGCGGACGAAAGCATTTGCATCGGCCCGCCACTGGCCACGAACTCGTACCTGAAAGTCTCGAACATCATCGCCGCTGCTGAAGTGACCGGCGCTGATGGCATCCACCCGGGCTACGGCTTCCTCGCGGAAAACGCCGACTTCGCCGAACAGGTGGAAAAATCCGGCTTTGCCTTCATCGGCCCGAAAGCCGAAACCATTCGCCTGATGGGCGACAAGGTGTCGGCCAAGGACGCCATGATCGCCGCCGGCGTGCCAACCGTGCCTGGCTCCGACGGCCCACTGCCGGAAGACGAGGCAACCGCCCTGCGCATTGGTCGTGAAGTCGGTTACCCGGTGATCATCAAGGCCGCCGGTGGCGGTGGTGGTCGCGGCATGCGTGTGGTGCACAAGGAAGAAGACCTGATCGAAGCCGCCAAGCAGACCCGCTCCGAAGCGGGCGCCTGGTTCGGCAACCCGATGGTCTACCTGGAAAAGTACCTGACCAACCCACGTCACGTGGAAGTCCAGGTACTGTCCGACGGCCAGGGCCACGCCATCCACCTGGGCGACCGCGATTGCTCGCTGCAACGTCGTCACCAGAAGGTGTTGGAAGAAGCGCCGGCACCGGGCCTGGATGAAACCGCTCGCCAGGAAGTGCTGGCTCGCTGCGTCAAGGCGTGCATCGACATCAACTACCGTGGCGCCGGTACCTTTGAGTTCCTGTACGAGAACGGCCGTTTCTACTTCATCGAGATGAACACTCGCGTGCAGGTAGAGCACCCGGTGTCGGAGATGGTTACCGGTATCGACATCGTCAAGGAGATGCTCAGCATCGCCGCCGGCAACGTGCTGTCCTTTACCCAGGACGACGTGAAGCTCCACGGCCACTCCCTGGAGTGCCGGATCAACGCCGAAGACCCGAAAACCTTTATCCCAAGCCCTGGCCTGGTCAAGCATTTCCACGCGCCCGGCGGCAACGGCGTCCGTGTGGATTCGCACCTGTACAGCGGCTACAAGGTTCCGTCCAACTACGACTCGCTGATCGGCAAGCTGATCACCTGGGGCGCCACCCGCGACGAGGCGATGGCCCGCATGCGCAATGCCCTGGACGAAATCGTGGTAGACGGCATCAAGACCAACATCCCGCTGCACCGGGACCTGGTTCGTGATGAAGGCTTCTGCGAAGGTGGTGTGAACATTCACTACCTGGAACACAAGCTGGCAAATCCGGTTTGAAATCGATGGCCCGGGCCAGTCCGATGATATGAGGCAAGAGATCCATAATCTTGCTCATCCGCTGCAACGCGCAACCTTTTCATTCGTGCAACCGGTAAGGGGGAGACTTGAATGAGTGCCCTGTTTCCCCCGCGCTTGGTGGATGGCAGCTAACACACTATTGCCTTGCATCGCCGGGGGAACGGGCCGCAATGCACTTACATACCTAGTGCGTCCAACTCACTCAGCAATGCAGGCGGGATGATCAACTCGGCTGCACTCAAGTAGAGGGCGGCGCTACCCTGCCCTTTTACTCCTTCCAAGTACCGGCAGGTTTCCCTTCCCCGGCGGCCGACCATATCGAGCAGCACATCTCGATGGACGAAGTGCTAAACATCCGCGCGCCCCACGTCTACCTGATCACCATCACCGGCGAGAGCATGCAGGGCGCCGGCATCTACGAAGGCGATATCGGCATTGTCGACCGTTCCATCGAGCCCGCTCACGGTCATGTCGTCGTCGCAGTGCTCAACAATGAACCCATCTGCAAACGCCTGTGCAAACGTGGCAAAGAGATCATTCTGCTGTCGGAAAACCCCAAATACCCTGCGCGCTACATCCTTGAGGGCGACGAGCTGTCGATCTGGGGCGTGATCACCAGCACCGTGCGCAGCCATGTCTAAACCGACGCCTGTATTCGCCCTGATCGACTGCAACAGCTTCTACGCCAGCTGCGAACGCGTGTTCCGCCCAGACCTGGCCAGAACCCCGATTGTAGTCCTGAGCAACAACGACGGCTGCGTCATCGCCCGCAGCTACGACGCCAAACCCTTTATCAAAATGGGCGAGCCGTACTTTCAGATCAAACACAAACTCAAACTACACGGCATCGTGCCCTTCTCCTCCAACTACGCCCTGTACGGCGACATGAGTGAACGGGTCATGAGCTTGATTGAAGCAATGGTGCCGTCGGTTGAGGTGTACAGCATCGACGAAGCCTTCGCTGACCTGAGCGGCATGACAGAACTCGACGCCCTGGGCCGATGCATACGCAACCAGGTACTGCGCTGCACCGGTATTCCTGTGGGTGTTGGCATTGCCCACACCAAGACATTGGCGAAATTGGCCAACCACACGGCCAAGCGCCTGCAGGGGCAAACTGGTGGCGTGGTGGATATCTGCACGCCGGAGAAACGGGACTGGGTGCTGCGCAATACTGATGTGGCGGAGGTCTGGGGTGTTGGGCGAAAAATGAAGCAACATCTGGACGGGATGGGCATCAAATCGGCAATGGATTTGGCCAAGGCAGATCCGCGGATGCTGCGTAAGAAATTCAGCGTGGTGATTGAAAAGACCGCCCGGGAGCTGTCGGGCACGCCGTGCCTGGAACTGGACGAACCGGATCCGCCCAAGCAAGAGATTTGCTGCAGCCGGATGTTTGGTCAGCGGCTGACGGAGCTGGCGCCGATCAAAGAGGCGGTGGCCACGTACATGATGCGAGCTTCGGAAAAGCTGAGGGCGCAGAAATCGTTGTGCAAGAAGATCAGGGTGTCGATTCGGACAGGGATGTTTAATCCGGAAGAGGCTAAGTACGCAAATGGGGTGGTCGTGGAGATGCCTTACCCGACGGATGATGTGCGGCTATTAACGCGGTTTGCGGTGGATGCGGTGGAACAGGTATTTCGGATGGGGTTTAACTACAGCAAGGCAGAGGTGCTGTTGCTGGGGCTTTGTCAGCCTGGGGAATATACGGATGATCTGTTTGCGTTGTCGCAGCCTGCTGAAGCGACACGGGTGATGTCGGTGTTGGATGAGATCAATGGGCGTTGGGGGAAAGGGACGTTGCGCTCGGCTAGTGTGCCGGTGGACCCTGTGTGGGCGATGCGGCGGGAGATGATGAGTCAGAGTTATACGACGCGGTTGGATCAGTTGTGGAAGATATCGTGCAGATAACCGCAATTCCGGGCATCGAAACAGCTACTGGCATACGTTCCCGCTCTTCAGTCTTCCAGTCACCACCTTGATGCAGTAAGCGTATGAGCGCCCGGTGCAACCTTGTGCGAATATTTGCCTTGAGTCGTAACAAGCCACGTGATCTATTTCGACACGACAATTCGGAAGCGCATATTCATCAACGGGCGAGTCAGGAGCAGCAATGGCAAAGGTATTTTTTTCGTATTCTCACGATGACGAGCAATACCGTGATCAGTTAGAAAAACACCTGGCGTCGTTACGCCATGAAGGGCTCATCGAATCATGGCACGACAGGCGAATTCTGGCTGGCCAGCATCTTGGGAATGAAATCGACCAACAGATCAATGCGGCCGACGTCATCCTGTTGCTCGTAAGCTCAAGCTTTCTCGATTCTCGGTACTGCTATTCCATCGAAATGACACGAGCCTTGGAGCGAAATGCCGCAGGAGAAGCGCAGATCATCCCGGTGATCGTCCGGCCCTGCGATTGGCATTCAACCCCGCTGGGCAATCTGCTCGCTGCGCCCAAGGATGGCAAAGCCATCACGACGTGGCCGAATTACGACGAGGCCTACACCGATGTCGCGAGGAAGATCCGAGCTGTGGTAACACGCATTTCACCGGCAGTGACCTCGCCTGCTCCGCTTGCCGTTCCAACTGAGCCCTCTTTCTCAGCGTCAGTAGCTGCCCCCCCTCGCTCCAGTAACCTCGCCCTTAAAAAGACGTTCAGTGAATTGGATGCCGATAGATACTTGCAGGAATCGTTTGACTTCATCTCACGTTTTTTCGAAGGTTCGCTGCAGGAGCTGGAAGCTCGCAATGACGGGATCAGCTGTCAATTTCGCCGCATCGACGGCAATACCTTCACCGGCGCGATATACCGCCAGGGCAACAAAGCCAGCGAATGTTCCGTAACACTTGGCGGCATGGGCGGACGAAGTATCGAATTCTCCAGCAGTGCATCTGCTCGTGGTGGCTTTAACGAGATGCTTTCGGTGGATCATGATGATCAGTCACTATTCCTTAAGTCACTGGGTATGGCGATGCATGTCTCACGCTCACAAAAACTGACACAGGAAGGCGGCGCAGAACTGTTTTGGTCAATACTCATCGGACCATTGCAGCGATAACTTCGACACGAATCGGTGTGTATGCGCTGCATCAAAACGATCATGCTCAGCAGGCCGGGCTCCAGCGTGAGTTCGAACGCTCAACATGTTAGGGAAGCCCAGTAAATTTCCGAAGTGGCGGGCTTCCAAACTCGTTGATCATCTAGTCCATAATTTGGCGGAGCCATACGCTGACTGCTTACCGCTTGAAAATGGGAGTGCTTGCAATGCTGTAAAGTAGCGATTTAGCAGGTGCACTGATTGCATTGCTGTGCGGCCCAACGTTTGTAACATCGATCTCAATGTCGCCTTCGTCACCAAGTAGCACGTTCCCATACCGACCTATTCTGATTGCCCATATAGGCCGCCAAATATCTTTCCCATCATCCGATACGACGCTCTTTTCAAAAACGTACCGACCTGAAATTACCCCCTCCACAATTTGAATAGTCAATCGTCCCCTTGCCTCACCATAAGGAGTGGACACCGCAGAAACCAGGTTATCTGTTGCCGCAAAGGAAACACCAAAATTGGCCTGGGCATGATTCAAGGCAAAAAACTTTGTCAATTCCGCGAGCAAATAACCGCAATACATTTTAATGCTTTCGCAGTCGTGTCTGGTACTGTCAATCAATCGCTGGTTATTCAAATCCACGTGCTGAAAAATCATGACGCTCTCCCATCCTAGTTGGAGAGGCAGTATGCCATTTCAGCTATCCAGATCAGCAAGATTGCAGCCTGAAGTTGGGTGCCGATAAGACCCAAGGTGCGACACACCAACCTCATGCTCAGATCGATGGCAAATCATGGAGTCTCTAGCTGATTTGAGAGCATCCAAAAGACGTCCCAAGGCCCTATTGCGCAGCCTGTCGCCAAGACTTTCTGCGTTTGTGCAAGCCGCACAGAATCCAGCTGCCAATCTGGAATCCGCAACCCACGATTACCCAGACTGATCGCTAACAACCGTCCCGCCTTGATTTCCCGACTCACTTGCTCCCGCGACATTCCCGCTAACCGCGCAAAATCTGGCACCGTCAAATTAGTCGGCGCCTCGTACGCCGCCAGCATTGCAAGACGCTCACGCTGTATATCCGAAACAACCGGTTCATCTGCCACCACTGCGCCCTCCTCGCGCGCTCCCGGACGTGAAGCATCACCTTCAGCACCTAAGGACGCCGTAACCCTTTTCGGCGCACTAGCGACGTCATAGACCAACGAAGTGCTAGCTCCCCCCTCCGCCGCCAGCAACGGGGCCGTCCCTTCCAACCGAATGGTCAGCGGCGAACACGCAGCCTCATGCTTGCCCTGCGCCCACAACTCCAACCGATTCGCCCAATCCTGCATCATCGTGCGGCGTTGCTCGATGTATCTTGCGTGGTTATAGGTGGCGCTGACTTGGTCTGGATCCGCATGGGAAAGCTGCGCGTCAATCCAATTTTTGGGGTAACCGATCTCGTGCAGTGCAGTTGAAATGGTCGCGCGCATGCCGTGCCCGGTGAGCTGGTCGGCGTAGCCCATTCGGTGCAGGGCATTGTTCAGTGTGTTCTCGCTGATCCGCAGTTTTAGGTTGCTGCGATGTGAGAACAGAAACTTCTGTGCGGGTACGACTTGATCAAGTAGGTAGCGGACGATTTCGATTGCCTGGACGGAAAGCGGAACGACGTAAGGCGGAATTTCACCGGCAGGTTTATTGCGCTTGCGCATCTTGAGTTGGAGCTGTTTGACGACCTCCGGCGGAATGACCCATAGCTGCTTTTCCAGATCGAACTGATCAGGCGTGGCGTAGCGCAGTTCGCCTGTTCGAACGCCGGTCAGCAGAAGCAGGCGCAAGCCTAGTTTGGTTTGAAGGTGACCGCCGTATTGTCGGATGGCCTTCAGCAGGTCGGGTAGTTGCTCCATCAGCAGGTAGGGGTTGTTCGCCACCGGTGGTTTGGGCAGTGCGACGACGTCCAGGTCTGAGGCGGGGTTGAGTTCCATGCCTTCAACTTTTACCAGGGCGTAGCGAAACAGCTGGTTGAACCAGGTGCGGCATTTTTCGGCCATGGTGAAAGCTTTGCGTTGTTCGATGGTACTGAGGATCGCCAGCAGGTCGTGGCGGGTAATACTTTTGATGGGACGCTCAGCCAGGGTGGGCAGAATGTCTTTTTTGAAGACTCTGAGGATTTGCGAGAGGGTGGTTTGGCGACCTTCTTTCAGGCTCAGGCGACGGAAGTCGATCCAGTCGTTGTAGACCGCTTGGAAGGTTTGTTTTATTTCGGCTGCGATCTCAATACGCTGCCGCTTTCGGTGGTCGCACGGGTGGATGTTTTGAGCCAGTAACCTACGCGTTTCGTCTCGATGGGTGCGCGCTTCTTTCAGGCTAACGGCGGGATACATGCCAAAGGACATGCACGCCTGTCGCCCAGCCCAGTAGTAGCGAAATAACCAGCATTTGCTGCCGGCTGCAGTCACCATGAGCGACAAGCCATCAAAGTCGCCGATAGTGTATTTTTTACCCGTTGGCCGGGCATGCCGAATGGTGAATTCCGAGAGTGGCATGGTGAGCTCCTATTAGAGAGTCAGCACCCGATGCTCGTCCGGTAACCTGAGGGGAACCATCAAAAATACGTTTTCCAGCCGTTCCGTAAAAACTACTTAAGAAACTACTTAAACGTACCGGATTACCCTGGTTTTCAGTGGTTTTCCGCAGAAACGAAAAAAGACGCCGAAGCGTCTATTTCGCTATCCTCAGTGCCCTATGGACATCTGTGGATCAATACTTGGAGCGGGAAACGAGACTCGAACTCGCGACCCCGACCTTGGCAAGGTCGTGCTCTACCAACTGAGCTATTCCCGCTTGGTGATGCGCATTCTATAGAATCCCCAGCACCCGTCAACCCCTTGATTCAAAAAAGTTTATTTCTTTTCAACGGTGGTGCGCAGATGCGGCCAGGCGGCGCGTAGATACTGGAGCATGGACCACAGGGTCAGGCCCGCGGCGATGAGCAGCAAGGCGTAGCCCAGCAGGACCCAGAAGGAGAAGTCCGATGGGTTGGCCAGCAGGATGACCAGCGCGAGCATTTGCGCGGCGGTTTTCCATTTGCCCATGTTGGAGACGGCCACGTGGGCGCGGGCGCCGATTTCGGCCATCCATTCGCGCAGGGCCGAGACGACGATCTCACGGCCGATGATCACCGCAGCCGGCAGGGTCAGCCACAGGTTGCCGTGTTCCTGTACCAGCAGGACCAGGGCGACCGCCACCATGAGTTTGTCGGCCACCGGGTCCAGGAACGCGCCGAAGGGCGTGCTCTGCTCCAGGCGGCGGGCCAGGTAGCCGTCGAGCCAGTCGGTGGCGGCCGCGAAGGCGAACACCGAACTGGAGGCCAGGTAGCTCCATTCGTAGGGCAAATAGAACAACAAAATAAAAATCGGGATAAGCAGGACGCGTAGAACGGTGATCAGATTAGGGATATTCATCGGCACAACTGGCTACGAGGTGGAAAGGCATTCTATTCGCTATGCAGATTCGCATAAATCAACTCAGCGAGCTTTTTACTGATACCGGGTGCTTTGGCTATTTCGTCAATGCTGGCACGGGATAGCTCCTGCAAGCCACCAAAATGTTTAAGCAGGTCACGCCTGCGCGTCGGACCAACGCCCGCCACCCCTTCCAGGGTTGAGGTTCGCCGGGTTTTACCCCGCCGCGCGCGGTGGCCGGTAATGGCGAAACGGTGGGCTTCGTCACGGATCTGTTGAATCAGGTGCAGCGCGGGCGAATCGCCCTTCAAAGTGAACTCATGGGCCGCATCATTCAAGTACAACGTCTCGAAACCGGCCTTGCGCGTGGCGCCCTTGGCCACGCCGAGCAGGATCAGGTCGGGCACCGCGAGTTCGTTGAGCACGTCACGGGCCATGGACAGCTGCCCCTTGCCGCCGTCCACCAGGAGGATATCGGGCAGCTTGCCCTCCCCGTCCTTCAGCTTGCTGAAGCGTCGCGTAAGCGCCTGGTGCATCGCGGCGTAGTCATCGCCGGCAGTGACCCCTTCGATGTTGTAGCGCCGGTAATCGGACTTGATCGGCCCTTCCGGCCCGAACACCACGCAGGAGGCCACGGTGGCCTCGCCGCTGGAGTGGCTGATGTCGTAGCACTCCAGCCGCTGCGGCGGTTCATCCAGGTTGAGGACTTCAGCCAGGGCATCGAAACGCGCGGCTACGTGCTGTCGATTCGCCAGGCGTGCGCCCAAGGCCTGCTCGGCATTGGTCACGGCCAATTGCTGCCAGCGCGCGCGAGTGCCGCGTACGCGGTGGCTGATATCCAGCTCGCGGCCGCGCAGTTCGTGAATGGCCTCGATCAAGGTGGGGAAGTCTTCATGCACCACGTTGACGATCAGCTCGGACGGCAAGTCGCGTTCGGGGCTGCTGACGTAGTACTGGCCCAGAAAAGCCGCCATGACTTCGGCCACTTCTTCGTCGATACCGGTCTGCGGGAAGAAATTCTTGCTGCCCAGCACTCGCCCGCCACGCACGCTGATCAAGTGCACACAGGCGCCGCCCGGGTTGACGAAGGCCGCGATCACATCAACGTCACCGGTGCCGCCTTCCATGCTTTGCTGGTCCTGGACGCGGCGCAGCAAGGAGATCTGGTCACGTAACTCGGCAGCCCGCTCGAAATCCAGGGTACTGGCGGCCTGCTCCATGGCGCCCGAGAGTTCATCGGTGAGGGCATTGCTGCGACCTTCGAGGAACATCACCGAATGGCGCACATCCTCCGCGTACTCCGCCGGCTCCACCAACCCCACGCAAGGCGCCTTGCAACGCTTGATCTGGTATTGCAGGCACGGCCGTGTGCGGTTCTTGTAGAAGCTGTCTTCGCACTGGCGCACAAAAAAGGTTTTTTGCAGCAGGCTAAGGCTTTCGCGAATCGCACCGGCGCTGGGATAGGGCCCGAAATACTTGCCCTTCTGCTTCTTCGCGCCCCGGTGAATGCTCAGCCGCGGGAACTGGCCGTCGGATAAAAATACGTACGGGTAGGATTTATCGTCGCGCAGCAGGATGTTGTAGGGCGGCCGCCATTCCTTGATCAGCGTCTGCTCAAGCAGCAGCGCCTCGGTTTCATTGGCGGTGATGGTGGTTTCGACCTGGGCGATACGCGCCACCAGTGCGGCGGTCTTCGGCGCCAGGCCGCTCTTGCGAAAGTAGCTCGCCAGGCGGTTTTTCAGGTTCTTGGCTTTGCCCACGTACAGCAGGCGTGCCTCGCTGTCGAACATGCGGTACACGCCGGGGCGGCCGCTGCAGGTCGAGAGAAAGGCACTGGGATCAAACGGCGTGGTCATGTCAGGCGCTGGCGTCCACCATGCCGTGGCGCACCGCGAGCAGGGTCAATTCAACATCACTGCTGATGGCGAGCTTCTCGAAAATGCGATAACGGTAGGTGTTAACGGTCTTGGGCGACAGGCACAGCTTGTCGGAGATCGTCTGCACCTTCTGGCAGCCAACGATCATCAAGGCAATCTGGATTTCCCGCTCCGACAGCGCATCAAACGGCGAGTCACTGACAGGCTGGAAGGATTTGATCGCCAACTGCTGGGCAATTTGCGGGCTGATATAACGCTGGCCGGCAAACACCAGGCGAATGGCTTGCACCATTTCCGCCAAGCCTGCGCCCTTGGTCAGGTAGCCGGCAGCGCCTGCCTGCAAGAGGCGGGTGGGAAACGGATCTTCCTCGCACACGGTGACCACCACGACTTTGATGTCCGGATGGCTGCGCAGCAGTTTGGTCGTGGCGCCCAGCCCACCGATCCCGGGCATCTTGACGTCCATCAAGACCACATCGGGTTTCAACTCCCGGGCCTTGATCAGGGACTCTTCCCCCGATTCGGCCTGGCCGACTACTTGCAGGCCATCGATGTCAGCCAGCATTCGTGTAATGCCTGTACGAACGAGATCATGGTCATCGACTACTAGCACCCTAATCAAGCAGACACCTCGCGATATGGTCTTATAGGTTGCTGAACACCTTAGCAAAAAACCAAGGCGCAGACCTAGCTGCAAGCGTCATATATATAGAGTTTGAACGCGCAGTACGCGCCTGCCGAGCGGTAGGCGGCTGAATTTGCTGGGCAACAGGTCAGGAATCCTGGGACGAAGCCTTGGCTTTTCCATTTGACGAAACAGAATGTTCGGCCAGGGTCGAGGTCAGGCGACGGATTGCATCCTGGTCCTCCTTGAACATGGCGCGGTAGTCAACCAGCACCTTCTCTTCGATATGGCTGAGGTTGTCCAGCTGAATCGGCGTGGCAGTGCCGGTCAACACATACAGGATATCTACACCTCTTTCGGCGACACGAGACAGGTAGTCCGCTTTGGGCGCTCGCCCTCCACTTTCATATTTGCCTTGTGCATTTGCTTCAACGCCGCCTATTTCGCCAAACAGTTTTTGCGACAGACCGAGTCGCTCTCTTTCCTGCCTCAAACTCGAACCGATTCCACTCATTTGGATGTATGATCCTATTCTGCACACCCCAAGAGGTGACGCGCGCATCTCTTTATTAAACAAACTTGAACGGTTTTGAACTATGCCCGGTATTCGCACAGCTGCACAAGCCAAAGCCTGGCTGGAACACCAAGGGAAATCCGTTCAGGCGTTCGCCCGTGAACATGGCGTAGATCCGGCAACCACCTATCAAGTGCTCGCTGGGCGCAAAAAGGGACGGCGTGGAGAGGCCCATAAGGTAGCGGTCCTTCTGGGCATGAAAGAAGGGATCATCCTTGCTGAGGCGGGTGGCCAAAACAACGATCAGGAATTCGTCTCCTGAGGCCAGTATGCGCTTATTAGAATGCAGCGCATGGTTTAGCTTACGTGGCAAACGCGCTCCATGCGCCAGAAGCAGTCCTCCTCACCAACAATACTGAACCCCATGCGCTGATAAAGCCTTTTGGCCGGGTTCGTCTTGAACACGGTAAGACGCAACAAACCCAGCGCCTGCGCCTTCACCGCCATCTGCTCCAACACCCAGCTACCGGCGCCAAGCCCGCGACAGGCCTCGAGCATATGCAGCTCGCGGATATACACGGCGCGGCTGTCTCGACTCAGGCTGATAAAGCCCAAGACGGTGTCGTCCCGGCAAATCAGCCAGTTTTCCCGACCGGCCCAGGCGATATCAAAGCCATCGTTGGACCACAGCAACCCGTACTGCAGGTAGTAGCGGCTCATGGACTGATGCGTCAGTGTGCGTGCAAATGGCAAATCCTGATTCGTCGCCGCGCGTAGGTGAAAAGCCATTTAGACCGCCATCACTTGGCCGGCCCAACCGCTGCCATCGCGGCGGGCAATAACCAGCGCCTCTCCGACGCCCGATGCGGCGACCACTAACCCGCCGTCAGTTGCCCAGATGGCGCTGCGACCGGCACAGGCCCAGCCACCCGAAGGGCCACCATGATTGGCCATCAACACCAGCAGGCCATGTTCGGCGGCGTAGCCTTGGAGCAGCGCACTGTCTGTGGCGTAACCGCCTTCGCTGATCAACACCCCGGCGGCGTAGATGGTCGCGCCCGCTTCAGCAGCGGCACGTGGGTGGCTGGCGTGGGAGAAGTCCGCACACACCGCCAGCGCAATCCGGTCACGCCCCATTTCCAGGGCCTCACCGCCCTGCCCGGGTACAAACGCCGCTTCTTCGCCCGCATGCAAATGTTGCTTGGTGTAAACCGCCAGGGAGCCGTCCGCCCCAAGCACCAGGGCACCAATCAGCACCCCAGCTTCAGCTGCCAGGCGGATCGGCATGCCCACCACCGTCGTCAGTTGCAGCGCCCGCGCCAGCTCCCGCAGGGGCGCCAGCACGCTATCCTGCGGCGCAATGGCTAATTCGGCCGCCAACGACGGTTCATACCCCGTCAATGACAATTCTGGAAACACCAGCAGTTGCACGCCGTGCTCAGCAGCGGTGCGCATAAATGCCAGGTGCCGGTCGATATTCGCCGGCACATCGCCCGGGGTGGAAATGGATTGAGCTGCAGCAAGGGTCAAGGCAGGCATGGTCGCGTCCAAGCAATCATCAGAGTGCAATCAGCATATCGGCAGGCACCCCATAGCCGTAAGCCCCCCGGTTTAATAGAAATTTCTGATTGAATACTCCCACGTGCGTCGAGTAAGCTCCTCCCATCATTTGGAGACACACCATGTTGCAACTCACCCACACTCAGGTTTGCCCTGCTGCCAGCGCCCAGCGCTCGGTGTCGGCTACCCGCGTGAACGGTTCGAGCGCACCTGTCAGCTTTTATTTTGGGTATTGGTTTAGCCACTGGCGCGCCTGATACCTGAAATCGGCGCCCACTACTCAAGGGGTCGCCTACCAGAGAAATCTAACCCCCGGTCGGCTCCCCGACCGGGGGTTTTGTTTTTTCAGCCCTTAAACATTTTGCTTCACATCGAACATTTAAAGGAATCACACCATGAACTACGCCACCTATTACCGCTACGACACTTCCACCGCCTGGCGATTTAGCAAGCTCCGTTCGGGACAGCCTGCCGCCTCCGATCGGTCACCTCTTGGTGGCAAGCCAACACACGTAGCCAGTACGGCCAATTGTCGAACACCCCAGTAGGCCAAGCACGCGGGAACAGCCCGCTGCTTGCCCAGGAAGCCTTGAATATGAACTCCGCCACCGCCGCCCTGCCCGTTTCGAACCTGACCAGCGCCAATGAAGCCCTGACTCAGCGCCTGCCCAGCTCCCTTGAGCTCAAGCACCAGTTGCCTCTCAGCCCGTTCCTCAACGAGCAGATCCACGCCCATCGCCAAGCCGTGCGCGCCATCCTCAATGGCGAAGACTCACGCTTACTGGTAATTGTCGGGCCGTGCTCGATCCATGACCCCGAATCGGCCATGGAATACGCGCGCAACCTCAAGAAACTCGCTCTGGAAGTCAGCGACCAGATGCTGCTGGTGATCCGCGCCTACGTCGAAAAACCGCGCACCACCATCGGCTGGAAAGGCCTGGCCTACGACCCGCACCTGGACGGCAGCGATGACATGGCCGCCGGCCTCACCCTGTCCCGCGAGCTGATGCGCGAAATGCTGCGCCTGGGCCTGCCCGTGGCCACCGAGCTGCTGCAACCCATGGCTGCCGGCTACTTCGATGACCTGCTCAGTTGGGTCGCGATCGGCGCACGCACCACCGAATCACAGATCCACCGCGAAATGGCCAGCGGCCTGGGCATGCCCGTGGGCTTCAAGAACGGCACCGATGGCGGCGTCGCCATTGCCTGTGACGCCATGCGCTCGGCCGCTCACCCGCACCGCCACTTCGGCGTCGACAGCCAGGGCCACCCGGCGATCATCCAGACCCCAGGCAACCCCGACACGCACCTGGTGCTGCGCGGCGGCCACCGTGGGCCTAACTACGATGCGCAGCACGTGGCGCAGGTGAAGCACGACCTGGCCAAATCCAAAGTGGCGGCGCGCATCATGGTCGATTGCAGCCACGCCAACAGCGGCAAGGACCCTCTGCGCCAACCGGCGGTGTTCAACAATGTGCTGGAGCAGCGCCTGCAGGGCGACACCTCGCTGATCGGCATGATGCTCGAAAGCCACCTGTTCGAAGGTTGCCAGCCCTTGAGCGCATCGATGAAGTACGGCGTATCGGTGACCGATGGCTGCCTGGGCTGGGACGCTACCGAGCAGCTGCTGCGCAGTGCCGCCGAGCGCCTGCGGGAACAGCACAAAAGCAACTGACCCGCAGATCAAAACATGCACTGTGCTTGGCTAAAGCAATGGGGTACGACCTATCAGCTCGGCAGGCACAGGCGCGTTTCGGGTGCCGAACGCCTTACGATCCACTGCCCATCACCGACGACATTTTAGGCCGCAGGCGTAAATGGAGACATTTCCTACGGGAACTGGCGATACCGGCGCGGCGCGCCATCAGTGGTGGGCGGCTCATTGGGTTGCTATAAAAATGGCTACTTCTTTTCGAGGTTGTCGCCATGTATTTACTGCACATGCTGTTTGGAAGGCCGACTCAGGATGACTGGGATTGCGTGAGAATCATCCGGTCACACAAGACGATGAAAGTCGTGGGTGAACGCTTCATATCCGTTGACCCCTGCGAAGTCATGGCGTCGCAGAGCTACAGGGAAGCGATCCAGCACATCCGCAAAATGGAGGCGGATGACTCATGGGTTTGTTGATCGTCGTACCATTACTGGTCAGCGGTTATCTGGTTTGCATCCTGCATCCTTTTTTCTATTACCGGCTGCATCGTTTTGAAGGGCAACTGCTCTACCTGCAAGTCGCCAGGCTGGGAATGGCCTGCCTGATTGCCGCTGCGCTGGTAAGTGCCGCACTAATGGTTTTGTCAAAGCAGGAGGTCTACATACTCGGCCATGCGGTCGCGACAGACTACAGCGGTTACCTGGGGCGGTTGTTGGTCAAACTCGACGTTGCCAATGCCAACAACGCCACCCTCTGGGTGTTCTCTCTTCAAGTCGGCATAACCGCCATGGCGATCCCTTTTGCCTGGGCTAGGTTCTATGTGCATGCAAAGAAGAAGTCGCTGAAGTTGAGAACCGATGCAGAGTTCCACGCCCTGCTTCTGTTGGGCATTCTTCAAGGAACGCCCTTGAGGGGGCTGCTCAGAGAGTCCTTCGAGCAATACACCCCTTGCATGTTCAGCTTGAGTGACCGAAAGGTCTATGTGGGTATCGTGATACTCGTTGGAGCCCCGACCGAATCCGCAGGCATCGATCACACCTTCACACTGATCCCCCTGCTCAGCGGCTACCGGGACAAAGACACGTTGGAAGTCACGGTGAATACACACTATGCCAATGGGAACATTCCTCGGCCCATCATCCTTGTCCAGGCGAACATCGTCTCAGCCACTCGCTTTGACTTCGCAACCTGGAACACTTTCCAATCACGCAAAAACCGCAAGGCACGACACCGTCAGTTTTATCAACATCGTCCCGCGCGCCAGGCAAACGTCGCACTTGCCTGCGCATAAGGCGCCTCTCACATTTGTTCAACCCGGTACGCGGTAGCCGCTTCTGGCAAGTGAAGCCGGTTGAGTCTTTGAAATGAGCCCGCGGGCACTGCCACTCGTGATTCCTGGTAAAGAGTCCTTTTCAGATACGGCGGTTTTTCCGAAGGAACGACGGGCGGATACTCGACTCCATTGTTCATACCCCCTTCAGGAGTTACTGATGTCTACCCCTACGCACACTGTACCGGCCTTCGGCCTCGGCACCTTCCGCCTGCAAGGCCAGGTGGTGATCGACTCCGTGGGCAACGGCCTGGAACTGGGCTACCGCGTCATCGACACCGCGCAGATCTATGAGAACGAAGCTGACGTCGGCCAAGCCATCGCCAACAGCGGCGTGCCCCGTGACGAGCTGTTCATCACGAGCAAGATCTGGATCGCCAACTTTGCCGAAGGGCAGTTGATTCCAAGCCTCAAGGAGAGCCTGCGCAAGCTCAAGACTGACTACCTGGACCTGACCCTGATCCACTGGCCGTCACCGGAAGACCAGGTGCCGGTCGCCGAATTCATGGGCCAGTTGCTCGAAGCCAAGCGCCTGGGCCTGACACGCCAGATCGGTATTTCCAACTTCACCGTCGACCTGATGAAGCAGGCCATCGACGCCGTCGGCGCCGAGCACATTGCCACCAACCAGGTCGAACTGCACCCCTACCTGCAAAACCGCAAGGTGGTGGATTTCGCCACCGCCAACGGCATCCAGATTACCTCGTACATGACCCTGGCCTACGGCGAAGTACTCAACGACCCGGTAATCCAGCAGATCGCCGAGCGCCATCAGGCCACCCCGGCGCAAGTGACCCTGGCCTGGGCCATGCAGCTGGGGTATGCAGTGATCCCGTCGTCGACCAAACGTGCCAACCTGGAAAGCAATCTCAAGGCACTGGAACTGACCTTGAGCGATGCCGACATGGCACTGATTGCCGGCCTGGAACGCGGCCATCGCTTGACCAGCCCCAAAGGCATCGCGCCACAGTGGGACTAAACCTCGACCACGGGGCTGCCGGATAACTCCCGCAGCCACGGCAACACCCTCAGGCCCGCAGTGGCCTGGGGTGGATCGATCATGTCCATGAAGTGTTCGAGGTTGACGTTGTCGGGGGCCCCGGGCAGCCGTACCAGCAGGCTCGGCTTTGCGCCGACGGGTATGCCCGGCTCCAGCAGGTCATAGACCAGCACATGCCGTACCTGGGGCTGAACCCCGCAGGTCGGGAGCGTCAGCCCTGCGTTGATGATCAGCACATCAAACGGCTCAGCCGGGATGGCGGTGAGTATCTGGACTTCTTCGAAGGTTTGCACCGGCACGATCCGGTGGTACCCCAACCGATTGAGCATCTTTTCGATGTGCAAACGTTGCAGGTGTTGTTCATCGGCAATCAGGATGGTGAGTGAGGTGTTCGGCATGGCAACCCCTGGGCAGGCAGTACTCGTCAGTGAGCTTGGCCCATTTTCCAGACATATCCCGAAGACAAAATCAGCAATGTTCCCCATTCACGTAGGAGTTATCCCAAATCCACCGAGTGGCCATGCTCCCCAATCAAGCCTGCTCGCAGTAACGGCTCAGGCCGTGATGCAAATGTTCGATGGCCTCGCCCGTTGCCTCCAACGCCGCGCCCAATGCATCACTGTCGCGCCGCTCACACACGCGCTCCAAGGCCTCGCAGCAACGCAGCAACGCCTTGGCCTTGACCATGCCCGCACCACCTTTGACGCGATGGGCCACGTCATGCAACTTGGCAAAATCGGCCCACGCCGACTGCGACGTCAAAACTCTATGGTCTTCTGCCAGGCTATCCAGCAATGGCACAAGCAGTTCGTTGAGCGCCTGTTTATCTCCACCGGTCAGAACGATCAGCGAACTCAGATCGAACTCCCCTGCTGTTTCATCGGTGACAGCAGTGGCCGTGCGCGATGCCAACGCCGAGCGCAAGTCTTCAAGCCCGGTGGGTTTGAACAGGCATCCGTCCATGCCGGCTTGTCGGCAACGTTCCGCCTCTTGCGGCTGGGCATTGGCGGTGAATCCAAGCAACAGGCACGGCGACAGCCCACGCCGGCGCTCTTGTTCGCGAATATCACGCGCCAGCGCATAACCGTCCTTGGATGGCATATTGCAATCGGTGATCACCCCATCAAAATGCCCGGCCTGCCACAACTCCAACCCTTGTACGCCATCCTCGGCGGTGACAATGCGATGCCCCAGAAAACTCAGCTGCCGAGCCAGCAACAGGCGGTTGGCCGGGTAGTCATCCACCACCAGGATATTCAATGCGCGTGCCGGTGGAAGGTGCGGCACAGGCAAGATGGCCGGCGCCACAGCCGTGGTCAGCGCCAACGCCAATGTCACATCCACCCGCGTGCCCTTGCCCAGTACACTGGTCAAGTGCAGCTGGCCGCCCATCATCTCGCACAGGTTACGGCTGATCATCAGCCCCAGGCCTGAACCGCTACGCTCCGATTGCTCGTGATTGCTGCCCTGCACAAACGGGTTGAACAGCCGCTGCTGATCCTCGGCACTGATGCCAATACCCGTGTCCTCCACCCATAACCGCAGGTGCAACTGGCCGTCAGTCGATACCTGGCCGCCCTGGGCGCCAAGGCGCACCTGGCCGGCGACGGTAAACTTGATAGCGTTACCCAGCAAATTAGAGACCACCTGTTTGAAACGCAGCGGGTCGATCAGCACCGATCGGTCGATCAGCGGATCGAGCTCCACCCGCAGCACCAGGCCCTTGTCCCGCGCCAGCCCTTCGAATATCCGCGCCACAGAGACCAACAGTTCGTGCGGGTTCGCCGGCTCCAGGGTCAGGGACAGGTGGCCGGATTCGATCCGTGCAATGTCGAGAATATCGCCGATCAGCTCGAGCATGCCCCGGGAAGCTACCCACGCCACTTCAAGCGCATCGTGGTCGGCGCGGCCCTGCTCAGCGTTTTTCAGGGCCAGCTCGATCATGCCGATCACCGCGTTCATGGGCGTTCGGATCTCATGGCTCATGGTCGCCAGGAAGGTGGTCTTGGCGCGGTTGGCGGCGTCGGCGTCCTCCTTGGCCTCTTGCAGTTGGCCCAACAGGCGCTGGCGTTCGCTGACATCGACCCAGCCGGCAATCATGCCCACCACACTCCCGTTGCTATCACGGTATGGCAGCATCCATTGGTAGATGGTCAGCACTCCGCCATCGGGCAATTTGAGCACACGGTCATGGATCTGCGGCTCGCCCTGCTCCATCAAGCGCAGATAGTCGGCATGGAACGACCGGGACTGAGGCGGGTTACCGGTGTCGGTCTCAACCACGGTCTTGCCAATGACGTCTTCCAACTTGAAACCGAACACATCGAGGTAAGCGTTGTTACAGGCCATCAAGCGGCCCTGGCGATCACGCACATAGATCGGGTGCGGCGTGCCATCGATCAATACGCTCATGAACCGCATCTGGTCGCTCAAGGCCCGCTCGGCCTGGGCGCGCTTGCGAATCAGGCTGCGCAGGTAAAACACCCAGCCGAGGGTCACCAGCAGCAACAGCGCGGCCACGCCAAAACCTTGGATAATGACGTTACGGTGGTGGATCCAGTAGCTGTCTTCAATGATGATTTCGCTGCGCCAATGGTTGGTCAGCTCGTCCATCTCTTCGGGAGTAATGCTCAACAGCGCCTTCTCCAGGATCGAATACAACTCCAACTGGCTGCGGTTGACACCAAAGGTAAAACGCGCCGGCTCCCTGCCGACCGTGCTGGTAACGCGTAGGCGCTCACGGTAATAGCGAGTGATCATGTAGCGCGCACTGATCAGCGACACCACGGTTGCATCAACCTTGCCCCTGGCCACTGACGCCAGGGCCTGTTCGGTGTTCTCGACGTAGGTAAACTCAATGCCGGGAAAATCCTCGGCGATTTGCGCGGCATGGCTGTTACCGCTGACGAGCGCCAGGCGTTTACCGGGCATATCCTCCAGGGTAATCAGGCGGTCGTTGTTAGCGGGAACCACCAATACGTAGGGGTTTGACAGGTAGGGCCGGGTAAAACGCATCTTCTCGGAACGCTCGACACTCGGCGTGACCACCGCCAGCATATCCACCTGCCCGGAACTCGCCGCATCAATTTGACGGGACAGTGAACCGCCCCGCTCCACATCGAACTTCAGGCCCGCGCGCAAGCTGATCCGCGATAGCACTTCCGCGCTCAACCCTTCGAATTGCCCCTGCTCGTTAAAAAATGACAGCGGTGCAAACTTGTCGAACGCCGCCACTTTCACCCGTGGATGCTTCGCCAGCCAACGCTGCTCACTGTCACTCAGGCGTAACCGCTCGCCGCCCAGGAAGCCAATGCCGCCGGCACTCCAACGGCGCAGGATGTCCATCTGTTTGTCGGCCGGAACAGCGCCCAGGGCGGCATTGATGATGTGGCGCAGGCGCGTGTTTTCCTGGGTGAAGGCAAACCCGAACGGATTGGCCTCCATGGCGGAAAAATCCGCCATGCGCACATTATTCAGATGGTTCTTGTTGATCAGGTAGCGAGTGCTGATGGCGTCGCCCAGGTAGACATCCGCCTGGCCAAACGACACCGCGCCGATGGCTTCGAACGTTGAGCCAAACAACAGCAACTGCGCCTTGGGATAAAAGGCCTGCACCGCATCGGGCGGCATGTAGTGGTAGAGCATCGCCACACGCCGGCCCGCCAGGTCGGCGCTGAGCGCTTGGGTGTCGCCCACACGGGTCACCAGTGTGGGTTGGTCATTGGCATAGACGCGAGACAGTACCAACTGCGGGTCGGCCGCCTCATAACCATTGGCCGACCCGACAAAATCCACGGCACCCGTCTTGAGGGCTTCAAGCACCTCATCACGGGTATCGTAACGCCGCACCTCAATGGCGACATTCAGCATCTGGCCGATCAGTGCCGCATAGTCGGCGGTGATGCCTTCAAACTCGTCCTGGTTATTGCTCAGGTCGAAGGGAGCATAATCGGGGGCCGACACGCCCATCGCCAGCGTGCGCCGCTCGCGCAACCAGCGCCAGTCGGCTTCATCCAGCGTCAGGGAGGTGTTTTCAACGGTTGAGTGGCCCAGAAGCCGCAAGTTCTGCGGTTCATCCAGGGCCATTACCGCCAGCGGTAATAGCCCCATCAGCAGGATGACCGTGAGTTGGATCCGCCGGGATGGGTTCATTTCAGATCAGATGGTTGCGCTGCGCAAATTTGGACAGATGTACTACCGAGGACATCCGCAACTTTTCCTTGAGCCGCGTCTTGTAGGTGCTGATGGTCTTGTGACTCAACAGCATGTCTGCGGCGATTTCCTTGTTGCCCAGGCCCAGGGCCAGTTTTTGCAGCACGGTCAATTCGCGGTCGGACAGTGCCTCCACCAACTCCCGTTCACTGGTTTGCAGATCGTCACGACGCACCGAGCTGGTAGGCAGGCTGGGAAAGCAACTGTAGCCAGACCGGATCGCCCGGATGGCCTTTTGCAGTTCATCAAGCTCGCCTGTCTTGGCGACAAACCCCATTGCCCCGGCGCGCATGCAGCGGGTGGAAAAGAACACCGCCAGATACGAGGTCAGCACCAGGATCTTGCACGGCAGGTCCAGCGCCTTGATCCGGCTGATCACCTCCAGACCGCCGAGCCTTGGCATCGCCAAATCCAGGATAATGATGTCCGGACGCTCTTCACGTGCAATCTGCAAAGCATCAGCACCGTTACCCGCTTCAAAGATGCTGTCGAAGCCCTCCTGCTTCAATAAATACTTGACGGTGGCACGTATAAAAGGGTGATCATCCACAACTAACGCTTTGTTGCTCATAAAACTCCCCTGAGAGAATGAGTACGCTCACATACCACGCGAGATCTATCTACCTGTGAAAAGTAACAGTTCCGACAAACGGTACTGATTACTCTGCCCGACACGTCAGGCAGTACAGGCCCCTCCACTTGAAAAACACGATAAGCAGGTTAAGCCGCAGCCGGATTCCTAAGCAGGAGCGGCGCGCAACCTTAACAACGAAGCGTGGTTTTAAATGAAGGGATAATCTCGAGTGCTTGTAGGACTTTTCACCGAAGCAACAGGTTTGTTTTACGCGAACCCCGAGGAGGCTACTCGGTGGTACTGGGGCTCCAGAACGCCTGTACCACCAGGGTCGACAGGGAGATCCGCGCTACCAGGGCGTCCAGTTCGTCACCGTCCACCGACGTGACGGCCAAGGTGGCTTCGATTTCCACCTCCTCGGTGCCGAAGGGGCGCACGTCGACATCACTGGCCGGGTAGTTGCAGCGCGCAAGCTCGGCCTCCAGCAAGGCCAGCACGGCCTTTTGCTGGGTACGCCGGGCGATCACATACAGAATATTGGTGACCTCCGCCGACACCACATCCAGCGGCTGGCGGTTGATGTTATTAACGATCGGCCGCAGTAGCGTATTGGCTGCCAGCACAAACAGCGTGCCCAGCAGCGCTTCGAGGATCAGGTCGGCCCCCGCGCACGCCCCTACCGCCGCCGATGCCCACAGCGTGGCCGCCGTGTTGAGCCCGCGCACGTTGCCTTCTTCGCGCATGATCACACCGGCGCCCAAAAAGCCGATGCCCGACACCACGTACGCCACTACCCGCACCGCGCCTTCCGCGCCGCCCAGGCGGTTGGCCATGTCGACAAAAATCGCCGCGCCGACTGCTACCAGCACGTTGGTACGCAAGCCCGCCGTGCGCTGGCGGTACTGGCGCTCAAAACCGATCAGGCCGCCGAGGATAAAGGCAGCGGTGAGGCTGACCAAGGTATCGACCAGCGAGTTGAGGTTGATGTTGTTGATTGCTTGCATAAAAACTTCCTTTTATACCTATCGCTCAGCCTGCCTTTTGTGGCGAGCGAGCTTGCTCGCGCTGGGGCGCGAAGCGGCCCCTCTGCGAAGCACCGCGTGTTTTCAGACTGATTTATGTTGCCGGTTTTGGGTCTGCTGCGCAGCCCAACGCGAGCAAGCTCGCTCGCCACAACAAGCAGCTCTGCACAACAAGCTCGGTTGCCACAACAATCCTGCTCTCCACAACGAGGCAGTTGCCGCTGCGGTGTTATTGCCAGCCAAACTTACGGATGTAGTACCCCTTCACCGCCTGGGTCAATGCCATGTACGCCAGCAAAATCACCGGCAGGAATACGAAATACAGCGATGGCAGCGCCTGTAATTTGAAGTAGTGCGCCAGCGGTCCCATCGGCAGGAAAATCCCCACCGCCATAATCACCCCGGTCATCACCATCAATGGCATCGCCGCACGGCTTTGCAGGAACGGGATCTTTGGCGTGCGGATCATGTGCACGATCAGCGTCTGGGTCAGCAGCCCCACCACGAACCAGCCCGACTGGAACAGCGTCTGGTGGTCTGGAGTGTTGGCATCGAACACATACCACATGAGTGCGAACGTGGTGATGTCAAAGATCGAACTGATCGGCCCGAAAAACAGCATGAAACGCCCCACTTCCCCTGGCTGCCAGCGTTGCGGTTTGGCGAGCATTTCGGCATCGACGTTATCGAACGGAATCGCGATCTGCGAAATGTCATACAGCAGGTTCTGCACCAGCAGGTGCATCGGCAGCATCGGCAGGAACGGGATAAATGCACTGGCCACCAACACCGAGAACACGTTGCCGAAGTTGGAGCTGGCGGTCATCTTGATGTACTTGAGCATGTTGGCGAAGGTGCGCCGGCCTTCCAGCACGCCCTCCTCCAGGATCATCAGGCTTTTTTCCAGCAGGATGATATCGGCCGCTTCCTTGGCGATATCCACCGCGCTGTCCACCGAAATGCCGATATCGGCCGTGCGCAACGCGGGCGCGTCGTTGATGCCATCGCCCATGAAACCCACCACATGCCCGTTGGCCTTGAGCAGGCGCACGATGCGCTCCTTATGGCTGGGGGTCAGCCGGGCGAACACATTGGTGGTTTCCACGGCCTTGGCCAGCTCGGCGTCGGTCATGTCCTCGATGTCGTTGCCCATCAACAGGCCCTGTTGCTCCAGGCCCACTTCACGGCAGATTTTGGCGGTGACCAGCTCGTTGTCGCCGGTCAGCACTTTTACCGCAACGCCGTGGGCCTTGAGCGCCTTGAGCGCGGGCGCGGTGCTTTCCTTGGGCGGGTCGAGAAAGGCCACGTAGCCGATCAGCGTCAGGTCGCGCTCATCCGCCAGGCTGTAGGTGTCGCGCCCCGGGGTCATCGGCTGTGCCGCCACGGCCACCACGCGCAGGCCTTCTTCGTTGAATGCCGCGGTCACTTGGCGGATGCGCGCCAGCAACTCATCGGTGAGCGCTTCGTTGTTGTCGCCATGGCGCACGGTGTTGCACACCGAGAGGATTTCCTCCACGGCGCCCTTGCAGATCAGCAGGTGTGGCAAGCCCTCCTGGCCCACGACCACCGACATGCGGCGGCGATTGAAGTCGAACGGAATCTCATCGACCTTCTGGAACGCGGTGCCGACTTTCAGCTCGCGATGCACTTCCACATGCTCCAGCACCGCCACGTCCAGCAGGTTTTTCAGGCCGGTCTGGTAGTAGCTGTTGAGGTAGGCCATTTCCAGCACGTCGTCAGACTCTTCGCCCCACACGTCCACATGGCGTGCGAGGAAAATCTTGTCCTGGGTCAGGGTGCCGGTCTTGTCGGTGCACAGCACATCCATGGCGCCGAAGTTCTGGATCGCGTCCAGGCGTTTGACAATGACCTTTTTGCGCGACAGAAATACGGCGCCCTTGGCCAGGGTGGACGTGACGATCATCGGCAGCATTTCCGGGGTCAGGCCCACGGCAATCGACAGGGCGAACAGCAGCGCTTCGGTCCAGTCGCCCTTGGTAAAGCCGTTGATGAACAGCACCAGCGGCGCCATCACAAACATAAAGCGGATCAGCAACCAGCTGACCTTGTTCACACCGTGCTGGAATGAGGTGGTCGCGCGGTCGGTGGCCGTCACGCGCTGGGCCAGGGCGCCGAAATAGGTGCTGTTGCCGGTGGTCAGGATAACCGCGGTGGCCGCGCCGGACACCACGTTGGTGCCCATGAACAGGATATTTTCCAGGTCCAGCGGGTTACGGGTTTGGGCGTCCTGCTGGTGGGCGAACTTCTCCACCGGCATCGATTCACCGGTCATCGCTGCCTGGCTGACGAACAGGTCCTTGGCGTTGAGCACGCGGCAGTCGGCGGGGATCATATCGCCGGCCGACAGCACGATCAGATCGCCCGGCACCAACTGTTTGATCGGCAATTCAATGCGCTTGGTGGCATCCCGACGCAGCACCGTGGCGGTGTTGCTGACCATGGCTTTCAACGCATCGGCGGCCTTGTTCGACTTGGCCTCCTGCCAGAAACGCAGCAGGGTCGAGAGCACCACCATGGAGAAAATCACCGTGGCGGCCTTCATGTCTTCGGTCAGCCAGGAGATCACCGCGAGCAAGGTAAGCAGCAGGTTGAACGGGTTTTTGTAGCAGTGCCACAGGTGCACCCACCATGGCAGCGGCTGTTCGTGCTCCACCTCGTTGAGGCCGTATTGCACGCGTAGGGCGTCGGCTTCCTGGGTGTTCAAACCCTCGGTATGGCTGCCCAGGGTACCGAGCAATTGCCCCGCACTGCTGTTGGCCGCGACCACCAGGGTTTGCGCCAGGGTCGGCGGCACTTCGCGGCTGACGCTGGCGTCGGTCACGGTTTCAAGCATCGCCAAACGACGGAAATGCCGGGCGATGTGCCGGGTCCGCAGGAAGCCGGCAAAGAACTCTTTCAACAGAGTCAGGTTCATGGTGTTACTCCTGCGCGAGGAAAAAACCGCCGTGCAGGTACGGCCGCCTGTGCCGCGCCCGTTTTAAAGGCACAGCAGGATTGGCCCGCCTGCCGGAAAGGCAGGCGCGTCCGTAGCATCCTGAGGCAAATCAGGTGCTGGTCAGCGTCGATGAGAGGGGATCAGACAGGTGCCAGGACTGGCCGCTGCCGGGATGCCGCTTCTCGCTTTGATTGGCGAGACAACGGCATCGGAACAATGCGCGTTATCTTGCCAAGTACGTGCCGGTTACCGAGACCGGCCGACAACTGTCACTCGAACAAGTACCCACTGAGGGTCTCCGCTATTGATGAAAACGCGCGAAGCTTACGCCTCGATGTAAGGAGAGTAAACCGTAGGAAAGTGTCCGTATGGTGAATAAGAAGATTCTTCAGGATGGGTTCAGGAAGGCACCTCTTGAAGGCACCCAAGATCAACTGTGGGAGCGGGCTTGCTCGCGAATACGGTGGTTCAGCGGATGAATATGTGGACTGACACACCGTATTCGCGAGCAAGCCCGCTCCCACAATCAAGGCGTACCGGCTCGATCACCAGCCCTCAATCATCCCGAGTCAGTACTTCCAACAGCTCAATTTCAAAACGCAGATTGCTGTTGGGCTTGATATGCGCGCCCATCGACCGCTCGCCATACGCCAGGTGTGCCGGCACGAACAGCGTGCGCACCCCGCCCACCTGCATGCCCATCAACCCCTGGTCCCAGCCCTTGATCACCCGCCCGGTGCCGATCACACACTGGAACGGCTTGCCGCGCTCCCAGGACGAATCGAACACCGTGCCATCTTCCAGGGTGCCGGTGTATTGAGTGGTGATCAGCGCACCCTTGACTACGGTTTTGCCGGTGCCAAGGCGGGTGTCGGTGATTTGAAGTTCTTCGTTGCTCATAGCGGGCTCGTCTGATACCTATTGTGTGTGTTGCCTTACGCAGAAAGTTCGCGCAGCGCCGCAGTGGCCAAGAAACCTGACCTTGATGCGTAGCGATGGTCCTTTTGCACACGCTCATCAATGCGTTGCAGCAGGTGTTCCGGCAAAGAGGCGTTAAACCGCACTGACTTACCCAGGTAGGGCGTCAGATCAAAGTCAACTATCGCCCAGACACCACCGACAAAATCCGGGTTATCTATATGGGCATCAACCTCCAGCGCCTGAGGAAGCGGCTCTTGATCGGCAACCAGTCCTTCAAGGTGCAACGCCAGTGCTTCGCGAACATTATCCAATGCTTCAGAGAAAGACCCACCCGCCGAGAAACACCCCGGCACATCAGGGACGGTCACGCTGTAATCCGAGTCAGCGTCTTTGTGCACTACCACAGGGAATTTCATTGCTCCTCCTCTGGACGAGCCTCTGGGGAGTTCGTCCGATTCATCCAGCAGGGTCATTATTTGAGACCGGCTGACTTGAAAATACTGTGCAGAGTGCCCTTGGCAATCTCTGACTTCGGATGAGGGACGGTTACTCTACCCCGCTTAACAGGATGCTTGAACTGGTGATGACTACCCTTTACTGCCACCTCAAACCAACCATCCGCAACCAGCAGGTCAATCACCTCTCGACTTCTCATCGCCCACCCTTAGGTGTGTATATTACACACCGCTAAATGGCAATGCGTTTTTTGTACACACAATACACACCAATGAAAAAAGCCCTCTCAACCTTCAAGCGGGCTTGTGTGAAGTGATGATGACGAGGTGCTAAACCATTGCGCCAGCGAACTAATGTCAGTTTTTGTGCCTTGACCTTTTGTGGGGCATGTTTCGGCAGGGCATGTTCAGGGGGTTTTTACCGCCGCGATCACTTCCAGCTCCAACATCCCGCCACTCGGCAACCCTGCTACGCCAACCGCTGAACGCGCATGGCGGCCGTGCTCGCCGAACACGTCGATCAGCACTTGCGAGGCGCCATCGACCACCTTGGAGAAGCTCTGGAAACCCTCGCCGCCGTACACAAAACCACGCACGAACAAAATACGCTCCACGTTCTCCAACCCGACCGCCTGGTCCAACACGCTCAAGGCGCGCAGCGCGCAGGTTTGGCCGGCTTGCATAACGGATTGCGGGGGCGTGTGGTCGGTCACCGGCCCGGCAATCACTTCCTTCCCCAACCGGCACACCTGGCCGCTGACATACGCCACGCCGTTGTGAATCGTCACTGGCACGTAGTCGCCCTTGGGCTTCGGTGTGTCAGGCAACGCCAAGCCCAGGGCGCTGAGTTTTTCGTGAATGCTCATGCGTGCACCTCAGCAAATTCGACATGCCCACCCAGCCAGCACCCCTGTACCTGCCCTGCCTCATCGCGACGAAACCGCAGGGAAATCTGTGACGGTCGCCCCATCGCCCGGCCCTGGCGTATATGCACCGGGCGGTCGTCAGCGGTCACCAAGCCATTTTCCAGCAGGCCGAAGGCCAAGGCCGCCGCGGCGATGCCGGTGGCGGCGTCTTCGGGGTAGCCCGAGGACTTGGGAAATTGCCGCGCGTCGAACTGGCGCGCGTCGAGGTCCGACGGCGCGTAGGGATACAGGCCGGTGGAGCCGATGCGCTCGCACAGCTGTTCCATGCGCCGAAAGTCCGGCTTGAGCGCGTCCAGCACCGCTACGCTTTTCAGCGCGATCAGGGTTTTGACGCGGCTGGTGCGCGCGTTCTGAATCGGCAACGGCGCCAGCTCGTTGGACGTGATGCCCAACACCGACAGGATCTCCGCTTCCACATCCGCCTCACTCAGGGTTTCAACCTGGCCCTTGGGCTGGCTGATTTCCACCTGAATCTGCGGCGTGCCGGCATCCTTCACCCGAGCGTCGACGCGACCGCTCAGGGTCCACAAGGCCAGGCGATCCTTATGCAGCATGCCCAACTGGTCCAACAGCCAGATGGCGCCCACGGTGGCGTGGCCGCACATTTCCATCTCGTGGTTGGGCACCCAGAAACGCAGGGCAAAATCGCAGTCGCTGCCCGCCGGCGCGGCGAACACAAAGCCGCATTCGTGCCCGTAATCGCGGGCGACCTGCTGCATATCCGCGTCGCTCATGCCATCCGCCACGGCCACGGTGGGGGCCGGGTTGCCGCCACGCGGCGTGGCGGGAAATACATTGACCAGGTGAACCTCGGGCGTCATTTCGCCTCTCCCTTGAGGGTGGATACAGTCGGCGCCACGGCGTCGACGATGCGGTTGGTGTAGACCTGTTGTGGGTCGAGTGACACGGGGTCGTTTTCCACCGCGTTCATGAAGCTGATGTTTTTCTCCACCGCGTCTTTTTCGATCCGCGGTGTGGCCGGGTAGGACGGCAACGAGGCGCTCCAGGCAGCGTCAAAAATCGTCGCATCAGTGTGGGCGAAGTACGCACGCACCGACTCCCGGGCCTTGTCCGGTTCGCTGGCGATCAGGTGCTCAGCCTTCCACAGGGCGCGCACGAGTTTCTCGGCGGTTGATTTGTTGGCCGTCAGCCAGTCCTCGCGGGCAATCATCGCGGTGAAGAGGAAGCCGTCCAACGGCTTGTACTCACCCTTGGCCAGGTCCATCAGCACCAGCCCGCCCTGCTGCGCGGCAGTGGTGATGGTGGGTGGCGACAGCGAGAAGCCATTGATGCTGCCTTGGGAAAACGCCGCGAGCATATTCGGCGCGCCGCCGATCGGCATGATGGTGAAGTCTTTATCGGGATTCAAGCCGGCATCCTTGGCCAGGTAGCGCACCAACATATCGGTGGTGCTGCCGGGGCCGGTCACGCCGATTTTCAAGCCTTTGAGGGCCTGGGCCCGCGCGGCCAGCGGCGATGTGGCCGTCACGCCGGCCTTGCGCGCCGATTCGCCGTCGATCACCACCGTGCTGCCGAACTGGGTTTGCACGGCGGCGAAGGCCTGCACGTTCTGGCCCTTGCTGCGGGCACGTACCGCCACGGCGGGCAGGCCGACGTAGGCGTCGGCGTCGCGGCCGAGCACCGCGGTGAGTGCCGCCGAGCCGCCCTTCTGAAACACGATGACTTCCACATCCAGGCCTTCGGCGGCGAAATAACCCTGTTTCTGCGCGACGTAGATCGGTACATACAGGAAGCCTTCGCTGGGGAACGCGAGGGTCACTTTGGTCAAGTCCTGGGCCTGGGCGGTGGGCAGGAACGCAGCGCATAACAGGCTGGCAATCACAAGAGGCTTAAACATGATCAAGCTCCACAATAGAGAGGGTTAAACCGCGACTTCACGTTCGGCTTCATTGGCTTTCCACGGCATCAACCTGCGCTCGGCCAGCTTCACCGCCGTATTGAGGATCAGCGCCAGGGCGATGATGCCCACCAGCGCGGCAAATACCCCGGCGGTGTCGAACTGCGAGGCCGCGTCCGACAGCAGGTAGCCCAGGCCAAGGTTGGCGGCGATGATCTCGCCCACCAGCGCGCCGATCAGCGCATAAGGCACCGACAGACGCAGGCCGGTGAACACCCAGGTGAAGGCTGACGGGATCACCACCATGGTCAGCAGGTCGCGTTCCTTGGCGCCCATCAGGCGCAGGATGGTCAACTGCTCGCGCGACACGTTACGCACGCCGCTGTAGGTATTGAGGAACACCAGAAAGAACACCACGGCGGCGGTCAGGATGACTTTCATCGGCAGGCCAATGCCGAACCAGAGGATAAACAGCGGCGCCAGCGCCACCTTGGGCAGGCTGTAGAACGCGGTCAGGAACGGGTCGAGGATATCGGCCAGCAACTTGGCACGGCCCAGCACCAGGCCGGCAATCAAGCCTGCCAGGGAACCGAAAAAGAACCCCAGTACCGCCTCCAGGGTGGTTATACCGGCGTGGTAGAAAAACACCCCGTTAAGCAGGATTTTCCACAGGCTCTGCGCCACCGCCGAAGGCCGGCTGATAAAGAATTCCACGCCAAACCAGCGCGACACGCCTTCCCACAGCACCATCAGGAAGACCAGGAACAGCATGCGATAAACCTGGATCATACGACCTCCAGCGAGTGAGCCAATGCAGCAGGGTCGGCCGCGCCGGCGACGTCGGGTGCCAGGCGCTTCCAGAGTTCGGCGCAGAGTTCCACGTAGCGTGGATCGGAGCGCAGTTGCACAAGGTTGCGTTCGCCGGTAAGGGGGATATCGATGATGTGGTCGATGGTGCCAGGGCGACCGGCGAACACCACGCAACGGTCAGCCAAGGCGATGGCTTCATCGACGTCATGGGTCACGAACAACACGGTCTTGTTCAGCTTGCGGCATAGGCGCAGCAGCTCGGTCTGCAGGGTCAGGCGCATTTGCGCATCGAGGGCGCCGAAGGGTTCGTCCATCAGCAGGGTTTCCGGGTCGCTGGCCATCAAGCGCGCCATGGCCGCGCGCTTGCGCATGCCGCCGGACAGCTGGTTGGGATAGCTTTCACCGAAACCGGTAAGGCCGACCAGGGCCATCAGTTCTTCAACCCGCGCCTCGATTTCAGCCCGGGGCATACGGCGTATCTGCAACGGCACCGCGATATTGCCGGCCACGGTGCGCCAAGGCAGCAGGTGGTCGGCCTGGGTCATGTAGCCGACCCGCGTGTTCACGCCCTTGACCTCGGCGCCGTCGTAATGCACCTGGCCGACGGTGGGGCCGAAGAGCCCGGCAGTCATGTTGAGCAAGGTGGACTTGCCGCAGCCCGAAGGGCCGACCAGGGTGATGATTTCACCGCGCTGAACCTGCAGCGACACATCGCGCACGGCTACAAACGGACGACCCTCGACCTTGAAGCTTTTTTGCACGCCTGAAAAACGAATAAAGGGTATTACGCTCACCGCCCCTCCTCGTCCGGTAAGCCGGACTTGTTTTGTTGTTGATGAGCAGAGGATGAAGGGATGACAGATTTGTGGCGCACGGGATCGGGCCGGATCACGCGCGGGATTGGGCCATGGATAATTGACAGAACACCTGAAGAAACCAAATTAAATGTGGGAGCGGGCTTGCTCGCGAAGGCGGTGGATCAGTTAATCAATACTTGACTGACACACCGCCTTCGCGAGCAAGCCCGCTCCCACACGTTGAGGGTGTTTCGTCAGATGCGCCGCCACTCATCCGGCGACATGCCCAGCACCCGCCGAAACACATGGGCCAGGTGCGACGGCGACTCATAGCCGACGTTGTTGGCAATCTCCAGCACCGACAGGCGCGTATGCCGAAGTAAAGTCTGCGCGCGCTCCAGCCGCAGGCGCTGCACGTAGGCCAGCACGGTTTCGCCGGTGTGCTGGGCAAACAGCCGGGTCAGGTGTCGACGCGACATATGGAACACCGCCGCAATCTCATCCAGCCCCGGCGCGTGTTCAAGGTTGCCCTCGACATACATCTTCACATCACGCACCAGCATGGCGCCGTGGCGCTCGGTGGACGAGCGCTGCAGGCTCGGCTGGCTGAGTGAAATCGCCAGGCATTCCAGCAGCAGCAAATGGTCGGCCTGGGCCAACTGGCGGCGGCGGTCGACATACGGGTCGGGTTGGCTGAAGGCTTTTTTCGCCAGCAGCAAATGCTGCAGCGGCGCGGAGGTTTGCCAGATGCCCAGCGTGGGCACGCGCAGCAGGCGGTTGGCGTCGCCGGACAGGTCGCGCAAGGCAAAGCGCATGTAGTCGGGGTCGACATAGAACGCCAGGTGGCCCTGGCTGGCAGTGAGTGACGAGGAGGAGTGGCTGCACTGCGGCGGCACCAGCACGAACTGGCGGTCGATCACCGACGTGGAGCGCCCGCTGTCTTCATCCTTGAAGCGCAGCAAGCCGTGCTCGGGCACCATCAGCATGAACTCGTCATGGGCGTGGGCCGCTGTTTCATAAGCGCCGTTGGAATTGAAGACGCTGTAGATATCACGCATCGCCAGGCACTGCCGCTTCAAAAGTGGAGTGCTGACACTAGCATGATTGGTGCCAGCGAAAAGCAGCGTCCTTGCTGCAAACGCTATCAGGCCAAAGGCACCCGACGCGTCGTCAATGCGATGCGCCCCACAAAGAAGCTCAAGGCCGCGCCCAGCAGCAACATGGCCAAGGTGCTCCAGGCCGCACGGGAGAGCTGTTTGGCCGCAACTTCACCGGCTTCACGGGCTTTCTGCTCAGCCTGTTGCTTCAGCTCATCGACCTTTTGCACGGCTTGCTGATATGCCTGGGCATAGTTGTCGACGATCTGCGTGGCTTCTTCCTTGCTCTTGCCGGTGCGGGCGGCAACGATGTTGACCAGCGCGTCTTTATCCGCGGCGTTCAATGCCGGCTCACCGGAGGCTTTAACCCGCTCGAACCACTGTTTCAGCGCGTCCCCGGCCAGGGCTGGGTTGGTCGCTGCGTCAGTCGCCGATTGCTTGCCATCCGCGGCGGCCTGGTCGGTTTTCTGTTCGACGTTGGACGGGTCCAATTCAGGCTTGCCGCTTTGCTTGAGCAGTGTATCCAGTTCACCTTGCAAGCTGTTCCAGTCCAGCTGGATGCCCTGCTCGCTCAGTTGCTGCTTGACGCTGTCGCCAATGCCTGGGGCGGCGGCAGCGATACCGCTACCGGCTGCCGACAAGCCTTTGCCAACCACATTGCCGGCAGTACCGACCACACTCGCAGCCAGACCCGCCAGCAGCCACGTGGTGAGCAAGGTGGTCAGGGTCCAGGTCAGCACGCCGTGCAGGCCGCCACGATCCGGTGCTGTGCGCCCGGCCACGAACGCACCCAGCGCGATGGCCACCAGGGTCGAGACGAACAACCAGATCCCGGCGCCCGTACCGAAACCACTCAGCGGATTACCCGCCTCCATTGGATTGACCGCACTGGCACCGATGGCGGTGCCGAGCACGCTAAGCACCAGGTAGGTCACCAGGGCAATTGCACTACCGGCCAATACCGAACTCCAGGACACGCGAAACAACGATCGATTGGTTTCATAGACAGTGGTCATACAGAGATCCTTCACACGTTATAGGAGCAAGGCAAATTGCCTTGATGGGTGTGAGTGTGGCGAAAGGACATCCGTTCAGTCGTGGCCCAAATGCACCAGATTCACTGGTGCATTCGCACCGCCATCGGTGCAATTTCTTTGCACTATCTTGAACCCCCCGTGTCGTAGGGTTATGCGCCTTTTCCCGGGAGAAACCATGAGCCAGGACGTCCTTGCCAAAGAAACCAACCGCCGCCAGCTCCAGCAGATCATCTCTGGGCTGTCCGACGGGATCATCCTCGCCGAGGTCGACCAGACCATTCTCTGGGCCAACGAAGCCGCACTGACCATGCACGGCGTGGAGGACGTTGCGGCACTGGGCGCCAACACGCAGGAATACGCCGAACGCTTCGCCCTGCGTTATCGCAACAACCACCCTGTGCAGCTGGAAAGCTACCCCCTCGCCCGCGCGGCGGCGGGCGAAGAGTTCAGCGATGTGGTGGTGGAAGTCACGCCCGTCGACGACGAACACAGAGCCTGGGTGCACCGCCTGCGCAGCCTGGTGATCACCGACTCCCACGGCGAGCCCGAGTTGCTGGTGCTGGTCCTCAGCGATGCCACCGAGTGGGCCAGCGCCGAGCAGCGCTTTGAAAAAACCTTCAACGCCAACCCGGCGCCTGCAGTGATCTGCCGTTTGAGCGACCTGCGCTATATCAAGGTGAACCAGGGCTTTCTGGAGATGACCGGCTACAACCGCGACCAGGTCATCGGCAAATCCGTGTATGAGCTGGATGTGCTGGAACAGGCCGAGCGCAAGGACCTGGCCATCCAGCGCCTGGGCGAAGGCGCGACCATCCCGCAAATGCAGGCCGAACTGCGCCTGCCTGAGGGTGGCAGCAAACTGGTGATTGTCGCCGGCCAGCCGTTGGACATGAACGAGGAAGACTGCATGCTGTTTTCCTTCACCGACCTTGAGCCGCGCCGCAAGGCGGAAATCGCCCTGCGCCAGAGTGAGGAGCGCTTCGCCAAATCGTTCCGCCTGACGCCCGTGCCGACCCTGGTGTGCAACGCCGCCAACCGCCAGGTGGTGGACGTCAACGAAGCGTTTATGAACATCACCGGCTACCTCAGCGAAGAGCTGATCGGCAAAGCCATCGAAGACATCGACTTTATCGACAGCGCCACTGCCGGCGCGCAGTTGTTCGCCACCCTGGAAAAAGCCGGCAACCTCGATGGCCTGGACCTCAAGGTGCGCAAGAAAGGTAATGAAGTGATCGACTGCGTGGTGTCGGCCGACACCGTGATCATCGAGGACGTGCCCTGCTACCTGCTGGTGCTGATGAACATCACCGAACGCAAACGCTCGGAGCTGGAACTGGTCGCGGCAATCGAGGAAGTGATGCAGGACGCGTCCTGGTTCAGCCAGACCCTGATCGAAAAGCTGGCCAACGCCAAGAGTGTCAACAGCCCCAACTTGCCGAACGTGGCCTTTACCGACCTGACCGCCCGCGAGCGCGATGTGCTGGGTTTGATCTGCGAGGGCCTGGCCGACAAGGAGATCGCCTCGCGCCTTAAACTGGCACCCAACACTGTGCGCAACCATGTCGCCACGGTGTATTCCAAACTGGGGGTGCACAGCCGCAGTGCCGCCATCGTCTGGGCCCGTGAACGCGGGCTGTTTGCCGGCGAACTGCGGGTTAAAAACACGCGTTAAAAGTACAAATGCACTAGTGCGGCTAGTGCGAATTCGCCTTATGGCGCGTAGGCGTAATCCTTAACCTTCAAGGGGTGAGCACAGGGCCTTGAACCTGTGCCGTGGTGAAACGACACCTTGAAGGAACCCTCATGTTTACGCTCTCTCAACTGCGAAATTGCATCGAAGAAGGCCTGGCGCCGCTGACGTGCGAGTTCACCCTCTGCCGGGATGCGTCTTTGACCCTCAAGGTCTATGACGCCGACACCGGCCGGGTGGACCTGGTGGTGACGGGGATCAGCACCAACAGGCTGCAGACCCCGCAGGAAGTGGAAAAAATGGTCGAAGAACTGCGCTACGAACTGCAAAGCAACAACATGGGCAAGCTCAGGCTGGATGACTTGCCTTCAACGACGAACCAATGAAATAGAACACCCCGCCCCCGACGATAAACGCCCCCAACATGTAGAACATGTAGTGAGCCGGCAGGCTGGCCAACACCAGCCCACACAGCACCGGCCCCATCGCGGCGCCGAGGTTGGACAGGTTCTGCGCCCCGTAGTACATGCCGCGCAGGTGGTCAGGGGCGATCCGGTCGATGAACATGTATTCGGCCGGAAACACCACAATCTCCCCCACCGTGAATACCGCCATCGCCAGCACCCACCACAGCACGCTGGTGGACAGCGCGAAACCGATCAACCCAAGCATGAACATGCTCAAGCCGAAAATAAGCCACTGGCTCAGATGACGGTGCGAGATGCGCCGGCCGATCACGTATTGCAAGGCGATCACCAGCACGGCGTTGGTGGTCAGCACGGCGCTGATCACGGTGTAGGTGTATTCGGCGGTGGTGGTGGTCACCAGGTATTGCGACAGGTAGGCAGTGAACTGGCCGAACACCACCGCGCTGAGCAGCCCACCGAGGGTGAAGCACACCAGGCGATGGTCGCGCAGCAGTACCCGGCCGACGGCAAGGAACGACACCGGTTTTTGCGCAGGCTCGGCGGTGGCCAGCGTGCGGTCGCCCCAGCGCCAATACAGCAGGAAAAACCCCAACCCCAGCAGCGCCGACAAAATAAACGGCAGGCTGATATCCAACTTGGCCACCACCGCGCCAAACGCCGGCCCCACGGCATAACCGATATTGGTCAGGGTGTACTTGATGGAAAACACTTCACTGCGCGCGTCCTCCGGCAACAGGCTGGCAAAGCCGGCCTTCACCGCGATATCGATGACCGCGTAGGCCAGGTTGATCAGGATCAGGCAGCTGTAGAACGCCCAGATATTCTGCGCCAGGACCGTGCCGATAAACCCCAGCACAAACACCACGCTCAGGCCGAGCAGCAGGCGATAGCTGTTGATCCGGTCGACCAGAAAGCCACCGTAGACGCTGAGCAGTGAACCGACGATCAACGAACTGCCGATCACCAGGCCAACCTGGCTGATGTCGAGAGCAAAGTGACTGGTGAGGTAGATAACGAGGTACGGGAAGGTGATGGCCTTGGCCAACGTCAGCAGCAACGTGGCGCACAGCAACAGGTTCACGGTGCGGGGGTAGTTTCTTATTGTGGCAAGCATCCTGCTCTCTTTCTTTGGTCGGTAACGCGGCCATTAGCGGCCGGTTACCTTAACGCAAGAACAGGCAAAACAGACAGGTCATTTCTTGACGGGGGTGATCTCAAGAATCGTGCCGTTGGTGGTTTTAAGCAGCACGAACCGGTCCCCTACCCGTGCCCATTGGCTGTCGGCCTCGGGTTGCTTGAGGCCACGTTTTTTCCAGTCGCTGACAGCCGACTCCTTGCGCATCAGCATGTCCGGGGCGCGGTCGCCTTCTTTCAAGTCACGGGTGTTGATGCTGGAAGGCTTGACGGTTTCCTGGGGCGTATCCCCGGCCTGGGCCACAAAGCTGGCGGTGGAAAGGCTGGCGGCGACCAACAGGCAGGCGGCGAGGGTTTTGGATTTCATGGGTGCTCCTTGAATGAATGGCGCGTACCCAGGTTCGGACCGCAGGGGCTTTAAATCATTCAGCGAAATTCTGAGGCCCCTCACCGCCCTACCCTGTGGCGAGGGAGCTTGCTCCCGCTGGGCTGCGCAGCAGCCCCAAAAAGCCCCAGCGTGATCTACCTGAAAAAAACTCCGTGAATCGGTTGGGGCCGCTTCGCGGCCCAGCGCGAGCAAGCTCTCTCGCCACAAAATGGGGCCCGTGGTATCGCCAGCGTTGCCTCAATGAAATAAATCCTGTAATTTTTCATGAAATTATTCGACATAAATTTCATGACGCTTCAAGAAGAACTCGCCACCCTCGCCGCCTTGATCCACGACCTGCGCAAGCACAAGAAGCTCACCCTGGCCCAGCTCGCTCACAAGATCGAGCGCTCGGTGGGCTTCCTGTCCCAGGTAGAACGCGGCCTGTCACGCCCGACCGTGGCGGACCTGACCGCCATCAGCCACGCCCTCGACGTGCCCACTACCTATTTCTACAGCCAACCCAAACCCAAGGCCGTGGACTGGATCACCCGCCCCAACGAGCGGCGCACGGTGTATTACGCCAACGGCATCACCGACATCCTCGTTTCACCGAGCATGAACGGCGCGTTTTCGATGCTCGACAGCCTGTTGGCGCCCGGCGCCAACAGCGGTGAACAGACCATGAGTGATCGCGCCGAGCAGGCCGGTTTTGTGCTGGAGGGCGAATTGACGCTGTGGGTCGAGGGCGAAACCGACTCGGTTACCCTCGGCCCCGGTGATAGCTTCCACCTGGCCAGTTTCGCCCATTGCCGCTACGCCAACCTGACCGACCTGCCCGCCCGCGTGCTGTGGGTTTACAACTAGGAGCACCACCCGTGAAAAGCCATGCCGCCACGTTACTGGCCGAAGTACGGACCTTTCGCCAGAACCATCCCGAGGTGCGCTACGTCGACCTGATCGCCCTGGACATTCCCGGGCATTTCTACGGCAAGCGCTACCCGATAGAGATGCTCGAAAAGGTCGCCGCCGGCAGCCCCTTGAAGCTGCCGCAAAACGCCGTGCTGCTGGGGGCACAGGGCGGGTTGTTCAAGATTGGTGACTACTGCTTCCACGACGGCGACCCGGACGCCAACCGCCGCCTGGTGCCGGGCACGCTCAAGCCGGTGAGCTGGGAATCACAGCCATTGGGGCAGATGCTGATCACCTCGGACGGCACCGAAGCGCCCATCGAATTCGAACCCCGCGAAGTCCTGGCCAAGGTGCTGGAGCGCCTGCACCATAAGGGCATCCACCCGGTGGTGGCGTTCGAGCTGGAGTTCTACCTGTTCGACAAGAAACTCGACAACGGCCTGCCACAATTCGCCCGCGACCCGCTCAGCGATGACGCCGACGACCAACCCACCCTGCATATCGAGCGGTTGTCGCGCTTCAGCGAGGTGCTCGACGACATGGCGCAAACCGCCAAGGCCCAGGGCATCGACATCACGGTGATCACCGCCGAACTCGGCCCCGGCCAATTTGAAATCAACTTCGGCCACCTCGAAGACGGCCTGCGCGCCGCCGACTGGGCCGCCCTGTTCTGCCGCAGCACCCGCGGCGTGGCGCTTAAACACGGCTATCGCGCCAGCTTTATGGCCAAGCCCTACCTGCAATACCCCGGCAGCGGCATGCATGTGCATGTCAGCCTGTATGACGGCGCGGGCAATAACCTGCTCGCGGCCCACCAGCAGCAACCGTTGCGCCATGCCGTAGCCGGGTGCCTGGAACTGCTGCCGCATTGCATGCCGATTTTCTCGCCCAACCACAACGCCTTCCGCCGCCTGGGCGGTACGGTCAACGCCGCCACCCGCGCCAGCTGGGGCTTTGAAGACCGCGATGCGTGCGTGCGCATCCCCGAGTCCGACCCGCGCAACCTGCGTATCGAACATCGCCTGGCCAGCGCCGACGCCAACCCATACCTGGTGTTGGCGGCGATCCTCGCCGGTTTGGAGCATGGCCTTGAAGCCCGGCAAGAACCCATCGCCCCCTTGAACGACGACCGCTCAAGCGGCAGCGCCTTCCCCCTGGAAATGCTCGAGGCCGTACGCGCCATGCAGCACCAGCCGGTATTGCGCGATAAGCTCGGCGGTGAATTTGTCGACGTGTACTGCGAGAACAAACGCCAGGACCACCTGGCCTTCCAACAAGAGATCCACGCGCGCGAATACCGCTGGTTTCTCTGACCCCACCGCCCTGGAATCACCGATGACCGACCAAAGCGCCCCGGCCCTCAAGGAAATCTTCAACGTCGAACGCCTGCAACACATCGCCAGCGAGATGACCGCGGTGTACCCGGCGTTCGACGCCAAGGGCTTCCTCAAACTCGCCAAGGCGGGGCTGGCCGAGTTGTCGGTGATGCAGCGCATGGCGCGGGTCAGCGAGAGCCTGCACGCGGTGATCCCGCTGGATTATCCGCACACCCTCAAGCTGCTGTATGCCCTGGCGCCACGCCTGAACAGCAGTTTTGTCAGCCTGTTCCTGCCGCACTACGTGGCGAGTTACGGCCGCGATGACTTCAAGCGCTCCATGGCTGCGCTGGAATACTTCACCACCTTTGGCTCCGCCGAATTCGCCATCCGCCCGTTCTTGCTGCACGACTTGCAGCGCACGCTGGCGGTGATGCAAGCCTGGTCGCTGGATGCCAACGAACACGTACGCCGCCTCGCCAGCGAAGGCTCGCGGCCGCGCCTGCCCTGGTCATTTCGCCTGGCCGAGGTGCAAGCCAACCCCGAACTGTGCGCCGCGATACTCGACAACCTCAAGGCCGACAGCAGCCTGTATGTGCGCAAATCCGTGGCCAACCACCTCAACGACATCACCAAGGACCACCCGGATTGGGTGCTCAGCCTGATCGAAGGCTGGAACCTGGAGAACCCCCGCACCGCCTGGATTGCCCGCCACGCGTTGCGCAGCCTGATCAAGCAGGGCAACACCCGCGCACTGACGCTCATGGGCGCTGGCGCCAAGGCCGAAGTCAGGCTGCACACCCTCAGCGTCACACCAGCGGTGATCAACCTGGGCGAACGCATCAACCTGTCATTCAGCCTGGAATCCACCGCCGACACCGCGCAGAAGCTAGTGGTGGACTACGCCATCGACTACGTAAAAAGTGCCGGGCACAGCGCGGCTAAGGTGTTCAAGCTCAAGGCGTTTACCCTCGGTGCGCGTGAGCAGCAAAACATCAGCCGCGAGCAACATATTCGTGAACTGACTACGCGCAAGCACTATCCGGGCAGGCATCGGGTGCATGTGTTGGTGAATGGCGAAAGGCTCGGCAGTGCGGAGTTTGAATTGCGTGAATAACCCGGTTTAAGCCCCCCCACAGATCCAATGTGGGAGCGGGCTTGCTCGCGAATGCGGTGTATCAGTTAAGGATAAGTAGACTGACACACCGCATTCGCGAGCAAGCCCGCTCCCACCTTTTGATCGGCGTTCATCCGCTAGATTTCACCCAGCAACAAGCCCTGCTCCCGCGCGCACAACTCCACCACGTAATCCCACAACACCCGCAGCCGCACCGATTTGTGCAGCTCCCGGCGCGAGCTGATCCAGTAGCTGCGCTGGATGCCCTCGCCCGGCAACAACGGCACCAGGTCCGGGTCGCCTGACGCCATGAAGCATGGCAACACGGCGATCCCCAGCCCGGAGCGCGCGGCCTGGTGCTGGGCGATCACGCTGGTGCTGTGGAACACCACCTTGGGGTTGCGGCAGAAGCTGCTGAGGAATTTCAGTTCCTGGCTGAACAGCAGGTCGTCGACATAATCGATCCAGGCATGGGCGGCGAGGTCTTCGCGCTTTTCGATGGGCGGGTGGCGTTCCAGATAGGCGCGACTGGCGTAGAGTGCGAGGCGGTAGTCGGTGAGTTTGCGCGTGACCAGTTGATCGACACTGGGCCGTTCGAGGTGGATGCTGATTTCCGCCTCGCGGTTGAGGATGCTGACAAAACGCGGCACGGCAAGCAGCTCAACTTCCAGCCCCGGGTAACGGTCGAACAGCCCGCCCATGCGACTGGCGAGGAACATCACGCCCAACCCTTCGGCCACACCCAGGCGGATCTTGCCCAGGGGCGCGGCGGAATGGGTGAGTTCGTCTTCAGCCAGCAGCGCGACGTTTTCCATGGCTTCGGCATGCTTGAGCAGGGCTTCGCCGGAAGGCGTCAGTTCGTAGCCCTGGGCGTGCTGCACAAACAGTGCAGTGCCAAGGCTTTTCTCGATGGCCTCGATGTGACGCGCCACCGTGGCGTGGGTGGTTTTCAGGCGCTGCGCGGCGGTGAGCAAACGGCCACTGCGCTGCAACTCAAGAAAAAACCGCAGGTCATTCCAGTCGAACATGTCACCTCCCTCCCTTGGACATAAACACCGATGGCTTGCATACGTCTTATTGTGGCGAGCGGGCTTGCCCGCGTTGGGCTGCGCAGCAGCCCCAAAAACAGCAACGGTGGCCTTACTGAGGAAACGCGGGGCCTGAACCAGCGGCCGCTTCGCGACCCAACGCGGGCAAGCCCGCTCGCCACAACCAGCTAACTCGCCGCAGGGGGCAGTGCTCACCCTGATTTTTCACGGTGCTGTTTAAAAACGCACAGCAGCTGGGTAAAAACTAACATTTTTAAGACGAAAACTAACAACTAGGATGGAGCCAATAAGAAAAACAAGCGAGACCTCAGATGCCCATTGCAACTGCTGAATTCGATTACGTGGTAGTAGGCGCCGGCCCCGCAGGCTGCCTGCTGGCCAATCGACTGTCCGCCAACCCCGCCCACCGCGTGCTGCTTCTGGAAGCCGGTGGCCGCGACAATTACCCCTGGATCCATATCCCCGTCGGCTACCTGTTCTGCATCGGTAACCCGCGCACCGACTGGTGCTTCAAGACCGAAGCCCAGGAAGGCCTGCAAGGCCGTGCGCTGAGTTACCCACGGGGCAAGGTGCTCGGCGGCTGCTCGTCCATCAACGGCATGATCTACATGCGCGGCCAGGCCCAGGATTACGATGGCTGGGCCGCTGCGGGCAACCCGGGCTGGGCCTGGAACGACGTGCTGCCGCTGTTCAAGCAGAGCGAAAACCACTTCGCCGGCGGCTCGGAGTTCCACAGCGATGGCGGCGAATGGCGCGTTGAGCAGCAGCGCTTGTCGTGGCCGATCCTGGATGCATTCCGCGCGGCGGCGGCGCAAAGCGGCATCGCCAATATCAGCGACTTTAACCAGGGCGATAACGAAGGCTGCGGTTATTTCCAGGTCAACCAGAAAGCCGGGGTGCGCTGGAACGCGGCCAAGGCGTTTCTCAAGCCGATCCGCCAACGGCCCAACCTCACCGTGCTGACCGAGGTGGAAGTGGACCGCGTGCTGCTGGAAAACGGCCGCGCCGCCCACGTGGTCGGGCGCCAACAGGGCCAGCAACTGAGCTGGAAGGCGCGTAAGGAAATCGTGTTATGTGCCGGCTCCGTAGGTTCGCCGGGGATCCTGCAACGCTCGGGGATCGGCCCGTCCAACGTGCTCAAGCCGCTGGGTATCGATGTGCTGCACGAGCTGCCCGGCGTCGGCGGCAACCTGCAGGACCACCTGCAACTGCGGCTGATCTACAAACTGGAAAAGGCCCGCACCCTCAACCAGATCGCAGGCAGTGTGTGGGGCAAGATGGGCATGGGCCTGCAATACCTGTATGACCGCAGCGGCCCGCTGTCGATGGCGCCCAGCCAGCTCGGCGCGTTTGCCCGCTCTGGCCCGGAACAGACCTCGGCCAACCTTGAATACCACGTGCAACCGCTGTCGCTGGAGCGCTTTGGCGAGCCGCTGCACGGGTTCCCGGCGTTTACCGCGTCGGTCTGCGACCTGCGCCCGCAAAGCCGCGGCCGCATTGATATCCGCTCAGCCAACCCGGCGGATGCGCCACTGATCCGCCCCAACTACTTAAGCCACCCGGAAGACCTGCGGGTGGCCGCCGACGCGATTCGCCTGACCCGACGGATTGTGGCCGCGCCGGCCCTGAGCCAGTTCAAGCCGGTGGAATACCTGCCCGGCGACTCGCTGCAAACCGAAGAAGAATTGCACGAAGCCGCCGCACGCATTGGCACCACGATTTTTCATCCGGTGGGCACCTGTCGCATGGGCAGCGACAAAGACGCCGTGGTCGACGCGCAACTGCGCGTGCATGGCGTGCCCGGCCTGCGCATTGCCGATGCCTCGATCATGCCGCGCATCACGTCCGGCAACACTTGTTCACCCACGCTGATGATCGCGGAAAAGGCCGCGCAGCTGATCCTTTCGCCGACTACAAGGAGTCTCGCCGCGGAGAAAGAACTGGTTCATGCAATCTGAATAGCGGCGCCACACCAGGCGCCGACAGTGGAACAACAATAAATAATCACTGTGAGGGCTACCCGATGTCAGAACATGCTCAACCCCTGGGCTCGACAATAGACGCGAGCGCCGGCAACGATTCAAAAAAGGTCATCTTCGCCTCGTCCCTCGGGACGGTGTTCGAGTGGTATGACTTTTTCCTCTACGGCGCCCTGGCGGCGGTGATCAGCAAGCAGTTCTTTGCCGGGGTCAACGACACCACCGCGTTTATCTTCGCCTTGATGGCCTTTGCCGCCGGCTTCGTGGTGCGCCCGTTCGGCGCGCTGGTGTTCGGCCGCCTGGGCGATATGATCGGGCGCAAGTACACCTTCCTCGTCACCATCATCCTGATGGGCGTGGCGACCTTTTGTGTCGGGCTGTTGCCAACCTACGCCAGCATTGGCATCGCGGCGCCGATCATCCTGATCGTGCTGCGCATGCTCCAGGGCCTGGCGCTGGGCGGCGAGTACGGCGGCGCGGCGACCTATGTGGCCGAGCATGCGCCAGCCGGCAAACGCGGCTTCCACACCAGTTGGATTCAATCCACCGCCACCATCGGCCTGCTGCTGTCACTGCTGGTGGTGCTGGCTTGCCGGTACTTCACCGGTGACCAGTTTGAAGTGTGGGGCTGGCGTATTCCGTTCCTGTTTTCGATTGTGCTGCTGGGCATTTCCACCTGGATCCGCATGAGCCTGCACGAGTCGCCGGCCTTCCTCAAAATGAAAGAGGAAGGCAAGGCCAGCAAGGCGCCGATCAGCGAGTCGTTCGGCAATTGGGAAAACCTCAAGGTGGTGCTGATCGCGCTGTTCAGCATCAACGGCGGCCAGGCGGTGACCTTCTACGCGGCGCAGTTCTATGTGCTGTTCTTCCTCACGCAATTCCTCAAGATGGACCCGGCCCTGGCCAATATGTTGCTGATTATCAGCGTGGTGATCGGCGCGCCGTTCTTTATCTTCTTTGGCTGGCTGTCGGACAAGGTCGGGCGCAAGCCGGTGCTGATGCTCGGCCTGTTGTTGGCGACCATGCTCTACTTCCCGATCTTCAAAAGCCTGGCGCACTACACCAACCCGGCGATGGACCAGGCCAGCCAACAGGCGCCGATCACCGTATTGGCCGACCCAGCCACCTGTACCTTCCAGTTCGACCCGGTGGGCAAGGCGAAATTTGACAGCCCGTGCGACAAGGTCAAGACCTTCCTGGTCAAGCAAGGCCTGCCCTACAGCAGCGCCGCCGCCCCGGCAGGCAGCCCGGTGCAGGTAAGCGTGGGCGAAGTGCGCATCGACGGCTTTGACGAAAAAGCCCTGCGCGGCGCCGTGACCCTGGCCGGTTACCCGAGTTCGGCGGATATGGCCCAGGTCAACAAGACCATGGTGGTGGTGCTGATCGTCGCGCTGATCCTGATTGCGGCCATGTGCTACGGGCCACTGGCGGCGTTGATGGTGGAGCTGTTTCCAACGCGCATCCGCTACACCTCGATGTCCCTGCCCTACCACATCGGCAACGGCTGGTTTGGCGGGTTCCTGCCGACGGTGTCGTTCGCGCTGGTGGTGTACACCGGCGACATCTTCTACGGCTTGTGGTACCCGGTAGTGGTGACCGGGGTAAGCCTGATTGTGGGGATGATCTGCCTGAAAGAAACCCGGCACGTGGATATCGACAACAACTGAGTATTTTTGAACAGTGGAGGTCCCCTGCGGGAGGGGGCTTGCTGCCGATGGCGGTGTATCAGTCAGTGCATTTGTCACTGACCCACCGCTATCGGGGGCAAGCCCCCTCCCACATTTGCTTTGTGGGCCCCACACAAATTGCTGTACATCCATACAGATAATGGTTGCTCAAATCCCTCCGACTAAGCATCCTGCAAGGCATCAACCCGATCTGATGTGATGACCATGCTGTACCTCTGTGAAAAACCCTCCCAGGCCAAGGACATTGCGGCCGTGCTCGGCGCCAGCCGGCGCGGTGACGGCTGTTGGCTGGGCAACGGGGTCACGGTCACCTGGTGCATCGGCCACCTGCTGGAAACCGCCCCGCCGGATGCCTACGACGCCAAGTACAAGCGCTGGGTGCTGGCCGACCTGCCGATTGTCCCGGACAAATGGAAAATGCGCGTCAAGCCCAAGACCGCCAGCCAGTTCAAGGCGGTCAAGCGCCTGCTGGGGGAAGCCCAGGAACTGGTGATCGCCACCGACGCCGACCGTGAGGGCGAGATGATCGCCCGCGAACTGGTGGAGCATTGCCGCTATCGCGGGCCGATCCAGCGGTTGTGGCTGTCGGCGCTGGATGACGCGTCGATTCGCAAGGCCCTGGCTGCGCTCAAGCCCGGTGCCGAAACCTTCAGCCTGTATCACTCGGCCCTGGGCCGCTCCCGCGCCGATTGGCTGATCGGCATGAACATGAGCCGCCTGTTTACCCTGCTTGGGCGCCAATCCGGTTACCAGGGCGTGTTACCGGTGGGCCGCGTGCAAACGCCGACCCTGCGCCTGGTGGTTGACCGCGACCGCAGCATCGCCGATTTCGTGCCGGTGGCGTACTGGGCCATCGATGTCGACCTGCGCCACGCGGGCCTGACCTTTACCGCACAATGGCGCGCAGCCGAGGATGCCTGTGACGACCAAGGCCGCTGCCTCAACCCGCAACTGGCCCGAGACGCAGCCGATGCCATGCGTAACGCCGCCAACGCGCGCCTGGTAAAACTGCGTACCGAGCGCATGCGCGAAGTGGCGCCCCTGCCGTTCGATCTTGGCACCCTGCAGGAGATCTGCTCGAAGAAGCTCGGCCTCGGCGCCCAGGAAACCCTGGATATCGCGCAATCGCTTTACGAAACCCACAAAGCCATCACCTATCCTCGCAGCGATTGCGGCTACCTGCCCGTGAGCCAGCACAGCGAGGCGCCGAAAATCCTCGCCGCGCTGGGCCGAGCCGATGCGGCAGTCAATGAGCTGATGCCGCATATCGACCCGCAGCGCCGCTCACGGGCCTGGAACGACGCCAAGGTCAGCGCGCACCACGGCATCATCCCGACCGGCGCGGGCAAGGACGTCGGCCAACTCACCGGCAAGCACCGTGCGGTGTACACCTTGATTCGCGCGCGCTACCTGGCGCAATTTCTGCCCAACCATGAATACGATCGTACCCAGGCCGATTTCGACTGTGCGGGCCAGGCATTGCGCGCGGTGGGCAAAGTGGTGATCGAACCCGGTTGGAAACGCGCCTTGCCCGAAGCCCTGGCACCGGCAAAGGGCCGTGAGGCGCCCGCGCCCCAGGCCTTGCCGGCATTGGTGCAGGGTCAGGACTACGCGGTGGCCAAGGTCAACCTTAAAGACCTATGGACCCAGCCGCCGAAGCCCTTTACCGAAGGCGACCTCATCAAGGCGATGAAAAACGTCGCCAAACTGGTGGAAGACCCACTGCTCAAGCAAAAGCTCAAGGACACCACCGGCATTGGCACCGAAGCCACGCGCGCGGGGATTATCCAAGGGTTGCTGGACCGCGGTTACCTGGTGAAAAACGGCAAGGCACTGTCGGCCACCCCGGCGGCGTTCAGCCTGATCGACGCGGTGCCACGGGCCATCGCCGACCCCGGCACCACCGCCATCTGGGAGCAGGCGCTGGATATGGTGCAAAGCGGCGAGATGAGCCTGGAAGAATTCGTCGCCAAACAAGCGGCCTGGATGAGCAAGCAAGTGGCCCGCTGCAACGGCATGCGCATGACCATCACCGGCCCTGCCAGCCCGGCAGGCCGAGGCGCCACCCCATGGAAAAACAAACGTAAGAGCGCCCCTCGCAAGGCCGGCGCTGCCCCCAAACGCGCCAAAAAGCCGACGAATACTGGATAAACGTCGAAAAAATCCGGCGAATGACGTTTTTCGACGAGTTTAACGCCGCTTTGGACCTTGCCCCGCCGTGGCCCGTCTAGGATTCTGTAAGGGACCTGCTGACTTCCTAACAACAACACCGGAGTGGCCGCCATGAAAACCGTCGCACAAGTGCTCAAAGCCAAGGACCAGAAGAACCAGGACGTGCACACCATCCAATGGGACCACACTGTGTTTGAAGCGCTGGTCCGGATGTCGGAGAAAAACGTCGGGGCCTTGCCGGTCGTCAGGGAAGGCGTGGTGGTGGGGATCATCAGCGAACGTGATTACGCACGTAAACTCATCCTCAAGGGGCTCTCGTCGGTCACTACACGGGTCGACGAAGTGATGAGTTCCCCGGTGATCACCGTCGACACCCATAAAAGTGTCGATGAGTGCATGAACATCATGACCGACAGTCACCTGCGCCACTTGCCCGTGGTAGAAAATGGTCAACTGCTGGGCCTGCTCTCCATCGGTGACCTGGTGAAAGAGGCTATTGCCGAACAGGCTGACCTGATCAAGCAACTGGAGCAGTACATCCGCGGCGAATAGGCGAACCCATGCTCGACACGCTGGCACATCAAGAGGATCACCTCGACACCCTGCTCCAGGCCATGGCCGGGCGGCGCTTTGTAGTGTTGACCGGGGCCGGCATCAGCACGTCGTCGGGCATCCCGGACTATCGCGACAGCGAAGGCGTGCGCCGGGGCAAGGCGCCGATGATGTATCAGGAGTTCCTGGCCACCCCGCAGGCGCGGCGCCGCTACTGGGCCCGCGCCATGCTGGGTTGGCCACGGGTGCGTATTGCCCAGCCGAACAAGGCCCATCTGGCGCTGGCGACCTTGCAGCAGCGCGGGCGTATCAGCGGGTTGATTACACAAAACGTCGACACGCTGCATGATCAGGCCGGTAGCCATGATGTCATCGAGTTGCACGGCAGCCTGCATCGGGTGCTGTGCCTGGATTGCCAATTGCGCAGTGCGCGGGATGTGATTCAGCGGCAGATGGAAATCGATAACCCGTACCTGGCCCAGGTTCACGCTGTACAGGCGCCCGATGGCGACACCTTGCTCGACCCGACGTTTGAAGAACACTTCCAGGTGCCCCGCTGCCCCCATTGCGCGGGTGAGCGGCTGAAACCGGACGTGGTGTTTTTTGGTGAGAACGTGGCTCCGCCGACAGCCGCCAGGGCCATGGCGGCAGTGGGACATGCCGACGGCTTGCTCGTAGTGGGCTCGTCGCTGATGGCCTATTCGGCGTTTCGCCTGTGCAAGGCGATGGTCGAACAGGGTAAGCCGGTGATCGCCATCAACCTCGGCAAGACCCGTGGGGACGAACTGCTGCAGGTGAAGATCGAGGCGTCGTGCGAGACGTTGTTGCCACTGCTGGCCACACGATTAGGGTAAAGAACCCCGCCGCTGTTGTGGTGAGCGGGCTTGTTGTGGAAGGCGGCCTGGTTATGTCGATCGAGCTCGTTGTGGAAGGGGGCCTAGATATGCCGATCGAGCTTGTTGTGGAAGGGGGCCTAGTTATGCCGAGCGGGCTTCTGTGGCGAGCGGGCTTGCCCGCGTTGGGCTGCGAAGCAGCCCCAGTAAGGCAAAACGCGGAATACCAGACATAACCCGGCGTCTGATTTTGGGGCCGCTGCGCGCCCCAACGCGGGCAAGCCCGCTCGCCACATAAGCATGATCGGCAGACTAACCCATGTTCCAAAAATACACATTTCAACCCGAACCAAACCTTCAAAAAATGACGCCCGAGTCACGTTTTCGCGCATTCTCCCGTACTCACAGCGATTTATGTAGTGTGCAAAAATAATCACTACATAACCGTTGACGTATCCTTTTTGTCCTTGCATTATCGAGACGTCTCCCGGATCGGGAGTGTTGGTAACACGCGTTTTGAACAAGCTCGTCTGACCGCCGAGCTGTTTTTCCGGATGTGCACTGCCCACAAGGCAGATTGATGAAGCTGACCTGCCTCGAAAGGGCCGGGTACAAGGAGCTCAACTGCTACTTGTCTTCGTTATGAAACCATTGCGTAGCAGTTCATCAGCAAGACTACATGCATCAGGTTCAAGACCCTGCCCGTATTCGGCAGACAGTCACTGACGCCCGGTTTTCAAGCCGGAGACAACTAAGCAGTTTTAACTGAATCAACTGATAGATCGCCAACTGGTCAAGGGGCTTACACATGAATCTGAACAACCAACCAACTATCGATGAATTGGCTGAGATGTTCGCAGCGCAGAAAGACACACTCGACGACCATATCCTGTGGATTGGTAAATCGGGCGAAGTGAAAATTGACTGCCTGGCGCCCCACGCCGAAGAAGCCGAGTTCGACCGCAACCACCGTGAACTGGCGGCCCGCCTGAAGATGTACCGTCGTGGTCAGGGTTATGTCGGCAAGAAGGCTGCGGCCGATCGCAACTTCATCGAGCAGGTCTTTCACACACTTAATACCGAATGGCAGAACCTCAAAGGCCAATCGAACGTTAAAGTGATTGATAGATACTGCTGATCTCACAGCATTAAACATTTAAGCCCGTTGGTTAATTCCAGCGGGCTTTTTAATATCCACTGTTCATCAACTTTATAACAACGCGGGAAACCGCCCGCTCGCCGCCTCTGCGCGAAAAATATCAAACAACACCTGGGCCGCCGCCGAGAGTTCATGCCCAGGTTTTGTCAGCACACCAATCGGCCGCTCGATCACCGGGTCGCACAAGGTGATGCAATGGGCGCCCGCCTCCTCCATCTGGCGCGCACACAAGGCGGGCACGGCACTGACGCCCAGGCCGTTGGCTACCATCTTGCCCACGGTTGCCAATTGATGGCTCTCCAGCGCCACCGGCAGCTTCATGTGCAAGGCACCGAGGTGTTCCTCGAGCATCACGCGCACCGTGGACGGCCGCTGCAAGGTAATAAACGGGTGTTGCAACAGGGTTTTCCAATCGACTTCAGCCACCTGCGCCAACGGCGAATCCCCGGGCACCACCGCAATGAAGCGGTCGAGGTACAGCGGAGTAAAGGCCAGGGACGATCCCTCAGAGGGCTCGAATGCCACACCCAACTCCACCTGCCGGTCGCGAACCATCTCCAGCACCTGCTCATTGATCAGGTCATGCACGGTCACATTCACCTGAGGGTAACGCGCGCGGAATATCTTCAGGATGGGCGGCAGCAGGTTGCCGGCAAACGACGGCATCGCGGCCACCGTGACGCGCCCACGCTGCAAGGTGAAACGCTGGCGCAGTTCATCTTCAGCGTTATCCCAATCGGCAATCAGCCGGCGAGCCAGCGGCAACAGCGACTCACCCTCCGGAGTCAGCGCGACATTGCGTGTATTGCGGCTGAACAAGCGGCCACCCAAGCCCTCCTCCAGCCCCTTGATGGTCAGGCTCAGCGCCGACTGGGAGAGGTGCAGACGCTCGCAGGCAGCGGCAAAACTCAGGCTCTGGGCCACAGCGAGAAACGCACGCATTTGTTTGACGGTCATGAGGCTGCTCCGGGCGACGGGTCGACTATGCTGTTTTCTAAATCAATCAACCTAAAAAAACAACTTAACAAATCAATCCGTCAGCGCAACACTCAGTTCATTGGCTGGCCCACAAACAATAAATAGAGGTGCATATGGCAGGTTTCGATAAACGCGTGGCGTCCTACGAGGAAGCACTGGCAGGCCTGGAAGATGGCATGACCGTACTCTCCGGCGGTTTTGGCCTGTGCGGCATTCCGGAAAACCTCATCGCCGAGATCAAGCGCAAAGGCACCCGCGACCTCACCGTGGTTTCCAACAACTGCGGCGTCGACGGTTTCGGCCTGGGCGTGCTGCTGGAAGAAAAGCAGATCAGCAAGGTGATCGCCTCCTATGTCGGTGAAAACGCCCTGTTCGAGAAGCAGTTGCTCAGTGGCGAAATCGAGGTGGTGCTGACCCCCCAAGGCACCCTGGCGGAAAAAATGCGCGCTGGCGGTGCCGGCATCCCGGCCTTCTTTACCGCTACCGGCGTCGGCACCCCGGTCGCCGAAGGCAAGGAAACCCGTGAGTTCAACGGCCGCCCGTACCTGATGGAAGAATCCATCACCGGCGACTTCGCCATCGTCAAAGGCTGGAAAGCCGACCACTTCGGCAACGTCATCTATCGCCACACCGCCCAGAACTTCAACCCGCTGGCCGCCACCGCCGGCAAGATCACCGTGGTCGAAGTCGAGGAAATCGTCGAACCGGGCGAGCTGGACCCGGCGCAGATCCACACCCCTGGCATCTACGTCGACCGGATCATCTGCGGCACCTTCGAGAAGCGCATCGAACAGCGCACCGTCCGCAAATAATCCACGTCCAGAACAATAAGAGGAAATAACCATGGCTCTTACCCGCGAACAAATGGCTCAACGCGTCGCCCGCGAAATGCAGGACGGTTTCTACGTCAACCTTGGCATCGGCATTCCGACCCTGGTGGCCAATTACATCCCCGAAGGCATGGAAGTGATGCTGCAATCGGAAAACGGCTTGCTGGGCATGGGGCCGTTTCCTACCGAAGAAACCATCGATGCCGACATGATCAACGCCGGCAAACAAACCGTGACCGCGCGCATCGGCGCCTCGATCTTCTCCTCCGCCGAATCCTTCGCGATGATTCGCGGCGGCCACGTCGACCTCACCGTGCTCGGCGCATTCGAAGTCGACGTACAAGGCAACATCGCCTCGTGGATGATCCCCGGCAAGCTGGTCAAGGGCATGGGCGGCGCCATGGACCTGGTGGCCGGTGCGGAAAACATCATCGTGATCATGACCCACGCGTCCAAGGACGGTGAGTCCAAGTTGCTCAGCCAGTGCAGCCTGCCGCTGACCGGCGCCAACTGCATCAAGCGTGTGCTGACCGACCTGGCCTACCTGGAAATCGAAAATGGCGCTTTTGTCCTCAAGGAACGCGCACCTGGCGTCAGCGTTGAAGAGATTGTGAGCAAGACCGCCGGTAAACTGATCGTCCCGGACCACGTTCCAGAAATGCACTTCCAGTGAGGACAGATTCCATGCAAGACGTCGTGATTGTTGCTGCCACCCGCACCGCCGTGGGCAGCTTCCAGGGTTCGCTGGCGAATATTCCGGCCCCGGAACTGGGCGCCGCCGTGATCCGTCGCCTGTTGGAGCAGACCGGCCTGGACCCGGCCCAAGTGGATGAAGTAATCCTCGGCCAGGTGCTTACCGCGGGCTCAGGCCAGAACCCGGCACGCCAGGCCTCGATCCTGGCCGGCCTGCCCCACGCGGTGCCGGCCCTGACCTTGAACAAGGTGTGCGGCTCGGGCCTCAAGGCCCTGCACCTGGGCGCCCAGGCCATCCGATGTGGCGATGCCGAGGTGATCATTGCCGGCGGCATGGAGAACATGAGCCTGGCACCGTACGTCTTGCCGGCCGCGCGCACTGGCTTGCGCATGGGCCACGCCAAGATGATCGACAGCATGATCACCGATGGCCTGTGGGATGCGTTCAACGACTACCACATGGGCATCACCGCCGAGAACCTGGTGGACAAGTACGGCATCAGCCGTGAAGCCCAGGACGCTTTCGCCGCGGCTTCGCAACAAAAGGCCAGCGCGGCAATCGAGGCCGGGCGTTTTGTGGATGAGATCACACCGATCCTGATTCCCCAGCGCAAAGGCGATCCGGTCGCCTTCGCCGTGGATGAGCAGCCGCGCGCCGGCACCACCGCCGAGTCCCTGGCCAAGCTCAAGCCTGCATTCAAGAAAGACGGCAGCGTCACCGCCGGCAACGCCTCCAGCCTCAACGATGGCGCCGCTGCGGTGCTGCTGATGAGCGCCGACAAGGCCAAGGCCCTCGGCCTGCCGGTGCTGGCGCGGATCGCCAGCTACGCGAATGCTGGCGTCGACCCGGCAATCATGGGCATCGGCCCGGTGTCGGCCACCCGCCGCTGCCTGGACAAGGCCGGTTGGAGCCTGGACGACCTGGACCTGATCGAAGCCAACGAAGCCTTCGCCGCGCAATCCCTGGCGGTGGGCAAAGAGCTGGAGTGGGATGCGGCCAAGGTCAACGTCAACGGCGGCGCCATCGCCATCGGCCACCCGATCGGCGCCTCAGGCTGCCGCGTGCTGGTGACCCTTCTGCACGAAATGCTCAAGCGCGACGCCAAGAAAGGCCTGGCGACACTCTGCATCGGCGGCGGCCAAGGCGTAGCCCTCGCCCTCGAACGCAGCTGATCTAAAGCGCAGCAAGGGCCGTTGTGGCGAGCGGGCTTGCCCGCGTTGGGCTGCGCAGCAGCCCCCGGCACTAAGAGCAACACCGAACAAATGTGGGAGGGGGCTTGCTCCCGATGGCGGTGCATCAGTCTAAGCAAAAGTGACTGAACCCCTGCTATCGGGAGCAAGCCCCCTCCCACACTTGACCTCCATCGTCAGTCAGGCCGGGGCACCGCAAACACCGCACTCGCCCGCACCACCACCTTCTCCCCGACCTGCACACTCACCGTGGCAAACGCCATCTGCCGCCCACGCTTATGCGTCTCCAGCCGCACCACCATCCACTCCCCCACCTGCACCGCTCCCAGGTAGTCCACGGTCATGCTCGCGGTAATCAGCGGCACCGGCGGCTCACTGGAAAACGCCATCGCATAGCCCATGCCGATATCCGCCAGGGTCGCCAGCACCCCGCCATGCACCGTGCCGCGGCCATTGGCATGGCGATTGTCGGCACGCAAGCCGATCTCCAGTTGCAGGCCTTCACCCCGGCAATAGGCCGGGCCCAACAGGTCCAGCAGCGGGCTGCTGCGCGGCAACGAGACAAAACCTTCAGGCACGGTGTGAGCGATCATGGTCAGTTCTTCCTTGGAGTCAGGCTTGAGGTGTACTCCAAGGCCATCGAGGCAGCCATCACCATCAGCCGTACAAATCCCTCAGGATGCTTTGCGTTAATCCGCCAGACCCGCTTTAATCGCCGGCAATTTCTCCTGCACACCAAGGAACCGCAATGCGCCACCTGGACGGCAAAGCAACACCCCTTCTGCTGATCTTACTGGCTGGCCTGGCCCTCGCCGGCTGCTCACCCAAGGACCACTCCCGAGCCACCACGATCAACGGCGAACAAGGCCGCGCCGGCGCGCAACTGGCCTATGAGCACGAACTGACCCTGGCCCTGCCCGGCGCCCTGCTCGCACCGCGCATGCAGGCTACCCGTGAGGCCTGTGAATCGGCTCGCTTTGGCACCTGCAACATCCTGGGCATTACCGAAGATGGCAACGGTGGCGAGATCATCCTGCGCATTGCACCCACCGGCGTGGAGCCGATGGTTGCCATGGCCGCAGAGGGCGGAAAACTCGGCCAGCGCATCACCACCGCTGAAGATCTGGCCGATGCCGTCGCCGATGTGCGCCGCCGCCAGGACCGCCTGCAAGCCCAGCAGCAACGGCTCGACGAACTGGCCAAGCGCAAGGACATCACCGTCAGTGACCTGATCGCCTTGAGCAAGGAGCAGGCCGGCATCGAAAACGAACTGCAGGAACTGGCCCAGATGGCCGCCGGCCAGCAACGCCGCCTGGATACCAACCGCGTGACCCTGAATTTCCGCTCCGCCGATGGCGCGAACCAGCCGTCACGCTTCAGCCGCATGTTCAGCAACCTGGGCGATAACCTGGTTGACGGCACGGCAGACGCCCTCGAGCGTGCCAGCTATGTGTTGCCGTTTGTGATCCTGGCGTTCCCGGTGGCGTGGTTGTGGGTGTGGCTGTGGCGGCGCTTTGTTTCGACCCGCCGACTTAAGTGACAGACGCGCTTTTCGTGGCGAGCGGGCTTGCCCGCGTTGGGGCGCGAAGCGGCCCCGATCAAGCAGAACGCAGTCTGCCAGACCCTATTAGGTTGCGGGTTTTGGGGCCGCTTCGCAGCCCAACGCGGGCAAGCCCGCTCGCCACGAAAAGCTGGGGCACCGTAAAAAGGCAGCTACCCACTCAGCGCTTCATACAGCGCTGATACCGTTCATCCACGCGCTTGGCGAACCAGGCCGTGGTCAAGTTGCGGGTGATCTTCGGGCTCTTGAGCACGATGCCCGGCAAAATCGCGCGTGGCATCGGCTTGCCGGCAGCCTGGTCCGCCAGGGCAAACACGCGCTTGTAGAGGGTGGTGTCTTCAAAATCCAACTGCTCGCCCTGCTCCAGCTGGCTGCGGATGCTGGGGTTACGCATATCCAGCTTGGCGCCGAGTGAGCGCACCGCCAGCTCGGTACTACCCGGGAGCAACGAGCCATAGCGGATCAAATCCCCATCCAGCGCCAGTTCAGTGCCCGACGCCCGGCTGACGGCGGCCTGGAACGCCGCATTGCGGCTCGCGTACCAACCGGCATTGAAATCGGCAAAACGGTACAGCGGCTGGTCATAGTTAACCGGGTAGCCGAGCAAATGCGCGATGCCGAAGTACATGCCGCCACGCCGGGTGAAGACTTCGCGTCGGATCGTGCCGTCCACCGTGTAGGGATAACCCCGTGCCTGCTTTTGCGCAAAGTCGATACTCACCTGCATCGGCCCTGCGGTGTGCACCGGGTTGAAGCCGCCAAACAGCGTATTGCCCAAAGGCACCATGCTGATGAAGTCATCAAAGATACCGCTGAGGTCTTTCTCCGTGCGCGCGGCATTCAGGCGGTCGGCGTAGGTCTTGCCGGTGGGCGAACGCAGTTGCAGGGCGCTGCGCACCACAAAGGCGGGCACATGCACCTTGCCGGCACGGCGCAGCATTTCATCCTGGGCGATCTTGCCCATGTTTGGCACAGGCGGGTCGACCTGATAGGTGGACTCCTGCTCGGTCACCGCCAGCACGGCGCAGATATTCTCGGTGCTGGGGTAGATTTTCTGGGTATCGAAGGCGGTATAGATATCCTGGGCCCAACCGTTGCGGTCCGCCACCGTCGATGGCAGCAGGCGCACGATCTGCGTCTTCACCTCGGCTTCGCTGCGTTCCGGCTGCTGCGGGCCGCGTGAGGTGGAGCAACCGGCCAGCACCAGCAAGGGGGTGAGGCACAGGATCAGGCGGCTTGAGTACATGGGGGCTTCCTTGGACGACGTCGGGCCGGGTGGTGCTGATATCGACAGGTAAGTCTAACCAGGGTTCGCCAAGCCGCCATCGCCTTATTGCTTGGGATTAGGAAGACAAAACCCGTGGAAACATCCCACCCAACTCCCAGATAAGCACTACAGACCCTTCCGGAAAACCTCTGCAAAGTCCTTCGCCTGATCACACAGCGCGAGGGATTGCAGATGGTTTTTCTGGTGGGTGTTTTGGTTGATGGGGCTGGCTCTTGATCGGCGCGACGGGCCAAACCATTGGCTTGCTGGTGCTCGCGGCCATGGATTCGAAGACGCGAGACGTTGAATCAGTTATAGGCGATTTCAAGCGCTGCCTGAATAGCTATGAAACCTGGGCGGAGAGCTATTTCAGCTTTTCGGCGCTGGATGTCGAGCAGGTCTTCAAGGTCGGGGATGAAGTTGAGCTTGTAGCGCCGATCAACCGCTCGCTGTTTCCCAGCAGCACCACCGCGCAGTGCAAAGCTGACGGTACGTTGACCCTGGTGCATATGTTCCAGAGTTCGCGGTTCGTGCCTATTGGCAATACGCCCGTCGTGCTGCAACGAGTTGATCCAAACGGCGGCCTGCTGGGCGAGCCGATCCATAAGACCATCGGGCCCAGCGGCATTCTGGAAATCACCGAGTGTGATCGCAACCAGAAATACCGGGTCAACTTTTACCCCAACGTTTCGAAGGAACACTTCAAGGCGCTGTATGCCTCGTATCAGTCAGTGATTGCACCGCTTGAGGGCTGGCTGCGCAGTGAGTGGAGCGGCACGTTCCAGCCGCTGTGGAAGGATTACGCCGAAGCCAACTTCCTCCAGCGCTATCTGACGTTGCACAAGGCCTATGCCAGTGGGTTCGGCGACGCGCTGTACTCGGTGTGGGACACCATCAAGCAACTGCTTCAGTGGCTGAGCCACCCGCTGGAAAACGCGGAAAAACTCCTGCTTTACCTGTCGCAGGCCGAGTTTGAAAAGCTGCTGGCCGTCAGCGCCGAAACCCTCGCCAAAGGTTTGCTGGTACTCAGCGATGAGCCGCTGTTGTTCATCTATCTGTCGGCCTTGGTCAGTTGGATGCGCCTGCTGCCTGCGCCGTACATGAACGAGCTGCTGGGGGCGATGGGCGCCGAAGTCTTGATCAACCTGCTGCTTGGCCTAGCCACAGCCGGGATGGGGATGGCGATCCGTATCAGTGCGAAGGTGTTGGGAGGGATCAAGTCCCATCGCGCGCGCCAGTGGTTAGAACATATTGCAGGGCAATTCGGGAAGTCTCGCCTGGTGGAGCATGGTGAGGTGGCGAAGCCGATATTGCTGGGTGGCCCGTCGATGGCGATCAAGACGGTGCCGGCTGCGCAGTTGAAGGCTGGGGAGCAGTTGGTTGCCAACCCGGTGCCAGCGGTGCGCAGCAAATCCCAGCAGACGGTGTTGGTCAGGCAGGAACACGTAGATGACGTTCCCCTGTCGGCGAAAAACCCGAAGGGGGATGCGGCAGCTTCTGCGGATAAGACTGCTACCAATGGTTGCCCGGTGTCGATGGTCACTGGCGAGGAATTGCTGACGCTGACCGATGGGACGCTGGATGGGGTGCTGCCGTTTGAGTGGTCTCGGTTGTATCGCACCAGTGCGGTGGAAGTGGATTGCGGGTTGGGGTTTGGGTGGAGTCATTCGCTGGCGCAGCGGCTTGCTGTTTCTGGCGAATCGGTGGTGTGGACGGACCAAGAAAATCGGTCGACCACCCTGCCCTTGCCTACCGTTTCTCGACCGGCAATCACCAATAGCCTGGCCGAAGCGGCTATTTATTTGGGCGCTTCGCCTGATGAACTGGTGCTGGCCCAGGTCTCGCGTTTCTATCATTTTCGCGATGGCGTGCTGGTCTCGATCAGCGATGCGTATGACAACCGGTTGCGGATTATTCGGGACTACTCCGGGCGTATTGAGCGGCTGGATAACGGTGTCGGGCGCTCGCTGTTTTTGCGCTATGCGTCGGGTCGCATCGTCGCGGTGGACTATCAGGTTCAGCGCGCCAAGGGCCATGAACCCTTTGAATGGGTTACCGAGTTTTGCATTGTTTCCTACGCCTATGACGACGCTGGCCGGCTGACCTCGGCGACCAATGCTGTAGGTGAATGTGAGGTTTATCGGTACGACGATCAGCACGTCATATTGGAACGTGGGCTGGCCGGTGGGGCGAGCTTCTTTTGGGAGTGGGAACGCGCGGGTAAGGCGGCACGCTGTGTCCGGCACTGGGCCAGCTTTTCACAGATGGACACGCGCTATGCCTGGGACGACAACGGCGGCGTCACGGTGCACAACGCCGATGGTAGCCAGGAAGTGTACGTCCACAATGACCGTGCGCGGCTGGTGCAGCGCATCGATCCGGATGGTGCCGAGCACTTTAAATCCTACGACGCGAAGGGCCGGCTGACGGTTGAGCAAGACCCGCTGGGGGCGGTGACGGCGTATCAATACGACGAAGCCGGACGCTTGGTGGCGTTGTTTCCGGGGGACGATGAGCCGACTTCCTACGAGCATGACAATGGTTTCGTACGGGTCGTGCGGCGTGGAAAAGCAGTCTGGAAATATGAGCGCAACGATCAAGGCGATGTCGTCCGTAAGACAGATCCCGAAGGCCACGTCACCGACTACAGCTACGACAAAAAAGGCCAGCTGATTGGGGTTTGGTATCCGGATCACAGCTGTCTGCGCCGGGTGTGGAATGAGCGTGGCCAGCTCATTGAAGAACAGCTGCCGAATGGTGGGATCAAGCGTTATCGCTATGACGATCTTGGACGGCAGATTGCGCGGGAGGATGAGGTTGGGTCCCTGACCCAGTATCAGTGGGACAGCGTGGGCCGCTTGATTCGCTTGGTGTTGCCAGGCGGCGCGGCGCGGGAATACAGCTACAACCCCTACGGAAAAATCACCGCTTAACGCGATGAGCTGGGGCACGTCACCCGCTACGAATACGCCGATGGGCTGCACCTGATCAGCCGCCGTATCAACGCCGATGGCAGCCAGGTCAAGTATCGCTATGACAATGTTCGGTTGCTGCTGACCGAAATTGAAAATGAAGTCGGCGAGACTTACACACTCGACTACCCCCCCAATGGCCTGATCCAGCAGGAAACCGGGTTCGACGGCCAGCGTACGGCCTACGTCTATGACCTCAACGGCAACCTGCTGGAGAAAACTGAATACGGCGACGATGGCAGTCAGCTAATCACCCGCTACGCGCGCGATCACGCCGGCCGCCTCGTACGAAAAACCCTACCAGACGGCACCCTTGTCGATTACGCCTACGACCGCCAAGGCAACCTCCTTAGCGTCGCGGACGGCCACTGGGCGCTGTCCTACGAGTACGACCCCCAAAATCGTCTCATCGCCGAACACCAGGGTTGGGGCACCTTGCGCTATGGCTACGACGCCTGCGGCCAACTGCAAAACCTACGGCTGCCGGACAACAACCGTCTGGTGTTCAACCATGGCAAAGGCGGCCACTTAGCCACCGTCGAACTAAATGGCACGCTGCTAACCTCGCACCTGTTCAAAGCCGGCCAGGAACAACAACGCCAACAAGGCCAACTCCTCAGCCACTACCACTACGACGACCAACAGCGCCTGCACGCCCACGCCGTCACCCAACAGCAACACACCCTCTACCAGCGCCAATACGACTACGACAAATCCGGCAACCTCACCCGCCTGCTCGACACCCGCAAAGGCGAACACCACTACCACTACGACCCGCTGAACCGCCTCACCCGCGCCGACCACTCCCAAGACATCCAGGAACGCTTCGCCCACGACCCCGCCGGCAACCTGCTGATGCAAGACCGCCCCGGCCCCGACATCGTCGCCGGCAACCGCCTGACCATCCAGGGCGACCGCCATTACGACTACGACGCCTTCGGCAACCTCATCCGCGAACGCCGTGGCAAAGGCCACGCGCTAATCACCGAATACCGCTACGACAGCCAACACCGCCTGATCGGCCTCACCCAACCCAACGGGCAAACCGCCAGCTACCGCTACGACCCATTTGGGCGGCGCATTAGCAAAACGGTGGATGCCATCACCACCGAGTGTTTCTGGCAAGGCGACAAGCTGATTGCCGAACACCACGCGGGTCGCCATCGCAGCTATATCTACGAGCCCGACAGCTTCCGCCCACTGGCACTCCTAGAAGGCTACGGCCCAAAGGAAACCAAACCCTACCACTACCAACTCGACCACCTCGGCACGCCCCAGGAGCTCACAAACCCCGACGGCGAAATCGTCTGGTCCGCGCACTACCGCGCCTACGGCGAAATCACCCGCCTCGACGTGGGCAAAGTCGACAACCCGCTGCGCTTTCAGGGCCAGTACTTCGACCCGGAAAGCGGGCTGCACTACAACCGCCATCGCTACTACAATCCTGATATTGGGCGCTACCTGACCCCGGACCCGGTGAAGCTGGCCGGTGGGATTAACGCGTACCAGTACGTGCCTAATCCTACGGGGTGGGTGGATCCGCTGGGGTTAAACTCTTGCCCTGGTGACAGGTGTCAAACCGATGCGACTCCAGACCATCCGAAACCAAGCGTTGATGAGGGGGTACCGGCCTTACCCCAGCTCGCTCGAACTGAACGACAGACAAGAATAGATAAACTGACAGAGGCAAATGCAAAACGGCAGGTGCTGAGCTGGGAACAAAAATACGGCATGCACGCGGTTGAAAAGCATGGCCCGGAAATACCAGATAGGGAGTTGAAACAACGTTCCATAGACGGAACAAACCCAACCACTGGGCGCAGAGGCCCCATCAACTCCAGCTCACAATTTAAATCTTGGAAAATGCAGCTTCAGGCTATAAATAAAGCGATAGGTAGGATGCAGGGTGATTCTCCATCTCCAACAAATTTTGATAAAAGAGGCAACCCTGTGATTGTGGTTGACTTACCCGACTCAGGGCGAGGATACAAACCTAATAGCAGGGACATAAAAAACCCAAAATACACTGAGAGTATGGACAAAGCGGAAGTCAGATTTGATAGAAACAATCCGACTAGACCATTTACCGCATTCCCTAAGTGAGCAAACAATGTTGAAATGCCCATTTACGAACACCCCTTACACCCCTAATATTTCTCATATATTAGGAGCGATATCAATATACGATCTTGAGGATACAATTGGCAAAGAGCTATGGAAACATGACCCTAACAATGAAAAAGACAGGGAAACAATCATAGTTTCCTTTATTCTAAAAGACCTTATGTACCTTTCATACAGGCATCGATTTATGTTGATATCTGCACTCAAAGACGCGCTAGACAGCCCCGACTTTGACTTTGCTAAAGAATTCGAAAGCGATTACGACGAGTACATAACAATGGCTTGGAACGAAACAGAAATAGCCGACCCCCGAGGCTTCTTCGCCGACATTTATCGTTTAGCCAACGAGGCCTGGAGAGACGATCTCCAAAAAGCCAGCCACGAAGACCAATCAACATGGTAAGACCACCACCTCACTGCCCTCCCCACTCCCCGTGGCGAGCGAGCTTGCTCGCGTTGGGCTGCGAAGCAGCCCCAATATGGACAACGCTGTGTTTCAGGCAGATTGGCGGATCGCCAACTCGTTCAGCGGGAGCAAACTTTGCTACCAACTATGGATCAAGAAAAGCTACCTATAACCGCCTACCACAAAACCACCAAAATTAAACCTGTCAACTCTTACAGTTGCCCCGGCTTTTCTTAACGGCTTAACTGACATCACACGCATACCCGCCTTCACTCTCTCCAGAAAAGGGGGTTTTTATGTCAGCAGAGCTCTACACAGAGTGGGCAGGACCGCCTCAAGGCTATACCACCGATGACTACCTGTACGGTAGCAACGGCCCTTGGCCTAAAGTTAATACATTAGTCCCCAAACTACCCGCCATGATTAAAAAAGTCCCCAAGACCCAATTGGAGGATTTCCGTCTCAATGTGGTGTCCCACTACCTCAAAACCCTGAAGTCCGGTCGTCTCAAGATAATCCTCAAGATGCTCGCGGGTGATCACAAACTGCAGCCGGTGTCCGACCGATTATTCGTCGAACAACTGTTTTATGGCACGTTCAGCAAATTGCTGACCCCGGTTGGGCTGGAGGACGCTGCTGAGTTTCCTGAGGTACTGAACCCAGATGATCTGTTCGATAGCGAGGGCCAACCCAAGTATTTGAAAATCGACACGCTGAGCATGAATCGCGTCGATCCGCTGCACGGTATCTACTCGGCGCCCAGCTTGACCCTGTTCAAGCGTGAGACCGATCACTCGGGGACAGCGCTGGCCATCAAGATAAACGGCCTGGTCTTAACCCCTGAGGATAAAAACGCCTGGGAGCTTGCCAAGTATTTTGTATTTCAAGGCGCCCTGTGTGTGATCACCCTGGTGACTCACCCACGGGTGCATTTCCCGATGGACGCCATCAGCGCAATCAGCTTGACCGCACTGCCTCAACAGCATTTGTTGTTCAAACTGATTGCGCCACACACGCGGATTCAATTGGCGATCAACCAGGCCGTTTCGCTACTGCCCTACTCCGTCGCGCACAACAACCAATTCCTGCCGTACACGCCCTACCCGGGCTGGGGAAACATCCCGATTATCGAAGACGGGCGCGGTTGGACCGGGCATATGACCGATGCGTTTTCCGGCATCGCGGGCAACAACTGTTACCCGCCGTATAACTACCTGCTGGCGCCGGAAAAAGTCTGGTCGGACTTCGATGAGTTTCTGCGCGGTTATTACAACGTGATTCTTGATTTTGTCAGCGCCGTAGTGGCGCACATTGATGTCGACGATCCGGTGATAACGTACTGGAGCGATGCCATTGCGGCCTGGGTCAGCGGTTTTCCGGATCATCAACGCATACGCGAGGGAGATACATTGGCCAGGGTGATCGCCTCGTTTATCTGGGACGTCACCGTTGCCCACTCGGCCGATCACGGTGCCATGGGCCATTACCAGCAGAATGCTTTTGCCTTGCGGCTTCGCGTACCTGCGCCGACCAGCAAGACGATGCCGCCCATCAACCGAAGAAAGCTGGTGACCTTTGGCGATACATTGCGTAATCGCCTGTGTTTTGAAATGTATTTTGGCCCGCCCCGAGGCCCCGGGCATTTATATGACACCTGGTATGGCTTTAACGACCCGGAGTTGGATCAGTTGAACACCCAATTTCTGAACGACCTGCAGAGCGTGGATGAGACACTGACGTGCCGTCGTTTTATAAAGCTCAAGGACATAGCGCGCAGTATCAACTTCTGAAGCGGGCGCACATTTCAAATCGAAACGCACGCCCATTCAGGTCAGATACCGGCCAATGCCAGGTCCATCGCGAAGTAGGTGAAGATCAGATCCGCCCCCGCGCGCTTGACCGACCCCAAGGTTTCACGCACCACCCGCGCTTCATCAATGGCACCCGCCTGGGCGCCGAACTTGATCATCGCGTACTCGCCGCTCACCTGGTACGCCGCCACCGGCAGGCGCGAAGCCTCGCGGATGTCGCGGATGATGTCGAGGTAGGCACCGGCCGGTTTGACCATCAGGGCGTCCGCGCCTTCCTGCTCATCGAGCAGCGATTCGCGCACGGCTTCGCGGCGGTTCATCGGATTCATCTGGTAGCTTTTACGGTCGCCCTTGAGCGCGCTGCCACCGGCTTCGCGGAACGGGCCGTAAAGCGCCGAGGCGAATTTGGTCGAGTAGGCCATGATCGGGATGTGAGTGAACCCCGCGTCATCCAGGGCGCGGCGGATCGCCTGGACCTGGCCGTCCATCGCCGCCGAGGGGGCGATCACGTCAGCACCGGCGCGCGCGGCCGCCACGGCTTGTTTGCCGAGGTTGACCAGGGTCGCGTCGTTATCGACATGGGCGCCATGCATCACGCCGCAATGGCCATGGTCGGTGTATTCGCAGAAGCAGGTGTCGGACATCACGATCATTTCCGGCACGGCGTCCTTGATGATCGAGGACATGCGCGACACCAGGCCGCGTTCTTTCCAGGTGTCGCTGCCGTTGGCATCCAGGTGATGGGACACGCCAAAGGTCATCACCGACTTGATCCCGGCACGGGCATAACGCTCGATCTCGCCGGCCAGCTTCTTCTCGGGGATGCGCTGCACGCCCGGCATGCTGGTGATCGGCACGAAGTCGTCGATTTCTTCTTCGACGAAAATCGGCAGCACCAGGTCGTTAAGGGTGAACTCGGTTTCCTGGAACAAGCCACGCAGCTCTGGAGAGCGGCGCAGGCGGCGTGGGCGGGCTTGGGGGAACTGGCTGGTCATGGCTGTCCTGACAAAGAGGGAAAACTTTGGGGCGAAAGCTTATGCCCCTTGGCCCCGGCATTACAAACGCCAAGGGGCCAACAGTGTATTGCGTGGGCCGTAACAATTTATTGATCTAGAGCTGTAGGCGCCCTTCGATGCACACCGCGACGGCGCCACCGACCCAGATCTCATCGCCCTGGCGTTCGACGCTGATACGCCCCGCGCGCCCCATGGCCGTGCCCTGGCTGACCACATAGCGCTCGGGCGCAAGCCCCTCGCTGAGCAACCATTGCGCAACGCCCGCGTTCAAGCTGCCGGTGGCCGGATCTTCCTGGGCACCGTCGCCTGCGACAAAGGCACGCACCTCAAACTGCGCATCCACGTCGTCGCGCTGGGGGTCGCAGGGAGCGATCACGCCCACCGCCAGCCCCAGCAACTGCGAGTAATCCGGCTGCAATGCCAACACCTGGTCACGCTCGGCCAGCATCACCGCCAGCCACCCGGCGCCGTTGTCCACCCACTGGCTGCGCACGATTGCCTGCGGTGCAAGACCCAACCCGAGGCGCACGCGCTCCAGCAATGCTGCGTCCACCGCACCGGAACGCAATAACGGCGGCGCAATAAATGCCAGCTCTTCGCCTTGGCGACGGATGCGCACCAAGCCGATTTCGCATTCCTGGATGATCTCTTCGCCTTGTGGCACACCCCCTGCCTGCAACCATGCGTGGCAACTGCCCAGGGTTGGGTGCCCGGCGAAGGGCAGTTCCTTAAGAGTGGTGAAAATTCGCACGCGGTAGTCAGCCCGCGGATCGCGGGGCGTCAGCAAAAACGTAGTTTCACTGAGGTTGGTCCAGCGGGCGAAATCCGCCATCTGCCCGTCACTCAAGCTGTCAGCCCCCAGGACCACGGCCAGCGGGTTGCCCTTGAGCGCCACGTCGCTAAATACATCCAGTTGCTTGAAATCGAAAGTCGGCATGCTTCAGCTCGGAATATTCAGGCCACGGATCACCGCCGGCCGGGCGACAAAGCCGTCCAGCGCGCGCAGTACGTTAGGGAAGTCGGCGATGCCGACAATGTCGCCGGATTCGTAGAAGCCGATCAGGTTGCGAACCCAGGGGAAGGTGGCGATATCCGCGATGCTGTACTCGTCGCCCATGATCCAGGTGCGGCCCAGCAGGCGCTTTTCCAGGACCTCGAGCAGGCGTCGGGATTCAGCGGCATAGCGGTCGCGGGGGCGCTTGTCCTCGTAGGCCTTGCCGGCGAATTTGTTGAAGAACCCCAGTTGACCGAACATCGGGCCAATACCACCCATCTGGAACATCAGCCACTGAATGGTTTCATAACGTGTCGCGGGATCTTCGGAGAGCAACTGGCTGGTTTTTTCCGCCAGGTAGATCAGGATCGCACCCGACTCAAACAGCGCCAAAGGCTGGCCGGCCGGGCCGTCGGGGTCGATGATCGCGGGGATTTTGTTGTTGGGGTTCAGGGACAGGAACTCGGGGGACAACTGGTCCTGGGTCTCGAAACTGACCTTGTGCGCCTCGTAGGGCAGGCCCAACTCCTCGAGCATGATCGAAACCTTTACCCCGTTGGGCGTGGGTAGCGAGTAGAGTTGCAGGCGCTCCGGATGCTGGGCGGGCCATTTACTGTTGATCGGGAAGGCGGCGATTGGGTTCATCGGGAAGTCCCTCGGCATAAAGCCCCCATCATAGTCATCTGTCTCGCGTCCTGCATGGTTCATCAATGCGCAACATCAGCGGGCTATTGTCCTACGCAGGCGAACCAATAAGCCGGCTTACACTCTTAGTTGCGCAGTCACGGTGAATGGAGGCACCTCGCTATATCGACAGGGAACAACCGCAGCACGCCGGATGCGTACTGGGGCCGGGCATGTCAGCCTTAACTCGAAGCACCGAAGACTCGACACCCAATGACCATCAAGCCTCTGTGCCTTGCGCGGCGCCTGAAACGCTATTCATACATCATGTTGCCGCTTTTGCTGGTTGGCGGCGCGATCGGATTGACCCTGGAATCACGCACCAGCCGTGCCGAGCAAGTGGACGGCGTGCAAACCCTGGTGTTCCTGCGTCACGGTGAGAAACCCCTCGGCGGCCTGGGCCAGCTCAATTGCCAGGGCCTAAACCGTGCCATGAACCTGGCCACGGTATTGCCGGAAAAATTCGGCAAGGCCAACTTCGTCTTCGCCGCCAACCCGACGCGCAATGTCGAGGAAGGCGAGCTGGACAATTCCTACAGCTACATTCGACCCCTGATGACCATCAGCCCCAGCGCCATCAAGCTCGGCCTGCCGGTGAACATCAAATTCTCGGCGAATGACACCAGCGCCCTCGCCGACGAGCTGGTCGAGGACAAATACCACAACTCCATCATCTACACCGCCTGGTCCCACGGCTACCTGCCGGAGTTGATCAACAAGGTGGCCAGTGAAGCCTCGGGCGAGAAACACACCATCACCGACGACTGGTCGGGCAGCGACTACGACACGCTGTATGTATTGACCCTGACCTGGCACAACGGCAAGGCCTCGCTGCTGAGCCGCAACTACAAGCAGGGCCTCAACAACGGCGACGAAACCTGCCCGGAACCTACCCAGGTGAGTGCCGACAGCTAACGCTGTTGACTCACCTGCGGCAACCCCATCCCTACCCTGCCCGATCGGGCTGACGGTCACAGACAACAAAAGGCCGGCTGAGCTCTTGCGAGCGCAGCCGGCCTTTGGGTTTACGCCTTACTGTCGGGCAGCGAGCAAACGCTTGTGGCGGTTGCGTCGGGCGATGTTCAAGCACTCGATCGCCGCCGAGAAGGCCATGGCCGCGTACACGTAGCCTTTAGGCACATGGGCGCCGAAACCTTCGGCGATCAGCGTCATGCCGATCATGATCAGGAAGCCCAGGGCCAGCATCACCACGGTCGGGTTGTCGTTGATGAACTTGGCCAGCGGCTCGGCCGCCACCAGCATCACGATCACCGAGGTCACCACGGCAATGATCATGATCGGCAAGTGCTCGGTCATGCCCACGGCGGTAATGATGCTGTCGATGGAGAACACCAGGTCAAGCAACAGGATCTGCCCGATCGCCGCGGCAAAGCCGATGGTCACGGTGTTACCCACAGAGGCCTTCTCTTCCGGCTCCGGGTCCATGCTGTGATGGATTTCGGTGGTGGCCTTCCACACCAGGAACAGGCCGCCGGCGATCAGGATCATGTCCTTCCACGAAAACGCCTGGCCAAACACTTCGAACACCGGCGCGGTCAGTTGCACGATGAACGCGATGGTACTCAACAGGCCCAGGCGCAACACCAACGCCATGCTGATGCCGATGCGCCGCGCCTTGGCCCGGTGCTGCTCGGGCAGCTTGTTGGTGAGGATCGAGATGAAGATAAGGTTATCGATGCCCAGCACGACTTCCATCACGATCAAGGTGGCCAGTGCCACCCAGGCGGTAGGGCTGGCGGCCAGTTGTAAAAGGTAATCCATAGGTCAGTCCTGACGTTGTGCTGGGAAATTAAGCTTCTTTGCTGCTTGATTCTGGCTGTTTTTCTTGCTGATCATCGTTTTTTTGCGGGTTGATCAGGCCTTGTGTCGCTTCACTCAACGCCTGTTCGGCGGCCTTGTGGGTGTCATCGATCGCCTGCTTGGCCGATTCAGTGGCTTTGCCCAACACTTGCTGCGCACTTTTCTCGACCTGATCACAACCGCTGATCATCACCAATGAAAGCGCAAGCAGTGAGGCCGCGCCCAGGGAATTGAGTTTCATGATGTATTCCTCGTTAGAACCATTGGGTCCAAATAGTGGCCCCGCGATAGCGAGGCATTCTATGCAAGCGAACAGTTCAGGAAAATTCGTATTTTTCTCGCGTATACTTCGTTTTTTACGAAGTGTAGGCCGCCATGCTCAATTACCGACAACTGCACTACTTTTGGGTGGTGGCCAAGACTGGCAGCATCGTGCGCGCCTGCGAGCAACTGAACCTCACGCCCCAGACCATCAGCGGGCAAATCAGCCTGCTGGAGCAAACATATGGCATCGCATTGTTTCAGCGCGTCGGTCGCCAGTTGGAACTCACCGAAGCCGGGCGCCAGGCCCTGCCCTACGCCGAGCAGATGTTCCAGACCGGCAATGAATTGGAAGCCATGCTGCGCGCACAACCCAACCAACAGCAGATTGTGTTTCGGGTCGGGGTGGCGGATGTGGTGCCAAAGTCCATCGTGTACCGGCTGATCGCGCCGACCATGGAACTGAGCGAGCCGATCCGCATCACCTGTCGTGAAGACAAACTCGAGCGTTTACTGGCCGACCTGGCGATCCAGCGCCTGGACCTGGTGATTTCCGACAGCCCCATGCCTACGCACCTGGACATCAAGGGCTACAGCCAGAAGTTGGGGGAATGTGGCATCAGCTTTTTCGCCACCCAGGCATTGGCCGACCGGTACGGTGGTGATTTCCCACAGTGCCTGCATGGCGCGCCCCTGTTGATCCCAGGTGCCGAAACCGTGGTGCGCAGCCGCCTGCAGCGTTGGTTCGCCGAGCAGCAGATCCAGCCCAAAATTATCGGTGAGTTCGACGACAGCGCCTTGATGCAGGCATTCGGACAATCCGGCAGCGGGATCTTCATCGCCCCCAGCGTGATCGCCGATGAGGTGGTGCGCCAGTACGGTGTGGCGCTGATCGGCCAGACCGATGCGGTCACCGAGTCGTTCTACGCGATCTCGGTGGAGCGCAAGGTCAAGCACCCCGGCATCGTGGCGATTACCGAAGGTGCTCGACGGGAGTTGTTTACCGCCCTGCCCTGATGGCTCAGGTGCTGGACGCGACCGGCTGCCTGGCGGTCATCAACCACAGCGCCAGCAGGATCGACGCCAGGATAAACCCGGACGCCGCAAAACCCAGGCTGCCCAGGCCCAACGTGTCGATCACATGCCCGCCAACCAGCGCGCCCAGGCCGATCCCCAGGTTGGCCCCGGCAATATTCAGCGACGCCGCAAACGCCGGCGCATGGGGCGCGGCTTTCATCAGCCGTACATGGCTGACCAGGAACATCGCCGCCTGGGTCACACCCCACACGGCCATCGCCGCCGCCAGGCCGACGGTGGAGTGAATCGCCGGCACCAGCGCGACCATGCCCGCGATCATGAAGCCGCAGAACAGCATGGACGCGATCAACGGGTGGCGGTCCACCGCGCGCCCGCCCAGGGAGTTGCCGATCAAGCCCACCGCGCCAAAGCCCATCAAGCACCAGCCCACCAGGGTGCCGTCAAAGCCGGCCAGGCGTTCAAGGATGTCCGCCAGGTAGGTGTAGGCGGTGAACATGCCGCTGAACACCAGGATCGACAGCAGGATATGCCCCTGCATCAGCGGGTTGCGCAGGATCTTGAACTGCGAGCGCAGGGTTACCTGATCGTTCTTCGGTTGGGTCACCGGCAGGTAGATAAACAGCAGCACGGCCTTGGCCAGCGCCACCACGGCAAGGATGGCAAACGCGCTGCGCCAGCCGAACATATCGGAAATCAACGTACCCACCGGGATGCCGAACACCGTGGCACACACGATGCCGAAGCCGATTTTTTCAATCGCACGCCCGGCGTATTCGGGGCCGACGATGTCTACCGCCGTTTCACTGGCCAGGGCCCAGAACACCGGCAGGCCCAGGGCCGGGATCAACCGTGCGAAGGCCATCACCCAGATATTCGGCGCCAGGGCCGCCACGGTATTGGCCACACCGAACAGGATCAGGATGCTGATAAACAGGCGCTTGCGTGGGAAACGGGCGAAGTACGCCGTAAGAAAGGGCCCGAAGGCGGCCACGGTAAACGCGAACAGCGTCACCAGCAGCCCGGCCTGGGGCACGCTGACGTTCAGGTCCCGGGCGATGGATGGCAACAGCCCGACAATAACGAATTCCGTGGTCAGCACGGTAAAACCGGCGGCCGACAGCAGCAGGATGGGAAACAGCATGAAAACTCCAGAAACAACGACATCAACGACAGCCCGAAGGGCCCGCTGACGGAGAGGAAAGATGAGAGGCAAGAATCTTAACAGAACGTGTCCGGATTTGCCCAAGGCCTGCGGGCGCGGGTGACGCAATGCCGCACCGCGCGGGGCGCTTACAGCAGCATGCTAGACTTCGCGGCCTGCTTCCTACGGAGCTTTCCGCCTGCATTGCTGCGCCCGACTAAAAAAACTAGAGACAAGTGTTTATGACTGCTGCCCCCTCCCTGTTGCAACGACTTATGCGCGTCAGCCTGGTCACCCAAATTGTCATCGGCCTGATCGCCGGCATCCTGCTGGCCTTGCTGCTGCCCGAGGCGGCCAAGGCCACCGGGTTTATCGGCAAGGTGTTTGTCGCCGCGCTCAAGGCCGTGGCGCCGATCCTGGTATTTGTGCTGGTGATGGCGTCGATCGCCAACCACAAACACGGCCAGGAAACCCATATCAAGCCGATCCTGTTCCTGTACCTGCTGGGCACCTTCGCCGCTGCCGTGGTCGCGGTGATCGCCAGCATGTGGTTCCCGTCCTCGCTGGTACTCGCCACCCATGACGCCACCGTCAGCGCGCCCGGCGGCATCGGCGAGGTGCTGCAAAGCCTGCTGTTGAGCGTGGTGGACAACCCGGTGAGCGCACTGATGAATGCCAACTTCATCGGCATCCTGGCCTGGGCCATCGGCATGGGTATTGCGATTCGCCACGCTGGCGAAACCACCCGCACCGTGCTGGATGACCTGTCCAACGGTGTCACGTTGATCGTACGCATGGTGATCCGCTTTGCGCCGCTGGGTATTTTCGGCCTGGTGGCGTCCACCCTGGCCACTTCCGGTTTTGGCGCCCTGCTCGGCTACGCGCACCTGCTGCTGGTGCTCATCGGCTGCATGCTGTTCGTGGCACTGGTGATCAACCCGGCGATCGTGTTCTGGAAACTGCGCCGCAACCCCTTCCCGCTGGTGCTGCTGTGCCTGCGTGAGAGTGGCATCACGGCCTTCTTCACCCGCAGCTCGGCGGCGAACATTCCGGTAAACCTGGCGCTGAGCAAACGCCTGGGCCTGCATGAAGACACCTACTCGGTGTCGATCCCACTGGGCGCCACCATCAACATGGCCGGTGCCGCGATCACCATCACCGTGCTGACCTTGGCGGCCGTGCACACCCTGGGCATTGCCGTCGACCTGCCCACGGCCGTGCTGCTCAGTGTGGTCGCAGCCATCTGTGCCTGCGGTGCTTCGGGTGTGGCCGGGGGCTCGCTGCTATTGATTCCGCTGGCGTGCAGCCTGTTCGGTATTCCGAGTGAGATTGCCATGCAGGTGGTGGCCGTCGGCTTCATCATCGGTGTGTTGCAGGACTCGGCGGAAACCGCGCTCAATTCGTCCACCGATGTGCTGTTCACCGCTGCCGCGTGCCTGGGCAAGGAAGAACAGCCGGCGTAAACGTCGGATACAAAAAAGCCCGGGGAGGTTCTTGAATGAACCGTCCCGGGCTTTTTTTATGGGTTTAGAACGCGGCTATTTAGAAAGCACCCATGTAATCACGCTTGCCCACTTCCACGCCGTTATGACGCAGCAAGGCGTACGCGGTGGTGACGTGGAAGAAGAACTGCGGCAGGCCGTAGGTCAGCAGGTAGGACTGGCCGCTGAAGCGCTTCTCTTTCGGCGTGCCTGGGCGGGTGATGATTTCGATGCCTTCCTTGCCGTCGACTTGCTCGGGCTTGATGGTGTCGACAAACGCCAGGACCTTGGCGATCAGTGCTTGCAGGTCGGCGAAGGTCACTTCGCTGTCTTCGTATTTCGGCACTTCGATCTCGGCCAGGCGCGCGGAAACGCCCTTGGCGAAGTCGACGGCGATCTGCACCTGGCGCACCAGTTGGAACATGTCCGGGAACAGGCGCGCTTGCAGCAAGGCATTCGGCTCGATGTTCTTGGCGGTGGCGTGGGCTTCGGCTTTGTTCAGCACATCGCTCAAGGCGTTGAGCATTTGCTTGAAGACTGGGATAGAAGCGGCGTACAGGGAAATAGTCATGGCAGTCTCATGGTTAGGGCACGGTTGAACCAGCGGCGATTATAGACACGCCAGCGGCTTGTCTTTTATTTTTTCCGGCTTAGGCTAGGCGGTTCACTGCATAGGGAAAGCGCGATGACCGCCGAGCACGACACCGACACCCCTGAGCCGCGCCTGAACAGCACGGAAATCCGCCTCCTGGGCTGCCTGATCGAAAAACAGGCGACCAACCCGGAAACCTACCCCCTCACCCTCAATGCCCTGGTGCTGGCGTGCAACCAGAAGACCAGCCGCGAACCGGTGATGAACCTCAGCCAGGGCCAGGTCGGGCAAAGCCTGCGAGCGCTGGAAGGCCAGGGCTTCACCCGCCTGGTGATGGGCAGCCGCGCCGACCGCTGGGAGCATCGCGTGGATAAGGCGCTGGAGTTGGTGCCGGCCCAGGTAATCCTGACCGGGCTGCTGTTTTTGCGCGGGCCGCAAACCGTCAACGAACTGCTGACCCGCAGCGGGCGCATGCATGACTTTGAAGATGCCGAGCAGGTCGTGCATCAGCTTGAACGCCTGATTGCACGCGGGCTGGCGCTGTTGGTGCCGCGCCAGGCGGGGCAACGCGAAGACCGTTATACCCATGCGCTGGGGGATCCGGCGGATATCGAGGCGATTATTTCCGCGCGGGGCAATCCCGTCGAGCGTGGTACAGCGGTTTCCGTGGACCGGATTGAAGAGCTGGAAGCACGGATTGCGGCGTTGGAAGAGCGCCTGGCGCAACTCGAACAGGCGTAACACATGTCCAATGTGGGAGGGGGCTTACTCCCGATAGCGGTGTGCCAATCACCGATCTCCAACCTGTTACCCCGCTATAGCAGGCTTGCCCCCCACAGTAACTACCCGATTAAATTTGTGGTTTTTCTGACGAGCTTTTACTCGTCAGCTCGGTATTTTTTTACTATTATCGTCCACCTGCGCACTCAGGGAAGAGAGGCTGAGCGCCTTGAGGCTGGTAGAACATTTACACCCCATCGGTGAATGTGTTTTTACCTTTGCCCAGACCGTAACGACTCAGCCGTTCATAATTAAATCTTTGGTGAAACTGATGAATAAAATTTGTGGCATTGTTGTATTGGCAGGACTTGCCCTCTCGGGATGCGCGACAAAAACTCCAGAAAAACCCAAAGAGACTCCAGCGCCTGCTGTCACCCAGCAATCACCCGCAGAGGTCGCACATCCAGCACCCGCAGAGCCGACTACACCTTATACCGTGCGCTATGAGGCAGCGTCTGCGAACGCCACAACCGCCGCCGCGCAGGAAACTGCTCAGCCAGAATCCGAAACAAACTTGAACGAAAATCGCGCTGAGCAATGCCGTAAAGAGCTTGATGTATTAAAGATCTACAACAAAGCCTCTTACGCTAAATACGAAGCGGAATACCAGGCGATTGCCAGCAAGACTGGTAAATACATGCAGATTAAAGATTCGATTAGTTCCGATATCAACTACATGGTTCTGCCGGCTTATCAATTTCAAATTCGTGAGTTCTGCTTCCGAGTTAAGACCCGCCTGTCGCAGCTGGTACTTCGCCAAGCCAAGCCATGATTCCACTTCAGGGCGCGTGGTGCGCCAGTTAAGGAAACTCTGAAAAGACTTCCGCCGCTGGTGAACGACTCGTCTCACGCGAATCGAACCGTTAAGCCCCGATGAGTAAGCAGCTTCCCGCTGGCGCCACCTGATCCGAATGGTTCAGGTGGCGCCCTGGAAGGCTTTGATGTTCAGCTTCGGGCGAAGGCTACAGCCGCCTCAAACTGCTCTTGTGTCGGCCGCACCCCGGTATAGAGCACAAACTGCTCCAACGCCTGAATCGCGATCACTTCCAGCCCGGTGATGACGCGCTTGCCCTCGGCGCGCCCACGCACGATCAACGGCGTTTCGGCGGGAATCGCCACCACATCGAAGACAGTCTCCGCTTTATCCACCGCATCCGCTTCGAACGCCAGGGCATCCGCCTCGGGGCCACCCGTCATGCCAATCGGCGTCACGTTGACCAGCATCTGCGGGCGTAAACCCCCAAGTTGGGCCTGCCACTCATACCCCAGGTTGCGGGCCAGCGCCCTGCCCGCCGCTTCGTTGCGCGCCACGATCACGCCATTGGCATAGCCGCCATCGCGCAAGGCGCTGGCGACGGCCTTGGCCATGCCGCCGCTGCCATGCAGGGCAAAGGTCGAGTCCGTGGGCACCGCGTGCTTTTTCAGCAATTGCTCAACGGCGATGTAGTCGGTGTTGTAGGCCTTGAGGTGGCCGTCGGTGTTGACGATGGTGTTCAGCGAGTCGATGGCTTGAACCGAAGCGTCGAGTTCGTCCACTAAGGCAATGGCGGCTTCCTTGAACGGCATGGACACCCCGCAGCCGCGCACGCCCAACGCACGGATACCACCTATCGCGCCGGGCAAATCCCGGCTGCTGAAGGCTTTATAGTAGAAGTTCAGACCCAACTGCTCGTACAGGTGGTTATGAAATCGCAAGCCAAAGTTTCCGGGGCGCGCCGACAGTGACATGCACAGTTGGGTGTCCTTGTTGGGGTGCATCTGCATGGAAAACTCCTTTGAGTAAGCAAATCGGTACAGACCTTACACAACCTTTACCTAGCGGCCGTGCTGTTTTTCAGAAATACGTTGTCTTAAAAGTATCCCCGCGACATTACTTGAGTCATTGATTGCAGACCACAAGCGCAGGGGCTAACCGAGGAATGACCATGATTCGTAAAATCCCCAAGATCGCCTTGCTTATCGGTGCACTCGCTATGGCAGGCCAAGCCTCCGCCCACGGTGGTGGATGGGGTGGCCCGGCTGTCTTGGGTGCGTTAGTCGGCGCCGCCGTCGTAGGCTCCGTGGTTGCCAGCCAGCCCCGCGAGGTCTATGTGCAGCAGCCGGTGTATGTGCAGCCGCAACCTGTCTACGCCGCCCCGCCGCCGGTCTACTACGCACCGCCACCACCGGTGTATGTACAGCAGCAAGTGTATTACCGCCCGGCGCCGGTGTATTACGGCCCACCGCGTGGCTACTACGGCCCTCCCCACGGCTATTACGGCCGCGGCTGGTAACCGGCAATCCCCTACGTCTGAAACAGGCCTCGCTGACACGCGGGGCCTTTTTTTGTGCGCAAAGTCCGGATTTATCCTGCAAAGGTCGCTCTGAGGACAATGCCAGAGGCGTATTCGCACATGATTGACACCAATGTCTACTTGCTTGAACAGGGCTTGCGCTGTCATGTTTGCGTCACGCCATACGCCCACTCTGGATCCTGTCCACCCAATAACAACAAGGACGACTGACCATGCCCACGCAAAACCCCCACCGCACCGCTGGCCTCTGTACGTCCAGCAAGGTGTACAGCGCCCTCACGGAGCTCAAGCACCTGGAAGGCCACCGCAGCGCCAAGTTCCTCGCGTTACTGGCGGAAAACCTGGTGCGCAAGGGCCTGCTCAGTGAGCAGGAAGTGGTGAACATGCTCGATCAAGTGGTGGACTGACACCTCGCGTCGATGTCGACTATCGAGACGGGTGATTTTTCCTACGCCACTCGACGCCGTAAGGTGGCCTCCATAGCGATTGGAGGTTCTTATGCCCACTGTTCAAATCATGTCCGTCATCGGTAGCGCCGTCCCCGCCTCTCTTCGGGAGTTGGGTTTGCTCGCCTGCTGGTACCTGGTACGCGACGGAGAAGCCATCAGCGGCCCGCTGACATCGTTGTCCGCCGCCGAGAAACAACTGCAACAAGCCTCGACCTTCAAGCTGCACGCCTGATCGTCACGGCAATGGCAACTTGACGCGCGGCTTGCTCTCGACAAACAGCGCCCAGCTGGACATGAACAACGCCGCCACCAGGGGCCCGATCACAAACCCGTTGAGGCCAAACACCGACAGGCCGCCGAGAGTCGAGATCAGGATCAGGTAGTCGGGCATCTTGGTGTCCTTGCCCACCAGGATCGGGCGCAGCACGTTGTCCACCAGGCCGATTACAAACACGCCGAACAACCCCAGCACCACGCCCTGCCAGATCGAACCGCTCAACAGGAAATAAACGGCCACCGGCCCCCACACAATGCCCGCCCCCACCGCCGGCAACAGCGACAGAAACGCCATCAACACCGCCCAGAGCAACGCGCTGGGAATGTCCAAAAACCAGAAGATCAAACCGCCCAGTGCCCCCTGGGTCACGGCCACCAATACGTTGCCCTTGACCGTCGCGCGCACTACCCGGTTGAACTTGAGCTGCAAGCGGCGCTTCTGCGGCTCGGCCAACGGCACCGCCGTGCGCACCTTGCGCACCAGCTCGGGGCCGTCGCGCAGGAGGAAAAACAGCAAGTACAGCATGATGAAAAAACTCACCAGGAAATCAAACGTGCCCTGGCCGAAGCTGAACGCTTGGGACGCAAAGAACTGGCTGCCCTGCATCGCGCTCTTGACGATCTTTTCGCGCAGCCCTTCCAGGTTGCCCATGCCGAAGCGGTCCAACAGATGCTGGAAGTACGGCGGCAGGAAGTTCTTGAACTGCTCGATATACCCGGCCACGTCCAGCTTGCCGCTCTCGACGTTTTTGTAGAGGGTCGCGCCCTCTTGTACCAGCAAGGCGCTGGTAATGATCACCGGCAAAATGGCGATCACCAGGCACACCATCAAGGTGGTCAGGGACGTGAGGTTGCGGTTCCAGCCAAAGCGCTGCTGCAGGCGGCGTTGCATCGGGGCAAAGATGATGCCCAGGATGACTGCCCAGAACACCGCGCCGTAAAACGGCAGCAATATCCAGATAAATGCGACGGTCACCAGGACCAGCAGTAATAGCAGGGTCTTGAATTGCAGGTTGGTTTGATTCATGTCCGGTCCATGTCAGAAAAGCAAAGGGCCTGGGTAGACCCTGTTGCTTAGTCCACTGCGAAACCTAGGAGTGCCATCGGCTTACTGAACAAGCATAGACCGCATCGCTCACCTGCCGGAGGCGCCGTCTTTGGCCTCGCTTAACAGCGTCTGGAGCATCTGCTCCTGCGCCTCATAATGCCCCTCGCCAAAATGGCTGTAGCGTACCTGGCCCTTGGCGTCGATCAGGTAGTGGGCGGGCCAGTACTGGTTATCGAAGTTGCGCCAGATCGCGTAGTTGTTGTCGATGGCCACCGGATAAGTGATACCTAGCTTGCGTACCTGATCCTTGACGTTGCCGAGGCTGCGTTCATAGCCGTATTCCGGGGGATGCACGCCGATCACCACCAGGCCGTCCTTGGCGTACTTCTTCGCCCACGCCTTCACGTACGGCAAGGTGTGCTGGCAGTTGATGCAGTCGTAGGTCCAGAAGTCCACCAGCACCACTTTGCCCTTGAGCGCCTGAGCGCTCAGCTCTGGGGAGTTGAGCCATTCGACCGCCCCGGCCAGATGCCGCCCAGGAATGCGATCAGTAGCATGGTGTTCACGTTATGGATAAGAGCACTCAGTTGTCGCCGATGCAGCCGTCGCCAAACTTGAGGTAATCCAGCACCTGGGTCTTGTCGTGGGAGTCCAGGTAGGTCATCCGCGCATTCACCACGCCGCAGGCGGGTGTGGGGTCCTGGGTCATGGATACGACGTGCTTGATGTCCAGGTGAGTGCCGTAGGTGTAAGTCTGCTCGCTGGCTTCGGCACGGGCCGACAAGGTGCAGATGTTCAAGGCGGCAAACAGGCAGGCGGCGAAGATGGTTTTAGCGTTCATGGCGTTGGGCTCCAGGTTTCAGTGATGGGAGGCGGCGTGCCTCGTTGGAATCAATTTGAAGCCCCTGAGGTATCGCGCCTGTGTCGAAAAACCGCCGGTGTAAATCGGTACGTATCCACAGCCGCCGCCGATACACAGCGATACAAAATGCGCAAAGGGCGACCTGGATCAATAAACCGCCGGTGCCCCTCGGCTACCTTCGCGACCTTTTGCGATCCGTACCCATGCCGCCCATCCTCGCCCCCGAACTGCTCGCCCCCGCCGGCACCCTGAAAAACATGCGCTACGCCTTCGCCTACGGTGCCGATGCGGTCTACGCCGGTCAGCCGCGCTACAGCCTGCGCGTGCGCAACAATGAGTTCGACCACGCCAACCTGGCTCTCGGTATCGACGAGGCCCATGCCCAGGGCAAGCGCTTCTACGTGGTGGTGAACATCGCGCCGCACAATGCCAAGCTGAAAACCTTCCTCAAGGACCTGGCCCCCGTGATCGCCATGGGCCCGGATGCGCTGATCATGTCCGACCCGGGGCTGATCATGCTGGTGCGCCGGCATTTCCCACAGATGCCGATCCATCTGTCGGTGCAGGCCAATACGGTGAACTGGGCCAGCGTGGAGTTCTGGCAGCAGCAAGGGATTGGCCGGGTGATCCTGTCGCGGGAACTGTCCCTGGAAGAGATCGCCGAAATCCGCCAGCAGGTGCCGGCCATGGAGCTGGAAGTGTTTGTGCACGGCGCGTTGTGCATGGCGTATTCCGGGCGCTGCCTGCTCTCGGGCTATATGAACAAGCGCGACGCCAACCAGGGCAGTTGCACCAACGCCTGCCGCTGGAAATACCAGGCCACGCCGGCGGTGGAAAATGCCACGGGGGAAATCGTCCAGGAGTATTCGCCGACACTGGGCATCGGCACGCCGACCGACCAGGTATTCCTGCTGCAGGAAGCCAACCGCCCCGATGAGCAGATGCCCGCCTTCGAGGATGAACACGGCACCTACATCATGAACGCCAAGGACCTGCGCGCCGTGCAGCATGTAGAGCGCCTGACCCACATGGGCGTGCATTCGCTGAAGATCGAAGGCCGTACCAAGTCGCACTTCTACTGCGCGCGCACCACCCAGGTGTATCGCCAGGCCATCGATGATGCGGTGGCGGGTCGCGCCTTTGACCGTGGCTTGATGACAGACCTCGAATCCCTCGCCCAGCGCGGCTACACCGAAGGCTTCCTGCGTCGCCATGTGCACGACGAATACCAGAACTACCAGAACGGCAGCTCAGTCTCGCAGCGCCAGCAGTTTGTCGGGGAGCTGACCGGCGCGCGCCATGGCGAACGGGCCGAGGTCAAGGTGAAGAACCGTTTTGCCGTGGGCAATCACCTGGAATTGATGACCCCCACCGGCAATTTCCACTTTGACCTGGCCAGCCTGCACAACGCCAAGGGCGAAGCCATCGAAGTGGCGCCGGGCGACGGGCACACGGTATATGTGCCGGTGCCAGCCGAGATGGACCTGCGTTTCGGCCTGCTGATGCGCGACGTTTAGCGGGTGGCCCCGGTTGTGGTTGGGGCCCAAGTCTCACTAAGGGGCGGTGATCGGTATATTCGTATTAACGTAAGGTCACCATACGCCGAGGTTATGGCTGATCAGATCCTGAACTGGCCGACCAGTTGCCCTAGGCGCTGGCCCAGATCGGCCAGGCTGCGGGAGGTCTGTGCACCCAGTTGGGTTTCATCGGCCACGCTGTCCACCGCCACGGCAATCTGATGCACGCTGCGGTTGATCTCTTCGGCCACGGCGGTCTGCTCTTCGGCGGCGCTGGCGATCTGCGCGTTCATCGAGTTGATGGTGCCGATCAGTTGGGCCATGGTGTCCAGGGACGCGCCGGCCTGGTTGGCTTGGGCCGAGGTGCCGTCGCCGGCATCGCTGGAACGGCGCATGGCATCCACGGCAGCCTCGGTGCCCTTTTGCAGGCGGTCGATCATGCCCTGGATTTCCTGGGTGCTGGACTGGGTGCGGCTGGCCAGGGCGCGCACTTCGTCGGCGACCACCGCAAACCCGCGCCCGGCCTCCCCGGCTCGCGCAGCTTCGATGGCGGCGTTGAGGGCCAGCAGGTTGGTCTGTTCGGCAATCGAGCGGATCACGCCGAGCACGCTGACAATCGAGGCCACGTCCTGCTGCAGGCTGTCGAGGGACACACCGCTGCTGCGGATATCGTTCACCAGCGCGTGGATCTGCGCGATGCTGCCGTCCACCACGCGCTTGGCGGCCTGGCCTTCTACGTCGGTTTGCTGCGCGGCCACCGAAGCGCCTTGGGCACTGCGCGCCACTTCCTGAGCGGCGGAGGACATTTCGTTGATGGCGGTGGCGACCTGGTCGGTTTCGTGACGTTGGCGCTCCATGGCCTGTTCGGAGCGCTGGGCCTGGTCGGACACCTGGCTGACCAACCCGGTGAGCTGCGAGGTCATCTCGGTAATCTGGCGCACCAGGCCATGGATCTTGTCGACAAAGCGATTGAACGCCCCGGCCAAGTCGCCCAGCTCATCCTGGCTGGTGATGGCCAGGCGGCGGGTCAGATCGCCCTCGCCGGCGGCGATATCGTCAAGGTTGGCTTTCATCAAGTGCAGTGGGCGCAGGATGGTGTTGGCCAGCAGCACGCCGACAGCGGCGATTACCAGCAGCACCACCACGGCCACGCCGAAGATGCTCAGCAGCACGCCCTCCATGCGTTTTTCGACCTTGGCCTCGACCACCGCCACCTGGGCTTCGATGCCATCCAGGTTCACCGAGGTACCGATCACCATGTCCCACTTGGGCAGGTATTCGGTGTAGCCCATCTTCGGCACCAGTTCGGTCTGCCCCGGTTGCGTGGAGCTGTATTGCAGGTAGTGGGTGCCGTCCTTGCCGACCTTGACCAGGTCGCGGTTGACGTAGACGCCGTTGGGGTCACGGTTGTCCTTGAAGCTCTTGCCCACGCCATCGGGGCTGTTGCCCTTGAACAGCCGGATGGTCTCGGAGTCGTAGCCGAAGAAGTAGCCGTCCTTGCCATAGCTGGTGTTGGACAGCAGCTTGACCACCTGGGCCCGCGCGGCGGTGTCGCCGGGGGCGGCCGCATCGTAGAGCGGCTTGATGGTACTCATGGCCACTTCCACATAACTCTGCAGAGTGGCCTTGGCGTCGTTGAGCAGGCGCTGGCGGGTTTCTTCCACCTCGTTACGCGCCTGCCCCTGCAGGATCCACACGGTGGTCAGGCTGATCACCACGGCAAACAGCAACACCGGCACAACGGCGAGGGACAGGACTTTGGCCTTCAAACTCAGACGCATGGCTTTTCTCTCTTATTAGGCGACTTGAGAGGTTATCGGCCCGCTGCGCTGGTTCTGTAGGACAATACTGCCTGTAGTGGACTGGCTTATGTGGCAGGTTGGCTTGTGTGGCAGGCCGGCTTGTGTGGCAAGTTGGCTTGTGTGGCAAGTTGGCTTATGTGGCAAGTTGGCTTGTGTGGCAAGTTGGCTTATGTGGCAAGTTGGCTTATGTGGCAAGTTGGCTTGTGTGGCAAGTTGGCTTATGTGGCAAGTTGGCTTGTGTGGCGAGCGGGCTTGCCCGCGTTGGGTGGCGAAGCCGCCCCAATAAATTCACCGCATTTTTCCAGGGAAGACCGGGGTGTCAGGGTTTAGGGCGGCTTCGCCGCCCAACGCGGGCAAGCCCGCTCGCCACATAAACCCGCTAGCCACATAAGCCCGCTCGCTACAAGTGGAAGTGCGCCAACGACTAGAGGCTCATCGCCGCCAACCAGCCAAACGCCAGCAAGGGAATGTTGTAGTGCAGGAACGTCGGCACCACGGTGTCCCAGATATGGTGGTGCTGGCCGTCGATGTTCAGGCCCGATGTCGGGCCCAGGGTGGAGTCCGACGCGGGTGAACCCGCATCACCCAAGGCCCCTGCCGTACCGACGATGCACACGATCGCCACCGGGCTGAAACCCAATTGCACACACAACGGCACAAAGATCGCCGCCAGGATCGGCACCGTGGAAAACGACGAGCCGATGCCCATGGTCACCAGCAGCCCCACCAGCAACATCAGCAGCGCGCCGACACCCCGGCTATGGCCGATAAACGCCGCCGAGGCTTCCACCAGCGAGCGCACGTCGCCGGTGGCCTTGAGCACTTCGGCGAAGCCCGATGAGGCGATCATGATGAAGCCGATCATCGCCATCATCTTCATGCCTTCGGTGAACAGGTCGTCGGTGTCGCGCCAGCGCACGATGCCCGACACCGAGAAGATCAGGAACCCGGCCAAGGCGCCGATGATCATCGAGTCCAACCACAACTGAATGACGAAGGCCGAGGCAATCGCCACGCCGGCCACCAGCAGGGTCAGCGGGTTGTACTGCACGGCCACCTGCTCGACCCGCTCGATTTTCTCCAGGTCATACACGCGCTTTTTGCGGTAGCTGATAAACACCGCCACCAACAGCCCGACCACCATGCCCAGCGCCGGCAGGCTCATGGCGTGGGTGACGTTGACCTGGCTGATGTCCACCCCGCTCTTGGCCACGTTGGCCAGCAGGATCTGGTTGAGGAAGATATTGCCGAAGCCCACCGGCAGGAACATGTACGGGGTGATCAGGCCGAAGGTCATCACACAGGCAATCAAACGGCGGTCCAGTTGCAGCTTGGTCAGCACGTAGAGCAGCGGTGGCACCAGCAAAGGAATGAACGCGATGTGGATCGGCAGGATGTTCTGCGAAGCAATCGCCACCACCCACAGCAGGCCGATCAGCAGCCATTTGACGTGGCTGCCGCCGGTGGCTTCCTGGCGGTCTACCAACAGCAGGGCCTTGTCCGCCAGGGCGTGGGCCAGGCCGGACTTGGCAATCGCCACCGCGAAAGCGCCGAGCAAGGCGTAGGACAAAGCCACGGTCGCACCGCCACCCAAACCGCCGTTAAACGCTTGGAGCGTGGCCTCGATGCCCAGGCCACCGGTCAGGCCGCCCACCAGGGCGCCGACGATGATGGCGATGACCACATGCACACGGGACAAGCTGAGCACCAGCATGGTGCCGACCGCGGCGATGACTGCGTTAATCATGGTTACCTCAAGCATAAACATAAAAACAGGCATGCCCGCGCCCCGACGGCCATGGGGTTGGCGGCCAGCGTGCAGGCTTGAAGGAGGTCTTATTAGAGGGCGCGCACTTTGCAACAGGCAGGCGCTCATGTCAAAACCCTGTGGTGAGGGTGCATGCTGCGGGGAGAAGACTTGTGTGGCGAGCGAGCTTGCTCGCGTTGGGCTGCGTAGCGGCCCTGAAAAAGCGGGAGCGCTGCGCACTCCAACGCGAGCAAGCTCGCTCGCCACAACAGCTCGCTCGCCACGAAAGGCCCATCACCACAACAAGCTCACCCACCACAAAAAGCAAAATTAAATTGACCGTTTGATTAAGAAAACCTGAAATCGGCCGATAAACCAGGCTCTATGTGTTTTCAGGTAAGGATGTCCCGATGTCGCTTAGGCAGCTCTCCATTCAATGGAAAATCACCCTGCTCGCCGGCCTTTGCCTGCTGGGAATCGTGACCCTGCTGGTGGGTTTGTCGCTGTATCGCATGGCGCAAAGCTCGGAGCAGGTCAAAGCGTCCAGCATGCAAATGCTCGATGAAGCGGCCCAGGCGCGCATCGAGGCCCAGGGCGAAGTGCAGGCGCTGGGCATCCGCCGCCAGTTCATGGACGCCTACCAGTACGGCCATGGGTTTTCCCGCCAGGTGCTGTTCCTGCGCGAGCAAGCCGAGAAGCGCTTTCTCGACGCCTTCGACACCCGCGAAGACCTGACCCGCCAGGTCAAGGCCGCGTTGCAGGCCAACCCCGACCTGCTCGGGCTGTCCCTGGTGTTCGAAGCCAATGCGCTGGACGCCAAGGACGAGTTGTTCGCCGGCCAGGCCGAGCTGGGCAGCAACGACAAGGGCCGCTTCGCCCTGTACTGGTCGCAGCCTACCCCCGGCAAGCTGACCTCGATGGCCCTGCCGGAAAGCGACATGTCCGACACCAGCATCGGCCCCAGCGGCGAGCAGGCCAATGCCTGGTTCACCTGCCCGCGCACCACCCTCAAGCCCTGTGTGATCGAGCCGTACTTTTATGTGATCGACGGCCAGAACGTGCTGATGACCAGCATCGTGTTTCCGCTGATGGTCAATGGCAAAGTGATTGCCTCGCTGTCGGTGGACATCAACCTCAACAGCCTGCAGGCCGTGAGCCAACAGGCCAGCCAAAAGCTCTATGACGGCCAGACCCAGGTCAGCATCCTCAGCCCTACCGGCCTGCTCGCCGGCTACAGTGCAGACGCGAGCAAGCTCAGCCAGCGCCTGGACAAGGTCGACAGCGTCAGCGGCGCGCAGCTGATCAGCGCATTGGCCGGCAGTACGCAGACCCGCAGCCTGCGCACCGACCATCAACTCAAGGTGCTCGCGCCGTTTGCGCCGATTCCCGACGGCAAGCCGTGGGGTGTGTTGCTGGATGTACCAGAAAAAGTCCTGGTGGGCCCCGCCGAAGCGCTGAAAGCGCAGATGGACGCCGACAACACCCGCGGCACTCTGCTGGAACTGAGCCTGGGCTTGCTGGCCGCCGTGGTCGGCCTGGTCCTGGTGTGGCTGATGGCGCGCAGCGTGACCCGGCCGATCCTCGGCGTGGCGCATATGCTCGAAGACATCGCCAGCGGCGAAGGCGACCTGACCCGGCGCCTGGCCTACGACAAGAGGGACGAGCTGGGCCAACTGGCCGGCTGGTTCAATCGCTTTCTCGACAAGCTGCAACCGATCATTGCCGAAGTGAAACGTTCGGTGCAGGACGCGCGTGGCACCGCCGACCAGTCCGCCGCCATCGCGACTGAAACCAGCGCCGGCATGGAGCAGCAATACCGCCAGGTCGACCAGGTGGCCACCGCCTCCCACGAGATGAGCGCCACCGCCCAGGACGTGGCCCGCAGCGCGGCCCAGGCGGCCCAGGCGGCACGGGATGCCGACAGGGCCACCCGCGATGGCCTCACCGTGATCGACCGCACCACCACCAACATCGGCCAACTGGCGGCAGACATGAGCACCGCCATGGCCCAGGTCGAGGGCCTGGCCGCCAACAGCGAGAAGATCGGTTCAGTATTGGAAGTGATTCGTGGCATCGCCGAGCAAACCAACCTGCTGGCGCTCAACGCGGCGATTGAAGCCGCCCGCGCCGGTGAGGCCGGCCGTGGGTTTGCGGTGGTCGCCGATGAGGTGCGCAACCTGGCACGGCGCACCCAGGAGTCGGTGGAAGAAACCCGCCTGGTGATCGAGCACTTACAGAGCGGCACCGAGGAGGTTGTCGGCTCCATGGGCAACAGCTATCGCCAGGCCCAGGGCAGCGTCGAACAAGTTGGGCAAGCCGTCACCGCCCTGCGCCAGATCGGCGAGGCCGTCACGGTGATCAGCGACATGAACCTGCAAATCGCCAGCGCCGCCGAGGAGCAAAGCGCGGTGGCCGAAGAGATCAACAACAATGTGGCGACCATTCGGGATGTGACCGAGTCGCTGTCGGAGCAGGCCAATGAGTCGGCGCGGGTGAGCCAGGCGTTGAACAGCCTGGCGAATCAGCAGCAGGGCTTGATGGATCAGTTCCGGGTCTGAAAGCTGTAAGGAATCAAATGTGGGAGGGGGCTTGCCCCCGATGAGGGAGTGTCAGTTGATAAATTTGTAACTGACACACCGCCATCGGGGGCAAGCCCCCTCCCACATTTGAAATGTTTTACCGTTTGGGCAACTCAACCAACACTTTCAGCCCACCCAACTCGCTCTCCTGCAGCTGCAACACCCCGCCCCACACCTCGACGATATCGCGCACGATCCCCAGCCCCAGGCCATGGCCGTCGATCTGTTCATCCAGGCGCGCGCCGCGGCTGAACACCTGGTCACGCTGGGTTTCGGGGATGCCGGGGCCATCGTCCTCCACGGCCAGCAGGTAGCTTTTTTCTGCCTCAGTGACCGTCAAGCGTACTTCTGCATCCGCCCATTTGCAGGCGTTGTCCAGCAGGTTGCCGAGCAATTCCAGCAGGTCTTCACGGTCCCAGGGCAGTTGCAGGCCCGGGGCGGCGTGGTAGCTGAGGTCCAGGTGGTCACCGTGGATCATGTTCAAGGTGGCCAGCAGGCCGGGCAGTTCTTTTTCGCAGTCGAACAAGGCGCCCGGCAGGGTTTCGCCGGCCAGGCGCGCGCGGTTGAGTTCACGGTTGAGGCGTTGTTGCACCTGGTCCAACTGGTCGCGCAATAGTTTGCTCAACGCGGGGTGGTCTTTGAGCGCAGCGCTGGAAGCCGCACTCAATAGCACCGCCAGCGGCGTCTTCAGGGCATGGCCGAGGTTGCCGAGGGCGTTGCGTGAACGTTTGAGGCTGTCTTCGGTATGCGCCAGCAGGTGGTTGATCTGCGCCACCAGCGGCTCCAGCTCCAGCGGCACCTGGGTATCGAGTTGCGAGCGCTGGCCTTGTTGCAGTTGCGCGATCTGGTTGCGCGCGGTCTCCAGCGGACGCAAGGCCCGGCGCACGGTCACGCGTTGCAGGATCAACACCAGCAGCAACGCTGCCACGCCCAGCACCAGACCAATTTGACGCATCAGATGGAAACTTTCCCGCACGGGGGTGTAGTCCTGGGCCACGCTGATGGAAATCGATTGGCCAAAACGTTTGTAGTCCGCACGCAGCATCAGCAGTTGCTGGCCTTCCGGTCCCAGTTGCAGGTTGCCCTTGAGCCCGGCCTCGGGCAGCCGGGGCAGTTCCTGGTCCCACAAGGAGCGGGAGCGCCAGTGAATATCGGCGAAGTCGATACGGAAATAGTGCCCGGAAAACGGCCGTTGATAGGCCGGTGACAAGCGTTGCTCATCCAGTTGCACGCCATTGGGCCCGCGGACCAGCGCCACCAGCAGGTTCTCGGCATCGTTACGCAGGCCGGCCTCCAGGTAACGCTGCAAACCGGTCTCGAACAACCACAGGCTGGTTTGCGCCAACACCACGCCGACCACCACCATCACGCTGATCAGGCCCAGGCTCAGACGTCGCTGAATCGACCTCATGCAGGGCTGGCGCCAAACCGGTAGCCCTGGCCCCGGCGGGTTTCGATCACACTGCGGCCCAGCTTGCGACGCAGGTGATTGACGTGCACTTCCAACACATTGGAATCACGCTCGGTCTCGCCGTCATACAGGTGCTCGGCCAGGTGGCTTTTCGAGAGGATCTGTTCGGGGTGCAACATGAAGTAGCGCAACAGACGGAATTCGGCGGCAGTCAGTTGGATTTCATCGCCATCGCGCAATACGCACTGGCGGCCTTCATCCAGGTGCAGGCCGGCGGCCTGCAAGGTGGGCTGGTTGGCCTGGCCATGGGACCGGCGCAACAGCGCCTGGATGCGCAGGTAAAGCTCTTCGGGGTGAAAGGGTTTGCTCAGGTAATCGTCGGCACCGGCCTTGAGCCCTTCGATGCGTTCGGCCCAGGAGTCGCGGGCGGTGAGCACCAGCACCGGGGTGGCCAGCGCGGCCGTGCGCCATTGCGCCAACACCTCGAGCCCCGGCAAACCGGGCAAGCCGAGGTCGAGGATGATCAGGTCATAGGGCTCGCTGCGGCCCTGGTACGCGGCGTCGCGCCCATCGGCCAGCCAATCGACCGCGTAGCCCTGGCGCTGCAGGCCGGCCAGCAGTTCATCGGCCAGGGGTACGTTGTCTTCCACCAGAAGCAGGCGCATCAGTCTTCCTCGTCTTTGATCAGCACACCGGTCGTTGCGTCGAGTTTAATCTCGCGCACCACGCCTTCGGTGGTCACCAGTTCCACTTCATAGGCATATTGGCCGTGCTTTTTCTCCAGCTCCGCTTCCAGCAGCCGGGAGCCCGGGTAGCGTGCCATGGCTTGTTGCAACAGTTGCTCGAGCGGCAGGATCACCCCCTGCTGGCGCAGTGCCAGGGCTTCATCCTGGTTGAGGTCGCGGGCCGCCAGGCTTGAGCAAAAAGCCATGAGCAGCAACGCCGCTCGGCTGCCGCCGCGTAAATTTACCTTCATTACGTATCCTGATGATTCTTGAGAACCTGCCCGGTGAGCGCGTCCAATTCAATATCCCACTCAATGCCACTGGCATCTTTCAGTTCAACTTCGTACACATATTTGCCGTAGGCCTCGTCCAGGTCGGTGTCCAGCAGCGTCGAACCGGGGTGCAAGGCCAGGGCCGTGGCTTCGAGTTGATCGAATGCCACAATAGTAACAGTGGCAGGCACGCTCAGTGGTTTGTCGGGGTCCATGGCGGCGGCCTGGTTTGCCGTAGCGACGATGATAGCGGCGGCGACCAGAGCTGTGAGGCGCGTCATGATAAGTCTCCGTTACAATATTTTTCCTACGCCGGCACGGTACCCCCTGCAACTTAACTGAAACTGAATTGCCACCATGGCAATTTCAAGTCGCTTCAACGGAGACTGGCATGACAGCCATCCACATCAAGTTCCCGGCCCTGACCCTCAAGGCCGGCAGACGTGCCTTTGCACGCATTCGCGAACAGGGCCTGGCGCCTGCCGACGTCGGTATCCTCCCCGGCGCGGCCGGCGGCCCCAAGGCGCTGGGGATCCAGGGCCTGGACCTGGCGCTGTTCGGCGACTGGCTGCCGCGCGCGCCACGGGAACGCGCGTTGATCGGTGCATCCATCGGCTCCTGGCGGTTTGCCAGCGCCTGCCTGCCCGACCCGGTACAGGGCCTGCTGGACCTTGGCCGCCTGTACAACGAACAAAGCTTTGCCAAAGGCGTGACCATGGCCGAGGTCAGCCAGAGCTGCCAACGCATGCTCGACGACCTGCTGGCCGGGCGCGATGCGCGGGTGCTGGACAACCGCGACTATCGGTTGAACATCATGGTGGTCAAAAGCCACGGCCTGCTCGCCGATGACCATCGTGGCCGGCTGGGGCTGGGGCTGTCGTCGGTGATTGCCGACAACCTGCGCGGCCGGGCGCGGCTGGCGCGGCATTTCGAGCGGCTGATCATCCACGATCCGCGCCAGCCCCCGCCGGTGCATGCACTCAAGGACTTCCCGTCGCGCTTCCTCACCCTGCAATTGGGCAACCTGCGCCAAGCGTTGCTGGCCTCGGGCTCGATCCCCATGGTGATGCAAGGCGTTCGCGACCTGCCCGGTGCAGGCGCCGGCACCTACCGTGACGGCGGCCTGCTGGACTACCACCTCGACCTGCCCTACCACGGCGACGACATCGTGCTGTACCCGCATTTTACCGACCGGGTCATCCCCGGCTGGTTCGACAAGGGCCTGCCGTGGCGGCGCAGCAACCCCCAGGGCTTGCAGGATGTGTTGCTGCTGGCGCCGTCCAAGGACTACCTGGCCCGCCTGCCCCACGGCAAACTGCCGGACCGCAGTGACTTCAAGCGCTTCATGGGCGACGACCGGAGCCGCAACAAATACTGGCAAACCGCGATGAGCGAGAGCCGGCGGCTGGGCGATGAGTTTCTGCAACTGGCCGATAACGGTGGGCTCGGCGAGCGCCTGCAAGCCCTGTGACCCAGCGGTATGCGCGCAGAGGGATCAAGCTGTTAAACTCGCCGCCTGCCAGATACTGACCGAGCTGAAAATACTGTGGAAATCTTCAAGGAATTTACATTCGAATCCGCCCACCGCCTGCCCCACGTACCGGAAGGCCACAAATGCGGGCGTCTGCATGGGCATTCGTTCAAGGTGGCGATCCACCTGAGCGGCGACCTCGATCCCCATACCGGCTGGATTCGCGACTTCTCGGAGATCAAGGCGATTTTCAAGCCGCTCTACGAACGCCTCGACCACAACTACCTCAACGACATCCCAGGCCTGGAAAACCCCACCAGCGAAGTGCTGGCCAAGTGGATTTGGACCGAGTTGAAACCCCTGCTGCCGGAACTCAGCGCGATCCGCATCCACGAGACCTGCACCAGCGGCTGCATCTATCGCGGCGAGTAAACCTGTGCGGTGAAAAAACCACCCTTGCGGTGGTTTTTTTGTGCCCGGTATTGCACCCTTCGACCAGTCCCTTTCGCCGACCCACGAGGTTCGTATGGAAAACACCTGGCTGGCCCAGGCCAAACGCTTGCAGGCGTTGGCGTCCACCGGGCTGCACTTTTGCACCGATGATTTCGAGCGCGAACGCCTGGAAGAGATTGCCGAGATTGCCCACAGCATGCTCGCGCAATTGGGCAACGTGCCCTTGGAGCGCATCACCGGGTTGGTCACGGATTTTGCCAAACGTTACTCGACGCCGATGATTGACGTGCGCGGTGCGGTCATCGAAGGCGAGCGGATTCTGCTGGTACGCGAACTGACCGATGGCTGCTGGGCGCTGCCGGGCGGGTACGCCGATATCGGGTTGTCGGCGGCGGAAAACATCATCAAGGAAATCCGTGAGGAAGCCGGGCTGACGGTGACGGCGCGGGCACTGTACAGCGTGACGCACAAAGCCAAGGGTTTGTATCGGCCGGACGTGCGTGATTTCTACAAGCTGTATTTTCTGTGTGAGCGGGTGGATCAGTCGGCACCGATGGCGGGATTCGAAACCACGGAAGTGGGCTTTTTCCGCTTGGATGACCTGCCGCCGCTGTCTCGCGGGCGCACGATCGAAAGTGATCTGGAGGCCGCATTTGCCTTCCATCGCGGCGAGACCACCCACACGCTGTTCGACTGATCCAATTTGTATCACCGTTGCACCGCTTTCGTGCCCCGCTGGGCATGGCGAACACTCCTTCCGGCGTTTTTCCCCCGATTTGGCTATAAATACTGTGCACCGTGCACAGTGCCGACCGTGCGCCCTTCACTGCCGCTGATTTGGCACGCGCGGTGCAATAGGCCTGCGTCACTCATTCAGGGAGCAAGGCACATGACGCAGCAAGAACCGGGCAATGACTACCCCCTCAGCGAAGTCCCGATGCACGCGCGCAAGGGCTTGGCGTCCACCGCCATGGTGCTGCTGGGCTTCACCTTCTTTACCGCGACCATGTTTGCCGGCGGCAAGCTGGGGGTGGCGTTCAGTTTCACCGACATGCTCGGCGTGGTGGCACTGGGTAACCTGTTACTGGGTATCTACGCCGCAGGCCTGGGTTACATCGCCTTCAAGAGCGGGTTGAATTCGGTATTGATGGGGCGTTTCTGCTTTGGCGAAGTGGGCAGCAAGCTCAGTGACTTGATCCTCGGTTTCACCCAGATCGGCTGGTACGCCTGGGGCACCGCCACCGCCGCGGTGGTGCTCGGCAAGTACTTTGAACTGAGCCAGGGCAGCGTGCTGGCACTGATGGTGCTGTTCGGCATGGTGTTCTGTGCCACGGCCTACGTGGGCTATCGCGGCCTGGAGATTCTGTCCTACATCGCGGTGCCGGCCATGGGCATCCTGTTGTTTCTGTCGATGTGGGTGGCCACAGTCAAAGTCGGCGGCTTGGACGGTTTGCTGGCGGTGGTGCCAACCGGCGAGCTGGATTTGTCCACAGCGATCACCCTGGTGTTCGGCACCTTTGTCAGCGGTGCGACCCAGGCCACCAACTGGACGCGGTTTTCTCGCTCGGCCAAGGTCGCGGTGCTGGCGAGCCTGATCGGCTTCTTTATCGGCAACGGCCTGATGGTGTTGATCGGTGCCTACGGTGCCATCGTCTATCAGCAGCCCGACGTGGTGGAAGTGTTGCTGCTGCAAGGCTTCGCCATGGCGGCGATGGCCATGTTGCTGCTCAATATCTGGAGCACCCAGGACAACACGATCTACAACTTCGCCGTGGCCGGTTGCAACCTGCTGCGCACCCGGCGCCGCAAAACCGTGACCCTGGCCGGCGCGGTGATCGGCACCCTGCTCGCATTGCTCGGCATGTACGACATGCTGGTGCCCTACCTGATCCTGCTGGGCACCGTGATTCCGCCGATTGGCGGGGTGATCATGGCGGACTTCTTCTACCGCTACCGTGGCCAATACCCGCGCCTGGCGGATGCGCGACTGCCGGCCTTCAACTGGCCGGGGCTGGCGGCGTATGCGCTGGGCACCGTGCTGGCATTCAATTCGCCGTGGGTCGCGCCGTTGGTGGGGATCGTGGCGGCGTCGCTGACCTACATCCTGCTCACCAGCGTACTGCGGGTGCGCGCACCATTGGCTGACGCCCAGGCATGAGCCTGACCCTCGCCGACGTGCTGGCCTTGCCGGGCCTGGAGTCCATGCGCCTGCGCGCCGCAGAGGCCGGCCTGGCGAACGTGGTGCGCTGGCCCTATGTGGCGGAAAACAGCGGGATTGCCGAGTGGGTGCTGGGCGGTGAACTGGTGTTCGTCACTGGCATCAATCACCCACGGGATGAGGCCAACTTGCTGCAATTGCTCGACGAAGCCTGCCAGCGCCAAGTGGCCGGGCTGGTGATCCTCACGGGGCCCGCGTATATCCAGGCGATTCCCCAGCGTTTGCTCGACGCTGCCGAAGCCGCCGGCATGCCGCTGATCGAGCAGCCTTATTCGCTGAAAATGGTGCTGGTGACCCAGGCCATTGGTTCGGCGCTGATCCAGGCCGAACAACTGGGGCGTTCGCGGCACGACGTGCTGGAGCGTCTGCTGGCGGGGGATTACCAATCCCTGGACCTGCTGCTGCACCGTGCCGAGCAATTGGGCATGTCACTGGCGGGGCATTGGCAGGTGGCGCAATTGCAGCTGGAAGGCAGCGAGTTGCTGTTCGCCCAGGGCGACGCGGCGCAGGTGGAGGCACAGCTGGCGCGCCAGCACGATGGCATCACCCGGCGCTTGCGCCAGTTGTCGGCGGGGCTGCCGGTACTCGGCCGGGCCGGGCAATGGAGCCTGCTGATGCCGGCTGCGGATGCGGTCACGGCCTTGGCCAACCGCCAGCAATTGGCCAACTGGCTGAACCCGATCAACCTGCGCCTGGCGCCGCTCAAGTTGTTTATCGGGATGAGCGCCGCCGCGCACCCACCCGCACGCCTGGCCCAGGCGCAGGATGAAGCCCGCCAGGCATTGACCGCCGCGCGGCGCTTCAGCGAGCGCGCCGGCTTGTGCGTGTATGACGAACTGGGTGTGCTCAAGCTGCTCAGCGGCGTACGCGATCGCGCCTTGCTCGACCAATTTTTGCATGAGCGCCTGGGCCCGCTACTGCGCCACGACCTGCACCATGGCCCGAGCCTCATGCCGACCCTGGAAGCCTGGTTCCACGAGAATGGTAACCTGATGGCCGCCGCCCAGCGCCTGGCCCTGCACCGCAACACCCTGACGCACCGCATCCAGCGTATCGAAGCCCTGTGCGGGCTGACGCTGGATAATGCCTACGACCGCCTGGACATCGGCATCGCGCTGATGATCTGGCGGCTGTCTGCCTGATTGTTTTTAGCCAAGAGGAACTTGCCCATGCACATCATCAACGCCCGCCTGCGCAACCGTGAAGGCCTGCATGATCTGCACCTGGAACACGGCCGGATCGCCAGCATCACCCCACAAACCACAGTGCCGGCAGTGGGGCCCGAGGATATCGATGCCGCCGGTAACCTGGTGACCCCGCCGTTTGTCGAGCCGCATATCCACCTCGACGCCACGCTCACCGCCGGCGAGCCGCGCTGGAACATGAGCGGCACCCTGTTCGAAGGCATCGAGTGCTGGGGCGAGCGCAAAGCCACCATCACCCAGGCCGACACCAAGGCGCGCGCCAAAAAAACCATCCAGGCCCTCGCCGCCCATGGCATCCAGCATGTGCGCACCCACGTCGACGTCACCGACCCGGACCTCACCGCGCTCAAGGCCATGCTTGAAGTGCGCGAAGAAAGCGCGCACCTGATTGACCTGCAAATCGTCGCCTTTCCCCAGGAAGGCATCGAGTCCTATCGCAATGGCCGTGAGTTAATGGAAGAAGCCATCCGCTTGGGCGCCGACGTTATCGGGGGCATCCCGCACTTTGAATACACCCGCGACCAGGGCGTGAGTTCGGTGAAGTTCCTGATGGACCTGGCCGAGCGCAGCGGCTGCCTGGTGGATGTGCACTGCGACGAAACCGACGACCCGCACTCGCGCTTTCTCGAAGTGCTGGCCGAAGAAGCCCGCAGCCGTGACATGGGCGCGCGCGTCACCGCCAGCCACACCACAGCGATGGGCTCCTACGACAATGCCTACTGCGCCAAACTGTTCCGCCTGCTGGGGCATTCCGGCATCAGTTTTGTCTCCTGCCCCACCGAGAGCATTCACCTGCAGGGCCGCTTCGACAGTTTCCCGAAACGCCGTGGCGTGACCCGGGTCAACGAGCTGCTCGAAGCCGGCATGAACGTGTGCTTCGGCCAGGACTCCATCGTCGACCCCTGGTACCCCCTGGGCAACGGCAACATCCTGCGTGTACTGGAAGCCGGCCTGCACATCTGCCACATGCTCGGTTACCGCAACCTGCAAAGCGCCCTCGACCTGGTCACCGACAACAGCGCCAAGGCCATGGCCCTGGGCGACCGCTACGGCCTGGAACCCGGGCGGCCGGCCAACCTGCTGGTCCTCTCGGCAGACAGCGACTACGAGGTGATCCGCAGCCAGGGCCTGCCGCTGTATTCGATCCGCAACGGCAAGGTATTGATGAAACGCCAGCCGGCGCAGGTGGAGTTTGTTTGAGCCCCTTACGCCTGTAGCCGCGCAGTCCCGAACAGGCTGACGCTCAGCAAGGTGTCGGCCTGTGCGTGCAAGCGCACCGGCGCCGTGCCACCGGGCATCACCACCGCGACCTCACCACTTTGCACCCAACCCGCGCGCCAGGCCGCACAGGCCACGGCACTGGCGCTGGTACCGGACGACGCGGTGGGCCCCTCCCCTCGCTCAAACACCCGCGCAACCACACGGTTGCCGGGCTGCCGCGCCGCCCATTGCAGGTTGACCCCGGCCACGCAGGGCTGGCCACTGCCTGCGGGAGGTGCGAAAGCGATCGCCTGTAAACGCTCGAACAAGGCCGGTTGCTGCATCTGCAGGTTGTCGGGCAGGGCCGACAGCTGCTCCACCAGGGTCACACAATGGGGGTTGCCCACCCGCACAAACTGGCTATTCGCCCACTGCGGGTCTATCGCCGCCAGCTCGCTCACGTGGCTGAGTTCCGCAGGCCCAACCCCCTGTGCGCCCACGGCGGACGGCCCGAACGCGGGCAAGCCCAACGCCAACCAGAACCCCGCGACATCCTCATGGACTGCGGGCTCGACCCGCGTCGCCACCGGTGAAAGCGTGTCCGACTGGTCGTGATGGACGCGCAACTCAGCGGCCGCCGTCATCAAGCCCTGATCGGTAAGCGCCTGGGCGAAGATCGTCAAGCCGTTGCCGCTGCGTTCGGCCAGCGAGCCATCAGTGTTGACGATCAACAGGTCATACGGCGGTGCGGCCTGGAACGGCCCAACCAGCAACCCATCACAACGATGGGCCTTGGCGCCTGCTGGATGTGGCGTCGAGCCCCAAGCGCATTCGGAGTCGATAGCCGATGCAGCCCACAGCGTGCGAGTGCTTGCCGCCTGGGCAGCACTGTCGGGCAGCGCAATGCCCCGCGCGCGTAAAAAGGCCGGGCTGACCACCGCATAAATATTGCCCCGCGCATTGTAAAACCGGGTCATGCCGTCACGTGCCTGATAATTTTCATCGGTGATTCCGTCTGGTTGCCTACGTACAAGCAGAGCAGCGTATTACAGAACACACTGTCTGTGGGAGGCAGCCTGGAAGGTGGTAATCCGCCGTGAGAAACCTGGGGTTCAGCCAATTCTCATAGGGATTACACACCTTCCAGACGGCCTCCTACGGACTCGACAACAGCTCAGTGGCTGCCAGCATCGATTGGGTTCCGGTTTTGTAAAAATAAAATTCATAGCCGGCCACACCAGCGGAGCACGGCTCGCACCCTACGGCCTGATATGCAAGGATGTCGCACTGGACATCGTTCGTTGAACGCAACACCAAGGATTTTTCATGACTGCCATCCCCACTTCTGCCCCCGTGGTTCCCGGGCGGCTGGAGCAAATGTCGACCCGTATCGCGTTTTTCATCGCCGGCTTCGGTATCGCGGCCTGGGCCCCTCTGGTGCCCTACGCCAAGGCCCGCGCCGAATTGAGTGAAGGCACCCTCGGCCTGTTGCTGTTATGCCTGGGGGTGGGGTCGATCATCGCCATGCCTGCAGCCGGTGCATTGGCCTCGCGTTATGGCTGCCGGCGTGTGCTGACGGCCGGGACGATCATGATCTGCCTGGCCCTGCCAATGCTGGCAACCGTCAGTTCGATTCCCTTGCTGATGGCGGGTTTGTTCCTGTTTGGCGCCGGGCTGGGCACGGTGGACTCCACCGTCAATTTGCAGGCTGTAATCGTCGAGCGGGCCAGCGGCAAAACCATGATGTCGGGCTTTCATGGGCTGTTCAGCCTGGGCGGGATCGTCGGTGCGGCGGGTGTTTCTGCGCTGCTGGGGTTAGGCCTGTCGCCGTTGCAGGCGACGCTGGTGGTCATCGTCGTGACCCTGGCAGCCTTGCTCAAGGCCGGGCCGCACCTGCTGCCTTACGGCAGTGAGAGTTCGGGGCCGGCGTTCGCGATCCCCCACGGCGTGGTGCTGTTTATCGGTTGCCTGTGTTTTATCGTGTTCCTGGCCGAAGGCGCGGTGCTGGACTGGAGCGCGGTGTTCCTCAGCGCCGAGCGCGGCCTGGACGAAGCCTATGCCGGCCTGGGTTACGCGGCGTTCGCCCTGACCATGACCGCCGGCCGCCTGACCGGTGATGCCATCGTGAGACGCTTGGGCGCAACCCGCGTGATCGTGATCGGCGGCGCCCTGGCCACCGCCGGCATGTTGCTCGCAACTCTGTTCCCCGCGTGGGAAACCGCGCTGCTGGGCTATGCGCTGGTGGGCGCCGGCTGCTCGAACATCGTGCCGGTGCTGTACAGCGCCGTCGGCAAACAAAAGGTCATGCCGGAACATATCGCCGTGCCGGCCATTACCACCTTGGGTTACGCCGGCATTCTGGCCGGCCCCGCCGTCATTGGCTTTATCGCCCATGGCAGCAGCCTGAGCACCGCCTTTGTGCTGATCGCGGTGTTGCTGGCGGCGGTGGCCATCAGCGGCAAGATCCTCAAGGTGTAAGCCGCTGCTTCAGCGCGCTTTGTGCGCCTCGTCCTGCTCCAGCCAGCGGTCGAGGCCTTTGTTGCTGAGCCAGCCTTCCTTGGGGGCCGGGCCAAACAAGCGCCCGCCGCTCGCACGTTCCAATGAAGGCAATAAGCCCGGACGCTCAAGAATGTTCTTCGCCGTGTAGACGCAGAGTTCACTGTACTTGGGCCTGGGCATGCCGGTGGCGGGGTCCAGCACAGGCGCGTCGTATTGATCAGCATCATACGGGTCCTGCATCACCGTCTTGAGCGTGTCGATTTCAACGTACTGATGCTGCTCGAAGAGAAACGTACGGTCCTTGGTCTTATCCCTCAGTTGCTCGAACTGGCCTTGCAGCGCCTGCACCACCTGGGCATTGCCCCGGGCGTGGAATGGGTCGTCGCTGAAGGCGCTCGGGGAACTGTTGCCCGGTAACGCCGAGGCGGCGGCGGTGAGGCTGTCGCGGGTGATATCGCCATCACGGCTCAGGATTGCGTCGCTCAAGCGCGGGCGCTTGAGCATTTCCCTGACCACTTGGCTCGCTCGGTCCAACGCTTCGCTTTCAGCGCTGCCGTGATTGGCAATGCGCTGCAATGACGACCAGGTCAAGCGCCCGTCATTCAGGAACGGATGCAGCAGGCCAAAAGCCTTTTCCAGCGCGGTGGCTAATTGGCTGTCGGTGGACGTTGCGTTGGGCGGGGCAAGAGTGGCGCGCGCAACGGGGAAGTTCTGCAACCCTCGGTGATGCAGCACCGACAGGCTTGCGCGCAACAGCATAGGCTTGCGGGGGCTGGCCGGCAGCGGCGCAACAGCAGGTTCATCGCGGCTTTCAGCGGGGGCCACTGTTGATCGTACGACGGGGCCGTCCAGGGGCTGGGGCCGGCTGTGAGGCAGTGCGCGCTCAATTGTCATGGGTCTTCTCCAACGCTTTTCAGATACAGGCCTGCCTGGCGCCCCCAATCATCGACTGGGTTGCACTCAGGCAAGTACCTCATATGTGGTGTGTTGAACAAGACAGTTCCGGGAGGGCGAAACCTAGCCATGACCGCATGTAAAAAAGCCGCAACGCGGCAGGCTCAACCGAACTTTTGACTGCGCCACCAGGCCGCCAGGCTATTGATCAACCCGTGGTGTTTCAACGCGGCAGAGCCCTCCCCGGGGGGCTGCCGGTCTGCGAGCATGCCCCGGGAAAAGTCATCCGCAACGGGCGCCTGGAATTTCCGCTGGCCGGCGAAAGCCCTCATCCGTCGGGCTTGCGCCGTATGTTCAGTCGAAGGGGCAATGCACTCGCGTGCTGCCGTGCTCTGCTCTGCTGCAGGACGATCCGTCTCATGGGGGTTGCGAAAGAGCTGGTGACAGCACGAGGTTGAAGTCAAAGGCTAGCCCTCACTCTGAATCTGAAAGCGACCGGCATGAATAAAACCGGCGGGTATAACCTGTGTGGTAAATCGGCGTGAAACAGTTCCGAAACAATTGAAGCAGGCGGCGCCTCTCGGTGGCGGCGCCTGCGTGTCGGTCAGCGGGACAGTCGGCGAAGCGCCTCCTTGCTGATCCGGCCGTCGTTGTCCGGGCTGGCGAGATTATCCAGCATCTTCACTAAATCGCTGCGCTTAAGCACCTCTTGGGCCAGCTGGATAAGATGATCCTTGGCAGAGTCACCCGTCTGGTGTTTTGCAGCCAGTTTTCTCAGGTCCTTGATGCTGATGTCTTGCCCCCAGGGCCCACCTTTCAGCTCATTGAAGTGTTTGAGCATCTCACCGGCCAATTCCTTGTCCGTGTTGTATTTGAAGTAGTTGCCCCCCTTGATCACCAGATTCAGGTTCTGCCGGTCGATCAGGCCATCCAGTGAACCGGTAGAGCTGTGCCGGTCAAGCGCACTCATCAGGTCCGGACGCCGCAGCAGCTCTTTAGCCAGGCGAATGTTTTCGTTCACGGCGGGGTTGGACGACCAACCTCTGTTCGCCATCGCATGAATGCTGCCAACGCTGATATACCCAGGGTTCTTGGGATCTCTGAAGGCATTGAAGTTGTCGAGCAATTGCTTGGCCAAGTCCTCATGGTTCTTCAGCGAATAATGCGGGTCCGGCCTGCCAGGCAGGGTCGGGTTCGGCCTTGGTGGGGGCTTACCGTAAGTCGGATCTGGCCTTGGTGGTGGATTGCTGCACCCCGGATTCGGCCTTGGCGGCGGATTGCTGCAGCCCGGATTCGGCCGTGGTGGCGGGTTGCTGCAGCCTGGATTCGGCCTTGGCGGCGGGTTGCTGCAGCCTGGATTCGGCCTTGGCGGCGGGTTGCTGCAGCCTGGATTCGGCCTTGGCGGCGGGTTGCTGCAGCCTGGATTCGGCCTTGGCGGCGGGTTGCTGCAGCCTGGATTCGGCCTTGGCGGCGGGTTGCTGCAGCCTGGATTCGGCCTTGGCGGCGGGTTGCTGCAGCCTGGATTCGGCCTTGGCGGCGGGTTGCTGCAGCCTGGATTCGGCCTTGGCGGCGGGTTGCTGCAGCCTGGATTCGGGCGTGGCGGCCGATGCCCGGAAAACCATTGGCCCATCCACTGTGTCATTTGATCCATGAAGCTCGGCATCGCAGGACGGCCAAGCTGGCCGGCATGGCTGAGACGTTCCGTCGCCTGCATAGAATTGCTGAACATTGGCCCGCCCTGGGTTTCTCCGGAGTGAAAGCTAAGGTTTGCAGCGTTGCTGGCGTTAAAGGCCAGCGCGACAGACGCCGGGCGGCCAGCGTTGGCATTGGGCCTGGAATCGGCCTGCGCGAGGTCTTGGCGTGATGAAGCAGGTACAGGTGTATCGAGCATCGATACCGACATACGTTTCTCCAAAAAAGTGGACGCGTTCTCCAGCTACCCCTCTGTGGTTTTTTTCCGGGGTCAGTTCCCCCGGCAGCATTCGACGCGGTGAGACCTGACAAACAGGCAAAAAAAATCGCAGCCGATAAGAGCTGCGATTTTTCCCAAGCGGTACCGGTTAGAACCCGACGCTGGCCTGTACGAAGAATGTACGTGGCTCGCCCAGGTACAACCCGGCATTGTTATCGCTGGAGCGGGTGTAGTGCTGCTGGTCAAAGACGTTTTTCACCCCGACGCCCAGTTTAAGGTTCGACAACTGCTCGCCGAAGTCATAACCGCTGCGCACATTGACCGAGACATAACCCGGGATATCGCCGTACTGGCCGTCCGCCGTGCCCTGGGTGATATAGGTGCTGGTGGTACCCGGTGCACGCTGGCCGGACTGGGCGTACACATCCAGGTTGTGGGTCCAGTGGTTGATGTCGTAGCGCAGGCCCAGGGTGGCCACTTCGCGGGAATACAACGGCAGGTCACGGCCCTTGAAGGGTACATCACCCTCGGAGGTGGCCTTGGTGTAGGTGAACCCAGCATTGGCGGTCAGCCCGTCAAGGCGCGGGTCCAGGTTCGACAGGTCATAGTGGGCCGAGGCCTCGATACCGGTGTGCTTGGTGGCGCCGAGGTTGGTCCAGCCCACGTCGTTGCTGACGTATTGCAGCTCATCCGAGAAGTCGATGTAGAAGAACGTCAGTTCGCCGCCCCACACGTTGTCGTTGTAGCGTGTGCCGACCTCGTAGGTCTTGGCCTTTTCCGGGTTCAGGCCGTTGGCCGTCTGGTCGCCGGTGCCGCCCTGGCCCAGCTGGAAGTACTGCAGGCTGCCGAACGAGGTCTCGTAGTTGGCGAACAGCTTCCAGGCGTCGGACACGTGATACATCACGCTCAAGGCCGGCAGCGGTTCGTTGTTGTGGACCTCGCGGCGTTTTTCCAAAGTGCGCGGGCCGGTCAGCGGCACCACCGGGCGGTCGTGCCATTCGGTGCGGATGTCTTCAAAACGGATGCCTGGGGTGATGGTCCACTTACCGATATCGATCTTGTTATCGACGTAGAAGGCATTGGCCTCGGTGCCGCCGGTGCGGTCCTGATAGACGTGACCATCGCTGCGGCCGACCGGCGTCGGTACGTTATTGACCAGGGCCAGGCTGGTGGCCTGCTCGTGCATGCCTTCCTTGAGGTAGCGATAACCGACGCTGACTTCCTGGGTGCTCGGGCCCACGTCGAACACATGGGACACACGCGGCTCGATGCCAAAGGTGTAGTAAGTGCGCGGGTAGGAACCGAGGGTTCTGAGGTCGCGGTTGGCGATGTTGCTGCCACGGAAACTGTCGGAGTAGTAGGTCAGCACTTCGGCCTGGGTGCGGTCGTCGATCTGGCGGATGTACTTGAAGGACACGTCCTTGCGGCGGCCGCTGAAGTTGTCCCAGTCACGTACCGATTGGTACGGGTTGGCGTCGAACTGCTGCTGGGTCAGGCCACCGGGCATGTCGGCGCTGGCGTCGTAGTAGTGGAAGTTCAGCGAGAAGTCGTCTTGATCGGTCGGCGCCCAGTGGGTCTTGAAGATCACGTCGTCAATGTCGTTGGAGTTGTTGCTGTTGCGATAGCCGTTGCCATTCACCCCGGAGTACAGCAAGGCCGCGCCGATGCCGTTATCCGCAGTGCCGCCGATAAACGCGTTGTCGACGTGCTTCCAGCCGCCATGGGCGGAGGTTTGCAGGGTGCTGCCGACTTCGCCGGAGAATTTCTCGGGGATCGCACGGGTCACGAAGTTGATCACGCCGCCGACGTTCTGTGGCCCATAACGCACGGAACCGGCACCGCGCACCACGTCGATGCTGTCCAGGTTACCGGCGGAAATCGGCGCCATCGACAGTTGCGGCTGGCCATACGGTGCGAACGCCGCCGGTACGCCGTCGATCAGCACGGTGGAACGTGGCGACAGGCGCGAGGTGAGGCCACGTACACCGACGTTGAGGGAAATATCGCTGCCGCCGGTGCCGTTGGACTCCTGCACCTGCACACCGGGCACGCGGCGCAGTACGTCACCGACGTTCATTGCGCCCTGCTCCACCATGGCTTCGCGACGGATTACCGTGCGTGCGCCGGGGTGGTTCTGGACCACTTCGGCGTTGGCATCGCCCAGCCAGTCGCCGACCACCTTGATGTCGGTGGTGCCCAGTTCCAGCGGCGAACCGGCTTCACCCGTGCCGCTGCTCAGCGGGCGCAGGGTCACGGAACCGGCGTCGATCTGGTAGTCCAGGCCACTGCCCTGCAGCAGCTGGCGCAGGGCCTGTTCAGGCGAAAGGTTGCCGTCGACCGCCGGCGCCTGCTTGCCCGCGACCATGTCGGGGCTGAAGAACACTTGCAGGGATGTCTGCTGGCCCAGTTGGCTCAACGCCGCGCCCAAGGGCTGGGCCTGGATATGAATACCCTCGGCCGCGTAGGCCACAGGCATGGCCGCACTGACGGCAAGCGCCAGGGCCAGCGGCGCCCAGCGGGAAATTTTATTGTTGTTAACGGCACGTTTTTTCACGTCGAACCTAGTCCTGTGATCGCAAGAGTATGCGGCTGTTAATGCAAACCAGTTGCAGTTGCAGGAGAAGACGACGAACTCGAAAAAAACCTGAATGTCAGCGTGAAATAATTTCCTGGCTACCGTCCGGCAAGGTGCGCAAGGCCACCGGCAGGATGTGTGGCAGGGCCTTGAGCAAGGCGTCGGTGTCGTTGGCCTTAAACACACTGGTCAGGCGCAGGTTGCCCACCGCCGGGGTACTGACCCGCAACGGCTGCTCGCGATAACGCGACACTTCCCGCGCCACGTCACTCAGCGAGGCGTTGTTAAACACCAGCTTGCCGGTGCGCCAGGCGGTCAGTTCCTCGGCGTTCACGGCGTAGGCCGCGGCCACCTGCCCCTGGCTGTCGACATGGGTCCCGAGGCCCGCGGTAAGCGTCACCCGTTCCTCTGGCGAGCGTCCTTGCACCTTGACCGTACCGGCTTCGACCGCCACGCGGGTCTGGTCGTCATCACGGCGCACATCGAAGCGGGTGCCGGTGACCGTCACCTGCGCCGCCCCGGCGACGACCACAAACGGCCGGCTGGTGTCGTGCTCGACGCGGAACATCGCCTCGCCGCTCTTAAGCTCCACGCCGCGCCGGTTTTTTTCAAAGTGCACCGCGACGACGCTGCGGCTGTTGAGGTCCATCACCGAGCCATCGGGCAAGGCCACCTGGCGGTGCTCCCCCAGGCGGGTGCTGAACTCGGCACTGTACGGCTTGGGGTGATCGAGGCCGCTGAACAGGCCCAAACCCAACGCCACGGCGACCACACTCGCCGCCACTGCGTAACGCAGGATTGCGCGGCGTTTTGGCCGCTCGCCCGGTGCTTCGCAGAGTGCTTGCAGGCGGGCCTTGGGCAACAGGTCGGCGGCGCTCCACATGCCTTGCAGCACATCGAACTCATATTGGTGTTCGGGCGCTTCATTGCGCCAGGCATCAAAACGCTGGCGCTCGCTGGCGTCCAACTCTGCATCTTGCAAGCGTACAAACCATTGCGCGGCTTCGTCGCGAGCACGGCTATCCATCATGGAAGGTCCTGTTTCAGAGCGGGCATGGGTCATGGGGCCATTGCGTCCAGGCGGTCACGTAGATGCCGCAGGGTGCGGATCATATACTTTTCCACCATGTTTTTTGACAACCCCAGGCGCTCGGCGATTTCCTGCTGGGTCAGGCCTTCGATTTTCTGCCAGATGAAAATCTTGCGGCAGTTCAGCGGCAACTCGGCCAGGGCCCGCTCTATGGAGTCCGCCAGCTGGATCGCGTGCATGTAATGCTCCGGGTCGCCACTGTGGGGCGAACTCTGATCAAAGGCTTCCAGCGTCATGGCCTCGCGCCTGTCCTCGCGCCGGTAGCCGTCCACTGCGATATTGCGCGCGGTTTGATGCAGGTAGGCACGCGGTTGCGCAATGTCGGCGGATTTCGCCTCAAGCACCCGCACGAAGGTGTCATGGGCCAGGTCTTCAGCCTGCTGACGGTTTCGCAGGCGACGCGTCCAGGTCCCGATCAACTCTTCGTAGTGTTGGAAAAAGCCTGTTCTGCGGGGCGGCTGAGGGATCATCGCGGGTGCACTGGGGAGGCGGGGCGTGAATAGTAATGCTTCCTATTAAGTGGAGCAATTGCTACCCGTCGCCGATGGTCTTGCGTCGCAACTAGGGTTGGCCAGCCACCTGTTTGAGACGGCTGAGTTTCTTCCGGCTGCCGCACACGCTCATCTGGCACCATTTGCGCTGTTTGTTCTTGGAAACATCCAAAAACACCCAATCGCAATCGGTATCGCCGCAACTCCGCAACGCATGCAGATCACCGGACAGCAACATCTGCGTTGCTTCGATGGCCAGGCGCCCCAGCAGCATTTCGGTCAACGCCTGCGCCGAGGTGCAGGGGTTCCACGCCCAGGCAGGCCGCCCATCCACCGAATGCAACACCCGCCAGGTGACGCCCTGCTGGAATGTCCGGTTGATCTGCTGCAAGGCCGCAGCAGGCGCGGCCTGGTGCATCGACAACGGGTAAAGCACCGCATACAGGCACTCCCTGAACGCAAGAATGGCGTCCAGGTTCGGCTGGTAGGAAATAGGTGACTCAAACACCATTGGCTTGTAGTCATCGAACTCTTGGGCCGAGATCAATGATGCATGCAGCGCCCACTCAAAGAAGAACTGAAAGCTGGTAAGCCGCTCCTCTAATACCTTCAGCGCAGTGCCGGGGCGCCGGCCGTTGGTGGTGTTGATAAAGTCCAGTACCCGGGCCCCGCCAATCAGACGGATCGATTTTGCAGTGCCCGTAAAATGCGTCATGACTGCTCCTTGAAAAACGCGGTCTTGCGGCGATGGCGCAGAGTACCTTGTTTTCTCAAAGTGCAGATATTGGCAAACCGGCGCAAAGACCAACGGCTACGGGTGATCGTCGCGGCGGGCGACCCAATCCAGAATGGTCTCGACAGACTGTTCAACCGACAGCGCCTGGGTATCCAAGTGCACTTCCGGAAAAACCGGCAGGTCGTAGGCGGAATCAATGCCGGTGAAATGCTTGATCAACCCCGCGCGGGCCTTTTTATACAAGCCTTTGGGGTCGCGCTGTTCGGCAGTTTCCAGCGGCGCATCCACATGCACTTCAACAAAAAACTCATTGCCGATGATGGAGCGCGCGTAATGCCGGCTGGCCGCTGACGGCGAGATCAGCGCCACGATCACCACCAGCCCGGCCTCCAGCATCAAGCGCGCGACTTCCGCGACACGCCGGATGTTCTCGTCCCGATCGCTGTCGGTAAACCCCAGGTCCCGGCACAAGCCGCCGCGCACCGAGTCACCGTCAATAATGCTGGTCAACCGCCCTTGTGCCTGCAGGGCGATGTCCAGCGCATCGGCGATGGTCGACTTGCCGGAGGCCGAGATGCCGGTCATCCAGATGACCAGGGGCTTTTGCTGCAGGGGCGACCGTTCGGCGCGTAAATGGCTGAACGCAAATGCATGCAGGTTCTGGTTTGGACTGTGCGCAAAATGACTCATGGCCGCTCACCCTCTTCGGTTGCCGACACCGGCTGTTTACCCAACATGAAGACCATCACGCATTGCCCGAACAGCAACAGCGCCACCACCCAATAGACCGTCGAGAACGACCCGGTCAGGTCCTTGGAAAAACCGCCCAGGAAGTTACCGCACACGCCGCCCAGGCCAATCAGCACATTGGCGATGCCGAACGCCTGGGTCAGGCGGTTGACCGGCACAATTTGCCCGATGTAGCTGGGGACCAGCCCGAAGATCGGGTAAAACGCCAGCGCAAACAAAAACGCCGCCAGATAAAACAGCGGGAGGCTGTTGAAGCGGAACACCAGCGCGGCAGCCAGCCCGGCACTCAGAAAGCACATTGCCAGCGACGCCCGCACCCCGACCTTGTCGGCAATCCACCCCACCAGGAAGCCCGAGGCCATGCCCACGGCGCCAAGGGTAGTCCAGATAAACCCGGTGTCCTGCACCGACACGCCCAACTCGTCTCGAAGGAACGGCGCGAGGTAAGTCTGGAACGGCAGCAACGCCATGCCATTGAGAAACGCGATAGCCCAGGTCAAGTACAGCGAACGGCTCAGCCAGGGCCTGTCGCTGCCTACGACCGCCGAGCGCGCGCCGGAAAACCCCATGTCCTGGCCGGCCGCCATCGTGCGCAACAGAAACCACGCCACCAGGCACAGGGCCACCGAGATCAGCCCGGCGGTCAGCCAGATAGAACGCCAGCCGCCATGCAGGGTGAGGAACGACACCAGCAAGCCATTGATAAACACCCCATAGCTGGTGCCACTGGAGATCAGCCCCATGACCCGCGAGCGGTTACCCGGGCTGAAGCCCTTGGTAACGATTTCCGCCAGCGGGATATACACCGACGCCGAGCAGCCGCCGAGCAGAATCAACAGCGCACCGGACACCCAGATGCTGTCGCTGACACTCAGCCCCAGCAACGCCAGGGACGTCATCAGCGTGGACACCAGGCTGATTTTCCAGCCCTCGAAATACCGGCTGATGACACTTGTGACCGATGAAAACAGCAGGAAGCCGATCTGCGCGCCGCCGGTGATCACGCCCACCGTGGTGTAGTCGAAACCGATGTCCCGGCGCATGTCCACCACCAGGTTGGCGAACAGGTAAACGCCGAAGCCATAGGTGCTGGCCACGAAGCCGGTCAACACCACCGCCAGCACCACGCTGTCCATAGTGCGCGGGGGGCTTTGTACGAGTGTGCTCATGCTCGTCCCCTTAAATGGCGCGTGCGGTGTGGATGATGAAATCGCAATTCATCATGTCGTAGTCACGCTGGAAATCGCCGTAGCTCTCGTGCGCTGAAAACCCCGATGCGAGCACTTCCGTGGCCAACTCACCCGGCAGCAACGGATACACCTTCAGCCGATACTGCTCGGTGTCATCAAAGGTGTAGATGAACTCACACAACTGCTGGTCGACCTGCCCCAGGCTCACGGACGCATTCGTGCCGCAGTAGTAGTAATTGCCGCTGGCCTTGAAGTTGCCCGCGCGAATGGCAAAGAAGTTGCGTTGATCCACAATCAGCAAGCCGCCCGGCTTGAGCAATGCCCTGAATTTTTCCAACACTCTGAGGCGGTCATGGGCGGCAAACACATGGCACAGCGAACTGCCCAGGCATACCACCGCATCGAACTGCCCCAGCACGCTCGGGTCGAGCGCCAGCCACTCCATGTAGTGGGATTCGATTTCCAGCCCGCGCTGGCGGAAATTTGCGCGTGCCTTGGTCAGCATCGTGCTGCTGCCGTCCGTGGCCACCACCTCGAAACCGGCCTGCTTGAGCTGGACCGCATGGAAGCCACTGCCGGTCGACACATCGATCACCGAGCGCACGCCGTGCTCGCGTAGCAGCCGTTCAAAAAAGCCATCCTCGCCGGCCTTGCGTTTGTCCCAATCGATCAACTCATCCCAACGCTCGACGAAATCCGCCGAGTATTGCGCGGAATAACTGGCCACTTCGTGGTGCTTGCGCCCTGACATCTGATTCATCACACACCTACCAGGTTGAATTTTTAAAGGCGGAATACTTGCTCGCCAATTCGCGGGCAAAATCGGCGGACTGCTCGATCGACATGGTGGTCTTCGAATACCCCAGCATTGCTTGCATTACGGCCATGCACTGCGGGTTGTAGGTGACCGATCCATCGCAATGGATTTCGTCGATACCGTCATGGCTCTGGCAGATGCTATTGATGCGCACCGCCTCCTCCTGCGGGCACGCCTCGGAGAACTGCACCTCGATGCGCCCGTCCTGCAGCCGCACCGGATACCCGCCCGGCAGGCCAAGGGGGCCGGGGGCATGCACCAGCACCGGGGTGGGCGAAAACAGCCCTTCGATCACGGTGACCGCCGAACAGGCCGTGAGGAACTGCCCATCGATGCCGCCCAGGCGACAGAACTCGGTCTTTACCGTGGAAAAAATCACCTCGGCCGGCAGACGGTGTGCCTGCGGCCTGTCGCGCACCTCATACAACAGGCGGTAGCTGGCATGCGCAGGCAACCCGCCGCGCGGTACGTAGTGGCTGAAATAATGCTGGGCATACAGTTGCACCTGCACGTCGGTGGGTGAACATTCCAGCAGCCGCGCAATGGCAAAACGCGTGGCCGGGATCAAGTTCGCCACATTGCCCACGCCGATATCCGGCGCCAGGCCGACCCGGGCCAGGATCGGGTTGACCGCATCGGGAAAGGCCGCATTCACGGTTTTGAGTGCAATCCCGGAGGCCTTCACCGCCTGCATCAGGCTATGCATCAACGTCAGGTGCATCGGCAGCCAGGGGCCGAACTGCGCCTGGTCGAGTTGCTCGAACGTGAGCTTGGGTAACCCGTTGATAACCCGCCATGACTGCAACGACGCACAGTTCACCAACATATCCGGCGCTTCCTCACGCAGCACGCGCGTGACCTTGCCGATATCCGTCAAGTCGGCGATCACCGGCTTGATCGCAATCACCTGCCCCAACTGCGCGCACGACAGCGCCACCAGGTTGCATAGCCGCAGCGTTGCCTCCTCATTGCGGCCCAGCACCACAAACTCGAAGGCATTTTTCGGCCCGAGAATCTTCAGGATCTGCAGGCACAGGTTGCCGGCGCCCACCAGCAGCAGTTTTTTCTTGCGCCCCGAATCGCTCATCGCGGGTAGGCTCCGTTGTCGACCGGTATGACCTTACCGGTCATGTGGCGCATGCCCTCACCGACCAGCAGCAAGATCACCTCGGCGACGCCGCTGGGCCGGATAGGCTCGTTGAGGATTTCCTGGCGCGCGTACTCGGCGCGCCGGTACTCGGGAATGGTGGCGTAGATCGCGGTGTCATGAATCAGCGCCGGGGACACGGCGTTTACCCGCACAAACGGCGCGAAATTCCAGGCATTGGCCTTGGTCAGGCCGATAACTGCCGCCTTGGTGGCACCGTAGAGGGCATCACAGCTGCCCACCTCCCCCGCCACCGAGGCGATATTGACGATGCTGCGCGGGGCTTCGTGCTTGATTTCGCGTTCGGCGAAGTCCTTGGACAGATAAACCAGTGCCTTGAGGTTCACATTGAGGATTTCATCGACTTGCTCGTCGGAATAGGCATAGACACTTTTGCCATGGTAAATACCGGCGTTATTCACCAAGGCATAAATCGTCGCGTGGCGTTCATACAACGCTGGAATAAAACCCTTGATCACCGCGTTATCCGCGAAGTCGGCAACGTGGGTTTCCAACACATCCGTCGTATAACGGTGTTGTAACGCTTCAAGGCCCTGCGCATCCTTATCAGCAGCAATAACGAAATAGCCGTCCTGGATCGCTTGTTCTACAGTCGCCCGGCCAATGCCATTGGCCGCGCCGGTCACAATCAACTTTTTCATACAACAATCCTTATTGGCAAAATTCGTTCATACGCGCGTAATACGTCCGATGGTATTCGTACAACGCCCTTAACTTCGGATGCTGGTCGAGTGCTTGCATATCGATGTGTTGGTTCGGCGGCGAAATAATTCGCTCACTGTTCTCGGCGGCCACGTGCCAACTTCTCCAGGTTTTCCACTGGGGCGGACACTCGCGCTTCCAAGTCATGGCGTGCGGGAGAAACTCGATATCCAAATAATCACAGAGTTTACGCATAACCCGTTCTGGCTCAGCGGCAAGATCATCCGCATTGATCACATACGGCACTTTGCCGGTGAGTTTTGTCACCACACAAAAGATGTCATATAAGGCTTTATGCCCAATGGCCTGCATCGGCATATCCGGGTGTACGCGGTGGTGGGAAATAATACTGCTGGCCGGTTCGCGAATCAGAAAGATATTGTCCTGCTGCGCCAGAAACTCCAGATCAACTTTCAAGTCATCCAGGCAGTGGTAGCACATGTCTTTATGAAAAACATTGGTGCGTTGTTTGGCCGCCAGCAAGTGTTCCTTTATGCCCGAATACGTAGTGGGCAAACTGTCGTCCCATTCATCCGAAGGGATCGCCGAATCCGCGGAAAACGCCATGTGGGCGAACGGCTCGTGGAACACCTCGAAATCCCCACGTTCGATAAACACCCGCTCCAACACGGTAGAGCGCGAGCGTGGGTGCGCCCATAACCCAACCATCCGGTTCATGCGATCACCCCGAATTCGGCCGCCAGCAGTGCGTTGAGGGAACGCTTGAACGGTTTTGTCACCGGGCAGAGACGAACGCAGTAGTCCGCCAGGCGCCGGTGGGCGCTGTTGGCTTCGTTGCAGGCGTTGATAAATGCCTCATGGTTGCCGAAGTCGTACGGCTCGATGCTGTCGATGAAATACGCTTCGCAGAAATACGGGATGCGGATCAACTTGGCGAAGGTCGCTGGCGGCACCTGCAGTGGCTCGGTCGCCGGCACGACTGGCTTGCCGTGGCTTTCGCGCTCGATCAGGAACTCCACCACGTCCGGCGTCAAGGTGTAGCAAGTGGCACGCTGACCGGTTTTTTCCAGGTGCCAGCAGTGTTTGTTGCCGCGCTCGTCGATATCGATTTTTATACTGGAAAGCAGGGTTTTGACCGGCACGGTCGAGGCCGCGACCAGCGCCTGGATCTGTTGGTAAATCATCAGTTCGGCCCAGCGCAGCTCTTCGCAATCCAGCGCCAGGCCACGTTCTGCCGCCTGCAGCGCAAACTCCGGCTGGCAGGCCAAACGCCCGATCATGAAGGTGATCACGTATTTGCAGTGGCGGGTGTCGACACCGTTGCGCTGCGCGCTGGCCAGGCCCCGTTCTATCGCCTGGATACCGGCCTGGAACTGGGAAACCGTAAAGCAGAACGTGATATTCACCGAGCTGCCCTGGGCCACCAGGTCTTCGATGGTCGACATCCCTTCCAGGCTGCCCGGCACCTTGACCATCACGTTTGGCGCCAGCTGTCGCAGCTCCAGCCCCCGGGCAGTCATGCGTTCGGCGCAGCGCACATCCACAGGGTCGACCTGGGCGCAGATCCACCCCTCGGCCTGGGCCGATTGCACCCACAGCGGTGCCAGTGCAGTGGCGCCTTCAGTGATGACTTCGTTGTACAGCTTCTTGCGCAACTCGGCGGGGGACAGGCTCGCCAGGTTAAATCTCGACGCCCAGTACTCGCGTTTTTCGAGAATAACGGCGGTCACCAGCCGCGGGTTGGTGGTGACACTGCAAAACCCTCTGGCCGGCGAGAATGCGTCCGGCATCAGCTGTTCTATGTGGGCTGCCGCTGCCGGGTACTTATCCAGCAAGTGCCTTTTATAGGGCGCGTACACCACGGTTGATGAGTCCCACCACACCTCTGAAGATGGGTCATTGCGTTTTAACCGTTCTATATAACCGAGTGTGTTCACAACGCCTCCTCCCTGAGGAAGTTCGCTAATTATTAATAAGGGTCAACAATTCACGCATATCAGAAAACGTTAAGGCGCCGGCCTCGGCCAACAACGAATGCCGCTCGACAGGAGCAAAACCCAACACTTTAATATTCGCGGCCACCGCCGCCTGGATACCAGCCACACTGTCTTCAATAACCAGGGCATCGCCAACCGCTATGTTGTAGCGGTCACAGGCGGTCAAAAACACCAGAGGATCGGGTTTCCAACGGCCCAATTCATAACAACTGAATATTCGCCCATCGAAATAAGAGAGCAGCCCGGCAACACTCAAGCAATGTTCTATCTTGTTGCGCGGCGCACTCGAGGCTACGCAATAAGGAATATCCAATGCCTGTAACACTTCCAGCATGCCGTCGGTGGCTTTCAAATTAAGCGTCAACGCCTGCAGCGCCTGGGCTCTAAAGTCCGCCTCGAACTGGCTGCCCAGTTCAAGATTCAATAACTGTTCGGCTTCGCCCAAACAATCAGCAATCTTGCGCCCACGAAAACGCTCGATAAACAGCGCTTCATCAAGTTTAAAGTTGCCCGATGCACGGGCATTCAGCAGGCTGATCAACACAGACAAGGTGATCTCTTCGCTTTGCACAAGTACACCGTCGCAATCGAAGATCACCAACTTTGGCAAGCCGTTATAGGCCGGCGACTTTTCCTGGTCTGGTAATTCTCCTTGAACGGCCGAAAGGCACATAACTTTCTCTTTTAAAAGGCCCCGCGATGACTTCCGAACTACCAACGGAGCGGGCTGAGGTGTGCCTATAAGACACGCGGCAAAAAACCCTGTCAAACGCTTTTGATCGGTTTTTTAGTATCTTATGGTTATTTATTATTATTCTTTTATTCCATTTATCACCATGGTTGTAGTCGCTAAAATCACACCGGTGAACTTCCATTGCGCGCGGCCAGTCAGCTGACTGAACTCACGAATTTAAGGCTGGGTGAGCAATGCGAATTTCGTTGGAGCAACAAGTGGCCCTGGTGACGGGCGCCAGTTCCGGAATCGGTGCCGGTGCAGCCAAGGCCCTGGCGCAGGCGGGCGCTGCCGTGGTGCTGAATTACAACCGCCAGGCCGCGCCGGCCGAAGCCCTGGCCGAGCAGATCAATGCCGAGGGCGGCCGGGCGATTGCCATCGCTGCCGACGTCTCTAAAGAAGCCGACGTAGAACGCCTGTTTGCGCAGACCCTCGATGCCTTCGGCCACCTGGACATCCTGGTGGCCAACTCCGGTATGCAGAAGGACGCCGCGCTGGTCGACATGACCCTCGACGACTGGAATAGCGTGATCGGCGTCAACCTCACCGGCCAATTCCTCTGCGCCCGGGCGGCGGTGCGTATTTTCCAACGCCAGGGGCTGCGTGAAGGGGTGTCACGGGCCGCCGGCAAAATCATTCACATGAGCTCGGTGCACCAACTGATCCCCTGGGCCGGGCATGTGAACTACGCGGCGTCCAAGGGCGGCGTGGAGATGCTGATGCGCACCCTGGCCCAGGAAGTCAGCGAGCAGCGCATCCGCATCAATGGCATTGCACCCGGGGCGATTCGTACTGCGATCAATCGCGCAGCCACCGAGGGCGCAGCCGAACAGGCACTGCTGAAGTTGATTCCCTACGGCCGTGTCGGCGATGTGCAAGACGTGGCCAACGCCGTGGTGTGGCTGGCCAGTGATGCCTCCGACTATGTGGTGGGCAGCACCTTGTTTATTGATGGCGGCATGAGCCTTTACCCGGAGTTTCGTGACAATGGTTGATTTGAACAACGAGCCACAAAGCGCCATCGATGCCCACGGCATCATTGGCGACATGCGCAGCGCCGCCCTGGTGAATGACAAAGGCAGCATCGACTTTTACTGCTGGCCGGAATTCGACAGCCCCTCGATCTTCTGCGCGCTGCTCGACTCCCCCGAGGCCGGGACGTTTCAACTCACCCCGGACCTGCCCAACGCCCGACGCGAACAGATCTACCTGCCCGACACCAATGTGCTGCAAACCCGCTGGCTCAGCGATGAGGCCGTGGTGGAAATCACCGACCTGCTGGCCATCAGCGAAGAACCCGATGACCTGCCCCTGCTGATCCGCCGAGTGCGCGTGGTCAGCGGCAAGGCCAGCATTCACCTGCGCTGCGCTGTGCGCCACGACTATGCACGCATACCCACCGTTGCGACCCTGGATAACGGCACCGTGTGCTTCAACGCAGACGGCCAGCCCGGCCTGCGTCTGTCCAGCAGCCACCCGCTGCAGATCAAGGACGCCGCCGCCGTCGCCAGCTTTGTGCTGGGCCAGGAGGAAGATGCCGAGTTTGTGCTGGGCGGCCTCGAGGATGAACGGGTGGACAACGGCTGTACCGACCTGGCGCTGGCACACACCTTGAAGTACTGGCGCGGCTGGATCGCGCAATCGAACTATCGCGGGCGCTGGCGTGAAATGGTCAACCGCTCGGCCCTGGCCCTCAAGCTGCTGACCTCGCGCAAACATGGCGCAATCATCGCCGCCGCAACCTTCGGCCTACCGGAAACTCCCGGCGGCGAGCGCAACTGGGACTACCGCTACACCTGGGTCCGCGACGCTTCGTTTACCGTCTACGCCTTTATGCGCCTGGGTTTTATCGACGAGGCCAACGCCTATATGCGCTGGCTCAAAGGCCGAGTCAGTGACTGCTGCGGCCAGCCGACCAAGATCAACATCCTGTACGGCATCGACGGGCGCCAGGAGCTGCCCGAGACCACCCTGGACCACCTCAGCGGCCATGGCGGCGCCACACCAGTGCGCATCGGCAATGAGGCGGTGGACCAGATCCAGCTGGATATCTACGGCGAACTGATGGACGCGGTGTACCTGGTCAACAAATACGGCGAGGCCATCTCCCACGAAGGCTGGAAACACACGGTGGAAGTCGCCGACCAGGTCTGCGAAGTCTGGAACCAGAAGGACGTGGGTATCTGGGAAATGCGCGGCGAGCAGCATCACTTCCTGCATTCGCGGCTGATGTGCTGGGTGGCCCTGGACCGCGCCATCCGCCTGGCGTACAAGCGCTCACTGCCGGCGCCGTTTGCACGCTGGGACCAGACGCGCCAGGCGATCTACGCCGACATCTGGAGCAACTTCTGGAACGAAGAACGCGGGCATTTTGTGCAACATATCGGCAGCACCGCCCTCGACGGCTCGATGTTGCTGATGCCCCTGGTGCGCTTCGTCGCCGCCACCGACCCGCGCTGGCTGTCGACCCTGGAAGCCATCCAGAAAAGCCTGGTGCGCGACGGCATGGTCTACCGCTACCGCAACGACGACAACCCGATTGACGGCCTGCAAGGCACCGAAGGCGCGTTCGCGGCGTGCTCATTCTGGTACGTCGAATGCCTGGCCCGCGCCGGACAAGTGGAAAAGGCCCACCTCGAATTCGAACAACTGCTGCGCTACGCCAACCCGCTGGGCCTCTACGCCGAAGAATTCGACAGCCAGGCCCGCCACCTGGGCAACACGCCACAGGCGTTGAGCCACTTGGCGCTGATCAGCGCGGCGACATTCCTGGACCGCAAACTCAGCGGAGAAAAGACTACCTGGCAGCCCTGAAAAGCCAGCTGCGGCTCACCTGATGCATGGAGATCCAAATGTGGGAGGGGCGGTGCGACACGCACAAAACCGGTCGGCTCTAAGGCCGCCGCGCTCTTGCTTTTGATTTTAGGCGCCCCGTCAAACACGCTGGCCGCACGCAGGCTTGAATCCGTGGGTAACCCGGCAGGACGCCGGGTTAGCCGCGCTGGGCCAAGGATGGCCCATCGCGGCGGCCCACGGATTCAAGCCTGCGTGCGGGCACACCGAGCCTAAGCGAGGTGCCGAGTGTTGGGGCGAAGACCTTTTGGTTACTTTTGGGGCGTTTGCCAAAAGTGACCCGCTGTAAGAGCGGAACCATAAGCCGCCGTTACCTAAATAACGGATATGTACACCGACAAACCGCTACAAGCATCACCCCCCTCCCACATTTGGATCGCATTCCCCCCCTAGACATGTAAGCCCACTGCCTTCAATACACCCAAGGCCCGTCATCCGTTTCAGCTAGAGTTCCAGCAGCCCCCTAGACAGGACCCCACCATGACCACCCTGCTCTACACCCCCACCCCCATGCTCAACATTGCCTACGAAACCCACGGCCCCACCCACGGCGAACCGGTCATCCTGCTGCACGGCTTCCCCTACGACCCACGCAGCTACGACGAAATCGCCCCGCAGTTGGCCGAACGCGGCTACCGGGTTCTGGTCCCCTACCTGCGCGGCTACGGCCCGACGCGGTTCATCAACGAGCAGGTCATGCGTTCCGGCCAACAGGCGGCGCTGGCCAAGGATTTGCTGGATTTCATGGACGCGTTGGCGATCCCCCAGGCCACGCTTGCCGGCTATGACTGGGGCGGCCGCGCCGCGTGCATTGTCGCGGCATTGTGGCCCGAGCGAGTGCGCGGCCTGGTGACCGGCGATGGCTACAACATCCAGAACATCGCAAAATCCCTCAAGCCACGCGCGCCGGAAACCGAGCATCGGCTGTGGTATCAGTTCTACTTCCACACCCAGCGCGGCGTGGACGGACTGACCGCCAACCGCCGCGAGCTGTGTGAATTGCTCTGGTCACTGTGGTCGCCCACCTGGACCGAGGGGCCGCGCCTGTATGGGCAGACCGCGCCGTCGTTCGATAACCCGGATTTTGTCGAAGTGGTGATTCACTCCTATCGCCACCGCTTCATGTATGCCCCCGGCGACCCGACGCTGGAAGCCATCGAGCAGGCCCTAGCGCGGCAACCGCCGATTTCGGTGCCGAGCATTTCGCTGTGTGGCGCCGATGACGGCGTGGGCCCGCCACCGCAAGAGGATGACGATGTGGAACACTTCAGCGGCGTTTACCGGCGCCAGGTGTTGCCCGGCGTGGGCCACAATATTCCCCAGGAGGCGCCGCAAGCTACCCTGGCGGCAATCTGTGAGCTGCTCGAACGGCCCTAAACCGCGGCCGCAAGCCTGAAGCTGAACACACTGCCCTGCCCCGCCACGCTTTCGGCCCAGAGCGTGCCGCCGTGGGCCTGGATGATGCCGTGGGAAATATACAAACCCAGGCCGCTGCCGTTGGGGTTGCCCTCGCGGGAGGTCCAGTAGCGCTCGAAGATGTAGGGCAGTTGCGCCGCACCGATGCCCACGCCATTGTCGCAGACGCGAAACAGTACTTCGTCGTCTGCCGCTTGAGCGATCACTTCGATGGCGCCCCCCAGGCCGGTGAACTTGAGGGCATTGCCGAGCAGGTTGGAAAACACCTGGAACAACCGCTCCGGGTCGGCCTGGATACGCAACTGCGGCTGCGCGCGCCACGTCAGATTGATGCCCTTGGCCGCCGCCAGCGGGTGCCACATCAAGCCGAGTTGGTCGAGGGTCGCGTCTACCTCCAGCGGTTGCAGGGCCACCCGATAGTGCCCGGCCTCGATGCGCGAAATATCGATCAGGTCTTCGAGCAACGTATTCATGCGCGACGTGGCGGTCTGCATGGTTTCAATCGCCGTGGTCAGGCGCCGGTTGGCCTGGGTTTCTTCGGCGGGCACCAACTTGCGCATCATGCCGCATTGCATCAGCAGGATGGTCAACGGGCTGCGCAGGTCATGGGACACCACCGCCACCAGCTCATCCCGTGCGCGCACGGCGGCATGCTCGCGCTGCACCTGGCGCGCCAGGTCATGCTCGAGGGCGTTACGGCGCAGGCTCTCCACCGCGAGTATTTCCGAGGTCGACCACTGCTGCGCCTTGCCGTCGACTTGCTGCTTCCACAATTCAAACGACTGGCGCGGGCTCAGTGAAGCGGTGCCGGCTTCGCGGGATTTTATCGGCTCACCGCTCCAATGCACCGTCGTCTTCACCTCGGGACGGAACCACATCACCGCGTTGTCCACCGGCTTAGGCAGGCGAAATGCCAACAGGCCACTGGCGATGCCTTCATAGGCAGCGGCCGGCGCAAAGTCCGCGCCCAGTTGGTGACTGGCAACCACACCTTTTTCCTGTTGCCGGATCCAGGGGTAGAGGGCGCGAATTTCATCTTCGCCGGGGCACACGCCAAAGCGATGCAAACGCTCTTCCACCAGAATCGCCAGCCCGCTTGCCGCCGTCAGGTCCAGTAACGTCTGGGCGTGCGGGCGCAAGCTCTCCATCACATCGCAGGTGTCCAACGCCATGGCGCTGGCCAACGCCTCGATCATGACGGTCTTTTCCAACTGCTGACGCCGCGCCTCCTGCTCCTGAAGCAAGGTGATCTGCATCGACAGGAACTGGCCGACGCTGGTGCAGGCCGTGCGTAACTCATGGGGCACGCGCAAAGGCTCGCGGTGGCCACAGGTGATCAGGCCCCAGAGCTGGTCATCCTTGATCAAGGAGATGCTCATCGAGGAGCGCACGCCCATGTTTTTCAAGTAATGGCAGTGCACCGGCGAGACACTGCGCAGCACCGCGAAGCTGAGGTCCAGAGCCTGGCCGGTATCCGGGCGCAGGGCCGGCAGGATCGGCACCGGCGTATAGACAGCGTCGGGAATCACACGGATCCAGTTCAGCCGGTAGAGTTCGCGGGCCTGGGGCGGGATGTCCGACGCCGGGAAACACAAGCCCAGGTAAGGCTGCATGCCGTCGCTCAGGGATTCGCCGATCACCTTGCCGTGCCCTTCCTGTTCGAAACGGTACAGGGTGACCCGGTCATAGCCGGTCAATGCACGGATTTCAGTGACACAGATCTGGTACAGCCCATCGAGGGTCTTCGCTGATTGCAGGCGGCGCAAGGTGCGGGCGACGTGCAGGGCTGCCGCATGCTGGGGTATCACGGCGCGCTCCAGCTCCAGAAACAACAGCCCTTGGTGGCGGTGCAGCAAGGCGTCGTACAGCGCACCTTTTAGGGTGACTTGATGCTGCTCGTCCTCATCCGCATCCAGGTCCGCAAGGGCCAGCCGCACCTGGGCCAGCGCCGCTTCGCCAATCAAGCTGCCCAGCGCCTGGCCGGTCACCGACGCGGTGCCCAGGCCCAGTTCGGTATTGATGTTGGCGCTGGCCTGCAGCACCACCAGTGTCGGCTCGCTGAGGGTCAACAACACGCCATGGGGCTGGATCGCGCCAGGAATATGAATAGGCTCGCTGGCGCAGTCGTCCCTGAGGTCGGCGCCGGTGGCAGTCAATGGTTTCATGGGCAATGTCACGCCGGGGGGCGGAGGGAGTAGCGGCGCAGTACTGAGAGCTGACTGCGGCAGGTAGTCAGGCAACATAGCACCTTGGTTCAACTGTGTACGTTTTCGTTTAAACCGGCTCGCAGAAGCGCTCGCGGTAGGCCTGGGGCGTAACTTCCAGGGCGCGCACAAAGCTGCGGCGCAAGGTCTCTTCACAGCCGAAACCGCACTGCACGGCGATGCGCTTGATTGATGCCGTGCTGTCCGCCAACTGGCGGCGCGCGGTTTCCACGCGGATCAGTTCAACGGCGCGCGCGGGGGTCTGGCCGGTTTCGGCGCGGTAGTGGCGCACGAAGCTGCGCTCGCTCATGCCCGCCTGGGCGGCCAGGGTTGCAATGCTCAGGTCGAGGGTGAGGTTTTCGGCGACCCAGGCGTGCAATTCGGCGAAGCGGCTGCCGCCCTTTTGCAGGGCCAGGGTCACGCTGAACTGCGACTGGCCACCGGGGCGCTTGAGGAACACCACCAGGTGCCGCGCCACTTCCAGAGCCACGGCGCGGCCCAGGTCTTCCTCGACCAGAGCCAGGCACAGGTCGATGCCGGCGGTGACACCGGCGGAGGTCCACACCGAGCCTTGCTGGATAAAGATCGGGTTGGCTTCCACCGTCAGCGCGGGAAACTTGTGCGCAAGTTCTTCGCAACGGGTCCAGTGGGTGGCGACGCGGCAGCCATCGAGCAAACCGCTGGCAGCGAGCAGGAAGGCGCCGGTGCACACCGAGGTCATGCGCCGCGAGTGCCGGGCTTTTTCGCGCACCCAGTCCACCAACGACAGGTCTTCGGCAGCGCCATACACGCCCCAGCCGCCGGCGATGACCAAGGTGTCACAGGGCGCATCGGCGGCGGGCAACGGCTGCGCCACCAGCGCCAGGCCGGCGGAGGTCATCACCGGCTCGGCCTGGTCGGCGATCACGTTGACGGCGTAAGGCAGCGGCAAACCGCGCTGGCGCGCCAGGTCATTGGCCGAGGCGAAGACCTGCAACGGCCCGGTCACGTCGAGCACCTGGGCATTATCGAAAGCAAGCACGTGGATCAGTCTGGGCATGATTGGCGTGATTTGTGGGTTCAATGGCGTACTCGCCAAAGCCTAGGCCTCTAGAGTGAAGCCGTCCACCCCTTTATTGGAGTTTCATTCATGACCTTGCAGATCGGCTTTCTGTTGTTCCCCGGCATCCAGCAACTGGACCTGACCGGCCCCTATGACGTGCTCGGTTCGCTGCCGGACGTGAAGTTGCACCTGGTGTGGAAAGACCTCGCGCCCGTTACTTCCAGCACCGGCCTGGTGTTCACCCCGACCACCACCTATGCCGACTGCCCGAACCTGGATGTGATCTGCGTGCCCGGCGGTTCCGGCGTCGGCGCGCTGATGGAAGATGTGCAGACCCTGGACTTCCTCAAGGCCCAGGCACACACCGCGCGCTACGTGACCTCAGTGTGCACCGGCTCGCTGGTACTCGGCGCGGCGGGCTTGCTGCGCGGCCGCAAGGCCACAACCCACTGGGCCTACCACGACATGCTCGCCCCGCTCGGCGCCATCCCGGTACAGGACCGCGTGGTGCGCGACGGCAACCTGTTCACCGGTGGCGGCATCACCGCCGGCATCGACTTCGCGCTGACCCTGGCGGCCGAGCTGTACAGCGAAGCGGCGGCGCAACTGGTGCAGTTGCAGATCGAATATGCGCCGGCGCCGCCGTTCAACTCCGGCAGCCCAGAGACGGCGCCTGCGCATGTGCTGGAAGAGGCCAAAAAGCGCACGTTGGAGTCGCGTAAAGTCCGCGGCGAGATCACCGCACGGGCGGCTGCACGGTTGGGCTGACACACCGCAATACCCGTGGCGAACAAGCTTGTGTGATGAGCGGGCTTGCCCGCGTTGGGGCGCGCAGCGGCCCCAAAACCGGACCCCGCGTAATTCCTGAAGGAACACGGTGAATCTGATGGGGCTGCTACGCAGCCCAACGCGGGCAAGCCCGCTCGCCACAACAAGCAATCAATTGGGGCGCGGCATCGCCGCCAAGCGCACGCTGGAGTCGCTAAAGCCCGCGGCGAGATCACGGGCCTGTGGCGAGCGGGCTTGCCACACAGGCAATCAGTTGGGGCGCAGCATCTCCGTCAAGCGCACGCTGGAGTCGCTAAGGCCCGCGGTGAATACCTGTGGCGAGCGGGCTTGCCCGCGTTGGGGCGCGCAGCGGCCCTAAAACCTGACGCCGCGTAATTCCTGAAGGAACGCGGTGAATCTGATGGGGGCTGCTACGCAGCCCAACGCGGGCAAGCCCGCTCGCCACAACAAGCGGGCTTGCTACAGAAATGCGCTCGCCACAAAAAAGCAATCAGGTGGGGCGCGACATCAACGCCAAGCGCACGGCCAGCAAGGTCAACACCGTCGCCAGGCCCCATTTTTGTAGCAAGGCACCTTGTGAGCGCGTCGCAAAGAATCGGCTCAGCGCACCACCAAAAACTCCCAACAGCATGTGGAACAGCCCTGCAATCAACGTCAGCACCGCGCCTAGCACCATCAGTTGCGTGGCTATGGCCCCGGCCTCAGGCCGCACAAATTGCGGCAGGAATACCAAAAAAACAACAACGCCTTGGGGTTCAGCAAACTGTTCAACATGGCTTGCCAAAATACCCGGCCCAGGGGTATTCGGCTGACGTCAGCCGTGTCCAGGCCAGAGCGTTTCTGCACGGTCTTGAACGCAAGCCACAACAGATAGACCACCCCCGCATAGCGGATCAAATCAAAAGACGGCGGCCAACTGGCCACCAATGCTGTCACCCCGGTGGCAGTCAACAGCGTCAGCAGCAGGTCCGCCACGCCGATACCCAAGGCCGACGCCACCCCGCCTCGCCAGCCATGGGTCACGCCATGGCTGATCACAAACGCCATATTCGGCCCCGGCGATAACAACAGCAGTAACACCGCACCTGAAAACACCGCCAGGGTCGCAAGGTCGATCATGCTCAAACGCTCCGCAGGGCAAACCCGCAGATTAATCCGCAGGCCCCAGGCCAACAAAAAATTGTGCTGGATACATTGTTCGCCGGAATTGCTCATTCCCACAGCCAACGTCTAGAATGCGAAACATTATCAATTAAGACTGCTGCGCCAGGATGCCCATGTCGAGCGACCACCCACTGGATCATGCCGCCATCGGCCAGCTGTACCATACCCATTCCTCCTGGCTGCGCGGCTGGCTGAGCCGGCGTACCGGCTGCCGTGAACACGCCGCCGACCTGGCGCAGGAAACCTTCGTGCGCCTGCTCAATGCGCGCAAGCAGCAGGCCTTGCAGCAACCGCGGGCCTACCTGAGCAGCATCGCGCGCAGCCTGATGATCGACCAATACCGGCGCCGCGAGCTGGAGCGCGCCTACCTCGACAGCCTCGCGCATTTCCCGCAGGTCGAGGTGCCGTCCGAGGAAACCCGACTGCTGATCCTCGACAGCCTGGAACGCATCGACCGCCTGCTCGATCAGCTCAAACCACGGGTACGCGAAGCCTTCCTGCTGGCACAACTGGACGGCCTGACCTGCGCGCAGATCGCCAAGCGCCTCGGCGTCTCAAAGGCCACCGTGGAGCGTGACTTGTCCAAGGCGCTGCACGCCTGCTATCGGTTGCGCTATGCCGAACTATGACCCGCGCCTGGTCGACCAGGCCATCCAGTGGATGATCACGCTGCGCTTTAACATCGCCGACGACGCCAGCACCGCCGCCTTTGATCGCTGGTTGCACACCAGCGCCGAGCACCAGCAGGTATGGCAGCGGGTGGCGAGCATGAATGACGATTTCAGCCAGTTGCCGCCCCAGGTCGGGCGCCATGCCCTGCACGGTGCACGCCAACGCATCAGCCGCCGTGATGGCTTGAAGCTGCTCGGGCTGGTAGCGGGTGCGGCGGGATTGACCTGGCTGGGCCGCGACTACACGCCCCTACCCGGCTTGATCGCCGACTACCGCACCGCCACCGGCGAACGGCGCTGGCTGGCCTTGAACGACGGCAGCAAAATCCAGCTCAACAGCGCCAGCGCCATCGACACCGCATTCACCCAGGAACGGCGCCTGGTGCACCTGCACCACGGTGAAATACTGCTGGACACGGGCGCTGACAGCCGCCCCTTCTGGGTCCAAACCCGCGACGGTTACCTGCGCGCCCTCGGCACGCGCTTGCTGGTGCGCGAAGAAGCCCAGGGCACCTCTCTCGCGGTGCAACAGGGCAGCGTGGCGCTGTTTGCCGACAGCCATGACGCCACGGCGCGGCAACTGATCAAGCCCGGCGAACAGGTGCTGTTCGACCGCAGCGGCGTCCGCCCGCCCATCGCCAATGGCCTCGACCCCTGGGGCTGGAGCGACGGCGTGATCAGCGCCCACAACATGCGCCTGGATGACTTCCTCGCCGAGCTGGGCCGTTATCGTAATGGCTTGGTGCGGTGCAGCGCGGCGGTGGCCGGCTTGCGTGTATCGGGCACCTATCAGTTGGACGACACCGATCAGGTGCTGGGCCTTGTGGCGCAATCGCTCAAGGTCGATGTGACCTACCGCAGCCGTTATTGGGTGACCGTTTCACCTCGCGTTTAACTAATCGAAAAATAAATGAGGTGAATTCTCATTGCCGCTCGACCTGTAAGGAAAGGCCGATCAACAGGCCGGTTCTGTCCACTTCCTTTCAGGAGCACCCCGCGGTCATGCAAGCGTTCCCTTCCCAACGTTCCCCTCTTAAACGCGCGGTGCAGGCCGCCTTGCTCGGCGCCTGCCTGGGCGGTGGCGTGGTGCCATTGGCCGCGCAGGCCGAGCCGGCCAGTGACACGCAAGCCCGCGACTGGAACATCGCCGCCGGCGCCCTGGCCACTGCACTGGACCAGTTCGCCCGCCAGGCCGGCGTCAGCCTGTCGTACGACGCCACCAGCGTCGCCGGCAAGACCAGCCAGGGCCTCAACGGCCGCTTCGACCGCGAACAGGCGCTCGGCCAGTTGCTGCGCGGCCAGGGCCTGCAGGCCCAGCGCCAGGGCAACAGCACCTGGCTGCTGCTACCGCAAGTGGCGGACAGCGGCACGCTGAACCTGGGCGCCACCCTGGTCACCGGTGATCGCCTGGGGGCAACCACTGACGGCACCGGTTCCTACACCACCGGCGCCGTCACCATCGGCAAAGGCGAACACAGCCTGCGGGAAACGCCGCAGTCGGTCAGCGTGATGACCCGCCAGTTGATGGACGACCAGAACCTCACCACCATCGAAGACGTGATGGAACACACCCCGGGGATCACCAGCTACGCCTCGCCTATGGGCGGCAAGTACTTCTATTCGCGTGGTTTCAAGATGCTCGGCCAGTACCAGTACGACGGCGTGCCCCTGGACATGGGCAAGGACTACGTACAGGCCGACAGTTTCAGCGCCAACATGGCGATCTACGACCGTGTCGAGGTGCTCAAGGGCGCGGCCGGCATGCTCAAGGGGGCTGGCACCGCCAGCGGTGCGGTAAATTTCGTGCGCAAGCGGCCCCAGGCCAAGCCCACCACCAGCCTGTCGCTGTCCGCCGGCACCTGGGACAACTACCGCGCCGACGTCGACACCGGCGGCGCGCTGAATGAGAGTGGCACCGTGCGCGGCCGCGTGGCGATCAGCCAGCAGGATCGCGGCTCGTTCATGGACGTTCAAAAGCGCAAGGACCAGGCGTACTACGGCGCCCTGGACTTCGACCTCAGCCCCGACACCACCCTGGGCGTTGGCGCCAGCTACGAAGACGTCGACGCCAGCCCCTGCTGGGGCGGCATACCGCGCTACGCCGACGGCAAAAGCGCCAACCTCAGCCGTTCCACCTGCCTGGGCCAATCCTGGAACGACTGGCAAAGCCGACGCACCACCTACTTCGCCGACCTTACCCACCAGTTCAACGAAGATTGGAAATTCAAGGCGGCGGCGGTGCACAGCAGTAACCGCCAAGACACCAAATACGCCGCCAGCGAAGGCACCATCGCCTATGGCAACCCGGCGCCCACGGCCAATTCCTACGCTGCACTGATGGACTACGACCACCGGGACTACGGCCTCGACGCCTACGTCGACGGCAAATTCCAGGCCTTTGGCCTTGAGCACGAGTTGATCCTCGGCGCCAACGGCAGCCGTGGCACCCAGGACGACATCTACGCGATCCAGAACCTGCCCACGCGCCAGAGCATCTACCAACCCAACCACCACTTCCCGGAACCGGCCAACAGCACCTTCTGGCCGAACATGTACCGCGGCGGCACGGTCAAGGAAACCGCCACCCAATACGGCACCTACGCCACCTTGCGCCTGCGCCTGGCCGAACCGTTGATGTTCATTGTCGGCAGCCGCGTGAGCTGGTACGAGAACCGGCGCCAGTCGAATAACCTGGCCTGGGGCGAATGGGCCGTGCAAGACGCGCGCACCAAGGAAACCGGCGAGGTCACACCGTTTGCCGCATTGATCTATGACCTCGACGAGCACCTTTCGGTGTACGCCAGCTACGCCGATATCTTCCAGCCGCAAAGCTCATACGCCACGGCAGATGGCGCGGCACTCAAGCCGAAAATCGGCAACAACTATGAGCTGGGCATCAAGGGCGAATGGTTCGACGGGCGCCTCAACAGCTCCCTCGCACTGTTCCGTGCCATCGAGGAAAACGGCGCCGAAACCGACTACACCAGCTTCTGCGCAACCTCCGCCGATGGCTATTGCTACACCGACACCGGCAAGGTCCGCGCCCAGGGCGTAGAAGCCGAAATCAGCGGCGAAGTGCTCGAACGCCTGCAGGTCTCCGGCGGCTACACCTACACCCAGACCAAGTCGTTGAAGAACATCGACAGCGCCATTGAAGGCGGCAGCTCCAACACCTACGTACCGCGCCACATGCTGCGGATGTGGGGCGATTACCAGCTCGACGGCGCCCTGTCGAAATGGAGCGTGGGCGCCGGGGTCAATGCCCAGAGCAGCAACTACCGCGTGCAAACCATCAAGCTGGAACAGGCCGGTTATGCAACCTGGAATGCACGCCTGGGCTACCGCATCGATGACACCTGGAGCGTGGCGCTCAACGGCAACAATTTGTTCGATAAAAGCTACTACAGCACCGTCGGAACAGCCGCATGGGGCAACTTTTATGGTGAACCGCGTAATTTCACAGTTAGTTTGAAAGGCAACTTCTGATCCCCCCAAACCCCGTGTGGCAGGGCACTTAGTGCGCTCTGCCACCGCCTCTTTGTCCCCCTTTCCCAGCCCCTTTCGAAAAAGGTTTTTCCTTTAAGCAGGAAAAATTTGATATTTGTTCCTACACTCAAAAACACACCCATTCACCGAGTGTTCGGACAAGGAAAGTCAATAAAATGCCGCTAAAGAGACTGATTAACCTGTCTAGTATGCCGCCTCCGCACCATCGTCAATTCGTTGACTAACACACAAAAGGAACACTCCTTCAGCCACTACCCCGCAGATTCCCTTCAAATGGATAGCTTTGTTTGGTTTATGCATTTGGATTGATAGTTGCGTATTACCCAGAGTAGCCCTGGTTCGAAGTGTCCTCTAAAGCAGCCACTGCCTTATTGAACAAACACGCGAACAGCAGAGTCTGGAGTGCAATGAGGAATGTTTTATGCGAGAGAAGTCGTCCGTCGACAGCTTGTTTTTAACACGTGCCGGTTTTGTCGAGTTCTTTGTTGTTTTCGTCAAGTTTATCCATGGCCTCTCTGCCATCCTGCCGCCTCTGGTGCTGGTGATTTTCATTGACCCGCTGGAATCCGAGCTGCGCGCCCACTTCTTGGGACTGCTGGTATTTTTTGCGGTCCTGACCATCATTCTGTTCCAGGCCCTGGGGATCTATTCCGAGGAACTGTTCAGCAACCGCCTGCGCCTGAAAACCAAGATCAAGGCCTGGTCGGCGGCGTTCTGCATCCTGCTGTTCATGTACCAGATCCTGCAGTTTTTCCCGCAATTGAGCCCACGCAACCTGGTCGCCTGGTACTTCGCCAGCCTGGGTTTGTTCTGCCTTGAACGCCTGATAATGCTGCGCCTGTACCGCAAGCTGATGCGCGCCGGCAAATACCTGCAGCGCACGGTGATCCTCGGGTTCACCGACACTGCCGTGCACGTCGCCGACCACCTGCAACGCAACGGCGATATCCGCTCCGGACTGATCGGCTTCATCGACGACCGCACCGAGCGCATCCCCAAGGAACTGAGCAACCTGCCCTTGCTGGGCAACACCCGCGACCTGGAAAAACTGATCCGCGGCGAGCAGGTCAACCAGGTAATGATCTGCCTGCCCTGGGCCGCCGAGCAGCGCATCCACGGGTTGGTCAACCGCCTGCGGCAGATGTCGGTGAACGTGATGCTGGTGCCCGACATGGCCGCCCTGCGCTACGGCCACAGCAAAATCACCGACGTCGGCGGCATCCTGATGTTCAACACCTCGCAATTGCCCCTGCGCGGTTGGTCGCCGGTGATCAAGCGCCTGGAGGATTTGCTGCTGGCCAGCGTGGCGCTGGTGTGTCTGTCGCCGGTGATGGTGGCCACCGCGATTGCGATCAAGCTCGACTCCAAGGGCCCGGTGCTGTTTCGCCAGAACCGCTACGGCTACAACGACAATGAGATCCGCGTGTTCAAGTTCCGCTCGATGTACACCGACCAGAGTGACTTCACCGCCGAACGCCAGACCACCCGCCAGGACCCGCGCATCACTGGCGTGGGCCGCATTATCCGCAAGACCAGCATCGACGAGCTGCCGCAGCTGTTCAACGTGCTGCTGGGCAACATGTCCATGGTCGGCCCGCGCCCGCATGCCACGGCGACCAAAGCGGCAGGCGTTCCCTTCGAAGTCGCGGTGAGCGAATACAGCTCACGCCACCGGGTGAAGCCGGGCATCACCGGCTGGGCGCAGATCAACGGCTACCGGGGTGAAACCGACACCCTGTTCAAGATCCAGAAACGTGTCGAGTACGACCTCGAGTACATCTCCAAATGGTCGGTGTGGTTTGACTTGTACATCGTCTTCATGACGGTCCCGGCCGTCCTTTCCACCAAGGAAGTCTATTGATGAACACACTCAACGGATTAATTCCCTGCATCATTTCCGGTGGTTCGGGTACGCGGTTGTGGCCGGTGTCGCGGCAGAACATGCCCAAGCCCTTCATGCGCATGCGCGACGGCCAGAGCCTGCTGCAAAAAACCTTCCAGCGCGCCGCCAAGTTGCCCGGCGTGGAAAGCGTGTTGACGGTGACCAACCGCGACCTGCTGTTCCGCACCCTGGATGACTACCGAGGGGTCAACAAGGCCCACCTGCCCCTGGACCTGTTGCTCGAGCCGTTCGGCCGCAACACCGCAGCGGCGATTGCCGTGGCGGCGCTGCATGTGCAGGAGCATTTCGGCGACGACGCGCCGTTGCTGGTGATGCCCGCCGACCACCTGATCCTCAACGAAGTGGCGTTCGCCGCAGCCGTGACCCAGGCCCGCGACCTGGCCGAGGCCGGCTATCTGGTGACCTTCGGCATCCAGCCTGATCACCCGGAAACCGGCTTTGGCTATATCGAACAAGGCGAAAAACTGAGCCATGGCAACCGGGTCAAACGCTTTGTCGAAAAGCCCGACCTGGCCACTGCCCAAGACTACCTGGACGGCGGCAAGCACCTGTGGAACGCCGGCATGTTCTGCTTCAAGGCCAGCACGCTGGTGGACGAACTGGCCACCCACGCCCCGGATGTGCTGGAAGCTGCCTGCGCCGCACTTGAGCACAGCCAGAGCCTGCAAAACAAAACGTCGCGCCAGCGTGAACTGGACGCGGAGGCATTTGGCAGTGCGCCGGACATTTCCATCGACGTGGCGTTGATGGAGAAGTCCAGCCAGGTCGCCGTGGTGCCCTGCGACATCGGCTGGAGCGACATTGGTTCCTGGGAAGCCCTGCGCCAACTCACCCCCAGCGACGCCCATGGCAACCAGGTCAATGGCGAAGCGATTTTGCATGACGTGCACAACTGCTACATCGACTCGCCCAAGCGCGTGTTGGGCGCTGTGGGCGTGCACGACCTGATCATTGTCGACACCCCCGACGCCCTGCTGATCGCCGACGCCAACCGCAGCCAGGATGTGCGCTACATCGTCGCCGAGCTCAAGCGCCAGAACCATCCGGCGTACAGCCTGCACCGCACCGTCACACGGCCGTGGGGCACCTACACCGTGCTCGAGGAAAGCAGCCGCTTCAAGATCAAGCGCATCGTGGTCAAGCCCCAGGCATCGCTGTCGTTGCAGATGCACCACCACCGCAGCGAGCATTGGGTAGTGGTCAGCGGCGCGGCGCAGATCACCAATGGCGATCGCGAATTCCTGATCAACGCCAACGAATCCACCTACATCCCGGCCGGGCACAAACACCGCCTGACCAACCCCGGCATCATCGACCTGGTGATGATCGAGGTGCAGAGCGGCGAGTACCTGGGCGAAGACGATATCGTGCGCTTCGACGACATCTACGGGCGCGCACCCGCCCTCGATGTGAACAAATGATATGCGCACGTCCCTGATCATCCCGACCCGTAACGCCTCCAGCCACCTGGCGCGACTGCTGCCGGCGCTGAAGATGCAAACCCTGCAACCGGACGAAATGCTGGTGGTGGACAGCGCCTCCAGCGACGACACCGTGGCGCGCTTTCGCGAGTTCGGCGCGCGGGTCGAGGTGATCGACGCCCGCGACTTCAACCACGGCGGCACCCGGCGCTGGGCCAGCGAACAGGTGGGCGGCGAGGCGCTGTTCGTGATGACCCAGGACGCCATCCCCGCCACCCCCGAGACCTTCGCCAACCTGCTGGATGAATTGCAACAGGACTCGCTCAACGGCGTGGCCTATGGCCGCCAACTGCCGCACCCCGACGCCGGCGTGCTTGGCGCGCAATCGCGGCACTTCAACTACCCGGAGCAAAGCCGCAGCAAAAGCCTGGCCGACGCGTCCACGCTGGGGATCAAGACCTGCTTCAGCTCCGACTCGTTTTCGGTGTACCGGCGCAGCGTGTTGCAGGCCGTAGGCGGTTTCCCCGCCGACGTGATCGGCAGCGAAGACGCCTACGTCGCCGCCCGCATGCTGCTGGAAGGCTACAAGGTGCGCTACGCCGCCACGGCGCGGGTGTATCACTCCCACGATTACAAACTCATGGATGAGTTTCACCGCTACTTCGACATCGGCGTGTTCTACGGCCGCGAACCGTGGATCAGGCAGGCGTTTGGCGATGCCGGCGGCGAAGGCAAGCGCTATGTGCTCGCCGAACTCGCCGCCCTGCGCAAGGCCGGAGCCTTGCACCGCGCCCCCGAAGTGCTGGTGCGCAGTGCATTCAAATTGCTCGGCTACCGGCTGGGCCATCTTGAGCGTCGTTTGCCGCTGTCCCTCAAGCGGCGCATCAGCATGTTTCCCGGTTATTGGAGGTGAGCAGCATGACCCACAGGAAGTCCCCCTTGATGAAAAAAACCCTGCTCGCCCTGGCCATGCTGGCCCTGGCCGCCTGCAACACACCGGCGCGCATCGTCCCGCCGGACAGCCAGACCGTCGAAGACGGCAAGCGCGCCCTCGAGCAGCTCGCCCAGTTGCCGCCGGCGGTGGAACGCATCCGCATCGGCGACCAGCTGCGCATCGTGCGTGATGCCGGTGAGATGCCGACCCTGTCGGCGTTCAACGTCAGCACCATCTACGAGCTGACGCTGTACACGGTGCAGAACGACGGCAAGATCAACTACCCGTTCATCGGGCCTATCCAGGTGGCCGGGCGCCAGCCCTCGGACCTGGCGACGGAGCTGACCGGCAAGCTCGCGCAGACGTACCGCGAACCGCGCGTGACGGTGAACATCAACCAGGCGCCGGGCAATTCGGTGATCGTCGGCGGCGCGGTGAACAACCCGACGGCGGTGCAGATCGCCACGGCCAACACCCTCGAGCAAGCGATTCTCGGCGCCGGCGGGGTGAGCCCGGCGGGCAACGCGAGCATGGTCGCGCTGCTGCGCGAAGACGCCCAGGGCGCCTATCGCGCCTACTTCCTGGATTTCAGCCAGTTGCTCAAGACCGGCCCCAACGGGCGCAAACCCGTGCGCCTGCAACGCGGCGATGTGGTGTTCGTGCCCAAATCCAACGTGGGCGAACGCATCCAAGGGGTGGATACCTACATGAACCAACTGATCCCGTTCACCAAGTCCATTGGGGTGGGCTACAACTACACCCGAACCAGCGGCGGCAATAACTAAAGGAGCGACATCCCATGATCGAGATCCGTTCTTTTCGTGATCTGCTACGCCTGTTCTTCATCTTCCGGCATGAGTTCAGACTGGCGGCGATTGCCGCCCTGGTGATCATTTTGCTGGGGGCGTTCCTGCTGCCGGCCAAGTACGAATCCACCGCACGCCTGCTGGTAAAACCGGGGCGCGATTCGACCCTGCCGATCGAGATCAGCAACCGCCAGGCGCTGGTGATGCCCAGCACCCAGCGCGACCCGATTGTCGATGAGGAGCGCCTGCTGACCGGGCGCCCGATCGTCCGTGCGGTGGCCGAGCACTACCTGGAAGTGATCGACAACGCGCCGCCGCCGGAAGGCTTTATCAAAAAAACCAAGCATTACGTCAAGCAAGGCATCGGTGCGGTGTTCGACGGCCTGCGCGTGGTCCTGGAAACCGTCGGCGTGGTGGAAAAAACCACCCCGGTGGAACGCCTGGCTGCCGGCTTGGAAAAGAGTTTTGAAGTGAGCCACGCCGCCGGCTCCACGGTGATGGACATCAGCTTTACCTGGAGCGACCCGGAAATCGCCCAGGCGGTGGTCAAGGATTGGGTGGAAACCTATATCAACGAACGCACCCAGGCCCTGGGGCGCAAGAGCCTGTACGCCTTCTATGAAGGCCAGGTGTCGAACAGTGCCACCGAGATCAAGAGCTACAAGGAACAGATCCTCACGCACCTCAACCAGATCGGCGCGGCGAGCATCACCGACCGCCTGGAAGACTTGTCCGAGCGCATCAACGTGCTGCGTGGCGAAGTGTTCAACACCACGCGCCTGATCGCCTCGTCCGACAGTGCCATCCAGAGCACCCGCAACCAGCTCAAGGGCCAGCCCAAGGAAGTCACCACCGTTCGCCAAATTGCGCTGAACCCGCAGCAGCAGGATTTGCGTCGCCTGCTCAACCAGAAGCTGCTGGAAAAAGCCGACATGATGCGCACCTACACCGACAACGCGCCGCCGGTCAAAGCCCTGGATGCGTCGATCCGCGCGATGCAGGGCATGGTCGCCAGCGAGGCCAACACCGTGCAGGCCTCGGAAAACCGCGCGCCGAACACCCTGGAAATCCACTTGCAGCGGGTGCTGCTGGATGAGACCAGCAATAACCTGGCGCTGCGCACCCAGTTGGTACAACAGCAGAAGCAGCTGGTGAACCTGGAGGGTCAGCGCAAGGAAGCCCTGGAGATTGAACCGGAACTGGCGCGCCTCTCCCGCGAGCTGAGCACCACCGAGCGCAACTACGCGCTGTATGTCGACAACCTGGAAAAATCACGCATCGACCGTGAGCTGGACAACAGCCAGATCAGCAACATCGCTGTGATCGAAGAAGCCACCCTGAACCCCGGCCGCATCTTCCCGAAAACCCTGGTGATGCTGGTACTGGCGATCCCGTTTGCGATCGTCATCGGCCTGCTGGTGATCTACCTGTGCTACCTGCTCGACCAGCGTATCCACGACGGCGGCCTGGTGGAACGCAAGTTCGGCCTGCCGCTATGGACCACGCTGCCGGAGCTGGACACTACCACCGCGCAAAGCACCAACGCCTTCAACGCGAGCATCTACCGGCTGTACAGCCTGCTGCAGCCCGCACGCATCGCCGAGCAAGGCCTGACCCTGGGGTTGACCTCGGCACGGCATGGCGAAGGCGTGACCTTTGTGGTGGAACAACTGCGCCAGTTGCTGCGTGAGAACGGCATCAACGTCCGGGTCGGTGGGCTCGAAGCCGCGGCACCGGGCGAAGTGGTGCTGCTGGACGCCTCGGCCTTGCTCGACAACCGCGAGGCGTTTATCACCCTGCGCCGCGCGGACCTGATCGGGCTGGTGGTGGAAGCACGCAAAAGCACGGTGCCGGTGGTGGAACATGCGCTGTCGATCCTCAATACCGCGTTCGGCAAGGTGGACGGCATCATCATCAACCGTCGCAAGTTCGAAGTGCCCGGCAAAGTGCTGCAGACCATCGGCAAATACCGGGGGGCGTTCTGATGCGTATCGCCCTGCTTGCACCTTTGCCACCGGAAAAAAACGGGATCGCCGACTACGCGAACCATTTCCGCACGGCGCTGGAACAGCTGGGTGTAACGGTGCTGACACCGTTGGCCGAGGTGGCGGGCAACAGCGCGGCGATCAAACAGGCAGTCGCCGCCTTCAACTGGCATACCGTGGACCTGGTGCACGCTGAGCTGGGCGGCGGGCGCCTGGGCGAGTTCCTGGCCCTGCGCGAGCTGCGCAAGGCCTACTCGCACCTGCCGCTGACCGCCACCGTGCATGACCCGGAGCGCATTGTGTGGCGGCGCGAGCAGCTGCCGTTTCCGCTGAACCTGCTGGAGCGTTTGCCCAGCCCTTTGCCCCAGGCGGCCGTGGTGCTGGCCGACCCGCTGACCTTGCGTGAAGAGCGCCAGTTGGCGGCTGGTTTGACGCGCCTGATCACCCTCACTCGCCTGGGTGCCGAGTGCCTGAGCCAGCGCATGCAGTTGCCGGCCGGCAAGGTGGCGGTGATCAACCATGCCAACCTGGCGATTGCACCGGCACCGTTGCCGCCGTTGGAGACCCTGCACCTGCTGTACTTCGGGTTTATCTACCGCGGCAAAGGCATCGAAGACCTGGTACAGGCCCTGGCCGATGTGTTCAAACAAGCGCCTGAGTTGCGCGACCGCGTGCGCCTGACACTGGCCGGCGGCACCGCCGCAGAGATGGCCTTCGGCGCCGGCGGCAACTACCTGGAGCAGTTGAACAGCCAGATCGCCGAACTCGGCCTGACCGCCTCCATCGACTGGCGCTTGAACCTGCCGGCCAACGAAATCGCCCAGACCATCCAGGCCCACCATGTAATGGTGCTGCCCTATCGCGAATCAAAAAAACTCGGCCTGCTCGGGCGCCAGCGTGGCACCAGTGGCGCGTTGTCCTGGGCCGCTGCGTGCGGGCGCGGGGCGATCACGTCGGATGCGCGCGCATTTGCCGAGGAAGTCGCCAGCGGCAACGGCGCCATCTATCCCGAAGGCGATGTGGCCGCACTCAGCGAACAACTGCTGCGCCTGGCGCGCAACCCATTGCTGGCCCGGGACTGGGCCGAGCGCGCCGGCGAAATCGGCCGCGAACGCTTGTGGCCGCTGACCGCGCAGAAGTTCGCCGACCTGTTTGCCGAAGCTATCGCCGGAGCCCGCCATGGCGCGTAAACGCACCTACCTGGCCACCCTCGCGGTGGTGGCACTGCTTGGCCTTACCGCCTTTATCTGGGGACGCCAGGCCGACGCCGAGAACCACGTGCTCAAGGGCAGCAAGGTGGTGGTGTGGAGAGATTTCCTGGGGGTGAACGCACAGTTCCTGTGGTTCAGCCCCGAGCGTTACCAGATGCAGATCGACCGCCTCAAAGCCTTGGGCCTGGAGTGGGTGCGCCTGGATCTGCACTGGGATCAACTGGAGCCGGTGGAAAACCAGTACCAGGTTGCCACGCTGGATCAACTGGTCGGCAAGCTGCAAGACAATCAGCTCAAATCGGTGTTTTACCTGGTGGGCTCGGCGCCGTTCGCCACCACCGCGCCGGTCGGTGCGCCCTATCAGGATCAGTACCCGCCCAAGGACCCGAACGTGTTCGCCACCCGCATGGCGCTGCTGGCCCAGCGTTACCCCAGCGTCAACGCCTGGCAGGTGTGGAATGAACCGAACCTGCTGGGCTTCTGGCGCCCCGTGGCCGACCCGGCCGGGTTTGCCGCGCTGCTCACCGCCAGTGCCAGCGCCTTGCGCGGCGTGGCCCCGAGCAAACCGGTGGTGGCCGCCGGCATGGCGTTCTTCAGCGAAATGCCCAACGGCCAGACCATGTTCGATGCCCTTGGCGCACTCGGTGTAGCCAGCCTGAATACGGTCATTTCCTACCATCCCTACACACAATTGCCCGAAGGTAACGACCCGGCCAACCTGGACTTTATCGCCAAGACCAACGCGCTCAACCTGGCCCTGCGCAACGCCGGCGTGCAGACCCTGTGGAGCACCGAGTGGGGCTGGTCGACCTACCCCGGCCCCAAAGACGCCCAGGACATCATCACCCAAAAAGGCCAGGCCGATTACATCGTGCGCCGCGTGGCGCTGATGAGCGCGATGGATTTCGACCGGATCTTCCTGTTCACCCTGAGCGACCTGGACCAGCGCGCCAGCGTGCGTGACCAGTTTTATGGCCTGCTGGATATCGACGCGAACCCCAAGCCGGCCTATACCGCGCTGAAAAACTTCCTCGACGTCAGCGGCCCGCAGCTCACCCCCGGCGACCCACCCGTAGCCGACCAGTTGCCCGACGGCCTGTTCAGCATCGGCTGGACCCGCGCCGACGGGCACAAGCTGTGGTTCTTCTGGTCGGCCGAAGGCGGCAACGCACACTTGCCGGGCCTGGCCAATGCGACGCTTTACGACCCGCTGCGCGGCACGCAAACCCCGGTGAGCGGCACCAACGGCCTGACCGTCACGGTCAAGCCGAACCTGCAAATTCTGTTATGGGACTGAGGCCTGCCATGCGCATTTTATGGATCCTGCCCTACTCGCCCTGGCCCGCCACCAGCGGCGGCAAGACGCGCCAGTTCCACCTGTTGCGCAGCCTGGCGGCGCGTGGGCACCGAATCACCTTGCTGCTGCATGACAAGCACCCCGTCTCACTCACCGACCGCCACGTGCTGGAGGCGATTGTCGAGCAACTGATCATCCTGCCGCGCCGCCCGCTGCGCAGCGTCACAACCCTGCTGGCCGGGCTGTTTGCGCCCTACCCGCTGCTGGCCAGTGTGAATGGCCTGTCGGGGGAATTGCAGGACACCTTCAACTGGTTGCTGGGTGAGCAGTGGGATGTGGTGCAGATCGAGCACAGCTACAGTTTCCAACCTTATGAAGAAGCGCTGGCACGTAAATCCCAACCGTTTGTGCTGACCGAGCACAACGTCGAATCAGCCCTCGGCGCCGCCACCTACGACCGCCTGCCGGGCTGGTCGCTGCCGTTTATTCGCTACGATCAATGGCGCTACGCGCGCTGGGAACGCCGGGTGATGCGCCAGGCCGCCAAGGTGGTGGCGGTGACAGAAAGCGACGCACAGGTGCTGGCAAAAATCGCCGGAAAACCGGTGCCCGTGGTGGTCAATGGCGTGGACTGCGACCACTTCGCCGCCGCCCGCCCCGACCCGTCGACACGCCGCGTGCTGTTCCTCGGCAACTATGAATACGCACCCAATGTGGACGCCATCGAGTGGGCCCTGGATGACATCCTGCCCAAGGTTTGGGAGCGCTGCCCGGATGCGCGCATGAGCGTGTGCGGTTTCGGCATGCCCGACAGCTGGCGCGACCGCTGGCCGGACCCGCGCATCGAATGGCAAGGTTTTGTGCCTGACCTGCTGCACCTGCAATCAAGCTGTTCGGCGTTTCTGGCGCCGTTGCGCCATGGCGGCGGCTCCAAGCTCAAGGTGCTCGAAGCCTTGGCCGCCGGCCTGCCGCTGGCAAGCACCGAGCAAGGTGTGTCAGGGTTGGACCTGGTGGAAGGCCTGGACTACCTCGGCGGCCAGACCGCCACACAGTTGGCGGACGCGGTGGTGCGCCTGCTGCAGTTCCCCGACGCCGCCGCGCCCATGGGCGAATCCGGCCGCGCCTATGTGCGCCGCGCCCATGACTGGAGCGTCGCCGCCGGCCAACTGGAGCAGGTGTATGCCAGTTTGGCGCCAGTCAATCACAAGGAGCCCGCATGCGTGTAGGCCTGGATTACCGCACCGTCGGCACCTCGCCGCAATCGGGCATCAGCCGCCAGGTGTATGCGCTGGAAAGCGCCCTGCACACCTTGCCGGGCATCGAGCTTGAGCGGTTTACCGTGGCGCCCCTGGGCGATGAAACCCGATTGCAGGCCCATTGCCCGGATTGGGGCTGCGCGAAAACCGCCATGCACCAGCCACAGAATCGCCTGCGCTTCGAGGCCGGCTTTTTGCCGCGCGCGCTGCGTGAGCAGCATATCGACGTGTACATCAGCACCTTCAACATGGGCCTGCCGTTGCCGCCCAAGCCTAAAGGTTTGCGCACCGTGGTGCTGTTGCATGACCTGTTCCAGATCACCTTGAACAACTACCACGCCAACCGCCTCAAAGCGCTGGTCTACAAGACCAGTGATCGCCTGTCGATTGCGTACGCGGTGCACAGCGCCGACCGCGTGTGGACGCCGTCGCAGTACAGCGCCGACGAGACCGTGCGGCTGTTTCCCAAGGCGGCGGGCAAGGTTCGCGTGCTGCCCAACCAGGTCGACGGTTTTGCCGAACTGGCAGCGGACCTGTCCGCGCGCCAACTGCCCGAGCATTATTGGCTGCTGGTGGGCACCCGCGAGCTGCGCAAGAACGTGCCGTTTCTGGTCGACGCGTGGCAGCAGGCGCGGCGCCAATCCCCCCACGTGCCGGAGTTGGTGCTGGTGGGCAGCCTGGAGCATCTGCCCGAAGCCCAGCGCACATTGCCAGGGATTCGCGCATTGAGCGGTGTGTCGGATGCCGAGTTGCATGCGCTGTACCGCCAGGCCTCGCGCCTGTGGCAGCCGTCTTACGCGGAAGGCTTTGGTTTACCGGTGATTGAAGCGCTCAGCGTCGGCACGCCGGTGGCGGTGGCCAGCGGCACCTCGCTGGATGAAATCACCCCGCCATCGGCGCCGCGTTTTTCGCCCACCGATGGCCCGGCGCTGGTGCAGTTGATGCTCAGCCTGGGCGAACGCCCGGCTGAAGACACACCCGAGCAACGACGCCAATGGGCAGCGCGTTTCAACCACCACGCCTACCGCCGGCGCCTGGCCGAACTGATCGAGGAACTCACGTGAGAGCGAACCTGACCAGCCTCGTCGCGATCCTCTTTGGCCTGCTGTTTGGCGCGCTGGCCCTGGTGCTGTCACCGGCCAAGGCGTTCCTCGCCGTGCTCGGCCTGGCGGGGGCGGTGACCATCCTGCGTTTCCCGTTCTGGGGCCTGTTGTTGTTTGCGTTTGTGGCAACGTTCATGCCGTTTTCCACGGTCAACCTGGGCATTCGCAGTACGGTCAGCGAGGCGATCCTGGCGCTGACCTGGGGCGCGATCCTGTGGCAAAGCTTCCTCGCGCGCCTGCCCAAGGGGGCGAGCCTGACACGGCGCCCTACCGACCAGATGCTGTTGTGGCTGATGCTGTTCAGCGTGGTCCCGTTCATGGTCGGCCAGGTCACCATCCAGGCCGACACCAGCGGCGTGGCCAACTGGCTACGCTGGCTGCTGAACCTGTCGGGGGTGTTTATCGCCGCCAAGTTGCTGGTGGACCACAAGCATCGCGAACACCTGGTGATCGCCCTGCTGCTGGGCACCCTGGCGATGCTGGTGCTGTCGATCGGGGTGTTTGTGCGCACACGTTCCGGGGCCGGGATTGCGCCGATCCTGGCGCTGTTCAACTACGCCAACTTCGACACGTTGAAATTCGGCCTGGAGGCCATGTCCTCGCGCATGGGGTCGCCGTGGACGCACCCAAATGCCATCGGCGGGATCATGGCGCTGCTGCTGCCGCTGGCCTTCTGTTTTGGCATGACCGAGCAAGGCTGGAAACGCGCGCTCGGCCTGGGCGTGGCGTGCCTCGGGGCGGCGGCGTTGCTGTTGGCCAGTAGCCGCGGGGCGATGGTCAGTCTGGCGTTGGTGCTGATGTGGATGGCCACACGCCGCGTGCCTTACACCGGGCGCCTGCTGATGATCGGCGCGGCGTTGACCGTGGCGCTGGTGATCGCCTACCCACCGCTGCAGGAGCGCCTGGCGACGATTTTCTCCTCGAGCAACGCCAGTACCGAAGTGCGCTTCGACGAATACCGCATGTTCCCCCAAGCCGTGGCGGCCTACCCGTTCGGCATCGGCTTCAAGGTCGACCCGCCGGTACCGGGCACGCATTTCCTGGGGATCTCCAACCTGTGGCTGAACTACATCTACAAGATCGGCATTGTCGGCATGCTGTTTTTCGTCGCGGTGACCGTGCGCTGGTGGCGGGAAGCGCGCCCGGAAACCGGCCCGATCCGGCTGACCAAGGACAACGCCCTGTGGCTGGGCACCACCGGCGGGCTTCTGTCGGCGCTGGTCAGTGGTTTGTTTGACCACTACTTCAGCTTTGCGGTGGTGATGGTCGCGCTGTTCTGGCTGATGGTGGGCATCAATGTGCTGGAGGCGCGTCGCCTGTTTCCGGCGCGCCTGCCGCAGGTCAAGGCCGTAGCGTCGCGCGAGCCGCTGCTTGATGGCGCGCGGCCCTGATGCTGGGCTCCGCCGCTTGGCTGACCGTGGCGACCCTGCTGGGCCTGTGCCTGGGGTTTGCCCGCGAATGGCTGCTGGTGGCGGCCTGGGGCGCGGGGGAGCGCAGTGATGCGTTCCTGATCGCGCTGTTTCTGCCCGAGGCGCTGCGCATGTCGCTGGCTGGCGGCGTGCTGAGCGCCGCCGCGTTGCCGCTGTACCTGGGTCGCAAGGACGGCGAGCGCCTGGACTGGCTGGCGGTGCTGTTCCCGGCCTTGATGCTGATTGCGCTGGTCACCAGCCTGCTGCTGACCCTGCTGGCGCCGTGGCTGGTGCAAGTGCTCGGGCCGGGGTTGGCGGCCAGTGCCACGGCCCTCGCCGGCAGCAATTTGCAAATCGTCGCCTGGTGCGTGCCGGGCCTGATGCTGCACGCGCTGTTCAGTATTCCGTTGCAGGCCAGCGAACGTTTTGTGCTGGCCGGGCTGGGCTCGTTGCTGTTCAACCTGCCACCGGTGACCTACCTGGCCCTGGCCGGCACCGCGACCCAACCGCACTCGCTGGCCCTGGCCTGCCTGGCCGGCAGCCTGTTGATGCCATTGGCGCTGCTGCCGTCGATCTGGCGCCAGGGCTGGCGGCCGTGGCGCTGGCAACTGAGCGTTGCGCCGCTGCGCGAGCTGGGCCAGCGCATCGGCCCGTTATTGCTGAGCAATGGCGCCAGCCAGGGCCTGGCGCTGATCGAACGGCTGGTGGCGTCGCTGTTGGGCGAAGGTGCGGTGACCTGGGTGAACCTGGCGCGCAAGCTGATGAACCTGCCGCTGATTGCGCTGATGAGCCTCAACCAGGTGCTGCTGGGCATGATGAGCCGCCGTCAGGGCGACGAGCGCCTGGCCCTGCTCAAGCGCGGCCTGGAGACCGCCAGCCTGCTGACCCTGCCCGCCGGCGTCGGCCTGGTGGCGGCGGCGCCCAGCCTGGTGGCGTTGCTGTTGCCCAAGCAATCGGCGGATTCGCCGCTGCCGCTGTTGCTCGCGTGGTTCGCCGTGCCGTTGGTGTTCGGCGCCTGGAACGCCTTGCTGGCGCGTTACGCCTACGCTGCCGGCGACACGCGCCAGCCACTGCGCTGCGAGTTGCTCGGCAGCCTGGTCAACGTGCTGCTGCTCGGCGCCCTGCCCTTCGTCTTCGGCCTGGCCGGTATCCCCTTGGCCGCCCTGGCCGGAGTGCTCTGCACCGCCTTGTTGCTGATGCAGCGCCAGGCCTTGCTCGACGCCCTGCCCTGGCCCCGGCATTGGCTCATCAGTGCGGGCGTGCTGAGCTTGGCCGCGCTGCTGCTGTTTGGCATTGACGGTGTGTGGCTGCAACTGGGGCTGAGCACCCTGGCCGGCGCCGTGGTGTTGCTCGCGATGGGGCTGTGGCTCAAGCCGTGGCGCAAGGCATGAATGATCGGTTGGGGAGACGTGGATGAAACACCGTTGGATTCAAATGGACATCGCCAAGGGCATCGGCATTCTGGTGATCGTGTATGCACACAGCTGGTTCGTCGCCACCTCCCCGGACCTGATGTACCCGATTTTGGCGTCGTTCATATTGCCGCTGTTTTTCTTCCTGTCCGGGGTGTTTTTCAAGCCCGAGCAGCCGTTCGTGGAGATGGCCGTGCGCAAGGCCGACGGCCTGCTCAAGCCGTTTTTTTTCACCATGCTGCTGTATGTCACCGTGCGTGCCGTGCTGCGTGGCCAACCGCTGCTGCCGGATATCGGCGGGGTGCTGTATGCCTCGGTTGACACCATCCCATGGCAGGCGATGTGGTTTCTGCCGCACTTCTGGGTGGCGATCCTGTTCAGTTGGGTAGTGCTGCGGCTGATCCGGCGCCTGTCGCTGCCGGTGAGCTGCCTGGTGATGGTGGCGCCGCTGCTGCTCGGCATCTGGATACTACCGCTCTTCTGGCAATTGCCGGTCACCCTGGGTGGGCAAACCTGGGTGCTGCCCGGCCTGCCGTTCAGCCTCGATATCACCTTGATCAGCAGCACCTGTTTTATCTACGGCTACCTGCTGCGCGACTGGCTGCGTACTCATGCCGGGTCATGGCTGACCTTGTTGGTTTCAGTGGTGCTGTTCGCCGCGGTGTTCCTGTACCGGGGCGACACCATGGACCTCGCCCAGCGCCGGTACGACCATTGGTTGTGGACCAGCCTGCTGGCGGTGATCGGCGTGTACGCGTGCTGGGCCCTGGCAAAGGTGCTGATGGTATCGGCGCTGGTGACCCGGGCGATGACCTACATCGGGCAGTCGACGCTGATCCTGTTGATCTTCCACGGCGAGATCCAGCACAAGACCTTCGACCTGCTGGAGCGCCTGGGCCTGCACGCATTTGCCGCGGCGTGCATTGGTTTTGTGGTGGCGGTGGGGGTGCCGTTGTTGATTGGTGAAGTGATCAAGCGGGTGGCGTTTTTGCGGTTTTTCTATTTTCCGTTTCCGGTGCGCAAGGCGCCTGAAGCCCGGCGCTCAACTAATGTGGATTAATGTGGGAGGGGGGTTGTACTCGATGGCGGTTTGTCGGGGTACATATCCGTTGCTGCGGTAACGGCGGCTATTGGTTCCGCTCTTACAGCGGGTCACTTTTGGAAAAGAGCCCCAAAAGTAACCAAAAGGGCTCTTGCCCCAACACTCGGCACCTCGCTTAGGCTCGGTGTGCCCTCACTCCGGCTTGAATCCGTGGGCCGCCGCCATGGGCCATCCTTGGCCCATCGCGGCTAACCCGGCGTCCTGCCGGGTTACCCACGGATTCAAGCCTGCGTTCGGCCAGCGTGTTTAACGGGGCGCCTAAGATCAAGGTCACGATCAACAGCGCAGATCAAAAGACCGCTGACTTCGTCAGCGAAAAGGATGTAAGGGCCACAGCAAAAACAAAGCAAAGCAAAAACGCTTTTGATCTAACCACTCAGGTCGGCTACTAGGCCGCCGTGCTCTGCTTTTGATCTGATTTGGCTTTTGATTTTGATCTGAAATCGCCCCGTCAACCACGCTGGCCGGAATTCGACAGGGATTTGGGGGGTAAACCGGCAGGGATGCCGGTTTAGCCGCCCCGCGCCATGGATGGCGCGTGGCGGCGGCCCCCCAAATCACTGTCGGATTACGGGCACACCGAGCCTAAGCGAGGTGCCGAGTGGTGGGGCGAGGACCTTTTGGTTACTTTTGGGTCCTTCCAAAAGTGACCCGCTGTAAGAGCGGAACCATAAGCCGCCGTTACCAAAATAACGGATATGTACACCGACAAACCGCTATCGGGGGCAAGCCCCCTCCCACATTTGTACCGTGTCGGAGCTTACCGCACGCGTCAATCATCCAGTTGTTGCGGGGCTGGCTTGCTGCCGTGCTTCACAGGCTTGGCGCCCTTCGCTGGCGCCGGTGCCGCAGGTTCTGGTTCCGGGGCGGCGGCGGCGGTTTCTTTTTCAGCCATCGGCATCTGGTCGATCGCGCTGAAAAACTCCTTAAGGTCGAGGGTATCCGGCGGCACCGTCTTCTCGACTTTCTTCTCACCATCCTTGCCCACCAGGATCACTTTAGTGCCACTGCCAGCACCCAACTTGAGCGCACGGATCAGCGCGTTGGTTTCCGGCGGCGTGAGCTTCTTGTTGTCCTTCGGGTCCTTGGCGAATTTTTCACCTTCGGCGCCGATGCTGCCGAACTTCACGGTGTAGAACACCATGCTGCGTTCTTCAAAGGACTGCTTGATGGCAGGTTCATCCAACTGTTTCTTCAGCTCCGCCAGAGTGGCGTTGCCGGAGTCCAATTCCACCACTACCAGCGGCCGGGCCTTGCCCAAGTCCTGCTTGAGCGGGTTGATATCATCAGCAGCCAACAGCGGCCCCGTAAAAGCCATCAAGGTAGCCAGGGTCAGCGACCGGATGAGCATGCGCACCTCCTTTGAATTCCATGCAGGGTTCTTGAGTTTCATGTCTGCGACAGTCAAATTCAAGGATGATTCCTACACTACCTCAACAAAGCGTAGGTCAGGACGCCCGCTACGCAAGGGGTTGGAGGGCTGCAAACGTCATTGTTTCCACTGATTGCGGAAACATTACGAGACCTTCCACTCCGGCCAATGCCGAGCAAAAACGGGGGCTACGATGGGGTCGGCATCCACCTGCGCCAGGGTCTGCGCAAAGCTCGGCGCCAAGCCGCTCAACACGTCCCTGGCCTCATCCCAACGCGACACGGCCGCCGCCATGATGCCCAGCGCATTCGGCTCGCCCTCGGGGGCAAAGAGTTGCTCGGCAAACTGATCGGCGAACACCACCCAGGCCTGATGCAAGTAACGCCGCGTGCCGGTGATCAGCTGCGTCTGCGCGGCTTCATTCACATCGCCCAGCCAGCGTTGCGGGTAGTCGATGATGCCGATGGCCGAGTAGCAGTTGGCGGCGATGTACACCAGGCCGCGCAGGATCGCAGCGCGATCGCCGCTCAGCAGGTGGGCGTGGGGAAACTCCAGGCCCAGGTGGATCAGGATCGCGGCGCTTTCCGTCAGCACCTTGCCGTCGGGGGTGACCAGCGTGGGCACCTGTTTGAGCGGGTTGATACGAGCCAGTTCGTCGCTGCCCTCACCGTCAGCCCAGGAGGCCGCATCCACCCGCCGCCACGGCACCGCGCAACGCTGCAGGGCGATTTCGATCATGCACGAGCCGGATTCGTCGATGCCATAGAGCGTGTACATGGGCCTTTCCTCCTAACGTTGCAGCTTGGCCTGCAAGGCAGCTTTCACCTGCGGCCATTCCGAATCGATGATGCTGAAGCGCACCGAGTTGCGCTTGCGCCCGTCGGGCATGATGCGCTCGTGGCGCACGATGCCTTCCTGCACCGCGCCCAGGCGCAGGATCGCGGCGCGGGATTTTTCATTCAGTTCGTCGGTGGTGAATTGCACGCGCACGCAGTCCAGCACTTCGAAAGCGTAGGTCAGCAGCAACAGCTTGGCTTCGGTATTGATCGCGGTTTTTTGCGTGGATTGCGCCAGCCAGGTATGGCCGATTTCCAGCTTGCGATTAACCCGGTCGACCTTCCAGAACCGCGTGCTGCCCACCACCTGGCCGGTGCTTTTGCGCAGGATGGTAAAGGGGATCACGTGGCCCGCGTCGCGCCCGGCCAGGGCCGTGTCGATGTACTTATCAAGCGTGTCCGGGCCCGGCACGTTGGTGACCTTGAGGTTCCACAGTTCGCCATCGGCGGCGGCGTCAAGCAAGGCGCTCGCGTGTGCCCGTTGCAGGGGCTGGAGTTCGACTGTGGTGCCGGTAAGTGTGATTTGGGTCATGGAAGGCTGCGCCGTCGGGTGGTCTTCAAGCCCCAAGAGTGCAGGCTCCCGACGGGGTGAGGCAAGCGTTTTAGAACAGGCCCATCTGCCCACCGACCAGGGTGGCAAAATCGTCATTTACAAACGGCAGGATCGCATCCGCCACCGGCTGCAATTGCCGGGTGACGTAATGGTCGTAGTCGATAGGCGCCTGGCGCACTTCCAGCGGTTCGGGGCCGTTGACGCTGATCACGTAGCTGATCCAGCCACCGCGCTGGTACTGGCGCGGGCGTCCCAGGCGGTCGTTGTAATCGTCGGCCAGGCGCGCCGCGCGCACATGCGGCGGGACGTTGCGTTCGTAGTCGTCGAGCCGGCGGCGCAGGCGCTTGCGGTAGATGAGCAGTTCGTCGAACTCGCCGCTCAGGGTGCGGCGCACGTAGTCGCGGATGTAGTCCTGATGGGGCTGGCGATGGAAGATGCGCTGGTACAACGCCTGCTGGAATTGCCGGGCCAGGGGCGACCAGTCGCTGCGCACGGTTTCCAGGCCTTTGTAGACCATTTCTTCGCTGCCATCGCCGCGCACCACCAGGCCGGCATAGCGCTTTTTGCTGCCCTCCTCCGCGCCGCGGATGGTCGGCATCAGGAACCGTGTGAAGTGGGTTTCGTATTGCAATTCCAGGGCGCTTTGCAGGCCGAACTCCGTGTGCAGGTGCTCACGCCACCAGGCGTTGACGTGCTGCACCAACGCCTGGCCAATGCGCCCGGCCTCTGCCTGGGAATGCGCAGCACCAAGCCAGACAAAGGTGGAGTCGGTGTCGCCGTAGATCACTTCATAACCCTGTGCTTCAACCAGCGCGCGGGTCTGGCGCATGATCTGGTGGCCGCGCATAGTGATCGACGACGCCAGCCGTGTGTCGAAGAACCGGCAACCGCTGGAGCCGAGTACGCCGTAAAAGGCGTTCATGATGATTTTCAGCGCCTGGGACAACGGCGCGTTGTGCTCGCGCTTGGCCTCTTCGCGGCCTTCGGACACCCGCGCGACGATGGCCGGCAGGCAGTGCCGGGTGCGTGAGAAACGCGCGCCGCGAAAACCTTCCACCGACTCGCTGTCACCAGGGTGCTTGAGGCCTTCGATCAGGCCCACCGGGTCGATCAGAAAACTGCGGATGATCGACGGGTAGAGGCTTTTGTAATCGAGCACCAGCACCGATTCGTAAAGGCCGGGGCGCGAGTCCATGACAAACCCGCCGGGGCTGGCCTCGGGTGGTTTGTCGCCCAGGTTCGGCGCGACGAAGCCCTGGCGATGCATCAGCGGCATATACAGGTGGGTGAAGGCCGCCACCGAGCCACCGTTACGGTCGGCCGGCAGACCGGTGACGCTGGCGCGCTCAAGCAAGAACTTGAGCAGTTCGGTCTTGGCGAAAATCCGCGTGACCAGCTCGCAGTCCTTGAGGTTGTAGCGCGCCAGGGCGGGCTTGTCCTCGGCGAACATGCGGTTGATTTCGTCCATGCGCTGGTACGGCGTGGAGATGTCCTTGCCTTCGCCCAGCAGGGTTTGCGCGACGTTTTCCAGGCTGAAGGATTCAAAGCTCCAGGTGGCCGAGCGCAGCGCTTCGATGCCGTCGATGATCAGCCGCCCCGCCGCTGCCGCGAAGTAATGGTTGCGGCTGCCATGCTCGCGCCAGGCCATGGGCTCGTCGCCACGCCCGAGCATCAGCGGCACGCCGAGGCGCTGGGCATGTTCGTGGAGCACGCGCAGGTCGAACTGCACCACATTCCAACCGATGATTGCGTCGGGGTCATGGGTGGCCAGCCACTGGTTGAGGCGCTCGAGCAACTGGGCGCGGGTGTCGCAGTAGTCGAGCTTGAAGTCCACCGCCGTAGTCTTGTTGGGCGGGCCGAGCATGTACACCTGGCGCTCGCCGCAACCTTCGAGAGCGATGGAATAGAGATCGCCCTGGGCGGTGGTCTCGATGTCCAGCGACACCAGTTTCAACGGCGGGCGATATTCGGGTGCGGGTTTCATCTGTGCGTCGCACAGCACGCCGCTGGCGTCGGGCGTGCCACCGAACCACACCGGCGCGGTGATGAAGCGCTCCATCATGTAGCGCTCGGGCGGGCGCACGTCGGCTTCGTAGACATCCACACCGGCAGCGCGCAGGCGTTTTTCCACGTCCATCAATTGGCGGTGCTGGCGGGTGTACAGGCCCAACACCGGGCGATGATGGAAGTCGCACAATTGCAGCGGGCGCAACTCGATATCGCGCTCGCCCTTGAGTAGCCAATCGAGCGGTTTGCGATGGGCCTCGGGGATGAACATCACCGACGTCTGCACGGGTAGGCGGATAAACCGTGGCCCCTGGTCGGTGGCCAGCCAGAAGCTGACCTCCGTACCCGCTGGGGTGTCGCGCCAATGCCGGGTCAGGACAAAACCCTGCTGTAAATCCACCGTACCGCACCTCAGGAATCGCTTTCAGGCGTTGATTCTACGCGGCATCCGGCCGAACGCGGCAGGTAAACGCGCATGCAGTCGGTAATCGCATAAATTTGTTGCAAGATATAAATAACAATCACTATCATTCGCACCGGAGTCGTATCCGCGCAGCGAGGACGCGCAACGTTGTTGCCCTTTTCCTCACATTGACGGTTCGCCGTCAGGATCGACCATGCCCACCCGTACCCCGTTCGCTGTGCCGTTTCGCCCGACCCTGCTCGCCCTTTGCTGCTCCCTGAGCCTTGCCGCTCACGCCGCAACCCCAGCCACCCCGCAGGATGCGAACAACAGTCAGGATGGCAACACGCTGGAACTGGGCGCCACCAACATCAACGCCGAAGCCCCCGCGCCGAGCGCCCTGCCCCCGGTGTACGCCGGCGGCCAGGTGGCACGCGGTGGCCAACTGGGTGTGCTGGGCAACCAGGACATCATGGACGTGCCGTTCAGCATGTCGTCCTATACCGAAAAACTGATCCGCGACCAGCAGGCCGAAACCATCGGCGATGTGTTGCTCAACGACTCCTCCGTGCGCCAGGCCTCGGGCTATTCGAACCAGGCACAAGCCTTCGTGATTCGCGGCCTGCCGCTGAATGGCGACGATATTTCGCTCAACGGTTTGTATGGCATCCTGCCGCGCCAGCTGATGTCCACCGACGCCCTGGAACGGGTTGAAGTGTTCAAGGGCCCCAACGCCTTTATCAACGGCGTGACCCCAGGTGGCTCCGGCATCGGCGGCGGCGTAAACCTGCAAGCCAAGCGTGCCGATGATGTGCCGTTGCGCCGCTTCAGCACCGACATCAGCAACGATGGCCGTGTCGGCGAACACCTGGATATCGGCCAGCGCTTTGGCGAAGACAATCGTTTTGGCGCACGGGTGAATATTTCCCAACGCGAAGGCGACACCGGCGTGGATGACGAGAGCCAGCGCTCCAAACTGTTTTCGCTCGGCCTGGATTATCGCGGCGATGCGCTGCGGCTGTCCGGCGACTTCGTGTACCAGAAACAACAGGTCAATGGCGGGCGCAACTCGGTGTTTCTCGATACCGGCGTGCGCGTCCCGAAAGCGCCCTCGGCAGACACCAACTATGCGCCGAACTGGGGCACCACCAGCCTCGAAGACACCTTCGGCATGCTGCGCGGCGAATATGACCTCAACGATAACTGGACGGCGTATATCGCGGGTGGCGCCAAGCGCACCCATGAAATCGGCCGGTATTCGTCGTTCACCGTGAACGACAACCTGGGCAACGCCACGGTCACCGGCTCACGTATTGCCCACCAAGAAGACAACACCAGCCTGATGGCCGGCCTGAATGGCAAGTTCCAGACGGGCGCCGTCAGCCATAAGCTCAACCTCGGCCTGACCGGAATCTGGACCCAGGCACGCAATGCCTATGACTTTGACTTCACCGGGCACGCGAGCAACCTTTATAACCCGGTCGATGTGGCAGAACCGGTCAAGGGCAGCGTCACCGGCGGCGACATGGGCGACCCGGGCATCACCGCCAAGACCTTCGCCCGCAGCGCGGCAGTGTCGGACACCTTCGGCTTTATGGACGACCGCCTGCTGTTCACTGCCGGCCTGCGCCGCCAGGAGTTGGTTGTACAGGGTTACGCCTACGACACCGGTGAGCGCACGGCCAACTACGCCAAGGGCGTCACCACACCGGTGTATGGCCTGGTGTTCAAGCCGTGGGACCACGTGTCGTTCTACGCCAACCATATCGAAGGCCTGGCGTCGGGCCCTACCGCGCCGACCGCCTTTAATGGCGCCACCGTCACCAACCCCAACCAGACCTACGCACCTGCGCGCTCGAAACAGACCGAGGCCGGCGTCAAGGTCGATATGGGCAGCTACGGCGCAACGCTGGGTGTGTATCGGATTGAACAACCGACCCAGGGTTATTCTTTGCTGAATGGCGACGGCACCGCGACCTTTGTGTACGAGGGTGATCAGGTCAACAAAGGCGTGGAACTCAACGTCTTCGGTGAACCGCTGCCAGGCCTGCGTCTGCTCGGCGGCGCTACAGTGATTAACACCGAAGTCAGTGGTACCAGCGGCGGCGCCAACGATGGCAACCGCGCGGTCGGCGTGCCGTCGTTCCAGCTCAATGCCGGGGTGGATTGGGATGTACCGGGCCTGCAAGGCGTGAGCGTGAATGGGCGCATGTTGCGTACCGGTGGCCAGTACGCCGACGCGGCCAACAACCAGAGCCTGCCGACCTGGAACCGCTTCGACGTGGGCGCACGCTACACCTTCAAGGTGGACCAGCGTGACGTCACCGTGGGCGCGACGGTGGAGAACGTCGCCAACACCAAGTACTGGGAATCGGCACTCGGTGGCTACCTGACCCAGGGCGACCCGCGTGTGGCGAAGCTGTCAGCGACGGTGGATTTCTAACCCCCCAACGGGTGGCCGCGGTAACGGCCACCCGTTGTGCCCTACCACCACCGCGCATTTGTGTATCTACACGCCTCCACTAGACTCAGGGCTCCTCTCACATGGAAGTCCCTTAAATGAAAGTAGCTCGCCCCCTTCGCCAAGCGATCGCCCTGGTCACGTTGCTGGCCGCCGGCAACCTCAGTGCCTTGGCCGCCGATATTCCGCTGTCCAAAACCCTCGAAGCCGATGAAGTGACCACCAAAGTGCTGGCCGTGGATGCCGCCAAGCATCGGGTGGTGCTCCAGGGCGCCGACGGTGGCCAGGTGCATGTGCAACTCACCGATGCCGCCAAGGACCTGGGCCACCTCAAGGTCGGCGACCAGGTCAAGGTACTGACCACGCATTCGGTCGCCGCCGTACTGGACACCGACGTGGACAAAGGTGCGCCGGACGCCAGCGAAAAAACCGGCGTGATCCGCGCCACCGCCGATAACCCCAACCCCGGCGGCGCAGCTTTCCGCCAGGTGCAGGTGCAGCTGAAGATCACCCATATCGACTTGAAGAAAAACCAGGTCACCCTGGAGAACCCAGCCGGCGCGACCAAAGTGTTGAACGTGGAGAAACCGGAAATCCAGGCGGGCCTCAAAACCCTCAAGGTCGGCCAGAGCGTGTTGGTGACCTTTACCGATACCCTGGAAATCACTACCGCCCACGAGGGCTGACGGCAACGACAACGGGCATCAATAATGATGCCCGTTGGCGTCAGGCCTGGCGGGCCTGGCTGAGGTAGTTTTCGATGTTGCCCATTTGCTCGTCCCAACCACGCGAGTTCATTTTGAACGCCTTCTGGCGGCGGGCCTCGGGTACCCCGTCAAAGCCGGACTCGACCACCCGCAGCAGAATGCCCGGCGCGCGGTCCTCGATGGTGAACTCCACCAATGTGGGCGTTTCCTGGTCGTAATCGACGCCCTGCTCGACCGCGAAGGGATGCCACCAGAAAGAGAACAGTGTTTGCGGCAGGATACGTTCGATCCTGGCTTTCCAGACCACATGCTCGTAACCCGGATACGTGATGGGCGCCTCGATGGTTTGCCCTGCTTCAAAGGTGTTGCCCTTGAGGGCAATCCCAAACCAGTTGCCGAATTGCTCGGCGTTGGTGAGCGCTTCCCAGACCTGTTTACGTGAAGCGTTGAGCAAGACTTTTCGTTCTATGCGATCTAATACGTGCATAAGTCACCTCCTCCATTGACAGTAGGCGACATCGAACAATGCGCAACCTTTCGGTCGCGCATTGGTGTTGCTACTTACTTCAGAACTTCCACTTGGCGTTGACCATTGCATTGCGCGGCTCGCCGTAGGAGCCCGAGTTGAACGTGCCCATGCCGTCGTAGTATTTCTTGTCGAACAGGTTGTTGACGTTCAGGCCCACCGACAGATGCTCGTCCACCTGGTAATTTGCCAGCAGCCCCACGACGGCGAACGGGTCCTGCACCGCCTTATAGTTCGGCCCGGTGTAGTTGATCTGCGTGGTGGCGTACATCTCGCTTTGCCAGGCGACATTACCACCGACCGTCAAGCGCTCCAGGGCACCTGGCAGCCGGTACGTGGTGCCGAGCTTGAACAGGTTGATCGGCTGGTTGACCTGTACACGCTCGCCGTCCTTGTCGTGAGACTCGCGGTAGGTATAACCACCGAATACATTCCAGCCGGCAGCGAGTTCACCGGAAATCTCGGTTTCGACACCGCGCGTGGTGGTGCCAGCGATGGCCTTGTACACCGTTTTGCCACTGGCATCGCTGCCCGAACTGGTCGGGGTGTTTTTCTGCTCGATATCGAACACGGCGATGCTCGCGTTCAACGCCCCCTCGAAGAACTCGCCCTTGAGGCCGATCTCGTAGTTATCCCCCTCAAGCGGTGCGAGCGAGCCACCGGAGGCGGTTTTATAGAACGTCTGCGGCAAGAAGATATTGGTATAGCTGGCGTAGACCGAGTAGGTGTCGTTGAGGTCGTAGATGATTCCCGCGTAAGGCGTCACGACTGCGCTTTTCTTGGTTTCGTCGGTCGCTTTCGCGTGGGGGTCTTCAGTGGTCACCTCATCGAGTTGCTTCCACCAACTGACACGGGTGCCGAGAATCAGCGTCAGCGGGTCGATCGGTTTCAGACGCAGCGCGCCATACACACCGGTCTGTTGCAGGGTGGTCACTGTGCCGCCGACCTCCTTGTAGGCGCGGCGCCCATACTGGCGGCCGTCCCACGTGAAGATATTGTCCACGTCGCCATAATCATTGTCCTGGTCGGCCAGGGTGCTGCTGTAGTTCGGATAATTCAGATGCGTGCGCGAGGAGCTGGCGCCGACCACCAACTCATGCTCGCGGCCAGCCAGCTGGAACGGGCCATTGGCGTAAACGTCCAGCGTGTCCTGGGTCTGGTAACTGTCCAGGCGGTAGATGAACGCCTTGGCGCCCTGGCCGGTGAGCGGGTCCGGGTAGCTGCCACTGGCGGAAGCGCCCTGCCCCTTGCGGTAGGAATACTGATGGCTGTAGGCCGTCTTGAGGCTCCAGTCATTCTCCAGTCGATGCTCCAGCAGGGTGGTGAAGGTGTAGCTGGTGTTGTCCATGTAGCTGGAGCGCGAAGCCGGATTGAATGAGCGGGAAAAGTCGGTCTGACGGCCATTGTTGTAGAACAACGGAATATGCCCGTAGCTGGTGCCATCGGCATTGTTGTTCTGGTAATCCAGGCTGGTGCGCAGGGTGGTGCTGTCATTCAGGTCGATGTCCAGCGCGCCATACATCACGCGCTTGTCTTGCTTGTACCAGTCGATGAAGGAATTCTGCTTTTGGTACGCCGCGACAAAGCGGCCGCGCACATTGCCGGTGTCGGTCAGCGGGCCAGACACATCGACTTCGGAGCGGTAGCGGTCCCATGCACCCGCTTCTGCCGAAATGTAGGCCTGGAAGTCTTTGGTCGGGCGCTTGCGCACCAGGTTGATGGTGGCGGACGGCGTGCCCGCACCACTCATCAACCCGGTGGCGCCGCGCACCACCTCGACGCGGTCGTAAATCGCCATGTCGGAAATTGCGCCGGTGTACTGCTGTGATTCGTTGGCGACCTGGGACGGAATACCATCGTACTGGAAGTTCTGGATCTCAAAGCCACGGGAGTAGAAGGAATAACGCTCACTGTCCCGATGGTTGCTGCTGATGCCGGGCGTGAAGCTCAGCACCTCGTTGAGCGTAGACAGGTGCTGGTCATCCATCAGCTGGCGGGTGACCACACTCACCGACTGCGGTGTTTCACGCAGCGACAACGGTAACTTGGTCGCGGTACTGGTCGCACCCGTGGTGTAGGAACCGCTGTTTTCGGTGGTAAGGCCCAGCCCTTCGGCATTGATGCTGGTGACCCCAAGGCTCAAGGCCCCGCCACCGGCCTGAGGCACCAGGCTGTAACTGCCATCGTTATTCGCGGCCAGGGCCAGATTGCTGCCCACCAACAGTTGGGCAAACCCTTGCTCAACGCTGTAGGCACCCTGCAGGCCGGCGCTTTGCTTGCCCGCTGTCAGGCCGGAATCGAAGGACAACACCACGCCTGCATCGCTGGCGAATCGGCTCAACACCGCACCTAACGGGCCGGCAGCGATCGCAAAAGTCGGCGGCTGGCTCGCCGCCATAACGCTTGACCCCGCCGCAAACAACGGCGCCAGCAGCGCGTACTGCACCATCAGCGACACGCCAAACAACGCGACCTGCAAGGGCTTTTTGCGAAATGACCAAAGGGGTTGATTGGCGACTGAAATAGACCCTGCGCGCATGTTGACTCCTGATGACTCGAAACGAATAAAGGGGGTTTGCAGGAGGAGTCGAACGAGGTGGGGCAAATCGACAACGGCGTTTGATAATTATTTTCAATATCAGGCGAGCGCGGCCAGTGTGGTCCAGTAGCGCGTACTTGAAATGACGCGCACCGGCAGCGCATGAGTCAGCGCATTGAGGGCAAGGTCGATGTCATCCAGCGAATAAGCGCCCGATACCGTGAGATGAGCGATGTCGGTGGCGCATCCCAGATAACCCGGACGGTAACGCCCCAACTCGGCCACGAGGCGGTCCAACCGCCAGTTATCGACGATCAGGCGTCCTTGCGCCCAGGCGCCGGCACCTGCCTCGTTGGTGTTGAGGGTCAGCATGCGCTGGCTATCAAAGGTGACGCTGTGGCCGGCGGTGACCACGGTTTCTGCAGGCTCGACGCCCAGGCGCACCGCCACCGCGTGTTGCAACACGCTCATGCTCGTGAAGCTGTCGAACTGGCGCACGTCAAAGCGCGTGCCCAGCGCGCGCATTTCACCCTGGGCGCTGCGCACCCGAAACGGCCGGGGGTCGGAGGCGGTGTCGACCAGGATTTCGCCGGCATGCAGGATCAACAGGCGTTGCTCGGCGGTGTAGCGGATGTCCACGGCACTGGCAGTGTTGAGGGACAGTTGGGTGCCATCGTCCAGGCGCAGGCTGTGACGCTCGCCTGTGGTGGTGCGTTGGTCCGCCATCCATTGCGGCGCCTGTCGATAACCGGACCACCCGATGGCGCTCACACCGGCCCCAATCATCACGCCCTTGAGCAAGGCACGGCGACCCAGCCGCAGAGCATCATCGGCGGCGACGCCCATCACATTCACAGCCAGCGCACCGGGCAGGCACTGGAGTTGGCCCTGGAGAATTTCCACGCGCTGCCAGGCCCATTGGTTCAGCGCGCTGTCGTCACGCCAGGTTGACCACGCCGCATGCAACTCAGGGTCACCGGGCTCGGCGGCCAAACGCGCGACCCATTGCGCCGCCGCGCGAAGGGCCTGGCGTTGCCGATCAGTGGCCATCGTCAATGTTCCAGGGCAAAAATGAGGCAATGCTCGGTGGCCTTGGCGATGTATTTGGTCACCGAACTCACTGACACTTGTAGCTGTTCGGCAATGTCCTTGTAAGGCATCCCCTGCAACTGGGACAGCAAGAAGGCGCGTTTGGCTTTGCGCCCCAGGCCATCCAGCATGGCGTCAAGACGCTGCAAGGTTTCGATGATCAACAACCGCTCTTCCGGCGAGATGGCATAGCCCTGTGGTTGTTCGGCCAAGGCCTGAAGATAAGCGTTATCAAGGGCTTTACGACGGAAGCTGTCGATCATCACGCGCTTGGCAATGGTCACCAGAAAGTGCCGGGGTTCCTTCAAGTCAGCCGCCAGAGGCTGATTGCGTTCAGCCAGCAGCAAACGGATAAAGGTGTCTTGAGCCAGGTCTGCAGCCTGCTGGGAGCAACCCAGGCGCGCACGCAGCCAGCTCACCAACCAGCGGTGATGGGCACCGTAGAGCTGGCCAACAGGTTCGTGGAGAGGACGAGGCATAGCAGACAAAGGCATAATGATATTGCGCGCTAATGAGAACGCTTCGCAATTTAGACCAATGCAGGAATAAGGGCAATCACTTGTATGATCGTGATGCGAAGCCTGACTGTGGAAGGTAGATTGTCGCCCTCCCCTCAGAGGTTGCACGTAATGAGCCCAACGCTCCATGGAAGTTGTTTTTGCAAGGCCGTGCAGTACCAGGTCGACCGCTTCGACATGCCCATCAGCCACTGCCACTGCAACAGCTGCCGCAAGGTGCATGCCGCCGCGTTTGTGGCCACCGCCGGGGTGATGCGCGAGCATTTCCGCTGGACCGAGGGCGAGGCGCTGCTGTCGTCCTTCGAATCGTCGCCAGGCAAACTCAGGCATTTCTGCTCGCGCTGTGGCTCCCATCTGATAGCCGAACGGGCGCACCAGCCCCATGTGATCGTGCGGGTGGCGACGCTGGATGATGACCCGGGCGTGTTGCCCACCTCGCACATCTGGACGTCCCACGATGTGCCCTGGCTTGCCTATGCAGGCCTGGAGCAGTGGGACGAGTGGAAGGCGTGACTCAGACGCGTGGGTCACCCGGCGCCTTGGCCGGCGTCGCATATTGCGGCTTCAGGTGGCCTTCTTGATCGAGCAACCAGGCGTCCATGATCTGCCGCACCACCGGGCCCGCCACGCGACCGCCAGCCTCACCGTTTTCGATCATCACCGAAATCACGATTTTCGGATGTTCCGCCGGGGCGAAGCCGACAAACAAGGCGTTGTCGCGATGGCGCTCAAGGGTCTTGTTACGGTCATAGCGCTCGCCCTGCTTGATCGCCACCACTTGCGCGGTCCCGCTCTTGCCGGCAATGCGGTATTGCGCGCCTTGCGCCGCAGCCCGGGCGATACCGCGCGGGTCGTGCATCACCAGTTGCATACCGTGGTTGACCTGCTCCCAGTCACGCTGGTCCTTGAGGACTACGTTGGGCATCGGGTTCTCGTCTACCGGCGCTACGCCATTGATAGTCTTGGCCAGGTGCGGACGGTTCCACACGCCCTTGTTGGCGATCAACGCCGTCGCCTGGGCCAATTGCAACGGGGTGACTTGCATGTAGCCCTGGCCAATGCCGAGGATCACAGTTTCACCCGGGAACCAGGGCTGGCGGCGCGTTGCGCGCTTCCAGGCCTGGGAGGGCATCAGGCCGGCCGACTCCTCGAACATGTCCACGGAGACTTTCTGGCCCAGGCCGAACTCCGCCAGGTAGTCATGCAGGCGGTCGATGCCGAGCTTGTGCGCTAGGTCGTAAAAGTAGGTGTCGTTGGAGCGCATGATCGCCGCGTCCATGTCCACCCAGCCATCACCGCTGTGGTTCCAGTTACGGTATTTGTGGTCAAAATCGGGGAGTTGGTAGTAACCGGGGTCGAACACGCGGGTTTGCGCGGTGACCACACCACTGTCGAGGCCAGCGATCGCCACTTCCGGCTTGATGGTCGAGCCCGGCGCGTAGAGCCCCCTGAGGACACGGTTGAACAACGGCCGGTCGATGGAGTCATGCAGCGCGGCGTATTCCTTGAAGCTGATACCCGTGACGAACAGGTTCGGGTCAAAACTCGGCTTGCTGACCATGGCCAGCACTTCGCCGGTTTGCGGGTCGAGGGCCACCACCGAACCACGGCGATCACCCAGGGCTTCTTCCGCCGCTTCCTGAAGGTGGACGTCGAGGCTCAGGACGATGTTTTTGCCAGGGATCGGGTCAGTGTGTTTGAGCACACGCAGCACGCGGCCTTGGGCGTTGGTCTCGACCTCTTCGTAGCCGACATGGCCGTGTAACTCGGACTCGTAGAAACGCTCGATCCCGGTTTTACCGATGGACTGCGTGCCGCGGTACTCCACCGAGTCGAGGGCCTTGGATTCTTTCTCGTTGATCCGTCCGACATAGCCGATGGAATGTGCGAAGTGCGCGCCCAGCGGGTAGTGGCGGACGAACTGCGGTTCTACGTCTACCCCGGGCAAGCGGAACTCATTCACGGCCAGCACCGCGATCTGCTCTTCAGTCAGCTCGTAAAACAGCGTCACCGGGACGAAGGGGTGGCGCGCCTGTTTCAACGCCTTGTCGAACACGGCGCGGTCTTCGGCCGGCAGGTGCAGCAGATTGACGATGGCGTCCAACTCGCCCTTGAGGTCGGTGGTGCGCTCGCGGGTGATGGTCAGGTTGTAGCTGGGGCGATTGTCGGCCAGCACCACGCCGTTGCGGTCATAGATCAACCCGCGCGTCGGCGTGATGGGCAGGACGTGGACCCGGTTGTTTTCGGAAATCGTGGAGTGGTAGTCGTACTGCACCACCTGCAGGAAATACATACGCCCTACCAGGGCACAAGTGATGCCAATCACCAGCAGCGCGCAGGCGAGCAGGCGCTTGTTGACCAGGCGGTTTTCTTTTTCGTGATCCTTGATCGGTATCGGTTCAGGCATTTCTACAGCATCTCGTTGAAGAAGGTCGACGCCGCGTCCTGCGGATAAAGATCAATCCTTGTGAAAATGTGCTGCACCATACCAAAAATGCAGAAACACTTTGCATCGATTTCCCCCAACGGCAGGCTGATGGTGGTGTTTTTTTCAGGAAAGAACGGCTTTCGGCTTCAGAAAGGCCTGCAGGCTGTGGATATAGAACGTAGGGACGGTTGAGGGGAGAAGGGGCTGTATTGGACTTTCGCGGCGTATCAGGAAGTAGGCGTTATCGTTAACGTCCATCGCGAGCAAGCTCGATTCCTACACGACCACCCAAAAACAGAACCCCTGTTTGCGTTAGCAAACAGGGGTTCTGGAATTTAATCTTGACGATGACCTACTCTCACATGGGGAAACCCCACACTACCATCGGCGATGCATCGTTTCACTACTGAGTTCGGGATGGGATCAGGTGGTTCCAATGCTCTATGGTCGTCAAGAAATTCGGGTACTGAGTCGTAGCCAGATGGCTTCGCTTCAGCAAATTGGGTATGTGACAGCTTTCGGTGTTTTTGCGAGATCGAACTTTCGGTTCATTTCGTCTTCACACACCGCAATCTGATGCTCCTCTTTGTTTCCAAATCAGGAGAAGCAAATTGCTTGGGTGTTATATGGTCAAGCCTCACGGGCAATTAGTATTGGTTAGCTCAACGCCTCACAGCGCTTACACACCCAACCTATCAACGTCGTAGTCTTCGACGGCCCTTCAGGGAACTCAAGGTTCCAGTGAGATCTCATCTTGAGGCTAGTTTCCCGCTTAGATGCTTTCAGCGGTTATCTATTCCGAACATAGCTACCCGGCAATGCCACTGGCGTGACAACCGGAACACCAGAGGTTCGTCCACTCCGGTCCTCTCGTACTAGGAGCAGCCCCTCTCAAATCTCAAACGTCCACGGCAGATAGGGACCGAACTGTCTCACGACGTTCTAAACCCAGCTCGCGTACCACTTTAAATGGCGAACAGCCATACCCTTGGGACCGGCTTCAGCCCCAGGATGTGATGAGCCGACATCGAGGTGCCAAACACCGCCGTCGATATGAACTCTTGGGCGGTATCAGCCTGTTATCCCCGGAGTACCTTTTATCCGTTGAGCGATGGCCCTTCCATACAGAACCACCGGATCACTAAGACCTACTTTCGTACCTGCTCGACGTGTCTGTCTCGCAGTCAAGCGCGCTTTTGCCTTTATACTCTACGACCGATTTCCGACCGGTCTGAGCGCACCTTCGTACTCCTCCGTTACTCTTTAGGAGGAGACCGCCCCAGTCAAACTACCCACCATACACTGTCCTCGATCCGGATAACGGACCTGAGTTAGAACCTCAAAGTTGCCAGGGTGGTATTTCAAGGTTGGCTCCACGCAGACTGGCGTCCACGCTTCAAAGCCTCCCACCTATCCTACACAAGCAAATTCAAAGTCCAGTGCAAAGCTATAGTAAAGGTTCACGGGGTCTTTCCGTCTAGCCGCGGATACACTGCATCTTCACAGCGATTTCAATTTCACTGAGTCTCGGGTGGAGACAGCGCCGCCATCGTTACGCCATTCGTGCAGGTCGGAACTTACCCGACAAGGAATTTCGCTACCTTAGGACCGTTATAGTTACGGCCGCCGTTTACCGGGGCTTCGATCAAGAGCTTCGCGTTAGCTAACCCCATCAATTAACCTTCCGGCACCGGGCAGGCGTCACACCCTATACGTCCACTTTCGTGTTTGCAGAGTGCTGTGTTTTTAATAAACAGTCGCAGCGGCCTGGTATCTTCGACCGGCATGAGCTTACGGAGCAAGTCCTTCACCCTCACCGGCGCACCTTCTCCCGAAGTTACGGTGCCATTTTGCCTAGTTCCTTCACCCGAGTTCTCTCAAGCGCCTTGGTATTCTCTACCCAACCACCTGTGTCGGTTTGGGGTACGGTTCCTGGTTACCTGAAGCTTAGAAGCTTTTCTTGGAAGCATGGCATCAACCACTTCGTTAACTAAAAGTTAACTCGTCATCAGCTCTCGGCCTTAGAATCCCGGATTTACCTAAGATTCCAGCCTACCACCTTAAACTTGGACAACCAACGCCAAGCTGGCCTAGCCTTCTCCGTCCCTCCATCGCAATAACCAGAAGTACAGGAATATTAACCTGTTTTCCATCGACTACGCTTTTCAGCCTCGCCTTAGGGACCGACTAACCCTGCGTCGATTAACGTTGCGCAGGAAACCTTGGTCTTTCGGCGTGGGTGTTTTTCACACCCATTGTCGTTACTCATGTCAGCATTCGCACTTCTGATACCTCCAGCAAGCTTCTCAACTCACCTTCACAGGCTTACAGAACGCTCCTCTACCGCATCACTTACGTGATACCCGTAGCTTCGGTGTATGGTTTGAGCCCCGTTACA